>NZ_AULK01000023.1 GCF_000419445.1 Gryllotalpicola ginsengisoli DSM 22003 | reverse complement strand
GGGTCTGCTGCACGGATGGGTGACAGTTTCGGTTAGGCCGCGAGGGCCTGGGTTTGGTTCATGATGGTCTCGAACTCGATCGGGGTCAAACGTCCCAGGCGGGCCTGTCGGCGGCGGCGGTGGTAGGTCCGCTCGATCCAGGTGACGATCGCGATGCGCAGCTGGTCTCGGGTGGGCCAGGGGCGGCGGTCGAGGACGTTCTTCTGCAGCAGGCTGAAGAACGATTCCATGGCCGCGTTATCGCCGGCGGCTCCCACGCGGCCCATCGATCCGACCAGTCCGTGACGGGTCAGGGCGCGGGCGAACTTCCGGGAACGGAATTGCGATCCGCGGTCCGAATGCACGATGCAGCCGGTCACGTCGCCGCGCCTGGCGACGGCGTTCTCGACCGCCCGAACGGCCAAAGACGACTTCATCCGGTCGCTGATCGAGTACCCGACGATCCGGTTCGAGTAGACGTCCTTGACCGCGCAGAGGTAGAGCTTGCCCTGGCCGGTGCGGTGCTCGGTGATGTCCGTCAACCACAGCTCGTTCGGCTTCTGCGCGGCGAAGTCGCGCTTCACGCGGTCATCGAACACCGGCGGGCCGGCCTTCTTGCCGTTCCTGCCGCGCTTCTTCCCGAACACCGACCACACGCCGTTGCGCGAGCTGTGCTTCCACACCGTCCGGTCGCAGACCTCCCAGCCGGCCTCGCGGACGGCATCGGCGATCAGGCGATACCCGAACTCCGGGTCCTCGGCGTGAGCGTCGAGGATCGCATCCACCAGGTGAGCCTCCTCCCACTCACGGTCGGTGACCGGGTCCGCCAGCCAGCGGTAATACGGCTGGCGGGCGATCTTCAGCACCCGGCACGTCACCGCGACCGGCACCCGGACGGGCGCCTCCTGCGCGGCCAGCTCGCGGACGAGCGGGTAGATCATTTTGGGGAGCCGCCCAGGCGCAGGTTCGCCTGCGACAGATACGCCGCCGCCTTGCGCAGCACCTCGTTCTCCTGCTCCAGCAGCCGGTTGCGCTTGCGCAACTCGCGCAACTCCTCGGCCTCCGCCTTCGTCACCCCGGGCTTCGCACCGGTCTCGACATCGTCTTGGCGCATCCAGTTCTGCAGGCACGTCTCGCTGATCCCGAAGTCCGCCGCGATCTTCCGCAACGGCACCCCGGGCTCACGGCCGCGAGCAACGCGCACGACGTCCTCACGGAACTCGCGCGGATAAGGCTTGGGCATGATGACATCCTCTCCAGCAGCACCTCTCGGCACCACAGATCAGGTGTCACCCATCCGTGCAGCAGACC
>NZ_AULK01000022.1 GCF_000419445.1 Gryllotalpicola ginsengisoli DSM 22003 | reverse complement strand
TGTCCCGCGTCAAGTAGTTGGCAGGATTTCTTCTGTTTCAAAGGTGGGGGTGGTGGGGTCGGCCAGGCCGAGGTGCACCTCCAGTGGCCGGTTCCAGGCGATCGCCTCATGAGGGCGCTCGGTGTTGTACTCGACTCGGTAGTCCTCGGCCCGCTCGATGAGCGTCAAGGAGTCCGGGATCTCGTCGAGGAACAGCCGCTCGTACTTCAGCGTCCCGAACCCGCGTTCGCGTGACCCGTTCTGGCCTGGCGACTTCACCCGGGTGCGGACATGCCGAAGCTCGGGGTGACGCATGATGAACAACTCGAAGTTCAACGACCGGAACGGGCCGCCATTGTCCGTGACGATGGTGAGGACCGGCAGCAGCTCCCCGGTGTCCGCATCGACCTCACACTCGTCGACGAGCGGGTGCCCGAACAGACGCTCGTACTCGGCCAAGGCGAGTTCGATCGCGGCGATCGCGTCGTACTGGTTCGCCGTCGGCGACACATGGAACGGGTACTCGAGCTTCGAGAACCAGTCCCGACACCCCGCGATCCGCCAGGTCCCGCCCTGGGTGGTCTCGAACTCGCTGAAGTCCAGCTGCCACACCTGGTTCGGTCCGGTCGGGTTGCGAGCGAACGCTGCCTTCCGGTCCTTCGCCAACTCCCGACGCTGCTTCTGGTACTCCGACGGCAGGATCAGCCCGTCGTCACGCAGCAGCCGCAGCACCGTCGCCTGCGACACCTTGTGCCCGTCGTGCCGCGTCATCGCCCAGATCTTCCGGTGACCCCACGCCGGCTTCGCCAACGCATGCTTCACCACCAGCGGCCGAGCGGCATCCCTCGCCGGCTGCGGCCACGGCCCCTTCGGCGGCTGTTCCTGCCGCGCCTTGGCCTGCCAGCGTCTCCAGGTGCGTTCGGGCATGTCGATCAGCTTGCAGAACCTCGCGGTCGACATGCCCGCCTCGACGCGGATCACCTCGAGGTCCTCGAAGGGCCCAAGCGTCCCTCCGCGGACTTCTTCCATACCCGGATCTCGACCGCCGCCTCACCGAGCGCCTGGGTCAGCTCCGCGACCTCCGCCTCGAGCTGCTGCTCCCGGGTCGAGGGCCCGTTCTTGCCCGCCGCGAGACTCGTCTTCCCGGCCTCGAGGAAGTCCGCCTTCCACCGGCCGATCGACTGCTCGCTGACCTTCTCGCGCCTGGCCGCCTCGGCGATCGTCATCTCGCCGGCGAGGATGCTCAGCACGATCCTCGTCTTCTTCTCCACCGGGATCACAGGTGGTCTTCCCATGTCGAACTCTCCGCTCAGGACTCAATCAATGGTCCTGCCACAAAGTCTGACGCGCGACA
>NZ_AULK01000021.1 GCF_000419445.1 Gryllotalpicola ginsengisoli DSM 22003 | reverse complement strand
CGTAGCGAAAGCGAGTCCGAATAGGGCGGTTTTAGTCGCATGTTCTAGACCCGAAGCGAAGTGATCTACCCATGGCCAGGTTGAAGCGACGGTAAGACGTCGTGGAGGACCGAACCCACCAGGGTTGAAAACCTGGGGGATGAGCTGTGGGTAGGGGTGAAAGGCCAATCAAACTTCGTGATAGCTGGTTCTCTCCGAAATGCATTTAGGTGCAGCGTTGCGTGTTTCTTGCCGGAGGTAGAGCTACTGGATAGCCGATGGGCCCCAAAAGGTTACTGACGTTAGCCAAACTCCGAATGCCGGTAAGTGAGAGCGCAGCAGTGAGACGGTGGGGGATAAGCTTCATCGTCGAGAGGGAAACAACCCAGACCACCGACTAAGGTCCCTAAGCGCGTGCTAAGTGGGAAAGGATGTGGAGTTGCACAGACAACCAGGAGGTTGGCTTAGAAGCAGCCACCCTTGAAAGAGTGCGTAATAGCTCACTGGTCAAGTGATTCCGCGCCGACAATGTAACGGGGCTCAAGCACGCCACCGAAGTCGTGGCATTGCCGCATGTGACAGGCCTTCGTGGTCCAGTCGTGGTGATGGGTAGGAGAGCGTCGTGTGCCGGGTGAAGCGGCGGGGTGACCCAGCCGTGGACGGCACACGAGTGAGAATGCAGGCATGAGTAGCGAAAGACGGGTGAGAAACCCGTCCTCCGAAAGACCAAGGGTTCCAGGGCCAGGTTAATCCGCCCTGGGTAAGTCGGGACCTAAGGCGAGGCCGACAGGCGTAGTCGATGGACAACGGGTTGATATTCCCGTACCGGCGAAGAACCGCCCACGCTAATCCAGTAGTGCTAAGCATCCGAGCCGGCCCACCGCTCCTTCGGGAGCATCGGGCCGGGGAGCGTGCGACCCCGTGCTGGTGCGGCGAGCGTAGTAACAGGTGTGACGCAGGAAGGTAGCCGTACCGGGCGATGGTTGTCCCGGGGCAAGGATGTAGGGCGAACGGTAGGCAAATCCGCCGTTCACGTGCCTGAGATCTGACGCATACCCGTCAAGGGGAATTCGGTGATCCTATGCTGCCAAGAAAAGCATCGACGCGAGGTTCTAGCCGCCCGTACCCCAAACCGACTCAGGTGGTCAGGTAGAGAATACCGAGGAGATCGAGAGAATCGTGGTTAAGGAACTCGGCAAAATGCCCCCGTAACTTCGGGAGAAGGGGGGCCGGAACCGTGACAGGCCTTGCGCCTGAAAGCGGGGAAGGCCGCAGAGACCAGTGGGAAGCGACTGTTTACTAAAAACACAGGTCCGTGCCAAGTCGCAAGACGATGTATACGGACTGACGCCTGCCCGGTGCTGGAAGGTTAAGAGGAACGGTTAGCACTTCGGTGCGAAGCTGAGAATTTAAGCCCCAGTAAACGGCGGTGGTAACTATAACCATCCTAAGGTAGCGAAATTCCTTGTCGGGTAAGTTCCGACCTGCACGAATGGCGTAACGACTTCCCAGCTGTCTCAACCACGAACTCGGCGAAATTGCACTACGAGTAAAGATGCTCGTTACGCGCAGCAGGACGGAAAGACCCCGTGA
>NZ_AULK01000020.1 GCF_000419445.1 Gryllotalpicola ginsengisoli DSM 22003 | reverse complement strand
GAGGTCGAGGCCGCGCACTACGCTGACCACGAAACGCCCGGACCGGCACTCGCCAGCCCCGGAAACCACTAGGAACCAAACCCAGGGCGAATCACTCGGCGAGCAACTCGCCGAGGCGGGTGCGGTTGCCGTCGAGGTAGTCGATCGTGTCGGCGAGCCACTGCCGGCCATCGTTGTAGGCGGTGGTGTTGGCGATCACGCCCAGGTTGCTCGTACCGTGGCCGGCCCAGGCGACCTCCGGCCGCTGCCAGGTCCGCTCGTCGGCGTCGTTGGAGATGATCAGCTGCGCCGCCTTGAGGCCGGGCAGGTTCCACGCCTTCGAGGCGCTGGTGGCGGTGATGGTGTGCGATGCGGCCGTCTCGTTGATGCTCGCGTAGGGAATGTGCCGGTGCGGGGCGAAGACGAGCGGCGAGTGGATCTCGTCGGAGAAGACGCGGCCCCCGTGCTTGTCGACGATCTGACAGACCGCCTCGAGCTCCTCGCGGGTGAAGACGCGGCCGACCGGGTTGTACGGGTTGCAGAGGATGAGCAATCCGCCGCCGGCGGCGAAGGCGCGGTCAATGCCGTCGAGGTCGAGCTCGTAGCGGCCGGCTTGCGCGCCCAACTCGCCTTGCTCGCCCGGCTCGCCGTTCACGAGCATCGGCACCTCGATGATCTCGCGGCCGTGCATGGGCGGGATGCTGAGGAACGGCATGTACGACGGGGTGGGCAGCACGATCTTCGAGCCGGGCTCGGTGTAGTAGTCGATCGTCGCGCGCAGGCCCGAGAGCACGTCAGGCAACGGATGCACGCGCTCGGGGTCCACTGTCCAGCCGTAGCGGTCGCTCTGCCAGCGCGCACACGCCTCGGACATCGCGGTCGCGACGGCGCGGGGCAGGTAGCCGAACAGGCCGTCGTCGATCGTCTTGCGCAGGGCCGCGGTGACGGCGGGCGCCGTGCCGAAGTCCATCTCGGCCACGAACGCGCCGATGGTCCCCGGGAACGCGGACCACTTCACGCTTCCGACCTCGCGAAGTCGGTCGATCCCGATGGCGTCGAACTCAGCTGCGGTGCTCATCCACGGTCCTCTCCTGCCGGCACGGGCACGCTGCGCGCGCTTCCGAGACCCTTCCCCGATCCTTCGAGAATGGAGGAGCGCCGCCGCGCTTGTCAACATGGCGTGAAAGCGATCAACGGGCTATTGAGTTGTGGAACCATGGGCGGCGACATCGTTGAAGAGAAAGGAACTCTCGTGGCTGAGCACTATCACGATCCGACCGACCGTAAGTACTCCCGGCAGATCCGGCAAGCCGCACCCGAGGCATTCGCGGCGTTCATGGCGTTCGACGAGGCCGCCCTGCGTCGACCCGGCATGGCGATTCCGCGCAAGTACGTCGAGCTGATGGCGCTCTCCGTGGCGTTGACCACCCAGTGCGTCTACTGCATCGAGGCGCACACCAAGGCCGCCGCCGAGGAAGGCGCGACCGAGCAGGAGATCGGCGAGACGATCATGATCGCCATGGCGCTGCGTGCCGGGGGCGGGCTGACGCACGGCTTCCAGCTGATGAAGCACTACGTGCACGAGACCGAGGGCGAGGGCGCCGAAGGGTGAGGCTGGGGCGCGGGGCGGGGCCCAGCCCGGTTACCCGTGCCCGAGCATCGAGATCCCGACGACGACCATCGCGCCGGCGAACATCACGCCCCACAGCCCGCGCACGAGCTTCGACTGGTCGACCTCGTCCCTGAGGTGGTCGAAGCGCGTGCGGTCGACGGTGGTGGGGCCGCTGCCCGCGCCGCGCCAGGTCGCTCGCTGCTCGGCGGCGGCGACGATCGCCGCGCACATCGAGGCGGAGAGCACCGCGCGCTGCCGGCGCAGGAACCGCAGCAGGCCGCGGTCGCTGACGATCGACACGTCGTCGGGTTCGCTCTTGATGTCGAGCTGCTTGGGGGCGACGAAGGCGATGACTCCGCGCACGGAGACGTTGGCGCCGGTGGCGCGGGAGAGTGCGAGCGAAGCATCCGTCGCCTCGTCGCGGGAACGCAGCACGTAGGGCTTGGTGACGCCGTTGACGCGCAGGTGCGCGCCGGCGACCCAGACGCGCGCTTCTTCGTGGCACTTGGTGTTGATGGTGAAGACTCCGCCGGGGCCGACGACGAGGTGGTCGATGTCGCGCCCGCGCGCCCCGGCCGGGATGGCGTGCAGCACCGTCCACTCGGGGCCGAGCTTGTCGAGCTCGCGCGCGACGCGCAGCTCGCCGAGCGCTCCGACGTACCACTTGCGCGACTCGTCGGTCAGCGGACTCGCGCCGACCAGCTTGCCGAACCATCCGCGCTGGCGGGCCTCAGCCTGCGCCGACAGGCATTGCACGATGACGGATGCCGCGGGCACCCGCCATTCGCCCGTGTCGGTGGTGGTCTGGCCACCGGTCAGCTGAGTCGTCACGTCCATAGTTCTATGGCCTGGTTGTACCGCGGTGAAGTCCCAACAGGGGGCACCCGCAGACGGGTGTCGAGAAGTTGGGGGTGCGTGGCGGCTGTGGCTGTGGATGAGGCGCGTCGCGCGCGTCGCGGGGATGGCGCGTTCCGGGGATGCAGGGGGTCGGGCCATTCTCCTTGCGCAAGAAAAACGGTCGGCGGCTCGCGTCGTCCTGGCTGTGGAGAGTTGGTGCGCCGGCCGCCGGGTTTGCCCTACTTTGTCGGGCATGCGGATGCCGGGGCGCGTGGTCGTCGCGAGCGCGATGGCGCTCGCGCTGGGAGTCGCGCTGTCGGGCTGCGCGGGGGCGGATCATGAGGCGGACCCGACCGTTTCTCCTCCGTCGGTGACGGCTTCGGCGAGCCCGACTCCGGTGTTCAGTTCAGATGCTGAGGCGCTGAAGGCGGCGACGGAGGCTTTCAAGAAGTTCCTCAGTGTCGCAGATGCGATCGGACGAGACGGCGGAGCACATCCTGAGCGCATCCGGGCACTGGTTACCGCTGAAGGTTACGAATATGAGGTCGAGGAAGCCAAGCGCTTTTCCGACGCGAACGCTCATGGGGTGGGAAGCACGCGCGTGAATAACACGAAGCTTCAGTCGGTGCAGCAAGAGGGCAACAAGGTGGTCGTTCGCATCTATGTATGCGAGGACCTCCGGGAGGTTGACGTTGTTGATGCGTCCGGAAATTCGATCGTCGATCCGAGCCGATCAGACTTTGTCGCCTATGTCGTTGAGATGGAAGGCACCTCTGCCCAGAACCTGGTGTTGAGTTCAAGCAAGTATTGGTCCGAGGGCGGAGTATGCGAAGTGCCGTAGTAGTGGCCTTGTCTACTTCGCTGCTATGGGGGCTATCTGCCGGAGAGTTCTCGGGCGGTGGAGCATTCGACGGGCATCAAGGGATGGCGGTTTGGGGAAAAACAGGCTCTTCGCAGTTGAGGGTGTAGCCCGGGACCGCCGGCTGGTTCGCGGATAGGCGTCGAGGTCTTCCAGGATGGAAGTTCTCACGCTCACCATC
>NZ_AULK01000019.1 GCF_000419445.1 Gryllotalpicola ginsengisoli DSM 22003 | reverse complement strand
GCGGTCGTGGCCACCGCACGGAAGATGACCGTCCTGGCATGGAACCTCGTGACCAAGGACGAAGACTACGCGTTCGCCAGGCCGAGCCTGGTCGCCTTCAAGCAGCGCAAGCTCGAGCTGACCGCGGGAGCGCCGAAGGCGCACGCACGCCGAGGAGCCGGCCACGACTACAACGACACCGGGCGGCGCCGCCACGAGCGCGAGATTGCCGAGGCGACCGAGCACGCTTACGAGCGGCTGATCGCGGACTGGCAGACCCGCAGGCCAGCCGGCGCGCCGACCGCGCGCTTCGCGACGAGCAATGACGCGGGGATGACGACGGGTTGACTTTTTCATCCGTCGTGCAGATCACCCGCCGGATCTCGACGAGCCTGTCAAGTTGTTTGTGTAAGCGGGTGTTGCTCGGTTTCTAGAGGTAGGGCTGGATTCGGTCGGGGTAGGCGAGCGCGAGTTGCGCGAGGGCTCGCTTCCAGTTCGTGGTGATCTGCCCTTCGACGAGGCGTCCCTCGGCGTTGCGTTTGACGCCGCGGGGGCGGCCGCGTTCCTTGAGTCGGTCTCGGGCGCGTTTATGGGATCAGGGGCTGGCCGTCGGGTTGCATGACGTACCACACGCCCCCGTTGAGGTAGGTGTCCTGTCCGTGCGCATCCCCGGGACTCGTGTCGGCTGTGTAGCCGTAGAGCGGCCAACCGTTGTAGGTGATGACCTCACCACCGGCGGGGTTCGGCAGTGTGCTGATGAGCGAGGCGTCGATACCGTCTCCCGCGGTTGGGGTACCGCCGTCGATCGCGCGTAGCGGGGGCCACCTGTTGGCGCACGTGAAGGTGCAGGTCACCGTCTGGGCGGCGTCCGGTTCGAAGACGTACAGGACGAAGCCTTCACCGTCGACGAGAACGTCACCGAGCCCTGGCAACTCCGCGATCGTGATGGCGGATGCGCGTAGCTCGTCGTGTTCCGAGGGTGCGCTCGTGCATCCGCTGCCGGTCAGCACGAGAACGATGGCGGCAGCGGCCGCGGAGAAACGGGTTGTCAGAGATCTCATCCCTTGGTGCGTCCTCATGGTCGATGTGGTCCTCGCCTGTCCGGGTCTGGTGACGCGGCAGGACCGTGCGCGGGGTTCCGCTGGTGCGCTGGTTGGTGCCGAGCGTGTCACGACAGCAGCTCTCGTCCGTACCAGTCGTCGGAGTCCTGGACGCCGGGGAAGACGGCGAACAGTGAGCTCGACGTGGCGATCACGAACCGGTTCAGCGCGTCGCTGTCCGCGAGACGCTGCTGCACAGGGATGAAACTGGATGTGGGGTCGGACTGATAGGACACGAAGATCAGTCCGGCTTCCTCATCGCCCATCGCGCTGTCGAACTGCCCGGTGGAGTAGGAGTACGACCGTCGCAGCATCTCCTCGTCAGCGCCGCGGCGGGGTGCGGCCAGCCGGATGTGCGCGTCGAGCGGAATTAGGGGAGCGCCGGAGGCGTCTGTCGCATCCAGGTCGACCGGATCCTGCTCATGATGGGAACCGATCGGGGCGCCGGTATCCAGATGCCTGCCGATCGTACGGTCCTGCGTGCCGCGTGGCGTGTCTTCCCACGCACCCAGGAGCATGCGGAACCGTCGGATCGCGACATAGCTTCCCCCGACCAGCCATCGGGGTCCGGCGTCCTTCACCCAGACCGCCCCGCCTTCGGTAGCCCGGCTGGCGGCGATGTTGTTGGTGCCATCGATCTGGCCCATGAGGTTGCGGCCGTTGCGCGACGCGCTGTCGGCATCCGCGTTACGGAAACCGTTGAACTGCCATCGCGGCGTCAACGCGGCCGCTGCCGACTGCCGCACCGCGCGAACCGCACCGGCGAGGTAGACGCGGTCCGCTGAGCATAACTGCACGAACATGTGCCCGAACGACATGCGCTCGTCGATCTGGTCGCCGGGAAAGACGGGATGATCGACAAGCTGTGCGGGGCGGTCAGCGCCGAGCGCATCCAGTCCAGGGCCGCTGATCCCGACGGTCATGGTGAACCGGCCAGGTGCGGTTCCCACCGAGACGAGCGATTCATCGGCCGAGGTGTCGCCCATTGCGAGCGCGGCTGAAAGCGAAGTCCACTTCTTCATGACTTCGGCGACAGCAGTGCGACTGGTTCCTGGCGCGAGGTCGAATCCGAGGAACGCCGCCTGAGCAGGCGGTGGTTCGGCGATGCCAGGCTGGTGGATGCCGTAAAAGGGAACCGTGGTCTGCGTATCGGGTTCCGCATCCGACACGGTCTCCGGGCTAACGGCGGCGGTCAGCAGTGTTCCGGCGGCCACGCCTGCGGCTGCGGCTCCGAGGCTGGCGGCGCCTCCGATGAGGAACGCGCGACGGCTGGTGTGGTGCTCGGCCATCAGTCGGTCACGTTCCGGTTCACGACCAGCCCGAATGCGCCCGCGGTGAACGCGACGGTCAGCACGATCGTGGCAATCAGCGACGGGAGGTAGAGGTTCCCGTTGAGGCCGGATGTCGCGACGGTGCTGAATGCGCTCGCAGGCATGAGACCCTGGCCGAATGGTGCGGCGGCGTTGATCATGTTCTCGAAGAGCGCGTACACCAGCGCAACGGTGAGCGCCGCGATCGACGAACGCAACCAGAGCGCGAGTGTCGCACCCGCCAGCGCGAACGCGACCATGCCGAGTGCGAGGTTCGCGGTCGCGCCGGCTGCGCCGCCGAGCCCGCTCACCCATTCGCCGGTGTCGACTCCCCAGATCGCTGCGCACACGTAGCCGGAGGCGACAGCGGTGAGCGCTCCGATGAGCGCGCAGGCGATCGCCGCAGTTGCCAGAGCAGCCCAGTTCCCCAGCAGCCAAGTCGAACGGCGCGGCTGCACGACGAACTGCATCCGCACAAGACCGGACGAGTACTGGCCGGTGACGTGCAGGATGGACGCGGCGAGCACGACCAGGCCCGTGACCATGACAGGCCTGCCGACGAACTGCACCAGCGCGCCGGGGTAGGCGAGGTCGGCGAGCAGGGTGGGAGGGTCCGTGAAACGCGATCCTCCGGGCGCGGCTGCGGTCGAGAAGGTGAACACGATCGACATCGCGGAGAACACGACGATCGCCGCCAGCAGAGGCCACACGATCGTCGGACGCTTGAGCATCGTCCACGCGGACGAGAACGCACCGATCACGCCGGCACCTCCACATCCTCTTCTTCGCTTCCTGCACGGTCATGCGTGTCAGGGGTGGCGGGCGTGGATGTCAGGTGCAGGAACGCCTGCTCCAGCGTGGGCCGTTCTGCGGTGATCTCCGTGAGCGTTACTCCGGCCTTCTGCGCGAGGCGATTGAGGACAGCACCGTGGCCGGTATCGGCGGTGACTCGTATGGCGTCCCGGTCAAGCGCAACCTCGTATCCCGCGTCGACGAAGGCGGCTGCCGCTGCGTCACGCTCAGACGGACCGGCTGCACGGCACAGGACGGTCTCGGGGATCACCCGACGCATCTGCGCCGGTCTGCCCTGGAAGATCACGCGTCCGCGATCCATCGCGATGAGGTGATCGCAGAGCTCGTCGACCTCGTCGAGTGCGTGCGTCGCAAGGATGACTGTCTTGCCTTCGGCAGAAAGTTCCCGCAAGAACACGCGCAGGTCTGCTTTCCCGCGAGGGTCCAGACCGTTCGTCGGTTCGTCGAGGATCACGATGTCCGGGTCTGCCAGGAGAGCTGCCGCCAGACCGATCCGCTGCTTCATTCCCAGCGAGAAGGTCCCCACCGAACGGTGCCCCGCCGAGGTCATCTCGACACGTTCCAGCGCCTGATCTACGACGGCAGGTTCCCATCCGGCCAAGCGAGTGAGGACGAGCAGGTTGTCCCTGGCGGTGAGGCTGGGCAGCAGTCCCGGAGAGTCGATCAGCACACCCATCCGCGCGGCGGCACCGGACGGGTCGCCTGCGGTGAGGATGCTGCCGCTCGACGGTGCCACCAGCGCGCACAGGAGCCGCAGCGCCGTGGTCTTTCCCGCTCCGTTCGGTCCGACCAGCCCGGTGATCGTCCCGCGCGGTACGGCGAAACTCAGTGGGCCGATCCGCGTGTCGCTGGACAGTGTTGCAGTGACACGGTCAGCGATGACGATCGCCTGTCTGCGTTGCTCGTCCGTGAGATCCAGCGCCGACGGGGGCTCGTCTGCCGGGGCCGGAGTGTGCCGGTGTGCCCGCCAGAGGGCGAGTACGCCGCCGACACCGGGGACGGCCGCGAGCCACTTCGAAGCGCGGGGTAGCGGAAGGAACAGCGCCAGCAGGATCGTCGACACATAGAAGAGGCCGTGCAGCGGCCCGCCCGTCGAGGTCACGACAGGAAGGTGAACAGTGAACCTGTTGGTGAGGATGACGGCCAGCGAGATCAGTTCCAGAGCGGACAGGACCCGCAGAACAATCATTGCGGGTGAACGATTGAGCTTCATGCGCAATGAACCTCGTTCCTGTTCGGCCAGGACGATCCGGGTGAGAGCGTGGACGTGCCAATGCAGCGGGTGGACGCCCTCATGCGGTGATCCTTCGCCCGGTGACACGGGTGCGTGGGAGGCGTCCCGCGCGAGATTCTCCGGTGAGGGTGTCTCCGGTGATGGTGACGTCGTATTCGAGATTGAGTCGGAGGGGCCTGGTGATCTGCTGCCGCCAGGCGGCGTGTTGACCGTCCGGGGTGTCCTCGGTGACAAGATCGGTCAGGGCGACGGCTTCGCCCGCGCCGTTCGCTGTCCCGGTGACCACACCGTTGTGTTCTTCGAAGTGGTAGTCGGCTTCGATGGGTCTGCTGCACGGATGGGTGACACCTGATCTGTGGTGCCGAGAGGTGCTGCTGGAGAGGATGTCATCATGCCCAAGCCTTATCCGCGCGAGTTCCGTGAGGACGTCGTGCGCGTTGCTCGCGGCCGTGAGCCCGGGGTGCCGTTGCGGAAGATCGCGGCGGACTTCGGGATCAGCGAGACGTGCCTGCAGAACTGGATGCGCCAAGACGATGTCGAGACCGGTGCGAAGCCCGGGGTGACGAAGGCGGAGGCCGAGGAGTTGCGCGAGTTGCGCAAGCGCAACCGGCTGCTGGAGCAGGAGAACGAGGT
>NZ_AULK01000018.1 GCF_000419445.1 Gryllotalpicola ginsengisoli DSM 22003 | reverse complement strand
CGCGAGGCGCCCTCCACTTTCATAGCCGGTACCAACGCGATCGAGTCGATCAACGCCCGCTACCGGCGCGCCGTCCGGGCGCGCGGGCACTTCCCCAACGAGGCCGCCGCGCTCAAATGTCTCTACCTCGTGACGCGGTCGCTTGACCCCACCGGCGGAGGCCGGGCACGCTGGGTGACGAGGTGGAAGCCCGCGCTGAACGCGTTCGCGATCACCTTCGCCGGACGGTTCGAGAAAACCACCCACTGATGAAATCGCCGGACCCCACACACCGAATTTCGGACAGACCCCGCCCAGATCGTGCTGTCGCTGACCGCCCGTGGGTTGACGACCGGGGAGATCGCCGCGCACTTCGACGAGGTCTATGGGGCGAAGGTCTCGAAAGACACGATCAGCCGGATCACCGAGAAGGTCGCCGGGGAGCTCGCCGAGTGGTCGAGCAGGCCGTTGGACGCGCTCTACCCGGTGATCTTCGTCGACGCGATCGTGGTGAAGGTCCGTGACGGGCAGGTGAGGAACACCCCGTTCTATGTCGTGATGGGCGTCAGGACGAACGGTGAGCGGGAGATTCTCGGGATCTGGGCCGGTGACGGCGGTGAGGGAGCACGGTTCTGGCTGCAGGTGTTCACCGAGCTGAAGAACCGGGGCGTCGAAGACGTCCTCATCGCCGTCTGCGACGGGCCCGGACGATCCCCGAAAGGCCGCGGTGGCACGCATCCTGCACCGCGTCACCCGCGTCTACAGCGTGATCGCCGTCCTGGTGCCCGTGTTCGGGCTGGCCACAGCGGCGAGCATCGGCGTCCTCGGCGACGCGTGGCTGATCGCGTCGATGATCCTCACCGCGATCGCCGCGGTCCTGCTCATCGCCTTCATCCTGCCCAGACAGTCACGCCTCGTCCGCGCTCTCGACCCCGACGCAGCCGATCCGGCCCAGCCCTCGCTCGACCGGATCCCGGGGAGCCTGAGCATGGTCACCGGGATCTTCAACGTGGTGTGGGCCATCGTCGTCGTCCTCATGATCTACCGGCCGGGATCGACCACGGGAGTCGGGCTATGAGTCCACGCCGCATGCTCCAGATCGCGGGGACGGCCGAACTGGTCACCCTCATCCTCATGCTCGCCAACATGCTCACCGTGCATGCACCCGCGATCTCGCAGGTTCTCGGGCCGCTGCAAGGCCTGGCGTACATGGCCACCGTCATCACCGCGATCCTCGTCCGCGGTGACCGACACATCGTCTGGGTGCTCTCCCTCATCCCCGGCATCGGCGGACTCCTCGCCCCCGCTCCGCCTCCCCCCAGCAACTCGATCGGCACATCCTCGACGAGGACGTGTAGCTCGGCCTGCGCCGGGGGCGGGATCAGCCGGTCGACGGCATGGTCACGACGGGCGCGCGCCGTACGAGAGGCATCAGACGGCCGCGACGCATCAGTCAGCTCATCGAATCCTCTACGAAGGCTGGGGATCTGGCTCGCTCAACGCAACGACTAGATCAACGCAGTCACTGTCACCTTGTCGTGGGGATCGCCCCCTCAACGCCGAAAACCTCCTCGGCGAACCTCTCCCCGAGAAGCCGGTGGGTGGCCGCATCAGGGTGGAGGTCGTCCGGGAGCGGGTGCGACTGTGCATCGCTCGCCCCGTAGAGGGCCATTCCGTCAAGCGCGAAGAGGTTCGGGTCGGATGCGGAACGGTCCTGAAACACTTGGTCGATGTCAGCGCGGATCGTGGCGAGGTCGAGTTTTCCTCTTTGGACCTCCGCCGGGTCGCCGGCAGCGACGAATCTGGTCTCCCCCCGGGCGAGTGCGTCGGGGTCGAACGCTCCGGGCCCGGGTGTGTGTTCGAAGATCGGGCTCCACAGTGGGGTAACCAGAAGCAAAGGCGTGTCGGGGTGACCGTCCCGGATCACGTCGAGGAAGCCATGGAGTGCCGGGGCGAAAGCGCGACGGCGCATGAGATCCGCGTTGACGATGTTGATCCCCACTTTCACGGAGATCAGGTCGGCGGGCAGGTCACGCATCGTCCGCGCAACGAACGGGTCCAGTAGGGCACTGCCACCGAAGCCCAGGTTCGTGAGTTCTACGCCTCCGAGACGCGCGGCGACCGCCGTCCAGGTGGTGGCCGCGCTGGCTGCGTTAGATCCCTGGCTGATCGAGGACCCGTAATGAACCCATGTTGGAGCTGGCCGGTGCGCCGGAGCGAGCGGCTCGTCTGCGTCAATGGAGATCAGCTCGACTGACTCCGAATACGGCAGCCATATCTCGACCAGACGTTCCACGCCACCGGACACACCGAGCTCAAAGGTCAGCTCTTCCGGCTCGGCCTCTGAGCGGGTGATCTCGCCAGTGGTGAGGTCACGAAGGATCTGAACCGCGCTCGAAAGCGAGGCCGAGGCGACGAGTTCCCCGTCGACGAGCACATCGAACACGCCCGGCGCACGCAGCGGAACGCCGACGTAACCGAAACGTTCAGCGCGAGCCACAAGAGTCACGCGTGTTGCGGCAGATCGAAAAGCGACTCGAACTCCCGCGGGCTGCGCTTCGGCTAGCTCGAGCTGCGCGTCTGCTTGACGTCGAGCCCACGCAGGTAGGCGATGCGGTCGAACGCCAGTTTCGGTGCGCTCGATCTCGACAGCACCACGAACAAGTTCAGCTGTGATCTCCACTAGATCCTCCTTCACGTTCATCTCGATGCGTTGGCCAATGACTGAGCAGTTGATGTAGCGCATCGATACATCGTTGCCAGCTGACCTCAGGGTCGGGCTGTGAGTGTGCAAACGAACTCGAACGCTGCAGTTCGATGTAGCCGTGGATGGTTGCACCGATGAACCGGACGGCATGCACCTGCTCTTCCTCCGGAACCTCGTATCCCCTCAACACCGCCCCAGTCAGCTGCACATGCCGCGGGCCATCACTCGAACGCGCAGTCGGCGAATCCAACCGCAGGTGCGCAGCCTCATACCGTCCAGGATGATCCGCCGCATATGACCGATACGTGGCTGCCAAGGCCGTCAACGCGTCACGCCCCGACCGGCCAGACAGCGCCACGGACAACCGGTCAGAAAGCTCAGAAAGCGCCTGCAGTGTCATGCGCGTCTGCAGATCCCGCAAACTGCGAACGTGCGTGTACAGACTCGCGGTCTGCACCCCGGCCCGTCGGGCAAGAGCAGACATTGTGACGCGCTCCAGTCCCTGCTCATCCGCGAGACGACACGCGTCCTCCACGAGGCGCTCCGCCGTGAGTCGCACACGATTCACTTCATCACCTTCCCTTATTAGGATTTATCCTAACATGTTTAGGATTCTGGTTGACATCGATGTGACGAGCGGTGGCTCTCGCCATCATCCGATGAACCACATCACCGCCTACAGCACCCAGAACACGGGAGGTTTCATCTGCTCCTGTTGGGTGATCTTGCGTCGGCGTGTGGACGTTCACGCGTCGATGGCTACGACGTTACGTAGCGTCACATTTCGTGTCGGGCGTCTCTTGTGCGACCGACCCCCTGACCCCCAGGCGCCAAGAAGGCGTCGAGGAGGCCGAAATTCGCGTAGTTCCGGACCTCAGATCACGCAGCGCGACTCGCGAGATGAACCTTGACGGGTCGCTGCGGTATGAGCCGCCGACCTCGTTCACGCCGTTCGAAGCGCGGGACAAGTCCTGCGGTGGGCCGGTGTCGATATGGAGTTCAGTTCGGCGGGTCGGAACGGCCGAAGGAGGTCTTGACGTCTGTGTTGCTCCGTCCCTCAATGCGATGCTCGCGATACTCCCCGCGGTACGCTGCCGGTGTCGTTTCGTATGCTCGACGGAATGCTCGAATGAAGGTAGTGGTGTCGACGAAACCGCAAGCTGCTGCCACTTCGGTGATGCTAAACGTCGTCGACTCCAACATGCTCTTCGCGTGTCTCAGACGCGCAGCACGGATATAGTGCGCCGGCGTCGTGCTCAGCCGTTCGAATGCTATGTAGACCGTACGGATCGAAACGCCTTCGACACGGGCGAGCAGCGCGACATCCAGTCGCGGGTCGGTGAGGTTGTCTTGGACGAAGCGGCACAACCTCGCGAGAAGGGTGTCGCGTGAATGGCGCTTTCTCGGCTCAAGGCCGACCTGCCGACGTATGGCGTCGCCTACCAATTCGATCCCCACGCGGATCGCGTCGCTCGGATCTCGCCATGCCGCGTTCCCATCCAGAAACGATCGAACCACGGTGGCGTATGTTGGCAACGCGCGGTCACCGCGCACGGACAGGGGTCTCGCGGCGACGCGTTCGAGATCGGATCGGCTGACACCGACATAGCTCACCGGAATCTGCAGTATCACCAGTTGCGCGTGCGTCGGGAAGAGAAGACTGTACGGGTATTCGGCCATGTAGAGCACCGATTGACCGGGATTGACGTGAGCCACACGACTGCTCTGAAACACGTCATTCTTGCCTCGAAGTTGCAACGAGAACAGCAATACGTCGGGCGAGGATCGCGCGATCAGTCCCGGTGTGCGCGTGACGTGACACCCCGCCGAGGTCACCCGAGTCAGACTCGCCAGCCCCGCTTCGAAGTGCTCCATGGTGCCGACGAAGTCCGACGCGACACTCGCGATGCTCACGGGGACGAACGAACGAGAAGCTAGCGTCTCCCAATCGTCACGGGAGCGCGCGGTGAGCTCAACCATTCCCCCAACATAAGTGGCTCTTCGGACTTCGGGTGGGGGCTGGGGGTTGTGCCGGGCCGTGGCGTAGTGGTGTGAGGCGGGTCGAGGGCCCGAGGATCGGTAGCGACCAAGCAACCCTTCCCCGGGAGTCCTCGACCCGTGCCCGATGCTACGGGGTGCGCCGCCGCGTGCCCATCTTCTGTTGTCTACTGTGATCGTTGTGATGTGCTCGTCGGTCTCGGCGGGCTTCACGTCATCGCTGCGCAGCGCCGCGGCGATGGGGTGCTCGTCATCGATGTCGAGTCACCGCCGGGGTCGGTGGGGTGCCCGCGATGCGGGCAGGTCGCCGAGTCCAGGGGCCGTAAGACGCTCGTGTTGATCGACGCGCCGATGGGCGCAGGGCCGGTGCGGGTGCGATGGCGCAAGCGCCGGTGGCGTTGCGTCGATGATGCGTGCGCACAGAAGTCGTTCACCGAGCAGGACACTGCCGTTGCTGCTTCGCGGGCGCAGCTCACGGCCCGGGCCCTCTCGTGGGCGGTCGCTCAGATGCGGCGGGAGAACGCCTCGGTGCAAGGCATCGCCCGGCAGCTCGGGGTGTCCTGGAAAACGGTGTGGCGGCACGTCAAGCCGGTGCTGGAGCGCCGCGCAGCGGACGAGTCCCGCTTCACTGGTGTCACCACCCTTGGCGTCGATGAGCACCTCTGGCACCACGTCTCGACCAAGCCGGTCGAAGACGGCGGGCGGGGTCCGAAGGAACTGACCGGGATGGTCGATCTGACCCGTGACGCCAGCGGACGCGTCCGCGCCAGGCTGCTGGACCTCGTGCCCGGTCGTTCCGCGAAGGCCTACGCCGACTGGCTGCAGGAACGCGGCGAGCAGTTCCGCGACCAGGTGCAGATCGCGACGCTGGACCCGTTCGCCGGATACAAGAAGGCCCTCGATGATGAGCTCGACGACGCGGTCGCCGTGCTCGACGCTTTCCATGTCGTCAAGCTCGGCACCCAGGCCGTGGATGAGGTCCGTCGCCGCGTCCAGCAGGACACCCTCGGCCACCGTGGCCGCAGGGGCGACCCGCTCTACGGGATCCGCAACACCCTCCGCGCCGGACGCGAGAACCTCACCGACCGACAGACTCAGCGCCTCGCCGACGCGTTCGCCGGGCGGGAGGAGCACGTCGAGGTCGAGGTCGCCTACGAATGCGCCCAGAAGCTCCGCGACGCTTACCGCCGCGCTGACCTCGCCGAGGGCAAGAAGATCGCCGAGCAGGTGCTCGACTCGTTCCCGTCCTGCCCGATCCCCGAGATCGCCCGCCTCGGCAAGACCCTCACCCGCTGGCGGGACGCGTTCCTGGCCTACTGGACCACAGGTCGCTCATCCAACGGCGGCACCGAGGCCGTGAACGGACTCATCGAACTCGCCCGCCGCGTCGCCCGCGGCTTCCGCAACTACGACAACTACCGACTCAGAATGCTCCTCATCGCCGGCGGCCTCGACCCCACCACCCCCACCTGAAGTCCGAAGAGCC
>NZ_AULK01000017.1 GCF_000419445.1 Gryllotalpicola ginsengisoli DSM 22003 | reverse complement strand
CGCGGCGCAGTTCGGCGTTCTCGCGTTTGAGCCGCTTCAACTCGGCGCTTTCCGCCGTGGTCACCCCGGCGCGCTGGCCGGAGTCGATCTCGGACCGGCGGCGCCACTTGCGCAGCGTCTCCGGACCGATGCCGAGCTTGGTGGCGACATGACGGATCGCCGAGTACTCGGTCTCGTGCTCAGGGATCGCCTCTTCCAGCATCCTGAGCGCACGCTGCCGGAACTCCGGCGCGAACTGACGGGGCATGATTCATCCTCCCAAAGGAAGCGGAACCAAACCCAGGGCGAATCAAGGCCGCCTACCGCGCAGGGATGGACTGGGCCCTTCGCCAGGGCTACGGCCTCATCGTCGAGATGGACGCCGACGGCTCCCACCAACCCGAGCAGCTCCCTGCTCTCCTCGCAAGGATCCTCGACACCGGCGCCGACATCGTCGTCGGATCCCGCTGGACCCCCGGCGGGCAGACCGTCAACTGGCCCCTGAGCAGGCGGCTCATCTCCCGCACCGGCAGCGCCTACGCCCGCACCGCACTCAGACTGAAAACACGGGACGTGACCAGCGGATACCGGGCCTACACGCGCGAGGCCCTAGAGACGATTGATGTTCAGAGCCTGACCAGCCAGGGATACTGCTTCCAGATCGACATGCTCCGCCACGCCGCCGCCGCAGGCCTGCACATCGTCGAAGAGCCGATCATTTTCATCGAACGGCAACACGGCAAATCCAAGATGACCCCCGGAATCGTCGCCGAAGCCATGCTCCGCGTCACCACGTGGGCGCTGCGCCGGCCGCCGGCCCCTCGAGATCAGACCGGACGACGGCGAACAAGCGAGGACGTCCGCGACGGCATCACCGTGCTTCTGACGTCACCTGACCACGCCGAAGGGCGATGAGCCCCACCATGCGGCGCAGCCGATCCGAGACGCTCATCACGACCGCTGCGCTCCTCGTCGCACTCGCGCTCGTCGTCACCGGCGTCGCCGGCGTAATCCGCACCCAGCACGACCACACTCTCAAAGACCTCGCCGGGAACACCGTCACCTTCGACCCCGGAACCATCCCAGCCCCAGAGCAACAGCACAAGATGAGCCCCACCCCGGCCCAACCCGGAGACCGCCTCATCGTCTCCGCGGTCGGCCTCGACGTGCCCCTGGGCTCCCTGAGCGCGGTCGACAACGAGATCGAACCCCCCACATTCACCTCCGCCTACTGGATCCGCAACCTCGGCACAACACCATCCACCCCCGCCGCAGGAACCGTGTTCATCGCCATGCACTCCCTCCGCAACGGCGGCATCGGACCCGGCAACTACCTCTACGACACCGCCACCGGACACGCCCGCGTGAAACCCGGACAAACCGCCACCGTGAACGGCATCAACTACACCATCACCGGCACCACAACCATCGCCAAACCCCTCATCAGCGCCGACACCGGCATCTGGGCCAACACCCCCAACCGGCTCGTCATGATCACCTGCCTCGAACTCCCCAACGGCGCACCCTCCCAAGACAACTTCATCGTCACCGCCACACGAACCACCGGCCGATGAGGTTGTGGCGCGGTTTGGCGCGAGTGGGGCTGCTCTTCGCGTGGCTGAGCATGGCGGTCGCGGCCCCTGCCGCATTGCTCGCCCTCGTCGTCGGTCTCGTGCTGGTGCTGGTTCACACCGTGGCGTAGCACCCGTTGACGAGGTAAAGCAGCCGCGTCTAGCTCCGCCCCGCGACGCGGCTCTGCTCAAGACCACACGCTCTCGTCAGATGCGCCCGCATGCCGGTCCTCTACCGCACGGACTCAGGGGTGGCGGGGCGCCCACAAATCCGCCCGAGTTGTCGGATTTGACACGGGGTCGACATTTCCGCCGGAAAACGACACGAAACCTCGGACCCTACAACTGTAGGTTCACAGCCGGAGTCGCGGGAAGCCCCGAGAAATCTCAGCGGCTTGGCGTCGGGGCCGCCAAGCCGCCTTGAAGCGCCCCGGGTTCGGTGGAGGCTCTTGAACCTGTGAAGGATGAGAGTCATGGCAGCACCGAGGAAGTACAGCGTTGAGTTGAAGGAGCGGGCGACGCGTCTGGCGGTCGAGGCCAGGCGGGACCCGGCGAGCAAGGTCGGGGCGATCAAGCGGATCGCTGACCAGCTCGGCATCAACCCGGAGGCGCTGCGGGGCTGGGTGCGGCAGGCGGAGGTCGATGCGGGCGAGGCGCCCGGGGTGACCACGGCCGATGCGCAGCGGATCGCGCAGCTGGAGCGGGAGAACCGGGAGCTGCGGCGGGCGAACGAGATCCTGAAGACGGCGTCGGCGTTTTTCGCCGCGGCGGAGCTCGACCGCAAGATCAAGTAGCCCAGGTGCCCGTAGCGGTGGCCGTCGAGTACATCGACGGCCACCGGGACCGGTTCGGGGTCGAGCCGATCTGCCGTGTTCTGCGGGACGCTGGCGTGCAGATCGCCCCGAGCACCTATTACGCCGCCAAGACGCGCCCGCCATCGGCGCGGGCGGTCAGGGATGCGCAGTTGGCCGAGGAGATCGCGGCCGCGCATCGCGCGAACCTCGGCGTGTACGGCGCCCGGAAGCTCCATGCGGCGCTGAACCGGGGCGGCACGCAGGTGGCGCGCTGCACGGTGGAGCGGCTGATGCGCGCCGCGGGCCTGCAGGGGGTGCGGCGCGACAAGACGCGGCGAACGACGATCGCTGCCGGCGCTGAGACGCCGCGGCCCGAGGACCTCGTGAAGCGCGCCTTCGCCGCCGGCGCGCCGAACCGGTTGTGGGTCGCGGACTTCACGTACATCCGCACGCATGCCGGCTGGGTGTACGCCGCGTTCATCCTCGACGTGTACTCGAGGCGCGTGGTCGGCTGGCAGACCTCGACGAGCATGCGCACCGATCTCGCGCTGGACGCCCTGGATATGGGCCTGTGGGAGCGGCGCCGGGCCGGGCAGGACACCTCCGGGCTGGTCCATCACAGCGACCGCGGAGTCCAGTACCGGGCCATCCGCTACACCGAGCGGCTCGCGGAGGCGGAGGCCGTCGCCTCGGTCGGAAGCAAAGGCGATTCGTATGACAACACGATGGCCGAGGCGCTGAACTCGCTGTTCAAAGCCGAGTGCATCCGCAACCCCATGATGCGCCCCAAGGGCGGCTGGGCCTCGATCCGCGACGTGGAGATCGCGACCGCCGAATGGGTCGACTGGTACAACCACCGCCGCCTGCACGGCGAGATCGGGCTCGTGCCGCCCGTCGAGTACGAGACCGCGTACTGGGCCGCCCATCCGTCAGCCCGCTACGCTCGAGAAAAGGTCACGGCAACAGCCGCACCCAACTAACCGAGTCTCCACGAAACCCGGGGCGCTTCAATCGCTTTCGTCGGGCTCATGGTGCCACATGCGGTGCGGTGGATCGTCGGCCCGGATCAGCGCTGGATCTTCGTGTACACGGCCGTCGTCGCCCCCATTCTGCTGCTTGTCTCGGATGTCCTCGGCCGCATCGTCCTGCCCAGCGGTGAGCTGCGGGTGGGGCTGGTCACGGCGATCGTTGGCGCGCCGGTGCTGATACTGTTGGCGCGGCGCAAGACGGTGAGCGCGCTGTGAGCGTCTCAGCGAGTGGTCCGTCCGGAGCGGCATCTCACCGCCTGGACTACGGATATGCGACGATCAGCGTCCGGCGGCGCGGCGTGTCCGGGATCTGGAGCCGACGCAGCATGCTGGTCGGCGCAGGGCTCGCCCTGTTCGCTGCAGTGCTGCTGCTCATCGCGCTCGGGATGGGAACCTACCCGCTCAGCCCCGGGGAGGTCATCGGTACGCTTCTCGGCACGGGACTGGACCAGGCCCGGCTGCTCGTGGTGGGGTGGCGTCTTCCGCGCGCGGTGTTCGCATTGGCGTGTGGGACGGCTCTGGCGGTATCCGGTGCGATCTTCCAGTCGCTCACGCGCAACCCGCTAGGCTCTCCCGACATCATCGGATTCTCATCCGGCTCATACACCGGAGCCATCGTGATGATGCTCGGTTTCGGGTCTACCCGCTATCTCGACGTCGCCGCAGCCTCGCTCCTCGGCGGGTGTATCACCGCAGCGGCGGTCTATCTCCTGGCGACACGACGAGGGGCCGTGCAATCCTTCCGATTGATCATCATGGGGATCGGTGTGGCTGCCCTGCTGTCATCGCTCAACTCGGCCCTGATGCTCTTTGTCGATGTGGACACGGCCATGCTCGCCGCTGTGTGGTCGGCCGGATCGCTGAACGGCCTGGGATATGAGCAGCTGTGGCCGATGCTGGTCCTGCTCCTCGTCATGCTCCTCGCGCTCAGAATGATCCTGCCGGGCGTGGGTCAGCTGGAACTCGGCGATGATGGCGCCCGGGCGACGGGCGTGCGCGCCAACGCCACTCGCGCGGGGGCGGTCGTACTGGGCGTCGCATTGACTGCGCTGGTGACCGCAGCGGCCGGCCCCATCTCGTTCGTCGCCTTGGCCGCGCCGCAGATCGCGCGACGGCTGACGCGATCGGCTGGGCTCTCGCTCGTGCCCGCCGCTTTGGGCGGGGCCGTCGTGCTCCTCGCATCGGACGTTCTCGCCCAGAAGCTCGGCTTCCCTGTCGGCGTGGTCACGGCCTCGCTGGGCGGCGCATATCTGGTGTGGCTATTGGCCGCAGAATTTCGGAAGAGAAGGACGCTATGAGCGACATCCTCAATGCCCGCGGGCTCCAGGTCGGATACGACAACCGGGTGATCAGCGAAGACGTCTCATTCGATGTGACAGCAGGCTCCTACACCGCGATCATCGGTCCCAACGCGTGCGGCAAGTCGACGTTGTTACGCGCGATCGCACGGATCCTGCCCACCAGCGCCGGATCCGTTCTGCTGGACGGCAAAGACATCTCCCAGATGCGCACCAAACACCTCGCGCAGCGGATGGGAATGCTGCCGCAGTCCTCGATCGCACCGGACGGGATCCGAGTCGCGGACTTGGTCGCTCGCGGTCGGCATCCGCACCAGCGCATGTTCGAGCGCTGGTCGGCCCACGACGAGGAGGCGGTCATCCAGGCGCTAGACGCTACGGGAACCACGGATCTGTCCGGGCGGCTGGTCGACGAGCTATCCGGCGGTCAGCGCCAGCGGGTCTGGCTGGCGATGGTACTCGCCCAGGAGACACCACTGCTGCTTCTTGACGAACCGACGACGTTCCTGGATATCGCGCACCAGTACGGGCTCCTCGAGCTGTTCCGTCGCCTGCGCGACCAGCTTGGCCGGACCATAGTGGTCGTGCTGCACGATCTGAATCAGGCAGCGCGGTACGCCGATCAGCTCATCGTGATGAAGGACGGAGACATCGTGGCATCCGGCCCACCGGCAGATGTCATCACTGCCGATCTCATCGAAGACGTGTACGGGCTTCCCTGCCGCGTTGTGCCTGACCCCGAGATGAGCACTCCCGTGATCGTGCCGCTCGCTAGCCTGCATGGCCGCCTGCACGTGAGCTGATCTCGCCCAGCCCTGTCTTGTCCGGGCCATGGAGCTGGGCTACGATTCTCGGGAGGCACTCTGTCGGACGATCAGCCCGGGGGACGACTTCATGACACAGGATTCTGAGCGCGAGGACCCCGTCGCTGACCTTCGTCCGCATTGGGATTCCTGTGCGCTCGTGGTGATCGATGTCCAGCGCGATTTTCTCGACGGCGGAGCGTCGCCTGTTGCCGGTACCAGCGGAGTCGTTCCGCACATCGCAACGCTCGTCTCTGCGTTCCGGGCGGCGGGTCGTCCGATTGCCCACGTTGTCAGGCTCTATCAGCCCGGCGGGACAGATGTCGACCTTCCCCGGCGTGCCATGGTCCACGCCGGTGCCCGCATCGTCGCTCCCGGCTCGGCTGGGGCGGAGATTCCCGAGAGCGTTCTGCCCGCACGTCTGGATGCGCGGGCGCTCCTGAGCGGCGAGGCCCAGCCGGTCGGGCCGGGCGAGGTCGTGTTCTTCAAGCCGCGGTGGAGTGCCTTCTATCGCACCGGCTTGGAAGGCTGGCTGCACGCGAACGGTTGCGACACGGTGCTCGTGGTCGGGTGCAATCTGCCCAACTGTCCGCGCGCGACCCTGTTCGATGCCAGTGAGCGCGACTTCCGCACGGTGCTCGCTCAGGACGCCGTCTCCCAGGGCACACAGGAGCGTCTGGCCGATCTCGCCTCGATCGGAGTGCAGATCACCGACGTCGCTCGCGTTCTCTCCGCGCTCGGCGAGCTCGGAGCGACAAGGCAAGGCATGTCATAGCGGTCGTGAGGGATGCGCACTGCCGAGCGGGGCGATAAGCCTTGCCGTGGTGACTGCGAACAAGCTTCTCGCGGTCTTCATGTTGGCCAGGCTCTCCACCGGATGGTCGTGCGAGCAGACGGTGCCCATGCAGGCGTGGAGCGGGGTATATGGGGAGTGCTCGTAGCCTCAGCCGACTCGCTCCTTCCCGATCAGCGTGGATCTGCCCTGAGCGGCGTCCCTGATCGATCTGGCGTCCGCCCGCGGGAGAGCTCGAGCCGACGCACGCGCAGGGGGCTGCAGAGCACAGGGAGATCACGAGGCGCGGCGGCAGATGCGTGATCGCGAGCATTAGCTCTCCCGACATATAGTCAGAGGGGGGACGAGGCCGTGGTCGCGATCCGTTGCTGTCAGTGGCCCGAGGACGGTCTGCCGCTGCTTCGATGCCTCCTCGTTGCCAGGTGTCCTGACAACTGTGTTCCAAGGTCGTCGCAAGCGGATTCGCGGTCTCTTCGGCGATACGGACTACGTGCCGTGAGTGAGCCGGGCGCCGGTACACGTAGGGAATCGGGTACGGGAAAGACGCGCTGCCCGAGGTACATCGATATTGCGGAAGACTCGTAGTAGTTCGCGGGGATCAATGCCGCACCGTCCAGCGCGCTGGTCGTGGAACGAATAGTCAGACGCCGCTGCTCGCGCAGTGCCTATTGCTGTAGCGGATGTCGATGCTCTTCGGCGCACCGGCTACATGAGTCGCCACGCCTCTTGCAGATCGAGGTTTAAGGTCCCGAATCAACTCAGAGTTGACAGTTGCGGCGGGTGCTGGGGCGCGAATGCTCCGATGCCTTGATGTGGGTGCTCTTGTGGTCGTGGGCCTCTGCACCCTGTGGTAACTTCAGGTTGGCATTGTCCAATCAGAGTTTACCGATCGGGGTGAGGGTTGAGGTCTGAGGTTCCGGGCTCGGCGCATCTGGTGCTCGCCTCGGGCGTGGTTCATCTGGACGAGCAGGCTGCGGTGTTCGAGGCGATGTTGTCGGGATGGGAGCGGCAGCAGAAGTCGCGGCTGCTGGCGGATGCGACGATCGAGCCGCGGGTGGCGTTGCTACGCCGGTTCACCGAGTTCGCGGGGTCGTTTCCGTGGCAGTGGGGACCGGGTGATGTGGAGGACTTCACGCTGTCGTTGATGAGCGGCAGCGCACGTCTGGCGCCGTCGACGATCCGTGGCTATCACCTGACGTTGCGGATGTTCTGCGACTATCTGCTCGACGGCCGCTACGGGTGGGTCACGGAGTGCGAGCAGCGGTTCGGCGTGATCCCGTCGCAGGTCTGCCACGACTTCAACACGGTCGCGCATCTGAGCGAGTACGAGGGCCGTCCGGGCCGGCGCCCGTTCACCTACGACGAGTTGCAGCACCTGTTCGACTTCCTCGACACCCGCGTCGAGCGGGTGCAACGCTCGGGCCGCAAGGGCGCGTGGGCTGCGTTGCGGGACGCGCAGATGATCAAGACCTGCTACGCCTACGGGTTGCGCCGCCGGGAGCTCTGCAACCTCGATATTGCCGACCTGCGCCCGAACCCGCACATGCGCCAGTGGGGAACCTACGGCGCGGTCCATGTCCGCTACGGCAAGGCCGTCCGGGGCGGCACCCCGCGCCGACGCACGGTGCTCACCGTCCCGGAGTTCGACTGGGTGGTCGACGGGATGATGCAGTGGGTGGAGCAGGCGCGGCCGCTGCTGCAGCCCGAGGACCGGGAGGCGCTCTGGCTGACCGAGCGTCGGCGCCGGGTGTCGGTGAAGTCGATGGACAACCGCTTCGCGTGGCTGCGTGAGCAGGCCGGCCTTGATGCCGATCTGTCGCTGCATTGCCTACGGCATTCGTATGTGACCCATCTGATCGAGTTCGGCTATCCCGAGCGGTTCGTCACCGAGCAGGTCGGCCACTCCTATGCCTCGACCACCGCGATCTACACATCGGTATCCAACGACTTCAAGACCAAGACCCTCAAGGCGGCGCTCGCGCGCGTCTACGACAACACCATGGAGGAGCGATGACGAGGAAGCTGTCGATGCTTTGGCATCTGCGTCAGCTCATGGCCGCCAAGGGCATGTTCCAGACCACCGACTTGATCGAGCCGTTGCGCGAGCGCGGGATCGAGCTGTCGCGGCAGATGGTGCACCGGATCGTGACCAAGCCACCGCAGCGGATCAACACCGACCTGCTGGCCGCGCTCTGCGACATCCTGGACTGCACCCCCTCAGACCTGCTGGAGCTGCACGTCGAACAGCAACGGCGTGCGCCCGCCGTCAACGACGGCGGGCCGGGGATCGGCGACCTGCGCCCGGTGCGCGCTCGGGTGCGGCGCCCCGACGGCGTGAAAGAGTGACCCGCCCGTCGGCGAGCCGGGAGTGCGTGCGCTGCGGGACTTGGACGACGACGGTGATGCTGCCGACCGGGCCGATCTGCTATCGCTGCCGCCGCGACATCGCCTACCACCCGGCCGTCTGCCCGGAATGCTTCGAACTGCGACCGATCGCCTACCCGTCACTCAGCAACTACAACGCCTTGGTCTGCGCGGGATGCGCGGGCGAGGAGTCGATCTTCGCCTGCGCCGGCTGCGGGCGCGAGGACCACCCCTACGGCGCGGCCCGATGCGCACGCTGCATCCTGACCGAGCGTCTCACCAGCCTGCTTACCGACCCCGACACCGGACGCATCCACGCGAAACTGGTGCCGCTCTATGACGAGCTGGTCGCCGCGTCGCGTCCGCAGAGCGTGATCACCTGGTTGCAGAAGCCGCCCGCCACCGGCGTCCGGCTCCTCGATCTCATGGCCCGAGGAGAGCTACCCATCAGCCACGACACATTCCGCGCCTTGCCGGCGGACCGCTCGCACAACTACCTGCGCGAGCTGCTCACCGGAGCCGGTGTCCTGCCTGCCTACCATGCGCCGATCGAGCAGATGGAACGATGGCTTGACGCCACCCTCGCACCCCTCGGTGCCGAGGACGCCGGGCTGGTCGGTCGCTACGCCCGTTGGCACCTGCTCCGCCGCCTACGCACGGCCGCCGACCGCGGCGAGCTGACCAAATCTGCGATCTATGCCGCCCGCGGGAACATCAACGGCGCGGTCCGACTCGGCCAGTGGGCCGCCCGGCACGGCACCACCATCGCGGCCCTGTCCCAGCCTGAGTTGGAGTCTTACCTCGCCGACTATCCCGGCGCACGCAACAGCCAGCAGACCTTCGTCGCCTGGCTCAGCCGAGCACGCGCGAACAGCAAGATCACGATTCCCTGGCGGGGAACGACGATGCCCGAGGTGATCGTCACCGACGCCGACCGCTGGGACCAGATCAACACGCTGCTTCACGACGACACCATCGCCCTCTACGCGCGGATCGGCGGACTGTTCACGCTGCTGTTCGCCCAGCCTCTCGAAACGATCGTCGCGATGCGCGTCGACCAGATCACCCCAGAAGACGACGAGCGGGTCCTGGTCACCTTCGACACCATCGGCATCGAGATGCCGCCCGGCTTGGACGGCCTGATCCGGCGCCACCTCACCCGCCCGGGAACCCCGTCGATCGCCCGCGCTGATCACGGCTGGCTGTTCCCCGGCAGGCATCCTGGACGCCATCTCGTCCGAGAGACCTTCCGCGGACACCTCGTCGCCGCCGGAGTCAGACCCGGGCACTCCCGCCACGCCGCGATGTTCGCCCTCGCCGGGCAGATTCCCGCGCCCGTCCTCGCCGAACTCATCGGCATCGCCGACAAGACCGCCGTCAAGTGGGCCGCCCTTGCCGCCCGCGACTGGTCCGAATACGTCACCCAGCGCAACAACCACCGGGAGGATGGCTGAGACATGTCGATTCAAGACCGGCTCGAAGACGCAGACCTTCTCTGGAGGCACAACCGGCGCGAGGGAGCACTCCTCAGCGTCCTCGTCGCCGTCGCGGCCACTGCCCGCAAGGCCTTCCCACAGATCACCGGAGACCGAGCGAGCTTCGAAGCGTTCATGAAAACCACGCACGACTGGACGATCAGCGTCGAGCACCGAGGACAGCAAGTCGATCTCGACCACCTCTTCTACAAGTGGCTTCGATGCGAGCTCGTCCACACCGCGACGCTGCCCGTCGACCTTCGCATCAACGACGAGTTCAGCGATCCGGACTCCTGCACCGTCCGAGCCGGCGGCGCACCCGAACACACTGTGCTGCTGAGCCCCGGCTGGTACTACTTCCTCACCCGCGCCGTCCGGGAAGCCCCCACCAACACCGACATCACCTGGAACACCGCAACACCGACGCCGCGTCAATAGCCCGCACCACCAGACGAATTCATCCCACTCAAATACGAGCTCTGCACCAACAGAGCCCGCCTGTCGGCGGGCCGCTGCTCACCTCGTGAGCAAGCAGATAGGGCGGCGCGGATGACGGTTTCGATGCGCGTGATGAGCGCTGGCGACGGTTACAAGTACCTGTTGCGCACTGTCGCGGCCGGCGATGGTGACCGCTCGCTCTCGACCCCGCTGACGCGCTACTACAACGCCGAGGGCACACCGCCGGGTCGTTGGCTCGGCGCCGGAGTCGCCACGCTCGGCGGCGGACGGATCAACGTGGGCGATCAGGTCTCCGAAGCACAGCTCCAGCTCCTCGTCGGCATGAGCCGCGACCCCATCACCGGGGAACCGCTCGGCCGCGCGTACCCCGAGTACCGAACCGTGGCCGAGCGGGTTGAGGCGCGGGCCGGGGCACTCGATCCATCGCTCGGGCCGGCGTCACGCGCGGAGGCGGTGTCCCGCGTCAAGTAGTTGGCAGGATTTCTTCTGTTTCAAAGGTGGGGGTGGTGGGGTCGGCCAGGCCGAGGTGCACCTCCAGTGGCCGGTTCCAGGCGATCGCCTCATGAGGGCGCTCGGTGTTGTACTCGACTCGGTAGTCCTCGGCCCGCTCGATGAGCGTCAAGGAGTCCGGGATCTCGTCGAGGAACAGCCGCTCGTACTTCAGCGTCCCGAACCCGCGTTCGCGTGACCCGTTCTGGCCTGGCGACTTCACCCGGGTGCGGACATGCCGAAGCTCGGGGTGACGCATGATGAACAACTCGAAGTTCAACGACCGGAACGGGCC
>NZ_AULK01000016.1 GCF_000419445.1 Gryllotalpicola ginsengisoli DSM 22003 | reverse complement strand
GCGAACTGTCGGTGCGCGCCGTCGAAGATCTGCACAAGCGGGCGATGGCCGAGCGCTACTTCAGCGTCGGTCCGGTGAAAGACGGGGCGGCCCGGGTGTCGGGGCTGCTACCGGCCGAGCACGCCGAGACGATCCGCACCGTGATCGACGCCTACGTCAACCCGAAGGCGAAGGTGCGGTTCCGCGACCCCGACGCGCCCGACCCCGACGCGCCCGACGGAGACGCGCCCGACGGCGAAGCGCTGGACGCGCGCACCGCGGGGCAGAAGCGGGCCGACGTCGTGCGCGACATCTTCGCGTTCGCGGCGCGCTCGGCCGACGTTCCCGACATGGGCGGCGACCACCCGACCGTATGGCTCTCCACCACCGAGAGCGAACTGGCGGCGGGGCGCGGGCTGGCGTTCTTCGCCGGCGCATCCGAACCGGCCCCGGTGGCGGTGGCGGGGCAGGCCGCGTGCACGGGCGGGGTGCAGCAGGTGATCTTCACCGACGACGGCCGCCTGCTGCGGCTCGGCCGCGAGAAGCGGGGCTTCACCCGCCGCCAACGCCGCGCCATCGCCCTCAGGGACGGCGGCACGTGCCTGATCCCCGACTGCACGGCTCCCGCGCAGTGGTGCGAGGCGCACCACGTCACCTCCTGGCGCGAGGGCGGCCCGACCGACGTCGACAACGGAGTCCTGGTCTGCTGGTACCACCACCACGAGATCGACTCCGGGCCCTGGCACGTACGCATGACCAGAGGAAAACCCGAAGTGCGTTACACGGCGTTCGGGAAAGACACCGGATGGACACCCGCAGGCGACGCCTGGGTCCACGCCGCCGCCTCGGCGCGCGACGGCACTCGACGACATCGCACCTGACCCGCCGCAGGGGAGAAGTCTGCCCGTTGCACACCGGATGATGCCCATAGTGTGGTCAGTGGCGGCGCCGCCGGCGCGCCGCCGGTCATCTCCGTTCAGTCGCGCCACCGAGAGGAGCCGCCAGAGATGGGACAAGATCTGACCGGCACGCGGCTGACCACCCCGGTCCTGCTGCTGATCACCGTCACGGTCGGGCTGTGCGCGGGGTCGAACTACTTCAATCAGCCCTTGCTGGACTCGATCGCCGCCGCCTTCCACGTCAGCGGAGGCCTCGCCGCCGCGACCGTCACGGTGGCTCAGGTCTCCTATGCCGTCGGGCTCGTGCTCATCGTCCCGGCCGGCGACGTCGTCACCCGCCGCCCGCTCATCCTCGTGCTGCTGGCGGTGCTGACCGTCGGGCTGCTCGTGAGCGGATTCGCCGTGACGTTCTGGCAGTTCCTCCTCGGGCTGATCCTGGCGGGCGTCAGCTCCGTCACCGCGCAGGTGCTCGTGCCGTTCGCCGCGGCGCTCGCCGCGCCGGCCGAGCGGGCGTCGAAGACGGGCGTCGTGATGGGCGGCCTGCTGATCGGCATCCTCCTCGCCCGCTCCGTCAGCGGGTTGCTCTCCGAGTCGGGCGGCTGGCAGACCGTGTACCGGGTCGCAGCGGTGCTCGTCTGCGCGGCGGCCGTCGCCGTGCGGCTGATGCTGCCGCCGGAGCCGGCCGCCCCCGATCACCCGCGCTACCTCCAGGCACTGTCGACCCTGCTGCCGCTGCTGCGCCGCTACCCGAGGCTCGCCACCCGCACCGTGCTCGGCGGCCTCGCCTTCGCCGGCGCGAGCCTGGTGTTCGCCACGATGGCCCTGCACCTGTCCGCCGCGCCGTTCCACTTGAACGACCTGCAGATCGGCCTGGTCGGACTCGTCGGGGTGGCCGGGGCACTGGCCGCCGGCTTCGTCGGCCGCGGGGTGGACCGCGGGCTGGAGGTCACAATGGGCGCGATCTGCCTGGTCGTGCTGCTCGCGGCATGGGCCTGCTTCGACACCCTCGGCCGCACCAGCACGGTGGCGTTCATCGTCGCGATGGTGCTGCTCGACCTCGGCCTGCAGGGCGTGCACGTCGCGAGCCAGGGCATCATCCAGCGCCTCGACGACCGGGCCCGCTCCCGCATCACCTCGGTCTACATGACCGGCTACTTCATCGGTGCCGCACTGGGCTCCGGCATCGCCGCCCTCCTGTGGGAGCTCGACGGGTGGCCGGCCGTGTGCGCGGCCGGCTTCGCGCTGCTGGTGCTCGCCGCGGGCGCCTGGGCGCTCGACCTGCGCGTCGCGCGGCGCGTGGCGGCGCGGACGGCCTAACGAGCGGCCCGGCTACGAGCAGCGGGCCCAGGCGATCATGCGACGAGGGATGCCTCGAGCGCGGCATCCGCCGCCTTCAGCACCTTCGCCGCCGCCTCGATGCCCTCGATGCGGCCGAGCTCGGTGTCCTCGTGCTCGATGTTGACGCACATCTCGGGGTCGACGTCGTAAAGCGCCCGGAGGAACTCGGTCCAGTACTCCACCGGGTGGCCCTTGCCGAGGGCGACGAAGTCCCACGCAGACGGCTTCGGCCACTCGTTGGCCCACTCGTCGCCGCCGAGGTTGGTGCGCGGCTCGTCGGGCCCCAGGCGGCGGAAGGAGTTGTCCAGCACGCCGTTCAGTGCGGCGGTCTCGGGGTTGATGCGCACGTCCTTCGCGGCGGCGTGGAAGATCAGCTCGCCCAGGTGGCGCACGACGGCGACGGGATCCATCTGCTGCCAGAACAGGTGCGAGGCGTCGAGCTCGACCCCGACGTGCGTGGCGCCGGTCAGGTCGATGAGCTTGTGCACGCTCGCGGAGTTGAAGACCAGGTTCTGCGGGTGCAACTCGAGGGCGACCTTGACGTCGTGGTCGCGGGCGAGCCGGTCGGTCTCGCGCCAGAAGTCGGCGGCGATCTGCCACTGGTAGTCGAGCACGTCGAGGGCGGCGGAGTTCCACGCGTTCACGATCCAGTTCGGCCGCCTCGTGTTCGGCTCGCCGCCCGGCAGACCCGACATGGTGACGACGCGGTGCTGGCCGAGACGCGCCGCGAGGCGGATCGAGCGGCGCACGTCTTCGGCGTGCTTCTCGCCGATGACGGGGTTCGGGTGCAGCGGGTTGCCGTTGCAGTTCAGGCCGGCGATCTCCACGCCGGTGCCCTCGAAGAGGCCGAGGAAGTCGTCGCGCGCCGCGTCGCTGTCGAGGATGTCGTCGAAGGTCGGCACGTGCACGGCCGGCAGGAAGCCGCCGGTGTTGATCTCGATCCCGGTGAGCCCCAGGTCGGCGATCACCCGGATCGCCTCGGGCAGCGTGCGGTCGTGCAGGATGGCGTTGTAGAGGCCGAGCTTCATTCTTGTCCTTACCTGGGGGAGGGGAGCGACGGGGCGGGGGAGTCGACGGCGATCCTCGCGCCGCCGCCTTGGGCGGAGCGGGCGACCGCGTCGAGCAGGATCAGGTTGCGCAGGCCCTCGCCGAAGTCGGCGTTGCGCGGCAGCGCCTCGCTCTCGGGAACGCCGGCGATCTCGTCGAGCAGGGCGCGCGCCTGGAAGACGAAGCCCTCGTTCTGCCCGATGCCGACGCCGGGCGCATCCATGGGCAGCCCGCCGCGCCAGTACGGATGCGCGGGCCCGAGCACGACCGTGCGCCAGCCGGCCTCGGCCGCGTCGTCGCCGGTGACGAACAGGCCGACCTCGCCCGGGTGCCGGAAGTCGAAGGACGCGGCGCCCTTCTCTCCGTGCACCTCGACGACGAGCGTGTTGGGGTGGCCGGCCGCCACCCGCGAGACGGCGAGGTCGGCGGTCGCGCCGCCCGCGAGCTCGGCCGAGAAGCTCGCGACGTCGTCGTTCTCGACGGCCTCCAGCTCGTCGGAGACGGCGACCTGCCCGCGGCCCGAGACCGCGCCGAGCGGCGTCGGCCGTTCCGGGATCACGGTGCTCAGCGTGCCGCCGCGCACCGCCGTGATCTCGGAGCCTGCGACGAACTCGACGAGGTAGCTCAGGTGGCTGCCGACGTCGGCGAGGGCGCCCGAGCCCGCGGGGCCCTTGAAGCGCCAGCTGATCGGCGTGCGCGGGTCGTGGGCGTAGTCGGTCCAGTACCGGCCGCTGACGTGGTAGACGCGCCCCAGCCGGCCCGAGCTCACGAGCTCGCGCAGGTACGCGAGGCCCGGCGAGCGGCGGTAGGTCAACCCGATCCGGGCGACGGATGCCGCGGCATCCGCTGCCTCGACCATCGCCTGTGCGTCCTCGATCGTGTCCGACAGCGGCTTCTCGCACAGCACGTGCTTGCCGGCGGCGAGCAGCGCCTCGACGATCTCGCGGTGCAGCGCGTTGGCGACCACGACCGACACGACGTCGATGTCGGGCGCCTCGACGATCGCGCGCCAGTCGGTGTCGTGCCGGGCGTAGCCGAACCGGGCGGCGGTGTCGGCCGCCGCCGGCTCGTACACGTCGGCGATCGACACGAGCCGGACCGGCGGCAGCGCGGCGCGGTACAGGGTGGGGGCGGAGCGGTACGCGGCGGCGTGGGCCTTGCCGGCCATGCCCGCTCCGATGACGGCGACGCCGAGGTCGATTGTGCTCATCCGGGAGGCGCGCCGCTCAGACCACGGGCCGCGTAGCCGGTACCTGCCCCGTGACCTTGTCCTGGGCCAGGTAGATGTTGCCCGTCGTGACGTCCTCCTCGAGCTGCTCGAGGGTGCGTCCGCGCGTCTCGGGAACGGCGCGCCACACGAACAGCAGGGCGAGGGCGTTGACTACCGCGAAGGCGAAGAACGACCCGCTGATGCCGATCGAGGCGATGAGCGTCGGGAAGTAGAGCCCCAGGAACGCGTTGGTCAGCCAGAGGATGAACACCGAGGCGCCCATGCCGAAGGCGCGCATCTTCAGCGGGAAGATCTCCGAGAGGGTGACCCAGACGGCGACGTTGAGGAAGGTCTGCACCGAGCCGACGAAGACCACGACGAGCAGCAGCAGCAGCCACGGGCGCACCGGGTTGCCCTCCGGCAGCGCGAGCGAGCCGACGCCGATGAGCAGGTGGCAGACGGTCGTGAGGAAGAAGCCGATGATGAAGGTCTTCCGGCGGCTGAAGCGGTCCATCATGCGCAGCGCGATGATGGCGCCGATCACGGCGATGATGCCGGGGGCGACGTTCGCGATGAGCGCCGCGCTCGCCGAGAAACCGGCGCTGATCAGCACCGTCTGCCCGTAGTACATGATCGAGTTGATGCCCGTGAGCTGCTGGGCCATGCCGAGCCCGATGCCGATGAGCAGGATGCGCAGCAGCCACTTGTTCGTGACGATGCTCATGAAGCTCAGGTGGTGGACCCGGGTCTCCTCCTGCGCGATGCGGTTGATGTCCTGCAACTCGGCCTCGGCGCGCTCCTTCGAGCGCAGCGTCGAGAGCACGGCGAGCGCCTCGTCGGTGCGGCCCTTCTCGACGAGCCACCGCGGCGATTCCGGCATCCGCAGCATGCCGATGAACAGCGCGATGGCAGGCAGCGCCTCGACGGCGAGCATGACGCGCCACACGCCGTTGCCCTCGCCCCAGATGTTGCCGATGATCGCGTTCACGATGAACGCGGCCAGCTGCCCGGCCACGATCATGAACTCGTTGCGGCCGGCGATGGATCCGCGGATCTCGTACGGTGCGAGCTCGGCGAGGAACACGGGCACGACGGTCGAGGCCGCGCCGACCGCGAGGCCGAGGATGACCCGGCCGACGACCATCGTTCCGAAGTCGGGTGCGAAGACGCAGATGAGTGCGCCGATGAAGAATGCGGCGGACATGAGGATGATCGACTTGCGCCGCCCCCAGCCGTCCGAGAGCCGGCCCGCGCTGATCGCGCCGACGGCCGCGCCGAAGAGCAGGCCGCTCGTGACGACGCCCTCGGTGAGGGTGGTCAGGTGCAGGTCCTTGACCATGGGGTTAATGGCCCCGTTGATGACGCTCGTGTCGTAACCGAAGAGCAGGCCGCCGAAGGTGGCGACGAGGGCGACGAGGCCGAGCCTCTTGCGGTGCGGGCCCGCGGTGAGCGGGGGCAGGGAATTCGACGGCACGGCGCTGCCGGCCGCGCTGCTCGTAGCTGTCATGTTGTGGACTCCTTCGTCACGAGCCACTTCGTCGCAGTGGCTGGACGCGAGCATAACTTAAAATGTCACGTCATAGGAACAAATTCTTTCCCGACCTCGCAGCCCGCTTCCACCGCCCGGTGCGCGACTAGAACGTCGCGTACTGCTTCTTGAAGTGCGCCTCGAGGCTCTCCAGGCTGCGTCCCTTGGTCTCCGGCACCGCGACCCCGATGAAGAGCAGAGCGAGGCCCGCGATGAAGGCGAAGACGAGGAAGGTGCCGAAGCCGAGGGATGCCACGAGCGAGGGGAACGCGAACGAGATGATCGCGTTTGCGCCCCAGAGCACCAGCACGGTGAAGCCCATCGCGACGCCGCGCAGGCGCAACGGGAAGATCTCGGAGAGCATCAGCCAGGCGAGCGGCCCCAGGGTCCCCTGCATGAGGCCGACGAACAGCAGGATGAAGACCAGCAGCAACCAGCCGCGCACGGGGCTGCCCGACGGCAGCAGGATGCCGGAGAGGCCGACGAGCAGGTGGGCGATGAGGATGCCGGTGAAGCCGAAGAGCATCATGCCGCGCCGGTTGAAGCGATTCAGCAGAGGCAGCGCGATGAGCATGGCGATGATCGAGATCACGCCGATGAGCACGTTGAAGATCAGGGCGGAGTTGCGGGTGAAGCCGGCCTCCTGCAGCACCTGGGTGCCGTAGTACTCCATCGAGTTGATGCCCGTCAGCTGCTGGAAGGCGCCGATGCCCATGCCGATCATGATGAGGCGGCGGATCCACGGCTCCGACTTGATCTCGTCCCACGCCGAGTAGTTCTCCGTGAGTCGGCGCTCGGCCTCCAGCAGTTGCGCGATCTCGGCGTGCTCCGCGAGCGCGCGGTCTTCCGGCCGCAGCGTCATCAGCACGGCGAGGGCGTCCTCGCTGCGCCCGTGCGAGAGCAGCCAGCGAGGGCTCTCGGGAAGGCGCAGCATGCCGAAGAACAGCAGGATGGCGGGGATGACGGCGATGGAGAGCATGACGCGCCACACCTCGTGGCTCTCGCCCCAGACGTTGCCGATGATCGCGTTGAACAGGAAGGCGAGGAACTGACCGCCGACGATCATCAGCTCGTTCCGGGAGACGATGCCGCCGCGCTTCTCGAAGGGCGCGACTTCGCCGAGGTACACGGGCACGGTGACCGACGCTGCGCCGACGGCGAGCCCGAGCACGACGCGGAAGACGAGGAAGGTGAGGTAGCTCGGCGAGATGACGCTGCCTGCCGCGCCGATGAAGAACAGAATCGCGAGGAACAGGACGGTCCGCTTGCGGCCGATGCGGTCGGCCACCCGGCCGCCGACGAGGGCGCCGACCGCCGCTCCCGCCAGAAGCAGGAAGGTGATGAGCCCCTCCTGCACGGAGTTCAGGTGGAAGTAGCCGACGATGAAGTCCAGCGCGCCATTGAGGACCCCCGTGTCATAGCCGAAGAGGAGACCGCCGAAGGTGGCGATGATCGCGATGGTTCCGACGCGGCGGTTGAAGCGCCGGTCGTCGCCGAGCGGCGGGAGCGCGAGCGAGTTGGCGACGGTCTTCGTGGTCGGGATATGGGACATGCGGTGTTGTGCCTTTCGGTGCTCCTCGTTGAGACCCCAGCGGGGCCGGCCGACATCCCCCTCCGGCCTTGTGACGCAATTTGACAGAACAAACTAACAATCCGTCACACTAACACCACGTTTTTTCCGCCTCCCGGCCGGCGGCGTATCCGTCAGGTTACGATGTCAGGACAAACTGTTTCACCTGTAGAGCTTGGAGATCGCATGCCTCTCGTCCGCATCGACGTCACGGAAGGGCGCACCCCCGACCGGGTGCGCGCCATCGCCGACGCCATCCACCGCGCCATCGTCGCCGAATACGGCATCCCGGAGCGAGACCGCTTCCAGGTCGTCACCGAGAAGCCGGCCGGCCACATCATCGCCGAGGACGCAGGCCTGGGCTTCGACCGCGACGGCGAGGTCGTGATCATCCAGATCTTCACCCAGCGCGGCCGCACCATCGAAGCCAAGCAGAAGCTCTACGCCGCGATCGCGGGCGAGCTCGGGGCGCTCGGCATCGCCGGAGAGAACGTGTTCATCGGCTACGTCGAGAACGGGCCGGAGGACTGGTCGTTCGGCTTCGGCCGCGCCCAGTACGTCACCGGCGAACTCGCCGTCCCGGCGAAGGCGGTGGCGTGATGAGCACGGCCACCGCAGCCGCAACCGCCCAGGCGACCGCGCTCTCGCGCGCCACGGCCGACTTCCCGCAGACCGCACTCTGGAACGACTCGGCCGACCCCGACGAGCTGTCCCGCTCCATCGGCTTCGGCGCCGTCGGCGCCACCTGCAACCCCGTGATCGCTTACACCGCGATCAGCTCGCACCTCGACGTCTGGAAGCCGCGCATCGCGCAGCTCGCCGCGCAGCACCCGATCTGGGGCGAGTCGCAGCTCGGCTGGCGGGCCGTCGAAGAGCTGTCCGTCGAGGCGGCCAAGCTGCTCGAGCCGGCGTTCGAGGCATCCGGCGGTCGTAATGGGCGCCTCTCGATCCAGACCGATCCGCGCCTTCACCGCGACGCTCAGGCGCTCGCGGACCAGGCCGTGCGCTTCTCACAGCTCGCGCCGAACATCATCGTGAAGATCCCCGCCACCTCGGTCGGCCTGCAGGCCATCGAGGAGGCCACCTACCGCGGGGTGAGCATCAACGTCACGGTGTCCTTCACCGTTCCGCAGGCCGTGCAGGCGGCCGAGGCGATCGAGCGCGGGCTGAACCGACGAGCGGCCGACGGGCTGCCTGAGAAGGAGTTCGGCTCGGTGGTCACGATCATGGGCGGCCGGCTCGACGACTGGCTGAAGACGGTGGCCGCCCGCGAGCGGCTGCTCATCGAGCCGGGCTACCTCGACTGGGCCGGCGTCGCCGCGCTCAAGCGCGCCTACGAGATCTTCCGCGAGCGCGGCTACCGCTCCCGCGTGCTGGCGGCCGCGTTCCGCAACGCGCTGCAGTGGTCGGAGCTGCTCGGTGGCGACCTCGTCGTCTCCCCGCCGTTCGACTGGCAGCTGCGCATCAACGAGAACGACCTGCCGGTGGAGTCGCGCATCGACGTGCCCGTCGACCCGCGCATCATCGAGACGCTGTCCTGCAAGCTGCCCGACTTCGCGCGCGCCTACGAGCCCGACGGAATGACGCCGGCGGAGTTCGACGACTTCGGCGCGACCCGCACGACGCTGCGCCAGTTCCTCGACGCCGACGCCAAGCTCGACGCGCTGGTTCGCGACATCCTCGTCCCGGCCCCGTGACGGCGGGCGCCGGAATGACGAAGCTCTCGATGAACGTCACGACCACGTTCTACGGAAACGTGGTCAACGACATCGCCGTCGCCAAGGCCGCCGGTTTCGGCGGCATCGAGCTGCAGAGCCCGAAGCTCTACCGGTACCTCGACGCCGGCTTCCCCGCCGAGTCGCTGCCGCCGCTGCTCGAGGGCCTCACGGTCACCGGCCTCGGCGCGGTGCTCGACGCCGAGCGGCAGGGTGAGGGCCGGGAGGCCTTCCTCGCCGAGGTGCGGCGCATGTGCGGCGTGGCCGTCGTCGTCGGCGCCCCGATCGTGCAGCTCTGCACCGGCCCCGTCGACTGGGAGGTCGTCAAGGACTTCAGGGCGGGTCGGCCGGCAGCGGGGGATGCGCGGTACCGCGGCACCCTCGGACGCAGCGAGAGCGAGGCGATCGATGTGCTCGCCGGCAACGTGCGCGAGGCCGCCGACATCGCCGCCGATCACGGCCTCGAGCTGTACCTGGAGCCGCTGGCCTGGTCGAACCTCAACCGGCACCGCCAGGCGCTCGAGGTCATCGAGCGGGCCGGGCGCGAGAACGTGGGCATCACGCTCGACACGTGGCATTACTGGACGGTGGGCGACACCCTCGAAGAGGTCGCCGCCACTCCGAAGGAGCTCATCAAGACCGTGCACCTCTCCGACGGCCTCGACCTCGACCGGGCCACCGAAGTGCCCGACCAGAGCGTGCACCGCGATGTCGTCATCGGCGGCGGCGCGATCCCGCTGCAGCAGTGGGTGGACGCGATCAAGTCCACCGGCTACGACGGGTGGTGGGTCTCGGAGATGTTCTCGACCAAAGCCAGCGAGCACGACTTCCTCACCGTCGCGAGCACCATGCGCGGCCTGCTCGAGATCCTGGTGAGCTGAGGCCGGTCGTGCAACGCTTCGGGCTCCTCGGCATCGACCTCGACCTGGCTCGCGCGACGGGCGGCCAAGCGTGAGCGTCCGGGTCGGGCTCGCCGGATACGGCCAGGGCGGCCGGTTCTTCCACGCCCCCTACATCGACGCCGCCCACGGATGCGAGCTTGCCGGCGTGGTCAGCCGCGACCCGGACCGGGCCAGGCTCGCGCGCACGGATCACCCCGGGGTGCCGGTGCGCGGCAGCCTGGGCGAGCTCATCGACTCCGGTGTCGACGTGGTGGTGCTGTCAACGCCGCCGCAGACCAGGCGCGAGCTGGCGTTGGAGGCCATCGGCCGGGGCGTGCACGTCGTGGCGGACAAGCCCTTCGCCCCGACGGTCGCCGGGGCGCTCGAACTGGTCGACGCCGCTGAGGCGGCCGGCGTGATCCTCACCGTCTTCCACAACCGTCGCTGGGACACGGACCTGCAGACCCTCAAGAGCGTCGCCGATCAGGGCGAGCTCGGCGCACTGTGGCGCTTCGACTCGCGCTTCGACCTCGACGAACCCGGCACGCTCGAGGCGGGTCCCACGGGCGGGTTGCTGCGCGACCTCGGCAGCCACCTCGTCGACCAGGCGCTCTTCCTCTTCGGTCCGGCGCGGTTCGTCTCGGCGCAGCTCGACTGGCTGCAGCTGCCCGAGGGCAGAACGGATGCCGGCTTCGTGATGTCCCTCGAGCACGCCGGCGGCGTGCACTCCCACCTCTCCGCGAGCAAGGTCAACGGCCTGGTGTCCCGAGAGCTGCGCCTGCTCGGCGAGCTGGGCGGCTACGCGTCCGCCTACCGGGACGTGCAGGCCCAGGCGATCTTCGCCGGGAAGCGCCCGGCCGACGACCGCGCAGGCTGGGGCTATGAGGAGCCGGAGCGCTGGGGCATCCTGCACACCCGCGGCGAGCACAGGACGGTGCCCTCCGCTCAAGGCGACTACACGGTCTTCTACGAGCAGCTCGCGCAGGCGGTCACGACCGGCTCGCCTCCGCCCGTCGACGCCCGCGACGCCGCCGAGGTCGTGCGCGTGCTGGAGGCGGCGCGGGTCAGCGCCGTCGAGCACCGCACCGTGCGGCTGCCCTGAGCGCGGGCCCGCCGCACGGGCTCAGTTGTCGACGAGCGTGATCTCGAACGAGTAGAGGTCGGGCCGGTAGCAGTGGTGGCCGAACTCGACGGCCCGGCCCGAGGTGTCGTAGGCGGTGCGGTCCATGGTGAGCACCGGCCCGTGGCTCTTGATCTCCAACAGCCGGCTCTCGTCCGTGCTGGCCGAGCGTGCGCCGATGCGCTGCTGCGCCACCCGGATCAGCGTGCCGCGGGCACGCATCAGCTGGTACAGGCCGCGCTGCTGCAGCTCGTCGGTGCCGAGGTCGGTGAACTCCTCGGGAAGGAAGTTCTCGAGCACGGCGAGCGGAACGCCGTCGGACAGGCGCAGCCGCCGCAGGTGCAGCACGGGGGAGCCCTCGGCGACGGTGAGGCGCTCTGCGGTGCGCGCATCCGCTTTGATCACGTCGTGCGACAGCAGCGTGGTCGACGGATGCTGGCCGCCGGAGTTCAGGTCGTCGTAGAGGCTGGTCAGCTCGACTTTGCGCGTGACCGGTCCCTGCACGACCTGGGTGCCGATGCCGCGTCGGCGCACGAGCAGTCCCTTGTTCACGAGCTCCTGCAGCGCCCGCCGGATCGTCGGGCGGGAGAGGTTCAGCCGCTCGCCGAGGGCGATCTCGTTCTCCAGCCGGGCGCCGGGGGCGATCGTGCCGTCGACGATCGCCTGCTCGATGCGGCTGGCGATCTGGAAGTACAGCGGGATGGGACTGGCCCGATCGATGTCGTGGAAGACCTCGCTGGGCAGGTCGGCGGGCTTCGTGTCTGCGGGACTCGCCATCGGTGGTCTCTTCTCGGTCTGACAAAGGGTGCGGTTTGTCACATCATAGAGTGCTCGAAGTGATAACGACGGTATGTCTGAACAAGGCTGTGGATCGAGGTGCCATCTGCCTGGGCCTGTACAGATTGCGAGGCCGCCAGGAGGTGTTCATCGCCGCGGCCGGGCCGGCCGGCGTGCTCGCCGGGCACCTGGCGCGGTCGTCGAAGGACAGCGACGAATGACCGAGGAACAGGACGCCGAACAGCGGGCCGCCACCACGTCGCCGGGTGAACTGCTGAGCAAGGTGACGCAAGACTTGTCCACGCTGTTCCGGCAGGAGATCCAGCCGGCCAAGGCCGAGGTGAAGGAGTCGGCGACCAGCGCGGGCAAGGGTGCGGGAAAGATGGGCGGGGCCGCCTACGCGGCGTTGACCGCCGCGGACCTGAAGGACCGGCCCGGTATGCCCTAGGCTTCGCCGCATGTCAGCGGACATCACCTACGACCACCTCGGGTTCGTCGTCGACGACATCGAGGCCGTCGCGGCGTTCTTCACGGGCCTCGGGTTCGCGCGCAAAGACCTCGGCGTATCGAGCGGCACCTGGGTCGATCGCATCGTGGGCCTCGAGGGCACGGTCGAGCAGATCGTCCTGATCTCCGCCCCCGACGGCACCGGCCCCATCGAGCTGACCAAGTTCGACGCGCCGCCGTCTGCGGGCGAGCCGCAGCAGCTGCCGTCGAACGCCTTCGGCCTGCGGCACGTCGCCTACCGCGTGGCCGACGTCAACGCGACCGTCGCGCTCGCCCGTGAGCTCGGCTACGACCTTGTGGGCGAGATCGCCGACTTCCGCGACCTGTTCCGTCTCGCCTACGTCCGCGGACCGGAGGGCCTGATCCTCGAGCTGACGGAAGACCTCAGCGCCGGCCCGGCGGCCGCGCGATAGCGGCACCTGGCAGTCGCCCGGAATCGTCACTGCCGGCCGGGTCGGAGGCGCGGAGTGGTCGCGATCAGCGATCGGTCAGGGCCGCGCGAAAGGCGGAGGCGAGCGGCAGGGCATGGAGAAGGCCTGGGGAAGGTGACCCGAACACCTTCCCCAGGCCCTTGTAAACGCCCGCCGGGAACCCCGCCGCAAGCCTCCCCACATGGAGTGGGCGGGTCATCCAGCGCGGCTGACCCGGACGCGTCCCGTGGAGTGGTGTAGATTTCGGCCGCTTCGTGTCACGTCGTGAACGTGGTGAGCCATCGTGCGATGGTCAGTGAGAACTGTTCAAGGAATCTCACGGAAGGACACAAGGCACGATGGCTCTGGACCAGTCTGCCCTCCTCGAGCTGCTCGGGGAATTGAAACTCACGGATGTCTCGGATCGGATCAGGCATGCGACCGAGACGCTGTATCAGGAGCTGATCGACGCGGAGGCCGCCGCGTTCATCGGCGCGGCACCCTACGAGCGCACCGAGGCGCGCACGGCAGTGCGCAACGGCACCCGGCCGCGGGTGCTCTCGACGACGGCGGGTGATCTGAACCTGAAGATCCCGAAGCTGCGGGCCGGCAGCTTCTTCCCGTCGCTGCTGGAGCGGCGCCGCCGGGTGGACCAAGCTTTGTTCGCGGTCGTGATGGAGGCCTACCTGCACGGCGTCTCGACCAGGAAGGTCGACGATCTCGTCAAGGCGCTCGGCGCCGATACCGGCATCTCGAAGTCCGAGGTCTCGCGCATCTGCGCGGATCTGGACGAGGAGGTCGCCTCCTTCCGGGACCGGCCGCTGGACGGCTCCTACCCGTACGTGTTCCTGGACGCGACGTACTGCAAGGCGAGGGTGAACCACCGGGTCGTCTCCCAGGCCGTC
>NZ_AULK01000015.1 GCF_000419445.1 Gryllotalpicola ginsengisoli DSM 22003 | reverse complement strand
CTACATGTCTCTGGTCTACACCGACCGCGTGCTCGAGCTCGGCGCGGTCCCCTCCACCGGCACCGTCGGAGACTCCTATGACAACGCGATGGCCGAGGCCGTCAACGGGCTGTACAAGGCCGAACTGATCTGGCCGCGCAAGCCCTGGAGAACCGTCGAGCAGGTCGAGCTCGCCACGCTCGAGTACGTGTGGTGGTGGAACAACCAGCGGCTGCACTCCGAGCTCGGCTATCGCACCCCTGCAGAGGTCGAGGCCGCGCACTACGCTGACCACGAAACGCCCGGACCGGCACTCGCCAGCCCCGGAAACCACTAGGAACCAAACCCAGGGCGAATCACGGCACCGAGCCCGTCCTTGACGGTGCGGTGCAGTACGTGGATGTGTTGTGGGTCTGCTGCGGAGAGTGCGTCGGCGATCCGGCCGGTGCCGTCCGGGGACGCGTCGTCGACGACCAGCAGGTGAACGTTTGGCGCCGCCTGCCGCAGCCGCGTCGCGGTCCGGTGGAGGTTTTCTGCTTCGTTGTAGGTCGGCATGACGACGATGGCAGCCATGCCGGCGGTCTGCCTTGTCATCCGGCTTCTACCATTTCCGTTTCGTCCGGTGCGGCCTCGACCGGGTCGCTGCCGTCGTCGTTTTCGAAGGGATGGTCATGTCCGATGGGGCATTCGCATAGGACGGAGATTTTCTCACCGGGGCTTTTGATGAGGGTGAAGATCTCGCGGTGAGCGCCCGGTGGCAAGAGCGTTGTGCGCGGCCGGTGCTTCTTGATGTGTTGAGTCATGGTGTCCTCCGATCCTGGGTGTCGTTCAGCTCGCGTGCTCTTCCCGTGGGCTCCGATTCCGCGGTGGCACAGGCCGGTCGAAGTCGCGCGGCCGCGCTGCGAGACGGAAGTGGTGTTTGATGGCTGCGAGTGCCCGTGCGGCGGCGCGGCCGTCTCCGTATGGGTTCACGGCGCGGCTCATGCGCGCGTAGTGGGTGTTGTCGTCGAGCAGCAGGGCGAGTTCGCGGGCGATGTCCTCCTCGCGGGTTCCGACCAGTCGTGCGACCCCGGCGGCGATCGCTTCAGGGCGCTCGGTGGTGTCCCGTGTGACGAGCACGGGCTTGCCGAGGCTTGGCGCCTCCTCTTGGATGCCGCCGGAGTCGGTGACAACGCAATACGCGGCGTCGAGCAGGTGGCAGAACTGCGGGTAGTCCAGCGGCTCGATGAGGATGGCCCGATCGAAGCTGCGGAAGGCGGGCTCTATTTCCTGTCGCACGATCGGGTTGGGGTGCAGGGGCGCCACGATGGTGACGTTCGGGCGCTGCGTGGCAACCTGTGCGAGGGCGTGTGCGGTGCGGGCCAGGCCCCCGTCCCAGGATTCGCGCCGGTGCCCGGTCAAGACGACCAGGCGCTGCCCGGCGCGCACGGCGTTCTCGATCCGCGGGTCGGTGAAGGTCGCTGGCTGTGCGACGGTGTGCAGCAGTGCGTCGATGACGGTGTTCCCGGTCACGGTGATCGCGGATGAGGGCACGTTCTCGGCCAGCAGGTTCTCCCGCGCCGATGGGGTCGGGGCCAGGTGCAGGGAGGCGAGCTGGCCGGTCAGGCGCCGGTTGCCTTCCTCCGGCCAGGGCGCGAGCATGTCTCCCGAGCGCAGGCCGGCCTCCAGATGCACCACGGGGATCTTGGCGTAGTACGCCGCGAATGCGGCTGTCGTGGAGGTGGTGGTGTCGCCGTGCACGAGGACCGCGTCCGGGCGGGTCTGGTCGAGGACCTTGGCGAGCCCGGAGAGGGCCGCTGCGCCGATGTCGGCGAGGCTCTGCCCTGGCCGTCCGATGTCGAGGTCGACGTCGGGAGTGATGCCGAAGAACGCGTTGACGCTGTCGAGGAGCTCGCGGTGCTGCCCGGTGACGGTCACGTGCACCGCCAGCTCCGGGTCGGCCTGCAGCGCCCGGATCACGGGGGCGACTTTGATCGCCTCGGGACGCGTGCCGTACACGACCATGATGAGAGGCTCAGACCGCACCGGTGACCTCCACGATCCGCATTGCAGGCACGGGCGGTGAAGCAGGCTCCGGGTTGCGCAGGAGCAGGATCAGAGCCGGGATCCACACCAGGCAGAGGGAGGACATGAACGTGGCCACGATCATGTGCTTGTAGATCTCGGACTCCCCTTCCGAGAGCATCACTGTCCAGAACTGCAACCAGAGCGCCACGGCGAAGAACACGGTGGCCGCACCGAACCCGGTGCGGGCAGGACCGAGTCTTCGGCGGGAGGCGACCGCCAGGCCGAGAACCAAAGTGACCAGCTGAAGTATCAGGATCAGCAGCGGCACGGCGGCGAAGACGACGGAGATGCCTTCGATGGGAGGGAAGCGATGCTCCTTCGTCCACGGCTTGTGCCCGCTGCCTGCGGTGTAGGAGCCGATGTACCCCAGCACCGGGTGCGCGATCGCGTCCAGCCCCCGGTCGGCCATCGACACCAGCCGGTCGGGATGAGCGAGATAGAACAGGATGATCTTCTCCTGGCTGACCTTCTGCAGGAACTGCGGGTAGTCGGCGTCGTAGATCGCCGCATTCGGGGAGGCCACGGTCGTGCCGGAGCTCGAGGCGAAGTCCGCCGGCAGCCCCAGCCACGCGAGATCGGCTTTCGGGTCGGGACTGTGCGGCAGCATCTCGACGAACACCGCGTTGTACAGGTTCAGCTCGCTGAACCGTTTGGGCTGGCCTAGCGTGTAGGCGCCGGTAACGCCGACCAGCGCGGCGACCGCGATCATGGCCGGCACCCGCAGCAGGATGCCCCGCCGCAGCGTGCGACCGCGGGACCCCGGTGCGGCGGCACGCACCCGCCGCCGGGTGCGGTAGGGACGCCACAGCAGCGCGACGGCGATGACCGGCAGCATCGAGATCATCTGGGTCTTCGCAGTGATCGTGACCATGCAGGCCAGGGTGACCAGCAGGATCCCCAGCCAAGTGACATGCTCTCTGCGCCACAGGAACATCAACGCGACCAGGGTGGCGAACACTCCGAGGAAGCACGCCGGCTCGCTATAGGGAGAGATGAAGAAGTCGGCGAAGACCCCGTCGTCCATCACCGCGGTAGCGGCGGCGGCGATCAGGATGCGGAATCCCACCCGCCCAGGGAGCTGGGTGACGAACAGAGTCAGCAGGACACCGAACACGAGGACGCACAGCACCCCGACCGCGCGGGTGTCCAGGCCCGGCCCCCAGCCGAGCAGCGGGGTGATCCACTTCGCCGGCCACAGCAGCAGAGACTGGGAGGAGTAGTACGGCTCACCTGACCCGCCTGCCCCGCAGGACTCTCCGAACCACTGGTGCGGAACCCAGGAGGTGTAGATGTACTGGGTGAACTTCGTGTAGTCGAACGGAGCCTGGTTGGCCACGCCGAGCTCGCACACGAGCCGTTGCCCGTCTCCCTGGTCGCCCATGCCGACCACGGTGGGAACGAACAGGTGCAGCAGCAGCGCGCCGCAGGCACCGAGGCCGCACAGAACCGCCACCAGCCACATCGGCTGCGACGTCGCTGAGGCCGGCCCCGGCAGCAGCAGGCGGCCAACCCAGCGCCGCAGGCCGGCCAGCCGAGGGTAGGCCCTGCGCGTCGGCGGCTGCGGTCCCTGGCTCTGGGGGCTCTCAGTCGTTGTGCGCAAGAAGGACGCCGGTGATGTCGCCATGACTGCTGTCACCCCCGATCGCGCAGTGCAGCGAGTACGTGCCGTTGCTCTCGGCCGCCACGACTCCCGTGACCTCCAACTGGTCCTTCTTCATCACGGCGCTGCCGGCGAACTGCGTGGCGTACGGAGAGCACAACCGGGTGACCTGGGCCTGGGTAGCCGTGGCGCCGCTCAGCATCAGCCAGGCGTTGATGTCCTGGCTGCTGTGCGGCTTGTCACAGGTGGTCGACGTCCCCGTCAGAGTCCAGGCGCCACCGGGTAGCGGCTTCTGCCGATAGCAGGTGCGGATCATCGCAGAGCCGGGCTTTGACATCACACCCTTGAGGCTGAAGCCGATCGGCCGCGGTGCGCCGCCGGAGCCGTTGACGGACACATCGCAGCTGGCCTGACGTGAGCCGCCCTGCCAGGCGGCATCATTCGGGAAATATGCGTGGATGGACACCCCGGTCACCGAGTCGCGTGCCCCGGCGCCGAGGAAAGCCCGCAGCGCGTCGACCGTGCACATCGTCGACGTCAGGCTTTGCAACGCCTCCTGGTCAGGGCGGGTCCTCCACGAAGCGAACTTCCCGACGACCTGCCCGACGGCGAAAGTCTGCACGGTGTGCGTGCTCGTGCACGACACCGCAGGGTTCGCATCGCTTGCCGCCGTCACCTCCTGGGAGTACTGAAGGTCATGACACACCCCGAGCCGAGCGTCGGCGGTGGAGGCCCCCGGCTGCGTCTCGTCGCACCCCGCCAGGGCCGCGGCAGTCAGACATACCCCGAGCGCCAGCATCACCCACTGCACCATCCGTCTTAGCTTCGGTTTCATGCGGTGTGACGCCGGGAAGATCGGGGCCTGCGGGTCGCGATCCACAACAGCAGGATGAACGCGGCAGCGAAGCCGAAGATCACCAGCAGCGAACCCAGATACTCGTGAACGAGATCGAAACCCGACCGCCCCCAGCGCTGCATCGCCGCCGCTGCGGCCGCATACCGGGCGAGGTTGCATGCTGCCGCCAGCGCAAGCGCCAGCAGCAGACCGAACGTCACCCGCACAGCCCGGAAAGAGGGCATCAGCAGCAGGATCCCGGCCAGAGCGAGCAGCGGGGTCACGAGCACGACCGTCGAGCACAGCGTCGTGATCACGATGCCCTCGACATCGCCGGTGCCCAGACCGAAGTAGACGATGCTGCCGGCGCTGTTCGTGTGCCCGGCCGTGACGAGCTGAACCACGCGGGCCGTCACCGCCGCCTCGATCGCGCGGAACCCGGCCTGCTCCACGACCAGGAACACCGCGGAAGCCAGCAGGAGTAGCCCTGCGGCGGTATGCCACGGCCGCGGGCTGGTGTCGCGGGCAGGTGCGGAGCCGACGGTGTGGTCTGCGGTCATGGGGTCAGGCCTCCTTTGCCAGAAGCTGACGGTCGGCCTCGGCGTTGCGACGGGTCTTCGCCCACCCGTTCTTGCCGGTGATGAGCCGGCCAAAGGCGCGCAGCACGCACGCGTAGCTCTGGTACATGTACAGCCAGTAGCCGCCGCCCCACGCGATCGCGGTCAGCCAGGAGGCACCGGCAGCGGCACGGCTGCGGTAGAAGAACGGCCAGATCGCGAACGGGACGATGCCGGTCAGCACGATCAGCGGCAGGATCCACCACGACGCTTCCAGCCAGGCCAGGAAGCTTCCGGAGGTGAGGGTGCCCTGGGCGATCATGGTGATGAACACGGTCGGCCACAGGAACACGCCGATCAGCTGCAGGAACGGCATGAGGAGGAAGTAGCTGGCCTCCAGCGCTCCCGCATTCGTGATCGACGGGGACGCGAAAATCTCCGGCAGATACCGGGCGCACTGCATGCCGCCCTGGCACCACCGGGTCCGCTGCGTCAGCAGCCGCCGAGTCGACGGGAGCCCCTCCTGCTCTACATGCGTGTCGTGCATGTACACGTTGTGATAGCCGGCGAGCATCACGTGCACGCCGAGCTCATAGTCCTCCAGCAGGGAACCATGCCACGGGCTGCCGGAACTCGCAGCGATCCGGTCCAGAGCACTCAACCGGGTGAACTGGCCGTTGCCGCCGAGCCCAACGGACAGCGTGCGGCCACGCAAGCACTGCATCGCCGCGATCGTGGTCCGGAACTCGATGTCCTGCATCCGCACCAGATACCGCCCCCACCACTGCCGGAACCAGCCCGCGTCCCCCGGCGCCGGCCGTTCCGAGTTCCTGTTGGACATCCACACGGCCGCCTGCGCCGCACCGGTCTCCGGGTCCCCGAACGCGGTCGGCCCGGCAGCCTGACGAAGAGCGTTCGGCGCAAGCCTCCCGTCGGCGTCGACCACCACAACGACGACCTCGCTGCGGTCAGTCTCTTCCGGAAGCCACGCGGACAGCGCCCGGTACGCGGCATTCAAGGCGTCGCCCTTACCGGTACGAGCTTCCGGGCGGCGACGGGAGACCAGGTGGACGCGCTCACTGACGTCCATCCGTGCTCGCACCACCTGCGCGGTGCCATCGTCGCTGTCGTCGTCGATGACCCACACCTGCACGGAAGGGAACTGGTCGCAGAGCCGATCGATGGTCCGCCCGATCACGGCCTCTTCGTCCCGGCAGGGAACGAAGACGTGCCAGGAGAACCGGTCTGGGTCGCCTTCCTCATCCGGCCTGCGTCGCAGGAACGGGATCATGATCACCAGCACGTAGGCCAGGAAGACCACGAGAAGGACGAACGCCAGAGCCTGTGTGGATTCGCTCGCGCTCAACTTGCTCTCTCACCGTCGTCAAATCAGAGAAAGGGGCAGGCGCACTGTGGGGGGGAGAAGCGCCTGCCCCTCCGAAAGGGACGGCCCCTACCCGATCAGGGCCGCCCCATGAACCGGCAGCACCCCTCAGGCGTCCGAAGACGCGCGCTGCCGGCGGTTCCGGTACACGATCCGCGCGAACACGAATCCCGCCACCAGAACGCCGATGCCGATCAACAGATACGGCGCGATCGAGAACTGAGAGCTGGCGACCAGCGCACCGCCCGTGAGGACAGACGGCCCGGCGCCACCCCCGATCTTGCCTCCGTACATGTCTCGGCTCCCTTACGCGGCCGTCGCCAGAAGACGACGCCTCCGCAGCAGCCCAGCCAGGAACCAGGCTCCACCGCCAAGAAGCGCCACACCGCCCGCAATGCCCGCACTAGACGGGTTGATCAGCGGTACTGCGACCGGGCCGGCGTTCGGACCCACCGTGGCGCTAGCCAGGTCAACCGATGCCAGCGAGCCATTCGGGCCGACACCGACCCGCAGCGCCGTCTCCGTGAACGAGCCATCGCTGTTATGCGTCTGCACATTCACCGCCAGCTGCGCCAGAGCGGTGATTGCCGCGCCCAGCGGGCCCTCCAGAGTGTCCGTCAGCCCCGACAGGATCGGGTTGACCACCGCCTGCGCCGTCGCGATCGCGGCAGACAGCACCGCACCTCCGAGGCCCAGGCCGCCGACCGCGTTCTGAAGCGTGTTCAGGACACCGTTGACGGCGTTCGTGACCGCGGTCACCACCGCGGCCGGAACATAGGTCAGCAGGTTCGTACCCGGTGGGAGATCGTTGATGCTCGTCACACCCGCCGCGTCCAGCAGATCCTGCAAGGTCAGCGTGACCGTGCCATCGGAGTTGATCGGGTCCGCCACGTTCACACCGAGGCCGCTGGCAACACCCAGGAGTGTCTGCAACGGCGTGTTCAGCGAGGCGAGAACCGGCGAGAGAACGCTGCCACCGACAGTGATCCCTGCATTGGCGAGGGTGTACTGGCCGCTCTGATCTCCAGCAGCAGTCTCCTGCGCGGACGCGGCCAGAGCACCCAGCGTGACATTCAGGCTTACCGGGTCGGTCGAACTTCCCAAAGCGATCTCCGCCGTGCTGTCCGCGGTCGGCGCGCCGACGTTCGACGGCGTCACCGTGCTCACACCGATCAGACTCGGAGCCTGTGACACCGCACCAGAGAACGCCGACGACGAACCGTCATCATTCGCCTGCGCGTACTGGCCGACAGCACCCAACTGGATGATGCCGTTGTCACCAAACAGATTGGTCGTACCGGCCTGCAGGCCCACCAAACCCGCGATCGCCGAGGCATCCAGCGGAGTATCCGAAGTCACATCCCCGGAACCGTCCGAATCCACCGCCGTCGCACCCTTCAGCGCAACCAGCGAATCCAGAACACTGCTACTTAACAACGAAGTCGTGACGAGGCGACCATTCGCCTGCGACACGACAGGAGCCGCATTCGCGGCCGACGGAACAACGAGAGCAAGGGCCGCCCCCAAGGCGATGGAGGCGACAGCTACAGATCTAGCCCCCCCCCCCCCCGCAAGAAGGGTCGCCGAATGAACGACTTCCCCTCGCGAGAATCACTGCGCAACATCAGAACCTCTTCCATTTAGAGTCGAGCGGACGCACCACACCCAACGACGGGTGGCCGTGTCCCGCTGAGTGGTGGAGTTTCTCGACACCGTGCGGGTCAGCTTGGTTTGATCATGCAGCTTTGAGTTCGGGGATGGCCACCTCCTCGGTCGGCTCGGTGAGGAGCTTCATGGACTGCTCGCTGAAGTAGCGGCGGTCTGAGGCGTCCCATTCGTCGTGCTGCTCGACGAGCACCGCGCCGGCCAGGCGCAGGAGCGCGGCGGGGTTGGGGAAGACGCCGACGACGTCGGTGCGGCGCTTGATCTCCTTGTTCACGCGCTCCAAGGGATTGGTTGACCAGATCTGCCGCCAGTGGGCTTGCGGGAACGCGGCGAACGCGGTGATGTCATCCCGGGCTTCCTCGAGCATCGCGGCCACCTTCGGGTGGGATCTCTCGAGCATGCGGGTGACCTCACCGAGCTGGGCCATCACGTGCTCGGCATCGGGCTGGGCGAAGATCGTGCGGATGATCGAGGCGACCATCTGCCCGGCCGCCTTCGGCACCTGGGCGAGGACGTTCCTGAGGAAGTGCACCCGGCACCGCTGCCAGGCGGCGCCTTGGAAGACGGTCTGGATCGCGGCGATCAGCCCGGTGTGCGCGTCCGAGATCGCCAGCTGCACCCCGGAAAGCCCGCGGGCCTTCAGGGTGCGCAGGAACTCGGTCCAGAACGCCTGCGACTCGGTATCGCCGACCTCGAAGCCGAGCACCTCCCTGCGCCCGTCGGAGGCGATGCCGACCGCGACGACGACGGCCTGCGAGACGACCCGGTGGTTCACCCGCGCCTTGCAATACGTCGCATCGAGGAACACGTACGGGTACGCGCCTTGAAGCGGCCGGTCCCGGAACGCCGCGACCTCCTCGTCCAGGTCGGCGCAGATGCGGGAGACCTCGGACTTCGATATCCCGGTATCGGCCCCCAGCGCCTTGACGAGGTCATCGACCTTCCTCGTCGAGACGCCATGCAGGTAGGCCTCCATCACCACGGCGAACAAAGCCTGATCGACCCGCCGCCGCCGCTCCAAAAGCGACGGGAAGAACGAGCCGGTCCGCAGCTTCGGGATCTTCAGCTCCAACTGCCCCGCCGTGGTCTCCAGCACCCGCGGCCGGGTGCCGTTGCGCACCGCGCGGCGCTCGCTGGTGCGCTCGTACGGGGCGGCGCCGATGAACGCGGCGGCCTCCGCGTCGATCAGCTCCTGGTAGAGCGTCTCGGTCGCTTTCCTGATCCGATCCGAGACATCCGTGAGTTTCAATTCCCCGAGCAGCTCGAGGAGGGCAGACTGGTCCAGAGCCATCGTGCCTTGTGTCCTTCCGTGAGATTCCTAGACAGTTCTCACTGACCATCGCACGATGGCTCACCACGTTCACGACGCGGCACGCGGTTGCCTTTCACACCACCACACGGGACGCGGCCCGACGGGTTCGGCGACCAGCTATCGATTCCAAAAGTATAGGCGAGCGGAACCTACAGTTTGTGTAGGTTTCGGTGCTTGAAACCTCTGACGGTTTCGCCGGGGAGCAGCGGGCGATCAACCGACTGCGCCCCGGAAACGATCGGTTTTGACAGGTTATCGACCAGGTCGCGACGCGCCCACGGCCCACGATGCAGAACCCCGCATCGAAACTCTGCGAGCCGCATCCGTTGCTCGGTAGCGGACCCCCTTGTGAAACACGAGCGGCGCCGATGTGTAGGAATTGGCCGTCTTCCGTGGAATCCGTGACCGGAATCGACGACAAGTACCGTGGAATCCCCCGTGCCATGGGCCGAGCCTGGGCGCAGCCTGCGCCGCGATCACCCTCGGCGGTGACGGCGCGGTCTTCGCCGCTGCGCCCGAATCCGGCTCACCGGACATCGTCCGTGTGCCGGGAGAACGGGTTCACGTCGCCGACACGATCTGTTCCGCCCCGGGTTTAGTGGAGGCTCGGTAGCGCCGCTTCGACGGTAGCCGGAGCGGGGTTGTGTCGGTAGTGGTCTTGTTCGAACTCGACGGGTGGGACCATGCGAAGTTCGCCGTGGAGGCGTCGGTGGTTGAACCAGTCGATGTACTCGACGGTTGCGATCTCGAGGTCCTCGAAGCCGCGCCACGGCCCCTTGTTGCGGCCCAGTTCGGCCTTGAAGATCGAGTTCACCGCCTCCGCGAGGGCACTGTCATAGCTGTCGCCTTTGGACCTGACGGACGCGACGGACGCGACGGACGCGACGGACGCGACCGCACCGGCCTCGGCGAGCCGGCCCGTATAGCGGATTGCCCGATACTGGCCCTATTCAACCGGTCGTCGCAACAGTTGCTTGTGAGGCCGAGCGCAGTTGGTCGGCGAAGGCTTCGGCGGGGGGTCGCCAGCCGAAAATGCGACGTGGTCGATTGTTGATCGCTTCGGCGATGGCGGCGACTTCCGCGGCGCTCCAGCGAGACCCGCCAGATCCTCTCCTCGCACAGCACGACAGCGACGGGCGCAATTGTGGTATTGCGGCAGTGGCGTCATGCTCGTCGCCACCGAAGATGGGTCGTGGACGGTCCCAGCCAACCGAGCCGTGTTGATTCCGCCGGGCACGTGGCACGAGGTGCGGTTCCTCGACGTCACGACGTGGAGACTGTACATCCATCCCAACGCGATGCCCTGGTGGCCCTCCGTCTGCACCGTCGCCGGCGTCAGTCGGCTGCTGCGCGAGCTTCTGCGGACGTCGGTCGACTTCCCGACCCCTATGACCTTAACGGGCGCGAAGGCGCGATGATTCAGTTGATCCTGCACGAACTCCGGCGAATCACGCCCGTTCGGCTGCACATCGCATTGCCGGTTACGGAGCCGCTTGGCGCGTTGTGCTGCGCGTACCTCGTAGCACCGTCCGCGCGCACAGCGAACGAGGACTGGGCGCAGGAGTACGCGATGAGCGAGCGGACTCTGGATCGGCGTTTCCGTGAAGCGACGGGGTTGAGCCCGGCGGCGCGGCGGCCCGTGCGCGTCTGCAGGGGAGCCTGCCGCTGCTGCGGCGGTCTACCGTGACCGAAATCTCCGGACGGCTCGGCTACGCATTGCCTGCCGCGTTCACAGCCGCGTTCACCAGGACGTTCGGCGCGCCGCCCTCGTCCTACCGATGAAGAGCCTCCAGGCCGACGCGGTGCCCAGGTTCCCGCAGACGGAGCATTTCCACGGGTGTCCAACGTCGTGGAACCAAGACCGCACATATCGATTTCGATCGAGCGCGACTGCCGACGTCCAGGATTCGACTGTGGGACATAGTGACGAGCCCCAGACGACGGATCGGCACCTGGGGCTCGTGTATGTGCGCGCGATGCGACCGAGTTACGCCGAGTCGCCGGGGAGGACCGGGATCGCAGAGTAGGGGTGCGCCTCGATACGCACAGGCGGTTCGGCGAGCAGACCGATGATCTCGTCCCGCAGCTCGTCAGCCAGAGGACTGTTCTCGTAACCGTCCTTGGCCTCGACGGAGCGGAACACCTCAATGTTCCACAGCACGTCCGGGTCGGCATCCTCGCGCAGCATGATGAACCGGTCCGAGGAATCGGACTTCGCCATGCCGACCGTGGCGAGGTGGAACAGGCGATCACCCATCCCCGGCTTGGCGCGCATCTTGATGATGTAGGCGGGCTGATCCTTGAGGGCCATGGTGACTTCTCTTTCGTTGTTGGAACCGTGTTCCAGAAGTATGGAACGTAGTTCCAACATGTGTCAAGATGATCTCGTGAGCGACGTATGGCAGCGACCCGAACGCAGGTCCGATGCGCTGACGAAGGCCCGGATCGTCGAAGCGGCGATCACGATCCTCAACGCCGGCGGGGCCGACGCGTTGACGTTCCGGGCCCTCGCCGCGGATCTGTCGACGGGCGCTGGTGCGTTGTACCACCACGTCGCGAACAAGGGTGAACTGCTCTCGGCTGCGGCGGCCGAGATGATGGCCGAGGTCCTCGCGGACGCGGGGAGCACGGATCCTGCCACGAGCATCCGCGCGTTGACCGCGGGGGTCTTCGACGAGATCACCGCGCACCCGTGGTTGGGGTCGCAGCTGGTCGCAGCGCCATGGCAGCCGGCCGTGCTGCAACTCTTCGACCGCATCGGCTCTGAGGTCACCGCCCTCGGCGTGCCGGAGGCGGCGCAGTTCGATGCAGCTTCTGCGCTTGTGCACTACATCCTCGGCGTCGCGAGTCAGTACGACGCCAGCCAGCACCTTGACCAGGCTGACGCTGATCGACCGGGGTTCATCGCGTCGTCGACGTCACCGCTGGTCGGGCCGGACAGCGAGCGGTACCCGTTCCTGGTGCGGATCGAGCAGCAGCTCGTCGAGCACGACGACCGTCAGCAGTTCTACGCGGGGATCGAGATCATCCTGACCGGCATTGCTGCGCTCCGCGACACCGAGCGCGATTCCGCTGTGGGTGGTGTGCAGCGTCAAGAACACCCTTGCGAGCAACTGCATGCACGTACCGACAACAGGCACTGACTGCCCGACGATGTACTGCCGGTAGTTCCGGACCCGAAGTGACGACGACGCGTCAACATTGCCGATGGACGTGCTGCCCGTCGGGACGGACTACCCGCCGGACCACCTGCTCGCTCGGCACGAGCACCGGTGTGCGCAGCTGCTGTACGGCCGCAGCGGGACCATGCTCGTAGCGACCGACGATGGCTCGTGGACCGTCCCTGTGGACCGGGCGGTCCTCATCCCGCCGGGTGTGGCTCACGAAGTGCGGTTCCTCGACGTCACGACGTGGAGCCTCTACATCGAACCCGACGCCGCCCCGGTACGACAGCTCGCGTTTGTCTACCGTCCCGCGGTCGTCCTCAACGCCGTCAACGCCTGGCTACATCAATTACAAGACACGCCCTAGCGGCAGGCTGATGAGCGCTGACGAGAGCAGTGAGCTGATCTGGGTGGAGCGTGCGATCTCAGGCAGCACCGGGCCGACCGTGGTGATGGCCGCGCGCAGGTTACCCGCGACAAGAAGGATCCCGATAAGAACCAGCAGCGCCGACGGGCGGATACGCACCCGTCGCGAATCGGCTGATACGGGCAGGGTGTCAGTGTGAAACATCGTGTCTTTCTTGAAAGCTGGATCCGCAGACTATTCGACCAGCGTCGGCAGTGGTGCAGGACCCCGCAGCCATGATGAGGTTGGTGGGCTCAGGGCAGGTCACGCAGATTCGGAGCCGAGGGGGTGTGCACTCGTTACTGCCGTTTCCAGTAGCTCCTCGCGTGGATGGCACTGCGGGGCACACCCGCCCGGCGTAGCCGGGTCACGAGCGTGTGCGTGAAAGATCGCTCCCCCGCGATGCCGACCAGGTCGGGAACCAGCGGGAGGCTGTCCGCGAGAACTGTTGACGCGAATGCCTCCCCTGATGCGCTTTGCCCTTCATGCGTCGGCACAGAGACGACCGTGACGTGGTCGGTAGATCCATCTGCTCCTCTCGTCGCCACCGTGCGGGGAACGTACAGCGTTGTTGGCACTGCTGACGGCGTCTCTGCGGCGACGGCGAGAGCTGCGGGAGCGCCTGCTTCATCGGCGATGAGCAGCTGCCACCGGGTGCCGACGGGGACGTGGTAGCGGCGCCCGTTGTCGATGACATCGACTGTGGACCCGAGCGGTGCATCCTCCGCCCAGGTGCTGAGCGGACTCTCGCCGTGCAGCAGGATGTCGAAGTCGACCTCGAGCGCGTCCGCACGGTAACCGCTGACTGTGAGATGTCGACGGAGCGGACGGGTAAGCGCCGCTGCGAACCCCCACTGCGATGCCGCGCTCCACGGATCCGTGATCATCGGCACCATGTACCGCCACGCCTCTTCCTCAGGCCACGGGATCAGCAGCGTGCAACGCTGATCCCCGCCCCGATAACGGAAACCCTCTAGGCCGAATCCGCCCAAGGTCACGCGGACCGCCCTTTCCCCGATCGGACGACGCTCGACGAGCGTCAACTCGTGCTTGCGTCCGATAAGAGGGCGCACATCCCATGGCGGAGTGTGGCGGCGATCGCCGCTGCGGAGTGGAGACATAGAGTTCACCTTTCTGGACCGGCGACACCCATCGCCACCTTGATTAGGACACCCTAACTACAACTTGATTAGGTTACCCTATCCATGAACGAGGGTGCACGCCAAGTAAGAGAGGAGGCTAAGAGGATGCCGCCGCGCAGACACACCCGTCAGGACGTGATCGACGCCGCGCTGGAGCTGCTGAACGAACGCGGCTTGGACGCTGTCACCATCCGCGAAGTCGCCCGACGCATGCGGGTCAACGTGAACACCGTGTCGTTCCAGGTCGGCACAAAAGCCCGCCTGCTCGGGCTGATGTCAGACGCGGTACTGGCGCACCTCTCCCTGGAGGACCTTCCCGAGGACGGGTTTCAGCGCGCGGAGGAGATCCTCCGCCGCTACCGACACGTCCTGCTCACCTACCGCGACGGCGCCCGCCTCACCGCAGGCAACACACCGTTCGAGGAGAACACCCGCGACTTCACCGAGGAACTCGTGACCGCCCTCGGCAACGCGGGCGTACCCGACAAAGAAAGCACACACGGCATGTGGGCACTGTTCTACTTCCTGCTCGGCATCACCCAAGAACAACAGGCCACGCAAACACAAGCCGCCCCAGAAGAAGTTCCGCCCGCCGACAGATACCCGACTCTGCACCGGCTTCACTCACACCTTTTCTCCGCAGACTTCGACGCACGCTACGACTTCGGTGTCACCGCCATCCTCGCCCACCTCCGCCAAAGCATCCCGATATGAGGCTCTTCGGACATCCGGTGGGGGTAGGGCGCGCCTGGTGAGGTTCGGCGGGTAGGGGTCGAGGTCCCCGAGGATCAGAAGCGCTAACTCCCTGATCTTCACGAGGACCTCGACGTGCTTCACCCTACTTCGGGGTGCGCTTCCGCGCGCTCTGCCGCTGATTCGTGTTCCCGCTGCGACGTTCTGCTGGGTCTTCCCGATGTCCATGTCGAGCGCGTCGACCGTCGCGACGGGCTACTGGTGGTGACGGTCTCGACGCCAGCGGCGCCGACCGGCTGCCCCTCGTGTGGGGTCGTAGCTGTCGGCCGCGGACGCCGCCGACGGGTGCTTCACGATGTGCCCGCGACGACGCGGGTGCGGATCGTGTGGCGGCAGCGGGTCTGGCGGTGCGACGAGGTGGGATGCGCGCGGCGGACGTTCGTGGAGCAACTAACTCCCGGGTCTGGTCGCCCGGCGCGGGCCGATCATCAACCGAGCCATCGGCTGGGCGATCGGACAACTGCGGCGCGAACACGCCACGATCGCAGGACTTGCCCGTCAGCTGGGGACGTCGTGGAAGACGGTGTGGCGCGCTGTCGAGCCCGAGTTGGAGCGGCTCGCGGCCGACGAGTCCCGATTCGAGAACGTCACCACGCTGGGTGTCGATGAGCACATCTGGCATCACGTCGACCCCCGCAAGCTCGGTCCGAAGGAACTGACCGGGATGGTCGATCTGAGCCGCGACAGCACCGGAAAGACGCGGGCCCGGCTGCTCGACCTCGTTCCTGGCCGCTCCGGGAAGGCCTACGCGTCCTGGCTCGCCGAACGCGGCGAAGCGTTCCGAAGGAACGTGAAGGTCGCAGCGTTGGACCCGTTCGCCGGCTACAAGACCGCGATCGACGACAAGCTCGAAGACGCCACGGCCGTGCTGGACGCGTTCCACGTCGTCAAGCTCGGCACCGCCGCCGTCGACGAGGTCCGTCGCCGCGTTCAGCAGGACACCCTTGGGCATCGCGGTCGGAAGGGCGACCCGCTCTACGGGATCCAGACCATCCTCCGCGCCGGCGCCGAGAACCTCACCGAGAAGCAGCGGGCCAGGCTCGCGGCAGCGATCGAGGCCGATCCCGCGCACGACGAGGTGTTCGTCGCGTGGCAGTGCGCCCAGCAACTGCGTTCCGCCTACCACCAGAAGGACCTCGCCGAAGGGCGGCGGATCGCCGAGAAGGTCGTCGACACATTCCACACCTGCCCGATCCCCGAGATCGCCCGCCTTGGCCGCACCCTCCGCCGCTGGCGGGCTGCGTTCCTGGCCTACTTCACGACCGGACGATCATCGAACGGCGGAACTGAGGCCGTGAACGGGATCATCGAGCTTCACCGCCGCCTCGCCCGCGGCTACCGCAACCGCGGCAACTACCGGCTCCGCATGCTCCTCGCCGCCGGCGGCCTCACCCCATGCCCCCCACCGGATGTCCGAAGAGCCCTATTGCTGTGGGAGGGTGAGGATCTCGGCGCCATGGTCGGTGATGGCGATGGTGTGCTCGGTGTGGGCGGTGCGGCATCCGGTTGCGCTGCGCAATGTCCACCCGTCGTCCGGGTCGGTGATGAGCCGATCGGTGTCGGCCATCACCCACGGTTCCAGCGCCAGCAGCAGCCCCGGTCGCAGCCGGTAGCCGCGGCCGGGGCGTCCCTTGTTGGACACGTGCGGGTCCTGGTGCATCGTCGAGCCGATGCCGTGTCCGCCGAACTCGGTGTTGATCAGGTATCCCGCACGCGACAGCACCTGCTCGATCGCATGCGAGACATCCCCCAGTCGCGCCCCCGGGGTCGCGGCGGCGATCCCCGCAGCCAGCGCGCGTTCGGTGGCGTCGATCATCGCCACATCCTCCGGGTCGCGGGTCTCGCCCACGATGAAGCTGATCGCCGCATCCGCCGCGACCCCACCTTTCTTTACTGCCAGGTCGAGGGTGAGCAGATCCCCGTCCGCCAGGCGGTAGTCGTGGGGCATGCCGTGCAGCACTGCGTCGTTGACTGCGGTGCAGATGTAGTGCCCGAACGGCCCGCGCCCGAACGACGGCGCATAGTCGACGTAGCACGAGGCCGCTCCCGCCGCGTCGATCATCTCCCGCGCCCACTGGTCGATGTCGAGCAGGTTCGTCCCCACCCGGCACCGTGCCTTGAGGCTCTGGAGGATGTCGCCGACAACCCGGCCTGTGACTCGCGCCCGGTCCAGTTCACTTGCGGTGAGGATCTCGATCATCCGGCACCTTCCCACCAACAATCCAATAACTATCCCGGTAAGTGTATACCGGGATTAGTATTGGTGTCATGGTCAGGTTGCCGCTCACCAGAGAGGACGTGGCACGCGGGCAGCGCCTCGGGGAACTGCTCCGTCTCGCGCGCGGTTCCCGTTCGATCCTCGACGTCGCGGTCGAGGCGGGCATCTCTCCGGAGACGTTGCGCAAGATCGAGACCGGCAGGGTCGCCACTCCAGCGTTCCCTACCGTCGCTGCGGTCGCTATCGTGCTTGGTCTGTCGCTCGATGACCTGTGGGCCGAGATCAGCACACCTCACGGAGCGCCCCCGCAGGCGCGGACGTCAGCGCCGGCGTTGGTCCCCTCGCGCTGACGACTACGGCGTGCGAGCCTGCTGGCCTGGGGTGTTCATCGGGTCGTCTTGTCGTTGTCGCGTGGTGGGTGGCCGGAGAATGTTGCACGGTATTCGCTGGGAGTCACTCGGGTGGCGCGGCGGAACTGGTCGCGGAAGGTGCTCGGGCTGCTGAAGCCGACCTGTCGGGCGATGCGTTCGATGCTGTGGTCGGTGGTCTCCAGCAGTTCCTGCGCGTGCCGGATGCGAACGCCGGTGACCCATTCCATGGGGGCCTGTCCGGTCTCCTGGTGGAAACGGCGGGTCAGGGTGCGGATGCTCGTGTGAGCTGCTGTGGCGATGTCGGAGAGCGTGAGCGGGCGGTGGGCGTTCTCCTCGATCCACACCAAGACGTCCTCCAGGGTGGCGGTGCGGTAGGTGGGCGGGTTCCGGACGATGAACTGCGCCTGTCCTCCTGTGCGGTGCAGTGGTGCGACCGCAAGCCGTGAGGCGTGGGCGGCGACCGCTGCACCGAAGTCGCGACGGATCATGTGGAGGCACAGGTCCAGTCCTGCGGCAGCTCCTGCCGAGGTGAGGACTCGCCCGTTGTCGGTGTAGAGCACGTCCGGCTCGACGACGACCCGCGGGTACTGTCGCGCCAGCAGGTCGGTGGCAAGCCAGTGGGTCGTCGCACGCTGCCCGTCAAGAAGCCCTGCCTCCGCGAGCACGAACGCCCCCACACAGATCGAGGCGATGCGCGTTCCCGCCGCCGCTGCCGCACGCAGCGCTTCCGCGACACCGTCCGGGACGGGGGCTGCCGCTTCATTGCGTCCGGGGACGATGATCGTGTCCGCACGCTCCAGCGCTTCCAGACCCACGCCGGTGGCGATCCGAAGGGGGCCGGCGTCGACCGAGGGCGCTGACCCGGCGACGATCACCCGGTATGCGGGGCGCCCGTCCGGGAGTGTCACGCGACCGAACGTCTCCACCGCAGTGGCCAGATCGAACGCAATCGCATCGGGAAGGGCGAGCGCGACGACCGTGTGCATGCCGCAATGTTACTGGGCATTCTCGCGTGATAGTGCCCGCCAGGCCATGTGGCCAGATTCCGGTGATCATTGGCTATCAGGCCGATTGTGTCGGATCTGGTCGGGCCCGAGACTTGGTAGCGTCGCCGCCGTTTCCGCCAACGCAGAGGAGTTCTCGTGTCGATGTCCGTGCAGATCGTGCTGTTCGACGGGTTCGATCCACTCGACGTGATCGCACCGTTCGAGGTGTTCGTCGCCGGCAGCGAGTACTTCCTCGACAACGCGCTCGACATCGCCCTGGTCAGCGCGGAAGGCGCACGCGACGTCGTCTCCGGCTCGCAGAGCCTCACGCTCCGCGCGACCGCGACACTTGACCCCCACCGACCGGGGATCATCGTCGTGCCGGGCGCGTCCGGGCCCGTTGACGGTGACCCCGACCAGGGCGCCGAAACGATCCCGGTCCTCTTGGCCCGGTTCGCAGCGACCGGCGCGATCCCGCTCATCGCCCAAGCACTGCACAACCCCGACGTCCTGGTCGCGGCAGTGTGCGGCGGCTCGCTCGCGCTCGCGATGGGTGGGCTCCTCGAAGGCCGCAACGTCGTCACCCACACCCTCGGGATGCCGCTGCTCGAGGCAACCGGCGCGACCGCGGTGAACGCCCGCGTTGTCGACGACGGCGACCTCGTCACCGCTGGAGGCGTCACCTCCGGGCTCGACCTGGCGCTCTACCTGCTGGAACGGCAGTTCGGACCCCGGATCGCCCACTCCGTCGAGGAGTTGTTCGAGTACGAGCGGCGCGGCACCGTCTGGCGTGCCGAAGGGACAGCCCCAGCCACGGTGCCCGCGATCCCCGCGGCCTGACGTCCGGACCGGAGAACGAAAGGAACATCGAAGCGAATGAACCCTATCTGCGGCGACTGGCGGCTCCAGATGAAGACCCCCATCGGGACCATCGGGTCTGCTGCACGGATGGGTGACAGTTTCGGTTAGGCCGCGAGGGCCTGGGTTTGGTTCATGATGGTCTCGAACTCGATCGGGGTCAAACGTCCCAGGCGGGCCTGTCGGCGGCGGCGGTGGTAGGTCCGCTCGATCCAGGTGACGATCGCGATGCGCAGCTGGTCTCGGGTGGGCCAGGGGCGGCGGTCGAGGACGTTCTTCTGCAGCAGGCTGAAGAACGATTCCATGGCCGCGTTATCGCCGGCGGCTCCCACGCGGCCCATCGATCCGACCAGTCCGTGACGGGTCAGGGCGCGGGCGAACTTCCGGGAACGGAAT
>NZ_AULK01000014.1 GCF_000419445.1 Gryllotalpicola ginsengisoli DSM 22003 | reverse complement strand
GTCGAGGGCCCGTTCTTGCCCGCCGCGAGACTCGTCTTCCCGGCCTCGAGGAAGTCCGCCTTCCACCGGCCGATCGACTGCTCGCTGACCTTCTCGCGCCTGGCCGCCTCGGCGATCGTCATCTCGCCGGCGAGGATGCTCAGCACGATCCTCGTCTTCTTCTCCACCGGGATCACAGGTGGTCTTCCCATGTCGAACTCTCCGCTCAGGACTCAATCAATGGTCCTGCCACAAAGTCTGACGCGCGACAGCGGTCGCGGCCATGGAAACGGAGGAGGCCGAGCGCGGTACGCGACGGGCGGTTGCGGGGTTCGACTTCACGTTCAGCATCCCGAAGTCCGCAAGCTCACTCTGGGCGGTTGCGGATGCCGGGACGCAGGCGTTGATCGCGGATGCGCATCATGCGGCGGTTGCGGAGATGGTTGCGTTCATGGAACGGGAGGTTTCAGCCACCCGCACGGGCGCAACCGGCGGCGACGGCGCGGTTGCACAGGTCGACGTCCGCGGCCTGATCGTCACGGCGTTCGATCACTACGACAGCCGGGCGGGCGACCCGCACCTGCACACGCATGTCGTCATCAGCAACAAGGTGCAGACCGTCCTCGACGGCAAATGGCGGTCGCTGGACGGGCGACCGATGCACGCCGCCGTCGTCGCCCTCTCCGAACTGCACGAGGCCGTCTTCGCTGACCACCTCACCCGGATGCTCGGCGTCTCGTGGGAGGCGCGCGACATGGGCCGCGACCGGAACCCGGCGTGGGCGATCACCGGGGTGCCGGAGGCGCTGGTGGCTGAGTTCTCCACTCGCGCCCGGCACATCGACACCGAAACCGACCGGCTCATCGAGAACTATGTCTCCGAGCATGGGCGGCGGCCGTCGCCGGCGACGATCATGAAGCTCCGCGCCCAAGCCACCCTCTCGACCCGGCCGGAGAAGGAGGTGCGGTCGCTGGCCGATCTCACTGCCTCGTGGCGGGAACGGGCCGGACAGATACTCGGGTCGGATGCGACCTCGTGGGCGCGAAGCGTGACGACGAACGAGGAGCCGTTGCTGCTGCGCGCCGACGACGTGCCGTTGGATGTGATCGCATCGCTCGGGCAAGACGTGGTGACCGCGGTCGGTGAGAAGCGCTCCACCTGGCATCGCTGGAACCTCACTGCCGAGGCCGCGCGGCAGACGATGAGACATCGGTTCGCGTCGACGGAGGATCGCGAAGCCATCGTCGGACTAATCGTGGACGCCGCCGAAGCCGCGTCGCTGCGCCTGACCCCGCCCGAGCTCGCATCCAGCCCGGCCGCATTCCGCAGGCCGGACGGCACGAGCGTGTTCCGTCCAAAGCACTCCGCGCTGTTCTCCTCCGAGGTTCTGCTCGCCGCCGAAGACCGCCTCCTCGAGCGCGCCCGCACTACCACTGCCCCGACCGTGCCGCTGACGACCGTCGAACGTGTCACGAAGCGGCCCGACAGCAAGGGCCGGATGCTCGGAGAAGACCAGGGAGCCGCATTGACGAAGATCGCGCTCTCGGGCCGGATGGTCGACGTGCTGGTCGGCCCGGCCGGGGCTGGGAAGACCACGGCGATGTCAGCGCTGCGGCGAGCGTGGGAACACGAGCACGGACATGGCAGCGTGGTCGGGCTCGCTCCCTCTGCGGTCGCGGCGCAGGTTCTCGCCGACGACCTCGGCATCCCCACCGAGAACTCGGCCAAGTGGCTCGACACCCACGACCGCACCGGCGAGACGTTCCGCAAGGGTCAGCTCGTCATCGTCGACGAGGCATCGCTGGCGGGCACGCTCTCCCTTGACCGCATCACCGCCTTGACGGCGGAGGCCGGGGCGAAGGTGCTGCTGGTCGGGGATCACGCCCAGCTCCAGTCCGTCACCGCCGGTGGCGCGTTCTCCCTCCTCGTCCACGACCGCGAGGACGCCCCGGAGCTGGTCGACGTGCACCGGTTCGTCAACGTGTGGGAGAAGACCGCATCCCTCGCGCTGCGGCACGGCCGCACCGACGTCATCGACACCTACGCCGAGAACGGCCGCGTAATCGGCGGGGAGACCGAGGAGATGATCGACGCCGCCTACACCGCCTGGCGTACGGACACCCTCGCCGGGCGAGCCAGCGTCCTCGTTACCGACTCCAACGAATCCGTCCAGGCACTCAACAACAGGGCACGCGCTGATCTGATCCTCGACGGCACCGTGAACGCTCGCCGTGAGGTCGAACTGCACGACGGCACCCGTGCCGCGGCCGGGGATACCGTCATCACCCGCCGCAACGACCGCCGCCTCCGCGCGGGCAGGTCCTGGGTCCGTAATGGCGACAGGTGGACGGTCACCGAGGTCCGTGACGACGGCGCGCTCACCCTCCGCCGCGCAGGGCGCACGTGGGGCGGGTCGGTCGTGGTCCCGGCCGAGTACGCGGCCGAGCATCTCGACCTCGGCTACGCCGTGACGTCATACCGGGCGCAGGGCATCACCGTGGACTCCTCGCACGTCCTGGCGGATGCGTCGATGACCAGAGAGACGTTCTACGTCGCCATGACCCGTGGCCGCGAGGAGAACATCGCCTACGTCGCCGTCGATAAGCCTGACCCTGCCCACGACGGCCCGCACCCCGGCGACAACGAGGATGCGTCCGCCCGGTCCGTGTTGTTCGGGGTGCTGCAGCACGTCGGTGCCGAGCTGTCCGCGCACGAGACGCTCACCGCCGAACAGGACACCTGGGCATCGATCGCACAGCTCGCCGCCGAGTACGAGACCCTGGCCGCCGCCGCCCAACACGACCGCTGGGCAGCGCTCGTCCGCTCGTCTGGGCTCAGCGACGACGACGCCGAGGACGCGATCACCTCACCCGCATTCGGGGCACTGACCGCCGAGCTCCGCCGTGCCGAGGCGAACCAGCACGACGTCGAGAACCTGCTGCCACGCCTCGTGCGAGCGCGCGGGTTCGGGGACGCCGACGACATCGCCGCGGTCCTGCATTACCGTCTCGCTCGCGCGACCGCCAGGCCAGCGGGAGCCGGGCGCGCACGCAGAACACCACGTCTCATCGCGGGCCTCATCCCCGAAGCCACCGGCACCATGCCATCCGAGATGCGGCAAGCGCTGACCGAGCGACGCGACCTCATCGAAGCCCGAGCCGATGCCCTCCTCGACACCGCACTCACCGAGAGACACGAGTGGATCACGAAACTCGGAACCCCTCCCAAGACTGCACGAGCGGCCCACGCATGGCGGTACGCCGCGCGCACCATCGCCGCCTACCGCGACCGCTACGGCATCACCGGACCCGCGCCCCTCGGAGCACCCGCCGAAGCCGAGACGCAGAAGATCGACGCCGCCCGCGCCCGCGCTGCGCTTACCCGGGCACAAAACCTCGCCCAGGCCGAGCAGTCAGAGCAGGAACGCGCCCGGCGCACCGGACCGCAGCGCGTCAGGCCGTCGCTGTAGCGGTTCGGCTACTCGGTCCGCTCCGGTGGTTGGATCATCCGCACGTTCGAGACGCCGCCCTGGTTCACGCAATCTTGAGCGAGGTCGTGGACGTGCCAGTAGAAGTCCAGGTCGGCCTCTACCGCGTTCACGGTGGTCTCGACAGGTATGTAGCGGTGCAACGGTGTTGAGACACCACCGTAGGAATCGCCGAAGTTATCCACCGTGAGGATCGTCAGGGGCTCTGATCCGGTCCACTCGATCCCGACGCGCACGTCGTACTCGTCGTTGCCCGTCGCGTCGGCAGTCGCCCGGATGAGAGCCATCACGTCTGCGACGCCGCACTCCACCGCGTCCGACTGGACCTGCGATCCCTCGAAGTACCCGTCGCTACTCATGCGGTGGCCGCCGATTGCGGCTGCGAGCGTGACTGATCCGTCGTGGTGGAGACTCGCCCATGCTTCCTTCCACAGCGATCGCTCGCCCGTTGCGGTGTTGACGGCGACCCAACGGCGCAACCCCGGTCGTGGGTTATGCCGGTCGACGTTTTCCAGCGGGTGCACACCGCCACGTCCGGCGTAGAACAAGGCGAGGCCTTCGGCCTTGGTCAGCACATCGCGCGCGCCGTCGCGCGTCAAGCGGTTGTGGAGTCGAGGGACGCGCGGGTGGGCGACAGCGATCAGCCAGGCGCGTTCGCTCGTGGCGCGGCTGCCCGCAGCCTCGTCATACAGACTGTCGAGCGCTTCGCTGGCGTGGCGGCGTTCATCGAAGCGAGCTCGATACATCGCCTCGATCTGGCGTTCCTTCATCCAAACGGTGTCGGAGTCGTTGCGCACCGGAGCGCCGAAGTAGTCGTTGCGGTAGATCAGGTGTGGCCCGTCCACACTGGCCGGCACTTCCACAACGACAGCGCGAGCACCCTCGGTTCCGAGACGGTGCACGTTGAGGCCGAAGACGGGCGGGGAGATAGCGGTGATCGCTGCGGAGCGCAGGGATCGCTCGTACCCTTCATCGAACTCTCCGACGTCGACTCGCTCTGTCGCGGCCTTCTGCGACTCGCGTACTCCGAACACGATGACGCCGCCGCCGCTGTTCGCCATCGCTGCAACGTCCTTGGGGAAGTCTGTTTGCGGTAGTCCCTTCGCCGGGGGCAGCTCTGACTTCCAGTCCAGATCGTTCGTCTCCATGACACCGCTGTTCACCGCGGCGTCCAGCAGTTCGTCTGTCAGCGGTCCAGGAGGTGCCCCGAGGGCGCGATGCAGAGCGGTGAAGGTCATGACCCCAGCGTAGGGATCACGTACGACACCAGCCGCGATGTCGATCGGTGGCTGCCCACAGAGCCTGCCCCTCCCGACGAGCGGACGGGGTGATGTTCGGCTCATGCCTGAATGCCTGCCCGCCACCGCCCACGAGCGGGTCGAGGAGTGCCGCGATGTCGGCACTGCCGGTGACGAGGGAAGCGAAGCCTTCGTTCAGGAGCCGTGCGTGCCGGAACTGGCGGCGCTGGTCACAGGCCCTGACACCGCCCCGACTGCGCGCCCGAGTTCAGCAGCGGGCGGCAACGTTCAAGGAACCGGAGCGGTGACCGGCCTCTTCCGTGGCGACATACTCGCCGTAGCCGGTGGCGGCGCGGGCACCGGTGATCGTCACGCGATCACTCGCCGGCGCGGTGAGGAAGGAGACGGCGCCTCGCAGCCACAGCACAGTCGGGCGCGCGCCCACATCGTTGAGTGCAGTCGGCCACTCGTCCTCGCTGGGAAGAGGACGCGTAGTCCAAGACGGTCAGTCTCCGACAGCGCCTGCGCGACCGTGCGGGGAACCATGCGCGGCGCAGCCTTGCGGCGCCACAGCCCGGCCTCGACCGCATCGACCGTCTTCGGGACCCCACCAGTAACGGCGGCGAGCCGCACTGAATCGACGGCACCGAACACAGCGACGAGCCCGCCCGTCACCGCATCGTCGGGCTCCACAGTCGCAGCCAGGGGGCGACCCGCGCGGAGCGTTCATCCCCGCCAAGAGAAGTGATCGCCACCATTCCCAGCCCCCATCATGCGTGGCAGGCAGGTGCGCGAGTAGCGCCCAAACACGGGCGCTGCCTCTTCTTCCCGGTACCACCGGAAAGTCCTATCCTGGGGGAGAGGCACATTCCTCCTTGATCTGGCGTCCCTCGCGGACAGGCCCCTCGGGCCACTCTCCACGCACTGTCTCGTCACCTGACCGTGCCGCGAGAGGACAACGCCATGATCCGACTGCTCTGGACCCTCAGCACGCAAGCCCGCCACTACCTGCGTCGCTACACGCCCACTAACATCCTGCTCGACCGGATCCGCACCCGCCGCGGCCTGAAGTGGGGCATCCCCGCGATGCTTCTCGCCGCGCCCTACCTTCTCGCAGCGAACTACTGCATCGATGCTGATCGAGGATGGCGGCCCCGGCTGGCTCAACATCCCCGTGCTGCTGTGCTGCTGGAACGCGCTCAAGTTCACTATCGTCGGGCCAGTCAGCGTCGTTCTTCTCCTCCGCGCGCATCGGCGGGACGCGGTCACAGGGTCGGCGGAGACGACTTGAGCTGCGCTGTCGGGCGTGGCTTCGGTATGGATGTCTGATGGCTGCGGCAGAATGAAGACATGTTCGATTCGTCCGCACCCGCCGCTGTCGACACGGCTCAGTTGCGGAAGGCTCGCGGTGCGTTTTTCACTCCGGAGGCGATCACCCGCTACATCACGAACTGGGCCATCCGCACTTCAGAGGAGACGGTGCTGGAACCGTCAGCCGGTGACGCTGCGTTCCTTGTGCAGGCAGTACGACGTCTGGGAGAGCTAGCCGGCGGTGGCAGCGAGGCACCTCGCGTGGATGGGGTAGAGATCCATCCGCATAGTGCCCATGTTGCGCGAGCTCGGGTCAAGGATGCCGGGGGAGACCCCAACCTGATCGTTAGCGACTTCTTCCTCGTTGAACCTGAGCCCCGTTACTCCGTGGTGATCGGGAACCCGCCGTATATCCGCTTCCAGGAATTCACTGGTGAGTCCCGTGCGCGTGCTCGCGCTGCGGCGCTCAAAGCCGGCGTCGCGCTGACGGCGCTCGCCTCCAGCTGGGCCGCCTTCACCGTCCACTCCGCACTGTTCCTCAAACCCGGCGGCCGGATGGGGCTCGTGCTGCCCGCCGAATTGCTCAGCGTGAACTACGCCGCCGCCGTCAGACAGTTCCTCTTCGATCGCTTCCGCAATGTAGAGCTAGTGCTGTTCACCGAGCAGGTGTTCCCCGAGGCCGAGGCCGATGTCGTCCTTCTACTCGCCGACGGGTTTGACGAAGGACCGACCGACCACGCCACCATCTATCAGGCACAAGACGCCGACGCTCTTTCCACGCTCAGCGGCCCGCTGACCTGGACGCCACTGGACCCCGCAGCAAAGTGGACCGGCCTACTCGTCGACCCGGACGCGATCGAGCCGCTCCGCACACTGAAAGCCAGCGGACACTTCACCAACCTCGAAGCCTGGGGCGACACCACGCTCGGGATGGTGACCGGCAACAACCGGTACTTCGCACTCTCACCCGCAAGGGTGAAAGAGCTCGGTCTGACTCGCAAAGACCTGATCCGGCTCTCCCCGCCTGGCAGTTCGCATCTCCGTGGACTGGAGTTCTCCAGCGATGCCCTGACCCGACTCGGGCAGAAGGGGAAGGCGACCTGGCTGTTCCGCCCGTCCGAGACGCCATCTCCCGCGGCTGAGGCATACATCGCGACCGGTCATCTCGCCGGCGTCGACGAGGCATACAAGTGCCGGGTTCGTAAGCCCTGGTATCAAGTCCCGCTCCTGCCGCCAGCGGACCTGCTACTGACCTGCATGAACGCAGATACTCCACGACTGACCACCAACAGCGCACAGGCCGGGCACCTGAATTCCGTCCACGGCGTTTACCTCAAGGACGATGCTCGGGAGCTGGGGAGAGAGCTGTTGCCTCTCGCCAGTCTCAACTCCGTCACTCTTCTGAACGCTGAAATGGTCGGCCGTTCGTACGGGGGCGGGATTCTCAAGCTCGAACCCCGCGAAGCCGATGTCTGGGCCATGCCTTCAAACGAACACGTCCAGGCGCACGCCGACGCACTCCGCGCTATCAAAGCGAAGGTCGCGCCCCTGCTGCAGCGTGGAAAGCTCGCCCAAGCCGTTGAACTCGTGGACCGCGTCCTGCTCACAGAGGCGGGCGTCGTCACGGAAGCCGACTTGGATCGAGTACGGGAAGCTCACGCGACTATGACAGACCGACGCACAGCGAGGGGACGAAGTGGCCGCTGAACCGTCAACTAAGGCCAAAGCCTGGGCCATTTTCGACCGCATTGTCGCCGACGCGGCACCAGAAGACGTCCACAGCAACCCGTGGGCGAAGGGCCCTGACGGCAACCTCTTCTACGAACCCGACTACGCCACACTTAACCGCCTTCTTGGTGTTCCGCTCTACCTAAAGGCGCCCACCACGACGGGTGTCCCGGCACTCGCGCTCGATGTGTGGCTCTCGTATGAACTCCGCCGCGCCGGTTTTGACGCGGATGCGGTGTGGCCCCGCCCGACCGCGCCACGAATTCTTCCCGGCCCCGTGGTCAGCCTGCTCGAGAGAGTCACCGCCAAGGAACGAGAAGCGCTCTGGAAACGCCTCCGCGCCAAGACACCCCCGGCCGGCGCAGCAGCATCGAGCGCCAGCATCCTGGGGAAGAACTACCTCAAGCAGGTCGATGTGGTCATGTCGAACTGGGTCGCCGGACCTGAGCTGCTCATCAGTACGAAACGGATGGACTCCAGCTTCGGCAAGAACGCTGCCAACCGGGTCGAAGAGTCGTACGGCGACGCAAAGAACCTTCGGCTCCGACATCCCCTCGCAGCGCTCGGCTTTGTGTACGGGCTTCGTTCCACGATCTTCAACGAGTCGCCTGACAAAGCCGAGTGGCTAATCGACCTACTCCAGAAGCTTGGCCGGGAAGACGATGCCTATCACGCCGTTGCTCTCATCATTATTGAGTACGGAGCGCATCTGGCCGTCGACGAAGGCAACGACGACCCTGGCGACGGAGAAGACCCCCTTGCCGAGGCCGGGATTACACCGACCGAAGGCGACGAAGCAGCGGAGGAAAGCGTCGAGCTCTCGGCGGTCGAGGAAGCATTAGCGAACCTGCCTCGCGTCGAGATCCGCACCGAGCTCGCCCCCCGCTGATCTCCAGCCGGGTTACTTCCTCGCGGAGATGGTGCGGCGTGTTATCGACGCCACACCAGTGAACCTGCACAAAGAAGCGCGTCTGCGACGATTACAGCCGGTCATAATGGCTGAACGATAAAGTCGCGTCGGTCAGGTGGAGAGAAGCGCCCGGATCGCGTCAAGGTCACGCTGCGTCTGCTCAACCACGTCCATAGCGCACTGCAAGCATAGGCGTCGCTCATTAGTGAAACTGGGCTGACCCCTTCATTCGGTCCGGACGCTCTGTGAGTCGTCGGTTTCGATTTGATGGGTGCATTGCCGAGCGTACTCGGCGGGCGGTAGGTAGCCGAGCGAGGAGTGCCGGCGGTGATGGTTGTATTCGTCCTTCCAGTCGCCGATCACGACCTGCGCGTGCAGCAGCGAGTAGAAGCTGTTGATGTTGAGGCACTCGTCGCGGATCCGGCTGTTGAACGACTCGACGTACCCGTTGCGCCACGGCGATCCCGGCGGGATGTAGGACAGGCCGGTGCGGGTGCCGGCCCAGTCGGCCATCGCGTCGCTGATGAACTCCGGTCCGTTGTCCGATCTGAGCACGGCCGGGGCGCCGCGGACGGCGACGAGGTCTTCGAGGTGGGTGGTGAGCCGGTCGGCGGTGATCGACCGTTCGGTGAGCCCGCCGATGCATTCACGGGTGTGCTCGTCGACGATCGAGCAGATCTTGATCGGCCGGCCCTGCTCGTCGGCGTCGAACTGGAAGTCCACCGCCCACACCACGTTCGGCGCGTCCGCCGTCGGCGCGTCGGCCGTTGAGGATCCGACGCGTTTGCGTCGACGCCGTTGCGGGACGCGCAGACCCTCATCACGCCAGAGGCGTTGGATCTTCTTGTGGTTCACGACCCACCCCTCGGCGCGGGCGTCGTGATACGCCCGCCGGTACCCGTAGCGGGGATGGCTCTTCGCCCAGGCGCGCAGCCAGTCACGCAACGCGCGGTCCGGGTCCGCGACCGTGTCGCCCTTGAGTGGGCGTCGGTATGCGGAGCGTGAGAGCCCGGCCAGACGGCACGCCATCCGTTCGCTCACCTGCAGTGTCCTGATCAGGTGAGCGACGGCGGCGCGGCGCCTGCCCGGGCCTAGAAGTTTCCCTCAGCCAGCTCCTTCAGCGCGGCCTTCTCCAGTTCCGCCTCCGCGAGCAGCCGCTTGAGCGTCGCGTTCTGCTTCTCAAGCTCCTTCAGGCGCTTCGCGTCGTCGGCTTTAAGGCCGCCGAACTGGTTACGCCACCGGTAGTACGTCTGCTCGGACACCCCGAGCTCCCGACACACCGCCGCGACATCCGCGCCATCGGCGAGCATCCGGTCGGCCTGACCGAGCTTGCGAACGACCTGCTCCGGGGTGTGACGCTTCCTACTGTTCGACATGATCTGACCAGTCTCCCTGCCCGCAACCACGGGGCAACAGGACGACTCTCAGAACCACCGGACCTAGGAAATGGGGTCAGCCCATCATCGGCTGAACCCCGCACACCCATCCGCACGACCGCCGACGTCTCTCCGACGCCGGCGGTCGTCGTCTCGCCCTAAGGAAGACATGAGCAAGGTCTCGATGAACGTCACCACGACGTTCCACGGCAACATCCTCACCGACATCCGCATCGCGAAGGAGGCGGGGTTCAGCGGCATCGAGCTGCAGACGCCCAAGCTGTTCCGCTACCTCGACGCCGGCTTCTCGGCCGAGTCGCTGCTGCCCCACCTCGAGGGCATCACGGTGACCGGCGTCGGCGCGGCGCTCGACGCCGAGCGCGACGGCGAGGGGCGCGAGCGCTTCCTCGCCGACGTGAAGCGCCTCTCGCAGGTGGCCGAGGTCGTCGGCGCACCCATCGTGCAGGTGTGCACGGGCCCCGTCGACTGGAACGTCGTGAAGGACTTCAAGGCCGGCCGGCTCACGGCCGACGACGCGCGCTACCGTGGCACCCTCGGTCTCTCCGATGCCGACGCGGTCTCGGCGGTCGCCCGCAACGTCCGCGACGCCGCCGACATCGCCGCCGACCACGGCGCCGGCATCTTCCTCGAGCCGCTGGCGTGGTCCAACATCAACCGCTGCGCGCAGGCCCTGCGCATCATCGAGGAGGCCGGTCGTCCCAACGTCGGCCTCGCCGTCGACACCTGGCACTTCTGGACCGTCGGCGACACCCTCGAGGAGGTCGCCGCGCTTCCCAAGGAGCTCATCAGCGTCGTCCACATCTCCGACGGCCTCGACCTCGACCGCGCGAACGACGTGCCCGATCAGAGCGTCCACCGCGACGTCGTGATCGGCGGCGGCGCGATCCCGCTGCAACAGTGGGTGGACGCGGTGAAGTCGACAGGGTACGACGGATGGTGGGCGTCCGAGATGTTCTCCACCAAGGGCGCCGAGGGCGACCTCCTCGAGGTCGCCCGGACGATCCGCGGCCTCGTCGACATCCTGGTCTCGTGACGGAGGAGATGACGGTGCAGCGCTTCGCTCTCGTCGGCGCAGGATTCATCGGCAATGTCCACGCCGCCAACCTCGCCGCCCATCCCGATGTCGCGTTCGAACTGGTCTATGACATCGACCCCGCCCGCGCCGCGTCGATGGCGGCGCAATACGGCGCGCGGCCCGCGACCGATCTCGCCGAGGTCTTCGACCCCGAGCGGATCGACGCGGTGCTGATCGCGTCGTCGACCGACACGCACGCCGAGCACCTGCGACGCGCGGCGGATGCCGGGATCGCGGCGTTCGTCGAGAAGCCGATCGACCTGGACCTCGGCGCGGCGCGCGAGACCGTCGCCTACGTTCGGGCCAGCGGCATCCCGGCGATGGTGGACTTCAACCGGCGATTCGATCGCGACCATGCCGAGCTGCGACGCAGCGTGCAGGCGGGGGAGGTCGGACCGGTCGAGCTGGTCCAGCTCACCTCGCGGGGGCCGGCTTCGCCGCCCTTGGAGTACGTCCGCGTCTCGGGTGGACAGATGAGGGATCAGACGGTCCACTTCTTCGATCTGGCGCGCTGGATCTGCGGCGAGGATCCCGTCGAGGTCTACGTCGCGGGCTCGGCGCTGGCGGACCCCCGCATCACCGACTACGGCGACGTCGACACCTCCGTCGCGACGCTGCGACTGCCCGGTGGTGGGCTCATCCAGATCGACAGCGTGCGTCGCACCGGCTACGGCTACGACGAGCGCATCGAGGTGATGGGCGCGACCGGCCTCGTCGAGTCCCGCCGCCACACAGCCGGAAACGTGGTGCGCTACGGCGCAACCGCCACTGCGGCGGACGGCCTGCACGCCGGATGGTTCGAGCGGGTCCGCCCGACCTACGCGGCGGCGCTCGACGCCTTTGTCCGTGCTCTGCGCGACGGCTCGGAGCCGCCGGTCACCCTCGAGGACGGCCTGCGGGCGCAGGCGATCGCCGAGGCTGCCGCGTCCTCGCTGGGAAGCGGCCAGCCGGAGCGGGTCGAATACCGCGTCCTGACGGACGACGAGAGGAAGATCCGGGTTTGATGAACATCTGACGCCATGGGCGATCATCGCCCTGGCCGTCCTACTCAGCCGGCACGCTGTACTGCTTCTTAGTGCCGCCGTTCGAGATCCTAGTTGTCGGCCGTGTGATCCTCGGCATCGCTGTCGGCGGCGCCACGACGGTCGTGCCGGTCTATCCCGCGAAGCTGGCCCGTTCGAGATACGCGGCTCGCTGGCCGACCGGAACGAGCTGATGATCGTCATCGGTCAGATCGACCGCGTTCCCCGTCAACGCCATCCTCGCCACCGAGCGATGTGAGTATGGGAGGGCGATTCGTCGACCGTCCCCTCTAGGGAAGCAGCTCAGACATGTCGATTTGGCCGGCGGTAAGCGTGCGTCGGTACGTGAAGCGCACGCGGCTTGCCACCCAGGCAGTGCGTGCGAGCTCAACCAACTCCCCGGTCTCGCGCAAACGGCTCGCAGTCACGATCTCAAGTAGAGGGACGTCGTGATAGGTGGCGAGCAGCTGTGCTTGGCGCGCATGTGCGAATACGACGTTGACGCTGCTGGACGCCGTCACGATCGCGTTGCGAGGCATCTCCCAGTCAACCGTACCCGTGCCGACTGCGATCCAGGATTCGGTGATGGCGATCGCGACGCCATTTACCTCCTGCAGGTGCAAGCCGAAGCTGAGCGCCCCAAAGTGATCGTATTCAACCCGACGTCGCAGGTCTTCGGGCACCACGGCATGCCGCTCGTACTCCAGCAGTCGCGATCGCGCGACATATCCGCTCGCAAGCAACTGCTCGCGCCACGGGCGCAACAAATCTACCTCGCAGCGAATCAGGTCTTCGCGCGCGTTGACAAAGGTCCCAGAGCCGCGACGGCTGTGAACGTAGCCGTCGGTGCCGAGGGCTTCGATAGCGCGGCGGACCGTAACCCGGCTGACTCCATAGCGGGCGACCAGGTCCGCCTCGGACGGAATGCGGGATCCGGGCGGGAACTCGCCAGCGTCGATGCGTCGCCGGATGTCGCGGTGGACCTGTCCCCACGCGGTTAGCGGTGAGTCGTGTTCGACTGCGAACGGCTCCATAGCTTCATTGTCCCTTGTACGTGCTCCCCGCTCACCGAAAACTCTCATGTCGGATGCCGGAGCACCTGTACTCGGGATCAGACAAGTTGGGAGGGAGTTGTCTCACAGGAAAGTGAGGTCGGGGTCGAATCCGCCACATGCGCCCAGGCCAACGTTGGGATGACATTACATTACCCATAACGGACGCAAGCAAAGGAGCGTGGTACGAGTGAAGAACGCACGGTCATCGCAGGCAGGGCAGCCGCGAATCGCCATCGTGGGCAGCGGACCGTCAGGTTGTTACACGGCGCAGTTCCTGCGCAAGACGTGGGCCGACTCGGACATCGTGGTCTACGACCGGCTGCACACGCCGTTCGGTCTTATTCGCTACGGGGTCGCGCCCGACCACCTTGGCACGAAGGGCATCGCCAAGCAGTTCGACCGGCTCTTCGAGCAGGACGGCGTCCAATTCATCGGCGGGGTCGAGATCGGCAGCGACATCTCGATCGAGCAACTCCGCGCAGAGTACGACGCGGTGGTTCTGGCCACTGGCCTTTGGGGTGACCGCACGATTGACGGATTCCACGACGCCAGCGGCGCCGCTACCCATGGCCGTGTCTATGGGTCGGGCGAGGTGACCCGGATGATCAATGGTCACCCCGGACGTCGCTCGGACGTCATCCGGATCGGCCGGCGCACGGTTATTGTTGGCAATGGCAACGTCTCGGCTGATTTGGTCCGTCTCTTTCTCAGCACGCCGGAGCGGCTGCGTGAAGTGGGTGTGCCCGACGACGCCATCGACGCCATCGGCACTGTCGAACGAATTGACGTCGTCGGTCGTTCGGGTGCAGACCAGGCTAAGTTCGACGTCGCGATGGTGCGGGAGCTGGGACGCCTCGCCGACGTGCGCTTCACCACCGATGCGGATCGCTCGACGGCGGCCGACTCGCCGCGGGCAGCGGCCGTGTTCGAGATAGTCGACGCCTCGCCTGCGGAAGCGCGCCGTGAGGTGCATTTCAGCTTTGGGTGGACGCCCGACCACCTCGAGGGTGACGGCGACGTCGAGCTCGCGATCTTCCGCGACTCTGCCGGCACGGGCGAGTTCCTAAAGATCGAAACCGACTCCGTGTGCACCGCCGTCGGCTTCCGTGAGATTCCGAATGACGTGCTGCTGCGCAGCACCCTCGAGTCAGACACGACCGACATCGACGCGGGGGTGCTCGGCGACAACCTGTACTGCGTCGGCTGGATCCGTCGCGGCCCAGTCGGAACCATCCCCACCAACCGCGCGGACGCGCGAATGGTCGCCGATCGCATTATCGCGGACCTCGACCCGGAGGCCGCTGCCGCGGCTGCCCCATCGCCCGTTCCCGAGGACGAGGCTGCCGGGCCTGGCGAGATTGTGGTGCTCTACGGCACCGAGTCGGGCAATGCCGAGACCATCGCCGATCTTCTCGTCGAGGAGTTCTCCGACGATCTGAAGATCCGCGCGGTCGACATGACCGACGCGACGTCGGCGGACCTGCGGCCTGAGAACCTGACGCTGGTCTTGTGCTCGACTCACGGCGAGGGCGCGATGCCCTCTAGTGCGAAGCCGTTCGCCGAACTGCTCGACGCTGAACAGCCCGATCTCACCGGCGTCCGCTACGCGATGTTCGGGCTCGGCGACAGCTCGTACGAGTTCTATAGTCGCGGAAGCGAGCACATCGACGCGCGCCTGGCCGCCCTGGGCGCCACGCGAGTTGGGGACTACGGCCGCCACGACGCCGTCGATGGCACGCTGCCGAACGACCGGGCTCTGGAGTGGGCGCGCGTGGTGGTCGCGGACGAGGTAGTCGGATCGGACGTCGTGAGCAGCGTGGCGGTGGAAGCGCCGACGGATGCGGGAGCGAAGGCGCTACATGAGCCGTCGGTCGCGGCGTCGGATGTCGACTCCGCGCGGATCGCGGGAATCACGACCGCCGTGCAGGCCGATAGCAGCCTTGTCCCCAAGGACCTGACCCTGCACTACGACCCGTTCTCATATGCCGACTACGACTATCCCTACGACCTGTTCAAACGTCTCCGCGACGAGGCCCCGGTGTACTACAACGAGGAGCGCGGGGTGTACTTTGTCTCCCGCTACGCGGACGTTCGCGCCTGCCTCGCCGACGCCAAGCGCTTTTCCAGTGCCCGCGGAAACGATATTGACGGCACGCACGACTCTTTCGGGGAGGGGTTCCTCGTGACGATGGACGCGCCCCGGCACACGGCCCTGCGCGCGGCCATCCGTCGCACGTTCTCCGTCCGTGAGATTCTCGCCAAGGAGGACGGGATGCGCGAGTACATCCGCAACCTCCTCGAGTCGTTTTGGGAGAAGGGTGGGGGAGACTTTACCGCGGAGGTCGGCTTCCCGACCGGCGTCGGGATGGCGGTGATGCTTCTCGGCCGTCCGATGAGCGACGTTCCCGCCTTCGTCGACCATATTGAGCGTGAACTCGTCCGCGTCGTGGGTGCGCCGGGCGTGCCCCAGGACGCGGTCGACGCCGTCCTCGAGACAGAGGAAATGATCGCCGACCGCTTCGCTACGCGCAAGGCTGAGATCGAGGCGGGCGTCAATACATCTGCAAGCGACGCGATGACGCAGATCACCCTGGCCGTGCACGCCGGAAAGGTCAGCTCGGAGGAGCAGGTCGGGCTCGCCCACCTCGTCCTCGCAGCGGCCAGCGATGCGCCGGCAGCGTTCATGAGTCAAGTCGTCATGATCCTGGACCGCTTTCCCTCACTGCAGCCGTTCCTGCGTGAGAATCCGAGCCTCATTCCGGCGTTCATCGAGGAGTGCCTCCGTTACGACACTCCCGGCCAGAACGTCTCGCGCCAAACCACCGAGGATGTCGAGGTAGCCGGCACGGTGATCCCCGCGAACTCGCGCGTGACGTTCCTGCAGGGTTCGGCGAACCGTGACGAGCGGGTGTTCGAGAACCCAGACGTGTTCGACATCGCGAGGGAGATCACTCCAGCCAACCGAATCATGACGTTCGGTGAGGGTCCGCACGCATGCATGGGTGCACCGTTCCTTCGGCTCTGCGCTCGCGTGCTGGTGGAGGAACTGGTACAAGGCCCATCCGTGCGCATCGTCGGTCTGCCCGAGCGATTCACGAAGCAGCTCATCCGCGGCTTCGCGAAGCTTCCGGTGAAGTTCGCCGCATGAGCGCCTGGACTGCTGCCGAGCTCGAGTGGAGCGTGCGCGAAAGTTTCTTGAGTTACGTCGAGTCGCTGCCCGACGGGCGTGCTGAGACGCTCGAGGGCGTGGTCCGCGACGACCGGGTGTTCCGCTTCCCAGGCCACGCCGAGGGCGATGTCTATCGCTTCGGCGGCGCCCTCCACTTTTACGGGCACCGTGGCGTCCTCGATGTCACGCTCCGAGACCTTCAGGTGACACGCAGCGGCCTGCGCGGGGTGCTGACCGCTAACGTCGCAGGCTGGCGGCTCACACTCGCAGAACTGTCTGACTTTGACGCGACCGACGGCGACATCCTGCGCGCCAGCACGGTTGTCTTGACTGACGACGGCGCCGCCACCCTGGGAAGCGTTTATCCCGCGGGCGCTCCCGCAGCGCCTGTGTCCATTCGCCTCGCGCGCTGAGCGCACACCAACACAGAAAGGCACATCATGCAATACCGCCACTTCGGACGCACAGGGTGGAAGGTCAGCGAGATCTCATTCGGCGCGTGGCAGCTGGGGGGCCAGTGGGGCACCGTCGATGACGAGGCCTCGGTGCAGGCCCTGCTCACCGCATACGAGCATGGAATCAACTTCGTTGACACGGCGGAGCTTTACGGCTCCGGCCGCAGCGAGAAGGTCGTCGGCGAGTCGCTGCGTCGTTGGGATGGCGACAAGATTTACGTCGCGACCAAGACCCAACCGATCCAGTGGCCCAACCCCGACGACGACGACCCGCAGATGCGCGGCCGCTACCCCGCCTGGTACCTGCGCGAGCACGTGGAGGCCTCGCTGAAGCGCCTTGGCGTCGAGCGTCTCGACCTATTGCAACTGCACTGCTGGCTGCGCTCAGGCATCAGCGAACTCGAATGGCTAGAGACGCTGAACGAACTGCGTGTCGAGGGCAAGATCGACAAGATCGGGGTATCGATACGCGATTACCGCCCCGACGAGGGGATCGAGCTAGCCGAACTCGGCCTGGTCGACTCGATCCAGGTGATCTTCAACCTATTCGAGCAGCGGCCGGTGGACGGGCTCTTCCCGGCCGTCCGCAAGACCGACACCGCGATCATCGACCGCGTTGCTTTCGACTCCGGCTCGCTATCGGGGCTGTGGACGCGCGACACCTACGATGCCTGGGAGGAGGGCTCGCAGCAGAAGGAGATGTTCCGCGGTGAGCGATTCACGGAGACGCTCGACCGGGTCGAGGCCCTAAAGAAGGTCACTGAGCCGTACTATCCGACGCTTGCCGAGGCCGCCATCAAGTACGTACTCGCTTCGCCCGAGGTCTCCACGGTGATCGCCGGCATGAGTAGCGACCGCAACATCGCACGCAACGTCGGCTACTCCGACGGCGAGCCGTTTCCCGAGGAGTTGCGTGCGCAGCTCGCTGAGCACGGCTGGATCCGGAACTACTACAAGTGAGTGCCTTCGACGAGGTTCGGGCCGAGTTCCTCTCGCTCAAGGAACTTGACGCGCGTGTCGCGGCGCAGCCGATCGCTTACCTTCCGCTGGGAACCCTCGAGTTTCACGGGCCGCACCTACCGATCGGACTTGATGCCCTCACGGCGCACACAGTCTGTATCTCGGCCGCGGAGCAGGGAGGCGGAATCGTGCTCCCGCCGGTGTTCCAGGGCTTCGGCGGCGGGCACGGCCACTATCCGTGGACGATCATGATGGCCGATGGCACGGGGATCGAGGCGCATCTGCGCGCCACGCTCACGCGGCTGGAAGACTTCGGGATCAGCACCGCCGTTGTCTTCAGCGGTCACTTCGCACCCGAGCAACTCGACATGATTGACGAACTCGAGTCCTCGTGGAATGCGTCGGACTCCGCTCTTCGGGTGCTAGCGACGGCGGTCAACCGGTACCCCGCGTCACCGCTGCCCCCGGACCATGCCGGCGAGTTCGAGACTACATTGCTCGCGGGGTCGTCCCCAGGGCTGATCCACCTCGATCGGCTGCCGGACCTCTCCTCGCATCCCGCAAATGACCCGGATGGCGACGCCTACGGGCCGCACCGCCATGAACCGGGCCACCCGTTGTGGGGAGTCTTCGGTCCCGACCCTCGTTCCGCGGATCTCTCGACCGGACCTTACGTCCTAGCACAGTTTGGTGCGTGGCTATCCATGGAGGCGGCCGCGGCCGGCCGTTGATGGCGGTGGGGGCGAATGCGACTGGGCCCCTTGTCGCAGGCAGATGCACGCATAGGGCTTCGCAGACAGTCGCCTCGTGTCTCCTGTCGGCCGGCCCACGCCAGACCAATCTTGGACGTGATAATCGTATGTCTTGACATATTGCCAATGTTCACTACAATCAGTCTCACCCGGTTCAGCAACGCAGCTGCCAATTCGGAAGCAAAGCCGCTGACTCGAAACTTACCAAAGGACCCGAGCCCATGAAGGTCTCGAAGTTCGCAAGCAGCCAGGCAGCCAAGCGCCTTCGACTGCTCTCGCTCGCGATCCCCGCCGCGCTGGTCGTCGCGGCCCTCTCCGCCTGTACTCCTGCCGGTGCCCCCTCCGACACGTCGGCGACATCCGACAACGGCGGCGGTGACGGCGGCGGCGGCAGCACCAGCGGCGGCGAGATCAACATCGTCGTCATCGGCGGCGCGTCCGATGACTCGTTCTTCTCAACCGTCAAGCGCGGCGTGGATGATGCGAAGCGGGTCGTGGAGGCGAACGGAGGCAAGGTGACGTACCTCGCCCTCCAGAATTACAACAACCTCGGTCCGGACGTCGCTCAGCTGATCAAGAACGCCTCGGGACAGAACCCCAGCGCCATTGTCGTGCCCGACTGGGTACCCGAGGCGGAGGACCCGGCGATCAAGGAGGTGGTCGCGAGCGGCGTCCCGGTAATCATTTACAACGCCGGTGGGATGGAAGCCGCGGAGAACGTGGGTGCGATGACATACATCGGTACGGACGAGTTTCTCGCGGGCGTCGCCGGCGGTGAGGCGGCAGGTGAGGCCGGTGTGACGAAGGCCATCTGTGTCAACACTGTTCCCGGGGCTCAGAACCTGGAAGATCGTTGCGCAGGCTACGCCGAAGGTTTGTCAAAGTCCGGCGGCACGTCAACGCAACTGGCCCTTCCGGCATCCAGCTTCGGCAACCAGACCGCGGTGGCGCAGGCTATCAAGGCTGCGCTCGCCCAGGACCCCGACGTGAACGGAATGGCAACAGTCGGCGGGTCTGACATCGACGCGGGTCTCTCAGCTCTGCAGCAGGCAAATGCCGGAGACATCAAGTACGTCCACTTCAACACCGACACGAAGACCCTCGAGGCGATACAGGCCGGAACGGTACTCGCCGGCATCGACCAGCAGCCGTACGCGCAGGGATACTACTCGGTCTCGGCCGCTTTCCAGTACGCCGCGTGGGGCATCGAACTGCCGACGAAGCCGATCCTCACCGGTCCCCTCGTGGTTGATAAGGACAACGTCGAGCTGGCCATCGACGGCGCGAAGGAGGGCGTCCGCTGATTGGTTGGGCCGGTGACGCGAACACACTTTGCACTAGTTCCCGTCACCGGCCCGCGGATCATCGGTTCGCCATCGAACTTAAGGAGCTATGTCAATGTCCATCGATCTGTCCACCGCGACGCTAAAGGCGATGCCTTCGCCGCCGCCCGAAGCGAAAGAATCTCCATTCCAGCGAATGACGCGTCGCCCGGAAATGGGTGCTCTGGCCGGCACGGTTCTGGTTTTCGTCTTCTTCTCCATCGTCGGCGGACAGAACTTCCTGTCCATCGGCGGGGCGTCGGCGTGGCTGAACGTTGCATCCGAATTGCTAATAATCGCTATCCCTGTGGGTCTGCTGATGATCGCGGGGGAGCTCGACCTCTCTGTCGGTTCGGTGCTTGCGGCGAGCTCGATGACATTGGCAATCATCTCGGGCTACTTGGGGCTTCCCATGATCATCGGCTTCGTCGCGGCGCTTGGGATCGGTGCACTCGCCGGCCTCGTGAACGGAATCATCACGGCTCGAACCAATGTGCCTTCGTTTGTCGTGACGCTGGGCATGAACTTCGGTCTCGCCGGTATTACGCTCGGCCTCTCGCGCGCCATCACCGGGACGACGAGCGTTCCGATCACGGTCGATCCCGTGTTTAAGAACTTGTTCGGCAGTCTCGTCGGCGGCCAGTTCGAGGTCGCGATCTTCTGGGCGATTGCGGTGGCGCTCGTGATCGCGTGGGTGCTCCAGATGACCCCTTGGGGTAACTGGGTCTTCGCGATCGGGGGCGATAAAGACAGCGCACGCGCGACGGGCATCCCGGTGCCGCGGGTCAAGATCACCCTTTTCGTGCTGAGCGGTCTTGGTGCCGCGTTTGTCGGCGTGATCCAGACCTGCATGTACAACAGCGCACAGACCACCAACGGCCAGTCGTTCGTGTTCAACTCCATCATCGCGGTTGTCATCGGTGGTGTCTTGCTTACCGGCGGCTATGGCTCGGTGATCGGCATGGTGCTTGGCGCGATCACGTTCGCGATTGTGAATCAGGGTATTTACTACACGGGCTGGAGTTCCGACTGGGCGAGCTTCATCCTGGGTGCGCTGCTGCTGGCTGCCGTGCTGATGAACAACACCTTCCGCCGGCTTGCGCTCTCGTCCGGTCCGAAGAAGACCTCCGGAAAGAAGGCGTGAAATGACCGAACCGCTGATGACGCTCACCGGCGTGGGTAAGAGCTTCGCTGGCACTGACGCCCTCGCGGACATCTCGCTGGAAATCGAGCCTGGAAAAGTTCTCTGTCTCCTCGGCGACAACGGCGCTGGAAAGTCGACCCTCATCAAGATTCTGTCGGGCTACCACGCTCCCACGACCGGCACAATTGAAGTCGACGGCAAGCAAGTCGTGTTCTCCAGCCCCCGCGACGCGAGCGCGGCCGGCATCGCGACCGTGCATCAATACGGCGGTACCTTCCCGCTGATGAGCGTCGGCCGGTCGTTCTTTGTCGGCGCGGAGCCGACGAAGGGATGGGGTCCGCTCAAGTACTTTGACAAGGCGACCGCGAACAAGGTCGCGATCCGTGAACTGAAGAGCCTCGGCATCACCCGAATCAACGACGGCAATCGACTCGTTGGTGGCATGTCAGGCGGCGAGCGGCAGTCGCTTGCGATCGCGAGGGCCGTCTACTTTGGCGCGCGCCTGCTGATCCTCGATGAACCGACCGCCGCGCTTGGCGTGAAGGAGGCCGCGCACGTTCTGAAGATCATCATGCAGGCCCGTCAAAAGGGCATCGCGGTGGTGTTCGTCACGCACAACGTACTGCACGCCATGACGGTCGGTGACAGGTTCGCCGTGCTGATTCACGGGCGCAAGGCCGACGACTTCATGAAGGGCGAGCGCACGCGCGAGCAGATCACCGACCTGATGGCCGGCGGCGAGGCGATGGCCGAGCTTGAGGCCGAGATCGCCCAATACGAGAGCCAAGCCTGACCGCGCGCGACGACCCGCCCGGACCGTCCATTTGCGGTCCGAGCGGGTCGGTCGTATCGACGGCGGTTGTAACGCGAGGTCGAGGCCCTCAGTCGCACTCCGGTCCGGCACTTCGCGGCCCGGGCCAAGGCCTTACGCGCTCCTTGAGAGGCGTCGCCGCGCGGCCCTGTCGCTCTGCCAGGTTTGCCGCGATCAACGGGCTATGCTCGCGTCGCCAGTGCGCTCGAGCGCGTCTTCGAATCTCAACAGGCCCGTATTCCCCGAGTCTCCACATTTACGAGCAGCCGCGAATCAGATGACCTGGCTCGCGGTCGATGCCAACCGCAACGTCGCGTCGCCGTAAGGAGGTACCATGCCGACGCACACGTCCAGCGTGGCGCCGCAGTATGCGCTGAGCGCCGCAGCGATCGCCGTTGCCGTGGCCGGCCCGACCCTTGTCAATCCGCTGGCGGGGTCGTTCGAGGGTGGGATCCATGGTGGCTCTCGCATGCTGGTCGAGCTTTTTCGGGTCTACTGCCTGTCGGTAGTCGCGGTGCTGGTCGCTCATGCGGCAGTCAGCGGACGCGTGCCGGACGCCCTCACGGTGACTCGCTTCTCTCTCGTCGCAGCATGTGTCGCCGCGGGAGCGAGCGCCGCACTCGCCGCGGCGGGCGGCCTGCCGGCTCTGATGGCCGCGCGCGCCCTCTCGGGCGTGGCCATCGCTCTGCTTACCATCGTCGCAAGCTCACGCCTCGCCACTCTCGGCCTGACGGCGCACCGAGGGCTGGCGGCCAAAGCGTCGATCGTGACAGCTGCGACCGCGGGACCGATGCTCGCGGCAGCTCTGTGCGCCGCGTCGGCGGACAGCCTGGGAGCGTCGATGGCAGCTCATTCACTGCTCGTGCTGATCGTCTCCCTGGGGATGGTCCTGCTACCTCCGCCCTCCTTCGACGGGATTGGTATGCTCGCGCCCCCTTCCGAAGCTCAGGCAATGTATGTGGGTTCTCCCGGTGTCGCGATCGTAGGCTCATACGCCGCGATCCTCACGTGGCTAGTCGCAAGGCGAACGGCGACGGAAGACCCCTTGGCGATAGGGCTCTGCGGTTCGGCGATCGTCCTCGCGATGACCACGGGCCAGCTCCTGGGCACGGAATTTCGCGGTCGAGCGGTAACAGGCGCGGCGATGCTGGCGGCCGGCATCCTCACACTCCCGATTGCAGTTGCCCGGGGCTCTGCGGGCCCCGATCTGGGTATCGTCGTGGTGGCCCTCGTGATCGCGATGAGCCACGGGTTGTGGCTCACAAGGGGCCTTGAGCACGTTGTCGACGGGCGAAGATCTGGCCTGCACTGGACTGTCGGGTCGGCGAAGTACGGGTGCGCCGTCTACGGCCTGATGGCATGCGCGTGGATCGGCATCCAGAACTCGCCGGTGCAGGGCCGTGCTGGGCAGGTCCTCGTGTGGACTCTTGCCGTGCCGATCGTCATGGGCTTCACCGCAGTCTTAGCCCGTCGACGCCTTGTGCTGCTATGACCAGACACTTCTATTAGCCGGTGGTAACGGTGCAGCAGGAGGAGCAGGGGCTGGAGGCCGATGCTGCGAAGACCGAAAAGCTTCGGTTCTTGTGGTTCGCGCGGATGGGCTCATAGGGGGCCGAGCCGCACCAACCTCCGACCTATCTGTCGACCAGCGTGATCTCGAAGGAGTACAGGCCGGGGGAGTAGCAGTGCTGGCCGAACTCGACCGCTTTCCCCGAGCTGTCGAACGCGGTGCGCGACATCGTAAGCACAGCGGCACCCTTCGGGAGGGACAGCAACTCGCTTTCCTTCGCGGTTGCCGAGCGGGCTCCGATCCGCTGCTTGGCCACTCGGAGGCTCACTCCTCGCGTGCGTAGCAGCTGGTACAGGCCGCGAGATGCGAGTTCTTCCTCCGTGAAGTCCACGAAATCCGGCGGTAGTGTGTTGTCAAGCACCGCCAGCGGAACGCCGTCGGCATACCGGACGCGGACGACTCGCAATACGGGATCCCCCTTGCGGATGCTCAGATCACGCGCAACTGCGTCGTCAGCGGTCATCCGAACGTGACTGACCACAATGGTGGTCGGATGCTGCCCCGTGCTGTCGAGGTCTTCGTAGAGACTGCTGAGCTCGACCTGCCGAGTGACCTGGCCATGAACCACCTGCGTGCCGATGCCCCGTCGGCGCACCAGCAGGCCCTTGTCGACCAGATTCTGGATTGCGCGCCGAACGGTCGGTCGCGAAAAGCCGAATCGCTGGCCCATCGAGATCTCGTTCTCCACTCGCGAAGCGGCCGGGAGCGTCTCGTCGCGGATCGCGGCTTCGAGGCGAGTGGCGATCTGGTGGTAAAGCGGAACCGGACTCGAGCGGTCCAGATCAAGGAAGAAATCCGACGGCAATGCCGTCTCCGCTTGAGCCACATCGCCCTCCACGTATCAATGTCAGAACATCATTACACGGAGCGGCTGCGCTTGGAAAGCATATCGGCTGGACATATCGATGTCGTGGCATAAGGGCCCGCTCTTGACCAAGATTTCAGGCGGCACTGGCACCGAGCGTTGCTGCTCGGCGGCGCGATTGCTTCCGCATCCCGGGCCCAGCCGAACTCGCGCCCAAATCGATTGGGCGTCCGCGCGACGTGCGCGGTTATCGCCCTGCGTGAGCCGTGTCGATGTTAGGAAGCCCCATCGCGCCGCCTGGATGCGAGAGCGCGATCGCAGTCAAGGCTCGCCTGGGAGGCCGTCAAGGAATCCTCCAGCGACGCGCGCCTGCTCAAGACACAATTCTGGCGCAGGGGTGACCCAACGGACCCCCCTGGATGCCGTACGACCCCGCGGCTTCCGCGAAGCGGACACGCTCGTGGACCAGGCGGTCCGAGTCAGCGGGTTCGTGAAGAACATCACTTTGAGGGCTCTTCGCAGTTGAGGGTGTAGCCCGGGACCGCCGGCTGGTTCGCGGATAGGCGTCGAGGTCTTCCAGGATGGAAGTTCTCACGCTCACCATCCGCCGGAAGACCTCGACTTGCACCACCCTACGTTCGCGACCCCTGACCTGACCACGTTCTGCCGTCTCGACGAGCTCGGCCTTCAGGCCGTCGGGCAGCTGCTCGAGCCTGATCGGGCGGTGCTGGAGTGCCGCGTCGTCGAGGACGACCCGTGGTGTCGGAAGTGCGGCGCGGAGGGCGTGCCGCGTGACACGGTGACGCGGCCGCTGGCGCATGAGCCGTTCGGGCATCGGCCGACGACGCTGCTGGTCCGGGTGCGCCGCTACCGGTGCACGCACTGCCGCCGGACCTGGCGGCAGGACACGTCGAAGGCGGCGGCGCCGAGGGAGAAGATCTCCCGCGGCGGGATTGGGTGGGCACTCACGGCGATCGTGGTCGACCACCTCACCGTCTCCCGCGCCGCAGCAGGGCTCGGGGTGTCGTGGCATACCGCGAACACCGCGATCATCGCCGAAGGCAAGCGTCGCCTGATCGACGACCCGGCGAGGTTCGACGGGGTCACCACGATCGGTGTCGACGAGCACGTCTGGCGTCACACACGGTTTGGCGAGAAGTACGTGACCGTGATCATCGACCTCACCCCCGCGAGGAACAAGACGGGCCCGGCCAGGCTGCTGGACATGGTCGAGGGCCGCTCGAAGCAGGTGTTCAAGGAGTGGCTCGCCGCCCGGCCTGCGGAGTGGTCGAGCCGGATCGAGGTGGTCGCGATGGACGGGTTCTCCGGGTTCAAGACCGCCGCGGCCGAAGAGCTCCCCGACGCGGTCCCGGTGATGGACCCGTTCCACGTCGTCCGCCTCGCCGGCGACGCGCTCGACCGGACCCGGCAGCGCGTCCAACAAGACACCCTCGGGCACCGCGGTCACGCCGGCGACCCGCTCTACGGGGTCCGCCGCACCCTCCACACCGGCGCGAGCTTCCTCACCGAGAAGCAGACCGCGCGGCTCGACGCGGTGTTCGCCGCCGAGGAGCACGTCGAGGTCGAAGCGACCTGGGGCATCTACCAGCGCATCGTCGCCGCCTACCGCGAACCCGACAAGAACAAGGCGAAGGAGATGATGCGGGCGGTGATCGACTCTGTCAGCAACGGCGTCCCCGCGCTGCTCAAAGAGGTCCGTCGCCTCGGCCGCACACTGAAGCAGCGCGCCGCGGACATCCTCGCGTTCTTCGACCGCCCCGGAACGAGCAACGGCCCAACGGAGGCCATCAACGGCCGGCTCGAGCACCTTCGCGGTTCCGCCCTCGGCTTCCGGAACCTCACGCACTACGTCGCCAGATCGCTCCTCGAAGCCGGCGGATTCAGACCGCTCCTACACTCTCATTCGCGATGAGCC
>NZ_AULK01000013.1 GCF_000419445.1 Gryllotalpicola ginsengisoli DSM 22003 | reverse complement strand
AGCAGCCCCGACACCCGGGCCGCCCCGTCTTTCACCGGACCGACGCTGAAGTAGCGCTCGGCCATCGCCCGCTTGTGCAGATCTTCGACGGCGCGCACCGACAGTTCGCCGGCGAGCTTCGCCCCGGCCTCGCGGACCCGGTCGGCCGGCGCCGCCTGCGCCAGCTCGACGAGGGCCTGCTCGGCCCCGGCCGCCTCCACCGGGTCGGTGTCGTGCGCCGCTCTGCCGAGCGTCTGCGTGATGGCCTGCGCCGACTCCCGCCCGATGCGCCCGGCCAGCACGGCCTCGGCCAGGTGCGGCAGCTTCGCGACCTGCTCCGCATCCCGCACCAGCTGCCGCGCTTCCTTGCCCGACGAGCCGGTGACCGCCTCCAGCGCGTCGGCCGCGGTGCGATACCCGAGCCGCCGGGCCAGCGAATCATGATCGTCGGCGGACCGCCGGGTCATCTCGCCGGCGTTCACCAGCTCGATCGCGTCGAGCTGCCGGCGCACCTCGGCGGTCGCCTCGAGGAAGGCGACGAACTCGCGCGGCGGAAGGGACGAGACATCCGTCGGCAGCAACGCGCACAAACGCGCCATCGCGTCCGCTGCGGCCGGGCCGATCGTCGTCATCACACGCTCCACACACAGGGCGAAGCACACCCCTTCGGGCGGCTTCTTCGGTTGTGGCGCGGACAGCTACAGACTAGCACATGTGTAGCACTCTTCGACAGCACTTTCCACACAAACTTGTCCACAGATTAGAACGCACGTCCGAGTTCTCCACAGCCCCGCACGACCCCGCAACACCCCCGCCCGTGCGAAACTGAAGAGCCCATGCCTGACACCCCCCAGCTCCCCCGGATCACGTTTCCGGAAGACCTTCCCGTCTCCCGCAAGCGCGACGAGATCGCCGAGGCCATCGCGAACCACCAGGTCGTGATCGTCGCCGGCGAGACCGGCTCGGGCAAGACCACGCAGCTGCCGAAGATCGCACTGCAGCTGGGCCGCGAGCGCATCGGGCACACCCAGCCGCGCCGGCTGGCCGCGCGCACCATCGCCGAGCGCATCGCCGAGGAGCTCGGTGAACCGCTCGGCCAGACCGTCGGCTACAAGGTGCGCTTCACCGACCAGGTGAGTGCGGCCACCCGGATCAAGCTGATGACCGACGGCATCCTGCTCAACGAGATGCACCGCGATCGCGACCTCGCGGCCTACGACACGATCATCATCGACGAGGCCCACGAGCGCAGCCTCAACATCGACTTCCTGCTCGGATACCTCGCACAGCTGCTGCCCCGCCGCCCCGACCTCAAGCTGATCATCACCTCGGCGACGATCGACCCCGAGTCGTTCGCGAAGCATTTCGCGGATGCCTCGGGCCGGCCCGCCCCGATCGTGGAGGTCTCCGGGCGCACGTACCCGGTGGAGATCCGGTATCGGCCGCTCGTCGCGGAGGAGGTCGAGGACGAGGATGTGGATGCGGGTCTCCATTCGCCGGCTGCGCCGGCGAGTCGACCAGCGGGCGGCGGCACAGACCGCGACGTCAATCAGGGGATCATCGACGCGCTCGACGAGCTGGCCCGCGAGAAGCCCGGCGATGTGCTCGTCTTCCTCTCCGGAGAGAACGAGATCCGCGACGCGGCCGACGCGATCCGCGGCCACCTGACCCGCCGCGGGCAGGCCGACACGACCGACGTGCTGCCGCTGTACGGGCGCCTCTCCGCCGCCGAGCAGCATCGCGTCTTCGAGCCGAGCTCGCGCCCCGGCATCCGTCGCCGCGTCGTGCTCGCCACGAACGTGGCCGAGACCAGCCTCACCGTGCCCGGCATCAAGTACGTCATCGACGCCGGGCAGGCGCGCATCTCGCGCTACTCGACCCGCGCGAAGGTGCAGCGGCTGCCCATCGAGGCGATCAGCCAGGCGTCGGCGACGCAGCGCTCGGGCCGCGCGGGCCGCACCAGCGACGGCATCGCGATCCGCCTGTACTCGCAGGAGGACTTCGAGAAGCGCCCCGCGTTCACCGAGCCCGAGATCCTGCGCACGAACCTCGCGGCCGTGATCCTGCAGATGATCTCGCTCGGGCTCGGCGACATCGAGGCGTTCCCGTTCCTCACCAAGCCGGACCCGCGCGGGGTGAAGGACGGGCTCGATCTGCTCACGGAGCTGGGCGCGGTTTCGAGACGCGCCTCCGGCGCTCCTCAACCGGCGGGGGGACGCGCCTCCGGCGCTCCTCAACCGGCGGGGGGACGCGCCTCCGGCGCTCCTCAACCGGCGGGGGGACGCGCCCGCGGTCTCCATTCGCCGGCTTCGCCGACGAGTCGAGCGGCGGGTGCGCGCGGCCAAAGCGAACTGCGCCTCACGCGCATCGGGCGCGACCTCGCCCGGCTGCCGATCGATCCGCGCTTCGCCCGCATGGTCATCGAGAGCCGCAAGCACGGCACCACCCGCGAGGTGATGGCGATCGTCGCGGGCCTCACCATCCAGGACCCGCGCGAGCGCCCGGTCGACCGCCGCGGCACCGCCGACCAGCTGCACGCGCGCTTCGCCGATCCGACCAGCGACTTCCTCACCCTGCTGAACCTCTGGAACCACCTCGAGGAGAAGCAGCGCGAGCTCTCCAGCAGCGCGTTCCGCCGGCTGTGCAAGGCCGAGTTCCTGAACTACCTGCGCGTGCGCGAATGGCAGGACGTCTACCGGCAGCTCACGCGCATGGCGCGCGAGCTGAAACTCGAGGTGGGCGAGCCGGCCGTGAACCCCGACGGCATCCACAAGAGCCTGCTCGCCGGCCTGCTCAGCCACCTCGGACTGCGCGACCAGGCCAAGCGCGACTACGCGGGCGCCCGCGGCACGCGGTTCGTCATCTTCCCGGGCTCCACGCTCGCGAAGAAGCAGCCGCCCGCTGTGATGAGCGCCGAGCTCGTGGAGACGAGCCGCCTCTTCGCGCGCATGAACGCCGCGATCGACCCCGCCTGGGCCGAGCCGATCGCCGGCGACCTGGTCAAGCGGCAGTACTCCGAGCCGCACTGGGAGAAGAACCAGGGCGCCGCCGTCGCCTACGAGAAGGTCACGCTCTTCGGCGTGCCGATCGTCGAGCGGCGCCGCGTGCAGTTCGCCCGCATCGACCGCGACTATGCCCGCACGCTGTTCCTGCGCCACGGCCTCGTCGACTGCGAGTGGCCGACCGAGCGCAAGGGCCCGCTGTTCGAGTTCGACCGCCGCAACCGCGCCCTCGTGCGCCGCCTGCAGCAGCTCGAGGAGCGCACCCGCCGCCGCGACATCCTCGACGGCGACGAGGCCGTGTTCGCGTTCTACGACGAGCGCGTGCCGCGCGACGTCGTCGACACCCGCAGCTTCGAGCGCTGGTGGCGCGAGGCCCGCACAGAGCACCCAAAGCTGCTCACCATGACCGAGCGGATGCTTCTCGCCGACGCCTCCCCCGAGGAACTGGTCGACCACGACGCGTTCCCCACGATCTGGCGGCAGGGCGACCAGCGCTTCCAGCTCTCCTACCGCTTTGAGCCCGGCGCGGAGGACGACGGCGTGACCGTCACCGTGCCCCTGCCGCTGCTCGCGCGCCTCGGCCCCGCCGGCTTCGACTGGCAGGTGCCGGGGCTGCGCACCGAGCTCGTGACGGCGCTGATCCGCTCGCTGCCCAAGGCACTGCGCCGCTCGGTGGTGCCCGCGGCCGACTGGGCGGCGAAGATCGTCGCGGAATTGCCCGAAGAGCCGAACGCGCCGCTCACCGAAGCCGTGGCATCCGTCATCAAACGCCTCACCTACGCGCCCGTCGACGCCGACGACTTCGACCTCGAGCGGGTGCCCGCGCACCTGCGCCCCACCTTCGCCGTGATCGACGAGCGCGGCAAGCGACTCGGCCGCAGCAAGGACCTCGCCGAGCTGCAGCGCCGCTTCGCGACCCGCGCCCGCGACTCGGTCGCCGCCGTCGCCACCGCCCGCGTGCCCAACGCGCTCGAGCGCGACGAGGTGCCCGAGTGGGACATGCGCGAGCTGCCGCGCCAGGTCGACACCACCGTCGGGGGCCTGAAGAACACCGTGCGCGGCTACCCGGCGCTCGTCGACGAGCGGGGCAAGGTTGCGCTGCGCATCCTCGCCACCCCGGCCGAGCAAGCGCGCCAGCACCCGCGCGGCGTGCGGCGGATGCTGCTGAACGAGATCCCCTCCCCGGCCTCTTACGTGCAGGAGCACCTGACCGCGCCGGAGAAGCTCGCCCTGGCCGTCGCCCCCTACGCGAGCACCCCCGCGCTGTTCGCCGACTGCCTCGCCGCGGTGGTCGACGAGGTGCTCGCCGCCGACGCGACGCACGGGCTCGTCTTCACGAAGGCCGACTACGAGCGGGTGCGCGATCGGGTCTCGGCGGTCGTGGTCGACGCCATGTTCGACACCGTGAAGCACGTGGCGCGCACGCTCACCGCCGCCCGCAAGGCCGAGAAGGCCGTGGCCGCCGCGACGAGCATGGCGCTGCTCGCGGCGCTCACCGACATGAAGCAGCAGCTGGCGAACCTCGTCTACCCCGGCTTCGTCTCCGCGACCGGCCGCGCGCAGCTGAAACACCTGCCGCGCTACCTCGAGGGCATCGCCTACCGGGCCGAGAAGCTGCCCGACAATCCGGGCCGCGACCGGGCGTGGATGACCGAGGTGCAGACGGCGACCGCCCGCTACGCCGAGGCGGGTGGCACCCTGCCGCTCGACCCGCACGCGCCCGAGAAGCTGCGGCACACGAGGTGGATGCTCGAGGAGCTGCGCATCAGCCTCTTCGCCCAGCCGCTCGGCACGGCCGAGAGCGTGTCGCTGCAGCGCATCGCCAAGGTGCTGGCCGCGTGACGCCCCGATTGGCAGCGGCGCCTCGCGGTCGCCTAACCTCATCATGATGACCGACGCCCAGACCACCAGCACCGAGCTCAGCCGTCGCCGCCGCATCCGTGAAGAGGTCGACGGGTCCCTGCGCAGCGACGTGCGCCTGCTCGGCGAACTGCTCGGCCGGGTGCTCGCCGACGCCGGCGGGCCCGAGCTGCTCGACGACGTCGAGCACCTGCGCGCACTGACCATCGCCGCCTACGAGGACGGCGACCTCGCCCGCTTCGAGGAGGCCGAGCGGCTGGTCGCCTCGTTCAGCCCCGAGCGCGCCGAGCAGGTCGCCCGGGCGTTCACCGCCTACTTCCACCTCGTCAACCTCGCCGAGGAGCAGCACCGCATCCGTCGCTTGCGCGGCCGCGACGTGAAGGGCCGGGCCGAGGGCCGCACCGACACCTTCGCCGGGGCGATCGCCCACCTCGTCGACGAGGTGGGCGAGGAGGAGACGCAGCGCCGCGTGCAGCAGCTGCGCTTCCACCCCGTGCTCACCGCGCACCCCACCGAGGCCCGCCGCCCCGCGGTCTCGAGCGCCATCCGCCGCATCGCCGAGCTGCTCGCCGTGCGCGACGACCCGCGCATCGGCTACTCGACCGCGGTCGAGAACGAGCGCCGGCTGCTGGAGGAGATCGACATCCTCTGGCGCACCTCGCCGCTGCGCTCCACCCGGCCCACCCCGCTCGACGAAGTGCGCACGGCGATGAACGTGTTCGACACGACCCTGTTCCAGGTGCTGCCGCAGGTCTACCGCAAGCTCGACGACTGGCTTCTGGGCACGGATGCCGGGCGCGCGCCCTCACGGGCGCCGGCCTTCGTCCGCTTCGGCTCCTGGATCGGCGCCGACCGCGACGGCAACCCCTACGTCACCGCCAAGGTCACCCGCAAGGCGGCCTCGATCGCCAGCGAGCACATCCTGCTCGGCTACGAGCACGCCGCGAACCGCATCGGGCGCACCCTCACCCTCTCGGCCGACGACGCCCCGCCGTCGCCGGCGCTGCTCGAGCTTTGGGCGCGCCAGCGCTCACTCTCGGAGGACGCGGCGGGCGACATCGACCTGCGCTCGCACACCGAGCCACACCGCCGCGCGCTGCTCTTCGTCGCCGAGCGCATCGTGGCGACCCGGCTGCGCAACGCCGACCTCTCCTACGCCGACCCCGACGAGCTGCTCGACGACCTCAACGTGATCCAGTCGTCGCTGCGCGACGGCGGCGCGGCGCGGGCGGCCTCGGGCGAGCTGCAGCACCTGATCTGGCAGGTGCAGACCTTCGGCTTCCACCTCGCCGAGCTCGAGGTGCGGCAGCACTCGAAGGTGCACCGGCAGGCCCTGGCCGAGCTCGAGGCCGGCGGCGAGCGCTCGGAGATGACCGAGGAGGTGCTCGAGGTCTTCCGCACCATCAAGACCCTGCAGAAGCGCTTCGGCGTCGACGCGGCCCGCCGCTACATCGTCTCCTTCACCCAGTCAGCGCAGGATCTCGAGAACGTCTACACCCTGGCGGCGCGCGCCCTCGGCTCGCCCGAGAAGGCGCCCGTGCTCGACGTGATCCCGCTCTTCGAGACCTTCGCCGACCTCGAGAACTCCACCGACATCCTCGCCGGCCTCATCGAACTCGAGCCGGTCCAGCAGCGGCTCGCGGCGACCGGCCGCAAGCTCGAGGTGATGCTCGGCTACTCCGACTCGTCGAAGGACGTCGGCCCCGTCTCCGCGACCCTCGCGCTGTACTCCGCGCAGAGCCGCATCGCCGAATGGGCGAAGGAGAACGACATCGAGCTGACCCTGTTCCACGGCCGCGGCGGCGCACTCGGCCGCGGCGGCGGCCCGGCCAACGAGGCGGTGCTGGCGCAGCCGCCGGGCAGCGTCGACGGCCGCTTCAAGCTCACCGAGCAGGGCGAGGTCATCTTCGCCCAGTACGGCGACCGCATGATCGCCGCCCGCCACCTCGAGCAGATGGCGTCGGCGACGCTGCTGGCCAGCGCCCCGTCGAACGAGGAGCGCAACCACGCGGCATCCGTGCGGTTCTCGGCGCTCGCCCGGCGCCTCGACGAGGTGAGCCGCGCGCGGTTCTTCGAGCTCGTGCGCGCCGACGGCTTCGCCCAGTGGTTCGGGCAGGTGACCCCGCAGGAGGAGGTCGGCCTGCTCGCGCTCGGCTCGCGGCCGGCCCGCCGCGGCCTGTCGCTCGAGTCGCTCGAGGATCTGCGGGCGATCCCCTGGGTGTTCGCCTGGACGCAGGCCCGCATCAACCTGACCGGCTGGTTCGGGCTCGGCTCGGCGCTCGCCGCCGTCGGCGACATCGAGGCGCTGCGCTCGGCGTACGCCGAGTGGCCGCTGTTCCGCACCATGATCGACAACGTCGAAATGTCGCTGGCGAAGACCGACGAGCGGCTCGCGCGCCGGTACCTCGCCCTCGGCCTGCGCGACGACCTCGCCCAGCTCGTGCTCGACGAGATGGAACTCACCCGCCGCTGGGTGCTCACCACCTCGGGCCACGCGGAACTGCTCGACGGCAGGCCCGTGCTGCAGCGCGCGGTGCGGCTGCGCTCGCCCTACGTGGACGCGCTGTCGCTGCTGCAGCTGCGTGCGCTGCGGGAGATCCGCGCGACCGGTTCGACCGATGCGACGGATGCCCCGCACCGCCTCATGCTCCTCGCCGTGAACGGCGTCGCGGCGGGGCTGCAGAACACGGGTTAGGCGCCGACGGTCTCCCGCGGCGCCGGCGCGGCCTCCGGGGCGGGCACCGGCGCCACCTCGCGCGCCTCAACCCGCGTCTGCTCGTAGGTGCTGATCGCGTCGCGCAGCATGCCGATCAGCCTCGTGTCGGTGTCGTACACGCACGCCTCGGCGATGCCGACCGCCGCGAGCCCGATGAGCCCCGACACCGCCGACTCGTAGCGGCGCTGCGGCAGCCCCTCAGTGAGCCCGGGGTGCTCGTCGGCCCAGCGGGCCGCCGCCGGAGCCGCCGTGCGGGCCGCCTCGGCGCGGCGGCGCAGCTCCGGCGCCTCCACCCCCAGCTCGTCGAGCCCCTGCAGCATCGCCCGCAGCCCGATCGCGAGGGCCAGCTGCCGCTCCATCGCCGAGACCGGAAGGGCCGAGATCGCGGCGCTGGCCGCCACCTGCAGCCCGCCGCCGCGAGCGCCGCGCAGGCCGATCACGCGCGGCACGTCGCCGAGCAGCTCCTGCCTGCGGCGGTCCGAGACCAGGTCGTTGACCGCCCGCGCGAGCCCGGCCAGCGCCGGATCGGTGCACCCGGGGTGGTCGCTCCACCGCTCCCCCGCCAGGTACGACGCGAACTCCATGAAGCAGGCGCCGCGCCGTGGCGAGCGGTGCCGGCCCGCGGCCAGCCGCGGAAGGTATTCGGGTGTCGTGTCACGAGTCGGCATGTCTGCCTCCCACTGTTACGAAGAAATGCCTCGATCATCACCCCGCGTCGCATCCGCGGCAAGGGGGTTTTCGCCGATCAATCCCCCGTGGCGACCGGAAGCTCGGGATGGTTCGACCACTGGCTCCACGAGCCGGGGAACAGCCGCGGCTCGTAGCCGGCCAGGGCGAGGGCGACCGCCTCGTGCGCCGCCGTGACGCCGCTGCCGCAGTAGACGCCGACGGCCGAGGCATCCGTGAGCCCCAGGTCTTCGAAGCGGGCGCGCAGCTCGCCGGGGGTGAGGAAGCGGCCCTCGGCGTCGACGTTCGCCGTGGTGGGCGCGCTGATCGCGCCCGGCACGTGCCCGGCGCGCGGGTCGACCGGCTCGGTCTCGCCGCGGTAGCGCTCGGCCGCGCGCGCGTCGAGCAGGGGCGCGGATGCCGCGAACTCCGGCACCTCGTCGAGCGAGAGCGCCGGCAGCGCCCCGTAGCGCAGGGTGATCGTGCCCGGAACCGGAGCGTCGCCCGGCCCAGTCTCGACCGCCCCGCCCGCGTTCTTCCAGGCGCGCAGCGCGCCGTCGAGCAGGCGCACGTCGCGCACCCCCGCGTAGCGCAGCAGCCACCAGGCGCGGGCGGCGGAGAGGTTCTTCAGGTCGTCGTAGACGACGACCGTGTCGCCCTCGTCGACGCCCCAGCTGCGCACCACGGTCTCGAGGTCGTCGATCGCGGGCAGCGGATGCCGGCCGTCTTCCGGTCGCCGATCGGCGGGCGGCGCGGCGAGCTCGGTCTCGAGGTCGACGTAGAGGGCGCCGGGGATGTGCCCGCGCTCGAACTCGGCCCGCCCGTTGGGCCGGTCGAGCCGCCAGCGCACGTCGAGGAGGCGCAGCGGGCCGCCGTCGGGGTAGCGCCCCGCCTTGATCGCCTCGGCCAGCTCGTCGGGGTCGGTGAGGATCGGGGTGGTGCTCATGGGTTCAACGCTACGGGCCGGGTGCGACATGCACACCCGGCCCGTAACTTGTGGTCTCCATTCAGGTTCCGCGGTCTCCATTCGCGCTGCGCGCGAGTCGACCAGCGGAGCGCGCGATCAGCTCGAGGCGCGCGCGTTCGACTCGTAGGACGTGTTCGTCGACTCGAAGAAGTTCACCAGCTCGAGCGTGTCGTTCGCCGTCGCCATCCACTTCGCCGGGTTCGACACCTTGTACTCGGGCTCGAAGCCGAGCTCCTCGAGGCGCCGGTCGGCGAGGTACTTCACGTACTGGTTAATGTAGTTCGCGTTCAGCCCGAGGATGCCGCCGGGCAGCAGGTCGCGGTTGTACTGCTCCTCCATCTCGACGGCGTCGGTGATCATCTTCTTGATCTCGGCCGCGAACTCGGGCGTCTGCAGGTCGGGGTTCTCGTCGAGCACGGTGAGGATCAGGTTCATGCCGAACTTCAGGTGCAGCGACTCGTCCCGCACGATCCAGTCGACGAGCGAGCCGAAGTTGCGCAGCAGGTTCCGCTGCCGGAACGACAGCGCCACCATGAAGCCCGAGTAGAACCAGATGCCCTCGAGGATGATGTTGTACGCCACGAGGTTGCGGATGAAGTCCTTCTTGCCCTCGGTCGTCGTGATGTCGAGGGTCTCCTCCGTCATGCGGCGGATGAACTCGACCTCGAACTCCTCCTTGCGGGCCATCGACGGGATGTCGACGTGCGCGTTGTACGCCTCGTCGCGGTCGATGGGGAAGGTCTCCAGCACGTACTCGAAGGACATGCAGTGGTTGGCCTCCTCCCACATCTGCTTCGCGAGGTACAGGTGCGCCTCGGGAGCGTTGACGTAGGGGTAGACACCGAAGGCGAGGGCCTTGTTGACCAGCAGCTCGTTCGGGTTGAAGTACGAGATCAGGAAGGTGACCGCGTGGCGCTCCTCGTCGGTCATCCGCTTGAAGTCGGCGAGGTCCTCGCCGAGCTGGATCTCATTGGGGAACCACGTGTTGGCGACCGCCTGGTCGTAGAGGTCCATCGCCCACTTGTAGGTGATCGGCTTGAGGAGCAGGCCGTCTTTCACGCCGGAGCCGAGAATCGGCATTGTTCAGTTCTTCTCTTTCTACTCGTGACTCGTGTGTTCGACCGTGGGGGTCGAGGTCTCAGTTCGACAGGCCGCCGAAGCCGCGCCGGGCGGGCGCGCCGGCCCCGGCGGGCTGGGCGGGGGCAGCGGATGCCTCGGGCTTGGCCGCCCCGAAACCGCGGCGCTGGCCGCCGCCGAGCTCCTCGCTCTTGTTCACGCGCACCGTGGACTGCTCGGCCTGGTGCCGCGGCTTCATGTGCAGGTAGTACGTCGTCTTCACGCCGCGCTCCCAGGCCGCCGAGTAGATGTCCATCATGTCGGAAACGTCGCGCGTCTCGAGGTACATGTTGCGGCTGATGGCCTGGTCGATCCACTTCTGCGCACGGGCGGCGACCTCGAGGAACGCGTACGGCGAGACCTGGAAGCTGGTCTTGTACACGGCCTTGATGTCGTCGGGGATGTCGGCGATGTTCTGGATGTCGCCCTGGCTGCGCAGCACCTGCTCGCGCACCTTCTCCCACAGGCCGCGCTCCTGCAGGGCGGCGACCAGGTTCCGGTTGACCTCGAGGAACTTGCCGTTGCTGGTGGCGCGGCTGAAGATCTGCGAGAACTGCGGGTCGAAGCCGGGCGTGGTGCCGGCGACGAGGCCGATCGACGCGGTCGGCGCGACCGCCATCAGGGTCGCGTTGCGCACGCCGCCCTTGACCTTCTCGCGCAGGGCGTCCCAGTCCATCGTGCTGCGGCGGCTGACCTTGATCTCCACGCCGCGATCCTGCTCGGTGAGGGCGATGGTGTCGAACGGCACCATTCCCTTGCTCCAGCGGCTGCCCGCGAAGTTCGGGTAGGCGCCACGCTCGGCGGCGAGGTCGACCGACTCGCTGATCGCGTAGTACGAGATCCGCTCGGCGATCTCGTCGATCAGGTCGTACGCCTCCTCCGAGTCGTAGGCGAGGCCGAGGCGCTCGACCACGTCGGTGAAGCCCATCATGCCGAGCCCGATGGCGCGGTTGTTGAGGTTGGCGTTGTCGGCCTCGGGAACCGACGACATGGTGATGTCGATCAGGTTGTCGAGCTGGCGCACCGCGAGCCGGGCGGAGCGCTCGATGGTCTCCCAGTTGAAGGTGCCGTCTTCGCGCAGGTGGCGCGACAGGTTGATCGACGCGAGGTTGCAGACCGCGATGTTGTCGATGTCCTGCGGCAGGCAGATCTCGGTGCACAGGTTGGAGAGGTGGATCGTGCCCGTGTTGTTGTTCAGGGCGCGGAGGTTGATGGTGTCCTTCCAGGTCAGCCACGGGTGGCTGGTGGTCTGCAGGCTCATCAGGATGTCCTTGAACTGCGCGCGCGCCGACATCTTCTTGAACATGCGCAGCTGCCCGGCCTCGGCCATCGCCGCGTACTCGGCGTAGCGGGCCGAGAACTCCTTGCCGTACAGCTCGTTGAGGTCGCTGACCTCGAGCGGGTCGAAGAGGTACCACGGCTCGTCGTTCTGCACGCGCTTCATGAACTCGTCCGAGATCCACACGGCGGTGTTGGCGGTGCGGGTGCGGCGGTACGGGTCGCCGGAGTTCTGGCGCAGGTCGAGGAAGTCGGGGAAGTCGAGGTGCCAGTTCTCCATGTAGAAGGCGAGGGCGCCGAACTTCTTGCCGCCGCGGCTGACCGCCCGCAGCACCGAGTCGATGGTGTGCATGAACGGGATCGGCCCGGTCGACACGGTGTTGTTCGAGCGGATCGGGGAGCCCTGGGCGCGCAGCTTCGTCACCGAAAGGCCGATGCCGCCTGTGCCCTTGGTGATCCACATGACGTCGCGCACCGACTTGGCGATGTGCTCGATGTCGTCGTGCATCTCCATCACGAAGCAGTTGGAGAGCTGCGGATACTTCGTGCCGGCGTTGACCAGGGTGGAGCCCGCGGCGAGGTAGTCGAGGCGCGACATCGTCTCGTAGAACTCGAGCGCGATGTCGGTGGGGTTGGCCTCGTTCAGCGAGAGGCCCATGGCGATGCGCATCCAGAAGTACTGGGGCACCTCGAGCGGCTCGCCGTTGCGCGCCTTGATGCTGTAGCGGTTGTTCAGGGTGACCAGGCCGATGTACTTGAGCAGCTGGTCGTTGTCGGGGTCGATGGCCTGGGCGAGCCGGTCGAGGTCGAACAGCTGCGGGAAGCGCGGGTCGAGCAGCTCCTCGGCGACGCCGCGCTCGATGTAGGCGCGGAAGTTGTCGCGGTGCTTCTGCTTGAGCTCCGCCTTCGTGGCGTAGTCGCCGAGCACGCGCTTGTAGATGGTCTTGAGCAGCAGGCGCGCGGCCACCGTGTCGAACGCGGGGTCGTCCTTCACGTTCTGCAGCGCGACCTGGATGACGGCCTCGTCGAGCTGCTGCGTGGTGATGCCGTCGAACAGCGTCAGCTCGAGTTCGCTCGCGATCTGGGTCACCCACGTGATGCTCTCGTCGAGGCCCTCGGCGGCCGCCTCGATGGCGAGGTTGATCTTGTTCGCGTCGTACGGCTCGCGCGTCCCGTCGCGCTTGACCACAGTGATAGCCACGGTGCTTTTCTCCTTCATTCCCCGGTCGTTCCCGGACGTTCCCCTGAGCAGTTCGATCACTATATAGCCGGTTCCGCCCCGGCCCCAGCCACCACATGTTGTGGGCGTGTCATCCACAAATGTGCATAAGTCGGGCCCGGTTATCCACACGCTAGACCCCGCCACCGACACCGCCCGGCGGGCCGATTCCGGCCTCTGCGCGCCGATAGACTGTGGCGATCGTGAGCGCGTATTCGAGTGTGCTGAAGAGCCCGGGCGTGGCACGGATCATCGCCGCCCAGCTCACCGCCCGATTCCCCTCCGGCATGCTCTCGCTCGCGGTGCTGCTGCACGTGCAGTTCGTGCATCACAACTACGGCTCCGCCGGGCTGGTCTTGGGCGCGGCATCCGTCGGCCAAGCCGTCGCCGGTCCGCTCACCAGCCGCCTGATGGGCCGGCTCGGCATGCGGCCCGTGCTCACGCTCACTCTGCTCGTGTGCGCGGCGACGGTCGTGCTGATCGCGCTGCTGCCGATGTCGGTCCCGGCCACCATGGCCGTCGCCCTGCTGATGGGCCTGGCCAACCCGCCGGTGCAGCCGGCCGTACGCACGATCTACCCGAAGCTCGTGAACAGCCAGCTGCTCACGCCGCTGTTCTCGCTCGACGCGAGCGCGCAGGAGATCATCTGGATCGCCGGCCCCGTCGTCATCACCTTCATCTCGGCGCAGGTCTCGACCGTGCTGGGGCTGCTCGTGTGCGCGGCGATCATGCTGGGCGGCGGCGCGTGGTTCATCGCCTCGCCGGAGCTGGGGCGCGTGCGCATCCCCCGCTCCAAGCGCCGCTTCGGCGTCGTGCTCACCCGGCCGACCGTGCTGCTGTCGACGATCGTCGGGTTCCTGCTGATCGGCGCGTGCTCGAGCGTCGAGGCGGGCGTCGTCGCGAACTTCCAGGGCGCGGATGGCTCCACCCACGGCATCGAGTCGGGCATCGTGCTCGCGGTGTGGTCGCTCGGCTCGCTCACGGGCGGCTTCGCCTTCGGCCACGTGCCGATCGGCCCGTGGGCGCTGGCCCGGCGCATGCTGCTCATGTTGGTCGGCGTCGCCGTCGCCGCCATCTGGATGAACGTGTGGTGGCTGATCGGATGGCTCGTGGTGTCGGGCGCCGGCATCGCGCCCGCCCTCGCCGCCATGTTCGCGATGACCTCGGCGAGCGTGAAATTCAGCGACACCGCCGAGGCCTACGGCTGGATCGGTACCGGCCAGCTGGTCGGCGCGGGCCTCGGCTCCACCATCGCCGGCTTCTTCATCGACGCGCACGGCGCGCAGGGGGCGTTCTGGGTGGCGGCCGTGTTCGCCGTGATCGGCGTGCTGGTGCCCGCCCTGACCGTGCGCTGGCTGCCCGACCTGCGCGGCCGCGACTCATCCCCGATCCCGGATACCGAGCCGATCCCGGTGCAGAGCTGACCAACCGGCTCCGTCGGCCGCACCGCCGCTCTCTTCTGACTCGTTGCGCTACTCGCATCCGCATTGCGCTACTCGGTTCCGAGGCGCGGAGCGCGGATCCGAGTAGCGCTGGGGCCGCCGGCTAACGAGCAGGAATCGCATCGACCGCGGCGATCAGACGAGTGAGGGTGTCGCGGAGCGACGAGAGCTCCGCCACCCCCATCCCGAGCCGGCGCATCACAGCAGGCGGGATCTCCAGCGCCCTGGTGCGCAGCGCGGCACCCTTTGACGTCAACTCGACTTTGAGCGCCCGGTCGTCGCCTGGGTCTCGCTCCCGGCGCACGTAACCGAGCGCCTCGAGTCGCTTGAGCAGGGGCGACAGCGTCGCCGGCTCGAGACGCAGTGCGTCGGCGAGCCGGCGCAGCGACTGCGGGCCGCGTTCCCAGAGCGCGAGCATCACGAGATATTGCGGATGCGTCAGGCCCAGGGGCTCGAGCAGCGGCCGGTACATCCCGATCACGCTGCGCGAGGCGACCGCGAGCGCGAAGCACACCTGGTTCTCGAGGGCCAGTAGGTCGTCACCCGATGTCATATGCTGAGTGTACTGATCGTTAGTGCGCTAATGAAGTGAGGTATCGCCGTGACAGATCGCTCCCGGTTCTGGCGGTTCTACGAGAAGGCGAACGCCGTGGTGCGCACCTTCACCGGTCCGGCCGACATCGGCGCAGGTCATGCCGAGGAGCCCGAGGTGCGCCGCCCCGATGCGGCCTGCCCGATCTGCGGCAAGCCGATGAACACGCACACGGTCGTGAGGCACCCCGGCGACATTCGCGAGCCGAGCCGGCTGCTGTGCCCGTAGCCGTTCAGGCATGGGCCGCGCGGCGGCGCAGAAGCCGGTAGGCGACGCCGACGGCGAGCACGCCGACCCCGGCCAGCGAGGACTGCCAGGGCAGGGTGATCACGAGCACCAGGCAGGCGGCGGCGCCCAACACCTGCAGCCACCGCGGCCAGCGGCGCTGCGGGTCCGGCTGCTGCAGCGCCGACACGTTCGCGACGAAGTAGTACAGCAGCACTCCGAACGACGAGAAGCCGATCGCCGAGCGCAGGTCGACGAGCAGCACGAGTGCGATCGTCACCACGGCGAGCGCGAATTCGGCGCGGTGCGGCACACGCCAGCGCGGATGCACCGCCGCGAGCCACTCCGGTAGGTCGCCCTCGCGGGCCATGGCGAGCGTCGTGCGCCCGATGCCGGCGACGAGCGCCAGCAGGGCCCCGAGCGCGGCGAGTGCCCCGCCGATCCTCGCGACGGCAGGAGCCCAGGGCCAGAGCGATCCCGCCACCGCGTCGGCCAGCGGCGCATCCGAGGCGGCGAGGCCCGGCACTCCGAGCACGTGGACCGCCGTGAAGCCGACGACGGCGTAGACGACGACCGTGATGCCGAGCGCGATCGGGATCGCCCGCGGGATGGTGCGCGCCGGGTCGCGCACCTCCTCGCCCATGGTGGCGATGCGCGCGTAGCCGGCGAAGGCGAAGAACAGCAGCCCGGCCGACTGAAGTACGCCGATGAATCCGACCGACGCAGACCCGCCCGGGGCATCCGTCGACGAGGCGACGAACCGGGTGCCGTGCCAGACGGCCGCCACGATCAGCGCGAGCGCGACCAAGACGAGCACGACGATCACGCGGGTGAGCAGCGCGGTGCGGGTCACGCCGAACCAGTTCACGGCGGCCAGCGCGGCGATCGCGAGCGCGGCGACCGGTCGCTGCCACGGCTCGGGCACCGCGTACGCGGCGAAGGTGAGGGCCATGGCGGCGCAGCTCGCCGTCTTGCCGATGACGAAGCTCCAGCCGGCGAAGAAGCCCCACCACGGGCCGAGCACCGCCCGGCCGTAGGCGTACGTGCCGCCCGAGGTCGGGTACACGGCGGCGAGCTGCGCCGACGAAGTCGCGTTCGCGAACGCGACGGATGCCGCGACCGCGAGCCCGGCGAACAGCCACGGCCCCGCCGCGGCGGCCGCGGGGGCGAATGCGCTGAACACGCCGGCGCCGATCATGGAGCCGAGGCCGATGAACACCGCGTCGCCGAGGCCGAGCCTACGGGCGAGCGAAGGGGAGGTCACGCGCGCATCATAGGGAGCGCGAGTGCCCGGCCGTCACCACTTGTCGTGGATGGCGGCGCGGAAGTAGCGGTCGTAGATGTCGCGCACCTTCGCGTTGAACTCCGGGCCGAGCTCGGGGACGCTGCCGGCGGCGGCGTTGGCGAGCGCCTGGTCGGCGTTGCGCGCGCCGGGGATCACGGTCGAGACGGCCGGCAGCTGGGTGATCCAGGCGAGCGCCGCCTTGGCGGGGGTGAGCAGCGCCTCGTTGTCGATCTTCCACTCGGCGCGCAGCTCGGCGACCGCCTGGGCGAACTCCTCCGCGGCCGCGACGCCGGTCTCGAAGTCGACACCCGAGAAGGTCTCGCCCACGTCGAAGGCCTCGCCGTGCCGGTTGTAGTTGCGGTGGTCGGACTCGGCGAACGTCGTGTCCTTCGTGTACTTGCCGCTGAGCAGCCCCGAGGCCAGCGGCACGCGCGCGATGATGCCGACGCCGGCCTCCTTCGCGGCCGGCAGCACCCGGTCGAGCGGCTTGAGGCGGAACGCGTTGAGGATGATCTGCACGGTCGCCACCCCGGGGCGGGCGATCGCCGTGAGCGCCTCGTCGACGGTCTCGACGCTCACCCCGTAGTTCGCGATGACGCCCTCGGAGACCAGCTGGTCGAGCGCGTCGTAGACTGCGTCGCTCGAGTAGACGGGGGTCGGCGGGCAGTGCAGTTGCACGAGGTCGATGGTCTCCACCCGCAGGTTCTGCCGGGACCGGTCGAGCCACGCGCGGAAATTCTCGAGGCTGTAGTTCTCGGGCACCTGCTCGGCCCGGCGCCCCATCTTGGTCGCCACGGTGATGCCCGAGTCGGGGTGCGCGGCGAGGAACCGCCCGATGATCGACTCGCTGCGGCCGTCGCCGTACACGTCGGCGGTGTCGAAGAAGGTGACCCCCGCCTCGGCCGAGGCCTCGAGCACCGAGAGCGCGTCGGCCTCCGTCACCGTCCCCCAGTCGGTGCCGAGCTGCCAGGTGCCGAGTCCGATGACCGAGACGGAGCGTCCGGTGCGTCCGAGGGTGCGTTGCTGCATGGCCCCCACTCTACGTGCGGGTCCTCGGCCGGCGTCGGTGGCGCGGCCTATGCTCGGGGACGTGACGGAGAACATCCCCGGCGTCTCAGTGCTCACCGACGAGCTGCTCGAGCGCATCCGCGACCGTGCCGCCGGCTACGACGCCGCCAACGCGTTCTTCGCCGAAGATCTCGACGAACTGGCCGCCGTCGGCTACCTCAAGGCGTTCGTTCCCTCCAGCTACGGCGGGCTCGGCATGACGCTCGCCGAGGTGGCGCGCGAGCAGCAGCGCCTCGCCGGCGCGGCGCCCGCGACGGCCCTCGCGGTGAACATGCACCTGGTCTGGACGGGCGTGGCCAAGGTGCTGCGCGACCGCGGCGACGACACGCTCGACTTCCTGCTGCGCGAGGCGGGCGCCGGAGAGGTGTTCGGCTTCGGCATCAGCGAGCCGGGCAACGACCTGGTGCTGTTCGGGTCGACGACGGATGCCGCACCCGATCCCGACGGCGGCTACCGGTTCACCGGAACCAAGGTCTTCACCTCGCTCTCCCCCGCGTGGACCAGGCTCGGCGTGATGGGGCTCGACACCGCGAGCGCCGACGCGCCGAAGATCGTCTACGGCTTCGTCACCCGCGACGCGGTGGACGACGGCACGGTCGAGATCAAGGACGACTGGGACACGCTGGGCATGCGGGCGAGCCAGTCCAACACGACGGTGCTCAAGGGCGCGCACGCGCCCGCCGACCGGATCATCCGTCGCCTCGACCCCGGCCCGAACCCCGACAGCCTGATCTTCGCGATCTTCGCCAACTTCGAGCTGCTGCTCGCCTCCGTGTACGCGGGCATCGGCGAGCGGGCGCTCGAGGTGGCGGCCGAGACGGTGCAGCGGCGCACGTCGCTGCGCACGGGCATGAATTACGCGCAGGATCCCGACATCCGGTTCCGCTTCGCCTCGGCCGCGATCGAGCAGGACGCCCTGGCGCCGCAGATCCACGCCGTCGCCTCCGACGTCGACAACCTCGTCAACCACGGCTCGATGTGGTTCCCGAAGCTCGTGGGGGTGAAGATCCGCGCCACCGAGACGGCGCGCCGCGTAGTCGATACGGCGATCCGCGTCTCGGGCGGATCGTCGTACTTCAACCGCAGCGAGCTCGGCCGGCTCTACCGCGACGTGCTCGCGGGGCTGTTCCACCCCTCCGACGACGAGTCGGCGCACAACACGGTCGCGAACGCCTGGCTCGGGCCGCTCGAATAGCCCCTCTCAGCGCCCGCGCAGCCGCTCGATCGCGCGCCGGTCGCGCTTCGTCGGCCGCCCGAGCCCGCGCTCGCGGATGACCGGCGCGGCGCGCTCCTCCTTCGGCGGCAGCACCGGGGTGCGGTCCTCGATCGCCGCCTGGGCGATGGCGGCGCCCACCCGCTTGGTGAGCAGCTGCTTGACGATCACGATGTGCTCGCGGTCGGTGAAGGCGCGCACCTCGTCGCCGATGCGCACCGGCTGCGCGGGCTTCGCCCGATCCCCGTTCACCCGGATGTGCCCAGCCTTCGCCGCCTCCGTCGCGGCGGAGCGGGTCTTGTAGAGGCGCACCGACCAGGTCCACACGTCGACACGCACGGTGCTCGGTTGCTCGGCCATCCCTCCACGCTAACCGGCCCGCGGGCCGGCGCTCACCTCCAGGCGGCCAGCTCGGCGGGCGTCGGGTAGGAGGCCTGCGCGCCGCGGCGGGTGGTCGAGAACGCGGCGACGACGGATGCCTCCCGCGCCGCCTCCTCGAGCGTGTCGCCCGCCGCGAGCCGCCGGGCGAGCGTGCCGGTGAAGGCGTCGCCCGCGCCGGTCGTGTCGACCGGGTCCACGGCCCGCGCCGGCAGGACCTGCGCCGTGCCGCCGTCGACGACGATCGCCCCCTTGCCGCCGCGGGTGACCACGGCGCGCGCGATGCCGTGGCCGGCGAGGGTCGCGGCGAGCGGCTCGGGCAGCGGGGCCGCGTCGAAGTCGAGCGCCGCCCCTGCCAGCTGCGCCGCCTCGAGCTCGTTGACGATGAGCACGTCGGTCGCGTCCAGCAGGGTCTCGGCCAGCGGCTGGTAGGGCGACGGGTTGAGCACGACCAGCGCCTGCGCGGCGACGGCGAGCGCGGCGGCGCGCTGCACCACGGGCAGCGGCACCTCGAGGGAGAGGCAGACGACCGCGGCATCCGTGCATGCCTCTGTCGGAATATCTTCGGGGCCAACGGCTCCGTTGGCCCCGGGCACGAGGATGATGGCGTTCTCTCCGGCGTCGTCGACGGGGATGATCGCCTGCCCGGTGACCACGTCGGGCAGGACCTGCACGGTGCCGAGGTCGACGCCGTCGCGGGCGAGGTGCTCGCGCAGCATCCGCCCGTTCTCGTCGTCGCCGACCGCGCCGACGAGCCGCACCCGGCCGCCGAGGCGCGCCGCGGCGACGGCCTGGTTCGACGCCTTGCCGCCGGGCGAGAGCCGCACGTCGCGGCCGGCGACGGTCTCTCCGGGTGCGGGCAGGCGGTCGACGCGGATGCCGAGGTCGGCGTTCAGCGCGCCGACCATGACGATCAGTTCACTCACGCCTCCATGCAAGCAGACTCTCGCGCACCGCCCCCACCTGCTGCCGCAGTGCGGCGCCGCGCTCGCGCGACGGGGCGGCGGCGAACTCGAGCAGCGGCTCGCGCAGCGCAAGGGCGGCGTCGAGCAGGTCGGCGGCCGCGCGGGCCGGCGCCACCCGGCCGAGCGTGACGGCCCGCAGCGCGTGCAGGGGCGGGGCGAGTTGCTCGATGCGGGCGGCGGCGTCGCGCACCCGGTGCGGCAGCTCGGCGTAGCCGGGGGCCTTCCGGTCGGCGGTGAGCACCTCGCGGGCGACGGCGAGGAGGTCGGCGGTGCGGCGGCGCAGCACGTCGATGGAGCGCACCGGGGCGATGAACGCGCTCGCGGCGATCGCGATCGCGCCGCCGACGAGGATCGCGACGAGCCGCTCGCCGAGGAACCCGGCGCCCTGGCCGAGGTAGCCGTAGAGCAGGGCGAGGGCGCCGGTCATGGCCGCCGCCCACCAGGCGTAGCTCAGGGCGCGCAGGATCGCCCCGATGCCGAGCAGGAGGAACATGACGGCGAGCGCGTCGCTGTCGCCGGGGTCGAAGAGCAGGCCCAGCGCGGTCGCCACGACGGTGCCGATGGCCGCGCCGACGACACGCAGCACCCCCTTGTAGACCACGTCGGCGCGGCCCCGGTTGCCGCTCGTGACCACATAGGCGGTCAGCACGAACCAGACCAGGTGGTCGGGCAGCAGCCACCATCCGACGAGGATCGCCGCGGCGAGCGCGACCGCCAGGTGCAGCGCCATGCGATCGGATGCCGCGAGCCGGCGCGCCCCCGGCGACGGCGCCGGGGCAGGCGCGGCAGGGGCGGGTGCCGGGGCGAGCACGGAGGCCGGCGTGGCGCCGCGGGCGAGCCATCCGATCAGGGAAGCCCACGCGACCGCGATGAGCGCGGCGAGCGCGCCCCACCACACGTCGCCCGCGCCCTGCCCGGCGGCCGCGACCGGGGTGACCAGCGCCGCGACGAACGGGAACGACCAGAGCGTTCCGACGCGCGTCCACGTGTCGCCGAAGCGCCGCACCCAGACGGCGGCGACCAGCGGAATCGAGATGAGGGCGAGGGCGAGCGCGGGAGAGGCCGAGGAGACCCGCACGAGCAGCGAGCCGAGCAGCGCGACGACGGGGATGAGCGCGAAGCGCGCCGCCCAGGTCACCCAGGCGGGCACGGTCTCGATGCGGTCCGCGCGCGACTCGTCGGCGCGCACGAGCGACAGCGCGATCAGGAACCCGGCGATGCACAGTTGCACCAGGTGCGCCTCGTGGCGGGCGAGGTACGCGATCGTGAAGAAGCTGAGCAGCGCGGCCGCGATCGAGGCCACGCCGAAGCGGGCGCCGCGCCGCAGGCGGGTGAGCGCGTTTCGCCACAGGTCTTCGAGCACCCTCTACTTCTACCGCGCCCGGGTTACGGCGCTTCGTTCACCGCCGCCCGGATGCGCCGGTGAACGGCAGCTGCAGCTCGGTCACCCACTGCGATCGCGGATGCGGCATGACCTTCAGGTACACCTCGCGGGCGTAGCCGGAGGGCGTGCCGCCGTGCTCCTCGACCCAGCGGTACAGCGCCGTCCAGCTGTCGCGGATCGCCGCCGGATCGCCGTGGTGCACTGCCACGGCCGCCTGCGCCGCCCCGTCGAGGATGACCGGCGAGACCCCCGCGTCGGCCGCGGTCACGGATGGCGCGGTGAATCCCACCCAGATGCGCCGGCACTGCTCGCCGTGCTCGCCCAGCATGCCCTCGTACCAGGCGACCGCGGGCAGCGGCGGCTCGATGCCCTCGGCGGTGAGCCGGTCGGCGAGCCGATCGAACAGCGGCCCCACCACGGCGGCCACCCGATCCGCCGGGATCGGCGACGGCCCCGACGACATCGCATACACCCGGCGCGGCGCGATCGCCGTGACCTCCACGTCCATCCGGCCTCCTTGCCTGCGCTCCCATCATGCCCCTCGCGCGCTCGCCCGCCGCGCGGCCCGCGCGGGCGCAACGTAATCTGAACGGATGAGCGAGGAGCTGAAGCACGACACGCAGGCGCACCGCTACACCCTCACCGTCGACGGCAAGCTGGTCAGCGCCGCCGACTACCGGGTGAACGGCGACCGGATCTCGTTCACGCACACCTTCACCGACCCGATGCAGCGCGGCAACGGCTACGCCGGCCGGGTGGTCGACTACGCGATGGACGACGTCGAGCGGAACACCAAGTACCGCGTGGTGCCGATGTGCTGGTACGTCGCCAAGTGGTTCGACGAGCACCCCGAACGCGCGCACCTGCTCACCCGGTGACGACCGACGAGCTCGTGGCGGCGTTGCGGGCGGCCGGCTGCGTCTACGCCGAGGACGAGGCCAGGCTGCTCGAAGAGGCGGCGACGGATGCGGCGTCCCTGAAGCTCCTCGCCGGGCGCCGGATCGCCGGCGAGCCGCTCGAGTACGTGCTCGGCTGGGCCGAGTTCGCGGGCGAGCGGATGCGCGTCGCGCCGGGCGTCTTCGTGCCCAGACGGCGCACCGAACTGCTGCTGCGGCTGGCGGTGTCCGCGGTCTCCGCGGTCTCCATTCGCGCTGCGCGCGAGTCGACCGGCGGGGGTCTCTCCCTCCTCGAGCTCTGCTGCGGCGCCGCGCCGGTGGCGACCGCGTTCGCGCGGCGGCGGCCGGAGGCATCCGTCGTCGCCTGCGATCTCGACCCCGACGCGGTCGCGGTCGCGCGCGGCAATCTCGAGCCGCGGGGAGGCACGGTGCTCGAGGGCGACCTGTTCGCGCCGCTGCCGGCCGGGTCGCGCTTCGACGTGATCGTCGCGAACGCGCCGTACGTGCCCTCGGCCGAGGTGGCGAACATGCCGCGGGAGGCGCGGGAGCACGAGCATCCGATCGCCCTGGACGGCGGCCGCGACGGCCTCGACCTGCACCGGCGGATCGCCGCCGAGGCGGCCGCGTGGCTCGCTCCCGGGGGCACGGTGCTGGTCGAGACGAGCCGCCGTCAGGCACCCGCCGACCGCGGGATCTTCGAGGCCGAGGGCTGGCTCGTCGAGGTCGTGGCCGATGAGGGCCTCGACGCGACGGCGGTCGCCGCGACGAGGCCCTGAGGGCGACGAGGCCCTGAGGCTGGGACTCAGACCGGCTGCTGGCCCTCGAGGAGCGAGCTGGCGTCGGCAGGCACCTCGGGAGCGGAGAAGTCGATCATCCAGGTGAAGCCGTAGCGGTCGGTGACCTGGCCGTAGAAGTCGCCCCACGGTGCGAGGTTGAGCGGCAGCAGGTCGCTGCCGCCGTCGGAGAGCTTGGCGAAGTAGTCGCGGAAGACGGCTTCGTCGGCGCTGTCGCCCCAGATGCTGAGGGCGATGCTGCTGCCCGGGGTGAACTCCATGCTCTCGGGCACGTCGGCGGCCATCAGGCTGACGGGGCCGGTGAGCATGGCGTGCATGACCTGGTCGGGCTGGGCGTCGTGCTCGGTCAGGCCGGCGTCGCCGTACGTGATCACGCGCAGCTCGCCGCCGAAGACGGACTGGTAGTACTCCATCGCTTCGCGGGCGTTGCCGCGGAAGCTCAGGGAGGGGGTGAAGTTGACAGACATGAGGACCTTTCGACGGGGTGGATTCGCGCTCATGATCGCCCCGCGGGCGGGGTGCGGCAAGGAGGGATTGTTGCGGTGCCGAAAGCAATCCGCGGCACTTTGGGCGGCACGCGCCGGCTCGCCGCGCTGACGGGCGCAACTCGAAGGATTTCGCAGGCGCATCCGTCGATTTCGCCTGCGAAATCCTGCGAACTGCGCCGTTCACAGCGAGGTGAGCCGGGCGACGACCGCGGCGAACGGCCCGCGGTGCACGGATGCGAGCACCTGCAGCTCCTCGACGCTCGTGAGCCGCGTGCGCACGGCGGACTCGAAGACCGTCAGCGCCGCCTCCGCGGGCTGGCAGCGGGCGATGTGTGCGAGCGCGTTCCACCACGACTCGATCGCCAGACCGTGGGCGTCGGGGCCGAACGGCTGTGGGGTCCAGTGCACGACCGGCCGGACGCCCTCATCGAACTTCAGATGCGTGGTGGGGCGACGCGGGATGATGTGCAGTCCGAGACCGGGCGGCACGCGCAGGTGCAACCGACGGGCCGCGCTGACACAGGCCAGGCGGCCGCCCATGCGCACCACGCGCACGAGCACAGGATCGGCGCGGGGCGTCGCCACAATGTCGCGGCCGACGGCGACGAGGCTGCCGGCGGCGAGCTCAGCACGGATCCGGTAGTCCGACCAGCCCGCGTCGCGCAGCATGCGGCGAGTGGCGAACCCGGCGTTGGGCTTCAGGAGCTCGGCGAGATGCACCGAGAGAGTGTGGCACCGCCGGCCGGTGCATCCGTGCCCCGGCGGCGCGACTGGGGAGAACTCCGCCCGGCTGGCCCAGCTGCGCGGGAGATACGGCGCAGAACGCAGGATTTCGCAGACCGAATCCGAGGATCGGCCTGCGAAATGCTGCGAACTGTGCCCGAGGGATGCACGGCCGGCCCGCTACGCCCCGGCGGGGTGCAGCAGCACCTTGGTCCAGCCGTCGTCGCGCTTGTCGAAGTGCGAGTAGGCGTCGCTGATCTCCTCGAGCGTCAGCTCGTGCGAGACGATGCGGGCCGGGTTGGCCTTGCCGCGGATGATCAGGTCGCGCAGCTCGCGGTTGTACTTCTTCACCGGGCACTGGCCGGTGGCGATCTTCAGCCCCTTCTCCCACGCGGCGCCGAAGTCGAAGTCGTACCGGCCCTGCGCGGCGTCGTCGGTCGACGCGCCGGGGTCCTGCGGCACGTACACGCCCACGGCGCCGATGCGCCCGGTGGCCCGCACGACCTTCACGAGCTGGTCGAGCACCAGCTCCGGGTGCTCCTGCCCCGTGGCGTCGTGCGCCTGGTATCCGACCGCTTCGATGCCGCAGTCGACGCCGAAGCCGTCGGTGAGGTCTGTGATGGCCTGCACCACGTCGGTCTTGGAGAAGTCGATCGCGGTGGCGCCGTACTCCTCGGCGGCGGCGAGTCGCGTCGGCTCCTTGTCGACGACGAACACCTGGGCCGCCCCGCGCAGGAACGAGGAGTGCGCGGCCATCAGCCCGACCGGCCCGCCGCCGAAGACGGCGACCGATGAGCCGGGGCGCACCCCGGCGAGCTCAGCGCCGTGGTATCCGGTGGGGAAGATGTCGGAGAGCATGGCGAAGTCGGCCTCGTGCTCCTCCCCGGCAGGCAGCTTGAGCAGGTTGAAGTCGGCCCACGGCACCCGCAGGTACTCCGCCTGGCCGCCGCGGTACGGGCCCATCTTGGGGTAGCCGTAACCCGCGCCGACGCCGTCGGGGTTGGCCCGCAGGCACGCGTTGGTGTAGCCCTCGTTGCAGTTGCGGCAGGTGCCGCAGGCGATGTTGAACGGCACGCTCACCCGGTCGCCGACGCTGATGCGGTCCACTGCGGGGCCCACCTCGACGACCACGCCCATGTTCTCGTGGCCGAGCACCATGCCCGGGTCGAGCGCGGCCCGGCCCTCATACGGATGCAGGTCGGAGCCGCAGATATTCGTCGTCGTGATCCTGATGATCGCGTCGAGCGGCGCCTCGATCTTCGGATCGGGCACGTCCTCCACCCGCACGTCGTACGGTCCTTCGTAAACAGCTGCTTTCATCATGATCTCCCTTCGCGCGGCCACGTACCCGTGGTCGAGAAGCGATACGCGCGACGCGGCAGACTTATAGCGATGACCGAGCCGTCTCGCCCGTCCCGCCGCTTCGCACTCCTGGTCGCCCTCGGCGCGCTCTCCGCCTTCGGCCCGCTGTCGATGGACCTCTACCTGCCGAGCCTGCCCTCGCTGTCGCGTGCGCTCGGCACGACCGACTCGCTCGCCCAGGCCTCGGTGTCGACGGCGCTCCTGGGGCTCGCGCTCGGGCAGCTGCTCGCAGGCCCGGCCAGCGACCGGCTCGGCCGGCGCACCCCCGTGCTCGCGGGCGTGAGCCTGTTCGTCGTCGCATCCGTGTTGTGCGCGCTCGCCCCGAACATCTGGGTCTTCCTCGTCCTGCGCCTGCTGCAGGGTCTCGGCGGGGCGGCGGGACTCGCGGGTCTGTCTGGATAACGGTGTGTGGGGTCCGGTCTGATCCGAAAGGAGATGGCCGTGGCTGACACGACCGAGCTGTTGGACGACGAGATGATCGATCCCGTGACCGGGGAGATCATCGATCAGAAGGACCTCGCTGAGCGCCTGCTGGCGCAGGCGAAGGAGCAGGGTGTGGGCCTGGTCGGCCCGGGAGGGCTGTTGAACCAGCTCACGAAGAACGTCCTCGAGACGGCGTTGAACGCGGAGTTGACCGAGCACCTCGGTCATGAGCACGGCGAGACCCCGCTGGGGTCGAACATGCGCAACGGGACCCGGACGAAGACGGTGCTGACCGAGATCGGGCCGGTCGAGATCGAGGTTCCGCGGGACCGTGACGGGTCGTTCGAGCCGGTGATCGTGCCCAAGCGCAAGCGCCGCCTGGACGGCATCGATCAGATCGTGCTGTCGCTGACCGCGCGGGGTTTGACGACCGGGGAGATCGCGGCGCACTTCGACGAGGTCTACGGGGCGAAGGTCTCCAAAGACACGATCAGCCGGATCACGGAGAAGGTGGCCGGCGAGCTCGCCGAGTGGTCCTCGCGGCCGCTGGATGCGATCTATCCGGTGATCTTCGTCGACGCGATCGTGGTGAAGGTCCGTGACGGGCAGGTTCGCAACACCCCGTTCTACGTCGTGATGGGCGTCACGACGAACGGAGAGCGCGACATCCTCGGTATCTGGGCCGGCGACGGCCAGGAGGGCGCGAGGTTCTGGCTGCAGGTGTTCACCGAGCTGAAGAACCGCGGCGTCGAGGACGTGTTCATCGCCGTCTGCGACGGGCTGAAGGGCCTCCCGGAGGCGATCAACACCACCTGGGAGCAGACGGTCGTGCAGCAGTGCATCGTCCACCTGATCCGCAACTCGTTCCGTTATGCCGGCAGGCAGCATCGGGACGCGATCGTCCGTTCGCTCAAGCCCGTCTACACCGCCCCGTCCGAGCAGGCGGCGAAGGATCGCTTCGAGGAGTTCGCGGCCGAGTGGGGCGACAGGTATCCCGCGATCGTGCAACTCTGGCGCAGTTCCTGGGCGGAGTTCGTGCCGTTCTTGGAGTACGACGTCGAGATCCGGAAGGTGATTTGCACGACGGATGAAAAAGTCAACCCGTCGTCATCCCCGCGTCATTGCTCGTCGCGAAGCGCGCGGTCGGCGCGCCGGCTGGCCTGCGGGTCTGCCAGTCCGCGATCAGCCGCTCGTAAGCGTGCTCGGTCGCCTCGGCAATCTCGCGCTCGTGGCGGCGCCGCCCGGTGTCGTTGTAGTCGTGGCCGGCTCCTCGGCGTGCGTGCGCCTTCGGCGCTCCCGCGGTCAGCTCGAGCTTGCGCTGCTTGAAGGCGACCAGGCTCGGCCTGGCGAACGCGTAGTCTTCGTCCTTGGTCACGAGGTTCCATGCCAGGACGGTCATCTTCCGTGCGGTGGCCACGACCGC
>NZ_AULK01000012.1 GCF_000419445.1 Gryllotalpicola ginsengisoli DSM 22003 | reverse complement strand
GAGCGGCGCACGACACCGACCCGGTGGAGGCGGCCGGGGCCGAGCAGGCCCTCGTCGAGCTGGCGCAGGCGGCGCCGGCCGACCGTGTGCGCGAGGCCGGGGCGAAGCTCGCCAGCGAACTGTCGGTGCGCGCCGTCGAAGATCTGCACAAGCGGGCGATGGCCGAGCGCTACTTCAGCGTCGGTCCGGTGAAAGACGGGGCGGCCCGGGTGTCGGGGCTGCTGCCGGCCGAGCACGCCGAGACCATCCGCACCGTGATCGACGCCTACGTCAACCCGAAGGCGAAGGTGCGGTTCCGCGACCCCGACGCGCCCGACGGCGACGCGCTGGACGCGCGCACCGCGGGGCAGAAGCGGGCCGACGTCGTGCGCGACATCTTCGCGTTCGCGGCGCGCTCGGCCGACGTTCCCGACATGGGCGGCGACCACCCGACGGTGTGGATCTCCACGACCGAGGCGGAGCTGGCGAAAGGCCGGGGGCTGGCGTTCTTCGCCGGCGCGGCGGAGCCGACGCCCGTGGCCGTGGCGGCACAGGCCGCGTGCTCGGGTGGAGCGCAGCAGGTGATCTTCGACGACGACGGCGCCGTGCTCCGCCTCGGCCGCGAGAAGCGCGGCTTCACCCGCCGCCAACGCCGCGCCATCGCCCTCAGAGACGGCGGCACCTGCCTCATCCCCGGCTGCACGGCTCCCGCGCAGTGGTGCGAGGTGCACCACGTCACCTCCTGGCGCGAGGGCGGCGCGACCGACGTCGACAACGGGGTCCTGGTCTGCTGGTACCACCACCACGAGATCGACTCCGGGCCCTGGCACGTACGCATGAGCAGAGGAAAACCCGAAGTGCGCTACACGGCATTCGGCACCGACACCGGATGGACACCCGCAGGCGACGCCTGGGCGCACCGAACCGCCGAGCGACATCGCCCCTGACCCGCTGCGGGGGAGAAGTCTGCCTTCGGGCGGCCGCTCTGGGTGAGTGCTCTAGGTGAGTGCTTCGGTCTCCACGACCAGCGTCTCGATGAGGTGCTGCGTCCACGAGCGGAGGTCGGTGGACTGCGCTCCGGCTTCCGCGCCCGCCGGTTGCGCTGCGCCCGCGGGCTGCGACGCGTTTGACGGCTGCGCGGGGTCGGCGGGCTGCGACGCCGCCGGCTGCGCGGAGTCGGTGGGTTGCGAAGCATCCGCCGGCTGCGCGCTGCTCGCGGGCTTCCTGCCGCCGAGCGCCCGAGCGATGTCCTCCACCTCGAAGGTCGCGTGGATGTACTGATCCGCATCCGGCGGGAACACGTAGTAGATCACCCGGTTCTGCGGCACTCGCGCGGCCTCATCGCGGCGGCGGAAGAGACCGCGCCGCGGCGCCGGCGGGTAGTCGAGCTGCCAGGCGGCGACGAACTCGCCCGCCGGCACCGTTCCCCGCCACAGATCCGCCGTGCGGATCTCGCCGCCGCCGGGCGTCGGCCCGTCATCGGAGCGCAGGCTCTCGGCGAATTCGTCCAGGCTCTCACCCGCCGCCGTGGGGAACGACCCCCACCAGAACACCGTGTCGATCATTCCCGCCCCGGGGTCGCAGACCTGCACGGCGAACCGCGCGCCGGGCACCTTCAGCCCCACCGCGAGCCGCTGCGCCGCCAGGAGACCGTGCGCGAGATCCGTCGCCCGCGACAGCAGTCCGCCGTACGGCATGATCCGGGCCATCACGTCCACGGCCCACTGGCGCCCGTCGTCCTCCGACTCCATCATCGGCACGTCCTCCCACTCCTCGCCCAGGACGATCTCGAAGCCGGTGACTTTTCTGCTCGGAGTGGAGGACATCGCTCGCCACGCTACACACGCGCCGGATGCTCGCGCGACCACTCCTGCATCACGTCGAGCACCGCATCCGCGTTCTGCCGCGGCCAGCGCACGTGGTCCCACGGCGCACCGCCGTTCGCCGCCGCGAGCACGTGCACCCGGTCGGGCACCGTGGGGGAGACGCGCTCGGCGAGCATGTCCACCGCCCGCGACGACACCAGCGTGTCGCCCTCGAACGACAGCTGCAGCACCGGCACCTCCACGTGGTGCAGCGCCTCCTCGTAGTCGGTGTCGGTGCCGGCAAGCACGAAGCGGTTGAGCTTCGCCTCCCGATGCCAGTCGCCGATCATCGTCTTCGGCTGCCGGTCGCCGAAGCCCAGCCGGTGTCCGGGGAAGTACCCCCACGCGTGCGTCACGAGCAGAGCCCAGGGGGTGACCCAGCGGCGCTGCAGCTGCGCGAGCCATCCGTCTCTCGACGTGTGGTGCGCGGCCCCGCTCGCCGCCGTGATCACGCGCTCCGGCCGCAGGATGCCCGCCCCCGTCGCCGCCAGCGCGAGCAGCCCGCCCAGGCTGTGGCCCACCACAGTGAACCGGTCGACCTCGGCCAGCGGCGTCTGCGCCAGCGCGGCCGGGATGTCCTGCTCGATCAGCGTCGCGTACCCCCAGTCGTGCCGCCGCATGTCGGTGGTCGAGGTGCGCGGCCGACCCCGCATCTCCAGACCGAAGACGCGGATGCCCCGCCCAGCCGCCGTCTCGAAGAACGGCCGGTAGTAGCCGATCGGCACCCCCAGCGCGGGCAGGAACAGCACGGTCGCACGCGCCTCCGCCGGCTCGTACTCGTCGACGACCGTCCGGGTTCCGTCGGGTGCGGTGATCGGATGCTCCGTTGCCATGCCGCCACGCTAGCGAAATCCGCCCCCAATACAGTTGTGCGCATGCCCCTCGACTTCGAGACGCGCCAGATCCATGCGGGAGCCGTGATCGACGCGCAGGCGAACGCCCGCGTGACCCCGATCTACCAGACCGCCGGCTACGTGTTCGACTCCTTCGACGACGGCGAGGCCCGCTTCGCCGGCCGCGGCGGCCGCGCCTACTCGCGCAACGAGAACCCCACCAACTACGTCGCCGCGCAGCGCATCGCCGACCTCGAGGGCGGCGTCGACGGGGTGCTCGTCGCCAGCGGGCAGGCCGCCATCGCCGCCGCCCTGTTCGCGCTCGCGAGCGCCGGCGACCACATCCTCGTCACCCGCTCGCTGTACGAGGGCACGCGCGAGATGTTCCGCGGCACGCTGCGCCGCCAGGGGCTCGAGGCCGAATACGTGGACGACGACGCGAGCGACGAGGAATGGGCCGCCCGCATCCGCCCGAACACCAAGGCGATCTACACCGAGAGCCTGCCCAACCCGCTCGGCCAAGTCACCGACCTCGAGCGGCTGGCCCGCATCGGGCACGCGGCCGGCGTGCCGCTCGTCGTCGACAACACGGTGCCGACGCCGTTCCTCGAGCGGCCGATCGAGTTCGGCGCCGACGTGGTCATCCACTCCACCTCCAAGTGGCTGTCGGGCCACGGCTCGGTGATCGGCGGCGCCATCGTCGACGGCGGCCGCTTCGACTGGGCCGGCAGCGGCCGCTTCCCGCAGCTCACCGAGCCGCCGCGCCCCGGCGTCGCCTCCTTCGTCGACCGCTTCGGGGCGGCCGCTCTCGCCGCCTACCTGCGCACCGTGATCGTGCTCGAGTACGGGCCGACCGTGCCGCCGACGAGCACCTTCCTGCTGCTGCACGGGCTCGAGACGCTGTCGCTGCGCATGGAACGGCACGTGACCAACGCGCAGCGGGTGGCCGAGTTCCTCGAGGGGCGGCCGGAGGTCGCATCCGTCTTCTACCCGGGCCTGCCGAGCAGCCCCTACGCGGCGCTCGCCGCCCGCTACCTGCCGGGCGGTGCTGGGTCGATCGTGTCGATCGACCTCGCCGGCGGCCGGGGGGCGGCGCGGCGCTTCATCGACGCGCTCGAGCTGATCACCCCGATGACGCACATCGGCGACGTGCGCACGCTCGCCATCCACCTCGCCTCGACGATCCACCTGAAGCTCAGCGAGGAGGAGCGCCTCGCCGCCGGCATCACCCCGGGCCTGGTGCGGCTGTCGATCGGCATCGAGAGCGCGCGCGACATCATCGCCGACCTCGAGCGGGGGCTGCGGGCGGCAGGGGCCGTCGGCTAGCTCGCCGCGAGCCGCTTCTTCTCCGCCTTCACGTCGAAGTCGGCGAGAGGCCACGTCAGCTTCAGGCCGTCGAGGGCGTCGATCAGCAACTGCTGCACGGCGACGCGCGCGTACCACTTGCGGTCGGCCGGCACCACGAACCACGGCGCCACTCGGGTCGAGCAGCGTTCCAGCGCGATCCGGTACGCCTCCTGGTACGCGTCCCAGTGCGCGCGCTCGTCGAGGTCGGCCGGGTCGTACTTCCAGTGCTTCTCGGGCCGGTCGAGGCGCTCCTGGAGCCGCGCCTTCTGCTCCTCGGGCGAGATGTGCAGCATCACCTTCACGAGCGTCACGCCGTCGTCGGCGGCGCGCGCCTCGAACTCGTTGATCGCGCCGTAGCGGCGCTCGATCTCGGCGGGGCTCGCCATGCCGTGCACGCGCTGGATGAGCACGTCCTCGTAGTGCGAGCGGTTGAACACCCCGAGCATCCCCGGCGCCGGCAGCCGGCGCTCGACGCGCCAGAGGAAGTCGTGCCGCCGCTCCCACCGGGTCGGCGCCTTGAACGCGGTCAGCTGCACGCCGATCGGGTCGACCGCGCCGACGACGTGACGCACGATGCCGTCCTTGCCGCTCGTGTCCATGCCCTGCAGCACGAGCAGCACCCGGCGCACGTCGCCCGAGGTGCCGCGCGCATACAGACGCTCCTGCAGTTCCGAGAGTTCCGCGGCGCCCGCGGCGAGCACCTGCTCGCCGACCTTCTTGTCGCCCTTGAAGCCGGGCGTGGCCGACGGGTCGACCTCGGCGAGCGAGAATCCGTCGCCGGCTCGCAGCAGTTCGGCCGGGTCGCTCTTCCACGCCTTGTGCATAGGCTGACTCTATGGGCAACCGTCTGGCCGACGCCATCAGCCCGTATCTGCGCTCCCACGCCGACAACCCGGTCGACTGGTGGCCGTGGGGGCCCGAGCCGTTCGCCGCCGCCCGGGAGCGCGACGTGCCCGTGCTCGTCTCCATCGGCTACGCCACCTGCCACTGGTGCCATGTGATGGCGCGCGAGTCGTTCAGCGACCCCGAGCTCGCCGCCTACCTGAACGAGCGCTTCGTCGCGATCAAGGTCGACCGCGAAGAGCACCCCGACGTCGACTCGGCCTACCTCACCGCCGCGGGCGCCTTCATCCGGCAGCTCGGCTGGCCGCTCACCGCATTCGTCACCCCCGAGGGCCGCATGTTCTACGCCGGCACCTACTTCCCGCCGCAGCCGGTCGGGCAGGTTCCCGCCTTCCGGCAGATTCTCGACGCGGTGACGGATGCCTGGACCAACCGCCGCGCCGAGGTCGAGAGCTCCGCGGGCCGGCTCGCCGAGGCGATCGCCCAGGCGGCGCGGGCCGCGGCGCCCGCCGATGCCGCCCTGCCCGACGAGGAGGACCTCGACGCCGCGGTCGCCCGCATCGCCGCCGGCGAAGACCGGGAGCACGGCGGATTCGGCACCGCCCCGAAGTTCCCCGTCGCCCCGGCACTCGCGTTCCTGCTCGGCCGGCCGTGGGGCGAGCCCGTCGCACGCCGCGCCCTCGAGACGATGGCGGCGAGCCCCCTGCGCGACCCGGTCGAGGGCGGCTTCTTCCGCTACGCGACCCAGCGCGACTGGAGCGCGCCGCACTACGAGCGGATGCTGTACGACAACGCCCAGTTGCTGCGCCTGTACGCCGACGCCGGGCTCGACGACGTCGCCGCCGGCATCGCCGGCTTCCTCGAGCACGTGCTGCGCGCCGGCGTCGGGTTCGCCAGTGCGCAGGACTCCGAGTCGGCCGAGGGCGAGGAGGCCGCCGGGTACTACCGGCTGACCGCCGCCGAGCGCGCCGACCGGGTGGCGCCCGCGCTCGACCGGAAGGTGCTCGCCGGCTGGAACGGCCTCGCGATCGGCGCCCTCGCGCACGCGGGGCGGCGCCTCGGCCGCGTCGAGTGGGTGCGGCTCGCGGCATCCGTCGCCGACGGCGTGCTCGCCGTGCACCTGCGCGAGACGCCAGAGGGCGTGCGCGTCGTGCGCGCCAGCCTCGACGGCCGCGTGTCGGAGGCCCCGGCGACCCTCGAGGACTACGGCATGCTCTCAGGCGGCCTGATCGACCTCGCCCTCGCGACCGGCGAGGTGCGCTACTTCAAGGTCGCGCGGCGGCTGGTCGACGCGGTGCTGGGTGACGCGGCGCCGTTCTCGGTGCCGGGAGGGGCCGAGCCGGTGCTCGCCGCGCAGGGCCTCGCCGTCGAGGCCGACCCGTCCGAGGGCGCGTATCCTTCCGGGGCGTCGGCCTGCGCCTGGGCCGCGCACCGGCTCTACCTGCTCACCGCCGAGCGCCGCTACGACGCGGCCGCGCGGGACGCCGTGCGCCGGGTCGCCGCGCGCGCCATGGCCAACCCGATCGCGTTCGGCGCCGCCCTCGACCTCGCCTCCGCGCTCGAGCAGGGGCCGCGCCAGCTCGTCATCGTGACGACGGATGCCTCGCCTGACCCCGGCCCGTTCGCGCCGGCCCTGCGCACCCGGCCCCCGCACGAGCTCGTGGCGGTCGTCACCGAGGCGCAGGCGCGGGCATTCGCGGAGGCCGGCTTCGAGCTGTTCGCGGGGCGCAACGCGCCGACGGGGGAGCCGACGGCGTATGCGTGCTCGGATTTCGTGTGCGAGCTGCCGGTGACGGGCACCCTTCGAGACGCCCGCTGACGCGGGCTCCTCAGGGACCACCCTTCGAGACGCCCGGTGACGCGGGCTCCTCAGGGACCACCCTTCGAGACGCCCGCTGACGCGGGCTCCTCAGGGAACGTCAGGCAGCGTCGTGCAGACGACCGAGGAGGCCCCAAACCGCCTTCGTGAGGCCCGGATGCTCGAGCGCGATGCCGCGCAGCAGCCGGTACTCGAAGCGCTCCGCCGCCTCGCGCGACGCGGCCGGGTGGTACGCCCGCGCCCGCTCCTCCTCCAGCTCGAGCGCCTCGATGCGCTCGAGGCGCAGCGTCATCACGACCTGCTCGTCGACGGTGGGCAGCTCGGGCAGGAACTCCCACGGGTCGTCGCCCAGCCGGCAGCGCAACTCGATGATGGCCGAGAGCTCGTCTCGCGCCTCCTGCCGCAGCCCCTCCAGGCTCTGCGGGGTGTCCCCGTCCATGCGCGGCAGCCTACGCCAGGCCGGTGACACGACCGCAGCGGCCGGGCGGCCGCGTCCGCGTTCCGGGCGAGCGTACGGGCGCGAGTCCTTACAGTGGTCTCATGCTTCACGCCCTGCCTGGTGACGGCGCGGGCCGCTTCGAACGCGACGACATCGTGATCCGCGGCGGCATGTACGCGCTGCGCAACACCGACCTGACCCCCTACGAGTCGATGGTGAGCGATCTGCTCGCCGTGCGGGACGTGCTCGAGGCATCCGAGATCGCATATCTGCTGGTGCGCGCCGACGACGGCCGCCTCGTCGTCGCCGTCGACCGCGCCCGGCGCAAGGAGCTCGCCGCGGCGTTCGCCGCCGCGTTCCGCGACGAGCCGTTCTACGCCCAGCCGATGCGGGCGAAGTCGGGGCCGGGCAGCAAGGACAAGGCGAAGAAGGGCGACGAGCCGCCCGTGCTGCTCGCCGAGGGCCGGCTCCCGCCGAAGCGGGTCGCGAGCGTGTACCGCGTCTACCGTCCCCGCATCGAGCCGGTGGGCCAGCTCAAGTACGGCACCCGCGACGCGTTCCAGCTCGAGTTCTGGCGCTTCGGCGACGACGAGATCGAGGCGCCGCTGCCCAACGCGCTCACCCGCACCCGCATCTCCCGCAGCGAGGCCGTCGCCGACGAGGTGGAGCTGTTCGGCCGCACCTGGCCGACCCTGCAGGGCATGTTCGAGCCGATGGCGAGCGACGTGGACTTCCCCATCGACCTGGTCTTCTCCTGGGTCGACGGGTCGTCGATCGAGTTCCAGCGCGCCCGCGCGGCGCGCATGAAGAACTACGTGGTCGGCGAGGGCGACGACTCGGAGGCGCGCTACCGCCAGATCAACGAGCTCAAGTACGCGCTGCGCAGCGTGCACCTGTTCGCCCCGTGGATCCGCCGCATCTTCATCGCTACCGACTCGCCCGCCCCCGCGTGGCTGGCCGACCACCCGAAGGTGACGATCGTGCGCAGCGAGGAGTTCTTCGAAGACCTCTCGGTGCTGCCCACCCACAACTCGCACGCGGTGGAGGCGCAGCTGCACAACATCCCCGGGCTCGCCGAGCACTTCCTCTACTCCAACGACGACATGTTCTTCGGCCGCCCCGTCGCGCCGTCGATGTTCTTCTCACCGGGGGGCGTGTCGAAGTTCGTCGAGGCGGGCACGCGCATCGGCCTCGGCGAGAACAACCCCAAGCGCAGCGGCCACGACAACGCCGCCCGGGTCAACCGGAAGCTGCTGCGCGAGCGCTTCGGCCGCACCATCACCCGGCACCTCGAGCACTGCGCAGCGCCGCTGCGCATCAGCGTGATGCGGGAACTGCAGGCCGAGTTCCCCGAGGACTTCGCCCGGACCGCCGCCGCCCGCTTCCGCAGCGCGACCGACATCTCGGTGACGAACTCGCTGTACCACTACTACGCGCTGATCACCGGGCGGGCCGTCGAGCAGCGGCAGGCGAAGGTCACCTACGTCGAGACCACTCTGCGTCGCGCGCTGCACCAGATGGAGCAGCTGCTGCGCCGCCGCGATCAGGACATGTTCTGCCTGAACGACGGCAGCCACCCCGAGCTGTCGGTCGAGGAGCGCACGCAGGCGGTCACCGACTTCCTGGAGCGGTACTTCCCGATTCCGGCGCCGTGGGAGCGGCTCGAGAACGCGGGCGAGACGGATGCCTCAGCGGCGCTCAGCGCACCGGCGCCGGCTCCTCGTCGGGAAGCAGCAGCGGCGCCTCGGGCCTGACCGGCTCGTTCACGCGCTCCCGGATGCGCACCCCGGCCTCGGCCAGCCGTCGCTCGGTCTCGGCCGGGCTGACGTAGTCGAGCACCTCGTACTGCCCGAGCGGCACCACCGAGTGCAGCACCGTGCTCGGGTAGACGTGCACCAGGTTGAAGGCACGGGCGCCGTCGCGCGCCCGGGTGCCGCGGGTGTCGCCGTCCACGTCGACGCCGAGGTCCTGCGTGTAGCAGGTGGCGCTCGCGACCGAGACGGGCACCCCGGCGAAGGTGCCGCTGGAGGAGTAGTGCAGGTGCCCGGAGAGGATCGTGCGCACGTCGGTGCCCTCGATCACCTCGGCGAGCGCGCCCTGGTCGCGCAATTCCACGGTCACCGCGAGGTCGAGCACGGCCGGCAGCGGCGGGTGGTGCATGGCGAGCACCGTGCCGTGCGGGGCGGGGGAGGAGAGCTCCTCGGCCAGCCAGTCGAGCTGCTCGCCGCTGAGCTCGCCGTAGTGGTGGCCCGGCACGCTCGTGTCGAGCGTGATGACGCGCAGGCCGTTCACGTCGTAGACCCGGTCGACCGGCCGCATGGTGGGCACTTCGCGGAAGAGGTGCGATCGGAAGGCCATCCGATCGTCGTGGTTGCCCATCGCCCAGATGACCTGCGCGCCCATGCGCTCGGCCGCGGGCTCGACGACGCGGCGCAGAGTGTCGTACGCCTCGGGCTCGCCCTTGTCGGCGAGGTCTCCGGTGAAGACGATGGCTTCGGGCCGGCCGCGGCTCGCCTCGAGCTCGGTGAAGAGCCGGGAGAGGTGGGCGGCGCTGTCGACCGAGTCGTACAGCTTGCCGGTGCCGCCCGGCCCGGATCCGGGCGCGAGCAGGTGGGTGTCGGAGAGGTGGAGGAGGAAGTGGTCCGGTCGCGGGTATTCCGCTGTTCGGGTGGTCACAGGGATCCGTTCGCTCGTTGCGTGCTCGCCGAGTTCGACACGCGTCCGACACCATAACAACAGGCGTTCTGCAACATTCGGTGAATGGCGCGCTACGTCTCGGGCAACTTTGCGGCGTAGCGTCGAGGCATGCGCTATCGGATGCTCGGACGCAGCGGCACCGCGGTGACGGTGCAGGCCCTCGGAACCATGACCTTCGGCCACGAGGCCGACGAGGAGACGTCGTTCCGGATCATGGACGCCTACGTCGCCGCCGGCGGCAACTTCATCGACACGGCGAACCGCTACAGCATGGGCACGTCGGAGGAGATCATCGGGCGCTGGCTGGCCTCCCGCCCGAGCGAAGCCGAGCAGATGGTGATCGCCACCAAGGGCCGCTTCCCGATGGGGCGGCAGGGGCCGAACGACCACGGGCTCTCGCGCCGGCACCTGGCCCGCGCGCTCGACGACTCGCTGCGGCGCCTCCGAGTGGAGCGCATCGACCTGTACCAGGCGCACGGGTGGGACGCCCTGACCCCGGTCGAGGAGACCGTGGAGTTCTACGCCGACGCGATCCGCGCCGGGAAGATCGCCTACTACGGCTTCTCCAACGTGCTCGGCTGGCAGTTGACGAAGATCGTGCACACCGCCCGCGCCCTCGGGCTGCCGCAGCCGGTGACGCTGCAGCCGCAGTACAGCCTGCTGGTGCGCGGCATCGAGCACGAGATCGTGCCCGCCGCGCTCGACGCCGGCATCGGGCTGTTGCCGTGGTCGCCGCTCGGCGGCGGCTGGCTCACCGGAAAGTACCGCCGCGACGAGCCGCCGGCCGGCGCCACCCGGCTCGGCGAAGACCCGCAGCGCGGCATGGAGGCGTGGGAGAAGCGCAACGCGAACCCGACGACGTGGCGGGTGCTGGAGGCCGTGGCATCCGTCGCGGCCGCGCACGGCGCGAGCTCGTCGCAGGTGGCGCTCGCGTGGCTCGACGCGCAGCCGGGCGTGACGAGCGTGATCCTCGGGGCGCGCACGGTCGAGCAGCTGACCGACAACCTCGGTGCGATCGAGCTGCAGCTCACGGGCGAGGAGCTCGAGCGGCTCAGCGCGGCGAGCACGCCCCAGGTCGAGGACTACCCGTACGGCCCGCCGGCGGTGGAGCAGCGCAGCCGCAAGATCGAGGGCGGCAGGTAGGGGGTCTCTGCTCACGGCCCCACGTAGCGGCCGCGGGGGCGCAGGCGCAGCGGACGCTGCCGGTACTCGTCGAGGGCGTGGGCGATCCAGCCGACCGTGCGACCGACGGCGAAGACCGCACTGCCCGCATCCGGCGCCATGCCCGCCGCGCCGGTGAGCACGGCGAGGGCGAAGTCGAAGTTCGGGTGCAGGCCGGCGCGCGCCTCGACCACGCCGGCGATCGCCGCGGCGGCCTCGGTGACGGGCGCCGCCCCGGGCAGCGCGCCGACGAGGGGCAGCAGCGCCCGGGCGCGGGCATCCGTGCCGCGGTAGAGCGGTTGCCCGAAACCCGGCACGCCGCGCCCGCCGTCGCGCACGGCCGCGGCGATCGCCGTCTCGGCCGCCTCGCCGGAGACCACCCGGGCGAGCAGCTCGGCCGCCGGACGGCTCGCGTCGCCGTGCAGCGCGGAGTCGAAGGCGCCGAGCGCGGCGCTCACGACCGCGTAACCGTCGGCGCGGGCCGAGGCCGCGACCCGCGCGGCGAGGGTGGAGGCGGCCAGGTCGTGGTCGACCGCGAGCACGAGGGCGGCCGAGATCGCGCGCGACCCGGCGGGCTCGGGGGCGCGGCCGGCGAGGGCGGTCCAGAGGCTTTCGGCGACGGATGCGCCGGCCGCCGGCTCGCTCGGCGCGAGCGCCCGAGGCACCCCGACGAGGAGCTCGGCGCCGATGCGCCTCAGGTTCGCCTCGCTCGGGTCGTGGCGCAGCGGGTCGGCGGCTCCCATCGCGACGACGGCCGCCTGCACTCGGCTGAGCAGGGGAGCGGCCGGGGCGAGGGTCGTCACCGCGCGGCGGGCAGCTGCGACGGAGTCGGGGTGCGCGTCGAGCTGCGCGTGCGCATCAAGACCCCAGAGCCAGGCGGCGACCTTCTCCACGCTGTCGGTCAGGGCGAGTTCGGCGGCAGGTCGTCCGCGGTAGATCAGCTCGTCGTCCTCGATCAGCGCGATGTCGGTGTCGAGCACCATGAGCGGCGAGCCGGCCGCGGCCGCGCGCGAGGTGCGCGGGGTGCTGGCCGGGGCGGAGGGCCGGCGGCGGCGCGCGAACGCCTCGACCTCGAGCGGGTCGAAGGTGGAGCCGGTTGCCGAGCGCTCGCGGGAGAGCAGCCCGCGGGAGACGTAGGCGTAGAGCGTCTGGGGCTTGACGCCGAGGCGCGCCGCGGCCTGGGCGGCGGTGAGGCGCGGAACGGTCATGTTGATCCGATCAAGATTGACGACGGCGTGATCAAGTTCCCACACTGAGGGCATGGAGCACAACGATCAGCTCATCGACGTGCCGCGCGGACTCTCGGGCGTCGCCGTGGCCGAGACCGCGATCAGCGACGTGCGGGGGCTCGAGGGCTTCTACCAGTACCGCGAGTGGCCTGCGACCGAGCTCGCGCGCACCTCGACCTTCGAGGAGGTCTGGCACCTGCTCGTCGCCGGGCACCTGCCCGACCCGGTCGAACTCGCCGGCTTCGAGGCGCGCATCGCGGCGGCGCGGCAGCTCCCGGAACTGGGCGAGGTGCTCGACGCGGCGTCCGCGGTCCCGGGCCCGGATCCGGTCGCCGGGCTCAAGGCGGCGCTGCCGCTGCTGTCGGCACGGCTCGGGATGCGCCCCGTGTACGACCTCGACGACGAGGGCCGTCTCACCGACGCCGTCACCCTCGCGGCGGCGACCCCGGTGCTGCTGACCGGGCTGCACCGGCGTCGGGCCGGGCTCGAGCCGCTCGCGCCGCTGCCGGGCCGCGGCACGGTGGCGCAGTACCTGTACCAGGTCACGGGGCACGAGCCATCCGTCGCCCACGAGCGCGCGTTGAGCGCGTACCTCGTCGCGGCGATGGACCACGGCTTCAACGCCTCCACCTTCACGGCGCGGGTGATCGCCTCGACCGGGGCCGACGTCGCCTCGTGTCTCGCCGGCGCGCTCGGCTCGCTGTCGGGGCCGCTGCACGGCGGCGCCCCGGCGCGCGCCCTCGACAGCCTCGACGAGGTGGGCGAGGCCTCGCGCATCGAGCCGTGGGTGCGCGGGCAGCTGGCCACGGGCCGGCGGATCATGGGCTTCGGCCACGCGGTGTACCGCACCGTGGACCCGCGCGCGGTGCTGCTCTCCGGCGTCGCGCGCGAGCTCGGCGGACCGCGGGTCGCATTCGCGCTCGAGTTCGAGCAGACGGTCGAGCGGCTGCTCGCCGAACTCAAACCGGGCCGCGAGCTGCACGCCAACGTCGAGTTCTACGCCGCCGTGGTGATGGAGCAGTGCGGCATTCCGCGCGAGCTGTTCACCGCGACCTTCGCCCTCGCCCGCACCGTCGGCTGGACCGCGCACGTGCTCGAGCAGGCGCGCGACAGGAAGATCATCCGGCCGTCGGCGCGCTATGTGGGGCCGCCGCTCGCGGTGCCGGTGGGCGATGCAGCGCACTAGCGTGGAGGCGTGACCGACACCGCCGACGCGCCCGCCATCGACTCGTACATCGCCGACCTCGCCGCGTTCGTCGAGGCGTCGCCGAGCTCCTACCACGCCGCCGCCGAGGCGGCGCGCCGGCTCGAGGCGGCCGGCTTCACCCGGCTTTCCGAGACGGATGCCTGGCCCGCCGGCCCCGGCCGCCATGTGGTCGTCCGCGACGGCGCGGTCATCGCCTGGGTCGTGCGCGAGGGCGCCGGTCCGACCACCCCATTCCACATCCTCGGGGCGCACACCGACTCACCCGCCTTCAAGCTGAAGCCGCAGCCGACCACGGAGGCGCACGGCTGGCTTCAGGCCGGGGTCGAGGTCTACGGCGGCCCGCTGCTGAACTCCTGGCTCGACCGCGAGCTCGAGCTCGCCGGCCGCGTCGTCACCCGTGACGGCGCCGAGCACCTGGTGCGCACCGGGCCGCTGCTGCGCATCCCGCAACTGGCGATCCACCTCGACCGCGGGGTCAACGACGGGCTCACCCTCGACCGGCAGCGGCACACCCAGCCGGTCTTCGGGGTCGCGGCCGACGCGCCACTCGGGGCAGGGGACCTGCTCGGCATCGTCGCCGACGCGGCCGGGGTGGCGCGCAACGACATCCTCGGCTACGACCTGCTCACCGCCGACACGCAGCCGCCCGCCCGCTTCGGCCTCGGCGGCAGCCTGTTCGCGAGCCGCCGCCTCGACAACCTGAGTTCGGTGCACGCCGGGGTTACCGCGCTCATCGCGGCGGCCGACCATGCCGGCGAGGCGCGGCACATCGCCGTGCTGGCCGCGTTCGACCACGAGGAGCTGGGCAGTCAGAGCCGCTCCGGCGCGTCGGGGCCGTTCCTGGAGGATGTGCTGCTGCTGGTCTCCGAGGGGCTGGGGGCCGTGGCATCCGATCGCCTGCGCGCGTTCGCCGCCAGCTGGGTGGTGTCCTCCGACGCGGGGCACGCCGTGCACCCGAACTACCCCGAGCGGCACGACCCGGCCAACCGGCCGATCGCGGGCGGCGGACCGCTGCTCAAGATCAACGCCAACCAGCGCTACACGACCGATGCGGCCGGCTCCGCCCTGTGGGCGCGGCTGTCGGAGCTCGCCGGGGTGCCGTATCAGGAGTTCGTGTCGAACAACGCGGTGCCGTGCGGGTCGACGATCGGGCCGCTGACGGCGACCAGGCTGGGCATCGCGACCGTCGACGTGGGGGTGCCGCTCTTGTCGATGCACTCGGCGCGGGAGCTGTGCCACGTCGCCGACCCGTTCGCGCTGGCGGGCGCGCTCACGGCCTTTTACTCGCTGTAGGCCTCGGCCGCGATCGGTCGGTACGAGACCTCGAGGGTGGCGAGGTCGACCGCGGCGACCGTCTCGGCGGGCAGCGGCGTCCAGTCGGCGACGTCGAGCCCGGTCGAGGCGAACAGCACCGTGCCGTCCGGCAGCCGCCGCTCGTGCATCTGGTAGTACGCGGTGCGGTGGTCGGCCGGCAGCCGCTCGAGACCGCTCGCGTCGAGCATGTCGTGCGGAATGGGCGCCGCCTGGCTTGCGTGCACCGCCACCAGCTCGGTCGGCGTGAGCAGCAGCGCGTTCAGGCTCGCGCGCGGGAACAGCGGGCGCAGCTCGCGCACCGCCGCGGCGGCCGCGTCGGCGGCGCCGAGCCCCGCGGCGATGCGGCTGCGGATCACCGCGAAGTACCGCTCGCTGTCCGTGTCGCCCTGCAGGGTCGCGGCGACCTCGGGCGAGATCAAGGGCAGCAGCTCGTCGGCCGGCACGAGGCCTCCGTTGTGCGCGAACGCCATGCCGTCGGCCGTGAACGGATGCGTGTTGCCGATCGTGCACGCGAGCCCCTCGGTCGCGAGCCTGAGGTGCACGATGCGCGCCGCCGCCGACGCGTCGCCCAGCGCGCGGGCGAGCTCGGGGTTCTCGAATCCGCTGTCGGTGGTGCGGTAGGCCTCGACCGCGCCCGTCTGCGGCGACACCCAGGCGGTGCCCCAGCCGTCGTCGTGCAGCTCGGCCATGTCGCGGAACACCGCCGCCTGGCTCTCGCCCAGTGCAGCGGCGGCCGAGACGGGGGAGGGGGCGGCGTAGGCGAGCAGTCGGCACATCACCGCCAGCCTAATTACCATCCGTTTACGCTGGCAGCGTGAGCAGCCTGCGCATCGCCTACCCGCGCGGCGTCATGCCCGGCAAGTGGGCGCGGGTGTGGGCCGCGCGGCACCCCGAGGCGCCGCTCGAGCTCACGCTGGGTCGTGCGGTGACGGATGCCTCGGCCCAGACCGCCCCGCTGCGCGCCGGCGCCGCCGACGGGGTGTTCGTGCGGCTGCCACTCGGGGACGGGGTCGGCGACGAGGGGGTGCGGCTCGACCCCGAGGTGCTCCACCTGGTGCCGCTGTATGAGGAGCAGCCGTTCGCGCTCGCCGCGGAGGGGCATCTGATCGAGGCGGCGGACGAGGTGCGGCTCGCAGAGCTGGACGGCGAGGCGAGGCATCCGTTCGACGACGACGTCGAGACGTGGGTGCAGGTCGTCGCGGCGGGGGCCGGGGTGCTCGTGGTGCCGCAGTCGGTGGCGCGGCTGTACGCCCGGCGCGACGTGGTCGCGCGGCCCGTGCTCGACGCGCCGGGCTGGCGGGTCGGGTTCGCCTGGCTGCGCGAGACGCCGGCCGAGGTGCGCGAACTCGTGGACGACTTCGTCGGGGTGCTGCGCGGGCGCACCGCGGGGTCGTCGCGGGGTGCTGCGGGGCCGACCGAAGCTGCCGAAAAGGGCGCGGCGGCGAAGGCCGGCGGCGGGCGCCGGGGCGCTACGGGCGCCGAGCCGCCGCGAGGGAAGAGCCCTCGAGGGGCGCGTTCGCGTCGGAGGCCCACTCGTTGAGCGATCCGTCGTACACGCGCACGTCGTCGTGGCCGATCAGCGTGAGGGCGAGCGCGTCGGCGGTCGCGGCGATCGCGCTGCCGCAGTAGGTGACGACGGGCGAGTCGGTCTCCGCGGCGAGCCCGAGCACCTCGCGCAGCCGCTCGGCGGGCAGGAAGGCGTTGGTGTCGCGGTCGACGAGCCAGCCGGCCGGCGCGTTGACGCTGCCGGGGATGTGGCCGGGGCGCAGCCGCGGGCTCTGCTCGCCGGAGAACTCGCGCGGCGGCAGGCCGCATACGAGCACGGCGTCGCTCTCGCCGCGCACGACGGCCTCGACGTAGGTCTTGTCGGCCCACAGTTCGTCGCGCTCGTCGGCGTAGAACTCGCCGGCCTTGCGCGGCGGCACGTAGCCGAGCGCGAGTTCCCGGCCCTCGGCGACCCACTTCTTCAGTCCGCCGTCGAGCACGCGCACGTCGTCGTAGCCGAAGGCCCGGAACAGCCACCAGAGCCGTGCCGCCCACTGGCCGAGCGCGTTGTCGTAGACGACCACGGCGGTCTCGGCGTCGACGCCGACCGACTGCGCGGCCCGCTCGAAGTGCTTCGCGTCGGGGTGGGTGAACGGGTACTCGCCCTCCGGGTCGCTGAACGACTCGAGCAGGTCGGCGAACACCGCGCCGGGGATGTGGCCCTTGGCCAGGTACTCCTCGTCGCCGCTGACGTAGGCGGTGGCGGTGCCGAAGCCGGGCACGGCGAGCACGGTCGCGTCGAGCAACACGAGGCCCTCGTCACCGAGGTGCGCGGCGAGCCAGTCGGTCGTCACGAGCGGGGTGTCGGGCAGTCCGTCGAACACAGCGTGTGCCACGCGGCCATCGTAGACCGACGTTCAACACGCGTTAAGCGCGGCGCCGTGCGCGTCGCGCGGGAGGGGAGCAGGTTTCGGCCGCCGTCCGCGCCGACGTTTCAGGCCACCTGAGGAGTGCGCCCCCAGCTCTGGGGCACGGCGTCGGCGACTGAACGATGGCCTCGGTGCCGGCGCGTGCGCTAAGAATTGCTCAAGCGTGCGGTACTACCTCCTCTGATGTCGGAGGCCGGACCTCCCGCGGGTCGTTCGTCGAGAGGTTGAGGGGTCGAGTTGTCTCGGTTTGCGCGCGTTGGCGCGAGGTGCGAGGTGCGAGGTTGACGCCGGGCATGGCGGATAGGCGGAGAGCCCGTGTGGATTGACACCGACCGCACTGTCAACGTGCGGATGATCCCGCAACCCTGGCACGTGTTCGACGACGAGATTCAGGAGCGACTTCGAGCACTCAGCCCGAGCGACGCGGATGCGCTTGAGGCGGCACTCTTCGAATTGCGCCAGCACGAGTTCAGTGCGGCAAAGGCGGCCGCTGACCGTATGGCGGATGGGGAACTGGCCGCCGAAGGCGAATATCGAGACGTGTCTCCAGCTGAACTGCCTTTGATCTTCCGCCACGCGGAACGCGGGCTTGAGGATGATGTCCTCGCCCAGGTCCGAGCCCTCGAACCGCGTTTCAGACTGGACGTGGCGATCTACGCCGAAGACGGGCTGCGAGCGATTCGCGAAGCTTCGCGACCGAAGCGGTCATGGACGCGCTGGTTCCGCCGGTCATGAGTGAGTGCTCCGGAGCTGCGACGATACAAGAGCCGGGTTGCGCAGCATGAAGAGCCTCGTGCGCCTACAAGGAGTCGCCAGATGGTGCACCGTACTGGCTGTCACATTCGCCGGCTGCTTGGTTCTGCTGGTGGTGTGCGAACTGGTTTCGTCGTGGGCGCTCCTCTCGCGCAGCCAATTCGGGATCCTGATGACGGGTCTGTTCTGGGGGTTCGTTGTCAGTTCGTGGAGTGCTGCGTGGGCGGCCGGACGGGCCCGCAGCATCCGTTCATCCACGGTGGGTGGGGAAGGCAACATTGCTCGCCTCAGCGCTCCCCCTCCCGCGGACACGCGCATGTGCATCACAGTGGCCCAGCGTGTGGTTGCGGACGTACTCGCGGCCGTCGGGGTCATAGCGGGCGTGGTTGCCGTGGCGATGCTTCTGCTGCTTGCCGCCTACGTCGTGGTGATGGTCGGCTCCAATGGTGACTTCGTCGTGGCCGCTCGCGTGCTGATGCAGGACACGGACGAGCGCGGCGTCGATGCCGCGATCTTCGTAACGGTGCTGACAGGAGTTGGATTCCTCGCCAGCCCAGTGCTCCTCATATGCGCCATCCGAGTGCTGACGGACGCAGTGCGCGAACTTCTTCTCGCCCGCATGCCAGGCGGCCTGATTTTCGACAACTTGACGACCGCCGGGCTCGCGATGCAATTGGGCCTGGGAACAGGATCCCTCTCCCGATCGGGGTGGGTGCGCACCGTGGTCGCCATTGACGGAACAGTGCTTTCCTTTTGGGAAGTACGCGGCAGGCAGGTTACCGAGCTTGCGCGCATCCGTCTCGCGGACGTCAAGGCTGTAGAGACGGTCGACCTCACTTCGAAGATGAACACCAAGCAGGGAATGCGCTTGACCGTTGCGCCCCCGGGCGACCCCGGATTCAAAGTCGAGCTGTTACCGGCGAGGTCGCGCCCTGACCTTGAACAAGAGCTTCGCGCAATGGTCGCCGACTCGCGCCGCTGACCAAGCGTGCGAGTGCGCTCGCCGGCGCGCATGTAAGCGGCGCGAAAGCCGCATGTAAGCGGTCTCGCGCACCCTGGACTCACGAACCTCGGGAATCCACAGAGAGGAACCCACCCATGACTTCCACCGAATACGCCGTCGAGGCCCGCGGCCTCGTCAAGGTGTTCGGGCAGAACCGCGCGGTCGACGGCGTCGACCTCACCGTAAAGGCGGGCACCGTCTACGGCGTGCTCGGCCCGAACGGCGCGGGGAAGACGACCACCATCTCCATGCTCGCCACCCTGCTGCGGCCCGACGGCGGCGAAGGCCGCATCTTCGGCCACGACGTCGTGCGCGAGGCGCAGATCGTGCGCCAGCTGATCGGCGTGACCGGGCAGTACGCCTCCGTCGACGAGAAGCTCTCGGCCAACGAGAACCTGTACATCTTCGGCCGCCTGCTCGGCCTCTCGAGCAAGCAGGCCAAGGCGAAGGGCGCCGAACTGCTCGAGGCGTTCGGGCTCACGGATGCCGCGACCAGGCCCCTCGCCAAGTTCTCCGGCGGCATGCGCCGCCGCCTCGACCTGGCCGCCTCCCTCATCGCGCAGCCGCCGCTCATCTTCCTCGACGAGCCCACCACGGGCCTCGACCCGCGCACCCGCGGGCAGATGTGGGACACCATCCGCCAGCTCGTCGCCACCGGGTCGACCGTGCTGCTGACCACCCAGTACCTCGACGAGGCCGACCAGCTCGCCGACCGCATCGCGGTCATCGACGCCGGCAAGGTCGTCGCCGAGGGCACCGGCGACGAGCTGAAGGCCTCGATCGGCACCTCGTCGCTCATCCTGCGGCTCGCCGACACCAACGAGACCGGCGAGGCGCTGCGGCTCATCGAGCAGGTGTTCGGCGTGCAGGGCACCCCGTCGCCCGAGGCCGCGCGGATCACCGTGCCGATGTCGGACGCCGACCGGGTCACCGACCTGCTGCTGGCGTTCCGCTCCGCCGGCATCCGTCTCGCCGAGCTGTCGGTGCAGAAGCCGACGCTCGACGAGGTGTTCCTGACCATCACCGGCCACGGCGTCACCGAGGCCGAAGAGACCACCGAGGAGGTGCTCGCATGACCACGCTCGCAGGCAACAGTCTGAAGCCCATCACCCCCGTCTCCGAGCGCAGGCTGAAGAACCACACGAGCTTCGCGCAGACGGTCGCCAACTCGCTCACCATGGCCTACCGGGGCCTGGTCAAGTTCCGCCGCACGCCCGAGCAGTTCATGGACGTGACGCTGCAGCCGATCCTGTTCACGGTGATGTTCACCTACCTGTTCGGCGGCGCCATCTCGGGCAGCATCGCGCACTACCTGCCGACGATCATCCCCGGCGTGCTCGTGCAGACGGTCATCACCGCCTCGGTCGTCACGGGCGTGCAGCTGCGCGAAGACATGGACAAGGGCGTGTTCGACCGGTTCCGCTCGCTGCCCATCGCGCGCATCGCGCCCCTGTCGGGCGCGCTGATCGCCGACACCCTGCGCTACGCGATCGCGACGGCCATCACCTTCCTCACCGGCATCGTCATGGGCTGGCGGCCCGAGGGCGGCGTGGCCGGCGTCGTGCTCGGCGGACTGGTCGTGGTCGTCGTCGCCTGGTGCATCAGCTGGATCTTCGCGTTCCTCGGCGTGATCGCCCGCACCGCCTCGAGCGTGCAGGGCATCTCGTTCATGGTGCTCTTCCCGCTGACGTTCCTGTCGAACGCGTTCGTGCCCACCTCGACGCTGCCCGGCTGGCTGAAGTGGTTCACCGACGTGAACCCCATCTCGCACGTCATCACCGCGGTGCGCAACCTGTGCGACGCGCAGCCGGCGGGCGCCGACCTCGGCTGGTCGCTGCTCGGCGCCGTGGTCGTCGTGGCCGTGTTCGCGCCGCTGACGGTGCGGGCGTACATGCGGAAGGCGTAGCCGCCCGGGCACAAACGTCACGATCGGGCACGGGTATCGCGAGATTCCCGTGCCCGATCGTGACGTTCACCGCCCGGCTAGATCCGGGTGTCCCGCAGCACCTCGGCCGCACGCGCGGTGCACGCCGTGAGGTCGGGCAGCTCGGCCACGCGGGCGCGGGCCGCCTCGAGCGCGTCCGCCCCCGCGCGCTCGGCCGCGTAGGCCGCCGCGCGCGCACGCACCAGCACCGGCTGGTCCTGCCGGCTGTGCAGCCGCTCGGCCAGCGCCAGCAGTTCGAGGCCGGCCCGGCACGAGGCATCCGTCGACCGGGTCAGCAGCCCGAGCCCGAGACCCACCAGCGCCGCCGAGAACACGGGCCGGTCGATCACCTCGCCGCCGCGCAGGCGGGCGAAGATACGCGCGCCCTGCCGCAGCCGGCGCCAGCTGGCGAGCGCGTGCTCGTCGAACGCGTCGTGGTAGACGGATGCCGCGAGCGAGCCCGCCGCGCCCACCAGGTACCACGTGCCGGCGGCCAGCGGCAGCCGCTGCCGCTCGTAGAGCCGGGCGACCTCCCGGTACAGCCGCAGGCTCTCCTCGATCCGGCCCTCGGCGGCGGCGAGCTCGGCGAGGCCGGCCCAGCCGATCGCGCGCATGTCCTCGCGCTCGAAGCCGGGCTGGCCCTCCTCTTCCCGGGTGAACCGCTCGAACACCTCGCGGGCCCCGCCCGGCCGGCCGAGCTTGAGCCGGTTGATCGCGAGGATCCAGTCGAACTGGCGGATCTCCTCCACGGCGCCCAGCTCGGCCAGGTGGCGGTTCGCGGTCTCGGCCCAGCGCACGGCATCGGCCGGCCGGTCGTCCTGGCTGCTCAGGTGCGCGAGGCTCTGCGCCGCCTGCCCGGCCATCCAGGCGAGCCCGAGCCGATCGGTCACGCGGTACGCGTCGGTGGCGCGGGCGACGGCGATGTCGATCTCGCCGGCGTTCTCGAGGTAGAGGCCGCTGAACAGGTTCGCGAGGGTGGACACGAGCTCGACGTCGGAGCTGCGCAGGCGGTCGATCTGCGCCAGGGCCGTCTCGCGGCGCCTGGCCGCGATCAGCAGCTCGGCGATGCCGGCGAGCCACGGCGAGACCGCGCCCGAGCGCACCAGGCGCCGCAGCCACAGCCCGGCGCGCACGCCGGCGCGCAGCAGGGTCATGGGCGGCAGGTCGGGCAGCGGGTTGTCGTCGGGCTGTTCTCGCTGTCCCCGCTGCCCCCGGTCGCGGGGCCCGAGCGCGCCGCCGATGCTCATCAGCGTCGCGTACATCAGGGTGAGCGCGGTCGCGTCGGCTGCCTCGGGCGGCACCTCGGCGCCCTCGACGCGCGCCATGACGTTCGCCATCGGCTCGGCGAAGGACAGCGCCTCGCGGAACTGGTTGCGCACCAGCCAGTGGAACAGCAGCGCCGCGAAAACGGGCACCGCCACCTCGGCCTCGCCCGGGCCGCTGCCGCGCAGCACGCCGATCAGGTTGTCGTGCTCCACGTCGAGCGCGCGCACCACCGCCGCCTGGCGTGCGGTGGCGATGCCCGCGACGGCGTCGAGGGCGAAGGAACGCGCCCACCGGCCCATCGCGGCCTCCACCTCGGCGTCCTCCCCGGCGTCGACGAGGGCCATGTCGCCGAACTCGCGCACCGTCTCGAGCATCCGATAGCGCAGCCGGCCCGTCGCCGGGTTCTCGGAGACCGACACGAGCGACTGGGTCACGAGCGCGTCCAGGTCATCGGATGCCGCGAGCCGGGCCGCCTCGTCGACCCCCTGCTCGCCCGTCGGCACCGCCACCTCGACGGCCGCGTCGCGGCTGAAGCCGCCGGGGAAGCGGGAGAGGCGCCGCAGCATGCGCCGCTCCGACTCGGAGAGCAGGTTCCAGCTCCAGTCGATCACCGCGATCAGGGTGCGGTGCCGTTCGGGGGCGGTGCGGTCGCCGCCGCGCAGCAGGGCGAAGCGGTTGCCGAGGCGCCGCTCGATCTCGTCGACCGACATCGAACGGATGCGCGCGGCCGCCAGCTCGATCGCGAGCGGCAGCCCGTCGAGGTGGTCGCACAGCCGGGCCACCGCGTCGAGGGGCAGGCTCGCGCCCGGGCGCGCGGCCCGGGCCCGCTCGACGAACAGTTCGACGGCGGGGCCCCAGGCGGAGGCATCCGTCGCGTCGGTGCGCGTCGTGTCGGGCCCCGGCGCGGAGGCGCCCAGCGGCTCGAGCGGGTAGACGCTCTCGGCGGTCAGCTGCAGCGGGGCGCGGCTCGTGGCGAGGATGCGCACTCCGGGGATCTGCGCGAGCAGCTGATCGGCGAGGTAAGCGACCGCCTCGACGACGTGCTCGCAGTTGTCGAGCACGAGCAGGGTGGGCCGCTCGGAGAGGGCCGCGTGGATGCGGGTGCGCAGGTCGAGCAGCACGATCGGGTCCTGCAGGCTGAGCCGGCCGGGGCTCACCTCGCCGATGCCGAGGGTCGCGGCGACGGCGAGGGGCACGTCCTCCGGGTCGCGGATGCTCGCGAGCTCGACGAACACGACGCCGGGGGTGCTCTGGGCGGCGCGGGCGGCGAGCTCCTGCGCGAGTCGCGTCTTGCCGAGGCCGCCGGGGCCGAGGATCGTGGTGAGGCGCGATCGCTGAAGCATCCGCTCGAGCGCTGCCACATCGCGGTCGCGGCCGATCAGCGGGTTGGGGGCCGCGCGCACGCCGACGACGACATGCCGCGGCTCGGCTTGCTCGGGCTCGCGCAGCAGGGCGGCGTGGCAGGCGACCAGCTCGGGGCCGGGGTCGGCGCCCAGCTCGTCGGCGAGCCGTTCGCGGAACTCGGCGAAGGCGCGCAGCGCGTCGGTGCGGCGCCCGGCGGCGGCGAGCGCCTTGAGCAGCAGCAGCTGCGCCTGCTCGTCGAAGGGGGAGCGGTCGGCCAGGGTCTGCGCGGCCTCGAGCGCCGCCTGGGCGTCGCCGGCGGCGAGGGCGCGGGCGGCCCGGTCGGTCAGGGCGCGGGAGCGTTCGGCCTCGGCGACCTCGCGCAGCCGCTCGGCGAGCTCGCTGTCGCCGAGGTCGGCGCCGGGCTCGCCGCGGCGGGGTGCGTCGGGCCGCCACAGGTCGACCTGGGCGGGCGGCACTCCGAGCCGGTAGCCGCCGGCGACCGACTCGATGACGTCGTCGCCCGAGGCGGCGCGCACGCGCGAGACGAGGGTCTGCAGCGCGGCGCGGGCGTTGCGGGGCGGGTCGTCCTGCCAGATGTCCTCGACCAGCGAGGCGACCGAGACGACGGCGCCCTTGGCGAGCACGAGGGAGACGATGAGTGCTTTGCCGTTCACCCCGGGCACGTCGAGGGCGGGCCCGCCGGGTGCTGCGACCCGAACCGGCCCGAGCACCTGCACGCGCGCCTCGTCCACGGCCGTCTCAGCCACCCGACCAGACTAGACGGCGGGCGGGGCGGCGGCGGTGTGCCGGGCCGGTGCGCGCACGGCGCCTTTCAGCGCACCGCGTCGACGACGAGATCCCAGAACCGGCCGCGGTCGAGGCCCAGCACGACGCGCGTGGGCACGTCGCGCGGCACCCACGGGCGCAGGTCGACCACGGTCATGCCGGTCGTGTGCGTGCCGGTCAGCTCGACCGCGATCGGCGCGGGCACGATCTCGAACAGCTCGGGCGCGATCACCACGGCGACCGCGACCGGGTCGTGCACGGGCGGCGCGTCGAAGCCCTGCACGTCGCGGTACGCGCGGCCGAACGCCTCGAGCAGCTCGACGACGAAGTCGGCCTTGCGTCCGCCGATCGCGGCCACGCGCCGGGCGACGTCGGGGGTGGCGACGGCCTGGTGGGTGACGTCGAGCCCGGCCATGGTGACCCGCCACCCGGCCGAGAACACCACGTCGGCCGCCTCGGGGTCGAACAGGATGTTGAACTCCGCCACCGGGGTGCGATTGCCGGTGCGGGCGGCCCCGCCCATCAGCACGACCTCGCGCACCCGGTCGACGATGCGCGGCTCGCGCCGCACCGCCAGCGCGATGTTGGTCAGCGGCCCGGTCGGCACGAGCGTGATCTCGCCCGGCTCGTGCGACATCACGAGTTCGACGATCAGGTCGACCGCATGCCGCGGGTCGAGGGCGACGGATGGCTCGGGCAGGCTCACCCCGTCGAGTCCGCTCGCCCCGTGGATCTCGCCGGCGAAGCGCGCCGCACGCACCAGCGGCCCGGCCGCGCCGGCGGCGATCGGGGCGGTGATGCCCGCCACCTCGGCGATGCCGAGCGCGTTGTGCGTCACCTTCGGCAGGCTCTGATTGCCGGCCACGGTGGTGACGGCCAGCAGCTCGACGGAGGGGTTGGCCTGGGCCAGCAGCAGCGCCACCGCGTCGTCGTGCCCGGGGTCGCAGTCGAGGATGATCTTGCGGCTCATGCCCCCATTCAACCGGTCAGATCCAGCTGTCCAGCCACATGTGCGCGTGCCAGTAGGCGTAGCTCGTCTGGATGCCCGTCCAGATCGGCAGGAAGAACACCGTCGCGGCGCAGGCGAGCAGCAGGAAGCCGCCGACGACCGCGATGCCGCGGGCGCCGCGCCAGCGCCTGAGGATCTGCCCCAGCGCGAGCGTGAGCCCGAGGATCAGGTACGGCTCGAACGCGATCGAGTAGAAGGTGAAGATCGTGCGCCCGTGGTAGAGGATCACCCACGGCAGCCAGCCGGCGCCGACCCCGGCGAGCAGCAGCCCGGCCCGCCGGTCGCGGTAGCGGGCGAACAGCCAGATCAGCCACAGCAGCGCGAGCGCCATCGCCCACCAGATGAACGGGTTGCCGAGCTCGGTGATCGCCGCCGAGCAGCCGCCGGAGGCCGTGCATCCGTCTTGCCCGTCCTGCGTGCCGACGTAGTACATGCTCGTCGGGCGCAGCATCAGGATCCAGCCGAGCGGGTTCGACTGGTACGGATGCGTCGCGTGCAGGTTGATCGAATAGTTGTAGAGCTCGGTGTGGTAGTGCCACAGGTTCTGCACCCAGTACGGCACCCAGCTGAGCGCCCCGTGCCACGCGTTGAGCTTCGGGTCGCTCTCGACCCAGTGCCGGTCCCAGCCGCCGTCGGTGACGAGCCAGCCGGTCCAGGTGGCGAGGTAGGCGGCCAGCGCGATCGGCACCAGCTGCACGAAGTTCACGACGCCCTGGCCGAGCACGGTGAACGGATGCCCCGCGCCGGGCTCGCGCCACTTGCGCCGGTACGCCATCACGTCGCACAGCACCACGTACACGCCGAAGACGGCGAGGAAGTAGAAGCCCGACCACTTGATGCCCGCGTCGAGGCCGAACAGCAGTCCCGCCACGAGCAGCCACGGCCGCCACAGCACCATGCCGCGCGCGGCCCGGCGGTCGCGCCAGTCCCGGTCGAGCAGCACGGCGCCGACCCCGGCGAGGGCGAACAGCATCACGAAGTTGTCCAGCAGCGCCACCCGCGAGAGCACGATGGCGTTGCCGTCGATCGCCATCAGCAGCCCGGAGATCACGGCGAGCAGCGTGGAGCCGTGGAACAGCCGCTTGGCGATCAGCATGACCAGCACCACGGCGAGCACGCCCGCGACCGCGGTGGAGAACCGCCAGCCGAACGCGTCGGTGATGCCGAACAGGTGCTCGCCGAGCGCGATCAGCCACTTGCCGAGCGGCGGGTGCGCGACGAACTCCGCGGCGCGGGTCCAGGTCTCGGTGATGCCCTGGTTGAACGAGGAATCGGCGCCCGATCCCCACGAGCCCTCGTAGCCGAGCTGCGAGAGCGTCCACGCGTCTTTGACGTAGTAGGTCTCGTCGAAGATCAGCTGGTGGATGCTGCCGAGCCCGACGAGCCGCAGTAAGGCGGCGATCACGACGACGCCGGCCGGAGCGCCCCAGTCCCAGAGCCGGCGACGCGACATCGGGATCCGCCGGCGCGCGGGAGCGGCGGTGGCGTCGGCCTGGATCATCGCGGTCATGCTACCGGCGCCCTCATATGATTCGGCACATGATCATCCTCGCGGCGACGCCCATCGGGAACCTGGGCGACGCGACGCGCAGGCTCGTCGACGCGCTCGGCGCGGTCGAGGTGGTCGCCGCCGAGGACACCCGCGTGACGCAGCGCCTGCTGCAGGGCCTCGGGGTCGCCGCCCGGCCCCGGCTCGTGGCGCTGCACGATCACAACGAGCGCGACCGGTCAGGGGAGCTCGTGGAGCTCGCCCGCGACACCGACGTGCTCGTGCTCTCCGACGCCGGCATGCCCACCGTCAGCGACCCCGGCTACCACCTGGTGCAGGCCGCCATCTCCGCCGGCGTCGACGTGACCGCGCTGCCCGGCCCGTCGGCGGTGCTCACGGCGCTCGCCGTGTCGGGCCTGCCGACCGACCGCTTCGCCTTCGAGGGCTTCCTGCCCCGCAAGGACGGCGAGCGGATGCGCGCACTGGCGGCGCTCGCCGGCGAGCGGCGCACCCTCGTGTTCTTCGAGTCGCCGAACCGGCTGGCGGCCTCGCTGGCTGCGATCGCGCAGGTCTTCGGGCCGCAGCGCCGAGTGGTCGTCGCCCGCGAGCTGACCAAGCTGCACGAGGAGGTCAAGCGTGGCACCGCCGCCGAGCTGGCCGAGTGGGCGGCCGCCGGCGTGCGCGGCGAGATCGTCATCGTCGTCGACGGCGCAGGGGAGCCGGTCGTCGACCCCGCCGCCGCCGTGCAACGGGTGCTGCTGCTCGAGACGCAGGGGGTGCGGCTCAAGGACGCCGCCGCGCAGGTCTCCGCCGAGACCGGCCTGTCGCGCCGCGATCTTTACGAAACGGCCCTGAAAGAGCGGCGCTGACGGGCCGGTTCGTCACATAACGGGACATCCCGGGCGAGGGGCCCGGGTGCGAGCCATCCGTCGATCTTCGCGCCAATAGGATGGTTCGCATGCCCGCTGGCCGCCCCTTCTACCTGACGACGCCCATCTTCTACGTCAACGACGTGCCGCACATCGGGCACGCCTACACGGAGGTCGCGGCGGACGTGCTGACCAGGTGGCACCGGCAGGCCGGCGACGACACCTGGCTGCTCACCGGCACTGACGAGCACGGCCAGAAGATCCTGCGCACGGCCACGGCGAACGGCGCCACCCCCAAGGAGTGGACGGACAAGCTCGTCACCGAGGCGTGGCTGCCGCTGCTTCAGACGATCGACATCGCCAACGACGACTTCATCCGCACCACTGACGAGCGGCACGAGCGGCGGGTGAAGCTGTTCATCGAGAAGCTGCGCGCGGCCGGGTACATCTACGAGGCCGAGTACGAGGGCCTGTACTGCGTCGGCTGCGAGGAGTTCAAGCCCGAGGCCGAGATCGCCGACGGGCAGGGCGAGTACGCGGGGCAGAAGGTCTGCGCGATCCACGGCCGGCCGCTCGAGCTGCTGCAGGAGAAGAACTACTTCTTCCGGATGAGCGAGTTCCAGGAGAAGCTGCTCGAGCTGTACAAGCAGCGCCCCGACTTCGTGCAGCCCGAGAGCGCCCGCAACGAGGTGGTCGCGTTCGTGTCGCAGGGCCTCAACGACCTGTCCATCTCGCGGTCGACCTTCGACTGGGGCATCCCGCTGCCGTGGGACTCCTCGCACGTGCTCTACGTGTGGGTCGACGCGCTGCTCAACTACGCCACCGCCATCGGCTACGGCGAGGACGACGAGCAGTTCGAGCGCCGCTGGCCGGCGCAGCACATCGTCGGCAAGGACATCCTGCGCTTCCACGCGGTGATCTGGCCGGCGATGCTGATGGCGGCGGGCCTCGAGGTGCCGCGCGGGGTCTTCGCGCACGGCTGGCTGCTCGTCGGCGGCGAGAAGATGTCGAAGTCGAAACTGACCGGCATCGCCCCGAACGAGATCACCGACACCTTCGGCTCCGACGCGTTCCGCTACTACTTCATGCGGGCGATCAGCTTCGGGCAGGACGGCTCGTTCTCCTGGGAGGACCTGGCCGCCCGCTACCAGGCCGAGCTCGCCAACGGCTTCGGCAACCTCGCGTCGCGGGTGATCGCCATGCTGACCCGCTACTTCGGCGGCGAGATCCCCCAGCCGGGCAAGTACGAGGCGGCCGACCTCGACGTGCAGGTCACGGTCGGCAATGCGGTGCTCGCGGCGGATGCGGCGATCGAGCGGTTCGCGATCCACGACGCCCTGGCGCAGGTGTGGAGGATCGTCGACGCGCTGAACGGCTACATCACCGAGCAGGAGCCGTGGGCGCTGGCCAAGGACGAGGCGCAGCGGCACCGGCTCGCGACCGTGCTGTACACCGCCGCCGACGGGCTGCGGGCGCTCGCGGTGCTGCTGTCGCCGGTGCTGACCAAGGCGACCCCGAAGCTCTGGGCGGCGCTCGGCGCCGAGTCCGCGCTCGGGCCGCTCTCGGGCCAGAAGCTGCGCGAGGCCGGCGAGTGGGGCGTGCTGCCCGTCGGCACCCGCGTGGGCACCCTCGAGCCGCTCTTCCCCCGCATCGAGGCCGATGCCTGACCGCACATATCCTCCGCTGCCCGACGCGCTCGTCGTGCCGGTGTACGACGACCACACCCACATCGACCCGAGCGTGCGCCGCGACGAGCCCGGCATCGACCACCTCGACTGGCGCGAGCACCTCGACCGCGCATCCGCCGTCGGGGTGCGCGGCATCGTGCAGGTCGGCGTGGACGTCGAGACCTCGCGTTGGGGCGCCGAACACGCGGCGAGCGAGCCGCGGATGCTGGCCGCCGTGGCGCTGCACCCGAACGAGGCGCCGCTGCTGGAGGCCGCCGGTGGGCTCGATGAGGCGATCGCAGAGATCGACGCGCTCGCCGCGCTGCCGCGGGTGCGCGCCGTCGGCGAGACCGGGCTCGACTACTTCCGCACCGACGAGTCGGGCCGGGCGGCGCAGCTGAAGTCCTTCGAGGCGCACATCGACATCGCCAAGCGGCACGGCCTGGCGCTGCAGATCCACGACCGCGACGCGCACGACGACGTGGTCGCGACGCTGCTGCGCGTCGGCGCGCCTGAGAAGACCGTGTTCCACTGCTTCTCGGGAGAGGCCGCGCTCGCCCGGCTCGCGGCCGAGCACGGCTGGTACCTGTCCTTCGCGGGCACGGTCACCTTCAAGAACGCGCCCGCGCTGCGCGAGGCGCTCGCGGTTGTGCCGCGCTCGCTGATCATGGTCGAGACGGATGCCCCGTACCTGACGCCCGCCCCGCACCGGGGCCGCCCGAACGCCCCGTACCTGATCCCGCACACGCTGCGGTTCATGGCGCAGCACCTCGGCACCGAGGTGGAGCACCTGGCGGCCCAGACCGCGTCGAACACGGTCGAGGTGTACGGCTCGTGGGAGACCGAGCTGACCGGCGCCGTGCCGCCGGCCGAGCCCGACGGGGCGATCGCGTGAGCGGCCGCGTGGCGTGCACCGGGAGGTTCGGGTGACCGTCGCGCTGCTCGGGCCCGCCGAGGTGCGTGAGCTCGCCGCGAGCCTCGACGTGACGCCGACCAAGAAGCTCGGGCAGAACTTCGTGCACGACGCGAACACGGTGCGCCGCATCGTGCGCACCGCCGACGTGCGCCCGGGCGAGCTGTGCGTCGAGGTGGGCCCGGGGCTCGGCTCGCTCACCCTCGGGCTGCTCGAGGCCGGCGCCCGCGTGCTGGCCGTCGAGATCGACGGTCGGCTCGCAGCCCAGCTGCCGCTCACGGTCGAGGCGGCCGGCGGCACGGAGGCGGCCGGCCGGCTGACGGTCATCCACCGCGACGCGCTCGCCGTCGACGAGCTGCCCGGCGCCCCTGCGCGGCTCGTGGCCAACCTGCCCTACAACGTGTCGGTGCCGGTGCTCCTGCACCTGCTCGAGACGGTGCCGTCCCTGGCCTCCGGCGTGGTGATGGTGCAGGCCGAGGTGGGGGAGCGGCTCGCCGCCGGCCCCGGCTCGAAGGTGTACGGTTCGCCGAGCGTCAAGGCGGCCTGGTACGGCCGCTGGCGCACCGCCGGCAGCGTGAGCCGGCAGGTGTTCTGGCCGGTGCCGAACGTCGACTCGATCCTCGTCGCGTTCGAGCGCGGCACCCAGCCCGGCGACGAGGAGCTGCGTCGGCGCACCTTCCGCGTGGTCGACGCCGCCTTCCAGCAGCGCCGCAAGATGCTGCGCCAGTCGCTGTCGGGCCTGTTCGGCTCGGCGGCCGCCGCGGCCGAGGCGCTCGAGGCGGCCGGCGCCGCCCCCACCGCCCGCGGCGAGGAGCTCGACGTCGACGCATTCGTCGAGATCGGGAGGCGGCTGCCGTGACCGAGCTGTTCGACGAGTTCAGCGCGCCGGGCACCGTGCACGTGCGGGCGCCCGGCAAGATCAACGTCTTCCTCGCCGTCGGGGAGGCGATGCCCGACGGCTATCACGAGGTCGCGACCGCCTATCAGGCGGTCGGCCTGTGGGAGGAGGTGTACGCGCAGGACGCATCCGATTTCACCGTCTCCTTCACCGGGGTGCGCGGCGCCAGCAGGCTGACCACCGGCCCCGACAACCTGGCGCTCAAGGCGGCGCGCCTGCTCGCCCGGCACACCGGGCACCGCGGCGGCGTGCGGCTCGCGATCGAGAAGAACGTGCCGATCGCGGCCGGCATGGGCGGTGGCTCGGCGGACGCCGCGGGGGTGCTCGTCGCCTGCGACGCGCTCTGGGGCACCGGGGTGCAGACGCACGAGCTGCACGAGCTGGCCGCCCAGCTCGGCGCCGACGTGCCGTTCGCGCTGATGGGCGGCACGGCGATCGGCACCGGCCGCGGCGAGGAGCTCTCGCCCGCCCTCGCCCGGGGCACCTTCCACTGGGTGCTCGTGCTGCCCGACACGACGCTGTCGACGCCGCGGGTGTACGCGGAGCTGGACGCCCACCGCGCCCGGCACCAGGGCGAGCTCGCGCCGCGGGCCAAGCCCGTCGTCGACCCGGCGGTGCTGCAGGCGCTGCGCGCCGGCGACCCGCAGCTGCTGGCCGAAGTGCTCTCCAACGACCTGCAGGCGCCGGCGCTGCACCTGCGGCCGAAGATCGCGACGATGCTCGAGCAGGGGGAGCTGCAGGGGGCGCTGGCCGGGATCGTCTCCGGCTCGGGGCCGACGATCGCCTTCCTCACCTCGTCGCAGGAGCACGCGGAGGACCTCGACCTGCGGCTCATGGCGGCCGGCTACGACACCGCCTACGTGGTCGGCCCGGTGCACGGCGCGCGCGTCGTGCCCTGAACCGGGCAAACGGATGCGGCGCACCTGATGTCGCCGGGGGAGGGACCGATTCGGGTGCATCGGCCATCATGAGGGGGGTTGAGGGAGTGGCGTCTGCCTCGGGCCCTCCGCCCGGCTCACCCAGGGTAGGCAGGCCGGGTGCGACCCCGGGCGGGCTCCGGCGATAACCGTCAAGATCTGACAGGGCCGTCGCTGCCACCGAGCAGCGTGCGCAGTTCGCGCCGCGATCGCAGGCCGAGCTTGGCGAGGATGTTGCGCACGTGGAAGTTGACCGTCGTGACCGAGACGAAGAGCCGCTCGGCGACCTCGCGGTTCGTCATCCCGCTCGCGACGGCGAGGGCGACCTCCCGCTCGCGGGCGGTCAGCAGGTCGAGCTGCGGCTGCGCGGGGCGCGGATGGGGACGCGCGTCGATTCCGTCGGCGAAGCGCTCGGCGCGCTCGAGATAGCTCGCCGCCTCGAGCCGACGGAACACCTCCGCGGCGGCGCGGGCCTGCTGCCGGGCCGCGTCGCGCTCGCCCGTCTCGAGCAGGGCGCGCGCGTAGTCGAGGCGGGTGCGCGCGAGGTCGAAGGGCTGCGTCTGCGCGATGCGGTCCTCCATCAGCGGGGCGTACAGCTCGACGGCGCGCGCCGCGTCGCCGCGGGCGCGGGCGAGGCGCCCCATCAACTGCCCGGCGGTGAACGGGGAGCGCACCCACGGCGAATCCGCGCGCAGCGCCTCCGCCGCCCGCCGCGCGGCCTCCTCGGCGCGGCCCAGCTCGCCGAGCGCGTCCACCGCGAGCCAGGTCCAGCTGAGGACGGAGCCGGGGCGGGCCGCCGAGCGCGCCGCCTCTGTCGCGGCGAGTTGCGCGGCCGGGTCGCCGAGCGCGGCGGCCAGCTCGGCCCGCATCACGTCGGCGAGGTCGGAGTCGTACGGCAGGATCGCGCCCTGGGAGACGCGCGACACCGAGCGCAGCATCCGCTCGATGCGGCGCACCGCGTCGATCTCGCCGCGCGCCGCGTGCACCATGCCGCCGGCGCCGAGCGCCAGGGGGATCACCGGCGCGTACGCGTCGTCGAGCGCGTGCTCGATGGCGATCTGGCCGCTGATCAGAGACTTCTCCCACTCGCCGGTGAGGAAGAGGAGGTGGGAGTGCATCGTGTGGGCGATGTACTTCATCCACGAGTCGGGGTGGCTCGCGCCGATACGGATCGCGCGGCGCAGCCGGTTGCGCGCCTCCGCCGGCCGGCCCGCGTAGGCGAGGGTGCGCGACTGGTAGACGACGGCGTCGATCACGGCGGCGCTGTCGGGGGCGGCGCGCAGCAGCCGGTCGAGCCGGGCCATGGCCTCGCCGATGGCGCGGCTGTCGCGCCGCCAGGCGGCCTCCACGAGCTCCCAGGTGCTGAGCCACAGCTCGTGCTCGTCGGGGCGGGCCATCCAGCGCAGGTCGGGGCTGATCGACGGGTCGGGAGGGCGCGGTTCGGCGGCGACCGCCTCGCGCGCCCGGGCGACCAGCGCGGGGATCCGCTCGTACTCGTTCCAGATCGCGGCGGACAGCGGCAGGGTCGAGGCGCTGTGCGCGCGCAGCACCCGCAGGTCGGCGTCGTCGCCCGGCGCGTCCATGATGGCCTGGGCGTGCGCGAGGGCGAGGTCGCCGCGGTGCAGCAGGGTGTACAGGTCGGCGAGGACGGCGTCGCGCACGGGCGTGGCCGGCAGTGCCGCGAACTCGGTGACGAGCGGCAGCATCCGCGGATGCTCGTGCAGCCGCAGCGCGAGCAGCCCGGCGAACAGCAGCGTGCGCTCGAAGTCGTCGCCGCAGGCCGCGAGCCGGTGCGCGGTCAGGGCGAGGTTCATCGCGCCGTTCGGGTCGTCGGCGGTCACGCGGCCGCGGGCGGCGTGTATCACGTCGGCGACCAGGGTGAGGTCGTCTTCGCGGGCGGCGTAGATGCGGTGCGACAGGGCGGCGGATCCGCGCAGCAGGTCGGCCGCCGCGGCGTGCATCTCGCGGCGGCGCTCGATGGGGATCTGCGCCGCGATGCGGTCGGCCGCCACCCGGCTCGGCGGCGCGATGGTGGGCACCCCGTAGTCGTCGACGTGCCGCACGAGCCGCCTGGCGATGGCGTCGTCGAGATCGAATGCGCCGTAGACCGTCGTGAGCCCGAGCCAGGACGCCAGCCGGGTGACGATCGACACGGCGGTCGCCTCGCGCAGCACGGCGACGACCTCGACCGCCGCGCGCGTGGCCGGCGGGGCGGTGTCGAAGGCCCGCTGCTGCCGGGGCAGCAGCGGTACGCGGGCCGTGCGGTCCAGCTCGATCGACGCGGGGTGGGGCGAGAGCTCGAGGGCGTCCCGGTAGCTCTCGATGAGGCCGGCGACCCACGTCGGGTTGCCCTCGCTGTCGCGGGCGAAGCGGGCGGCGACCCGGCGCGAGATGGGCCTGCCGAGCAGCTCGAGGGCGAGCTCCTGCACGTCGCCGACGTCGAGCGGCGGCAGCCGCACCACGGCGTTCAGGACGACGTCCGCGGCGGCGAGCTGCAGCAGCACCCGCGCGTTCTCGTTCTCCAGGTCCTCGGCCGCCGCGACGAGCAGCCGGCGGTGGTCGTCGCCGCGGCGCATGCTGTAGCGCACGGCGGCGGCCGACCAGCGGTCGACCCACTCGAGGTGATCGACGAGCAGGCACACCGGGGCGCCGACGGCGTCGAGGGCGGCGGAGATGGCCCGGCCGACGGCGGTCGTCTCGGTCGCGTCGCTCGTTTCACCGGTCGCGCCGGCCCCGCCCTGCGGGACCGGGATCTGCACGCCCCGCGTGCGCAGCGCGCGGTTGAGCACCTCGATGAACGACCAGCGCACCGCCTGCTCGCTCTCGTCGGCGGCGCCCACGAACACCGCCCAGCCCTCGAGCCCCTCGACGGCGGCGCGCGCGACCGCCGACACGTGGTAGCCCTCCGGCCCGGCGATCAGCACGGTGCCCACTCGCGCGTGCGGCTGCAGGGCGGCGGCGGAGACCCGGGCGACGGCGTCCCCCACCGCGGCGCGCGTCGACGCCGACAGCGCAGGAGAGAGCGCAGGAGAGGAGGCGGCAGGGTCGCTCATATCTCCCCTCCACCCAGAGGACGACGGAGCGCGAGCGGCGCGGGTGCTGCAGGCGCTGCCGACCAGGCTGTCACAAGAACGCGCGGTGAGAAGACCCTGCTCTACCCCGAGTTCTGGGGGACACTCATTTTCGTTCCCGTGTGCGTTTCGGGGCGCGGACACGGGGCCGGAGCGCGTGGGAGCGCTGCCGGTAGGCTCGAAGGTCGTGGCTCACCTGCTCGGCGCTGAAGCGCTGCACCTCGAATACCCGACGCGCGTCGTCTTCGACGGCGTGACCCTCGGGTTGCAGGAGGGCGACCGGGTGGGCATCGTCGGCCGCAACGGCGACGGCAAGTCGACGCTGCTGCGCCTGCTCGCGGGTCGGCTCGAGCCGGATTCGGGGCGGGTGACGCGCCGCCGCGGCATCCGTCTCGGCATGCTCGACCAGGCCGACGTGCTCGATCCCGAGCTCACCGTCGCGGCCGCGATCGTGGCGGGCCGAGCCGAGCACGAGTGGGCGGGGGATGCGCGTGTGCGCGACGTGCTCGCCGGGCTCGTCGCCGACATCCCGTGGGAGGGCCGGATCGGCGAACTGTCGGGCGGGCAGCGGCGCCGGGTCGCCCTCGCCGCGCTGCTCGTGCAGGACTGGGACGTCGTCTTCCTCGACGAGCCGACCAACCACCTCGACGTGGAGGGCATCGCCTGGCTCGCGCGTCACCTGAAGTCGCGCTGGCCCGCGTCGGCCGGGGGACTGGTGGTCGTCACGCACGACCGGTGGTTCCTCGACGAGGTCTGCACCGCGACCTGGGAGGTGCACGACCGCATCGTCGAGCCGTTCGAGGGCGGGTACGCGGCGTACATCCTGCAGCGGGTAGAGAGAGATCGGATGGCCGCCGCCAGCGAAGCGCGCAGGCAGAATCTCGCCCGCAAGGAGCTCGCGTGGCTGCGCCGCGGGGCGCCGGCGCGCACGTCGAAGCCAAAGTTCCGCATCGATGCGGCGAACGCGCTGATCTCGGACGTGCCGGAGATCCGCGACCCGGTGTCGCTGCAGCGGCTCGCCGTCTCCCGGCTCGGCAAGGACGTGGTCGACCTCATCGACGTGTCGGTCGCGTTCCCGCGCCGGCCGGCCGCCGACTCGCCGCAGGCGGGCACTCCGCTGGTCGACTCGCCGCAGGCGGGCACTTCGCTGGTCGACTCGCCGCAGGCGAATGGAGACCTGCGCCCCAGGTCGCTGGTCGACTCGCCGCAGGCGAATGGAGACCTGCGCCCCGTGCTGCGCGACATCACCTGGCGCATCGCGCCCGGGGAGCGCACCGGCATCCTCGGAGTCAACGGCGCCGGCAAGTCGACCCTGCTCGGGCTGATCTCGGGCGCGGTGCAACCAACCTCCGGCCGGGTGAAGCGGGGCGCGACGGTCAAGGTCGCGACGCTGACGCAGCGCCTCGACGAACTCGACGACGTGCAGGACCAGCCGGTGCGCATGGTGATCGCCGGCCTGCGCAGCTCGTACACGCTCGGCACGGGATCGAAGGCTCAGGAGCTCACGCCGTCGCAGCTGCTCGAGCGTCTCGGGTTCTCGAGCGCGCAGCTCTCGACCCCCGTCAAGGACCTGTCGGGCGGGCAGAAGCGTCGGCTGCAGCTGCTGCTCATCCTGCTCGAGGAGCCGAACGTGCTGATCCTCGACGAGCCGACGAACGATCTCGACACCGACATGCTGGCCGCGATCGAGGATCTGCTCGACTCGTGGCCTGGCACGCTGATCGTCGTCTCGCACGATCGGTATCTGATCGAGCGCGTCACCGATCAGCAGTTCGCGATCATCGACGGCCACCTGCGCCACCTCCCGGGCGGAGTGGACGAGTATCTGCAGCTTCGCTCCGCCGAGCAGGCCTCTTCCTCGGCGGCGGGGAAGGCGACGGCGACGTCGGCGGCGACTGTGAGGGCTGCGGCGTCTGTGTCTGCGTCGGCATCGCGGCACGGGGCGGCCGATCCCGCCCGTGCGGGCCAGGGCGGGTCTGAGGGTCCGGCAGCGGCGGCAGCCGGCGAGATGGCGCTGTCGGGAGCCGAGCGCCGAAACGCCGAGAAGGAGCTCGGGTCGATCGACCGCCGCCTGGAGCGTCTGCAGGCCGACATCGCTCGTGTGCACGAGGAGCTCGCGGCGCACGACCAGTCGGATTACGTCGGACTCGGCGAGCTCACCGAGCGCCTGCGCGCCCTCGAAGACCAGGTCGCCGACCTCGAAACCCGCTGGCTCGAGCTCTCGGAGCTGCTCGAGGCGTAGGCCAGTATCCCGGCGTCGCCCCTCCCCAGGCCCCTGGGCTCGCGCCCGGCCGCGCGTGCGTGCCCGGGCGTTCGCTGGTCTGCCGCTGGCGATCCGTCTCCGCCCCTGCTAGTGGGCAGGGTTGTGCTGTGGTGTTTATCCGGTGTCGTTTCGGGTTTGTCGTGTTTGGGTTTCCAGCTGGGTTCGGATGCCGGATTTGTGGTGCAGGGTCAGGGGTGGCTGGCCTGGCCAG
>NZ_AULK01000011.1 GCF_000419445.1 Gryllotalpicola ginsengisoli DSM 22003 | reverse complement strand
CCTCGAGATGAGATTTCCATCCCCTTGTGGGGAGAGGCTCCCAGCCAGACGACTGGGTTGATAGGCCGGATGTGGAAGACAGGACGAAAGACTGTCGCAGCTGACCGGTACTAATAAGCCGACAACTTACCAACACAACACACAGTCGTGTTGCTCGCGTCCACCGTGTGGTTCCCGACATACGAACGGCAAACCACAACAACACAGTGCAAGCCAACCGTAAAGGTCGACAGAGTTTCGGCGGCCATAGCGGGAGGGAAACGCCCGGACACATTCCGAACCCGGAAGCTAAGACTCCCAGCGCCGATGGTACTGCAGGGGCGACCCTGTGGGAGAGTAGGACACCGCCGAACACCCATTGAGAAATGGCCATCCGCCACGCGGATGGCCATTTCGCTTTAATGGCCTTAGTGGCCGACAAGGTCACAGCAGCGTGAGGAGAGAGCGTGAGCGACGGCTCAGGCCCCGAAGAAGAGAACAATCGCGAGCGGAGTCAGCGTTCGCCCGCAGACGGCGGCAGGCGCCGCGAGCCGAGCGATGAACGCAGCGGGCGTCCCTCCCGCAGTTCGCGTGATGGGGGCGGTCGCGCTTACGGCCGCGGGCGCCCGCAGGGCGAGCGCGCGCGGAGCGGCGGCGAGGGCGACGGGTTCCGGCCGCGTCGTAGCAACGGTGGCGAGCGACGTGGCAGCCAGCGGTGGCAAGACAAGGAACGCCCCAGGCGGTCCGATTCTCGCCCGGCCTGGCAGGGGGACCGGGCCCGTACAGACGGTGATCGACCCCGCGACGGGGAGCGTTCGCCGCAAGAGGGCGGCCGCACGTTCCGGCAGGGGGAACGGCGTCGCGGGCGGGGAGAAGGCGGCGCGCCTCGAGCGGGACAGAGCGACCGGCGGGATGGCTCACCACGGCTCTGGACCCGCGATGGCAGACCGGCCCGAGGTGACCGCGACGCGCGTCGTCCGGAGCGTCGTGAGCTCACTCCGGACGAAATCCGTGCGCGTGAGTTGCGATCGGTGCGGCCGCGTCACGACGACCCGGAACTGCCCGATGATGTGACGCCGCGCGACCTGGATGGCGCTGCGCGGGTCGAGTTGAAGACGTTGGCGAAGGACAACGCCGAGATCGTCGCGCGTCACCTTGTGATGGCGGCGCGGCTGATCGACGAGGACCCGGAGCTCGCGCATCGCCACGCCATGTCGGCGGAGCGCCGGGCCGGCCGAGTGGCTATCGTGCGCGAGACCGTCGCGATCACGGCGTACGCGAAGGGCGATTTCGCGCTCGCATTGCGGGAACTGCGCACCTACCGGCGGATCTCGGGACGAGACGATCAACTGCCGTTGATGGTCGACAGCGAGCGGGGTGTCGGGCGGCCGGAGCGCGCCCTCGAACTCGGCCGTTCCGTGGACCGCACGACGCTCCCGAACGCCGTGCAGGCGTCACTGGCGATCGCGATGTCGGGCGCGCGGCTCGACCTCGGCCAGCCGGAACTGGCACTCGCCGAGCTCGAAGTCCCGCAGCTGGACCCGAAGGTGGCCTATCCGTGGTCTCCGGCTCTCTTCCGCGCATACGCCGATGTGCTGGACGAACTCGGTCGTGCGGAGGACGCGCGACTATGGTGGCAGCGCGCCGAGCACGCGGAAGCCGCTCTCGCGGAAGCGGAGGCGGACGACGAGCACGAAACAGTGGAGATCATCGAGCTCGATGAGGAGGACGAAGGATCCGATGGCGTTGTTCCGGATGCGGAATAGCGGTCGGCGAGTGCTCGACGACGTGGACGTCGTGCTCGCCGACCTCGACGGCGTCGTCTACAAGGGCGCGGACGCGATTCCGCACGCCGTCGAGAGCTTGAACCGAGCGGCGCAAGGAGCACGCCTCGGCTACATCACCAACAACGCGTCGCGCACCGACGAGGCGGTTGCCGGCCAGCTACGTGGATTCGGCCTCGACGTCGCCGCCAGCGACGTGGTCACCTCCCCGCAGGCCGCGGTGCGCCTGCTCGCCCAGCAGGTGCCGGCCGGCTCCCGGGTGCTCGTTGTCGGCGGCGAGGGCCTCACCAGCGTGGTCGCGGCCGCCGGGTTCCAGATCGTCGACTCCGCCGACGACGACCCGGCCGCGGTGATCCAGGGATTCGCACCCGAGGTCGGCTGGTCGCAGCTGGCCGAGGCGGCGTACGCCCTCGGCACGGGCGACGACGGGATCCCCTGGATCGCGACGAACACGGATTGGACGCTTCCGACGTCGCGCGGCCTGGCTCCGGGGAACGGCACGCTGGTCTCCGCGGTGCACACGGCCGTCGGACGTCTGCCTCTGGTCGCAGGCAAGCCGGAGACGCCGATCTTCGAGGAGGCGACGGCGCGGTTCCGCGCCAAGCATCCGATCTTCATCGGCGACCGTCTCGACACCGACATCGCCGGCGCGAACCGGGCCGGCATCGCGTCCGTGCACGTGCTGACGGGGGTCGACGGTGCGAAGCAGCTGCTGGCGGCAGGGCCGGAGGAGCGGCCCGACTTCATCCTGGAGGACCTTCGGGGGCTGCACGAGCCGTACCCGGAAGCCGAGGAGGGGCGCGGGGGCCAGATCACGGTCGGCGACGCGGCAGTGCGGCTGAACGGACACCGCGTCGAGGTCGTACGGGAGGGGTCCCCGCTGAACCTGCTGCGCGCGGCATGCCGGGTCATCTGGGACTCCGGCCTGGCGATCTACGCCCTCGACGTGCCCGAGCGGCTGTACCGTTGAGGCGTGCCTGAGGAACGAGAGGACGCCCTGGTCTCGCGACTGAAGTTGATCGAGGACCAGCCGCTCGCGGAGCGGGCGGAGGCGTACAACCACCTGCACGACGAACTGCGCGAGACGCTCGACGCCGCCGATCGACAGGGCGGCCGCGGCTGAGCCTCGCGATGACGCCGACGCGACTCGACGCCGCCGTGGCGGCCCGCGGACTGGCCCGCTCGCGCAACGTCGCGGCCAAGCTCATCGCGCAGGGGCGCGTGCGCGTGGACGGCGTGCCTGTGCTGAAGCCGTCGGCTGCCGTCGACGATGCGAGCGTGATCGAGGTCGAGGCATCCGATCACTATGTGAGCCGGGCCGCGCACAAACTGCTGGCCGCGCTCGACGCGTTCGACGTCGAGCCCGCGGGGAAACTCGCGCTCGACGTCGGTGCGTCCACTGGCGGCTTCACGCAGGTGCTGCTCGAGCGGGGCGCAGCGCGCGTCATCGCACTCGACGTCGGCCACGGCCAGCTCGCCGCACCGGTCGCGGGGGATCCGAGAGTGGTGAACGTCGAAGGCGTCAATGCGCGCGAGCTGACGGCCGGCGTACTCGCGCGGGTGTCGGGGGTGAGGGATGCGCCGCGGCTGGTCGTCGGGGACGTGTCGTTCATCTCGCTGAAGCACGTGCTTCCCGCGGTGCGGTCGAGCGTCTCGGACGACGCGGACTTCGTACTGCTGGTGAAGCCGCAATTCGAGGTCGGGCGCACCGGGGTCAAGGAAGGGATCGTACGCGATGCCGCTCTGCGCGCCGACGCGGTGGCCGGCGTGCTGTGGACGGCGTGGGACATCGGCCTCGGGACGGCCGGCCTGATCCCGTCGCCGATCGCCGGCACGCGCGGCAATCGCGAGTACATCGCCTGGCTGTCGGCGCCAAGGGGCAAGCATCCGACAGAATGGGTGCAGCGCATATCGACGATGGTGGGAGCGTGAAGATGACGAGGACGCGGCACATCCTGGTCGTCTCGCACACCGGGCGCGACGACTCGCTCGAAGCGGGCGTGGAGGTGTGCCGCCAGCTCACGGAGTCGGGCGTCGTGCCCGTACTGAGCACCGACGAGTGCAAGGACCTGCGCGACTACGCTCCCGACCTCGAGGGACTCGCCGTGCTCGGGGAGGACGTGGACGCCGACGCGCTCGAGCTCGCGATCGTGCTCGGCGGCGACGGGACGATCCTGCGCGCCGCCGAGATCGTGCGCGGCACGGACGCCCCGATCCTGGGCGTCAACCTCGGGCACGTCGGGTTCCTCGCCGAGAGCGAGCGCGACGACCTGTCGCACGCGGTCGCCCGGGTGCTCGCCGGCGACTACCAGGTCGAGGAGCGGATGACGCTGACGGTGCGCGTCAAGTACGGCGACCAGGTCGTCTACGAGGACTGGGCGCTCAACGAGGCCAGCGTCGAGAAGGCGAGCCGAGAGCGGATGATCGAGGTGATGGTCGAGGTCGACCGCCGCCCGCTCTCCAGCTTCGGCTGCGACGGGGTCGTCATGTCGACGCCCACCGGTTCCACGGCGTATTCGTTCTCCGCCGGCGGCCCGATCGTGTGGCCCACGCTCGACGCGCTGCTGTTCACCCCGATCTCGGCGCATGCGCTGTTCACGAAGCCGCTCGTCGTGACGCCCGACTCGGCGATCGCCGTCGAGCTGCTGGAGAGGGGGCAGGCCGGCGGCATCCTGTGGTGCGACGGCCGGCGCTCGGTCGAGTTGAAGCCCGGCGCCCGGGTGGTGGTCAGGAAGTCGCCGACCCCCGTGCGCATGGCGCGCCTGCACCGGGCGCGCTTCACCGACCGGCTCGTGCGCAAGTTCAACCTGCCCGTGGTCGGCTGGCGGGGGCCCGCGTGATCGAAGAGATCTCGATCAAGAGCCTCGGGGTCATCGACGAAGCAACCCTGCCGCTCGGCCCCGGCTTCACGGCGATCACGGGCGAGACCGGCGCAGGCAAGACGATGGTCGTCTCGGCGCTCGGCCTGCTTCTCGGCCAGCGCGCCGACAGCGGCTCCGTGCGCCGCGGCGCCGAGCAGGCCTGGGCGGAGGGACGCTGGCGGGTGCCGGCCGACGGCGAGGTCGCCGAGCGGGTGCGCGAGGCCGGAGGCGACGTCGACCCGATCGGCGGCGGGGACGCCGAGCTGGTGATCAGCCGCTCGGTCTCGTCCGAGGGTCGCAGCCGGGCGTACGCCGGCGGGCGCAGCGCCCCGGCCACCGTGCTCGCCGAACTGGGCGAGCGTCTCGTGGTCGTGCACGGGCAGTCGGACCAGATCCGGCTGCGCTCGACCGGCGCGCAGCGCGACGCCCTCGACCGCTTCGCGGGCCCCGGCTTCGCCGCGCTGCTTGCCGAGTACCGGGAGGTGTACGACCGCTGGCGCCGGGCGCGCGAGGAACTCGACGCGATCGTCGCCGACCGGGACCGGCGCGCCCGCGAGGCCGACGACCTGCGCGTGGCACTCGCCGAGATCGAGGAGGCCGCACCGCGCCCCGGCGAGGACGAGGAACTCGCCGAGCAGGTCGAGCGGCTGACCAACGCGGAAACGCTGCGCCTGGCCGCAGCCTCGGCGCGCGAGCAACTCTCGGCGGAGGAGGGCGACGGGCCCGACGCGCTCGCCCTGGTCTCCGCGGCGCGGCGCGGCCTCGAAGCGGCCGCCCGCCACGACCCCGCGCTCGCCGCGCTCGCCGACTTGCTGCAGACCGCCGAGGTCCACGTCGGGGAAGCCGCCGCGCAGCTCTCGTCGTACCTCGCCGGCCTCGACGCCCACGGCGCCCGCGACCTCGAGCTGCTGCAGGAGCGCCGGGCGACGCTCGGCACCCTGATGCGCAAGTACGGTCCGAGCCTCGACGAGGTGCTGGCCACGCTCGAGACCGGCAGCACCCGCCTGCTCGAGCTCGACGGAGACGCCGAGCGCATCGACGCGCTCACGGCGCAGGTGGCGGCCGACGAGGCGCTCGCGCAGGAGAAGGCGGACGCCCTCACGGCGGCGCGCCGCGAGGCCGCCGAGCGGCTCGGAACCGAGGTCACCGCCGAACTCGCCGCGCTCGCCATGCCCGACGCGCGCGTGGTCGTCGAGGTGACGGACCGCGGCGAGCTCGGGGCGAGTGGACAGGACCAGGTCGCGATCCTGCTTCAGCCGCATCCCGGCAGCGAGCCGCGGCCGCTCGGCCGGGGAGCCTCCGGCGGCGAGCTGTCGCGCGTCATGCTCGCCATCGAGGTGGTGCTGGCCGGCACCGACCCCGTGCCGACCTTCGTCTTCGACGAGATCGACGCCGGGGTGGGCGGCGCGGCGGCGATCGAGATCGGGCGGCGCCTGGCGCGGCTGGCGGAGAGCGCGCAGGTGATCGTCGTCACCCACCTCGCCCAGGTCGCCGCGTTCGCCGGCAACCACCTCACGGTGGTCAAGGGCACCGACGGCTCGGTGACCTCCTCGAGCGTGCGGAAGCTGGACGGCCAGGAGCGGATCGCGGAGATGGCACGGCTGCTGTCGGGGCTTCCCGACTCCCGCACGGGGCTCGAACACGCCCGCGAGCTCATCGGCATGGCGCATCCGTGAGCGCGCCGCGAAGGTTGATAGGATAAAAGCCCGTGGTGGAATCTTCAGACGCGGGCAGCTCGAACTCAGGCGACACGACCAAGCACATCTTCGTGACAGGTGGTGTCGTCTCTTCTTTGGGCAAGGGGCTCACCGCGGCGAGCCTGGGCAATCTGCTCACCTCGCGGGGCCTGCACGTCGTGATGCAGAAGCTCGACCCCTACCTCAATGTGGACCCGGGGACGATGAATCCGTTCCAGCACGGCGAGGTGTTCGTCACCGACGACGGGGCCGAGACCGACCTCGACATCGGCCACTACGAGCGCTTCCTCGACGTGAACCTGTCTCAGGCCGCCAACGTCACCACCGGCCAGATCTACTCGCAGGTCATCGCCAAGGAGCGCCGCGGCGAGTACCTCGGCGACACCGTGCAGGTGATCCCGCACATCTCCGACGAGATCAAGCGGCGGATGCGTCTGCAGGCCGCCGCCGACCCGCAGCCCGACGTGATCATCACCGAGGTGGGCGGCACGGTCGGCGACATCGAGTCGCAGCCGTTCATCGAGGCGGCTCGGCAGATCCGCCACGAGCTCGGGCGGAAGAACTGCTTCTTCGTGCACGTGTCGCTGGTGCCGTTCATGAACGCCTCCGGCGAGCAGAAGACCAAGCCCACCCAGCACTCGGTCGCGATGCTGCGCTCCATGGGCATCCAGCCCGACGCGCTGGTGCTGCGCAGCGACCGGCCCGTCTCCGACTCGAACAAGAAGAAGATCGCGCTGATGTGCGACGTCGACGAGGACGCCGTCGTGAACGCGGTCGACGTGCCGAGCATCTACGACATCCCCGGCATGCTGAACGAGCAGGGCCTCGACACGTACATCGTCGAGCAGCTCGACCTGGGAGCCAAGGCGGGCGAGCCGGACCGGAGGAGCTGGGACGAGCTGCTGAAGGTCGTGCACGAGCCGAAGAGCGAGGTCACCATCGCCCTCGTCGGCAAGTACATCGACCTGCCCGACGCGTACCTGTCGGTCTCGGAGGCGCTCAAGGCCGGCGGCTTCGCCCACCACGCCAAGGTCAACGTGCGCTGGGTTCCCTCCGACTCCTGCGAGACGCCCGAGGGCGCCGTCAAGCAGCTGTCGGACGTCGACGGCGTGTGCGTGCCCGGCGGCTTCGGCATCCGCGGCATCGAGGGCAAGCTCGGCGCCCTGCGCTTCGCCCGCGAGAACGGCATCCCCGCCCTCGGCCTGTGCCTGGGGCTGCAGTGCATGGTGATCGAATACGCCCGCAACGTCGCCGGGCTGCCCGGGGCCTCCTCGAGCGAATTCGACCCCGAGACCGAGTTCCCCGTCATCGCCACCATGGCGGAGCAGGTGGAGATCATCGCCGGCGGCGACCTCGGCGGGACCATGCGCCTCGGGCTCTACCCGGCCAAGCTCGCCGAGGGGTCGATCGTCGCCGAGCTGTACGGGTCGAGCGAGGCCAGCGAGCGGCACCGGCACCGGTACGAGGTCAACAACAAGTACCGCGACCAGATCGCCGCCGCGGGGCTGGTGTTCTCGGGGCTCTCGCCCGATGGGCACCTGGTCGAGTACGTTGAGCTGCCGCGGGACGTGCATCCGTTCTACGTGGCCACGCAGGCGCACCCCGAGCTGCGCAGCCGGCCGAACCGCGCCAACCCGCTGTTCCGCGGCCTCGTCGGCGCGGCACTGGAGCGGCAGGAGTCCACGCGCCTCTTCCCCGTCGAAGAGGACGAGAACGTTGCCTGACCCGGAGCTCATCGCCGACGAGCCGGCCCGGCCGGCCGTGACCGGGTCGGAGGTCGTCTACGAGGGGCGCATCTGGGATGTGCGCCGCGAGACCTTCGAGTACAACGAGCACACCCTGGTGCGCGAATTCATCGCGCACACCGGCGCCGTCGCCGTGCTGGCCCTCGACGAGCAGGGGCGGGTGCTGCTGATCCGGCAGTACCGGCACCCCATCCGGCAGCGGGAGTGGGAGATACCCGCCGGGCTGCTCGACGTCGCCGGCGAGAGCCCGCTCGCCGCGGCGCAGCGCGAGCTGGCCGAAGAGGCGGACCTGACCGCGGCCGAATGGAATGTGCTGGCCGAGTTCTGCTCCTCCCCGGGCAGCAGCAGCGAGTTGATCCGCATCTACCTCGCGCGCGGGATCAATGCGACCGGGGCGGCGTTCGCGCGCACCGAGGAGGAGGCGGACATCGAGGTCGCGTGGGTCGACCTGGACGAGGTCGTGGACGGCGTGCTCGCCCGGCGCCTGCAGAACCCGTCGCTCGCGATCGGGGCGATGGCGGCGAAGATCGCGCGCGAGCGGGGCTGGGAGAGCCTCGGCGACCCGGAGGAGCCGTGGTCGAGGCATCCGCGGTTCGCCGGCTGAGCGCACCCGAGCGCGACGTCGACGCGTTCCTGCGGCACGTCGCCCTGGAGCGCGGCCTGTCCAAGAACACCGTCGCCTCCTACCGGCGCGACCTCGCCACCTACCTGGACTGGCTCGCGCAGCAGGGCGTGACGACGCTCGACGCGGTGACGCCCGCGACCCTCGCCGACTACGCCCGGCACCTGGGCACCCGCAGCGAGCGGCCGCTGACGGCGGCATCCGTCGCCCGCATGCTGTCCACGGTGCGCGGGCTGCACCGCTTCCTCGCCGACGAGGGCAAGACGACGACGGATGCGTCGCGCGAGCTGCGCCCGCCCAAGCGGCCCTCCCGCCTGCCCAAGGCGATCTCGCGGGCCGACGTCGCGGCGCTCATCGAGACCGCCTCGGGTGACGACATCGTGGCGCTGCGCGACCGGGCGCTGCTCGAGCTGCTCTACGCCACCGGCGCCCGCGTGTCCGAGGCCGTCGACCTCGACGTCGACGACATCGTGGACCGCGAGATCGTGCGCCTGACCGGCAAGGGCGACAAGCAGCGCGTCGTGCCGTTGGGCAGCTACGCCCGCGAGGCGCTCGACGCCTACCTGGTGCGGGCCCGGCCGCTGCTGTCGGCGCGCGGGCCGGCGACGCCGGCGCTGTTCCTCGGCGTGCGCGGGCAGCGGGTGAGCCGGCAGAACGCGTGGCTGATCATCAAGCGCGCCGCGGATCGGGCGGGGCTCAAGGCCGAGATCTCGCCGCACACGCTGCGGCACAGCTTCGCGACGCACCTGCTCGAGGGCGGCGCCGACGTGCGCGTGGTGCAGGAACTGCTCGGTCACGCGTCGGTCGCGACCACCCAGCTGTACACCCTCGTCACCGCCGACACCCTGCGGGACGTGTACACACAGGCGCATCCGAGGGCGCGGTAAGGTTGAGCAGTCCGAGCGAGCAACGAGGAGCGTCACGAGGGTGGATCGCACGACGACCGACTTCCCGGTCCCCGCACCGCTGAAGCAGCACGGTCCCGCGCGCATCGTCTCGCTCTGCAACCAGAAGGGCGGCGTCGGCAAGACGACGACCACCATCAGCCTCGGGGCGGCGCTGGCCGAGTACGGCCGCCGGGTGCTCGCGATCGACTTCGACCCGCAGGGGGCGCTGTCGGCCGGACTCGCCGTGAACATCCACGAGGCCACCACCATCTACGACCTGCTGCTGTCGAGCAGGCTCGACCCGCGCGAGGCGATCCAGCACACCAAGGTCGACGGTCTCGACGTGATCCCCGCCAACATCGACCTGTCGGCCGCCGAGGTGCACCTCGTCAACGAGGTCGCGCGCGAGCAGGCACTCGCCCGCGTGCTGCGCAAGGTCAGCGACGACTACGACGTCGTGCTGATCGACTGCCAGCCGTCGCTCGGCATCCTCACCGTGAACGCGCTCACCGCGGCGCACGGCGTGCTCATCCCGCTGGAGAGCGAGTACTTCGCGCTGCGCGGCGTCGCGCTGCTGATCGAGACGGTCGAGAAGGTGCGCGACCGGCTGAACCCCGCGCTCGAACTCGACGGCATCCTCGTGACGATGTTCGACCAGCGCACGCTGCACGCCCGCGAGGTGTACGAGCGGGTCGTGGAGGCGTTCGGCGACAAGGTGCTCGACACCGTGATCACGCGCACCGTGAAGTTCCCCGACGCCTCCGTCGCCGGCTCGCCCATCACCCAGTTCGCCCCCGACCATCCGGCGGCGCAGGCGTACCGCCGCCTCGCCCGGGAGCTCGTCGCGCGTGGCGCCGCCGCCTGAGCCACTCGACGCGCTCGAGGGCGAGGCGCCCTCGTTCCGGGTGGCGCTGGACAACTTCGAGGGGCCGTTCGACCTGCTGCTGTCGCTGATCGGCAAGCACGAGCTCGACATCACCGAGATCTCGCTGAGCAGGGTCACCGACGAGTTCCTCGCCTACCTGCGCGGCATCGACCTGGCCGAAGAACTCGACCAGGCCAGCGAGTTCCTGGTCGTCGCGGCGACCCTGCTCGACCTCAAGGTGGCCGGCCTGCTGCCGCAGGGCGAACTGGTCGACGCCGAAGACGTCGCCCTGCTCGAGGCGCGCGACCTGCTCTTCGCCCGGCTGCTGCAGTACCGGGCGTTCAAAGAGGCCTCCGCGTGGTTCGGGCAGCGCCTCGACGCCGAGGGCAGCCGGCACGCCCGCACGGTGCGGCTCGAGGAGAAGTACCGCGCCCGCACCCCGGAGCTCGTGTGGACGCTCAGCGTCGACGACTTCGCCGCGCTGGCGCTGCTCGCCCTCACGCCCAAGCAGCTGCCGGTCGTCGGACTCGACCACCTGCACGCGCCGCTCGTCAGCATCCGCGAGCAGGCAGCGACCGTCGTCGCGCTGCTGCGGCAGGGGCGGCCCATGAGCTTCCGCGAGCTGGTCGCCGGCGTCGAGCAGAAGGGCGTGGTGATCGCGCGCTTCCTTGCGATCCTGGAGCTGTACCGGCACGCGGCGGTCCACTTCGAGCAGCTCGAGCCGCTCGGCGAGCTGACCGTGCAGTGGTCGGCCGTGAGCTGGTCGGAAGAGAACCTCGCCAACCTGGGAGCTGATTACGATGGCTGACGCGCCGCAGACCGACACCGACGAGACGGCGACGGATGCCGCATCCGCTCGGCCGCTCGATGTGAGACGCGCGCTCGAGGCGATCTTGATCGTCGCCGACGAGCCGCAGTCGCTGGTGAGCCTCGCCACCGCTCTCGGCGCGCCGGTCGCCGCCGTGCGGCAGGCGATCGAGGCGCTGAAGGCCGACTACGACGGCGAGGACGAGGCGACCGGGCGGGTGCGCCGCGGTTTCGAACTGCGCGAGGTCGGCGGCGGATGGCGGATCTACGTGCGCGCCGACTACGACCCCGTGGTCGCCGACTTCGTCGTGACGCAGAACCCGACGAAGCTGTCCCAGGCGGCGCTCGAGACCCTCGCCGTGATCGCCTACCGCCAGCCGATCACGCGCGGGCAGATCGCCTCGATCCGCGCGGTGAACGTCGACTCGGTGGTGCGCACCCTGCTCGGGCGCGGCCTGATCACCGAGGTGTCGGCCGACCCGGAGACCGGAGCGGTGAACTACGGCACGACCGAGCTGCTGCTCACCCAGCTCGGCATCAACTCGCTCGACGAGCTGCCGCCGATCGCGCCGCTGCTCGCCGATGGAACGGAAGGATTCGACGGTGACCTCCACTGACGACGCGGGGCGCGAGCGGCTGCAGAAGGTCATGGCCGCCGCCGGCGTGGCGAGCCGCCGCGCGAGCGAGGAGCTGATCGTGGCCGGCCGGGTTCGGGTCAACGGCCAGGTGGTGCGCGAGCTCGGTTCGCGCATCGACCCCGAGCGCGACCAGCTCGAGGTTGACGGCGTGGCCGTGCAACTCGACGCGAGCAAGCGCTACGTGATGCTCAACAAGCCCACCAAGGTGATCAGCTCGCTCGCCGACGACCGCGGCCGGCGCGACCTGACCGAGTTCACCAAGGACTACCCCGAGCGGCTGTTCAACGTCGGCCGGCTCGACTACGACACCTCCGGCCTGCTCGTGCTGACGAACGACGGCCAGCTCGCCCAGGTGCTCGCCCACCCGTCCTTCGGCGTCGAGAAGACCTACATCGCCAAGGTCGAGGGCACCGTGACGCCGCAGACGCTGCAGCGGCTGAAGAGCGGCGTGGAACTCGAGGACGGGCCGATCCGCGCCGACCGCGCCAAGCTGGTCGCGGGCGGCGCCGGCCCCGACGCCTCGCTCGTCGAGCTCACCCTGCACTCGGGCCGCAACCGCATCGTGCGGCGCATGCTCGCCGAGGTCGGCCACCCGGTCACCGAGCTGGTGCGGCGCAGCTTCGGCCCGCTGCACCTGGGCAGCCTGCGCCCGGGCCAGACCCGCGACCTCACTAAGGTGGAGGTCGGCCGACTGCTGACCCTCGCACGCTCGGCGGATCAGGTGAAGGACCAGCTGTGACCCAGGCTTCCCGCGTGACCGGAACGGTGCGCGTCGTCGGCTCCGGCCTGCTCGGCGCATCCGTCGGGCTCGGGCTGAGCGGGCGCGGCGTCGACGTCGCGCTCGCGGACGCGTCGCCGGCCGCGGTGCGGCTGGCAGTCGACTACGGGGCGGGGCGGATGGCGCGGCCCGACGACGCCCCGACGCTGATCGTCGTCGCGGTTCCGCCCGACTCGGTCGCGCAGGTGGTCGCCGCGGAGCTCGCGGCGTTCCCCGCAGCCGTCGTCACCGACGTCGCCAGTGTGAAGGCGGCCCCGCTCGCCGAGCTCGAGGCCGCGGGGGCCGCGCTCGATCGCTACGTCGGCTCGCATCCGCTCGCCGGGCGCGAGCGCGGAGGCGCGATCTCGGCCCGCGCCGACCTGTTCCTCGGCCGGCCCTGGGTGGTCTGTCCGCGGCCCGGGCTCTCACGCTCGAGCGTCTCGCTCGTCGAGGCGCTCGCCCTCGACCTCGGGGCGATCCCCGTCGAACTCGACACCGCGGCGCACGACGACGCGGTCGCGCTCGTCTCCCACACCCCGCAGCTCGTCGCGACGCTCATGGCGCGCCGGCTCACGGCGGCGACGGATGCGGCGCTGTCGCTCGCGGGCGGGGGACTGCGCGACGTGACCAGGGTCGCCGCGAGCGAGCCGGAGCTGTGGGTGCAGATCCTCGCGGCGAACGCCCCGAAGGTGGCCGAGATCCTGCGCGGCTACCGCGCCGACCTGGACACGGTGATCGCCGCCCTCGACGACGTCGAGGCGCCCGGGGCCAGGCGTGCCGTCGCCGAGACCCTCGCCGGCGGGAACGCCGGCGTCGCGCGCATCCCCGGCAAGCACGGCCAGGATCGCCGCTTCTCGAGCATCGTCGTGCTCGTCGACGACAAGCCGGGCGAGCTCGGCCGGCTGTTCGGCGAGCTCGGCGAGCTCGGCATCAACATCGAGGACCTGCGCCTCGAGCACTCCCCGGGCGCCGAGATCGGCATCGCCGAGCTCGCCGTGCTGCCCGACGCACAACAACGGGCGGTCGACGACCTCACCGCCCGAGGATGGAGGATCGCCGGATGACGGCAGCCGTGATCGCCGTGGACGGACCCGCCGGGAGCGGGAAGTCGTCGGTCAGCAAGGCCGTCGCGCGCAAGCTGGGTTTCGCCTACCTCGACACCGGGGCGGCGTATCGGGCGTTCGCGTGGCATGCAGCGAAGCAGGGGGTGGAGCTCACCGACGAGGCATCCGTCGCCACCGCCCTGCCGTCGTTCTCGCTCGCCGAGTCGACGGACCCCGACGACTTCTACGTGGCCGTCGGCGACACCGACGTGACCGCGGCGATCCGCGAGCCCGAGGTGACCGCCGTGGTCAGCCACGTGGCCAAGGTGCCGGCGGTGCGCGCCCATCTGACCGAGATCTTCCGCCGCATGGCGGCGAGCACGACGCGGCCGGGCATCGTCATCGAGGGGCGGGACATCACGACGGTGGTCGCTCCGGACGCCGCGGTGCGCATTCTGCTCACCGCGAGCGAGGAAGTTAGAATGGGGCGTCGCTCCGCCGAACTCGCCGGGCACTCCGCCCACACGGTCGGCGAGCAGTTGCGGCAGCGCGACCGCGCGGATTCCCACATCGTCGACTTCATGAACGCCGCGGAGGGCGTCACGACCGTCGACTCCACCGAGCTCGACTTCGACCAGACCGTCGACGCGGTCATCGACGTCATCCACTCCCGCCTGTAGAAACGAGAACACCCATGGCCGACACCGACGAGTTCGACGCCGACGCGGTCGGCTCCGACGATCTGGCCGAGCGCCTCGCCGACGTCGACGAGGTCGCGGCCGAGCGGCGCAGCGCCGCCCTGCGCAGCGGCCTCGAGGAATACGACCTCGACGACGAAGACCGCGCCGTGCTGGAGGCGGCCAGCGAGAACCCGGACGAGATCACCTACCTGCCGGCGCTGCCGGTGGTCGCGATCGTCGGCCGCCCGAACGTGGGCAAGTCGGCTCTCGTGAACCGCATCCTCGGCCGCCGCGAGGCCGTCGTCGAGGACACGCCGGGGGTCACCCGCGACCGCGTCTCCTACCAGGCCGAGTGGCTCGGACGCCGGTTCACCATCGTCGACACGGGCGGCTGGGAGCCGGACGCGCGCGGCATCGACGCATCCGTCGCCGCGCAGGCCGAGGTCGCGATCGAGCTGTGCGACGCCGTCATGTTCGTCGTCGACGCCAACGTCGGCGCGACGAGCACCGACGAGCACGTCGTGCGCCTGCTGCGCAAGACCAAGAAGCCCGTCTACCTCGTGGCGAACAAGGTCGACGACGCGCGCCTCGAGCCGGGTGCGGCCGACCTGTGGTCGCTCGGCCTCGGCGAGCCGCACCCCGTCTCGGCGCTGCACGGCCGCGGCGTCGCCGACCTGCTCGACCTGGTCGTCGGCAAGCTGCCCGAGGTCTCGGCCGTCGCCAAGCAGGAGGTCGGCGGCCCGCGCCGCGTCGCCATCGTCGGCCGGCCGAACGTGGGCAAGTCGTCGCTGCTGAACAAGGCCGCGGGGGAGGAGCGCGTGGTCGTCAACGACCTCGCCGGCACCACCCGCGACCCCGTCGACGAGCAGATCGAGCTGGGCGGAAAGGTGTGGCGCTTCGTCGACACCGCCGGCATCCGCCGCCGCGTGCACCTGCAGCAGGGCGCCGACTTCTACGCGTCGCTGCGCACCTCGACGGCGCTCGAGAAGGCCGAGGTCGCCGTCGTCGTGCTCGACGTGAGCCAGCCGATCAGCGAGCAGGACGTGCGCATCATCGACCTCGTGCTCGAGTCGGGCCGCGCCCTCGTGCTCGCCTTCAACAAGTGGGACCTGCTCGACGACGAGCGCCGGCGCTACCTGGAGCGCGAGATCGAGCAGGACCTCGCCCACGTCGACTGGGCACCGCGGGTCAACATCTCGGCCAAGACGGGGCGGCACCTGGAGCGCCTCGTGCCCGCTCTCGAGACCGCGCTCGAGTCGTGGGACACGCGCATCCCCACCGGCAAGTTCAACGCCTTCCTCGCCGAGCTGGTCGCCGCGCACCCGCACCCGCTGCGCGGCGGCAAGCAGTCGCGCATCCTCTTCGGCACCCAGGCCTCGACCCGGCCGCCGACGTTCGTGCTGTTCACGACCGGATTCCTCGACCCCGGCTACCGCCGCTACATCCAGCGCCGGCTGCGCGAGCTGTACGGCTTCGAGGGCACCCCGATCGTGCTCAATATGCGCGTCCGCGAGCGGCGCAGCCGCTAAGAGCGACGGCGATTTCGGATGCCTCGGCACGAGGCATCCGTCGTCTACCGCACTTTGCGCACCGGCAGCACGGCGATGGCGCCGAGCACGGCGGCGATGATCGCGGCGATCCACAGCGCCGCGTAGTTGTCGCCGCCGCCGATCGCGAGGATCGGCACCGCCATCACCGGCACGATGATCTGCGGCAGCTGGTACGACAGGGCGACCACGCCGAGGTCCTTGCCGGCGTTCTTGAAGTCGGGCAGCACCTCGGTCATCATCGCGACGTCGACGGAGGAGTACGCCCCGTTCCCGACCCCGATGATCAGGGCGGAGATCAGGAAGATCTGCTCACCCGGCGCCGCGATGGCCAACAGCAGACCGCCCGCGGCGACGGCGCACGAGACCCAGACGATGACCTTGCGACGGCCCGTCTTGTCGGAGATCCACGCGAACAGGACGGTCGAGACGAGGAGGCCGACGAAGTTCCACATCACGGCCTGTGCCTGCACACCCGACGCGCGGCTGAGCGGAACGCCCAGGTGATCGGTGATGAAGTACAGCAGGTACACCGACATCGCGATCATCGAGATCGTGAAGAACAGACGGCAGAACCAGGCGAAGGCGAAGTCGCGGTACTTCGACGGGCTCAGCCAGTAGGAGGACAGGATCGCCTTGAGGTCGAGCGGCTCGAAGGTGTGGCCGGTGCGCACGATGTCACGCAGCCCGACGAGCAGCAGCAGCTCGAACGCGATGCCGATCGCTCCGGGCACCACGAACCACAGCCACTGCGACGAGTTGGCGGTGAGCGCGACGAGCTGCGTGCCGACGATGGTCGCGACCCCCGCCGCCACGCTTGCGGCCGCCGCGACCCGGGCGCGGATGCGCTTGGGGATCTGATCGGCCAGCAGCGCGTGCTGCGCCATCGCGACCGCGCCGAAGCCGACCTGGCTGACGCACCAGCCGAGGATCACCATCGGCAGGTTGGTGCTGAGGGCAAGGATCACGATGCCCACCGCGGCGACGACCGTGCCCCAGAGCATCCACGGCCGGCGGATGCCGAAGCGCGAGCGGGTGCGGTCGGACAGCCGGCCGAACAGCGGGGTGATGATCATGACGACCACGCCGCCGATTCCCGCCACGATGGCGAGGTTTGAGCTCTTGGTGGCGTTGTCCATCACCGCCAGCGCGCGGGGGATCGACGCGCCGCCGATGGTGTTCCCGCACAGATTGGCGCCGAACCAGGCGAGCACGAAGATCGGCAGGAACCAGCGGCCCTGCTTCTGCCCCAGGATCCGGTCGCCGGTGGGGTCGAGGTCGGGCTCGAGGCCGGGTGCCGCGGCGGGGTCGATGACCTGTTCGGCGGCCGCCGCGCCTTCTGCGGCGGTTTCGGGGTTGAGTGGTGCGGACATCGTCGTCGGCTCCTGTCGGTGGGGTGGCGGGGTCAGCCCGCGGGCACGGCCGCGGGGTGGAGGGTGCGCAGCAGGGCGACGACCGTCGCCTGCCAGTGCCGGGAGGCGAGCTGCGTGGGGTCGCCCATGCTCTCGTGGGTCTGGCCGAGCGCGACGGTCGCGCTCGAGGGCACGCCCTCAGCGCGGAGGCGCGCGTGGAAGGCCTCGCCGTCGCCGCGCAGCACGTCGTACTCGGCGAGCATGAGGTAGGTGGGCGGCAGACCGGCGAGCGAGCGCGCCAACAGTGGCGACGCGTCGGGGTCGGGCGGGTTGCCGGGGCCGAAGTAGTCGTCACGGATGCTCGCATGGTCGGCTTCGACGAAGGCGCGGGGGATGCCCACCTCGTCGAGCAGCTCGAAGCTCATGTGCCCCGTGGTGAGGTCGAGCACGGGCACCTCGAGCAGCTGGAAGGCCACCGGCACGCCGGCGCGATCGCGGTTGCGCAGGGCGGTGCACGCCGCGAGGTTGCCCCCGGAGGACTGGCCGCCGAGGGCGAGGCGCTCGGGGTCGATGCCGTGCTCGGCGCCGTGCTCGCGGGCCCACTCGAGCACGGCGACGCCCTGCTCGACGGCCGCCGGGTAGCGGTGCTCGGGGGCGAGCGCGTAGTCGACGCCGATGACGACGACGCCGCCTTCGGCGGCGCGTTCCCTGTACTGCCAGTCTGCGACCGGCTGATGCAGACCCCCCTGCCGGAACGCGCCGCCGAAGAATTGGAGCACGCCGGGCAGCGCATCCGTGCGACCCGGCGGGCGGTAGAGCCGCACCCGCACGTCGGGGGCGGCGGGGTGCGGCACGGGCACCACGACGTCGACCACGTCGACGTCGCGCGCCTCGACGCCGAGCGCTCGCCACGCGGCCGTCTCGGCGGCCAGCGCGCGGGCGCGGCGCTCCTGCGGGGAGGACGGCGGCGGTGCGGGCGTCTGCGCCGCGGCTCGGAACCGGGCGAGCCGGGCGGCGACGGCGGGGTCAAGCGGCATGCTCGCCCTCCTCGTCGGTGGCGTACGCGACGCGCAGGGCGTCGGCGCAATGGCGCTGCCAGAGCCGGGCGCCGTCGGTGCGGGCGCTGAGGCTCGAGGAGCCGTGCAGCTGACCCTCGCCGCGGTACAGCGTGACGGCGTGCCCGAGGCGCTCGAGTTCGTGGGCGAAGGCCTCGCCGGTGTCGCGCAGCGGGTCGTACTCGGCGGTCATCACGAGCGCCGGCGGGAAGCCGGGAACCGGCTGCCGCCGCCCGCGCAGATAAGCCAGCGGCGAGGCGTACTCGTCGGCGGCGCCCGGGGGCAGGATGAGCGCGGTGAGCTGGTCGATGTCGTCGAGCCCGAAGCCGCTGCCGTAGAGCCGGTACGACTCACCGAAGTCCCGGATTGCGACCGCCGGAACCTCGAGGCAGAGGTGGGCGAGCGGCGCCCGTCCCTCCGCGCACCACTTCAGGGCGGCCGAGGCGGCGATCGAGGCGCCGGCCGAGTTGCCGCCCACCCCGAGGCGGCGCGCGTCGACGCCGAGGGCGGCCGGGTCGGCGAGGATCGCCTCGAGCGCGAGGGTCAGGTCGTCGCGCGCCGCCGGGTACGGATGCTCGGGCGCCAGCCGGTAGGTCAGCGAGAGGATCTGGACTCCTGCCTCGCTTGCTCGGGCGGCGAGGATGCGATCGTTCTGCAGCTCGCGGGGAGAGCCCTTCACGAAGCCGCCGCCGTGCAGGAACACCTGCGTGGGGGCCGGGCCCGAGGGGAGTGCGGCGGGTCGGTAGCGGCGGAGGCGAAGCATCCGTTCACCGGAGTCGAGCTCGAGCTCGTCGATGCTCACGCCCGTGGGCGCCGGCGCGGTGAAGTCACGGGCGAGGGCGTCGGAGAGGTCGAGGGCGGCGGCGCGCTGCTCGGCGAGGTCGGGGGAGCGGAACCGGGCGTCCGCGGCGATGAGCTCGTCGATGCGGGAGAGCCAGTCGAGGACGCCGGGCTCGAGCCGCAGCCCGGCGTGGGCGGCCGGGGCGGCCTCGGTCGTGTGCTCGCTCATGTTCTCCTTTGAATCCGTCGGGCTCGGCGGCCTGGTCGGGCGCGCCGTCGAAGTACTTCGATGACGGGGTGGACGTTAGCGCATCGCGGGCGCGACCGGAAGAGCGCGCTCACACCCGGGCCGGGGCTGCCGCCAGCGAGCGCAGCGCGGTGACGACGTCGCGCTCGAGGTGGTCGGCGGCCGGCACGTGCCCGATCAGCCCGCCGGAGGTGTGGGTCTGGCCGATGTAGCGCACGCAGGTGGCCTTCACCCCGGCGGCGGCGAGGGCGCGGAAGTACGCCTCGCCGTCGCCGCGCAGCGGGTCGAGCTCGGCGGTGTAGATGATCGCCTCGGGCAGCCCGGCGTGCGACGGCGCCCGCAGGGGAGAGGCGATCGGGTCGAGGCGGGCGCGCTTGTTGCCCTTGCCCAGGTACTGGTCGACCAGCATGCCGCCGAGGCGGCGCAGGATCGCGTCCGGCACTCCGATCTTGAGCCCGCGGGTGTCGGCGTGCTTCATCGTGAGGTCGACCGCGGGGGCCTCGAGCAGCTGCAGCCGGATGGGCAGGTCGGCGCGCTGCCGGTTGAGCAGTGTGGCCGCCGCGGCGAGATTGCCGCCGGAGGAGGCCCCGCCGATCGCGAGGCGCTCCGGATCGCCGCCGAGCTCGACGGCGTGCCGGTGCGCCCACTCCAGCACCGACCAGCACTGCTCGGGCTGGGCGGGGAAGCGCACTTCGGGCGCGAGCGAGTATTCGCCCGCCACGATGATGGCGCCGGATGCGACCGCGCGGCGCCGCTCGGTCGCATCCCAGCCGACGTCGTCGATGCCGCCGATCGTCCAGCCGCCGCCGAAGAAGTAGACGAGCACGGGCAGCCCGGCCCCGGGCTCGGGGCGCACGGCCGTCGGCCAGTAGACGCGCAGCCGCGCATCCGGGTGGCCCGGCACCGGGATCACGTGGTCCTCGGTCGCGACCTCGGCGCGCTCGATTCCGAGCCGGCGCACCGACTGCTCGCTGAGCTCGGCGGCCTGGCGGCGCCGCGCCACGGGATCCTTCGGCTGCGGCCGGGCCAGATCGGAGAGCAGCCGGTTCGCGGCCACGATGAACGGGTCGGTGAGCGGGTTGACGCGGGCGGCGCGGGGCATCTGGACTCCTCGTCGAGTCGGCTGGCATACGGTGCCGTTCGAAGTACTTCGAGCAGCCGCTGCCGAGTGTAGTCTCGGCCTTGCGGGAAAGGAGGCGCCGGTGGCCGGGAACAGCTCCCGCGCGACGATCTACACGATCGCCGAGCGCGCCGGGGTCAGCATCTCGACGGTCAGCCTCGCCATCAACCACCCCCACCGCGTGAGCGAGTCGACCCGCAAGAAGATCGTCGAGGTCGCCAGGGCGCTCGGGTACCGCCCCGATGGCGCCTGGCGCGCACGCACCGGAGGGCGGCCGGTCGGCATCGCCGTCGCCGCGCCGTTCACGAGCTACTCGAGCTACTCCCGCCGACTCACCGGCATCCTCGACCGGCTGCGCGACACCGGCATCGACGTGATGGTGTACGACCTCGAGTCCGCCCAGAGCGCCGAGGCGCCGCTGCTCGACGCGCTGCCCATCCGCGCCGGCGTCGACGGGATCATCGTCATGGGCGTGCCGCTGTCGCGCGAGGGCGGGGCCAAGCTCGCCGATTGGGGTCCTCCGGTGGTGCTGCTCGACGCGAGCGACCCGCAGACCCCGTCGGTGCTCGTCGACGACCACGAGGGCGGGCGGCTGGTGGCACGGCACCTGCTCGAGCTCGGGCACGAGAAGGTCGCCTTCGTGCACGACCCGCAGCGCTCCCTCGACTACGTGTCGGCCGGTATGGAGCGCGCCGGCGGACTGATCGGCGCCTTCGAGAGCGCGGGGCGGCCGGGGGGTGTCGTGCCGGTCGAGGCGCCGACGGATGCCGCATCCGATGACGCGCTCGCCGCGTCGGTGCTCGCTACCGGCGCCACGGCGGTGTTCGCCAGCCACGACGAGCTCGCCTCCCGCACGCTCGTCGCCCTGCGCCGGGCCGGCGTGCGCGTGCCCGACGAGCTGTCGCTGGTCGGCTACGACGACGGGCCGCTCGCTGCGGGGCTCGGCCTGACCACGGTGCGGCAGCCGTTCGAGGAATCGGGGCGCGCGGCCGCCGAACTGCTGCTCGGCCTGATGGAGGGCCGCGGCCCGCGGCCGAACCCCGGGCCTCTCCCCGTCGAGCTGGTGGTGCGCGAGACCACGGCCGCACCGCGGGTCGGTGCGCTGGAGCGGGACGCCGGCCGCCGTTAGCGGATGCCGCGCACATCCGCGCCCGGTAGGGTCGATGCACATGACGGATGCCATCACCCCAGTGACCTTCCGCCCGGCGACCGAGGACGACGTGGAGCAGCTGCACGACTTCGTCGTCTCCCTCGCGCACGACGAGGACTTCCCGGACGACGTCGTCGCCACCTCCGAGGATCTGCGGGAGGCGCTCTTCGGCGCCCGGCCCGTCGCCGATGCCGTGATCGCCGAGAGGGGCGGCCGGCCGATCGGCTTCGCCGTCTACTACTTCGCCTACAGCACCGTCGTCGGGCGGCCGACCCTGCACCTCGAAGACCTGTACGTCGCGCCCGAGCACCGCAGCGGCGGAGTCGGGCGGTCGCTGCTCGGCCACCTCGCGCGGCTCGCCATCGAGCGGGGCTGCGGCCGGTTCGAGTGGTGGGTGCTTCGGACCAATGACCGGGCCATCCGTCTCTACAAGAAGATGGGCGCGCGCGAGCTCGACGAGATCGACGTGATGCGCGTCGACGGCGACGCGCTGACCGCGTTGGCGCAGGTGTGACGGATGCCGCGGCCGCGGCACCGGGCCGATTCGTCGGCCACCCGCGCCGCACGTTATGATGATCAGGTTGTCCGGGCGCGAGCGCCGCGGGCGACGGGCTGTGGCGCAGTTTGGTAGCGCACCTGACTGGGGGTCAAGGGGTTTACCCGCTCCGGTCGGCCCGAAGAACTGAATATTGATGCCACGGGATGTGGCGCAGCTTGGTAGCGCACCTGACTGGGGGTCAGGGGGTCGCAGGTTCAAATCCTGTCATCCCGACGGAAAAGCCCTGATGAGAAGCCATTTTCATCGGGGCTTCGTCATGTCTGGTGACGGGTTTTCGTTGGTCCCCCTCTGGTCCCCTCGCCGAGGTGCTGATGCTGGCTCCGAGGGGCCGGAGGGCGGATCTGGCTCTCTGGAGTTCGTCGCCTGTGGATAAGGGGACCAAAAGGGGACCAGAGCGCCTGATCCGGGCTCCGGGCTCCCGGTCACAGGGACCTCGACGCCCCGCGCCGACCGGTCCCGCTGGCTTTGGCGGATCGGGCGAGGAAGGCGTTGGCCTGCTCCGCGGCGGAGGCCAGGTGGCGGTCGTCGGGGTGGAGGTATCCGCGGGTTGTCTCGACGGAAGCGTGGCCGAGGATGTCCTGGAGGACGTGCAGCGGGATGCCAGCGTCGGCCATCCAGGTGGCTCCGGTGTGGCGGAGCCCGTGGCGGGTGAGATCGGGCAGCCCGAGATCCTTGACGATCTGGTCCCAGTTCGTGGCGTCCCTGACGGTGGCGGTGGTGAGCGCGCCGCCTTTCGGGCCGACGAGCAGACGCTCTTCCGGCTGCTTGCCTTCGGTGAGCCGTTCGAGGATCGGCCGCAGCGGGTCGAGGATCGGGACGCGTCGCTCCTTGCGGCCCTTGGTCTGTTTGGTGACGAGGCCGCCCTTGCCGGGGTAGGTCTGCCGGGCGATGACGACGATGTTCTTGTCGAAGCGGACGTCGCCGGCCTGCAGGCCTGACACTTCGGAGGAACGCGCGGCGAGGAGCGCGGCGAGCATCACGAAGTCCGAGTAGGACTGGTGGATCTTTCCGCAGGCGTCCGCGAGCTTTGTCAGGGTGCCCATGTCGGGGATGGCGTGCGCGCGGGGCGAGGCTTGCTCGGCGGGCTGGGTTCGGAAGGCGTTGCGGTTCAGGCTGCGCTTGGCGCGGTTCTTCGCAGGGTTGATCGGGATGAGCCCGTCGCGGACTGCCTCGTCGAGGACGCGCACGAGCGGGGCGATGGAGTTCTTGATCGTTGACGCCCCGTGGCGTTTCTCCCAGGCGTCGATCGTGCGGTCGATCATGCCTGCGGTGATCTGTGTCACGGGCAGGTGCCCGAGGGCGGGCAGCACGCGGAGCTTGAGCCCGTACCCGTAGGTCTCCCCGGTGGAGGTCGGGTCCAGCCCCCGCGCCCACCGGTCGCCGATCGCGGTGACGAACTCGGTGAGCGTCATGGACACGTCCATTCCCTTCACGGAGGACTGCCGCAGCGACTCGAAGAACCTGTGCGCGGCAGCCTCGTCCGGGACGATCTCCGAACGGGTGATGCGGCGCTTGCTGATGGGATCGGTCCAGCGGGCGCGGGCTCGGATGCCGTAGGAGCGGCGTTCGAGGTCGGTGGAGATCTTCACGCCGACCGGAGGGACGGGCTTGGGCTGTGCTTGCGGGAGAGGCTCAGCCTTCCGCGGCATCGTCGTGTTCCAGACCGGCCAGCCACGCGTCGACTGCCTCGATCCGGTATCGCGCGATACCGCCCAATCGCAGGAACGGCGGCCCCTGCCCGGCTGACCGCCATCGGGACAGCGTCGACTCCGACACTTTGAGGTAGGCGGCGATCTCGCGGCTGTCCATCAGCGGTGACACCGTGACCGTCAATTCCGGTTCGTTCATGGCAGCTCCCCGGTGGCGGGGTCAAGGCCGGCGTAGAACTCGTCCTCGGCCTGCTTGCGGGCGGCGACGTCGTCGAGGACGAACTGCACGAAGTCCTCGTCGCGGTTGGCGATGATCCGGTCCTCGACGGGCTCTGCCGGATCCTCGCCGGGCCAGACGGTCTGCCGGGTGGGGCGGTCGCGGTCGAGCCGAGTGCCGCAGGCGGCGACCCAATCCCTGAGCCGCTGTCTGGCGTCGGCGAAGTCGCGGTGCCAGCCCAGCGGCGCGGACGCGTTCTGCTCGCTGTCGTAGGCGGCCAGCCAGTGCAGGTGCAGGGCCGAGAGCTCCCAGACGAGTTCGGGGTGGCGGTGCCAGAACGGCGGCACCACCGATGCGGGCAGACCATATGTCGTGCGGAGCCAGTTGACCCACTTGTTGAGCTCCAGCCACTCGGCTTCGGCCTCGTCGGCGGTCAGCAGGTTCCAGTTGATCGGGTGCGGCGGCTCCGGGATCAGCGGCCCGTCGAACTCCTCGGGCGTCTCATCGAGGTCAGGCTCGTCGGCCTCGGGGGCGGTGTCGTTCTCGTTCATTGTGGTCACCGCCGGTCAGAGTCCGAGCGCTGGTGCGGTGCTGCTGGCTTCGCGGCGCGCCTCGGCATCGACCGACTGACCCGCGGCCTCCTGCGCGACGGCGGCCTGACGGCGGGTCCGGTCGACCTCGTAGCGGGTGCGGGCGAGGTCGTGGCCGAGCTTCTTCGCCACGAACTCCTCAGCCTTGACGACCTCACCGTCGGGGGTGGTCCGGTCGTATTCGCGGACGTAGCCCTCGGCGACGAACTTGTCGCCCTTGGCGAGGCGAGCGTGGGCGCGTTCAGCGGTCTTGCTGAACGCGACGAGGTCGTGGAAGGTTGTCTCGGTCTGCGTGAACGACCCGTCGTCCTCACGGCGGTAGTGTTCCTGGCCGATCTTGACGTACAGGCGGGCGTCGCCGCGCTCGGTGTAGGTGAGCTGTGGGTCGGAGGCGATGAACCCGGAGAGGGATTCCTGCGTGTGGAGAGCCATCGGACTGTCCTCTTTCTGACATCGATGGGCGGCCCCACGGCCGGGGCCGCCCTTGTGTCAGACAGGTGCGCCCGGCTTCTCCAACGGACTGCGTTGCAGTAGCGCTTCGATTCCTGCCCGGTCGGCGCGCAGCGCTTTCGCGTCGGGCCGGTCGGTCCAGGTCCGCATCCGGGTGACGATGGGCGGCGCGGAGCGCAGCAGCACGAGCGCTGTCCCGAAGGGCAGCGTCCTGATCGTGTCGGGCGGCATGATCGGTACCCGGCGGATGGAGCGTTGAGCGGAGCGGGAGCCGTGGTCTCCGACCGTGGTGGAGTCGGTGACCTCGTCACGTTCACCGATGAGGGTGGTCAGGTCGTGCAGGTCCTTCGAGTTCGAGGCCCCGCCGAGGATGATCTTGACGATGCTCGCGTCCCAGATCGCACCGGCCGCATTCTCCGACCACTTCTCCCGCGCCTGCGCGAGCGACTGCAACACCGGCATCGTCGTGATCCCCGTGCCACCGCCCTCCGCCATCAACGTCGGCAGCGACGGCAAAGGCGCGAGGTTGCCGACCTCATCGAGGGCGAGCAGCAGCGGCGGGTCGAGGCGCGCTCCGGCGCTGCGGGCGGCGATGCGGCGCGCGGCTTCCACGACGTCCTCCACAAACGCCGCCACCAGCGCCGCGGAGTTGTTGGCGCCGGCGCCGGTCGCCAGCAGGTAGAGCGTGCCGCGGGCTTGGAGGAACGCTTCGGGGTCGAAGTCCTCACCCTCGCGTGGCGATACTGCGTCGAGGACGCGGGGGTCTGCGAGGGCGGCGAGGGCGAGGGAGACGCCTTGCCAGATGGAGTCACGGGTGCGGGGGTCGGAGTCGATCATCGCCTGCAACGACTCGGCCCACCCGGTCGCAGCGTTCGGGTTCGCGGTCAGGATCGCCACAGCGTCCGCGGCGGCGGACGGGTCGAGGGTCCACCGGAACAACTCGCCGGGCGGGCGCCGGTCGAGGGCGGCGGCGTGGAGCAAGGCTTGGAGCGCGGTTCTCGTCTTGCCCTCCCAGAACCCGCCGCCCTCGACCCCGCCGGCGGACAGGCCGGTGCCGGCGGCGAGGCCGGTGGCGCGGATCATCGCGGTCAGCGGGTCCTCGCACCCGCGGATGGGCGACCACCTGAGGCCCACGGGGACGCCATCGGCCAGATGCTGCGGATCGAACACCGCGACCGGCCCGACCCGCTCACGGGCGCGGAGCGTCGCGGTGAGGTTGTCCGGCCGGGTGCTCGTGGTCACGACCGCGCCGGGCGCGTCGAGGATGGCGTTGATGACGATGTGCGCGCCCTTGCCGGAGCGGGGCGGCCCGATCAGCAAGATGGAGTCTTCGACGGACGCCCACACGGTCTTCCCGCGCGAGGTGCCGATCCGGTAGCCGACATCCTCCGGCGAGGGCTTGTCGAGCGAAGGCCGCAGGTGCCCAGCCCGGCGCAGCAACGCGCCCTCGGAGGCGGACTTGGTGACCTCAGTGCGGGTGGCGATCCCGGGGATGCGGTAGGGATCGTTCTTCACCTGGCGCCCGTGCTCGCGGAAGAACCGCCACGCCCACCACGCGCCCGCACTCGCGGCGAGGATGAGGACGCCAGCGGTTACCCAGTACGCCACGACATTCAGGCCGGGTGCGTCGAGTGCGTCAGCCGGATCCCCGGGGTTGAGCAGCACGCCGAGTCCGGATTCGATGCCGCCTTCGGGTTGCCCAGCCCCGGTGATCCATGCGGCGACGGAGCCTGCGCCGCGGAGGATGGCGGCGAGGATCGCGGCGCCGATGAGGAGGCCTATGCCAAGGTTGCTCAGCTCATCCCCGAGCGACCCCGCAGGCCGCGGGGTGCTCATTGCGGGTGCCCGTTCGTGAGCTTCCCGGAGACGCGGCCGAGCAGGATCACCTCGCGGGTCGGGCTCGCCGCGAGCTGGTCTGCTGTCATCGGGCCGCGAACTGTGCCGTCAGGTGCGGCATCGCTGTGGGCGATGACGACGGCGATCGCCACGTCCTCGCCCGGCACGAACCCTTCCCCGTGGAGCGCCACGAGCTCGGGCGCCGCACGCCCGGCCGCCGGCTCCGGTGCGGGGTCGGGTTCGGGGCGGCGGCGTCTGGTCGGGGTGATGATGTCGGTGAACGCGCTGCCGTCCGCCTCGCGAACCTCGACCCGCACCGGAGAGCGGCGTTGTTCGGTGAGCTGGTCGAGCACGCGGGCGAAGTCCTCTCGCTGCCACGGCGGCGCGAACGGCTCCGGCTCGAACGGTAGCCCGTCGACGGTGACCGTCATGCGGCCGGCGCCGGTGATCGTGATGATGACCTGCGGGAGAACGACCGGCACCGTGCTGTCCTCGTCGCGGCGCACCGACGCGGAGGCGGTGGCGCGCTTATAGCGTGGCCGGGGCATCAGGCGTCCTCCCGTGCGTCCGGGACTCCTGAACGCTCGTCACGATTCGTGAACCTGCGAGTTTCCGCGGTCATGCGGCTGGTGGTGTCGAACGCGGCGAGCTCCGCGGGATGAAGCTGGTGCTGCACGACGAAGGAGCGGTCCTTGATCCGCCACAGCCCCTGCCCCGTGCCGAGACCGGGAAGCAGCTTCTGCTCGGTACCGGTGAGGCCGAGCGCTGTTGCGGTGGAGCCGAGCTGGTCGGCCTCCTGCCGGTAGACGATCCTGGTCTCGGCGTTCGCGAGCAGCGAGGACGCGAGGGCGCGCATGGCGGAGCCGGAGTCGCCGACGTTGTCGAGGTCGGAGAGCTTGTGGAAGGTCAGCATGTTCGCGATCCCGAAGTGCCGCGCGAGCCTCCACTGGGCGTCCATGCGTCGCAGCAGGGACGGGTAGGCCATCAGGCGCCAGGCTTCGTCGTAGATCACCCAGCGTTGCCCGCCGTTCGGGTCGGACAGAGCCGACTCCATCCACGCCGACGAGCACGTCATCAGCACCGAGATCAAGGTGCTGTTCTCCGCGACCCGGCTGAGGTCGAGCGACACCATCGGCAGCGACGGATCGAACCTCACCGTGGACGGGCCGTCGAACAACCCTTGCAGGTCCCCGGCCACGAGACGCCGTAGGGCGTGACCGACGAGCCGTCCGTCCTCTGCCAGCCGCCTGTCCGCGTCGTCGGTTCTGTTGGGGGCCAAGACGCGGTCGACGACCATCGGGAGGATCGGCACCTCCGACGATCGGACGGCGTCTTGGAGGGCGAGGTCGATCGCGGTGTGCTCCAACGGAGACAACGCCCGGTCCAGCACCGTCTCCGCGAGAGCACCGATGAGATCGCGACGACGGGATGCGACCTGCATCGCCCACTCCGCATCCGACACCGCGGACGGCCTGTGACCTTCATCGAGGGGGTTGAGACGGTTGGGCAGGCCGTGGCCGAGGATGATCGCGCGCCCGCCGACCGCTTCGGCGACGGCGGTATGCTCGCCCTTCGGGTCACCGGGAACGTAGACGCGCCGCCCGAACGGGAGCGAGCGCGTGTAGAGCGACTTTGCCAGGCTCGACTTGCCGGAGCCGACGATTCCGGCCAGGACGACGTTGGGGGCGGTGATGATCCCGCGCCGGTACAGCACCCACGGGTCGTACACGAACGACCCGCCGGAGTAGAGGTCCTGCCCGACGAAGATCCCCTCCGACCCGAGGCCGCCTTCGGCCAGGAACGGATACTGCCCAGCCAACGTCGCACTCGTGTCCTGGTGCTTGGGAAGCCGGAACCTGCTCGGCGTGCGCAACGCCGCAGGGCCCGGCTCACCAGCGACGGGCAGGTAGGTCGTCGCGCGTCGTTCGGCCTGCTCCGCCTCCCACCGAGCCTTCGCCTCAGCCTTGCGTGTCTCGCGGGCGGTGGTCTCGATGCGGGTCGCCGCTTTCTTGCGGGCCTTGCGGGCCCGGCGGCGCTCGCCTTCGGGGCCGACGAGCACGGCCGTGTGTAGACGGCTCTCCTCCTTCCCGGTCACAGCGCCAACCCCCGCCCCTGCACGGAAGCAGCACCGGGTTGCCGGGTGAACCAGTCCGTCTTGTCAGCGGGCGGCGCCGGACGCCGCTGGATCGCCGCGGCAACGGCGTTGCCGACTGGACGCGATGCGGGCTTCTGGACGGCAGGGGTCGGGGTGTCGATGCCGAGGAGTGCGGGGTCGGGCAGGGCGCCGTGCTCGCGCAGCAGCGAGACGTGCCCGAAGGGAGAGTTGTAGGTGAGGGTGTAGACGTCGCGGGTCGCGACCTTGTCGAGCGTGCCGCGTGGGGGTTCGTCGTAGACGTAGCCGTTCTCGAGCGCGGCCTGCACGGTCTCCTCGCCGTAGTCGAACCCGGCCAGGTGCTCGATCGCCGCATCCGTGCCCTCTCGGCCGATCAGGTCCAGCACCTCATCGGCCTCTGGGCCTTGGAGGAACACGACACTGATCCACCGCGCTCCGGGCGCCTCCGAGGCGGCGGGTGTGGGGTGCCAGGCGATGCGGCCGGAGTGCTGGGAGGCGGCATCCAGCCGCGCTTCCACACTGGCGAGGAGCGTTCCGGCCTGGTGAAGCTCGTCCGCAGCGGCGAGGGCCGACGTCGCACCCGCTGCCTGGCTCCCGGCGTCATCGTGCGCGCGAGCCCGGGAGGCGATGTGAGCGGCGGCGAGCTGGTCGAGCACCTGCCGCAGCGACCGCACGCTGGAGAGCAGGTCGCCGATCACCGGATACGTGTCGACCGGGTCGGCGAACTGGCGGGTCGCGTGAGCCAGGCCCCGCAACGCGGCAGACGCCTCCGTGGCGTCCGCTACAGGGTCATCGAAGGTGGGCATGAGCGGTGCTCCTCGGGAGAAAATGTGATGGTTGGTGGGTAGGTGCGTCGGGCTCAGACGGACCGGCACAGTGGCAGCGCGGCGGCGGTGAAGGCTTGGGCTTGCTGGCCGACGAGGCGGCGGGTCTCGCAGGAGGCTTGGATCGCGGCCTGCTCGACCGCGGCGACCGCAGCGTCGAGGTCATCGAGGGTCGGCGCGGAGACGGAGATGAGGCCGGAGACGCGCAGGACGCCGTGCCCGGCGGTCAGGTCCGCCTCCTGTTGGAGCACGTCGTCGAGCTCCGCGCTGGCGGCGGCGTCTTCGATCTGCCCGATCTTGCGCCGCTGCGCGGCGTCGCTGATGAGCTCGGTCTTCTTCTTCCGCAGGTCCCGCGCCGCCTGGTCTGCCCGTACCGGGCTGTAGTGGAGGGCGAGCGTGCGGAGGATGCCGTTGGACAGCACGAGCGGCGCGAGGAACCCTGGGTAGACCTGCGAGCGGGGCCACTCACTGATCCACAACACCGCATGGAACGCACTGTCCGAGCGCAACCGGTCCCACGTCTCGGTCACCGCCACCGGGCCCGCCGTCGCCAGATCCCGCCCGAGGTCGCCATGCCGTTCTAGCGCGGGCGCGGCGGCCGGGTCGTACGCCGAACGCAGGATGACGGCGACCTCGCCGGGCGTGAGCCATCCGGTTGAGGTGAGCTCGGCGGCGCGCAGCGCTGTCGTGAGGGTGGTCATCTCCTGGCGGAGCACCGCGGCAGCGCCGCGCATCCCGCCGCCGGACGTCCTGATCTGCCGGCTCGCGGCCTTCATGTCCAGCGCCAGGCTGATCGTGGTTGCATGACGCTCCCCGGCGGGCCCGGCGCGGTCGATCAGCTCGGCGTAGGTGGTCGCGGCCCAGGAGCCGTCATCGGTGCCGTGCGTGCGCCACCACTCCGCCAAACCCGTGCCCGAGTCCGGGAGCGTCCGCTCGGAAACTTGGATGCGGGCGATTCGCCCCGACCGGCACGCGGCAGCCAGCACCCGCCCCCAGCCGGAGACCCTGCGCTGCTGCTCGCCCGGATCGAGGAGCACGAACGCGGGGTGGGAGATGCCGAGGATGGCGGTGAGGGTCTGAGCGTGCGGGTCGTGGATCATCGCCGCCCCGGTCTCGGGGTCCTCCCATTCCCGCAACGGTGCCGCATCACCCGGAAGCGCGAGCGTCCCGGCAGGTCTCGGCTTGATGACGCGGCGCCGGTAGATGAGCTGACCCAGATACGTGCGCGCCACCCAGCGGGCGAGGATAGGCACCCACTCGATCACCTTCCGCCCACCCGCCGGGACCACCGCCAACAGCGCGCAGGCCGCCCAGACCGGGGCGGTCCAGGCGAAGGCCAATCCGCCGCCGAGGTAGAGGGAGAACACGACCGTCAGCACGGCGACGCCGAGCACGATGAGCTGCGGCAGCGACAGGCCCAGCATGATCCCGCGCTTGGTCAGACGGGAGAACTGCACCGGAGCCAACGGATAGTCACTGTGCGTATGCGTGTTCGCAGACATTCGCAGGTCACCCCTTCCCGGTCGGCTTGGACGACGGCGGAGGCGGCGGGTCCGACCGGCGCCGCGGCGCAGGCGAGGACTCCGCCGAACCGGTGGACGGTCCGGACGGCGGTGCCGAGGACGGTGCGGTCGGGGGCGGCGTCGACGGTGCGGAACGAGAGGGCTGGGTGCCTTGCGACGGCGGAACCGGCGGCGGGGATGCCTGCTCCGCGGCCGCACCGGCCTGACCGTCGGCCGCTCCACCGACCGCATTGCCAGCCCTCGGGCCGGCGGTCGCCGCACCCTTCACCACCGCACCGCCGACGACGACCGCAGCACCCACAGGCCCGGCGGCAGCACCTGCACCCGCTGCACCTGCGGTCCCGGCTCCGGCTCCCGCACTCGCCCCGGTTCCGGCCCCCGCTCCGGTCGAGGATGCGGCAGCCCCGGTCCCTGCAGCCCCGGCTCCTGCGCTGGCGGGTGCCGCAGACGAGGTGGGAGGCGGTGCTGAGCCGCCTCCGCTCGGGGGCGTGCCACCGGGATCGGAGCCGCCGTCGAGCACCTTCTTGGCCGAGTCAGCCTTCGGCGCAGACGGCACCGGCACGGGCCGGTTCAGCGCCGACTTCGCCTCCTGCTCCGAACTCATCGCGTGATACATGTCGAACCCGACGAACGACAGGAACTTGTACGTGATGTACGGGGCGAACGCGGCGATGAACATCAACACCACCCCCGCGATCGGATCCGAGATGGAGGCAAGGTCGGCCTCGATCGGGGCAGACACCTGCCCGATCGCGACGAGGAAGATCACGACGAGCACGAGCTTGGAGAAGATCAGGGCGATGACGAACGTCGCCCATTTGGCGAACCAGCCCTTGGTCGCATCCCACGTCGCCCCCGCGAGGGCGACCGGCCCGAACACGATCGCGACCAGCAGCAGGGCCTTGCGGATCAGGAGGGAGAACCACACGATCGCCGCCGCCGAGATGGCAAGCCCGGCGAGGAAGATCGTGATGATCGCGCCGACTCCGGGAGCGGTGATGTTGATGGTGGCCAGCCCGGCGGCGAGGAGCCCGATCTGGGTCCCCATGTCTTCCATCGTGATGCCGGTCGCTTGCACGATCCCGACCGCGACCTGGTCCGTCACTTCCAGCAGCAGAGCGGTCAGCGTGATGACCAGGAACGATCCGAGCACGCTCTTGGCGAGGCCGAGCGCGGCACGGGACAGGGCGGTCGGGTCACGGTGGATGAGCCCGGTGATGAGCTGGAGGCAGAAGAACACGAGCATGATGAACACGGCGACACCGAACAGGACGTTGTAGACGTCCACGTACTCGGCGCTGGTGACGTCCACGAGGGTCGTTGTGTCGAAGACCCACCAGACCGCCTCGAACAGCCACGCGGCGGCACCAGCCATCGCTTGGGCGAGCCAGTCGAACGGGGCGGCGATCAGGGAGGCGGTGCCTTCGCCGACGGCCTCGCAGACGGAGGAGATGACTGGGACATCGCAGACGCTCACCGCAGCCACCCCCGCGGCCGGGAGTCATGTCGGGTGGTCATCACACGGCCTGTCCGACGCCCCAGAAGAAGTTGATGAGCGTCACCGCGGCACCGCAGATGATCGCCGCGCCGCATGAGACGAGCACGCCGACCTTCCCGCGCGAGGCGAGGTGCGGGTTGGAGGAGTTGGCGCCGAAGCCCCACACGATCGCGGAGATGATCAGGGCCAAGACGCTGAGGATGAGGCCGACGGTCATGACGGCGCCGACGATGATGCGCAGTTGCTCGATGCCGGGAAGGCCCGAGCTGTTGGGGTCGATGTCGATCACGGAGTGCTCCTGACTGGTGACGAGAAGGGGTTCTCGACGGTCAGGTGCACCCCGCGACCCCCGCAGGCTTCGGCCTCAAGCCCGCGCGCTGCTCGTAGGCTGAACGGTGTGACCGGTGAGCTGGTGTTTCAGAAGGCGCTGATGCAGGCGGACCGTGGTGACGCCTCCGGCGCAGAGGCGACCCTGAGGAGCCTGCTCAGCACGACTCCGGCCGGCGCGCTGCGGGTACGGGCGATGATCGTTCTGGGAGACCTTCTGCATACGCACGACGTGCACGAAGCGCGCCGCGTCCTTACCGACGCACTCGCGACCATCGAGCAGCTAGGAGACGCTGACGATCTCCTGGATGCCGAGGCCGCACGTGCCAGAGAACTTCTCGCCTCCCAAGGGCGACGCCGCTAGGTCGTGTCTCCCAATAGTCGGACCCAGGTGAGGATGGCGCAGAGGGTGACGCCGGCGCGGTACGTGATGGCGAGTTTGTCGAAGCGGGTCGCGATGCCGCGCCACTGCTTCGCGAGTGCGAAGAATCGCTCGATCACGTTGCGACCGCGGTAGGCGGTGGCGTCGAACCCGGGCGGGCGACCGCCGCGACTCCCGCGCCGTTTTCGTGCGATGATCTGGTCGCGCTTGTCGGGAATGACGGCCTTGACCTTGCGGCGGCGCAGCTCGCTGCGGATGACTCCGGTCGCGTAGGCACGGTCGGCGATCACGGCGTCGGGTCGGGTTCGTGGGCGACCCGGGCCAAGCCGGGGAACCTGGATCTCGCCGAGCACGTGGATGAGCATCGCTCCGTCGTTGCGCTGCCCGCCGGTCACGATCATCGCGAGCGGGCGGCCGTGCCCATCGACGGCCTGGTGGATCTTCGTGGTCAGACCGCCGCGGGAGCGGCCGATACCGTGACCGGGCGGTTCAATCTCGTGCCAGGGCAGATTCTTGTGATTCGATCCTGCCCCCTGTGTCCTGCTCGGGGCGGGTGGTGTTCGTCGCATGCTGATGCGCACGCGCGATCGTCGCATCGATTGACACCGCCCAGTCGATCTTCCCGGCCGCGTCGGCCTCGGCGAGCATCTGCGCCAGCACCCGATCCCACGTCCCGTCACCGGCGTAACGGCGATGCCGCTTCCACACCGTCTGCCACGGTCCGAACTGCTCGCGGGGCAAGTCACGCCACGGGATCCCGGTGCGGAACCGGTACGCGATGCCCTCCACAACCCGCCGGTCGTCACCGAACGGGTGACCACGCCGCCCGGCATTGGACGGCAACAGCGGAGCGATCCGCTTCCACTGCGCATCCGTGAACACCCGATATCGAGAACCCGTCGACCTCACCCCACCAGACTGCCGCGAACCTCACGATGCATATGGGAGACACGCCCTACCTAGCCGCCCGCCTGTGGATCGACACACCGTCGTCGAAGCGACCGCGATGGTCCGAGCAGGGCGTGTGTGCGCAGGCGCCGGAGGAGACGCAAGTCCTCGCGCAGCAGTCCGGAGACCTGGATTGGGCCATCTCGATCGGCTCCACGATCGTGCGCGTGCATCAGCACGGTGCGACGCTGCCGCGCATCGCCGGGGTGTCTGTCGAACTGCAAGAAGTTCGTGACGAGCCGCCTGATCACGCGATCGGCCGCTCCCGTGGCGGGCTGACGACGAAGAATCACCTGGTCTGCGATCAGACAAGACCGCCCGCAACTGCCACGCCGGCCTCTGTCTCGCCGCGACACTACACTGGTTCATCAGCAGCGTCAGCAACACGGCCTGGCCGTGTTGCTAAATGTGGGTGTGGAGCCTTCGGGTGATTCTTGAGTCGTGTCGCGAGATGTCATCACGGACGAGGTCTGGGAGCTGATCCGGGACGTGTTCCCGCCGGTGAGGACACGGGGCCGTCCTCCGGTGGATCGGCGCACAGTGGTCGAGGCGACCGCGTGGCGGTTCCGGACGGGTTCGGCGTGGCGAGACCTGCCCGATCGGTTCGGGAGCTGGAACACGATCTACAAGAACTTCCGCCGGTGGGCGAGCGACGGCGTCTGGGAGGACCTGCTCACCCACGTGCAGAAGCGGGCGTCGCTCGCTGGCGAGATCGACTGGGTCGTGTCGGTGGATTCCTTGATCGCGCGTGTCCATCAGCATGGCGCGACCTTGCCCCGGGTCACAGGGGGATCCGTCGAACTACAAGAAGTCCGGGCCAGAGCCTCCTGACCACGCGATCGGCCGGTCACGGGGTGGTTTGACGACGAAGATCCATCTCGTCTGCGGCGGGAAGGCCCGGGCGCTGGCGTTCGTCCTCACTGGCGGGCAGGTCGCGGACACGAGCATGTTCACCTGCGTACTCGACGAGATCCACATCCCCGGCCGGGAGCCCGCGCGCACAAGACCGGACAGGGTGCTCGCGGACAAGGGCTACCCGTCGAAGAAGAACCGGGCCTGGCTGCGCGAGCGCGGCGTCAAGGCCACGATCCCCGAACGCGACGACCAGATCGCGCACCGTCGCAAGCGGCCGGGCCGTCCGATCGACTTCGGCGATGACCAACGGGAGCGCTACAAGGGCCGCAACGTCGTCGAGCGGTGCTTCAGCTTCGTGAAGCAGTGACGCGGACTCGCTTCCCGCTACGACAAGACCGCCCGGTCATACGCGGCAGGGATCTGCCTCTCCGCCGCTCTGCAATGGAATTAGCAACACGGCCTAGGACAGATTGGGCACCCTTCGCGTCGTCATGCCGCCGTGACACCTGGGAAACTGGAGACATGCCCGAGCACCCGGAACCCCGACTGGCGGACTTCCTTCGCGCAGCACGGGGTCGTCTGACACCCGAGCGTGCTGGGATCTCCGATGCTGCCGGGCGTCGCCGGGTGGAGGGGCTGCGGCGGGAGGAGCTCGCGATGCTGGCCGGCGTGAGCGTCGACTATTACACCCGCCTGGAACAGGGGCGCAGCAAGAGCGCATCACCAGAGGGTCCTTGACGCGATCGCCGGAGCGCTTCAGCTCGACGACGCCGAGCGCATGCATATGCACGCCATCGCCAGGCAGCGGCCAGCCCGTCCGCGCTCGGACAAACCGCAGCGGCTGCATCCGGAGACACGGGCGCTCCTGGACGTGTTCGAGGCCTCGTTGCGACCGGCCTTCGTCCTCGGCCGACGCCTGGACGTTCTGGCGCACAACCGCCTCGCCGGCCTGCTCATCGCGGACTTCGAGGGCATGCCCGTGTCCGAGCGCAACCAGGCCAGGTTCGTCTTCCTTGACCCGCATGCACGAGACCTGTACGCCGACGGGGGACAGGTCGCGGCCGATACCGCCGCGATGCTGCGCATGGACGCCGGGGACCACCCCGATGATCCGGCGCTCGGCCGCCTGGTCGGCGAGCTGGCGATCCACAGCCCCGACTTCTGACGCCTCTGGGCGCGCAACCGCGTCCACCGACGCAGCGCCGGCACCAAGAGTTACCGCCATCCGCTCGTCGGCGAGCTCACCATCACCTATCAGGCGCTCACGCCCGGCGACGACCCCGAACAGACGGTGTTCGTCTACCGCGCTGAGACGGTAAGCCCGTCGGAGCACGCGCTGCGGCTTCTCGCGTCGGCGCCGACCGCGAGCGCACCGGCCGGCGCCGACCGGCGGATCAGCCCTTCGAGTGCACCGTGACGATGTAGCCGTCGGGGTCTCGGAAGGAGAACTGCGTGCCGAACGGTCCTTCGAGCGGCCCCTGCACGATCACCACGCCCTGGGTGCTCAGGCGCTCGTGGAGGCCAGCCGCGTCCTCGTTGCGAAACCAGACGCCGATGCCGGCGCCCGGTTGAGGGATGGCGTCGAGGTCGACACCAGGCAATGGGACGCGCACTGCGAAGGTCGCGTCCCCTGCCGAGAACACCGCGGCGTCCGGGTTCGGCGCAGGCAGCCGCACCATGCCCACGGTGTGCTCGTAGAACGCTGCGGAGGCCTCGAGATCGCGCACCTGAAACGAGACGAAGTCCGGGCCGCTGGTCGTGCTGTTCATGAGTTTCTCCAATCATCGGGGTGTCAACATGCTGACACTGACTGGATTGTGTGTCAAACTGTTGACATGAAGTCGGGAGGATACGTGTCTCCGGATCAGCTGGGCGTGCTGATCAAGGAGACCCAGGCTGTCTTGAACCAGCGGATGGATGAGGTGCTGCGTCCACTCGGGCTCAGCGTCTCTCAGTACGCCTGCCTGCGGAACCTGCACGAAGAGCCCGGCATCACCGGATCAGAGCTGGCTCGGCGCACCTTCGTGTCGCGCCAGTCGATGAACGTGCTCGTTCAAGGGTTGGAGAGGCACGGCCTCGTTGAGCGGGCCCCCGAGCCCGGCCCGCGTCGTGAACGCGGAGCCATGCTCACTCACGCGGCAACCGAAATCCTGGCACGCGCCGACAACGCGGTGTCGGACGTCGTCGGCGCCATGACCGAGCACCTCGGGCAGGAGCAGCGCAACGAGCTCCACGCACTGCTCAGCGCATGTCGGGATGCACTTGCCAGAGAGTCATCGCGGTGACCTTCTCGGCGTCGATGGCGGGCTACTTGCCGGCTCTGTCTGCCGGCCTGTCCTGTGTTGTTTGGAGTCGCCCATTCCCGGGCCCACAAGCATCCGGCGGATGCAGTCGCGTCAGATCGGGGCGAGCGTTCTCCAACTGTTCCCCCAGCGTGAGTATGAGCTCGTCGTCACCGATGGCGGCGCCGAGGTGGATTCCCACAGGCAGACCACGCGGATCGAGGCCCCACGGGACGGAGAGAGCGGCACCCCCGGTGACGTTGAAGATGCCAGCGAACGGAGAGACCGAGAAGAGCTCTGCGAAGTGCACCGCTGCGGGGCGGTCCGTGCTCATCGTCCCGATGAGCGGCGGAGGCTGAGCTGTCGTGGGGGACAGGACGACGTCGACGCCCGAGAAGTGATCGGCGAAGGCGTAGCTGAGAGCGTGCAGTTCCGTCAGGACACGCAGGAGTTCGACGGCTGTCATGCTCCGCCCCGCCCGCACGACCTCTGCAGTCACCGGTTCGAGCACGTCCGGATCGAGGTCTTCTCCATCGCTCAGGAGCCTGGCCAGATGTGCCCCGGCGATCGCGCCGAAGACGGAGCCGACCCTCCTGACCTCTTCGGTGGGCCGCACACGCACGACACGATGCCCTATTGCAGACAGCACCTCAGCGGCATCCGACGTGGCCTGCACGTAATCGTCATCGACCGCCGTGCCTCCCGGAGCTTCCAGGAGCAGCCCGATCGTGAGAGGCACGCTGAACGCGCGCGGTCCGGGTGACGGATTCCACTCTCCGGGGGAGAAACCGGGTCTGTCCGATGAACGGTGTTTCTGGGCCGGCGGTCATTACCTAGAGCTGGGTGCCGACGTCCAGCAGGAAGTTGAGCCACGCGACCCCGGCGCCGGCGAGGGCTGCGGCACCGACCGAGACGAGCAGGCCGGCGCGGGCCTTGGTCGCTGCCTGGTAGTTGCCGTTGGAGGAGGCGATCGCCCAGGTGATGGCGCAGACGATGAGCATGAGCACGGCGGTGACGAGGACGAACATGAGCAGCGCGCCGACGATCTCGCGGAGGCTGGCTGTGCCGCCGACGCTGCCGAAGTCGGGGAACACGTCCATCACGCACCCCCTCCTGCCGTGCAGAGCGCGGGTGTGGTGTCGCCGCCGGTGATGCCTTCGGCGCCGTGGTCGGTGAGCCAGGCGTCGGCGTCCACCGGGTCGGCGTTTGCGCCGCCGGGGTGGATTTGCAGGTGGAGGTGAGGGCCGGTGGAGTGGCCGGAGGAGCCGACGTCTCCGATGTGCTGGCCTGCGGTCACGGTGTCGCCTTCTGTGACGTGGATGCCGTGCGACCACATGTGCACGTACATCGACGCGACCGGCTCGCCGTGGACGGTGTGTTCGATGACGATGACTCCGCCGCCTGCGTCGGTGTATCCGGCTTGCACGACTACGCCATCTGCGACGGCGTAGATGGGGGTGCCGTCGGCGGCGGCGAAGTCGGAGCCTGCGTGGAAGCGGCGTTCGCCGGTGATCGGGTCATCGCGCCATCCGAACGGGCTGGTCCGCACCCAGGTGCCCTCGGGGAGAGGGAAGACGATGCGCGTTGTCTCGGGGACGACGGGCGTCTCGTCCCCGCCGCCGTTGCCGGAAGGAGCAGGCCGAGTCAGTGCGGTGAGGATGGCCTCGGCGACCGGCTGGTAGTTCTGGTACCGGTCGGGGTAGGCGCTGACTTCGACGGCTTGGGCGGCTTCGCCGGGGTCCATCTGCTGCCAGCCGGGGATATTGAGCAGGCCCCGCGGCGATGGGTAGTTCGGGCCGGACTCGCCGCCGTAGAAGGCTCGCGCCTGGTAGGTGGGGTCCATGAGCTCTGCGACGGTGCCCCATCCGCTGGCCGGGCGCATCTGGAACAGCCCGAGCGAGTCGTGATCCGAGCCGTCGCCGTCGTTGGGGTACTCCGCCGACTCGGGATAGGCGCTGGTGTTGGCGAGCATTCGCAGGGTCGACTCGGTCAGCGCGGCCATCAGCGCGATAATCACCCCTTCGCGGCTGACGCCGGCGGTCTGTCCTCCGATCGTGATGATCGTCGCGGCGTGGGTGAGCTGTTGCCGGTTCAGCGTGACCGTCTCCCCGGTACGGGTCGACGCGGTCAGCGAGTCCGGGATCGGACCGAGCGCGAGTGCCCCGGGTGTGCAGACTGTGGCGGTCGCAGGCGTGCCGCCGAGCGTGGCAACGCCCAGCAGGATCGTGGACGGCCCGAGGAGCAGCAGCGTGAGGGCGAGGAGCGCGAGTTTCTTCATCTCGGCCTCGGCTCAGCGGAGAGGGTTGTCGAGCTGTGAGAGCCGCAGCACCTCACACGACCCGGACCCAGCACCGCGGCCGGGCGTGGGCGGGGTGCAGACGAGGAACACGGTGAAGGAGACCGGGCGGGATGCCTCGACGGGGTCGGTGCCCAAGATGCCGTCCCGGTGCCGCGCGCCCTCGATGGTGTACGCGACCGTACCATCGGGTATCTGGCCGGGGGCGGCCTGCTCGACGGCGGTCTCCCACGACTCGGGGACGAACACCTCGTCGATGGTCAGCCACTGCCGAGCCGCGTAGGTGCCCAGCTGCGCCCACGTATCGTTCGTCGGCAGGTAGGCCCGGACATCGCCGACGAAGGCGTCGGCCTCGCTGCCGTGCGCGGCGTCCGCGAGCACCTGCGCGTAGTCCGACGGCGCAACTCCGGTTGTCGTGTCCCAGGTGAACAGCGCCTCTGCGACCGCTCGGGCGAACGCCTCCGGCCCAAGGTGCTGATCCAGCGGCTCCGGCTCTGCGCCGAGTGTCGGTGCCGGTGCTACGGGCGCGGTGCTGGAAGGCCGATCGCTCCGCGCGGGGTCCGACGGTGCGTCGGGGCCGCGGACGAGCCCATAGATGCCGACTCCGACGAGCAAGAGCAGGGCGAGGCCGCCGGCGGTGGCGGCGATCAGCAGGCGGTGACGGCGACGGTCCTTAGACGTGGCGGGGTCCATGAGCACGGGGTCCTTCCCGGGCGGCAACAGCGGATGCGTGGTTGCCAGGAAGGTGTGCTGCCCGTCACCGGGTTCAGGAGATGTGCTCGGCCCGGTCCTGCCGTGCCGTGCGTGCGGCATCGGCGAACGCGATGGTCCCGGCGATGGTCTCCTCGAACCCTGCCCACTGCTCGGCGGTGAGAGCGGGGCCGACGTCGGCGGGGTCGTAGTGGGTCCACCATCCGGCCATGTCGTCCCAGGTGGCCAGGAACGCGGTCAGCGGGAACGGTACCGGCTCCCCGGTCTTCACCGCCGTCAGCGCGGGCCGAGCCGGCTTCTTCTTCCCGGCCGCCTTGGCTGCTTTGACGCGGGCGAGCGCGGCCTTGGCCAGCTGCTCCAGCTCCGCCGCCCGAGCTTCCTGCTCCGCAGCCCGCACCGCATTCGCCTCAACCCGTGCCCGTTCCCGCATCTCGACGGGCTGGGAAGGGTCCGCGGCGAGCAGGTCGAGCTCCGCCAGAGACAGTTCGGCATTCACGCGCAGGTGCGAGGGATAGACCTTCCCACCGGCCCGTAACCGTGCGACTTCCTCGGCCGCCTGCCGACGCACCGACTCGGGCTGAGACTCGTCGGACGCGAGGGCTTCGATCCTGCCGATGCGCTCCAGCGTCTTGTGGGAGTCGCGGCCGGTGATCATGATCGCTGCCTGCGAGCGGGACTTGCCGTGCTCGAACTGCGGTGGTGGCAACTTGCCACCACCGTCCTGTCCATCGTCGTCGGTGGCATGGAATCGGGTGGCCTCCTGGCGGCGGGCGGCGTCTTCGGCGAGTAGGGTCTTGAGCTCGCGGTAGAGGGCGGCGGCTTCGAGCTGGGTGAGCGGCTTGTGCAGGACGTTCTCGTCTTGTTCGGCGAGGAGTTCCCCGAGCCGGTCGGAGATCCCGGACCTGACCCAGACGTTGACGGTCTTGACGCCGAGCAGTTTCAGCGCCGCTAGGCGCCGCGCCCCGCAGATCAGGTGCCCGTCGAGGGTGATCGTGATGGGCTGAAGCAGCCCGTTGCGGCGGATCGACTCAACCAAGGGCGTGAGGTCGCCGTGGTCTTGCCGGTGCCGGCGGCCGACGATGATGGAGTCGACCGCGCGCTCCAGTTCGATGTGTCCCGCCGGCACCGTGCTCATGACTCCTCGCCCCCTGTCAGGAGTGGGGCGGCGAGCCCGGCCGCGATCACGAGGTCGTCGTCGGTGAGGAGGGCGCGCAGGGGCTGGCCGATCAGCAGCCGCACGAGCAACCCGCGCCCGGTGTTGGTGTGCGCGAGGGTCGGGTCGGGGTTTCCGAGCACGATCTGCAGCAGTGCCGTCCACGACCTACCTGGGAGGTCCAGGAGCGCGCGGGCCTGCCGGTCGCGGCGGAGCACCTCGAATGCTGAGGCCCGCGTCACCGACTCCGCAAGTCTCGTGGTGATGTACTCGACCGCGGCCCGGGCGGTCGAGGGCTCCCAACCAACCCACGAGAGGAACGCGATCGTGTCGTCGATCGCGGCGGTGACGTTCATCGCCGGCTCGTGCACCGGACGCTCGTCATCCTGATCATCGTCGGGGTCGGTGAACGGGTCGAAGGAGAATGCCGGGTGGTAGTCGGGCAGGGGGTTCTCGCGGTCGCTGAACCGCTCCGGGTCGTGGAACACCGAGTACTTCGGGCGACGGGCCTGATGGACGGAGCACAGCAGCCCGTTGCCGCGTTCCTCGGCGGTGCAGGTCACCTGCACCGCCCGCGTCACCACCGCCCACGGGTCATCCGCCCGCCGGGTCGCCGCTCCCCGCATCGCCTCGAACGCGGCCGATGCGGCCTCCCAGGGGTCGAGGCCGTGCTTGCGGGCGAGGGCGGCGTACTTGTTCGCGGCGTGCTCCATCAGCGCCGCCGCTTCCGGGTCACGCTGCCACGCCTCACGGCCCGCTTCGTGGAGCCGGTTCAGCAGGGCGCGCAGCGCCTCGGAGTCGTCGAAACGATTCCGCCTGCCGCGGTCTGATGCAGTCTGCATGGAAGCACCTCCTGACAGGCAGGTGCGCACACGCTCCCCAGCGGGCGTGCTCACGGATCGGCTGGGGGCGTGCATGGCGGTTACCCCAGCCTGATCCCGGAGCCCGACACCCGTGAGAACCGCTCCCCGCCACCGCGACCGAACGCGGTCACCGGCGGCAGTCGCCGCGCCCGCTCGCTCACGAACCACGCCCCCGACCGTGCCCCGTCACGGGTCGCCCGGTACGCCTGGCCGGGCGCACGGCGTGCGCGGCGGGCAAGCTCTGCCTGAAAATCGATACCCCGCCCGGCCATCCGCGCCGAACGGAAGGCCATCAGGTCTGTCGGGCGTACCCACTCCACGCCCGGCCGCTGCCGCTTCGCCGCGTCCCTCCCCGTGTCCCGTGTGGTCAGGGACGGGTCGCGGTGCTGGGCGAGCGCCGACGTCTCGCTTTCACGCGACGTCTCCTCAGCAAGGTCGCGGTCTCGCTCGTGCAGCGCCGTAGCGGTGGGCTCGACGTACGTGTGCTGGTCGTCGTTCATGGCGTCTCCTGTTCGTCACGGGTGGTGAGTTCGGGGCGTGCGAACCAGCGGCCCACGGTGGAGGGGTGCACACCGAGGTGCCGGGCGATCGCCTTGTTTGACCAGCCCTCCGCATCCCGCAGCCGCACCGCCACCTCCCACGCGGGTGTCTGCTCCGGCGCCGGCGCGGGAATGACGGCCTGTGGCTCGGACAGACCGCTCTCCGGCGTCGGCTCTTCCTCGTCGGCGAGCGGCGGCGGGACGGGCTCGGAGGCCGGGCGGGTGAGGATGACGGTGAGGTGCGTGATCGCCAGCAGCACCAGCGGCGGCACCGCCGCCACCGCCGCCGCCAACACCCCGGGCACATCGGCGTCAGCGGCGACGACGGCATGGATCGCATTCGCCGTCACCGACACCAGTGCACCCGCAGCGAGCAGCACCCACGGATACCAAGCCGACCGCTGCCGGGCGAGCGCGACGACGGCGACGGTTGCGACGACGATGATCCCGTCCACGATCAACGGCCACGCCCACGCCTGCCCTGCCCCGATCCCGGAACGCCGGGCAAGGTCCGCCAGGGCGGTGAAGGAGAGCCAGAACGCACCTGCGGCGATGAACACAGTCCCGGCGACCGCCGTCGCCACCGCCACCCGGCCACCCCGCGACCGCACAGGTGCCGGCGCCTGCGCGTTCATGAGAGCACCTGCCCAGCAAGACGCGGCACGCGCCGCAGATCATCGTCCCGTACCACGCTGGATGGTGCGGGTTGGAGGTGGGTGGTGCGGTAGGCGGAGCGGATCGTCGTGACGACCTCCCGCGGCGGCAACCCGATCCGCTCACCCGCCGGGGCGAGGGCATCGACCATCTCCGGCAGCGACAGGCCCGCCTCCGCGAGGCGGCAGGAGGCCCAGAACAGGCCACGGTTGCGTTCGCCCTCCGCGCGCATGCCCACCCAGTCAGCCAGCCGCCTCGCGTCCTCTGAACGAACAGGACCCCGCGCCCGATGCACGACGGGCTCGGGACGCGGATCGAGGAAATCCCGCAACGCCGTCGCATCTACCGGGCGCGGCTCCCGGTCACCGCCCGCGGTAAGCGAGTACCCGGCCGGGCCGCGGAAGGTCGTGACGGTGGAGGGCGGGACGATGACGTACCCGCCGGTGCCGCGGAAGTCGACACGTGCCGCGGCGGCCTGCCACGACGGCTGCGGCAGGTCGGGGTCGGCCGGGTAGTAGAAGTGCGCGCCACCGGACGGCGTGCGCACCACCGCCACCCACCCGTCCACGAGCCCCGCCCGGCGGGCACGACTGAAGGCGTCGAACCCGTTCCCGTCCGGCTTGCGGTCCACATCTACGACATCGACCCCGGACGCGGTGCCGGTGGGGATGCCGATGTTCGCGGACGGCCAGCGATGCCACCACGCCGCCACCTGCGCCAGGTCGGCGCTCGCCTCATGGAACCCATGCCGGGTGAGTGGACGCTTCTCACCAGGCACGCACGGGAACACCGGCACGCTCGCCGCCGCGAGCCGTGCGGCGGCTTGCGGAAGCGGGAGCCCGCTGAGGGAAGCGAGGACGCCGGGGACGCTCATCACAGCCCTCTCACCGCGGCATCCGCCGCACGCGAGGAACGCGCCGGTTCGACCAGCGTCGGAGCTGTCCGCTCCGTCCCGGCCCCTCGCGACGGGGCGGCGGACTCACGGGTCAGGCCGGGCGGGTCGCCGGTGCCGACCTGGACGGTGTCGAGGGCGTCGAGGATCGCGCCTGCGGTCTTGCGGACGCGTTCGCCGGTGGCCTGCACGACCTCAGCCGGGTCCTTGTCGTTCACCGTGCCCGCCCAGCCGGAGACATACGGGATCGTGTAGGCGGTGGTGTCCATGCCGTGCGCGGCACCGATCATCAACGCCACCGATTCGGCCTCGACCTCACCGATCCCGCGATGCCCCGTCGCATTCGGGTTGTCGGGGCCATGCAACTTCATGTGTGCGAGTTCGTGCGCGAGGGTCTTCACCTGCGCGGCGCCATCCATGTTCGACCGCACCGTCACCGTGCGGTTGGTATAGTCCGTGACGCCGTTCGCGCCATGAATCTCCCGCTCATCCGCGACGCGCACCACCGTGAACCCTTCAGCCTCCACCAAGGAGGCAAGGCCGTCCCACAGCCCTTCAGGAGCCTCGCCTCTCAGCAACATCGGGGCAGGACCCTCGGGCACGGGGTCACCGCTGGTCTGTGACACATCCCACACGTAGGCGGGCCTCGCGCCGACCATCCGGGAACGCACCGCCTCGCCGGGCTTCGGCTTCTCGAACCGGCCCAGCCGCCGCCACGACTCAGGATCAGCCGGGTTGCTCGACGCGAACCGGCCCGTCACCGGCGCGAAGATCACATACCCCGGCTGACCCCGCTCCACCTGACGACCCAGCATCTGCCACTGCTTGTAGCCGGCGACATACGACGGCTCCGGGGCAGCGACCCGGCCCTGCTCGTAGGCGTCGAGATGCTGGGCGAAGATCAGGAGCGTGTTGCGGAACGACCGCGCCCGGAACCGGGCAGCGAACGCGATCGCACGCTTCCAGTCCTCGCCCGACACAAGCAGGTCGACGGCAGCCGACAACCGCTCATGGAGTTCTTCGAGCTTCGCACCCCGCGCATCCCGCGCCTCCTCGTTCATTGCCACCACAGACCTCCTCCCGGCAACGGGTCACCAACCGGACGAGACGACCCGTCGTGAACATCAGGTGCGCCAGGGAACGCAGAAGGACCAGGCGGACGACGGCCAGGCAGCGCGACCGCCAGAATCCACACTGAAACCGACGTGTCTGTCCCGTCCTAACGCTGCTCGGCGGACACGCGGGAGACCCCGGGAGGAAAGAGGGTTCGCGTCACGCAGAACGCGGTCGTTCTGGCGAGTTTCTTGAGACGTGCGGTCAGCCGACTGCCGAGTTCAACGACGCGGCGCTGCTCTCGACGTGCATGGACAGGGCAGTGCGGTACTGCGACGGGGTACCGCCGAATCGTTGACGGAACCATCGCGAGGCTATCCGTGGATCACTCCAGCCCACCGCTTGAGACGCGCATGCGAGCGACATGTCGGTCTCTTCGATAAGTCGGGTGAACTCAGTGACGCGAACCTCCGTGAGAAATCGCATCGGCGGTGCACCCGCGTACCGGGCGAACAAACGAGTCAGATGTGTGCGAGACAGTGCGACCTCCCGCGCCAGCGACGACACCGTCCACGGCTCGGCGAGCCTGGCGCGCAGCACGTGAACTGCTTTCCCGATATGCCCGACCAGCACTGGGTCGGTCAGGCGACCATCCACAGGGTGCCACGCATCCACGAGACCTTCTGATCGGGCGTCCGGGGCGAGGAAGACAGGCACGACCTCGGCAACCCACCGCGCGACGAACTCGATCGTGCGGGCGGTCACCAACTCCAACGGCTGACGATTCGCATCGAGCAAGCTGAGCTGCCGCCATATCGGCTCCAGTGCATGTAAGCGCTCTTTCCCAACGTGCAGCACGAGCGGCGCGCCATCCCAATCATCAGGATGAAGACCAGGAACGAGGCGCTGCTTGATCGGCAGAAAGCATTCCATCTGCCTTCGCCACAGTTCATCGTCGGCGTACACCGTCCAGGCCCGCACCTCAGGCTTCGGGACCAACTGACACCACCTGCCAGCCCCGACCGCAACCGCAGACCCCGTCGGCAAGATCACGTTCCGTTCCCTCGTCCGGATCTCGCAGACGCCATCGACGACATTGACGATCTTCGCGAACGGTAACAACGCGCGCGCTGTCGGCAACCGTCGCACCATCTCGATCGCGGTGATACGCATCGGCAAGTCACCTCGCAGGGGCGCGCTTTCCGGTGGAGCTACCTGCGTCGAACACACGTGCGCGGTACACCCCGCCTCGAGCGCATACCAACCACGCCGGCTTCCTCAGCGATTACGAGAAAGCGCCCGGCGAGCCGTGTAGTACTGGAGGCGGTGGTCCGACTGAAGAGTCAGGCGAAACCGGATTGGAATGACCTCAGAGCGATCCGTCAACGGCGAGAATCTCGCTCGGCAGTTCAGTTGCAGAGGTAGTTTCGACCTCTCCGAGCGTCGCGGGACTACGTTTGCTGCGGTCGACAGAGAATGCGAAGACATCGGGACGGCTGTAGTGGCCCACGGGGTCGGCGAAACTCTTGGCGAGGTCGATGTCGGCCAGTTCGATGTCGGAGTAGACGATGCTTTCGACGGTTGGATCGAGCGATGAGGCTCGCAACGCCCCCTCGGGGCCATATATCCGGGCGAACCCGCCTCCGCCATCGATGATCTGTGACGGCGCCCCGTCAACGAGGAACGTGCGCGCCCCCTCATCACTGATGATTTGCGTAGAGACAATGACGAACGCACCGCTTTCAAGCGCATAGGTGCGGCTCACAGCCATCGATGCTTCGCTGCCCAGGGAAGGGTGCTCGGCGAATATGCCGAAGCACGGCCATGCGGCCACATGGATCTGTTCATGCTGTGCGTACATTGTGAACTTCACGAGCGGCTGGAGGTGTTCCCAACAATTGAGCGCGCCGAGCTTGCCGAGCGTGGTGTCTACGACGCTGAGTCCAGACCCATCACCTTCGCCGAACAGGGTGCGCTCTGCGTGGGTTGGCTTTAGCTTGCGCCGATGCTGCAGCAGCGAGCCGTCGGGACCGATGATCGCCTGCGACATGTACAGCGACCCATGATCCTTCTCGCTCAGGCCGAGCACAACTGTGACGGCATTGCGTCGAGCAGCTTCGCTGATCGCGGCGACCTCCGGTCCGTCCACCTTAGGAGAGTTCGCGTGATACCGAGCGATGAACGGCATCTGCTCCGGAACAGGGTAGGCCCACAGAAAGATCGGGTATCCGGGGAGCCACGTCTCGGGGAACGCGACGAGCTCGGCCCCGCCCGCCGCCGCCTCTTCGATGATCTGTATTGTCTTGGCAGTGGTGGCGGCAAGATCGAGCCAGACGGGCTCGGCCTGGACAGCGGCGATTCTGATAGTCATCTCCGGTTCCTTTCGTGAACGGGTGGGACCACGGTAGGCACACGGCGAAGGACAGCGTGAGGCGAACTCTGCAGTCGCGTCGGCGCTTTCTGCAGAATCCGGGGGCCGGAAACTCATCGTTCACGAGACGCTCTTGAGGCTGAACTTTTTTCGCACTTATGTGGCTCTTCGGACTTCAGGTGGGGGTGGTGGGGTCGAGGCCGCCGGCGATGAGGAGCATTCTGAGTCGGTAGTTGTCGTAGTTGCGGAAGCCGCGGGCGACGCGGCGGGCGAGTTCGATGAGTCCGTTCACGGCCTCGGTGCCGCCGTTGGATGAGCGACCTGTGGTCCAGTAGGCCAGGAACGCGTCCCGCCAGCGGGTGAGGGTCTTGCCGAGGCGGGCGATCTCGGGGATCGGGCAGGACGGGAACGAGTCGAGCACCTGCTCGGCGATCTTCTTGCCCTCGGCGAGGTCAGCGCGGCGGTAAGCGTCGCGGAGCTTCTGGGCGCATTCGTAGGCGACCTCGACCTCGACGTGCTCCTCCCGCCCGGCGAACGCGTCGGCGAGGCGCTGAGTCTGTCGGTCGGTGAGGTTCTCGCGTCCGGCGCGGAGGGTGTTGCGGATCCCGTAGAGCGGGTCGCCCCTGCGGCCACGGTGGCCGAGGGTGTCCTGCTGGACGCGGCGACGGACCTCATCCACGGCCTGGGTGCCGAGCTTGACGACATGGAAAGCGTCGAGCACGGCGACCGCGTCGTCGAGCTCATCATCGAGGGCCTTCTTGTATCCGGCGAACGGGTCCAGCGTCGCGATCTGCACCTGGTCGCGGAACTGCTCGCCGCGTTCCTGCAGCCAGTCGGCGTAGGCCTTCGCGGAACGACCGGGCACGAGGTCCAGCAGCCTGGCGCGGACGCGTCCGCTGGCGTCACGGGTCAGATCGACCATCCCGGTCAGTTCCTTCGGACCCCGCCCGCCGTCTTCGACCGGCTTGGTCGAGACGTGGTGCCAGAGGTGCTCATCGACGCCAAGGGTGGTGACACCAGTGAAGCGGGACTCGTCCGCTGCGCGGCGCTCCAGCACCGGCTTGACGTGCCGCCACACCGTTTTCCAGGACACCCCGAGCTGCCGGGCGATGCCTTGCACCGAGGCGTTCTCCCGCCGCATCTGAGCGACCGCCCACGAGAGGGCCCGGGCCGTGAGCTGCGCCCGCGAAGCAGCAACGGCAGTGTCCTGCTCGGTGAACGACTTCTGTGCGCACGCATCATCGACGCAACGCCACCGGCGCTTGCGCCATCGCACCCGCACCGGCCCTGCGCCCATCGGCGCGTCGATCAACACGAGCGTCTTACGGCCCCTGGACTCGGCGACCTGCCCGCATCGCGGGCACCCCACCGACCCCGGCGGTGACTCGACATCGATGACGAGCACCCCATCGCCGCGGCGCTGCGCAGCGATGACGTGAAGCCCGCCGAGACCGACGAGCACATCACAACGATCACAGTAGACAACAGAAGATGGGCACGCGGCGGCGCACCCCGTAGCATCGGGCACGGGTCGAGGACTCCCGGGGAAGGGTTGCTTGGTCGCTACCGATCCTCGGGCCCTCGACCCGCCTCACACCACTACGCCACGGCCCGGCACAACCCCCAGCCCCCACCCGAAGTCCGAAGAGCCA
>NZ_AULK01000010.1 GCF_000419445.1 Gryllotalpicola ginsengisoli DSM 22003 | reverse complement strand
CTGGCCAGGCCAGCCACCCCTGACCCTGCACCACAAATCCGGCATCCGAACCCAGCTGGAAACCCAAACACGACAAACCCGAAACGACACCGGATAAACACCACGGCACAACCCTGCCCAGAGGCAGAGGCAGAGGCAGAGGCAGAGGCAGAGGCAGGGACGGACCGCCAGAGGCAGACCAGCGAACGTCCGGGAGGGCATGCGCGCCGGGCACGGCTCCGGTACTCAGGCACCACTGCCTCGAACGTCGCATCCGGTCTTATCCGGCATGCCCGCCCTGGAATGCGCACGACGCGAGCGCGCCCGCGAACTAATGACGCGCGAGGTGGCCGGCCTTACTCAGCAAGTGCAGGGCGGAATGCACGCGGCGCAAGCCAACGCGCTCGCTCGTACGATGTATCCCGCCATATCCAGCATGCACAACCCAGAACGCGCTCGACGCGAGCCGACAAGGCTGACCCGGGCAACGCCGCCAGCCAGCACTGCTCAGGCGAGCAGCACCGTCACCGCGAAGCTGCCGAGTTGCAGCGTGGACCCAGGGGCGATCGCCGCACTGCGCCCCGGCTCGAGCACGGTGACCTCACCGCTCGGCGCGACCGCGGCGACACCGTTCGTGGAGTGCAGGTCCGTGACCATCAGATAGTCGTTCGACGGCACGAGCAGGGCGTGCGTCTTGGAGAGCGACTTCGCGGGATCATTCAGCGGAAGCACCGCACCATCGGGCGCCGCATCGGACGGCACCGGATTGCGACCGACGAACGTCGACCCGGCCAGGGCGATCTGCGTGCCGTCCCCCAGACGCAACGACCACTTCGGCTCGGGCACCGACTGCGGCGCGACCACCTTCACCGACGTCGTCTCGACCGGCGGCTCCGCGGGCGCGGCGGCAGGGGCGGCCGGCGCCGCGGGAACCTGCGCCGGCACCCCCAGTGGGGACGGTGCGAAGCTCGGGAACGACGGCGCCGCCGGCACCTGCTCGCGGCGCGGCACATCGACCTCGGGCGCAGCCGGCAGCAGCCCGGGTGGCGGAGTGATGTAGCCGTTCTCCACGGTGTCGACTATATGCGGCTGTAGCGGTAGTCAGCGAGGCGCCGGCGCACCCAACTCAACCCGCTGCGCGCCTGCTCGAGCACCTTGTCGACCGAGGCCCACAGCGCCGTCGCGGCCTCCGGGCCGACATCGTCGGCGGAGAACACCGCGTGGTCGACCTCGCGGGCGAGCGGACCCAGCGATCCGTCCGGCACGGCCACGCCGATCGCCGCACCCGCGGTCTCGTAGTGCCGGGCCAGCTGGCGTCGCGTGGTGACCTGCGCCGGAGCGGCGAGCCCCAGCTCCGCGAGCGCGCTGCGCAACTCGGCCCACGCGCCCGCCGCCTGACGGTCGCCCGGCCCCCGGCTCCGTTTGCGTCTGCGCCGGCGTTTCAACAGCCACACGATGAGCAGGGGCAGGAACACGATCGCGGCGAGCAGCAGGAGCGATCCGCCGGCCCAGTACGCCCAGACGGGGATCTCGAAGCCCTTCTGCTGCTTCTTCTTGTGCTGGTCCTCCGTCTGCACCGGGGTGAGCAGCTGATCGTCCTTGAGGTGGTCGCGCGGCGGCTGGCGCACCTGCGGCTGCGGGATGACCTTCGGCTTCACGGTCTGCTCCTTCGGAGCATCCGTCTTCGTCGGGGTCGGGAAGAACGGCACCCAGCCCACGCCCTGGAACGCGACCTCGACCCACGCCGTGACGTCGTTGCCGGTGATGTCGACGTCGCCGCCCTGCGACGGCACCTTCGCGCCGAGCACGACGCGCGTCGAGAAGCCCAGCGAACCGGCCATCAGCGCGAACGCGGTCGTGTACTGCTCCTGATCCCCGACCATGGGGGTCTGGGTGAGCAGCTCGACCACCCGGTCCGCGCCCTCGCCGGCCCGCGCCGGCACCGAGTCGTCCGGCCGGCCGTGGCTCAGATAGCCGAGGTTCTGCAGCGACCGCTGCAGGTTCTGCAGCTTCTGCAGCGCGGTCGTCGCGTCGCCGGCGTACTGCGTCGCCGTGCTCTCGACGACGTCGGGCACGTTCTGCCGGTCGGCCGGGTCGAGCGTCGCCGGGGGAATCGCCGCGAGCGCCTTCTCGTCGGGCACCTTCAGCGCCGTGACCTCCATCTGGTAGCTGAGCCCCTTGGTCACGCCCGAGGTGAGCGCGACCGTGCCGGTCTCGGAGTTCACCCGCACGTTCTGCGCCGTCTGCTCGGCGTCGTCGCCCTCGAACTGCAGCCCCGTGGGGTAGCTGCCCGATGGCAGCCACACGCCCGTGTAGTCCTTGATGGTGAAGGTCGCCTTGGTGGTCGCCCCGGCGGTGAACAGGCTCGGCTCGGGCAGCTTGCGGCCGAGCAACCGGAACGCGCCGGAGCCGGACGCCGTCGAGGCATCCGCCGACACGTTCCACACCACGCCGTCCCACGCGTCCATCGTCGCGAGCCGCACGTACGAGCCCTTGGGCAGCCCGCTCTCGGTGAACAGCACCGTCTTGTTCTCGTCGTTGACGTACTTGCGGAACGCGGCGAGCGGGCTCGGGTAGTCGAGCGGGTCGAAGGGCGGCACGATCTCGTCGCGCGCCACGAAACGGTCGGCGGCGGCCGGCTGCACCAGCCCGCCGACCAGTCCGCCGACGAGCAGCGCGCCGAGCACGACCGTCGCCGAGCCGATCAGCTTGCGCCGCGACCCGCTCTGACCGGCCGAGACGGATGCCTCATCGGCACTCTGCCGCCAGCAGATCCACACCAGCGCCAGCGCCGTGAAGACCACCCCGCGCACCCCGCCGAGGAACACCTGATGCGTGCCGAGCAGGATGGTCGCGATGAGCAGCGCGAGCGGCGCAGCGACCGCGACGCACCGCCGCAGCGGCGAGCCCGGCCCGGCCGACGGCGCCCAGTGGGCGACGACCGCCCCGGAGATGAGCGCGGCCGCCCAGCAGGCGACGTAGGCGACGACGCCGATGTACGGCGGCTCCTGCAGCGGCGCGGTGAGGGTGACCGCGTCGGACCACCCGAACACGGCGCCGCGCACCAGCCCCGACAGGGTGTCGAGGTTGGGCAGCACGGTGAAGGTGGCCGTCGCGGGCATTGCGAAGGCGCTGCCGAAGAGGAAGTATCCGGCGATGCCGAAGGCGATCGTGGTGATCAGCGGCGCGCGCAGCAGGCGGCCCGCGGCCGCGGCGGCCAGGCTGACGAGCAGGCCGCCGAGCGCGGGCAGCACGAAGACGATGCCGCCGTACAGCGGCTGGAAGCCGAGCGCGGCGATGGCCGAGAGCGCGGCGACGACGCCGAGGTCGGTCCAGAACGAGCGCGGCGCGGTCATTGCTGCGTCCCCAGTCTCACGATCATCGAGGGCAGGTCGCGCAGCGACGAGATGCTCGCGACCGTGACGGGGCCGATGCGGCGCATGCCGGGCTCGCCCGCCACGTCGGCCTTGATCGCGGTGAACACCGTGTCGGGGCTGAACAGCGTCGCCACCGCCCGGATGTCCGGCGACGGCGCCAGCGACCCGACGACGAGCATCACGACGCTCGGCTGCGAGCGCCGGCCCGCCGACTGCCGCACGACCTCGCGCAGCGGCTTCGGCCGCCGCGTGACCGGCTCGATGCGGCAGGAGTCGTCGAGCAGCGAGACCGGGTTGCGGCTGTGCAGCTGGCCGCCGTCCCACCCGGCGACGACCTGGTTCTCCTCGGCGATGACGTGCGTGCCGACGGATGCGAGGGCCGAGACGGCGAGCTCGAACTCCTCCTCGCCCGCGTAGTGCGCGAGGTCGGCCCCCATGGTGAGCAGCAGCTGCGAGCGGCGGGTCTCCTGGTACTGCCGCACCATGAGCTGCCCGGTGCGGGCCGAGGTGCGCCAGTGCACGTTCTTCATCGAGTCGCCGCGCTCGTACGGCCGCAGCGCGTGGAACGCCAGGTCGCTGTTGGTGATGGTCTTGGTCGCCTGCCCCTCGAGGTCGCGCACGAGGCCCTGCGCCGACGCCTTCAGCCGCGCCGTCTTCGGGTGCACGAACAGCTCGATGCGGTCCGTCCAGGTCTGCGTGCGGCGCACCAGCCCGAGCTGGTCGCCGCGCACCGAGGTCGCGGGCCCGGCGAGGATCAGCGCGCGCCGGTTGGTGGGCACGGCGAAGAGGTCCTCGTGCTCCTGCGCCGGCGCGAGCCGCGGCAGCTGGAACTCGGCGTGCGCGCGGCCGACCGGCAGCTCCATGCGGGTGGGCAGCACCGGGCGGGTGCCATTGTTGGTCACGGCGAGGCGGCCGAGCGCGCGCCCGCCGACGACCACCCGCCGCGGGTTCAGTTCGACCGTGACGGCGTAGGTGGTGCGGCCGATGGCGAAGCCGACGGCGATGAGCAGCGCCGCGCCGAGGGTCGCCCCGGCGAAGACGAGCTCCGACCAGTTGAGCCAGAAGCCCAGCACGAGGCATCCGATCGCCCCGAACAGCACGATGCGCCCCGGAACCGGCACCGTCTGCAACGCCACCCGCCACCAGCGGCCGAGCGGGCGGGCGGCCGCGACCACCGGCTCGACGGCGCGCGTGATCGGCTCGATCAGGCTGCGCGAGCGGCTGCCGAGCGTGCTCTGGAAGGTGGTGAACAGCCCCTGCAGGGTGCCGCCGGCGGGTTCCGGTGTCGTCATCGCTACCCCACGCGCGTGGTCGGGGGAACGACGGCGGCGAGCGCGCGCTCGACGACCTGGGCCTGCGTCACCCCGGTGAACTCGGCCTCCGGGTCGAGGATGACGCGGTGGGCGAGCACGGGCACCGCGAGGTCCTGGATGTCGTCGGGCGTCACATAGGTGCGGTGGTCGGCGAGCGCCCACGTCTTCGCGGCGCGGGCGAGCGCGAGCGCGCCGCGGATCGAGACGCCGAGCGACACGTCCGGGTCGCGGCGGGTGGCGTCGACGATGTCGCTCAGGTACGCCATCACCGCGGCATCCGTGTGCACCTCGGCCGCCAGCTGGGTCATCGAGGCGACGACGGATGCCTGGATGATCGGCTTCACGGCCTCGTTGCGCGCCCGGTTCGAGGAGTCCATCAGCAGGTTCACCGTGGTGTCGCGGTCGGGGTAGCCGAGGCTCGTCTTGACCAGGAAGCGGTCGAGCTGCGCCTCGGGCAGCGAGTAGGTGCCCGCCTGCTCGACCGGGTTCTGGGTCGCGATGACCATGAATGGAGTGCCGACCGGGTGCGGGGTGCCGTCGACGGTGACGACGCCCTCCTCCATCACCTCGAGCAGCGCCGACTGCGTCTTCGGGCTCGCGCGGTTGATCTCGTCGGCCAGCACGATCGACGCGAACACCGGGCCAGGGTGGAAGGCGAACTTGCCGGTGCCCTGGTCGAAGATCGTGACGCCGGTCACGTCGGAGGGCAGCAGGTCGGGCGTGAACTGGATGCGCGACTGGGTGCCCTCGATGCTGTTCGCCAACGACTTGGCCAGCACCGTCTTGCCCGTGCCCGGCACGTCTTCGAGCAGCACGTGCCCGCCCGTGAGCAGGCTGGCCACGACGAGCTTGATGACCTCGTGCTTGCCGAGGATCGCCTGGTCGAGGTTGGCGATCAGCTGGTCGACCGCGCCGGCGAACCAGTCGGCCTGTTCTTGGGTTACGGGCATGGGTGTCCTCTACTCGATGGTCTCAATTGCTGAAGTCGACGTGGTTGCTGTCGATCTTGTTCACGGTCGCGTGGGTGTCGGAGTAGCCGCAGAACGCGTGGCCGTCGTTCTTGCTGTTCCAGCTGCCGCTGCCGTCGGATCCGATCGTCATGCTGTGCGCCGTGCTGAGCACGCTGCCGTTGCAGTAAAGGACGATCGGATACGTGCCCTTGACGTAGTTCGCGACCGTGATGCTGTAGTAGTAGCAGGTGTTGGAGGTGCAGCCGGGCTCGCTCGCGGCGGATCCGCCCTTCTTGAGCGTCACCGACACCTGGGGTTTCGGCAGGGTGACCGTGCCCGATTTGGCGATGTCGGAGACCTTGCCCGCGTCGTTGATCGCCCGCACCCGGAAGTAGTGCGTGCCGGCCTCGGCGCTCGGGCTGACCGCGGTGGTCTTCGTGGTGCTGTTCCAGGCGCCGTCGTCGAACTGCCACTCGTAGTGCACCGACTTGCCGCCGGTGTCGGTCACGGCGCTCCAGGACAGGTCGTACTTCGACGGGGCGACGTTGTTCCGCTCGACGATGCTGAGGTTCTTCGGCGTCGCCGGCTTCCCGTACGGGGTGACGGTCGCGCTCGCGGTCGACCACTCGCTCCAGCCGTCGGCGTTCTTGGCGCGCACCTGGAAGGCGTAGTCGTGGCCGTTGGTCAGGTTGTCGAGCTCGACCCGCCCGGCCTGCGACTGGGTCACGTCGACGGTCTTGCCGGTGTCGCGGATCTCGTACTGCGTGATGTCCTTGCCGTTCGCGGCGGGGGCGGCGATCGTCATGGTCGCGCTGGCATCGCCGGCCGAGACATCGCTCGGCGCCTGCGGCTGGTCGGGCCGGTCGTGGATCGTCACCTGGAACTGGCCGACCACCTGCTTGGTGCGATCCGGATCCTCTGTGGCGTCCTCCACGTGGTAGTTCACGTTCACCGTGCCGACCTTCGCCCCGCTCTGGGCGGTGACGGTGATCGAGTCGTCGGTGTGCGAGACCGACACGCCGGCGGGGGCGCTGGCCAGCGTCGCATCCGTGATCTTCAGCGGGGTGTCGGGGAACGGGTTCACCCAGTAGTCCGTGCCGACGGCGTCGCTCAGCGTGACGCTGTTGCCGCGTTGCAGCTCGCGCTTCTGCGGCGGGTTCTTCTGCTGCGCGAGCGGCCGCGTCGAGCTCGTGACCGTCACAGTCACCGACCCGTCGATCGGATCGCCCTTCGGCGGCACGACCTTGAACTTGAACACCGCGGTCGTCCCCGGTTTCGTGTCCACGGGGGCCGAGACCGACAGCGTCGACCCGCTCAGCTTCCCCTTGACGCCGTTCACCGTGCTGGACTGCAGGTCTTCGTATTTCAGCTCGGCCTTGATCTGCGGGTTCGGGTGGTCGCTCGCCGAGCGCAGGTCGACGTCCTTCGCGGCCTCGCCCGGCTCGATCTGCACCTTCGGCGGGGTGAACGTGGGCGGCACGTCGGACTGGTCCTTCGCGCCGACCGTCACCGGCAGCGTGATGGGGGTGATGCGATCGGATGACGCGCCGGGTTCCTTCCCGTCGTCGACGTTGAACCGCACGGTCAGCGCCCCCCGGTAGTCCTTCGCGGGGGTGACCGTGAACGACGTTCCGGAGCCCGTGATGGTGCCGTGGTCGACGCTCAGCCCGCCGGCGAGCGACGCGGGCCGGCCCGAGGGCACGTCGATGAGCTGGCTCAGGCTGAACGTCTTCGACCCGTTCATCTCGATCACCTGCTCGGCCAGGCCCGACTTCAGGTGCGGCGGCTGGGTGCCCTTCGTGTCGCTCGCGCGCTTGTTCGCGTTGCTCGTCGGCGTGGTCTGCTTGACCGACGCGGGCGGCACGATGATGAACGCCTTGCCGGTGAGCTTCGTCTGCGGGTCGGTCACCTGGTAGGCGACGACCGTGCGCGTCTTCTGCGTCTTGATCGTGATCTCGTCGCCCTTGACCGTCGCGAGCTTCGCGTTCTGCCCGGTGACCGCGACGGTGAGGTCGCTCACAGGCCCGGACGGGTTGGTCGCGCCGTCGAGCGCGTCGAGGGTGACGGATGCCTTGCCCTTCGCCTTCGCCGTGTCGACGTAGTGGTCGACGGCGGTCGGGTAGCGCGGCTGCGCGGTGGAGCTCACGATCACCTGCACGTAGGCGCTCGCGGTGCCGCCGTGTCCGTTGGAGACGGTGTAGTGGATGAGGTAGGCGCCCTCCTTCTTGGGCGCGGTGAAGAGCACCGAGGAGCCGTCGGTCGAGACATCCGTCAGACCCTCGTCGATGTCGTCGAGCTTCTTCTCGAGGGTCAGCGAATACCCGTTCGGGTCGGAGTCGTTGGCGAGCACCTGCACCGAGCCCGTCTTGCCCGGCTTCACCTCGACCTTGTCGTTGACGGCGGTCGGGGGCTGCAGCGAGCTCGGGCGGGGGATGACGCCGATGCGGATCTGCCCCGTGGCCGTCTTGCCGTGCGTGTCCTCGACCTGGTAGGTGAGCTCCTCGGTGCCTGCGGAGGAGTCCGCCGGCTGGTACACGAATCCGGTGGCGCTCGTGCCCGTGATGCGGCCGAGCTCGGGCTTGGAGGAGACCCCGTCGAAGAACACGGAGTCGCCGTCGGGGTCGATGCCGTTCAGCGGGATCGAGATGGGGATGGCGCTGCCGGCGAAGGCGCGGGCGGTGAGCTCCTGGGGCTCGGGTGCCCGGTCGGAGTCAGAGTCGCCGATCACGTTGAAGATCACGTCGGCCGTGGCCGACTGGTTGTGCTGGTCGGAGACGCTGTAGGTGACCGTGTAGATGCCGGGCTTGCTCGGCGCCTGGAAGCGCACCGAGGAGCCGCTGACGAACACGGTCGCGCCCTTCGCGCCCTTGGTCGACTTCAGCGTCGGGTCGAGCGTGAACGGCTGGTCGTCGGGGGAGTAGTCGTTGTCGAGCACGTCGACGGTCGAGATGTCACCGGCGCGCACGTTGACCGCGTCGTTGACCGCCACGGGCGGCTGGTAGTTGACGAGCGGGGCGACGGGCACGACCGTGATGGTGCCCTGCACCGTGTGCAGCCCGTCGGAGAGCTCGTAGGTCAGCTGCACCTGCTTCTCGAGCACCCCGGGCGAGGTGACCCGCACCTCGGTGTTGTCCAGCAGCTGGATGTTCAGCGCCGAGGCATCCGTGCCGCCCGTCACGGACTGCACGGCCAGCACCCGGCCCGACGGCGACACGTCGTTGTCGAGCGGGTCGACGGTGCTGGTCTGGCTGGGATGCACGTACACGACGTCATTCACCGCGAGCGGCGGCGCGTTCTTGTCGGTCGGCTCGACCACGTCGATGCGCACGAGCCCGTCGACGGTCTTGCGGGCGCCCGAGCCGAGCTCGTAGGTGAAGTAGTAGGTCCCGGTCGCCTGGCCGAGGACGCTGATGGTGCCCTGGTCGGTGTGCGCGGTCACCGTGAGCGAGGTGTCCTTCGATGTCGCCGAGACGAGGGTGAGCGGGGCGCCGGACGGCGACTCGTCGTTCTCGAGCGGCTTGATCGTGGTCTTCTGCCCCAACGTGACCTGGGCGAAGTCGGGCACGGCGACCTGGGGCAGGGTGTCCTTCTGCTTGACGGTGACCTCGAGCTTGCCCGTCGCACGCTTCGTGCCGTCGGAGACCACGAAGTTGACCTGCTTCGTGCCCACCTGGCCGCTCTTGTTGGTGAAGGTGATCTCGCCGTCGGGGGTGAAGGAGACCTGGTCGGCGGTCGTCTTCGTGGCGCTCTCGAGGTAGATGCTGTCGCCGTCCGGGTCGATCCAGTCCTGCAGCACGTTGTAGGTGATGGATTCGTTCTGCTCCACCTCGGTCGTGCTCAGCCGGGTCTGCTTGGGCGCCGCGTTCTCGGCCGGCTCGTGCACCCGGATGCGCACCTCGGCGGTCGCCTCGCCGCCCGGCCGCCCGTCGGTGACGGTGTACTTGAACGCGGCGCCGCCCGTGACGCTGGGCGCGGGCGTGAACTGCAGGGCGCGCCCGCCGTCGACCACGGCGATCGTTCCGACGCTCTTCGGGATCGCGTCGAAGGACTTCACCGTCAGCACGTCGCCGTCCGGGTCCTCGTCGTTGTCGAGCACCGGCAGCAGCGTGGTGCGGCCCGGCCGCACGCCGAACTCGTCGTCCTCGGGCTTGGGCCGCGTGTTGGTCTGCGAGCGGTGCGCGAGCGTGTCCTGGTAGGACTGCACGACCGGCTGCTCCTGGCCCTTGTCGCTCTTCTTCTTCTCGTCGGTGCTGGGCTTGAGCTGCTCCCAGTTGCGCACGAGCTTCATGTGGCTGGAGACGACCCACGCGTCGCCGTTCTGCACGTTGTTCAGCGCGATGACCCCGTGGTTCACCCGGAAGCGCAGGTCGGCGCCGCTAACCGGCTGGCCGATGTCGACGCCGACGGGCTTCGACCCCTCGCACGCGTACAGGTAGCGCGCGCTCGAGGCCCAGGCGGCGTAGTCGCAGCCCTTCAGCTGCACCGGCGCCGACACCTCGGCGGCGTTCGTCGCGTCCGGCGTGTTCCCGCCGGCGGGCAGGGTGGTCGCGTCATCCCCGGAGAGCGGGACGCGATAGAGGGCGGATGCGGCGGACACGAGCACGTGGTCCGAGGCGGTGCTGGGCTGCTGCAGCTGCAGCCCGGCGGAGGGCAGCTTCAGCGTCTTGTCGGGCGTGCGCAGCCGCCGGCCGCCGTTGTCGAGCACCACCGCGGTGTCGCCGACCGAGCTCAGCTCCGCGTCATCCGTGACCGCGAAGCCCTTGGTTGTCTCAGCCTTCCGCCCCGGCGCCGCCACGCGCACCAGCGTGGAGTGCTGCGGCGACACCGCGTAGGTGACGCCGCTCTTGGTGACGACGGCGGCGGCGTTCTTGCCGAGCTTGGCGACGGGCTTGGTCTTGGTGGCGTCGAAGTCGAGGCGGTCGGCGGCGTCGATCGTCCACAGCCGGCCGTCGGGGGCGAGGATCGCCATGGTGTCGCCGCCGTAGCCGACCCAGGAGTCCTCCGGCACGGTGATCTGCTCGCTCGTGCTGACGTAGGCCGGGTCGATGCGCTGCACCGAGCCCTCGGCGGTGTCGGTGAGGAAATAGGCGGAGCCGTCCTGCAGCACGTCCAGGTCTTTCGACGGGCCGGCGACGGATGCGTCGAGCTGGTCGATCTGGTGGTTGAGCCGCCCGGCCAGCAGGTCGGTGCCGTTGGTCACCCACACGTCGAGGCTCTTCAGGTCGACGTCGGAGACGGGGAAGCCCTTGTGCAGCGCGGCGACGGTGAGCGGCACCCCGGCCAGGACGGCGATGGCGACGGCGGATGCCACCGACTTGCGCCGCCGCAGCCACGTCAGCACGCCTCGGCCGATCTGCACTTCCACCCCCCGGCAGTGACGATCACGGACGTCGGGCGGGCCGGTCGGACGGCCGCCCGCGCGAACACGGTCACCCTAGCATGGGGGTCGAAACCGCTCGGATGGCGCCGGCGGCGGCGCATCCGTTCTCTGCCTGGCGCCGTCATCGCATGTCGACGGTGTTGCTCTTCTTGCCGCCGACGGTGACCCAGGCGTTCGAGTAGCCGCAGTACTCGCCGTTCACGGTGTTGTGCGTGTTGAGGCTGCCGTTGCCCGCCGCGCCGGTGCGCAGGGTCTCGACGTAGGTCTTGCCGCTGGTGTGGCTCACCAGCGGATCCCCTTCGCACCAGAACTTCACCTGGTACGAGGTGTTGGCGGAGAATCCGCTGACGTTGATCTGGTAGTAGTGCCCGGCGGGCCCCGGGGCTCCGTTGCTGAGCGTCACCTTCTTCGCCGGTTTCGGCGGCGCGGAGAGCGTGACGGTCTTCGTCACCCAGTCCGACGTCTTGCCGGATCCGACGTTCACGGCACGCACCTTGAACTTGTACGTGTCGGCCGCCAGCTTCGCCGTCGTGTGCGAGGTGGCCAGGGTGGTGCCGGAATTGCCGTTGAACGTCCACTGGTAGCGCACGGTGCCGCCGCCGCTCGTCTGCGGGGCTCCCCAGGTGAAGGTGAACGACGCCTTCGCGTAGTCGTCCGACGCAGTCGCCCGCAGGTTGGTCGGCACCGACGGCGTGCCGTAGGGCGTGACCGCGGCGCTCGGCGCCGACCACGGCCCGGGTCCGTCGGCGTTGACCGCCTGCACCCGGAACCGGTACGAGGTGCCGTTGGTGAGACCGCTCACGGTCATGGTCGTCGCCGAGGTCGGGTGCCAGCTGTGCCCGTGGTTGTCGAGCACGTTGTAGCCCGTGATCTTGAGGCCGTGGTTCGCGGGCGCCTTGATGGTGAAGGTGGCGTGCTTGTCGTTCGCCGACACGTTCGACGGGGCCTGCGGCTGCGCGGGCACGTCGTGGATCGTGGCCTGCAGGCGGCCGATCACGCGGCGTGCGGTGTCGCCCGTGGCGTCCTGCACCGTGTAGGTGATGTTCGCCTGGCCGATCGCGGCGCCGCTCGTCGCCTTCACCGTGATCGAGGTGGCGGTGTGCGAGACGCTGACCCCGACGGGCGAGCTGACCACGGAGGCCGAGACGATCTTCAGCGCCTTGTCGGGGAACGGGTTCACCCAGTAGGCGGTGCCGACCGCGTTCGACACCGTCTTGCTCGTGCCGCGCTTCATGGAGATCTTCTGCGGCGCGTTCTTCTGCTGCGCGAGCGGCCTGGTCGAGCTGGTGACGGTGACCTTGACCGAGCCGGCGACGTGCTTGGTGGGCGAGTTGACGGTGAAGCGGAACGTCGCCGTGGTGCCCGGCTTGGCGGTGACCGGCGTGGAGACCTTCAGGGTCGACCCCTTCAGCGTCGCCGTGATGCCGTTGATGCTGCTCTGCTTCAGGTCGGTGTAGGTCAGCGAGTTCAGGATCTTCTGGTTGGGGTGGTAGCTCGCCGCCCGGAGGTCGACCGACTTCGCCGCCTCGCCCGGCTCGATCTGCACCTTCGGCGGGGTGAACGTGGGCGGCACGTCCGACTGGTCGGCGCTGCCGACCGTGATCTGCAGGGTGAGCTCCGTGTGACGGTCGCGCGAGGCGCCCTCCTCGCGTCCGTCGTCGACCGTGAACGTGACGGATGCCGGGCCGCGGTAGTCCTTCGCCGGCGTGAAGGTGAACGACGCGCCGGAGCCCTTCACCGTGCCGTGCGTGGCGGTCGGCGTTCCCGACAGCTCGGCGGACCGGCCCGAGGGCACGGAGAGGATCTGCGAGAACGCGAAGGTCTTCTGCCCGTTCATCGGGACGACCTGCGTGCCGACCTTCAGGTGCGGCGGCTGCGTGCCCTTGCCCTTCTTGGCCTTCTCCTCGGCCTTCTGCTGGGCCTTCTCTTCGGACGACGCGGGCTTGTCGCTCGACTGGCCGGCCTGCTCGGCCTTCGGCGTGCTCTGGTCGGCTGCGTTCGAGGTGGGCTGGGTGGTCTTGACGTTCGCGGGCGGCACGATGATGAACGCCTTGCCGGTCAGCTTCGTCGCCGGGTCGGTGACCTGGTAGGCGATCACGGTGCGGGTCTTCTGCGGCTTCACGGTGATGGTGGAGCCGGAGACCGTGGCGACCTTCGCCGTGGCCGACGGCAGCGAGACCGTCAGGTCGTCGACGGGGCCGGAGGGGTTGACGGCGCCGTCGAGCGCGTCGACCGACACCGAGGTGCGCCCGTTCACCTGGGCGGCGGTCACGTAGTGGTCGATCGCGGTCGGGTAGCGCGGCTCGGCGTCGGAGCGCACCGTGACCTGCACGTACGCGCCGGCCTGGCCGCCGTGCCCGTTGTCGACGGTGTAGTGGAACTGGTAGGTGCCCTCCTCGGTGGGGGCGGTGAAGAGCACGGAGGAGCCGTCGACGGAGAGGTCCCGGAACCCGTCGTCGACCTGGTCGAGCTTGCTCTTCAGCGACAGCGCGTAGCCGTTCGGGTCGGAGTCGTTGGCGAGCACCTGCACCGACGCGGTCTTGCCCGGCTTCACCTCGACCGTGTCGTTGACGGCGGTCGGCGGCTGCAGCGAGGTCGGGCGCGGGATGACCGCGATGCGGATGACCCCCGTCGCGGTCTTCCCGTGGGTGTCCTCCACCTGGTAGTGGAACTCGTCGGTGCCGGCATCCGATGCGGCCGCCTCGTAGACGAAGCCGGTCGCCGTCGTCCCGGTGACGCGGCCCAGCTCGGGCTCGTCGGTGACCCCGTCGAAGAACACCGAGTCGCCGTCGGGGTCGATGCCGTTCAGCGGCACGGTGATCGGGATGGCGCTGCCGGCGAACGCACGCGCGGTGAGGGTCTGCGGTTCGGGCGCGCGGTCGCTGGAGCCGTCGGGCAGCACCTGGAAGATCACTTCCGCGGTGTCGGTCTGGTCGTGCTCGTCCTCGATGCGGTAGGTGACCTCGTAGGTGCCCGCCTTCTCCGGGGCGAGGTAGCGCACCGTGTCGCCGCTGACGAAGGCCGAGCCGCCGGCGCGCTTGGTCGACACCAGCGTCGGCTGCAGCGAGAACGGCTGGTCGTCGGGGGAGTAGTCGTTGTCGAGCACGTCGACGGTGGCGATGTCGCCGGCGCGCACGTTGACGGCGTCGGTCACCGCCACGGGCGGCTGGTAGTTCACGAGCGGCGCGACCGGCACGACCGTGATGGTGCCCGTCACGGTCTTCAGCCCGTCGGAGAGCTCGTAGCTCAGCTGCACCTGCTTCTCCAGCACGCCGGGCGAGGTGATCCGCACGACCGTGTTGTCCAGCAGCTGGATGTTGAGCGCGGTGGCGTCGTCGCCGCCGGTGACCGAGCGCACGGCGAGCACCCGGCCGGAGGGGGAGACGTCGTTGTCGAGCGGGGCGACCTCGGTGGTCTGGGCGGGGTGCACGTAGGCGACGTCGTTGACGGCGAGCGGCGGCGCATCCGTCTTCTCGGGTTCGACGACGTCGACGCGCACGAGCCCGTCGACGGTGTCGCTGGACCCGGCGGCGAGCTGGTAGGTGAAGTAGTAGGTGCCGGTCTGCGTGCCGGTGATCCGCAGCGTGCCCGCGTCTTCGTCGACGCTGATCTCGAGCGGCGTGTCGCCGGGGTCGGCGCTGACCAGGTCGAGCGAGGCGCCCGACGGCGACTCGTCGTTCTCCAGCGGGTCGAGCGTGAGCGCCCGGCCGAGGGTCGCCTCGGCGAAGTCGGGCACGGCGACCGGTTTCAGGCTGCCCTTGGCCTTCACGTCGACCTCGAGGGTGCCCTGCGCCTTCTTCGACCCGTCGGAGACGACGAAGTCCACCGTGCGCGAGCCCAACTCGCCGGACTTGGCGGTGAAGCTGATCTCGCCGTCTGGGGTGAACGACACGTCGTTCGAGGTGCTCGGGGTGACGCTGTCGAGGTAGATGCCGTCGCCGTCGGGGTCGATCCAGTCCTGCAGCACGTTGTACGTCGCCGTCTGCCCGGCCTCGACGTCGGTCTGGCTCTCGCGGTTCTGCACGGGCGCCGCGTTCACCGCCGAGGCGTGGATGGTGACGTGCACGGTCGCCGTGTCCTCGCCGCCGGACCGGCCGTCGGTGACCGTGTAGTGGAAGGAGAAGCCCCCGGTGAAGCCGGGCGCGGGCGTGTACTGCAGGGCCCGGCCGCCGTCGACGAGGTCGAGCGTGCCGACCGACGCGCTCAGCTGGCTCGGGTCGGTGTCGGCCACGGTGAGCACGTCGCCGTCCTCGTCCTGGTCGTTGTCGAGCACCGGCAGCAGCGTCGCCCGCCCCTGGCGCACTCCGAAGTCGTCGTCCTGCGCATCGGGCCGGGTGTTGGTCGTGCCGCGCTTGGCCACCATGTCCTGGTAGCTGCGCTTGACGGGCTGCACCTCGCCCTTGTCGCTCTTCTTCTGTTCCTTCTTGTCGGGCGTCAGCGTCGACCAGTCGTTGACCAGCTTGAGCGTCTTCGTCGCCACCCAGGCGTCCCCGCTGCGCACGTCGTTGAGCGCGACCACGCCGTGGTTCACCCGGAATTCCAGCTGCGCGGCCGTCTTCTGCTCGGGGATCTGCACCGCGACGGGATCGGATCCGGTGCACGCGTACACGTAGCGGGTGTTGGCCGACCACGCCGCGTAGTCGCAGCCGTCGACCTGCACAGGCGCGGGCACCTGGTCGGCGGTGACCGACGAGGGCTCCGTGCCGCCGGAGGGCACCGCGGTCGCCGCGCCGCCCGAGAGCGGCACGCGATAGAGATCGGATGCCCCGGCCACCAGCACCACGTCGGAGGCGGCGCTCGGCTGCTGCAGCTTCAGCCCGCCCGACGGCGCCTTCAGGGTGCGATCGGGCGTGCGCAGCCGCTGCCCGCCCTTGTCGAGCACGACCGCGGTGTCGCCGACGGCGCTCAGCTGCGCGTCGTCCTCGACGTCGAACGCGGTGATCTGCGCGGCCTTGCCGGGTCTCGCCACCGTCGCCAGCTCGTCCCGATCGGGCGAGACGGCGAAGACCTCTCCGGTCTTGGCGACGACCGCCACGGCGCCCTTGCCGAGCTTCGCCGAGGGGGTCGTCTTGGCGGCGTTGAACTCGAGCCGGTCGGCGGTGCCGATCGTCCACAGCCGCCCGTCGGGGGCGAGGATCGCCATGGTGTCGCCGCCGTAGCCGACCCACGAGTCCTTGGGGATGGTGATCTGGTCGGAGAGGCTGACGTAGGCGGGGTCGATGCGCTGCACGGTGCCCTGCGAGCTGTCGGCCAGGAAGTAGTCGTTGCTGTCCTGCAGCACGTCGAGGTCGGAGGATGCGCCGGAGACGACGGCGTCGAGGTCGTCGATCTGGTGGTTGAGCCGGCCGCCGAGCAGCTGGTCGCCCGCGGTCACCCAGACGTCGAGGGCGTTCAGGTCGAGGTCGGCGACGGGGAAGCCCTTGTACATCGACGCGACGGTGATGGGCACGCCGGCCAGCACGGCGATCGCGACGGCCGAGGCGACGGCCTTGCGACGCCGCAGCCATCCCATCACGTCAGCCGCCATGACTCCCCCGCAGGTGGTGCGTTCTCGCACCCAGGCAGCACCGTAGACGAGACCGGCGCGGGCCAGCCATGGGTACTAGTCACCATCGGCCGACTCGTGCTCGACGCGCGGGGCGTCGAGCAGCGGAAGGTCTTCGACTCCGACCAGGTGCGTCGCGACGGCGTATTCGACGAGCCGGGCGCGGCGGCCGGTGGCGAGCTTGCCGGGGCCGCCGCGCAGGCCCGCGACGCCCAGCTTGTCGAGCTTGTCGCACACGTTGTCGAGCTTGCGGTTGAACCGCGTCATGCTCCAGCCGAGCCGGGCGGCCGCCTCGGCGGAGGTGGGCACGGTGCCCCGGCCGGGGATGCGCTCGGTGAGCACCCCCTCGGCCAGCGACAGGATCAGCAGCCGCTGGCTCGGGGTGAGCGTGACCGGCAGCATCGTGGTGGTGCCGGCCTGGCGCAGGTTCACCGAGGAGGTCTCGTACACGTTCCCGTCGGCGTAGACGGTGAAGTCGTAGGTGGTCGACCCGGCGCTGAACATGACGTGCATCTTCTGGAAGACGATGGGCAGGCGAGCGCCGGGCGCGAGCCACGCCTGCACCGTGCCCGAGGCATCCGTCACCGTCGCGGTGAGCAGGTTGCCCACGTTCGCGATCCACCACAGCTCCTGCTCCTGGTAGAGGGAGAGGAAGTGGCGGTGCAGGTAGGGGTTCTCGTCGATGGAGAGGTCGGCTTCGCGGCCCACCGAGAACGGCGTCTCGGGGTCGACGTCGTACCACTCGCCGCAGTATTCGATGCGAAGTCCGCTCACGTGCACTCCTTCAGGGGATTGGAGGAGGTCCGACCGCTGCGCAGGATGCGCACCTGGATGCACGTCTGCACCTTCGGGTCGACGTTCCTCACGATCGCCTGGGGGGTGGAGGCGGTCTGGATGTCGATGTTCGTGGCCACGACCGACCACTGGTACTTGTCGCCGGGCTCGGGGGAGGGGTTCTTCCAGGTGAAGGTGACCGTCTTGCCGTCGGCGCTGCGGGTCACCTTGCCCGGCTTGGGGTCGGGCACGACCTGCACCTGCAGACCGCCGCCGTCGGAGGCCGCCGCCGAATGCGTGGGCTTCGGCGCGGAGTCGCCGCCGCCGAGCGTCGCGATCAGCACCGCGGCCACGCCGGCGGCGACGATCGCGCCCGACACCGAGAGCAGGATCGCGGTGCGCCGCGAGGGCGGCGCGGCATCGGGCTCGGATGCCTCGGGCGCGGCTTCCGGCTCCGTGTCGGTCGCGGTGCGCCGCGGCCGCATGACGGTCTCGGCGACCGGCGCCTCCTCGACGACCGGCACCACCCCGCGCAGCCGGGTCGGCTCGACCTCGCCGGCCGGCGCGGGCGATCCTTTCGGCGCCCGGCCGGGTGCCGCTTTCGGCGCCGCCTTCGGTGCCGCCTTCGGCGGGGCGCCGATCGGCGCCGGGGCGGGGCGCGGCTGCGCCTCGACGGTGGCGATGGGGCGCATGCGGGTCTCGTCGGCGCCGCCGTCGGCGGGGCGCTCGGTGTCCTGCCCGCCGAGGTTGGGCAGGTCGATGCCGGTGGGGGCGTAGCCGAGCTCGAGCTCGACGCGCTGCAGGGCGCGCACGAACTGCACGACGTCCTGGTACCGGTCGGCGCGGCGCGGCGCCATGCCCTTGGCGAGCACGGCGGTCAGGGAGCGCGGGATGTCGGGACGGTCGATCGGCGTGATCGCGCCGCGCTCGATGCGGCCGATGATGTCGAGCGTGCCGTTCGAGCGGCCCGGCACCTCGAAGGGCGTGCGGCCGGCGAGCACCGTGTGGATCGTCGCGGCGAGCGAGAAGACGTCGCTGCGCACGTCGGGGTCGGGGTCGTCCTCGAACATCTCCGGCGGCGACCAGGGCACGCTGAGTCCGACGCTCGCGCTGCCCGTGTTCCCAGTGGCGCTCGCGTCGCCCCGGCGCACCGAGCCGAGGGTCGTCGTGGTGTGCGCGGGCACCTCGCCCTCGAGGGTCGAGGCGATGCCGAAGTCGGTCAGCGCCGGCCAGCCGAAGCCGTTGGTGAGCACGTTGGCCGGCTTGATGTCGCGGTGCAGGATGCCCGCGGCGTGGGCCGCGGCGACCGCGCTGCCGACCCGGATGCCCGTGCGCAGCGCGTCGGGCACGTCGAGCACCTTCGCCTTGTAGCGATCGGCGAGGCTCGGACCGGGGCAGTACTCCATGACGAAGTACGGCCGGTTCCCGGCGATGTCGGCGTGGTAGATCGTCACGATGTACGGATGCGCCGACAGCCGCGCCATCACGTTCGCCTCGGCGACGAACCGCTCGCGCGCCCCGGCGTCGATGTCGTCGACCAGCAGCACCTTGACGGCGACGTCGCGCCGGGGCAGCTGCTGCTTGTAGAGGAACACGTCGGCGAATCCGCCCGAGCCGAGCAGGCGGGTGTACTCGAGCCCCGGGATCTCGGGGGGAGCCGTGACGGAGCGCCTCATCGGGTGCCGGCCGCCGATCCCGCGTCGGTGACGGTGATGACGATGCCGCCGCCGAGGTCGACCACGGTGCCGGCCAGGGCCGACGCCGGCTCGCCGCCGCGCAGGCGCTGGGCGGGGCGGCCGGGCAGGGTCATCAGGGTGCCGTTGCGCGAGTTGAGGTCGGTGATCACGACGGTGCCGCCCTCGACGGTGAACCGCACGTGGCTGCGCGAGATGTCGGGGTCGCCCGCGCCGACCGTGAGCAGCCGGGGCACCTGGTTGCCCGCCACCTTCGACGCGCTCGGGGCGCGCCCGACGATGACCGGCCGGTCGAGCTCCTCGACCGCGCCGTCGGCGAACTCGAGCCGGAACTGCGGCTCGGCGGGACGGCCGTGGGACGGCTCGTCGGCGGCGTCGTGGTGCGAGGCGCCGGCCGCGGCGCGGCGGCGCAGCTCGGCGATGTCGCCGGACATCATCGTCATCCCGTCGTGGTCGCCCGCGTCGCCGGCCTGCGGCTCGGCCGACGGCTCGGGCGGCGGGGCCGCCGTCTTGTCGGCGTCCTCCTCGTCCTCCTCCGCCGGGCGCACCGCGGCCGTCTCGACGCTCTTCATGATGGTGGCGCCGAAGAGGTGGTCGTAGGTGTCGGAATCGGTCGGCGGGGCATCGGCCGCGGGCGGCGGCTGGATGCGGGTGGGCGAGGTGGGCGCCGGGGCGCTCGCCGCCGGAGCGTCGGCGCGCGGGCCGGCCGGAACGTGCGGCACCACCGTCGTCGCCTCGAGTTCGGGCGGCAGCATCGTGTCGTGCGACGCGTCTGTCATGGCCTCGGGCGCGGGCGTGAGCTCGGGCTCGCGAGCGCTCGCCGGCGCGGGCGCAGCGGGTACGGATGCGCCAGGCGCAGGTGCTGCGGCGGGCCCCGGTGCTGCGGCGGGAGCGGCTGCGGCGCGGGCGCCGGATGCGGCGGGTGCTGTCGCGGGCGCCGCCTCCGTGGCAGGAGGGGCGGCTGCGGTCGGGGTGCTTGCGGCCGAGGCATCCGTGCTCGCGCCCGCTGCGGTGCCGGGCATGTGGAATTCGACCAGGTCGCCCCAGGCGGCGCCCTCGGCGAGCGGGAGCAGCGGACCGCCGCCGCCCGCTCCGGCCGGCGCGACGCGGAAGGCGCTGACGTCGTCGGCGGCGAGCTCGCGCCAGGTGGAGATGCCGGAGCCGTCGGCGCTGCGCGGCCCGTCGGCGGTCTGCAGTTCGACGGTGACGGTACCGCGTACGACGTAGTGGGCGGTGCCGGACGCGGTGAGCGCGACGAGGGCGAAGGCGGGCATCGCGGCGAAGCCGCGGGCGGTCAGCAGCCCCAGCGTCTCGGGGATGCGCTGCGGGGAGCGCAGCGCGGCCATCAGCGCTTCGACGTCCCAGGGCGTCTCCGCAGGCGACTCGAGCATCAGCCCCACGCCGGGGACGGCGATCACGAGCCACCCGCCGGGCGCGGTCGCGCGCACCTTGAGCACAGCCTTACCCCCTCGGCCAGGTCTCTTCGAGCATCCCCGGAAGCTCGTCGCGCTCGCGTGTCTCGTCGGCGCCCTCGGCCCCTTCGGGCTGCCATTCAACCACGATCGCGGTGACGTTGTCGTGGCCCCCGGCCTCGACCGCCGCCTCGACCAGCAGCTCGGCGGTGTGGCGCGGCGGGTGGCCCTCGTGGTGCTCGCCCGTGGCATCGCCGGCGAGGATCGCGCCGATGCGCTCTTCGGGGAGTTCTTTGGTCAGGCCGTCGGAGCAGATCAGGAAGGAGCGCACGCTGCGCACGGGCAGCAGCCACACGTCGACGTCGGCGTCCTCGTCGGCGCCGAGCGCGCGCGTGATCACGTTGCGCTCGGGATGCGCGAGTGCCTCGTCGGCGGTGATCTCGCCGGCGTCGACGAGCTCCTGCACGGCGGAGTGGTCGACGGTGAGCTGGGCGAGCTTGCGACCGTCCCAGCTGTAGACGCGGGAGTCGCCGATGTTCACGACCATCCAGAACTCGGCGCCGCCGGTGGTGACGCGCGCCACGCCCGTGAGCGTGGTGCCGGCGACCGCGGGACCTGTGTCGTCGACGCCGGAGAGCGCTCGCACCGCCGAGTTGGCGGCACGCACCGCGGCGAGCACATCGTCGGGGCTGGCCTCGCTGCCCGGCGGGACGTGCGCCGCGAGCTCGGCGACGGCCGCCTGGCTGGCCCGGTCGCCGAAGGCGTGCCCGCCCATGCCGTCGGCGACGAAGAACATCGGATCCGCCGCGAGGAAGGAGTCCTCGTTGAGCGTACGGACACGGCCGGTGTCGCTGTGCGCGCTGACATCGACGGTGTACGGCATGCGACCTCCCCCGTGCGGTTCGTGTTAGGCATCGTAGCCCGAACGGGGGTGCCGGCGGGCACGGGGAGCTCTCCCCATGGGGGCGCCGGCCGGGGCGCCCGGGCCTCGCGCAGTTGCGCTACTCATACGTACTGGCGCGCCTCTCCCGAGAGGCGCGCCAGTCTGCGCGAGTAGCGCGATCGGGCGCGAGGCGGCGCGAAGAGGATCAGAACGGCGGAATGCGCTTGGGGCCGTGCGGGCGGTCGGACTGGTCGAGCGCCTTCGGGATCGCGAAGCTGACGTGCAGCGCCTCGGCGTCGATCAGGGTGGTGAACCCGAGCCGTTTCGCCTCGCTGCCGCGCTGCCGCGACGCGGGCGCGGGGCGGATGTCGCCGGCGAGGCTGATCTCGCCGAACGCCGCGGTCTCGTTGGCGACGGTGCCGCCGGTGACCGCCGAGGCGATCGCGAGGGCGATGGCGAGGTCGGCGGCCGGCTCGGTGACCCGCACCCCGCCGACGGTCGAGACGTAGACGTCGCTCTTCGACAGCTCGTGCAGCTTGTAGCGCCGGTCGAGCACCGCGATCAGCATCGCCACCCGCGCCGGGTCGACGCCGCTCGTGACGCGCCTCGGGCTGGGTGCACCGCTCGGGATGACGAGCGCCTGGATCTCGACCGGCAGCGGCCGGCGCCCCTCCATCGCGATCGTCACGCAGGTGCCGGAGACGGGGATCACCGACCGGGAGAGGAACAGCCCGCTCGGGTCGGGCACCTCGGCGATGCCGTCGCCGGTCATCTCGAAGCAGCCCACCTCGTCGGTCGGGCCGAAGCGGTTCTTCAGCGCCCGCACGAACCGCAGCGGGGTCTGCCGGTCGCCCTCGAACTGGCACACCACGTCGACCAGATGCTCGAGCAGCCGCGGCCCCGCCACGTTGCCGTCCTTCGTCACGTGGCCGACGAGCAGCACGGGCACGCCGCGCTCCTTGGCGACGCGGATGAGCGTGACGGCCACCTCGCGCACCTGTGCCGGCCCGCCGGCCAGACCGTCGACCGCCGAGCTCGACACCGTCTGCACCGAGTCGACGATCACGAGCCCCGGCTTCACGGCGTCGATCTGCGCGACGATCGTGGCGAGGTCGGTCTCGGCCGCGAGGTAGAGGTTGCCGTGCAGCGCCCCGGTGCGCTCGGCACGCAGCCGCACCTGGCTCGCGCTCTCCTCCGCGCTGACGTACAGCACCCGGTCGTACGCCTCGGCGGCCTTCGAGGCCACCTCGAGCAGCAGCGTCGACTTGCCCACGCCCGGCTCGCCGGAGAGCAGCACGGCGGCACCGGGCACGATGCCGCCGCCGAGCACCCGGTCGAACTCTGCGATGCCGGTCGGCCAGTGGCTCGCCGCATCCGCCTCGATCTCGACGATCGGCCGCGCACGGCGGTTCTCGCCGATCGCGACCGGATTCAGCGCCCGCAGCACTCCCGTGGGCGTCGCGGCCTCGACGACCGTGTTCCACTGCCCGCACTCGGCGCAGCGGCCCACCCATTTCGACGTCGACCAGCCGCACTCCGTGCACGTGAACGAGGTCTGGGGCTTGGCCATGCGTTCAGGGTACGGGCGGCCTGCGACATCGGCCGGCGACGACTCACAGGGCGGGGGTGCAGCCGGCCGCCGGTGGATTCGCCCTGGCGCGCAGGCTCGCGTAAGATCTTCCCCGGTACCGTGTCCGAGCGGCCGAAGGAGCATGTCTCGAAAACATGTGAGGGTTCACGCCCTCCGTGGGTTCAAATCCCACCGGTACCGCCGAGTGATGTGTCGAGACATCGTTGACCGGTCTCTTGCGTCATCGTTTGCTGGAGCCCCTCCGTGAGGAGGGGCTTCGGTCGTTTCTGGGGATGGTGATTCGCCCGGGGTTGGTTCCGCAGCCAAGAGTGGCAGGGCGATTACAGGGTCGAGGGCCGCTGTGTCACTCCCAGGGCCCGCGTTCCGCGCCCCTTCTGCGTTGCACGGTGGACGAGGCTTCCCCGGTTGTGCTTTCACGAATGATGAGTTGGTAGTCCACGAAGAGTTCCGCTGCTTCGGCCTCGGCGCTTCGAAGTCGCGCGACGAGACGCTCGACGGCCAGCTTGGCGATCGCGGCCCGGTCCGGCGCGATCGTTGTCAAGGACGGCGTCAGGTATCGGCCGGCTTCGATGTCGTCGAAGCCCACGACAGCGATGTCCTTCGGTACGCGCACTCCGTGTGTGAGCAGTGTGCGTATCGCACCGATGGCGATGAGGTCGTTGTAGCAGAAAACGGCGTCTGGGGGCCCGTCCGAGCGGTTCAGGAGTTTCAGCATTGCGTCGGCACCGTCGGAGAAGTGGAAGTTACGCCGCGGGATGATCAATGAGCGGTCCACGGGGATCCCGCGCTCCTCGTGTGCTTGGAGAAAACCTCGTGTGCGAAGTTGGGCGGTCTCGCCGGTCTCGTAGGGCTGGTCACCGATCGCTGCGACGCGGGTGCGGCCGATGTCGAAGAGGTGCTCGGTCGCCGCCTTTGCGGCGGCGACGTTGTCAATGGCGACATGGTCGTAGCCGCCGTCCACCATGCGCTCGCCGAGCAGCACCAGTGGGCGGCTCGGGTCGTACGGGGGAAGGTCGTGTTGCGATAGCGAGAGGGCGCTGAGGATCACGCCATCGAAGAGGGCGGCGTCACCTTCGCGCTGGATCAGTTCGCGCTCGCGCTCCCGGTCGCCATCTGTCTGGTCGACGACTACCGTGTAGCCGAACTCGCGGGCGCGGGCGATGACGGCGCGGGCGAGCTCGGAGAAGTACGGCACGTCCAGTTCCGGCACGACGAGTGCGATCAGTCCGCTGCGTCCGTTCTTGAGGTTTCGTGCGAGCGCGTTCGGCCGGTACCCGAGTTCAGCGACGGCCGCCTCCACTCGCTTGCGCTTCTCCTCGGAGACGGGCGCGTACCCGTTGACGACGTTCGAGACCGTACGGATGGACACTCCCGCACGCGCCGCAACATCTCGCAGGCGGGCGGGACTTTTCATCGCGCCCTCCTCATCAGTCATACGCGCAACTGGCTCATTCTCTCGCGCATCATCCGGTCACGCTGCCCTGTAGCATCCCGCCGCGGAAATACCTCTCTAGTAGTAGGAACAGCACGATCAGGGGGAGGACCGTGACGAGGCCGCCCGTGATGAGGACGGGGAGGAGTTCGGCTTTCGTTCCGGTCTCGGCCGCTTTCGACAGGGCCGAGAGGCCGACGGTGAGGGGGTAGAGGTTGTTCTTGCTGAAGATGATCAGCGGCAGGAAGTAGTTGTTCCATATTGCAACGATCGAGATCAGCAGTACCGTCATCAGGCCCGGCACCGATAGCGGCAGTGCGATGCGCACGAAGATCCCGAGTTCGCTTGCCCCGTCGATGCGGGCGGCCTCGATGAGCTCTTTGGGTACCGATGCGTCGAGGTACGTGCGCATGAGGTAAATGCCGATGGGCGAGACCATGCTGGGCAGGATCATTCCCCATACCGAGTTGACCAAGCCCACTTTTGAGTAGACGAGGAACAGCGGCAGAGCGATGGAGGTTAGCGGCACCAACAGAGTGGCCATCACGAGGAAGAACATCGCGTTGCCGCCACGGAATCGGTAGCGGGAGAACCCGTAACCCGCGAGGGCTGAGAGGATCGTGGCGCCGACGGCTCCCGAGACGGCGTACAGCAGCGTGTTGCCGAACCATTGGATGAAAACACCGGCACCGCTGATGTCTTGGCCGAGGCCGGCGACGTTCTGCCAGAGGCGGAAGGGACCGGCGAACCAGAAGCCGAAGCTGGTGTAGATCTCGGCTTGGCTCTTGGTGGCGTTGATGAGCAGCCAGACGAGCGGGGCGAGGATGAAGACTGCGAAGAGGGCCGCGAGGATTGTCAGCACGGCGCTCGTGCCGCGGCGCAGTCCGTACAGGTGCGCGGGCACCTGATCAGTCACCGCGCGCGACTTCTTCGCGCGCCTCGCGGTGACAGGTGCTGCTGTCGGGGCGGTCATCGGAACTCTCCATTTCGACGGCGGACTGCGAAACCGGCGACCGAGAGGGCGCCGATGATGAGGGCGAGCACGATGGCTGCGGCGGCTCCCAGTTCGTATTGGCCGCTGCCTACCGCGGTGTTGTAGACGAACAGTGATGGCGTGAAACCGAAGGAGACCGCCTGCGGCTGGAAGGCAGCGAGGATCGACGGCTCGGTGAACAGTTGCAGCGCCCCGACGGCATTGAGGAAGACGAGCATCACGATGGACGGCATCACCATCGGCAGTTTGATCCGCAAGATGATGCGCCAGAGCGAGGCCCCCTCCACGATGGCCGCCTCGGTCACCTCTTTCGGAATCGCCTTCAGGGACGTGTACAAGATGGTCATGTTGTAGCCGGTCCACTCCCAGATCACGATGAGCATGATCGTGGGCAGGATGAGGCTGCTGGAGAAGAAGTTGACATTGCCGAAGCCGAGCTGCTTCACGAACTGCGCGTAGGGCCCGAAGTTCGGCAGCAACAGAAATGACCACATCACGGATGCGACGACGCCCGGGACGGCAAAGGGCATGAAGTAGACGGTGCGGAAGAACCTACTGCCTCGGATCACCCCGGCGTCGAAAAGGGCCGCGAACAGGAACGCGAGGGCGAGCGTCACTGGGACCTGGATGGCGCCGAAGATTAGGACACGGATGACACCGGACCAGAATTCACCGGATTCGAACACCGTCACGTAGTTCGCGAGGCCCGCGAATTGACGGCCGCCGATGATCTTCGTGGTGAAGAGACTGCTCCAGATCGCGTAGATGGTCGGCACGAGCATGAACAGCGCGAGCATGAGCATGTGCGGGGCGATGAAGACTGCACCTGCTCGCTCGCGGCGCGACGCTACGACGCCCCGGCGTTCCGAAGGGGGCCGAAAAGAATCTCGGGGACGTCCGACCAATGGCCCGGTTGCGTCCTGGATTAGCTGTTGCGACATTGCGTGGTCTTTCCGCTCACGGAGTGGGCGTGGGGCCCGGGTACCCAGCCGGGTGGGGGTACCCGGGCGGAGTCTTAGCCGTTCGAAGTGGTGACCTTGAAGCCTTGTGACTTGGCGTACTTCACGAGTTGTGACTGGTAGGTGGTGAAGGCCTGCTGCAGCGTTTCGGTCCCCTTCGTCACGCCGGCGAACGTCGACGTCCACTGAGTCAGTGCTGCCGTCATGATCGGGGGCCACTCCGCAGCCTGCACATTCTGCGCGGCGGCGGCGAACACCTTGTTAGGCGTGGTCGAGCCGGTGATCTTCAGCTTCGTGGCCTGGAAGGACGACGAGTTGAGCAGTGGCTCATAGGCGGGGAACGCGCCGGCCACTGGACCGCTCAAGATCTTCCACGAGTCAGCGGAGCCGCCGAACCACTTGACGAATTCCTCGGCGAGCTTCGCATGCTTCGTGCCCTTGACGACCGCCAGCGTCGAGCCGCCCCAGTCGCCCGACGCCTCGGCGCCCGCTTTCTTCTGCGGAAGCGGTGCGGTCACCCAGTCCCCGATCGTCTTCTTGATGCTTAGCTGCATGCCCACAGGACCCCACGCCGGGCTGATACGCGACGCGACCTTGCCGCTGTCGAAGGCCGCCCACTGCGCGGGCGAGAAATCCGCGTCAGTCGTGGCCTCCTTCTTCGAGATCAGGTCCTGCCAGTACTTCGCGAACGCCATCTCGCTCGAGCCCGTGAAGTTGATCCCGAGCTTCGAGCCGCCGCTGTAGGTGAATGGGAACGCCCCGAACTGCTGCATGAGCGCGAGCACGTCCTGAGGGCTCTCAGGATCGAAATTGGTGATTGCCGCTGACGAGTCCTTGGCGTGCAGCTGGTCGGCCTCTGACGCGAACTGGGCCCACGTGGTAGGCACCGAGAGTCCGTTAGCCGAGAACACCTTCGAGTTGTAGAAGAGCGCTGTCGGCCCCAGGTCGACGGGCATGGCGTACACGTGCGAACCCTGGGAAACCTGAGACCAGGCGATCGGAGCTTCGTCGGCCTTGGCCGAGTCGATCCCGTACTTGGACAGGTCGACCAGGCTGTTGGTGACCTCGAAGGACGGAAGCTCGAAGTACTCGATCGTCGCGATGTCGGGCGTGCCGCTGCCCGCCTTGATCGCGTCGCTCAGCTTCGTGTACTCGTCGGTCGACGCCCCCGCGTTCTCGAGCTCAACACAGATCTTCGGATGCGTCTTGTTGAACTCGTTCACTGCGAGGTCGTATCCAGCCGGCCAGCCCCAGAACGTGAGCTTGGTCGCACCCGCCGAGCACGAGGCTGTTGTGGTGGATGTGGGGCTGGGCGAAGCGCTGCTGCTCGCGGCGCTCGTGCTCGAGTTGGAGCTTGAGCAGGCGGCCAGGGCCGCAATTGAGGCGAGGGCGATTGCTGCTGCGGCCAGCCGATGGGTGCGCCGCCGGGAGGTAGCGCGAGGTTTCCGCGGGATCATGTGTCCGTTCCTATCGTCGTTGATGTTCGGGCGGGTGGATGGTGCGGCGACGGCGGTCACTCGCGCGCCACGTCGAGGGCGCCGCGGCCGATGATGCTGTCAGTGGTGCGGATGAAGACGTGGAGGCGTGCCCTAGCGGAGCCGTCGGGAACTGCGGTGCGGATTGTGATGGGGTCGCTGAGCACGAAAGGCTCGGTGCGCACTGCCCCGGCGAGTTCGGGAGCGGTTGTTGCGTCAGCCGCGAATACGGGCCCCCAGGCGAATGTGATCTCCGCGTCAATGGGCGCAGAGCCGTGATGAGAGACGCAGACGCTGAACTCCACCTCTTCTGTGGAGGTTACGAGGTCGCGCCCGGGTGCGATGGGCGTGAGGTCAAAGACCAGCGCCGTCTCGCCATTGGCGTGATGGGCCGGGCGACTGCCGCTGTCCTTGAGAGTTCGGAAGGCGTCGTAGATGCCGGCCGATTCGTGTTCGATATCGTAGAGCTCGGTCCAGATCCACCCGGCGATACGATCGTGGCGACGCAGCTCCTGGGTCTGCCAGTGCAGGTTCCAGCCACGGTCAACGGAGGTCCAGCCGCCGCCGAATTCGCTGTTCATGAACGGCAAGCTCGGCGAGACCGGGCCTTCGACGAGCAGTTGCTTGGGCACAACGCGCCCGACGTCGATGCCGACGGGGAACGTCGGGGCGTCCGCCGTGGTGAGCTCGGACATGAGGTTGGCGAGCTTGTCGGCCCACCCCTTGGGGTATTCGTCGTAGATGTGCCAGTCGACGATATCGGTCACCACGTGCGCCCAGCCGGAGTTGTCCACGATGGGTCGGCTCGGGTCCAGGGCTTTCAGCGCCCGGTAGTCGCGTCGCACGACCTCCTGCTTAGCGGGGTCGCCAGGGATGTCCCAGTCCAGGCCCCACTCCTCGTTGTAGAGACCCCAGATGATGATGCTGGGGTGGTTGCTGTCGCGCGCGACCATCGGAGCGATCTGCGCGCTGAATGCTTTGACGGCGCGGTCCGAGTACCGGCCAGTGGAGGCAGGTTCCGCCCACACCAGCATGCCAAGCCGGTCGGCGTGGTAATGGAAGCGCGGATCTTCCAGCTTCAGGTGCTTGCGAACCAGGTTGAAGCCCGCCTCCCGGGCCAGCTCGAGATCGCGGACGAACGCCTCATCGGTAGGGGCGGTAATGCCCGACGCCGGCCAGTAGCCCTGATCGAGCACCCCGCGTAGCGAAATGCGCCGCCCGTTGAGGAAGAACATTCCGTCGCGGGTCTCGATCCTTCGCAGGCCCGTGGTGCCGATGACGGTATCCGTCCCGTCAGCCGAGGTGACTTCGACACGCACCCGATACAGGTAAGGATCCTCCGGGGACCATAGTCGCGGCCCATCCAGGCGAAGTTCGACGCCCGTGGCGAGAGTCGCGGCGCTCCCTCTCCACACGGCGTCGGCCTCCTCGACGGAAACCACAACGGTCGCATCTCCAAGAGACGGCCCGTCGAGCCGGCCGATGACACGGATGCCATTGAGCTCGGAAGTTGCGGTCAGGCCGAGTTCCGAAAGATAAGTCTGCGGCCGGGGCTCGAGCCACACGGACTGCCAGATGCCACTGGACGGGGTGAACGCGCAGCCGTCGTAATCATCCCGCGGCATGCTGCGCTGCTTACCATGCGCGACGGCGTGCTTGTCGGTCGGCGCGAACACCTCGACAACCAACTCGTGCTCGATGCTGCCCGTCAGTGCGTCCGTAATGTCGAACTCGAACGGCGTATAGCCGCCCTCGTGGCTGCCCACCCTGGCGCCGTTCACCCACACAGTCGCCGCGTGATGGACAGCGCCGAAATGAAGGATGATCCGATCCTCCAGCCACTCGGGGTCCACCGTGAACGTGCGCCGGTAGGCAGCACGCTCCAACCAGTGCGTCTGGATGCCCGACGCCGGCGTCTCCCACGCGAACGGCACCGTGATCTGCTCAAGCCAGCCCTCTGACACCCCGCCTCCCGTCGCGCGGCCTCGCCGGAAATCCCACTTTCCGTTCAAGCTGCTCCATCGCGCCGAGCGGTCAAAGTGCGGGCGCGGGTACTCCGGACGCGGAGTTCCGGAGCACATCGCGGAGTCGGCAGAAGGGTCGGAGACGGTGAGCGTCATTGGTCCAGTCCTCAGGAAGTGAGTGGTCGAGCAGGCAAGCCTTGCATCGTTGCATCAAATGCTTGCAGCGCTGGACCGGGAGTTCTAAAGTCAGCGGCGAACCAGCTTTGCAACGATGCAATCGTACATACCGATCGTGGTCTTGCAAGGTCGGCTTCGAAATTCACTTGCCACGAGTTCGGGGGCCAAAGATGACACGACGACGCTCCTTCACGGCCGGAAGAGCAGCAATGCTCGCCGCGGCCGCTGTGCTCGCAATCGGCGGCGGAGCACTTGCGTCCTCGCCTGCAGCGGACGCAGCAACCACCTCGAGCGGCGTCCTCTACGCGCCCAGCTCATCCAGTTCCACCGAGGATGCGAGCTACCCGCGCGTCATCCGCCTGGAGCACAACGGCTCGGCCAATGGCACGCTGCTCGCCACGTTCTCCCACATGGGGGACGGCACTAACAAGGCCAACTTCCCGATCTACCGCTCGACCGACAATGGCGCGAGCTGGACGTCCTCCCCCATCGGCACTGTCACGGAGACGCAGCACGGCTGGGACCTCCAGGGTCCGACGCTGTACGAACTCCCCCAGGCAGAAGGTGACCTTCCCGCCGGAACGATCCTTGCGGCTGGGTCCGCATACAACATCGGCGATTTCTCGAACCAGGCGATCGAGGTCTACTACTCCACGGATCAAGGTGCTACCTGGACCTACCGCAGCTCATGCGCGAGCGAGTCCGGGCAGCCAAACACGGAAGGCCACGGCATCTGGGAACCCGAATTCGACGTGGCCGCCAACGGGGACCTCGTCTGCTACTTCTCCGATGAGCGACCCTCCAGTAACAACTACAACCAGGTCCTCGCCCACGTTGTCTCCACCGACGGCGGTCTCACTTGGGCTCCCGAGGTGTATGACGTGGCGATTCAGAACGGCATCGACCGGCCCGGTATGGCCACAGTGCTCAACCTCCCTAACGGCACCTACGCAATGTCATTCGAGGATTGCAAAGCCGGCTACGACCCAGACCAGGCGTGCGATGTCTACCTCAAGACCAGTTCCAGCGCCGAGTCGTGGGGTCCCTCCACGCTCGGAACACGAATCGAAACCAGCGACGACAGGTTCCTGCTCCACACGCCGTATCTCGCCTGGTCTCCTTACGGCGGGGCGGACGGAACACTGATCGCATCCGGGCAGCGCGTCGTCGCGGGCTCTGACGGGTCGCTGATCGAGCAGCCGGAAAGCGGGCACGTGCTGTTCGTCAATCGCTCGCTAGGGGCAGGGGGCTGGCAGGAGATAACCACTCCCGTCACGACCGCACCGACCGGCGGCTACGACAGCGGGGAGACGAGCTGCGCCGGGTACAGCTCGCCGCTCCTCGCAGATCCGTCTGATGACACCTTCCTGGTGCTTGCTGGGGTCCACATCGCCAGCGGCCACTGCGAAACGGACTTCGGAACAGCGACCCTCCCCACCGCTCAGGGGCAGATCACAGGACCGGGAACGACCGGAGAATGCGTCGACGTCAACACCAACACGTCCGTGAACGGCAATGCTGTCCAGCTGTGGGCATGTGACAACGCCGTCGGTCAGCAATGGTCTCTTGAGACCGACGGAACTATTCGCGCCTACGACAAGTGCCTCGACATCGACGGAAACGGCACAGCCAACTACACCAAAGTCGAGCTCTGGGACTGCGACGGTGCCGGCGGCCAGCAGTGGGTGGCCCGCAGCGACGGGTCCCTCTACAACCCGCAGTCGGGCCGATGCCTTGATGACCCGCAAGCCGAGACCGCCGAAGGCACCCAACTTCAGATCTACGACTGCAACGGCCTGTTCACCCAGAAGTGGAACATGCCCACCAGTTGAGACGGCCTGCCTTTCCAGACGCTCAATGAGAATGAGGGGGTGCCCGACGCGCTACGTCGAGCGCCCCCTACACGGTCGGCGTGCGCGGGCTCGGGATGCGCACACGGCCGGGTGCGGACAGAGAGACGGGGCGCCGCTGCGTGATGGAACGGCGCCCGCTGCGGCCAGACCGCGAGCTACTTGACCACGGTCACCGTGGCGGTGGCGGTCGCAGTATTGCACGCGGCATCCGCCGCATAATTGACGCCCGCGAGCCGCGCCACGTCGCGGTTGGTGGCGCGGCGCGGTAGGGGTGACGAAGCCATGCTTCTCGATCCAGATCTCGACGTCCGACTCCGATCATTATGTCGGGACGCGAGCAGGCCTCCTACGGCACGACGACCGCCCGGCCGCGGAGTGTGCCGTCGTGGAGCCGGCGATACGCCTCGGGGGCGTCGTCGAGGGTGAACCGCTCCGTCTCCACGTGCACCAGGCTGGCGCGGGCCAGGTTCAGCACTTCCATGAGCTCTGCACGCGAGCCCCAGTAGGGCGCACGGATCGCCGCATCGAACGGCTTCGCCAGCATGCCGACGTCGGCCTTGGCGGCGCCGACGCCCACGATCACCTGATCCGTCTCGACGCCGCACAGCGCCGCCCCGAGGTCGACCGTGGCCTGTGCGGCGACGAAGTCGAACACGGCGGTCGCAGACGCTCTGCCGGTCGCCTGCGCGATCGCTTCGGGAGCATCCGAGTTCGACAGGAACGCGTGATGTGCGCCGACATCCTTCGCCAACGCCAGCTTGTCGTCGTTCACGTCCAGCGCGATCACGGTCGCGGGGGTGAGGGCGCGCAGCAGCTGGATCGCGACGTGCCCCAGCCCGCCCGTGCCGATCACCACGGCGACGCTGCCGGGGCCGAGCTTGCCGAGCGAGCCCTTGATCGCGTGATAGGGGGTGAGGCCGGCGTCGGTCAGCGCGACGTTCTCGACAGGGTCCAGGTCGCCCAGCGGCACGAGGAACCGCGGGTCGTCGACGATCATGTACTCCGCCATGGACCCGTCGTGTCCGAGGCCGGGCGGGGTGATGCCGAGTTCGGCGGCGCGCTCGCAGTAGTTCTCCTTGCCCTGCGCGCACTGGTAGCAGGTGCCGCAGCCCCACGGACCGTAGACGGCCACGGAATCGCCGACCGCGACGCTCGTCACGCCGGCGCCCAGCTTGTCCACGATCCCGGTGCCTTCGTGCCCGAGGGTCATGGGCAGGGGATAGCCGAAGCCGTTGACGTAGCTCTCCTCGTCGAGCCCCATCACGAACGCGTCGGAGTGGCAGGCACCCGCGGCCGTCACCTTGAGGCGGACCTGTCCCGGACCGGGTTCCGGGGTGTCGACCTCGCGCACCTCGGGCGGGGCGCCGACCTTGACGTACTGCAACGCTTTCATCGCGTGATCCTTCCTGTCGCCGGGATCTCATTCTCGTCCGCCGTTGCGGGCATCCGTCGGCAGCCGATGAACGTCTGGGCCCTCATCCCTCGGTCTATATCGCTCTCACATCCGGCGCACCCCAGGCTCCCGGCTAGCGCTTATCGCTCGCACTGAGACCGGCAAGTTCTGCCTCACCGGCGGTGCTTAGCGTCATGGCTCTCAGCCAGAGTTCGCACCCGAAGCGAACGGGCCCCCTCACTTCAAGGAGATCCATGTTCCTCACGTACTTGAGACGCGAGCTCACGAACCGCAAGAAGCAGACCGTCATCATCGGCATCGGAATGGCGCTGGCCATCGCGCTCGTCGTCATCGTTTCCTCTGTCTCCAGCGGAGTCAAAGCCGCCCAGGCGACCGCCCTGCAATCCGTCTACGGTGTGGGCACGGATATCACCGTGACCAAGACCGCTTCCGCCGCGAGCGGCGGATCGAAGCCCAGCTTCAACTTCGGTTCCGGCTCCGGTTCGACGCCGGGCTCATCGAGCGGGCAGACGAAGCTCAACCAGTCGCGGCTCTCGCTCGCGATGGGAAGCCAGACGCTCCCGGCGTCGGACGTGACCGAGGTCGAGAAGACCGCAGGCGTCAGCAAGGCCACGGGCGTGCTGCAACTGCAGGACACGGATTTCTCCGGCAGCATCAGCCAAAGCCAGAGCAGCGGCAGCAGCGGCAGCGGCAGCAGCGGCAGCGGCGGAAGCTCTCAGGGCGCGCCTGAGGGCCAGTCCGGTTCGAGTTCGAGCTCGGGTTCCAGCGGCGGCTTCGGCGGCGGGAACTTCAGCTTCGATCAGACGAGCGTCGAAGGCATCCCCGTCTCCGGCGACATCGTCGGCCCCCTGACCAGCACGACGACGACGAGCGGCCGCGCCTTCACGGCCTCCGACAGCGGCAAGGACGTGGCGATCCTCGACCAGTCCTACGCGAAGACCAACTCGAAGTCGGTCGGCGACACGATCAAGCTCGGCAGCGCCACCTTCAAGATCGTCGGCATCGTCTCGTCCACCAGCTCGTCCTCGAGCACCGCCTCGGACGTGTACATTCCGCTCGACACGGCGCAGAAGCTCTCCGGCGAGACCGGCAAGGTCACCGCGATCTACGTCTCGGCGACCTCGTCCTCCGACGTCGACACGATCAAGTCGGCGCTGGAGAAGAAGATGTCGGGCACGACCGTGTCGACCGAGGCGGACCTCGCCTCGAGCATCTCGGGCTCCCTGTCGACGGCCTCCACCCTGATCTCCAACCTGGGCAAGTGGCTGTCGATCGCGGTGCTCGCCGCGGCGTTCCTCATCGCGATCCTGTTCACCATCTCCGGCGTGACCCGGCGCACCCGCGAGTTCGGCACGCTCAAGGCCATCGGCTGGTCGAACGGACGCATCACGCGACAGGTCGCCGGTGAGTCGGTCGTCCAAGGGATCATCGGCGGCATCGTCGGAGCCGCAGCCGGTCTCGCCGGCATCCTCGTGGTGAACATCGTCTCGCCGACCATCTCCGGCAGCACGACCGGCACCGGCACTCAAGCCCGGTCCACGGCCGTCAGCAGCGGCGCCCCCGGGGGCGGCGGGGCGCCCGGCTTCGGCGGCGGCGGTTCGACCACCTCGACGGCGGACGTCGTGCTGCACGCGCCCGTGACGGTCGACATCATCCTGCTGGCCATCGGGCTCTCCATCGCCGGCGGCCTGATCGCGGGCGCCCTCGGCGGATGGCGCGCCTCCCGTCTGCGGCCGGCCGAAGCGCTGCGCAGCGTCGCCTGAACCCTGCCGTCTCACGCGGCGCCACCACTCAACCCGATCAACAAGGACACATCATGACCGAGACCGAAACGACCATCGCGGCAGAGGCAGAGGCATCCGCCCCGCCCTCACCCATCTACCGCCTCACCGACGTCACGAAGACGTATCAGCAGAAGAAAAAGAAGGTCGTCGCACTCAGCGGCGTCAACCTCTCGATCCCTGCCGGACAGCTCGTCGCCATCCAGGGGCCGACCGGAGGCGGCAAATCGACGCTGTTGCAGATGCTCGGCGCACTCGACCGGCCGACCAGCGGCGAAGTCACGCTCGGCGAGCGCAACATCGCCGCGCTCGGCGACCATGCGCTGACCGACATCCGCGCCACGGAGATCGGCTTCGTGTTCCAGGGCTTCAACCTGATCCCCACCCTCACGGCGCTGGAGAACGTCGAATCCGCGTTCGCCGGCTCCCTGGCGAAGCTTTCGAAGGACGAGATCCGGGAGCGCTCGACGGCCGCCCTCACCGAGGTCGGGCTCGCCGAACGCCTCGACCACCTGCCCGCCGAGCTCTCCGGCGGCCAGCAGCAGCGGGTCGCCATCGCCCGCGCACTCGTGAAGAACCCCCGCGTCCTGCTCGCCGACGAACCGACCGGTGCGCTCGACGAGGCGACCCGCGAAGAGATCATGACCCTCATCGAGCGGCAGTGGAAGGACCGGGGCCTCACCGTGGTGATCGTCACGCACGACTCCTGGGTCGCGAAGCGCGCCGAACGGCGACTCCACCTCAAGCAGGGGCAGGTCCGCGAGATCTGAGCCGGCGCTCTTGCATCACGGCCCCGGGAGTGACGCAGCCGCGTCGCCCCGGGGCCGAGGCCGTGCCGTCAGGATCCGGCGATCAGGGAGCGCTCGAACCTGTACGCACCCGGGTCGTACTCGCCGCCTGCACCACCTCGTCGAGCGCAATGCGCGCAGGCGGCCGCTCGTCATGGACGCCGAACTGCGGCGCTACTTCCGCCTCATCCTGCGGCCCGGCCACCCCGCGCTCGGCTAGGCGCCGGCCGACGGGGCCGGGTCCCGGTCGGGCCGGGCGAGGGGCGACGGATGCCTACGGCGAGACCTGCTCGAACGACCGGTTCCTCGTGTGCACGGTGAACTGGGCGAGCACCGACGCGATGATCATGAACGACGAGATCAGCATCAGCGCCCAGAACACCGACAGGTGCGGGATGAGCGGCGCGAGCACCAGGATGCCGATGCCGCCGCCGACGTGGCCGACGCCGTCGACGATGGCGAAGCCCGTCGAGCGCGCCCGGGTGGGGAAGTGCTCGGCGGTGAGCGCGTAGGTCGGCGACACCCACAGGTTGAAGCCGGCGAAGATCAGCATCGCGCCGATGAACGACACGGCCACCGAGGTGCCGGCGAAGGCGACCATCACGGCGCCGATGAAGGTGACGACCGTCGCGATGGGCAGCCAGTAGCGGCGCTCGAGCTTCTCGACGATGAACGCCATGATCACGGCCTCGGCGACGAAACCGATCGTTCCGACGGCGGCGATCACGCCGGCCTCCGAGGCCGGGTACTTGAGCGACGTCATCACGGAGGTGAAGCCCGAGGCGTACGCGTAGACCGTGATGTAGCCGATGAACCACATGCAGAACAGCAGGATCATCCGTCGCAGGTAGACGGGATTCGTGAAGATGTCCGCATACGGCACGCGGCGGGACGGCGGCCAGTGCGTGGGCACGCCGTCGGTCGTGGCGAGGTCGAGCGGGCCCGTCTTCGCGGCGCGCAGCTCCATGTCCGCGGTGACCGCCTCGGCTTCCTGGTGCTTGCCCCGCTGCAGCAGCCAGCGGGGCGACTCGGGCAGCTGGAAGCGCAGCAGGATGGCGACGAGGGCGAGGATCGCGCCGACCCCGTACATCCAGCGCCACCCCGACGCGAGGTCGATCGCGAACGGGAGTCCGGTGGGCCAGGGCGCCTTCTCGGTCGTGAGGAAGAGGCCGAGCCAGACCCCGACGAAGGCGCCGAGCGCCGACATGATGAACACCACGGTGGTGTACTTCGCCCGCGAGTGCCGGGGCGAGACCTCGCCGACATAGGTGTTCACGATCGCGAGGTCGGCGCCGATGCCGACGCCCGTGAGCGTGCGGGAGAGGATGAAGTTCCCGTAGTCGGGCGCGAGTGCGGAGTACAGCGACCCGAGGCCCGTGACCAGCATCGTGATCAGCAGCATGTTGCGGCGGCCGATGCGATCGGAGATGGGCGACAGCACCAGGGTGCCGACGACGTATCCGAGCAGATTCAGCACGGTCGGCAGCGGCAGGGAGGACAGCGCGTCCTCCGGCGTGCACCCCTTGACGAGCTGCGTGCAGGTCTGCACGAACGACACGTTGATGTCGAAGATGTCGTAGAAGGTGAACAGGAACCCGATGCCGATGATCGCGAGGAACGCCGGCGAGAGCGACCAGGTCTGGATCCGGTCGAGCCGGGCGAAGAGCTCGCGGGCCTCGTCGGGGATCGGCTCGCCTGCCTGGACCTCGGCGCGGGGCGAGCCGGCGGGCTGAGGCGTGGAGGGGGCGCTCATCGTGCGCCCTCGCGGTCGATCATCAGAGTGCTCATCGCTTCACTTCCTCGTGAACGGGATTCTCTTTGTTCCGTCGCGCTCTCACCGACGGATAGGCAGCATCGTGGCACAGGATGCGCGGCGGATGCCCGCCCCCTGATCCCACTGAGTGAGACCGCCGCGACCGTCGCCGCGGACGCTTTCCGACAGGATGAGCTACGGTCCGAGAGCCGAGGAGACAACGATGTCCACCACCCGAACCCAGGTCGCCGTCATCGGCGCCGGCCCCGCGGGGCTGCTGCTCTCGTGGTCGCTGCGCGCGGCCGGCATCGACAGCGTCGTGATCGAGAACCGCTCGCTCGAGCACATCCTCGGCCGCATCCGAGCCGGCATCCTCGAGCAGTGCTCGGTCGAAGAGCTCACCCGGCTCGGCCTCGGCGACGGCATCGCGGAGCACGGGCTCACGCACCACGGCATCCACCTGCAGTTCGACGGGCAGCGGCACCACGTCGACTTCCACGCGCTGATCGGGCGCACCGTCACCGTCTACGGCCAGCAGGCCGTCGTCGCCGACCTGGTCCGCGCCCACCGCGAGGCCGGGTCGGAGATCGTGTTCGAGGCATCCGACGTCTCGCTGCACGAGCTGACGACGGATGCTCCGCGGGTGCGCTACGTCGCAGGCGGCGCCGAGACCGAGCTCACGGCCGACTTCGTCGTCGGCGCCGACGGCTTCCACGGCGTTTCGCGGCCGAGCATCCCCGGCCTCACGACCTACCAGCGCGGCTACCCGTATGCCTGGCTCGGAATCCTCGCCGACGTCGCGCCCTCGACCGACGAGCTGATCTACTGCCTGCACGAGCGCGGTTTCGCGATGCACTCGATGCGCTCGCCGGAGGTGAGCCGGCTGTACCTGCAGGTGCCGAACGACGAGCGCATCGAGAACTGGCCGGACGCCCGGATCTGGGACGAGCTGCAGACCCGGCTCGGCGTGCCGGGCTGGACCCTGCACGAGGGCCCGATCACCGACAAGTCGATCACGCCCATGCGCAGCTTCGTGTCGGCCCGGCTGCGGCACGGCCGGCTCTTCCTCGCCGGCGACGCGGGGCACATCGTGCCGCCGACCGGGGCGAAGGGTCTCAACGCGGCGATCGCCGATGTCACGCTGCTGGCCCGCGGCCTCGCCGACCACTACGCGGGCGACGACGGCCGGCTGGAGGCGTACGAGTCGGAGGCGCTCGGCCGGCAGTGGAAGGTGCAGCAGTTCTCGCAGTGGATGACCGAGCTGCTGCACCGCGCCCCCGCCGACGACGACTCCGCCGAGTTCCAGTACCGCAGCCAGCTGGGCAGGCTGGCCTACGTGACCGGGTCGAGACACGCGATGGAGTCGCTGGCCGAGCAGTACTCGGGGCTGCCCCTGTGACCAGTGCCGCGCGACCGGCCGCCGCGGCGGTGCGGCCGGCGCTCGCTCTCGTCGGCGTGCTGCTCGTCGCCGCCAACCTGCGCGCCGCGATCACCGCCGTCGGGCCGGTGCTGCCCGGGGTGCAGCACGAACTCGGGTTGAGCGCCGCGGCGGCATCCGTGCTCGTCAGCCTGCCGCTCGTCGCCTTCGCCGCGATCTCGCCGCTCGCGCCGCCGCTCGCCCGGCGTATGGGCGTCGAGCCCGCCCTCGCCGCCGCCCTCGGGGTGCTCGCGATCGGGGTCGTGCTGCGCTCGGTTCCGGGCGCCGTGTGGCTGTGGCTCGGCACCGCGCTGCTCGGCGCCGCGATCGCCGTGCTCAACGTGGTGCTGCCGGCGCTCGTGAAGCGCGACTTCCCCGAGCGCATCGGCCAGCTCACGGGTGCCTACTCGTGCGTGCAGGGCGCGTTCGCGGCGATCGCGGCCGGCGTCGCGGTTCCCGTCGCGGGCGCCGGCGGGACCGGATGGCGGCTGGCGCTCGGCATCTGGGCCGGGCTCGCGGTGATCGCGCTCGCCGTCGTCCTGCCGCAGCTGCGCGGCCGGGCCGCACGGATGCCGCAGACCGCGGCCGGCGCGGAGGGCCAGAACCTCGGCCGCAGCCCCTGGCGCTCGGCGCTCGGCTGGCAGGTGACGGCGTTCATGGGCCTGCAGTCGGTCGGCTTCTACGTGCTCGTCACCTGGCTGCCGTCGATCGAACGGGCGGGCGGCGTGCCGGCCGCCGAGGCCGGCGTGCACCAGTTCCTGTTCAACGCGCTCGGCATCGCCGGCAGCCTGAGCGCGGCGGGGCTCGTGCCGCGCCGCGGCGGGCTGCGGCTGACCGCGACCGTCGCGCCGGGCGTCTACGTCGTCGCGGTGATCGGCCTGCTCCTCGCCCCCTCCGCCGGCGCGCTCTGGGCCTGCCTCGCCGGCCTGGCCGGCGGCACGATGATCGTGGTCGCGCTCTCGCTGTTCGGGCTGCGGACGGCGCATCACGCCCAGGCGGCGGCCCTGTCCGGCATGGCGCAGTCGATCGGATACCTGTTCGCGGCGGCCGGCCCCGTCGCGATCGGCGCGATCCACGACACGAGCGGCCGGTGGGCGCCGGCGCTCCTGATCCTGGCCGCCGTCGGGCTCGCGCTCGTCGGCGTCGGGTTCCTGGTCAGCAGGCCGCGGGTGATCGGGTGAGGGCCGGGCGACCTGGCGCACGATCCGGCGCAGATCGCACGGTTCGGCAGGGCTTCTGCGGGTTTCGACCTGCGGCATCGTGCGAACTGCGCCCGTGAGAAAGATGAGCGAGTGCGAACGCTGACCGCGCCCGAAGGGATCACCGTGGCGACACCCTCGCCGGGCTGGGGTCTGAGGGAGCATCCCTCGCCGCCGCACCGCCCGAACGTGGGCCGGGCGCAGGCGCTGCACGGCTGTTACGCTCATCCCGTTCTGCGCCCCGGCGCGACCGGTCGACCCTCAAGGAGCATCACCCATGTCGGAGCCAGGCGGCGCGAGCGCGGCGTTCTTCGACGTCGACGAGACCCTCGTCTCGCTGCGCACGCTCGAGTCCTTCCTGCTCTTCTACCTGAAGCGGGTACCCTCCATGGTCGCCCCCGAGCGGCTGCGCGAGCTCGCCCAGCAGGTCACCCAGCTCGACCGCGCCGAGTTCAACCGCCTCTACTTCGGGCTCTGGGCAGGCCAGCCGGTCGAGCAGGTGCGCGCGGCGGGCCGCGACTGGTACCGCGAGGTCTCCGCCCAGCCCGGATTCTTCCGCGCCGACGTGCTGCAGCGGCTGCGCGAGCACCGCGCGGCCGGCGCCCGCATCGTGCTCGTGTCGGGCTCGTTCGAGGCCCCCCTGCAGCCGCTGGCCGACGAGCTCGCCGTCGACGAGCTGTTCTGCACCCGGCTCGAGATCGCCGACGGCGCCTACACCGGCCGCATCGCCGCCGCGATGATCGGCGAAGACAAGCGCACCGCCATCGGGCGGTACTCGGCCGCCCACCGGCCGCCCGTGACGCGCAGCTGGGGCTACGGCGATCACCCAAGCGACCTGCCGCTGCTCGACGGAGTCACCGACCCGGTCGTCGTCGGCTCCGACGCGACGATGCTCGAGATCGCCGCCGAACGGTCCTGGCCGGTGCTCGCCGGCGACCAGCCGCTGGCCCCGCGCGCGTAACCGCCGACCCGCGTCACCGCCCGGCGTCACTGCGACGCGTCGTGCCCGAGCGCGTAGCCCGGGTCGGCGAACTCGCCCCCGAGCAGCTCGTCGCGCTCCGGGATGGTCGGGGCGTCGGCCTCGTCGCGCACCCACTCGACGGCGTCGTCCTGCGGGAAGTATCCGATCGCCTCGCCCGCGCTCAGATCGAACCAGCCCGGGCTGTTGCGCGAGACGCCCCACACGATGCGGTGGCCCGGGGTCTCCAGCTCGACGGCGGCGCGCACGAGCCGCACCATGTCGCCCGGCGACAGCCAGCTCGCCAGCGCACGCCCGTCACCCGGCTCGTCGGCGAAGGTGCAGATGCGCGCCGACACCACCGCCATGCCGAAGCGGTCGGCGAACACGCTGCCGAGCGCCTCGAGCGCCGCCTTGCTCACGCCGTAGTACGTGTCGGGCCGCGGCGGCGCGACCTCGACGCCGGCCAGCTGCTCGGGCGTCGCATAGCCGACGGCGTGGATCGAGCTCGCCAGCAGCACGTTGCGCACCCCTGCGCGAACGCACGCCTCGAGCACCTTCTGCGTGCCGTCGATGTTGAGGGCGAGGAGGTCGGCCCAGGGCCGCTCCGACGCGTGGCCGGCCAGGTGCACGACCGCGTCCACGTCGCGCAGGGCCGCGTCGAGGGCCGCCGGGTCGAGCACGGATGCGACGACGTGATCCTCCCCGCCGCCCGCATCCGTCACATCGATAGTCCGCACCCGGTACCCCTCGGCCGCGAGCCGCGGCGCGATCGTCCGCCCGATCCTGCCGCCGCCGCCGGTGATCGCGATCCGTTTCACCCGTCCTCCTCCCGCTCCGTCCCTCCGGGTCCGTACCCCGGCGGGATATGAGTTCATCCTCCAGGCCACCCGTCTCATTTATGCTGACCGCGATGCGCGTGATCAGTTACAACCTTCGCGAGAACCACGCGAGCGGCGAACTCGTCGGCCTCGTCGAGCGGTTCGACCCCGACGTGCTGTGCCTGCAGGAATGCGCAACCGGCCTGCCCGAGCACATCGGCGGCCTGCGCCTGGCCGGGGCGACGATGCGCAACCGGCTGGGCCTCGCCCTCTACTACCGGCAGCACCGCTTCGAGACGGTGGCGACGAAGGCGTTCGCGCTGAAGAAGTCGCTGCACGACCACCTGCTCGCCCCCGCCCACGAGCGGCTGGTCGGCACCCGGCTGGTGGACGCCGAGGCGGGACGCGAGATCGTGATGGCGTCGTTCCACGCCGCCCCGCTCACCGCCGCCAACTCCCTGCGCCGCGCGCAGATCGACGCGGCCCACGCGATGCTGCGCGACCTCGGCCCCGGCCTGCCGACCCTGATGGTCGGCGACTTCAACTACCCGTGGTTCCAGAAGAGCCTGCGAGCGCGCATGATGCAGTCCGGCTACGAGCTCTCCCGCAGCGACACGACCACCTACGCGCGGTACAAGTACTTCCGCGGCCACTTCGACTTCGCGACCTCGACGGGGTTGCGCGTCGACGCCGTCGAGACGCTCCCGGCCGGGGCATCCGATCACAAGCCGATCCTCGTCTCGGCGGCGTACAAGGAAGGCGCCGAGGCCGCCGCCTGAAGCACGGGCCGCGGGCCGTCGACGGCCTCGCCTGAGCGCCGGCGGGGAATGCCAGGCCGCGGGATGGGTACGTTCGCGGCATCATGTCTGATTCGTCAGAGGAGACCGCCGAGACGTGCCCCGTCTGCGGCGGTTACCTGCGCCGAGAGGGGGGCGTGCTGCACTGCTCGCGCTGCGAGCTGGACTTCGAAGACGACTGAGCCCGCGCGGGACGCGGTCTGCGGCGACCTCACGGCGCCGCCCGGCCGTGTGCCATGCTTGCGCAATGGGAACCCTCGTCTACGGCTTCGGTCGCGAGTTGCGGCTCGACGACCGGCTGCTGGCCCACCTGAGGGTCGCCATCACGTCCAAGCTGCAGGCGCAGGAGTCCTTCATGCTCGACCTCGACGGCGTGCTCGACGAGGACACCGCCCGACGCTGTGTGTGGCTGCACCCGGCCATCCCGATCGAGTTCGTCTTCGACGACTCGAGTCGGCAGACCCTGAACCGGCACTGGATCGAGGCGCTGATGCGCTCGTCGCAGAGCATCCGCGGCATGCTCGCGATCACCGAGGAGCAGGTCGAGGACTACCTGAGGCAGGCCGGCGCGCCCACTCCTCCGTGACCTGCGCCCACCCCTCCGTGACCTGCGCCGGCGCGTGACGTAACCCGCGTTTCCGCCTGCCGCCGGGCGGGTAACCGTCTGTGAGCAGCCGATACGGCAGCGAACAGAGAGGAGCCATCATGGCCAGCGTCACGCAGTCCATCGAGGTCGGAGTCCCGGTCAGCACCGCCTACAACCAGTGGACCCAGTTCGAGACCTTCCCGCAGTTCCTGGACTACGTCGAGGAGATCACCCAGCTCGACGACACGCACACCCACTGGCGCGTGAAGGTCGCAGGCGACGAGCGCGAGTTCGACGCCGCCATCACCGAGCAGCACCCCGACGAGCGGGTCGCCTGGAAGAGCGAGGACGGCACCCACGCCGGCGTCGTCACCTTCCACCGGCTCAACGACGTGTCGTCGCGCGTCACCGTGCAGCTGGAGTGGCAGCCGGTCGGCGCGGTCGAGAAGATCGGCGCGGTCGCGGGCTTCGACGACCGGGCGATCGCCAAGGACCTCGAGAACTTCAAGACCTTCATCGAGAACCGCAACGTCGAGACGGGCGCCTGGCGCGGCGACGTCGGGTGACGCGACCGCGCCGGGCGCGGCGTTCGGGACGGCCGGGCGGCGCGGGCGATCGGATGCGCCGGGGCAGGGCCCTGAGACGCCCGTGAAACACGGGCGTGCTAGACACACCAGGGTGACCGACACCGAGCAGACACCGCAGTCCGAACCGCCCGCCACCCCGTTCCACGACCTCGACGCCTACATCGCGATCCCGCGCGTGAGCGGGCTCGCGCTCAGCCCCGACGGCACCCGCCTCGTCGTCGGCGTGCAGACGCTCGGCCCCGACCGCACGGGATACTCCACCGCCCTGTGGCAGGTCGACCCGGCCGGCCAGCAGCCGGCGCACCGCCTCACCCGCAGCGCCAAGGGCGAGTCATCCGCCGTCTTCACCCGCTCGGGCGACCTGCTCTTCACCTCCGCGCGCCCCGACCCCGACACGAAGGGCGGCGACGACGCCCCGCCCGCGCTGTGGCTGCTGCCCGCGCACGGCGGCGAGGCCCGCGTGATCGGCACCGCCCCCGGCGGCGTCGGCGGCGCGATCGCCGCGAGGGACGCCGACGTGGTCAGCGTCGCCGCCGAGGTGCTGCCGAGCGCCGCCGACCTCGCCGAGGACGAGAAGCTGCGCAAGGCCCGCACCGACGCAAAGGTGCAGGCCATCCTGCACTCCGGCTACCCCGTGCGGTTCTGGGACCACGACCTCGGCCCGGCCCAGACCCGACGCTTCGCCGCCGACCTCGCCGCGCTCGCCGACGCGCCGGCGGTGCCGCTGCCGCCCGCCGAGGGCGAGGACGCCCCGAAGCCCGCCGGCCGCCTCGAGCTGCGGCAGCTCACCGGCGCCACCCGCGCGCTCGAGAACCACGCCGCCGACCTCACCCCCGACGGCGCCACCCTGATCACCAGCTGGAACGTGCCCGGCCCCGGCGCCGACACCCGCGCCATCCTGGTGGCGATCGACACCGCCACGGGCGAGCAGCGCACCCTCGTCGACGACCCCGGCTACGACGCCATGGGGCCGGTCGTCTCGCCCGACGGGGCCTGGGTCGCGTTCGTCTCCGAGACCATCACGACCCCGTTCGAGGCGCCGCGGGTCAACCTGCGCCTCGTGCCGACCGCGGGCGGCGAGGCGCGCCTGGTCGCCGCCGAATGGGACCGCTGGCCCGCCGAGCTCGCCTGGCTGCCCGACGGCTCGGGCCTCGTCGTGGCCGCCGACGAGGACGGCCGCGAGCCGCTCTTCCTGGTCAGCGCCGAGAACGGCATCACGGATGCCTCCTCCGAGCCCCGCGTCGAACGCATCACCGCCGACGACGCCGCCTTCTCGAACGTCGCCGTGGCGCGCGACGGCTCCGCCGTCTATGCCCTGCGCACGAGCTACCTCGCCCCGAGCGAGCCGGTACGCGTCGACCTCGGCGGCTTCCTCGCGCAGGGGCCGGCCGGGTCGAGGCATCCGATCGACGCCGTCGCCCTGCGCTCGCCGGTGGACGCGCCCGCGCTGCCCGGCACCCTCACCGAGGTCGAGACGACCGCCGGCGACGGCGCCCGCGTGCGCGCCTGGCTCGCGCTGCCCGAGGGGGCGAGCGCCGAGAGCCCGGCGCCGCTGCTGCTGTGGATCCACGGCGGCCCGCTCGGATCGTGGAACGCCTGGTCGTGGCGGTGGAACCCGTGGCTGATGGTCGCGCAGGGCTACGCCGTGCTGCTGCCCGACCCGGCGCTGTCGGTCGGGTACGGGCAGGAGTTCATCCAGCGCGGCTGGGGCGCGTGGGGGCAGGCGCCGTTCACCGACCTGATGGCGATCACGGATGCCGCCGAGCAGCGCCCCGACATCGACGAGACCCGCACCGCGGCCATGGGCGGCTCGTTCGGCGGCTACATGGCCAACTGGGTCGCCGGGCACACCGACCGCTTCGCCGCGATCGTCACGCACGCGAGCCTGTGGGCGCTCGACCAGTTCGGGCCGACGACGGATGCCGCGATGTACTGGCAGCGCGAGCTGACGCCCGAGATGGCGCTGGCGAACAGCCCGCACCTGTCGGTGGAGAAGATCACCACGCCGATGCTCGTGGTGCACGGCGACCGGGACTACCGGGTCCCGATCGGCGAGGGTCTGCGGCTGTGGTACGAGCTGCTGTCGAAGTCGGGGCTGCCCGCGGCCGACGACGGCTCGACCGTGCACCGCTTCCTGTACTTCCCCGACGAGAACCACTGGGTGCTCTCGCCCCAGCACGCGAAGGTCTGGTACCAGGTCGTGCTCGCCTTCCTGGCGCAGCACGTGCTCGGGCGCGAGGCCGAGGTGCCGGCGACGCTCGGCTGACCCGGGGGGCGCGGCGCCCGCTCGCGCCGCCTGCCGATTCGTCACATTGTGTCCGCCGCCCGCGCCGCCTGCCGATTCGTCACATTGCGTCCGCCGCCCGGGGCACGGCGACAGTTTTCGACGAACGGATGCCCGGGCCTTCCGCCATTCGTCAGGAATGGCTGCTCATGGGCATCTGGTGAGCGCTTTTCGACGAATCGACGTCAGCGCAGCTTGGAGCGATCGCTGAGCTCGTGCCAGGTGCGGTTGTGGTAGACGAGCGGGCGGGCGACCTCGGCGTCGCGCTCGGCCGGCTGCTTCGCCTGCAGGGCGTGCACGACGACGACGGTGGAGGTGCCGGCCTCCATGCGGTTGATCACCCGGCCGCGCAGCCAGGCGTGCGCGCCGGGGATGTACGGCTCGCCGCTGATCAGGCGATCCCAGATCGAGGTGTCGGCGAAACGGTCGACGCCGCTGGTCGCGAACAGCCTGGCCACCTCGAGCTGGTCGGTGCCGAGCAGGTTGACCACGAGGGTGTCGGCGGCGAGCAGCACGGGCGCGGCCGAGGACTGCCGCGAGATCGAGAAGACGAGCAGGGGCGGCTCGGCGCTCACCGAGAACACCGACGTCGCGGTCAGCCCGGCGGGGCCGTCGCCCGCATCGGCGGTAACCACGGCGACGCCGGCGGGGTGGTTGCGGAAGGCGAGCTTGAACTCGGCGGGGCTGAGGCCTTCGTCCCAGCGGGGCTCGCCCTGCACCTGCCCGATCGCCCGGACCGCGGCCTCTTCTGCGCTCATCTCGTCTCCCACTGTAGGTCGGGCGGCGCACCTACGGCGCCGCGGGTCGGGTGCCGCGGCCCGGGCGCTACCCCGCCGCCCGGGCCGCCCCGGCGCCCCAGTCGGCCGCCGCCCCCTCGACGCGACGGCGGGAATCGAACCCGCGCGCTGCGGGGGATGAGCCCGCCGCCCCACCGCCTGGGGTCGCCGCGATGTCGGCCACGTTAGGCGCAGGCGGCAGGGCGAGGCGAGCTTCGTTACCGACCCTTACGACGTGTTGCGGAAGGTGACGGCGGGCGACGGCGGGGCGATCCGCGGCGACCGAGAGCGGATGCGCGCACTTGTTAGTTTGACAGGACAAAAGAGTGCTAGCGTGGTGCACATCGCGAACGGCTCGACAAGGGAGTGAAGCATGATCGCACGGGGTGACCAGCGCTACGACGTCGTCACCGTCGGTCGCATCGGCGTCGACATCTACCCCTTGCAGGACGGCGTAGGCCTCGAAGACGTCGAGACGTTCGGCAAGTACCTCGGCGGCTCCGCGACCAACGTCGCGATCGCCGCCGCCCAGCACGGTCTGCGCACCGCGGTGATCACCGCGACGGGCGACGACCCGTTCGGGCGGTACGCGCACCGCGAGCTGCGCCGGCTGGGCGTCGACGACCGCTTAGTCGCCAGGGTGCCGGAACTCAAGACCCCGGTCACCTTCTGCGAGATCTTCCCGCCCGACGACTTCCCGCTGTACTTCTACCGCGACCCGATCGCCCCCGACCTCGCCATCACGGATGCCGACCTGGATCTCGAGGCGATCGCATCGGCGCGGATCTTCTGGGCGACCGTCACCGGCCTGTCCCGGCAGCCGAGCCGCAGCACCCACCACACCGCGTGGCAGGCCCGCGGCCGCGCCCCGTTCACCATCCTCGACCTGGACTACCGGCCCATGTTCTGGCCCTCGCCCGCCGAGGCGACCACCGAGGTGGGCCGGGCGCTCGAGCAGGTCACGGTCGCCGTCGGCAACCGCGAGGAGTGCGAGATCGCGGTCGGCGAGACCGACCCGCACCGCGCCGCCGACGCCCTGCTGGAGCGCGGCGTCGAACTCGCGATCGTCAAGCAGGGCCCCCGCGGCGTGCTCGCCAAGACGCCGGAGGAGACCGTCGAGGTCGCGCCCTACCGGGTCGAGGTCGTGAACGGGCTCGGCGCCGGCGACGGCTTCGGCGGGGCCCTGTGCTACGGCCTGCTGCAGGGCTGGGATCTGGAACGGGTCATCCGTTTCGCCAACGTCGCGGGCGCCATCGTCGCCACCCGCCGCGAATGTTCGACCGCCATGCCGACGACGGCGGAGGTCGACGCGATTGTGAAGGAGCTCGACCGTGTCCACGCCTGATCTGACCGAGCGCGTCCACCGACCGATCGACGACGAGGCCTTCGCCCGGCTGCGCCAGACCCGGCACCGCGACCCCGCGGCGATCGCCTCGGCGCTGGCCTCCCGCACCAGGCGCCCGCTGGTGCACGGCGACGGACGCCTGTTCATCGTGGCCGCCGACCACCCGGCGCGCGGCGCCCTCGGCGTGCGCGACAACCCCATGGCGATGGCCAGCAGGTACGAGCTGCTGCAGCGACTCGTGCTGGCGCTGTCGCGGCCCGGCGTCGACGGCGTGCTCGGCACCCCCGACATCATCGAGGACCTCGCGCTGCTCGGCGCCCTCGACGGGAAGGTCGCCGTGGGCTCGATGAACCGCGGGGGCCTGCGCGGAGCCGTGTTCGAGATGGACGACCGCTACACCGGCTACGACGTCGACTCGATGGTCTCCTCGCGCCTGGACGCCGCGAAGCTGCTGGTGCGGGTGAACCTCCAGGATCCCGGCACGGCGCGCACCCTCGAGGAGACCGCGCACGCGGTCACGGATTCCGCCCGCGCGAGGCTGCCGATCATGCTCGAGCCGTTCATGAGCAACTGGGTCGACGGGAAGATCGTGAACGACCTCTCCACGGAGGCCGTGATCACCTCCGTCGCGATCTCCTGCGGTCTCGGCGCCTCCTCGGCCTACACCTGGCTGAAGCTGCCGGTCGTGAAAGACATGGAGCGCGTGATGGAGGCCGCTACGCTGCCGACCCTGTTGCTCGGAGGCGACTCCGACGGCGACCCCGACGAGACCTACAACGCGTGGGCGGCCGCGCTGGCGCTGCCCGGCGTGCACGGCCTCGTGGTCGGCCGCACCCTGCTCTACCCCCAGGACGACGATGTGGCCAAGGCCGTCGACATCGCCGCCGCCCTCGTCCACGGTCGCTGAGCGACCGCCTTCAACCCGATTTCCGCAATATCGAAGGAACCGTCATGACCAACACCACCGAGGCGCCTGCGGGCGTCGCCCAGGCATCCGATCTGCCCGTCGTCTCGCACTGGGTCGACGGCGCGCTGTCGCCGTCTTCGAGCGGGCGGACCGCACCGATCTTCAACCCCGCCACGGGCGCGCAGACCGCGAGCGTCGCCCTGGCCGACGAGGCCGAGGTGGATGCGGCGATCGCCTCCGCGCAGCGCGGTTTCGAGGTGTGGAGCCGGTTCTCGATCGCGAAGCGGCAGGCGGTCGTGTTCGCGTTCCGGGAGCTGCTGAACGCGCGCAAGAAGGAGCTGGCGGCGATCATCACCGCCGAGCACGGCAAGGTGCTCTCCGACGCGATGGGGGAGATCAACCGCGGCCAGGAGGTCGTGGAGCTGGCCTGCGGGTTCCCGCACCTGACCAAGGGCGGGTTCAGCGAGTCGGCCTCCACGGGCATCGACGTGTACTCGATCAAGCAGCCGTTGGGGGTGGCGGGCATCATCAGCCCGTTCAACTTCCCGGCGATGGTGCCGATGTGGTTCTTCCCCATCGCGATCGCGGCCGGCAACGCCGTGGTCGTCAAGCCCTCCGAGAAGGACCCGTCGGCGTCGCTGTGGCTGGCGCAGCTGTGGAAGGAGGCCGGGCTGCCGGACGGCGTGTTCACGGTGCTGCAGGGCGACAAGGTCGCCGTGGACGGCTTGCTGACGGATGCGCGGGTGCAGTCGATCTCGTTCGTGGGCTCCACCCCGATCGCGCAGTACATCTACGAGACCGCCTCGAAGAACGGCAAGCGGGTGCAGGCGCTCGGCGGCGCGAAGAACCACATGCTCGTGCTGCCCGACGCCGACCTCGACCTGGTCGCCGACCAGGCGGTGAACGCCGGCTACGGTGCCGCGGGTGAGCGGTGCATGGCCGTCTCGGTGGTGCTGGCGGTGGAGCCGGTCGCGGACGAGCTGATCGAGAAGATCAAGACCCGCATCGCCGGGCTGAAGGTCGGAAACGGGGCCGGCGGCCCCGACGGCGAGCCCGACCTCGGCCCGCTGATCTCCAAGCAGCACAAGGAGAAGGTGTCGGGCTATGTCGACATCGCCGAGGCCGACGGGGCGAAGATCGTCGTCGACGGCCGCGACCTGAAGGTGGAGGGGCACGAGGACGGGTACTTCTTCGGCCCGACCCTGATCGACGAGATCCCCACCACCTCCCGCGCCTACCAGGAGGAGATCTTCGGCCCGGTGCTCGAGGTGGTGCGGGTGCAGTCCTTCCAGGACGGCGTCGACCTGATCAACTCCGGCCAGTTCGGCAATGGCACCGCGATCTTCACCAACGACGGCGGCGCCGCCCGCCGCTTCCAGAACGAGATCCAGGTCGGCATGATCGGCATCAACGTGCCCATCCCGGTGCCGGTGGCCTACCACTCCTTCGGCGGGTGGAAGAAGTCGCTGTTCGGCGACGCGAAGGCCTACGGCGTGCACGGCTTCGACTTCTTCACCCGTGAGAAGGCGGTCACCAGCCGTTGGCTCGACCCGGCCACCCACGGCGGCATCAACCTCGGCTTCCCCCAGAACGACTGACCCGGAACGACGAGCAGCATGGCAGTACGCAACGAATGGTTCTTCCCCCGCGGCTCGCTCGCCCGTGACGGCTGGGAGTCGGTCGTCGACGCGCAGCTGCCCGGGTGGCAGCACACGGGCCTCCGCGTCGCCGCCCTCGACGGCGGCTCTGTCGACCTCCCGGCGGGCGAGGTCGAGCGCCTCGTCATCCCGCTGTCGGGCGCGTTCCGCGTCGAGCACGACGGCACGACGACCACGCTCGAAGGGCGCGCGAGCGTCTTCGACGGGCCCACGGATGTCGCCTACATCGGCGCCGGGCAGGCGCTGTCGATCCGCGGCAGCGGTCGCGTCGCCGTCGCCGAGGCGCCGACGACGGTGCGCAAGCCGAGCCGGTACCTCGCCAAGGCCGACATCCCGGTCGAGGTGCGCGGCGCCGGCCGCGACACCCGCCAGGTGCACAACTTCGGCACGCCGGACGCGCTGGACGCGGCGGCCTTCATCGTGTGCGAGGTGATCACCCCGGGCGGCAACTGGTCCTCCCACCCGGCGCACAAGCACGACGAGCTGGTGCCGGGGCACGAGTCCCGGCTGGAGGAGATCTACTACTTCGAGGCGGCGCCGGCCCGCGGCATCCGTGCCCCCGAAGGCGTCGACGCGTTCGGCAGCTTCGCCAGCTATTCGTCTCAGGCCGGCGAGATCGACACGCAAGCGCTCGTGCGCACCGGCGACGTCGCCCTCGTGCCGTTCGGCTATCACGGCCCGGCCGCGGCCGCGCCGGAGTACGACCTCTACTACCTGAACGTCATGGCCGGCCCCGACCCCGAGCGGGTGTGGCTGGTCTCCGACGACCCGCGTCAGGCGTGGATCCGCTCCCAGTGGGAGCAGGAGACCGCCGACCCGCGCCTGCCCTACGCGGCAGGCGGCATCCGCGAACCCGAAGGAGCCGCCCGATGACCACGAAGAGGATGACCGTCGGCCAGGCGCTGGTCGAGTTCCTCGCCCACCAGTGGACCGTCGACGGCGACCTCCGCGAGCGGACCATCCCCGGTGTGTTCGGCATCTTCGGCCACGGCAACGTCGCCGGGCTCGGCCAGGCGCTCAAGCAGTACAACGTGGCCGACCCGACCCTGATGCCGTACCACCAGGCCCGCAACGAGCAGGCCATGGTGCACCAGGCCGTCGGCTTCGCCCGCATCCATCGCCGGCGGGCGACCTTCGCCGCCGCGGCATCCGTCGGACCCGGCGCCGCCAACATGCTCACCGGCGCCGCGCTCGCGACCGCGAACCGGCTGCCGGCGCTGCTGCTGCCCGCCGACACCTTCGCCACCCGCGTCGCCGACCCCGTGCTGCAGCAGCTCGAGCACCCGCACGACACGAGCGTGCAGGTCACCGACGCGTTCCGGCCGTTGTCGCGCTACTTCGACCGGGTGCAGCGCCCCGAGCAGCTGTTCTCGATCGCGCTGGCCGCCATGCGCGTGCTGACCGACCCGGCCGAGACCGGCGCCGTGACCATCGCGCTGCCGGAGGACGTGCAGGCCGAGGCGCTAGACGTGCCGCTCGAGTTCCTGCAGGACCGGGAGTGGCACATCCGCCGCCCGGCTCCGGAGCAGTGGGCGCTCGAGGCCGCCGTCGCGGCGATCCGCGCCGCCCGGAAGCCGTTCATCGTCGCCGGCGGCGGCGTCATCTACTCCGGCGCCGAGGAGGCGCTGCGCCGGCTCGTGGAGCTCACCGGGATCCCGGTCGGCACCAGCCAGGCCGGCGGCGGGTCGCTCGTCTGGGACCACCCCCAGTACCTGGGCGGCGTCGGCGCCACCGGCACGACGGCCGCCAACCGGCTGGCCGCCCAGGCCGACCTCGTGATCGGCATCGGCACCCGGTACAGCGACTTCACCACCGCCAGCCGCACCGCGTTCCAGAATCCCGACGTCGCGTTCGTCAACATCAACGTCGCCCCGTTCGACGCGTTCAAGCACGGCACCCAGCTGCCGGTGATCGCCGACGCCCGCGAGACGCTGACCGCGCTGCGCGCCCTGCTCGACCGGCACCACGTGAGCGCCGAATACGCCGAGCGCATCGCCGCCGAGAAGCGCGCGTGGGATGCTGCGGTCGACGGCGCGTTCACCCCGACCGGCCTCAACCTGCCGGGTCAGCCGGAGATCATCGGCGCGGTGCAGGCGGCGAGCGGCCCGAAGGACGTCGTCGTGCAGGCGGCCGGTTCGCTGCCCGGCGACCTGCACAAGCTGTGGCGGGTGCGCGACAGCCTCGGCTACCACGTCGAGTACGCCTTCTCGACCATGGGCTACGAGATCGCCGGCGGCCTCGGCGTCAAGCGGGGCCTCGAGGCGCTCGGCGACGACCGCGACGTGATCGTCATGGTCGGCGACGGCTCCTACCTGATGCTGCACTCGGAGCTCGCCACCGCGGTCGCCGAAGGCATCAAGATCATCGTCGTGCTGATCCAGAACGAGGGCTATGCCTCGATCGGCCACCTCTCCGAGACGGTCGGCTCGCAGCGCTTCGGCACCCGCTACCGCTACCTGGACCGCGACGAGCTGAACTTCGAGAAGGGCGACCTGCTCACCGCGGTCGACCTCGCCGCCAACGCCCGCAGCTACGGCATCGACGTCGTCGAGATCCACCCCGGCCCCGAGGCGATCGACCAGCTCTCCGCCGCCGTGCGCGACGCCAAGGCGAGCAGCACCTCGACGCTCATCCACATCAACTCCGACCCCTTCGTCTACGCGCCGGAGGGCGAGGGCTGGTGGGACGTGCCCGTCGCCCAGGTCGCCGACCTGGAGAGCACGAAGCGCGCCTACGACGAATACCGCGAGCAGCAGAAGAAGCAGCGACCGCTCCTCGGCTGAACCCCGATCCCCCCTCTGCACAGAAAGACCTTCGATGACCGACACCGCCACGACCCCCACCACGGCCGGCCCGCACACCCAGGGACTGCGCATCGGCACGGCCCCCGACTCCTGGGGCGTCTGGTTCCCCGAGCACCCCCGGCAGATCCCCTGGCAGCGCTTCCTCGACGAGGTGCAGGCTGCCGGCTACCACTGGATCGAGCTCGGCCCCTACGGCTACCTGCCCACCGACCCGCACGAGCTCGAGGACGAGCTCGCGAAGCGTGACCTCGAGCTGTCGGCCGGCACCGTGTTCACCGGCTTCCACAAGGGGCCCGAGCAGTGGCAGCGCGCCTGGGATCAGGCCGTCAAGGTCGCCGGCCTCGCCCACGCCCTCGGCGCGGAGCACATCGTCGTCATCCCCGACCTGTGGCGATCGGATGCCACGGGCGAGACCCTCGAGTCGCGCACCCTCACCCCCGAGCAGTGGGACAAGCTCGCCGCCGGCCACGACCGGCTGGGCAAGGCCCTGCTCGAGGAGTACGGCGTGCACCAGCAGTTCCACTCCCACGCCGACAGCCACGTCGGCACCTACCGGGAGGTCGAGCGGCTGCTCGAGCTCACCGACCCGCAGTACCTGAACCTGTGCCTCGACACCGGCCACTTCGCCTACTACGGCGGCGACAACGTCAAGCTGATCAACGCCCACCCCACTCGCATCGGCTACCTGCACCTCAAGCAGATCGACCCCGAGCTGCGCTTCGAGGTGCTCAAGAACGACGTGGCGTTCGCGGATGCCGCGAGCGAGGTCATGGTCGAGCCGCCGGCCGGCATCCCGGAGTTCGCGCCGATCATCGAGGCCGTCTCGGCGATCGACCCCGAGATCTTCGCGATCGTCGAGCAGGACATGCCGGGCGTCGACATCGAGCTGCCGCTCGGCATCGCGACCCGCACCCGGGAGCACATCTTCGGCTGCAGCCCGCTGACGCGCATCCGCTGAATACACGTCGTTTCAACGCAGACGTCATTCTCAATGAAGAAGGAAGACACCCCATGAGCACCATTGCAGACCTGCGCGTCGGCGTCGTCGGAGCCGGCCAGATGGGCGCGGACCACATCGCGCGCCTCACGAACACCATCGCCGGAGCATCCGTCTCGGCGATCATCGAACCGGATGCCGGCCGCGCCGCCGCGGCCGCGGCCCTCGCCCCGGGCGCGCAGACCTTCACCCGCATCGAGGACGCGATCTCCGCCGGCGTGCTCGACGCCGTCATCATCGCCACGCCGGGCCAGTTCCACGAGCCGGTGCTGCTGCCGGCGCTCGAGGCCGGCCTGCCGATCCTGTGCGAGAAGCCGCTGACGCAGGACCCGGAGTCCTCCTGGCGGGTGCTCGAGGCCGAGCAGAAGGGTGGCAAGCAGCTCATCCAGGTCGGCTTCATGCGCCGCTTCGACGCCCAGTACCGCCGGCTGCGCGAGCTGATCACCTCCGGCACCGCCGGCGAGCTGCTCATGCTGCGCGCCGTGCACCGCAACCCCTCGGTGCCGGACAGCTACACGCAGGAGATGCTCATCACCGACTCCGTCGTGCACGAGTTCGACGTCGTGCCGTGGCTGGCCGGCGCCACCATCACCTCCGTCGAGGTCAAGTACGCCAAGCGCAACGCCTTGAGCCCAGACCACCTGCGCGAACCGGTGCTGGTGCTGTTCGAGCTTGACAACGGCGTGCTCGTCGACGTCGAGATGAACGTCAGCGTGCAGTTCGGCTACCAGGTCGCCACCGAGGCCGTGTTCCAGAAGGGCGTGGCCCGCATCGGCCAGCCCGAGGGCCTGCAGCTGTGGCAGGACGCGAAGTTCCAGATCGACGAACACCAGTCGTTCAAGACCCGCTTCAAGCAGGCCTACGACGTCGAGGTGCAGGACTGGGTCGACGCCGCCAAGCAGGGCACGATCGCCGGCCCCTCCGCGTGGGACGGCTACAAGGTCGCCGTCGCCTGCGCCGCCGGCGTGCAGGCGCTGAAGACCAGCGGCCCCGTGCCGGTCGAACTGCCCGAGATCCCGGCGTTCTACGCAGGCGCCGTGCCCGTCGGCGCCTGAGCCGCGGCCCAGCTGAGACCCGGAGGACCTCAGAACGTGAAGATCGCCCTCGACCCCACCCCCTACTTCTCGCAGACCGACTTCCTCGGCCTGTTCGACGTCGTCGCCCGCGCCGGCTACGGGTGGATCCACCTCACCCCGCACCCCGACTTCATCCCCTTCTACGCGCACCCGCGCGTCGACGACGACTACCTCGCGAAGGTGAAGAAGGCGGCGACGGATGCCGGCGTCGGAGTCGTCGGGCTGCAGCCGGTGCAGCGCTGGTCGTGGCCCGACGAGCTGCCGCGCGAGGCGGCCGTGCGCAACTTCAAGCGGATCATCGAGATCGCCGTCGAACTGGAGGCGCCGGTGATCAACACCGAGTTCTCCGGCCGACCGGAACGCGCCGAGGAGTCGGAGGCGGGCTTCTACCGCTCGATGGAGGAGCTGCTGCCGATCATCGAGCGCGAGGGCGTCACCGTCAACATCGACCCGCACCCCGACGACTTCGTCGAGGACGGCCTGGAGGCCTGGCGCATCATCCGCGGACTCAATTCGGCCTCCGTCGGCTTCGCGTACGTCGGCAGCCACACCTTCCACTACGGCGACCGCGCGGCGACGCTGATCCCCGAGCTCGGCGACCGGCTCCGGGCGGTCTACACGGCCGACAGCTTCGACCACCACCGCTCGCACGGGCTGCGCTACATCACCAACCCGCCCGGCAACACGACCCGCGTTCACCAGCACCTGCGCATCGGCGCCGGCGACGTCGATTGGGCCGAGCTGTTCGGCGCGCTCGCCGCCTCCGGATTCCTCGCCAGGGAGGACGCGATCCTCGTCTCCAACGTCTTCGGGGAGGACGAGACCGCCGACGAGACCTCCGCCTACCAGCTGGCGAAGATCCGCGAGCTGATCGCGCAGGCCGGGGCCGGGGCCGCCGGCGCCGGGGCATGAGCCGCCGCGCGGTCGGCATCGGGCTGATCAGCGTCGGGTGGATGGGTCGCGCGCACTCGCGCGCCTACCGCAACGTCGTGGAGCACTACCCCGAGCTGGAGGTGCGGCCCGAGCTCGTCGTCGCGGCCGACCTCGTGGAGGCGAACCGGCGCGACGCCGTCGACCTGCTCGGCTACCGGGACGCGGTCGCCGACTGGCGCGAGGTGCTCGCGCACCCCGAGGTGCAGGCGGTGTCGATCTGCTCGCCGAACTATCTGCATCGCGAGCTGGCGCTGGCCGCGGCATCCGCCGGCAAGCCGTTCTGGATCGAGAAGCCCATGGGCCGCGGCCTCGCCGAGAGCGACGACATCGCGCGCGCCGCCGCGGAGGCCGGGGTCGTCACGGCCGTCGGGTTCAGTTACCGCAACCCGCCGGCGATCCAGAAGGCGCGCGAGCTGATCGCCGCCGGGCGCCTGGGCCGCATCACGAACGTGCGCGTCTCGTTCCTCGCCGACTACTCCTCGGACCCGGACGGGGCGCTGATGTGGCGCTTCATCCGTGACCGCGCCGGTTCCGGCGTGTACGGCGACCTGCTCTCGCACGGCTTCGACCTCGCGAGCCACCTGGTCGGGCCGATCGCCGAGGTCTCGGCCGCGCAGGAGACCTTCATCGCGGAGCGGCCGCAGCTCACCGGCGCCGCGATCGGGCACAACGCGACCGCGACCGGCGCGCCCGGCGCGGTCGAGAACGAGGACTACGCTGCCGTGATCGCCCGCTTCGAGAACGGCGCGCTCGGGGTGTTCGAGTCGAGCCGCATCGCGGTAGGGCCGCGGGCCGAGTAGGTCATCGATGTGTACGGCACGGATGGCTCGCTCCGCTGGGACTTCCAGCGGCTGAACGAGCTGCAGTTGGCGATCAGGGGAGAGCGCGACTACGGCTATACGACCCTCTACGCCCAGCCGGGCGACGGCGACTTCGCCCGCTTCCAGCCCGGCGGCGGCACCTCGATGGGATTCGACGACCTGAAGACCATCGAGGCGGCGCAGTTCCTGCGCTCGATCGCCGACGGGGTGCAGCACGGGCCGTCCGTCGCCGACGGGCGCGCCGCTGCGGCGGTCGCGGACGCGGCGGAGCGCTCGGGCGCGAGCGGCGAGTGGGTGAGGACCGGCTGAGGCGGTGCCGCTCGTCGGGGAGCGGGGTGCGGGGTCGTGGGCTTGTGGACAACTCGGACGTGTCTTCGAATCTGTTGATAACAAGTAGGGGAAAAAGCTGGTCGAGTTTGCTACGCGTGTGCTAGTCTTGACCTGTCCGCGCCACAACTGAAGAAGCCGCCCGAAAAGGGGTGTGCTTCGTGCGTGTGTGGAGCGTGTGATGACGGTGATCGGCCCGGCCGCTGCGGACGCGATGGCGCGTCTTGCCGCCCTGCTGCCGACGGATGTCTCGTGTTTGGGGCCGCGGGAGTTCGTGGCGTTCCTCGAGGCCACGGCCGAGGTGCGCCGGCAGCTCGACGCGATCGAGCTGGTGAACGCCGGCGAGATGACCCGGCGCTCGGCCGACGGCCCGGACTCGCTGGCCCGGCGGCTCGGGTATCGCACGGCCGCCGACGCGCTGGAGGCGGTGACGGGCTCCTCGGGCAAAGAGGCCCGCCAGCTGGTCAGGGACTCGGAGGAGATCGCGAAGCTGCCTCATGTGGCCGAGGCCGTGCTGGCCGGGCGCATCGGGCGGGAGTCGGCGCAGGCCATCACGCAGACGCTCGGCAGAGCGGCGCACGACACCGACCCGGTG
>NZ_AULK01000009.1 GCF_000419445.1 Gryllotalpicola ginsengisoli DSM 22003 | reverse complement strand
TACACCGACCGCGTGCTCGAGCTCGGCGCGGTCCCCTCCACCGGCACCGTCGGAGACTCCTATGACAACGCGATGGCCGAGGCCGTCAACGGGCTGTACAAGGCCGAACTGATCTGGCCGCGCAAGCCCTGGAGAACCGTCGAGCAGGTCGAGCTCGCCACGCTCGAGTACGTGTGGTGGTGGAACAACCAGCGGCTGCACTCCGAGCTCGGCTATCGCACCCCTGCAGAGGTCGAGGCCGCGCACTACGCTGACCACGAAACGCCCGGACCGGCACTCGCCAGCCCCGGAAACCACTAGGAACCAAACCCAGGGCGAATCAGGTGTCGAGTTGACGGAGGGGGCGCGGTTGTTGGGGCAGGCGCGGGCGGTGCTGGATGCCCGCCTGGCCGCCTTCGCGGCGGAGATCGACCGGCGTTCGGCCCGGGAGCTGGGCAAGGACGGGCTGGCGCAATCCTCGGGGTTACGGAGCGGGGCGGAGTTGGTGCAGCAGGTCACCGGCACCAGCCGGGGTGAGGCGGCGAGACTCGTGCGGGTCGGGGGCTTGTTGGAGACCGCGCAGCACGTCGCCCCCGCCGCACCGGATGCGGACGCGGAACCGTCCGAGCGGTCCGTGGAGTACCTGGCGGGGCTGTCCGGCTCGTGGGAGGCGCCGGTGGCGGTCGCGGTGCGCAACGGCTGGCTGTCTGCTGCGGACGGCGACGCGCTCGTCACCGCCCTCGGCACCCCACCCGGTCCGCAGCATGCCCCGCTGTGGCGGGACGCGGTGCTCGAGCTGGTTCAGGCGGCGTGGGAGTCGGGGTGGCGGGCCGAGGAACTGGCCCGCGCCGCCCGCCGCCTGCGCGCGAGCCTGGACGCCCGCACCGCGCAAGCCGACGCGCACGCCCGGTTCGAGGCGAGGTCGCTGAAACGCGCCGAACGCGCGGACGGGATGATCCGCTACGACCTGCTCCTGGACCCGGAATCCGACCAGAGGTTCTGGGCCCCGCTCACCCTGCGGCTCGGGCCCAGGACCGGCGGCCCGAGGTTCCGGGACGCGGCCGAGATCCAACGCGCGAAAGAGCTCGAGTTGGATCCGCGAAGCAACGAGCAGCTGCTGGTGGACGAATTCCTCACCCTGTTCACCACCGGCGTGAACGCCTCCCCGCACGAGGTGTTCGGCGACCACGACACCACCGTCACCCTCACCCTCACCCCCGCCGACCTGACCCGCGCCCGCACAGCCCAGAACGTGCTGGCCCGCCACCACACCGGAGACCACACCCACTGCCCCACCCCGGCCGGGACATTCGGGCAGCACCCCTGCCCGGGCGGAACGGGCGGGGCCGACGGTTCCGGGCACGCCGCCGACCACGGGCCCGGCCACGGCCGCCCCGGCCCGCGCGCCCGGCACGACACCGGCCACGGCACGACCGCGACAGGATCTCGCGCCTGCCCGGGCCCCGAGGTCGGGCTGGCCTGGCTGGACGGGGTACCCGACCCGGTCCCGGCCACCACCGCCCTGGCCGGACTCTGCGCCGGCGTGTTCACCACCCTGCTCCTGGACCCCGACGGCAAAGCCCTGGACGCCGGCAGGGACCAGCGCGTGTTCACCAGGCTCCAACGCCGGGCCCTGGCCGCCCGGGACGGCGGCTGCCTCTTCCCCGGCTGCAGCAGACCCCCCTCCGGGTGCGAAGCCCACCACATCAACCCCTGGTCCGAAAGCATTCAGAATCACAAGACCGAGACCAAAGACGGCGTGCTGCTGTGCCGCTACCACCACCTCAGCCTGCACAACCACGGCGCCCGCATCACCCGACACAACACCACCTACACCCTGCACTGGCCAGGCCAGCCACCCCTGACCCTGCACCACAAATCCGGCATCCGAACCCACCTGGAAACCCAAACACCGCAAACCCGAAACGACACCGGATAAACACCACAGCACAACCCTGCCCAGAAGCAGATACGAACACTCAGGCACCGCGATCACGAGATCCACTCGGAGGTCCGGTACGTCATGAGAAGCACGATCGCTGCCGCGATAGCGACGGCTACGGCTACGGCTACGGCTACGGCTACGGCTACGGTCAGGGCTACGGCTACGGCGATGACCCGCTGCAACCCTTGGCGCCAACGTGGTGGCATCCGTTCCAGCGTCCGTTCCAGCATCCGTTCGAGCATCTGCGCTCGCATCCGTGCTCGTCCTCTGCGCTGGTTGTCCGACGTCACTCGGTGGTCAGTGCGACTCCCAGCGGAACCAGCGGATGCCGATCACGGCGAAGATCAGCGCATACCCGATCGACGCGCACAGTCCGATGAGCGTGTCGGTGGTGAAACCTCCGCCCAGGGCTGCCGCGTAGAGGTTCACGAGCGCGCCGACGGGGGTCCACTCCGAGAAGGTCTTGAAGCCCGATCCGAGCAGACCGGTCGACCCCAGGATTCCGGAGAGCAGAAGCAGGATGTAGAGCACCCGGCCGATGCCGGAGATCGCAGCGGACGAGCGCAATAGACCGACGATCGTCTGGCCAAGGCCGAGGAAGACCGTGGCTCCGAGCAGCGAGACGCCGAGGATCGAAAGGTACTGCCACCACTCGAACACGACTTGGTGCAGCGCACTTCCGACGATGAGGACCACGATCGCCATGACGAGATTGACCGTGACCTGCACGACGATGCGGCTGCCCATGATCGCCCACGTCGGGGTGGGCGTGACGCGAAGCCGCTGGAACACGCCGTTGTCACGGTCGCGCGCGACCGCGATCGAGTAGCCGAGCATGCCGGATGACATCAGCCCATAGGTGATGGCCAATCCGATCAGCATCCCGGGATCGCTCAGCACGTTGCCCTGACCGAGGCTCGTCGCCACGATGAAGACCAGCGGGACCAGGAAGTTGAGCAGGATCGCCTGCCGCGTGCGCGTCAGCACGGTGAAATCGGCGCGCAGCAACGACGAAACGGTGAGACGCAGGTCGGGGCCCGACTGCGGGCCGGTGGTGTCAGTCACGGATCGCACTCCCCGTCAGGCCGATGAAGACATCCTCGAGCGTCGGCTCGCCGCGCGAGACCTGCCGCACGCGCGGATCGTCCCGGTACTGAGCGATCAGACCCGAGGGGGCGCCGAGCGCGATGAGCCCGCCGTGGTCGACGATCGCGATCCGATCGCACACCGACTGCGCCTCCTCCATCGAATGCGTCGTCAGCACGATGCTGCCGCCGTCCGCCCGCAGACGCTCGATCCGATCCCAGAGCTGGCGGCGCGACTGCGGGTCGAGGCCCGCCGTCGGCTCGTCGAGCAGGAGGAGCAGCGGCCGATGCACCACGGCGACCGAGAGCGAGAAGCGCTGCTGCTGACCGCCGGACAGACGTTTGAACGCCTTGTCCGCCTCGTCGCCGAGCCCCCACTCCTCGAGCCGGTCGCGGATGGCGCGGGTGTCGAGCCGCACCCCGTAGAGCCCCGCGTAGAGGCGCAGCAGCTGGCTGAGCGTCAGCTCGTCCTGGAAACTGGTGGCCTGCAGCTGCACGCCGAGCTTCGCCTTCACCGCCAGCGGATTCGCCAGAGCGTCGACGCCGTCGATGCGTACCGAACCGGTCGTCGGCTTCCGCAGACCCTCGATCACGCTGAGCGTGGTCGTCTTGCCGGCGCCGTTCGGGCCGAGGAGCCCGAAGATCTCGCCGCGCTCGATCGAGAAGGAGAGGTCGTTCACCGCTCGGCGGGAGCCGTAATCGACGGTGAGGCCGTCGACGACCAGGATCGGGTCAGTCACGATGCACCAGGCTAGAGCCTCGGCCGCACGCCGGGCCAGGTTTGAAGGCCGTCGATGTCATATCGGGTCGTGTCCGTTCGGTTGGCGTCATTTCAGGTGGAAGAGGAGCCAGATTCCCACGGCCGCCACGACCACGGCCGCCGCCGTCACGAGGGCGATGGTCAGGACCGCGCGGCGCCGCCAGGACAGGCGCGCCGCGACCTGCTCGTCGAGGATCGCGGACGTGTCGGCCGAGCGCGGGGTGCGGGGCGGGACGGTCCACTCGGCGTCGAACGGGGGCAGCTCGGTGACGGTGAAGCCGGCCCGCGTCGCATACCGCACGACGCTGCCGCTCGGGACCTCGGGCGGTCGGAACTCGAGCAGCGTGATGTCGTTCACGGGCGGTGCCTGCGGCGGCAACGCCCGCGCCACCCGGTATTGCGCGGCCTCTGAGGAGGCGCGCGGAACCACGCGGATCGTGTCGTCATGGGCCGCTTCCATGGGCACGGTGGGCGGGCCGTCGGTCGAAGCCGAGCTGTCGCCGGCGTTGTCCGGCTGCGGCTTCCGGCCGGTCACGACGGTCTCGTCGTCGGATTCGGGCTCCCAGGGCGCGTCCCCCGGCGGGCGGCCGGTCACAACGGTCTCGTCGTCGGGTTCGGAAGGCGCACCCGCTGCCGCCGCACGGCCTGTCACGACCGTCTCGTCGTCGGATTCTGCGGATGCATCCACCGCCGGCGGGCCGCCGGTCACGACCGTCTCATCGTCGGCGTCGGGCTGCGGAGCCGGCGGGCGGCCCGTCACGACCGTCTCATCCTCGGACTCGTCGGACTCGCCGGACTCGCCTGCGCGCGGCGCTGGGCGGCCGGTCACGACCGTCTCATCGTCGGCGCCGGGCTGCGGAGCCGGCGGGCGACCCGTCACGACCGTCTCATCCTCGAACTCGCCGGACTCGCCGGACTCGCCTGCGGGCGGCGCTGGGCGACCGGTCACAACGGTCTCATCGTCGGACTCGGGCTCCGGGGCCGACGGGCGACCCGTCACGACCGTCTCGTCGTCCGCCCCGTCGTAACCGCCGGACTCGTCGGCGGGCGGCACCGGGCGGCCCGTCACCACGGTGTCATCGTCGTCGAAGGGGTGCCGGTCAGGCATCCGTCGCCGCCTCGTGCTGCACGTCGACGACGATCACCGTCACGTTGTCGTGCCCGCCGTTCTCGAGGGCGCGGTCGACCAGTGCGCGCACCGCGTCGGCCGGGTCGGGGTTCGCCTCGAGCAGCTCGAACATGTCGGCCTCGGCGACCTCGCCGTGCAGCCCGTCGGAGCAGATCATCAGGCGCTCCCCCGGCTCGACCGGGTGCACCCAGTAGTCCGGCGGGCTGTCGGGGGCGCCCACCGCGCGGGTGATCACGTTCTTGTGCGCGAAGGTCTCGGCCTCTTCGAGGGTGAGCAGGCCGGCGTCCAGCTGCTCCTGCATGATCGAGTGGTCGATCGTCATGCGCTCGAACCTGCTGCCTCGCACCCGGTAGACGCGCGAGTCGCCGACGTTCACCACGAGCCAGTAGGGCACGCCGTCGTGCCGTACCTGCACCACTCCGGTCAGGGTCGAGCCCGCCCCGCGCGGCGTGTGGTCGCTGATCGACACGACCGACTGGTGCGCCTTGCGGATCACGTCGGCCACCTCGTCGGGCCGCACATCGCGCCGGCCGACGAGCGGCGTGAACGCACGGATGACCGCGGCGCTCGCCACATCCCCCGCGTCGTGCCCGCCCATGCCGTCGGCCACGATGTACACCGGGAACTCGGCCAGGTGCGAATCCTCGTTGCCCGAGCGGCGGTTGCCGCGATCCGTCGCCGACGCCGCGTGCAGCCCGCCCTCGGCCTCGCTCTCGACGACCGTCACCCGCTCGTCACCCGACGCGTCAGCCAACGGGAACCACCTTGATGCGCAGCTCGCCGAGCAGCACCTCGGGTGTCATCGGCGCGCGGTTGTGGGCGCCGAGCTCGGTCTCCGCCCCCGTGTCCGGGTCGACCAGCCACACGCCGTTCGTCGAGCCGAGGTCGGTGATCATCCACTCGCCGTCGATCTGCTCGAGCACCGCGTGCGAGGCGGACACCGATCGCTGCGCATCCGTCATGGTCACCAGCTGCGCGTGCGGGTACAACGGATGCTGCACCGGCCGCCTGCCGACGATGACCGCCGACCCCGTGAGCTCGACGCGGGCGCCGAGGTCGGACTCGACCCGGAAGCGCGTGCGCCGGCGCGCCGACACCACCGTCGCGTCGGGGTCGGGAGTGAAGCGGTTCTTCGAGATGACCGTCGCGTCGTCGGGCGCCTCGGTGCTCGCCGGCTGGGCGGGCGGGGTCGCAGAGCCGGGGGCGGTCGCGGGCCGGGGAGGCGCCGGCAGGTGCTGGTACTGCTGCGTCGGCTGCACGGCCGGGGCCGGCGGCGGCGCGCTCGGGGTGGCGGCGGGCACGGCCGGTGGGACGGACGATGCCGGCGGGGCGGCGTCTGCGGAACGCGTGGGCGACGGCGACGAGGCGGGCGCGGCGGGCGGGACGGACGATGCCGGCGGGGCGGCGTCTGCGGAACGCGCGGGCGACGGCGCGGGCGACGAGGCGGGCGCGGCGGCCGGCGCGGGAGCGACCGACGGGGGCGGAGTGATCCACTGCGGTGAGCGGCGGAGGGTTTCGGCGGGTGCCGCCGCGGGCTGCGCGGACGCCGGCGGGACCGGGGCGGAAGCCGCGGCCTGCGCGGACGCCGGGGCTGCCGCGGGGGCGGCGGGCGGCGACGACGCGGGCGGCCTGGCCGGAGCGTCGGCGGGCGGAGACATGCGGCCGATCAGCGTCGTGGAGGGCTGGGGCGAAGCATCCGTGAAAACGGGCGCGGCCGGGCCCTGCTGCGAACTCGCCCAGGAGCGCGACGCCGAGCGCGACGCCGAATCGTCGGGCATCGCCGCCGACGGCTCGGGCCGCGGGGTGAGCGACCACACCACCGGCTCGCCGCCGCCGGCCGACGGATTCGTCTCGGCGAGGCGGCCGAGCCCGAGCACGAGCGCCCACACCCACCACACCAGCACGGCGAGCACCGTGTAGCCGGCGCCCTTGCCGAGCCGGCGGTTGATGTTGTGGCTCGCCACGAACAGGACGATCGCGCCGACGGCCGACGCCCCCGGGATCACCAGCGCGATGACCCAGAACTCGCTGAACCCGCCGAGCCGGTACACCGTGGCGAGGTTCGCGAACGGGATCCACGCGCGCGACTTCGGCACCCCCAGCGCGGCGAAGATGCCGGAGAGCCCGATCGGCACGACGACGAGCCAGATGATCAGGCCGGCCGCGATCCCCGCCCACGCGAGCGTCGTCGCCACGGCGAGCGCCTGCGTGACCTGCGAGTCCATCAGCCTCGTCCTCTCCCGGTGCGGAAAGATCGCAGCGAGAATCTGGCGAACAGCCGCTTCCAGGTGGGGAAGCCGGCCGCGAGCCGTTCGAGCTGTTCGTCGAGCGTCGCCCAGTAGCCCTCGGCCGCCTGCGCAGGCGGATCGAATGCCCCGAACACCGCCTCGTCTGCGTCAGCAGCCAGTGTACGCAAGGCCCGCGGGTCGGCCGACCGCACCACCGACGCGTACAGCGTCGCCGCCTCGGCGCGCGTGCGCACCCCGGGCGCGGGCAGCCCAAGATCGACGGCGGCGTCGACGAGCTCGTCCCAGCCGGCGGCCATACGCTCGGCGGCGCTCGCGGCCCGCCTCCGCTCGCGGCGCCGCGCGGCCTTCACGATCAGCACCGACGCGAACGGCGCCGCGAGCACCATCAGCACCAGCACGATCGTGCCGCCGATCCTCAGCACCGGCACGAGCAGCTGCGAGTCGTGCGAGGTCTCGGTGTTGCTCTGCTCGGGTCGCCGGTCGTCGCCGCTCGGGTTCGCCTCGGGCGGGTTCTGCACCTGGGCGCCCTTCTGGTCGACCTCGGTGCCCTTCCACGGATAGCGCTGCTTGGTCTGGTCCGGCGACAGCGGCTGCGTGAACTGCGGCGTGGTGTCGACGGCGATCCACGTGTCATCCGCCCCCTTCACCTCGACCCACGCGCTCAGGTTCTGGCCGCGGCAGACGCCGTCCGCGCACGCCTTCACCCCGTCGTTCGCGCCGCCGGTCGCCGAGGCGGTGAGGTCGAAGCCGAGCACGACGCGCGCGTCGTAGCCGAGCGACTCGGCGATGAGAGCGGATGCCACGGCGAACTGCTCGTCGTCGCCCACCGCCGCAACGAGGTCGGCGTCGTCGGTCGAGTCGGTCTGCTGCTGCGCCCGCAGCAGGTCGGTGAACATGTCGCCGATGCGGTCCATCGACTCGCCGGCGGGGCTCGCCTGCCACTTGTACCCGGGCGCGGCCTGCCTGAGCTGAGCCACCCAGCTGTCTGCGTCCGGCACGTCGGATGCCGGCTTGTCGAGGGAGTGGCTGAGGTAGCCGCGGGCGCGCAGCCTGTCGATCAGCTTCTCGAGCCCGGCGCCGTCGGCGGAGACGCCCTGCTGGCGCACCCACTCGGTGAGGCTCTTGGGGATGTCGCTCGTCTGCGTGGCGGGCGCCGGGGCCGGCAGGTCGGCGAGCGTCTGCGACTGCGCCGAGCCGCTCGTCGAGGCGGCCAGGGTGTAGCTGTCGCCGCGGTGCAGCGGGTTCAGTTGCACGCCGGCGTCGGCATCCGTGTTGTAGTAGAAGCCGTCGGTGAGGCTGTTGGCGCGCGATCCGGCGAACGAGACCGAGCTGAGACCCGAGACGGTGGGCAGCCACGCCTCGTCCCAGTCGTCGATCGTGACGGTGACCTCGGCGTCGTCCCCCGCGCCGCCGGCCGTGAGCTGCGGGATGCGCTTGAACGCGGTGGCGACGTCGCCGGTCTGCGAGAGCACCTGGAACTGCTGCCCGTTGTAGTAGCTGAGCGTGGCCACCCGCAGCCGGCCGACCTTCGCCAGGTCGCCCTTCACCGTGAGCAGCGGCGTATCGAACTGCGACGGGGTGAAGGCGGTGCGGTAGGTGGTGAGCGGGCTCTCGTAGCGGCGCAGCTGCACGGTCGGGTCGATCGAGGTGCGCAGCACCTGCCGGTCGCCCGGCGCGAGGGCGGTCGAGGCGATCGGCACGGCGACGATCACCGCGACGAGGGAGACGCCGGCGGCCGCCGCCGCGCGCCGCAGCGTGGCCCAGCCGCCGCCGCTCGCGCGGTGCACCCCGCTCGCCGACTCGGCCGTGCGCAGGGACACGCGGCGGGCGTGCTGCGCCCGCCACACGAGGAAGCCGCCGCACAGTCCGAGCGCGAGCACGGCCAGCAGCAGCTGGAGCGGGGCGAGGACCCGGAACCCGAAGACCGAGATCGCGTCGCTCATCCTGCTCGAGCCGAACGCCGGCCCGAACGCGATCGGCACGAGCATCACCGGCACGACGGCGCCCTGGCCGCGCCGGCCGCGCAGCACCAGGGTGAACGCGACCAACGCGCAGACGAAGAGCACCAGGTAGAACGGCACCAGCAGCTCTTGATAGTGGCCGACGGGCAGCGGCACGGTGACGAGCCGCTTGAAGCCGAACACGGTCGCGCTCGCGAGCTGCCGGTAGCCGAGCGCGAGGTCGAGCCGGGACGCGAACGACTGCGGAATCGCGAGCGGAACGCCGAACGCGGCGTAGCAGAGGAGCGCGGCGAAGGTGGTGGCGAGCCACGACCAGCGCAGCATCCGCCCCAGCGCGGTCACGCCGTACGCGAGCGCGAGCGCCCCCGCGGCGGTGAGCAGCAGGTACGGCGTCTCGTAGATCGGCCACGCGGCGAACACCGCCACCGCGGCGAGCGCCACGATGAACGCCGCGTCGACGGCCGCCGCCGGGTCGTACGACCGTGCCCCGTGCCTGCTCATACGCCCGCCCTGCGCAGAAGGTGGCGGAAGTCGTCGAGTACGGCGACGGTGAACACGCCGATGCGGCCGAGCCAGCGGAAGCCGGGCTCCGCGCCGGGGTTCGCGATGACGGCGACCACCTGCACGCCCGGCGGGAAGTGCAGGGTCAGCTGGCTGAGCCGCTGCCGCTCGACGTTCGACCCGCACAGCACGAACACGATGGACAGGTCGCTCATGGCCTGGGTCGCGAGGTCGCACACCTCCTCGAACGCCATCGCGTACGGCGAGCGCTCGACGGTGGCGAGGTCGTCGAGCAGCGCGTTCGGCGTCGTCACGGTCAGCGACTGCATGGCGCGCACCGAGCGCCGGGCGACGTCGAGGATCTGGTCGCTGGCGAGCACGGCGACGTCACGGCCGTCACGGATGGCCCGCACGCCGAGCGACCCCGCCACCGACACGGCGAGCTCGTACTCGTCGTCGTCGGCGAACTCGCCCTCGTGCATGCCGAGCACGATGGCGAGCCGGCTGCGGCGCGTCTCCTCGAACTCGCGCACCATCAGTTCGCCGGTCTTCGCGGTCGACTTCCAGTGGATGTGCCGCTGGCCGTCGCCCGGCTGGTATTCGCGGATCTGGTGGAAGGAGATGTCCTCCGCCGCGATGTCGCGGGTGGGCGTGCCCTCGAGGTCGCGGACGAAGCCCGAGCTGGTGGACGGGATCGACACGGTCTTCGGATGCACGAAGAGCCGGTGCACCTCGGCCCACGACGCCTCCCGCTTCAGGGTGCCCAGCGGGTCGGTGCGCACGGTCGTGACGGGGCCGACGTCGATGATGCCGCGGCGGTGGGCCGGGATCACCACCTGCTCGGCGTGCGAGTGCCCGGGGCGCAGCAGCGGCACCCACAGGTCGGTGAGGCCCGCGCCGACGGGCACGTCGATGCGGCCGGGCAGTTCCAGGTGACGGGAGGTGTTGGTGACCTTCAGCTCGCCGGTCACGACGCTGCCGGCGACGACCCGGTCGACGGGCAGGCCGAAGTCGACGCTGTAGGCGAGCGTGCCGGCCAGGAACGGGATGGCGATCAGCAGCACCGCCGCCGAGATGAGGCCGGCGAGTACGAGCTCGATCCAGCCGAGCTCCAGCCCGACGGGCAGCAGCACGACGACGGCGAACAGCGCGAGCCATCCGACCGGCGTCACCGTGTCCGACACGCGCTTCCAGAACGACGTCGCCGCCGACTGGATCTCGCGCCACGACCGGACCGCCCACACGGCGATGCGCGCCCGCGTGCTCCACTGCTCCCTGGTGAAGTGCGTGGCGGTGCCGGTGGCGGTGCCGGAGATGGTGCCGCCGGTGGTGCCGGTCTGGTCGATGGTCACGCGGCGCTGCTCCTGACGGGAGGCACGACGTCGAGCAGGACCTGGCCGATCACGGCGGCGCCGGTGACGCCGTCGAACTCGGCCTCGGGGTCGAGCACGAGGCGGTGGGCGAGCGCGGGGACGGCGAGGCTCTTCACGTCGTCGACGGTCACGTAGCCGCGGCCCTGCGCGGCGGCCCACGTCTTGGCCGCCTTGGTGAGGGCGCGCGCCCCGCGCACGCTGACGCCGACCCGGGTCTGGCTCGCGGTGCGGGTCGCCTCGACGAGGCGGCCGATGTAGTCGAAGATCACCGGATCGACGTGCACCGCACGGGCGATGCCCGACATGCCGACGAGCGCCTGCGGGGTGATCACCGGGTTGAGCTCGTGCGGCAGCTCGCTGGTCGCCTCGAGGATGCGCACGGTGGCCGCCAGGTCGGGGTAGCCGAGGCTGGTCTTGATCATGAAGCGGTCGAGCTGCGCCTCCGGCAGCGGGTAGGTGCCCGCCTGCTCGATGGGGTTCTGGGTGGCGATCACGAGGAACGGCGCGCCGGTCGAGCGGGTGACGCCGTCGACGGTGACCTTGCCCTCCTCCATCGCCTCGAGCAGCGCCGACTGGGTCTTGGGGCTCGCGCGGTTGATCTCGTCGGCGAGCACGACGTTGGCGAAGATGGGGCCGGCGTGGAACTCGAACTCGCCGTTCTTCTGGTCGTACACGGTGATGCCGGTGACGTCGCCGGGCAGCAGGTCGGGCGTGAACTGGATGCGCGTCGACGTGCCGTGCACCGTCTGCGACATGGCCCGCGCGAGGCTCGTCTTGCCGGTGCCGGGCAGGTCTTCGAGCAGCAGGTGCCCCTCGCTCACCATGGCGGTGAACGCCAGCTCGATGACGTGCCGCTTGCCGAGCACCACCTGCTCGACGTTGTCGGCGAGCGCCTGGAAGGTGCTCTGAAACCACGATGCCTGTTCTTCGCTGATCGCCATGCGTGTGTTCCTATCCCCCGGTGCCCGGGTCTGCTGCTGCGGGCGCGACCTCGCACGAGTCGGGAGTCACGCTTCCGCCCGTGTAGCTGTCGAAGCCACCGGCCCCGAATGTGATCGTGTACTTCGTCACCACGACGTTCGTCGCGCCCGCCGGAATCGGCTTCGATGCGTCAGCGCCGGTGTGAGGCGTGCCGTCGGCCGCGGTGTAGCTGTAGGTCACGGGCTTGATCGACGCGCCGGCGGCGTCGGTGCCCTCACCCTGCAGCGTCATGCCGAGCGTGGTCTGGCCGTCGGTGGTCGTGCACTGCGCCGCGACCGAGTCGACGCGCATCTGGAACTTCGCCGACCCGGAGTTGCTCACCGTCACCTGCTTGCCGCAGTACTGGCCGAGTGCGCAGTACTCGGCCGTGATCTGCTCGGTCTCGCCGTAAGCGGATGCGTCGTAGCCGTCGAAGGTGAGCCGGTAGCCGCTCTCGATCGTGCCGCTGGTGCAGTCGGGGGCACCCTGGCCGAACTCGTAGTCGGGCAGGCCGTCGCCCTGCTGGGTGATCGAGTACGAGCATCCGGTCGGGGTGGGAGCGTTCGACTGGTCCCACACGAGCACCGGGTCGTCGTTCAGCTTCTGCTGCGCGACGCCGTACTGGTTCGTGTAGCAGGCCCACACGTCGTAGCGGCTGAACGGCTGCAGGCCGCTGATCGTCTGCGAGGACGAGGATGCGTCGCCGCCGTGCGCGAGCGGGTCGGCGTTGCCCGGGTAGAACGCGCAACCGGGGCTCGCCCCCGGGTCGGTCGCGACATAGACGATCTCGCCCTGCTCGGTGCTGCCGTTCTTGTCGACGACGGGGCTGCCGAGGACCGTGATCGAGCTGTCGGTGGTGCTCGTCTTGGCCGGAAGCGTGCTCCAGCTCACGCCCGGCGTGCCCGCCGTGACGACCGTGGTGCTCGCCGACTGCGGCGCCGGCGCGTCGCCCGGCGGCAGCGAGTACTTGCTCTGCGGGGTCACCGTGACGCTGGTCGGGGTGCCCGCCGGCGCAGAGAGCTGCTTCGTCGTCTTCGCCCCGCTCGAGGCTGTGATCGTCTGCGCCGGCTGCCCCCCGACCGTCACCTGGTACGACGCGGTCGAGTCGTCGGTGTTGGTGATGCTCAGGTTGAAGAACCCGGTCGACTGCGAGGTCTGGTCGACGTATACAGGGTCGGTGTCGAGGCTGCCCACGTCGGGGGTGCGGTAGGCCCAGGCATCCGTCGTCGCCGCGCCCTTCGACTCGCCGACCGCGTTGAACGCGCGCACCGTGTAGGTCTGCTTCTGCCCGTTCTGGCGGCCGCCGATCGCCTCGCACACGCCCGCGGCCGTGCAGCTGCCGACCCGCTTGCCGCCCACGTACACGTGGAAGCCCTCCAGAGCCGGGAACGCGCTGGCCGCGTCGCCCGGGGTCACCGTCAGGGTCACACTGTCGCCGGTGTAGCCGGTCTGCACCACCGCGGCGGGCGCGCTCGGGAAGCCCTGCAGGCTGAACGCGATCGAGCCGTCGCCCGATCCGGCCGCGCTGCGCCGGCCCTGCGCGTCGGTGACCTGGAACGGCACCGTGCAGGTGCCGCCGGGGGCGCTGTCCTTCCACGAGGCGGTCACGGTGGACGCATCCGCCGCCTTGAAGGTCACGCCCTCGCAGCCGGCCGCCGTCGACGAGACCCCGGCCAGCTTGAGCGGCGTGTTCGCGTACGCGTTCACCTCGCCGGGCGCGCCGATGACACGGATGCTGCAGCTGCCGCCGCTCGCCTCCGAGCAGGTCTTCGCCACCGATCCCCCGCGCGGCAGCGTCGACGGCGCCGGGCCGACCTTCAGCGTGATCACGCCCGACGGCACCGAGTAGCCGACGAGCGAGACGGTGACCGTCTGCTCCAGGCCGGGGCTCGCCGTGTCCTTCGCGCGCACGCTGAGCGTGTGGCCGTCGGCGCCGAGCGACACGTCGAACAGGGAGCCGTGCGGCGTGACCGTGTAGCGCAGCTGCGGGTGTTCGCCCGCGCCGCTCCACGTCGTCATGTCGGCGAGGTCGTAGCTGAGCGCCGGCTGCCCCGGGCTGACCGTGAGCGACGCGGGCCGCAGCGACGGCTCGGGCTTGAGCGGGGTGATCACGATCGGCACCGCGAGCACGGTGTAGCGGTCCTGACCGAACAGCTTCACCGGCACCTCGCAGGTGTCGGTCCACGGAGAGCCGCGCCCGGCCGCGTACGTGATCTGCGCGTTCACCGCGGTGCAGCTCGCGTTCTTCCTCGTGCCCGAGGCGGCCACCGCGTCGGACTGCACGATCAGCCGCTGCCCGCGCGGAACCGTGACGAGCTTGGTCATGTCGAACGTGGCCGAGTCGCCCTCCTTGACCTGCACCGGCTGCGCGTCGGATTTGAGCGCCAGGATCAGGTCGTCGAGGGCCGGCACGCGCAGGAATCCGTACGTCTTCACGCTCGCGCCCGAGAAGTCGCGCCCGGTCAGCTCGAACGGTACGAGCAGCCCGCCGTCGGGCACCGAGGCCACCTTCAGCTCGTCGCCCGAGACGGTGACCCCGCTCGGGTCGCCCCACAGCGACAGCTTCAGCGCGTCGACGTCGCCGCCGCCCCACGACACCTTGCCGGCGACCACGTCAATGCCGTCCGAGAGGCGGTCGCGGTCCTGCGCGGAGACGACCGTGTCGGTGACGACCGGGTAGTCGGGCACGTGCGCCGACACGACCTTCACCACGATCAGACCGGCCCCCACGTCGCCCTGCTGGTTCTTCACCGAGTAGGTGTAGGTCATGGTGCCGACGCGGTCGGGAGCCGTGATCACCACGGTGCCGTCGGAGGCCGAGCTGAGGTGCGACTTCAGCTCGCGGTACTCGGCGCTGCCCTTCTGCGCGGTGGGCACGACGCTGCTCAGCGTGAGCGTGCCCCCGGCGGGGTCGAGATCGTTGGCGATCGGATGCACCTCCACCTTGTTCTTCGCCCCCGCCTGCACCTGCACGTAGTCGCTGAAGGTCACCGGCGCCGGGTCCGACTGCGCGTCGAGCACGCCCACCCGCACCAGCGCCCGCGCCGTCTCGCCGTTCGAGTCCCGCACCTCGTAGGAGAACGACACCGGGCCCTTGGTGCCGGCGACGGAGCTGTACAGGATGGCCGACCCGTCGGCGGCGATCTGCGCCGTGCCCTCGTCGGGCTGGTCGACGATCCGCTCGAGCGACACCGAGTCCCCGTCGGGGTCGACGCCGTACCCGGAGAACGGGATGCGCACGGTCGAGCCCGCCACAACCCGGCCGGTGAGCGTCGTCGGTTGCGGCGGACGGTCGCCGCCGGCGGCGAGCACCCGCACGTGCACCTCCGCCTGGGCGCTCAGATTGGGACTGCCGGCCGAGTAGGCGGAGTAGCGCAGCACCAGCGTGCCGGCCTTGGACGGCGCGAGATAGCGCAGCGTCTGGCCGGAGGCGAAGCCGAGGCCGCCGCCCTTGGGCACGCGGATGCTGGTGGGGTCGAGCTCCACGACGTTGCCGTCGGGCCCGACGTCGTTGGCGAGCACCGGGATGTCGACCTGGGCGCCGGCCCGCGCGGTGACGGTGTCGTCGATCGTGATCGGCGCGGCCGGCTGCGAGGCGGCCAGCAGGTAGACGGTGGCGATGCCCACGGCCTCCATCGCGGAGTTGCCGGTGCCGTCGCTGACCTTGTAGCGGACCGTGCCGAGCAGGCCCGGCTGCTCGTCCCCGGTCGTGCCGCGCACGCGCAGCTGGCTCTGCCCGACCACGTCGACGTCGAGCGAGGCGCCGTCGGCAGGTTTCGGCTCCGGGTCGGAGAGCAGCAGCACCGCGCCGGTCGGGTTCTGCACCGCCTGGAACACGTCGACCGAGGTGTCCATCTGCGGCCGCACGAAGACCGTCACGGGCGTGGTGGACAGCAGTTTCTGGCCCGCCTTCACCACGGTGATCCGCACGGTGGCGGTCGCGGGCGCCTTGCGGTCGTCGGTGACCGTCATCGCGACGCTGTAACTGCCGGCCTTCGTCGCCGAGAACTCGAACGAGGTGCCGGAGCTGTCGATGCTCGCCTTCGCGTCGGTCCGGTCGGAGGGGGTCGCGGCGGTGATGGTGGGCGTGCCGACCGCCCCGCTGATGTGCGAGGACGGGTCGACCGTGATCGGCACGTTCTCGGCGGTCATCAGGCCGAAGTTCTCGACGGTGAGCGTCGGCGATCCGGTGACCGTCACGGTGAGGTCGCGTTCGGCGGTCTTCCCCTGCACGTCGGACACCGTCACCCGCACCGTGTGCCTGCCCGTGGCCGCGTTCGGCTCGGCCTGGATGGTCGCGGTGCCCGAGGAGTTCACGCTCACCGCGAGCCCGTCGTCGGCGGTGGCCGTGGCGAACATTGCGTCACCGTCGGGGTCGACCCACTGCGGCAGCACCGAGGCCGTCACGGTGCCGCCGCGCGGCAGCTCAGGGGTGGGCCACTTGTCCTTCTGCACCTCGGCGCACTTCGCGTCGCCGCCGCACCAGACCGGGGCGGCGTCGCCGCTCGAGTGCAGGCTGAGGTGCACGGTGGCCGGATGCTCGGCCTTGCGCCCGTCGGCCGTGGTGCCGTCGCTGATGTTGTAGGTGAAGGTTGCGCTGTCCGGCGCATCCGCCGACACGTCGACCGTGAGCAGCTGCCCCCCGCCGGCGACGTGCACCGTGCCGAACGCCGGATCGAGGCCCTTGACCGAGTCGGGCACGATCGACAGCACGTCGTCGTTGGGGTCGTGGTCGTTGAGCAGCACGGGCAGCGTGACGAGCGCGCCCGGCCGCACCCCGAAGGAGTCGTTCTCGGCCACGGGCGGCTGCGGGTCGGTGACCGTGGTGCGCTGCTGCGTGCTGACGGCGTTGTCCTGCGTCTGCTGGTCGAGCAGCGACCAGTTCTGCGAGCTCGGCACGAGCGTGCCGTCGGGCATCGTCCACACCCAGCCCTGGTCCAGCTCGTTGAGGATCAGATGCGAGCCGTTGCTGACGAACTCGGGGTCGGGGTCGCCGCCGAGGGACTTTCCGGAGTAGGACAACGCGTGGGAGGCGCCCTTCGGCGCCCCGTCGAGGTTCGCCTTGCCCGACCACAGCGTGCCCTGCCCCGAGGTGGGCAGCCAGGCGGCGAAGGCCCGGTTGTCCTGCCAGGCGGGGGCGGCCGGGGTGCCGAGGTCGTCGCCGCCGCCGAGCAGGGTCGTCTTCTTGCCCGAGGTCAGGTCGAAGGCGACGAGCCCGGAGTGGTCGGCGGCGAGCACCACCTGCTGCGCGTCCGACGACTGCTGCAGCACCGCCTCCCGGCCGAGGCCCGTGTCGATCGCGCCCTTGTGGCCGGCGATCCACAGGCTGGCGTGGTCGGGCGAGAGCAGTGCCCAGTCGTCGCCGACGGCGGTGAGGGTCGACCCGGGCTTCGTGGGGCCGCCGCTGACGGCATCCGTGCCCGTCACCCGGCCGCTGCGGATGTCGTACCGCAGCACGCTGTGCTCGCTGCGGGAGAAGCTGAACAGGGTGCCGTCGGGCGAGACGGCGATCGCGTCGGCGCTGTACGCGCGCTTCGACCCTGAGCTGTATCCGGCCGGCGGAACCGAGGCGCGCTGCGCCTTCGCCCCGTCCGAGACCTGCGCCACCGACACCTTGCCGTCGGCGGTCAGGTAGCCCACGAAGTCGCCCGCGTGCACCACCTCGGTGGTGCCGCTCGGCGTCTCGGCGAAGCTGTCGGAGTCGGCGGCGAGGTCGGCCGGCTGCGACTGGCTGACGGATGCGACCTTCGCGTAGTTCTGCGCGTACAGCAGCACATGGCCGGCGGTCTGCACGACGTTGCTCGCGCCGGCGGCGGTCTTCACCGTGTCGAGCTCGTCGAGGGCGGTGTTCACCCGCGCGTAGCTGTTGGCGCTCGACTTGAGCGCCCACACCGTGGTGTCGTCGACGGGCGTCTGCTTCACGTCGTAGCCCTGCGCGACGACGGCCCCGGTGACGAGGGCGGCGACGGCGACGACCGCCGCCACGACCTTGAACCAGGTGCTCGTGAGCACGTCGCGCGCGCGCGTCTGCTGCGCGGGCACTACACGACTCCCGACTGCACCAATGCGAAGACGGCCGCCCCCACGGCGAGCACGACGGCGCCGGCGACGATGCCGGCGATGGATGCGGCCGAGAGCCGGTGGCGGTCGGCGAGACGGTCGCCCTGGTGGGCGATGACGGTGCTGCCGCCCGTCTCGCGGCGGCCGAGCGGGGCGGCCGGGGTGCGGGTGCGTTCCGAGGTCACCGGCACGGTCGAGACGACCGCGCCGCGCACCGTGGTGTTGCCGAAGTCGGTCGGGGACGAGGACGGCGCCCACTCGTCGACTGCGAGTTCGAGCGGGGTCACCGCCAGGCCCAGATCGGATTGCGCCTGCTGCAGTTCCCGCGCCAGCTGCAGCATGCTGCGCTGGCGCGAGGCCGGGTTCTTCGACATGGTCGTCATGAGCGCCTGCACGACGACCTCGGGCACGTGGCTCGGCAGCGGCCTGGGGCGTTCGCGGATGATCCGCTGCCGCTGCTTCGCCCGCGAGTTCTCGGCCCGGTCGGGCTTCTCGAACGGCGCGTGCCCGGCCACCAGCGTGTAGATCGTCGCCCCGAGCGCCCACACCTCGCTCTGCACGGTGCCGGTGGTCTGCTCCTGCAGCACCTCGGGGGCGCTCCACGGCACGCTCATCGCGAAGACCTCTTCGTGGTGGCTGGAGGCCAGGCTCGTGGCGATGCCGAAGTCGGAGAGCACTGGCGAGCCGAACGCCGTGAGCAGGATGTTGGACGGCTTGATGTCGCGGTGCAGCACGCCGGCGCGGTGCGCCGTCTCGAGGGCGCTGGCCATCTTGATGCCCACGTGCAGGGCCCGGTCGACGGGGATCGGATCGCTGGCGCCGTTCTCGTCGCGGCGGATGAGCGGTGAGGGGCAGTACTCCATGACGAGGTACGGCCGGCCGTCGGCCGAGATGCTCGCGGCGTGCACGGTGAGGATCGACGGGTGCGGGCTCAGCTTCGCCATCACGTCGGCCTCGGCGTTGAACATGCGCAGCACGTCGGCGTCGACGAGGCTCGCGAGCAGCACCTTCACCGCGACCGAGCGGCGCGGCATGTCCTGCTCGTAGAGGAAGACGTCGGCGAACCCGCCCGTGCCGAGAGGGAATCGGTAGTCGTAACCCGAGAGCACGGGAGGCTGCGACGGCGGCCGGTGAGCCATCCGTTTATCCCCCTCCTCTCGAACGTGCCTCAACGATAACCGAGGCGTGCGGCAGATCGGCCCGCCCCACCCCCGAATGGGTGGGCGGCGGCGTCAGTCGCCGATGAGCCGGCCGAGCACGCCGCCGGCCGCGTCGAGGGCGGCCCTCGCGTCCGGCGCCGAGAGGCCCGTGGCGAGCATCGCGATGGCGAGCTTGGCGCCCCAGTCCGCCTGCTCGAGCGCGCGGACGGCCTGCGTCTCGTCGGCTCCGGTCGCCTCGCAGACGATGCGGGTCGCGCGGCGGCGCAGCTTGGCGTTGCTCGCCTTCACGTCGACCATCAGGGAGCGGTAGGTCTTGCCCAGGCGCACCATGACCCCGGTGGAGATCGTGTTCAGCACGAGTTTGGTGGCGGTGCCGGCGCCGAGCCGGGTCGAGCCGGCCAGCACCTCGGGCCCGACGGCCACCTCGATCGCGAGCTCGGCCGCCGCCGACACCGGCGTGCCCGTGTTGCAGGACAGGCCCACCGTGAGCGCGCCGCGCTCGCGCGCCCGCTCGAGGGCGCCGATCACGTACGGCGTGCGGCCGCTCGCGGCGATGCCGACCGCGGTGTCGGCGGCGCCCACCCCGGCCGCGTCGACGTCGGCGGCGCCTGCGGTCGGGTCGTCCTCCACCCCTTCGGCCGAGGTGACGAGCGCGTCCGGCCCGCCGGCGATGATGCCGACGACGATGCCCGGTTCGACGCCGAAGGTGGGCGGCACCTCGGAGGCGTCGAGCACTCCCAGCCGGCCGGAGGTGCCGGCGCCGACGTAGATGAGGCGGCCGCCGCGGCGCATCCGCTCGCTCGCCTCGTCGATGACGCGCGCGATCCGCGTCGCCTGCGCGCGCACCGCGCCTGCCAGGCGCGCGTCGCGGTCGTTCATCACGGCGACGAACTCCGCGGTGGGCAGCGCGTCGAGCGCGATTCCGGGGTGAGCGGATGCCTCGGTCGCCAGCCCGTCCACGTCGTCGGCCGCGCCGCTCATCGCACCCCCTCGGTTCCGCTGGCGCCGCCGGCGGCCCGCGCCGCGGACCTCGCGGTCCCGCTCCCGCGCCCCAGACCCTCGTACACGGCGTCGGCGACCGCGGCGCGCGTGCCCTCGAACGCGCCGCCCTCGCGCGTCGGGTGCACCCGGTTCGTCAGCAGCACGATGCTGATGCCCGCCTCGCGGTCGGTCTGCAGCGACGTGCCGGTGAACCCGGTGTGGCCGCGCGCCGCCGCCGCGTGCCGGCCCATCATGCCGAGCTGCCCGATGCGCAGGCCGAGGCTCGCGCCGTAGCCGCCGCGCGTGACGGGGCGGCCCGTGATCCCGGCGAGCCGGTTCCGCCACATCAGCTCGCCGAAGATGCTTCCGCGCCCTTCCCGGATCGCCTCGGTGAAGGCGAGCACGGCGCGGGCGGTGCCGAACAGGCCCGCGTTGGCACAGCGGCCGCCGAGCGCCCACGCGGTCTCGTCGTGCACGCGCCCGCGCACGAGCCCGCGATGCAGCTGCGGCTGCAGCTCGGTCGCGGCGGCCCGCTCGGCCGGCGGGTCGAAGCGAACGTCTGACTCGGCGAGCCCGAGCGGGTCGAGCGTCTCGGCGCGCACCAGCTCGTGCCACGGCCGGCCGCTCGCGCGTTCTGCGACGACCATGGCCGTGTTGTAGCCGGTGCAGGCGTACTCGAAGCGCTCTCCCGGCGCGGCCTCGAGCGGGGTCCGCAGCAACTCGCGGTGCAGCGCCTCGCGGCCCCAAGACGACGAGTCCACGAGGGGCGAGTCCATGAGTGCCGGCGCGTCGTCGGGCAGGGCGGCCAGGGCCGCGCGCAGCGGCGGCTCCCACCCGTGCCAGGTCGCCGGCAGCCCGGAGGTGTGCGTCAGCAGGTGCTCCAGCGTCACCCCCGCCTTCGCCACGTCGCGGTACTCGGCGACGGTGTCGGCCAGGGGGCGCTCGAGCTCCAGCACGCCGCGCTCGACCAGGCGCAGCAGCGTGTGGGCCGAGAACACCTTCGTGAGCGAGGCGAGGTCGAACAGCGTGTCGGGGGTGACCGGCTCGCGCGCATCCGTGTCGATCGTCTCGCCCGACGCGTCGACGGATGCCGCATGCCCGAGTTCGAACGCGAAGGCGGTGCGCCCGTCGACGGCCACCGCGACGGCCGCGCCCGAGAACGCGCCGGCCGCGAGGCGTTGCTCGAGCAGTCGCCGCACGCGCTCTTCGATCTCGTCCATCTGCCGCCAGCATACGAGAGGGCCCCCGCCTGGCGGCGGGGGCCCTCTGCGTTGGCGCCTCGGTCTCCATTCGCGCTGCGCGTGAGTCGACCGGCGGGCAGCTCGCCTTGGCTGATCGACTCACGCCGTCAGGCGCGAATGGAGATCACGGATGCGGTCAGTTGTAGCTGCCCGGCGTGTAGTCGTCGCTCGAGAACGAGTCGAAGTCGACGAAGCTCAGCGAGTTCTCGTCGAACACGTCGGTGTCGGAGAAGATGCGGTTCGGGTACCGCTCCGCCTTCGCCTCCTCGGTCGCCTCGACCGTCACGTTCCGGTACCGGTTCAGGCCGGTGCCGGCCGGGATCAGCTTTCCGATGATCACGTTCTCCTTGAGGCCGATCAGCGGGTCGCGCTTGCCCTCCATGGCGGCCTGCGTGAGCACGCGGGTGGTCTCCTGGAAGGACGCGGCCGACAGCCACGACTCGGTCGCCAGCGAGGCCTTGGTGATGCCCATGACCTCCTGACGGGCGGCCGCGGGCTTCTTGCCCTCGGCCAGAGCCGCGCGGTTCATCTCGACGAAGCGCGAGCGGTCGACCAGCTCACCGGGCAGCAGGTCGGTCTCGCCGTGGTCGACGACGGTGACCTTGCGCAGCATCTGACGCACGATGACCTCGATGTGCTTGTCGTGGATCGGCACACCCTGCGAGCGGTAGACGCCCTGCACGCCCTCGACGAGGTGCTTCTGCACCTCGCGGACGCCCATGACGCGCAGCACCTCCTTCGGGTCGACCGAGCCGACGATGATCTGCTCGCCGAGCTCGACGTGCTGGCCGTCCTCGACGCGCAGCGTGGAGCGCTTCAGGACCGGGTAGACGTGCACCTCGTCGCCGTTGTCCGGCGTGAGGATCACCTTGCGGCTCTTCTCCGTCTCCTCGATCTTGATCGTGCCCGCGGCCTCGGCGATCGGGGACGAGCCCTTGGGGGTGCGCGCCTCGAACAGCTCCTGCACGCGCGGCAGACCCTGCGTGATGTCGTCCGCACCGGTGGTACCGCCCTGGTGGAAGGTACGCATCGTCAGCTGGGTGCCCGGCTCGCCGATGGACTGGGCGGCGATGATGCCGACCGCCTCGCCGATGTCGACGAGCTTGCCGGTGGCCAGCGAACGGCCGTAGCACATGGCGCAGACGCCGACCGCCGACTCGCAGGTCAGCACCGAGCGCACCTTGATGCGCTCGACGCCGGCCGCGACCAGCTTGTTGATGAGCACGTCGCCCACGTCGTCGCCGGCCTTCGCCACGACCGAGCCGTCGGCGCCGGTCACGTCGGTGGCCAGCGTGCGGCCGAACACCGAGTTCTCGACGTTCTCGTCGCGCACCAGCACGCCGTCGGCGTCCGGCGCGGCGATGAGCAGGTCGAGGCCCTTGTTCGTGCCGCAGTCGTCCTCGCGGATGATGACGTCCTGCGACACGTCCACCAGACGACGGGTCAGGTAACCCGAGTCGGCCGTGCGCAGTGCGGTGTCGGACAGACCCTTGCGGGCGCCGTGGGTGTTGATGAAGTACTCGGCCACGGTCAGACCCTCGCGGTAGCTCGAGAGGATCGGGCGCGGGATCGTCTCACCCTTCGGGTTCGTCACGAGACCCAGCAGGCCCGCGATGTTGCGGATCTGCAGCCAGTTACCACGGGCGCCGGAGCTCACCATCCGGTAGATGGTGTTGTCCTTCTCGAAGTTCTCGCGCATGGCCGCCGCGACCTCTTCGGTCGCCTTGGTCCAGATGTTGACGAGCTCGAGACGGCGCTCGTTGTCGGTGGTCAGACCGCGGTCGTACTCGCTCTGGACCTTGGCGGCCTGCTTCTCGTACTTCGCGATGATCTCGGCCTTCTGCGGCGGCGTGGTCACGTCGGACATGGCCACCGTGACGCCCGAGCGGGTCGCCCAGTAGAAGCCGGCGTCCTTGACGCGGTCGAGCGTCGCGGCGACCTCCACCTTCGGGTAGCGCTCGGAGAGGTCGTTGACCAGCGCCGAGATCTTGCCCTTGTCGGCGACGGCCTCGACGTACGGGTAGTCCGCCGGCAGCGCCTCGTTGAACAGGGCGCGGCCCAGCGTGGTCTCGCGGATCGCGCTGGAGCCCTGCACGAAGCCCTCGGGCGCCTCGTCCTCGGAGAGGTAGAGGTTGTCGAGGCGGATCTTGACCTTCGCGTTCAGGTCGAGCGTGCCCTGGTCCTTCGCGAGGATCGCCTCGGCGACCGACGCGAACGCGCGGCCCTCGCCGACCGCACCCTCCTTGACCGTGGTCAGGTGGTGCAGGCCGATGATCATGTCCTGCGCGGGCAGGGTGACCGGGCGGCCGTCCGACGGCTTGAGGATGTTGTTCGAGGCGAGCATCAGGATGCGGGCCTCGGCCTGGGCCTCGACCGACAGCGGCAGGTGCACCGCCATCTGGTCGCCGTCGAAGTCGGCGTTGAACGCCGCGCACACGAGCGGGTGCAGCTGGATGGCCTTGCCCTCCACGAGCAGCGGCTCGAACGCCTGGATGCCGAGACGGTGCAGGGTAGGCGCGCGGTTCAGCAGCACGGGGCGCTCGCGGATGATCTCCTCGAGCACGTCCCACACCTGCGGGCGCGAACGCTCGACCATGCGCTTGGCCGCCTTGATGTTCTGGGCGTGGCCCAGGTCGATCAGGCGCTTGATCACGAACGGCTTGAACAGCTCGAGCGCCATCTGCTTGGGCAGACCGCACTGGTGCAGCTTGAGCGTCGGGCCGACGATGATGACCGAACGGCCCGAGTAGTCGACGCGCTTGCCGAGCAGGTTCTGGCGGAAGCGGCCCTGCTTGCCCTTGAGCATGTCGCTCAGGGACTTGAGGGCGCGGTTGCCGGTGCCCGTCACGGGGCGGCCGCGGCGGCCGTTGTCGAACAGGGCGTCGACGGCCTCCTGAAGCATCCGCTTCTCGTTGTTCACGATGATCTCGGGCGCACCCAGGTCGAGCAGACGACGCAGGCGGTTGTTGCGGTTGATCACACGACGGTAGAGGTCGTTCAGGTCGCTCGTGGCGAAGCGGCCGCCGTCGAGCTGCACCATCGGGCGCAGCTCCGGCGGGATCACCGGCACCACGTCGAGCACCATCGCGGCCGGCGAGTTGCCGGTCTGCAGGAAGGAGTTGACCACGCGCAGTCGCTTGATCGCGCGGATCTTCTTCTGGCCCTTGCCGGTGGCGATCTGCTCGCGCAGCGACTCGGCCTCGGCCTGCAGGTCGAAGTCCTGCAGCCGGCGCTTGATCGCCTCGGCGCCCATGTGCGCCTCGAAGTACAGGCCGTAGCGGTCGACCAGCTCGTTGAAGTCGGCGTCCTCCGGCTTGAGGTCGCCGACCTTCAGGGTGCGGAACGACTCCCAGACGCGCTCGAGGCGGGCGATGTCGTCATCGAAGGACTTGCGCAGCTGCGCCATCTCCTTCTCGGCGCCGTCCTTCACCTTGCGCTTCTGGTCGGCCTTCGCGCCCTCTTCCTCCAGCGCGGCGAGGTCGGCCTCGAGGCGGGCCAGGCGGTCGGCCACGGCCGCGTCGCGCTGGTCACCCAGGGTCTTGATCTCGAGGCGCAGCTCGTTCTCCAGGCCGGGGAGGTCGGCGTGGCGGCCTTCCTCGTCGACGGAGATGACCATGTACGCGGCGAAGTAGATGACCTTCTCGAGGTCCTTCGGCGCCATGTCGAGCAGGTAGCCGAGGCGGCTCGGCACGCCCTTGAAGTACCAGATGTGCGTCACCGGGGCGGCGAGCTCGATGTGGCCCATGCGCTCACGGCGCACCGACGACTTGGTGACCTCGACACCGCAGCGCTCGCAGACGATGCCCTTGAAGCGCACCCGCTTGTACTTGCCGCAGGCGCACTCCCAGTCGCGCGAGGGGCCGAAGATCTGCTCACCGAACAGACCGTCCTTCTCGGGCTTGAGCGTGCGGTAGTTGATGGTCTCCGGCTTCTTGACCTCGCCGTAGGACCACTTGCGGATGTCCTCGGCGGTCGCCAGGCCGATGCGAAGCTCGTCAAAAGTTGTTGCGTCGAGCAATTTCACTCCTACTAGAAAAGTTCTCTGTTATCGGCCCGGCTTCTAGATCTCGTCGATCGACGAGGACTCGAAGCGGGAGGAAATGTTGATGCCCAGCTCTTCCGCGGCGCGGAAGGCCTCGTCGTCGGTGTCGCGCAGGCTGACGGCGGTTCCGTCGGCCGAGAGCACCTCGACGTTCAGGCAGAGCGACTGCATCTCCTTGATGAGCACCTTGAAGGACTCGGGAATGCCCGGCTCCTGGATGTTCTCACCCTTGACGATGGCCTCGTACACCTTCACGCGGCCCAGGATGTCGTCGGACTTGATGGTCAGCAGCTCCTGCAGCGCGTAGGCGGCGCCGTAGGCCTCGAGGGCCCACACCTCCATCTCGCCGAAGCGCTGGCCGCCGAACTGGGCCTTACCGCCCAGCGGCTGCTGCGTGATCATCGAGTACGGACCGGTCGAGCGGGCGTGGATCTTGTCGTCGACGAGGTGGTGCAGCTTCAGGATGTACATGTAGCCGACCGACACCGGGTCCGGGAACGGCTCGCCGGAGCGGCCGTCGAAGAGCACGGTCTTGCCGGATGCGTCGATCAGGCGCTCCCCGTCGCGCGTCGGCAGCGTCGAGTCGAGCAGGCCGGCGATCTCCTCCTCGGACGCACCGTCGAAGACGGGCGTGGCGAGCTTGGTGTTCGGCGCGACCTCGCGGGCCTCCTCGGGCAGGTTCTTCGCCCACTCGGGGTCGCCCTCGATCTTCCAACCGGTCTTGGCGGCCCAGCCGAGGTGCGTCTCGAGCACCTGGCCGAAGTTCATGCGACCGGGGATGCCGAGCGGGTTCAGCACGACGTCGACGGGGGTGCCGTCGGCGAGGAACGGCATGTCCTCCACGGGCAGGATCTTCGAGATGACGCCCTTGTTGCCGTGACGGCCGGCGAGCTTGTCACCCGCGGTGATCTTGCGCTTCTGGGCGATGTAGACCACGACGCGCTGGTTGACGCCCGAGCCGAGCTCGTCGTCGCCGTCCTGCGCGTCGAAGACCTTGACGCCGATGACGGTGCCCTCTTCGCCGTGCGGCACCTTGAGGGAGGTGTCGCGCACCTCGCGGCTCTTCTCGTTGAAAATCGCGCGCAGCAGGCGCTCCTCGGCCGACAGCTCGGTCTCGCCCTTGGGCGTGACCTTGCCGACCAGGATGTCGCCGGGGGCGACCTCGGCGCCGATGCGCACGATGCCGCGCTCGTCGAGGTCGGCCAGCAGGTCCTGGCTCACGTTGGGCAGGTCGCGGGTGATCTCCTCCTTGCCGAGCTTGGTGTCGCGGGCGTCGACCTCGTACTCCTCGATGTGGATCGAGGAGAGGGTGTCGTCCTTCACCAGGTTCTGGCTGAGGATGATCGCGTCCTCGTAGTTGTAGCCCTCCCACGGCATGAACGCGACGAGCAGGTTCTTGCCGAGCGCGAGCTCGCCGTTCTCGGTGGCGGGGCCGTCGGCGATGACCTCGCCGGCCTCGACTCGCTCGCCGGGGTTGACGATCACGCGGTGGTTGTAGCTGGTGCCCTGGTTCGAGCGGTCGAACTTGCGCAGGTAGTAGTCCTGCGTGCCGCCCTCGTCGAGCTGCACCGTGACGACCTCGGCCGAGACCTCGGTGACGACGCCCGGCTTCTCGGCGATGACCACGTCGCCGGCGTCGATCGCCGCGTAGCCCTCCATGCCGGTGCCGACCACGGGGCTCTCGCTGCGCAGCAGCGGAACGGCCTGGCGCTGCATGTTGGCGCCCATCAGGGCGCGGTTGGCGGCGTCGTGCTCGAGGAACGGGATCAGCGAGGTCGCCACCGACACCATCTGGCGCGGCGAGACGTCCATGTATCCGATCTGGTCGACGGGGACCAGGTCGACCTCGCCGCCCTTCTCGCGGGCGAGCACGCGCTCCTCCGCGAAGGAGCCGTCGGCCTTCAGCGGCGCGTTGGCCTGGGCGATGATGAACTCGTCCTCCTCCGCAGCCGTGAGGTAGTCGATCTGGTCGGTGACCTTGCCGTCGACCACCTTGCGGTACGGCGTCTCGATGAAGCCGAAGGAGTTGATCCGGGCGAACGACGCGAGCGAGCCGATGAGGCCGATGTTCGGGCCCTCAGGGGTCTCGATCGGGCACATGCGGCCGTAGTGCGAGGGGTGCACGTCGCGCACCTCGACGCCCGCGCGCTCACGGGAGAGACCGCCGGGGCCGAGCGCCGACAGGCGGCGCTTGTGGGTGAGGCCCGCGAGCGGGTTGTTCTGGTCCATGAACTGCGACAGCTGCGAGGTGCCGAAGAACTCCTTGATCGCGGCCACGACGGGGCGCACGTTGATCAGGGTCTGCGGGGTGATCGCCTCGATGTCCTGCGTGGTCATGCGCTCGCGCACGACGCGCTCCATGCGGGACAGGCCGGTGCGCACCTGGTTCTGGATCAGCTCGCCGACGGCACGGATGCGACGGTTGCCGAAGTGGTCGATGTCGTCCACGTCGATGCGGATGGTGACGGGCTTGCCGTCGCGCACGCCGTCGATCTCGGTCTGGCCGTCGTGCAGGGCGACCAGGTACTTGATCGTCTTCACGACGTCCTCGACGGTGAGCACCGAGTCGGTGAGCGGCTTGTCGAGGCCCAGCTTGCGGTTGATCTTGTAGCGGCCGACCTTCGCGAGGTCGTAGCGCTTCGGGTTGAAGTAGAAGTTGTCGAGCAGCGCGCGGGCGGCCTCGGCGGCCACCTGCTCGCCCGGACGCAGCTTGCGGTAGATGTCCTTGAGCGCGTCCTCCTTGGTGAGGATCATGTCCTTCTCGAGCGTCGACTCGATCGAGGCGAAGCCCTTGAACTCCTCGGCGATCTCCTCGCCGGTCATGCCCAGCGCCTTGAGGAACACGGTGACCGACTGCTTGCGCTTGCGGTCGATGCGCACGCCGACCTGGTCGCGCTTGTCGATCTCGAACTCGAGCCAGGCGCCGCGGCTCGGGATGATGCGGGCGCTGTAGATGTCCTTGTCGGAGGTCTTCTCGGGCGTGCGCTCGAAGTAGACGCCCGGCGAGCGGACCAGCTGCGAGACGACGACGCGCTCGGTGCCGTTGATGATGAAGGTGCCCTTGTCGGTCATGAGCGGGAAGTCGCCCATGAAGACCGTCTGGGTCTTGATCTCACCGGTCTGGTGGTTCATGAACTCGGCCTCGACGTAGAGCGGGGCCGAGTAGGTCTTGCCCTTCTCCTTGCACTCGTCGATCGAGTACTTCTTCTCCTCCAGGAACGGGTTGGTGAAGGAGAGCTGCATGGTCTCGCCCAGGTCCTCGATGGGCGAGATCTCCTCGAAGATCTCGTCGAGGCCGGAGCGGGTGGGCAGATCCTGACGACCCTGCTCGAGTCCTTCGGCGACGCGTGCCTTCCACGCATCGTTTCCGACGAGCCAGTCGAAGCTCTCGGTCTGCAGAGCGAGCAGATCCGGGACGGTGAGGGTGTCGGTGATCTTGGCGAACGAAAGACGAGAGTGGCCTCGTCCGTTCTTCGGGTTGGTGGGCGATGCGTTGCGAGCAGCAGCCAAGGAAATAACCTCCGAAGGCCCCTCGGCGGGAAGGGCCTGACAGTTACTGACGGTCTGGACGAGACTCCCACGTGTGCTCTATCTGACTGGACCCACGCTGTATGGTGGGACCGCCCGGAGCACGCATGTCTTTAACAAACACAGCCGACCGCAATATGAAGGCATGACGTTAGGGGGAGCGCAAAGGTCAAGTGTATAAGGGTGCGACACTCCTTGTCCACCCGTTCCTTGACCTTTCTCCGCACGAGGGGTATAAGCCCCGCCGAGCTTCGGCGATCCGGCGCGGAAATCCGCGGAATCCTGCCCCGCGCGGGCCGCCGCTCAGACCTCCGCGTCCGCCTCCAGCCCGAGCACGAGCTCGTTCTGCGGGCTCGACGGCAGCGGGTGGAACCCGAGCCGGCGGTAGAAGGCGCGGGCGCCCCGGTTCTGCTCCCCCACCCCGAGCTGCACCCCGGGGATGCCGCGGGAGCGCAGCTCGGCCAGCAGCATCCGTATCAAGGCGCGCCCGAGGCCCTGCCCCTGCAGCTCGGGCAGCAGGTCGATGTGCAGGTGCGCCGGGTAGCGGTCCTGGTCCGGGCCGATCATCCGCTCGGGCTCGTGGCCGGTGCACACCATGCGGTCCTCGGCGCTCTCGACGCGCACGGGCGACGGATGCCTCGCCGCGAAGCCCGGCAGCCATTCGGCCCGATAGCGGCGCACGAAGTCGCGCGTGTCGGCGGCCGCCAGTAGATATCCCGCCACCCGCGTGCCGGTGTCGACGACGAACGCGAGGTCGGGCTGCAGGGCGAGGTAGGGGCCGGCATAGATGTCGGGCAGGAGCGTGTCGTCGGAGAACAGGCCCGTCGCATCCGTGCCCGAGTCGCCCGTCTTGACGCACACGTCGTAGACGTCGTCGCGATCCCGCGGCTCGTACCGTCTGATCTGCGCCACGCGGCTACTCTTCCGCACCGGCCGGGCCTTCCGCGCTGCCCAGGGCCAGCGCGATCGCCTGCGACCTGTTGCGTACGCCGAGCTTGGCGAACAGGGCGTTGATGTGGGTCTTCACGGTCGCGACGCTCACGTAGAACTGCGCGGCGATCTCGCTGTTGCTGCGGCCGCGGGCGATCTCGGCGAGCACCTCGGCCTCGCGGCGGGTGAGCAGCGGGAAGCGGGAGTGGAGCGCGGCGGGGGTGGGACGCGCTTCGAGACGCGCCGGTTCGGCGCTCCTCAGGGACCCCCCTTCGAGACGCGCCGGATCGGCGCTCCTCAGGGACCCCCCTTCGAGACGCACGGGCTCGGTCAGCGCGTCGATCAGGCGGGCGCCGACTTCCGGCGCGAGCGTCGTCTGCCCGCGCGCGACCGAGCGGATCGCGGCGGCGACCTCGGCGCGGCCGGCGTCTTTGGTGAGATAGCCACGTGCTCCGGCCTTGAGCGCCGACACGATCGACGCGTCATCGGCGAAGGTGGTGAGCACGAGCACCGCGGTCGACGGATGCGCCGCCACGATGCGCTCCGTCGCGCCGGCGCCGTCGAGCCCGGGCATCCGCAGATCCATCAGCACGACGTCGGGCAGCTGCTCGTCGGCGAGCGCCACCGCCTGCAGGCCGTCCTCGGCCTCGCCGACGACCTCGACGTCGGGCAGCAGGTCGAGCACGGTGACGAGCCCGTCGCGCACGATGGCCTGGTCGTCGGCGACGAGCACACGGATCGCTCGGGCGGTCTGCTCCTCCACGGGGATCAATGTTCCTCGAGGCACGCCTCGACGTGCACGACGAACTCTCCGTCGCGCGGGCCCGCCTCGGCGCGCCCGCCCGGCAGCGCCCGGAAGCGCTCGGCCATCCCGGCGATGCCGTGGCCGCCGCCGGCGGTGCCGGTTGCGCCGCTGGTGGTGTCGGTTCCGCCGGCGGCGGTGCGGGTTCCGCCGGAATCGAGCCGCATCGGATTGCTCACGGTCAGGGCGAGGCGGCCGCCGGCCGCTGTCAGCTCGGCGCGCACCGGCTCGCCCGGCGCATGCCGGCGGGCGTTGCTCAGCGACTCCTGCAGCGCGCGCTCGAATGCGCTCGCGACGGGCGCGGGCACCGCCGCGGGCGGCTCGCCGAGCTCGACGCGGGCATCGATCCGTCCGCCGAGCTCGCGGTGTGCGCGCAGCAGCCGCTCGACGGCCCCGCCGAGGTCGCGCGGGCCCCGTTCCACCGTGCCCGGCTCGTCCGGGCTGCGCAGCGCCGCGACGGCCCGGCGGGCATCGCCGAGACCCTCGGCTGCGAGGGTGCGGGCCTGGGCGACCTTGGCCGCGGCATCCGTCACCCGGCCCGACTCGAGCAGCGCCTGGGCCGCGTCGAGCTGGATCACCAGCCCGCCGAGCGAGTGCGCCAGCACGTCGTGGACGTCGCGGGCCGCCGCCTGCCGGTCGGCCATCAGGGCGGCACGGGCCTCCTGCTCGCGCAGCTCCCGCTGCCGGGCATCGAGCGCGCGGGCCTGGCGGGTCGCCGCGTGCGCCTGGCGGCGGGAGACTCCGATGAGCAGCCACACGGCGTTACCCGCCTCGTACGACCACACCGCCATCGCGTCGGAGTGCGCGGCGAGGCATCCGATCGGGGACAGCGCGAACGACAGCAGGGCGGCCGCGACGCCCACCCAGACCGGCTCGAACTCGTCGGAGATGGCGACCACGATGACGATGCCGAGCGGCGGCAGCAGGATGCCGTTCGTCGACGGCACGGCGAGCGCCGCGGCCGCGACGCCGACGAAGATCACGACGCGGCGCACCAGGCGGAGCACGGGCGGACCGGGGACCTCGAGCGACGCGAGCCCGCGGGGCAGCAGCTGCACGGCCGCCCACGCCAGCAGGGCGATCACGAAGGCCGCCGTGAGCCATGCGCCGTGGCGGCCGGGGAAGGGGCCCGAGAAGAAGGCGTACGCGACCACCGCCATGCCGATGCCGTTGAGGGCGAGGGGCAGCAGGCGGCGGTCGCGTGCGCTCATGGGGTCTATCTTGACGGCTCGGCCGGTTCGGGCGGCTCGGCCCGTCGCCAGGGTCAGCTGCCCTGCTCGGCCGCGGGCCAGACGCGGGCGCTCTGCCGGTGCCGGTCCAGGCGGTAGGCGAACACGGCCGTGCGGGCGGCCCGGTTGGCCGCGAGCACCAGCAGGATGACGCCGCTCGAGAGCGCCGCGGCGGCGCCGAGGTGCTGGGCGAAGACGTCGACGCCGATGCGCACCGCGATCAGCACGAACCACAGCACCAGGCCGAGCCATCCGGTACGGCTCTCGTACTCGACGGGGCCGTGGGTGCCGCCGCGGCCGCCGTCGACGCGCTTCGCCTCGTAGGCGGCGACCGCCTGGGGGCTGAGCCGGCGGAAGTGGGCGATGGCGCCCATGACCGCCCCGATGGCCAGGCTGAGGGTCAGTTCGATCGCGAGCGTGGCGATGTCGACGGGACCGAGCACGAGCTGCTTGCTGCCGGTGACGATGGTGCCGGCGCCGATCACGCCGAAGATCAGGGGGCCGCGCCACATGCGGGCGGGGTCGACGGGGCGCCAGGTCATCTGGCGGTAGCAGATCCACGCGATGGCGGCGAGGCCGAGCAGCGCGTAGGCGAAGTACTGGAGGTTCAGGCTCATGTCTTCGATGCTCCCGGCCCCGGCGGCCCGGGCCCACCACCCTGGGGTGGAGCGCGGGTGGAGATCGGGCGCCGCGGCCGGGTCGGGGGCCGAACTCAGGAGGAGCGCGGAGGCGAGGGGGATATGAGCTCGAGCATCCGTATGTCCTGAATTCGGTCGCCGGGTGCGCCGGTCAACGATGCCGGTCGGCGCGGACGATCTCGAGGATCACGGGTTCCACCTCGTGCCAGCGGAAGAGGATCTGCCCGTAGGTGAGCCGGAGGGGCAGGTAGCCCTGCCTGATGAGCTCGAGGTCGCGCTCGCGATCCTTGGCATAGCTGTCGGCCTTGTCGTGGAACTCGCGGCTGTCGCATTCGATCACGAGCCGATTGCCGACGAGCAGGTCGACGAAGCCGACACCGGGAATCGGCACCTGGGTGCGCACCGCGATGCCGAGCCGCCGCAGGCGCACCCGCACCAACGACTCGGTGCCGGATTGGCTCGCGGCGTCGCACCAGGCGAGGAGCCGGCGACACCGCTCGGGTGCGCCGGCGAACGCTGTCTCGAGCGACCGCATGGAGATCAGCCGCTTGTTCAGAGCAGAGTCGATCACGGCGACCGCGTTCTCGAACAGCTGGCACATCGCGACGTGCAGCAGCACGACCGCGAGCGGCAGGGCATTCGCGCCGGTGACCAGTTCTGCGCACCAGTGCACGCACAGCGACGCGGCGCGCGGCAGCCGCAGCCGGCTCGCGTGCAGTGGCACGGCGACGTGCAGCTTGCCGTCGTCCCAGGTCCAGAGCCCGCCGGCGCGCGTGGCAGAGGTCGAGGTACGCACGCCCCCGACGCGCACGGCCGCCACGGCGGCCGGATCGGCGCCGGGCAGGGAGTACCACCCGTTGCGAACCCTCAGCAGCCGTCTGCAGGCGACGCCGCGCGCCAGTGCGCGCTTCGTGCGGCGGTCGGTCGAGCGCACGCGCGCGGCTCCCCCGCACTCCGCGATGTGACGTTCGATGCGATCGAGTTCGGCGTCGGTTTCCATGAGCCCCTGACGATGCCCGATGCTGGGGCGGCGGGATGCGGCAACGGCCGCATCTGGGGACAAGTCGTGGAGCGGGCCGACTGTGCGGGGGCGGTCGACGGTGCTGCGGGCGACCGAATTCAGGAGCAGCGCGGAGCGAAGCCGTATATCGCCTCGAACCGGCGCTCATCCTGAGTTCGGCCCACTGGACCGCATAGCCACGACTTGTATCTATGATGGAGGCCATGGCTTCCGCACCCCTCACCTCGGCCCCCGCCGGCGAGCGCGCGTACGCGGACGTGCGCGACCGCATCCTGAGCGGCGAACTCGCCGGCGGCGACCTGATCAGCGAAGGGGAGGTCGCCGCCCGGCTCGGCATCAGCCGCACGCCCGTGCGGGAGGCGTTCCTGCGCCTGCAGGCCGAAGGGTTCATGAAGCTCTACCCGAAGCGCGGCGCCCTGATCGTGCCCATCGCCCGCTCCGAGGCCCGCGACGTCATCGAGGCGCGCGAGCTGGTCGAGGCGCACGCCGCCCGGGTCGTCACCGGCGACGCCGCCCGCACGACGGCCCTCGTCGCGCAGCTGCGGCAGAACCTCGAGCTGCAGCGCAGCACGGTGCGCGACGGCGACCTCGGCGCCTACGCCGCGGCCGACGCCGACTTCCACAGCACGATCGTCCAGGCGGGCGGCAACGAGCTGATCATCCGCTTCTACGAGAGCCTGCGCGCCCGCCAGGTGCGCATGATCGCGACCTCCGTGCCCGGAGCCGTCGCCGAGTCCGTCATCGCGCAGCACGAGGCGCTGCTCGCCGCGATCGACGCGCGCGACGCCGACCGCTTCGCCGCTCTGCTGCACGACCACCTGAGCGAGGTGCACGAGGTCCTCATCCGATGACGCCCGCTGATACCTCTCCGAGGACGACGAGATCGGATGCCCCGGCCCGCACCCCCTCGCGGCGCCCGTGGCTGCTCGCCTGCGCCGCCCTGTTCGCCGTCGCCTGGGGCGGCAACGAGTTCACCCCGCTGCTCGTGATGTACCGCCAGCGGGACCACCTCGGCGCGGTGACCGTCGACGCCCTGCTCGGCGTCTACGTGCTGGGCATCGTGCCGGCGATGCTCGTCGCCGCCCCGCTCTCCGACCGGTACGGCCGCCGGCCGCTGATGGTGCCCGCGCCGTTCCTCGCCGCGCTCGGCAGCCTGGTGCTGGCGTTCGCGTACGGCAGCCCGGTGCTGCTCGGAGTGGGGCGGGTGCTGTGCGGCATCGCGCTGGGGCTCGCGATGGCGGTGGGCACCGCGTGGGTGAAGGAGTTGTCGCAGCATCCGTTCGAGGACGCGCCGGCGGCGACCGGGGCGACCCGGGGCGCACTGTCGCTGACCGCCGGGTTCCTGCTCGGGGCGGTGGCCGCCGCGGCGCTCGCGCAGTACGCGCCGCTGCCGCAGCAGCTGCCCTACCTGGTCTGCGCGGGGCTCTCGCTCGCCGCCGGCCTGCTCGGCGCCCGTGCGCCGGAGACCCGGGCGCGCGGAGCGCGGGCGAGCCTCGCGCAGCTCGCATCCGATCTGAAGGTGCCTGCGGCCTCGCACCGGCGCTTCATGCTCGTCGTGCTGCCCGCCTCGTCGTGGGTGTTCGGCACCGCCGGCAGCTCGTACGCGGTGCTGCCCGCCGTGCTCGCGGGGCGGGTGCCGGGCGAGCAGATCGCGTTCTCGGGCCTCTTGTGCCTCGTGACCCTGGGCGCGGCGTTCCTGGTGCAGCCCACCGCGCGGCGGCTGCACAGCCCCCGGTCCGCCCTCGGCATGGTCGTCGCGATGGCCGCCGCAGTGGCCGGCATGCTGACCTGCGCGCTCGCGACCGCGACGCTCAGCCCTGCCGTCGCGATCGGTGCGGCCGCGGTGCTCGGCGTCGGCAACGGGCTGCTGATGCTCGGCGGCATGCTCGAGGTGCAGCGCATCGCCCGGCCCGACGACCTCGCGGGCCTCACCGCCCTGTACTACTCCGCCGCGTACGCGGGCTTCTTCATCCCGGCGATCCTGGCGGCGCTGTCGCCGTGGGTGCCCTACCCGGTGCTGTTCCTCGCGGGCGCCGTGATCGGCGGCGGATGCATCGCCGTGATCGCCGCCGCGGGCGGCCGGCACCTGCACCGGCACGGCGAGCGGCCGCAGACCCGCCCCCTCGATGCGGCGGCCGCGAAGTAGCCTGAAGGGGTGAGCGACGACCCCTCGGTGATCCTCAGGCACTCGGGCTACCGCGCGGTCATCGAGCCCGACCGGTTCATCCCAGGAGCGTACGAGCTGGTGGTCGACGGCACGCCGCAGTCGCATGTGAACCTCGAGGACCCGCAGAGCCTGTTCTTCGAGTACATCCAGCGCATGGGCAACGTGATCGACCTGATCGGCGAGCCCGGCGAGCCGATCACCGCCGTGCACCTCGGCGCGGGCGCGATGACCCTGCCGCGCTACATCGCGGTGACCCGCCCGGGCAGCCGCCAGCAGGTCATCGAGCTGGAGCAGGAGCTCGTCGACCTCGTGCGCGAGCACCTGCCGCTGCCGCGCGGGGCTCAGGTGCGGGTGCGCTACGGCGATGCCCGCGAGGTGCTCGGCAAGCTGCCGTCGGGGCTGCGCGGCCAGGCCGACCTCGTCGTGATCGACATCTTCAGCGGCGCCCGCACCCCGGCGCACGTGACGAGCGTCGAGTTCTACCGCGAGGCCGTCGCCCTGCTGAAGCCGACCGGGATCGTGCTGGTCAACATCGCCGACGGCCCGCCGCTGCGCTTCGCCCGCGGCCAGGCCGCGACGCTCGCCCAGGTCGTGCCGCATGCCGCCGTGCTCGCCGAGGCGCAGGTGCTCAAGGGCCGCCGCTTCGGCAACTTCGTGCTCGTGGGCTCGCCGGCCGAGCTGCCCGTGGCGTGGCTGCCGCGGCTGATGGCCGCGGGGCCGCACCCGGCGCAGGCCGTCTTCGGCGCCGACTTCGACGAGTTCGCGCGCCCCGGCGCGATCGTCACCGACCAGACGGCGCTGCCCTCCCCCTCGCCGTCGCTGAACGTGTTCCAGGTCAGGCGCGGCGGCTAGGCGCACCGACGATGGGCGATCGGATGCTTCGCACCACCCGCCGCGTGAGCGCGGCGGTCGCGGCATCCCTCGCCCTCGCCCTGCTGCTCGCCGGCTGCTACCACCGCGATTCGGCGGGCCCGACCACGTCGCTCAGCGCCGTGCCGTCGGCGTCCGGCTCGGCGGCGGCGTCCGCCACCTCCTCCCCGTCGGCGTCATCGAGCGGCTCGGCCCGCGCGACCCCGACGCCGACCGCCTCGGCCGAGACGACCGGGCACTGGGTGCTCGCCGGCGAACCGCGCACGCTGGAGACCGGGCTCGAGGGGCCCTGGTCGATCGCCCGGCTGCCCGACGGCACGACGCTGATCAGCGAGCGCGACTCCGGACGCATCCTCGAGCGCACGACGGACGGCGCGATGCGCACCGTCGGCACGGTTCCGGGCGTCGTGCACGACGTCGAGGGCGGCCTGCTCGGCCTCGCGCTGCTGCCCGGGAACCCGCGCGTGCTGTACGCCTACGAGACCACGGCGGACGACAACCGGGTCGTGCGCATGGCGCTCACCGGGCCGACGGGGGCGCTGGCGCTGGGCGCGGCGCATCCGATCGTCACCGGCCTGCCGCACGCGGCGAACCACAACGGCGGGCGGCTCGCCTTCGGCCCGGACGGCATGCTCTACATCACGGTGGGCGACGCCAGCGATCCCGAGCGGGCGCAGGACGTCGACTACCTCGGCGGCAAGCTCCTGCGGGTGACGCCGACCGGCGCGGTGCCGGCCGGCAACCCGTTCCCCGGCTCCCCGGTGTGGACGCTCGGGCACCGCAACCCGCAGGGTCTCGGCTGGCAGCCCGACGGCACGATGTGGGCCGCCGAGTTCGGGCAGGACACCTGGGACGAGCTGAACCGCATCACGAAGGGCGCCAACTACGGCTGGCCGCTCGTCGAGGGCATCGGGCACCGGCAGGGCCTCACCGACCCGGTGCTGCAGTGGTCGACCGACGAGGCGAGCCCGAGCGCGATCGCGGTGGTGGGCGACACGGTCTTCATGGCGGGCCTCGGCGGGCAGCGGCTGTGGGTGGTGCAGCTCGGCGCCGGAGGGACCACGGCGAAGGCATCCGCCCAGCTCGTCGGCACGCTCGGGCGCATCCGCGACGTCAAGCTGGTCGCGCCGTGCACGCTGTGGCTGCTGACCAACAACACCGACGGGCGCGGCAGCCCGCGCGCCGGCGACGACCGCCTGGTCGAGGTGAAGATCACGCGCTCCGGCTGAGCGCGGCTGGGCGTGGCATGACGAGCGGATGCCGCGGCCGCGGTTACCCTGCCTGGCGTGAGCAGCATCATCCTCGGCTACGATCCGGAGACTCTTCGCGAGCGGGTCGACCTGGTGGAGGTCGGCCATCGTCTCGCCGAACTCGGCGATCTGCGCAGCAGGGACGCGCTGTGCGAGAAGGCCTGGCTGCTCAAGGTCGGCGGCAACCTCGACGACGCGCTCGACACCGCCAACGAGGCCTACCGGCTCGCCCGCTTCACCGGCGACCGCCGCTCGCTGCAGCGGCCGCGCATGATCCGGGCGCAGGTGCTGCAGTACCTCGGCCGCTACGAGGAGGCCCTCACCGACCTCACCGCGTGCATCGAAGAGGCGCACACGCACGAGTGGCACCACCACGAGGCGTTCGGGCTGCAGCACCGCGGCAAGGTCTACTTCGACCAGGGCGACGACGAGCGCGCGGTCGCCGACTTCGCCGAGGCGCTGCGGCTGCGCAAGGAATTCGCCGCCCCTCAGGACCAGGTCGCGTCCTCCGAATTCGCGCTGGAGACCGCCAAACGGCGGCTCGAACACAATGTCGTACCGCTGTTCTAGAGTGCGAGCGTGTCTGATCTCGCCCGCGTGCGGATCTGGGCCGACGCCCTGATCCGGCTCCACCTCGACCCCGCCGTGTGGAGCTTCGGCTTCGACAACGCCAAGAAGCGCGCGGGCCTCACCGACTACTCGAAGAAGCGCATCACGGTCTCCCGCTACCTCGCCGCGCGCTGGGGCGACGACGACGTGCACCAGATCCTGCTGCACGAGGTCGCGCACGCGCTGGCCGGTCCGGCCGCCGGGCACGGGCCCGAGTGGCGGCGGATGGCGCGGCAGATCGGCTACGTCGGCCGCCGCACCCACGACGGCGAGACCGCGACCGAGCTCGCCCCCTGGGTCGGCACCTGCCCCAACGGCCACGTGCACTACCGGCACCGCAAGCCGACACGGGCGCTGTCCTGCGCCACCTGCTCGCGCAGCTTCTCCCGCGCCTACCTGATCTCCTGGACCAAGCGCGAGATCTCCTCCGCGACCCGCCGCGCCGCGGCCGCCGCCTCCGACTTCAGGTGAGCCGGGTCTCTTCCGCCTGAGCCGCGCGCCGCGGCATCCGTACCCCCCCTTGGCTGGCCAGGATGCCCGCAATGATGATCAGCCCGCCCAGCGGTTCGTTCCAGTGCATGGATTCGCCGAGCACCAGCACGCCGAGCACGACGCCGACGACCGGCGAGAGGTAGGTGACGGTCGAGGCGCGGGCCGGGCCCCAGTCGCGCACGATCTTCGTGTACCAGATGTAGGAGATGCCCGTGCCGAGCACGCCGAGCGCCACGACCGCGGCCACGACCGGCAGGTCGAGCGAGACCGGACCGCGGGCGTCGAACGGGGCGAGGACCAGCGTGAGCAGAGCCGCCACCACCATCTGCACCGTCGAGAGCGTGGTCGAGTCGTAGGGCAGCCCGGTGAGGAAGCGGCGCATGTAGAGCCCGGCGATGCCGTAGCAGACCGTCGCGCCGAGGCAGGCGAGCTGCGCCGGCAGCGTGCCGGCGAGCGCGGAGGAGCCGGCCAGCTGCCACGGGGCGACGAGCACGAGCACTCCGGCCATGCCGACCAGCAGGCCTGCGAGCTGCCGGCCGCTCAGCCGCTCGCGGCGCAGCAGCAGCGGCGTCAGCAGGAGGGTCATGATCGGCGTGCTGGCGTTGTAGATGCTCGCCAGGCTGCTCGGCACGCGCAACTCGGCCCAGGCGTACAGGGTGAACGGCACCACGCAGAACAGCGCGCCGACCACCAGCATGTGGCCCCACAGCTTGAGCTCGCGCGGCCACGGCCGCCGGGTGACGAGCATGATCGCGGCGAGCGCCGCGGCGCCGAGCACGATGCGCCCGACGACGACCTGCGCGGGCGACAGGCCGGTGAGCCCGACCTTGATGAAGAGGAAGCTCGCGCCCCACGCGGTGGACAGGGCGAGGAACGCCCAGACGGTGCCACGGGCGTTGCCGGTCTGCGTCGTGCGCCCAGTCGTCATGGGCCCAGTCTGGCGGCGACCGGCGACATCGGGTGTCTCGGTGACCTCGGTCGACTCACTCGACGACCTGCACGTCCTTCCAGAACGCGACGTAACCCGAGAAGTCCTTGCCGACGCGGTCGAACGCGGTCGGATACGGATGCGGGTAGCTCCATGCCCGGTCGGGGTAGGGCTGCCCGTCGACGGTGACGGTGTAGTACTGGCACTCGCCCTTCCAGGGGCAGGTGTAGGGGGTGGGGCTCTCGCTGAGGTACTGCCCGGCGACGCCGGCGGGCGGGAAGTACCAGTTGCCCTCGATGCGGATGAGGTCCTCCTCCGGGGCCTCGGCGATGATGGTTTCTCCGAGTACGGCCTTCATGCGGGAGCGAACCGCGCGGCGCCGGGAGCTATTCCGTCTGCTGCTCGGCGCGCGGCACGGCGCGGAAGACGCCGTCGCGCATCACCGGCACGACGTCGGACACGTCGAGCTGCGCCGCGATCTTCACGTCGTCGAGCTGGCCGACGGCTGCGAGCTCTTGACCCGATACGGATGCGGTCAGCAGGTGCTTCACCGCCCCGCGCAGCCCCGCGAACGCGGCGGCCGCGACGGCGGCCTCTGGTGAGCAGAAGTCGATGCCGAGCTTCTGCAGCGCCTCCACCACGGCGCCGGCGGCGAGCTGGTCTTCGACGGCGGGGCGCAGGCTGTCGTCGGCCCGCCGCTCGCCCGAGGCGACGACGGCGACGTTTGCGCGGGTGCCGAGCTGCTGCTGGTAGGCGAGCACCCAGCGGGCCACGGCCGAGAAGTTCCGCAGGTTCGCCGCGACGACGGGAACGCCGAAGCCCGCCGCAGCGGCGGCGACGCGCGAGCCGTTGAGCGAGAGCACGACGAGCCGCCCGGCGCCGGAGGCCGCCGCGTTCTCGGGCGTCATGCTCGTCGGAGAGAGCGTGAGGCCGGCTTCGCCGCGGCGACCCGCGAGCTTCGCGCCGACGGCGGCGGCGTAGGCGGCGGCCGCCTCGCGGTCCATGGTCGGGTACGGCTCGACCTCGAGCCCGAAGCCCGCCGCGAGCTCGACCGTGGTGGTGAACGAGATCGTGTCGACGAAGACGATCACGCCGGCGCCCGGCGCGATGCTCTTCAACCCGTCGATCCCCCAGTCGAAGCGCACCTCATATCGGGTCTGCGTCGTCTCGGCCGGCTGCGGTTGGGGCATGCAGCCAACCTATCGGGGTGCCGGTGGCGCTTCGAGACGCGGCGCTTCGCGCCGCTCCTCAGCGGACTGGAGGGGCGAAACGGCGGCGCTTCGGGACGCGGCGCTGCGCGCCGCTCCTCAGCGACCCGAGGGGCGAAACGGAGGCGCTTCGGGACGCGGCGCTGCGCGCCGCTCCTCAGCGACCCGAGGAGCGAAACGGCGGCGCTTCGAGACGCGGCGCTTCGCGCCGCTCCTCAGCGACCGGACCAGCGAGACGACGATAGTCCTTGGCCGGCGCCTCTCCGAGCGCAAGAGAATCGGTCCGCGACCAGCGACGGGGTGCGGCGACCGCTTTTCTTGCGTTCGGAGAGCCGCCGGAAGAGGAGGGCCGTCGGCACGCGAGAACGGCGGAGATGCGACGCGACCGTTTTTCTTGCGTTCGGAGAGGTGCGCAGCGGCGGGACGTTTCGAAAGGTGCGCGGCGGCGGGACGCTTCGAGACGCGGCGCTGCGCGCCGCTCCTCAGCGATCTGGGGAACCGGGGGATCCGACGCGCGGGAACCGGAGAATCTGAGGCGCGTTGAACCGGGGATTCGAGGCGCGGGGAAGGCAGGGGCGCGCGTGGGCTAGACTCGTCGGGTGGCGCCGCTCTGTGTGCGCCCCCAAGCGTCGTGAATCGACCCGTTCTGTTCTGACGGCGCACCGCGCTGGCACTCGTCCGCGTGCGACCGATCCTCGCAGCATCCGTCTGCGCTCTCATGCCAGGAAAGGCATACCACCTCCATGACTTCTTTCGCCGAACTCGGCGTTCCCGCGCCCATCGCCGCAGCCCTCGCCCGTGACGGCAAGACCGAGGCGTTCCCCATCCAGGTCGCGACCCTGCCCGACTCGATCGCCGGCCGCGACGTGCTCGGCCGGGGCAAGACCGGCTCGGGCAAGACGATCGCCTTCGCGATCCCGCTCGCCGCGCGCCTGGGCGAGGGCAGCCGCGGCGGCCGCAGCCGCCAGCCGCGCGGCCTCGTGCTCGCCCCGACCCGCGAGCTCGCCACCCAGATCGACCAGACCCTCGCCCCGCTCGCCGAGGCGATGGGGCTCACCACGACCATCATCTTCGGCGGCGTCAAGCAGGCCCGCCAGGAGGAGGCGCTGCGCCGCGGCGTCGACATCGTCGTCGCGACCCCCGGCCGCCTCGACGACCTGATGAAGCAGGGCGTGCTGTCGCTCGACCGCATCGAGATCACCGTGCTCGACGAGGCCGACCACATGGCCGACCTCGGCTTCCTGCCGGTCGTCACCCGCATCCTCGACAAGACGCCCCGAGGCGGCCAGCGACTGCTGTTCTCCGCCACGCTCGACAACGGCGTGGACCGGCTCGTGAAGCGCTACCTGCGCGACGAGATCCTGCACTCCGTCGACGAGGCCACCTCGCACGTCGACGCGATGACCCACCACGTCTTCGCCGTGGAGTCCACCGCCGGCAAGGACTCGCTCGTGCGCGAGCTGGCGCGCGGCGCGGGGCGGCGCATCCTCTTCATGCGCACCAAGCACCAGGCCAAGAAGCTCGCCAAGAAGCTCACCGAGGCCGGCATCCCCTCCGTCGACCTGCACGGCAACCTGTCGCAGAACGCGCGCGACCGCAACCTCGCCGCCTTCCACGGCGGTTCGGTGCGGGTGCTCGTGGCGACCGACGTCGCGGCGCGCGGCGTGCACATCGACGACGTCGAGCTCGTCGTGCACGTCGACCCGCCGACGGAGCACAAGGCGTACCTGCACCGCTCCGGGCGCACCGCCCGCGCCGGCTCGGCCGGGGACGTCGTGACGATAGCCCTGCCCAACGAACAGAGCGACCTGCGCGCGCTGCTGCGCAAGGCAGACATCAAGGTCGGCTTCCAGACCGTCACGGCGGCATCGCCCGAGGTCTCCCGCCTGGTCGGCGAGCCGGTCGCGCTCGTTCCCTACGTCCGGACCGAGGCGCCCGCCCGCGGGCAATCGACCGGTGGACGCTCCACCGGCGCGAACGCGCAGCGCAAGCGCGCGCGCCGCGAGGGCGGCGGCCAGGGCGGCCAGCAGGGCGGCCGCGGCCGCTCCGGTCAGGCGGGCCAGGGCGGCGTACAGGGCGACCGGCGTCGCCGGGGCACGGATGCCGCAGCCGGCACTCCCGCGCAGCGCGGCGGTCAGCAGCGCTCCGGTCGCGCCGGGGGCGCTCGGCCCGAGGCATCCGTGCGCCGCGAGTCGAAGCCGAGCTACTCGACTTCGACGCCGGGCTCGGCGGCCGGTCGCACCCGCGCCCCGCGCCGCGCCTCGCGCCCGTAACCGGCTCGCCGCCGCGCGGCCCCCTAGCCTGAGAGCCATGGGGCAGATCATCGTGCGGGCGGCGACGCCCGCGGACGTGCCGGGCATGGCCCGGGTGCACGTGCAGGCGTGGCAGGAGACCTACCGCGGCATGGGCATCGACGACGAGCTCGACGACCCGGGTTTCATCGAGCGCCGGAAGCGCACATGGACGCTGATGCTCAGCGACCCGCGCTTCACTGCGTACCGCATCGCGGTCGCTGAGCACGGTGGCGAGATCGTCGGCATCGCGCAGGCAGGCCCGAGCCGCGACGACGACGCAGCTCACCCGTGGCAGCTGTACGTGCTCTACCTGCTGGCCGCGCATCACGGCAGCGGGGCCGGGCAACGGATGCTCGACGCCGTGCTCGGCGACGAGCCATCCGTGCTCTGGGTGGCCGACCCGAACCCGCGCGCACAGGCGTTCTACCGGCGCAACGGGTTCGTGGCGGACGGGCGGGAGCTGGTGGACGGGCTCCGCGAGATCCGCATGGTGCGCGGGTAGGGGCGCGCGGTCTCCATTCGCCGCTGCGCGGCGAGTCGACCGGCGTGCGCCCGCTGCGCGGCGAGTCGACCGGCGCGTGGGGCGGACGCCTACGCGAGCGCGCCGACCGAGGCGAGCGCCGCGCGCACCAGCGCGCCGCGGCCGCCCTCGAGCTCGTTGCACACGGCGTCCGACGCGGCCTCGGCCGGGGTGAGCCAGGTGAGCTCGAGCGCGTCCTGCCGCGGCTCGGTGGTGCCGGTGACCGGCACCACGAAGGCGAGCGACACGGCATGCTGCCGCGCATCGAAGTACGGGCTCTCCGTCGGCATCGGGAAGTACTCGGCGACCGTGAACGGCACCGGCGAGGCCGGCAGCAGCGGGAACGCCATCGGCCCGAGGTCCTTCTCGAGGTGCCGGAACAGGGCGTCGCGCACGGTCTCGCCGTACATCACCCGGCCCGAGACGATCGTGCGGATGAACTCTCCGAGCGGCGTCGCGCGCAGCAGCAGGCCGACATCGATGACCCGCCCGAGGCCGTCGACGCGCACCGGTACGGCCTCGACGTAGAGGATCGGCATGCGGTGCCTGATCTGCTCGAGCTCGATGTCGCTCAGCCATGCCGGTCCGTAGACGGGCTCCTCCGCGGCGGGCTGGTCCTCGGGATCGGGATCGGGCGTGCGCACTGCCATGCCCAGCACTCTAGGAGCACGGGCGCGCTGCACCCAACGCGGCACGGGTCGCGTGTCAGCGGCGCGTGTTGGAATGGTGCGGATGGGCGATGCTCTGGAGCGGTTCTCCGCCCCGACCCGCGAGTGGTTCGGCGGCGCCTTCAGCGCGCCCACCGACGCCCAGCTCGGCGCGTGGGAGGCGATCTCGTCGGGCCGCAACACGCTCGTCATCGCCCCCACCGGCTCCGGCAAGACGCTCGCGGCGTTCCTGTGGGCGATCGACCGTCTGATGAGCGATCAGGCGCTGACGGATGCCGTGCGCGCCCGCACCGCGAAGACGCGAGTGCTCTACATCTCGCCGCTCAAGGCCCTCGGCGTCGATGTCGAGCGCAACCTGCGCAGCCCCCTCGTCGGCATCGCCCAGACCGCCAAGCGCTTGGGGCTCGACGCACCCGACGTGAGCGTGGGCGTGCGCTCGGGCGACACCCCGGCCGGTGAGCGGCGCCGGCTGCTCACGCATCCGCCTGAGATCTTGATCACGACGCCCGAGTCGCTCTATCTCATGCTCACGAGCGGCGCGCGCGAGACCCTCGACCAGGTCGAGACGGTGATCGTCGACGAGGTGCATGCCGTCGCCTCGACCAAGCGCGGCGCGCACCTCGCGGTGTCGCTGGAGCGGCTCGACGCGCTGCTGCCGAAGCCGGCGCAGCGCATCGGCCTGTCCGCGACGGTGCGGCCGCCCGAGGAGGTCGCCCGGTTCCTGTCCGGGTCGACCCCGACCACGATCGTCGCCCCCGCCTCGCACAAGCGGTGGGATCTGCGGGTCGTTGTGCCGGTCGACGACATGCGCGAGCTGCAGTCGGGGCCCGACTCCGACAAGCAGGGCGGCACGATGTGGACCCACGTCGACGAGGCGGTGCTCGACGAGGTGCTCGCGCACCGCTCGACGATCGTGTTCGCCAACGGCCGGCGCACGACCGAGCGGCTCACCGCCCGGCTCAACGAGCTCTATGCGGAACGGCTCGGCTTCCCGGCCGAGGCGCCGACCTCGTTCCCGGCGCAGCTGGTCGGCTCCTCGGGCACGACGGGTGCGGTGGCGACCGAGGCGCCCGTGCTCGCCCGGGCGCACCACGGCTCGGTGTCGAAAGAGCAGCGGGCCGCCATCGAAGACGACCTCAAGACCGGTCGGCTGCGCTGCGTCGTCGCGACGAGCTCCCTCGAGCTCGGCATCGACATGGGCGAGGTCGACCTGGTGGTGCAGGTGGCCGCTCCCCCGTCGGTGGCCAGTGGCTTGCAGCGCATCGGCCGCGCCGGCCACCAGGTCGGCGAGGTGTCGAAGGGCGTGATCTTCCCGAACCACCGCGCCGACCTGGTGCAGTCGGCGCTCGCGACCGAACGCATGCGCGCCGGGCTCATCGAGCAGATCCGGGTGCCGCAGAACCCGCTCGACATCCTCGCCCAGCAGACCGTCGCCGCCGTCTCGGTCGGACCGGTCGACGTCGACGGATGGTTCGACACCGTGCGCCGCGCGGCACCGTTCGCCACCCTGCCGCGCAGCGCCTACGAGGCGACCCTCGACCTGCTCTCCGGCCGCTACCCCAGCGAGGAGTTCGGCGAGCTGCGGCCCCGCGTCGTCTGGGACCGCGAGCGCGGCGTCCTCACCTCCCGCCCCGGCGCGAGCCGGCTCGCGGTCACGAGCGGCGGCACGATCCCCGACCGCGGGTACTTCGGCGTGTTCATGGTCGGCGACGAGAACGGTATTGCACGCCGAGTCGGAGAGCTCGACGAGGAGATGGTGTACGAGTCGCGGGTCGGCGACGTCTTCGCGCTCGGCACCACGAGCTGGCGCATCCAGGAGATCACGCACGACCGGGTCATGGTCACGCCCGAGTACGGCGCGCCGGGGCGGGTGCCGTTCTGGCACGGCGACGCGATCGGCCGGCCGGCCGAGCTGGGCGAGGCGCTCGGCGTCTTCACCCGCGAGCTGGGCACGGCGATCGAGACGGATGCCGCGTCCCGGCTGCGCTCCGACGGACTGGACGAGCGCGCCGTGCGCAACCTGTTGACCTACCTCGCCGACCAGAAGACCGCGACCGGCCACCTGCCCACCGACAAGACGCTCGTGGTCGAGCGGTTCCGCGACGAGCTCGGCGACTGGCGCATCGTGCTGCATTCCCCGTACGGCATGACCGTGCACGCGCCGTGGGCGCTGGCGGTGGGGCAGCGGGTGCGCGAGCGGCTGGGGCTCGAGGCATCCGCTCTCGCCGCCGACGACGGCATCATCGTGCGGCTGCCCGACTCGGACGCCGAGCCGCCCGGCGCCGAGCTGTTCGCCTTCTCCCCCGACGAGCTCGAGCAGCTCGTGACCGAAGAGGTCGGCGGTTCGGCGCTGTTCGCCGCCCGGTTCCGCGAGGCGGCGCAGCGGGCGCTGCTGTTCCCGCGCTACGACCCCGGGCGGCGAATGCCGCTGTGGCAGCAGCGCATGCGCAGCGCGCAGCTGCTCGAGGTGGCGCAGAAGTACCCGCAGTTCCCGATCATCCTCGAGACGATGCGGGAGTGCCTGCAGGACGTCTACGACCTGCCCGCGCTGCGCGACATCGCGAAGCGGATCGAGCAACGGCGCATCCGCCTGGTCGAGACCACGACCGACCGGCCGAGCCCGTACGCCTCGACGCTGCTGTTCGGGTACATCGCGGCGTTCATGTACGAGGGCGATGCGCCGCTGGCCGAGCGCCGGGCGGCCGCGCTCACGGTCGACACCGAGCTGCTGGCCGAACTGCTCGGGCGCAGCGAGTTGCGCGAGCTGCTCGACCCGGCGGTCATCGAGCGGGTCGAGCGGGAGTTGCAGCGGCTGCCCGAGGATCGGCACGCGCGCGGGCTCGAGGGCGTGGCCGATCTGCTGCGCATCCTCGGCCCGCTGTCGACGGAGGAGCTCGCGGCACGGTTCGCCGGCGACGAGGCGGAGCTCACGTCGCACCTGGATGAGCTGGTGCGGGCCAAGCGGGCGCTGCGCGTCGCCTGGCCGGGGCGGTTGGGCGGCGCCCGCGGCGGTGACCCCGCGAAGGCGTCGGCGCAAAATACGCAAAATACGAATTTTTCGCACTCGCAGGGTCGAGACGCGCAAAATACGGATTTTTCGCACGCCTGGGCCGCGATCGAAGACGCGCCGCGCCTGCGCGACGCGCTCGGGGTGCCGCTGCCGATCGGGGTTCCGGTCGCGTTCGTGGAACCCGTCGCCGACCCGCTCGGCGACCTGGTCGGCCGCTACGCCCGCACCCACGGGCCGTTCTCCGCCGCCGAGGTCGCGGCGCGGTTCGGGTTGGGTGAGGCCGTCGTCGCCGACGCGCTGCGCCGCCTCGCGCACGAACGCCGGGTGACCGAGGGCGAGTTCCGCCCGCACACGACCGGGGTGGAGTGGTGCGACTCCGAGGTCCTGCGCCGCCTGCGCCGGCTTTCGCTGGCCGCGCTGCGGCACGAGGTCGAGCCGGTCGAACCGGCCGCCTACGCGCGGTTCCTGCCCGACTGGCAGCACGTCGGCACCAGCGTTTTCGGCAGCGTGGACGGCGAAAACGCGGGTTCGCCGGGCGGGGACCGGCGAACGATCAACACCAGCAGTTTGAAGGGCGTCGACGGCGTCGCATCCGTCATCGAGCAGCTCGCGGGCGTGCGCGTGCCCGCCTCCGCGTGGGAGACGCTCGTGCTGCCCGCCCGGGTGCCCGACTACCGGCCGGCGATGCTCGACGAGCTGACCGCGAGCGGCGAGGTCGTGTGGGCGGGCGCCGGGACGATCCCGGGCCGAGACGGATGGCTCAGCCTGCACCTCGCCGACAGCGCGGCGGTCACCCTCGCCGCGCCGATCGACTTCGAGACCGACGCGCTGCAGCGCGAGATCCTCACCACGCTCGGCGCGGGCGGCGGATTCTTCTTCCGGCAGCTCTCCGACGCGGTCGGTTCGCAGGACGACGCGGCGCTCGAGACCGCCCTGTGGGATCTGGTGTGGGCGGGGCTCGTCACCAACGACACGCTCGCGCCGGTGCGCGCACTGACCGGCGGCAAGGCGGCGCATCGGCGGCCGCGCACAGCGCCGCGCTCGCGTATGTTCCGCGGCGGGCGGGTGCAGCTCGCGGCGGCGACCATGTCGCGGCCGGCGGCGCCGACCCGCACCGGGCCGCCGACGGTCGCCGGGCGCTGGTCGCTGCTGCCGCTCGGCACCGCCGACGCGACGCTGCGCGCGCACGCCGCGGCCGAGACGCTGCTCGACCGGTACGGCGTCGTCACCCGCGGCAGCGTGCAGAACGAGGGGCTGCCCGGCGGCTTCGCCCTCGCCTACCGGGTGCTCTCCGAGTTCGAGAACACCGGTCAGGTGCGCCGCGGCTACTTCATCGAGACGCTCGGGGCGGCGCAGTTCGCCAGCGCCCCGACCGTGGACCGGCTGCGCGGCTTCACCCTCGATGAGACGGCGCCGCCGCCGCTGTCCACGGTGACGCTGGCGGCGACCGATCCGGCAAACCCCTACGGCGCGGCCCTGCCGTGGCCCGACCCGCCTGCCGGCGAGAACGGCGCGGCGACCGGCCACCGGCCCGGCCGCAAGGCGGGCGGGCTGGTCACCCTCGTCGACGGGCGGCTCGTGCTCTACATCGAGCGCGGGGGGAAGACCGTGCTGGCGTTCAGCGACGACCCGGCCGTGCTGGCCGCGGCCGCCGCCTCCGTCGCACAGCTGGTGCGCCGCGGCGGGGCCGAGAAGCTCGCCGTCGAACTCGTGAACGGCGCGTTCGTGATCGGCACTCCGCTCGGCGACGCCCTCACGGCGGCCGGCTTCACCGAGACGCCGCGCGGGCTCAGACTGCGGTACTGAGGGGCTGCGGGGCAGAGCCGGCCGGGATAATGGCACGACGATGGACATCCCCCGCGCCGACCTGGTGGTCACAGCCGAACTGGCCGGGCGGCTCGTCGCCGAGCAGTTCCCCGAGCTCGCCGGCCCCGTGCGGCTCGTCGCACAAGGCTGGGACAACGCACTGTTCCGCCTGGGTGACGCACTGTCGATACGGATGCCTCGGCGCGAGGCCGCCGCACACCTCATCGAGCACGAACAGCGGTTCCTCCCCGAGCTGCAGCGGCTCGTCGGCCTTCCGCTCCCCGTGCCGGTCGCGGCAGGCCGGCCGGCCGAGGGCTACGCCTTCGCCTGGAGCGTCGTGCCGTGGGTCGACGGCATCAGCGGTGCGCACGCGACGCCCGCGAAGCGCGACGCGTACGCCCCGAAGCTGGCCGAATTCTTCGCCGCCGTGCACGTTCCCGCCGCGCCGGACGCACCGCACAATCCCGTGCGCGGTGTGCCGTTGACGACGCGGACGAAGGCCGTCGAACAGCGGCTGACAGGCCTCGCCGGGCGCCTCGCGCCCGGCGAAGCGGAGGAGCTGCGGGCTCTCTGGCGGGCCGGGGTCGAGGCATCCGTCTATGCCGGCGCGCCGGTGTGGCTGCACGGCGACCCGCACCCGGGCAACGTCGTGCTCGCGGATGACGGGACGCGGCTGGCCGCCGTCATCGACTTCGGCGATCTCACGGCGGGGGACCCTGCGACGGACCTGTCCGCCGCCTGGCTGCACTTCGGCCCGGAGGGCCGGCGCGCGTTCCGGTCGCGCTATGCGGAACTGCGCACGGTCGACGAGGACACGTGGGCGCGGGCGCGCGCCTGGGCGGTTTCGATCGGCAGCGCGGCCCTCGCCGCATCGGACGGCTCGGGCGCGATGGCCACGATGGGCAGGGCTGCCCTCGACCAGCTCCTGGACGGCTGACCGCCGCGCGGAAGAGATTCCGCGCGGCGCGCCGGGTCACCAAGCGGGACACGCCGCTGCACGTTCCGGATCCCTTCCGCGCGGGCGCGCGGCGTCCCTCACCCGGCGAGCGCCGCGGCGGCCGCCGCCCGGGCGGCTTTCGGGTCCGCGGCGGCGGTTGCGGCATCCGCTGCGGCCACGCACTGCTGCCGGCTCACGCCGCGCAGCGCGAACGCGACCGCGTCGAGTGCGCGCGGGGTCATCGACAGGCTCGTCACGCCGAGGCCGGCGAGCACGGGCGCGAGCGCGGGGTCGGCGCCGGCCTCGCCGCACACCCCGACCGGCTTGCCGCAGGCGGCGCCCGCCTCGCCGACCAGCCGGATCAGCCGCAGCACCGCCGGCTGCCACGCGTCGGTGAGCGCGGCGAGGGCGGCGAGCTGCCGGTCGGCGGCCATCGTGTACTGGGCCAGGTCGTTGGTGCCGAGGCTCACGAAGTCGACCTCGGCGAGGATCTCGGCGGCGCCGAGCGCCGCCGCGGGCGTCTCGATCATCACACCCACGCGCCCGATGCCGTGCCCGCGGGCGAGCTCGGCGAACGCGCGCGCCTCGGCGGGGGTGTCGATCATGGGCGCCATGACGGATGCCTCGGCCCGTTCCGCCTCGGCCGCCGCCGCGATCGCGCGCAGCTGCTCGTCGAGCAGCTCGGGCCGCCTGCGACTCGTGCGGTAGCCGCGCACGCCGAGCGCGGGGTTCGGTTCGGCGTCGGCGGTGACGAAGGGCAGCGGCTTGTCCGCCCCCGCGTCGAGGGTGCGCACGATCACCTTGCGTCCGGCGAAGGCGGCGAGCACCGGACGGTACGCCGCCACCTGCTCGTCGAAGCCCGGCGCGTCCTGCCGGTCGAGGAACACGAACTCGGTGCGGAACAGCCCCACCCCCTCGGCGTGCGCGGCGGCCGCCGCCTGCGCATCGGCGCCCGAGCCGACGTTGGCGAGCAGTTCGACGCGCCGCCCGTCGGCGGTGCGCCCATCGCCGTCGAAGGGGGGCGCCGCCGCCTGGGCGGCCACCACCGCCACCCGCTCGGCCGGCGGGTCGACGACCACTTCGCCGGTGCCGCCATCGATCAGCACGGTCGCACCCTCGGGCACCTCAAGAGCGGCGGGCGAGATCACGGCGGGCAGGCCGAGCGAGCGGGCGAGGATCGCCGTGTGCGAGGTCGGGCCGCCGGCCCGGGTGAGCAGGCCGACGCAGTGCGTCGTGCCGAGCAGCGCGGCATCCGCCGGCGCGAGATCGTGGGCGGCCAGCACGAACGGCTCGTCGCGCTCGGGGAGCCCCGGCTCGGTGCGCCCCGTCAGCCGCGCGACGACGCGGGCGCGCAGGTCGCGCACGTCGGCGGCGCGCTCGCGCATCGCCCCGCCCTGCGCGGCGAGCCGGTCGGCGAACGCGCCGATCGTCTCCCACACGGCGCGCTCGGGCAGCTGACCGCGGGCGGTCACGCGCTCTGCCGCGGCGTCGGCGAGCGCGCGATCGGATGCGAGGGCCGCGGTCGCCTCGAGCACCGCCCGCGCCTCGTGGAACCGGTCGTCGGAGAGCTCCTGCGCGCGGTGCTCGAGCGCCGCGCGGACCGCGTCGAACGCGGCGGGGATGCGCTCCGCGGCCGCGGCGCGGTCGGTTTCGGGCACGTCGCCGTCGGCGGGTTCGGCGATGGGGTCGGGCATGCGCACGACCGGTGCGACGGCGACGCCGGGGCTGACGCCGATCGGCTCGACGGCCCGGTCTCCCCCGCCGGCCGACTCAGGCGCAGCCGCCCCGCCGGCCGCGTGCTCTCCATTCGCCGGCTGCGCCGCCGAGTCGACCGGCGCGCGAGGCGCTGCGCCCCCGCCGGCCGACTCAGGCGCAGCCTGAATGGAGGCCGCGGGCCGCTCGACGGGGACGACCCCCTCGCCGAACCCGTCGGCGGCGAGCCGTTCGATCTCGGCGACCGCCGCGGCGGCATCCGTGCCCCGTGCCTCGACCTCGACCTCGTCCCCGTGCCGCGCGTCGAGCACGAGCAGCGTGCTCATGCTCGAGGCGTCGGCGGCCACGTTTCCGGTGCGGCGATTGCGCAGGCGCACGGTGGCCGCGAAGCCGCCCGCGACCTCGGCGAGCGCGGCGGCCGGTCGCGCATGCAGCCCGCCCGGGTTGAGCAGGGTGATCACGGCGGATGCCTCGGGCGGCGCTTGCCCCCCGCCGGCCGACTCAGGCGCAGCCTGAATGGAGGCCGCAGGGGGCGCGTGGTCTCCATTCGTCGGCTGCGCCGCCGAGTCGACCAGCGCCGGCGGCTGCTCGCCGCCAGCCGACTCAGGCGCACCAGCGGGCTCCTCGAGCTGCGCCGCCTTGGGCGCGAGGGCGCCGAGCGCCTCCTGCGCCACCTGGTCGAGCGAGCCGCCGGCAGCCGCGCGCACGAGCCCGGCGACCAGCCCTTCGACGATCGGCGCCGCGGTCAGCCGCACCGGCGCGTCGCTGGAGCGGAATTCGAGCGCGAGCTCCGCGCTCAGCACGGCCGAGCCGAGGTCCATCAGCACGAGCACGCCGTCGGGGCCGGCGACCTCGTCGATGGCCTCGGCCACTCGCGCCGCATCCGTGCCGAGCCCGCCGTCGGCGGTCCCGGCGGCGAGGGCCACCTTCGGCCCTTCGCCGTGCACCATCTGGCCGGCGAGGTCGATGGCCGCCGCGGCGAGCGCCGCACTGTGCGAGACGACGACGATGCCGATCATCCGGTCGCGCTACTTCCCGGCGAGCGTGTCGTCGAGCGCCTGGAAGAGCAGCGTCGCCGAGGTCGCTCCCGGGTCGAGGTGGCCGGCGCTGCGTTCGCCGAGGTAGCTGGCGCGGCCTTTCCGCGCGACCAGCGGCACGGTGGCGTCGCGGCCGGCCGCGGCGGCCTCGAGCGCGGCGTGCGCGGCCTCGGCGAGCGAGGAGCCGCCCGCCACCGCCCCGTCGTACGCCTCGAGCGCGGGGGCGAGCGCGTCGTACATGGTCTTGTCGCCCGCCTCGGCCTTGCCGCGCTGCACGACGCCCTCGAGACCGGCTCGCAGCGCCGCCCCGAACGCGGTCGCGTCGGCCTCGGCGACGGCGCCGAGCGAGGTGCCCAGGCGCAGGAAGAAGGTGCCGTACAGCGGCCCGCTGGCGCCGCCGACGGTCGACACCAGCGTCATGCCGGTGCGCTTGAACAGGTCGTCGGCGGTCTCGGCCGGCGTCTCCTCGAGCTTGGCCACCACCGCGGCCATGCCCCGGTCCATGTTGGCTCCGTGGTCGGCGTCGCCGATCGCCGAATCGAGTTCGGTCAGGTAGCCGCGGTTTCCCCCCACGAGCTCGCGGAAGCGGCGCAGCCAGGCGGTCAGCTCGGCGATCCCGATGGTCGTCTCCGCCATCACACCCCCCACCGCAGGCCCGGCGTGTTCACCGGCGCATCCCACAGCCGGATCAGCTCGTCGTCGGCCTTCAGCACGGTCAGCGAGCACCCGGCCATGTCGAGCGAGGTGATGAAGTCCCCCACCAGCCGGCGCGCGACGGTGACCCCGGCGGCCTCGAGCAGTTTCACGACCTCCCCGTACATCAGGTACAGCTCGATGAGCGGCGAGCCGCCCATGCCGTTCAGCATCACGATGGCAGGCGAGGCGGTGAAGTCGAGGTCGGCGAGCACGGGTTCGACGAGCATGCGGGCGATATCGGATGCCGGGGCGAGCGGCACCCGCCGCCGGCCCGGCTCCCCGTGGATGCCGATGCCGATCTCCATCTCGTCGTCGGGCAGGTCGAAGGTCGGCTTCCCGGCCGCCGGCACGGTGCAGCTCGTCAGCGCCATGCCCATCGAGCGGCCCGACTCGCTGACCTGCCGCGCGAGTGCGGCGACCTCGGCGAGAGGGCGGCCCTCTTCGGCGGCGGCGCCGACGATCTTCTCGAGCAGCACGGTGGTGCCGACGCCGCGGCGGCCGGCGGTGTAGAGCGAGTCCTGCACGGCGACGTCGTCGTTCACGACCACGGTCTCCACCTGGGCTCCGGTCTCGGCGGAGGCGAGCTCGGCGGCCATCTCGAAGTTCATGACGTCGCCGGTGTAGTTCTTCACGATGTGCAGCACCCCGGCGCCGAAGTCGACGTTCTTGGTGGCCTCCTGCACCTGGTCGGGAGTGGGCGAGGTGAACACCTCGCCCGCGGCGGCCGCGTCGAGCATGCCGAGCCCGACGTAGCCGCCGTGCAGGGGCTCGTGCCCCGAGCCGCCGCCCGAGACGAGGCCGACCTTGCCGGAGTCCTTGGGGGTCGCGCGGTAGACGATGCGGTTCTCGTGGTCGACGCGGACCTCGGGGTGCGCCGCCGCGTAGCCGACGAGGGAGTCGGCGAGCACGCGGTCGGGGTCGTTGATCAGCTTCTTCATCGAAGGCGTCTCCTCGTTCGGGTCGTCGATGGTGATTCGACATTGCCGAATATCCCGCCGCTATGATCGGGATGTCAAGGGCCCGCACAGATGTGCAGACCGGGTGTTCGTCAACGGGGAGACACCGTGATCCAGGCCATCGATCGCGCGGCGCGAGTGCTCGCGTCGCTGCAGGGGGCGCGTCACCTCGGCGTCGCCGAGCTGGCCTCCGCGCTCGAGCTGCCGCCCTCGACGGTGCACGGCATCGTCAAGTCGCTGCAAGCTCACGGGCTCGTGGCCAAGGAGCCGCACGGCAACCGGTACATGCTCGGCCCGGCCCTGCTCAAGCTCTCCAACGTCTACCTCGACACCCTCGACGTGCGCGCCCGCGCGATGCGCTGGACGGCCGAGCTGTCGCGACGCAGCCGGCTCGCCACCCGACTCGGCGTCGAGCTGTTCGACGAGGTCATCGTGATCCACCACGACCCGCGCCCGGACGGCACCGAGCAGATGCCGGAGACGGGGCTGTCGATCCCCGCGCACGCCTCGTCGATGGGCAAGGTGCTGCTCGCCTACGACTCCGCCCTGGCGAGCTCGATCCTGGGCGACGGCGAGCTGCGCGCGCTCACCGGCGACACCGTGACCGACCCCGCCGAGCTGCAGGCGCAGTTCGCCCGGATCCGCGAGCGCGGCTACGCGGAGGAGGTCGACGAGGCGATCCTCGGCGAGGCGTCCCTCGCGGCCCCGATCGCCGACCGTGCGGGAACGGTCATCGCCGCCGTGTCGGTCGTGCTTCCGTCGACGACGCTGCCGGCGAGCGGCGACGTCGTCAATGCGCTGCGTGAGGCGGCCCGCAACATCTCGCGCGAACTCGGGGCCGCCGGGTGGCCGCCGCGGGCCGCCGTCGACCCCGAGTAGCGCTCGCTCGACGGATCCGCCCCTACTGCACGTCCTCGTCGACCCAGTCGAAGGTCTTCGTCACAGCCTTCTTCCACAGCCGCAGCTGCCGGTCGCGCTCCGCGGGGTCCAGCTGCGGCTCCCAGCGCTTGTCCTCCTGCCAGTTGGCGCGCAGGTCGTCGAGGCCCGACCAGAACCCGACCGCGAGGCCGGCGGCGTACGCCGCGCCGAGGGCCGTGGTCTCGGCCACGACCGGCCGCACCACGGGCACGCCGAGGATGTCGGCCTGGAACTGCATCAGCAGGTCGTTGGCCGTCATGCCGCCGTCGACCTTCAGCTCCTCCAGGTCGACACCCGAGTCGGCGTTGACCGCGTCGAGCACCTCGCGGGTCTGGAAGGCCGTCGCCTCGAGCACCGCGCGGGCGATGTGCGCCTTGGTCACGTAGCGGGTGAGGCCCACCAGTGCGCCGCGCGCATCCGATCGCCAGTACGGGGCGAACAGTCCCGAGAACGCCGGCACGAAGTAGGCGCCGCCGTTGTCCTCGACGCTGCCGGCGAGCTGCTCGATCTCCGGCGCGCTCGAGATGATGCCGATGTTGTCGCGCAGCCACTGCACGAGCGACCCGGTCACCGCGATCGAGCCCTCGAGGGCGTAGTGCGGCTTCTCGTCGCCGATCTTGTAGCCGACGGTCGTGAGCAGCCCGTTCTTCGACCGCACGATCTCCTCGCCGGTCTGGAAGATGAGGAAGTTGCCGGTGCCGTAGGTGTTCTTCGACTCCCCGGTGTCGAACGCGGCCTGGCCGAAGGTGGCGGCCTGCTGGTCGCCGAGGATGCCTGCCACCGGCACCTCGCGCAGCAGGCTGGAGGATTCGACCTGCCCGTACACCTCCGACGAGCTCTTGATCTCGGGCAGCATCGAGCGCGGCACTCCGAACACCTCGAGGATGTCGTCGCGCCAGCTCAGCGTCTCGAGGTCCATGAACAGAGTGCGTGAGGCGTTGGTGACATCGGTGACGTGCACGCCGCCGTCGATCCCGCCGGTGAGGTTCCACAGCACCCAGGCATCCGTGTTGCCGAACAGCAGGTCGCCCGCCTCGGCCTTCTCGCGCGCGCCCTCGACGTTGTCAAGGATCCACTTGATCTTGGTGCCGGAGAAGTAGGTGGCCAGCGGCAGGCCCACGATCTCCTTGAAGCGGTCGCCGCCGCCGTCCTTGGCGAGCTCGTCGACGATGTTCTGGGTGCGGGTGTCCTGCCAGACGATCGCGTTGTAGACCGGCTTTCCGGTGGTCTTGTCCCACACCACGGCGGTCTCGCGCTGGTTGGTGATGCCCACGGCGGCGATGTCATGGCGGGTGATGTCGGCGCGCGACAGCGCCTGGCCGATCACCTCGCGGGTGTTGCTCCAGATCTCCAGCGGGTCGTGCTCGACCCAGCCGGCGCGGGGGAAGATCTGCTCGTGCTCGAGCTGGCCGGTCGAGACGATCGACCCCTTCTTGTCGAACACGATGGCGCGGGTGCTCGTCGTGCCCTGATCGATCGCGATGACGTAATCGCTCATAACGGATGACTCCTTCGTCTGTTTCTTCGTCGGTGACGCCTGCCCGGCCGACGGCCTAGTCGAGCTTCTCGTCCCCGATGGTCTTGGCCAGGGTCAGGCCGCAGGTGAACTGGTAGACGAGCCCGCCCACGAGTCCGCCGACGATCGGGCCGAGGATGGGAACCCAGAAGTACGGAGCCCCGTGCTGGTCGGTCCATGCCGTCTTGTACCCCGTGAACCACTCCATCAGGCGAGGGCCGAAGTCGCGGGCCGGGTTGATCGCGTAACCCGCATCGGTTCCCAGCGCCATTCCGATCACGACGATGACCAGGCCGACGAGGATCGACACCATGACCAGGCTCGGGTTGGTGTTGCGCGGATCGGTGATGACCATGATCAGGAACAGCAGCACCGCGGTACCGATCATCTGGTCGACGAAGGCGATTCCCTGGGTGACGTTGAGGCCGTTGTCGCCGTTGCCGGGCAGCGTCGAGAAGATCCCCTGGCTCGTGTAGCTGAGCTTGGGGTCGAGTGCCTTGATCGGGTTCCAGTAGTCGATGCGGATGATGAGGGCCCCGAGGAACCAGCCCACCACCTGGGCGCCGATGTACGGGCCCACCTTCGCCCAGGAGAAGCCGCGGAACACGGCCATGGTGATCGTGACGGCCGGATTGAGGTGCGCGCCCGTGACCTTCCCGGCGACGAGGATGCCGAGCATGACGCCGAATCCCCAGGACCAGGCGATGCTGTCGTGCCCGCCGAGACCGCTCTTCGAGGTCACCACCTGGGCGACCACGCCGGTGCCGAATACGGCGACGATCAGCGAACCGAACATCTCGAGAATGAGCTCGCCGGTCAGTCCGGCCAGGATGCTTCGGGAGGGCGGGGGCGTCACCGGCCACTGCGGGACTTCCGGCTCGGCGTGTCCGGGCGGTGGCGCACTCAGGTTCTCGTCCATTTCTCGTCCCCTTTGACTTGGTGGTGCATCGTGCGGGTCGCGCCTGTGTCCGCATCCGCGGCGTCGGCCTGCGACTCCCCTGAACGCTACTGACGTGCGGGGGACGGCAACAAGCTTCCCGGGCTGCACATTCGTGCAATCTGCAGTGCGTTCGACCATGCCGAACGCACTGCAGCCCGCCACGCGCGCCGAGCTTGCGCAGACGGACCGGATGCGTCAGGCTCGATGCACAGATGTGCAGGCGACCCGGGAGGCACTGACGGACCGCAAGACGCAGGACGCGCTCACCGCTGCGAACCTCTACTACATGCAGGACCTCACCATGGAGGCCATCGCCGACGAGATGCACACCTCGCGCTCGTCCGTCTCCCGGCTCATCGGCTACGCGCGCCAGACCGGCCTGGTGACCATCGCCATCCGATCGCCCGACGAGTCGGTCCCGCGGCTGCGGACGGAGGTCGACGAGCGCTTCGGCATCGCGAGCCACATCGTGCCCGTGCCCGCCAACGTAAGCGAGGTCGACCGGCTCGAGCGGGTCGCCACCGTCGCCGCCCGCACGCTCGACCGCTTCGTCGACTCGGGCATGACCGTCGGCATCGCCTGGGGCACGACGATGAGCGCGGTGAGCCGGCACCTCGTGCCCCGCAAACTTCACAGCGTCGAGGTGGTGCAGCTCAACGGCGCGGGCAACCAGTACACGACGGGTGTGGTCTACGCGAGCGAGCTTCTGCGGCGGTTCGGCGAGGCGTTCTCGGCGGTGACCCACGAGTTCCCGGTGCCGGCACTGTTCGACGACCCGCTGACCCGCGAGGCGATGTGGCGGGAGCGCAGCATCAAGCACATCCTCGACGTGCAGCACCGGATGGATCTGGCGATCTTCGGCCTCGGCACGCCGTTCTCGGAGGTGCCGAGCCATGTCTATTCGGGCGGATACTTGAGCGCCGAGGACTACGAGGCGCTCGAGGCCGCCCATGTCGTCGGCGACGTCGCCACCGTGTTCTTCCGAGAAGACGGCTCGTGGAACGACATCCCGCTCAACGCCCGGGCCAGCGGACCGGGCGTGAGCGCCATCAAGCGCACGGCGCGCCGCGTGTGCATCGTGGCCGGCCCGGCCAAGGTGGTGAGCCTGCGCGGCGCCCTCGCCGCCGGTCTCATCACCGACCTGATCGTCGACGAGGCGACGGCATTCGCCCTGCTCGAGTCGGTCGGCGCGGTCACCCCGCGGCCCCGCACACGCGGCAGGCGCCGGCCCGCGCTCGCGCGCTGAGGGCCGGCGCCTGCCGGGAGGGCGCGGCTCAGGCGGCCGGGCCCTCGGTCAGGGTGACGGTCGCGGTGTGGCTCGCGCCCGCCGTGTCCGTCCAGGTGACGGTGACCCGGTCGCCGGGCTCGTGCTCGGCGAGGGCGGCGGTGAGGTCGTCGGAGGAGGAGATCGCCTGGCCGTCGAGGGCCGTGATCACGTCGCCGGCTTCGAGGCCGGCCGCGGCGGCCGGGCCGCCCGAGACGACTCCGGCGATCTGCGCGCCGGCGACGGTGGACGAGTCGCCGAACTGCGCGCTGCTTCCCGCCGAGGCGCCGAAGCCGCCCGCGGCCGAGCCGGACTCGGCCGAGTCATCCGTGATCTCGACGCCCAGGAAGGCGGGGTAGCCGATCACGATGCCGTCGCCGGACTGGCCGGCCACGATCTTCTCCGCGATGCTCAGCGCGTCGTCGATGGGGATCGCGTAGCCCTGCGCCGCGCCGCTCGCGGCGGCGGCCGTATCCATGCCGATCACCTCTCCGTCGGCGTCGTAGAGCGGGCCGCCCGAGTCGCCCGCCTCGATGGCCGCGTCGGTCTCGATCAGCCCGGTGAGCGATTCAGATGCGACGGATCCCTCGGCCTCGGTCGTGATCGACTGGTCCAGCGCCGTCACTTCGCCCTCGGCGGCGAGCAGTTCGCCCCCGCCTCCGGCGTTGCCGACGCCGATCACGTCGTCGCCGACGTGCACATCGCCCGCGGTGTCGAGGTCGGCGGTGGTGAGGCCCGAGGCGTCCTTCAGCTGCAGCACGGCGACGTCGTCGGTGGCGTCGGTGCCGACGACGGTCGCGGTGTAGGTCTTGCCCGTGGTCGGGATCTCGACCGAGATCGAGGTTGCGCCTTCGATCACGTGGTTGTTGGTGAGCACCTCGCCGCTCGAGGTGAGCACCATGCCGGTGCCCGCGGCCTCGGAGCTCTCGTAGCCGAGGGTGGTGTCGATCAGCACGATGCCCTGCTGCTGGTCGGCGGTCGCCTCGGTCTGGGTCTCGGAGGTGGTCGTGCCGGTCTGGCCCTGCGAGGTCGAGCCGCCGCCGCTCGAGCCGCTCGAGCCGCTCGAGCCGCCGCTCGAACCGCTGTCGCCGAAGCCGCTCTGGCCGGAGCCGCCGGAGAACCCGTAGCCGGGGACGCTGCCCGAGCCGGACGATCCCTGCTGCCCCGTCGTCGACTGCTGCACGGTGTCATTGCTGGGGCCGGCGACGGCGTAGCTGACGCCGAAGGCGCCGCCGATGCCGATCACGGCCGCCGCCGCGGCGGCGCCGAGGGCGATGCTCAGCGTCTGGCGCTTGGTGAAGTACTCGCGCTGCGGAGCCGTCGGGGCCGCGGGGTACGCGGCCGGCTGCTCCGGAGCCTCTCCGAAGGATCCGTTCGTGTCGCTCATGTGCACCATGACAACGCGCCGCTCCGAGAACGGCCCATGGCGTTTCTATGAGACCGCTATCGCATTTCCGGAAGGTGCTCGAAAGCGCGGACGCACCGGCCCCGTCGACTTCCCGGCCGAGCGGAGTGACCGGCCGGAAACGGATCGAAAAACTCCGACGGACCCCCTTTTCAGGGGTCATGTTCTCCCCTACTGTTGGGGTCAGCGGTCGCGTCCCGTTGAGTGGTGGAGTTTCTCGACACCGTGCGGGTCAGCTGGGTTTGATTATGCAGCTTTGAGTTCGGGGATCGCCACCTCCTCGGGCGTTTCGGTGAGGAGTTTCATGGACTGCTCGCTGAAGTAGCGGCGGTCGCCGGCGTCCCATTCGTCGTGCTGCTCCACCAAGACGGCCCCGGCGAGGCGCAGCAGCGCGGCGGGGTTGGGGAAGACGCCGACGACGTCGGTGCGGCGTTTGATCTCCTTGTTCACCCGCTCCAAGGGGTTCGT
>NZ_AULK01000008.1 GCF_000419445.1 Gryllotalpicola ginsengisoli DSM 22003 | reverse complement strand
CCCAGCCGACACTACTGACGCCCCCGGCGTGCTGCCGAGCAGGTGCCCATCTGCCCGATCCAGCCGGCACCGCCGCCCACGCCGCTTCACGCGCGCATGCCCGAACCCCGACGCCGCCCCAGACGCCCGAACACCCGCGCAGCCCCGACCCACGCACGCCCGAACACCCCCGCAGCATCTACACCCCCGCAGCACCTACGCACACGCACGCAAAAGCGGGGCCCGATCCGAAGATCGAGCCCCGCTTGCGCCTAGTGCAGTCGCTCAGCTGTTGAGCTGCGAAGCAGCCTGCGAGAGCGACGAGTCCAGCGACTCGAAGCCCGACTGCGCCTGCTTCAGGAAGGCCGACATGCCGTGCAGGCCCGTCAGGGTCTGGGTGACGCCGGTGTTGAACTGCTCGTACGAGCTCTGGAAGGCGCCCGAGGCCAGGTCGGTCTTGAACTGGCCCGAGACCAGCGAGTCCACCGCAGTCTTCAGCTGGGTGAGGATCTGGGTGATCGACTCGTGGTTGGTGTTGATCAGATTGGCGGTCGACGTGATCGCCTCGTAGTCTGCGTTGACGTTTGCCATTGCTTTCTCCTCCTTCAGTCGGTAGGCCCCGCCCACCTGTCCTTTTATTCAGGGACGGCCCCCGGCCATCCGGCTTGATACCCAAGCTAGGGAACGTCAGGGTGTTTGTGAATGGAGAGCACTCCCCATGTCCTTCCAGAGCACCGTGGCCATCACGGCGTCGAAGAAGTCGATGACCAGCCCGTCGTCCGGGCTCACGGGAACGGTGATGCGGAAGTAGGTCGGCTCCCGATCCTCGCGCGCCATCCAGTACTCCAGGTCGATCCCGGTGAGCGTGTTGCGCTCCCCTCGCGTGATGCGCGGTTCGGTGCGACGCACGACGGCCGCCAACGGATGCTCGATCGCCGTGGCATCCGGCACAGATCGCAGCAGCCTGTCCCCCACGAGCTCACCTTCCCGTGGGCCGTCGTCCGGCCATCCCGGCTCGATGGCCATGACGGATGCCGCGAACGGCACTCCCTCCATGAGCTCGAAGGCCATCGCGAAGAGGCTCGCGCCGGCCTCGAGAGCCATCAGCGCCGCCTGCTCGGCGTCCTTGCGCATCTCGACGCGCAGCTTCGCCACCCGGTCGCTCTTCGGCATCCGGTCTTTGACGATCTTCGCGATGCGCTTCTTGACCGACTCGGGCTCGGTCATCGGCACGAACGACCACGTGCCGGGAAGCATGAGCAGGTAGTCTCCCGGCGCCTTCAGCACGCCGCGCGCAGCATCCGTCATACTGCGACCCCGTCGTACTCGACCGTCATCGTCGCGACGAGTTCGGTGGTCTGGGCGGCGATGTCCTCGAATGCGATCACGTTGTCGGTGGAGAAGAAGACGTGCACCATCTGGCGTGCACCGGTCGGCAGCACGACGAAGTCCACCCGCTCCTCCATCCACCCCTGCTCGTCATCGGGCTCAGGGTTCACGAGGGCCTGACGGGAGGCGGCGAACGCGCCGACGTCGACGGTGCCCTGCCACTGCTCGACGACGAGATACATCGACTCGTCGTCCTGCTCCTCGAACCGGGCGAGAGCCTCCGCCGCGTCGGCGACGGAGAGCCCCTCCACCATCGGCAGAAGGCTGAACCCCATGACGGCGTTCACCGACCCGGTTTCGGGGTAGGGGATCCACACCGCCGCCGTCAGGTCGAGCTCGGCACCCGCGGGAAGAAGGTTCTCCTGCAGGATCCGCAGCTGCTCGCGCAGCGCGGCCGCCCGTCCGTCCTCCGGCGTGCCGAGCTGCGAAGCCAGCGCCGACGGCCAGTCGAGCGCGCTGCCGTCGAGCGGCACTTCGTGCCACTCCGCGGAGGTGGCGAAGCCGATCGCGACGATGTCCTTGCTCTGCTCAACCACGAGTCACCTCATCACCCGTACGACTTCACAGCCTTCTTGACGTCCGACGGCATCGCGTCGTCCCGGGCTTTGCTCCAGTCGCCATTGGAGATGTCCTTGGCGACGTCGGTGCCCTTCTCCACGGTCTCGATCGCGGGTTTGGCGACCTCGAGTGTGCTTCCGACGGTCATCGCGACTTTGTACTTGGTGAGCCCCTTCGAGATGCCGGGGTAGTCGTTCTCGAGTTCCTTGGCCACCTGATTGAGGCGCCGCAACTCCTTCACGTTCTTCACCGCGTCCTTCGTCTTGAAGTAGACCTCGGTGTTCGTCCACTTCTTCAGCCGGTCGAGCGCGAACTTCTTGGGGCCCTTCCACGCGTTCTTCTCGCGCCACAGCGTCTTCACCAGCTGCCGTGGCTTGTTGAGCACCTGCGCGGCCTCGTCTGCCGCACTCTTGAACTCGCCCAGCTTGCTCGCGTTCTTGAGCCTGTTGAGGTCGCCGATCCCCGCTTTGGCGTTGGTGGTGTTGTACACCTTGCGGATAGCGCTCTTCGCGGGTCCCTTCAGCGACTTGAACGCCTTCGCACTGGCGCCCTCCAGGCCTTCGAGCACGCGGCTGCTCATGGCGCCCTTCAGGCCCTTGAGGCCGACTTCGGCGAGCTTGCCGGCGCCGAAGGCGAGGCCGATGCTCAGCAGGCCCTTCACCCAGTGTCCGTCCATGATGTCTGAGAGCCCGTCGATGATGGAGATCACGGCGAGCGCGGCCATCGCGAACTCGCCGAGGCCAGGGATGAAGGCCATCACGATCAGGACCGGTGTGATGAAGTCGCCGATCTTCTTCAGCACGTGCAGCGCGCTCCTGGCGAAGCTCTTCACGCTGTCCACGGCCTTCGAGAACCAGCCGGGGTCTTTGAGCCCCTGGTTGTTGTGCTCGACCAGGTCTTCGATCTTGTCGGCCGAATGGTCGGCGGGTGTGCCCTTCCAGGACCAGCCCTCCGCCCATTCGCCGTTCTCTCCGAGTGCGTCGTCGTAGGCCTTGCTCGCCGAGCGATAGTCGTCCCACAGATCGTCGTCGCCCGGAGACTTGTCATCCGTGCCCTTGGCGTAGTCGGTGTAGGCGTCGGTCGCCGCCTGATACTTGCTGGTGATGCTGGGCAGCACGACGTTGTTCATGTGATCCTGCGCCTTGCGCAGCGCGACGCTGTAGTCGTGCAGCGCCGTCGCGGTGTCGTGGTAACGCTGGTACGCGCGGTAGACGTCGTCTGCGACGTCGCCTGCGACGCTCTTGATCGCGTCGAACACCTCGCCGACCATGTCGGAGTTGCCGTCGCGGATATTGCTGAGCGTGGCGTGCGCCCGCTTGATCATCTGCGCCACGTCGTGGTACGTCTTCGCGCCGCCGGCCACGACATCCGGGTCGCCCTTGAGCGGCTGGCCCGGCGTGTCCCCCTGGTAGTCAGGCATCGTCCCCCCTCAGTTCTCGCTCTGGCTCTTGCTCTTGCCCGTGGCGTCTTTGGTCTGTTTGACCGCGTGCTTGAGTTCCCGGTCCAGCTTGTCGACGCCGTCGATCACGGCGTCGACAAGCTTCTTGATGTTCTCGATCCCGGTGACCATGTCCTTGCGCTTGTCGTGCCACTTCTTCGAGAAGTCGCGCACCTTGTCGGCCAGATGGTCATGGCCGACCGCGTCCGCGACGTAGGCGCTCGAGTCGTCGGCGGAGTTGAACTGCGTGATCAAGTTCGCGAGGTCGCTCTGCAATTGCGTGATCTTCGGCCCGTCGACCTTGAATTTCGGATATCCGTTACCGCTCACGGTCCATCGCCCTCCCCCGAGTCGTCGCTTGTCAATAACCTATGAAGCCCGCCGCGCGAGGGGAACGGGGAGCGGTACCCATGTCCCGCCTCACGCGCTCTCCGCCATCCCCAGCGGCTTGCCCGCCTTCCAGTACCGTGCGGCCAGCGCCATCCCGGCGACGAAAAGCCCCGCGCCGATGAGGAGGAATCCGAGCCCGAACACGATCGCGCCGATGCGCTCGTCGTCGTCCGACCAACCGATGACGGTCGGCATGGCAATGCCGAAACCGCCGACGACGCCGCCGAGGAACCCCAGCATCACGTCCGCCCGCCACCGGTAGGTGAGCGCCCGCCACCGCCACCGTTCGTCCTCGTCCTCCGCTCCCTTCAGCGCCCTCGTCCCCCGCTCGCGCAGCACCTTGCGATAGTGCACCTTCTTGTACAGCGAGAGGGCCGGGGTGACGCCGAAACCAAGCGCCAAGAATCCGACGATCTCGCGCGAATCGGGGTCATCGCCCGTGAGCAGGTAATTCCACAGCGGCGACAGTTCGATCTCCGCACCGGCCAGCACCGAGGCGATCGCCGGCCCCATGACCAAGAAGAGCCCGGCCACGGCCCCGACGACGGCCCACACCGCGTGGGTTCGCACCCCGAGCACGCGCATCCGCACCATCGTGATCGCGGGCGAGTCGGGGTCGCCTCTGCGGCCCGACGCCCAGTGGATATTGCCTCGGCGCAGCTCTTCGCCGACAAAGAACAGCAGGGCACTGATCACCAGGGAGACACCGAACGTCTCCGGTGCCGAGTTGATCGCCGCCATCAGGGTGAGGCAGAGCGGCGCGGCGCCCACCGCCTCGAGCACGATGCCGATGATCGGATGCCGCGGCCGCTCGGCCCGCACGTCGCCGAGAGCCGGCTCCTTCACCGCGCGCCCCACCCGCTCAGATCACGCCTTCGTCTCGTCGTCGGCGACGGCCCACGCGCGCTCGGCCGCCGCGGGCTTCAGCTCGTCGACCGCCCAGCCGGCCTTCGACCCCTTGAAGACGGATGCCGCGCCCTGCACCTTCCCCTCCGCGAGGTGCGCCTCCCCCTGCCGCGCATGCTCCACGCCCACGGCGAGGTGCGCCTCGCCGTGGCCGGCCGCCTTCGCCGCGGCTTCGTGCGGGTGGGCGTACGTCGACTCGTAGTTGCTCTGCAGCTTGTCGAGCCGCTCGTTCAGGTTCTGCTTGAGCTCGGCGACGCGCTCGGCGTGAGCCTGCTGCAGCTCCGAGCGGTGCTCCTGCAACTCGTGCACCAGCTCGTCGTTTCCGGCCGCCTTGGCGGCGTCGAGGCGCGCCTCAACGTCGGCCTCGCGCAGTTTGAAGTCGCGCTGCGCGAGCTCCTGGCGCTCGGCGAATTGGTTCCGCACCTCCTGCTTGTCCTGCTGCAGCAGCTCGTGCGCGGCCTTCGCGGGGTGGTCGCCGGGGTGCTCGTGCAACTGGATGTGCGCCAAGTGGCTCTTCTCGTGCGCCTCGGCGATCGAGGTGTTGAGGTCGTGGCGGTCCTCGACGAGCTGCACCCGCTCCTGCGCCCGGTCGACGGCGTCCTGGTCGCCGGAGGCCTTGGCCTGCTCCAGCTTCTCCTGCGCGTCGGCCTTGTCGAGCTGGTACTCGCGGTTGATGAGCTCCTTGTGCTCCTTCGTGTCGGCGCGCGCCTCGGCGCGCTCCTCCTTGGCGTTCCAGTCGCCGTTGATGCGGTCGAGCCGGTCGTGCAGGTGCTCTTTCGCCATCGACAGCTGGTACTTCTCCCGGTCGTCGAGCAGCGTGAGCCGCGCCTGAGTGCGCTCGGCGAGCGAGGTGTTACCGGCCTTCTTGGCTGCTGCGAGCTGGGCGGTCAGCTTCTCGCGCGAGCTCGCGTACTGCTTCTTGACCTCGGTGGTGCGGGCGGCGTAGGCCTTCCGTGCCGCCTCGCGGCGCTGCTTCTTCGAGCCCTGCTTCACCACGGCCGCGACCGCGTGGGCGCCGCCGGCCACGGCGGCCGTTCCGGCGAGCCCGGCGACGTCCGAGGTGTGTCCGGCGGCGCCGGCCTTCGTCCCGAGCGTGTGCAGCAGGGCCGAGGTGTCGATCTGGTCGTGCGCGTTGGTGCCGGCCCGGTTCTTGATCTGCGCGGCCTGGTGCCAGTCCACGCGGGCGGCGTCGAGTGCGGCGGCCACCGGAAGGGCCGCGGCGGGCCAGCCGGTCGTGTCGACGGGAGCGTCGGGGTACGTCGCCGCGCTCATCAGCTCGCTCGGCGCCGGCATCGTCGAGCCCGAGAACGCCTCGTTCAGGCTCGCGATGGAGTGCGCGTAGCGGGTCTGCGACGACCCTGCCGCGGTCTGCGCGGTGTGCAGTTTGGTGGCATACCCGCGCAGCTCCTCGGCGACCTGCCGGAAGTGCTGCGCCGCGTGCGTGTACTGGTCGAGCAGCCGGCCGACGTGAGCGTTGAGAGTCCGGAAGTTCTTGCCCTTCAGCTCGTCGAGGTCGCTCGCGGCCTCCTTGAGCCGCTTCATGGAGCGCTCGAGCTGCCCGGCGACGTGGTCGTAGTTGTTGGCCAGCCGGCGCACCCCCGCCGGGTCGCCCGACAGGTCTTGGAACAGCTTGTCCTGCTGCGCCGCAGTGGTCTTCGTCATGATCGTCTTCCCCCTGATCGCATAGTGGGCGCCGTCTACCTAATTCCAGCCCGGCGGCAACTTGATGTTCGTCCAGGGGCCGTCTCCCAAGCCGCCCGGCGTCGGGAGGTCCCACGGCTCCGTCGTCTCCGACGTGTCCGACGCCTCCGGCGCATACGGGTTGGTGTAGCGCACCTTCTGGTTCCCGTACAGCGGGTCGTCGCCCGTGTAGTTGTGGTACGGCGGGTCGTCGTCGTCATCACCGCCGCCACCGCCACCGCCGCCATCACCGCTGCCGCTGCCGCTGCCGCCCGTGTTCTGCGCCGTGTGCTGCTGCGCCTCGCGCTGCTTCTTCGCGGCGGCCGCCAGCTTGCGCTCCATCTCGTCGATCTCGTCCTGCACGTTGCCGATGTGCTTGCGCAGCGCCTGCAGGTGCTCGACCAGGTTCGGCTTGGCCGTCTTGTGCCACGACTGCTCGAACGCGTCGACCTTGGCGGCGAGCATCGGATGCCCCAGCACGTCGTCGCTCGAATTCTCCATGCCGAGCCCGTCATGCAGGTCGTCGATCATCCCCTGTACATGCGACTTGAGCTTGTGCATGTAATGCTCGTCGACCTTGAGCTGATGTTCGCTCGCCACCGTGTCCCCCCGTCGTCATCGCCGCCCCTTATGCGGTGACCCTCACTCTAGGAACGCCCCGGCCGGTACGGAATGGGGAGGCCTCCCCACCCGAGGCGCCGCGCGGCGAGGCATCCGCTCACGCCATCGGCAGCTGCACCCGCACAGCCTTGCCGCGGTCGATGTAGAAGCCGCGACCGGGCGGGAACTCGCTGCGCACCACGCGGGGCAGCGGGGTCTTCAGGATGAGGTCGCCCTCCATCGTCTCGGGCTGCAGCAGCAGGCCGCGGCGGCCGTTCTTCATCTCCGAGTACAGCGGCCACGACGACGACCAGGCGCTCGTGTCCCCGTCGGCGACGAGGAAGTGGTCGCTGCGGCGCACGGCCTTGATCAGCTGCACGAGCGCGGGGTCGGCGACGCCCTGCAGGAAGTCGGGCAGCGACTCGACGATCACCGCGAAGCGGCCTTCCGTCTCCTGGTCCTGCGCGGCGACGGCGAGGTTCTGCGCGAGCACCTGAGCCGCTTCTGTCGTGGTCGCGGCGTCCTCCCACGGCAGGGCGCCGACGAGCACCGAGCGGGGCGTGCCGATGTAGTAGAGGCGCGTCTCGGCATCCGCCCGCTTGAGAGCCCGGGCGATGTCGATGAGCGCGGTCGTCTTGCCGCTGGCCGGGCCGCCGGCGACGAGCATCACACCGCTCGGCTCGAACGGCAGCGGGCCGAGGTCGGTGTCGGCGATGCCGAGCACCGGCTTGCCGTCGGCGGCGTCGGGCAGCTGCGTCGCCGGGTACTCCTTGGGCAGCGAGCCGACAGTCGGCGCGGGCTTGGCGCCGGCGCGCTCCATGGCGCGGGCGAGGCGGGCGACCGCCTCGCTCTGCTCCTGCACCGAGGTCGACCCGCCGAGGATGGCGATCTGGGTCTCGTAGTCGTCGACGATGGCGCGGCCCGGAGGCGACCCGGGGCCGACGACGTCGCGGGGCACGCCGAGCATGCGGAACTCGTCCTCGGTCATGCGCAGCACCACCTGGCGCTGCACGGCGGCCGACAGCCAGGTGGGCACGGCGCCGGCGCGGTCGGCCGTGAACGCCACGTGCAGGCCGAGGCCCCGGCCGTCGGAGAGGATCGAGCGGAACGTCGCCCACGCCGCCGCCCGGCTGGTCACCGACTCGTACTCGTCGCGGAATGCCTGCAGCCCGTCGACGAGCAGCAGGATGCGCGGGAAGTCGTGCCGGCCGGTCAGCGACCGGTACTCGACGATGTTCGACGCGCCGGCCGAGGCGAACAGCTCGGCGCGGGTCTCCAACTCCTGCTCGAGGGTGCGCAGCAGACGGATGATCCGCTCGCTGTCGTCGCCCGCGATGACGGCGCCGACGTGCGGCAGCTGGTCGATCATGCGCAGCGCCGCGGTGCCGAAGTCGAGGGCGTAGACGTGCACGGGGCCGCCGCGGGGCGTGACCGCCGCCGCGCAGGCGAGGGTGCGCAGCACGGTCGACTTGCCCGAGCCGCCGGTGCCGTAGATCACCAGGTGGCCGTCCTGATCAGGACGGAAGTACATGGTCTGCTGCTCCTGGCGCTCGGGCATGTCGGCGACGCCGAGCAGCAGTTCGGCATCCGTGCGCTGTCGCAGCTTGCTCAGGTCGTACACGGGCGCGAGCTCGTCCAGCCACGGCCGGCGCGGCGCGGGGATGGCGGCCAGCCGGCTCGCCGTGCGCATCGTGCTCACCAGGCGCTGCTGGTCGTTCGGGCCGAGGTCGTGCTTCTCGTCGACCTTCGCGGGGGCGGCCTTGTCCTCCCACTTGTTCTCGCCGCCGAAGCGCAGCTCGGCGACCTCGATGTCGGCGCGCTCGGGCTCGGCGCTGGTCCAGCCGCCGGCGTAGCCGGACTGGAACGCGGCGAGCCGGCCCGGGCCGGTCTTCGCGTAGCCGCGGCCGGGCAGCGACGGGTCGATGTGCGCGGAGTCCTTGACGCCGATGACGTCCTGCGAGTCGCCCTCGTCGGCCATCCGCAGGGCGATGCGCAGGTTGGTATTGGCGCGCAGGTTGTCCTTGATCACGCCGGCCGGGCGCTGCGTGGCCATGACCAGGTGGATGCCGAGCGAGCGGCCGCGCTGGGCGATGTCGACCACGCCGTCGACGAACTCGGGCACCTCACCGACGAGGGCCGCGAACTCGTCGATGACCAGGATCAGCGCCGGCGGGCTCTCGGGGTCGCCGCGCTTCTCGAGCTCGAGCAGGTCCTTCGCCTTCTTGCGGTTCAGCAGGTGCTCGCGGTAGTGCAGCTCGGCGCGCAGCGAGGTGAGCGCGCGGCGCACCAGGTGCGGCGAGAGGTCGGTGACGAGGCCCACGCAGTGCGGCAGGTTGACGCAGTCGGCGAAGGCGGATCCGCCCTTGTAGTCGACGAAGAGGAAGGTGACCCGGTCGGGCGAGTACTCGGCGGCCATGCCGAGCACCCACGCCTGCAGGAACTCGGACTTGCCCGAGCCGGTGGTGCCGCCCACCAGCGCGTGCGGCCCCTGCGTGCGCAGGTCGAGGTGCATCGCGTCGTACCCGGCCGAGCCGACGATGGCGCGCAGCTTGCCCGCCCGCCGCGGCGTGGGCGGCGCCCCCGAGCGGTCGTGGATGGAGCTGTTCTGCTGCCACCGGTCGACGACCGCTTCGCCCGACTCGGCGAGCTCGTGGCCGAGCAGCGTGACGAGCGAGATCGACCGGGGCAGGTCGCTGGAGTCGGCGACCGGCGCCCCGGCGTCGATCACGGGGGCCATGGCGTGGCCGTAGCTCTGCGCCCGGTCGCGGCTGATCGGCTCGACCTCGACGTCGGTGATCTGCTCGCCGAGGCGCACGAGGCCGACCTCCGCGTGACCTTCCTCGTCGAGCGAGAGGTACGAGCGGCAGACCGCGGGCAGTCCGGAGACGTCGTCGGCGACCCAGATCGGGTACACGCCGGCGTCGGCGGCCTGCTCGGCGAGCTGGATGAGCCGGCCGCGGTCGACCGGGGCGTCGTTCGAGATCAGCACGACGATCGCCGGGATCGGCGACGGCGTGCCGCCGCTCTTGTCCTTGCCGACCTCCTGCCCGCGGTCGAGCGCCGCCGCCTCCTGCGTCATCGCGCCGCGGCGCTGCGCCTGCCGGCGGTTCTCGGCCAGCCGATCCTCGACGATGTCCTCGAGCTTGGCCAGCAGCTGCGCCGCGCTCGACTCGCTGTCGGCCAGGTGCCCGCCCTCGATCGGGCTGTGCGGGCTCGAGGTGTGCGGCATCCACTTCAGCCACTCCACCTCGCGCGACCAGCGCGAGCTGACGATCGCGCCGACGACCAGCTCGGCGGGCGAGTGCAGCGCCGTGAGCTGCACGAGCAGGCCGTTCAGCGGCCCGACCGTGTGCAGCGCGGGCCCCGCGACGCCGATGGCGCCCGCGTCGTAGAGGTTCTCGGTGATCGGCACGCCGGCCAGCGTGCGGTGCGTGTCGACGACCTTGTCGAGCCGGGTCTGGTACTCGGGCAGCAGCCCGCGCCGCCGGTCGAGGCGGATCGTGTTGCGCGACACCATCGACCCGACCCCCAGCCGCACGTTGAGGAACGACCAGTGCTCGGGCCGCCGCGTCCACAGCAGTGGCGCCCGGCGCACCGCGGCCTCATAGGCCTCCTCGGTCGACGGTGTCTCCTTGAGCCGCTGCTCCTTCTCCTTGGCGCGCTCGTGCTCCAGCGACTGGGTGAGCCCTTCGAGCCCTTCCTCGAACTCGGCGATCGACCGCTTCTGCCGGTTGGCCCGCTGCCGCTTGCCCATGATCCAGTTGCCGCCGGCCATGACCGGCGACATCGCGGCCATCATCAGGCTCAACGGGTTCTTGGTCATCACGTACATGCCGCCGGCCATCAGGATCGGCGTCATCATCGCGAGGATCGGCAACGGCGGGTTCTCCTGCTCCCGCGGCACCTCGGGCACGTTGAATTCGATGCCCTCGTAGCGCGCCTCGACGCGCGGCGAGCGGTTGAAGAGCACGGGCCCGGTCGTGGCGGGCGCGGCGGCGACGGATGCCTGCTCGGCGGCCTGCTGCAGCGGAACGATCTCGAGCTGGGTGTCGCCGACGAGCACGCGCACCGGCTGCCTGACCGGCAGGCGGTCGACGTTGCCGCCGTCGACGACGAGCCCGTTGGCCGAGCCGAGGTCGACCAGCTCGACCGATCCGCTCTGCGCCTGCAGGCGCGCGTGCCGCTTGGAGATGAGCGGGTCGTCGAGCACGATGTCGCACCCGGGGTCGCGGCCGATGATCACGTTCCGCGGCGGGATCGGGAACTCCCGGCCCGCCTGCGGGCCGTCGAGCACGCGCACGCGCGCGACGGGGGCGAGGGATGCCCGGCGGACCGTAGCGCCGTGGTTCGTCGCATCCGTCAGGGCGATCGTCGCGCCGTCGCCGATCAGCGCCTCGCCGATGGGGATGTCGGGGTCGAGCACCTCGGGCCGGTCGAGGCCGGGCCGGGCCACCGACAGCGTCAGCCGCCGCCCCTCGCCGGCCTTCCAGACGTCGCCCTTGGCGTCGAGCCGGGCGATCGCGCCGGCCACCTCGGCGACCTGGGCGACCGCGTCGGTCGTGACGACGATGTCGTCGGAGTCGGCGGCCTGCCTGGCGAGCGTGACCTTCAAGCGCACGTGCGATCCCCCTGACCCGGCGTCATTCCCGTTCGAAGCAGAACACTAGTCAGTTCACGGATGCTCGTGCGTCGCCGCCATGGGGAGGAGTGCCCACGGGGCAGACGGCGACGGCGCGGCGCGGCCGCGCTCAGTGCAGCACAGCCCCCAATTGCTCGCGCGAGAGCGGGCGGTCGGCGTAGACGAGTCGGATCGCCGTCTCGTCGGGGTTCCCTGCGTCCGGGCCACGCCACGCGAGCTCGAAGCCGAGCTTGACCGCCACTCGCGCCGATGCCGTGTTGTGCTCGAGCAGGTACGCCACGACCGGCGTCTGCGGACGCACGATCTGCGCCTGACGCACCGCCTCTCGGGCGAGCTCGGTGGCGTACCCGCGCCCGTGCTGCTCGGCGGCGATCCGGTAGCCGAGGTTCCAGACGACATCGCCCACGAGGCTGCAACCGCCATAACCGATCACCCGTTCGTCGCCGCGCAAGCGCACCGCCCACGCGCCGAGGCCGGCGGCATCCCAGCTCGCCGTCCAGCGCTCCAGCAGGGAGCGCGTCTGTGCCGGGCAGGCATGCCGCCCGCTCGGGAAGTGCTGCCACACCCGCGGGTCGCTGGCAATCGCGAACAGCTCGTCGAGGTCGTCGGCCGTCGGCCGGCGCAGGTCGAGCCGGTCCGTGAGCACGGCGCGCTTCACTTCGGGATCTGTCACATTCCGATACTGCCGCAGCGACGACGGCGAGTTGCGTCGGATGCGATGCGCCAGGGGCGACCGAACTCAGGACAGGATGCACGTCGAGGTTCATATCCAATCGGGTTCGCCCTCCTCCTGAATTCGGCCTCGGCAGGCCCGCCGCTGGACCGAAGCGGGAGAGAGCACGGAGAAAAGCGGCAACGGCCCCGTTGTGCTCACGCTGCAGTACGTCACCCATCGTGAGCGCCGCGCGCGGAGGCTGCCGGGTCGTCAGTCTTTGAGCCGGTGCGCCCAGTAGGCAGGTCGACGACGTTCGTGCGCGTAAGCGATGATCACGATCTCGTCGCCGAGGACGATGTACTTGATGTCGTATCGGAAGCCGGCGACGCTGCGCGTGTGGACCGGCGGGTCAAAGCGTCGACCGCGATGCAGCCCCCAAGAGTGCGGGGCGTCGGCAATGCTGCGGATCGCCGCCTCCACTGCATCAACGAAGCGGTCGCCCCAGCCTGCGCGCTCCGCCTCGAGGAGCAGGGCGGCCTCGAGAAGTTCGGCCCGCGCAGCTTCATGCTCGCGCCAGCGATAGGTCACTTGCGGCGGGCGGCGAGTTCAGCGCGGACCTGCGCGAGCGTTTCGGGTCCATCGACCAGGTTCGCGCTTCCGTCCAGGACCTCTGCGACGCGCTTGCTGATCTCCTCGTCCCAGGCGGCGTCGATCTCCGCCTGCCCGGCATCGGTTTCTTGCTCGACGCTCTGACGCAGCATCCGCGCGGCCTCGAGCCGCTCCTCGGGCGTCAGCGCATAACCGGCCTCGAGGTATTCAGCCAGCGTCTGTTTCATGCGTCGAGTGTACGAGCGAGCGACGACATCGGGCAGGACCGCGTGACCGCGAACTCACAGCCCGGTGCGGCTCGTCGTCTAAGTGGCGCGCTCCCATTAGCGTGACGGACGTGGGGCTTGAGACTCGCGGCGAGGCGGCGTCTGCTGCTTTCCAGGAAGCACGGCGAGAAACGGTGCGGTATCACGAGGAGTTGTATTCCGCGGTGACGCTCGGCCAGCCTGGCACCTGGCTGGCGAAGCCGCACCGGCTGCTGTCCGCTGCCGTCGCCCTCCTCGCGCCGCGCCATCCGGTGGTCGCGTATGACCTCGGTGCAGGGGTCGGCCGCCACACGATCCCGCTGCTGCGCGCCCTTCCGGAACGTTCGACCGTTTACGCCGTCGATCTGCTGCCCTCGGCGGTGGAATCGCTCGCCACCTCGGTCCCCGCTGACGTCCGTTCAATGCTGAAGACCCGCGCGGCGGATCTGGCCGACTTCGAGTTCGAGGAGCCGGCCGACCTCATCCTGGCCTTCTCGGCGATCGAGCACCTTCCCGATCTCGCAGCGATCGCGCGCCTGCTGGAGCGCGGACGCAGGGCGCTCAATCCGGGTGGTGTGGTCGCGATCGGTGTCGTCGCGGATCGCTACGAGACCGACGACCACGGCCGCCGACGTCCTGCCCTCCTCGAAAGCGCGATCACAGCAGACCAAGCGATCGAGGTGCTGCAATCAGCGTTCGACGGCTTCGAGGTGGCCGAGCAAGTGTCTCGCCCGGCCCGAGTTCGCGAAGAGAGAGGCGAGGAGGGCTACACCCTCGCCTCGACGCTCGTCACGTTCCTCGCGAAGCGGGCACAGGAGAAGACTCCTCGCGCCGCTGCACTTCCTGCATGAACTAGGTGGTTCGCAAGCAGAGCCTTCCGGCAGGTCGAAACACGCCCTGTAGGGTCGCTCCCGTGTTGGTCGTGCTGCGGGGGAACTCGGGATCGGGGAAGAGCACCGTCGCGAGGCTGCTGCAGCAGGAGTTGGGCTGGCCGACAGCAGTGCTCGAACAGGATTACTTCTGCCGGGTCGTATTCGACGAAGCAGACCAGCGACGCTTGGCGCATGCCGATCTGCTGGAAGTCGCCGCTGTGCACTGTCTCGACCAGGGACATCGTGTTGTGCTCGACGGCATCTTCAATGCACGCCTTTACGCGGGCATGCTTCAACGGATCGCGGAGCACGCTGACGACGCACGGTTCTCCGCTTTCGACCTCACTTTTGAAGAGACGGTCCGGCGGCACGCGATGCGTCCGAAGGCGTCGACGTTCGGCGTTGAAGAAATGCGGTCGTGGTTCCACGGCTGGCAGCCGCTTCCGTTCGTGAATGAGCATCGGATAGGCCCTGAGCTCGACCCGGAAGCGATCGTCAACCGCATCCTCGCGGCATCCGGTCGTTAGCTGCCGCGTCACCTCGGCTCCAATGGAGTGCCCGCGGGACGATGCCAAATCATTCGGCTGCCGGCCGCAGGACCCAGGCGTGGAGGAGTTCGACCGTTCCACGAGGGTAGAGAGGTCGGTCGAGCCCGCTGATCGGCCGCCAACTGACCGGACTGCCTTCGTCGAGGATCTGCAGTCGCGCGTCGAGGGGGACCGCGTCGAGTTCGTCGGACTCGACGCCGAAGATGTGGACGATTTCGTGTCCTGGCCGGCCTTCGTACTCGAAGATGTTCTCGCTCACGCCCAGTAGTTCGACGTTGGACAGAGCGACGTCCAACTCTTCGCGGAACTCCCTGCGAAGCGCCGCTTCGGCCGTCTCGCCAAACTCGATGCCTCCCCCGATCGCGCGATGGAAGGGCTCGTTCTTCACCGTGTCGAGTCCGTCGAGCACCAGAACGTGACCCGCGCGCACGGGCAACCCCACGGCGACGTTTCGGATCGACGGCATGAGCTCAAGCCTACGGAGCGTTCAGCGCGTTGGCGCATCGCCGCTGACCACCCGCGGTGGTCTAGCGTGGGTGCCCGTGGGGGAAGCGACCAGCGACAGATCGTTTCGCAAGATCTGGGTCGCGACGGGGTTCGGCACAGCGGGTGAAGCGCTCACCGAGGTGGCGTTCCCGCTCGTCGCGGTCGTGAGCTTCCACGCCTCGAGCTTCGCGACGTCCGCGCTGATGGCTGCCGAGCAGGTCTCGTGGCTCGTGCTGGGGTTGTTCGCGGGCGTGCTTGTCGACCGCGTGAACAAGGGCCGGCTTCTGACGATTGGCACCGTCGGGCGTGCGATCGTGTATGCGTCGGTCCCCGTCGCGGCTTTGCTCGGATGGCTCACCCTCGCCCAGTTGTTCGTGGTCGCCGCCGTGTCCGGAGTGCTGTACGTCGTCACCTCCGTCGCCCAAGACGCAGTGACACCAGAACTCGTCGAACGGGCCCAACTCACCAACGCCAACAGCCGCCTGTCATCGACACAGACTGCAGCCTCACTGGTCGGCCGAGGCATCTCCGGTCTGCTCGTGCAGACGATCGGAGCCCCACTCGCAATCGCAGCCGACGCGATCGCAACAGGTACAGCCGGCATCTTGTACGCCACCCTCCCCGCCCCACATCAAGTGCGCCCGCGACGCATCCGCGTTTCCGAGATCTTCGCGGAGATCCGAGAAGGGCTGGGCGCGACCTTCCGCGACGCGACCATCCGCACGCTCGTCATCGCCGCCGCGACCAGCAACCTTCTGACCGCGGCGCAGTCCGCATTGAGCATCCTGTTCCTCGTTCGAACCCTGCATGTGCCCGTCGCTCTCACCGGGGTTCTGCTTCTGTCATCGAGCGCCGGCGGCCTCATCGGCGCACTGGCCTGCGCCCGCGCCGAACGGCGCTGGGGCAGCGGCCGACTTTGGCGAGTTGCACTCGTCGCCGGCCCGGCCGTGGGGATGCTCGTTCCGTTCGCCTGGCTCGGTGCAGGGGTCGCCCTCTTCGCAGTCGGCTCGTTCGGACTGAGCCTGGCGTTGGCCATCGTCAACATCGTCAGCTTCAGCACCAGGCAGGCCGTCTGCCCGCCGGAGCTGCGCGGGCGCGTGTCCGCATCCTCTCGCTTCACGACCTGGGGCGTCATCCCGATCGGCCTGCTGCTCGGTGGCATCATCGGCAGCACCTTCGGCATCCGCACGGCAATCGCCGCCGTGGCCGTCGCCTACTTCGTGCCCGCGCTGGTCAGCCGGCTGTCGCCGCTCCACCTGCGTGCCGATCTGGCACAGACCGGGCGCCCGCGCGCCTAACGAGGACTGCTGTCCGTGAGAGCGTGAGAGACAGAACTCCTCGCCCAGCTGTCGCCGCGCAGCCGCAGATGACACGTGTGCGCACGCCACCCCGCAACAGATCATTGAGGCGTTTCTGCACTCCGCCGTCTACTGCGGGTTCCCTCGCGCGCTTAATGCCACCTTCGCCGCGAAGAAGGTGTTCGCCGAACGAGGGTTCCTGCCGGCCGCCTGACTGCGGTCAGTCCACGTCAACTCCTGCCCGCCGCGCGGCTTCGGTCGCATGGACAATCGTGGAATCGATGACCGGAAGCAGACCGCGGCCGATGGCGTCGACGCCGAAGAGAAGCAGGTCGGTGCACCCGAGGATCACCGCGTCCGCGCCATGGTCGGCGAACCAGCCGACGGTGTCCTGCAGGAGTTTCAGCGAAGCATCCGTTGTGATGCCTCGGCTCGCCTCTTGGTCGATCATGCGATCGATCTGCGTCACAACCCCATCCGGCGCAGCGAGCACGCTCGCCCCGTGCTGCTCGGCCGAGCGCTGGTAGCGCCCGGACTCGAGCGTGCGACGGGTGGACAGGAGGCCGAGCCGGCGCGCGCCCGCACTCAGCGCGGCGTCGATCGTCGTCGCGAAGATGTCGAGCAGCGGCAGGTCGAGGCCGGCACCCTCGGCGATGACCGAGCCGGTGTTCGAGGTGACGACCAGAAAATCGGCGCCGGCGTCGCGAAGCGACCGCGCCGCCTGCGCGATGAGCCTCTCGGCCTCGTCCGTGCGCCCCTCCTCGTCGAGGGCGAAGAAGCGGTCGGTGTCGAGCGTCGCGTACACCAGCCGCAGTCGGTTCACGAGCCCATCACCGCTGGGTTCGGCGGCGGCGCGTTGGATCGCATCCAGATACACATGATCGGTCGCCGGGGCGAAGCCGATGATGCCGGGGACGAGCGATTGGGCGGTCACCCTGTCAGCCTTGCACGCGCGGTCTCACAGGTGACCTTCTGTAACGCCGGTGGCCGCGCCAGCCGGCCGCGCGCCGGCTTCTCGTCTGGTCGTCGCCCCCAGTACGCCGAGCAGCACATACCAGGCGAAGATCTCGATGACGAGGATGCGCTCCCACAGGCCGAGCGTGCCGCCGCCCGCGACGGTGCGGATGTCCTCGAGCGGCGCACTGGTGAAGTAGCCGGCCAGTGCAAGTGCGGTGAGTGCGCCCGCGGCGACGAGCGCGATGCCCAGCATTCGATGCCCGGGCGTAGCCCACACGAGGCACCCTGCCGTGGTGAATCCGATCACGGGGAAAGCGCAGGCGATGTTCGCGCCGATGACGTGCATGAATGCGGCCGGGCTGTCGAAGGGGAAGAAGCCGCAGATCAGCATCCCCACCAGCGGGATCAGCAACATCGTGGTGACCGTCGCCAACCGTCCTCGCGGAAGGTCCGCGAACAGGCTCCCGCGCAGCCCGATCACTCCGATGAGCATCAAGAGCGCGGAGACGACGAACGCGACGTCGAGACCGAGCCCGCCCGGCGCGGCGGCGAGCACGCTGATCTGCTGCCGGATCGCCGAGTACCCGCGCCAGCCCGCCGCGAGCGCGAAGAAGGTGGCGGTGAACACGACGGGGCCGAGCACGGCTCCAAGACAGAGCCGGCCCGGACGTGTCCTCGCGCCCGCACCGAGCGCCATCCCGCTCACTCGAGCTGCGCCGGCTGGAGGACGTCGAAGAGGTTGCCGTAGAGGTCGGCGATCACGGTCTGCGTGCCCCATGGCGCCTTCCGGACGGGCTCGACGAGTTGCACGCCGTTCTGCTTGAGCCGAGCGACGGTCTCGTCGATGTCGTCCGTGAAGAGCGTGAGCGTCATGCCGGGGAACTGCTTGCCCAGCCGCGCCCAGTCCTCCTCGGTGGTCGCCTTCTCGAATACGACGACGGTCTCGCTGCCGGCTGCGGGCGCGACTTTGACGATGCGGATGCCCGGCACCGGTCTCGTGTCGGAGACGAGCGTGAAACCGAGCTTGCCGACATAGAAGTCGATCGCCTCGTCGTAGTCGCGCACCGTGATGGTGATCTGACCGAACGCCGTGAACATCCGTCCTCCACCTGGCTAGTGGCCACTGGACCGCATGCTAGGCAATGGACGCTCGCGCCGCACCAGGTCTGCCCGGAGTAGCCTCGCGGCATGACCGTGCAGGTCCTTTCCGCCACGGGACGGTTCGCTGACTTCGCCTCGTTCATGGTGCCGAAACGCGGCAGAGGATGCGTGTGCATCGCCTACCGCAACTCGTCGCTGGACATGCCTGGTCGAGTGGCCCACATGGAAGCCGAATGCGCGACCGAGCCGGGGCCGGGCGTCCTCGCCTACGTCGACGGGGAGGTCGCGGGGTGGCTGTCAGTGGCGCCGAAGGCCACATTCCGCGCGCTGGTCAACTCGCGCACGATCCCGCACATTGACGACGAAGACGTGTGGTCGGCGAACTGTTTCGTCATCCGCGCCCCGTTCCGCAGGCGCGGGCTGATGCATGAGCTGCTCGAGGGCGGCATCGCCCACGCCCGCGAGCACGGCGCGGTGGGAATCGAAGGGTACCCCGTGGAGGCCGCCGGCACGAAGATCGACCAGACGAGCGCCTACGTCGGCACGGTCGAGCTCTTCGAGGCCCATGGCTTCGAACGCGTACAACTCACCGCCGGCAAGCGCGGCGGCAGGCCCCGCTGGCTCGTGAGGCGGCCGCTGTGAGGCCCCAGCTCACCCGTCGAGCAGGAACTGCTTGCTCTGCCGCGACGCGATGCCGTCGACCGTGACCTTCAGGTGGTACGACGAGCCGCCGGCCGGTGCGGCAGGGCGTTTGCCCGAGCACGTCGTCGTCGACGACCGGGTGCGGTCCCATGCGATCGGGGTCGAGGTGAGGGTCTTGTTCGGCTGCAGCTTGATCTCGGTGTGCTCGGGGTTCTTCTGGCAGTCGGTCGAGCGCCAGTACACGTCGCTGCCGCTCGAGATCGTGTAGACCTGCACGGCCGTGCCGACGTCGATGGTGCACATCACGCTTCCGGTGTTCGTGATGGAGAAGGAGAGCAGCGGCTGCTGGTCGGAGCCGTAGTGCGAGGCATCCGTCAGCGCCTCGATGTCGATGTCGCTCGCCTGGCACGGCTGGCCCGCGGCGCGCGCGGTCGGGGTGGGCGTGCTCGAGGCGGTCGGCGTCGCCGTGGCGGCCGTCGACGACGTGTGAGAAGCGGATGGCGCAGCCGACGCCGCGGACGCGTGCGGCGCCTCGCCCTGCGCTCCCCCGTGCGATCCGGGCCGCGTCACGATCAGCACCACGACCGCGATCACGGCGAGGAGGCCGAGCAGCACCACGATCCTGCGACGCCAGTACACGCGCGGCGACCGGCGGCCGACGGGGTGCTTGATCGTCGACATGAGGGCAGATTAACCGGGGGCGCCGGGCCGCCTGCCGAGGCGCGCCGCCGGTTGCCGCGCACCCGCGGCGGGGGTTAGGGTCGAGGCATGCGCACGCGTCTGCACCAGAACTGGTGGCCCGCCTCCTAGGCGGACCGACGCGCGCACGAAACGCAACGACGACCGCCTGACCGGGCGGTCGTCTCGCATGTCGGGGGCGGTCTCCCGATCGGCGGCAGACAAGGATCTGCCATGACCGACCTGCTCTCCCGCCTCCTCACGGGCGCCGACGCGCTGCCGTTCGCGGTGCTGCGCCGCCACGGCTCCCCCGAGCTCGACGTGCTCACCGGCGACGTCGTCGACGTCGACGCGCTCGCCGACATCCCGCTCGACGGCGGCCCGGTGCTGGCCGCGGTGCCGTACCGGCAGATCCGCGAGCGCGGCTTCGCCGCCTGCGACGACGGCGCGCCGATGCGCTGCCTGATCGTGCGCGAGAGCGAGCGCGTCGACCTCGACGCGGCGCTCGCGCTGCTGCCGCAGACCCCCGCGCCGGCCCGCCCGCTCGGCTTCGACATCCCCGACGACGAGTACGCGCGCATCGTGCGGCGCGTGATCGACGACGAGATCGGCCGCGGCGAGGGCGCCAACTTCGTCATCTCCCGCAGCTTCGAGGGGCAGACGGATGCCCCGGCCGTACCCGCTCTGCTCAGCTGGTTGCGCGCCCTGCTGATCGGGGAGTCGGGCGCCTACTGGACCTTCGCCGTACACCTGCCCGCTCCGGGCGGCGCCGGCGGGAGCCATCCGCTCGCCATGGTCGGCGCGACGCCCGAACGGCACCTCACGGTGCGCGGCGGCACCGCGGTGATGAACCCGATCAGCGGCACGTACCGGCACCCGGCCGGCGGCCCGACCCGCGACGGCCTGCTCGCCTTCCTCGCCGACGTGAAGGAGAGCGAGGAGCTCTTCATGGTCGTCGACGAGGAGATGAAGATGATGAGCGCGGTGTGCCCCGGCGGCGGCCGCATCCTCGGGCCGTACCTCAAGCAGATGTCGCGACTCACCCACACCGAGTACCTGCTCGAGGGCACCACCGACCTCGACGTGCGTGAGGCGCTGCGGCGCACCCTCTTCGCCCCGACCGTGACCGGCTCGCCGATGGAGAACGCGTGCGCCGTGATCGCCCGCCACGAGGCTCGGCCGCGCGGCTACTACTCAGGAGTGCTCGCGCTCTTCGAGCCGCCGCCCTCTGCCTCCGCTGGTCGACTCACGCGTCAGCGTGAATGGAGACCAAACCAAGCGGCGCCCCTCGCCTACTCCCTCGACGCCCCCATCCTCATCCGCACCGCCTACCTCGACGAGGGCGGCCGGCTGCGGGTGCCGGCCGGCGCGACGCTCGTGCGGCACTCGACCCCCGAGGGCGAGGTGGCGGAGACGCGCGCGAAGGCGTCGGGCGTGCTCGCCGCGCTCGGTCTCATCGAGGCGCGAGCGGATGCGTCGGGCGAAGGTGCGACCCTTCGAGACGCGGCCGGTGGCCGCTCCTCAGGGACCCCCCTTCGAGACGGGCGCTCCGCGCCCTCCTCAGGGACCACCCTTCGAGACGCGGCCCCTGGCCGCTCCTCAGGGACCGCCCTTCGAGACGGGCGCTCCGCGCCCTCCTCAGGGAGCGCCCCCGCCGCGCCGCTCGCCGCCGACGCCGAGGTCGCCGCCGCGCTCGCGCAGCGCAACCGGCGGCTGGCGTCGTTCTGGGTCGAGCCGCAGGGCACCGCCGTCGACCCGCTGCTCGAGGGGCGCTCGGTGCTGGTCATCGACAACGAGGATCAGTTCACGACCATGCTCGCCCACCAGCTGCGGCACCTGGGCATGCGGGTGCGGCTCGAGCGGTGGTCGCGGGTCGATGCGGTCTCGGGCGACGACCTCGTCGTGTTCGGGCCGGGGCCTGGCGACCCGCGCGACCTCGCCGACCGGCGCGTCGCACGGCTGCGCGCGCTGCTGCTCGAGCGGGCAAGGTCCGGGGCTCCGCTCGTCGCGGTGTGCCTGAGCCATCAGGTGCTCGCGCAACTGGCCGGCTTCCCGGTCGAGCCGCTGCCCGCGCCGCGGCAGGGGGTGCAGCTCGAGGTCGACGTGTTCGGGCGGCCGGCGCGCATCGGGTTCTACAACACCTTCGGGGCGCGACCCTTCGAGACGGGCGCTGCGCGCCCTCCTCAGGAACCACCCTTCGAGACGCGGCCTCCGGCCGCTCCTCAGGGATCGCGCGTCGCCGAGCTGCGGCTCGAGGCATCCGTCGACGCCGAGGGCGTCGTGACCGCGCTGCGCGGGCCGGGGATCGCGTCGATCCAGGGCCACCTCGAGTCGGTGCTGTCGCCCGACGGGCTCGAGGTGCTGCGCGAGCTCGCGTGCCACGCGCTCGCGCCGGCGCCGGCGCCGGCCGCCGTGCGCGCACCGCGCACCGCGCCCGCGACGCCCGTCCCGACGGGCGCCCGTTAACAGCGCGTAAACCCCTGCGGCGCGGGCTTGCGCCCCGCGGACCGCCATTTATGATGAAACCTCAGCTAGGCGACGTTGCCCCCGCTCTCCGGTCGGCGTCGAGCCGAAAGGCGAGCGACTCCCCTCCGCAGCACCCGACTCGCCCGTTAGAGGATCGATGGCGCGCCCACTCGACGGCCCCGGGCCCACCCGCCCGGCACGGCCGCTTTCCCACTCCCCCCTCACCGTTCTGCTCGTGCTGCTGTGCACGGCAGGTGTACTGGCCTACGCCGGCTTCCTGCTCAACCCGGCCCACCGCGGCAACATCGTGCCGTACGCGATGGTGATCTCCGCCGAGAGCGTGCTCGTGTTCCACGCGCTCGTCTCGATGTGGACGATCCTGTCGGCCGTTCCCGACCCGCGCGGCTTCGCGTTCTACCGCGCGCAGGCCGTGATGTTCATCCGGCCCAAGCTCACCGACGAGCAGCGCCGCGAGCACCGCCTCGGCCTCGGCGCCGAATGCCCCGAGCAGTGGCCCGTGCAGCTGGCGGGGCGCGTCGTCGACATCGACCTGTTCGTCACCGTCTACGGCGAAGATCTAGAGACCGTCCGCCGAACCGTCACCGCCGCGATCGCCGTGCACGGCAAGCACCGCACCTGGGTGCTCGACGACGGGCACTCGGACGAGGTCAAGCAGCTGGCCGAGGAACTCGGCGCGCGCTACGTGCGGCGGCTGTCGCGCAACGGCGCCAAGGCCGGGAACGTGAACCACGCGCTGTCCATCGCGAAGGGCGACTATTTCGCCATCTTCGACGCCGACTTCGCCCCAGCGCCCACCTTTCTCTACGAGACTCTGCCGTTCTTCGCCGAACCGGACATCGCCTTCGTGCAGACGCCGCAGACCTACGGCAACCTCACGACCACGATCTCCACCGGTGCTGCCTACATGCAGTCGATGTTCTACCGCTACGTGCAGCCGGGCCGGAACCGCTTCAACGCCGCATTCTGCGTCGGCACCAACGTGGTCTTCCGCCGCAGCGCCATCGACGAGGTCGGCGGCATGTACACCGACTCGAAAAGCGAAGACGTGTGGACCTCGCTGATGCTGCACGAGGCCGGCTGGCGCTCGATGTACATCCCCACCGTGCTCGCCATCGGCGACGCGCCCGAGACGATCGAGGCGTACAGCAAGCAGCAGCTGCGCTGGGCCACCGGCGGCTTCGAGATCCTCTTCACGCACAATCCGTTCAGCCCCCGGCGGCGCCTGACCATGGACCAGCGGCTGCAGTACTTCGTCACCGCCACCTTCTACCTGACGGGCATCGCGCCGTTGCTGCTGATCCTGGTGCCGCCGCTCGAGATCTACTTCGACCTGCGCCCCATGAACCTCTCCATCACCCCGCTGCAGTGGGTGCTGTACTACGGCGGCTTCTACGGGCTCCAGATCGTGCTGGCGCTGTTCACCCAGGGCACCTTCAAGTGGCAGACCCTGACCCTCGCCACCGTCTCCTTCCCCATCTACACCAAGGCCCTGCTCAACGTGCTCACCGGCACCGACCAGGCCTGGCAGTCGACCGGCACCGCCAAGCAGCGCTCCCCGTTCGAATTCATCGCCCCGCAGGTGATGTTCTTCGTCTTCCTCGCGCTCACCTCGTTCGTGGCCATCACGCGCGACGTCGACAACGGCGGGCTCACGCTGGCCACCGCGTGGAACATCACGAACACGCTCATCCTCGGCGCGTTCCTGGTGGCCGCAACCCGTGAAGCGCATCGGATCCGGCATCCGCTCGCCGCCCACGCGGCAGCCGTGCCCACCCGCGCGCCGGCGCAGGCCGCCCCGCTCAACCGGCCGATCACGGTGGTCGCCCGACCCGAGCACGCCGAGGGAGCGATGTCATGACCTGGATCGCACGCCTCAAACTGCTCGGCGGCGTCGTCTCGGTGATCCTGCTGGTCGCCGTGCTGACGGTCGTGTTCACGCAGCGCGTCTCGCACGCGACGAGCGAGTCCGCCTCGATCGAGGCGCTGAGCTACCCCGTCGGCTCCACCTTCGGCGGCGTGGTGACGCACGTGTACGTGCAGCAGGGAGGGCACGTGAAGAAGGGCGACCGGCTGATCGACGTGCGCCCCACTCAGACCGACGCCCTGCTGTCCAAGAACGCCAAGACGCCCTACTCCGTGACCACGGACGGCGTGACCACGCTGCTCGCGACCGCCGACGGAAGCGTCGCCGACCTCAACGTGCCGGCCGGCGGTTTCGCCACCGCGGGGCAGACCATCGCGACCGTGGATGAGGACGACTCGCTCTACGTGCGCGCCGAACTCACCCTGTCGCCGCAGGACTACGCCCGCATCCTGCCCGGCGCCGCTGCGACCGTGACCCTGCCGAACCAGCGCGACCTGAAGGGGCACGTCGAGTCGCTCGAGGTGCGCACCGAGGCGGGGCAGGCGGTGACGACCGCGAAGATCGCCGTGAAGGGCCTGGTCGACCACGGCGACCTCGGCCTGCAAAGCCCCGGCACGCCCGTCCAGGTCTCCATCGCCCTGCACGACGACGGCGTGTTCAGCGGCCCTCTCGACACTCTGCGCGGCTTCGCCCGCTCGATCGGCCTGCTTCCGTGAGGATCGCCCCCAATGTCCAACGGATGCTTCGCACCGTGGCCGCCGCAGCCGTGATCGCCGCCCTCGCGGCCGTCACCGGGTGCACCGCCGCCGCGCCGACTTCGACCGAAACGGCCGCAACGAACGTCACGGGCACGTCGGCCGAGGTGCTGTCCGGCGCCGACGTGACGTCGACGCTCGCGAAGCTGCCGCAGCGCTCGGTGGCGGCGGCGCCGGCCACGCGTCTCGCCGACGGCCTGGTGCCGCCGACGAACCGGTGGTTCTCGGGCCTGGTCTTCGGCTCGTCGCCCGAGCCGGTGTTCCCCAGCCCGCTGTCGTTCGGGCTGACCTCCGACGGCTTCGCCTTCGGGCTGCCCCTCGTCACCGCCACGGCGAACACCATCGCCGGAGGCTACCGCCCCGACGTGACGATCGCAGCGGGGGCGGCCAAGGCGGTCGTCGTGCGCTACGACGAGGTCTCCGTCACCGTGGAGCTGCGCGACAGCGCGGGCGCCGCGATCGGCCGGGTGCTCATCGCCGAGGGGTCGCCGTTCGTGACCTTCACCGCCGCGCGGGCGACGACGCTGGCGTCCTCGGTCTCCTTCGCCGACCGCGACGGGGTCGCGCAGGCGACGGTCGGCACCACCCGGTACGCAGCCCTCGGAACCGACGGTGCGGTCGGCGGCCGGCGGGTGAAGCTGGCGAAGGGCGCGAGCGTGCGGTGGTTCCCGGTGCCCACGGGCGGCTCAGCTGCAGCGGTCGCCGCCGCGGCGACCGGCGTCGTCACCTCCGTGAGCACCTCCTACGACGTCGCCGACAAGACCGTCTCGACCTCGCTCGGCTACAACACCGGCAGCGGCCGCACGGTGGTCGGAGTGCTGCCGCACCAGTCCGCGGGACTCACCACGAAGGGGTGCACCCTGGGCAGCTACGCGACCGTCTACGGAACCATGAGGCTGTGCGCCTCCAGCACCCTCACGTGGCACGTCTCCCGGCAGACCCCGAGCAGCTCCCTCGACCTCTCCGCCCTCACCGCCGCGCAGAAGTCGACCGTCGTCGCACAGCTGAAGAAGGACGCGGCCACCCGGGTCACGATCCCGGATGACACCTACGGCGGCGGCAAGGCGCTGTACCGCATCGCCAACCTGCTCACCCTCGCCACGCAGCTCGGCCAGAGCTCCATCGCCGCGTCGCTGACCTCGCAGCTGCGCACCGACATGCTGCAGTGGGCCGACGTGAGCGGCTGCACCACACGGGCCACCCATTGCTTCGTCTACGACCCGGCCGTGCGGGGCGTGGTGGGGCTCGCGGCAAGCTACGGCTCCGACCAGTTCAACGACCACCACTTCCACTACGGCTACCTGCTCTACGCGGCCGCGGTGCTCGCCCAGCACGACAAGGCGACCATCCCGAAGCTCAAGCCCGTCTTCGACGCGGTCGCCGCCGACATCGCGGGCAGCGGAAGCAGCAAGCTGCCCACCCGCCGCGTCTACGACCCCTACTTCGGGCACTCCTGGGCGTCCGGGTACTCGCCGTTCGCCGACGGCAACAACCAGGAGTCCTCCTCCGAGGCGGTGAACGCGTGGAACGCCCTCGCCCTGTGGGGCTCGGCGACCGGCCAGAGCGACGTGCAGCGCGAAGCGGTGTGGCTGCTGTCGAACGAGGCATCCGTCGCTCGCAGCTATCAGGTCTACCCGGAGGTGTCGCAGTTCGCCGGCTTCGAGCACTCGGTCGTCGGCATCGACTGGGGCGGCAAGCGAGACTTCGCGACCTGGTTCACGGCCGACCCCGTCGCCGTGCTCGGCATCCAGCTCATCCCGATGAGTCCCGTCTCGACCTACCTGACCTCGACGGCGGCGCGCGAGAAAGCGGCCGTCCAGTCGGTGGGCGCGTCGGACGAGACCGGGCAGTTCGGCGACTATTTGCTGATGTATCTCTCCCTCGCGGGGGGAGCGACCGCGGATGCCGCGCGCGCCGCCGCGCGCACCCTGCCCGACGCGGCCATCGACACCGCCGACTCGCGCGCGTACCTGCTCGCGTACGTCTACTCGCACTGAGGCGGCGGGGCGCGGCTCGGCCGCGGTCAGAGGTGCTTGATCATGCGGGTGTTGCCCAGCGTGTTCGGCTTCACCCGGGCGAGGTCGAGGAACTCGGCGACGCCCTCGTCGTGCGAGCGCAGCAGCTCGGCGTACACCTGCGGGTCGACCACCTGCTCGCCCATCTCGACGAATCCTTGCCGGCGGAAGAACTCGACCTCGAAGGTGAGGCAGAACAGCCTGCTCAGGCCGAGGTTGCGGGCGTCCGCCTCGAGCGCCTCGACGAGCGCGTGGCCGACTCCCTTGCCGCGGTAGTCGGCGGCGGTCGCGAGGGTGCGCACCTCGCCGAGGTCCTCCCACATCACGTGCAGGGCGCCGCAGCCGATCAGCCGGCCGGCTGCGTCGTCGACGACACGGAACTCCTGCACGGACTCGTACAGGGTGACGAGCTCCTTGCCGAGCAGGATGCGCTCGTCGACGAGCGGCGAGATCAGGTCACGGATGCCGCGGACATCGCTCGTGCGCGCGCGCCGCACCGTGTAGTCGCCCATCCCCCCACCGTATCCGCCCCGGCGCGCCCGGTGCGCTACTCGGATCCGCGCTGCGCGCCCCGGCTTCGGTCGTCGCCTCCACGTGCGCTACTCGGATCCGCGCTGCGCGCCCCGGATCCGAGTAGCGCAGTGCGGATCCGAGGCGCGCAATGGCCGGGCGCCGAGCCTCACGCCTCGGCGGGGTGCTCCTCGGTGTCCTTCGAGTCGGTCAGGGTGAGGGCGCCCCACCCGGCGATCAGGCCGACGATGACCGCGAGCGCGCCGTAGGTGACCCGCTCGCCGGAGAAGAACGACAGCACGAGCGCGTGGCCCCACACCCCGGCGGGCAGCACCTTGGTGACCAGGGCGGCGATGAGGGTGCCGACGACGGCCGTGCCGACGCTGGTGCCGATCTCCTGCGCGGTGTCGTTGAGCGCCGCGCCCATCGACGTGCGGTTGGCGGGCATGGCGCCCACGAGCGCGACGCCGCAGACGGTCATGACGGTGCGCAGACCGAGGGTGAAGGTGACCATGAACACCGCGATCACCAGGTAGCCGCGGAACACGCCCCAGGCGAGCCCGGCCATGGAACCGGCGAGCAGCACCGCCGCGACGAGGCAGGTGACGCGGTGACCGAAGCGCTTCACGAGCCACTCCGAGAACGGCGCGGCGGCGACCATCGTGACGATCATCGGCAGGTTCGCGAGGCCGGCCTTCACCGGGCTCCAGCCGTAGGCGTACTGGAAGTGCAGCACGAGCCCGAACATGACGCCGGCCATCGCGACCGCGGTGCCGATCTCCGCGAGCACGGCGCCGCGGATCGTCGCATTGCGGAACATGCTGAGGTCGAGCATCGGCGCGGGCGTGCGGCGCTCGTGCCAGATGAAGGCGGCGAGGGCGCACAGCGCCCCGAGTGCCGAGGCGAGGGTCGCCGCGGAGAGCCATCCGTTCTCGACGCCGCTCGTGGCGGTGTAGCAGGCCAGGCCGATCGTGATGATGCTGAGGATGGCGCCGGGCAGGTCGAGCTTGTCGGCCGTGAGGTCTTCGCGGCGGTCGGGGGCGACGCCGCGCAGCACGCCGATCACGGCGATCAGCGCGATGGGCGCGTTCACGACCAGCAGCCACTGCCACGGAATGTGCGCGAGCGCCGTGCCGCCGAGGAGCGGGCCGAGGATGAATCCGCTCATGCCGACGACGATCATGAGCGTCATCGCGCGCATCCGCTCCGCCTCTCCCTCGAACAGCCGGAAGACGAGGGAGTTGGTGATGGGCGCCATCGCCGCGGCGGCGATTCCGAGCGCGGCGCGCACCGCGATCAGCTCGCCGGTCGAGTGCACCCCGACCACCAGCAGGCTGATCAGGCCGAACGCCGCGAGCCCGACGAGCAGCACGCGCTTGCGCCCGAAGCGGTCGGCGATCGAGCCGGCGGTGAGCAGCAGCCCGCCGAAGGTGAGCGAATACGCGCCGGTCACCCACTGCAGGGCGGTCGTGCTGCCGCCGAGGCTGCGGCCGATGGTCGGCAACGCGACGCTCAGCAGCGTGTTGTCGACCATCTCGACGAAGAACGCGAGGCACAGCGCGGTGAGGGGGATCCACGCCGCACGCAGCGAGGCGTAGGAGCGGGTGGGTGCGATGGTCGAAGTGGTCATGTCGACCATTGGACCAAGGCCCGCTTTCACGTCACTTGCGCGGCGCTTTCACGCGCGCTTACACGGCTAAGGGCCCGCACCCGCAGGTCTCCATTCACGCTTCGCGTGAGTCGACCAGCGGGTGCAGGCCCTTCGTCACCGGCTCTGCCAGGCGGCGGCTTGGCCGCCGCCGAACGCATGGATCGCGCAAGCCGACTGCCGTTCGCCGGGCGGGGACCGGCGAACCAAACCAACTCAGTCGCTGGTGATCGCCAGATCCGGCGTCGCAGCGTGCGCGCCGCCGCTCGCGATGGAGCCGACCTTCTCGCCGCGGGGCGAGATGTCGAAGGCGAAGTCGCCGTCGACGAAGTCGACCACCACGTGGTCGCCCGCGTTCAGCTCGCCGGCGAGGATCTTCTCGGAGAGACGATCCTCCACCTCGCGCTGCACGGCGCGACGCAGCGGGCGGGCGCCGAGCGTCGGGTCGAAGCCGATCTCGATCAGGCGGTCCTTGGCGGGCTGCGTGATCTCGACCGTCAGGTCGCGGTCCAGCATGCGGGTGCCGAGGCGCCTGATGAACAGGTCGACGATCTGGCGCAGCTCGTCCTTGGTCAGCTGCGGGAAGACGATGATGTCGTCCACGCGGTTCAGGAACTCGGGCTTGAAGTTCTTCTTCAGCTCCTCGTTCACCTTGGCGCGCATGTTGTCGTACGCGTTCGAGCTCTCGCCCTCGAGCTGGAAGCCGACCGGGCCGCCGCTGATCGCGGAGGTGCCCAGGTTGGTCGTCATGATGATGACCGTGTTCTTGAAGTCGACCACGCGGCCCTGACCGTCGGTCAGGCGACCCTCTTCGAGGATCTGCAGCAGCGAGTTGAAGATGTCCGGGTGTGCCTTCTCGATCTCGTCGAAGAGCACGACCGAGAACGGCTTGCGGCGCACCTTCTCGGTGAGCTGACCGCCCTCCTCGAAGCCGACGAAGCCCGGAGGGGCGCCGAACAGCCGCGAGACGGTGTGCTTCTCGCCGTACTCCGACATGTCGAGCGAGATCATCGCCGACTCGTCGTCGAACAGGAACTCGGCGAGCGCCTTGGCGAGCTCGGTCTTCCCGACGCCGGTGGGGCCGGCGAAGATGAACGAGCCCGACGGGCGGTGTGGGTCCTTGAGGCCGGCGCGGGTGCGGCGGATCGTCTTGGAAAGGGCCGAGATGGCCTCCTCCTGGCCGATGACGCGCTCGTGCAGCGCCTTCTCCATGAAGACGAGCCGCGAAGACTCCTCCTCGGTGAGCTTGAACACCGGGATGCCCGTGGCCTGCGCCAGCACCTCGGCGATGAGACCCTCATCGACCTCGGCGGTGGTCTTCACGTCGCCGGACTTCCACTGCTTCTCGAGGCGCAGCCGCTCGCCGAGCAGGTTCTTCTCCTCGTCGCGCAGCGCCGCGGCCTTCTCGAAGTCCTGCTCCTCGATCGCCGCTTCCTTCTTCTCGCGCACGGCGGCGATCTTCTCGTCGAACTCGCGCAGCTCGGGCGGCGCCGACAGGATCGACAGGCGCAGGCGGGCGCCCGCCTCGTCGATCAGGTCGATGGCCTTGTCGGGCAGGAAGCGGTCGCTGATGTAGCGGTCGCTCAGGTTCGCGGCGGCGACGATCGCGCCATCCGTGATCGAGACCTTGTGGTGCGCCTCGTAGCGGTCGCGCAGCCCCTTCAGGATGTTGATCGCGTGCGGCAGCGACGGCTCGGCCACCTGGATGGGCTGGAAGCGGCGCTCCAGCGCGGCGTCCTTCTCGAAGTGCTTGCGGTACTCGTCGATGGTGGTGGCGCCGATGGTCTGGAGCTCGCCGCGGGCCAGCAGCGGCTTCAGGATCGACGCGGCGTCGATCGCGCCCTCCGCCGCGCCCGCGCCGACGAGCGTGTGGATCTCGTCGATGAAGGTGATGATGTCGCCGCGGGTGCGGATCTCCTTCGTCACCTTCTTCAGGCGCTCCTCGAAGTCGCCGCGGTAGCGGGAGCCCGCGATCAGCGACCCGAGGTCGAGCGTGTAGAGCTGCTTGTCCTTCAGCGTCTCGGGCACGTTGCCGGAGACGATCGCCTGGGCGAGGCCCTCGACGACGGCGGTCTTGCCGACGCCGGGCTCGCCGATCAGCACGGGGTTGTTCTTGGAGCGGCGCGACAGGATCTGCATCACGCGCTCGATCTCCTTCTCGCGCCCGATCACCGGGTCGAGCTTGCCCTCGCGGGCGGCCTGGGTCAGGTTGCGGCCGAACTGGTCGAGGATCTGCGAGCCGCCCTGCGCGCCCTGCTGCTCGTTCGCGCCGACCTGCACCTGCTCCTTGCCCTGGTAGCCGGACAGCAGCTGGATGACCTGCTGGCGCACGCGGTTCAGGTCTGCGCCGAGCTTCACGAGCACCTGGGCGGCGACGCCCTCGCCCTCGCGGATGAGCCCGAGCAGGATGTGCTCGGTGCCGATGTAGTTGTGGCCGAGCTGCAGCGCCTCGCGCAGCGACAGCTCCAGCACCTTCTTCGCGCGCGGGGTGAACGGGATGTGCCCGGTCGGCTGCTGCTGACCCTGGCCGATGATGTCCTGAACCTGCTCGCGCACGGCATCGAGAGAGATACCGAGCGACTCGAGAGCCTTGGCTGCGACACCCTCGCCCTCGTGGATCAGCCCGAGCAGGATGTGCTCGGTGCCGATGTAGTTGTGGTTGAGCATCTTGGCCTCTTCCTGCGCCAAGACGACGACCCGACGGGCTCGGTCTGTGAACCTCTCAAACATGTGTCACTCCTCGTCGAAGCCTTGCCAGACCCGTGGGTCGGCTCCGATACATCGAGGGTAACCAGCGCTCCCCGGCGAGCGCGGCCCTGTTCGCCCCAGGCGTTATTCGCGCGCTTTGGTCTGGTCTCCATTCACCCGGGCGCGTGAGTCGACCGGCGGCGGCCGCCTACTTCTTCTTCTTCACCGGGGCGAGGTAGAAGTGCGTGTCCTGCGCGGTGAACTGGATGTGCACGTAGCGGTCGAGATTCGACGGGGTGTCGAACACCGTGGTCCACGGCGAGTAGCCGTCGGTGCACGAATCCGCCTGCTTCGCGACCTTGATGGTGATCTCGTCGGGCGCCGTGACCTTGTAGCCCGTGGCCTTCGGCGGGCACTTGTCGGAGCCGTACAGGACGACCGCGAACTCGTCGCCGTCCTTCGTCATCCACACGGCCCACGGCGCGCCGCCGGCGCTCGACGCGGGCGCCTCGACCCCTTTCGGCTCGCCCTTGTAGCTCTCGACCGGCTTGGTCGAGACGGATGCGTGTGAACCGCAGCCCGCCAGCACGAGAACCGCCCCGGCCGCCACCGCGAGGGTCGCGAGAAGGCGGGATCTCGAGGGGCGCATGCGCACGATCTTAGAAGGGGGAACCTGGGTGGAAGCGTAGGCTACGGCAGCGTGAGCAATCTCGAGCGGGAGCCGGCCGAGACGGTCGCGGAGTGCGTCGCCGACGGGGCGGAGGCGAGGCCCATGGTGCTCCTCGAACCGCGCGAAGTGCCGCTCGGCGGGCCGCGGGCGATGACCGTGTACCGCACCCTGCCGCAGCGCCGCCGCTCGACCATCGGGGCGTGGTGCTTCATCGACCACTACGGCCCCGACGACGTGTCGCTCACCGGCGGGATGAACGTTCCGCCGCACCCGCACATCGGGCTGCAGACCGTGTCCTGGCTGTTCCGCGGCGAGATCGAGCACCGCGACTCGGTGGGCTCGCACGCGCTGGTGCGGCCGGGCGAGCTCAACCTGATGACCGCCGGGCACGGCATCTCGCACACCGAGTACTCGACGCCGGAGACGACGGTGCTGCACGGGGTGCAGCTGTGGCTGATGCTGCCCGACGCCGAACGCGACCGGCCGCCGTCGTTCGAGCACACCGAGCCCGCGCCGTTCGACCTGCTGACGGATGCCGGCGTGCCGATCCGCACCTTCGTCTTCGTCGGCGCCCTGCTCGACCACCCCGAGCACGCGGCGGACACGGACACCCACAGCCCGCTGCTCGGCGCCCAGCTCGAGCTGCCGGCGGGCGCGTGGATCGACCTCGCGGTCGATCCCTCCTTCGAGCACGGCGTGCTCGTCGACCACGGCGCGGTGACCGTCGACGGGTCGCCGCTCGCCGCCCGCGAGCTGGGTTACCTCGAGCCCGGCCGGTCACGGGTGCGCCTTGCGGCGACGGATGCTTCGCGCCTCATCCTCCTCGGCGGGCGGCCGCTCGGCGAGCCGATCGTGATGTGGTGGAACTTCGTCGGCCGCAGCCACGACGACATCGTGCGGGCGCGCGCCGACTGGCAGGCGCAGGCGATCCTGGGCGACCGGCCGGCCGACGGCCGCTTCGGCTTCGTGCCCGAGTCGCACGGTGAGGCGCCGCTGCCCGCGCCGGCCCTTCCGACGGTCCGGCTCAAGCCGCGCGACCAGTAGCGCATCCCGCGACGCAGGGGGCCGGGCCTCCCAGGCGCGCTTCGCTACCCTGTCTCCCATGCGCAAAGTCCTCGTCACCGGTGGCGCCGGCTTCATCGGCTCGAACTTCGTCCACTACCTGATCGAGAACACCGACGACCACGTCACCGTTCTGGACAAGCTCACCTACGCCGGCAACCTCGCCAGCCTCGAAGGCCTGCCCGAGGATCGCTTCCGCTTCGTGAAGGGCGACATCGCCGACGCATCCGTCGTCGACGAGCTCGTGGCCGATGCGGACGTCGTCGTGCACTACGCGGCCGAGAGCCACAACGACAACTCGCTGCACGACCCGCGCCCGTTCGTCGACACGAACCTGGTCGGCACCTTCACCCTGCTCGAGGCGGTGCGCAAGCACGACGTGCGCTTCCACCACATCTCCACCGACGAGGTCTACGGCGACCTCGAGCTCGACGACCCCCAGCGCTTCACCGAGCAGACCCCGTACAACCCGTCGAGCCCCTACTCCTCGACCAAGGCCGGCAGCGACCTGCTCGTGCGGGCCTGGGTGCGCTCCTTCGGCGTGCGGGCGACGATCTCGAACTGCTCGAACAACTACGGCCCCTACCAGCACGTGGAGAAGTTCATTCCCCGCCAGATCACCAACGTGCTGACGGGGCAGCGCCCCAAGCTGTACGGCGCGGGGCTGAACGTGCGCGACTGGATCCACGCCAACGACCACTCCTCGGCGGTGCTCACCATCATCGAGAAGGGCCGCATCGGCGAGACCTACCTGATCGGCGCCGACGGCGAGAAGGACAACAAGACGGTCGTCGAGCTCATCCTGAAGCTCACCGGCCAGCCGACCGACGCGTACGACCACGTGGTCGACCGCCCCGGCCACGACCTGCGCTACGCGATCGACTCGACCAAGCTTCGCACCGAGCTCGGCTGGCAGCCGCAGTACCAGGACTTCGAGGCGGGGCTCGCGGCGACCATCCAGTGGTACCGCGATCACGAGGCGTGGTGGAAGCCGCAGAAGGCCGCCACCGAGGCCAAGTACGTCCTGCAGGGCCAGTAGGCTTTCCAGACGATGAGCGACACGCGGCTCCCTGCCCTGCACGAGACTCCGATCCCCGGCCTGTTCGTCGTCGACCTCGACCTGCGCGGTGACAACCGCGGCTGGTTCAAGGAGAACTGGCAGCGCGCCAAGATGGTGCCGCTCGGGCTTCCCGACTTCGGGCCGGTGCAGAACAACGTGTCGTACAACGACGAGGTCGGCACCACCCGCGGCATCCACGCCGAGCCGTGGGACAAGTTCGTCTCGGTCGTGCACGGCAAGGTGTTCGGGGCGTGGGTCGACCTGCGCGAGGGGCCGTCGTTCGGCGCGGTGTTCACCACCGAGATCGACGCGTCGAAGGCCGTCTTCGTGCCGCGGGGCGTCGGCAACTCCTACCAGACCCTCGAGCCGGACACGGTGTACTCCTACCTGGTCAACGACCACTGGTCGCCCGACGCCGGAGCGAAGTACACCTTCCTCAACCTCGCCGACGAGACGGCGGCCATCCAATGGCCGATCCCGCTCGAGCAGGCGATCCTGAGCGAGAAGGACAAGGCGCATCCGCGCTTGACGGATGTCTCGCCGATGGCGCCCCGCAAGACCCTGGTGCTGGGCGCCGGCGGCCAGCTCGGCCGCGCGCTGCGCGCGGTGTACCCCGACGCCGAGTTCGCCACCCGCGCCGAGCTCGACCTCGCCGCCCCCGGTCTCGAGAGCGCCCGGCCGTGGCGCGACTACGGCGTGATCGTCAACGCCGCCGCGTACACGAAGGTGGACCTCGCCGAGACGGCCGACGGCCGCCGCGACGCCTGGGCGGCCAATGTCGCCGGCGTCGCCGCGCTCGCCCGCATCGCCGCCGACAACGGCATCACCCTCGTGCACGTCTCCAGCGACTACGTCTTCGACGGCACCGCCGACGGCCACCCCGAGGACGAGCCGTTCAGCCCTCTCGGCGTGTACGGCCAGACCAAGGCCGCGGGCGACGCCATCGTGCAGACCGTGCCGCGGCACTACATCGTGCGCACCAGCTGGGTGATCGGCGACGGCGCGAACTTCGTGCGCACCATGGCCTCGCTCGCCGAGCGCGGCGTCGACCCGAGCGTCGTCGACGACCAGGTGGGGCGGTTGAGCTTCACCGCGGACATCGCCGCAGGCATCCGTCATCTCGTCGACACCGGCGCGCCGTTCGGCGTCTACAACCTGACCGGCTCAGGCGAGCCGGTGAGCTGGGCCGAGATCGCCCGCCGCGTCTTCGCCCGCACCGGCCACGACGCCGCGCGCGTTACCGGCGTGACCACCGCCGAGTACTTCGCGGGCAAGCAGGTCGCACCGAGGCCGCTGAACAGCGTGCTGCCGCTCGACAAGATCGAGGCGGCAGGCTTCACCCCGCGCGACCACCTCGTCGCGCTCGACGAGTACCTGACCCAGGAGTAAAGGAGACCTCGTGCGCATCACGGTCATCGGCTGCGGTTACCTCGGAGCGGTCCACGCCGCGTGCATGGCGGAGCTCGGGCACGAGGTGCTCGGCATCGACGTGGACCAGGCCAAGGTCGACGCGCTCGCCGCGGGCCGGGCGCCGTTCTTCGAGCCGGGGCTGCCCGAGCTGCTGCGCTCGGCCTCGGCCACGGGCCGCCTGAGGTTCACCACCGACATGAGCCAGGCGGCCGACTACGACGCGCACTTCATCGCGGTCGGCACGCCGCAGAAGAAGGGCGAGTTCGCCGCCGACCTGAGCTACGTCGACGCCGCCGTCACCTCCCTCGTGCCGCACCTGAAGCCCGGCGCGCTCGTGATCGGCAAGTCGACCGTGCCCGTGGGCACCGCGCGGCGCCTCGCGGGCATCGTCGAGGCCGGCGCGCCCGACGCGGGGCTCGCCTGGAACCCCGAGTTCCTGCGCGAGGGCTTCGCCGTCGAGGACACCCTGCGCCCCGACCGCCTCGTCTACGGCGTGCCCGAGGGCGAGGCCGGCGAGCGGGCCAAGGCCGTGCTCGACGAGATCTACGCCGTCGCCCTCAGCAACGGCACGCCGCTGGTGGTCACCGGGTACGAGACCGCCGAGCTCGTCAAGGTCTCCGCCAACGCGTTCCTCGCCACCAAGATCTCGTTCATCAACGCGATCGCCGAGGTCGCCGACGTGACCGGCGCCGACGTCACCAAGATCGCCGACGCGATCGGATACGACGACCGCATCGGCCGCAAGTTCCTGAACGCCGGCCTGGGCTTCGGCGGCGGGTGCCTGCCGAAGGACATCCGCGCCTTCCAGGCCCGCGCCGGGGAGCTCGGCGCCGACCAGGCGCTGACCTTCCTGCGCGAGGTCGACGAGATCAACCAGCGCCGCCGCGTCCGCGCCGTCGACCTGACCCGCGAGATCCTCGACGGCACCCTGCGCGGCAAGAAGGTCGCCGTGCTCGGGCTCGCGTTCAAGCCGAACTCCGACGACATCCGCGACTCGCCGGCGCTCGACGTGGCCGTCCAGCTGCGCGCGCAGGGCGCCCGCGTCATCGCCTACGACCCCGAGGCGATCGTCAACGCCAAGCGCCAGCACCCCGAGCTCGACTACGCGTCATCCGTCGAGGAGGCCGCGACCGACGCCGACGCGGTCGTCGTGCTCACCGAGTGGAAGCAGTTCCGCGAGCTCGACCCGGCCGCGTTCGGCGAACTGGTCGGCGCGAAGAACATCCTCGACGGCCGCAACTGCCTCGACCCGGAGGCGTGGCGCGCCGCCGGCTGGCAGTATCGCGCGCTCGGCCGCCCGTAACCCCAACCCCTAGGAGCACCATCGATGCGCGGAATCATCCTCGCCGGCGGCTCGGGCACGCGCCTGTGGCCGATCACCAAGGGCACGTCGAAGCAGCTGATGCCCATCTACGACAAGCCGATGGTCTACTACCCGCTGTCGACCCTGATGATGGCGGGCATCAACGAGGTGCTGATCATCACCACGCCCGAGTACAACAGCCAGTTCCGGGCGCTGTTCGGTGACGGCTCGCAGCTCGGCATCCACATCGAGTACGCGGTGCAGCCCTCGCCCGACGGCCTCGCGCAGGCGTTCATCATCGGCGAGGAGTTCATCGGCGACCAGTCCGTCGCCCTCGTGCTCGGCGACAACATCTTCCACGGCACGGGCCTCGGCGCGTCGCTGCGGCAGAACACCGACATCGACGGCGGCCTGATCTTCGCCTACGAGGTCAGCAACCCCACGGCATACGGCGTGGTCGAGTTCGACGAGGACTTCCGCGCCATCTCCATCGAGGAGAAGCCGGCGAACCCGAAGTCGAACTACGCCGTGCCCGGCCTGTATTTCTACGACAACTCGGTGGTCGAGATCGCCAAGACCATCACCCCGAGCGCGCGCGGCGAGCTCGAGATCTCGACGGTCAACGAGCGCTACCTTGAGGCCGGCAAGCTGCAGGTGCAGGTGCTGCGCCGCGGCACCGCCTGGCTCGACACCGGCACCTTCGAGTCGATGATGCAGGCCTCCGAGTACGTGCGCGTCATCGAGGACCGGCAGGGCTTCAAGATCGGATGCATCGAGGAGATCGCCTGGCGCGCCGGCTGGATCGACCTCGACCAGCTCGAGGAGCTCGCGCAGCCGCTGCGCAAGAGCGGCTACGGCATGTACTTGCAGCGCCTGGTCGACATGGAGCGCGCCCGCCGCTGAGGCCGCGGCGGCGGCGGTCGACTCGCGCGCAGCGCCCGCGCCGGTCGACTCGCGCGCAGCGCCTCCGCCGGTCGACTCGCGCGCAGCGCGAATGGAGACCGCGCCTTCTCGAAGGGCACACTTCGCGCCTACGGGCACCGCAGAAGCGCGCATCCGATCTGCCCTTCGACGTCACGTGTGCCCTCCGTGAAACGGCCGCCGACGCGAATCTCCCAAGACGCAGGCTAGGGAGGAGCTTTTCGCGAGAAGTTCCTCCCGACGGTGCGTCTTGGGCGCTACGGCGCGACGACCTGGGGCGCCGACCCCACCGACGGCACCCGCAGGCCGGTGAAGTGCGCGGCGAAGGCGAGCACGTCGGCGGCCTCGGCGGCGACCATGGCGAGCGGTTTGCCGGCTCCGTGGCCGGCCTGCGTCTCGATGCGGGTGACCACCGGCGCGGGCCCCTGCTGCGCCGTCTGCAGCGTCGCCGTGAACTTGTGGCTGTGCGCGGGCACGACGCGGTCGTCGTGGTCGGCGGTCAGCACGAGCGTCGGCGGGTAGGCGAGCGGCCGCACGTTGTGCAGCGGCGAGTAGGCCAACCCGACCTCGAAGTCGTGCGGGTCGTCGGGGTCGCCGTAGTCGCTCGTCCACGCCGCGCCGGCGGTGAACTTGTGGAAGCGCAGGATGTCGAGCACTCCGACGCCCGGGATCGCCGCCGCGAACAGCTCCGGCCGCTGCGTGAGCACGGCGCCGATCAGCAGCCCGCCGTTGCTGCGGCCGTGCACCGCCAGCTGCTCGCGGGTCGTCTCGCCCGTCTCGACCAGGTGCTCGGCGACGGCGATGAAGTCGTCGAAGACGTTCTGCTTGTGGTCGCGCTTGCCCGCCTCTGCCCAGGCGCGGCCGAACTCCCCGCCGCCGCGCAGGTTGGCGATCGCGAGCACGCCGCCGGCGGCGAGCCACCCGGCGAACAGCGGCCGGTAGTCGGCCTCGACCGGGATGTCGAAGCCGCCGTAACCCCACAGCAGCACCGGCGCGGGCGCGGGCACCGCCGTGTCGGGCCGGATCAGGAAGTACGGCACCGGGGTGCCGTCGGCGCTCACGGCGCGGGCCCGGCCCACCGCCACCTCGGGGAAGTCGACCGCCTCGCCCGACGCGGGCGGCACGAGATCGTCGAGCGGCTCGAGCGCACCCGAGCCCACCTCGGCGCGGAAGGCGCGGCCCGGCGACGTCGGCGTCGACAGCCCGAGGAACCACTCGTCGGAGTCCTGTTCGCTCCACAGCGCGGCGATCGCGCCGCCGGGCACCTCGACCGTTCCCAGCTCGCGACCGTCGAGCGCGTGCCGGGTGATGCGCGGCTGCGCATCCACGAGGCGCACGGCGAGCAGCTCGTCGCCGGCGCCGTGCACCGACTGCAGAGAATCGGATGCCTCGGGCACGAGCTCCTCGAGCTCGAGCGCGCCCGTGCGCTCGAACTCGCCGAGGTCGAACGCGACGACGCGGCCGAGGTCCGCGCCGAGGTCGGTGTGCACGACGACACGGTCGCCGTCGGCGCGCACCACGTGGTAGAAGGCGTCGGGGGTGTCGAACACCCGGATCGGAGCGGAGAACCGGCTCGAGCCATCCGTGCCCGTGGTGATGCGGAAGAGCCAGAGCCGGTTCTCGCGCTCGGTGCCGCTGCCGAGCGCGACGTAGGCGAGGCCGCCGTCGGAGCTCACCTCGGCCCAGACGAACGCCTGCCGGTACTCGTCGCGGATGTCGACGACGGTCTCGTCGGCCGCCTCGGGCGTGCCGAGCCGGTGCAGTTTCAGCAGGCCGGTGGTGACGTGGCCGGCCTGGGAGCCGACCGCGCGCCCCTCGTGCGGCACCGCCTCGTACAGGAACGAGCGGCCGTCAGGCAGCCACTGCGCCGAGCCGAACTTGGTCTGGATCGGGGCCTCGACCTGCTCGCCCGTGGCGAGGTCGATCGTGGTCAGGTCGACCCAGTCGCTGCCGCCTTCGCTGACGTTGTAGGTGAGGTAGCGGCCGTCGGGGCTGACGGTGAAGCCGCGCAGCGACGTGGTGCCGTCGGCGGACCACGCGTTCGGGTCGAGCACGAGGCGGCCGCCGGCGCGCAACTCGGCCAGGGTGTCGGCGACGAAGACCTGGTCCTGGTTCCGGCTGCCGTCGTTGCGCGTCACGAAGTACGTGCCGCCGCGCTTCACCGGGATGCCCGCGCGGGGGCGCCGTACGACCCGGCCCATCAACTCGTGGAAGTATTCCCGTTCCGGAATATCCGCGAAGACGCTCTCGGTGAACGCGTTCTGCCGCTGCACCCAGTCGCGGGTCTGCTCCGAATCGGGGTCTTCGAGCCACCGGTACGGGTCGGCGATCTCGCGCCCGTGCAATACCTCGACCACCTCGCCCCGAGGGGAGTGCGGGTAGGTGAGGGGGCTCTCACCGCTGGCCGCCGGATCGAGCTTGTCGAGATCATCCGTCATGCCCCAACGCTAGCGGCCGTCCGAGCCGCCGCATGCCGTCACTGCAGCGCGCTCGTCAACCGGGCCAGGTTGTCGGCGATGGTGGAGCGCAGCGGCTGCAGCTCCCACTCCTCGAGGGTGAGCTGCCGGCTGTGCTCGCGGTAGCTCTCCTCGATCTCATGCAACTCCGCCACGAAATTGCGGCCGCGCACCATGAGCGAGATCTCGCAGTTGAGCTGGAACGACCGGATGTCCATGTTGCTCGAGCCCACCACGGCGACGTCGTCGTCGATCGTGAAGTGCTTGGCGTGCAGGATCGTCGGCGCCCGGTACAGCCAGATGGTGACGCCGGAGCGCAGCAGCTGCTCGTAGTACGAGCGCTGTGCGTGGTAGACGAGCCACTGGTCGGCGACCTCGCTCACGAACAGCTCCACCTTCACGCCGCGCTCGATCGCCGTCATGATCGCGTACATGATCGACTCGTCGGGCACGAAGTACGGGCTCGTGATGGAAATGCGCTCCTGCGCGTAGTACAGCAGCGCGAGGAACAGGCGCAGGTTGTTCTCGCCCGCGAAGCCCGGCCCGCTCGGCACCAGCTGGCAGTCGATCTGCTCGCGCGGCGGCACCTGGAACACCGGCTCGACCGGCCGCGCCTCGCGGGCCAGCAGCTCGTCGGTCTCCACGTACCAGTCGGTGATGAAGATCGCGTTGAGGCCGGCCACGATGGGGCCGTCGAGCCGCACCACGAGCTCCTTCCAGCGCAGGCCGCGGCGCCGGTTGCGCGCTTTGTCGTAGCCCGGGTCGATCACGTTCTGCGAGCCCATGAAGCCGATCGCCCCGTCGACGACGAGCAGCTTGCGGTGGTTGCGCAGGTCGGGGCGCTGGTAGCGGCCCTTGAAGAGCTGGATCGGCAGCATCAGCTGCCACTGCGCCCCCATCGCGGTGAGCCGCTTCGTCGCGGCCCGGTAGCCGCGGGTGCGCAGGCTCGCGATGTGGTCGAGCAGCACGCGCACGGTGACCCCGCGCCGGGTCGCGCGCTCGAGGGCGTCGAAGAACGGCTCCGTCGTCGGGTCGAGGGTCAGGATGTAGAACTCGACGTGCACGAAGTTCTGCGCCCGGTCGATCTCGTCGATCATCGCCTGGAACGACTCGCCGTACTCGGTGATCATCGTCGCCGAGTTGCCGCCGACCAGCGGCATGGCGCCGAGGTTGCGGTTGAGGCGCACGACCTGCTCGAGCCAGATCGGCCAGGGGTGGTCGCGGCGCACCCGCTCGATGCCCTCGGTCGAGTCCATGATGAACTGGTTGATCTGCGCCTGCTTGCGGCGCCGGCTCTTGGGCAGCTTGTACGAGCCGATGAGCAGGAAGACGATCAGGCCCAGATACGGGATGAAGTTGATCGCCAGCAGCCACGCGGTGGCGCTCGTGGGGCGCCGGTTGCGCGGCACCACGATGATCGCGATGACGCGGAAGACGAAATCGACCAGCAGGCCGAAGATGATGGCCGCGGAGGTCCAGAACCCTGCGTTGATGGGCTACCTCCCGCGTGCGATCAGGACTTGCTGGGCAAGCCGCGCTTGGCCCGCTCCTCTGCCTCGATCTTGGCGTATGCCTTGCGCTCCGTGCGGTCGGCGCGCACGATGGCGGCCATCACCCACCAGAAGACGAGGCCGACGAGCACGGTCGGGGCGAGCGCCCAGATGATCCCAGCCCACACGTTCATGTCGAGCACACTCTACGCGGCGCCGGGTGGGCGAAGGCTGGGCGAGGCGGTGATCGGATGCGTGCCGCCGGGCCCGCTCGCGACGGCGGCGGCGCACCCGGGCGTCGCACCCCGCAGCTAGCGTGATTCGCATGCGCATCCTGCACACCTCCGACTGGCACGTGGGCCGCACCTTCCACGGGCATCCGACGCTCCCGGCGCTCGCCGGCGTGCTCGACGCGCTCGCCCGAGAGGTGCGTGAGCGCGAGGTCGACGTGGTGGCGGTCGCCGGCGACGTGTTCGACTCGGCGACCCCGTCGTCGGAGGCGTTCGCGGTGCTCGGGGCCGCCCTGCGGGGCATCCGTGAGGCCGGCGCGCAGCTCGTGGTGACCAGCGGCAACCACGACTCGCCGGCCCGGCTCGGGTTCCAGTCCGAGTTCGCCGCGTTCGGCGGGGTGCACATCGTCACGCGCGCCGAAGACCACGCCGAGCCCGTCACCCTGCGGGGCCGCGACGGGGTTCCGGTCGACTTCTACGGCATCCCCTTCCTCGAGCCCGCGCTCATCCGGCATTTGTGGCCCGACGAGCCGCTGCGCAGCCAGGCCGATGCGCTGCGGTTCGCGATGCGCAACGTGCGGGCCGCCGCCGCGGCATCCGCTCACCGCAGCGTCGTGCTCGCGCACTGCTTCGCCGCGGGCGGGCAGGCGGAGGCGAGCGACGCCGAGCGCGACCTCAGCGCCGGCGGCCTCGACGTGGTGCCGCTCAGCGTCTTCGACGGCGTCGACTACGCGGCGCTCGGGCACATCCACGGCCGCGCGGCGCTCGCGGAGCACGTGCGCTACTCGGGCGCGCCGCTGCACTACTCGTTCAGCGAGGCGGGCAAGCCGCGCGGCGCCTGGCTGGTCGAGCTCGGCGCCGACGGGCCGGCCGAGGTGCAGTGGGTCGACCTGCCGGTCCCCCGCGCGCTCGCCGTGATCACCGGCGAGCTCGACGAGCTGCTGACGGATGCCGCGCTCGAGGCGCACCGCGACGACTGGGTGGCCGCGATCCTCACCGACCGCACCCGCCCCCTCGACGCGATGCGCAAGCTGCAGTCCCGCTTCCCGCACTGCGCCAGCCTCGAGCACCGCCCCGCGGTGGTCGACTCGGACGGCGCGCGCGGCTACCGCGAGCGCGTCGGCGGCAAGGACCGTCCCGACCCGGAGGTGATCGCCGCATTCCTCGCGCACGTGCGGAACGGGGAGGGCCCGAGCCCTGCGGAGGCCGAGCTGATCGCCGAGCTCGTCGCCGAGCGCGCCGCCGCGGAGCAGACCGCGTGAGGATCAACCGCGTCTCGATGACCGGGTTCGGCCCGTTCAAGACCACCCAGAGCGTCGACTTCGACGCCTTCGCCGACGACGGCATCTTCCTCATCGGCGGCAAGACCGGCGCAGGCAAGTCGACCATCCTCGACGCGATCTGCTTCGCGCTGTACGGAACCGTGCCGCGCTACGAGGGGCAGGCCGCCGCCCAGACCCGGCTGCGCAGCGACCACTGCGCCCCGGAGGATCCGACCCGAGTCGAGCTCGAGTTCACGGTCGGCGAGCAGCGCTACCTGGTGCGGCGCTCGCCGGAGTACGAGCGCCCGAAGACCCGCGGCGACGGATTCACGACGCAGAAGGCCGAGGCCGAGCTGTTCCAGCAGGGCCCCGACGGCGGCTGGGTCGGCCTCGAGGCGCAGCTGCGCACGGTCGGGGTGCGGCTCGCGCAGATCGTGCAGCTGTCGCAGGAGCAGTTCCTGCAGGTGATCCTGCTGGCGCAGAACCGCTTCCAGGAGTTCCTGCTCGCCCGCAGCGAAGACCGGCAGTCGCTGCTGCGCACCCTGTTCGGCACCCGCCGCTTCGACGACTACGACGCCGCCCTGCAAGAGCGCCGCCGCGAGCTGGAGGCGGCGCTGACGCGCGGGCAGGGCGAGGTCGACTCGCTCGCCCGCCAGCTCGGCGCGCTGCTCGAGCAGCCCGAGACGCTGCCGACGGATGCCCGCGCCGCGGTCGCCTGGATGTCGTCGGCCGTCGACGGCCATCGCGAGCGCCTGACAGCCGCCGAGGCCGAGGCCGCCCGCGCCGACGGCGCCTGGCAGACGGCGCGCGCCGAGCACGACCGGCTGGCGGAGGTGCACGGCCGCCAGCAGCGCCGCGCGGCGGCGCTCGCGCGGCGCGAGGAACTCGCGCAGGCCGGCGCGGACCTCGAGCGGGAGGTGCTCGACGCCCTCGCCGCAGCCGCCGCCCACGTCGGGCCGCAGGGCTCCCTCGACGAGGCGGCCGGGGCCCTGGCCGAGCTCGCCGGATCCCTCTCCGGCGCCGTGCAGACCGAGCGCACGCTGCCCGAGCGGGAGCGCGCCGTCGCCGCCGCGGAGGCCCGGCGCGAGAAGACCGCCGAGCTGATCCGGCAGGCGCGCGAGCACGCCGTCGAGTGGGAGGCGCAGCTGCGCGCCCTCGAGCCGCAGCTCGACGAGGCGACCGCGCAGGCCGCCGACGAAGGCGCGGCGCTCGAGGCGCTGCGGGCGATCACCCCGGTGCTCGAGGCCCTCACCGCCGCCGTCGCGGTCGGCGCCGCCGCGGAGGAGGCACAGCGGCGCGAGCTCGAGGGCGGCAAGGCCCGCACCGCCGCCTCCGCTGCGCTCGACGAGCTGCGCGAGCGGCGCCTCGACGGCCACGCGGCCGAACTGGCGGCCGCGCTCGTCGAGGGCGAGCCGTGCCCGGTGTGCGGGTCGACGCAGCACCCGGCGAAGGCGAGCTGGAGCGGCGAACCGGTCACGGAGGACGACCTCGCCGCGGCCGAGGCGGCGCTGCAGCAGGCGGAGGCCGAGGCGAAGAGCCTCAGCCGGAGGGCGGCCGATGCCCGCGCGAAGCTCGCCGAGCTGCAGGGCGCGGCCGCCGGCCACACCCTCGAGACCGCGACCGCGGCGAAGGCGGCGGCCGAGGCGCGGCTCACGGATGCCCGCGCAGCCGCCGCCCGCGCCGCGGAGCTGCGCGCCCGGCGCACGAAGCTCACCGCGCAGTTCGAGGGGCACGACGCCGAGCTCGAGCGCCTCACCGCCGAGAGCGACGCGGCGTCCGCCGAGTTGGCCTCCGCCCGCACGAGCCTGGATCAAGCGCGGCAGACGGTCGCCGCAGCCCGCGGCGACTTCGACGCGGCCTCCGCCCGTGCGGGCGCCGTCGACGAGAGCCTGCGCGCCGTGCGTCGGCTCGCCACGCGGCGCCAGGAGCACGAGGCGGCGCTCGCCGGGGTGGAGGCCACGCTGGCCGAGGCCGAGCTGCAGGAGCTTCCCGACGAGCCCGTGGAGCTGACCGAGGTGCGCAGGCTGCTCGCCGAGGCATCCGTCGCCCGCGACAGCACGCGCGACACGCGCACCACCCTCGCCACCCGGCTCGAGACCGCCACCGGATACCTCGAAGCGGCGCGCGCCGCCCACGAGCGCTCGGCCGAGCTGGCGGAGCGCTACGAGGTGGTGCGCCGCCTCGCCGCGACGGTGCACGGGCAGCCGCCGAACACGCGCGCGATGCGACTCGAGAGCTTCGTGCTCGCCGCCGAGCTCGAGGAGATCGTGCAGGCCGCCAACGCGCGGCTCGCCCAGATGACCGGCGGCCGGTACCTGCTCGAGCACTCCGACGAGCGGGCCGCGCGCGGCGCGCAGTCGGGGCTCGGGCTCGCGATCCTCGACCAGCACACCGGTCTCGCCCGGCCGACGCCGTCCCTGTCCGGCGGCGAGACGTTCCTGGCCAGCCTGGCCCTGGCCCTCGGGCTCGCCGAGGTGGTCACGGGGCGCGCCGGCGGCGTCCGGCTCGACACTCTGTTCATCGACGAGGGCTTCGGCTCGCTCGACTCGGAGACGCTGGAGATCGCGATGGGCACCCTCGACTCGCTGCGCGCCGGCGGCCGCACCATCGGCCTGATCAGCCACGTCGAGGCGATGAAGGAGCAGATCCCGGCGAAGCTTCAGGTCGAGGTCGCCGACGGCGGCTGGAGCGTCATCCGGCAGTGACGGGCGCGAGCAGCTGGTTCGCCGACCGCAGCACCAGCGGGTCGAGGAACGCCTCCGGCCCGACCTCGGCCGCCGAGGCGATCTCGAACCGGGCCGACTGGCCGGCGAGCAGCGTGACGAGGCCGCGGTCGACGGTGGCGGCCGGGTCGACGCGGTCGACCTGCAGGAACACGTCGCGCAGATAGGACCGCGCGGTCACGGCGACCGCGAACCCGGCATCCGTCTTCTCGGCGACGGCGTCGAACGCGTCGACGGCGAGCGCCTGCTCCGCCACCTCGGCGCCGTTCAGCACCGCGACGGCGAAGCCGCTTCCCTCGCCCACCGGGGCCGCGACGACGATCTCCTCGGCGGGCGCCTGCAGCTCGGCGACCTCGGCGGGCAGGTACAGGGTCTGCACGCCGCGGGCGGGCACGGATGCCTCGAGCACCGTCTCCGACCGCACCGACCCGTCGAACGCCTGCCGGCTCACGCGGAAGGCGCCGTCGAAGGAGGCATCCGTGTCGTTGACGAGCACGAGCGCGAGCGCGTCGTTCTCCGGCTCCGCGCCCTCGAACGCGGCCTCGCGCGCGGCCTTGGACGGGCGCGGCTGGATCGTCGCGAGCCGGGGCGAGTATGCGTCGCGCAGCGCGTACCACAGCGGCTTGCGGTGCTCGTCGAAGTCGACCGCCGCCCATGACACGACCGGCCAGTTGTCGTTCAGCTGCCACAGGATCATGCCCGTGTTGTGCGGGGTGAGCGAGCGGAAGTGCTCGACCCCGAAGCGGATCGCGTGCGCCTGGTTCAGCTGCATCGCCCAGTGCCAGTGCTCGATCGTCGTCGAGGCGGGCAGGTGGCCGGCCGCGCCGCGTTCGAGCTTCGTGTTGCCGAGGTTCGCCTTCTGGTGCACGAGCATCTCGTGGCCGTACGGGTCGAGCGGCTCGTCGTGCACCACGGCCGTCAGCGTCGACCAGGCGGGCGGGCCCTGGAACCCGAACTCGGAAACGAAGCGCGGCCGGTACTCGCGGTACACGGTGTAGTCGCGCTGGTTCCACACGTCCCAGATGTGCATGGTGCCGTTTCGCGGGTCGTTCGGGTGCAGGTAGTCGCCGAAGCTGTACGGCGAGGCCGGCGAGTAGAACCGGGTCGGGTCGAGCTCCGCGATGAGCTTCGGGAACAGCCCCTGGTAGTAGCCGTCGCCCCAGGTGCGGCCCTGCAGCAGCGCCGGCCAGCCCCAGTCGGCGTAGCCCCAGATGTTCTCGTTGTTGCCGTTCCAGATCACGAGCGACGGATGCGGCGACAGCCGTGCGATCTGCTCGCGCGCTTCGGCCTCGATCTCGTCGGCCAGGTGCGGCTCCTCGGCGTAGGCGGCGCACGCGAACAGGAAGTCCTGCCACACGAGCAGCCCCTTTTCGTCGGCGAGGTCGTAGAAGCCATCGGACTCGTAGATGCCGCCGCCCCACACGCGCACCAGGTTGACGTTCGCCTGCACGGCGTCGTCGAGGCGGCGGGCGTAGCGGTCGCGGTCGATCTCGGTGAGGAAGGCGTGGTCGGGGATCCAGTTGACGCCGCGCACGAGGATGAGCTCGCCGTTGACGAACACCCGGAACGGGCGGCCGACGACGTCGGGCGAGGTGTCGACGTGCACAGTGCGGAAGCCGACCCGGCCGGTCCACCGGGCCTCGCCCGCCGTGACCGCGACGTCGTACAGGGGCTGCCCACCGTGGCCGACGGGCCACCACAGCTCGGCGTCCGGAACCCGCACTTCCACGGTGGCCTCGGTGGTGTCGGCCGGGGCGCTCGCGCGCGCCGTCCACGTGCCGCCGGGGCCTGCGACGGTGACCTCGATCGGGGCATCCGTCGCCTCGCCCACGCCGTCGCGCTCGAGCTCGACGTGCGCGGTGAGCACCCCCGTGCCGTCGACCACGTCGACCAGCGGGCGCACCGACGCGATGCGCACGCCCGACCACGAGTCGATGCCGATCGGCTGCCAGATGCCGCTGCCGGCCACGTCGATGCCCCAGTCCCAGCCGAAGTGCGAGGCGGTCTTGCGCAGCTGGTTGTAGTCGTGGTGGTTGACCCGCGGCAGCGCGCCGTAGCGCTCGGCGCGCTCGGTCACCTCGGGCACGGGCGCCGCGAATTCGACGACCAGCTCGTTGTCGCCGTCGACGAGCAGCTCCCGCGCGTCCCACCGGTAGGAGCGATGCTGGTTCTCGGTGCGCGCCACCTCGCGCCCGTTGAGCGTCACGGTCGCGACCGTGTCGAGACCGTAGGCGACCAGGTCGTGACGGATGCTGCCGTCGTCATGCCACTCGAAGGTCGTGCGGTAGCGCCACGACGTGTCGCCGATCCACTGCTGCGCCGCCTCGTTGTCGCCGTCGAAGGGGTCGGCGATGACCCCGGCGCGCAGCAGGTCGGTGTGGATCACTCCCGGCACCACGGCCGGGATCGGCTGCGCGGGGAATCCGTCGGGGGTCGGACCGGAGACGGGGGCGACCGTCCAGCCGTCGGCGATCGGCGTGAAGGTCTCAGGAATGAAGCTCATGGCTCGCTTTCATGGAGGACGTGGGCGCGAACGACAGCGATCGCAACGATTCGAGCCTAGGCTGACGCGAGCTGCTTCCGGCGCACTCACCGCCCGAGCATCCTTCGCCAGCTCGATTCGTCGATTTGTGCTCCCCCATCGGCCCGCCGTCGCACTAATCGACGAGTCACTTTTCTGCCTTCCTGCGATTCGTCGATAAGTGCTCGGACCGGCCCTCTGACGAGCAAGAAGTGACGAATCGCCAAGAGCCGCCTCGTCGCCAGCGCCCCGCCCCTCCGTGCGGCGCACGCATAGCCGATGCGGGAGAGAATGTTCTGGCACGAAAGGAGCGAGGCCACGCCGTCCATCCCGCAGTTCCTGGGCACCTGGTCGTTCGACCCGGTCGCCGCCGGGGCGATCGTCGTGGCCGCCGTGCTGTACGGCTACGGCGTCGTCGTGGCGCGCCGGCACGGGCATCCGTGGCGCCTGTGGCACACGCTCGCGTTCTACCTGCTCGGCCTCGGCTCGTTCGCCTGGATCCAGTTCGGCTTCCTCGGCACGTGGTCGCACGACCTGCGCTGGGCGTTCACGACCCGCGTCGCGTTCCTGCTCTTCCTCACGCCGATGCTGATGGCGCTCGGGGCGCCGCTCACGCTCGCCCGCGCCGCGCTCACCGGCCGGGCGCTCGCCGCGCTCGAGGCGCTGATGCGCTCACTGCCCGTGCGACTGATGGGCAACGCCATCTTCGCCCCGCTGCTCGCCCTCGCGGGGTTCTCGCTGTTCCTCACCCATCTGGCCGCACCGCTGCGCCTCGACGAGGGCTGGGCGGTGGCGATCACCCTGCTCGTGCCGCTCGGCGGCCTGCTCATGACGCTGCCGATCGCCGAGGACACCCGCAGCCGCACCAGCCTGTTCATCATGTACGAGTTCCTGCTGTCGCTCGTCGAGCTGATGATGGACGCGATCCCGGGCATCTTCCTGCGCCTGCACGACTCCGTGCTCGACGGGGCGGCGGCGATCACGCACACGGCGTGGGGAGCGCCCCTGCCGGCCTGGTTCCCGAGCCCGCTGCACGACCAGCACCTGTCCGGCGACTTCCTCTGGTTCATCGCCGAGATCGCCGACCTGCCCGTGCTGATCGCGCTCTTCACGAGATGGACCCACGTCGACCGCCGCGATGCGAAGCAGGTCGACGAGCTCTCCGACGAGGAGTACGAGGCCGCGGTGCGCGCCCACCTCGGGCGATGACTTGACAGCACGGATGCTTTACCGCAGGGTAATTCTTACCAGTCAGTAAGACATCCGGAGGCCCTCATGCCCGAAGTCATCCGCACCATCGAGATCGCCGCCCCGCCCAGCGTGGTCTGGAAATGGTTCTCGACCCAGGACGCGCTGCGCCGCTGGTGGGGCACCCCCGACCTCGAGATCGACCTCGTGGTCGGCGGCGCCTTCACCTTGACCGGGCCCGACGGCGAGACCCGAGACAGCGGCACCGTGCTCGAGCTCGACCCCGAGCGGCGCCTCGTGCTGTCCTGGCTGGAGGAGGGCACCGGATGGGTGCATCCGGGCCGGCTGCTGTTCCTGCTCGAGCCGACCGACGGCGGCACCCGGGTGACGCTGCAGCACGACGGCTTCGCGGGCATCGGCAAAGCGAACTGGCAGGGCGTGCAGGCCGCCTACGAGCGCGGCGCCGACGCGCACGCGCTGCTGCCGAAGCTCGCCGAACTGGTCGCGGATGCAGCCTGAGCCCCGCAACGCCGGCAACGCCGCCGACTCGCGCACCTCCCGCACCTCCCGCGACGAGCTCTTCCGCATGCTCGCCGACCCGACGCGCCGGCGCATCCTCGACCTGCTGGCCGAGCGCGGCACGCTGACCGTCGGCGAGCTCGCCGCCGAGTTCCCCGAACTCGTGGCCTCGGGAATCTCGAAGCACCTGATGGCGCTGCGCGCGGCCGGCCTGGTCACGGCCACCCGCGAGGGGCGCAACCGGCGGTACCGCATCGACGCCGACACCTTCCAGGCCGTGCTGACCCCGTGGCTCGCCCGCTACGCGCCGTACTGGGGCGACGCGCTCACGCGCCTGCAGCACCTCGCCGAGTCGGACGAACACCCCTAGGACGCCTGCTTGATCTGCGCGGTCAGCTCGTCGATCACCGCCTTCGCCGCCGCGGCCGGCTTCGCCCGCTTGAAGAACACGTCCGTCGCGTGCCGGCGGATCACGTCGGTCGCGGTGCTCGTGCCCTTCGGCGGCACCGGCGGGGTGTCCTTGATGTCGGGCTTCATCTTGTCGAGCAGGGCGACGCCGGCCTTGTCTGCGTCGGCGAGCTGCGGCGTGATGGCGGACAGCACGTCGGAGTTGGTCGGGATGCCCCGCTCGGCGAGGATCACCTTCCCGGCCTCGGTGGAGTTGACCAGCCAGTCGATGACGGCGGATGCCTGGGCCGGCGCCTTCGTGCGCGAGGACATCGACCAGAACATCGACGACTTGAAGTAGGCGCCGTTGTCGGCCGCCTTGCCCGTCGCGCTCGGCGGCCGCAGCATCGTGATCGGATCGCCGGTGGCCTGCTCGTACGCGGCGAGCTGGTTCGTCCAGATCCACGCCATGCCGGCCTTCCCGGTGCCGAAGAGGCTCTGCTCCAACGCCAGCGTGACGTCCTGCGTCCACTGGTCGGGCGTCGGCCCGGCGCCCGACTGCACGATGTCGTTCCAGCGCTCGAACCATGCGGTCGCGTTCTCCTCCGACAGCCCGACCTTGCCGCTCTTGGTGAAGAGCTGCTCGCCGTTCTGCCGGGCCCAGATGAACGCATCCGAGTCCTGCATCAGCAGCGACGTGCCGACGGTCTTGCCACCCGTCGAGTCGGAGATCTTCTGCGCGAGCTCCTGGTAGTCGTCCCAGGTCCAGGTGCCGTCGTCGGGCAGTTCGGCGCCCGCCTCCTTGAGGATCCGCTCGTTCACCGCCACGCACATCGCGTTGCGGCCGGTGCTCACCCCGTAGAGCTTGCCCTGGTAGGTGCCCGACGCCATCGCGTCGTCGTCGAGCTTCGAGGTGTCGAGGGCCTCCTGCTGCGACAGGTCGGCGAGTGCCCCGCGCCCGCCGTACTCGGCGATGTACGCCCAGTCCATCTGGATGATGTCCGGGGCGTCGTTGGCCGCGACGTGCGTCGACAGCTTGGTCCAGTAGCTGTTCCACTCGCCCGGATCCGCGGTGAAGCTGATCTTGCCGTGCTTCTGGTGGTACAGGTCGAGCAGCTTCTGCGTGTACGCATTGCGCACGTCGTTGCCCCACCAGGAGAAGGTGAGCTTCGCCGTCTTGTAGGCGTCCGCCGCGCTGCTGCCCGTGCTGGCGGCGCCGGTTCCGCAGCCGGCGAGGGAGAGCGTGCCGAGACCGGCGAGCGCGAGGAACCCGAGCTGCCGCCGGGTGATCTGTGTGGCCATGTATCGACTCCTTTGTCGGGTGGCACCGAGGAGGCGAGAAAGCGCTTTCCTCGCCAGGCGTCATTATGGTGAGGCCGTCGATCGGCTGTCAACGTGCCATGCGCGCGCGATGAGCTCGAAGGCGATCGGATGCCTCAGCGGCGCGCCCACGGAGCGCGGAGCTCCGCGAAGGTGCGGCCTTCCTCAGCCGCGCGACGGCACCACTGCTCGACCTCGCGCACCACGGGGTGCCGGTCGGGGCCCTCGCCGGCCCAGTCGAGGTGCTCCGCCGGGATCGGCAAGGGGTCGGGCGCCGTGCGGATCGCCTCGACGACGCGCATGAACGCCCCGGTGCGCGTCAGCGGCACGAGCAGCTCTGCACCCGTTTCGCGGTGGTCGAGCAGGTTCTCGAGCAGGCTCGTGCGGCCGAACGTTTCGGGCGCAGTGGTGGTCTGCACTTGTGCTGAGCCCTGTCGAAGCACTTGTGCTGAGCCCTGTCGAAGCGTCCGCACCTCGTCGACCGTGTAGGCGAACTCGGCCGCCCCCTCGTCGCCGACGGTGGTCACGGTCGGCAGCGACTGCTGCGGCGCGCACAGCGTGAGCGCCGCGCTGACCACGGCGCCGTTCGTGCCGGTGACGCGCACCGCCGAGGTGTCGTCCGCCTCGATCGGGTTGGCCCGGTACAGGTCGACGTCGACGCGGGCCACCTCGGATGCCTCGTGCAGCCCGACCACCGCGAGTGCGGTCGCCACGGCGTGCGCCAGCGGATTCGTCACCACCCCGTCGCAGACCGGAGTGCCGTCGGGGAAGGCCCGCCGCCCGGCCCACGACGAGCGCGCCCAGTACGCGGCGGTGCGCATCCAGGTTCCGACGGCGAACGCGCGGCTCGGGGCGCCGACGCCGGGCAGCCCGGCGCGCAGCGCGGGCACCGCGTGCGAGCCGAGGCTCTGGAAGCCGACCTGCACCGCCCGGCCCGCGCTCCGCTCGAGCTCGAGCAGCCGTTCGAACTGCTCCAGGCTCGGTGCGGGCGGCTTCTCGAGCAGCACGTCCGCGCCGTGCTCGAGCGCGAGAGCCGCCAGCTCGAAGTGGGTCGGGATCGGCGTCGCGACGACGACCAGGTCGACCTGCCCGGCCGCCGCCAGCGCCTCCCCCAGCGTCCGGTACACGGGGATCCCTGAGGAGGGCGCGAAGCGCCCGTCTCGAAGGGTGGTCCCTGAGGAGGGCGCGAAGCGCCCGTCTCGAAGGGTGGTCCCTGAGGAGGGCGCAGAGCGCCCGTCTCGAAGGGCGGTCCCTGAGGAGCGGCCATCGGCCGCGTCTCGAAGGGCGGTCCCTGAGGAGGGCGCGAAGCGCCCGTCTCGAAGGGTGGTCCCCTCCGCCGCGACCACCGGGTCGGCCACGCCCACGAGCTCAACCCGCTCCCCGAGCCGCGCCAGCTCCGCGAGGTGGGTCTGCCCGTACCCCCGCGCACCGGCCAGCACGACCCGTGCGGTCATTTCACCAGCGGGAAGAGGATCGTCTCGCGGATGCCGAGGCCGGTGAGCGCCATGAGCAGCCGGTCGACGCCCATGCCCATGCCGCCCGACGGCGGCATGCCGTGCTCGAGCGCCTTCAGGAAGTCCTCGTCGAGGCGCATGGCCTCGTCGTCGCCCTGCGCGGCGAGCGCCGCCTGCGCCGCGAACCGCTCCCGCTGGATGACCGGGTCGACGAGCTCCGAGTACCCGGTGGCCAGCTCGAAGCCGCGCACGTACAGGTCCCACTTCTCCACCACGCCGGGGATCGAGCGGTGCTGGCGGGTCAGCGGCGAGGTGTCGACGGGGAAGTCCATCACGAAGGTGGGCCGGGTCAGCGACTCCTTCACGAAGTGCTCCCACAGCTCCTCGATGTACTTGCCGTGGATCGGATGCTTCACCTCGATGCCCTCGCGCTCGGCGAGCGCCGCGAGCTCCTCGATCGGCGTCTCGGGCGTGAACGAGGTGCCGGCCGCCTCGTTCAGCGAGTCGTACATCGAGATGCGCGGCCACTCGCCGCCGAGGTCGAACTGCGTGCCGTCGGCCCAGGTCACCACGTGCGAGCCGTTCGTCGCCACCGCGGCGTCCTGGATCAGCTGCTGGGTCAGGTCGGCGATCGTGTTGTAGTCGCCGTACGCCTGGTAGGCCTCGATCATCTCGAACTCGGGCGAGTGGGTCGAGTCGGCGCCCTCGTTGCGGAAGTTGCGGGCGATCTCGTACACCCGCTCGATGCCGCCGACGACGGCGCGCTTCAGCCACAGCTCGGGCGCGATCGACAGGTACAGGTCGGTGTCGAACGCGTTCGAGTGGGTGACGAAGGGCCGGGCGGATGCGCCGGACGCGACGACCTGCAGCTTCGGGGTGCTGACCTCGAGGAATCCGTTTCTCGCGAACGTCTCGCGCACGCTCGCGGTCGCCTTCGCGCGGTTCACGACCGTGCGCCGCGCCTGCTCGCGCTGGATCAGGTCGAGGTAGCGGCTGCGCACCCGGGTCTCTTCCGAGAGCTCCTTGTACATGTTCGGCAGCGGCAGCACGGCCTTGGCCGCGATCTTCCAGTCGTCGACCATGACCGACAGCTCGCCGCGGCGGGAGGAGATCACCTCGCCGTGCACGAACACGTGGTCCCCGAGGTCGACGAGCTCCTTCCAGCGCTGCAGGCTCTCCTCGCCGACCGACGCGAGCGACACCATCGCCTGGATGCGCGAGCCGTCGCCCGACTGCAGCGACGCGAAGCACAGCTTGCCCGTGTTGCGCTGGAACACGACCCGGCCGGCCAGCCCGACGACGTCGCCGGTGGTCTGGTCGGCCTCGAGCTCGGGGTACTTGGCGCGCACCTCGGGGATCGTCGTCGTCAGCGGCAGCGACACCGGGTACGCGCCGTTTCCGAGATCGGATGCCTCGGCTTCCAGCCGCTCGCGCTTCGCTAGCCGCACCGCCTTCTGCTCGCTGATCTCCTCTGCGGTGAGGTCGGGGGTGTCGTCGGTGGGCTGCTCGGCCAATGCTGTTCCTTCGTCGGGCTGGTTTCCCTTCGGCGTCCGCGGCCGCCGAGTCAACCGGCGACGCCGCCGAACACCAGCGGGGCGTTGTCGATCAGGCGGGTGGCGCCCACGCGGGCGGCGACCAGCATCAGCGCGTCGCCCGTCGCGTCGTCCTCCAGCGGCAGGAATGTCGCCGGATCGACGATGACCAGGTAGTCCAGCCTAACGTCTGGCTCGGCGTCGAAGACCGCGAGCGCGGCCCGGCGGGCGGCGGCCACACCGGCGGGCGCCGCGTCACGACCGGCCCGCAGCGCGGCGGAGAGCGTCAGCGCGCGCATCCGATCACCCTCGGAGAGATAGCGGTTGCGGCTCGAGAGGGCCAGCCCGTCGGCCTCGCGCACGATCGGCACCATCTCGATCTCGAGCGGCAGGTCGAGGTCGGCGACCATCTGCCGCACGAGGAAGCCCTGCTGCGCGTCCTTCTGCCCGAACAGCGCCACGTCGGGCTGCACGATGTGGAAGAGCTTCGAGACGACCGTCAGCATGCCGTCGAAGTGGCCGGGGCGCGCGGCGCCCTCGTAGCGCTCGCCGACGGGGCCCGCGACGACCCGGGTCTGCGCGGCGCCGCCGGGGTACATCTCGGGCACCGAGGGGGCGAAGACGGCGTCGGCCCGGCCGGAGAGCTTGGCGAGGTCGTCGTCCAGGGTGCGCGGGTACTTCTCGAAGTCCTCGCTCGGCCCGAACTGCAGGGGGTTCACGAAGATCGACACGACGACGACGTCGGCGAGCTCGCGACCGCGGGCGACGAGGGCGAGGTGCCCGTCGTGCAGGGCCCCCATGGTCGGCACCAGGGCGACGCGACGGCCTGCGGCGCGGTGGGCGGCGACGAGCGCGCGGGTGGCGGCGATGGTGGTGAGCAGTTGCGGTGCGGTGAGGGTCGCGGTCATGGTCTTCCGTCGGGGTCGGTGCCGAGCTCGCTGAGGTCGAGCGGGGGTGTCGCTCCCGCGCGACGCAGCGCGTCGTCGACGGTGGAGCGCACGAGTGAGCCGAGATACCCGCCGGGGTTCTCGAAGCCGATGCCGTTCAGCAGCGCCGTCGCCTGCTCGACGATGGACCGGCTGAAACCGGTCGCGGTCGCGATCGCCTCGGCGTAGGTGGGGCGGTCGGCCTCGTCGACGACCACCGGCTCGCCGCCCATCTCGACGACGAGCGCCTGCCCGATCGGCAGCACGGGCGCGGGCGCGGTGACGGCGAACCAGGTCTCGGCGAGCCGGGCGAGGTCGAGCCGGGTGCCCGTGAACGACATGGCGGGGTGGATCGCGAGCGGGATCGCTCCCGCGGTCAGGGCCGGACGCAGCACGTCGGTGCCGTACTCGGGCGCGGTGTGCACGACGAGCTGCCCGGGCTGCCAGGCGCCGACGGCGGCGAGGCCCTCGACGAGGCCGGCCAGCTGGTCGGAGGGCACGGCGAGCAGCACGAGCTCGGCACGGCGCAGCAGCTCGGGCGTCTCGAGCACCGGCACGCCGGGCAGCATGTCCTCGGCGCGCTCGCGGCTCTTCTCGCTGACGGCGTTCACGCCGACGATGGCGTGCCCGGCGCCGGCGAGCGCGGCGCCCAGCACCGGTCCGACACGGCCCGCGCCGACGATGCCGACGCCGAGGCGTCCGGATCGTTCTTGCACTGCTCTCTATCGCCCTTCACCCGCGCACATCGCGACTCGCCAAGAGTACGGCACTGCGCGCCACGCGTTCGAAGAGCGCGGGCGCCTCCGCCGCCGCGAGGACCGGCAGGCGGGGCCGCACCCGGCCGTCGACGACGTGCACGACGAGGGAGGCGAGCCCCAGAATCCGTCGCAGCGGCCCCTGGTGCAGCGCCACGCTCTGCACGCGCGCGAGCGGCACGATGACGAGCGCACGGGCGAGCACGCCCCGGCGCAGCAGCACGGCATCGGCGGCGAACGCGTACCCGATACGACGCCACGAGAACGGATGCAGCCACGCGGCGCTTGCCGGCGGGTGCGAAAAATACGTATTTTTCGCACCCGCGTCGCGGGGCCTGCCGGTCGCCGCGGCGACGAGCTCCGCGAGCCGCTCCCGGTCGCTGCCGTGCAGCAGCAGCGGCAGCACCCGCTGCACATCGGCGAGGTCGCCGACCGGCAGCACGACCGACGCGTTCTCGGCCTGTCCGCGCTGCCGGGCCCGCCCGGCGCGGTTGATGCGGATCGTCCACCACCCGAACGGCCGCCACATCAGCGGCTGCACCAGCTCGACGGCGTGCACCCGCCCTGCGGGGATCGTCTCGCTGCTCGTCCCGAGCAGCCCGTAGCCGACGCGCACCCCTTCGGGGCTGCCCGAGATCGTGTAGCGCGCGAGCCGGCTGAACCGGCGCGTGTACGCGGTGACGAAGCCGAACACCGACGGGATGATCGCGAACAGCACGACGTAGTTGCCGAGGGATGCCTCGACGACGAGCCAGGCGACGATCGCGAGCACGATGAGCGTGTACGGGCTGAGCACGATCGAGCCGATCAGCCGGCCGGGGTGCACCTTGACGACCGACTCGGGCGGGGCGAGGTCGGGGTGCAGGTCGGCCGGGGTGAGGAACTCGTCCACCCGGCTCTGCAGGATCGCGTCGAGCGCCGCTTGGTCTCCATTCGCGCGTCGCGCGAGTCGACCAGCGGCCTCCTCCCCCTCCGCTGGTTGAGTAGCGCCCGCAGGGCGCGTATCGAAACCCGCCCCGTCCGCCGGTCGACTCGCCGGCGCAGCCCCGGTTTCCGCCGGTCGACTCGCCGGCGCAGCCCTGTCTTCCGCCGGTCGACTCGCCGGCGCAGCCGGCGAATGGAGACCCGCGTCCCCATGCGTCGCCCGCGCCAGCCCGAGGATCTCCCGCCGCAGCTCCTCCGCCGGCGCCGAGCTCAGGTACTGCAGCGTCAGATTCGCGTCGTGCCCGGCCACGACGATCTCGAGCCGCGCCGCCCCGAACAGCCGCGCGAACAGCGTGCGATGCACGTTGACACCCTGCACGCGGTCGAGCCTGGCCTGCCGGCTCTGCTTGTTCAGCACCCCCGATCGCAGCTCCACGGCCTCGCGGGTGACGCGGAACGTCGTGGTCTGCCAGGCGATCCGGTAGAAGACGACGACGAGCGCGACGAAGACCAGCACGCCGAGCAGCGCCCACAGTGTCCAGCCGTGCCGCACGATCTCGTCGACCGGGTCGCCCTGCCGGAAGTCGTTCGGCATGCGCACGAGCGCGTCGAGGATCCGCTCACGCAGGTTCGCGACCACGATGCCGACGAGGGCGACGAGCACGATCCCGCCGCGCAGCAGCGGCGTGGCCGGATGCATCCGATGCCACTGCCCGTCAGCGAGCGGGTCCACGCGCGGCCCTACAGCCCGGCCCGACGCGTCTCGGCGAGCGCGATGAGCCGGTCGCGCAGGGCCTCGGCCTCGTCGGCCGGAAGCCCCGGGATCGCCACGTCGCTGCCCGAGGACGCCGTGACGAAGCGCAGGTCCGACAGGCCGAGCGCCCGGCTGACCGGCCCGCGCGAGATGTCGATGAGCTGCATGCGCCCGTACGGCACGGCGACGAAGCGCAGGAACGCGATGCCGCGGCGGATCAGCAGGTCGTCCTCGCGCATCCGGTAGCCGATGGCGCGGGCGCGGCGGGGCGCGAAGATCAGCTGCAGCGCGAACCCGACGACCACGGCCGCGAGCAGCGCCCAGCCCCACGACACACCGACCCCGAGCCAGACGAACACGGCGGCCGCGGCGAGCACGACGCCGGCGATCAGCGATCCGACGACCACGATCCACACGTACCTCGGCGAGACCCGATTCCATTCGGTGTCGATCTCGACGCGCTCGGCCACGGGTTCATCGTATTGCGCCAACAACCGGCGGCGATCGATGTGCATCACCGCCAAGCATCCGCCCCACCGCTCTCCTAGTCTTGATCGCATGACGATCGCCGCCTCCCCCTCCCGGACCGTGCTCGCCGACGCCCTCGTGCGCCGCGGATGGCTCACCGATTCGCTGCTCGTCGTCGGCGGCACCGCGCTGGTCGCGCTGCTCGCCCAGGTGCAGGTGCCGATGTGGCCCGTGCCGATCACCGGCCAGACGCTCGCCGTCGTGCTCGTCGGGGCGACGCTCGGCACCTGGCGCGGGGCCGCGGCGCTCGCGCTGTACCTGGTCGCCGGGGTCGCCGGCGCCCCGGTCTTCACCGGCTGGTCGCACGGGCTCGGCAGCGACGTGATCACGAGCTTCGGCTTCGTGATCGGCTTCATTCCCGCCGCAGCGCTGATCGGATGGCTCTCCGAGCGCCGCTGGGACCGCCGGCCCCTTCTCGCCGTCGTCGGCTTCGGCCTGGCCGGCCTCGTGCCCTTCCTGTTCGGCGTGCCGTGGCTCGCGGCGGCGCTCGCCGCGATGGGCGCCCCGCACGACCTGGCGACCGTGCTGAACTACGGCGTCACCCCGTTCATCGTGGGCGGCATCGTGAAGTGGGCGATCGCCGCCGCCCTGCTGCCCGCGGCCTGGAAGGCGCTGCGCGCGTCCCAGCGCTGACGCGCCGGCCGCGCGGCGCTCGCGCCGGTCGACGATACGGCGCACCGGCTACGCGTGCGAGTGCGTGGCACCGGTCGGGGGCTCCCGGTCGTCCTCGTCGCCGTCCGACGGCGGCGGCAGGGTGCAGAAGAACTCGGCGACCAGCCCGCACGCCAGCAGCACGCCGCTGCCGATCACGGCCGTGAACACGAGCCATGCCCCCGAGGAGACGATCACGTCGCGGGTGAGCGCATAGCCGAGCAGCCCGATCGAGAAGCCGGCGAACAGCGCCCCGGCCACCGAGCTCGCCTTGGCGAGCACGGCGGTGCGCGCGGCGCGGAACGGGTCGATGCGCAGCGGCGCCGTGCCCTTCACCGCCCGCCGCACCGGCCACGCGAGCGCGACGACCACGCCGCCGATCACGGCCAGGGTGATCGACAGCGTCACCGGGGGAACCAGCGCCGCCCGGCCGAGCGCCGTCAGCCCGACGTCGGTGAGGAAGCCGACCACGAGCCCGACGAGGGCGACGATCACGATCGTCAGCGGATGGGTTCGGTTCACAGGGTCACCTCCGGAACGGGTGCGGTGTCGTCCCCGAGCGCCTGAAGCAGGCGGTCGACGCGCCCGCGGCCGGGCAGCACGGCGTCGGGGTCGACGGCGAGCCACGGCGCGAGCACGAACGACCGCAGCCCGGCGCGCGGGTGCGGCAGCGTGAGACGGTCATCGGATGCCTCGAGCCCGTCGTAGTCCACGAGGTCGAGGTCGAGCGTGCGATCGCCCCACCGCTCGGTGCGCACGCGGCCGTGCTCTGCCTCGATGCGCTGCAGCTCGTCGAGCAGCTCGTGCGGCGGCAGCAGCGTGCGCACGAGCGCGACGGCGTTGAGGTAGCGCGGGGCGTCCGGGTCGACGCCGTCGAGCTTCACGGCGATCGACTCGACGACGGGCGAGACCGCGTCGACCACGACCCCGGGCGCTTCGCGCAGCGCGGCGACGGCGCTGCGCAGCAGCTCGCCCCGGTCGCCGAGGTTGCTGCCCAGGGCGACGACCGCCGGCCGCATCCTGGGCGTCTTCGAGATGCTGAACGGGTCGGGCACGCGCATCAGGCGCTCGCCTCCAGCCACGCCCGAGAGCGCTCGACGGTGACCGCGACGTCGGCGAAGGGCACCGGGATCGGCGCATCCGGTTTGTGCACCGTCGCCCGCACCCGTTCGACGGCCGCGAATCCGAGCGCGACGCGGGCCACGCGCTCGGCGACCGTCTCGATCAGGTCGACGGGGTCGGCGGCGACCGCGGCGTGCACCGCCTCGGCCAGTTCGCCGTAATGCACCGTGGCCGCCAGCTCGTCGCCTCGGGCGGCCGGGGCGAGGTCGAGCCAGACGGTGAGGTCCACGACGAACGTCTGCCCCTTCTCCCGCTCGAAGTCGTACACGCCGTGATGCGCCTCGACGGCGATGCCGGTCAGGGTGATGCTGTCAGTCATCGGGCCCCAGTTTTCCACGCGTCCACGACGGCGAGCGCGACGCGGGTCGAGACCACGTCGTGCACCCGCACCCCCCACACGCCGCTGTGCGCGGCGAGCGCGCTGATCACGGCGGTGGGAAGGTCGCGCGCCTGGATCGGCGCGTCGTCGGGCAGCAGCCGGCCGAGGAAGCGCTTGCGGCTGGCCCCGATCAGCACCGGGTAGCCGAGCTCCTCGAGCACGTCGAGCCGGCCCAGGATGCGCCAGTTGTGCCCGTGGTCCTTCGCGAAGCCCAGGCCGGGGTCGACGATCAGCCGCGACCCGTGCACCCCGGCGTCGAGGGCCTTGTCCACCTGCCGGCGCAGCTCGTCGCGCACGTCGAACGCGGCGTCGCCGTAGTGCGCCAGCGCGTTCATGTCGGCGCTGTGGCCGCGCCAGTGGCTGAGCATGAAGCCGCATTCGAGCTCGGCGGCGGCCGCGAACATCTCGGGGTCGGCCTGCCCGCCGGAGACGTCGTTGATCCACTCCGTGCCGGCGGCGACCGCGGCGCGGGCGGTCTGCGCGTTCATCGTGTCGATCGAGGTACGGATGCCTCGGGCCGTCAGCTGCTCGATGACCGGCAGCACCCGCCCCAGCTCCTGCTCGACCGGCACCCGCGGCGCACCGGGGCGCGTGGACTCGCCGCCGACGTCGATCAGGTCGGCGCCCTGCTCGGTCAGCTCGACGGCGTGTGCGACGGCCGCGTCGACGGACTCGAACCGCCCGCCGTCGCTGAAGGAGTCGGGCGTGACGTTGAGCACGCCCATGATCACCGTCACAGCGCCGGGTCTCCGCAGGTGCTGTCGCCGGTCGACTCGCCGGCGGAGCCGGCGAATGGAGACCCCGCTCCGCCCTGACCGATCAGCCCCGTCACCTCGGCGCGGCGCACCGGGTCGGCGAGCTCCCCGCGGCTCGCGACCGTCACGGTCGACGAGTGCACCTGCCGGGCTCCGCGGGTGGTCACGCACTGGTGCTGCGCGTCGAGCACCACGACGACGCCACGGGGCTGCAGCCCTGCGACGAGCGCGTCCGCGACCTGCTCGGTGAGGCGCTCCTGCAGCTGCGGCCGGGCCGCGAGCACGTCGACCACGCGGGGCAGCCGGCCGAGGCCCACGATCCTGTCGCCGGGCAGGTATGCGATGTGCGCACGACCGAGGAACGGCAGCAGATGGTGCTCGCACACCGACCGGAACTCCAGGTCGCGCACGATCACGAGCTCGGCGTCCGAGCCGGCCGGGATCGTCTCCGACAGCGGTGCGAGCGGGTCCTGCCCCACTCCGGAGAAGAATTCGGCGTACGCATCCGCCACCCGGCTCGGCGTCTCGGCCAGCCCCTCACGCGAGACGTCCTCGCCGATCGCTGCGAGCAGCTCGGCGACGGCCGCCTCCACGCGCGTGCGGTCGATGCCCGTCACGCGCGCCCCCTACGCCGTGGCAGGGCGCGGCGTGATGCCCGGGTTGCGACGGGGGCGCGACTCGGCGGCGTTGCCGTCGCTGTCGATGTCGCCGTCGGTGATGCCGGGGTTGATCGGCTGCTTGGGGTGCGGGATCTCGATCGGCGGGATGTTCGGCAGCGGACGGTTCGGGCTCGAGACCCACTCGGGGCGCTCGGGAAGCTTCTTGACGTCCTTGAAGATCTCGGCGATCTGGTTGTGGTCCAGCGTCTCCTTCTCGAGCAGTTCGCCGGCCAGCCGGTCGAGGATGTCGCGGTTGGCGTTGAGCACCTGGTAGGCCTCGTCGTGCGCCTTCTCGATGAGGGCGCGCACCTCGCGGTCCACCTGCTCGGCGAGCGTCTCGGAGTAGTCGCGCTGGTGACCCATGTCGCGGCCGAGGAACATCTCGCCCGAGGACTGGCCGAGCTTGACCGAGCCGATGTCGGCGCTCATGCCGTACTCGGTGACCATCTTCCGGGCGATCTGGGTGGCCTTCTCGATGTCGTTCGCCGCGCCCGAGGTCGGGTCGTGGAACACGATCTCCTCGGCGACGCGCCCGCCCATCGCGTAGGCGAGCTGGTCGAGCAGCTCCTCGCGGGTGACGGAGTACTTGTCCTCCACCGGCAGCACCATCGTGTAACCGAGGGCTCGGCCGCGGGGCAGGATCGTGATCTTCGTGACCGGGTCGGTGTGGCGCATCGACGCCGCCGCGAGGGCGTGGCCGCCCTCGTGGTAGGCCGTGATGAGCTTCTCCTTGTCCTTCATCACGCGGGTGCGCCGCTGCGGGCCGGCGACGACGCGGTCGATGGCCTCGTCGAGGGCACGGTTATCGATCAGCTGCGCATTGGAGCGTGCCGTGAGCAGCGCGGCCTCGTTCAGCACGTTGGCGAGGTCGGCGCCGGTGAACCCGGGAGTCTTGCGGGCGACGACCTCGAGGTCGACGCTCTTGGCGAGCGGCTTGCCGCGGCCGTGCACCTCGAGGATCTTCTTGCGGCCGTTGAGATCCGGCGCATCCACGCCGATCTGCCGGTCGAAGCGGCCCGGGCGCAGCAGGGCGGGGTCGAGGATGTCGGGGCGGTTGGTCGCCGCGATGAGGATCACGTTGGTCTTGACGTCGAAGCCGTCCATCTCGACCAGCAGCTGGTTCAGCGTCTGCTCGCGCTCGTCGTGGCCGCCGCCGAGGCCCGCGCCGCGGTGCCGGCCGACGGCGTCGATCTCGTCGACGAAGATGATCGACGGCGCGTTCTGCTTGGCCTGGTCGAACAGGTCGCGCACGCGGCTCGCGCCGACGCCGACGAACATCTCGACGAAGTCGGAACCGGAGATGGAGTAGAAGGGGACGCCCGCCTCACCGGCGACCGCGCGCGCGAGCAGCGTCTTACCGGTTCCCGGGGGGCCGTAGAGCAGCACGCCCTTGGGGATGCGCGCGCCGACGGCCTGGAACTTGGCCGGCTCCTTGAGGAAGTCCTTGATCTCCTGCAGCTCTTCGATGGCCTCGTCGGCGCCGGCGACGTCGTCGAACGTGACCTTCGGGCTCTCCTTCGAGACCAGCTTGGCGCGCGACTTGCCGAACTGCATGACCTTGTTTCCGCCGCCCTGCATGCCCGCGAGCATGAACCAGAACAGTGCGCCGATCACCAGCACGGGCAGCAGGAAGCTCAGGATGGAACCCCACACGCTCGGCTGCGGAACCTTGTCGTCGTAGCCCTTGGGCAGCTTCGCGTCGTCGATCGCCTTGACCACGGCCGCGCCGCGCGGCTCGACGTAGTAGAACTGCACATGGTCGCCGTTCTTGCCGTCGGGCGAGTTCAGCACCAGGTCGACGCGCTGATCGCCGTCGACGATCTGGGCGCTCTGCACCTTGCCCTCGGAGAGCAACTCAAGGCCCTTCTCCGTCGAGACCTGCTTGAAACCGGACATGGTGAAGACACTCATGCCGATCCAGACGATGATTCCCGCGAGGATGATGTACGGAATCGGCCCGCGGAAGAGCTTCTTGAGATTCATGGTCAGGCCAGAGTAACCCTGCCCGCCTGAGGGGCGCCTCTCTGTTCGCCCCAGGCGTGCTATGCCCCGCCTGGCCCCGCTGGTCGACTCAGCGCGCCGCGATGTATGGAGACCGAGGGACTCCCGAACACCGCCGGTCGACTCAGCGCGCCGCGCTGAATGGAGACCGAGGGACTCCCGAACACCGCCGGTCGACTCACGGCGAAGCCGCGAATGGAGACCACGGCCCCGACACTCCACAGGCGCCAAGAGCGCCCTCACGAAGCATCCGTCGATCCTCGAGCATCGACGCATGCCACACGTCTACATGCTCAGATGCGCGGACGGCTCGTACTACGTCGGCTCGACTCGCGACCTCGATCAACGGATGGCTCAGCATTGGTCCGGCAAGGGGGCCAAGTACACGAGCACGCGGCTGCCGGTCGAATTGGTCTGGGCCGAGGAGTACGACTCGGTCGCCGACGCCTATGCGATGGAGAAGAAGATCCAAGGGTGGAGTCGGGCGAAACGGGAGGCGCTGATCCGCGGGGATTGGGACGGCGTGCACCGCAATACGGGGAATCGGCGGCAGCTTCGGCGCAAGCGTGGGTCGGGATGAGCTGCACCTCCGCTCCCCTTGGTCGCCAATCACGGCCTTGCCGTGAGTCGACCAGCGGGGAGCCGAACTCCCGCCGGTCGACTCGGCGCGCAGCGCTGAATGGAGACCCGCGCAACCGGGAGGCTAGGAGTACACGTGGGGGGCGAGGACGCCGATGCCGCGCAGGTTGCGGTACTTCTCGGCATAGTCGAGGCCGTAGCCGACCACGAACTCGTTCGGGATGTCGAAGCCGAGGTACTTCACGTCGATGTCGATCTTCGCCGCGTCGGGCTTGCGCAGCAGCGCGCAGATCTCGATCGAGGCGGGCTGCCGGGTGAGCAGGTTGTCCTTCAGCCAGGAGAGCGTGAGGCCCGAGTCGATGATGTCCTCGACGATGAGCACGTTGCGGCCGTGGATATCCGTGTCGAGGTCTTTGAGGATGCGCACGACCCCGCTCGATCGCGTGCTAGTGCCGTACGACGAGACGGCCATGAAGTCGATCTCGACGGGCCGCTCGAGTTCGCGCGCCAGGTCGGCCATGACCATCACCGCGCCCTTCAGCACCGCCACCAGCAGCAGGTCCTTGCCCTCGTAGTCCGCTTCGATGCGGCGCGCGAGCTCGGCCAGTTTCGCCCGGATCTCGGCTTCGGTGAGCAGGACCTTTTCGAGGTCCCCGGCGAGGGCGTCAGACTGCATGCGACAACTCTATGGGTCACCCCGCGGCGCGGAACACCAGCCGCCCGGCCTCCCGTCGCACCGTGCATCCGGGCAGGTCGAGCGGCTTCTGGCCGCGCCACTCCGTGATCAGGCGCAGCACGGCCTGCACGTGCACGCGCTCGAGCGAGGTGCCGAATTCCGAGCGCACGACGAACCGCACGATGCGGCCGCGCAGCGCCGGCGGGTTCGCCTCGAGGGCGGAGACCGACACGGAGATGCCCGCCTCCTCGTGCCCGACGATGTCCTCGATGACCTCCTCGATCATCTGCTCGAACGCGTCCGCGTCCTCCCGCAACTGCTCCGCCGTGCGGGCGAGCGCCTCGGCCACCCCCGGCCCGAGCTCCGCCTCGAGCACGGGCATCACCCTCTCGCGCACCCGCACGCGCGTATAGGAGAGGTCGGCGTTGTGCGGGTCGTCCCAGTAGGGCAGCTGCGCGTCGGCGCAGAACCGCCGCGTCGTCTCGCGACGGATGCCGAGCAGCGGACGCAGCCAGAGATCGGATGCTTCGCGCATCCCTCCGAGGCTCGTGGCGCCCGACCCCCGCGCCAGCCCCAGCAGCACCGTCTCGGCCTGATCGTCGAGCGTGTGGGCGAGCAGGATCGCGGTGGCGCGCAGCTCGGCGGCGGCATCCGTCAACGCCGCGTACCGGGCGCGGCGCGCGGCGGCCTCCGGCCCGTCGCCGCGGGCGAGGTCGACCGTGACGCGCACGACGCGCACGGGATCGAGGCCCAGGGCGTGCGCGCGCTCGGCCGCCTCGGCGGCGACGCGGTCGGATCCGTCTTGCAGGCCGTGGTCGACGATGACCGCGGCGGCGCGCAGCCCCGCCCGCGGCGCCTCGAACGCGGTCGCCGCGGCGAGCGCGGTGGAGTCGGCGCCCCCGCTCAGCGCGACGAGCACGAGCGGACGACGCTGGTCGACTCGGCCGCCAGGGCGAACGGAGACCGCGCCGGCTGCGGCCTCCGGGTCTCCATTCGGGCGCTGCGCGCCCGAGTCGACCGGCGTGGCCGCGCGCTGCGCGCCCGCGTCGACCAGCGGGAGCAGTGCCGTGCGGACCGCCCGGCGCACGTCGGCGATGGCCGGTGTGAGGCGCGGCCGACGCTGCTGCGGGTCTTCGGGCATCGACTAACGTTATCGGCATGACCAACGCCTACGACGCCGTCATCGAGATCCCCCGCGGCAGCCGCAACAAGTACGAGGTCGACCACGAGACCGGCCGGGTTTTCCTCGACCGCGTGCTCTACACCAACTTCAGCTACCCCACCGACTACGGCTTCTTCGAGCACACGCTCGGCGAGGACGGCGACCCGCTCGACGTGCTCGTGCTGCTGGACTACCCGCTGTTCCCGGGCGTGGGCGTGAAGGTGCGTCCCGTCGGCGTGCTGCACATGAGCGACGAGGCCGGCGGCGACGACAAGGTCATCGCGGTGCAGTACAAGGACCCGCGCTGGACGCACATCCAGGACGTCGACGACATCCCCGAGTACACGAAGAAGGAGATCCAGCACTTCTTCGAGCACTACAAGGACCTCGAGCCCGGCAAGTGGGTCAAGGTCGAGGCGTGGGGCTCCGCGGCCGAGGCCGAGAAGCTCGTCGAAGAGGCGATCGAGCGCCTCAAGACCTCAGGCGAGTAGCCGCTAGCGGCCCGCCGACGGGCGGGCGACGACGTCGATCGGGCTGCCCCACACCGGCTGCTCCTTGACGTTCTCGCCCACCTGCGGGGCGGCGATCATCATGCCGTTCCCGACGTAGATGCCGACGTGGTACAGGTCGTCGTCGGGGGTGCCGTAGAAGATCAGGTCGCCCGGCAGAGCCTGGCTGCGGGGCACGAGCTGCCCGAGAGCCTTCGCCTGCTTGTACTGGTAGATGACCCCGTGGCCGCCGATGTTCACGCCGGCGTAGGCGTACGCCATCATCGTGAGCCCCGAGCAGTCGAAGCCGTTCGGGCCCGCCCCGTTGATGACGTACGGCTTGCCGATCTGTGCCCGGGCGTACTGCAGCACTGCCGCCACGATCGCGGCATTCGGCTGCGGATACCCCGTGGACGTCGACGACGACGAACCCGAGCTCCCGCCGGAGCTCGAGCTTCCGCCGCTCGAACTTCCGCCGCTCGAGCCGCCGCTCGAACTCGAACCGCCACCGGAACTCGAGCCGCCACCGGAACTCGACCCGCCCGAGTTCGAGCTCTCCGACTTCTGCTGAGCGGCGCGCGCCGCCGCCTCCTGCTTCGCCTGGGCGGCGGCCGCCGCCTTCTCCCGGGCCTCCTCGTCGCGCTTCGCCTGGGCGGCTGCGGCCGCGGCCGCAGCGGCGGCCTGCTTGCCCTGCACGTACTTCTTCGCCGTCTCGACCGAGACATCCTGCAGCGCCGCCAGCTGACTGGTGAGCTCGGACTGCTTCTGCTGCTGCGTCGTCACCGCCGCCTGCGCCGCCGCCGCGGCGACCTGTGCCTGCTGCAGCGCCGCCTTCGCGGCATCCGCCGCCTTCTCGCGCGCCTTGCGCGCCGCGGTGGCCTGCTCCTGCAGGGACTTGGCGGTGTTCCGATCGGCGACGGCCTGGTCGTAGATCTGCTTGTTCTGGCCGGTGAGCTGGCTCATCGTGCCGAGCTGGTACAGCAGCCGGTCGGCGGCATCGGCATGGCTGCCCTGGAGGAGCAGGTTGAGCGAGCCATCCGTGCCCGCCGCGCGCATGAGGTGCGACGCGAGCAGGCCCGCTCGCACGGCCGAGGTCTTGGCCGCCTCGCTCGCCTTGTCGGCGCGCGCCTGCGTCTCCTTCTCCTTCGCGGTCGCGTCGTCGAGCTCGGCCTGCGCCTGGTGGTACTTCTCGACCGCCATCTCGGATTCGATGCCCGCCTGCGTCGCCGCTTCCTGCAGCTCCTCGACGACGGAGCCGATGCGCTCGACCATCTTCTGCTTGTCGCGCACATCGGCCTTGGCCTTTTCGACGTCGCTCCAGCTCGGGTAGTCGACGGCGTGCGCGGACTCGGGGTGCGCGACGATGCCGACCGAGGCGGTCACGACGCCGATGGCGGCGGCGCCGAATGCGAGTGCCGGGTTGCGGCGGAAGCTGCTGCCGGTGGTGTTCTCAGCCAAGGGGTGCTCCGTGATTCTTCATCCAGGCGATCGGATCGGTCTGCACTCCGTTGATCCGCACTTCGAAGTGCAGGTGCGGGCCGGTCGAGTGGCCCGTCGAACCCATGCGGGCGATCTGCTGGCCGGCGCTCACGTGCTGGCCGTAGCCGACCATGATGCCGCCGTCGATGATGTGGCCGTACGCCGTCTGTATGCCGTCGCCGTCGTCGATGATGATGAAGTTGCCGTAGCCCGACTCCCAGCCGGCGTAGACGACCGTTCCCGAGTGGGCTGCGTGGATCGGCGTGTTGTAGTTGTTGGCGATGTCGGCCCCGAGGTGCCAGGTCGAGCAGCCGGCGCAGGGTGCCGGACGAGGGCCGAAGCCGTCGCTGATCCATCCGACGGCGGGCACCGCCCAGCCCTGCGAGTTGACCACGGCCTGGGCGCGCGCCGCGGCCGCCGCGGCCGCCTTGGCCTTCGCCGCCGCCGCTTTCCTCGCAGCGATGACGCCCTTCTTGTACTTGGCGACGGTCTTCGCGCTCTTGTCTTTCAGCGCCTTGAGCTGCGCATTGAGGACGAGCTTGTGGTCCTGCTCCTCCTTGACCTTCGCCGCCGCGACCTGCGAGGCCTTGACGGCGGCGTCGAACGCCTCATCGGCCTTCTTCTTCATCTCGGCGCGGGTCTTCTTGGCCTCCTGCGCCTGCGCGGCGACGGAGGCTGCGGTGTTCTTCGCCTGCACCGCGCTCGCGTAGATGTCCGAGGTCGATTCCGCGAGCTTCGTCATGCTGCCGAGCTGATCCAGCAGCGCATCGGGAGCCGTCGACGTGCCGTCCGTGCCCGAGAACAGCAGCGACGCCGTGACGTCACGCCCGCCCGAGCGGTAAAGCTCGGCCGCGACCTGGCCGGCCCGCGTCGTCGCGGTATCCGATTCCTTCTTCAGCTTGTCGGCCTGCTCCTGCAATTCGGTCGCCTTGTGATCGGCGACGAAGTACGCCTCCTGCGCCGCCTGCATCTTGTCACCGGCCGCGATCGCCGCGTCCTGCGCAGCGGTGGCCTCCTGCTGCAGCTGCGTGATCAGGCGCGAGAGGTGCTGCGCGGCGCGCTGCGCCTTGGTGACGTTCGCCTTCGCCTTCTGCACGTCGCTCCAGCTGGGGTAGGAGGTGGCGAAGGCCGGGTCGGCGGGAAGCGCCACGCTGACACCCACGGCGAGCGCGGCCACGACCGCGACGGCGATGAGCAGACGGATGCCCCGGGCGTCGGCGCGGCGCGGCAGACGGCCCGTCGCCAGGGCTCGGGTGTCGCTCATACGCCTCCTCAGGGGCACGGTCGGCATGCACAGTCGCATTGAACGTAACCGCCGGTGGGGCATCCGTCGGCGTCGCCTTGCCGGGGTGTCGCAAACCCGGCCCGGGCACCTGCCGTTGGCGATTTGTCTCTCCCCCAGGGCTCACGTATGCTTGAGCCTCGGTAGTCATGCGGTGGCAGCCGCGCGACGGCCCCATCGTTTAGTGGCCTAGGACGCCGCCCTTTCACGGCGGTAGCACGGGTTCGAATCCCGTTGGGGTCACAAGTGACTACCGAGAAGCACAACAGAACATGGCCCTGTAGCGCAGTTGGTTAGCGTGCCGCCCTGTCACGGCGGAGGTCGCGGGTTCAAGTCCCGTCAGGGTCGCGGAAGCGACAAAGCCCTATCGAGAGGTAGGGCTTTTCTTCCGAAGGCGGCGTTCTCGCCGCCTCGGCTCTGTAGCTCAGTTGGTAGAGCGCACGACTGAAAATCGTGAGGTCACGGGATCGACGCCCGTCGGAGCCACCATTGAATTCCCTGATCGCGGGCCCTTTTTCTTGGGCCTGACCGTCTTGGTCAAGGCGGGTTTTTTGGGCTCTGCCCACATTTTGCCCACACGAGAGGCGCCAACTCGGTGGGTGAGCGCGGTCGCCACGGCATCGAGGTCGTCCTCGAACAGCTCGGCGTAGACGTCGAGCGTCATCGCGGCCGAGGCGTGCCCGAGCAGCCGTTGCACGGCCTTCACGTTCGCGCCGGCGGAGATGGCTAGCGATGCCGCCGTATGCCGCAGGTCGTGCGGGGTCACCCACGGGAATCCGGGATCCTCGGCCATCGCCTGCCGGACCGCCGGCTCGAAGACGCGGTGGCGGAAGTTGCCGTTGCGGATGAGCCCGCCGCCCACGCTGGTGAACAGCGGCGCGTCCAGGCTGCGGCCCGCGCATCGCGCGGCGAGCGGGCCGACCAGGAAGTCGGGAAACGGCACCGAGCGGCGCTCGTGGTTCTTCGGCGTGCCCCAGGTCATGACGCCTTCGAGCTCGACGACGGATTCGTCGACAGCCACCCGCCGCCGGTCGAAATCGACCGACGCGACGCGCAACGCGGCCATCTCGCCCCAGCGCAGCCCGGTGAAGGCGAGGAACACGACGAGATCGGCGTCGCTGCTGCACAGGCTCGCGACGTGCGCGACCTGGTCGGCAGTCAGGTAGCCCTTCCGCTTCCGCTCGATGCGCGGCAGCCGGATGAACTCGCACGGGTTGCGCACGAGGCGCCCGTCGCGGATCGCGAACTTCATCAGCCCGGACAGCACGAGGTAGATCTGCTTGACCGTCGAGGGCTTGAGCCGCGCGCTGAGCGAGCCGACCCAGTCCTGCACCTCGGCGTGCCCGATCTCGACGAGCCGGCGCTCGCCCCAGAGCGGGTAGATGTGGTGATCGAGGTTGTACCGGTAGCCGGAGCGCGTCGCCGGCTTCACCTGCACCTGGGCCTCGAACCACGTCTCGCCCCACTCGCGAACGGTGATGCGCGAATCCGATGGGTCGATCCACTCGCCGCGCGTCATCGAGACGGTGACCGAGGCGAGGAACAGCTCGGCGTCCCGCTTGGTGCGGAAACCGCGCTTGTCGGTCTGCGAGTGATCGGGCTTCCGATAGCGCACCCGATAGCGCCGACCCGCCGACGTCGAGTAGGGCTCGATGCTCCCCATGGCCGAACCCTAGGCCCGACCAGCGACATCGGCTACGCCGCGGCGCTTGATCAGCGCCTGCCGGCTGAGCCCGGTACGCAGCGCGAGCAACGTCCAGCTCGCGCCCGCCGCGCGCAAGGCGTCGATCAGCTCGTCGCGCTGCGTCCGCAGCTTCAGCTCCTCCCGCTGCAGCTTCACGAGCGCCTGGCTGAGCTCGTCCAACTCACTGAGCGCGCGGGCGCGCCCGCCCCAGCCGTCCTCGAGCGCGTCGATGGCGTCGGCGGCGCGTCGCGCAGCGGCCCTGGCGTCTTCTCGGACCGCATTCCTGACCGCGGCCGCTTCACGTTGCGCGCGCTGTCGCGCATAAGCGGCCCGACGTCGTGCATCTCGTTCTGCTCGTGTATTTGTCCTCACACCTGCACGTTGGCGATCGGTAAGAATAACGGCCCGCAAATGGCGCGCAGGATTTGTCCGACTCGCTCCGCGGGCCGTAGCTCGGTTGCCGAGCGATCGCTCGCCCGGACAACGAACTTCACGGCTCTCGAAGACTGCGGAAGCGACCACGCCCGGGCTCCGCGCGCGGTTTGGGATCGTCAATCGGAACAGTGCTTGTTGTGTGGTGCTTGTAGCCGTCCGGGCGTACATACAGTGGGCAGCATGCCGAAGCCCCTACCTGAGCACGAAGAGAAGGCGATCCGACAGTACGTCGAGAGCGAGAGCATCGATCACGACGATCCGGACAATCCCGACAACAAGGTCACGCTGGTGCAGAAGGTGGCGAGCTACCGCCTTCTCGGAACGGACTACGACGTATACGACGTTCACATGCCTATGCAGCGTTGGTGGGTCATCACGGAGCTGACCAATCTCTACTCGCAGGCCGATTTCCCCAACTACGACGTCGCGTTCTCGTTCCACGTCGGTCTCATGATGCGCATGTGGGAGCGCGAGCGAGTCGAGATCGAGGAAGACAAGGCGGACGAAGTCGGTGCCGCCTGGCGGCGTCTTGAAGCCGCGCGGGAGGCTATGGACTCAGCCCGGGAGGCAGAGGATTACCAAGGCATCGGGATCATGTGTCGGGAAGCGCTGATCGCTTTCGCGCGCGAGCATCAGGGGGCCCGCTGGCTCACGCCGCCCGAGGCGCCTCCGAAGGCTGCAGACTTCAAAGCCTGGGCAACGCTGTACGCGCAGGCCTTGGCGACTGGTCGCATGCGCCGTTACTTGAGCGAGGTGGCCGACAAGAATTGGGACATCGCTGTCAGTCTTTGTCCCGCGTCAAGTAGTTGGCAGGATTTCTTCTGTTTCAAAGGTGGGGGTGGTGGGGTCGGCCAGGCCGAGGTGCACCTCCAGTGGCCGGTTCCAGGCGATCGCCTCATGAGGGCGCTCGGTGTTGTACTCGACTCGGTAGTCCTCGGCCCGCTCGATGAGCGTCAAGGAGTCCGGGATCTCGTCGAGGAACAGCCGCTCGTACTTCAGCGTCCCGAACCCGCGTTCGCGTGACCCGTTCTGGCCTGGCGACTTCACCCGGGTGCGGACATGCCGAAGCTCGGGGTGACGCATGATGAACAACTCGAAGTTCAACGACCGGAACGGGCCGCCATT
>NZ_AULK01000007.1 GCF_000419445.1 Gryllotalpicola ginsengisoli DSM 22003 | reverse complement strand
TGCCCGGCGTCAGTCAGCATGCCATCTTCGAGGACCGCGACCTGCGCGAAGTCGCGGTGGATATCCAAGCCGATGAACCGTCCCATCTCCGTCCTCCCTCACAGCCTGTTCTTCACACGGGGAGAGGCGGGCAAACCGACACCTACGGATTCGTGCTCCCAGCACAGCCGGACAAGTCGCAAGGGCGGTCATCTACTAACACGGGCGCTCAGCCCATCGAACAAGAACGACCTGCCCATACCGATCTCCCCAAGACGCCCCTGTCCCGGACGGTCCCACCGTAAGACCAAGCCCAGCAGCCCGGCCAGCCAGACAGACAACGCGAGGCGCCCTCCACTTTCATAGCCGGTACCAACGCGATCGAGTCGATCAACGCCCGCTACCGGCGCGCCGTCCGGGCGCGCGGGCACTTCCCGAACGAGGCCGCCGCGCTGAAGTGTCTCTACCTCGTGACGCGGTCGCTTGACCCCACCGGCGGGGGCCGGGCACGCTGGGTGACGAGGTGGAAGCCCGCGCTGAACGCGTTCGCGATCACCTTCGCCGGACGGTTCGAGAAAACCACCCACTGAAAACCACCGGACCCTCACACACCGTTTAACGGACAGACCCGGACTCGCCGTGAGCCGGGCCGTGGTGCGCGACCTCTACGAGGGCGACGACGCGGCGCGGGTGTTCTCGCGGCTGATGATCGTGTCGGGTGCGGCGCCCGTGCTCGCCCCGGTGGCCGGCGGTGCACTGCTCGTGGTCACGGACTGGCGGGGTGTGTTCCTCGTGCTCGCCGTCATCGGCTTCGCGATCCTCGTGGCGAGCTGGCTGTGGGTGCCCGACTCGCTGGCGCCGGAGAACCGGCACGAGGGCGGCTTCGGCGAGCAGCTGCGCTGGTTCGGCAGGATCGCCCGCGACTGGCGGTTCATGGGCCACGCCGTGTCGCTCGGCTTCGCCTCGGGCGCCCTCTTCGTGTACATCTCGATGAGCTCCCTGGTGCTGCAGGACGACTACGGGCTGTCGGCTCAGCTGTTCGCGGTCGTGTTCGCCGCCAACGCCGCGGGCATCGTGCTCGTCGGCCAGGTGAACCCGGCGCTGATCTCCCGGCTCGGCACCCGCCGCGTGCTCGTCGGCTGCCTCGTCGCCATCGCCGCGGGCGCCGCCGTGGCCGGCTTCGCCGGAGCGCTGCGCGCGCCGAGGGCGCTGCTGCTGGTCGCGGTGTTCGTCGCGGTCGCCGGCCAGGGCGGGCAGACGCCGAACAACACGGCGCTCGCGCTCGGCCCGCACGCCCGCGGTGCCGGCAGCGCCTCCGCCGTGCTCGGCGTGTTCCAGTTCCTGGTCGGCGCGGTGCTTCCGCCGCTGGTCTCGCTGCACGGGGTCGACGCCCCGCTGATGGGCTTCACGATGGCCGGGTGCGCGCTGGTCGCGCTCGCCGCGCTCGCGCTCATGCGGGATGCCGCACGATCGGCCGCGCCGGCGCCCGGCGCGCCACCTCGGTGAACCCGGCGGCGAGGAACGTGGTCAGGTAGCCGGTGAAGGCGTTGCGCGTCGCGCCCGGCACGGATGCGTCGACCGGATACGCCTCGACCGCCGGCGCCCCACCCGCCGCGGCCTGCTCGACGGCCGCGCGCACGAGCGCCCCGGCCACGCCGGAGCGGCGATGACGGGAGCCGACGTAGAGGCACGACACCGACCAGACCGGCTGCTCGTCGACCGGGGCGAACTCGCGCTTCGCGTTCAGCCAGGCGAGCTCGGCGCGCGGCGTGAGCCGGAGCCATCCGATCGCCGCATCGCGCTCGGGGTCGGCGCCCTCGGCGAAGGCGAGCAGCCCCGGCGGCGGGCCCTGCTCGACCGACGCGCGCAGCGCCTGCCGGTTCAGCGCGCGATCGCGGCGGTGGTACTCGGGCCCTAGCAACCAGTACATGCACCAGCATCCGTTCGAGGCGCCGCCGCGCCCGAACAGCCGCTCGAGGGCGGGCCACAGCGGCGCCGTCGCCGGGAGCACCTGGTAGGCCATGCGGGCACCTTAGCCGGGCCGCGTCGTGCCTGCCCCGCGTCTGTCAAGAATTCACGTTCTTTCCCATCCGGGGCGGGTGCGGCCACCTCCCGACCGGCCTACCGTGAGACACATGACCGATCTTGCCGATGTCTCCGACCTGCACGAACCGCACCTGCTGGCACCCGACCGCAACCTCGGCATGGAGCTCGTCCGCGCCACGGAGGCGGCGGCGATCCAGGCATCCGCCTGGGTCGGACGGGGCCAGAAGGAGAAGGCCGACGGCGCCGCGGTGGACGCCATGCGCGCCTTCCTCGGCACCGTGCACTTCGACGGCACGGTCGTGATCGGCGAGGGCGAGAAGGACAACGCGCCCATGCTGTACAACGGCGAGCGGGTCGGCGACGGGCAGGGGCCGGCCTGCGACATCGCGGTCGACCCCGTTGACGGCACCTCGCTCACGGCGGCGGGGCGCAACAACGCGCTGAGCGTGATCGCGGTCGCCGACCGCGGGTCCATGTTCGACCCGACGGCCGTCTTCTACATGGACAAGCTCGTCTGCGGGCCGGAGGGCGTCGGCGTCGTCGACCTCGAGCGCCCGATCGCCGAGAACATCCGCGCGCTGGCCAAGGCGAAGGGCAAGGAGGTCGCCGACATCGTCGTGGCGGTGCTCGACCGGCCGCGGCACGCGCGGCTGATCGAGGAGATCCGGGACGCCGGGGCGAGCACTCGGCTGCTGCTCGACGGCGACGTGGCCGGCGGCATCAACGCGGCCCGCGACGGCTCGAAGGTCGACCTCTGCGTCGGCGTCGGCGGCACCCCGGAGGGCATCATCACGGCCTGCGCGGTCAAGGCGCTCGGCGGGGTGCTGCAGGGGCGCCTCGCGCCGAAGGATGACGCGGAGCGCGAGAAGGCGCTCGCCGCCGGGCACGACCTCGACCGCGTGCTGCAGCTCGACGACCTGGTGCGCAGCGACAACACCTACTTCGTGGCGACGGGCGTGACGAACGGCGAGCTCGTGCGCGGCGTCGAGCGGACGCCGCGGGTGATCCGCACCGAGTCGATCGTGCTGCGCTCGGCCTCCGGCACGGTGCGCCGGGTCGTCGCGGAGCACCGGCCCGAGAAGTGGTGAGGGCGGGTCTCCATTCACGCTCCGCGTGAGTCGACCAGCGGCGCTCACTGCTCCGGCGCGTGCCGCTCCAGGAATTCGTAGAGCTCCGAGTCGTCGACCCCGGGGAACTCCCCCGACGGCAGCGGCGCGAGGATGTGCGTGTGCGCCCTGGCCGACGGCCACGCCCGCCCGCGCCACTTCTGCTCCAGCTCGGCCGGCGGCGTGTGGCAGCAGGCCGGGTCGGGGCAGCGTGAGACGGCGCGGTTCGTCGTCTCACGGCCGCGGAACCACTTGGCGTCGTCGAACGGCACCCCGAAGGTGATGGAGAACCGCTCGGTCGAGGTGGATCCGGTCTGCGTCTCGCACCAGAAGGTGCCGGCCGGGGTGTCGGTGTACTGGTACACCGCGGTCGTGTGCGACGACCGGTCGAGCGCCGCCCGCGCGTTCCAGGTCTTGCACACCAGCTGCCCCTCCACCGCGCCCGTGACGTCCGCCGGCAGCGGCAGGCCGTCGTTCTCGTAGACCCGGTAGATCGCCCCGTCGCTGCCGACGCGCAGGAAGTGCGTGCGGATGTCGAGGTGCGAGGTGGCGAGGTTGGTCAGCCGCATCGCCGCGGACTCCTGCGTGGTGCCGAATGCGTCGCGGAAGTCCTCGACGTCGAGCTCGCGCTCCTTCTTCGCCTTGGTGAGGTAGGCCACGGCCGCCTCGCGCGGCATCAGGCAGCACGCGGCGAAGTAGTTGATCTCGAGCCGCTGACGCAGGAAGGTCGCATAGTCGCCGGGCGCGGAGTGCCCGAGCACCCGGTGCGCGATGGCCTGCAGCGCCATCGACCGCAGGCCGTGGCCGCCGGGGATCGACGCCGGCGGCAGGTAGATGCGCCCGTTGGCGAGGTCGGTGATCGAGCGCGCCGAGGGCGGCAGGTCCTCCACGTAGAGCAGCTGGAAGCCGAGCTGCTCGGCCATCGTCATCACCTCGCGGTGCGTGAGCGCGCCCTGCACGTGCCCCGAGGCGCGCACCCGCTCCTCCGCGATCGCCTCGATGTCGGGCAGGTAGTTGTCGCGCTCGCGCATCCACATCCGCAGCTCGGTGGTGGCCCGGCGCGCCTGCTCGGGCGTCGCGATCTGCTCGCGCGCGCGACGGGCGAGCTCGCGGTGCAGCCCCACGAGCGCCTCGAGCACGGCGGTCGGTGTGCCCTTCGTCGGCCGCACCACCGGCAGGCCGGTCGAGGCGTACAGCGGACCGGACTGCGCCTTCGCCAGCTCGATCTCGAGCGCCGAGCGCTCGTCGGGCGCCTCTCCCGAGAGCAGGTCGGTCACCTCGATGTCGAGCTCGGCGGCGATCGCGCGCAGCAGTCCGAGCTTCGGCTCGCGCCGGCCGTTCTCGATGAGCGAGAGCTGCGAGGCGGCGGCGCCCACGCGTTCGCCGAGTTGGTCGAGGGTCATCTTGCGCTGCACCCGGTGGTGACGGATGCGCCGCCCCACGGTCACCAGGTCGCCGTTGGCCTGAATCATGAACTTCACCCTATTGCAAGATCGGCGGAAATTAACTCAAGTCTCCGGGGTCGGAGCATCCGATCGCGACGAATGATGGCAACACGACGCGATATTGCGCAAGCGAAAGGACTCGACCATGACGCTCATCGACGATCGCCGCCCGCACACCACGCCCCGGGAAGGCCCGGATCCGAAGGGCGCACTCGAAGCGTGGGTCGAGGAGATCGCAGCGCTCACCCGCCCCGACCAGGTGGTCTGGATCGACGGCAGCCGGCGTCAGCGCCACGAGTTGACGCAGCAGCTGGTGGCGGAGGGCAAGCTGATCCGGCTCAACGGAGAGCTGCGGCCCGGCTCGTACCTGGCGCGCAGCGCGCCGAGCGACGTCGCCCGCGTCGAGGCGCGCACCTTCATCTGCTCGCGCAAACGCGAGGACGCCGGCCCCACCAACAACTGGGTCGACCCGACCGAGATGAAGGCCGAGCTGCTGGGCGTCTTCGACGGATCGATGCGTGGGCGCACCATGTACGTCGTGCCGTTCTCGATGGGGCCCGTCGGCGGGCGGCTCTCGAAGCTCGGCGTCGAGGTGACCGACAGCGCCTACGTCGTGCTGTCGATGCTGATCATGACCCGCGCCGGCCTGCCGGCCCTCGAGCAGATCGCGGCCGGGGCGCCGTGGGTGAAGGCGGTGCACTCGGTGGGCGCGCCGCTCGAGCCGGGCGAGGCCGACGTCGAGTGGCCGTGCAATGAGAAGAAGTACATCTCGCACTTCCCCGAGTCGCGGGAGATCTGGTCGTTCGGCTCGGGCTACGGCGGCAACGCGCTGCTCGGCAAGAAGTCGTTCGCGCTGCGCATCGCGAGCGCCATGGCGCGCGACGAGGGCTGGCTCGCCGAGCACATGCTGATCATCAAGCTCACCTCGCCGCAGGGCCGGGCGTACCACCTGGCCGCGGCGTTCCCCTCGGCGTGCGGCAAGACGAACCTCGCGATGCTGCGCTCGACGCTGCCGGGCTGGAGTGTCGAGACGATCGGCGACGACATCGCCTGGCTGCGCCAGGGCGAGGACGGGCGCCTGTGGGCGATCAACCCCGAAGCGGGCTTCTTCGGCGTCGCGCCGGGCACCGGCGAGACCACGAACCCGAACGCCATGGCCACCATCTGGGGCAACACCATCTTCACCAACGTGGCGCTCACCGACGACGGCGACGTGTGGTGGGAGGGCATGACCGAGCGGGTCCCCGACCACCTCGTCGACTGGCGCGGGGAGCACTGGTCGCCCGCGAGCGGCTCCCCCGCGGCGCATCCGAACGCGCGGTTCACCGTCGCCGCCGACCAGTGCCCGTCCATCGCGGACGACTGGGAGGCGCAGGACGGCATCCCGATCGACGCGATCATCTTCGGCGGCCGGCGGGCGACGAACGTGCCGCTCGTGATGGAGGCCCGCGACTGGGCGCACGGCTTGTTCCTCGGGGCGACGATCTCGAGCGAGCAGACGGCGGCGGCCGAGGGCAAGGTGGGCGAGCTGCGCCGCGACCCGTTCGCGATGCTGCCGTTCTGCGGCTACAACATGGCCGACTACTGGGCGCACTGGCTGAAGGTCGGCGCCGCGCTCGGCGACGCCGCGCCGAAGATCTTCAACGTCAACTGGTTCCGCAAGTCCTCCGACGGCGGCTACCTGTGGCCCGGTTTCGGCGACAACATCCGCGTGCTCGAGTGGATCGCGCGCCGCATCGACGGCGAGGCCGGGGCGACGGATGCGCCGATCGGCCTGCTTCCCGAAGAGGAGGACCTCGACGTCTCCGGCCTCGACGTCGGCGCCGAGGAGCTGCGGCAGCTCTTCGCCGTCGACCCCGAGGCCTGGCTCGAGGAGGCCGCGCTCACGGAGGAGTTCTTCTCCCGCTTCGGCGAGCGCGTGCCGGCGGCGCTGCACGAGCAGCTGCAGGCGCTGCGGGCGCGCTTGGCCTCCATTCAGCCGCTGCGCGGCTGAGTCGGCCGGCGCTGCCCAGCGCTGCGCTGCGTGACTGCGCCGGTCGACTCACGCGAAGCGTGACTGCGCCGGTCGACTCACGCGAAGCGTGGATGGAGACCCTGCGCCGCCTCGTACGCCTTCGCGGGGATCTGGGTGGCGAGCTTGCCGCCGCTCACGTCGATCAGGGCGCCCGTAAGGTACGAGGCGGCGTCGCTGGCGAGGAAGACGAGGAGCCGGGCGATGTCGTCCGGCTCCTCCCAGCGCCGCAGGGTGAGGGTGTCGAGCAGGCGCTCCTGCGCCTCGGGCGCCAGCTCGGCGAAGCCGTTGATGCCCGTGGGCACCATCCCCGGGGCGTAGCAGTTGACGGTCACGCCCCACGGCCCGAGCTCGCCGGCGAGCACGCGCGTGAGCTGCACGACCGCCGCCTTCGACGCCGCGTAGGCCGCGCCCCCGTACGCCGGCACGATCGCGGCGAAGCTCGCCGCGTTGAGGATGCGCCCCGACCGCTGCTCCTTCATGATCGGCGCAACGGCCCGCGCCATCAGGAAGGTGCCGGTCACGTTCACGTCCATCACCGCCCGGAACCGCTCCGGGGCGATCTGCTCGAAGGGTGCGTCGACGGTGATGCCGGCGTTGTTGACGAGCACGTCCACCCGGCCGAAGCGCGAGCGCACCGCCTCGACGGCGGCGGCGACGGAGGCGGCATCCGTCACATCGCAGGCGACCTCGATCAGGCGATCGGATGCCTCCTCCCCGGGCCGGTCGTCGAACGAGAGGTCGAGGGCGGCGACGCGCGCGCCCTCGGCCAGGAAGCGGTCGACGATGCCGCGGCCGATGCCGCGCGCGGCTCCGGTGACGACGACGACGCGGCCTTTGAGATCGAGCTCCATTGCTGCCCCCTCGCGAAAAAACATACTATTCGTGGGTCCGACGATAGCCGCGGCGGAACGGAGGATCCAGGGTGAGCAGGAACAGGGGCGAGCGGAGACATGACTGAGCGGAAGGTCGTCTGGGTCACCGGCGCCGGCAGCGGCATGGGGCGCGCAGCGGCGGTCTCTGCCGCGCGCGCAGGCTGGCGGATCGCGCTGACCGGGCGCCGCGAGCAGGCGCTGATCGAGACGGCGGGATCCGCGGGAGGCGGGCTCGTGCTGCCGGGCGATGTGACGGATGCCGCCTTCGTCGCCTCCGCCGCCGGATCGGTGGTCGCGGAGTTCGGCCGCCTCGACGCGCTCGTGCTCGCCGCCGGATCGAACACGAAGCGGCGGTTCTGGCCCGACCTCGACCTCGAGGCCTTCGACGCGATCGTCGACACGAACCTCACCGCCGTCGCCCATGCGGTGCACGCCGCGCTCCCCGCGCTGCGCGAGACGCACGGCACGGTCGTCGTGATCTCGTCGTATTCGGGCTGGTCGTTCTCACCCGGAGCCGGGGTCGCGTACAGCGCGAGCAAGACGGCGCTCGGCGCCCTGTGCCGGACTCTCAACGCGCAGGAGGCCGGCTCGGGGGTGCGCGCCACGCACCTGTGCCCGGGAGACGTCGCGACCGACTTCCTGGAGCAGCGGCCCGTGGTGCCGGATGCCGACGCACGCTCCCGCATGCTGACCCCTGAGGACATCGGGCGGGCGGTGCAGTTCGTGCTCGACTCCCCGCGCCACGTGCGGGTGGACGAGCTGGTGATCTCACCCGTCTCGCAGGCATGATGCGCGCGGGCGCGTTCGACGCCGTGGTCGACCGGCTCGGCTCGGAGATCGTGTCGGGCGCGGTGCCAGCGGGCCACGTCGAGTCGGTCGAGGCGATCGTCGCGCGAACGGGAGTCTCGCGCAGCATCGTGCGCGAGGCGGTGCGGGTGCTGGTGGACGCGGGGCTGCTCTCCGCCCGGCGCCGGGTGGGCGTGCGGGTGCAGCGCGCTGACGCGTGGGATGCGCTGGACGCCCGCGTGATCCGCTGGCGGCTCGAGTCGCCGGGGCGGCGCGCCCAGCTCGCCGAACTGGTCGAGGTGCGCCTGGCGTTCGAGCCGGCGGCCGCGGCGGCCGCCGCGGTGCGTCGCACGGATGCCGAGGCATCCGATCTCGTCGACGCTGCCGCCGCCCTTGCCGCCGAGGGTGAGGCCGGCACCGCGGGCGGGGCCGGTACCGCGGCCGTCGCCGGCAGGGTGGCCGCGGCCGGCTCCGGTGGCGCCGCCGAGCGGTTCTTCGCCGCCGATGTCCGGTTCCACGCCCTGCTGCTCGCGGCGTCGCGCAACGCGATGTTCGTCAGGCTGCAATCGGTCGTGGCCGAGGCGCTGCGCGAGCGCTCGCTCGGCGGACACCCCCACTTCCCGCCCTCGGCGCGTGACGTGAAGCTGCACCGCGACATCGCGGAGGCGGTCGTGGGCCGGCGCCCCGAAGAGGCGGCTGAGCTCACCCGCGCGCTGATCGCGGGCACGGCCCCGTAAGCGCACCCGGCTCACGACGCACCGTCGAAGGGCGCACGGTCGAACGGCGCACGATCGAACGGCGCATCGAACTGCACGCCTTCCCAGGGTGCGTCTTCGCCGACCGTCTTGTCGCGATCGACACCTGCCTCGTCTGCCTCGTCTGCCTCGTCTGCCTCGTCGTGACCCGGAGGTGCGCCCGACGGCACCACGATCTCGGGCTCGGTGCGATAGTGGCGCCCCGACGGCGAGCGCCACCCGAGCACCCCGTGCGCGTACTGCGTCAACCCCCAGCCGCCCTCATGTTTCAGGTGATGGTGGTTCGCGCACAGGCAGCTCAGGTTCCACGCGCTGGTGGTGCCGCCGTGCTCGTAGGCGACGCTGTGGTCGATCTCGCATCGCTCGGCCGGCACGGCGCACCCCGGGGCACGGCAGTGGCCGTCTCTCAGCCGGATCACGCGTTTCAGCTCGGCGGGCACGCGATATGTGGCGCGGTCGAAGTCGACGATCGCCGAGGTGACCGGGTCGGTGAGGATGCGCTTCAGGCTCGGTGCCCGGGCGATGAGCCGTCTCGCTCTTCGCGGGTCGATCATGCCGATGCCGGACACGTGGCCGGGGGCCTCGTCGCCGCCCGCGAGCGTCTGCGCGGGGATCAGCACGTTCACCGTGACGGGGGCGCGATCTCCCAGTGACGCCGCCGTCGCGGGGGTTTCACCGCTGCGGCCGTCGACGTCGCCCACCGCGACCTGGCCGTCGACGAGCACGTCGACCAGCAGGTCGGCCTCGAGCTGGCGCACGGTGCGCGAGTCGCCGTGCGATCTCGCGTCCTGCGCGGCATTGCGCAGGCCGGTCTGGATCACCGCGGCGTCGCCGGCGTCGAGGTAAGCGGTGAGCCACGCCATTCCGTCGCGCGCCCCCTCGACGCGCACATGGCGGCCCGCGTATTCGCGCTCATACCGCGCGGCGAGGGACCGCGGATCGGCGATGTCGATCAGCTCACGCGCCTTGCGCTGGAACAGCCCGAGCGAGAGCTTCTTCGCCCACGGGACGAGCGCGTCTTCGACCGCGAGCTTGGCCGGCACGTCGACATCCGCCAGCTCGCGCACGATGACCTGCGCGTGCGCGAGCGACACGTCGCCGGCCTCGAGCGCGGCGAAGGTGAGCGGACAGTGCTGAACGAGCTCGTAGGCGAAGGAGAGCTGCGCCTCTGCCGTGCGGGTGCCGACGTTGGTCGCCGCGGCGAGCTCCATCGCGGCCGAGCGCCACTGCAGCTCCTTGGCACGCTGGATGTCGGCCGGCTCGCCCACCGCCCCCTGGTCCTGCGCAGTGAGCTGGGCCAGCTCGAGCGCGTCATCGCCGATCAGCTGCACCTCGCGCGCACGTGCCGCCTGCAGCTTTGCGATCTGCGCGTCGATCGCTCGGATCCTCTCCAAGCGCAGCGCTCGCGACGCAAGAACCGCGTCCGCGCATTCGACGACGGCGGATGCCGCGGCCGAGTCGCTGAACGCGTGTTCGATGGTCATGGCAGCAATGGTAGGAGGCGCCACTGACATTCGCGGCGTTTGCACACAGAATGTGGATAACGTGTTCGAATGTCACGGGTCTGCTTGGTTTCCATTCAGCCGCTTCGCGGCTGAGTCGACCAGCAGAGCGCCGCCTCGCGGCCGAGTCGACCAGCAGAGCGCCGCTTTGCGGCTGAGTCGACCAGCGCAGTGCCGCCTCGCGGCTGAGTCGACCAGCAGAGCGCAGGCGTGTGCTGCCCGCCTCGCGCCCTGACTTCCCCTATCGTGAGGCGAGATGCCGATCGAGGTCACCGAAGTCGAGCTGATGGTCAAGCGGAAGAACCGCCTCGCCGAAGAGCGCAAGGCGGCGGAGTTCCGTGCCGTCGAGGCGCAGAAGCTCGGCGAAGCCGACCGGATGCGTCAGGCCGCGGCATCCGCTCGCACGTCGGTCATCGCCCGCATGCGCGAAGCCGACGCCGCCCGCCTCGAAGCGGAGGCGCGCCGCGCCGCCGGCGAGGCCGAGCGCGCCGAGGCCCGCGCGAAGGTGTTCGCTCGCGACGAGGACATCATCGCAGTGCGCCTCGCGCATTCCGAGCGCTCGGTCGCTCTGGCCGACGAGCACAGCTCCGATTGGACGATCACCTAGGCAGAAGCCGAGGACCGCGCAGCCGCCTCACGCAGCCGCGGCCGCCTCGTTCGTCGTCTCGCGCACGCTGCGCCGAGAGAGCGCCGCGAGGGTGACGAGCAACACGAGCACGGATGCGCCGAGCAGCACCGCCCGCGGACTCGTCGCATCGGCGAGAGGCCCCGCCACGATCTGCCCCAGCGGAATCGCCGCGTAGGAACCCAGCGCGTCGTAGGAATAGACCCGCGAGAGCCGGGCGGCAGGCACGTGGTGCTGCAGCGACTGGTCCCAGGCGACCTCGAACTGCTCGGTGGCCATGCCGGCGACGAAGAAGAGGGCCACGAGCAGCGCCACGGCCGGCCACAGCCCGAGCACCGCGAGCGGCAGCACCCAGACGAGCGTCAGCGCGACGCCCACGCCGATCGCCCGGCGCGGATGCCACCGCATGGCGAGGAACCCTCCCGCCACGAGGCCGAGCGTCTCGGCACCGACGATGAGGCCCCAGTCCGCCCGGCCGAAGGTCTCGTCGGCGATCACCGGGCCGAGCACCGACAGCGCACCGCCGAAGCACGCGTTGATGACCAGGAACTGGGCCACGATCACCCACACCCACTCGCGCGAGGTGAACTCCCGCCATCCCTCGACGAGATCGCGAATCGGATGCTGCCTCTCCGGCTCCTGACTCGTGGCGTCGCGCGGCAGCGCCAGGCCCATCAGCGCGAAGAACACCCCGGCCAGCCCGAAGGTGGCGGCGTCGACGGCGATGCCCCAGCCCGAGCCGATCCACGCGACGAGGGCGGCGCCGGCGGCCGCCCCGACCGTCGCTGCGAGGTTGAAGCCGAGCCTCAGCAGCACGATCGCGGGCCGGCGCACCTCGGGCGGCACCGTCTGCGGGGTGATGCCCGCGGAGGCCGGCTGGCTGAGCGCGGTCAGCGATCCGTTCACGACGCTGAGCACGATGAGCCAGGCGAGCGTGTCGGCGCGGGCGAGCACGAGCGCGGCGACGGCCGCCTGCGTGAGGAAGGAGAAGACCGACGACCCGACGAGGACGAGTTGCCGGGGCATCCGATCGGCGATGACGCCGCCGACCAGCAGCAGCGCGACGTTCGGAACCGAGCGCGCCGCGACCACGATGCCGAGGTCGGTCGCCGAATACCCGAGGTCGAGCACCGCGAAGGCGAGCGCGACCGGCGCGACCGCGTTGCCGAGCATGTTCACCGTGCGCGCGAGCGCGAGCCAGCGGAACGGCGCGAAGCGCAGCGGCGCGAGGGCGGTGGGCACGGATGCTTACGCTAGCGGTCCGCGCGGCCGGCACGCCGCGGGTCCTCGGCCATCTGGGACGTTCCTCCCCCGACTCCTCTCCGAACGCAAGATATTCGGCGCCAGCGATTGGAGGATTCGCCGCGTCATTCGTGCAGACCGAATCCCTTGCACTCGGATACGCGAACGAAACAGACCCTCCGAGATGGCGCCCTTTGCGCGAGGTGATCTCCGAGCTTCCCAGCGCTGTTCGGCAGGTGCGGGAGCGGGCCGCGCGGCCGACAATGAGCGCGTCTGCTCTTCAGCCGGAAGGAGCGCTCATGCACACAACAGGCATCACGGCGAACATGCCGGTCGTCGATCTCGCGGCTTCGCGCGAGTTCTATTCGGGGTTCCTCGGTCTCAGCGTCGCCGAGATGGACCTGGGCTGGGTCGTGCGGCTGACGTCGCCCGACGGGCGGGCGGTCGTGCAGTTGGTGACGAGGGATGCGACGTCGCCGGTCGACTCCGCTCTCTCGGCTCATGTCGGAGGCGGCGTCGAGGAAGCGTACGAGGACGCGCAGCGGCGCGGCTTCGAGATCGTGCATCCGCTCACCACGGAGCCGTGGGGCGTGCGGCGCTTCTTCGTGCGAGACCCGGGCGGGAACGTCGTGAACGTGGTCAGCCACGCGGACTGAGCCGCGCGCGCTTCGAGACGCGGCGCTGCGCGCCGCTCCTCAGCGATCGAGGCGGGGACGCGGCGCTGCGCGCCGCTCCTCAGCGATCGAGGGGGCGGGTCAGACCAGGTCGTCGCCTCCGTCGTCGAGGTCGATGTCGTCCGGGTTCTCCTTCTGCTCGTCGTGCTCGTCGAGCACCGGCTCGAACTCGCGCTCCGCGCCGCCGGTCGGGCCGTTGTTGCCCTCGCCGGGACCGGGGAGGACCGTCTCGCCCGCCGCCGCGTCGTTCGTCACGATCGGCGCACTCTCGATCCAGCGCTCGATGTCGTCGTCGTCGGCGTTGCCGTTGGTCACACGCTCATCACTCATGACAGGGGGCGTACCCGGAGGGGGTCGTGCTGACACGGGGCGGGGGGCTTCGAGACGCCGCTGCGCGGCTCCTCAGCCGACGGATTGCGCTGCGCGGCTCCTCAGCCGACGGGCACGGCACGCGGCTAGCGATCGCGACTGCGATCGCGGAAGGACTGCCAGGCGGTCTTCAGCACGGCCCACGCCGCGCCCGCGCAGACGAGGATCGCGATGAGCGCGGCGAGATAGACCACTGCCATGCCGCGAGCCTACGCGCAAGCATTCCCGGGGGATTCCCGGCCGGGGTGTATCGTCGATTCGGTTGTGCCTCGCCGGAGAGGCCCGTGCGGGGGCGCAATCACGACGAGGTTCTCGCACGCCATTCACAACCCTTCACACAACGGAGATGTGCTGAACATGTTTGCTGCTGCGGCTGAGTCGGGGATCAGACTCAGTCTGTCCTGGGTCGACTACGTGATGATCATCGTGTACTTCGCGGTGGTCATCGGCATCGGGTTCATGGCGAGGCTGCGCGTGCGCACCTCGATGGACTTCTTCCTCTCGGGACGCTCGATGCCCGCGTGGATCACCGGCCTCGCGTTCGTGTCCGCGAACCTCGGCGCCACCGAGATCCTCGGCATGGCCGCGAACGGCGCCCAGATCGGCATGTCGACGCTGCACTACTACCTCATCGGCGCCGTGCCGGCGATGGTGTTCCTCGGCCTCGTGATGATGCCGTTCTACTACGGCTCCAAGGTGCGCAGCGTCCCCGAGTTCATGCTGCGCCGCTTCGGCAAGGCTCCGCACATCGTCAACGCGATCGCGTTCGCGGTGTCGAACGTGCTGATCGCCGGCATCAACCTCTACGCCATGGCGATCGTCATCGAGGCGATGCTCGGCTGGCCCGAGTGGCTCGCGATCATCGTCTCCGCCGGCTTCGTGCTCGTCTACATCACCCTCGGCGGCCTCTCCAGCGCCATCTACAACGAGGTCATGCAGTTCTTCGTCATCATCGCGGGCCTCATCCCGCTGACGATCGTCGGCCTGCACCGCGTCGGCGGCTGGAGCGGTCTCACCACCGCCATCTCGAAGACGCAGGGCGCGCAGCAGCTCTCCACCTGGGCGGGCACCGCGATCGGCCACACCACCAACCCGATCGGCGCCAACTGGCTCGCGATCGTGCTCGGCCTCGGCTTCGTGCTCTCCTTCGGCTACTGGACCACGAACTTCACCGAGGTGCAGCGCGCCTTCAGCGCCAAGAACATGTCGGCCGCCCGCCGCACCCCGCTGATCGCCGCGTTCCCGAAGCTGTTCATCCCGTTCATCGTCGTGATCCCCGGCCTCATCGCCGCGGCGGCCGTGGGCAACCAGTTCGCCGACAAGAACTCGGGCCTCACCTACAACGACGCGATTCCGAAGCTGATCCAGATGTACCTGCCGAACGGTGTGCTGGGCGTCGCCGTCACCGGTCTGCTCGCATCGTTCATGGCCGGTATGGCCGCCAACGTGTCGAGCTTCAACACGGTGTTCACGTACGACATCTGGCAGCGCTACATCAAGCGCGACAAGCCGGACGTCCACTACCTGCGCGTCGGCCGCTGGGTCACCATCATCGGCGTGCTGATCGGCATCGCGACGGCGTTCCTCGCCGCCCAGGCGCAGAACATCATGACCTACATGCAGACGCTGTTCTCGTTCTTCAACGCGCCGCTGTTCGCCGTGTTCATCCTCGGCCTGCTGTGGAAGCGGATGACGACCCAGGCCGCGCTCTGGTCGTACCTCGCCGGCATCGCCGCGCCGACCGCGGTGTGGATCGCCTACCTGGTCAACCCGAAGCTGTTCGCGACGGGCACCGCCGAGACGCTGTACGGCGCGATCATCTCCTTCGTCACCGTCATCGTCCTCGGCGTGCTGATCTCGTTCGTCTCCAAGCCGAAGCCCGTCAGCGAGCTCTCCGGCCTGGTCTACGGCGTCGGCACGATCGACCTGACGAAGGACAACGTCGCCACCGACACCGCGTGGTACCGCTCCCCCGCCCTGCTCGGCACCATCGCGCTGGTGCTGTGCGTGGTGCTCTACCTGCCGTTCGTGTGACGCTCTAGCTGAGAAGAAGGATCTGGATCATGAGCGAATCGACCAACCCGAACCCGCAGCAGGGCGGCAAGCTGACCGAGGAGGAGAAGGCGGCATACGTGCGCTCCACGCGGCGCTTCGACCTGCGCCGCATCCTCGGCGCCCTGTTCCTGCTCTACGGCATCATCGTGCTGATCACGGGTCTCGTCGACCCGGCGGCCGACACCAAGCCGACCGGCGGCATCGCGATCAACCTGTGGACCGGCATCGCGATGATCATCGTCGGCGCCCTGTTCTGGGTGTGGGACCTCGCGGCGCCCGTCCCCGAAGAGGACATCATCGGCGTGCTCGAGCGTGAAGAGGAGGAGAGGGCCGAGGGCGAGGGACACATCCCGGGCATCTAGCCCTCGGTGTCGACCCGGCCCCCGGCCCCGGCTTCACGGCCCCTCGGCTCCTAGCCAAGCCCGAGGGCGGCGAGTTCCTCGTCCGTCAGCATCCGTGAACGGATGAGGAACCGCTTGCCCTCGGGCGCTTCTATCGAGAATCCGCTGCCCCGGCCGTCGACCACGTCGATCGTCAGGTGCGTGTACTTCCAGTACTCGAACTGCGCCTTCGACATGTACACCGGCACGGGCTCGATCCCCTCCACGTGCAGCACCCCGAGCAGTTCGTCGGAGGGCCCGGTCTGGAACATCCCGACCGGATAGCACATGGGCGACGACCCGTCGCAGCATCCGCCCGACTGGTGGAACATCAACGGCCCGTACGACGCGGACAGATGCCGCAGCAGCTCGGCTGCGGCATCCGTCACGTCGACACGCGACAGCGTCGTGGGCGCGCCCGACGACTCGTTCATCAGAAGAATCCCATCGGCCCTTCGGCGTACGACACGAGCAGGTTCTTCGTCTGCTGGTAGTGGTCGAGCATCATCTTGTGGTTCTCCCGCCCGATGCCCGACTGCTTGTAGCCGCCGAACGCCGCGTGCGCCGGGTACTGGTGGTAGGTGTTCGTCCACACCCGACCGGCCTCGATCGCACGGCCCGCCCGGTATTGCAGCGCCCCGTCGCGGGCCCACACGCCAGCACCGAGGCCGTACAGCGTGTCGTTGGCGATGGAGATCGCGTCATCGAAGTCGCTGAACGAGGTCAGCGCCAGCACCGGCCCGAAGATCTCCTCCTGGAAGATGCGCATCGAATTGCGCCCCTCGAACACGGTCGGCTGGATGTAGAAGCCGCCGGCGAGATCCCCGTCCAGCTCGGCGCGGTCGCCGCCGATGAGCGCCTTCGCGCCCTCCTGCCGCCCGATGTCCAGATAGCTCAGGATCTTCTCCATCTGGTCGTTGGAGGCCTGCGCCCCGATCATGGTGGTCGGGTCGAGCGGATTGCCCTGCTTGATCTTCTTCACCCGCTCCAGGCCGTCGGCGACGAACGCGTCGTAGACCGACTGCTGCACGAGCGCGCGCGACGGGCAGGTGCACACCTCGCCCTGGTTCAGCGCGAACATCGTGAAGCCCTCGAGCGCCTTGTCGTAGAAGCTGTCGTGGGCTGCCGCGACGTCTTCGAAGAAGATGTTCGGGCTCTTGCCGCCGAGTTCCAGCGTGACCGGGATCAGGTTCTGGCTCGCGTACTGCATGATGAGCCGGCCCGTCGTGGTCTCGCCCGTGAACGCGACCTTGCGGATGCGCGGATGCTGCGCCAGCGGCGCGCCCGCCTCGATGCCGAACCCGTTGACGATGTTCACGACCCCGTCGGGGATGAGGTCCTTGACGAGGTCGAGCCACACGTGGATCGACGCCGGGGTCTGCTCCGCGGGCTTCAGCACCACGCAGTTGCCGGCGGCGAGAGCGGGAGCGAGCTTCCACGTGGCCATCAGCAGCGGGAAGTTCCACGGGATGATCTGCCCCACGACCCCGAGCGGCTCGTGGAAGTGGTAGGCGACCGTGTCGTGGTCCAGCTCGGAGATGCCGCCCTCCTGGGCGCGGATCGCGCCGGCGAAGTAGCGGAAGTGGTCGATCGCGAGCGGCAGGTCGGCCGCGAGCGTCTCCCGGATCGGCTTGCCGTTGTCCCAGGTCTCGGCGACGGCGAGGAGTTCGAGGTTCTGCTCCATCCGGTCCGCGATGCGGTTCAGCAGCAGCGCGCGCTCGGTGACGCTCGTGTTCTTCCACGTCTCGAACGCCTTCCACGCCGCGTCGACCGCGGCGTCCACGTCGGGGGCGGTGCCCCGCGCCACCTCTGTGAACGGCTTGCCCGTCACCGGGGTCACGTTCTGGAAGTACTGGCCGGATGCCGGCGGCACGTAGCGCCCGCCGATGAAGTTGTCGTAGCGACTCTCGTAGTCCACGACGGCGCCGGGGGTGTTGGGTGCGGCATAGACACCGGATCCGTGCTCGCTCGTCGTCTCGGTTTGCTGGGGCTTGTCGATGATCGTCATGTTGCCTCCTGGTCTGACGGCTTTGTCTGACGGGCAGCACGCTATGGCCGGGGGCGTTGCAACGCGTTGCGCGTCACTCCAGCGCTTCGAGCCGCTCCACGAGGCCCATCCGCTTGGGCGAGTGCGGGGGCAGGATGCGCAGCGCCTCGCGCAGCACCTCCGCGTCGAGGGACCCCTCGGGGGTCATCGCGTAGCCCACGAGCACGTCGGCGGAGGCATCCGTCAGCATCGCGTCGCGCAGCCGGAGCCGCACCGCCTCGCGGATGTCGGCGACCCCCGGCGCGGCGCTTCCCGGCAGCAGGGCGCCGTGGTACGCGGCGAGCGCGACCCGGTGGGCGCCGCGCTCGAGCAGGGCGAGCACCTGGTGCGCGTCGAGTTCGAGCGGGCGCGAGAGCCGGTAAGGCTGCGACTCGAGGACGAGGTCGGGCACGGATGCCGCAAGCCAGCGCCGCAGCCTCGCGAGCTCCGCCCGCAGGGTGACCTGAGCGGTGCCCGGCCCGTACACCGCCTCGCGCAGCTCGTCGGCCTGCAGCCCGCGCCGGTGCCAGGAGAGCAGGGTCAGGATCTCCGCGTGCCGGCTGCTGACCTCGAGGGTGCGCCCCGCCGCCTCGAGCTCGCCGGTGTCGCGGCCGAGCACCCGCAGCGTGACCGGCTGCGGACGGGGCGCCGGGGTGAGCCGGGCCGGGGCCCGACGCGCCGGAGCCGGGCGCGAGGCCGCCGCGGAGAGGCGCTCGGCCAGCAGCTGCGACTCGGCGGCGGCGGCGGTCGCCTCGAGCAGCGGCAGGGTGAGCGGGTCGACGGCGCGCGCGTCGCCGGTGATGTCGATCACGCCGAGGATGCGGCGCGTCTCGGGGTCGTGGATGGGGACGGCGGTGCAGCTCCAGCCGTGCACGATGCGGTCGTAGTGCTCGGTGTCGTGGATCTGGATGCCGTGGTCGAGCTGCAGCGCGGTGCCCGGTGCTGAGGTGCCGACCCGGTTCTCCGCCCAGTTGGCGCCGGCGACGAACAGCATCCGCTCCGCCCGCCGCCTGGCGGCGTGGTCGCCCTCCACCCACAGCAGCCGGCCGAGCTCGTCGCCGACCGCGACGAGCAGCCCCTCCCCTTCGACGTCGCGCACCAGCAGGCGGCGGATCAGGGGCATCACTGCCGCGAGCCGGTGCTGCTGGCGGTAGTCCTCCAACTCTGCGTCGAGGTCGACCTCGGGCAGCAGGCGATCGGGGTCGAGCCGGTTCTCGCGGGCGCGGCGCCACGAATCGAGCACGACCCCGCGCGGGCCGAGGCGGCCCGGAGCCGGTTGGGCGAGCCACTCGCCGTCAGGAATCGTGCTCATCAATCACCGTCGATCGATCAGGATGCGGCGCCATGCTACGCCGCGCGGGCGGCCGCGGTCACCCGGCGGCCGGAGAGCTCTTATCCGGCCCATAGCTTCGCGTTGTGCTTCCCCCAGAACGGCACCCCAGCATGCGAGCATGACCGCCTTCCTGACCCGGCCACGCACGTGGATCATCGCCGGGGCCATCGTCATCGTGTTGGCGGCCGCCGCCGTGTGGTGGTTCGGCTTCGCCCAGAAGCCGAGCGCCGCCGCGGCCGCCGCGACGACCCAGACCATGACCGTCTCCACCCGCACCCTGCAAGAGACCATCTCCGGCACCGGCACCCTCGAGCCCGCCGTCGACGAGCAGGTCTCCTTCCCCGCCTCCGGCACCGTGACCGCCGTGAAGGTGAAGGAGGGGCAGAAGGTCGCCAAGGGCGACGTGCTCGGCACGATCACCACGGCCGAGGCCAAGGCGGCGCTCGCCCAGGCGAAGGCGACACTGGCGAGCGACAAGGCCAAGCTCTCGGATGACGAGGACTCGTCGGACGGCTCCACCGAGGCCACCACGCAGATCTCGGCCGACAAGGCCGCCGTCGAGGTCGCGCAGGACGCGGTCGACCAGGCGCAGGACGCCCTCGACGGCACCACGCTGAAGGCGCCCGTCGCCGGCATGGTCACCGCGGTCAACGTCGCCGTGGGCGACAGCGTGAGCGGATCGTCGAGCTCGTCCTCCTCCTCGAGCTCATCGAGCTCCTCGGGCTCCTCGGGGTCGGGCGGAACGGGCTCCGGCACGGGCTCGAGTTCCAGCCCGACCGGCTCCTCCAGCACCTCGTCCTCGTCCTCCTCGTCGTCGTCATCCTCCTCATCGACCGGCGCCTTCGAGATCACGAGCACCGACTCGTGGTCGACCGACCTCAGCGTGTCGGCCACGCAGGTGAAGAACATCAAGACCGGCGACCAGGTGACGCTCTCGACGACCGAGAACTCCAGCTTCTTCGGCACCGTCTCCTCGGTCGGGCTGCTGCCGTCGACGACCTCGGGCGCCGCGACCTACCCCGTCACCGTGGCCGTCACGGGAAGCCCGGACAACCTCTACGACGGCGTCTCGGTGACCGCCGAGATCGTCTACAAGAAGGTGACCGACGCCGTCGCCGTGCCCGCCATGGCGATCACCCGCGAGAACGGCACCGCGTACGTGCAGAAGGTGGCGGACGGCAAGACCACCCAGCAGAAGGTGACGACCGGCATCGAGGACGGCCAGTGGGTGCAGATCACCGACGGGCTGAAGGCCGGCGACCAGGTCTCCGTGACCGTGGCCCAGCCGGGCGCCGGCAGCGGCGGCTCGGGCGGCACCGGTGAGACCGGGCGCACGGGCGGCACCGGTGGCTTCGGCGGCGAGGGCGGCTTCGGCGGCGGCACCGGCGGCGAGGGCGGCTTCGGCGGCGGCGCCCCCGGCGGCGCCGGCGGCGGATTCCCCGGCGGCGCGGGCGGAAGCGGGAACAATTGAGCGACGCATCCGTCTGGCCCGTCTTCGAGGATGAGGAGACGGAGCCCCGGCCCACCGGGCCCGTCATCCAGCTCCGCGGCGCGCGCAAGACCTACAAGTCCGGCTCGATCGAGTTCGAGGCGCTGCGCGGCATCGACCTGTCCATCGCCGACGGCGAGTACGTCGCCGTGGTGGGCCCGTCGGGCAGCGGCAAGTCGACGATCATGAACGTGCTCGGATGCCTCGACACGCTGACCTCGGGCGAGTACCTGCTCGCCGGGGAGAACGTGGAGGAGCTCGACGAGATCGAGCTGGCCGCGGTGCGCGGCCGCCGCATCGGGTTCGTGTTCCAGCAGTTCCACCTGCTGCCCAGCCTGTCGGCATGGCGCAACGTCGAGCTGCCGCTCGTCTACGCGGGCGTGCACCGCGACGAGCGCCGCGAGCGGGCGGTCGAGGCGCTGACCAAGGTCGGCCTCGGCGACCGGATCGACAACCGGCCCGGCGAGCTTTCGGGCGGCCAGCAGCAGCGCGTCGCCGTGGCGCGGGCCCTCGTCGGCGAGCCGACGATGATCCTCGCCGACGAGCCGACCGGAAACCTCGACTCGCGCTCCACCGAGGACGTGCTCGCCCTCTTCGACGAGCTGCACGAGGCCGGCCGCACGATCGTGCTGATCACCCACGAGCACGACGTCGCGGCCCGCAGCCGCCGCATCGTGCAGGTGCGCGACGGCCTCATCCAGAGCGAGGAGGTGCTGGCATGAGCTGGATCGAGACGCTCCGCACCTCCTGGTTCGCCATCGTCTCGCACAAGATGCGCTCCGCGCTGACCGTGCTCGGCATCCTGATCGGCATCGCCGCGGTGATCCTCACCGTGGGCCTGGGCCTCGGCACCCAGAAGGACGTGTCGAGCCAGATCTCCTCGCTCGGCTCGAACCTGCTCATCGTCTCCCCCGGCTCGTCGACCTCGACCTCCGGCGTGCGGGGCGGCTTCGGCACCGGCACGACGCTCACCCAGGCCGACGCCACCGCGCTCGCCTCGAAGGTGAACGCCCCCGACATCAAGGCCGTCGACGCCGAGAAGTCGGCGTCGGAGGAGCTCACGGCCGGCTCGACGAACTGGACCACCACCGTCGTCGGCGTGACGCCCTCGTACCTCAAGGTGCGTTCGCGCACCCTGGAGACCGGGGAGTTCATCACGAAGGCGGACGAGAACAGCGAAGCATCCGTCGTCGTGCTCGGATCGGAGACGGCGCAGGAGCTGTTCGGCTCGACCCGCGTCGTCGGGCAGTCGGTGACCATCGACTCGCAGACCTTCGAGGTCATCGGCGTGCTCGCCTCCTCCGGCTCCAACTCGACGAGCAACCTCGACGACACGGCGCTCATCCCGCTGTCGACGATGGCCTCCAACCTGGTCGGCGGCTCGCAGGCGAACACGGTCTCGACCGTGTACCTGCAGGCGACGTCAGCGGATGCGCTGCCCGCGGCCTACCAGGAGGCGAAGAGCCTGCTGCTGAACCGGCACGGCATCGCCGCGAGCGGCGACGCCGACTTCACCATCTCGAGCCAGGACGCGCTCGTGTCGACCGCGACCGCCGTGTACAAGACGCTGACGATCCTGCTCACCGGCATCGCGGCGCTGTCGCTGCTGGTCGGCGGCATCGGGGTGATGAACATCATGCTGGTGTCGGTGACCGAGCGCACCCGCGAGATCGGCCTGCGCAAGGCGCTCGGCGCTCCCCCGGGGGCGATCCGCAACCAGTTCCTCGTCGAGGCCGCCATCCTCGGCCTCACCGGCGGCGTGATCGGCGCGGCGCTCGGCGTCATCGCGGCGCTCGTGCTGCCCGGCGTGATCGGCTCGTCGATCGTGCTCAGCGGCGCCGCCATCGGCGGGTCGCTCGTCGTCGCGATCGGCATCGGACTCGTCTTCGGCGTCTACCCGGCCACCCGCGCGGCCAAGCTCGCGCCCATCGACGCTCTGCGCACGGAGTAAAGGAAAAAAATCTCGATGAAGAAGAAGATCACGGTCCCTCTCGCTGCGGTCGCCGTCGCCGCTGGCCTCGCGCTCGCGCTGACCGGCTGCGGCAAGTCGGATTCGACCGCCTCCGGCTCCTCGACCTCCGGCGCCACGGCGCCGGCCCAGGGCGCCGGCGGGCAGGGCGGCGGATTCGGCGGCGGCGGGGTGAGCGGCGAGATCGCCGCGGTGTCGGGCTCGACCCTGCAGGTGCAGGACAGCTCGTCGCAGACCGCGGTGACGTACTCCTCGTCCACGTCGATCACGAAGACGGTGACCGTTTCGCTGTCGGACGTGAAGGTCGGCGAGTGCGTGACGGCGTCCGCGGATGCCTCCTCCGACAGCTCCTCGAGCTCGTCGGCGGTCAGCACCGTCGCCATCAGCCAGGCCACCGACGGCTCATGCACCGGCGGCTTCGGCGGCGGCTCGGGCAACCGCCCGACCGGCGGGGCCTCGGGCTTCCCGACCGACCGCGCCTCGGGTGCGCCGGGCGGCGGCGCCCCCGGCGGCAACGGCGGCTCCGGCCAGAGCGGCAGCGGCAGGCAGTTCGTCGTGCCCACCTCCGGCAAGGTGACGAAGGTGAGAGGCTCGACGATCACCGTCGACGCCGTCGACATGCAGACGCAGAAGACCACCTCGAAGACCATCACGGTCTCCTCCTCCACGAAGTACACCGAGGAGCAGAAGGCGACGAGCTCCGCGCTCACGGTGGGCGCGTGCGTCACCGCGCGCGGCGACTCGGACGACTCGGGCACGGTCGCGGCGACGACGATCGCCGTGTCGGAGAAGAGCTCCGACGGCACCTGCTCGTCGGGCTTCGGCGGCGGCATGGGCATGGGCGGCCCCGGCGGGCAGAACGGCCAGAGCGACACGGGGACGACGAATGGCTGAGGCGCGAAGCATCCGATCTCGGCGTCGTCGCCGGGGCGTGGTCATCGGCGTCGCGCTCGGCGTGGCCGTGTGCCTCGCCGGCGGCGGGGTCGCGTGGGCGACCATGCGCCCGACCGGCCCGGAGTACCGCACCGCGACCGCGGAGACCGGCGATGTGACGCAGACCGCCGCCCTGTCGGGCACGGTGGCGTCGGCGACGCGGGCCGACCGGGCGTTCCAGGTCTCGGGCACCGTGTCGAGCGTGAAGGTGAAGGTCGGCGACACCGTGAAGGCGGGGCAGACGCTCGCGACCCTCGACACGGATTCGCTCGAGTCGGCGGTCACCACCGCGCAGCAGGCGGTCACCTCGGCCGAGCAGACGCTCGATGACGACCTCGCGTCGCAGACGTCGACCTCGACCTCCACGACCGCGTCGTCGTCGAGCGACTCGACGACCGCGGACGGCGCCGCGTACGTGACCTCGGCCACCACGCCGACCGTCGTCGCGGCGGTCGCGCTGACGTCGACGCAGGCGTCTGGTGAGACCGCGGTCGCGCAGACGGCGGCGGCGACCACCTCGACCTCGGTCTCGGACGCGGTCACGAAGGTGCAGGACGCGCAGAAGACGCTGCTCACCGACGCGCAGACCGCGGACGACGCGCTGGCCACCGTGAATACGGACATCGCGACGAGCTCGGACAAGTGCAAGGACTTCCTCGCGGCGCAGATCAACTCGAGCATGTCCGCCGCACAGCAGGAGCAGGTGCTGGAGCAAGCACAGCAAGACCTCCCTGTCTGTCAAGACGCAGTCTCGACGGCGCTTGATGACGAGACCGCCGTCGCCGCGGCGCAGAAGCAGGTGCAGACGGATGCCTCGGCGCTCGACGACGCCGTGACGGCGCTGCAGCAGGCCGTCGCGGACGAGCAGGAGCAGAGCGGCGGGTCGACCTCGACCCCGACCCCGACCCCGACGCCGAGCAAGTCTGCCTCGCCGTCGCCGAGCAAGTCGGCCTCGCCCGGCGGTGCGGGCGGGAGCGGCTCGGGCGGCGCGTCGTCGGGCGGGTCGTCCAGCGGCTTTGCGGGCGGCACCTCCGGCGGCACCGGCACCTCCGGCGGCACCGGCACCTCGGCGGGCACCGGCACCTCGGGCGGGCTTCGAGACGGCGCCTCCGGCACCTCCTCAGCCAACGGGAGCAGCGGCACCGGATCCGGATCGACCGGGGGCACCGGCAGCGGAACCGGCACCGGCACCACGGGCGGGACCGGCAGCGGCTCGACCACCCAGGTCGCCAGCGCGGCGCAGATCGTCTCGGACCAGGCGTCGGTCACCTCGGCGAAGGCGCAGCTCGCCGTCGCCAAGCAGCAGCTCGGCATGGCCAAGCTGACCTCGCCGATCGACGGCACCGTCGCAGCGGTCGGCTTCGCCGCCGGCGACTCGGTCACCGCCGCCTCGACGAGCCAGGTGATCAGTGTGATCGGCGACGACGGCTGGATCGTCGACGCGAGCGTCGGCGCGACCTCCATCTCGCCGCTGAAGGTCGGCCAGACCGCCACCGTCTCCGTCTCCGGCGTCTCGAAGACGCTGTCCGCGAAGGTCTCGGCGATCGGATTCCTCAACACCGAGACCAGCTCGTCGACCCCGGCCTACGACGTCACCGTGAAGCTCGACGACGCGTCGGCGGACCTGCTGAACGGGGCATCCGCTCGCATCACGGTCTCGGTCGCGAAGGAGAAGGGCGTGCTCACGGTGCCCACCTCGGCGTTGAGCAAGACCTCGAGCGGCGGGTGGAGCGTCAAGGTGCTGAAGGGCGACAAGGCCGTGACGACCACCGTGAAGGTCGGCGCGACGGGCGCCTCGCGCACCGAGATCACCTCGGGCCTGTCGGCCGGTGACGAGGTCGTGCTCGCCGACCTGTCGTCGACCGTGTCGAGCGACAGCACGAGCACGTCCACCACGACGACGCGCGGCGGAACGGGCGGCGGGCTCGGGGCGAGCGGCGGAGGCAGCTTCGGCGGCGCCGGCGGTGGCACCGGCTCGGCTCCGGGCGGATTCGGCGGCGGACCGCCGTAACCGGCCGGATGCGGCCGGGCCGACCCGGGCACCGGACCCGACATGAGCAGGCAACCTCGGATCGTCGTCATCACCGGAGCCTCAAGCGGCATCGGCCGGGCCACGGCGCTGCGCTTCGCCAAGCGGGGAGCGGCGCTCGTGCTCGCCGCCCGCCGCGCCGACGCTCTCGAAGAGACCGCGCAGCTCGCCCGCAAGGCGGGCGCCCCCGACGCGGTGGCGCTGCCCACCGACGTCAGCGACGCCGCACAGGTGCAGGCGCTCGTCGACGCCACGATCGCCCGCTTCGGCCGCATCGACGTGTGGGTCAACGACGCGGGCGTCGACGCCTACGGGCTGCTCGCCGACACGCCGCCGGAGGAGATCCGGCGCGTGATCGAGGTGAACGCCCTCGGCACCGCGCTCGGCACCCGCGCGGCGATCCGCGCGATGACCCCCCAGCGTCGGGGCGTGATCGTCAACATCGCGTCGATCCTGGGCGAGGTGCCGCAGCCGTACGCATCCGTCTACAGCATGACCAAGGCGGCGGTGCGCGCCCTCGGCGCCGCCGTGCGCAGCGAGCTGCGGTTGGCCGGGCTGCGCGGGATCCAGGTGGCGACCGTGCTGCCCGCCTCCACCGACACGCCGGCGTTCCGCCACTCGGCCAACCACACCGGGCGTCCGCTGCGGCCGATGCCGCCGGTGTACTCCCCCGACACGGTGGCGAAGACAGTCGTGCGGCGGGCCGCGCATCCGGTGCCCGAGACGGTCGTCGGGGTGCAGGGCCGCGCGTTCGTGCTCGCGCACCGGGCGGCTCCGCGCGCCGTGGAGCGGCAGATGGCCGTGCAGACGAAGGCCTCGCAGTTCCGGCACAGGGGCAGCGCGGGCGACACCAGCGGCAACCTGTTCCGGCCGTATGAGGCCGGTCAGGCGACCGTCACCGGCGGCTTCCACGGGCGCAGGGCGCAGGGGCTGCGCACGCTCGCCGGGCTGGCCGCCTTTGCAGTCGTCGTGGGCATGCTCGCCGGCGGGGGTACATCGGGCGGCTCCGGCGGCTCGTCGCGCGGGAACCGCGGAAAGAAGAAGTAGATGAAAGCCATGGTCTACCGCGGCCCCTACCGCATCGAGGTCGAGGAGAAACCGATGCCGCGCATCGAGCACCCGAACGATGCGATCGTGCGGGTGACGCTCGCGGCGATCTGCGGCTCGGATCTGCACCTGTACCACGGCATGATGCCCGACACGAGGGTCGGCACGACCTTCGGCCACGAGTTCATCGGCGTCGTCGAGCAGGTCGGCCCATCGGTCGAGCGGCTCAAGGTCGGCGACCGGGTGATGGTGCCGTTCAACGTGTACTGCGGCTCGTGCTACTTCTGCGCGCGCGGGCTGTACTCGAACTGCCACAACGTGAACCCGAACGCCACGGCGATCGGCGGCATCTACGGCTACTCGCACACCTGCGGCGGCTATGACGGCGGCCAGGCCGAGTACGTGCGGGTGCCGTTCGCCGACGTCGGACCGCAGGTGATCCCCGACTGGATGAGCGATGAGGACGCCGTGCTGCTGACCGACGCGCTGCCGACCGGGTACTTCGGCGCGCAGCTCGGCTCGATCGACGAGGGCGACACCGTCGCCGTCTTCGGCGCCGGGCCGATCGGCCTGTACGCCGCCCGCTGCGCGTGGCTGATGGGGGCCGGCCGGGTGATCGTGATCGACCGGCTCGACTGCCGGCTCGAGCGGGCGCGCGAGTTCGCCTTCGCCGAGACGTACAACTACGAGCAGGTGCGCGACATCGTCGTCACGCTCAAGAAGGCCACCGACTGGCTCGGCGCCGACGTGGCGATCGACGCCGTCGGAGCCGAAGCCGACGGCAACCGCCTGCAGCACTTCACCGCGACCAAACTCAAGCTGCAGGGCGGCTCGCCCGTGGCCCTGAACTGGGCGATCGACAGCGTGCGCAAGGGCGGCACGGTCGCGGTGCTCGGCGCGTACGGCCCGGTGTTCAGCGCCGTGAAGTTCGGCGACGCCATGAACAAGGGGCTGACCTTGCGCATGAACCAGTGCCCGGTGAAGCGGCAGTGGCCCCGGCTGTTCGAGCACCTCCAGGCCGGCCGCCTCGCGCCGAGCGAGATCGTCACCCACACGGTGCCGCTCGAGTACATCGCCGACGGCTACGACATGTTCTCGGCCAAGCGAGACGGATGCATCAAGACGCTGGTGCGCCCCTAGCGCCGGCGGCGCAGCATCCGTCGCCTCGAAGATTCCGTCGCCTCGAACATCAGGAGCAGCAATGGACCCGTACACCGCAGGAACGCCCCGCCCGCAGGTCGACGCCGACGCGCTGCGCGCGCGGATCCCCGGCTGGGGCGCCGACCTCGACGCCGCCGACCGCCCGTCGGTGCCGCGGGAGAGCTTCGACCCCGGCGCGAGCGGCGCGCACTGGGAGGTGCCGACGCAGCAGCCCGGCGGCGAGGAGCGCGAGCGCTCGATCGAGCATCGGCAGCTGACGCCCGTGTTCGGCACCGTCGCTCCGCTCGCGGGGCTGGCGGGGCGCATCCGTCGCACCGCGTACCGGCGCTACAGCGAGGGCCGCCTCGCCCACTGGCTGCTGCTGATGGCCGCCGACCGCGTGGAGGTGCTGCAGAGCCGGCTGCCCGGGGCGAGGTAGCCGGGGGCGCCGGGCGGCCAGCGGCGCGAGGGGAAGAGATCCGGCGCGACTCGCCGCTGCCCGAACTCCCGCCCCGGCGAGTCGGGCATTATCTCTTCCATCTCTGCCCTCTCTTCCGTCTCTTCCGTCCGCCGTATCAGCCGGGCAGATCGACTCGTCGATAATCGCTGGTCGCACGCTCAACAGGAACAAAACGTGACGAGTCGTGCACCGGCCTTCGGGCGATTCGTCGAGTTCGGCTCCTGGTGAGCTGACCCAGGACAAAATGTGACGAATCGGTCGAGGCGGCGAGGGGTGGCCGGCGGCGGCGAGCCCGCTCAGTCCCAGCCATGCTGGGGGGTGGCGCAGGTCTCGCGGAAGACGTACTGGGAGGGCCGCTTGCGCTCGTGCGAGGTCCAGTCGATCGCGGGGCGACGCTGCTGCTCGGGCAGGTAGCCCAGGCGGTAGACCGCCATCAGCTCGAGCTCGTCGGGCACGCCGAGCAGTTCCACGATGCGCTCCCATTGGCCGGGCACCTCCATGGGGAACGACACGAACTGGATTCCCATGCCGAGCTCGACCGTGGTGAGCCAGACGTTCTCCATCGCTGCGCCCATGCTGAAAACGGAATAGAACGACGACAGCTCGCCGGGGCGGTACTCGCTGCGGTCGAGCATCACGCCGAGCAGCAGCGGTGAGCCGGCGACGAGCTTGCGGTTCTCCTCCCCCAGGGTCTGCGGCACGTGCAGCAGGTTCATCAGCTTCTGCCCGCGCGGCGTGAACGCCTGCGAGGTGAACGGCCTGAGCGGGGCCGGCAGCTTGTCGAAGAGCATGCCGTCGCGCTTCTCCTCCATCTCGGCCGGCGAGAAGCGGAAGTACGGCTTATACCGCTCGAAGAATGTTCCGTTCGACATCGCCTCGGTCATGCTCGCGCCGCTGATCTCGGCGACCTTCTCGATCGTGTCGCGGTTCTCGACGAGCACGAACCGCCACGGCTGGCTGTTCAGCTGGCTCGGCGCCCGGCCGGCGACCTCCATCAGCAGGCGCTGATGCTCGGGCGACACCGGGTCGGGCAGGAACGGCCCGTTCGTGGTCTTGCGGCGGCGCACGACGTCGAGGAACTCCATGACTCTCCTATCTGCAAGCGGCCCTATCTGAGCACGAAGGCGAACACGGCGGCGAGGTAGAACGGCGCAGGCAGGCTTCCGGCGATCGGATGCCTCACGCCGCGCGTGCCCAGGAACGGGATCGCCGCGAACGGGATGAGCGCCGGCCCCAGCAGCCCGGCCGCGAGCCCGTACCCGGCGAACCCCAGTGTGGCGACCGCGGTCGCCGCGAGCACGAAGGTGAGCACGTACAGCGTGTGGTGCAGCCAGTGGAAGCCCCGCGAGTCGACGAGGCGGGTCGCCACGAGCACGCCGAGGGTCACGCTGGCGAGGTAGCTGACGGATGCCGCGAGCAGCGCGGCGCCGGGGATCACCGGTGCTCCTCGGGGGCCGACCCTTCGAGACGGCCGCGACGCGGCCTCCTCAGGGACCACCCTTCGAGACGGCCGCGACGCAGCCTCCTCAGGGACCACCCTTCGAGACGGCCGCGACGCAGCCTCCTCAGGGACCACCCTTCGAGACGGCCGCTCCGCAGCCTCCTCAGGGACCACCCTTCGAGACGGCCGCTCCGCGGCCTCCCCTTCGACAAGCTCAGGACGGCGCTCAGGGATCGGGAGGTCGACGCCTGAGGAGCCGCCGCAGGCGGCGTCTCGAAGGCTCGGAACGCGAGCACGCGCCAGCGCGGGAGCGACTCGACGCTCCAGCCGGGCGGGACGACGCGGGCGAGCTCGCCCGCCGTGTAGCTGCGGCGGATCGAGATCAGCCCGTCGGTGCGGGCGAACGACCCGGGCGCGATCGCGAGCGCACCGACCGCGTACAACCCGTAGGCGAGCCGACTGCGCTCGATGTCGTCGTGCAGGGCGAGACGGCGGGCGAGGCGCTCCGAGTCGGCGAAGAGGGCCTCGCGGGAGGCATCCGTCAAGTGGTGCAGCACGTGGTTCGAGACGACGATGTCGTACCGCTCGCCGGCGGCGACGAGCTCGGTCGTCGACGCCCGTCGGTAGCGCACCATGCCCTCGCGGTCGGTCTCGGCGGCGAAGCGCAGCGCCCGCTCGTCGGGGTCGATCGCGGTCACGTCGAGCCGCAGCCCGTCGCGCCGGGCCCAGGCGGCGAGCGCGCGCGGGATGTCCCCTCCGCCGAAGCCCACGTCGAGCAGCGTGGTCTGCCGCTGCGGGGAGAGCAGCGGGCGGATGCGGGAGCGGTACAGGCCGCGCCATCCGCTGACCGCGCGGTTCGCGAGCTCGAAGCGGCGGTAGGTGGTGAACAGGCGCGCCTCGTCGCACGGGCCGTCCATCAGCTCGACGGCCGCGGTGTCGCGGTGGGTCAGGTTCACGGGGCGTCCTCACCCGTCGGCTGAGGAGCGCCCGCAGGGCGCGTCTCGAAGCCGCCGCCCACCGCCGTGAACAGCGCGGACTCGACCGTGAGCCCCGGCCCGAACGCGGTCGCGGCGACGCGCTCCCCCGGCGCGGCGTCGGCGAGCAGCCGCTCGAGGATGAACGGCACGGTCGCCGACGACATGTTGCCGAAATCGCGCAGCACCGCCCGCGACGGCTCCAGCTGCGCGTCCGAGAGCCCGAGCGCCTCCTGCACCCGGTCGAGGATCGCCCGGCCGCCCGGGTGCACCGCCCAATGCTCGACGTCGGTCCACGCGCCACTCGGCCGCAGCGGCGCGAGCGCGTCGCCGATCTGCGCCTCGAGCACCCGCGGCACGTACGAGCTCAGCGTCATCTCGAAGCCGAGGTCGCCGATAGTCCAGGTCATCTCGTGCTCGCTGCCCGGGGCGAGCACCGAGTGCAGCGCATCGACCCGCAGCCCGGGCCCGGGGCGGCCGGTGACGACGGCGGCGCCGGCCCCGTCGGCGAAGACCGAGGCGGCGACGAGCACATCCGGGTCCTCGGTGACGCGCAGGTGCAGCGTGCACAGCTCGACGCACGCGATCAGCACGACCGCGTCGGGGTCGGCGAGGCAGCTGTCCACGGCGGCGCGCAGCGCCGGGAAGTACCCGTAGCAGCCCATGAACCCGATGTTGAGCCGCCGCGTCTCCGGCCGCAGCCCCAGCCGCCGCACGAGCTCGTAGTCGGGGCCGGGCGCGAAGAATCCGGTGCACGAGACGGTGATCACGTGCGTGACATCGGATGCCTCGAACCCGCTGCGCCCGAGCGCGTCGGTCGCCGCGGCGAGCGCCAGCGGAGTGGCCTCGCGGGTGAAGACGGCGTTGCGGGCGCCGGTCGGCGGGTGCAGCAGCTCGCCGGTGGCGGAGTCGAAGAACATTGGCGGGCGCCCTTCGAGACGGCCGCTGCGCGGCCTCCTCAGGGAGCGGACGGCCGACGCATCCGTCACGCCGTCTTGCCCCAACCCCGCGAATTCGTCGATCGCCGTGTAGCGGGTGGCGATCGCGGCGTTGTCGACGGCGGCGCCGACGAGGCGCTGTGCGCGGCGGCTGAGGCCGGGCTGCCGGGTCAGCAGGGCGCGCACCGCGGCCTGGTCGAGGCGGATGCCCGGGACGGCGGTGCCGAGCGAGGCGATGCGCACGACGGCCATATCTGCATCCTGTACCCACCCGGCGGGTATCGGCGCGGGCGGAACCGGGTACCCGGCAGGCACGAACGAGAGGACAGGAGGATCAGATGGCTGAGCGATCCACCATCAACACCGGCCCCGAGTCGTCGGACTCGCTGAAGTACTCGCAGGAGATCGGCTCGCCCGACGACAAGCCCGAGCGCGACGGCCGCAGCCTCGTGACGACGAACCACGACGTCATCCGGCAGTGGGCGGAGGCGCGGGGCGCGACGCCCGCGACGGTGTCCGGCACGGAGCACGAGGACCGGGCCGGGGTGCTGCGCTTCGACTTCGGCGACGACTCCGACCGGCTGGAGCACATCGAGTGGGACGACTGGTTCCGCACCTTCGACGAGCGCGGGCTGAACTTCATCTACCAGGAGACGAAGTCGGACGGCTCGCAGTCGAACTTCTTCCAGCTGGAGAACCCGAACCGCGAGGACGCCTGATGTCCGACGACCGCGACGAGCGGCCGCACGGGCTGCCCGACGACGAGCTCACCGACAGGGACACCGAGTACAGCCCGGCCAGCGAGCGGGAGACGCAGGAGCTGCAGGACGAGCCCGTCGACGATTCGGCCGCCACGGACGACATCGAGGCGTCGCGGATCGCCAATCTGCCCGGCACCGGCGGCCCGGACGACACGGGCGACGTGATGCCGTCCGACATCGAGGCGGACGAGGAGGGATGAGACCCCTGCTCACCCGGAGTCAGGCCCGGGTGAGCAGGTCTTCCTCCTCGACCGCGTCGAGCGAGAGCACCTTGTAGCCCTCGGACTCGAAGAACACCGTGACGCGGTCGGGCTCGGCGCGCATCACGACGCCGGGGCCCCACTGCCGGTGCTCGACGCGGGCGTCGACGGGGAACGGGGCGTCGGGCGGCCCACCCTGGTCGGCGCGGCTTTCGTGCGCGGCGGCGTGCGCGGCGCGGTCGTCGCGCTGCTCGTAGGCGCTGCCCGATTCGCAGGTGTCGCAATTGCCGCACGGTTCGGCGAGCTCCTCGCCGAAGTATCCGAGCAGCGCCTGCCGCCGGCATCCGAGCGTCTCGGCGTAGGCGCGCATCATCTCCATGCGCGAATCGGCCACGCGTTCGCGGCGGCGCGCAGCCTCGAGGGCCGTCTCGACCGCCTGGTCGGGCTCGCCGCCCACGGCGCGCAGGGTGCGGCCGGAGGTGGCGACGGCTCCGGCGTCCTCCAGCAGGTTCACGAGGCGGCTCACCGTGCGCGTGGAGAGGCCGAGGCGGGCGGCCAGCTCGCGGCGGCCGAGCCCGCCGTCGGTGCCGGCCTCCGTGCCTGCGCCGCCGCCGGCTGCGGCGATCGCGGTGTAGGCGCGGTGCAGCTCGTCGGCATCGGGCAGCCCGCCGTTGAAGAACGAGGTGAGCGCGAAATCCTCGGGGCGGTAGTGCAGGATCGCCTGCGCCGGCTCGCCGTCGCGGCCCGCGCGCCCGGCCTCATGGTAGTAGATGTCCAGCGAGTCGGGCACGTCGGCGTGCACCACGTAGCGCACGTCGGGCTTGTCGACGCCCATGCCGAAGGCGCTCGTGGCGACGACGACGTCGAGCTCGCCGTCGAGGAAGGCGCGCAGCACCTCGTCGCGCTCCGCCGAGCGCAGGCTGCCGTGGTAGGCGGCCGCGCGCAGCCCGGCCGCCGTCATCCGTTCGGCGCCGCGCGTGGTCTCGGCGCGGGTCGAGACGTACACGATGCCGGGCTGCGGCAGCGCCCGCACGCGGCGCGCGACCGCCTCGCGCTTCTCGTCGTCGGTTTCGAACCGTGCCACCTCGAGCCGCAGGTTCGGCCGGTCGAAGCCGCGGGCGATCAGCACGGGCTCGCGCAGCCGCAGCACCTCGACGATGTCCTGCCGCACGGGCGCGGAGCCCGTCGCGGTCAGCGCGACGAGCTGCGGGCGGCCGAGCGCCTCCAGCCGTTCGCCGAGCGCGGCGTAGTCGGGGCGGAAGTCGTGCCCCCAGGTGGACACGCAGTGGGCCTCGTCGACGGCGACGAGCCGCACCGGCAGCTCGCGCAGCCACTCGACGACCCGCTCGTTGTCGAGCTGCTCGGGGGCGAGGAACAGGAACCCGGCCTCGGCGCCGTCGAGGGCGCGGCGGGCGGCGGCGAGCGTGCCGCCGCGGCGCGAGTTCACGGCGACGGCGATCGGATGCCCCGGCGCTGCGCGCAGCTTCTCGACCTGGTCCGTCTGGAGGGCGATCAGCGGCGAGAACACGACCGTCACGCCGCCGCGCGCGATGCCGGTGACCCCGTACACCGTCGACTTGCCGTACCCGGTGGGCATCACCGCGAGCGTGTCGTGCCCGGCGAGCACGGCGTCGATCGCGTCGGCGATCCCGGAGCGCAGGTCGGGCAGGCCGAACACCTCGCGGGCGATGTCGGCGGGGTCGCGGGTGGTGTCGGCAGACGCGGGGCGCGGGGTCATGCGTCTTCCCGTACCCCGCGGAGGTCAGCGGTACCGGGCGCCGCCCGGCAGCCCCACGCGCTCCTCGAGGCGGGCGAGTTCCTCCTTTAGCCCGGCGAGGGCGTCGGCGAGTTCCGCCCTGAGCTCGACGTGGGAGCCGGAGAAGTCGTCCTTCAGCTGCGCGCGGACGTCGGCCAGGTCGTCCTTCAGTTCTGCTCGTGTTCCGGCGAGATCCTTGATAAGGGCCGAGCGCAGCCCGGTCGTGCTCCCCTTGAGCTCCGAGCCGAGGGGCGCGATGAGGCTGCTCAGCTCGCTGCGCAGGCTCTCCACCTCCGCGGAGATCCTGGCGCGGGTGCGCCGCCCGGAGATGAGCACGAGCGCTGCGGTGCCGAGCGCCACGAACGCGACGACGATGAATGCGATCAAAGTGTCGATGCCCATTCGTCGAGGCTCACGGCGTCACTTCGGCGGCACCTGGACAGGACTTCGGCGAACGATAGAGATCTGGGCGGCGAGGCGGCACGGATGCCGCATCCGCCGCTACCCGTCCCCCGGCGTCCATTCGTCACAAAATGCTCCTCCAGCCCTGCCGCGACGCACATATCGACGAGTCGCCGCGCGCCCCTGAAGTGAGTCGTCACTCTTGGCTCCGCGCACGCGGCACTCGAGCGAAAAGTGACGAATCACGGAAGGCCGCATGCGCCGGGAAGGGCTACTCGGCAGGAGGTGCGCTAAGGGGTGCGATCGGTTGATGACTTCGACGGGGCGAGGGGGCACGGATGCCGCATCCGTTGCTACTAGCCGAGCGGGTCGGGCTTGGTCCAGGCGATGCCGGCGCCGGTGTTGGCCGGGCCCGTGGTGCCGTTGCCGAAGATGCCGTAGTCGCCGGAGCCGGCCGCGTAGACCTCCGTGCCGTCCGAGCTGAGGGCGAGGATGGTGTTGTCGCCGCCCTCGTTCTGCACGTTCACGGCGTCGCGGTAGGTGCCGGGCAGCTGGGTGGAGAGCGTCGGGGCGGTGAGGATCGTGCCGGCGGCGCGCCCGTCGCCGTTGCCTCCGGCGGACTGGGCGTAGCCCCACAGGTAGATCGTTCCGCTCTCGGTGAGCACGCCCCAGTTGTTGTAGGCGTTGCCGAGGTACTTCTTGGCGTCGGTGATGCCGGTGGCGATCTGGGTCGGCCGCTTCGGGCCTTGGCCGTAGCTGGTGTCGCCCTGGCCGAGCTCGGCCGAGTCGTCGTAGCCCCAGGTGTACAGGGTGCCGTCGTTCAGGATGAGCGACACGGTGGTGTATCCGATGCCGACCGACTTGACGTCGTCCACGGCGTCGAGGTTGCCGACGACCGGCAGGCCGCCGGGCTGGATCACGAAGTGCCCGGGCGCGTTGTCGTACGCCTTCACGACGGTGCCGAGCGAGTCGATCACGGTCGAGACACCGGCGCCGCTGAAGTTGGCGCCGAGCTCGCCGTACTGGTTGTCGCCCCAGGTGTAGACCTGGCCGTCGTTCGTGACCGCGATGCCGCCGTACATTCCGTAGGCCACCTGCTTGACGTTGGCGACCGCGATCTGCGTCGGCGTGAGCGAGTAGTCGGAGCTGTCGCCGAATCCGGCGACGCCGTAGTCGTCGTTGCCCCAGCTGTACACGTTGCCGGCCGTGGTGATGGCGCCGGCCGTGTAGCGGTAGGCGGAGAGCGAGGCCACGGTCTCGGGCACGGATACCTGCACGATGCTGGTGCTGGTGTTGGTGTTTCCCTGACCGAGGGCGCCGTAGTAGCCGTCCCCGACCGCCCAGACTGCGCCCGTGCTGTCGAGGAAGTACGACTGGTAGGCGCCGGCCGCGATGTCGGTGATGGTCTTGCCCGACAGCGCGGTGAGCTTGACCGGAGTCGTGCGGTTGGTGGTGTCGCCGGTGCCGAGCTGGCCGTAGCCGTTGTAGCCCCAGGCGTACACCGAGCCGTTCGCGGCCAGGGCGAGCGCGTGGTTGTAGCCGGCGGCGAGCTTCGTGAACTCGATGTCGGGCAGCGGCACCTGGCCGACGGTGAAGTCGAAGCCGCCCGCGTACTCGGCGTCGGTGTAGGCGGCCGTGGTGGTGGGCATGACCGCGGCCAGCCCGAAGGCGGCCGCGAGGGCCGCGCCGGCGACCGCCGTGGCGGCGCTGCGCAGCCTGCGTGCGGAGAACTTCATGGCTCTCGTCCGATCGTCAGGAGGTGGATCCGTCGACCCCGGGCACGGGGATCAGGCCGCCGCGGGGCCGACGGAAGTCTTAGTGGGCTCGGGCTCGGGCTCGCCGGGGCCCAGCTCGCGCGCGGGGTCGCGCTCAGGCTCGGGCTCGGGCTCCGGCACGGGCTCCGCGGCGCCCATCCCGGCGACGAGCTTCTTTGCCTCGCGCTTGCTCAGCCCGCGGATGACGTCGCCGTTCGGCAGCACGACGCTCACGTTCGACCGGCCCCAGAAGGCGAAGACGAGCAGGGCGAGCAGCAGCACGCCGGCCTGCACCGGGTAGGCGCGGATCCAGTCGGTGCCGTAGCCCGCGTACGGGATGACGCCGCGGTACAGGCCCGCGCTGGTGATCAGATACGGCTCCGGGTCGGCGATCTTGTTGGCGTCGCCCTTGAGGGTCACCTCGTAGCCGGCATCCGTCTTCTCGATCGACGCGATGCGGTGGGTGACGACGGTGCCGTTGTCGCCGCGCGGAACCTGGACGATGTCGCCCTTCTTGAGCTCGGAGGCCGGCACCTGCTCGGTGAGCACGATCGAGCCGACCGGCAGCGTGGGCTCCATGGAGCCGGACACGACCTCGGCCGGCCGCAGCCCGAACCCGAGCACGACGGCGACGAAGACGATGGAGGCCGCCCCGAGGACGGCGATGATGCCCAGCACGATGTCTTGGGCGATACGCATGGCGCGCATGATGGTTGATCCCCTGTTTGCGTTGGTGGGTGATACGGATGCCTCGCGGCGCCGCCGCCCCGTTTGCTGAAGGTGTCGGCGGCGGCGCTCGCGAGAGGTGGTGTTACCGGGCCTGGTTATCGGGCCGGTGCTACTCGGCGACCGAGGTGCCGTTGACCTGGGCGACCAGGTAGGCGTGCATGCCCTGCAGGGCCGAGTTCGCCGTCGCGGAGCCCTGGTCGGGCAGCAGCACTCTCACGGTGTAGGTCTGGACGGCGCCCGGGTCGAGGGTGGGCGAGCTGAGAGCGACGCCCGACGCCAGATCGGCGTAGGTCTGGTCCTGGACGGTGGTGGTGCCGTCGCTGACGTCGAAGCGCAGGGCGTCGAGCAGATCCGCGTCGGTGGGGCTCGCGGTGGTGTTCGGGTCCTGCAGCAGCTTGAAGCTGACCAGCTGCGCGTCCTGCGTGCTCGTGTCTTCGTTGCGCACCTGGAACGTGGTCGTCACGTAGGTCGTCGCGTCGCCGGGGATGAGGTTGTCGGCCCCGTCGATGGTCAGGTCGATCGGCGCCTGGACGTCCTCGGCCGTGTTGTCGGCCGCGCCCTGCGTGCCGTCCGACGTCGGGGCGGTGGTGTCCACCCAGGAGTCCCCGTCCTCGCTGATCTGCAGGTTCCACAGGGCGGCCGCGTAACCGCCGCCGGACTCGTTCAGACCCGCGTACTCCGAGTCGGTGAAGGCGGCCATGGTGCCGCCCACGATGCCCGCCGTGGCGAGCGAGCCCACCGCGATCATCGCCGCGAGGCGGCGACGACGGTCGGAGGTGGTGACGATGACCGGGCCGTTCCCGGCGGTGTTGTCAGTCATTTCCTTTTGCCTTCTCACTGTTGAGACCCCGTGTGGAGTGCGCCTCGTGCGGCGCAGTTCCATGCTCCGCGGGCGGGAAGGCGGCGGGCCCGGGTGAGTAGCCCCGCTGAGTGGTGCGCGGGGGCGAAATGGGTAGGCGGGTCAGCGGCGGGCGCCGAGGGCGTCGGCGAGCTCCTGCCGGTTCTCGACGTCGAGCTTCTGGAACACCCGGTACAGGTGGTTCTCGACGGTGCGCACACTGAGTTGCAGGCGCTGCGCGATCGCCGCGTTGCTGAGCCCGGCGGCGGCGAGCTCGGCGACCTCGCGCTCGCGGTCGCTCAGCTCGTCGGCGGGCGACAGCGCGGCGGTGTAGGCGGGGTACTCGCCGCCGAGCTGCGCGGCGACGTCGCGGATACGTCGCGCCTCGACGGCCGCCCGTTCCGGGTCGGAGGAGGCGAGGTCGCGCACGGCCGAGACCTGCAGCTGCAGGCCGAAGCCGGCGAACCCCTGGTCGAGCAGACGGATGCCGGCGGCGAGGCGCTGCTCGGAGTCGGGGTGCGCGAGGGCTTCGGCGTACTCGGACAGCACGGCGGAGAGGCCGCCGGGCTCGGCATCCGTCGCCCAGGCCCGCACGAGCGCGGCACGCGCCGGGTCGGGTCGCAGCTCGAGCGCGCGCACGGCGGCGGCCGCAGCGGTGAGCGGGTAGCGCTTCTCGTGCGCGCGCTCGGCCTCGGCCCACAGCTCGTCGGCCACGGCCGCCGCGTCGGCGCCCGAGGCGAGCTGGGCGTGGGCGCGGGCCTGCGCGGCGAGCATCACGGGGAACGGGCCGATCGGGACTCCGAGCGCCTGCGCCTGCTCGGCGAGGGAGCGAGCGGTGGCCGCGCTGCCGAGCCGGGCCGCGAAGCGGGCGGCGCCGACCAGGGTGCCGAGCTGGAACGGCAACTGCCGCAGCGGCGTGTAGCCGAGGGAGAGCAGCGGGCCGATGTGGTCGCGCAGCGCGGCGTCGTCGCCGCGGAACAGGTGCACGAGCGCCAGCACGTAGCCGTGCGCGGTCATCAGCGCCGGGTCGAGCCGCGCGACGCCGTCGTCGTAGTGGCGGCGGGCGAGCTCGGCCGCGCCGGTGAGGTCGCCGGCGGTGAGCAGGGCCAGCGCCCGGTAGGCGCCCACCGTCTCGCGCAGCTGGTGCTCCTGCGGCTCGATCGCGTCGAGCTCGGCGAGCGCCGCGCGGGGCCTCGCGAGGGCGATCAGCTGCTGCGCGCGGGTGAGCCGCAGCGCGTCGGCTGCGACCGGCTCGACGTCGGGCCCGGGCGGCTCGAGCGGGTGCGCGGGCGCCTGCTCGAGCATCAGGGTGAGGTAGGCGTCGCCGGCGTCGAACACGCCCGCCCACGGCCCCGCGGCCGCGCGCTGCTCGTCGAGCAGCCGCCGCGCACGGGCGGGGTCGAGCGCGCCGAAGGCCCAGAGCATGGCCCGCCAGGCCGTCAGCGCCGCCGCGTCGCGCTGGTCGGCGTGCGGCAGCGCCTCGGCGAAGACCCGGTCGAGCTCTTCGACGTCGGCGCCGCGCACCATGAGCGGCACGACGTAGGCGAGCGCCGAGCGGGCGTCGCGGTTCTGCTCCCACTCCGCGCGGCGGGCGAGCGTCTCGGTGGCGAGCTTGTCGTGCACGAGCCGGTTCAGGGCGGCGTCGGCGGCCTCGCGGTTCTCCACGTCGGCGGCGGTGCGCGCGCCGAGCCCGGCGAAAGCGCGCCGATCGCTCGCCAGGGAGATCGGCGAGCGCGCCTGCCGCAGCCCCGGCAGCAGCGAGTCGGCGGAGGCGCCCGGCGCCGCCTGCCCGAGCGCGTCGTCGATCTCGTCGAGGATGCGCAGGCGGCGCGCGCCCATCCGCTCGTTGCGCAGGTGCTCGGCGAGCAGCGGCGGGTAGACGCTCGCGATGGTGCGGTCCGGCCCGGCGACGAAGGTCAGCACGCCCCGCTCGTCGAGCTCTTCGAGCGCCGGCCAGCCGACGAGGCGCTGCGCGACGGCGACATCGACGGCGCCGACCAGGGAGAGCTTGATCAGCCCGTCGAGCGCGTCGCCGCCGAGCCCCTGCAGGAACGGCTCCACGGCGCGGGCGAGCCGCGGCGACCACAGCTGCGAGCCGGCCGTCCACACCCCGTCGCGGGCGGTGAGGCGCCCCTCGCGCACGGCCAGGTCGGCGACGGCGATGACGAGCCCCGGCAGGCCGCCGGCCCGGGAGTGGATGCGCGCGACGGTCTCGGTCGCGACCGTGCCGCCGCGGCAGAAGGACTGCACGATCTCGTAGGAGGCGTCGAAGCCGAGCGGCGGCACGACGAGCCGCACCCCGGGGTGCACGAGCGCCGGCAGCGACAGCTCGGGGGCGGTGCGTGCGGCCGACGCCGATGACAGCAGCGGCACCCGGCGGGCGGTGATCGCCGTGGCCAGCGCCCCGATCGAGGCGGGGTCGAGCAGGTCGGAGTCGTCCACCGCCACGATTGCGCGGGTCGCCTCGAGCGCCCGCTCCAGCCCCGCGACCGCGGCGGAGACCGGGGTGCGCCGGTGCGACCCGGGCGCGGCCAGCACGTCGGCGACGGCGAGCGCCTCGAGCGGACGGTCGCTGAAGGCCGCCACGCCGCGCACCCGCACGACGGTCCAGCCGGATGCCTCGAGCGTGTCGGCGATGCCGCGCAGCGCGGTGCTGCGCCCCGAGCCGGGCAGTCCGCGCAGGCTCACGCTGACGCCGGAGCGCAGAAAGCCGAGCGCATCCGTGCCGAGTGCGTCATGTGAGGTCTCGCCCACGCGCTCACAGTACCGCCCGGCCCGCCACGCGCGCGGCCGCCCCGGCCGCCGCCCCCTAGGCTGGGCACATGCTCAGCCGAGACGAAGAGGGCACGGATGCCTGAGACCCCGCCCGCCCGCGTCGCGGTGTACCTCGACTTCGACAACATCGTGATCTCGCGCTACGACCAGGTGCACGGCCGCGGCGCGTTCGGCAAGGATCGCGCCCGCGGCGTCGGCCCCGGCGAGCGCGGCACCTACGCCGAGGTGGCCCGCAAGCTCGAGGCCGCGACCGTCGACGTCGGGGCGATCATCGACTTCGCCGCCTCCTACGGCACGCTCGTGCTCACCCGCGCGTACGCGGACTGGTCGGCGCCGGTGAACACCGGCTACCGCAGCCAGCTGGTCGGCCGGGCGGTCGACCTCGTGCAGCTGTTCCCCGCCGCCGCGTATGCGAAGAACGGCGCCGACATCCGGCTCGCGGTCGACGCCGTGGAGGACATGTTCCGCCTGCCCGACCTCACCCACGTGGTGATCGTCGCCGGCGACTCCGACTACGTGCCGCTCGCGCAGCGCTGCAAGCGGCTCGGCCGCTCGGTGATCGGCATCGGCGTCTCGGGGGCGACGGCGAAGTCGCTGGCCGCCGCCTGCGACGAGTTCTACAGCTACGACACGCTGCCCGGCATCGAGGCGCCGACGACGGCGCCGACGACGCCCGGAGCCGACGCGGGCGCGGGGGCGAAGGGCGCGCAGGCGCCGGCCGAGCAGCCGGCTGCAGCGCCCGAGGCGGAGCCCGAGAAGGCGCCGGCGCGCCGCCGCTCGCGCAAGCCGAAGCAGGACGAGGAGCCGGAGCCCGAGGCATCCGACCCGCAGGAGGACGCCACGCGCCTGCTCGAGCGCGCCCTGCGCATCGGCCACGAGAAGGACGACGACGAGTGGCTGCACAGCTCGGCGGTGAAGACGCAGATGAAGCGCATGGACCCGTCCTTCAGCGAGAAGGCGCTCGGGTACCGGTCGTTCTCCGACTTCGTGAAGTCGAGGCCCCAGGTGGCCGAGCTCGACGAGAGCGCGCCGCAGGTGCGGCTCATCCGTCTCGCCTCCCGCGCGCGCCGCTGAGCTACTGTGCTGCCGCGACTGGCGGCTGCGCGGTGAGCGCGTCGAGGTCACCTGAGAGCTGCACCGCACCGGCGCCGAACGGAACCAGCAGGCAGGTACCCGAACGCACCGGCGTTCCGCCGATCTCGCCTTCGCCGCGGGTGACCACGATCACCCGGTAGCCCGGCTCGAGCCGCAGCTCGTCGCGCACCGCCACGCGGCGACCGCGGAAGAACCGTTCGGCAGCCTCGGGGAAAAGCGGCAGCTCGCCAGCCCCTTCCGCAGGCTCCGAGCCGCGAAGCGCTGCCACGGTCGCCTCGTCGACCACACTCCGGTCGATCCCTTCGAGCGCCGCGTCCAGCCCGAGACCGAGCCAGGCCGCCTGCTCGTCGAGGCCGAACGGTGCGTACTCGAGCAGGATGGACAGGTCGACGGGCTCCTGCAGTTCTACGAGTGTGATATCTGGCCCGATGGCGTGTGGGAGCCCGGCCGGCACGAGCAGCGTGTCCCCGGACCGCAGGGGAACGCGACGCATTGAGGCGAGCATGTCATCGACCGCCTGGTCAGCAATCCAGCCCTGCAGCCGGGCCGCGTCGACCTGCTCTTGGAACCCCAGCAATGCATAACCGTCAGCGGGCGCGTCGAGGATCGCCCATGCTTCGGTCTTTCCGCTGAGGGTGCCGAAGCGTTCGCGCGCGAAGTCGGCAGCGGGGTGGAAGTGAGAGAAGAGCCGCTCGCCGGTGTGCAGCAACTTCACCAGCAGCCGCGGGTCCGTTCCGTAGTGGCGCACGTGCTCGGGGCCGAACCACGTCTCGGGGTCGGCGGTGAGCACATCCCGCAACGATCGGCCGTCGGGAAGAATGGTCAGCCCCACGCCGCCGCCCGTGAACACCTCGGTCGTCGAGGCAAGAAAGTCCTCGGGCCGCCGGTCGTCGAGCGGGTCGCAGCCGCGGAACCGCGCAATGCCGGCACCGCCGCGGTACGGGCGCGCGCCCGGCTGATTCGGCGCCAACTCGACGACATGGCGCCCGTCGATCGGGCCCCCGGAGTCTTTCACCGTCACGTCGGCCTCCTCGCACGGTTCGCGGTGCTTCTGGTGGTGACGATACCAGTCCGGCACCGCCCCCGATCACTCCCGGTGGTCAGCGACGGATGCACGCACCACGAGCTCCCCCGCGAACCGCCGCTCGATGCCGCCGTCCCCTGGATCGGCGAACAACATTTCCACGGCGGCGGCCGTCATACTGCTCACGCTCTGGCGCACTGTCGTGATCGGCGCTGCGGTCCAGCGCATCCACGGCAGGTCGTCGAAGCCGACGAGGGACAACGCATCCGGTACACGCACACTTCGCTCCACGAGAACGTCGAGGCACGCCTCGAGCACGATTCCATTGCCAGAGACCAACCCGGTGGGGGCCCACTCGAGCGCTGCAGCGACGGCGTCGCGCGAACCCTCGTGCAGGTAGGACGCCGCCTCGAACACCTCGAGTTCCAGTCCGCGTTCCGCGGCGGCGCGGCGGGCGCCGGCGACCCGCTCGGCGCCGGTCGTGATCGATTGCGGGCCGCTCACCAGTGCGATGCGGCGGTGGCCATGGTCGGCGAGGTGTGTGACGGCCTGCCGCGCGGCTCCCGCGTTGTCGAGCAATACGCGGCGCAGTTCCAAATCGGGCACGACACGGTCGAGTTGCACGATCGGCATCCCGCCTTCGGCCAGCTGCGTCAGGACCGGGCCGTTGCCTGTGGTCGGGGTGATGAGCAGCGCATCCGCTCGCATCGCGTGAACCGCCCGAAGCAGTTCGAGCTCGCGTTCCGTGTCCTCGCCGCTGCTCGAAATGGTGAGTCTCAGCTGCCGCTGCGCGAGCGCCTGCTCGGCCGCTTTCGCCATCGACGCATAGAACGGATTCTCGATGTCGGAGATGATCAGCGCGACAACACCAGTGCGGCTCGATCGCAGACCACGAGCGACGCCGTTGGGCACGTACCCGAGTTCCGCCGCTGCGGTGAGCACGGCTTCGCGGGCAGCAGCCGAGACGGGCCCCCGACCCGACATGACACGCGAGGCCGTCATCACGGAGAAGCCCGAGCGACGCGCCACGTCGGTGAGATTCACCACGGGTCTCCTCCTGTTCCGCCATCGGACGTTCCCACCTTAGAGGCCCGCAGAGGGTGAAAAGCGCAAGATTGGTGGTAACGTTACCGCTCGGGATCGGCCGGACCGGTCGGCTCAGTGCCGAGCGACCTTGCGCGGGTACCTGCACAACAACGGCGTACAGGAGAAGAGATGTCAACGCAGACTTCAGCGGCGGTCGCGGCTACCCGCACCGTCTCCACCTACCGCGGCGGAATCGTCATTTGGGCGTCTTTCGTGGCTGCCCTCGGCGGGCTCCTCTTCGGCTACGACACGGGCATCGTCTCCGCGGCGTTGCTCTATGTCACGCCGGAATACCACCTCAGCGAGTTCGGCCAGCAGGCGTTCGTCGCCGTACTGCTGGCAGGCGCGGTCGTCGGAGTGATCGGCGGCGGGCCGGTGGTCGACCGCCTGGGGCGGCGCAACACGCTGCTGGTGGTGGCGGGGGTTTACCTCCTGGCCGCGCTCGGCAGCTCGCTCATCGGCGCACTGCCGCTGATCTACGTCTCGCGCTTCCTGCTCGGGCTGTCGGTCGGATCATCGTCGCTCGTCGTGCCGATGTACATCGCCGAGATCGCTCCGGCTCGCATCCGCGGGCGCCTCGTGTCGTTTAACCAGCTGTTCGTCGCGCTCGGGATCTTCGTCTCCTATCTCGTCGGCTACGCCTTCGCACCGATCCAGGGATGGCGGTGGATGATCGGGTTGGCCGCCGTGCCGGCCGCCATCATGTTGGTCGGCCTCATCCCCCTGCCCGAGAGTCCCCGCTGGCTGGCAGCCCGCAATCGCGTCGATGACGCGCGCATCGTGCTCGGCCGCATTCGCCGCACAGCCGAGGAGGCCAAGAGTGAGCTCGGCGAGATCACGCACGCTCTCGGCGAGGAGCGCGCGGTCAGCCTCCGCTCCCTGTTCACTACCCGCGGAGTGCGGCGCGGCATCATCATCGGCGTCGTAGTTGCGGCCACCAACCAGCTCGCCGGGGTGAACGCGATCCTCTACTACGCCCCGACGATGCTGAAGCAGGCCGGCTTCGGCGACTCTTCAGCGATCCTGTCTTCGGTCGGCATCGGGGGCGCGTTCCTGCTGTTCACCCTTCTCGGGCTGCTGCTCGTCGACGTGCTCGGCCGACGCTGGCTGCTGATCGGCGGCACGATCATCGTCGCCGCCGCGCTCGCCGCCATCGGGGCGCTCTACCTGGTACCGCAGTCGACCACGACCGGGGCCCTTCTGGTGACGGGCCTCATCGTCTACGAGGGCGTGTTCGCCGCCAGCCTCGGCATCGCGATCTGGCTCGTCAATAGCGAAGTGCTGCCCAACCGGGTGCGCGGCAAGGCGCAGAGCTTCGGCACAGTCACCCACTGGGGCCTCGACCTGATCATCTCGCTCGTCGTGCTGACCGTCATCTCGTCGCTGAGCGCCACCGGGCTGTTCTGGGCGTTCGCGGTGTTCGCGATCGCTGGCGCCATTGTCATGTTCAAGATCCTCCCGGAGACCAAAGGCCGCAGCCTCGAGGAAATCGAGTTCAGCCTGGAGCGCGGCGACCGCTGATCGCCCGCACGTAGCGCCCTCGCGCCCCGGTTCGCGACACGACCGGGGCCGAGGGCGCTCGTCGTCTAGCGTGGGGGCATGAGCATCAACCCGCCGTTCCGCGCCGACATCGTCGGCAGCTTCCTGCGCCCCGAGTCCGTGAAGCACGCTCGCGCCGAGCACGAGGCCGGCCGCCTCGACGACGCCGGGCTGCGCGCCGTCGAAGACGACGCGATCATCGACCTGATCGCCAAGCAGCGCGAGGCCGGGCTGCGACTCGCCACCGACGGCGAGGCGCGCCGCGCCTGGTGGCACTACGACTTCTTCGGCGGCCTCGACGGGGTCGACGTCGTCGATTCCGACCACGGCATCCAGTTCACCGGGGTGCAGACCCGGCCGCAGGTGCTGCGCATCACCGACCGCATCGGCTTCTCCCGGCAGCATCCGATGCTCGCCCATTTCGCGTTCCTGCGCGACCACGTGGGCGAGGGGGTGACGCCGAAGATGACGATCCCCTCCCCCGCCGTGCTGCACTTCCGCCTCGAGGAGGACGCGATCCAGACGGGCGCGTACGCCGACCGCGACGAGCTGCTCGACGACCTCGCGGCCGCGTACCGCGACGCCGTGCGCGCGTTCTACGACGACGGATGCCGCTACCTGCAGTTCGACGACACCGCCTGGGCCTACCTGTGCTCGGCCGACGAGCTCGAGAAGGCGGCGGCCCGGGGCATCCGCATCGACGGCCTCGCCGAACGGTACGCGGCGCTCATCAACGGCGCCCTGGCCGACAAGCCCGCCGACCTGACGGTGACCACGCACGTGTGCCGCGGCAACTTCCGCTCCACGTGGATCGCCTCGGGCGGCTACGAGCCCGTCGCCGAGCAGCTGCTCGCGGTGACGAAGTACGACGGGTACTTCCTCGAGTACGACTCGGCGCGGGCCGGCGGTTTCGAGCCGCTGCGCTTCCTGCCCGAGGGCGACAAGACCGTGGTGCTGGGGCTCATCACCTCGAAGTCGGGGGCCCTGGAGGACCCCGACGAGGTGAAGCGGCGCATCGAGGAGGCCGCGGAGTTCGCCCCGCTCGGGCAGCTGGCCCTGTCGACGCAGTGCGGCTTCGCCTCGACCGAGGACGGCAACGTGCTCACCGAGGACGAGCAGTGGGCGAAGGTGCGCGAGGTGGTGCGCGTCGCCGCCGAGGTCTGGGGCTAGGCGCACCGACGCCCGCGCCGGTCGTAGTGGGCGCGCGTTTCACGCTGTCCCAGGAACACCTACCCGGAACGTTCAGATACGGGAACATTTTCTACGCGAGGTAGAAAATGTTCCCGTATCTGAACGCTCGCCAAAAGACGTCGCTTCCGAACGGCTCCGAGCAGCTCGGGGCGGCTCCGAACTGCGCCGGGCAGCCGCGCTCAGCGGCTCGCGAGCAGGCGCAGCAGGTAGGCGAAGAAGGCGGGGCCGTCGACCGCTTCGACGGCGGTGACGTTGGGGGCATCCGATCGCCAGTCGAAGACGGTCGCGCCGCGCGTCAGCTCGCCGGCGGTCTCGACGCCGACCCGGTAGCGGGCCTGGGCGGTGACGATCGGCTCGCCGAGCGCGAGCAGCGTGGTCAGGGAATCGGGGTGCGTGGAGCCGCCGATGCCGGCCGCCGAGTCGAAGTCGAAGGTGGCCTGGTTCGCGCGCACGAAGAAGCGCGACAGCTCGGTGTCGAGCGCGGCGATCTGCGCCAGGCGTCCGGCGTCGACGACGGTGTCGCGGATGGTCGTCGGATCCCAGGGCACGACGACCAGCTCGGCGAAGCCGGCGGCGAACACCTCGGCCGCCGCCTCGGGGTCGACGTAGATGTTGTACTCCGCCGCCGGCGTGATGTTGCCGCGGCCGTTCACCGAGCCGCCCATCACGTAGAGCGCGGCCACGTTGCGGGCGAAGCCGGGGTCGAGACGGATGGCGCGGGCGAGGTTCGTGAGCGGGCCGATCGCCACCACCCGCAGCCGGCCCGCGTGCTCCCGGGCGAGGCGCACCAGCGCCTCGACGGCGTGCTCGGCGGCGGGGCCGCGGCCGTCGTCGGGGCGGCGCAGACCCCCGACTCCGTCGCCGTGCACGTCTTCGGCGCTCACCCAGTCGCGGTGCAGCGGGTCGCGCTCGCCGATGTGCACCGGCACCTCGTCGAGGCGGCCGGCCAGGCCGATGGTCAGCAGCGCGTTGTGCACCTGCTGGTCGAAGCCGACGTTGCCGCCGACGATCGTCACCGCCTTCAGGTCCGCCCGGGGGTCGAGCAGCCCGATCAGCAGGGCGAAGCAGTCGTCGGCGGCGGTGTCGGTGTCGATCACGAGCGGAATGGCCACCGCCCCATTCTCGCCGGGCGGTCAGCCCTTCTTGCGCGGGGGCAGGGCGCCGCCGGTGGCGAGCTTCATCAGGTCGCTGCCGAGGTCGATGCCGAGCTCGGTGCCGCCGGCCGATCCGAACTCGTGCTGATAGCTCGACCATCCGTCGCCGCGCAGCTTCTTCTCGAAGCCGCTCTCCATCAGCAGCACCAGCTCGAGCGCGGCGCGGTCGATGCGGCTGCCGAGCGAGCGGTCCTGCCAGTCCTCGGTCGAGGCGAAGAGCGAGGTGGGCACGACCAGGGTGCGCAGGAAGGCGAACATCGAGCGCATCTGCTCGTCGACGACGAGGGCGTGCCGGGCGGTGCCGGCGGTCGCGGCGAGCACGACCGGCTTGCCGATCAGCAGGTCGTTGTCGAGCACCTGGAAGAAGGTGTCGAACAGGCCCGAGGGGCCGGCCTTGTACACGGGCGCGCTCGCCACGATGCCGTCGGCCTGGCGCAGCGCCTCGATGGCGGCGGTGAACTTCGGGCCGAACAGCTGCGAGGACACGGCCTGCGACATCTCGGGCAGCAGCTCGCGCAGGTCGAGCACGGTCACCGCCACCCGGTGGCCGTGCTCGCCCGCGACCGCACCGACGCGCTGCGCGACGCGGTCGGCGAGCAGCTTCGTCGACGAGGGGTCGCTGATGCCGGCGTTGACGACGACCAGGCGGTAGGTCGAGCCCTGGTCGGGCGAGGCGGGCTCGCGCGATGCATCCGTCATGTCTGGTTCTCCTCTTGCGGCGTCTCGCGGCGTCTTACAGCGCCGGGAACGCGGGCTCCTGCTCGGTGTCCTGGTAGGGGGAGGTGCCGGTGACATTGTCGCCGCGGTTCGCGTTCGGGCGCACCTGGCGCGGGGCGGCCTCGCCGTACTTGGCCTTCACGAGGCGCTCGTGGGTGGGCGCCGGGGCGGTCTCGGGGTCGCGGCGCGCCTCGGTCTCCTTGCGCAGCACGGGGATGACCTCTTCGCCGAGCAGGTCGAGCTGCTTCAGCACGGTCGCGAGCGGCAGGCCGGCGTGGTCCATCAGGAACAACTGGCGCTGGTAGTCGCCGGCCCACTCGCGGAACTCGAGGGTGCGGTCGATGACCTCCTGCGGGCTGCCGACGGTGAGCGGCGTCATCTCGGTGAAGTCCTCCATCGACGGGCCGTGGCCGTAGACCGGCGCCTCGTTGAAGTAGGGGCGGAACTCGCGCTTGGCGTCCTGCGAGTTCTTGGCGATGTACGCCTGGCCGCCGAGGCCGACGATCGCCTCCTTCTGCGAGCCGTGGCCGTAGTGCTCGAAGCGCTGGCGGTAGAAGGCGATCAGGCGCTGGTAGTGCTCCTTCGGCCAGAAGATGTTGTTGGCGAAGAATCCGTCGCCGTAGTAGGCGGCCTGCTCGGCGATCTCGGGGGTGCGGATCGAACCGTGCCAGACGAACGGCGGCACGTCGTCGAGCGGGCGCGGCGTCGAGGTGAAGCCCTGCAGCGGGGTGCGGAAGTGGCCCTCCCAGTCGACGACGTCCTCGCGCCAGAGGCGGTGCAGCAGGTTGTAGTTCTCGAGCGCGAGCGGCAGCGACTGGCGGATGTCCTGCCCGAACCACGGGTAGACGGGGCCGGTGTTGCCGCGGCCGAGCATCAGGTCCATGCGGCCCTTGGCCAGGTGCTGCAGCATCGCGTACTCCTCGGCGATGCGCACCGGGTCGTTGGTGGTGATCAGCGTGGTCGACGTGGTCAGCAGCAGCCGCTCGGTCGTGGCGGCGATGTAGGCCAGCAGCGTCGTGGGCGAGGAGGAGAAGAACGGCGGGTTGTGGTGCTCGCCGATGGCGAAGACGTCCATGCCGACCTCTTCGGTCTTCTGCGCGATCTTGACGATGGCGTCGATGCGCTCGCTCTCGCTGGGCGTCACGCCGGTGGTGGGGTCGCGCGTGATGTCGCTGACCGAGAAGATGCCGAACTGCACGGTGGGTCCTTTCCTGCTGCGTGCCGCACTGGGGGCGGTCGCCCGAGTCTATACGTTTGCATGGATCGGTAACGCGGTGGGCGTGCGGATATTCCCGGACCCGCCGGTCGACTCGCGCGCGAAGCGGGCGACTTCGCCGGCCGACTCGACGGACGTCGCCGGTCGACTCGCGCGCGAAGCGGGCGAATGGAGACCAGCGACGCTGTGACAAACGGATGCCTGGATGCCATTGCCTGGCGACGGGTACTCCATCGCCATGCCCGACTCGTCGCCTCTGCCCGTGTTGACCTCGCTCGAGGAGGTGCGCGAGCTCGTCGAGCGCTCGAGCGAGCCGACGTTCCTGCGCTACTCGAAGGGCCCGGAGCAGGATGCGCACGAGCAGAGCGTCGACCAGGAGAGCGGCCTGGAGCTGCCGGGGCTGTCGACCAATCCGCTCGACCCGGAGCCGTGGTGGTCGAGGCCCGTGCTCGACTGGCTGGCGCGGCAGATCTGCCAGTACGCGCACCTGCGGCGCGACGGCGACCGGTACGCGTGGGTGCTCACCGGCGAGGTGGTGGGGCGCGGGCCCGACTGCGAGCCGCTCATCGCCCGGCCGCGGCCGCTCGCGCGGCTGGCCGAGCAGGTGATCGACGAAGCCGACGAGGTGTACTCGGAGCGGTTCGAGCGCAGCTGACTGCGGTCTCCATTCACGCTGCGCGTGAGTCGACCGGCGGGGCGCGCTGCGCGTGAGTCGACCGGCGAGGTGGGCCGGCCGCCAGGGCGTAGACGTCACGATCGGGCGCAAGTCCTGCGCGCGGGCTATGCCCGATCGTGACGTTTGCGCCCGGCGGGATGGGCCGGCCGCCGGTCGACTCGGCCGCGCAGCGGGCGAATGGAGACCAGCGGCCACGCATCCGATCGCCTACTGGACCGCGATGCGGTCCTTCGCGTCGACGGTGCGGTCGACGACCGTCGTCGGAGACTCCAGGTGCACGGCGCCCGAGGGCACGATGCCGGCCCCGCCGCGGCGGCGCATCACCCGCCACTGCGCCACGACGTCTTCGCCCGAGTGCTCCGGCGGCAGCTCGCTCCAGAAGTCGAAGCCGCCCGCCTCGAGCAGCTCCGCCCGGTCGTACAGCACGCAGCCGCCGACCCAGGCCACCTTGTAGGCGACCCACTCGTCGTCGGCGAGCTGCAGGCGCCCGGCGAGCCGGGTGAGGTTCGCGGCGTTGTGCAGCCGCCAGCGCTCGAACTCCGGCGTCTCGGGGGCGACGGCCTCGGGCTGCACCGGCCCGTCCCACCGCTCGAACGCCTCGAGCTCGTGCGGCCGGTCGTCGTCGAGGTAGCTGAGCCCCTGCACGGCGGCGCCGACGAAGCCGGCGTCAAGCTCGCGCCGGGCGGCGACGAGGGTCGCCAGCTGGCCCGGCTCGAGCCACACGTCGTCGTCGAGGAACAGCACGTCCTCGACCTCGGGAGCGGTGCGCACCGAGTGCTGCAGCAACCGCTCCCGGTGCTCCGCCACGCCGCGACGCGGCAGGGTGCGCAGCAGCTCGACCGCGCGGCCCTGGGCGCGCAGCACCCGGATCATCGCCTGCGCGGCGGGGTGCTCCCAGTCGGGCATCCGCTCACTCTGGTCGCCGATCACGACGCGGAACGGCGGGTCGTCCTGCGCGGCGAGGCCCGCGAGCGTCACGGCGAGCTCGGCGGGCCGCTCGCTGGTGGGGATCAGCACGTCGAGGCGCGGCGCGGCGGGCGGCTCGGCCGACGCCCACCGGGCGGCGGGCCGCCGGGTGCGCGGCCGGCGGCGGATGCGGGTCACCACGTCGGTCGTCGAGTGCTCAGGCACGTAGCCGAGGATGTGCACCTCGCCGCCGTACGAGCGCACAATGCGCGCCTCGGCGAGCATCTGCTCGGAGTAGTCGCCACCCTTGACGTACACGTCGGGCCGCAGCCGCTCGATCAGGTCCGCGGGGGTGTCCTCCTCGAAGATCGTGACCAGATCGACGACGCCGAGCGCGGCGATCACGGCCGCACGGTCGGCCTGCTCGTTGATGGGCCGCTCGGGGCCTTTCAGGCGGCGCACGGATGCGTCGGCATTCAGCGCCACGACGAGCACGTCGCCGTGCGACTTCGCCTCGGCGAGGGAGGCCGCGTGCCCGCGGTGCAGCACGTCGAAGACCCCGTTGGTGAGCACGACGCGGTGCCCGAGCCGCTGGTGCGCGGCGACGATGTCGGCGAGCACCTCGCGGTCGAACACGCCGCGGGCGGCGACGAGCAGTTCGTCGGGGCGGCACAGGGAGGTGCCGGCGGCGCGCACCACGACGTCGGCGGCGAGCTGGCCGAGCTCGGCGGCGTCCTCGACGGCGCAGCCCGCGGCGAGGGCGGCGGTGAGCGCGGCCGCGTAGGTGTCGCCGGCGCCGGACGCGTTCTGCTCGCTGGCCGGCCCGGCGTGGGTGCGGTGCGCGGGGGCGCCGTCGCGGCGCACGGTGACGCTGCCGTCGCGGTCGAGCGTGACGGCGACGGCGAGCCGGGCGGCGGATGCCTCGAGCAGCCGCTCCGCGCTCCGCTGCACCCACTCCGAGCCCGGCTCCGCGGCGTCGGCGCCGAGAAGCGCGGCGGCCTCCTGGCGGTTCGGGGTGACCACGTCGGGCTCGAGGTCGGCCCACGCAGCGACCTCGTGCGCGTCGACCACCCGCAGGGCCGGGCGCGGCGCGCGGGCGAGCTCGTCGCGGGCGGCGGCCGCGGCGCCGAGGCCGTAGTCGCAGATCAGCTGCGCCGCTCCCCCGCCGATGCTCTCGCGCACCGAGCGCACGAGCTGCTCACGCACCTCGGCGGGCACCTCGGCACCGGTGCCCTCGTCGACGCGGGCCACGACGCTGTCGCGGGCGACGATGCGGGTCTTGCACGGGGTGGTGACGGCCGGCGAGCGGACCACGGCCGAGGTGTCCACCCCGAGGTCGGAGAGCTGGGCGAGCAGGCGGTCGCCCGAGGCATCCGTGCCCACCGCCCCGACCACGCGCACGCGCGCGCCGAGGGCGGCGAGGTTCGCGGCCGCGTTCGCCGCTCCCCCGGGCGCGAAATGGTGCTCGTGCGCGTCGACGACCGGCACCGGCGCCTCGCGGCCGAGCCGGCCCGAGCCGCCCTGCCACCAGTCGTCGAGCAGCAGGTCGCCGACGACGACGATCTCGGGGGCGGCCTCGGTGATGCGGCGCAGCAGCGTGGCGATGTCGACCATGTCAGTCCTCCTGGGCGGTGCCGGGCGAGGCGAGGTGCACGACCTTGGCCAGGCTGAACTCGTCGAGCAGCTCGGGGCCGTAGCCGAAGCCGCTGCCGCTCTCGCCGCGCGGCTGCGCCGAGCCGCCGGGCGCCCCGCCGAACACCTCGTTGACCTTGACCGTGCCGACCTTGAGCCGGGCGATCGCCTGCTGCGCGTGCGCGATGGACGGCGTGAGCACGGTCGCGGCGAGCCCGTAGCGGTCGTCGCACGCCGCCTCGAGCGCCGCCTCGAAGTCGTCGGCCACCTGCACGGGAGCTACCGGGCCGAAGGTCTCCTCGCGCATGACCGCCATGGCGGGCGTGCAGTCGGTGAGCACCGTGGCCGGGTAGCGCGAGCCGGGCGCCGGGTCGGGTTCGCCGCCGACGAGCAGCGTCGCGCCGTGCGCGACGGCGTCGGTGACGTGGGCGTGCACGTGGGCGCGCATCCGCTCGTCGACGAGCGGGCCGAAGCCGGGCGATCCGGTGAGATCGGATGCCTCGGCCACGAGGTGCGCGAGGAACGCGTTGGCCACCTCGCGGTGCACGTAGATGCGCTCCACCGAGGTGCAGATCTGGCCCGTGTTGGCGAATGCGCCGAGCGCCGCCTGCTGGGCCGCCCACTTGGGGTCGACGCCCGCGTCGACGATCAGCGGGTCGTTGCCGCCGTTCTCGCGCACCACGTGGGCGCCGTGCTGGGCGGCGAGCCGGGCGATGGCGTGGCCCGACGCGGACGATCCGACGTGCGCGACGACGTCGACGAGCGGGTCGCCGACGAGCACGCTGCCGAGCGAGGCGCCGCCGGTCACGGTGCGGAACACGTCGGCGGGGAACGCGTCGGCGAGCGCCTCACCGAAGCGCAGGCCGAGGTGGGGGCAGCGCTCGCTGGGCTTGTGCACGACCGTGTTGCCGGTGACGAGGGCGGCGCCGATCAGGCCGCAGGAGACGGCGATCGGGTCGTTCCACGGGGTGAGCACGACGGCGAGGCCGCGGGGTTCGTAGCGGGTGTAGTCGGCGGCGAGGTCGGCGCCGGCGAGGCTTCGGCCGCGGTGCACCGGCCCGAGTTCGGCGTACTGGTGCAGCGTGTCGATGCCCGCCTGGATGCCCGCGCGGGCATCGGCGACGGGTCGGCCGGTCTCGCGGGAGTTGAGTTCGGCGAGCTCGTCGGCGACCGCGCTGAGCCGCTCGGCCGCGTCGTGCAGCCTGCTGCCGCGCTCGGCGGCGGGGGTCTGCGCCCATGCGGCCTGGGCGCTGTGCGCGGCCAGCAGCGCCGTCTCGGCCTCGGCGCGGGTGCTCACCGGCAGGGTGCCGACGGTGCTGCCGTCGCGCGGGTCGAGGATCGTGATGGTCTCGTTGTCGCGGGCCTCGGTGTCGGGCAGGGTCAGAGTCACCATGGGGGTGCGGGTACCCAAGCGGCATAGAAGTCACGCCGCTCGGGGATCAACTTCTCATGAGGATCCTCCCCGCCTTCCCCGACGTCCGCCGCATCGCCGTGCTGCGCGGCGGCGGCCTCGGCGACGTGCTGTTCGCCGTGCCGGCGCTGTTCGCCCTGCACGCCGCCTACCCCGAGGCCGAGATCACGGTGCTGTCCGGGCCGTCCGGAGACGTGCTGGCCGACCGACTGCCGTTCCCGGTGCGGCTCGAGCGGCTGCCGCACACGCCCGGGGTGTACGACGGCGAGGGGCCGGAGCCCGCGGAGGAGTTCTTCGCCCGCTGGCAGGCCATGCCGCCGGACCTCGCGGTGCAGCTGCACGGCGGCGGCCGCAACTCGAACCCCTTCCTGCTCCGCCTCGGCGCCCGGCACACCGTCGGCACGGCCACGCCCGACGCCGCCCGGCTCGAGCGCACCGTGCCCTACGAGTACTACCAGCACGAGATGCTGCGTGGACTCGAGGTGGCCGGCCTCGCCGGAGCCGCGCCGGTCGTGCTCGAGCCCGAGCTCGCGGCGACGGCTGGGGATCGCGCTGCCGCCTCTTCGTCGGTCGCGGGCCCGGTCACGGTCGCGGTGCATCCGGGGGCGACGGATGCGCGGCGCCGCTGGCCCGCCGAGAAGTTCGGTGCCGTCGCGCGGGCCCTCGCGGAGCAGGGGGCCGAGGTGGTCGTGGTCGGGGATGCGAGCGAGCGGGGGCTCGCCGACGAGGTGGTGCGGGCCGCGGCATCCGATCGCGTGCGCTCGCTGGCCGGCGAGCTCGACCTCTCGGCCCTGTGCGGCGTGCTCGACGCCGCCCCCCTGCTCGTCGGCAACGACAGCGGGCCGCGCCACCTGGCACACGCCCTCGGCACGCCGACCGTGTCGGTGTACTGGTGCGGCAACGTGATCAACGCGGGGCCGCTCAGCCGGGCCGAGCACCGCCTGCACGTGTCGTGGCAGACGACGTGCCCGGTGTGCGGCCGCGACCAGAGCCACGTCGGCTGGACCAGCCCGCGCTGCGAGCACGACGTGTCGTTCGTGGCCGAGGTCGAGGTCGACGACGTGCTCGCGGATGCGCGGGAGTTGCTGGGGCACGCGGCTGCCGCACCCGTCAACTAGGGGCCGGCCGACGCCGACCCGCGGCCGAACTCAGGAGCTCGTGGGATTCGAGGGCTATTGCGCCTCCAAGGTGAGCTCCTCCTGAATTCGGCCCGCCCCCGGCCGACCCTGCACGCGCCTACGGCCAGGAAGGCTCCTCCTCGTGCGCGATCAGCAGCTCGCGCACCTCGCAGCCGCGGGGCTGCGAGAGGGCGAAGACGACCGCGTTCGCGGTGTTGGCGGGGTCGTTGAGCTTCGCGTCGTCGCCCGGCGCGTACTTCGCGTCGCGGCCGTCGAAGAAGTGCGTGCGCATGCCGCCGGGGATCAGCGTGGTGACCCCCACCTCGCCGGCGAGTTCCGCGGCGAGCGCCCGGCTGAAGCCGAGCACGCCGAACTTCGAGGCGCAGTAGGCGGTCGCGTCGCTCACGCCCTTGAGCGCAAGCGTCGAGGCGACGGTGACGATGCGGCCGTGGCTCTCCTTGAGCGCCGGCAGCGCGGCGCGCACGGTGGCGGCGACGCCGATCAGGTTCACGCCGATCACCTTCTCCCACGCATCCGCCGGGATGTCGTCGAGCTTGCCGGGCCGGTCGATGCCGGCGGCCGTGACGACCGCGTCGATGCCGCCCAGCTCGTCGCGCAGCTGCGCGACCGCCTCGGCGACGGCGGCGCTGTCGGTGACGTCGACCTCGCGGTAGGCGGTGTCGCCGTCGCGCGGCGGCGCCATGTCGAGCACTGCGGGGGTCGCGCCCCGGTCGCGCAGCGCGGCGACGACGGCCGCGCCGAGCCCGGAGGATCCGCCGGTGAGGATCACGCGCCCCTCGGCCGGGGTCGGCGCGGTCTGCCGGGTGCGGGCGTCGGCGTCGGTGGTGATGGTGGTCATGGTGCCCTCCTTCGTGTCGGGTCGGTCGTGTCGTGTCGGGTCGTGCGGGTCGGATCGGGTGAACGGATGCTTGGGGCCGGCGCTCCGGGTCAGCGCACGCCGAGCCCGGCGAGCGCGGCCACGCCGCCGGCCTCGAGGAAGTCGGCGGTGCGGTGCACGGCGTGGTCGATCGCCTCGCCCAGGCCGGCGCCCGCGGCGAGCGCCGCCGCGACGGCGGAGGCGAAGCGGTCGCCCGAGCCGCAGCCGTCGACCACGTTCACCACGCGGGCGGGCCGGCGCTCCACGCGGTCGGCGTGCAGCAGCACCCCCTCGGCGCCGAGGGTGACGGCGACGGCGACGGCGCACCACTCGGCGCGCAGCCGCGCGGCGGCGGCCTCCATGTCTTCGGTCGCGGCGAAGCCCGCGGCCTCGCTGCGGTTGGGAGTGGCGACGACGCCGGCGATCGGGCGGGAGCCGCGCGGGTGTGGGTCCCACACGACGGGCACGTGCGCCGCGACGGCGGCGAGGCTCGATCGGATGCCCGCATCCGCTGTCATGCCCCGCCCGTAATCGGCGACGACGACCGCGTCCGCCTCACCCACCGCCGCGCGCATCTCGTCGGTCACCTCGGGCGCCGGTGCGGGCGCGCAGCCCACGTCGAAGCGGGCGATCGTGCCCTCTCCGGCCTGCAGCCGGGTCTTCACGGGGGTGGGCGCGTTGCTCGCGCCGAGGTGCAGCTCGACGCCCTCGAGCAGGCCGCGCAGCCGGGCGGCCGCCTCGTCGACTCCGATGGCGGCGACGAGGCGCACGTCGTGGCCGTCCTGCCGCAGCAGGGTCGCGACGAGGCCGGCGCCGCCGGCGCGCACGCTCTCGCGGCTGATGTCGACGATGGGCATGCCGCCGTCGGGGGCCGTGCGCTGGGTGGGGCCCCACAGGTCGACGTCGAGCAGCAGGTCGCCGACGACGGTGATCCTCATCGCGGCCTCCGCTCGTCGGGGCGGGTGCGCCGTGCGCGGGCCAGGTCGGCGCGGGCGAGCTCGGCGCAGGCCGCGTCGGCGCGGGCGATCGCCGCGTCGAAGGCGCAGCACAGCGCGTGGATGGCGATCAGGTGGCCCTCCTGCGCGTGCGGCGCCGGGTTGGACAGCTCGATGGCGTCGTCGCACGCCTGGGCGAGCGGGGTGGGTCCCGTACCGGTGAGCGCCCAGGTGGTCACGCCGATCGACCGGGCGGCGTCTGCGGCGAGCAGCAGGTTGGGGCTGCGGCCGCTCGTGGAGAGCAGCAGCAGCACGTCGCCGGGCCGGGCGTGCGCCTCGACCTGGCGGGCGAAGACCCGCTCGTAGCCGTAGTCGTTGCCGAGCGCGGTCAGCGACGAGGTCTCGGCGGTCAGCGCGATGGCCGAGAACGCGCGTCGCTCGGCGGCGAAGCGGCCGACCAGTTCGGCGGCGAGGTGCTGGGCCTCGGCGGCCGAGCCGCCGTTGCCGGCCACGAGCAGCCGGCGCCGGTCGTCGAGCCGGGCGGCCAGCTCGTCGGCCCAGGCGGCGATGCGGTCCTGGTGCCGCTCGAGCTCGGCGGCGAGCGCCGCGAGTCCCGAGAGGTGGTCGGCGACGGCGCGGCGGGTGTCGGCGCGCAGGTCGGGGGTGAGCTGCAGCGTCATCGCGGCCACCCCCCGGCGGCGCGGGCCAGGGCGGCCGGCTCGGCGGCGCCCGGTACCGCCCCGGTCAGCGCGCGGTACACCTCGGCGGTCGCCTGCGCGACCGACGGCCAGGTGTAGCCCTGCTCGACGCGGCGGCGGCCGGCGGCGCCCATCCGGGCGCGGCGCAGCTGGTCGGGAAGCAGCTCGGCGAGCGCGGCGGCGAGGGCCTCGGGGTCGCGCGGCGGCACGTGCATGCCGGTCACGCCGTCGACCACGGTGTCGCGCAGTCCGCCGACCGCTGCGGCCACGACGGGCACGCCACAGGCCATCGCCTCGAGCGGCACGATGCCGAACGGCTCGTACCAGGGCGTGCACACGACCGCGTCGACGCCGCGGATGACCGAGGGCAGCGCCCGCTGCGGGATCTGCCCGGTGAAGCGCACCCGGTCGCCGACGCCCGCGTCGCGGGCCACCTGCGCCAGCCGGGCGATCTCGGGATCCGAGTAGATCGACGGGTCGCCGCCGCCGGGCCCGCCGACGATGAGCAGCTCGGGCGCGCGTCCGCCCACCGAGCCGAGGCGGGCGAGGGCCTGGATGACGAGGTCGGCGCCCTTGCGCGGCACCAGCCGTCCGATGACGGCGATGACCGAGGCATCCGTCATGCGCACGCGCGGCCCGTCGAGCGTGAACCGGGTCGTGTCGACGCCGCAGGGCACCACCGAGGTCTTCTCGCGCGCGATGCCCATCGCCTCGAGCTCGTCGACCTCGTCCTCGCAGGTGGCGATGATCGCGTCGGCGTCGCGGCCCACCCGCGGCTCGAGGCTCTCGCGCTCGGCGGGGCTGGTGTCGGCGGCGCCCTGGTGGCGGCGCTTGACGGTGCCGAGCGCGTGGAAGGTCTGCACGACGGGCACGCGCTCGCCCGTGCGTCCGAGGTGGGCGGCGGATGCGTCGAGCGCCGCGAGCCCGGACATCCAGAAGTGCGCGTGCACGAGGTCGGGGGCGCCGCGGCTGCGCCAGTCGTCGGCGACGCCGGCGGCGAGCTCGGACATGAAGGGCAGCAGCTCGTCGCGCGGCACCGGCTCGGCGGGGCCCGCATCGACGTGCACGACCTCGGCGCCCTCGAGCGGCACCCGGGCGGGCTGGTCGGCGGCGGTGCGCCGGGTGTAGACGGTCACCTCCTCGCCGCGGCGGGCGAGCTCGATCGCCAGTTGGGCGACGTGCACGTTCTGCCCGCCCGCGTCTGCACCGCCGACGGCGGCGAGCGGGCTGGCGTGCTCCGAGATCATGGCGATCCTCATGCGGTCCTCCTCAGCAGGTGGGAGCGGCGGACGCGGGCGACGGCCTCCTCGAGCACGTCGTCCCAGTCGGCCAGGAAGCGCGGCAGCGCGAAGCGCTCCAGCGCGGCGTCACGGGCGCGCAGCCCGTGCTCACGGGCCCGCTCGGGGTCGGCGGCGTAGCGTGCCGCCGCCCGGGCGAGGCGGTCGGGGTCGAGGGCGAGCTCGCCCACCTCGGGCGGCAGCGACGCCGGCACCTGGGTGGTGGCGAGGGCGAGCACGGGCATGCCGAGCAGCATCGCCTCGATGAGGGAGAGGCCGAGCGAGGTCCACCTGGCCGTGTGCAGGTAGGCGCGGCGCCGGGCGAGTTCGGCGTGCAGCTGCGCCGTGGGCAGGTCGCCGCCGGAGGCGACCCGGGCACCGGCGCCGAGCGCCTGAGGCACCTCGTCGGCGCCGATGCCGAACACGTCGATCGGCGCGCCGCGGGAGATCTGCGGCAGCAGGTCGGTGCCGAGCACGCGGCGGCGCCGCACCGCCTCGTTCGCGCTCATCGCGAGCCGGGGCAACTCGCCCGTGTACCGGTAGCCGGGGTCGGGCAGCCCGTGCTCGACGACCCGCACGGGCGCGTCGCCGTTGTCCCACATCAGCGCGTTGAACGGGGTCACGTGCACGATCGCGATGCGGTCCTGGTCGGCGAGCGGATGCCGCGACTCCGGCAACTGCACCCGCGGGGTGTTGTGCTCGACGAACACGGCGGGCACGTCCACGCCCGGCTTGGCGCCGAGCAGCTGCTCCGCCAGCGCGAGCTCCTCGGTGCGCTGCAGCACGACCACGTCGACGTCGGCGCCGGCGAGCTCGGCGGGCGCGACCTCTTTCACGGTGCCCGGCCAGTCGCGGCCGGCGCGGCCGAGGCCCCACGGGCCGCCGGCCGGGGTGTGCGGCAGCAGGTACTCGTGGCCGCCGCGCACGAACGCATCCGTCCAGCCGCCGTGCATGTGCCAGATCAGGATCCTCATCGGCGGCCTCCCGCGACGGGGCTCGGGGCCGGCAGCAGCTCCTCCACCGCGGCGACGACCCGCTCGGGCGAGACCGAGGCGAGGCACGGATGCCCGGGGATCGGGCACTCACGCGCCCGGCTCAGCCGGCAGGCGGCCTGCTGGTCGCCGAGCAGCACGATCGGCACGCCGTACGGCCGCCAGCGGATCGACGGCACGACGGGCGAGAACAGGCTGACCACGGGTGTGCCGACGGCGGCGGAGAGGTGCGCGGGGCCGGTGTTGCCCACGACGGTCACCGCAGCGCGGGCGAGCACGGCGCCGAGCTCGTCGAAGGCGAGCTTCCCGCCGAGGTCGAGCGCGTGGGAGCCTGCGACGCGAGCGGTCAGCTCACGCTCCCCCGGCCCGCCGGTCACGACGACGCGGTGGCCCCGCTCGGCGAGCATCCGTACCGTCTCCTCGTGGTGCTCGGCCGGCCACGCGCGGGCGGGCACGGCCGCGCCCGGATGCACCGCGACGAAGCCCTCGTCGTCGCCGAGCCATTCCTCGACCGGCGGCAGCCGGCGCACGGCCAGCAGCAGGTCGTCGTCGTCGGGCGGCTGGTAGCCGGCGGCCGAGACGATGCGCAGGTCGCGCAGGGGCTCCGGCTGGTCCTCGTCGAAGTCCTCCCCGGGGATCAACCGGCGGTCGAGCAGGTCGCCGGCGGCGTCGACGGATGCCCCGGTGATCGGCCGCACGCCGGCCAGCCGCAGCGTGAGCGCCAGCGGCAGCGGCGACTGGTGGAACGAGGTGAGGATGATCGCCTCGTCGATCGAGCTGCGGCGCAGCCGGCGGGCGAGCGCCGTCACCTGCTCGGAGGAGAAGCTCGCGTCGTCGCCCACCCAGGGCACCTCGGCGACCAGCACGCGGGAGACGCCGGGCAGCAGGCGCGCCGCGTCGGCGCCGCGCGGGCCGGCGAGGAACCACACCTCGGCCCCGCTGGCGGCCACGGCGCGCACGGCGGGCCCGGTGAGCAGCACGTCGCCGGCGGAGTCCTGCCGGGCGATCAGCACCCGGGTCACCGGGCGGCTCCCGCGGTCTCGGGCTCCGCCTCCGCCCCGGCCCGGCGCCCGGCGCCGGCTTCGCGCTCTGCTCCGGATTCGCGCTCGGCGAGCAGGCGGCGCACCGCCTCGTCCAGGGTGGCGGCGGTCTCGTACCGGCGCACCTCCTCGATGCGGGTCGCGGCGTTCGGCACGAGGATGCCCCGCGCCCCGGCGGCGGCCGCCGCGCCCATGTCCGCCGCGGTGTCGCCGATCAGCGCGAGCTGCTCGGGGCGCAGCCCCCACTCGCGCGCGGCGGCGGTGATGAGCCCGGGCTCGGGCTTGCGGCATCCGCACCCCGCGTTCTTGGCGTGGGTGCAGATCTGCCAGACGTCGAACGGCCCCAGCAGCTCGTCGATGCGGGCGTTGACGCGGCGCAGCGCCGGCGCGGGCAGCTCTCCGGTGGCGATGCCCGGCTGGTTGGTGGCCACGCCGACCCGCAGCCCGGCCGCACGCGCCCGGGCGACCGCGGCGGCCGCGGTCGGCATGGGCACGACGCGCTGCGGGTCGTCGTTGAACGGCACGTCGACGACCAGCGTGCCGTCGCGGTCGAACAGCACGGCCTGCAGCTCGGGTTCGGTCATAGCCGAAGCAGTTCCCGAAGCCACTGCTTCTCAAACCGCTGCTTCGGGTACCCCTCCGCCATGAGCGACGACCGTCCGACCCTGCTCGCCCTGCGCGCGCTGAAGCTCGGCGACCTGCTCGTCGCGGTGCCTGCGCTGAAGGCGCTGCGCCGGCGATTCCCCGGTCACCGCCTGGTCTACGCCGCCCCCGGCTGGCTGGAACCGATCGTGAGGCTGGTCGGCGACGACTCCCCCGCGATCGACGAGCTGCTGCCGACGCCGGGCCTCGACGAGCCCCTGCCCTGGGCGGGCGGACCGGTCGACGTCGCGGTCAACCTGCACGGGCGCGGCCCCGAGAGCACGGGCGTGCTGGAGCGGCTCTCGCCCCGGCTGCGGCTCGGGCACGCCGCCCCCGGATGGCTCGGCCCCGAGTGGCGCGACGGCGGGCTCGAGCGGGAGCGCTGGGCGCGCGTGGCGACCTTCCCCGATGCGCCCGCGGACGCCGACGACGTGGGGATCATGCGGCCGGAGCATCCGTCGCCCATGCCCGGCGCGGCCGTGGTGCACGTCGGCGCGTTCTACGCCGCCCGGCACTGGCCCGAGGAGCGCTTCGCCGCCGTGCTGCGCGAGCTGGCCCGGCGCGGCCTGCCGGTCGTCGTCACGGGCGGGCCCGCCGACGGCGACCGGGCGCGGGAGGTCGCGCGGCAGGCCGGCGTCCGCGCGCGGGTGTTCGCCGGGGAGGCGAGCCTGCCGCTCGACCACGTGGCCGCGCTCATCGCCGGGGCGCGGCTGCTGGTCAGCGTCGACACCGGCGTCGCGCACCTGGCGTCGGCGTTCGGCACCCCGTCGGTGGTGATCTTCGGCCCCGCACCGCCCGAGGAGTGGGGGCCGCCGCCCGGCCCGCACGTGGTGCTCACCGACGCGAGCCTGCGCCGCGGCGACATCTTCGCCGCCGACGCCGACCCGGCCCTGCTCGCGGTCACGGCCGCAGACGTGATCGGCGCCGCCGACCGGCTGCTCGCGCAGGACCGGACGGCGGCGCCGCCAGTGTGAGGTGGGTTTACTTGTGGGCGGCCTCGTACGCCTCCATCACCGAGTCGGCGACCCGGCCCTGCTTGGAGACCTCGATGCCGTTGGCCTGCGCCCACTCGCGCACGACCCCGTAGCCGGCGCTCCACCGCGAGGTGGAACGCGACGAGGTCCGGCGGGTGCGCGCGGCGGGCGCGCTCTGACGCCCGGTCTGCCGGGCGACGTCGATGAAGGGCTTGAGCGCCTCGTTGAACTTCTTGACGTTCTTCTCGCTGAGGTCGATCTCGTAGGACGAGCCGCCGATCGAGAACCGGATGGTCTCGCCTTCGCCCGCGGGGATCTCCTCCCCGGTCAGATCATCGACCAGCTGCTCGACGACTTTGCGCATATCGCATGTGCTCCGTTTCGCTGATAATGCGGTGTACCGCGGGGCATATGCCCGACGCGTTACCCGACAGTACCGGTAAAAGCGCGTCTTCCATACTTCGACCGCGGTAATCGGGTGCATTCAACGACAACCGCGAGATAACGGATACTTTTCAGCCCGGGTAGCTTCACCTCCCCGGCCTGCACGCCCGCCGTCGCAGGGTACTGTGGAACGCAACTGGAGAGCTTGCGGGAAGGGGGACCACGACGGCCTCCCTCACGCAGCACCTGCGCCGTTTCCGCGACTTCGTCGTGGCCTCCGACCCCGGCCTGAACCGCCTGAAGTCGGGCCTCGCCGCGGCCGGGAACGTCGCGGCGACGATGGGCGTCGAATACGCCGTCGCGACGCTGATCGGCGCCGGCTCGCAGGGTACCGTCGTGTTCCTGCTGCTCGGCAGCGTGGTGGCGATGATGGGCACGAACGCCCTCGTCGACCACCGGGTGGCCGAGAACGCGCGCACCGCCGCCTGGTTCCCCGTCGCCGTCGGCGTCGGGCTTACCGCCGGAACGATGCTCTCGCCCTACCATCTGATCGCCTTGGCCGGATTCGTCGTGGTGATGTTCCTGGCGGTATGGGTGCGGCGCTTCGGGCTGCCCTACTTCTTCTACGGCTTCCTGCTCTGGATGGGGTACTTCTTCGCCGATTTCCTCGGCGTCACCGCCGCCGCGCTGCCCGGCATGCTGCTCGCCGTCGTCGTCGCCACCGCGGTCGTGCTGCTGCTGTGCTGCACGGTGTTCCGCCCGCACCCGAGGCGCACCCTCGCCCGCGTCTTCCGCAGCATGCAGGCCCGCACCCGGGCGCTGGCCCGCGCGCTGGCCGAACTCGCCCGCGCCGAGCCCGGCTCCTCGGCGCAGCGCCGCGCCTCGCAGGACGTCTTCGACGCCCGCGCCCGCGTCAACGACGCATCGCTGATGAGCGACGGCTGGGCCGCACACGCCCGCGCCCTGCCCGAGGGGTGGACGGCCTCGGCGCTGCGGTCGCGGCTGCTCGAGCTGCAGCTGGGCCTGGACCGGCTCACGATCGGCACCCGGGAGCTGGCCGCGGCCGGGCCCGAGGCATCCGTGCGCGCCCGCGCCGCCGCCGTGCTCGAGGCGTTCGCTGACGGCAACCGCGAGCGCGCCCGCACCCTGGCGGAAGCTCTCGCCGAGGAGACCGGCGAGGCACCCCGGCGCGTGCGCGAGGCGGTCACCAACCTGGAGCGCGGCATCCGGGTGCTGACCTCGGTGCCGAACCGGCCGGTGCTGGCCAAGACGATGCAGGAGAACGAGGCCGAGTTCGTGCCGGCCGCCGAGCTGGTGCTCGGGCAGCTGCCGGGCACGCCGAGCGTCGCCTCCGACGTCGACCCGCGCGGCGGCGTCTGGAACCCGCTGCGGCGGCTGCGGTTCAGCACGCGCCAGGCGGTGCAGGTCGCCGTGGCGGGCGCGCTGTCGATCGTCGTCGGCAGCCTGATCAACGGGCAGCGCTACTACTGGGCGGTGATCGCGGCGTTCGTGTCGTTCGCGGGCACCGGCACCAGGTTCGACACGACCCGCAAGTCGGTGCTGCGCGTCGTCGGCACCCTGGCCGGGCTCGTCGCGGGCGTCGTGACCGGCCACTGGACCAGCGGCCACACCCTCGCCGCGCTCGCGGTGATCGTCGCGTGCATGTTCTGCGGCAACTACCTGATGCGCGTCTCGTACGGGTACTTCATCTTCTTCCTGACGATCATGCTCAGCGAGCTGTACGCGATCCTCGGCCAGTTCTCCGACCAGCTGCTCCTGCTGCGGCTCGCCGAGACCGCCGCGGGCGCCGCCGTCGGCATCGGCGTCGCGCTCGTCGTGACCCCGGTGAGCACCCGCGACGCGATCGACCAGACCCTGCGCGCCACGGTCGACGCGGTCGCCGACGTGCTCGACGCCGTGCGCCGCCGCATCGCCGACCCCGACGAGCAGCGGGCCGCCGAGCTCGACGCCGTGGTCGTGGCCGCCGACAACCAGCTGCGCCGGCTCGTGCTCGTGGCCGGGCCCCTCACGCACTACCAGTTCTGGGAGAACCGGCCCCGCGCCATCCGTCGCCAGCTCACGGTCGCGGCGAGCGCGGTGGCCGGCGCGCGCAACCTCGCCGTGCTCGCCCGTGAGCAAACCGAGCCCGACCCCGAGCTCGCCGCCGAGCTCGGCAAGGTGTCCGCCTACGCGCACCAGCTCGCCTCCCGCACCGAGCCGCTGCCGGTCGGCGCGGCGCGCACCGAGCCCGCCGCGGACGTGATCGACACACGCGCCCTGCCCGTCGCGGTCGGGCGTGCCGGCGAGGCGTACCGCGCCCTCGCGCGCCTGCAGGCGCTGCTCGAAGAACTGCTGTGATCGGATGCGCGCACGCGCGGCGCCACCCGCGGAGAAGTCGTCACGCACCGTTCACGTGACCTCCTTTCGTGGGGCAGGAGCGGCCGCTAGCGTCCAGAGGAGGCCTCGCACCGCAGCGGGGCCGCGCCACGCACACCATCACCCCGGAGGAACGGCTCATGCCCTCTGCCCGTGCCCGACGCGCACTCGTCGGCGCCCTGTCGCTCTCCACCGCCGCGCTGGTCTGCCAGCTCGCCGCGGCCCCCGCCTTCGCCGACCCGGCCGGTGACGATGTCGTCATCGACGAGGTGTACGGCGGCGGCGGCAACAGCGGCGCGACCTACACCAACGACTTCATCGAGCTGTACAACCCGACCGACCAGGCCCTCTCACTCGCGGGCTGGTCGGTGCAGTACCGCTCCGCGAGCGGCACCTCGGCGCAGGTGACGGCGCTCTCCGGCAGCATCCCGGCGCACGGCCACTACCTCGTCGAGGAGGCCGCGGGCTCCGGCGGCACCACGGCGCTGCCCACCCCCGACGCGACCGGCGGCATCGCGATGAGCGCCTCCTCGGGCGTCGTCATCCTCTCCTCCGGCACGAGCTCCATCAGCACCCAGGGTGACCTGGCCGGCGCATCCGGCGTCGTCGACGCGGTCGGTTACGGCAGCGCCACGAGCTACGAGACCGAGGCCGCGCCCGCCTTGAGCAACACGACCTCCGACAGCCGGGCATCCGGCGCCGACAGCGACGACAACGCGGCCGACTTCACCGCCGGCGCGCCGGACCCGCAGAACACGGGCTCGGCGGGCGGCGGCGACGCGGGCGGCGGCGACAGCGGCGACGAGGTCAGCATCGCCCAGATCCAGGGCACCGACACCGACACCTCTCCCTACGCAGGAGAAACGGTCACCACCGAGGGCGTCGTGACCGCCGTCTACGCCACCGGCGGGTTCAACGGCTTCTACCTGGAGACCGGCGGCGCCGGCGGCACCGCGGCCGACGACACCACCCCGGGCGCCTCCGACGCCGTGTTCGTCTACGGCTCGCAGTCGGCCGCGCAGGTCGAGGCCGGCGAGAGCGTGCGGGTGACCGGCGAGGTCTCCGAGTACCAGGGCGAGACCGAGATCTCGAAGCCGACCGTCACCGAGCTCGCCGCCGCGCTGCCCGCGGTCGTGCCCGACACGCTGCCGTGGAGCGACCTCGACACCGACGCCGAGAAGGAGGCGCACGAGGGCGAGCTCGTCTCCCCGCAGGGCGACTTCACGGTGAGCGACAACTACGACGCGAACTGGTACGGCTCGTTCACGCTGGCCGCCGGCGACACCCCGCTGCGCCAGCCGACGGATGCCGCGGACGCCGGTTCCGCCGAAGCGCAGGCGGTCGCCGCCGACAACGCGGCGCGCACCATCACCCTCGACGACGGCTCGAGCGCCAACTACAGCTCGTCCGCCAACGAGAACACCCCGCTGCCCTGGCTCACCGCGAGCAACGCGGTCAGCATCGGCGCGAGAGTCACCTTCCACGAGCCGGTCATCCTCGACTACCGCTTCTCGCTGTGGAACTTCCAGCCCACCCACCAGGTCACCGACGACGGCTCCGACGTGGCGACGTTCAGCGACCGGCGGGCGGCCAACGAGCAGCCGGAGGACGTCGGCGGAAGCATCCGTCTGGCCACCTTCAACGTGGAGAACTACTTCCCGATGACGGGCGAGGAGTACGAGGAGGAGGGCCTCGGCACCTGCTCGTACTACACCGACCGGGCCGGAAACCCCATCGCCGTCAACACCTGCACCGGCACCGACGGCTCGGCCGGGCCGCGCGGCGCCGCCGACGACGCGAGCTTCGCCCGCCAGCAGGAGAAGATCGTCACCGGCATCACCCGCCTCGACGCGAGCATCGTCTCGCTGGAGGAGGTCGAGAACTCGGCCAAGTTCGGCGAGGACCGCGACGCGGCCCTGGCCGGGCTCGTCGACGCGCTGAACCGGGCGGCCGGGTCGCAGGTGTGGGCGTACGTGCCCTCGCCGGACGCCTCGCAGCTGCCGCCGCTCTCCGGGCAGGACGTCATCCGCACCGCGTTCATCTACAAGCCGGCGGATGTCTCGCCCGTCGGCGCCTCGAAGGTGCTCGCCGACCAGTCCGGTGCCGGGCAGCCGTTCTCGATCGCGCGCGAGCCGCTCGCGCAGGGGTTCAAGAAGGCCGGCGCGCTCGACTCCGACGCGTTCCTCGTCGTCGCCAACCACCTGAAGTCGAAGGGCGCCGACAGCGACCCGCTCTACGACGGCGACACCGAGGACACCTCCTCGCCCGCCAGCGACCAGGGCGCGTTCAACGAGACCCGCGTGCACGAGGTCAAGGCCGTGAACGACTTCGCCACGGCCACCGCGAAGGAGCTCGGCACCGATCGCATCTTCCTCGTCGGCGACTTCAACGCGTACACGCAGGAGGACCCGATGCAGACGCTCTACGCCGACGGATACACCGACCTCGGCAGCACCTACGACCCGAGCGAGCAGACGTACTCCTACGACGGGCTCGAGGGCTCGCTCGACCACGTACTCGCGAACGCCGCCGCGCTGAAGCTCGTCACCGGCGCCGACGTGTGGCAGATCAACGCGCAGGAGGCGATCGCATACGCGTACAGCCGGTACAACTACAACGCGACGCTGCTGTTCGACGGCAGCGACCCGTTCGCGGCATCCGATCACGACCCGGTCGTCGTCGGCCTGAACGCGCCCGTCGCCGCGACCTGGGACGCGAAGACCGTGTACACGGAGGGCGACTACGTGTACTACGACGGGTCGACCTGGCTCGCCTCGTGGTACACGAAGAACCAGAAGCCGGGCGACGTGAACGGGCCATGGCAGCAGATCGAGACGACCGTCGACGGCACCGCCGTGTGGACGCCGTCGCGCATCTTCGAGGAGGGCGACGTGGTCTCCTACGACGGCGAGCTGTACACCGCGAAGTGGTGGACCCGGAACCAGGTTCCCGGCGCTAAGAACGGGCCCTGGCAGCTGAACGGGTAGCGTCGCCGCACCCCCACGGGTCGCCTCGGAACCGCCCCGGGCGGCCCGTGTTGCACTTCGCGCCGATAAGGTGTCGGATCGGGGATTTTGCCGAAGAGCGCGCGGCGTGCGAACATCGTGCTGCAGGGCACGTCGGGCGGTTCCTCCGTCGCGGACCAAAGGGCTCGCAGTCTCTTTCCTATAGGAGGACCGTGGGCACCCTTGTGTACGCCGGCGAGGCGCGCTTCCCCATCGACGACCGCGTGCTGGCGCATCTCAAGGTGGCGATCGCCGCCAAGCTGCGCCGGGGCGAGGTGTTCCTGCTGAACTGGACGATCCCGCCGCAGGACGGCTCGGGCCGCATGAGCATCTGGCTCGCCCCCGCCATCCCCCTCGAGTTCCACTTCTCCGGTGCCCGCGCGCCCGAGCTGAACCGCCGCTGGCTCGAGGCGCTCGAGCGCTCCTCGCACGGCGTGCGCGGCATGGTGCTGATGAGCGAGGACGAGGCCGAGGAGTACCTGCGCGCCGCCGGCGGCCCCTCGGCGCCGTGAGCGGGCGGCGGGGCTGACCCCGCCGGGGCGAGGCGGCTGAGAACCCAGCCCCTGGTCGCGGCGGGTTTCGTCAGAAGCACTGCGGGGAACCGCTTCTCCTGTAACACCCGCGGCCGCCCCGAGGGGGCGGCCTTGTCGCGTATGGAGAGCCTGACATGTCACACCCAGCCCGCACCGCGCTGGCAGCGCTGGCCACCGCCACCACGGCGGCCCTGCTGCTCGCCGGATGCTCCACCTCCTCCTCCGGCTCAGGCAGCGCCGCCTTCACGAGCCACCCGAGCGGCACCGTCAAAGCGTGGGGATTCAACAACACCGACGACGTCGGCAAGGCGCGCCTCGCCTACGCGAAGAAGGCGTTGGACGGGGTCACCGTCGACCTCGACCAGACCGGATTCGACGCGCAGAAGTTCGTCACCCGCGTCGCCAGCGGCAACGTGCCCGACGTCGTGCAGATGGATGCACAGCTGGTCGCCACCTACGCCGCGAAGGGCCTGATCACCCCGCTCGACGCGTGCTACAAGGCGCACGGCGTCGACCCCGACTCGACGTTCTACACCTCCGTGCGCGACGACGTCAGCTACGACGGCAAGATCTGGGCGGTGCCGCAGTTCTTCCAGCCGCCCGCCATCCTGCTGAACATGCGCGTACTGAAGAAGGCGGGCGTCTCGGCCGACCAGATCGACACCTCGAAGCCCGATCAGCTCGTCGCGGCGGCGACGAAGATGTACCGCGCCTCGGGCGGCACGCCCACCACGCTCGGATTCGACCCGGTCGCCTCGGGCCAGCCGGGCCTCTGGCTGCTGGCATACGGCGGCCAGATCATCGATGAGAACGGCAAGCCGACCCTCGACGACCCCGGCAACGTGAAGGGGCTCGAGGTGCTCAAGCGCCTCTACGACGCCCAGGGCGGCTATGCCAAGGCGAAGAGCTTCAGCGACACCTTCGACACCTTCGGCAAGGACAACCAGTTCGTGAAGGACCAGGTCGGCGCGCAGGTGGACAACCAGTGGTACCTCAACGTGCTCACCCCGTACGTGAAGCAGGTGGACCTCGGCGCCGTGCCGTTCCGCGCCGCCGACGGAAAGCCCATCACGGTCGCGAGCGGCACCGCCTTCGTCATCCCCGCGCAGGCGAAGAACAAGGACGCCGCGTGCGCGTGGGCGCTCAGCCTCGACGACGAGAAGGCGTGGGATGCCGCCGAGCAGGCCCGCCTCAAGACCCTCGCGGCCACCCCTGGGTCGATCAACACCGGCCTGTTCACCGGGCTGCCGAAGGTGGATCAGAAGATCCACTCCAGCTACGTGAAATCGAGCGGCAACGCCGGGTTCGACCAGGCCATCTCGACCTACTACGACATCGTCGGCTCCGGCCGCTCGATCGGCACCTCCCCCGCCGGCCAGCAGATCCAGACCGAGTTGCAGAACGCGCTGCAGAGCGCCCTGCTGGGGACGAAGACGCCGAAGGCGGCGCTCGCGGCGGCGCAGAAGAGTGCCATGCAGGCGTACGAGCAGGTGACGAAGGACAACGGGAAATGAGCCTGCGCATGACTCTGCGCCGGCGCGAGGCGCTGGCCGGCTACGCGTTCATCAGCCCGTGGATCATCGGCTTCCTCGTCTTCACGGCCGGGTCGATGATCTACTCGCTCGTCGTCTCGTTCAGCCGCTACGACCTGCTCACCGGCTCGATCTCCCCCGCCGGCGCCGAGAACTACGCCGAGCTGCTGCAGGACCCGAAGGTCGCGCAATCCCTCGGCAACACCCTGTACTACGCCGTGCTCGCGGTGCCGCTCGAGATCATCGTCGCGCTCGCGCTCGCGCTGGTGCTGAGCAGGGCGGGCCGCGCGGCCGGCTTCTTCCGCACCGTGTTCTACCTGCCCAAGATGACGCCCGCGGTGGCGACCGCCTCCGTGTTCCTCATCCTGCTGAACGGCAACTCGGGGGCGATCAACCGCTTCCTGCGCCTGTTCGGCATCGAGGGCCCGCAGTGGCTGGTGGACCCGCACTGGGTGGTGCCGTCGATCGTGATCATGACGCTGTGGGGGGTCAGCGGCACCATGGTCATCTTCCTCGCGGCGCTGAACACGGTTCCGCGGGAGCTGCATGAGGCGGCATCCGTCGACGGCGCCGGCCCCGTGCGCCGCTTCTTCTCGATCACGGTGCCGATGATCTCGGGCGCGATCTTCTTCAACGTCGTCGTGCTCACGATCGCCGCGTTCCAGGTGTTCGACCAGGCGTACCTGCTGTTCTGGCGCGACCAGACGAACGCGTCGCCGAGCTCGTCGCTGTTCTACGCCGTGTACCTGTTCCAGCAGGCGTTCCGGCAGTTCGACTTCGGCTTCGCCTCGGCGATGGCGTGGCTGCTGTTCGCGATCGTGCTCGTGATCACGCTGATCCAGGTGAAGTTGAGCAACCGCTTCGTCTACTACGAGGCGGAGGCGCGGTCGTGACCGCGACCTCGGGCTCGGCGAGCGCGACCGCGTTCGTGCGCGAGGCGGCCGAGACGCCCGCGACGGATGCCTCGGCGGCGCGCCTGCCCGGCCGCAGCCGCACCTCCTCCCGCCTCGGCCGGATCGTGGTGTGGGTGGCCCTCGGCCTGTGCAGCTGCGCGTTCCTGTACCCGCTCGTGTGGCTGATCTCGGCGAGCTTCAAGCCGCGGGAGGAGGTCTTCGACAACGCGCTCATCCCGCACACCTTCAGCCCGCAGAACTTCGTCGAGGTGTGGCAGCAGCTGCCGTTGTTGTCGTGGGTGTTCACGAGCCTCGCCATCGCCGTGCTCGCGGCGGGCCTCGCCGCCGTCTCGAGCTCGGTCGTGGCGTTCGGCTTCGCGTTCTTCCGCTTCCCCGGCCGCGGCCTGCTGTTCGGCCTGGTGCTCGGCACCATGATGCTTCCCACCGCGGTGACGATGGTGCCGCAGTACCTGATCTGGCACGGGCTCGGGCTCGTGGGCACCTGGGTGCCGCTGTTCGGGGCGAACCTGTTCGGTTCGGCGTTCTACATCTTCCTGCAGCGGCAGTTCTACCTCGGCCTGCCCAGGGAGCTGTTCGATGCCGCCCGCATCGACGGCCTGGGCGCGTGGGGGCTGTTCCGGCGCATCGCGATGCCGCTGTCGATCCCGTCGTTCGTGATCGTGTTCCTGTTCGAGTTCCAGGCCAGCTGGAACAACCTGCAGGGCGCGCTGATCTACCTGAACGGCGGCAGCCCGTCGTCGTTCACGGTGCCGCTCGGCATCTCGTACGCGATGACGGCGTTCAGCCCGACCAACGGCGGCCACGGCGACTACCAGTTCGTGATGGTGGCGAGCCTGCTCGTCACGCTGCCGATGCTGATCCTGTTCGCGTTCGGGCAGCGCTTCTTCGTGGAGGGCGTGGCGACGCAGGCGCGCAAGGGCTGAGACGGCGACGGCCCCGTCGCCGGCGAAACCGGTGCGGGCTCCGCTCCGGCGCCCGCACCGACAGGGTCACGGATGCCTCAGCGGCTCTTCCTCGTCTCCCTGGCGTTCGCCTTCTGGATCGCGTCGACCAGCTCGTCCTTGCTCATCGAGCTGCGGCCGCGGATGTCGAGTTTCTTCGCGACCTCCATCAGGTGCGACTTCGGCGCCTCGGCGTCCACCCCGCCGGCCGTCGGCCGGCCGCGGCGCTTGGCCCCGGCATCCGATGGCCCCTTGCGACCCTTCTCCTCCCAGTGGTCGCCGACCTTCTCGTATTCGTGCTTGAGGGCCGCGTACGCGGTCTGCTGGGCGCGGCGGCCGGGGCCGTAGCTGTCGAGCGCGGAGTCGTGCGCCTTCACCCAGATCTCCTGGGCGTGCTTCGGCGAGCGCTGCAGCGTGCTGGGCAGATCCTTCGCTCCGGGCATGATGTGACTCCTTTCCGGGCTTACACCAGGATCCGTTCCCCGATCGGCGGCGCGTCAAGCGCGCTGATGGCCAGGCGGTGCAGCTCGACCCGCTCCACCACCGAGCCGGCGGCGAAGGCGGTGGCCTGCACGACGATTCCGCTCTTCACGTCGATGCGGAAGCGGAACGCCTCGCCGCCGTGGCGCATGCCGAACGGGGCCGGCCCGTCGTGGGGCTCGCGCCAGCGCGCCGTGAACGAGCGCACCAGCCGGCGCCGCACCCGAGCCTCGGCGATCGGCTCGAGCACGAATCGGGCGAGCGCCTCCTCGGGCAGCAGCAGGTCGAGCACCTTGCGCACCGCGCGCTCGGCGTCGGCCTCGGCCGCGGCATCCGTGCCGGCGTCGTCGGCAGTGCCGGCGACCGTCAGCCGCCCGTCCTCGAGGCCGGCGAAGCTCCACGCGCGCGGCGAGATCGGCCGCACGCCGAGGCGCAGCGGCTCGCGCGTCGCGGCGAAGCGCGCGGCCGTCATGTCGAGCCCGTCGTCGTACCAGGTGGTGCGGCGCACCTCGCCCGTCACGCTCGACCAGAACGGATGCGCCGTGCTGCGCCGCGCCTGCAGGCTGCGGCCGGCGGGGGAAGACGGGGAGGCAGACGGCACGCACGACTCCTTCACGCTACGAGAGCCCTGCGGCGGGGCGTGGGGTGCTCCGCCGCAGGGCCTCAGAGTAGCGCGTCAGCGAACGCGGATGCTGACCGTCGCGGTCTTGACCGCGTCGTTCGCCTTGGCGAGGTCGACGACGAGGTACTCGCCGTCGTCCTGCTGACCGTTCGGCAGGGTCTTGGCGTGCAGCGTGAAGGGCGCCGTCACGTCCGTGGAGACCTCGCCCGAGGCATCCGCGAGCCCGTCGATGCCGAAGTCGCTGTCGTTCGAGACGAGCAGCTTCGTGCCGCCGTCGATCAGGTCGATACCCTCGACCTTGTCGTGGCCGAAGAAGCCGCCGGTCGGGTCGAGCTTGGTGACCAGCGCGCCGAGGTCGAGGTAGAGCGACTTCTTCACCGGCGTGATGTGGTTCGCGGTCAGGATGGCCTGCCCGTCGGGGCTCTGCGACTTGTCGGTGAAGAGGTACTCGAGCGGACCGACGCCGTCAACCTCGAGGCCGTAGGTGGCGTCGTAGTGCGCGTTCTCGACGTTCGCGTCGGGGCCGATGTCGGTCGCCTTGGACAGGTCGATCTCGTAGATCTTCTTGTAGGCGCCCGGCTCCATGTTGCCGTCGCGCTCGTCGACGAGGAACTTGGTCGCGCTGACCGCGGTGATCTCGCTGACCGCGGTGCCGGTGGTCGCCGGGTCGTCGAGCACGTACGCGTACTCGTGCACGGCCTTCGTCTTCAGGTCGTAGGTGACGATGCGCGTGAACGGGATGTTCTTGCTCTTGGCCTGGTGGTCGCTGTCGATCGTGAGGGCGGACTGCATGATGCCGACGAGCGTCTTGCCGTCGGGCGTCACGGTGAGGCCCTCCATGCCCTTGTTCGGCTCACGGAACTTGAGCTCGGCCGGCAGGGTGCCGTCGTAGGGCGACAGCCGCCCGATCTCCTTGCCGGTGCTGTCGAAGTGCACGATGTAGGGGCCGTACTCGTCGGAGACCCAGAACGTGCCATCGGATGCTGCGACGAGGCCCTCGGTGTCGAGGCCGTGGTCCGACGTCGGAAGCACGTTGCCGTCCATGTCGGTGATCGTCTCGCCCGCATTCGCCTCGGGGTTCTCGAGGCCGTTGAGCGGCTTGCCGTCGGTGCCCTTGAGCCGGATGGTCTTGAGCAGCACCGCCTGGCCGTCGGAGCCGTAGGTGAACTCGCCGATGGCGGGCTCGAAGTCGGGCAGCGGCTCGACCTTGGTGCCGTTCGGGCCGTCGACGTTCGGGCCCCGGTCGGTCAAGCCGTAGAAGATCTTGTCGTTCCCGGGCTTGGTCGTCACGGCCGAGCCGTAGGCGCCGCCCGAGATGTTCACGCCCGTCACCGTGCCGAGCGGTGCGATGTCGGTGGAGTACAGCGAGACGCCGTCGGAGGTGGAGTAGGTGAACGAGTCGGTGCCGTGGAAGCCCTTGTCGGGCGTGTAGATGAAGGTGCCGTCGGACTGCCGGGTGAGCGTGCCGTGCGCGGTCTTGGTGTTGGAGACGATCTGCAGGCCCTTCGGGTCGTTGGCCTGCGGGTCGATGACGCTCGTCACTCCGCCGTTCACGGTGAACGCGTCGTTGCGGGGAGCGGTGGAGTGCGAGGTGGCCGTGTTGCGGCCGGAAGCGGCGAAAGCGGGGGCGGATGCGGCGACGCCGAGGCCGACGATCGCCACGGCCGCGAGGGTGCGGGTGATGTGCTTCATTGCGCCTCTCTTGTGGGGTAAGGGGACTCCTCGAACCCTGGCCCGACGCCGTTCACGCACGGGAACGAATCGGTGACGTGGGGGTGAACGCGGCCGCGGGGACGTGGGGGTGAACGCGGCAGCGGGGACGCGGCCGCGGGGAACGTCGGCGGTGCGTGGCACGCTGAGGCCGTGGCATCCGTTCACTCGACGCATCTCACGCGCACGCAGGCGCGGCGCATCGCGGTGCGCGCGCAGCTGCTCGACGCGTCGCCGGGCCCTGCGGGGGCGGTCGAGGTGGTCGAGCGTGGCGAGCCGGCCGACCTGGTCGGCGTGGTCGAGCACCTCACCTCGGTGCAGAACGAGCCGACGGCCGCGGTCGTGCCCGCCGCCGACCTGGTGCTGTTCGACCGGCTCGGGGCGTCGTACCGGCCGCAGCAGCTCGTCGAGGCGCTCGAGGTCGATCGCACGCTGTACGAGCTCGACGCCATGATCTACCCGACGAGCCACCTCGAGCTGCGGCTTCCCGAGATGGCGCAGTGGCCGCCGTACGAGCGGGCGCGCCGGTGGCTGGCCGACAACGAACCGTTCCGGCAGGACGTGCTGGAGCTGCTCGAGCGCGAGGGCCCGCTGCCGACCTCGGCGATCCCCGACACGTCGGTCGTGCCGTGGGAGAGCTCGGGGTGGACGGCCGGCAAGAACGTGTCGCAGCTGCTCGGCCTGCTGGCGCGCCGCGGCGAGATCGCGCTGGCCGGCCGCGACGGCGGCGAACGGCTGTGGGATGTCGCGTGGCGGGTCTACCCGACCGTGCGGTCGCCGGTGCCCGCGGAGGAGGCGCATCGGCGGCTGAGCGAACTGCGCCTGGCCGCGCTCGGCATCACCCGGCCGGGGCTGCGGGGCACGCTGCAGGAGCCGATCGGCCTCGACGCCGTGGGCGTCGCGGCGATCGTCGAGGGGGTGCGGGGCGGCTGGCGGGTCGATCCGTCGCAGCTGGCGCGGCTCGACGAGCCGTTCGAGGCGCGCACGGTGCTGCTGTCGCCGTTCGACCGGCTCGTCTTCGATCGCAAGCGGATGCTCGAGCTGTTCCAATTCGACTACGCGCTCGAGATGTACAAGCCGGCCGAGAAGCGGCGCTGGGGCTACTACGCGCTGCCGATCCTGGTGGGCGACCGGCTGGTGGGCAAGCTCGACGCCGCCAGCGATTTCGCCTCGGGAGTGTTCCGCGTGCACGCGGTGCATCTCGACGTCGCGTTGAGTGCGGACGAGCGCGCATCGATCGACGACGCGATCGATGAGTTGAGCGGATGGCTCGGCCTCGAGGTCGCGCACGGCACGGCGGAGCCGTAGGCTCGCGCCCAGCGGCGGGTTCCGCTTCGGAAGGCGGCGCGGGTTCCGCTTCGGAAGGCACGGCATGGCTCGGCTCAGCTATTCGGCGATCACCTCGCTTGACCTGTGCGTCGAAGACCGCAGCGGCGACTTCCTGTGGGCTGCTCCCGACGACGAGGTGATGGCCTTCGTCACCGAGCTCGAGCGTCCCGTCGGCATGTACCTCTACGGCCGCCGCATGTACGAGACGATGCGGTACTGGGAGGACCCCGCCCAGGATGAGGGGTTCTCGCCCTTCGAGCGCGAGTGGGCCCAGGTGTGGCGGGCAGCGGACAAAGTGGTGTTCTCCCGCACGCTCGGCGCGGTCACGACGGCTCGGACGGCTGTCGTACGCTCGTTCGACCGATCGAGTGTCCGGGCGATGAAGGAGCGCGAGGCTTCCGACCTCTCGATCGGGGGTGCGGAACTCGCGGCGCATGCGCTGCGCGCGGGTCTCGTCGATGAGGTGCGGTTGTTCCTGAATCCGGTCGTGGTCGGCGGCGGGAAGTCCGCTCTGCCCGATGGATTCGCGGCTCGCCTCGACCTGCTCGAGGAGCGCCGCTTCACCGCGGGGGTCGTCTACCTGCGGTACGCCGTGCGCGGGTGAGGTCGTTTTCCACACCCGGGCCGGGTTGTGCGGACTTACACGCGCACGACGATTCTCTGTGGATGCGCTCCAGCGCAAGATGGGGTGCTGCACATCGCAACCGAGTAGGCGCAACTACTGCGGAGCCGAGGTCTGCTTCCCGCCTCTGACGAGCATGACGCCGAACCCCGACATGAGCACAGCCGCGATCAACGTTCCAGGCCAGACGGCCTTCGCCCAGTCTTCATAGTCGAGGAGCAGCCAGAGGAACCACAGCATGGTTCCAGCCGCGGCGGTCACCGCCGCCGAGGGCCAGCGCGGTGCACCCGAGAGGACATTCCACGCAACGAGCCCGAGAAGTGCGGACACCGCACCGACGAAGCCACCGACGATCCAGAACCCGAGCATGAACACCGGGAGGTATGCCACGGAATCGGTCGCGAACGCAGCCCAAAGGAGGCTCGCGGTACCGACGGCGGCACCGAACGCCACGCCCAACCAGACGGCCCGTGCCGTCCCGAGGCGAACGGTAGCGCGCGCCGCACCTGCCCTCGCCCTCGTCATAGCTTCCAGTCTCCTCGGTGATCCTCGACCGCGCACTCGCCCTTTCGGGGTGAACATGACTGGCACGTGCGCAAGACGTCGATATGTCCTCGCGGTCTAGAGGCGGCCAAAACCAGCTTCATCACAGAGCATTTGGCCCGCGTTGCCTGGTTGTACACATCTTCGACTCTCGGGGCATCGAATGTCGGTGGGTGCTTTTAGAGTGTGTGGCATGAGTTCGATGCTCGAGGCGTTGCGGAACCTGGACGACCGGGTCGCCGCGGTGCTCGCGGATGCCGGCGAGGTGGCCGGCTTGTCCGGTCTCGAGCTGACCGCGCAGGTGCGGGCCCTGTCCGGCATCCAGGCGCGCCTGTCGGCCGCGATCGCGGTGCGCGCGGCGGAGATCGACCGCCGGTCCGCGCGCGAGCTCGGCAAGGACGGCCTCGCGCAGTCCGCGGGGTTGCGGTCGGGGGCGGAGTTGGTGCAGAAGGTCATCGGGTCCACCCGGGGCGAGGCGGCGAAACTCGTACGCGTCGGCGGCCTGTTGGAGACCGCGCAGCACGTCGCCCCCGCGGCCGCGGATGCCGCGGAGCCGCCGGCCCGGTCGCTGGAGTACCTGGCGCACCTGCCCGGCTCGCCGGAGGCGCCGGTGGCGGTCGCGGTGCGCAACGGCTGGCTGTCGGCCACCGACGGCGACGCGATCCTCACCGCCCTCGGCACCCCGCCGTCCGCCGCGCACGCCCCGGTGTGGCGGGAGGCGGTGCTGGAGCTGATCCAGGCGGCGTGGGAATCAGGGTGGCCGGCCGAGGAACTCGCCCGCACCGCCCGCCGGATCCGGGCGAGCCTGGACACCCGCACCGCCGAACGTGAGGCGCACGCCCGGTTCGAGGCGAGGTCGTTGAAACGCGCCGAACGGGCGGACGGGATGATCCGCTACGACCTGCTCCTGGACCCGGAATCCGACCAGAGATTCTGGAAACCCCTCACCCTACGACTCGGCCCGCGCACCGGGGGCCCGAGGTTCCGCGACGCGGCGGAGATCCAACGGGCGAGAGAGCTGGAGCTGGACCCGAGAACGAACGAGCAGCTGCTGGTGGACGAATTCCTCACCCTGTTCACCACCGGCGTGAACGCCTCCCCCCCCGAGGTGTTCGGCGACCACGACACCACCGTCACCCTCACCCTCACCCCCGCCGACCTGAACCGTGCCCGCACCGCGCAGGACACGCTCGCCCGGCACCACGCCGGCGACCACAGCACCTGCCCCACCCCGGGCGGCGAGGACGGGCCGGCCGGCGCATTCGGGCAGCAGGAGTGCCCGGGCCCGGAGGTGGGGGTGGCGTGGCTGGACGGGACGCCCGACCCGGTCCCGGCCACCACCGCCCTGACCGGAATCTGCGCCGGCACCTTCACCACCCTGCTGCTGGACGAGAACGGGCGAGCCCTGGACGCCGGCAAAGACCAGCGCGTGTTCACCAAGGTGCAACGCCGCGCCCTTGCCGCCAGGGACGGCGGCTGCCTCTTCCCCGGCTGCAGCAGACCCCCCGCAGGGTGCGAAGCCCACCACATCAACCCCTGGTCCGAATCCCCGCAGAACCACAAAACCGAAACCAAAGACGGCGTCCTGCTGTGCCGCTACCACCACCTCAGCCTGCACAACCACGGCGCCCGCATCACCCGACACAACACCACCTACACCCTGCACTGGCCAGGCCAGCCACCCCTGACCCTGCACCACAAATCCGGCATCCGAACCCAGCTGGAAACCCGAACACGGCAACCACAAGGCGACACCGGCTAAACCGCACGGCAGAACCCTGCCCCGCGGCCGTACCTGCTCATCGCACGCCGTGACGTCGTCCTCAGTCCGAGCCGTCGCGGCCCTTCGGTATCAGCGCCTCACCGTCGCGAATCAGCGCATCCTCGGTGCGCCGCAGCCAGGCGAGGCGACGCTCGTCGCGCAGCGGGAGCCGGATCGCGCGCGTCGCATCCGTGCCCGACTGCAGTTCACGCGCCCGCTCGAGCTCGACGTCGAAGCCGGCGCCGAACACCAGCACGAGATTCATCAACCACAGCCAGACGAGGAACGCGACCAGTCCCGCGAGCGAGCCGTACTCACGATGGAAGGCCGGAAAGTGCGTGACGTAGAAGCCGAACAGGGCGGATGCCCCCGCCATCAGCACCATCGCGCTCACACCGCCCACGCTGAGCCACTGCAGCCGAGGCTGGCGCACGTTCGGCGTGCCCCAGTAGAGCAGCACGATGATCAGCACGGCCGCGCCCGCGACGACCGGCCAGCGCACGACGTTCCACACGAGCATGCCCCCTCGCCCCAGCGACAAGGCACCCGAGGCGGGAGCGAGCAACGGGCCCGACAGCAGCACGACGAACACCACGACCGCCACCAGCACCAGCACCGCGGCCGTGATCGCGAGCTGCACGAGCCGCAGCTTCGGATACCGCCGCCCCTCCTGCGCGCGGTAGATGCGGTTCAACCCGCCGCTGAACGCCGCCACGTACCGCGACGCCGTCCACAGCGCGGCCGCCATGCCGACGACGACACCCACTCCCGCGCCGCCGCCGTGAGCGAACTGCTCGATCGGATGCCGGAACTGATCGACCGTCGACTGCGGAGCCACCTTCCCCGCGATATCGAGCGCCACATCGGCGGTCTGCTGTCCGCGCCCGATCAGGCCGAGCATCCCGAACACGCCGAGCATCCCGGGAAGCACCGACAGCACGCTGTAGAAGGTCAGCGTCGCCGCGATGTCCGTCACCCGCTCGACGAGCAGGGTGAAGACCGTGCGCCGGAGGGCGTACCGCCAGGCCGAGCGCCCGGCAGAGCGTCATGCCCTGCGCCGGCGGCGCCCGGCCGAGCGCCACGCTATCGGCGCCCGGCGCGACCCGCCCACGCCTTGCGACGCCGGCGACGGCTCTGCTAGCAGGGCGCGCCGCCCGTTGCTCACCGGTTCCCCGCTCCTTCAAACGCCCCCCATCGCGGGTGTTCCCCAGGTGGGGCACGCGGGTATCGTTCGCGATATGTCCACTGACACGAGCGAGCGAATCATCACTGGACTCACCTGCCCGATGTGCGGCGACGACCTGTTTCGCGTGGCTCCTGTGCTGCGCTGCGAGAGCTGCGACCTCGCGTACGAAGACGAGCCGACAGGCCGCTGACCGGCAGACAGGCCACTCAGCCGGCGGGCCGCTGACCGGCAGACAGGCCACTCAGCCGACAGGCCGCTGACCGGCCGCCGCTGACCCGGAGTCCTCGATCCACTGGGGGCGACGACGCCCCCGCCTCACCGCTCAGCGGAACGAGAACAGCGGAGGCACGACCACGACGACGAGCAGCGCCCACGTGCCGTACACGGGCAGGTAACCGGTCTGCCAGGCGAGCAGGCGGCGGATCGAGGCATCCCGGCCGAACGCCCGCCGCCCGAGCAGCCACGCCGACCCGGCGAGCCCGATGAGCAGCACGAGGTTCACGCCGAGGGCGACGACGCGGTTCGGCGTCGGTCCCCCGTCGCCGATGCGCCCGAGCATTGCGACCAGAGCGAAGCCGTCGAGCGCGAACGCCGCGAGCACGAGCACCAGTTGGATGCGCTCCGTCCAGCCCGGCCGATCGGTCGGCTGCTGGGCGGAGAGCACGTAGAGCACGAGCCCCGCGACCACCACGAGCAGCACGTCGACGATGATCAGCACCTCCCGGTAGGAGCGGAAGCCGCCGCTCGCGCACGCGCCGGCGAGCATCGCGAGCACCGCGATCGTGAACAGGGGCGTGAAGACCCTGCCGAGCACGGGCGCCATGTTCTCGATGACCTCCTGCTTCGCGCCGACGAGCCACACGGCGACGACCGCCGCGCCCGCCGCCCCGCACGGTGCGACCCACTCCGCGAGCACGACCTCGGGATCGGCGCCGAGCGCCGAGAACACCGCGGCGGTCAGCCCCATCAGCACCCCGCCGCCCAGCGCGAACAGGGCGAGATAGACGAGCCACTCCCCCGTGAAGCGCACGAAGTCCATGCGCCGGGCCCCCGAGCGCCAGCCGGCGCCGCAGTACAGGGCGCCGACGGTCAGCCAGAGCAGCACGGGCGCGTGTAGGCCGAACACGACGACCGTGTCGGATGCCTCGCCGAAGGGGTACCCGGCCGCGAGCGCGGCGACGAGCGCGAACACGACGGCGGCGACCAGGATCACCGCCCGGGGCGGACGGGAGCGCCAGGCCACGAACGCCGCGACGGCGGCCAGCGCGAGCACGCCGCCGTCCAGCACCGCGGGCACGAGCGGGGCGCCGACCAGGCCGGGCAGCTTGACGAGCACGGCCGCGAGCACCGCGAAGCCGAGCATGACGCCGACGCTGTCGGTGCGGCGCGGGCGCTCGAGGCCGCCGGTGACGAGCTGCTTCCACATGCGGCGCGAATGCTCGAGGGCGTACTCGCCCGCGATCTCGTCCTGCCGCCCCATCCGCTTGACCGCGATGAGCACCGCCTCGTCACGCTCGAGCCCCGCCGCGCAGAGGTCGTCGATCTGCGCCCGCAGGTGGTCCTCGAGCTCGTCGGCGTCCGCAGCGGAGATCGAGCCGCGCGAGACCAGGTACGCGCGCCACGAGGCGACGGCGGCCTCGGGGTCGAGCAGGTCCTGCCGGCTCACGCGGTCGCCCCCGCGACGCCGGCTGCACCGACGGCGCCGGCCGCACCGACGGCACCGGGCGCGCCGCTCGCCGCCGGCGCCGACAGCGCCGTGAACGCCGTGCGCAGCCCGCCGAACGCCTGGGACAGCGTCGTGACCGCGGTCGTCCACTGCCGCCGGTGCTCGGCGAGCTCCGCGCGGCCGGCATCCGTGATCTCGTAGTAGCGTCGGCGCCTGCCGGTGTCGGCCTCGCCCCAGCGTGAGACGACGAGCCCTGCGTTCTCCAGACGGTGCAGCAACGGGTAGAGCAATCCGTCGGTCCACTCGATCTCGCCCGACGAGAGCTCCCGCACCCGCGCGATGATCGCGTAGCCGTAGCTCTCGCCGTCGGCGAGGATCGCGAGCACGAGCGGCGCAGACGTCGCCGCCATCAGATCCTTCGCGAGCCGCATCCGGTCCTCCTCACGCCGATGACACCTAGCAGCATTAGGTATAGCACAGCGCGCAGGCGGGCGTAGCGTCGACATCGTGACGATCTCTCTCGGCTATCAGATCCCCAACTTTGTCCCGCGTCAAGTAGTTGGCAGGATTTCTTCTGTTTCAAAGGTGGGGGTGGTGGGGTCGGCCAGGCCGAGGTGCACCTCCAGTGGCCGGTTCCAGGCGATCGCCTCATGAGGGCGCTCGGTGTTGTACTCGACTCGGTAGTCCTCGGCCCGCTCGATGAGCGTCAAGGAGTCCGGGATCTCGTCGAGGAACAGCCGCTCGTACTTCAGCGTCCCGAACCCGCGTTCGCGTGACCCGTTCTGGCCTGGCGACTTCACCCGGGTGCGGACATGCCGAAGCTCGGGGTGACGCATGATGAACAACTCGAAGTTCAACGACCGGA
>NZ_AULK01000006.1:32598-156665 GCF_000419445.1 Gryllotalpicola ginsengisoli DSM 22003 | reverse complement strand
CGGACACATTCCGAACCCGGAAGCTAAGACTCCCAGCGCCGATGGTACTGCAGGGGCGACCCTGTGGGAGAGTAGGACACCGCCGAACACCCATTACGAAGACCCCGTCCAATGGACGGGGTCTTCGGCATTTAACGATCAGCCGAGTCGGTCTCGTTGATGCGGAGAACGATCTTGCCGCGGGTATGGCCTGCCTCGAGCTTTTGGTGCGCCGCCGCCGCGTTGCGGAGCTCGAACATCTCGTCCACGTGGACTCGGACCGAGCCCTGCTCGAGAAGGCGAGAGATCACCGCCAGGGTGGCGGCGTCGGGCGCGGCCTTGAAGGTCGTGCCTCGCACTCCGGCTGCTGCGCAGTCGGCGGCGAAGCCGTCCCAACTGCCTGTGGGCACGTTGATGATCAGGCCCCCGGTGCGGAGCACCGCGAGTGAGCGCTTGCCGGTGTTGTCGTGCACATTGCCGATGAGGTCGATGACGACGTCGACAGGTTCGAGCTCGTCTTCGAAACGCTGCGTGGTGTAGTCGACGACTTCGGCGGCGCCCAAAGATCGGAGCCACTCGAGGTTGCGTGCCGATCCCGTCGCAATGACGTGGGCTCCGAAGTACGAGGCGAACTGGATGGCGAAGTGTCCCACGCCGCCGGCTCCAGCGTGGATGAGGATCCGCTGACGCTCGTGCGCTTTCGCCTGCTCCACAATCAGTCCCCACGCCGTCAAGGCCGCGAGGGGAACGGCCGCTGCCTCGGAGTGCGAAAGCCCGACCGGCTTCGGCGCAATGCAGCGGGATGGAACAGAGGCGAATTCCGCGTAGCTGCCGGAGTATCGAGGGACGGGGATCATTCCGTAGACGGCATCGCCAGGCTGGAGCGGAAAGCCCTCGTAGGGGGCTTCGACCACGACGCCGCTGAAGTCGTGCCCGAGCACGGCCGGGAAGTCCCGCACCGCCGCCGCGACACCGCGGCCACCGCGAGTCTTGGCATCCAACGGGTTGAGCCCGGCCGCCGCGATCCGTACAACGACCTCGTCGTTGATCCGCAACGGGCGGGGCACCGTGACCAGCCGCAGAACCTCGGGCCCCCCGAACCCCTCGATGGCCGCGGCGCTCATCGTCTCGGTCAAAGGCCCACCTCCATGGCTTCGCTGCCAGCGAGCCTACTGGCGGCGTATTACGTTGCCATTGCGCGCGTATGACGCTGGGCCAGGGCCTCAATGGCGTCCGAGAGTCGGGCGGCAAGGGCGACCAATACAGCGATCTCGTCGTCATCGCGGTCGACCCATCGGCACTCCGGTTCGCCTACGGGAACGAATTCTTCGTGCCGCTCCCAGACGAAGAGGGTGCGTTCGGCGCCGAGTACGTACTGCTGCCACCACACCTGACGCAGGTAGTGCCGTGGGATGCCGCGCCACGACTTGTTCGTCGTCTTGATCTCCGCCAGCTCCAAGGTGCCATCCGGGCGCTGCACCAGCCCGTCAGGGGTGGCGAGATGTTGGGGCATCCGCTCGGCATGAAATAGGAGCGTGGACGGCGCGATGCCGTGGTTCTCGAGGACCCAGGCGGCGATCTCGGGCTCGCGTGCACGGCCGTGCTCGGTGTAGGCATTGCCGGTGAAGCGCGAGCCGTACCACTTCTCCCGGGCGGCATGCTCCACCGATCGCGGGGTGGACAGCTTGGCGACGTCGGTGGCCGTGATCCCGCGATTGCGGGCACGCAGCCAGGCAACTCGATCGCTCGAGTCGGCGACCACGCGGTCGAGGTACGCAGGTCGCGCGGGTTGCTGCGCGTCGAAGAGGGACAGCAGCAACTGGGTCATGGAACGCTATTCTCCCAGGGCGGCCGTGTAGCCGAGGCGGCGACGCGCCTCGTCGATGATCCGCAGGGTGGCGATCGCCTCCGAGAACGGATGCAGTGGGGAGTCGTCGAGGCCGTCGCTGACGTAGCGGGCCAGTGCCGCGGCCTCGAACGCCATGCCTCCGCCGCCCGAGATGGCCGGGTGGCCCGGGTACCGTTCGGTTTCACCGTCGGCAGGGATGAAGGTCAGGGCGGACGGCGACCAGAACGGCGCGTCGATCTCGATGCGGCCCTCCGTTCCGGAGATCGTCGCGGTCCATGGGGTGCGCGCCTCGACGCCCACGTGCAGGAGCGCATGGGACGAGGCATCCGCTTCGAGGAGCAGGGAGACCTGGGCGTCGGTACCGGTGGGCGCGAGCGAGCCGGCGACGTGGATCTTCGGATCGTGGGTCAACGCAGGCAGCGCGAACTGGGCGAAGGAGATCGGGTACACGCCGAGGTCGAGTAGGGCGCCGCCCGCCTTGTCGGGGTCGAACATGCGGCTCGCCGGGTCGTAGTCGGCTTTGACGCCGAAATCTGCAGTCACCAGCCGGATATCGCCGAGAGCGCCGGACGAGATGAGCCGGCGTGCCACGTCGATGTGCGGCAGGTAGCGAGTCCACATCGCCTCCATCAGGAACACGTGGGCGTCGCGGGCGGCGTCGTGCATGCGTTGCGCCTGGTCGGCTGTGAATGCGGCGGGCTTCTCGACGAGCACGTGCTTGCCCGCTTCGATCGCGAGCAGGGCGAGCTCGAGGTGCGCGTTGTGCGTGGACGCCACGTAGACGACGTCGACGTCGGGGTCGCCCACGAGGGCGGCGTAGGTCTGGTGCGCTCGTTCGATGCCGAACTGGTCAGCGAATGCGCGGGCGCGGTCGTGCGACCGCGAGGCGACGGCGACGACGCGCTGGCTCGAGTGCTCCTGCAGGGCGCTGACGAAGCTGCGGGCGATGCCGCCCGGTGCCAGCACTCCCCAGCGCAGGCTGGGGGCGTCGGCTGGGTCGGGGAAGCCGGGCTCGGGAAGGGTCATCGGCGACGTCCGTTCTCTTGGGGTTCTTTCGATCCTGGCCGTGGTCGGTCCGGTTCGTCCAGCCCGCGCCGCGGTGGGCGGCGGTGTGTTGGAATGAAGCAGCGGCCGCGCCGGTCGCGCCCCCGATCACTCGAAGAAGAGGACAACTGTGACCGAGTCACTGCTCTCCGTGCAGCTCTACACCGTGCGCGAGGCGCTCCAGGACGATCTGGCGGGCACGCTGGCCCGCCTGGCGGAGCTGGGCTTCACCCAGGTCGAGCCGTTCAACATCATGGGCCTCGACAGCCTTGAAGACGGTCTCGCCGCCGCGGGCCTCGCCAGCCCGACCGCGCACCAGCGTTTTGTGGGAGAGGATCTCGGCCCGATCTTCGACAGGGCCGCGGCGCTGGGGGTGCAAACGCTGATCGACCCGCACATCGACGAATCCCGCTGGCGGACCGCCGGCGAGATCGCGCGGATCGCCGACGATCTCGCGGCCGCGGCCGAGGCCGCTTCTGCGGTCGGACTGAAGGTCGGCTATCACAACCACGCGTTCGAGTTCGAGACGAAGGTCGACGGGTCGACCGCCTATGACATCTTCGTCGAGCGCCTGCCGGAGAACGTCTTCCTCGAGCTGGACACCTACTGGGCCGCCGTCGGAGGCAGCGATCCCGTCGCGCTGCTGAAGGAACTGGGCGACCGCGTCGTCGCGCTGCACGTCAAGGACGGCCCTGCGACGCATGAGAACAAGGACCAGGTCGCGGTGGGCCGGGGCAGGCTGCCGATCCGAGCCATCATCGACGCGGCGCCGAATGCCCTGCGCGTGATCGAACTCGACGACTCGCGAGGCGATCGATTCACGGCGGTCGCCGACAGCGTGGCCTTCCTGAAGCAGGAGGGCCTCGCGTGAGCGGCGCGGGCCGCGTCGGCGTCGGCGTCATCGGGGCGGGCAACATCAGTACGCAGTACCTGACCAATCTGACCGCGTTCCCCGACGTCGAGGTGCGGTTCGTGGCCGACCTCGACCTCGACCGGGCTGAGTTCCAAGCCCAGGCCTTCGGCGTGCGCGGCTTCGGAACCGTCGACGAGCTGCTCGCCGACCCCGAGATCGAGATCGTCGTCAACCTCACCATCCCCAAGGTGCACGCCGAAGTCGCTCTCCGGGCGCTCGAGGCGGGCAAGCACGTGTGGACCGAGAAGCCGATCGCGTTGGACCGCGAGAGCGGCCGTCGGCTGCTCGAGGAGGCGCGGGCCAGAGGATTGCGAGTGGCCGGCGCGCCGGACACGTTCCTCGGAGCCGGCATCCAGACGGCGCGCCGCCTCGTCGAGAGCGGAGCGATCGGCGCGCCGATGACCGCGCTGACCCTCATGCAGCAGCCGGGCCCGGAGTCGTGGCATCCGAACCCGGACTTCCTGTTCCAGGAAGGTGGCGGGCCGCTGTTCGACGTCGGCCCCTACTACGTTACGGCGCTGATCCAGCTGTTCGGGCCGGTGAAGCGCGTCGCCGCTGTCGCCTCCCGCTCGAAGACCGTCCGCACCATCGGCTCAGGTCCTCGCGCCGGAGAGACCTTCGAGGTGACCGTGCCCACGCACGTCACCACGGTGTTCGAGTTCGAGGGCGGCCAGACGTCGCAGAGCATCTTCAGCTTCGACTCGAAGATCAAGCGGACGCTGTTCGAGGTGACCGGTGTCGACGGCGCTCTCGAGGCCAACGACCCGAACATGTTCGTGGGTGATCTCGTGCTGCACACGGATGCGCCCGAGCCCGAAGTCATCCCGACCGAGGGTGAGAAGGCGGCGCGCGGCACAGGGGTCGTCGAGCTCGCCCGTGCCATCCGCGCCGGTGTGCCCGAGCGCGCGTCGGGGGAGCAGGCGTTCCATGCCCTGGACATCATGGTCTCGACCATCGAGGCGGCGGATCGCGGCGAATGGGTCCCGGTCGAGAGCACGTTCACCCCCACCCCGCCGCTGCCGGAGGACTGGTCGCCCGCCGTGGCGACGCTCTGACGGGCTCTGCCGGGAGGCGGCGGTGTTCAGCGGGCCGGCTGGATTTTGAAGATTTCGGCGCGGCGGCGGATGACCTCGGCGCGGGCCAGGCGCGGCTTGTCGCTGCCGTCGCGGATGACGCGGCCGTCCTCCTCGAAACGCTGCAGGAAGTCGAGGGCCCACGCGACGTCGGCCGGCGACGGGCTCATCGACTCGTTGATCACGGCGGGCTGCTCCTGGTCCAGGCACAGCTTGCCGGTCATGCCCAGCGCGACCGCGTCGGCCGCCTGCTCGCGCAGGACCGGGTGCGTGCTCGCGACCGTCGGACCGTCGATCGGCCCGGGCAGGCCGCCGATCCGGCTGGCGAGCACCAGCCGGGTGCGCGGGTAGGCCATCGCCAGCGGCGTGTTGAACGCCCCAGTGTCCCGGCGGTAGTCGCCCGAGCCGAACGCAAGCCGGAACGCCCCGCGGGCCCGGGCGATGTCCACCGCGTCTTCGATGCCGAGCGCGGACTCGATCAACGCCACCACCGGAGTCGCCCCGCCGAGGCGCTGGAAGGTGTCGGTCACCTGCTCCGCCGCCTCGGTCTTGGCCAGCATCACCCCGTTGAGCCCCGGCACCCCGGCCAGGGCCGCGATGTCGTCGGACCAGTCGACCGTGGTCCAGTCGTTGATGCGCACCCAGGCGTTGCCGCCGCCGGCCAGCCAGTTCACGACGTTCTCCCGCGCCACGGTCTTCAGCGACTCGTCGATCGCATCCTCGAGGTCCAGCACGATCTGATCGGCCCGACCAAGCTGAGCGTGGTCGAACTGCGCAGTCTGCAAAGCCGACACCAGCTGCCACGAGCGCGCGTTCTTCCCATCGACCCGCGTCGATTCACGCAGTCGGCGGCGGTCGTCGAGGGCGGTGTCGGTCATGCGGTCTTCTCCAGTTCGTGATGCCGCCCGAGCCGGGCGATGTGCAGCTCGGTCTGCGCCAAGGCGGAGTCGAGCAGGTAGTGCGACAGGTTCTCCCACCCCATGCTCCAGTAGAGCTGCGAGGCGACCTGCCAGACTGACGGGCGGTCGAGCCGGTCGAGTACGGCCGCGACCTCGGCGGTGCGGCGAGCGTGGTGCGCGGCCAGGCGCTCGCACCGCGCCCGGAGGCCGAGGAAGCGGTAGCCGTGCCCCGGGCACACCTGATGATCGTCGAATCCGATCACCTTGTCGAGCGAGACGAGGTAGTCGGAGATCGGATTGCTCGGCGCAGGGCCCCCGAGACCGAGACCCGGATTCATCAGGGGCAGCACATGGTCGCCCGTGAAGAGCAGCTTCCGCTCGGCGTCGCGCAGGCACATGCTGCCGTAGGTGTGGCCCGGGGTCCAGATCACCTCGAGCATCCGATCGCCGAGTTCGAGCACGTCGCCCCCATCGACCAGACGGTCGGCGGCGATCGCGGCCTTGGTGAAGCGTTCCTCGGTGATGCGCGCGAGCTCGTCGCGCCGCGCCCGGGGCACGCCCCAACGGTCGAAGCGCTCAGGGTCGGCCCCGCCGAACTCTCCGTCGATGGCGGCCTGTTCGAGGCGGTGCAGTACGACCGCTGCTCCCGTCGCGCGCTGAACGCGCTCGGCCATGCCGAGGTGGTCGAAGTGCAGGTGGGTGGCGATGACGGTACGGATGGCGGAGACCGACGTTCCGAGCGCGGCGAGCAGCCCCTCGAGCCGCTGCCAGTTGGCGTCGGTGTCGACGCCCGGGTCGATCAGGTGGACGCCGCCGTCGCCGTCGAGCAGAACGTATCCGAGCGTGTAACGCAACGGCTGGCCCTCGCTCGGGAACTCCACCGGCATCGTCCACACGCCGTCCGCGACGCGCACAGGCTCAGGGATCGCGTCGCTGGTGGCGGCCGCCCGCTCGGCGGGATCGAGAATCACCTCAGTCGTCATCGCAACCTTCCCGGTCTTCGGTGACCGTTGCCACAGAGCCTAATGCGTGCATTCCGTGTGTTTGATCGGGCAACAGGGCCGAACAAACGTGGACGGTACCCACGCGCGAGCGCCAGGATGGCGTCATGGTCAATGTTCGCACCACGAAGCTGGGCATCATCGGGGCCGGTGCGGTCGGCACCTCGCTGGCCTATGCCGCGCTCATCCGCGGTGCGGCCGACGAGGTGGCGATCCAGGACGTCAATGCGGCGCGTGCCGAGGCGCAGGTGCTGGACCTCGCGCACGGCACCCCGTTCGCCCACGCCACCCGGATCATCGGCGGCGGGGACCTCGACGTGATCGCCGGCTCCGACGTGATCGTGATCACGGCGGGTGCGAGCCAGCAGCCCGGCCAGAGCCGGCTGGACCTCGTCAACACCAACGCCGACATCATCCGAACGCTGATGCCGCAGCTCGTGCGGCGCGCTCCCGACGCCGTGTACCTGCTGGTCACCAACCCCGTCGACGTGCTCACGGTCGTGGCCACGGATGTCGCGGGCCTGCGTCGGGGGCAGGTCATCGGCTCAGGCACGACACTGGACAGTTCGCGGCTGCGCTGGCTGGTGGCCGAGCGCGCAGGCGTCGCGCCGCGTGACGTGAGCGCGATGATCCTGGGCGAGCACGGGGACAGCGAGTTCCCGCTCTGGTCGCGCGCCGCGGTGGGCGGGTCGCCGATCAGGCGGTGGGCCGACGAGGACGGGCGGTTGATCTTCGACGACGCCGCCCTCGGGGAACTCGCGAGCGCCGCCGTGCAATCGGCCTACGCGATCATCGCGGGGAAGGGCGCGACCAACTACGCGATCGGGCTGGCGGCCTGCCGCATGGTGGAAGCCGTCCTGCGGGACGAGCACATGGTCACCCCGGTCTCGATCGTGCTGCGCGACTACCTCGGCGTCGACGGCATCGCTCTCAGCGTGCCGTGCGTGCTCGGCAGCGGCGGCGTGCAGCGGGTGCTGCACGTGGAGATGGACGCTGGCGAGCAGGCCGCGTTCCTGCGCAGCGCCGAGGCGATGCAGGCTGTGCTGGAGGAGATCGGCCAGCTGTGACCAGTGCGCTCACAGGTTCCCCATAAGCTCGGCATAGGCGTTCCGAAAGCCGCGGCGCATAATCGGCAGAATGAGCACGGACCTGTCTGAATCGCGCACCGCGCAGGCGCACCTCCACCACCCCGACGGCTCGCCCATCCGGATCCTCGTCGTCGACGACGAGAACACCCTGACCGACTTGCTTCAGATGGCCCTCCGCTACGAGGGCTGGGAGGTGAAGAGCGCGGGCACGGGCCACCAGGCCGTGACCCTGGCACGCGACTTCAAGCCGGATGCCGTCGTGCTCGACATCATGCTTCCCGACTTCGACGGACTGCAGGTCATGCGTCGCATCCGTGAGGGCGGAAACGAGACCCCGGTGCTCTTCCTCACCGCGAAGGACTCGCTCGACGACCGGATCGCGGGGCTCACCGCGGGCGGTGACGACTACGTCACCAAGCCGTTCAGCCTCGAGGAGCTCGTGGCGCGCCTGCGCTCGCTGCTGCGCCGCTCGCGCGCGCTGGTCGCCGACACCGCCGACCCGCGCATCGTCGTCGGGGACCTCGTGCTCGATGAGGACAGCTACGAGGTCACCCGGGGCGGCGAGCAGATCAACCTCACGGCAACCGAGTTCGAACTGCTGCGCTATCTCATGCGCAATCCGCGCCGGGTGCTTTCCAAGGCGCAGATCCTCGACCGCGTCTGGTCGTACGACTTCGGCGGCACCTCCAGCGTCGTCGAGTTGTACATCTCGTACCTGCGCAAGAAGATCGACGCCGGACGCAAGCCGATGATCCACACGGTGCGCGGCGCGGGATACATGGTCAAGGCCGCAGAATGACACGCGAGGCGCCGGGGCCCGCGGTAGCCTCGGTGCCCATGACGACGGCACGGCGGTTCGCCGGCGAGCAGTTGTGGGCCCGCCTGCGCGAAGGCCTGCGGCATCCGTTCCGGTCCTGGACCCTGCGGCGCAAGCTCGTGCTCACCATCGTCGCGGTCGTCGCCGTGCTCGGACTGCTGATCGGGTGGGTCAGCGTCGCGCTGCTGAACGGCTATCTGATCAATCGCGTGGACTCCCAGCTGAAGCTCGCGATCACCCGGGCGGACAACGCGGCCAGCCAGTCCCTCTACCAGGGCCAGGGCGTGCCGAGCGCGAGCAGCCTCGTGCAGATCTCCGGCCAGCCGGGCGGCACCATCGGCGTGCTGCTGCGCGGGACGACCTGGATCGACGGACGGTATCTGCCGACCGGCTCGGACACGGGGGCGAAGCCGATCTCGGACGAGTCCCGCGCCAGGCTGATGGCACTGCCGACCGACGACCACCCGACGACGATCTCCCTCAACCTGGGCGGACAAGACACCGAGTACCGCGTTGCGGCCGTGCTGCTGCCCGACCAGGCGACGACGCTGGTTATGGGCCTGCCGATGGCAGAGGCCGAGGCGACCACCGCCCGACTCGTCTTCATCATGGTGATCGTCACCGCCGCCGCGGGACTGGCGTCCGCCGGCGCCGCGCTGATCATCATCCAGCTCTCGCTGCGGCCCCTGGACCGCGTCGCCGACGCGGCGACGACAGTCTCGACGCTTCCGCTCGACCGCGGCGAGGTCGCGCTCGCGGTGCGGGTCGAAGACGAGGACACCGATACGCGGACCGAGGTCGGGCGAGTGGGCAGTGCGTTCAACGCGATGCTCGGCCACGTGGCATCCGCCCTTCAGGCGCGCGAGTCGAGCGAGCGCAAGGTGCGCCAGTTCGTCTCGGATGCGTCGCACGAGCTGCGCACGCCGCTCGCGTCGATCCGCGGATATTCAGAGCTGACCCGACGCAGCGGCGAGGAGATCCCGCCCGATGTGCAGCACGCGATCGGCCGCATCGAGTCCGAGGCGAAGCGGATGACGGCGATGGTGGAGGACCTTCTGCTGCTGGCCCGCCTCGACGAGGGCCGGGAGCTCGATCGCGAGCCGGTCGACCTGTCGATGCTGCTGATCAACCTGCTCTCCGACGCCCACGCCGCCGGCCCCGACCACATCTGGCGCCTGGACCTGCCGGAAGAGCCGATCGAAGTGATCGGAGACCAGCCGCGCCTGCACCAGGTGTTCGCGAACCTCCTCACCAACGCGCGCGTGCACACTCCGCCGGGCACGACCGTGACTCTCGCGTTGGCGGCGACGGACGACGCGGCCGAGGTCTCCGTGAGCGACGACGGCCCGGGCATCCCGCCAGAACTGCAGCCGCTGCTCTTCGAGCGCTTCGCCCGCGGTGACAGTTCGCGCTCGCGCAACACGGGCTCGACGGGGCTCGGCCTCGCCATCGTCCGCGCCGTCGTCGACGCGCATCACGGTTCCATCGTGGTCGAGAGCGAACCGGGTCGCACGGTGTTCCGTGTGCGACTTCCGCGGTCGGTGGTTGGATAGGAACGCCCACCGAAACGATTCGACCCGAAGGAGCCGTCGATGAAGATCGCCCTGACCGGAGGAAGCGGCAAGCTCGGCCGCACTGTGCTCGCCCTGCTGCGCGAGGCCGGCCACGACGTCACCAACCTCGATCGCGCCGGCGAGCGCGGTCCCGGTTTCCTGCGCGTCGACCTCACCGACTTCGGCGAGGTGATCTCGGCGCTGTCCGGCGTGCGCGACGGCGCCTACCCGGATCAGCCGGCCGCATACGATGCCGTCGTGCACCTGGCGGCGATCCCCGCGCCGGGCGTGGTCAGCGATGCGGCGACCTTCCACAACAACGCGCTGGTCACGTTCAACGTGTTCCACGCGGCGACGCGCCTCGGCATCCGCAACATCGTCTTCGCCTCCAGCGAGACGCTGCTCGGCCTGCCGTTCACCTCGACCCGCCCGCCGTACATCCCGCTCGACGAAGAGGTCGAACTGCCGGAGTCGGTCTACGCGCTGAACAAGCTGCTCGAGGAGAAGCAGGCGCAGCAACTCGCCCGCTGGTACCCGGACCTCAAGATCATCGGGCTGCGGTTCTCCAACGTGATGGACGTCTCGGACTACGCGGGATTCCCCGCGTTCGACGCCGACCCGCAGCTGCGGCGATGGAACCTGTGGGGCTACATCGACGCGCGTGACGGCGCGCAGGCGGTGCTCAAGGCGCTCGAGTACCAGGCGACGGGATTCGACCGCTTCATCATCGCCTCGCCCGATACCGTGATGAGCCGGCCGAACGCGGAGCTCGTCGCCGAGGTGTACCCGGACGTCGAGGTGCGCGGCGAGCTCGGCGTCAACGACACTCTGCTGTCGATCGAGAAGGCGAAGCGCGTGCTCGGGTACGACCCGAAGCACACCTGGCGCGACCACGTGTAGGGCACGGGTCTCCATTCGCGCTGCGCGCGAGTCGACCGGCGGGGGGCTGCGCGGTGAGCGGCGGGGCGGCCGATTTGGCGGGGGCGGATGCGCCGGGTTACGATTGGCGCAAGCCAAAGACCGCAGGTTTCCGGCATGCCGTGAGAACGGAGCCGGACCAAGGTCCTCGAAAGAGGCGACCCGCGCAGGTTTGCGAAGTGACATGCAGTTTCGGGCGTCCGCCCATTCACTGTTCCAGCTCCGTGCGCCTGCGCCGGAGCTTTTTTCTTTTCCTTCTCCCTGTGGGCTGCGGCCGCCCGAGGCATCCGTCTCGGGTGTCGAAATCATAAGGAGTGGCCATGGCGAACAAGGAAGCCGCGGTTGCCGAGCTGACGGAGAAATTCCAGAGCTCGACCGCCGTTCTGCTGACCGAGTACCGCGGTCTGTCTGTTGCGAAGCTGCGCGAACTGCGTCGCTCCATCAGCACCGACGCGTCGTACGCCGTGGTGAAGAACACGCTGTCCAAGATCGCAGCGAACAACGCCGGTATCTCGGCGTTCGACGACGAGCTCGCCGGCCCGTCTGCGATCGCGTTCGTGCACGGTGACCCGGTCGCCGTCGCGAAGGGTCTGCGCGACTTTGCCAAGGCAAACCCTCTCCTCGTGGTCAAGGGCGGCTATTTCGATGGCAAGCCGCTGACCGCCGAAGAGGTAGGCAAGCTCGCCGACCTCGAGAGCCGTGAGGTTCTGCTGGCCAAGCTGGCCGGCGCCTTCAAGGCCTCGCTGTTCGGAGCCGCATATCTGTTCAACGCGCCGCTGTCGCAGGCCGTCCGCACGGTCGACGCACTGCGCGAGAAGCAGGAGTCCGCTGCGTAACTCCGGGTCTTTCGCGGGTCTCCATTCGCGCTTCGCGCGAGTCGACCGGCGGGAAACCGGTTCGCAAGCGGTGAGTACATCACTAGCAATTAGGAGAAGAGAAAATGGCAAAGCTTTCCACTGAGGAACTGCTTGACGCGTTCAAGGAGCTCACGCTCATCGAGCTGAGCGAGTTCGTGAAGAAGTTCGAGGAGACCTTCGAGGTCACCGCCGCCGCCCCCGTCGCGGTCGCTGCTGCTCCCGCCGCCGGTGGCGCGGGTGCGGGCGCCGAGGAGGCCGAGGAGAAGGACTCCTTCGACGTCATCCTCGAGACCGTGGGCGACAAGAAGATCCAGGTCATCAAGGTCGTGCGCGAGCTGACCTCGCTTGGCCTCGGCGACGCGAAGGCCGTCGTCGACGGTGCTCCGAAGCCGGTGCTCGAGGGCGCCAACAAGGAGACCGCGGAGAAGGCGAAGGCCGCTCTGGAAGAGGTCGGCGCCACCGTCACCCTCAAGTAGTCCCCTCCCGGCACGCCGGGATGACTGCCCTAGGGGCGTCGCGCTCCACACAGCGCGGCGCCCCTTTTCCAGGTTGAAATAGATAGTTCAGCTATATAAACTAGTGGCATGGAGCGCGGGAGTGAGTTGCGGGGGTTGCTGAGCGACCTCGTGCAGGCGAACTCCCGGCTCGTGCGGATGGCCGCGCGCGAGACGGGCAGCACCGAGTCGTCGGCGACCTGGCGCACGCTGGGCCTGCTGCAGCAGCAGAGCCCGCTGCGCATCGGCGAGCTCGCCGAGCTCAGCCGCGTCGCCCAGCCGACGATGACCAAGATCGTCGCCGGGCTCGTCGAGCGAGGCTGGGCCGAGCGGGTGCACGACCCGGACGACGCGCGTGCGTCGCAGATCGGCCTGACCGCCGCGGGGGCGGCGGCCGTCGACGAGTGGCGGGCGACGCTCGCATCCGCTCTCTACCCGTACTTCGCCGACCTCGACGAGGCCGACCTCGAGGCGCTGCGGCGCACGGTGCGCCTGCTCGAGAGCCGCGTCGACCGCAATCAACCCACGACCATGGAGGTGGCGCGCTAGATGGCGCACGAAGAGAGTACCGGATCGATCCTGAAACAACCGATCGCCGTGTGGGCGATCGCATTCGCCTGCGTGGTGTCGTTCATGGGCATCGGGCTCGTCGACCCGATCCTGCCCGCCATCGCCGAGGCGACGAAGGCGACCGCGACGCAGACCGAGCTGCTGTTCACCACCTACCTGCTGATCACGGGCGCAGCGATGTTCTTCACCAGCTGGCTGTCCAGCCGCATCGGCGCCAAGCTGACGCTGCTCATCGGCCTCGCTGTGATCGTCGTGTTCGCGGCCCTCGCGGGCGCAAGCGGCACCGTGGGCGAGATCATCGGATTCCGCGCCGGCTGGGGCCTCGGCAACGCGCTGTTCATCTCCACCGCGCTCGCCAGCATCGTCGGCGCCGCGGCGGGCGGCGCGGCCAACGCCATCATCCTCTACGAGTCGGCGCTGGGCCTCGGCCTGGCGATCGGCCCCCTCGTGGGCGGCCTGCTCGGCAACGTGTCCTGGCGCGGGCCGTTCTTCGGCACCGCGGTGCTCATGGCCATCGGCTTCGTCGCGATCATCACCATGCTGCGCGGGCCGCAGAACAAGCCGGCGCCGACTCCGCTTTCCGCGCCGTTCCGCGGGCTCGCGCGGCCGGGCCTGGCCGTCATGGCGGTCGCCGCGCTGTTCTACAACATGGGCTTCTTCGTGCTGCTGGCCTGGACGCCGTTCGCGCTGCAGGCGCTCGGCATCGCCGACGCCCTGTCGCTCGGCTACATCTTCTTCGGCTGGGGGGTGGCGCTCGCCATCACGTCGGTGTTCGGCGCGCCTCTGCTGACGGCACGGATGCGCCGCACCACGGTGCTGCTGATCGTGATCCCCCTGCTTGCGATCACCGAGCTGCTCGCGGCGTTCCTGCACGCGCACGCGGCGGCCCTCATCGTGCTCGTCGTCGTGGGCGGCCTGTTCTTGGGGATCCTCAACACGGTGCTCACCGAATGCTCGATGGAGGCGACCGACCTGCCGCGCCCGGTCGCGTCGAGTGCGTACTCGGGCGTCCGCTTCCTCGGCGGTGCGGTCGCTCCTCCGCTCGCGTCGTGGCTCGCGGGCGTGTCGGGCTCGACGGCCACGCCGTTCTACTTCGGCTTCGGCGTGCTCGTGGTCTCGACGCTCGTCGTGCTCATCGGCCGCGGTGCGCTGAAGCGCGCCGACGGGACCGAGGAGCACACGATGGAGGTCGCGGAGGCGATCGCGGTCGGCGACGCGGACTGAGGTCGGGTCTCCATTCACGCCTGCGGCGTGAGTCGACCGGCGGGGTGGGGGTCTCCCCTCACGCTTCGCGCGCGTCCGCCGGCGGCGCGGCGGTGCTCCCGCGCTCGATGAGCGTCGTGGGCACCCGCACCGAGGCGCGGCCGCCGGCGCCCGCCAGCTCGTCGAGCGTCATGCGGGCGGCGAGCCGGCCCTGACCGTACGGATCCTGCGCCATCGTGGTGAGGGCGAACACCTCGGCGAGCTCATGGTCGTCGATGCCGATCACCGACACGTCGCGGGGCACCTCGAGCCCGAGCTCTCGGGCCGCGAGGATCACGCCGATCGCCATCTCATCGCTCGCGGCGAAGACGGCCGTCGGCCGGTCGGGTTCCTGGAGCAGCCGCAGCGCGGCGTCGCGTCCGCGGGTGATCTGGAAGCCGCCGGACGCGAGCCACGGCTCGGGGACGTCCAGTCCGGCGGCGCCCATGGCGCGCAGGAATCCGCGTCGCCGGCTCGCCGGCACCCGCTTGTTCAGCCCGTGCTCGTCGTCGCCGCCGAGGTGTGCGATGCGCCGGTGGCCGAGCCGGATGAGGTGCTCGGTCGCGGCCCGCGCGACCCCGAACTCGTCGATGCCGACGTGCCGCAGCCCGGGCACGGGGCCGCCGACCACCACCGTCGGATGGCCGAGGGACGCCAGCTGCCTGCGCTCCTCCGGGGTGAAGTCGAGGCACAGCGCGATCACCCCGTCGGTGCGCTTGCGCAGGATGGAGCGGTGGAACACCCGGTCGCGATCCTGCCCCTTGAGGCCCAGGTTGAACAGGATCGTGTCGTAGCCGACCGCGCGCAGCTCGGCGTCGATGCCCTCGAGCACGGTGGTGTAGAACCATCGGCTCACATTGGGCAGCACCACTCCCATCGCCAGGGTGCGGCCGGTCGCCAGCCCGCTCGCCGCCGACGACGCGACATAGCCCAGCCGCTCGGCGGTCGCCATGACCAGGTCGCGCGTGGCCGGAGAGACATTGGGAAGCCCGCGCAGCGCGCGCGACACCGTCGCGGTCGAGACTCCACTAGCTCTGGCGACGTCGTCGATACTCGTCAAGGGATCCCCCCCAGGCGGTGGAGACCGGTGCGCCGCCTCGGGCCTCGGCGGCGAGCATCCGTCGTCTGATCGTGACGAGCAGTGCCAGCGCGGCGACCAGGCCGAGCAGGGTGAGCGCCCAGCCGAGCGCCGGCGCGCCGGTCAGTTCGCACACGGCCGTCACGACGAAGAACGCGGCGGCGAAAAACCCCACGATCCCGAGGCAGATGTCGAGGACCTCGATCGCTTTCCAGTTCAGCATGCTCAGCCCTTCACGCCGCCCGCGGTGAGGCCCGCGACGATGCGACGCTGGAAGATGAGCACCAGGATCACGAGCGGGACCGTGACGATCGTGCCGGCCGCCATCACGGCCGTGTACGGCTCCTGATGCGGCAGGCTGCCGGTGAACGAGGCGATGGCGACCGTCACCGGCTGCGTCTTGTCGCTGGACAGCTGGCTCGAGATGAGGAACTCGTTCCACGAGGAGATGAAGGCCAGGATCGCGGTGGTGAACACGGCGGGCGCCGCGAGCGGCAGGATCACCTTGCGGAAGGCCTGTGCCGACGTGCATCCGTCGATGCGCGCCGCCTCCTCGAGATCCCACGGCATCTCGCGCAGGAACGAGGTGAGCGTGTACACCGTCAGCGGCAGCACGAAGGAGATCTCGGGGATGATCAGTGCCTGATAGGTGCCCATCCAGCCGATGTTCGTGAACAGCTGGAACAGCGGCGTCAGCAGCGCGACGCCCGGGAACATCGACGCGCCCATGATCACGCCGAGCACGATGCCCTTGAAGCGGAACTCGATGCGGCTGAGCGCGTAGGCGGCGAAGGTGCCCACCAGCAGGGCGATGATCGTGACGGATGCGCCGATGATGAGGCTGTTCAGCAGCGCCTTGCCGAGGTGGTTGCCCCAGTGCGTCGACAGCGCCGTCACGTAGTTGTCGAGCGTCACGTGGGTCGGCCAGGGCGTCGTGTCGAAGGTGTACCCGACATCGCGGAACGAGGTGACGACCATCCAGTAGAACGGCAGCAGGCACCACAGCACGATGATGATCGCGCTGATCCAGGTACGGATGCTCGACCAGCGGCGCCGGGAGACCGACGCCCGGTTCACGGTGGGCTCGAGGGCTGCGGTGGTCACTTGAGCTCCCCCTTCTGCTGGGCCTGCGTGGTCTGCACCACGTTCGCGCCGAGGAAGCGCACGAACAGGAACGCCACCAGGAAGATGAACACGAACACGATCGTCGACAGCGCGGAGGCCGCGTTCGGCCCTTGCCGCATCTGCTGCACGACGAGCACCGACCAGGTGGCCGTCGCGTCGCCGCCGCCGAAGATCGCCGGCAGGTCGTACATGCGCAGCGCGTCCAGGATGCGGAACAGCACGGCCACCAGCAGCGCCGGTCGCACGAGCGGGAGGGTGATCGTCCAGAACGACTTCCACGTCGTCGCGCCGTCGACGCGCGCTGCCTCGTAGACCTCCTCGGGGATGAGCTGCAGGCCGGCGAGGATCAGCAGCGCCATGAACGGCGTGGTCTTCCACACGTCGATGATGATGATCGCGATGCGCGCCGGCCAGTCGTCGCTGGTCCACAGGATCTTGGTCGCGAACAGCGAGTTCACGATGCCCGCGACCGAGAAGATGAAGAACCAGAGCTTGGCGGTCACCGCCGTGGGGATGGCCCACGGCACGAGGATCGCGGTGCGCACCAGGGAGCGGCCGTGGAACGCGCGGTTCATGATGATCGCCATCCAGAAGCCGAACACCGTCTCGCAGATGACCGTCACGACCGTGAAGAAGAAGGTCGTGAAGGTCGACGACCAGAACTGCGCACCCAGGTTGCCGGGCGGGCAGGAGGTCGTGCCGCCGTCGCTCGTCGGACACTGCTGCAGGAGCCAGTGGGTGAAGTTGCTGATGCCGGCGAAGCCGCCCTGGACGAAGAATCCGGTGGCGGCGTCGAGGCCCGCGTCCTTCTGGAACGCCATCACGATCGCGCTGACGATCGGGTAGCCGATGACGACCGCGAGCAACACGATCGACGGGATGATCAGGAAGAAGGCGTTGCGGTTGCGGGCGCGCTGGGCGCGCGCCAGACCGCCGCGCTGCTGCCTGGGGCTGCGGGGCGGCGCGCCGGAATCGCGCGCCGCCCCCATCGCGGTGCTGGACATACCCGACCCGCTAGCTGCCCGACCCTGCGGTCTTGATGGCCTTCTGCATGTCGCTCAGCGCCTGATCCACCGTCTTCTCACCCTTGAGGGCGGCGAAGGAGTTCTCCTCGATCGCCTTGGTGATCGCGGGGTAGAAGGGGCTGACCGGACGCGGCACGGCGTTCTCGATCGAGGTCTTCAGCGTGCTGAGGTACGGCAGCTGCTTGTTCAGCTCGGGGTCGTCGTACAGCGATGCGAGAGCCGGGGCGTTGGACGCCTTGACGACGGCCTCGCGCTGGATCTTCTCGCTCTCCATGAACTTGATGAAGTCGACCGCGGTGGCCTTGTGCTTCGAGTACGCGCTCACGGCGATGTTGTGACCGCCCAGGCTCGAGGCGCCGGTTCCGTCCAGGCCGGGAAGCGGGGCGACCGCGAACTTGCCCTTGACCTTCGAGGACCCGTCGGTCGAGGCCAGCGAGTAGATGTACGGCCAGTTGCGGTGGAACAGCAGCTGCCCGGCCTCGAACGCCTGCCGGCCCTGCTCCTCCTGGTAGGTCAGCGCCTCCTTCGGGATGTCGCCGTCCTTGAACGCGTCCACGAGCATCTCGAGGCCCTTCTTGGCCTCGGGCGTGTCCAGCGTCGGCGTCTTGCCGTCCTTGCCGACGATGGTGCCGCCCGCCGTGTTGATCGCCTCGGCGACGTTCACCGTGAGGCCCTCGTAGTCGGCGTACTGGCCGGCGTAGCATCCGATGTTGTTCGCTTTCGCGATCTTGCAGTCGGCCATCATCTCGTCCCACGTCTTCGGCGGCGTCTTAATGAGGTCGGTGCGGTAGTAGAGCAGGCCGCCGTCGGTAACCCAGGGGGCCGTGTACAGCGTGCCGTTGTAGGTGCCGGCCTCGACGGTCGGCTTCAGCATCTTCGAGGTGTCGATCTTGAGGTCGCCGGTGAGCGGCTGCAGCCAGCCCTTCGCGGCGAACTCGGCGGTCCAGATCACGTCGACCGCGACGACGTCGTAGCCGGAGTCCTTCGCCTGGAAGTGCTGCACCAGGTCGTCGTGCTGCTGGTCGGCGTTGTCGGACTGCTCCTTGAAGGTGACCTTCTCGTCCGGATGGGCCTTGTTCCACTCCGCGATGATCGGGCGGATCAGGTTGTTGTTGTCCTTGCCCTGGACGTAGGTGATGGGGCCGCGGCCCGAGGTGTCCTGATTCTGGGCGTTGCTGCCGCCGCCGGACGAACAGCCGGCGAGGGCGAGCGCGGCGGCCGAGACGAGTGCGAACCCCGCGGCGAGCCGGGTTCGGCGTGATGCTTTCATGACACTCCTCATTGAGCTTGATTGCATGGTGCCCGCATGGGGGACTTCCAGGAAAAGTAATGCATCGGCTGTGCACCTGCAAGCGCTTGACGCAAGCGCTTGCACGCCGATAGAACGGTGCACCGTCGGCCGCTGACGTCCACCGCAACCGGAAGGAACCCGATGGAGCAGAGCTCTCCCGCAACCGTCGCATCGCCGCACAAGGAGCCGTCCGGCTCGCGCACCGGCTGGTGGCGCGACGCGGTGATCTACCAGATCTACCCGCGTTCGTTCGCCGACGCCGACGGCAACGGGATCGGCGATCTCGAGGGCGTGCGCCAGCACCTCGACCACCTCGAGCGGCTCGGCGTCGACGCCATCTGGCTGAGCCCGTTTTACCGCTCCCCGCAGGCGGACGCGGGCTACGACGTCGCCGACTACCGCGACGTCGACCCCCTGTTCGGCACGCTCGACGACTTCGATCGGATGCTGCGCGAAGCGCACGAGCGCGCGCTGCGCGTGATCGTCGACCTCGTGCCGAACCACACCAGCAGCGCGCACGAGTGGTTCAAGCTCGCCACGCTCGCGGCACCGGGCAGCCCCGAGCGCGACCGCTACCTGTTCCGCGACGGCCGCGGCGAGCACGGCGAGCTGCCGCCGAACAACTGGAAGAGCGTGTTCGGCGGCCCCGCCTGGACACGCATCGAAGACGGCACGGAGAACCCGCAGTGGTACCTGCACCTCTTCGACGCCGGGCAGCCGGACCTGAACTGGCGCAACCCCGAGGTGGTCGCCGAGTTCCACGACGTGCTGCGGTTCTGGTTGAAGCGCGGCGTCGACGGCTTCCGCGTCGATGTGGCGCACGGGCTGATCAAGCAGGCGGACCTGCCCGACCTGGTCGGCCACGAGGGGCCGGCGCGTGCCGACGAGCTCGGCCCGATGTGGGACCAGGACGACGTGCACGAGATCTACCGCGGCTGGAACCGGGTGCTGCACGAGTTCGGCGACGACAAGATCCTCGTCGCCGAGGCGTGGGTCGCGAACTCCGAGCGCCGCAGCCTGTACGTGCGCCACGACGAGATGCAGCAGGCGTTCAACTTCGGCTACATGCAGGCCGGCTGGGATGCCGCGGCCATGCGTGCCGAGATCGACGAGTCGCTCGCCTCCAACGCGCTCGTCGACGCCACCACCACGTGGGTGCTCTCCAACCACGACGTGGTGCGGCACACCTCCCGCTTCGGCCTGTCGGACCCGACCCGGTGGACGCACGGCATCGGCCCCGACGAGGAGCAGCCCGATCTCGAGCTCGGCCTCCGCCGCGGCCGCGCCGCGACGCTGTTCATGCTCGGCCTGCCCGGCAGCGCCTACATCTACGAGGGCGAGGAGCTCGGCCTGCCCGAGCACACCACCCTGCCGGCCGAGGTGCGGCAGGACCCCACCTTCTTCCGCACCGGCGGCGAGCAGACCGGGCGCGACGGATGCCGCGTGCCGCTGCCCTGGGACTCGACCAAGCCCGCCTTCGGCTTCTCCCCGACCGGCGCCAGCTGGCTGCCGCAGCCCGCGATCTTCGGCGAGCTCGCCCCCGACCGGCAGGACGGCGTGCCCGGTTCCACGCTCGAGCTGTACCGGTCGGCGCTCGTCGCCCGGCGCGAGCTCGACCTGGGCGGCGGCTCGCTGACCTGGCGGCAGAGCCCGGAGGGCGTGCTCGACTTCGACAACGGCGAGGTGCGGGTCGTGCTGAATACGACCGAGGAGCCGGCGGCCGTCGGCGAGGCATCCGTCATCGTCGAAAGCGTGCCCGGCGCGTACGCGGACGGGACGCTCGCGCCGAACGCGGCCGTCTGGCTGCGCTGAGGCGGCGCTCCCGCCGCCCGCCGCCCGCGTAGCCTCGGAAGCATGAGCGGAATGGGCGGTCACGGCACCGGCATGGGCGGCCAGCTGCGGATGCAGGCGGGCGCGGGCGGCGGCGGCCGCGGATCGCGGATCTCAGGCGGGGACTACGCGGCGCAGCGCGCTGCGAACGCCCAGGCGCCGAAGATCGATCACCTGCTCTCCCGCATCGCCGAGCTGTTCCGCCCGTACCGGGGCAAGCTCGCGCTCACGGTCGTGCTCGTGCTGGTGTCGGCCGGGCTCAGCGTGGTGCCGCCGCTGCTCACGCAGCGGGTGTTCGATGAGGCGCTGTTCCCGAAATCCGGCGGCGTGGTCGTGCCCGCGCTGGTCGGCCTCGTCGTCGCGATGATCGTGCTGTACGTCGTCTCGGCGCTGATCGGCGTCTGGCAGACCTGGCTGACCGCGACCGTCGGGAACCGGGTGATGGGCGCGCTGCGGGTGCGGCTGTTCACGCACCTGCAGCGCATGGAGCTCAGCTTCTTCACCCGCACCAAGACCGGCATCATCCAGTCCCGGCTGCAGAACGACGTCGGCGGCGTCGCCAACGTGCTGACCAACACCGTCTCGAGCGTGCTCGGCAACACCGTGCAGGTGATCGCCGCGTTCGTGGCGATGGTGCTGCTGAACTGGCAGCTGACCATCGTCGCGATCGTGCTGATGCCGTTCCTCGTCATCGCGCAGCGCCGCGTCGGCCAGGTGCGCGCGCGCATCGCGGCGGCGACGCAGGAGAGCCTGTCGGACATGACCGCGATCACGCAGGAGACGCTGTCGGTCTCCGGCATCCTGCTGGCGAAGTCGTTCAACCGGCAGAGGAGCGAGATCGCCCGCTACTCCGACGAGAACGACAACCAGATCCGGCTGCAGGTGCGGCAGGCGATGAGCGGCCAGTGGTTCTTCGCGATGGTGCAGGTGTTCCTCTCCTCGATCCCCGCGATCGTGTATCTGGTCGCCGGCTGGCTGATCCACGGCGGCGTCGCCGACATCTCGGCCGGAACGATCGTGGCGTTCACGACCGTGCAGGCCCGGCTGCTCTTCCCGCTGCTCGGCATCCTGCGCGTCGCGCTCGACCTGCAGACCTCCGGCGCCCTGTTCGCGCGCATCTTCGAGTACCTCGATCTGAAGCCGGCGATCGCCGACAAAGCGGATGCGGTGAGCGTCACCGCCGAGGAGGAGGAGTGCCGCGACGGGGACGCGGTCTCCATTCGGCCTGACGGCCGAGTCGACCGGCGGGAGGCGGCTGACGGCCGAGTCGACCGGCGAGAGGCGGCTGACGGCCGAGTCGACCGGCGGGAGGCGGGAGCGCGGACGGCGAAGCATCCGATCGGGATCGAGTTCGACCATGTGACGTTCCGGTATCCCGACGCGAAGCCGGAGGAGCGGGCGACGCTCGACGACGTGTCGTTCCGGATCGCGCCGGGGCAGTTCGCCGCGTTCGTCGGGCCGTCGGGCGCGGGCAAGACGACCGTGTCGTACCTCATTCCCCGCTTCTACGAGGCCAGTGGCGGCACGGTGCGTTTCGCCGGGCGCGACGTGCGCGAGCTGAAGGCCGAGTCGCTCGTCTCGCACATCGGCATCGTGAGTCAGGAGACGTACCTCTTCCACGCCTCCATCGCCGAGAACCTGCGCTACGCCAAGCCGGGCGCGAGCGACGAGGAGCTAGAGGCGGCGTGCCGGGCGGCGAACATCCACGCCACGATCGCCTCCTTCCCCGCCGGCTACGACACGCTGGTGGGGGAGCGCGGCTACCGGCTGTCGGGCGGTGAGAAGCAGCGCATCGCGATCGCGCGGGTGCTGCTGAAGGACCCGGAGGTGCTGATCCTCGACGAGGCGACCAGCGCGCTCGACACCGTCTCCGAGCGGATCGTGCAGCAGGCGCTCGACACGGCCGCGAGCGGCCGCACCACCATCGCGATCGCCCACCGGCTGTCGACCATCGTCGGCGCCGACGTCATCTTCGTGATCGACCGGGGACGGCTCGTCGAGCAGGGCACCCACGCCGAGTTGCTCGAGCTCGGCGGCGTCTACGCCGGCCTGTACCGGCAGCAGGCGGAGCTCACCGCGCCCGTCGAGTGAACCCGGAGTGTTAGCGTGGGCTAACACCGGGAGGCGCGATGGCGGTCAGGGCGAAGCGCGGGGACGACGCATCCGTCGCCCGCGACGCCCGGCCAGCCGGGCGCCGGCTCGCCCGCCTCGCGCTGCTCGGGCCGGCCTTCGTCGCCTCCATCGCCTACGTCGACCCCGGCAACGTCGCCGCGAACGTCACCGCGGGCGCCCGCCACGGCTTCCTGCTGCTGTGGGTGCTCGTGCTCGCGAACCTGATGGCGATGCTCATCCAGTACCAGTCGGCCAAGCTCGGCATCGTCACCGGGCGCAGCCTGCCCGAGCTGCTCGGCGAGCGGATGCGCCGACCGGCCCGCCTCGCGTTCTGGGCGCAGGCCGAGATCGTCGCCGCGGCGACCGACGTCGCCGAGGTGGTCGGCGGGGCGATCGCGCTGAACCTGCTGTTCGGGGTGCCGCTCGTGGCCGGCGGCGTCGTGATCGGATGCGCCGGCATGGCGCTGCTCGCCCTGCAGACGCGCGGGCAGCGGCGGTTCGAGTTCGCGGTGATGGGGCTGCTGGCGGTCATCGCCGTCGGCTTCGTCGCGGGGTCCGCCGCGGCGCCCATCGACGGGGCCGCGCTGGCCGGCGGCCTGGTGCCGCGCTTCGACGGGGCCGGCTCGGTCGTGCTCGCCGCGTCGATGCTTGGGGCGACCGTCATGCCGCACGCGATCTACCTGCACTCCTCGCTCACCCGCGACCGGCACCGCGCCGACAAGTCGCAGCGGCACCGGCGGGCGCTGCTCGCCGCGAACCGGGTGGACGTGGTGGTCGCGCTCGCCATCGCCGGGGTCGTCAACGTCGCGATGCTGGTGCTCGCCGCCACCTCGCTCGCGGGGGCGCTCGGCACCGACACGATCGCCGGCGCCCACGCTGCCATCGTGGGCGCGCTGGGGCCGGCCATCGGGGTCGCGTTCGCCGTCGGCCTGCTCGCCTCCGGGCTCGCCTCGTCGTCGGTCGGGTCGTATGCGGGCGCCGTCGTGATGGGAGGTCTGCTCAAGCTGCGCGTCCCGCTGCTGCTGCGCCGGGCGATCACGATCCTTCCGGCGATCGTCGTGCTCGCCCTCGGTGTCGACCCGACCTGGGCGCTCGTGATCAGTCAGGTGGTGCTCTCGGTCGGGATCCCCTTCGCGCTCGTGCCGCTGATCCGGCTGACCGGGTCGCGGGAGGTGATGGGGGAGTCGCGGGACGGAGCGATCACGCGCGTCGCGGCCGCCGTGGTGGCGGCGGCGGTCATCGTGTTGAACGGGGTGCTGCTGGGGGTGTGGGCGTTCGGGGGCTAGCGGAGACCCAGATGGCGGCGGCGACGGCCGGGGGCAGGTCGGGCGGGGGCGCGAGGGCGACGCCGGGGCGGATGCCGCGGCGCGCCAGCTCCCGCAGCACGTCCGGATCGGCGTCGGAGATGCGCTCGACCGTGAGCGGGGCGCCGGGCGGGGCATCCGTCAGCCGCATCGCCTCGGGCAGGTGCGGCTCGCCCTCGCGGGAGGGGATCGGATCGCCGTGCGGATCGCGGGACGGATGCCCGAGCAGCGCGTCGATGCGGTCGATGAGGGTGTCGGAGACGGCGTGCTCGAGGTTCTCGGCCTCGTCGTGCACCTCGTCCCACGCGTAGCCGAGAGACTCGACCAGGAACGTCTCGAGGATGCGGTGCCGGCGCACCATGCCCACGGCGTGCCGCCGACCCTCGTCGGTGAGCTCGATGCCGCCGTACGGCTCGTGGCGCACCAGTCCGGCGTCGGTGAGGCGGCGCAGGCCGAGGCTGACGGTCGCCTTGCGCACGCCCATCCGCTCGGCCAGCTGGGTCACCGTGACCGGGGTCGGCGACCACTCGGTCGCGCTCCAGATCACCTTCAGGTAGTCCTGCACGGTGCTCGAGAGCTCGGACAGCGGCATGCCGGAAGTCTATGAGGCCGCCCGGTGCACTGCGCGGTCTACGGGTACGCTGGTGAGCGATGTTCCCCTCGTTCTCGTGTTGTCGTCGCTGAGCGCCCACCCCCGGCAGACACCTCGGCGAGCCATCCGCTCTCGCCACTCAGCGCGAATCAGAACAGGATCGAACCATGCGCGTCTATGACAGCGTCACCGACCTCATCGGCGACACCCCCCTCATCCGCCTGACCAAGGTCACCGAAGGCATCGCGGCCACGGTGCTGGCGAAGGTCGAGTACTTCAACCCCGGCGGCAGCGCCAAGGACCGCATCGCGGAGCGGATCATCGACGCCGCCGAGCGCGACGGCCTGCTGAAGCCCGGCGGCACGATCGTCGAGCCGACCAGCGGCAACACCGGCGTCGGCCTCGCGCTCGTCGCCCAGCAGCGCGGCTACCGCTGCGTGTTCGTGCTGCCGGACAAGGTCGGCGAGGACAAGCGCAACGTGCTGACCGCCTACGGCGCCGAGATCGTCGTCACGCCGACTTCGGTCGCCCCCGACGACCCCGACTCCTACTACTCCGTCAGCGACCGGCTGGTGAAGGAGATCCCCGGCGCGTTCAAGCCCAACCAGTACGCCAACCCCAACGGGCCGCGCAGCCACTACGAGACCACCGGTCCCGAGATCTGGCGCGACACCGACGGCACCGTCACCCACTTCGTCGCCGGGATCGGCACCGGCGGCACCATCAGCGGCGCCGGGCGCTACCTGCGCGAGGTGTCGGGCGGCGCGGTCACGATCATCGGCGCCGACCCCGTGGGCTCGGTCTACTCCGGCGGCAGCGGCCGGCCGTACCTCGTCGAGGGCGTCGGCGAGGACTTCTGGCCGCCCGCCTACGACCCCTCCGTCGTCGACCGGGTGATCGCCGTCGCCGACGCCGACGCGTTCGCGATGACCCGGCGCCTCGCCCGCGAGGAGGGACTGCTCGTCGGCGGCTCGAGCGGCATGGCGGTCGTCGCGGCGCTGGAGGCCGCGGCATCCCTCGGCCCCGACGACACCGTCGTGGTGCTGCTGCCGGACGGCGGGCGCGGCTACCTCGGCAAGATCTTCAACGACGCGTGGATGCGCTCCTACGGGTTCAGCGACGCGCCCGCACAGGCGACCGTGCGCGACATCGTCGCCGTCAAGTCGGGCGGCCTGCCCGCCCTCGTGCACGCCCACCCGCACGACACCGTGCACGACGCCATCGAGATCATGGCCGAGTACGGCGTCTCGCAGCTGCCCGTACTCACCGCCGAGCCGCCCGTCGTGCTGGGCGAGGTCGCCGGGTCGCTCGACGAGGACCGCCTGCTGGAGCAGGTCTTCACGGGTGAGGTCGAGATGGGGCGGCACATCGCCGAGCTGGTCGGGCCGCCGCTGCCGCTGATCGGCATCAACGAGCCCGTGTCGGCGGCGCGAGAGCGGCTCGCGGCCGACCCGGCGCTGCTGATCGTCGACGAGGGGGCGCCGGTCACCGTGCTGACGCGATCCGACCTGCTGACCTACCTGAGCAAGTGAGGACCCAAGACATGACTGACGGATTCGCGACCCGGGCGATCCACGCCGGGCAGGCCTTCGACCCGACCACGGGAGCGATCATCCCGCCGGTGTACCTCACCTCGACCTTCGTGCAGGACGGCATCGGCGGGCTGCGCGGCGGCTACGAGTACGGCCGCAGCGGGAACCCCACGCGCGACGCGCTGCAGGCGCAGCTCGCGGCGCTGGAGGGAGGCATCCGCGCCCTGTCGTTCGCCTCGGGCCTCGCCGCCGAGGACGCGCTGCTGCGCGCCGCGCTCGCACCCGGCGACCACGTCGTGCTCGGCAACGACGCGTACGGCGGAACGCACCGCCTGATCGACCGGGTGCACGGCAAGTGGGGCGTGAGGCTCACCACCGTCGACCTGGCCGACACGGATGCCGTGCGCGAGGCCCTGCGCACCCCGAGCACCCGACTGCTGTGGGTCGAGACGCCGAGCAACCCGCTGATGAAGATCAGCGACGTGGCGCTGCTGGCCGAGCTGGCGCACGAGGCGGGGGCGCTCGCCGTGGTCGACAACACCTTCGCCTCTCCGGCGCTGCAGCAGCCGCTCGCGCTCGGCGCGGACCTGGTCGTGCACTCGACCACGAAGTACCTCGGCGGGCACTCGGACGTGATCGGCGGCGCCGTCGTCGTGGGGGCGGGGCACGAGGAGCTCGGCGAGGCGATCGCGTTCCAGCAGTTCGCGGTCGGCGCGGTGTCGGCGCCGCTGGACGCGTTCCTCACGACCCGCGGAATCAAGACCCTTGAGGTGCGGATGCGCCGGCACAGCGCCAACGCGCAGGCGGTGGCCGAGGCCCTCGTCGGGCGCCCCGGCGTCGAGCGGGTGTACTACCCGGGGCTTCCGGAGCACCCCGGCCACGAGCTCGCCGCCCGGCAGATGTCCGGCTTCGGCGGCATGCTCTCGGTCGCGCTCGCCGGAGGCGAGGCCGCGGCGCGGCGCTTCGCGGAGTCGACGCGCGTGTTCCAGCTCGCCGAGTCGCTCGGCGGCGTCGAATCGCTGATCGGCTACCCGAGCGAGATGACGCACGCCTCGGTGAAGGGCACGCCGCTCGCGGTGCCGGAGAACGTGGTGCGGCTCTCGGTCGGCATCGAGTCGGTGGACGACCTCGTCGCCGACGTCGAGCAGGCGCTGCAGGCGACGCTCGCGGGGGCGTGAGCCGGGGAGTGAGCCGCGCTGCCAGCGTGCACATAGGCAGGCCTGGGAACAGTAGTTAACATGAGCGAACGACACGGCGAGCAGATCGACTTCGACGGATTCAGCGGCTATGTCAGCCGCCCCGACGGCGACCCGAAGGGCGCCCTGATCGTGATCCACGAGATCTGGGGCCTCGTCGACCACATCAAGGACGTGGCCGACCGCTTCGCGGCGCAGGGGTACCTGGCGGTCGCCCCCGACATCCTGAGCCACGGCGGCATCACCCCCGAGGTCGGCGATGAGCTGCAGCGGCTGCGCGAGAGCGCCGACGAGGAGGAGCGCACGCGGCTGCAACCGCTGATGCGGGAGAAGATGGCGCCGGTGAACGAGCCCGGTTACGGCTCGTGGGCGGTCGGCGCGCTGCAGCAGGTCGTCGACTGGCTGGAACCGCAGCCCGGCGTCGACGGTCGCATCGGCGTGATCGGCTTCTGCTTCGGCGGCAGCTACGCGTTCGCGCTGGCCGCGAACGACGAGCGCATCAAGGCGGCCGCGCCGTTCTACGGCGCTCCGCCGCAGTCCACCGACTATGCCGGCATCCGCTGCCCGGTGCGCGCGTTCTACGGACGCAACGATCCGCGCCTGATCGACGGCCTGCCCGAGGTCGAGCGGGGCATGAAGGAGGCCGGCGTCGACTTCGAGGCGAAGGTCTACGAGGGCGCCGGGCACGCGTTCTTCAACGACGCGAACTCGCACGCGTACGACGCGGATGCCGCAGCCGACGCCTGGCAGAGGGTGCTGGCGTTCTTCGACGAGGCGGTCGCGAAGGCGTAGCGGCGGTCGCCGGCTGCGCCGTTTCGCGTGTCGGACGCCGGGGGTACCGTCGCGAGCATGGAGCAACGCGACCTTCTCATCGATGCGTTCGGCCGCATCCGCGGCACCGTCCATCGGGTCGTGGAAGGCGCGAGCGACGAACTGCTCGCCTTCCGCGCCGACCCCGAGGCCAACACGATCGCGTGGCTGGTCTGGCACCTGACCCGCGTGCAGGACGACCACGTCGCCGATGTCGCCGAGCGCGAGCAGGTGTGGACCTCGGGCGGTTGGGCCGACCGGTTCGGGCTGCCGTTCGGCGCGGCCGAGACCGGCTACGGGCACACCAGCACCCAGGTGGCCGCCGTGCGGGCGCCGGCAGAGGAGCTGATCGGGTACCACGACGCCGTGCACGACGCATCCGTCGCCTACCTGCAGACGGTGTCGGGCGATGACCTCGACCGCATCGTCGACACCTCGTGGGACCCGCCCGTCACGCTCGGCGTGCGGCTGATCTCCGTGATCGGCGACGACCTGCAGCACGCCGGCCAGGCGGCGTTCGTGAAGGGCATCGCGGCGCGCGCCGGCGTGACGTGAGTCAGTGCGCGGGCCCCGCGTTCCAGACCGTGAGCCGGCCGCACATGCCCCAGCGCTCGGGGCCGGGCTCGGGCTGCCGCACCGCGACGCCGCTGCCCCACAGGGTCGCGCCGTCGCCGCCCTCCAGCCGGTCGAGCTGCAGCCGGGTCGCCTCGACCTGGGCGAGCGGGCCCTGCCGCCACAGCTCGCGCCAGCCGGCGACCTTGGGCGCCACGATCGCGGCCGCTGCGGCATAGAGCCCGGCGAGCGCGCCGTGCAGGTCGCGCTCGGCCCGCTCGCGCAGCGCCGCCCAGCCCTCGAGGGCGAGATCGCGCCGCGCGCGGGCCGCCTGCTCGAGCTGCGCCTGGTCGGCGCCCGCCGGCAGCGTCGCCGCCTCGCGGTAGCGCGCCGGGTCGCGCAGCACCTCGTCGGGGAAGGTCAGCACCGCGTCGCCCGCCTCGGGCAGCCCCGCGTTCTGCATCAGGGTCACGATCTCGAGGTCGCCCGACCGGTTGACCAGCCGGTGCACCGTGCCGGGGGTGAACCACAGCACCGTGCCCGGCTTGAGCGGGGTCTCGGCCAGGCCCTGCGAGCTCAGCGTCTGCACCGCCCCGCTGCCGCCGATCACGACGTAGCCCTCGGCGGAGGTCGTGTGCAGGTGCGGCGACCCGCCCACCAGCCCGTCGGCGGCCGGCCAGTCGTAGACCCGCAGCCGCGAGACCGCCACCGCGCCGGGCAGCCCGTGCGAGAGCGCCGCCGCCGCGGCATCCGTCATCGTCATGCCACGTCCTCCTCTCCGAACACGGCAGAGTACGCCGGCTTGGCGCGGAAGTGCTCGTCCATCACGTGCGCCGCCCCGAACCCCTCGAAGGTCTCGGGGATCCACGAGTAGCGGTCGCTGAACCCCCACACCACGAACGCCGTGCACGCCTCGACGGCGCGAGCATCGTCGAGCATGCGGCGATAGACGGATGCCTGTACCTCCACGTCCTCGCGCGAGGCCGGCACCGGCACGCGCACGTCGGCCTCGGTCACCGCCACCTCGAGGCCGAGGGCGCCGAAGCGCTCGAGGTTCTCGCGCAGGCTCGCGGGCGGCTCGCCCGAGATGCGGTGCCCCTGCACCCCGAAGCCGTGCAGCGGCACCCCGTCGGCCAGCAGCCTGCGGGCCAGCTCGTAGTAGGCGTCGCTCTTGGTGCAGACCTCTTCGACGTTGTAGTCGTTGAGGAACAGCTTCGCGCTCGGATCGGCCGCGTGGGCGGCGGTGAGCGCGATCGCGAGGTAGTCGGGGCCGAGCGCGCGCAGCCAGGGGCTGTCGCGCAGGGTGCCGTCGTCGGCGAGCGCCTCGTTCACGACGTCCCAGTGCCAGATGCGCCCGCGGTAGCGGCCGACGACCGCCTCGATGTGGGCGACGAGGTGCGCGCGGGCCGCCTCAGGGCCGCCATCCGTCATCCAGTCGGGCGTCTGGTTGTGCCAGACCAGGGTGTGGCCGCGCACCCGCTTGCCGGTCTGCTCGGCGAAGTCGACGAGCTCGTCGGCGCCGGCGAAGTCGAAGCGGCCGGGCTCGGGCTGCACGTGTGCCGGCTTCATGGCGTTCTCGGGCGTGACCACGTCGAAGTCGCGCTCGACGATGCGGCGGTACTGCGCGTCCTCGCGCAGGGCGCGGCCGTGCACCGCGGTGCCGAGCAGGGGCCCGCTCATGCCGGGTGCGCGACGCGCTCGCCCCATGGCGCGCCGCTGCCCTCCATGCTCGCGTAGAACGGCGAGTCGGGGCCGATGTCGCCGGGGCGCACGCGCGCTCCGGTGAACGCCGAGGCGTAGATGCCCGCGATCAGCTCCAGGGTGCTGCGCGCCGACGGCAGCTCGACGGGCAGCGGGCGGCCGGCCTCGAGCGCGTCGAGCACGGCGGCGAACTGTGCGCCGTGCCCGGAGCCGCGCCCGTGCGGGCCGAGGGACCACGCGGCCGCCACGTCGTCCTCGTGCCCCGGCGCCGGGGTGATCGACCAGTTGTCGTCGGAGTAGCCGTAGAGGTGCTCGAGCTCGACGGTCGCGAACTCGAAGTCGAAGCGCAGGTAGCTCGTCTCCTTGGGTGAGAGCAGGCTGTTCACCACGCTCACCAGCACGCCGTTCTCGAGGGTGACGATCGCGTGCGAGAGGTCTTCGGTCAGCACCGGCCGGGCATTGCGGGCGGCCGCGGCGACGACCTCGCTCCAGGGCCCGAGGATCGACAGCATGGTGTCCATCTGGTGGATGCCGTGGCCCATGGTCGGCCCGCCGCCCTCGATCTGCCAGTTGCCGCGCCACGGCACCTCGAAGTACGAGTCGGGCCGGTACCACAGCGTGTTGCACACGGCGGTGAGCGGGCGGCCCAGCGACCCGTCGGCGATGCGGGCGCGCAGCCACTCGGCGCGGCCGCCGAAGCGGTGCTGCGAGACGGTCGCGAAGTACGCCCCCGACGCGCGCTGCGCGGCGTCGATCTCGTCGAGCTCGGCCAGCGACAGGGCCGGCGGCTTCTCGCTCAGCACGTGCACGCCGCGCCCGAGCGCCGCGAGCGCCTGCTCTTTGTGCAGGCCGGGCGGCGAGCACAGGTGCACGAGGTCGAGCTCGACGCCGTCGAGCAGCTCCTCGATGCCGCCGAAACCCTCTTCCACGCCCCACTCCTGCTGGAACGCGCGCACCCGCGACTCGTCGATGTCGCACGCGCCCGCGATCACGACCCGGTCGCCGAGGGAGTTCAGGGCCCGGGCGTGCACCTGCGCGATGCCGCCGGTGCCGACGATGCCGACGCGGACGGGGCCGGTCATCGGATGCCTCCCGCGGGGGCACCGGCGGGGGCGAGCGCCGCGCTCGCCGCGTCGGCCAGCCGCGCCATCCGCTCGGCATCGCTCGGCCCGTCGGCGATCGCGACGGCGTGGTCGAGGGTGATCGTCGCTCCCGGCGCGAACTCGTGCACCGTGTCGAAGAACGGCGCCGGGTTGAGGCAGGCGAACGGATCGGAGCGGGCGAACCACTTGGTCGGCAGTGCGCCGCCGTGGCCGAAGTCGACGAACACGACCGTCGACGCGCCGTCGACCTCGTCGTGCTTGCCGCTGAAGCCCGCCCACGGCGCCTCGGTGCCGCGCAGCTCCTCGCCCTCGACGCCGTTCGCGCCGACCATGTAGCCGCCCGTGAAGGAGCGGGGGCCACGCCAGAAGACGCCGCCGTAGCCCGCGTTCTCGCGACCCTCGGTGGTCGGCGAGCCGATGGCGATGGTCTCGCCGCTGATGTTGGTGAGCTCGCTCGTCCAGCCGAGCACCCACGCCTCGGCGGCGGGCGCCAGGACCGCCCGCAGGGTGCGCACCTCCTCGACCACCGCCGACCCCTCGGCCTCGCCGGCGCGGGGCTCGCGGTGCCACACGAGCCGGTGCGTGAAGGTCGCCCGCTCGCCCTCGACCTCGGCGGCGAGCACCTCGGCGTGGTCCATCGACCCGTTGTTGCCGAGGTTCGAGTAGCCGCCGACCGCGCGCGTGTAGGTGGGGCCGCCCCAGAAGTTGTCGGGCCCGAAGTTGGGCAGCGAGAGCGTGATGCCCTTGTGCCAGACGTGGTCGTGGGGGCGGAAGACGGTGACCAGGCGTCCGCCGGGCGTGCGCACGGGGTGGACGTAGGGGCGCGGCGACTCGAACTGCGCCTCGGTGGGCCGGTACACGTAGCGGAACAACTCGACGTCGGCAGCGGAGAGCCGCACCTGCGAGCCGATCTCGTGGACGAGGGAGAGGGGTGTGGACTGCGATGCGGTCACTGCGGGAAGATCCTTCGCGAATCGTCGTTGATCGTCGGCGGAGTGGTGTGCTATTCGAAACTTTTTCGATAGCTTTATCGCTGGCGAGCCTAGTGACGGGCGGCTCAGGCCGTCAAGAAGATGAGGCGGCGGCGAAACCTTCGGACAGGAGGAACTCCATGGCGGCGACGCGCGGCACGATGGCCGAGGTGGCGGCGGCGGCCGGTGTGTCGGTGCCGACCGTTTCGAAGGTGCTGAACGGCCGGGCCGACGTCTCCGAGGCGACCCGGCAGCGGGTCTTCGAGGCCGTCTCGAGCACCGGCTACGCCGGGCGCAAGCCGCCGTCGAGGGATCTGACCGGGGTGATCGACCTGCTCATCGAGGGCGTCGACTCGCCGTGGGCGCTGGAGATCATCCGCGGCGCCGAGTCGGCGGCCGCGCACCGCGGGTCGGCGGTCGTCGTCACCTCGTCCGTGCACGAGACCTTCGAGCTGCGCCGCTGGCTGGACGCCGTGACCGCCCGGCGCTCCGACGGCGTGATCGCGGTGCTGCCCAGCCTCGGTGGCGACAGCACCGCCGCGCTCGCCGAGCTGCGCGTGCCCGTCGTGCTGATCGACCCAGACGGGCGCGCCGATCCGAACTTCGCGACCATCGGCGCGACCAACTGGGCCGGCGGATTCGAAGCCACGAACCGCCTGATCGAGCTCGGTCACCGGCGCATCGGGCTGATCGCCGGGCCCACTCGGCTGCCCGCCGCCCTGCAGCGGCTCGAGGGCTACGCGGCGGCGCTGCGACGCGCCGGCATCGCGTACGACCCCGAGCTCGTCGTGGAGGCGGAGTTCCGCATCACCGGGGGCCACGAGGCAGCCGGCAAGCTGCTCGACCTGAAGCGGCGGCCGACCGCGATCTTCTCGAGTTCCGACCAGCAGGCCGCCGGGCTCTATGAGGCGGCCCGGGAGCGCGACATCCGCATCCCGAGCGAGCTGTCGGTGATCGGCTTCGACGACACGGTGCTGTCGCGCTATCTGTCGCCCGCCCTCACCACCGTCCATCAGCCGCTGGGCGAGATGGCCGCCGAGGCGATCCGGCTGGTGCAGGAGCTCGCGGTGAACCCGGGCGCGCAGCTGGGGCGCCGCTTCGAGCTCGCCACCCGCCTCGTGGAGCGCCGCAGCGCGGTCGCCCCCGCCGGGCGCTGAGCCGCGGCAGCCGCGCGACGGGGGGCCGCCGGCTCCCGGCATCCGTGCGTCTCGGAAAGCGCTCGCCCGAAACCGTTGACACCGTTTCGAGGGATGGGCTAGCTTCGCTTTCGATCAATGTGCGAAACGTTTTCGCAACGTTGACGGCCGGATGCTACGACGCGGTAGCCCCCCTTCCGAGGTGCGCCGCTGCTCCACGAAGGACGGTACGAATGACGACGGTTGCGGCGAAGCCGGAGGGGGTCGGAACGCCCCCGCGCAGGCGCGGCAAGAGCGTGCTTCGCCACTGGCAGTTGTACTCGCTGCTGGTGCTGCCGCTGATCTACTTCCTGGTGTTCCGGTACGTGCCGATGATCGGCAACGTCATCGCGTTCCGCCAGTACATTCCGGGCGGCAGCATCTTCGGCGAGAGCTGGGTGGGCTTCCAGAACTTCACGCTGTTCCTCACCGATCCGAACTTCTGGACGGTGTTCCGCAACACCGTGATGCTCGGCGGGCTGACACTCGTCTTCGGCTTCCCGGTGCCCCTCGTGCTGGCTCTGCTGATGAACGAACTGCGCACGCGCTGGTTCAAGCGCTTCGTGCAGACGACGACGTATCTGCCGCACTTCCTGTCGGTCGTGATCGTGGCAGGCATGGTGTTCCAGCTCACCTCGCTGCACGGCTCGATCAACGAGCTGCTCTCAGCGGTCGGGCTGCAGAAGATCTCCTTCATGCAGGAGCCCGGGTGGTTCCCCGCGATCTACGTCGGCAGCGAGATCTGGCAGACCGCCGGCTGGGGCACGATCCTGTACCTCGCCGCGCTCACCACCATCGACGAGAACCTCTACGAGGCCGCGCGCATCGACGGGGCCAACCGGTGGCAGCAGACCTGGCACGTGACGCTGCCCGGCATCCTGCCCACCGTCATGACGCTGCTGATCCTCAACATCGGCACCTTCATGGCCGTCGGGTTCGAGAAGATCCTGCTGCTGTACAACCCGGTCACCTACTCGACCGCCGACGTCATCTCGACCTACCTGTACCGCGTCGGCATCCAGGCCGGCAGCTTCAGCTACGCCGCGGCGATCGGCATGTTCGAAGCCCTCATCGGCGTCATCCTCGTGGTCGGCGCCAACCTCGTCTCCAAGCGCGTCGTGGGGAGTTCGCTGTGGTGATTCCGGCACCGTCGGCCCTCGAGCCGGGCCAGGTCGCATCGCTCGAGGCCTCGCCCGACCTCGCGAAGACGCGCAAGAAGGGCGGGTCGCTCGCCCGCACCCGCGGCGAGCGGATCTTCGGGGTGTTCAACGTCATCGTCCTGCTGCTCGCCGTCGCGGTGACCCTGTACCCCGTCATCAACGTCGCGGCGCAGTCGTTCAGCAGCGAGAAGTACATCGACTTCGGCCAGGTCTTCGTCTGGCCGCGCGGTTTCAACATCGACACCTACAAGGTCGTCGCCGGGGACCCCGCCTTCTGGATCGACTACAAGAACACCGTCGTGTACACCGTGGTCGCCACCGCGATCTCGATGTTCCTGTCGACGATCTACGCGTACGCGCTGTCGCGCAAGGAGCTGAAGGGCCGCACCTTCTTCGTCTGGGTCGCGCTGATCACGATGTTCTACTCCGGCGGCCTCATCCCGCAGTACGTGCTGGTCAGCGGCCTCGGCCTCACCGACACGATCTGGGCGATCGTGCTGCCGAACGCGATCAGCGTCTTCAACCTGCTCGTGATGAAGTCGTTCTTCGAGAACATGCCGCGCGAGCTCGAGGAGGCCGCGGCGCTGGACGGACTGGACACCTACGGCACGCTCTGGCGCGTGGTGCTGCCGCTGTCGAAGGCGGTCATCGCCACGATGATCCTCTTCTACGCGGTGGCCAACTGGAACTCCTGGTTCCAGGCCTTCCTGTACCTCGACAAGTCGAGCATGTTCCCGGTCACCATCTACCTGCGCAACCTGATCACCGGGGCGAGCAGCGCGCAGACCTCCGGCGCCAACGCCGCGAGCGACCTGACCGCCATCTCGGCCAACATCAAGGCCGTCGCGATGGTGCTCACGATGCTGCCGATCCTCGTCGTGTACCCGTTCGTCCAGCGCTACTTCGTCTCCGGCGTGATGCTCGGCTCGGTCAAACAGTGACCGACGCGCCGGGCATCCGCTCTCACCACGTCTCACACCCCACACCCACTCTGCACACGCAACCAATGGAGGTCACGCAGAAATGGCAATCACACTCAGCCGCCGCGACGTGCTCGTCATGGGCCTGGCCGGCGCCGCGGCCGGCCTGCTCGCCGGCTGCTCGTCGGGCGCCGCGTCGACGGGCGACGTCGCAGGCAAGACCGTCGGCGCGATGAAGGACTACACGGCGGGCACCCAGTTCAAGGCGACGAAGCCGCTCACCTTCACCATGCTCTTCCAGGACAACCCCGCGTACCCGTACAAGAAGAGCTGGGAGATCTTCAAGGACATCAAGAAGATGACCAACGTCGATCTCGACCTCACGATCGTGCCCTACGACGACTACTCGGACAAGCGGGCGCTGCTGATCAACTCGGGCAAGGCGCCCACGATCCTCGCGAAGACCTACCCCGGCGAGGAGCAGCAGTTCGTCGGCGGCGGTGCGATCCTCGCCGTCAGCGACTACACGAAGTACATGCCCAACTTCACCAAGAAGGTGAAGGACTGGAACCTGGACGCCGACCTCGACACCATCCGTCAGGCCGACGGCAAGTTCTACGTGCTGCCCGGACTGCACGAAACGCTGAGCCCGGACTACACGCTCGCGTTCCGCACCGATGTGCTCGACGAGCTCGGCATCGCCGTGCCGCAGACCTGGGACGAGGTGCGCAGCGCGCTGGAGAAGATCAGGGAGGCGCACCCGAGCAGCATCGCGCCGTTCTCGGATCGCTGGCTCGGCGCGTGCGTGTTGAACGTGGCCGCCGCCACCTTCGGCACCATGGCCGGCGCGAACTGGGGCATCAGCAACGGGCTCATGTTCGACCAGGACAAGGACGAGTTCTACTACACGCCGACCACCGACCAGTACAAGCAGCTCGTCACGTACTTCGCCGGGCTCGTCAGCGACGGCCTGATGGACCCGGAGAGCTTCACCCAGACCGACGACCAGGCGCAGGCGAACTTCCAGACCGGCAAGACCTACGTCATCTCGACCAACGCCCAGACGCTGCAGCTCTACCGCACCGCGATGGACCAGAACATCGGCAAGGGCAAGTACGCGATCGCGAAGATCCCCGTGCCGGCCGGCCCCCTCGGCAAGGTGCTCGCCGGCTCGCGGCTCGAGAACGGCATCATGCTCTCCTCGTCGGCCGCCAAGCAGGACGACTTCGAGGCGCTGCTGCAGTACGTCGACTGGCAGTGGTACTCCGACAAGGCGCAGGAGTTCGTCAAGTGGGGCCCCGAGGGCAAGACCTGGGAGAAGAAGGACGGCAAGTACCAGCTCATCGACGGCTACAACCTGAAGGACTACGGCTTCACCACCCCGCACGGCAAGATCGACATCCGCGAGGACCTGGGCTTCAGCTGCGGCAACTTCACGTACGGCGGCACGACCGCGATCGTGCAGTCGACCATGACCGACGAGGAGCTGGCCTGGCAGAAGGTCATGGCGAGCTACAAGCAGATCCCGCCGGCACCGGCCGTGCCGTACACGGCCGCCGAGCGCCAGCAGGCGACGCTCAAGCAGACGCCGATCATCGACGCGACCAACACCGCGACGCTGAACTTCATCCTCGGCAAGCGCTCGCTCGACGACTGGGACGACTACGTCAAGGAGCTGAACGACAAGGGCCTGAAGTCGTACGTCGACGACGCCAACAAGGCGTACCAGGCCGCCAAGAAGAAGGCCTGAGCCATGACGCAGGCACGCAGCAGGGACTTCGCGGACGGCCCGCTCTACCGGATCTGCCTCGCGGTCTACGGGATCGCGGCGCCGACCGCCTGCTTCCTCGCTGCGTGCCTGCCGTTCATCGCCGCCGTCTTCCTCATCCCCTGGCCGCCCGTGCTGCTTGTGACGGGGTTCAGCATCGGGCCGGCCTGGGTGGCGCTGCTGTTCGCCATGCACGCCTTCCTCCGCGACCGCTCCTTCGAGCCGGTCCGGGTGTTCTGGCGCGGATGGCGGCTGGGCTGGCGCCAGGCGTCGGCGCTGTGGGTGCCGACGTCGATCCTGCTCGCGCTCGCCGGGTGGGATCTGACGGCGACGGATGCCGCGACTCCCGTGCTTCGGGTCGTCATCGGGATCGTGGCATCCGTCGCCGCTCTGTGGCTCGCCGACTCCCTGCTCGTGGTGAGCCGGTACGAGTTCCGCACCCGGGACGTGGCCAGGCTGGCCGCGTACCTGCTGGTGCGCCGCCCGCTGCTCACCCTCGCGAACGCCGCGCTGCTGCTCGTCGCGGGCGGGCTCGTGTACCTGACCGGGGAGTGGGCGGCGGGTCTGCTCGCCGGGCTGTTCGCCCTCGGCGCCGTCGCCAACGCGCGCAGCGCGTTCGCGCTCGTCGACGCGCAGTTCACGGACGGCGCCCCGGCCGCGCAATAGGCTTCCACCGGGCGCGACGGGAGGCGACGGGAGGCCGGATGGGCGAGCAGCAGGGGCGCAGATCGGCGCCGACCCTGCACGACGTGGCCCGCGAGGCGGGCGTGTCCCTCGCCACCGCCTCGCGTTCGCTCAACGGCAGCGCCCGCCGCGTCAAAGACGAGTACCGGGCGCGGGTGCTCGAGGCGGCCGCCCGGCTCAACTACGCCCCCAACCTGTCGGCGCAGGCGGTGGCCAGGGGGCGCACCAACGCGATCGGCATCATCGTCTCCGACATCACAGACCCGTACTTCGCCGGCGTGGCCGGCGGCGTCTTCCGCGCGGCCGAATCGGCCGGGCTGGTCGCCACGATCGCGGTCAGCGGCCGCGACGCCGCGAAGGAGGCGCAGCTCGTGGGCGCCCTGCGCGGCCAGAAGCCGCGCGGCCTCGTGCTCGTCGGCAGCCGGGTCGCCGACGCGGCCGTCACCCGACGGCTCGAGCGGCAGCTCGCCGAGTTCGCCGAGGACGGCGGGCGCGTCGCCCTCGTGTCGCAGCAGGGCCTGGCCTTCGACACCGTCAGCTTCGAGAACCGGGCGGGCGCGCGCGAGCTCGCGACGCGGCTCGCCGAGCTCGGCTACCGGCGGTTCTGCGTGCTCGCCGGGCCCGAGACGCTCGTGACGGCGACCGAGCGCACCGAGGGATTCCTCGCCGGCATCGCCGACGCCGGCCTGCCCGCCGACGCGGCCCGGGTCGTGCGCGGCGCGTTCACCCGCGACGGCGGCTACGCGGCGGCGGGTGACGCGCTCGAGCACGGCGAGCGGCCCGAGCTGATCTTCGCGGCCAACGACGTGATGGCGGTCGGCGCGATGGCCAGGCTGCGCGACGAGGGCCTGGAGCCGGGGGCCGACGTCGCGGTCGCCGGCTTCGACGACATCGCCACGCTGCGCGACGTCACGCCCGGGCTCACCACCGTGCGGCTGCCGCTCGACCAGGGCGGGGTCGCCGCCGTCGACCTGATCCTCACCGGCGACGGGGCGTCGCCGACCGCGCTGACGCTGCCGGGCCACGTCGTGCTGCGGGCGAGCACGCCGCCGCGTCTCTGACGGGCGCCGGTCCGGCGGGTCAGGCGGCGCTGCGCACGCGCAGCAGCGCGTAGCGGGAGTTCGCCCACGCCAGGTACAGCAGTGGGCTCACCGCCAGCAGCGCGCCGAACACCGGCTGGGCGAGCACCGCGGCCGCGGCGGCGCCCAGCACCACGAGGGTGAGCGCCGAGAGAGGCGCGTGGCGCACGGCGAGATAGACGGATGCCTTCGCGGCGGCGCCGAGCGAGGCATCCGTGCCCTCGGCGACGCGCTCGCAGACCACCGCCAGCGTGATCGCGGCGGCCGCGCACACGACCGCCAGCACGACGAGCAGCACGGGAGCCAGCAGCGCCCCGACGGGGGTGCCGGCCGTGGTCGCGAGGTCGAGGCCGATCACGAGGGCCAGCGCCCCGACGCCGAGCCCGACGAGGAACGCCGGGCGCAGGGTGCGCAGCCAGCCGCGCCAGAACGCGCCGAACGGCGCCGTGCCGCCGTCGGCCAGCGCGCGGAACGCGGCGAACGCGGCGGCGAGCGACGGGGCGACGGTGAGCGAGAGCAGCAGGAGGAACGGCCACGCCGCGAGCGGGTCGCGCACCAGCACCAGCGCCGCGGCGAGCGGGAAGTTGGCGGCGACCAGGCTCAGGTTCACCGCGAGGCCCGTGTACACGTAGCCGAACACGGAGTCGAACACGCCCTGGCCGACGGCAGGCAGCTGGAAGCGCGCCATCTCTCAGCCCTTCAGTCCGCTGGTCGCGATGCCGGCGATGAAGTAGCGCTGGCCGGCGAGGAAGATCACCAGGATCGGCAGGATCGAGATGACGGAGCCGGTCATGATCATGGCGTAGTCGGCCTCGTACTGCCCGATGAACTGCCGCAGGCCGAGCTGCACCGTCCACAGGTTGTTGCTGGACAGGTAGATGAACGGCCCCATGTAGTCGTTCCACGTGTTCACGAAGGTGAGCAGGGCGAGGCTCGCCAGCGCCGGCTTCGACAACGGCAGCACGATGCGCGCCCAGATGCCGTAGTCGTTCAGCCCGTCGATGCGCGCCGCCTCGGTCAGCTCGTCGGGGATCGTCATGTAGTACTGGCGCATCAGGAACACGCCGAACGCGCCGAACGCCTGCAGCAGGATGAGCGACCAGAAGGTGTTGGTCAGGTGCGCGTGCTGCATCATCACGTACTGCGGGATCATGTACGCCTGCCACGGCACCGCGATGGTCGCGATGTAGGCCAGGAACAGGGCGTCACGGCCGGGGAAGCGCACCTTCGAGAAGCCGTAGGCGGCGAAGCTGCCCGTGAGCACCTGCAGGAACGTGATCGTCACGGCGAGGATGGCCGAGTTGGAGATGTATCCCGCCAGCGGGATCCGCGACCAGATGTCGCGGTAGTTGGTCCACACCCAGTCCTTCGGGATCCACTGCACCGGCACCGTGAGCACGTCGACGTTGTCCTTCAGCGACGACGACAGCATCCACAGGAACGGCAGCAGCACCACGATGAGCAGGGCGGCGAGCAGCACGTAGAGCACGGCTTTGCCCACGCGGTCGCGGGCGCGGCGCGCGCGCAGCGACGCGCGCACGGGAGCGGCGGATGTCACGGCCATCAGTTCTCCCTCCGCTGCTGCAGCCGGAACTGGAACACGGTGATCACGAGCACGATCAGGAACAGGGCGAGCGAGATCGCCGAGGCGTAGCCGAACTGCCCGTTCAGGATGCCGTCCTGGTAGATCAGCTGGGACAGCACCAGGGTGGCCCGGCCGGGGCCGCCGCCCGTCATGACGAAGATCAGGTCGAAGACCTTGAAGCTCGAGATGCTGAGCATGACCAGCACGAAGAAGGTGGTGGGCCTAAGCGACGGCACGGTCACGTTCCAGAACTTCTGCCAGCCGTTCGCGCCGTCGACGGATGCCGCCTCGTAGTACTCCTGCGGGATCGCCTGCAGGCCGGCGAGGAACAGCACCATGTAGTAGCCCATGTCCTTCCACACGCTCGTGATGATCACGGCCGGCAGGGCCCAGGTCGTGCTCGCCGTCCAGCCCGGCGGGTTGGTGATGCCGATCAGGTGCAGGAACTGGTTGATCGGGCCGCTCGACGGGTTGAACAGCAGGTTCCACACGATCGCGACGGCGACCAGCGAGCTGATGTAGGGGAAGAAGATGGCGACGCGGAAGAACGCGATGCCCTTGAGCTTCTTGTTCAGCAGCAGCGCGAGCAGCAGAGAGAGCGCGAGGGTGATCGGCACGTGGCCGAGCGCGTACAGCGCCGTGTTCTCGAGCGCCACCCAGAAGCTCTGGTCGTTCAGCATGCGCACGAAGTTGTGCACGCCCGCCCACGTCGGCGGGTTGTAGGCGTCCCAGTTCATGAAGGAGAGCAGGAACGCCGCGACCACCGGGACCAGCGTGAACAGGGCGAAGCCGAGGAAGTTCGGCAGGATGAAGCTCCACCCCACGAGGGTCGATCGGCGGCGCAGCGCGCCGCGGCGCATCCGTTGCCCGTTGCGGTGCCGGTCGGGCGGTGCGCCCGCGGGCTCGGCTGCCCGGGTGCCGGGCTCGGCGAGTGAGGTCATGTCGTACTTCCCTGTACTTCGAGCGGTGGTGCGGTGCGCGCCCCTGCGGACGCGCACCGCACCGATCGGACGGATGCTACTGGTTCAGCGCCTCGGACTTGACGCGCTGCTCCATCTCCTTGATGCCGGCGTCGACCGACTTCGAGCCGGTCATGATCAGCTGGTGCTCCTCGTTCAGCACCGTGTTGACCGCCGCCGAGTTCGGGTTGACCGGGAGGTCCGGCACCACCTTGTCGGGCGCGAAGGCCTTCTTCGACAGGGCGTCCTGCGGCATTCCCTTGAGGCTGAAGTACTTCTGCGTGATCGTGTCGGAGCTGTAGGAGGGGACGATGCCGATCGAGGCGACCGCCTCGGCGCCCTTCTCGCTGGCGGCGAACTCGATGAACTTCTTGGCCAGGTCGACGTTCTTCGACGCCTTGTTGATGCCGAAGCCGGTCGGGCCGCCGTCGGTGACGATGGGCTGGCCGGACTCGATCTGCGGCAGCGGCGCGATGCCCCAGTCGACGTTCGTCTTGCCGGCGTTCTCGTCGGCGAGCAGCGGCGCGATGAGCCACGTGCCCATGGGCACCATCGCCGCCTGGCCCGTCTCGAACACCGTCTGGTAGGCCAGCGACTGGCTGGTGGCGTCACCGAAGTCGATGATGTCGCCGGCCTTCTGCATCTTGAGCATCAGGTCGTACTGGTCCTTCAGGTACCCGTAGGACGGGTTCGTGAGGTCCTTGCCGTTCTGCGCGGCGGCGATGCCCTGCACCAGCGAGTTCCAGGTGTGGATGTAGGCGCCGTACACCTTGCTCGATCCGCTGCCCTTGGTCAGCTTCGCCGCGTCGGCGGCGAACTCGTCCCAGGTCAGGTTCTCGGGGTCGGCGAGCCCGGCGTCCTTGAACATCGTCTTGTTGTAGAACAGCACGCTGAAGTCGGTGCGGTACGGCAGGGCGTAGTAGTCGCCCTTGTACTTGTAGGAGTCGAGGCCGGCGAGCTTGTCGGCGGGCAGCTTCTTCTCGACGTCGTCGAGGCTGAGCAGCTGGTTCTTGGCCACGTAGCCCGAGTAGTCGGTCAGGTTCTTCACCGTGATGATGTCGGTGGAGTCTCCGCCGGCGAGCATCGTGGTGACCTTCGACTCGTAGTCGGCGGCGTTGGGCACGTCGACCGGCTTGATCGTGATGTCGGGGTTGGCGGCGTGGAAGGCGTCGAACAGGGCCTTGAACTCCGGGGTCTCGGCGTAGTCCCAGACCGCGATGGTCAGGGTCTTGCCGCCCGACGACGAGTCGGATGAGCCGGCTGAGCCGGCGCAGCCGGCGAGGGCGAGGGCGGCGGCTGCGACGCCGGCCACGGCGGCCAGTGTGCGCGTGAGGCGCTTCATGTGGATAACTCCTTTGTTATTCGTGTGGTGTGCAGGGCAATCAGGCGCTGAGCCTGAGGTCGTCGATGCTGATCTCATTCAGCATCGGAAGGCCGGAGGCGAGTCGCTCGAGTTCGTCGAGCGCCGCATCCGTCATGCGGTACAGCTCGGTGCCGAGCGATCCCGCGATGTGGGGCGTGATGACGACGTTGGGCAGGTCGTAGAGCACGGATGCCGCGGGCAGCGGCTCCGGTTCGGTGACGTCGAGCACCGCGTTGAGGCGCCCGGAGACGCACTCGGCCTCGAGTGCGGAGGTGTCGACCACCATGCCGCGGGCGGTGTTGATCAGCGTCGCGTGGTCGGGCAGCGCCGCAAGCTCACGCGGGCCGATCAGGTGCCGGGTCTCGGGCAGCGCGGGAACGTGCAGCGACAGGATGTCGACCTGCGGCAGCAGCTCGGGAAGGTCGGTGAGCCGCCCGCCCGCCGCCGCGACCTCGGCCGGGTCGGCGTAGGGGTCGTGCACGAGCACGGTGATGTCTTCGAGCTGCTGCAGGGCGGCGACCACCCGGCGGCCGACGCGGGAGAACCCGACGACGCCGACCGTGCGGCCCAGGTTGCCGAGGCGACCGAAGCGCTCCAGGTCGGCCCAGTCGTCGCGCCGCTCGCGCAGCCCGCGGGCGAGGAACGGCGCGGCCTTGCCGGCCATGATGACCGCGGCGAGGGTGTATTCGGCGACCGGGATCGCGTTGGCCTCGGCGACGTTGGAGGCGCGGATGCCGCGCGCCCAGAACGCGTCGCTGACCATCGGGCGGATCGTGCCGGCGCAGTGGATCATCGCCTGGAGCCGGGGCATGCGCGCGAGGCGCTCGGCGTCGAGCAGCGGCGCCCCCCACCCGGTGAGCAGCACCTCGACGCCGGCCAGGCGCGGGCGGATCGCGGCGCTGTCGAGCTCGTCGGTCCAGATCGGCTCGGGCAGGCGGGCGAGCGTGCGCAGCCGCTCGAGGCGGGTCGGGTCGAACTGCGCCTCGAACTCGTCGCGCCCCATCAGGATCAGGGCTTCGGGCATGCGCTGCGTGCTCATCGGCGGGCGGCTCCAGTTCGGTCGTCGTGCGGGGCGACGGCGCTGCCGAGCGGTTGCATCGTCGCGGCAATCAGTGAATACTCGCGGTCGACGCGAGTCAAACATCTCGAAACTGCTCACACGCACTCGAACAGAAACGAACAATGTCAATGGCGACAGCAGCACCGCACCCGTGGGCCCCCTACCGCGCGTTCCCGGGGCCCTTGCGCGAGCGGTGGGGCGACGGGATGGACGCCGCGCGGCTGCGGTCGGCGCTGGCCGGAGGCATCCGTCGCCTCGGGATCCCCGACGCGGACGACCGCGCGTTCTGGGCCGCCGCCGACCCCGCCACGGTCGCGACGGTGGCGGAGGCGGCCGAGGCCGAGCGGGGCACCGCGTGGCCGCAGCCGCTGCTCTCGCACTTCGCGAGGTTCTGGCGCGACGGCGACCGGAACGCGTACGAGGACCGGGTGCGGCACCGGCAGCAGCGGCTGGCGCGCGCCACGATCATGGCCGCCGTGCGCGACGACATCGGATGGCTCGACGAGGTCGCCGACGGCGTGGCGCTGGTCTGCGAGCAGGCCGGATGGTCGTGGGCCGCGCACGACGACACCTACCGGGTGCACGGCCACGTCGTGCCGACGGATGCGACGCCGTACCTCGACCTCGGCGCCGGCGAGCTCGCCGCCGAGCTCGCATGGATCGACCACGTGCTCGGCGCGCGGCTCGAGGCCCGCGCGCCCGGGCTGCGCGAGGTGCTGCGCGAGAACGTGCACCGCCGCGTCATCGTGCCGTTCCTCACCCGGCGCGACTGGCACTGGCTGGGGCTCGACGGCGACGTGCACAACTGGAACCCGTGGATCCACGGCAACGTGCTGGCCGCCGCCCTGCTGCTGCTCGAGGGGGAGGAGCAGGCCGAGGTCGTCGCCCGCTGCCTCGACGGCATCGACCGCTACGTGGCCACGCTGCCCGACGACGGCGCGACCGACGAGGGCTTCGCCTACTGGTGGAACGGCGCGTGCCGGGCGCTGGAGGCCCTCGACCTGATCCGCCGCGCGACCGGCGGCGAGCTCGACGCCGGCGGCGTGCCTTCGCTGTGCGCCACCGTGGGGTTCCCGCACCGCATGCACCTCGGCGGCGACCGGTACCTCAACGTCGCCGACGGCCCGGGGCGGGCGAGCGGCCACGAGCCGTGGCACGTGCCCTTCGCCTGGGCGGCGCGGGTCGGCGACGACGACGCGCGCCGGCACGCCGCGGCGCAGCGCGACCCCTCCCGGCCGGTCGCCGACGCGCAGGGCGGGCTGGCGCGGATGCTGCACGCCCTCGCCGACCCGGACTGGGTCGCCGCCCGCCCCGCCGCCCCGCCCCTGGTCGCGCGCAGCTGGCTGCCCTCGATCCAGGTGTTCCTCGCCCGGGAGCGCGCCGGCAGAACGGCCGGCCTCGCGCTCGCCGTGAAGGGCGGCCACAACGGCGAGCACCACAACCACCTCGACCTCGGCTCGTACGTCGTCGTGCTCGACGGAGAGCCCCTCGTCGTGGACGCGGGCAAGGTGCGGTACACAGCGCAGACCTTCTCCGAGCGGCGCTACGAGATCCGCGCGATGCAGTCGCAGTGGCACTCGACGCCCGCGCCGTTCGGGCTCGGGCAGGGGGTCGGGGCGCGGTTCCGGGCCGAGGTCGTCGAGCTCGGCGACGCCGCGATCGCGCTCGAGCTCGCCCGCGCCTACCCGCTCGAGGACGGCGACTCGTGGGTGCGCAGCGCGCGGCTCGACCGCGCGGGCGGAGGCGTCGAGGTGGCCGACGAGTGGCGGCTCGACGACTCGCGGCGGGCCGGCGCCCCGGTCGCCGTGCACCAGCTGCTGCGCGACGGCGCCGAGCTGCAGCAGTCGGGGGCGGCGGGGCTTGCGGCGGTGCGGGTGCCGCGGCCGGGCGGAGGGGCGATCGTGCTCGAGTGGGATGCGCCCGAGGCATCCGTGCGGCTCGAGCGGTGGGAACTCGACGACCCGGAGCTCCAGGCGGCCTGGGGCGCGGAGCTGGTGCGCGCGAGCGTCACCGTCCCGGCGTCCACGGCCGGACTGACGACGCGGATCCGGAGGGGCGCATGAGCGGGGCGGCGGCGTCGCGCTTCTCGGTGCAGCGCAAGGAGCGGCTGCTCGAGCAGCTGCGCGTCGATGGCGCGGTGAGCGTGCGGGAGCTCTCCGAGCTGCTCGGCGTCTCCGAGATGACGGTGCGACGAGACATCAACGACCTCGCCCGGCAGGGGCTGATCACCCGCGTGCACGGCGGCGCCACTCTGCGCAGCGCCCTCGACCGCACCGTCGCGGGCCGCGAGCCCGGTGACGGCGGCTTCAACAGGTACACCCTCGGCATGGTGGTGCCGTCGCTCGACTACTACTGGCCCCAGATCGTCAACGGCGCGCGGATGGCCGCGGTGCAGGCCGGGGCGCGCGTGATCCTGCGTGGCTCCATGTACGACGCGCGCGACAACCGGCGGCAGATCCAGGCGCTGCTCGACACGGCCGGGGTGCACGGCATCCTCGCCGGCCCCGAGACGGCCGGCCCCGAGGGGCACGAGCTGCTGCGCTGGCTCGACAGCCTGCCGATCCCGGTGGTGCTCACCGAGCGGCGGCCCGCCCGCGGCGTGATCACCACCCGGCTGGAGTCGGTGTCGACCGACCACGGGCACGGCGCCGAGGGGGCGCTGCTGCACCTGCGCGCCGCCGGCCATGAGCGCATCGGCCTGCTCGCCGCGCGCACGAGCCCCACGGCCGGCCCGGTGCGCCGCAGCTGGATGGAGGTGCTGCGCCTGCTCGGGCAGGAGCCGGCGCAGACGATCGACGACGACGCGAACGACTGCGACGGGCCGAAGAGCGCCGCGTTCATGGACACGGTGCTGGAGCGCTGCCGGAAGACCGGCACCACCGCGCTGCTCGTGCACCCGGACCGGCAGGCGGTGCGCTTCGTGCAGCACTGCGTCGACCGGGGCGTGCGCGTGCCCGACGACCTCGCCGTCGTCGCCTACGACGACGAGGTCGCGCACCTCGGCCAGCCGGCGATCTCGGCCGTGCGGCCGCCGAAGAGCTGGGTCGGCAAGGTGGCCGTCGAACTGCTCGTCGCCCGGCTCGAAGAGGGCGCCGCACGGCCCCTGCACCATGTGCAGCTCGAACCCGAGCTGATCGTGCGCGACTCGTCGGTGCCCGGGGGCCGGGGCGCCGACGCGGACCGTGCGGCGCCGGCCGAAGCATCCGTCACCACCGAGGTCACCACGAAGGGAACCGTATGAGTCTCACCCTGCCCTCCCTCGACTACTCGCTCTCGCCGCGCACGGGCTTCACCCGCGCGCACTGGGCGGCCGTCGCCGACCAGCTGCTGCTGGCGCTGCGGCCGTTCTTCTCGCCGGGGCGCGCGCGGGTGCGGCTGCCCGGCCGCACGAGTTCGAGCGGCCACGACAGCGACGAGCTCGAGGGCTTCGCCCGGTCGCTGCTGCTCGTGGGCTTCCGCATCGCGGGGGAGCAGGGGGCGGACCCGCACGGATTCCTCGACTGGTACCGCGCCGGCCTCATCGCCGGCACCGACCCGCAGTCGCCGGAGCGCTGGCCCACCCCGGGCGAGCTCGGGCAGGCGAAGGTCGAGGCGGCCTCGCTCGCGCTCGTGCTCGAGCTCACCCGGCCGTGGCTGTGGGACACGCTCGCCCCCGACGAGCAGCGCAACGTCGTCGCCTGGTTCGAGACGGCGGTGGGCGGCTGGTACCCCCGCAACAACTGGGTGTGGTTCCGCGCCGTGGTCGAGACCTTCGTCGCCGCGGAGGGCGGGCGCATCGAGGCATCCGACATCACCGCCGCGCTCGACTTCCACGAGGCGTGCGCGCGGGAGGGTGGCTGGTACTCCGACAGCGACGAGATGCGCGCCTTCGACTACTACAGCGGATGGGCGATGCAGTTCTACCCGTTCGTCTGGGCCGCCCAGCCGGGGGCGGCGCCCTTCGACCCGGGCGCGCGGCTGCCGCTGTGGCGGGCGCGGCTGGCCGACTACCTCGACGACTACGTGCGGCTCATCGGCGGCGACGGCATGCCCGTGCTGCAGGGCCGCAGCCTGATCTACCGCTTCGCCGCCGCGGCGCCGCTGTGGGCCGGGGCCGCCCACGACGCGACCCGGCTCGATCCGGGGCTCGTGCGGCGGGCGGCCAGCGGCATGCTGCAGGCGTTCCTCGACCATGGCGCCGTCTCCGAGTCCGGCCTGCTCACGATGGGTCTCACCCGCGAGTGGCCGCAGCTGGCGCAGACCTACTCGGGGCCGGCGTCTCCGTACTGGGCGTCGAAGGGGTTCTACGGGCTGGTGCTGCCCGCCACGCACCCGGTGTGGACGGCCGTTGAGCAGCCGCTTCCGGTCGAGCTCAGCGACGAGCGCCGGGCCGTCGTGGCGCCGGGCTGGGCCGTCTCCGGCACCGCGGCCGACGGCATCGTGCGCATCGTCAACCACGGCACCGACCACGAGGTGCCGGGCTCGGCCGACGCGGATTCGCCGCTCTACGCGCGGCTCGGGTACTCCAGCGCGACGATGACCCTGGTGACGGATGCCGCGCTCGAGGCGCAGACCGACCAGCTGGCCACCGTGCTCGACGCCGCGGGGCGGGTCGCCTCCCGCGCCGGCTTCGAGCCGCTAGGAGTGGCCGACGGCGAGGTCGCCGCCACCGCCGCCTCCCGCGCGCACGCGCACTGGGTGGACATCGACCGCACGCAGCGCGACCACGGCAGCGGCTACTCGGGCGAGGTGACCTGGGGGCCGACGCTGACGGTCGCCTCGGCCGTGCGGGGAGCGTGGGAGGTGCGCGCGCTGCGACTCGACGGGCCGAGCGAGGGCGCGGTCGCGTTCCGCGTCTCGGGTTGGCCGGTGGGCGCGGATGCCTGGGCCGACGGCCTCTGGAGCGAGCTGGTCCCGCTCGCAGGCTGTGGCGACGCCGCCGTCGAGCGGGTGCGCGTGGCCGGGCAGTCGCCGCTCGTCGACGTCGTGGAGGTTCCGCAGCTGACCGTTCCGATCGGGGGCGCAGGCACGGGCGGGCTGCTCGTCGTGGCCGTCGGCCTGGGGCGCGCGCCCGAGACCGCGCCGACGACCGTCGTCACCGGGTCGACGGTCGCGATCGGCTGGGGCGACGGCGCGCAGTCCGAGCTCGTCGTGCCGGCGTGAGCCCCGCCCGAGCCCGCCCGACTTCGCCGAGCGGTGCGAAATGTGCCGTGAAGCTCGGCTTGAAGGGTGATTTCGCGACGCTCGGCGAGGAAGCGACGGGCTGAGCCCGGCTAGAGGGAGTCGACCAGCCAGAGCGCCGCCCGGCGCAGCAGCAGCCGGTGCTCGGGGCTGCGGAACGAGGCCGCGTCGTGGCCGAGGGCGTCGTACAGCACCCGCGCCGGTCCGTAGCGGTGCTCCCACACCAGCGGATGCGCGACCCCGTCGAGCGTGTGCTGCGCCAGCACCCGCACCCCGGGGTCGACCCGCAGCTCCGTGTACCGCTCGTCGGGCAGCACGAAGTCCGCGATCGGGCGGGTGATCGGATGCTCGCGGTCGACGATCTCCACCTCGCTCGGCCCGTACGGCGGGTGGTACGTGGTGCCGCGCACCCAGATGCCGCCGAGCATCCGCTCCCACTCCGGCACCCCGGGCAGGCTCGTCGACGACACGTGCACCGCCAGCAGCGGCCGCCCCGACTCCAGGTGCGCGCGCAGCCCGGCGCGCACGGCCGCATCGGCCTGGTGCGGATCCTTGGGGTTGCCGATGTTGAGCACGAGCAGCTCGGCGCCCGACGGGTCGGCCAGGCGCTCGTCCACCGCCTCGTCCACCTCGGCGTCGAACCCCGCCTCGGCGAGGATCTCCGCGAGCTGCGCCGACGTCTCGGCGAAGGGATGCCACGGGTCGGCGTACCTGCCCGCGCCGCTGACCACCACCGCATGCGTCGCCATCGCCGCTCCTCTCGCGCAAAAGCCCGATCCGTGACTACGCTACCGTGTGGGTAAACGCTTTCCCACCGCGCGGCCGAAAAGCCGAGAGACCGGGAGGGCGACCCTGGCATCAGCGTGTGCCCGCCGGCTGCGGGCATCCGTACACCCATCAACGTCGATGAGAGGACCGCCATGACCGCCGCCGCCCCCGCACAGGCCGCACGACTCAACCCCGATCAGCGCAACGCGTTCATCGCCTCGCTGCTCGGCTGGATGATGGACGCCTTCGACTACTTCCTGATCGTGCTGGTCTACGCCGACATCGGCACCGACTTCGGAGTGCCCATCGAGCGCATGGCGTTCCTCACCACGATCACGCTGCTGATGCGGCCCGTCGGCGCCTACCTGTTCGGGCTGTGGGCCGACAAGGTCGGCCGCCGCGTGCCGCTGATGGTCGACGTGTGCTTCTACTCGATCGTCGGCTTCCTGTGCGCCTTCGCGCCGAACTTCACGGTGCTGTTCATCCTCCGCCTGCTCTACGGCATCGGCATGGGCGGCGAGTGGGGCCTCGGCGCGGCGCTGACCATGGAGAAGGTGCCCCGGCACCGGCGCGGCTTCTACAGCGGCATCCTGCAGGCGGGCTACTCGGCCGGGTACCTGCTCGCCTCCGTCGCCTTCCTCGTCGTCGTGTCCGCGCTGGGGCTGAACTGGCGGTGGCTGTTCGCGCTCAGCATCCTGCCCGCGCTGATCACGCTCATCCTGCGCGCCCGGGTGCGCGAGTCGGAGGTGTGGGAGACGACGCAGTCCACGCTGAAGATCACGCAGACCTCGATCCGCGCCGTGTTCTTCAACGGCAAGATCCTGCGCCGCTTCATCTACCTCGTGTTCCTGATGGCGGCGTTCAACTGGATGAGCCATGGCACCCAGGACATCTACCCCACCTTCCTCAAGGCGACGGACGACGGGGGCGCGGGCCTGGCACCCGCGACGGCCACCTGGATCGCCGTCATCTACAACGTGGGCGCGATCATCGGATGCATCCTGCTGGGCTCCCTCTCCGACCGCTGGGGCCGCAAGGCGACCATCATCCTCGGCGCCGCGCTGACGCTGCCGCTCATCCCGCTGTTCGCGTTCTCACAGGCCGCGGCCTGGCTGTGCCTCGGCGCCGCGCTCATCCAGCTCACCACCCAGGGCGCGTGGGGCGCCATCCCGGCGCACCTCAACGAGCTGTCGCCGAACGCGATCCGCGGCTTCTACCCGGGGGTCACCTACCAGCTCGGCAACGTCATCGCCGCGTTCAACCTGCCGATCCAGCAGTCCCTCGCCCCGCACCTCGGCTACCCGTGGGCGATGGCGATCACGGTCGCCGGCGCCGCCATCGCCGTGATCGTGCTGACCGCGTTCGGCACGCAGGCCAAGGCCATCGACTTCACATCGGAAGAGAAACTGCAGGAGGTACGGGATGTCGGCTGAGTCGACGATCGGGATCATCATGAACGGCGCCTCCGGGCGCATGGGCTACCGGCAGCACCTGGTGCGGTCGATCCTCGCGATCCGCGACCAGGGCGGCGTCGAGCTCTCCGACGGGCGCCGGGTGCAGGTGCGGCCCATGCTCGTCGGCCGCAGCGCCGAGAAGCTGCGCGAGATCGCGCAGCGGCACGACATCGCCGACTACACCACGAACCTCGACGAGGCGCTGGCCGACGAGAGTTTCGAGGTGTACGCCGACTTCCTGGTGACCAAGGCCCGGGTGCCCGCGATCACCAAGGCCATCGCCGCCGGCAAAGCGATCTACACCGAGAAGCCCACGGCCGAGACCTTCGAGGACGCCCTGCAGCTGGCCCGCGCCGCCGCCGAGGCGGGCGTCAAGAACGGGGTGGTGCACGACAAGCTCTACCTGCCGGGGCTGCGCAAGCTGCGCCGGCTGATCGACGCGGGCTTCTTCGGCCGCATCCTGTCGGTGCGCGGCGAGTTCGGCTACTGGGTGTTCGAGGGCGACGGGATTCCGGCGCAGCGGCCCAGCTGGAACTACCGGGCCGAAGACGGCGGCGGCATCGTGGTCGACATGTTCCCGCACTGGAACTACGTGCTGGAGAACCTGTTCGGTCGCGTCGAGTCGGTGTACGCACACACCGCCACGCACATCCCGACCCGGTACGACGAGCGCGGGCAGGCGTATCAGGCGACGGCGGATGACGCGGCGTACGGCATCTTCGAACTCGCAGGCGGCGTCGTGGCGGAGTTCAACTCCAGCTGGGACGTGCGGGTGAACCGCGACGAGCTGCTCGAGCTGCAGGTCGACGGCACCGAGGGCAGCGCGGTGGTCGGCCTGTTCGGCTGCAAGGTGCAGCACCGCTCGGCCACCCCCCGCCCCACCTGGAACCCGGACGTGCCCGACGGGCACGACTACCTCGCCGACTGGCACGAGGTGCCCGAGAACGAGGTGTTCGAGAACGGATTCAAGGTGCAGTGGGAGGAGTTCCTGCGGCACGTGGCCGAGGATGCCCCCAACGAGTACGACTTCCTGTCGGGCGCGCGCGGCGTGCTGCTGGCGGAGAAGGGCCTGGAGAGCGCGCGCGAGGGCCGCCGCATCGAACTTCCGGAGGTGACCGTATGAACGAGTTGATCCTGGTCGGCGCCGACGGCGCGGTCAGCACCGCGCCGCTGAAGCCGGGGCCCGAGCTGACCAAGCCGGCCGCGCCGCTGCGCAGCCGCGTCGCCTACGCGGCGGCCCACGTCGTGCCGAAGGCGTGGGGCGAGAACGTGCCGGGTGCCCCGGCCGACATCGACTGGGAGGCGACGCTCGCCTTCCGCCACCACGTCTGGTCCTGGGGACTCGGCGTCGCCGACGCGATGGACACCGCCCAGCGCAACATGGGCCTCGACGCCGCCGCGACCCGCGAGCTCATCGCCCGCAGCGCCGCCGAGGCGAAGGCCGCCGGCGGCGCGCTCGTGGTCGGGGTCAACACCGACCACGTCGACGACGAGGTCATCCCGCTCGAGAAGGTCGTCGACGCGTACGTCGAGCAGCTCGCCTATGCGGAGGACCACGGCGCCGGCGTCGTGCTGATGGCCTCCCGCCACCTGGCGCGGGCGGCCGAGTCGGCCGACGACTACCGGCGCGTCTACGGGCAGGTGCTCGAGAAGGCGCAGACGCCGGTCGTGCTGCACTGGCTGGGCGAGGCGTTCGACCCGGTGCTGCGCGGCTATTTCGGGTCCGGGGTGCCGGCGGAGGCGGCATCCGTGCTCATCGACGTCATCGAGGTGCACGCCGACAAAGTCGCGGGCGTGAAGATGAGCCTGCTCGACGCCGGCGCCGAGATCGCCGTGCGGGCGCGGCTGCCGAAGACGGCGCGCATGTTCACCGGCGACGACTACAACTACGTGCGCCTGATCGCGGGCGACGGCACGGATGCGCCGGGCAGCTACTCCGACGCGCTGCTCGGTGCCTTCGCGACGATCCCGCAGCTCGCCTCCGGCGCGATCCAGGCGCTCGACGCGGGCGACCGGGAGGCGTACCAGCGGCTGCTCGGGCCGACCGAGGCGCTGTCGCGGCAGGTGTTCGCCGCGCCCACGTTCTACTACAAGACCGGGGTGGCGTTCCTGTCCTGGCTGAACGGGCACCAGCCCGCGTTCTCGCTCGTCGGGGGGCTGCACGCGGCGCGCAGCCTGCCGCACCTGAGCGAGATCGTGCGGCTCGCGAACGACGCCGGCGCGCTTGAGCGGCCGGAGCTCGCGGCGCAGCGCTGGAACGCGATGCTGGCCCTGAACGGCATCGGCGCGAAGCAGGCGGTGCTGCTGTGAGCGCGCATCCGCGGCTGTCGCTGAACCAGGCGACCATCAAGTACGCCTCGCTCGCCGAGGCGCTCGACGTCACCGCGGCCGCCGGGTATGGGGCGATCGGCGTGTGGCGCGAGCCGGTCGCCGACGTCGGGCTCGACCGGGCCGTCGAGCTGGTCGCCGCCTCGGGGCTGCGCGTGTCGACGCTGTGCCGCGGCGGATTCTTCACCGCCGAGCCCGGGCCGGAGCGGCAGCGCGCCCTCGACGACAACCGCCGGGCCGTGGAGGAGACCGCGGCGCTCGCGGCCGCCGGTGCGCCGGGGTCGCGGCCGGTGCTCGTGCTCGTCGCGGGCGGGCTGCCCCAGGGCTCGCGCGACCTGGTCGGCGCCCGGCTGCGGGCGCAGGAGGCCGTGGCCGAGCTCGCGCCGTTCGCCGCCGAGGCCGGCGTCACCCTCGCGATCGAGCCGATGAACCCGATCTACGCGGCCGACCGCGGGGTCGTCTCGACGCTCGGCCAGGCGCTCGACGTCGCCGAGCAGTGCGGGCCCGAGGTGGGCGTGGTGGTCGACACCTTCCACGTCTGGTGGGATCCGCAGGTGGCCGCCGAGGTGGCCCGCGCCGGGGCATCCGGCCGCATCGCCACCTACCAGGTGTGCGACTGGATCACGCCGCTGCCCGCCGACAGCCTGCTCGCCCGCGGCTACCCGGGCGACGGGCACGTCGACTTCGCGCACCTCACGCGGCTCGTGACGGATGCCGGCTACGACGGCGACATCGAGGTCGAGATCTTCAACCAGCAGGTGTGGGACACGCCGTACCCCGAGGTCGCCGACCGGGTCGCCCGGGCGTTCGACGCGGAGGTCGCGCCCGCGCTGTAGGGGCGGCGGGTCTCCATTCAGCCGCTGCGCGGCTGAGTCGACCGGCAGGCACGTGCTGCCGCCCCCACCGGTCTCCATTCGGCCGCTGCGCGGCTGAGTCGACCGGCGGGAAAGTGTCGCCGCACCCGCTGGTCGACTCACGCGAAGCGTGAATGGAGACCAAGGGGCCCGCAGGTCAGCGCAGGGCTGCGAGCGAGCGCGTGAGGGCGGCGAAGACGGATGCGTCGACCGCGACGCCGCCCTCCCGGAGCGCGAGCACCGCGGCGCCGACGACGCCGTCCGCGACGCTGCGCACCTCGGGCGCGCCGCCGTCGCCCGCGCGGGCGGCGGCGATCCGGTCGACGAGCGTGGGGTGCCCGACCAGGGTGCCGCCGCCCAGCACGATCGGACCCGTCACCCCGGGCGCCGCCACGGCGTCGAGCGTGCGCACGAGCGCATCCGCCGCCTCGGCCACGATCTCGTCGGCGACCGCGTCGCCGGCCGCCTCGAAGGCGAGCCGCGCGAAGCGCGCGAGCTCGACGGGGCGCATCGCGTAGACCGCCTCCATCGCCCGTTGCACCGTCGCGCGCCGGCCCTGCACGGTCCCGCCGCCGGCCTCGACGCCGAGGGCCGCCAGCAGCCCGGGGGTGAGCGCGGTCGCCGGCCCGCGGCCGTCGAGGTCGGCGAACACGGCGCGCGCCACCCGGTGCCCGATCCAGAATCCCGACCCGTCGTCGCCGAGCAGCCACCCGAGGGCGTCCGCGACCCGCACCGCGTCGCCGCCCTCGACGCGGATCGCCGCGGCGCCCGTGCCCGCGACGAGGGCGTAGCCGGCCTCGTGCCAGGTGCCGGAGAAGAACGTCGCCAGCAGGTCGGCGCGGAAGACCGGGGCCGCCGCCACGCCCAGCTCGCGCAGCGGCCGCGCGAACACCTCGCGGTCGGTGAGACCGCTCGCCCCCGCCATGGCGAGCACCACGTGACGGATGCCGGCCGGATCGGTCCGCGCCGCCGTCAGCGCCTCCGCCGTCGCGGCGGCCACGGAGGCCGCGGCCGTGTGCGGTCCGGCGGAGATCGGGTTGCCGCTGCCGCTCTTCGCGAAGCCGAGGCAGCGGCCGGCCGCGTCCACCACGACGGCGCGGGTCGTGGTGCCGCCGGCGTCGACCGCGAGGAACTCAGCCAACGTAACCAATTCGTGACATGCGGGTGATTGTCCCCGAAACACGGATGGAAATAGTTTTCATGGCTATACCCGATCCCTGAGATGGATTTTCAATGACGACGACTGCGGCACCATCGAAGCACACGCCTGGAGGCCTCGGCGTGCGCAGCCGCATCCAGGCGAGCCTGCCGCAGATGTCCGAGGCGATGGCGAAGATCGGCACCCTGCTGCTGCAGGATCCCTCCCTGCCGCTCGAGCTCTCCATCACCGAGCTCGCCGAGACGGCGGGCACCTCGCCCGCCACCGTCACCCGCTTCTGCCGCCTGATCGGATTCGCCGGCTACGTGCCGCTGCGCGTCGGGGCCGCCGCCGAGCTCGGCCGCTCCAGCGCGCACGCCACCTGGGACGCCGATATCGGCCGGGCCTTCGACCCGAATGACAGCCCCGCCGACGTCATGCGCACCCTGGTCAACGCCCACACGGTCGCCCTGCAGTCCACGGCCGAGCAGATCGACTCCGCGCTCGTCGAGCAGGTGGCCGAGGCGATCGCCCGCAGCGCCCACGTCGACATCTACGGCATCGGCGGCAGCGCCGCCATGGCCGCCGAGCTACAGGCCCGGCTCTACCGCATCGGCATCAACGCCCACGTCTGGAGCGAGGTGCACGTGGGCCTGACCAGCGGCGCCCTGCAGAGCGAGACGACGGTGGCGATCGGCATCTCGAACACCGGCCGCACCGAGGAGACCATCGAGATGCTCTCCCTCGCCAAGTCGACCGGAGCCTTCGCCGTCGCCGTCACCAGCTCGCCCGAGTCGCCGCTCGCCGCCGTCGCCGACGTGCACATCACGAGCTACGCGCCGGGGGAGTACCTGCAGCCCGACGACCTGTCGGCCAAGCACGCGCAGCTGTTCGTGCTCGACCTGCTCTACCTGCTGGTCGCCCAGCGGGATTTCGCCCGCACGACGACGATGCTCGCGGCATCCGCCGCGGCCGTGTCGCCCCATCGTCGCGCCCTGCAGAAAGGACAAAACGCTTCATGAGCTTCGCCGACTTCTCCGCCCAGGTCGCCCGCCGGCTCGCCGCCATCGACGAGTTCGCGGCCTCGGGCGGCCTCGACGAGGCGGTGGACCTGATCGTCACCGCGCTCGAGAACGACGGGGTGCTGCAGGCCTTCGGCACCGGGCACTCGCAGGCGTTCGCGATGGAGATCGCGGGCCGCGCCGGCGGGCTGATCCCGACCCACGCGCTGCGGCTCGGCGACCTCGCGCTGTACGGCGGCGACGACCCCGCGATCCTCGAGGGCGGGAAGCTCGAGCGCGACGACTCGGTCGTGGAGCGGCTGTGGTCGCTGTACGACATCCGGCCCGCCGACCTGTTCCTGATCGCCTCGAACTCGGGCGTGAACGGGTCGATCGTCGGCCTCGCCCTGAAGGCGAAGGCCGAGGGCCATCCCGTGATCGCCGTGACGAGCCTCGAGCACACGAACGCGGTCACCCCCAAGCATCCGAGCGGAAAGCGCCTGTCGGAGGTCGCGGACGTGGTCCTCGACAACCGGGCTCCGTTCGGTGACACCACCCTCGACCTGGGCGACGGGCTCGGGGTGGGTGCCGTCTCGTCGATCACTGCGGCGTACCTCGCGCAGCTCCTGACGATCGGCGCGGCCGAGCGCATCCGGGCGGCGGGCACGGTGCCGCCGCTGTACATCTCGGCGAACATCCCGGGCGGAGACGAGCACAACTCGGCCCTGGAAGAGCAGTACGGCGAGCGCATCAAGCACTCGGCCTGACATCCCACGCACCACCCTGCACCACCCCCTGTGATGACGAAGTAAGCGAAAGGCAGGCAACGATGAGCACCAAAGACGGATCCCTCGGCCGCCGCACGTTCATGCGCGGCGCTCTGGCGACCGCAGTGGCGCTGCCCCTGGCGGGCACGCTGGCATCCTGTGCGGCTCCGAGCGGCAACTCCTCCTCGAGCAGTTCCGGCGCCAAGAAGAGCTCGGACAATCCGTTCGGTCTCTCCGAGACCGCGTCGATCGAGGCGGTGATCTTCAACGGCGGCTACGGCTACGACTACGTGCAGTACGCGGCCAAACAGGTTCAGAAGAAGTTCGGCAAGACCACGATCAAGGTCTCGCCCTCGACGCAGATCGCCCAGGAACTGCAGCCGCGGTTCGTCGGCGGCAACCCGCCCGACCTCATCGACAACTCCGGCGCCGGCGCGATCGGCTTCAACACGATCACCGATCAGCTCGAGACCCTCGACGACGTCTTCGAGGCGGACAACTACGAGGGCACCAAGATCTCCGACACGCTGTACCCGGCGGTCAAGGACCCGGGCACCTACTCCGGCAAGTTCGTCGCCCTGAACTACGTGATGACCGTGTACGCCGTGTGGTACTCGGCCTCGCTGTTCGACGAGAACGGATGGACCGCGCCGAAGACCTGGGACGAGACGCTCGACCTGGGCTCCAAGGCGAAGGCGAAGGGCAAGTACCTCTTCGTCTGGGGCAAGGAGGCGGCCTCGTACTACCTCACCATGGCGCTCGACTCGGCCATCAAGGAGGGCGGCAAGGAGGTGCGCCTCGCGCTCGAGAACCTCGAGAAGAACGCGTGGTCGCAAAAGCCGCTGATGGACGTCTTCAAGGCGCTGGAAACCGCCGTGAAGAACGGATTCTTCGTCCCGGGCGGCGCGGGCACGCAGTTCACCGCGGCGCAGGCGAAGTGGTCGAACGACGAGCAGGCGATCCTCTACCCCTCCGGCGGCTGGATCGAGAACGAGATGAAGAAGGCCACCAAGTCCGGCTTCAAGATGACCGGTGCGCCCGAGCCGACCGTCAGCGACAGCCCGACCATGCCGTACGAGTCGCTGCGCTCGGCGGCGGGCGAGCCGTTCATCGTGCCGAGCCAGGGCAAGAGCCCGGCGGGCGGCAAGGAGATCCTGCGCGCCATGCTGTCGAAGGAGGCGGCGACCAACTTCTCCAAGACCAAGCTGGCCCCGACGATCGTCAAGGGCCTCGTGCCCGACGACGGCTTCGGCTCGACGGCGCTCGTGTCGCAGACGAAGATGCTGGACGCCGCGGGCGACAACGTCTTCAACTACCAGTTCTACGACTACTACGGCATGAACACGGATGCGCTGGTGGTGTGGAACTCGTTCCTCTCCGGCAAGCTCGACGCGACCGGCCTCTCCCAGGGCATGCAGAAGATCAGCGACAAGGTGGCGAACGACTCCTCCGTCAAGAAGCTGAAGGTGACGGATTGACGCGATGACCAGTACGACGACGACGCCGGGCGGCCTTGAGCGGCCGGCCGTCCGGCGGCGCCGCCGCAAGCTCACGTTCGACCGGGTGAGCTTCATGGCGGTGTTCCTCATCCTGCCGCTCGCGATCTTCGTGATCTTCGTGATCTCCCCGTTCGTCCAGGCGCTCTACTACTCCCTGACGGACTGGACCGGCTTCTCGCCCACCATGGACTTCGTCGGCCTGTCGAACTACGTGAAGCTGTTCGGCGACGACATCTTCCTGCACGCCCTGCGCAACAACGTGCTGCTGGCCGTCGTCGTGCCGTTCGTGACGATCGTGCTCGCGCTCGCGATCTCGGTGATGATCACGATCGGCGGGCCCAGCAAGGGCATGATCCGGGGCCTGAAGGGCTCGAGCTTCTACCGGGTGATCTCGTTCTTCCCCTACACCGTGCCCGCCATCGTGATCGGCCTGATCTGGGCGGAGGTCTACGACCCCTCCGCCGGCCTGCTGAACGGCGTGCTCACGGGACTGGGCTTGAAGGGCTTCGCGGACTTCCCGTGGCTCGGCGACACCCGCACCGCCATGCCCGTCTCCATGTTCGTCATCGTCTGGAGCTTCGTCGGCTTCTACACCGTGCTGTTCGTCGCGGCGATCAAGGGCGTTCCGGCCGAGACGCTCGAGGCCGCCCGCCTCGACGGCGCCGGCCGGCTGCGCATGGCCGTCTCGATCGTGATCCCGCAGATCCGCGACAACGTGCAGACGGCGTACATCTACCTCGGCATCGCCGCGCTCGACGCCTTCGTCTACATGCAGGCGATGAACCCGGGCGGCGGCCCCGACAACAGCACCCTCACCATGAGCCAGGAGCTGTTCACCGTCGCCTTCCGCAAGGGCCAGTTCGGCTACGCGACCGCCATGGGCGTGGTGCTCGCGGCCGTGACGCTGCTGTTCGCCGCGGTCGTCTTCACCGTCAGCCGCCTCACCGCCGGGCGCGACGTGCCGCGGGCCGCCTCCGTGCGCCGCGCCGAGGCCGCCGCACCGCTCGCGAAGGAGTCCCGAGCATGACCGCGGTCACCACCGACAAGGCGCTGTCGTCCGCTCCGGCCCGCAGCAGGGTCTCCGGCTCCGGGGGCGATGCGGCCGTCGCATCCGTCTCTCATGTGCTGCTCGTGATCTGGTCGATCGTCGTGATCGTGCCGTTCCTGTGGGTGATCCTGTCGTCGTTCAAGACGACCAAGGAGATCCTCGCCAACCCGTTCTCGCTTCCTGCGCACTGGCAGTTCGAGAACTACGCGCACGCGTGGACGGATGCCGGCATCGGCCGGTACTTCCTGAACACGGTGATCGTGGTGGCCTGCGCGCTCGTGATCGTCATGCTGCTCGGCGCCATGTGCGCCTACGTGCTGGCGCGCTTCCAGTTCCCGGGCAACCGGGCCATCTACTACCTGATGCTCGCCGGGCTCACCTTCCCGGTGTTCCTCGCGATCGTGCCGCTGTTCTTCATCCTGCGGAACTCGGGGCTGCTGAACACGCTGCCCGGCCTGATCCTCACCTACGTGGCGTTCGCGCTGCCGTTCACCGTGTTCTTCCTCTACTCCTTCTTCAAGTCGCTGCCCGACGACGTGTACGAGGCGGCGCTGATCGACGGGGCGGGGGAGTGGCGCGCGTTCTTCCAGGTGATGCTGCCCATGGCCCAGCCCGGCATGGCGAGCGTGGCGATCTTCAACTTCCTCGGCCTGTGGAACCAGTTCCTGCTGCCCGTCGCGCTGAACACCGACGAGAGCCGCTACGTGCTGACCCAGGGCATGGCGTCGTTCGCGTCGCAGGCCGGGTACTCGGTCGACTTCGGCGCGCTCTTCGCCGGCGTGGTGATGACCGTGATCCCCGTGCTGGTGATCTACATCATCTTCCAGCGCCGGCTCGAGGGCTCGGTCTCGAGCGGCACCTTCCGCTGAGCGCGCCGCCCGGTGCACCGGGCGCCGGCCCGCGGGTGCGGCAGACTGACTGCATGCGGATCGTCGTAGCTCCCGACTCGTTCAAGGGCACCCTGAGCGCGCGCGCCGCGGCCGAGGCGATCAGAGACGGATGGCTCAGCCGCCGGCCCGACGACGAGCTGATCCTCGCCCCCGTGGCCGACGGCGGCGAGGGCACCCTCGACGCCTTCGCCGCCGCGGTGCCGGCCGCCCGCCGGCAGCCGCTCATGGCCGTCGGCCCCACCGGGGCCCCGGTGCGCGCCGACTGGCTGCTGCTGCCGCCCGGGCCGGACACCCCCGGCGGAACCGGCGTCGTCGAGCTCGCCGCCACGAGCGGGCTGATCCTCGTCGACGGGCCGCTCAGACCGTTCGACGCGCACACCTTCGGGCTCGGGCAGGCGATCGCCTCCGCCGTCACCCTCGGGGTCACGCGGCTGCTCATCGCGGTCGGCGGCAGCGCCTCCACCGACGCCGGAGCCGGCGCGCTCACCGCGATGGGCGCCCGGTTCACCGACGGCCGCGGCGTGCCCGTGCCGCTCGGCAACAGCGGCCTCGGGCGCGTCGAGCGCCTCGACCTCTCCGGCGTCGTGCCGCTGCCGCCCGGCGGCGCGGTCGTGCTGACCGACGTCGACAACCCGCTGCTCGGCCCGCGCGGGGCCGCCGCCGTCTTCGGGCCGCAGAAGGGCGCATCGACGGATGCCGCGGTGCGTGCCCTCGAGGCGAACCTCGCGCACCTCGTGCAGGCGGTTCCCGGCGGTGCCGAGCTCGCCGAACGCCCCGGCGCGGGCGCGGCGGGCGGCACCGTCTTCGGGCTCACCCTGTGGGGGGCGAGCGTGGCCCCCGGCGCCGTCGCGGTGGCAGACGCGCTGCGGCTGCCCGAGCTGATCGCCGACGCCGACCTGGTCGTCACCGGCGAGGGGAAGTACGACGGGCAGTCGGCGGGCGGCAAGGCCCCCGCCCACGTGGCCGCCCTCGCGGCCGAGGCGGGGGTGCCGGTGGCGCTCGCGGCGGGTGCCGTCGAGGCATCCGTCGAGCGCTTCGCGGCCGTCGCGTCGCTCAGCGAGCTCGCCGGATCGGGGCAGGCCGCGCTCGCCGAGCCGGCCCACTGGGCGCGGGAGGCGGGGGCGCACCTCGCCGCCGCGGGGGTGCCGGCATGATCCGCGAGCTGAACCACCTCGGCATCCTCGTGCGCGACTACGACGCGTCGGTCGCGTTCTACACGGAGCTCGGCGGCCGGGTCGTCTTCGAACGGCGGCCGCCCGAGCACGGCACGGACCTGTGCTACCTGCAGCTCGGGCAGGGGCTGATCGAGCTGATCGGGGCGGGGGAGCGCCCTCTCGGCGCCTCGCACCTCGCGTTCCTCGTCGACGAACTCGAGGCGGACTTCCGCCGGCTCGTCGATGCCGGATGCACGCCGACCGAGGAGCCGCACCCTGCGGCGACGGGCTTCGGCCGGCTCGGGTTCGTGACCGGGCCCGCGGGCGAGTCGATCGAACTGCTGCAGCGCGACGAGGTGTGGCGGCAGGCGCCCGTGCCGCACACCGAGGTCGAGGCGCTGGCGTGCTACGCGCTGCGCGCGCCCGACGCGGCGGCGGCGGAGCGGTTCTACCGCGAGGTGATCGGCCTGGAGGAGCGCGGGCGCGACGGCGAGCTGGTCTACCTCGGCCTCGGCGCCGACACGCTCGAGCTGGGCCCCGGGCAGGGGCCGTTCGCGGGGCTGGCGCTCGCGGTGCGCGGCGACCGGGCCGGCAGTGCGCTCACCGACCCCGACGGGGTGGCGGTGCGGCTCGAGGGCTAGCGCCCCCGCCGCTCGCAGGTCTCCATTCACGGCTGCGCCGTGAGTCGACCGACGGCTGACGCTGCCGCTCCCGCTGGTCGACTCAGCCGCGGCAGCGGCTGAATGGAGACCCGCGGCCCGCTACGCCAGCGCCTGGGAGGCGTAGCGCAGGTACTGCTCGCGGATCTCAGGGCGGAAGTCCGGCCCCGGCGACGCCGCGAGCGACACCTGCCAGGAGGGCCGCGACCCGGTCAGCGCCCACGCCGCCTGCACCGCGCCGCCGTCGGCGACGTACTCGCCGGGCTCGGGCACCACTACGGGCGCGTCGAAGATCTGGGCCGCCACCGCCTGCACGGCGGGGTTCTGCGCGGCGCCGCCGATGAGCAGCACGCGCGTGTCCTCCACGCCGACGGCGCGCACGGCGTCGAGGCCCGCGCCGAGCCCGGAGAGCATCCCCTCGATCGCGGCCCGCGCGAGGTTCTCGCGGGTGGTGGAGGCGAGGGTAAGCCCGTGCAGGCTCGCCTTGGCGTCGGGCAGGTTGGGCGTGCGCTCGCCCTCGAAGTACGGCACCAGCACGACCCCGCCCGAGCCGGGCTCGGCGGCCAGCGCCAGCCGGGCCAGCTCGTCGAAGTCGACGCCGAGCACGCCGGCGATCGAGCCGAGCACGCGCGCCGCGTTGAGCGTGACGACGATGGGCAGGTAAAGACCGGATGCGTCGGCGAAGCCCGCGACCGTGCCCGTCGGATCGGCGACGGGGTCCTCCGCGACGGCGAACACCGTGCCGGAGGTGCCGAGCGAGACGACGACGTCGCCCGCCGCGGCGCCGAGGCCGAGCGCGGCGCCCGCGTTGTCGCCCGCGCCCGGGCCGACCAGCACTCCCTCCGGCGTCTTCCCGGCCGACTCGCCCGGGCCGAGCACCCGCGGCAGCACCACGTCCCGGCGGCCGAGCGCCCGCTCGAGCAGCTCGAGATCGTAGTCATCGGAGAACGGCGACCAGTAGGCGGTGCCCGAGGCATCCGATCGGTCGGTCGTGAGCGCCTCGAGCACCGGGCCCAGCGGCGACTCGCCCGCAGGGCCGTAGCCGAGCAGGCGCCAGGTGAGCCAGTCGTGCGGCAGCGCCACGGCCGCCACCCGGGCCGCGTTCTCGGGCTCGTTGTCCTTGAGCCAGCGCAGCTTGGTGGCGGTGAAGCTCGCCACCGGAACGAGCCCCGCCCGCCGCGCGTACTCGTCCGCCCCGACCTCGGCGGTCAGGTCGGCCGCGGCGGCGGCGGAGCGGGTGTCGTTCCAGAGCAGAGCGGGGCGGATGACCCGGCCGTCGGCGTCGAGCGCGACCATGCCGTGCTGCTGGCCCGCGATCGAGATCGCGGCGACGTCGTCGAGGCCGCCCGCCTCGGCGATGGCCTGCTGCAGAGCAGTCCACCACGCGGCGGGGTCGACCTCGGTGCCGTCGGGGTGCGCGGCCCGGCCGGAGCGCACGAGCGCCCCGGTCTCGAGGTCGCGGATGACGACCTTGCAGGACTGCGTTGACGAGTCGACGCCGGCGACCAGAGTCATTGTTGCCTTTCGGTTTCGATACGCCCGCGGAGCGGGCTACTCAACCAACGGGGTTTCGATACGCCCGCTGCGCGGGCTACTCAACCAACGGGGTTCAGCGCGCGCCCATGAGGTGCTCGGTGGCCAGCTGCTGCAGGCGAACGAAGCCGAAGCCCTTGCCGCCGAAGTACGCGTCGGCGTCGAACTCCTCGTACGCCGAGGTGTCGGCCAGCAGCTGCTCGTAGCTCTCGCCCTCGCCCAGCGTCGGCACGGACAGCTCGGCGACCTTCGCGGCCTCGAGCGCCTCCTGCACCTCGGGGTCGGCGCGGAAGGCGTCGGCGCGCTCCTTGAGCAGCAGGTAGTTGGCCATGTTGGCCTTGGCCGACTCCCAGATGCCGTCCTCGTCCTCGGTGCGGCTCGGCTTGTAGTCGAAGTGGCGCGGACCCTCGTAGGCCGGGCCGCCGGCGGGGCCGCCGTGCTCGAGCAGGTCGACGAGCGCGAAGGCGTTGTGCAGGTCGCCGTGGCCGAAGACCAGGTCCTGGTCGTACTTGATCGAGCGCTGCCCGTTCAGGTCGATGTGGAAGAGCTTGCCGTGGTACAGCGCCTGGGCGATGCCGGCGGCGAAGTTGAGGCCCGCCATGGTCTCGTGGCCGACCTCGGGGTTGAGGCCGAACAGCTCGGGCTTCTCGAGCGAGTCGATGAAGGCGAGCGCGTGGCCCACGGTCGGCAGCAGGATGTCGCCGCGCGGCTCGTTCGGCTTCGGCTCGATGGCGAACTTGATGTCGTAGCCCTTGTCGGTGACGTACTGCGCGAGCAGGTTCACGGCCTCGCGGTAGCGCTCGAGCGCGGCCTGGATGTCCTTGGCCGAGTCGTACTCGGCACCCTCGCGGCCGCCCCACATGACGAAGGTCTTGGCGCCGAGCTCGACGCCGAGCTCGAGCTGGCGGATCACCTTGCGCAGCGCGAAGCGGCGCACCTGGCGGTCGTTGGAGGTGAAGCCGCCGTCCTTGAAGACGGGGGCCGAGAAGAGGTTGGTGGTGACCATCGGCACGATCAGGCCGGTGTCGGCGAGCGCCTGCTTCAGGCGGTCGATCTGCTTCTGGCGCTCGGCCTCGGTGGAGCCGAAGGCGAACAGGTCGTCGTCGTGGAAGGTCAGGCCGTAGGCGCCGAGCTCGTTCAGCTTCTCGACGACGTGCACGACGTCGAGGGCGGGGCGGGTCGGGCCGCCGAACGGGTCGTTGCCGGTGTAGCCGACGGTCCAGAGACCGAACGAGAAGCGGTCGGCCTTGGTGGGGGTGACAGTCATCGTGGTAGTCCTTCAGCTTCCTTGATGAGGCGGATGGGATTTTGTTGGTTCAACAAACTTATATCAAAACGAACGGATGCGTCGCCCGAGCGCGCCTCGTAGCCGCCGGCGAAGCCGCGCACGGCGATCCGGCCGTCCGCGTCCGTACGGACGACCGTCTCGTCGAGCCACCACTCGCCCTTGATCAGGGCGTGCAGCGCCGAGTACGACGGCTTGGGGGAGCCGTCGGCGCGCACGAGGCCGATCGGGGCGCCGAGCCAGGCCCCGGCATCCGTCAGCCCCCAGTAGGTGATCGCCTCGACGGCCGGGTGCGAGACGAGCGAGCGGTAGTGCCGCACGATCTCCTCCGCCTGCCGCGCCTCGCCCTCGGGCGTGGACGGCCACTCGTCGACCCGGTAGTCGTTCAGGTCCACGATCTCGGGCGGCATCAGGTGGCCGGAGACGAGCGAGGTCTCGGTGAGGTGCAGCGGCAGGCCGTAGCGGGCGAAGCGCTCGACCATGGCGAGCATCACCTCTTCGCCCCAGTAGCCCTGGTGCATGTGCGTCTGCAGCCCGATCGCGTCGATGCGGATGCCCGCCTCGAGCACGCCTTCGATGAGGCATTCGTAGGCGCTGGAGAGGTCGAAGTCGTTCAGCAGCAGCGTCGCGCTCGGGTTCGCGGCCCGGGCCTCCTCGAAGGCCAGGCGGATCATCGGGATGCGCCCCTTCGCCCGGGCCAGCGGCGTGATCGCGTTCTCGCCGTTGTCGAACACGGGCATGATCACGACCTCGTTGATCGCGTCCCAGGTGTCGATCAGTCCGGCGAATCCCTCGACCTCGCGGCGGATGCGCGCGCGCAGCAGCCGCTCGACCTCCTCGAGCGGCAGACCCAGCAGCCACTCCGGCTGCACGGTGTGCCAGACCAGCGGGTGGCCTTTGAGACGGATGCCGCGTGCCCGAAGCCACTCGGCCGTGCGCCGCAGCCGCTCCGTGTCGGGCCGGCCGCGCTCGGGCTCGAAGCGGCCCCAGTAGAACGGCAGGGTCGCCGTGTTGAACAGCTCGCCGTAGAGCCCGGCGAGGCGCTCGCCCGACCCGTCGGCGTCCTCGCCGTTCGCCGGGCCGATGAAGTCGAAGCCGATGTTGCCGAAGGTGAAGGCGTGGCTCGTCTGGCGGACGGCGACGTCGGTGTCGGGGAGCGGGCGGCCCGAGGCATCCGTGACCGTGATGACGGCTTCGCCGAGTCGGTGCGCGGGCGCCGCAGGGGCGCCGGAAACGTGGTGCATCGTCGTCGACCTCGCTCGGGGAATTGTTGCGGTTCGGAACTTATCAGCCGCGGGTCCGGTCCGGAAGGGGCGCGGGGCTCAGGCGGGCGCCGGCGCGGTGCTGTCGCGCACCACGAGCGAGGCGTCGAGGCGGATGTGCCGCTCCGCCTCGTTGCCGTCGAGCAGGGCGAGCAGCATGCGCAGCGCCTCGGCGCCCATCTCGCCGAGCGGCTGGGCGACCGTCGTCAGCCGCGGGGTCGAGCGCGAGGCGTCGGGGATGTCGTCGAAGCCGATCACCGACAGGTCCTCGGGCACGCGCAGGCCGAGCTCGTGGGCGACCTCGATCACGCCGAAGGCCGACAGGTCGTTGGCCGCGAAGACCGCGGTGGGCCGATCGGGGCGGGCGAGCAGCTCGCGGGCCGCTGCGGCGGCCTCCTGCCTGCGGTACTCGCCGTCGCGCACGAGGTCCGGGTCGAAGGGGAGGCCGGCCTGCTCGAGCGCCTCGCGGTAGCCGCGCTCGCGCAGGTGCGAGGATTCGAGGTCGCCGCGGCCGCTGATGTGCGCGATGCGGCGGTGGCCGAGCTCGAGCAGGTGGCGCATGGCCAGGTGCGAGCCGGCGACGTTGTCGGAGTCGATCGTGCTGGGCCCGCCGCGGCCGGTGTGCGGGTCGATGGCGACCACCGGGATCGAGGTGTCGGGCATCAGCACCGTCGGGGTCACCACGATCGCGCCGTCGACGAGGGTGCCGGCCAGTCGGGAGAGCGAGCGGCGCTCCCAGCCGGCGGGCGGCTCGGCCGCGAGCGGCCCGGAGTAGGCCAGCAGCTCGTAGCCCGTGCCGTGGGCCGCTGCGGAGATGCCCTTCAGCAGCTCGGAGGAGTACGGCTCGAACTCGGCGACCAGGATGCCGATGACGCCGGTGCGGCGCCGGCGCAGGCTGCTGGCCACCAGCGAGGTCTCGTAGCCGAGCTCGGAGACGACGCGCATCACCTTCTGGAAGGTGGCCGGGGCGACGCCGTCGCGGCCGTTGATGACCTTGGACACGGTGGCGACCGAGACTCCGGCCGCGCGGGCGACGTCGGTGATGGTCGAGCGCGCGGTGGGCGCGGAGAGGTCGGCGTCGGTCCCCATGACGGCAACCGTACCGGAATGCGGCGCCCCTGGGGGTGCGCGACTAAAACGTTATCGATATCGTTTGACAACCCGGTCGGCGGCGTGACAGGGTTCCTGTCGGCAGGCACCTGCCATACCCGTCAATGACGACCAAGGAGTTTCCACGATGACGAGGAAATTGCGCGGCGCGGCAGTGCTCGCGCTCGGCGCGGGGATCGCGCTCGCAGCTGCGGGCTGCGCCCCCAGCAGCAACGACGCCGGCGGTTCGGATGGTGGCAAAGTCACCCTGAGCCTCTGGACCAACTCCACCACGGGCCCGGGGCTGAAGTTCTTCAAGGACGCGGCCAAGAGCTACGAGGCCGACCACCCCAACGTGACCATCGACATCCAGTCGGTGCAGAACGAGGACCTCGACGGCAAGCTGCAGACGGCACTGAACTCCGGCTCGGCGCCCGACATCTTCCTGCAGCGCGGCGGCGGCAAGATGCAGGACATGGTCGACGCCGGCCAGCTGCAGGAGATCAAGCTGTCCGACACCGCCAAGGCCAACGCCGGCGACGCCGCCCTCGAGGGCGAGTCCATCGACGGCAAGGTCTACGCCGTGCCGCTCGACTTCCTGCCCGAGGGCATCTACTACAGCAAGGACCTGTTCAAGAAGGCCGGCATCACGCAGACGCCGACCACCCTGGACGAGCTCGAGGCCGACATCCAGAAGCTGAAGGACGCCGGCATCGCGCCGGTCGCCGTCGGCGCCAAGGACGCCTGGCCCGCGGCGCACTGGTACTACAACTTCGCCCTGCGCGAGTGCAGCGCCGACACCATGCAGTCGACCGCGAAGGACCTCAAGTTCGACGACTCCTGCTGGACGAAGGCCGGTCAGGACGTGGCCGACTTCATCAAGACCAAGCCGTTCAACGACGGATTCCTCACCACCCCGGCCCAGCAGGGCGCCGGCTCCTCCGCCGGCCTGCTGGCCAACCACAAGGCGGCCATGGAGCTCATGGGCGGCTGGGACCCGGGCGTGATCGCGTCGCTGACCCCCGACCAGAAGCCGCTGTCCGACCTCGGCTGGTTCCCATTCCCGACCATCGACGGCGGCCAGGGCGACCCGACGGCGCTGCTCGGCGGCATCGACGGCTACTCCCTGTCGAAGGACGCGCCGAAGCAGGCCACCGACTTCCTCGAGTTCCTGCTCACCAAGGACGAGCAGGAGGCCTACGCCAAGGCGTTCGACTCGATCCCGGTGAACAAGGATGCGCAGGAGGTCGTGACTGCGTCGTACAACAAGTCGGCGCTCGACGCCTTCAATAAGGCCGGCTTCGTGTCGCAGTACCTCGACACCCTGTACGGCTCCAACGTCGGCAACGCGATGAACACCGCGGTCGTCAACCTGCTCGCGGGCAAGGGCACCGCGAAGGACATCGTCAAGGCCGCGAACGACGCCGCAGCGAAGGGCTGATAGAGCATCATGAGCGAAACCCTGAGCACCGACCACGCCGGCCGGACGCTGCAGGGCACGTCCGAGGCCGGGGATGCGCGGACCGCGTCCCCGGCCTCGCCGCGGCCGGCCCGGCGCCGGGCCGGCCGGGCGCGCCTGCGGCTCGAGATCCTCCTGCTGGCGGGTCCCGCGGTCATCGTCTTCCTGGCCTTCGTGATCTTCCCGGTCATCCTGGCCGCGTACTACGGCTTTTTCCGCTGGAAGGGATACGGAGCCCCCACCGACTTCATCGGCCTGACCAACTACAAGCTGATCCTGGCCGACCCGCAGTTCCACCAGGTGCTGTACCACAACCTCTTCATCGTGGTGCTGTCCCTGATCATCCAGGGCCCGATCGCTGTCGCGCTCGCCCTGCTGCTGAACCAGAAGATCCGCGGACGCTCGGTCATCCGCGTGCTGATCTTCGTCCCCTACGTCATCTCCGAGGTCATCGTCGGCACGGGCTGGAGCCTGATGCTGCAGGACAGCGGCGCGGTCAACGACCTGCTGCAGCACATCGGCCTCGGCGCGCTCAAGGCCAGCTGGCTGTCCGATCCGCACATCGCGCTGTGGACCCTGATGGGCATCATCTCGTGGAAGTACATCGGCTTCGCGGTCATCCTCATGCTGGCCGGCCTGCAGTCGATCCCCGAGGAGCTGTTCGAGGCGGCCGCCATCGACGGCGCCTCCTACTGGCAGATCCAGCGCCGCATCACCCTGCCGCTGCTCGGCCCCACCATCCGCATCTGGGCGTTCCTGTCGATCATCGGATCGCTGCAGCTGTTCGACCTCGTCTACATCATCTGGGGCCAGTACGTGGCGTCCACCGCGGGCACCTCGACGATGGCGACCTACATGGTGCAGGAGGGCCGCGGCGCCGGCAACTACGGCTACGGCAACGCCGTCGCCGTCGTGATGTTCCTCATCTCGCTGATCATCGCGCTGATCTATCAGCGTTTCGTTCTGCGCCGCGACATGCAGGGCGCCGTCACGGAAGGACGCAAGTGATGTCCGCAATCGCCGTCGAAGCGGCCCCCGGCGGCAAGCCGGTCAAGCCGCGCCGCAGCCGCGAGGTGAGCTGGGGCAACCCGCTGACCTACTTCATCGCGCTGGTGTTCATCGCGATCTGCCTCGCCCCCGTCGTCTACATCGTGCTCGGCGGATTCCGCACCAACTCGCAGATCACCAAGCATCCGGCCGCCTTCCCCAGCCCGTGGGAGTTCGGCAACTACCTCGACGTGCTGAAGTCGGCCACCTTCTGGGGCGAGTTCGCGAACTCCACCGTGGTCTCCCTCGCGACCACCATCGGCGTCGTCGTGCTCGGCGTCATGGTGAGCTTCGTGCTGGCCCGCTACGACTTCGCGGGCAAGGGCGCGCTGTACTCCCTGTTCGCCGCGGGCCTGATGTTCCCGATGACCGTGGCGATCACGCCGCTGTACATCCTGGTGAAGGACCTCGGCATGATGAACAGCCTGGCCGGCGTCATCGTGCCGCAGATCGCCTTCTCCCTGCCGACGACCGTCATCATCCTGGTGCCGTTCCTCAAGGCGATCCCGGAGGAGATCGAGGAGGCCGCGTCGATCGACGGCGCCAGCCGTCTCGGCTTCTTCTGGCGCATGGTGATCCCGCTGTCGCTGCCCGGCGTCGTGACGGTCGGCATCCTCGCCTTCGTCGCCAGCTGGAACAGCTACCTGCTGCCGCTGTTCATCCTGAACGACCAGTCCACGTTCACCCTGCCGCTCGGCGTGCAGGCGTTCTCCTCGCAGTACTCGGTCGACACCGCCAAGGTGCTCGCCTTCACCTCGCTGTCGATGCTGCCCGCCCTGATCTTCTTCTCGCTCTTCGAGCGGCGGATCGTCGGCGGCCTGACCGGAGCGGTGAAGGGATGAGCGGCGTCGCGGACCAGGAGTTCGCCCGCGCCTCCGAGCGGGTGCGCGAGCTGCTCGCGCAGATGACGCTGGAGGAGAAGCTCGCCCAGCTGGTCGGCTACTGGCTCGACCAGAACGGCGTCGTCGCGCCGATGCAGAGCGAGATGGCCGCGGGCCAGAAGGGCTCGGATGCGCTCTCCGAGGTCACCCGGCACGGCCTCGGCCACTACACCCGCGTGTACGGCACCCGCCCGGTCGAGCCGGCCGAGCGGGCCGCCTGGCTGTGGAACGAGCAGCGCCGGCTGAAGCGCGAGACCCGCCTCGGCATCCCCGCGCTCGTGCACGAGGAGTGCCTGACCGGGCTGGCCGCCTGGCAGGCCGCGACCTTCCCGACGCCCCTGGCCTGGGGCGCCGCGTTCGACCCGGAGCTGGTCGAGCAGATCGGCCGCGCCATCGGCGACTCGATGCGGCAGCTCGGCGTGCACCAGGGCCTCGCGCCCGTGCTCGACGTGATCAGCGACCCGCGCTGGGGCCGCGTCGACGAGTGCATCGGCGAAGACCCCTACCTCGTCGGCACCGTCGGCAGCGCCTATGTGCGCGGGCTGCAGGACGCCGGCATCCACGCCACCCTGAAGCACTTCCTCGCCTACTCCCGCTCCCGCGCCGGCCGCAACCACGCGCCCGTGTACGCCGGCCCCCGCGAGATCGCCGACGTGTTCCTGCCGCCGTTCGAGATGGCCATCGCCGAGGGCGGCGCCAAGTCGGTCATGAACGCCTACGTCGACCTCGACGGCGTGCCGATGGCCGCCAACACCGAGTACCTGACCGGGGTGCTGCGCGAGCGGCTCGGCTTCGACGGCGTCGTGGTCGCCGACTACTTCGCGGTCGCGTTCCTCGAGGTCATGCACGCCGTCGCCGCCGACCGCGGCGAGGCCGCCGCGCTCGCCCTCGAGGCCGGCATCGACGTCGAGCTGCCCACGGGCGACGCGTACCTCGAGCCGCTGGCCGAGCGCATCCGCTCGGGCGAGTTCGACGAGGCGTACGTCGACCGCGCCGTGCTGCGCGTGCTGCGGCAGAAGGAGGAGCTCGGCCTGCTCGAGCCCGACGCCTACGAGGACGAGCCGCCGACCGAGATCGACCTCGACTCGCCGCACCACCGCGAGCTGGCGCGGCGCCTGGCCGAGGAGTCGGTCGTGCTGCTGGCCAACGACGGCGTGCTGCCGCTCGCCTCGCCCGGCAAGGTGGCCGTGATCGGGCCGAACGCGCACCGGGCCGAGGCGCTGCAGGGCTGCTACTCCTTCGCGAACCACGTGCTGGCGCACCACCCCGGCGTGCCGCTCGGCTTCGAGATCCCCACCGTGTACGAGGCGCTGGGCGGGGCGTTCGAGGCGGCGGGCATGCCGCAGCCCGAGCTCGTCTACGCCGAAGGGTGCACGGTCGAGGGCGACGACACGTCGGGCATCGCGGATGCTGCGGCCGCCGCCGCGGCATCCGATGTCGCCATCGTGGTCGTCGGGGACCAGGCCGGACTGTTCGGCCGCGGCACGGTCGGCGAGGGCAACGACGCCGAGTCGCTCGAGCTGCCCGGCGTGCAGCGCGCGCTCGTCGAGGCCGTCGTCGCGACCGGGACCCCCACCGTGATGGTGCTGCTGACCGGGCGGCCGTACGCGATCGGGTGGGCGCTCGATGCCTCGGGGATCGGTCGTTCAGCGCCGGCTGCGGTGCTGCAGGCGTTCTTCCCGGGCGAGGGCGGCGGGCTCGCGATCGCCGACGTGCTCACCGGCCGGGTGAACCCGTCCGGCCGACTGCCCGTGTCGCTGCCCCGAGGGGCCGGTGCGCAGCCGTACAGCTACCTGCACCCGATCCTCGGGGGCCCGAGCGACGTGACCTCGACCGACTCGACGCCGCTGCGCCCGTTCGGCTTCGGCCTGGGCTACGCCGGATTCGCCTACTCCGACCTCGCGGTCGACTCGGAGGCCGCCACCGGCGGCGCGTTCACCGCGGCGGTCACCGTGACCAACACGGGCGAGGTCGCCGGCGCCGACGTCGTGCAGCTCTACGGGCACGACGTGCACGCGAGCATCACCCGGCCGGTCGTGCAGCTGCTCGGCTACCAGCGCGTCGAGCTCGCCGCCGGCGAGTCGAAGCGGGTCGAGTTCACCGTGCCGGCCACGCGTTTCGCGTTCAGCGACCGGCGGATGCGCAAGGTGGTCGAGCCCGGCGACGTCGAGGTGTGGGTCGCCTCGCACGCCGGCATGACGCAGGCGGCCGACACGACGGAGAGCACCGGCGGCGCGATCGTCAGCGACAAGCGCGCGGCCCGCCGGGAACTGCCCGGATCGACGACGCCGCGCGCGATCGTGGCACTCACCGGGCCTGTGTACGAGGTGACGTCGGCCGACCCGCGTCTCGTGACGGCGCAGGTGCGCGAGGCCGAGCCGGCCGAGTCGGTCGCCGGCTGAGCGCGGGCAGCTCTCGTGAGCTGCCCGCACCTCCCGCCTTCAGAACACCCCTGACGCGTTCAGAACTCCGGTGATTTCGGCTTCGCTCTGATCCGCACCCGCGGAATCCCGGGCCCCGCCGGTGCGTGGCGGCTGAAATCACCGGAGTTCTGCGCAGACGGCGCCGGGTGAGGCCGAGGGTGCCCGTGCTGCGCACGGGTGCGATACGTTCGGATGAGAGACGAAGGAGTCCTCGTGATAGCACAGCCCCTGCGCGTCGCGATGATCGGCTACGGCTTCATGGGCGCCGCCCACAGCCAGGCCTGGCGCGTCGCCCCCCGGTTCTTCGACCTGCCGTTCGCCCCCGAGATGACGGTCGTCGTCGGCCGCAACGCCGAGAAGACCCGCGCCGCCGCCGAGAAGTACGGCTGGGCCGAGGCGGCGACTGACTGGCGCGAGGTCGTCGCCCGCGACGACATCGACCTCGTCGACATCTGCTCGCCCGGCGACAGCCACGCCGAGGTCGCGATCGCCGCCCTCGAGGCCGGCAAGCACGTGCTGTGCGAGAAGCCGCTCGCCAACACTGTGGCCGAGGCGGAGGCGATGGCGGATGCGGCCAGGGCGGCGGCCGCCCGGGGCATCCGTGCCATGGTCGGGTTCTCGTACCGCCGCGTTCCCGCGCTGAGCCTCGCCCGCGACCTCGTGCGCGACGGCCGCATCGGCGAGGTGCGGCAGATCCGCGCCGCGTACCTGCAGGACTGGCTCGTCGACGAGAACGGCCCCATGACCTGGCGGCTGGACAAGAAGCTCGCCGGCTCGGGCGCGCTCGGCGACATCGGCGCCCACGCGGTCGACGCGACTCAGTTCATCACGGGGCAGCGGGTCGAGAAGGTGTCCGGCTACCTGCGCACCTTCGTCACCGAGCGGCCGCTGCTGGCCGAGACCGTCGGCCTGTCGGGCACCGCGTCGAGCGAGCGCGGCACCGTCACCGTCGACGACGCGGCCTGGTTCACCGGGCAGCTCTCGGACGGCGCCGTCGCGAGCTTCGAGGCCACCCGATACGCGACCGGGCGCAAGAACGGGCTCAAGCTCGAGATCTTCGGCTCGCGCGGGGCGGTGGTCTTCGACCTCGAGCGGATGAACGAGCTCGAGTTCTACGACGGCACGGATGCCGCGGGCGAGCAGGGCTTCCGGCGCATCCTCGTCACCGAGCCCGAGCACCCGTACGCCGCCGCCTGGTGGCCGACCGGGCACGGGCTGGGCTACGAGCATCCGTTCTCGCATCAGGTCGTCGACCTGCTGAACGACATCGCCGCCGGCCGCGACCCCGAGCCGGGCTTCGACGAGGGGCTGCACGTGCAGCGCGTGCTCGACGCCGTCGAACGCTCGGCCGCCGCAGACTCCACCTGGATCACCGTCACCGAGGAGACACGCGCATGACGAGGCCCGTCACCCTGTTCACCGGCCAGTGGGCCGATCTGCCCTTCGAGGAGGTGGCCCGGCTCGCGGGCGAGTGGGGCTACGACGGCCTCGAGATCGCCGCGTGGGGTGACCACCTCGACCCGAACCGCGGCGCCACCGACGACGACTACATCGCGGAGAAGCTCGCCGTTCTCGAGAAGAACGGGCTGAAGGTCTACGCGATCTCGAACCACCTGAAGGGGCAGGCGGTCTGCGACGACCCGATCGACCAGCGGCACCGCGACATGCTGCCCGACACGGTGTGGGGCGACGGCGACCCCGAGGGGGTGCGGCAGCGCGCCGCCGAAGAGCTGAAGAACACGGCCCGCACCGCGGCGCGCCTCGGGGCGAAGGTCGTCACCGGCTTCACCGGCTCGTCGATCTGGAAGTACGTCGCCATGTTCCCGCCCGTGTCGGAGGAGCTGATCGAGGCCGGCTACCGCGACTTCGCCGACCGGTGGAACCCGATCATGGACGTCTTCGACGAGGTCGGCGTGAAGTTCGCGCTCGAGCCGCACCCCAGCGAGATCGCCTACGACTACTGGACGACCCAGCGCACCCTCGAGGCGATCGGCCACCGCGAGTCGTTCGGCCTGAACTGGGACCCGTCGCACATGGTCTGGCAGGACCTCGACCCGGTCGGCTTCCTCTGGGACTTCCGCGACCGCATCTACCACGTGCACTGCAAGGACACGAAGCGCCGGCTGAACGGCCGCAACGGCCGGCTCTCCTCGCATCTGCCGTGGGCCGACCCGCGCCGCGGGTGGGACTTCATCAACACCGGGCACGGCGACGTGCCGTGGGAGGACGCCTTCCGGATGCTCAACGCCATCGACTACCAGGGCCCGCTCTCGGTCGAGTGGGAGGACGCCGGCATGGACCGCCTCGTCGGCGCGCCGGAGGCGCTCGCCTTCGTGCGCCGCTTCGCGTTCGACGCCCCCGCCGCGGCCTTCGACGCGGCCTTCAGCACGAAGGCGCAGCCGAATGAGTGAGCCGACGACGCCGGCATCCGTGCCCACCGGCGCCACCGAGCCCACGCGCCAGGCCCTGATCGTGCGCGGCGGCTGGGACGGCCACCAGCCGGTCGAGACGACCGAGTTCTTCATCCCGTTCCTGACCGAGCACGGCTTCGAGGTGCGCGTCGAGGAGGGCACCGCGATCTACGCCGACGAGACGTTCATGCACACGGTCGACCTGATCGTGCAGGTGAACACCATGAGCACCATCGGCAGCGACGAGTTCGCGGGCCTGCAGCGCGCGGTGCTGAACGGCACCGGCATGGCCGGATGGCACGGCGGCATCGCCGACTCGTACCGCGACAACGCCGACTACCTGCACATGATCGGCGGCCAGTTCGCCCACCACGCCGGCATCGCCCCCGAGCTGCGGAAGGGCGAGCAGTCCGACAACTACCTGCCGTACACGGTGCACATCACCGAGCTCGGCAAGACGCATCCGATCACGCAGGGCGTCCGCGACTTCGACCTGGTCACCGAGCAGTACTGGGTGCTCTCCGACGAATACAACGACGTGCTGGCGACCACGACCCAGGCGGTGCGGCCGTGGGATGCGTGGAACCGCCCGGTCACCTCGCCCGCGATCTGGACCCGGCAGTGGGGCAAGGGCCGCATCTTCGTCTCGGCCCCGGGCCACCGGCTCGAGATCGTGCAGGAGCCGCACGTGCGCGCCATCATCGAGCGCGGCATGCTCTGGGCCGCGCGCGCCACGTCCCCTGAGGAGCCGCGTGGCGGCGTCTCGAAGGCGTTCCCTGAGGAGCCGCGTGGCGGCGTCTCGAAGGGGGCGACGTATGCCTGAGCCGCAGCGCCCCTTCCGCGTCGGCATGATCGGGGTGGGCGTCATCAGCGCCCAGTACTTCGCGAGCCTGGAGAAGCTGCCCAAGCTGAAGCTCACGGCGGTCGCCGACCTCGACCAGGCGCGGGCGGCCACGGTGGCCGCCGAGCACGGCGTCGACGCGCGCACGGTCGACGAGCTGCTCGCCTCCGACGACGTCGACGCGGTGATCAACCTGACCATCCCGGCCGCCCACGTCGAGATCGGGCTGCGGGCACTCGCGGCCGGCAAGCACGTCTTCGCAGAGAAGCCGCTCGGGCTCTCCACGGCCGAGGCGCGGCCGCTGCTCGACGCACAGACCGGCGGGCTGCGGGTCGGCAGCGCGCCCGACACCGTGCTCGGCACCGGCATCCAGACCGCCCGCAAGCTGGTGGATGACGGGGTGATCGGGCAGCCGGTCGGCGCATCCGTGCACTGGTCGTCGCCCGGCCACGAGAGCTGGCACCCGGCGCCCGGGTTCTACTACCAGCCCGGCGGCGGCCCGCTGTTCGACATGGGGCCGTACTACCTGACCAGCCTCGTGACCCTGCTCGGGCCGGTCGTCAAGGTGTCGGGGCTCGCCTCGCGCTCGGGGCGCGAGCGGGTCGTCGGAAAGGGCCCCCTCGCCGGCACCGTGCTGCCCGTCGACGTCGACACGCACGTCACCGCCCTGCTTGAGCACGAGGGCGGCGCGATCTCGACGGTCACCGTGAGCTTCGAGGTGTGGGCGTCCCGCGCGCCGCTGTTCGAGCTGTACGGCACGGAGGGCACGCTGGCGGTGCCCGACCCGAACCGCTTCTCGGACCCGGTCGAGGTGTTCGCGGCGGGGTCGGAAGCGTGGCGCACCGTGCCCGAGTCGGCGGGCTACCGCGACGCCGGCCGCGGGTACGGGCTGGCCGACATGGCGGCGGCGATCGCGGCCGGCACCCCGCACCGCGCCTCGGCTGAGCTGGCGTTCCACGTGCTGGAGATCATGGAGGCGGTGCTCTCCGCCTCGGCCTCCCGCTCGACGGTGACGCTCGCCAGCACGGCGCCGCGCCCCGCCCCGGTGCCGCTCGCCGACACGCCGTGACGGGGCAGGTATGTGCGACCTTCCGCCTGGCCGCGCAGCGCTAGGCGGGGAGAACCAACTCGCCGTCGACGAGGCGCGGGATGCGCCACGGGTTCGCCTCCTGCAGCGCGGGCGGCAGCAGCGCGTCCGGGGTGTCCTGGTAGGCGACCGGGCGCAGGAACCGGCCGATCGACGCGGTGCCCACCGAGGTGAAGTGCGGCGCGGTGGTCGCCGGGTACGGCCCGCCGTGCTGCTGCGCGTAGGTCACCGAGACGCCGGTCGGCCAGCCGTTCCACAGCACCCGGCCCGCCTTGTCGGCCAGCACCTCGGCGAGCCGCGCCGCCGGGCCGTCCGCGGCGTCCGACTCCTCGCCGTGGATGGTCGCGGTCAGCTGCCCGTCGAGTGCGCGGGCGACCTCGAGCAGCTCGGCGTCGGAGCGGTAGCGCACGAGCAGCGCGGCCGGGCCGAAGTGCTCCTCGAGCAGCTCGTCGATGTGGGCGGCGAAGGTCGCGGCATCCGTGCCGTACAGCGTCGGCGTGGGCGTGTCGGCCGGCTCGGGCGAACCGGCCAGCAGCTCGACGTCCGACCGTTCGGCGAGTGGGGCGAGGCTCGCGAAGTATCCGTCGCGGATCGCGTCGTACAGCATCGTGCCGCCCGACGCCCCCGCCACGGCGGCGGCGACGCGCTCGCCGAGCTCCGAGCCGTCGGGCACGAGCAGCACGCCCGGCTTGGTGCAGAACTGGCCGACGCCGAGCGTCATCGACGCGGCGAACCCGTCGGCGATCTCCTGCGCGCGGGCCTCGGCGGCCGCGCGCGTGACGAAGACGGGGTTCACGCTGCCGAGCTCGCCGTAGAACGGGATCGGCACCGGCCTGGACGCGGCGAGGTCGAACAGCGCGCGGCCGCCGGTGAGCGACCCGGTGAAGGTCGCGACCGTCAGGCGCGGGTCGAGCACGAGCTCGCGCCCCGTCTCGTGGCCCTCGACGAGCGCGAACACGCCGCGCGGGGCATCGGATGCCTCGAGCGCGGCCTGCACGTGGCGGGCGACCGCCCGGCTGAGCTCGGGGTGCGCGGGGTGCGCCTTGACGACCACCGGGGCACCCGCCGCGATGGCCGCGGCCGTGTCACCCCCGGCCACGGAGAAGGCGAAGGGGAAGTTGCTGGCCGCGTACACGGCCGCGGGGCCCAGCGGTCGCAGCATGCGGCGCAGGTCGGGGCGGGCGCCCATCGGCCAGTCCGGGTCGGCGTGGTCGATGGTCGCCTCCAGGTAGCGCCCCTCCTCGACCAGCCGCGCGAAGAGCCGCAGTTGGAAGGTCGTGCGCACCAGCTCGCCGGAGAGCCGCGGCCCGGTCAGGTGGCTCTCGCGCACCGCCAGCTCGACGAGGGAGTCGGCGTCGGCGTCGAGCCGGTCGGCGATCGCGCGCAGCCAGGCGGCGCGGTCGGCGGGGAGGGAGGCCGCGAGCGCGGGGGCCGCCGCCGCGGCATCCGTCATCGCCGTCTCGAGGTCGGTCGCCACGTGGGTGTTCTCGGTCGTGTCCGTCATCTGGTCACCTCTCAGCCGTCGCGGTTGCCGTACCCAGTCTGCTCGCCCGGGGCGCCCCGCGGCAGGGGTTCCCAGGCGCGCATGGGAGAATGTTCGGTCGTGCAACCCTCTGCCCCATCCGCCGCATCCTCCGCACCGTCGACCGCCGCAAGCCCGGCGACCTCCGCTCCCGGCGGCCCGGCCCGCACCCTTCCGGTCGTCGCGCTCGCGACCCTGGTCGTCGGCACCATGGTCGGGGCGGGCGTCTACTCGCTGCCGGCCAACTTCGCCGCCTCGACGGGCGTCGTCGGCACGCTCATCGCATGGATCGTCTCGGGGCTCGGCACCCTCATGCTCGCGCTCGTGTTCCAGCGACTCGCCGTCACGCGCCCCGAGCTCGACTCGGGCATCTTCGCCTATGCCAAGGCGGGCTTCGGCGACTACGTCGGGTTCTTCTCGGCGTTCGGCTACTGGGCGAGCGCGGTGGCCGGCAACGGCACCTATGTGGTGCTGATCGGCTCGACCCTCGGTCAGGCGTTCCCGATCCTCGGCGAGGGCAACACGCCGGCCTCGGCGGTGCTGTCCACGGCGATCCTGTGGGCGTTCCACCTGCTGATCGTGCGCGGAGTGCGCCAGGCCGCCCTCGTCAACACCGTCGTCACGATCGCGAAGATTGTGCCGATCGTCGTCTTCATCGTGCTGCTCGTGCTGCTCGGCATGCACTGGCAGCTGTTCGCCGACAATCTGTGGGCGTCGGGCACGGATGCCTCGGGCGGTGCCCCCTCGGCCGGGGCGCTCTTCGGCCAGGTGCGCTCGACCATGCTCGTGGCGGTGTTCGTGTTCCTCGGGGTCGAGGGCGCGTCGGTCTACTCCCGCTATGCCCGCCGCCGCAGCGACGTCGGCCGCGCGACCATGCTCGGCTTCGGAAGCGTGCTGGTCATCCTGATGCTCGTCACGCTGGTCGCCTACGCGGCGCTGCCCGTCGCGACGCTCGCGGGCGAGCACCAGCCCTCGATGGCCGGAGTGCTCTCGGTCGTCGTCGGCCCGTGGGGCGGCGTGTTCGTCTCGGTCGGGCTGCTGGTGTCGGTGCTCGGCGCCTTCCTCGCTTGGACGCTGATGGCCGCCGAGGTGTTCTTCAATGCCGCCAAGGGCGGGGACGCCCCCGCCGTGTTCGCCCGCACCAACCGGGCCGGTGTGCCGCACCACGCGCTGCTGCTCACGACCCTCGCCGTGCAGGCGCTCGTCGTGGTCTCGCTCTTCTCGCAGGACGCCTTCCAGTTCTGCCTGCTGCTGTGCGCCTCGCTCGCCGTGGTGCCGTATGTGCTGACGGCGGGCTTCGCGGTGCGCGAGGCGGTGGCGGCCCGGGCGTCGGCGCAGGCATCCGTTCGTCCGGTCGTGCTCGCGCTGCTCGCGCTGGTCTACACCCTGTTCCTCGTCTACGCGACCGGGGTGACCTACCTGCTCATCTCGGCGATCGTCTACGCGCCGGCGTCGCTGCTGTTCGCCCGGGCCCGTCGCGCGCGGGGTCTGCGGGTCTTCCGCCCGTGGGAGGCGGCGCTCGCCGCCTTCGTCACCGCCGCGGCGGTCGCCGGGGTCGTCGCCCTCGCGGCCGGCTGGATCTCGATCTAGCCGCCCCGGCCAGCCTCCGGCCCAGCTTCCCGCCCAGCCTCCTCGTTCAAAACTCCGGTGATTTTCGGGTGATCCCGCTCCGGACCCCGGCTTTTCGGGCCGACGTGCCACTGATTCGCCGTTTCCACCGGAGTTTTGCGCGCCACTTCGCGCTCACCTTCAATCCTGCGCGCCGCCGTCGCGCAGCGAGTGCGTCATGCTCGTGAGGATGCGGAACGCCGCCGCCTGTTCGTCTTCGCTCAGGCCCGCGAGCATCCGGAGCTCGACGGCGCGCACGGCCTTGCTCGCCTTCTCGAGCGACCGGCGGCCGCGGGGGGTCAGCCGGGTGGGGAGCGCCTTGCCGACGGACGGCTGCGCCGCCCGGGTCACGTAGCCGTCCCGCTCGAGGGCCTGCAGCAGCACGCTCATCGACTGCCGCGTCACGAATGCTCCGCGCGCGAGCTCGGAGTTCGACAGGCCGGGCCGCTGCGCCAGCAGTTCGAGGCAGGAGTAGTGCGTGATCGTCATGCCGAGGGGCCGCAGCACCTCCTCCATCGCCGCGCGCAGCGCGCTGGAGGCCTCCTTCAGCAGGTAGCCCAGCGAGGTCTGCAGATCGATGGCGTCAGAACCTTGACTCATGTCAGAAGTCTGACATATGGTGACGGATGTCAGAAACCTGACACGCGATTAAGGAGCACCCCATGCCCGTCACCGGTCCCGACTTCGTCTCCCTCCAAGTGCGCGATCTCGACGCTTCCCAGGCGTTCTACGAGCACTACCTCGGCCTCGTCCGCTCGCCGGCAGGGCCGCCGCACGCCGTCGTCTTCGACACCACGCCCATCGCCTTCGCGCTCCGCGACCTCGTTCCCGGCACCGACCTCGACGCGGCGCCCCAGCCCGGCCTCGGCGTCGCCGTCTGGCTGCACGCCACCGACGTCCAGTCCATTCACGACGAGCTGGCCGCCGACGGCCACACGATCGTCGCGGCCCCGATCGACGGACCCTTCGGCCGCACCTTCACCTTCGCCGACCCCGACGGCTACCAGATCACCCTGCACGACCGCGCCTGACCCGAGCCGGGCATCGAGGGGTGCGAATTCACCCTTCAGGATGCGGCGGTTTCAGCCGGTGAGTGCAACGCCCCGGTTTTCGGGAGGTTGTCGTGGGGTCGCATGCGTCGTTGGATACCCGTGTTGAGGCGTTGAGGATGCTGCTGACCGGGGTGTCAGCGGTTCGGGTTCGTGAGCACTTCGGGTTGTCGCGCAACACGGTCGAGAAGTGGGCGAGGCTGGCTGGCATGAAGTTCGCTCCCGGCTCCGCGCCCGGCCTGCTTGACCCGGACCCGCCGGCCGTGCTCGGCGCGGTCTCCGGTCACGGCCGCAGGCTCTCTCTCGGTGATCGGGCGGTGATCCAGCTTGGGCTGGCCGAGGGCAAGTCGAGGCGGGCGATCGCCGCGCTGATCGGGGTCGCACCATCGACGGTCTCCAGGGAGATCGCCGCCGCGCAGCTGGTGTACCGGTCCGAGTCCCGTTACGACGCGGGCATCGCCCACCAGATCGCCGCGGATCGGCGCCGGCGCCCGAAGGCCCGCAAGCTCGACGGGCACCCCGAGCTGCGGGCCGCGGTCGTGCGGCAGTTGAACCAGAAGTTCTCTCCGCAGCAGGTCGCCGGGCGCCTGCCGCTGCTGTTTGCGGCGCGGGAGGATATGCGGGTGTCTCACGAGGCGATCTACCAATCCCTGTACGTGCAGGGCAAAGGCGCCTTACGGCACGAGCTGACTGTGCACAAAGCACTCAGATCCGGCCGTACCGGGCGGGTGCCGCAATCGAAGCTGCCGCCCCGCTCCAGCCGACCCTGGCTGGACGGAGCCCGAATCAGCGACCGGCCGGCCCGAGCCGAAGACCGTGCCGTGCCCGGGCACTGGGAAGGCGACCTGGTCGTCGGTCCCGGCAACTCGGGGCTGATCACCCTGGTCGAGCGCTCCAGCCGGTTCGCGCTCATCAGCCGGCTGCCGGGGATGCGGGACTCCGAGACCGTCATCGATGGCCTGACCCGCATGATCCAGCAGTTGCCGCACGCACTGTTCGAGACGCTCACCTGGGACCAGGGCTCCGAGATGGCCCAGCACGCGAAATTCACCATCGCCACCGGCTGCGCGGTCTACTTCGCCGACCCGCACTCACCCTGGCAGCGCGGATCGAACGAGAACCTCAACGGCCTCATCCGCGACTTCTACCCCAAAGGCACCAACTTCAACACGATCACCGATGCCGAGATCGCCGAGATGCAGCGGCTCCTGAACATGCGACCCCGCATGACCTTGAACTACGCCACCCCAGCCGAAAGACTCGACGAACACATCAAGTCCGGTGTTGCACTCACCGGCTGAAACCGCCTGCGATTGAACGGTGAATTCGCACCTTTCGCCCCACCGAGCCGGGCCCTCAGCCCTTCAGCCCGCTGCCGGTGACCCCCTCCACGATCTGCCGCTGGAACACCAGGTACAGGATGATCAGCGGCAGCGCGGCGAGGATCGCGCCCGCCTGGATGTCGGCGTAGCGCTGCCCGTAGCTGCTCTGCACCGTGGCGAGGCCGACCGGAATCGTCATCAGGTCTGGGTTCGTCAGCACGAACAGCGGCAGCAGCAGGTTGTTCCACACCCCGACGAAGGTGAGGATCGTGACCGCCGCGAGCACCGGCCGCGACAGCGGCAGGATGACGGACCAGTACACCCGCCACCGCCCGGCGCCGTCGATGCGCGCCGCCTCCTCCAGATCGGCGGGGATGCCGTCGAAGAACTGCTTGAAGATGAACACCGCGATCACGGCGGGCACCTGCGGGAAGATCACCGACCAGTAGGTGTTCAGCAGGTTCATCGCGTTGAGCTCCTGGAAGATCGGCACGATCAGCACCTGCGTCGGGATCATGATCCCCAGCACGATCAGCAGAAGCGTGAAGTTGCGCCCTCGGAAGCGCAACCGCGAGAGCGCGAACGCCGCCATCGAAGCGAAGAACACGGTCAGCACCGCCGTGATGACCGAGGTGATGGCGCTCGCGATGTACCAGTTCCAGATGTCTCCCGCGTGGAAGAACGACGCGTACGAGTGCAGCGTCGGGTTCCAGTCCTTGAGGATCGAGCCGGCGCCGAGCGCCGCCACCCCGTTGTCGGTGAGCGAGGTCTTCAGCGCGAACAGACTCGGGATCAGCCAGATGATCGCGAACACGATGAGCACGATCGCCGAGACGATCTGGAAGCCCCTCCCGCTGGTGCCGATGCGGGCGCCGTTCGCCGCGGGCGCCGCGCCCGTCACGACGCGCTGCGGCCGCCGCACGTCGGTCGAGTCGGTCACGGTGGTCATCTCAGGCCTCCTTCCGGGCCGCCGAGCGGTCGAACAGTTGGCGCACGACCGCCACGGCGACGATGACGATGAAGAGCAGCACGGATGCCGCGGACGCGGCCCCGACGCGGTCGTCGGTGAATGCGGTGCCGGTGATCAGGCCGAGAGCCACCTGGGTCGAGATGCCCGGTCCGCCGCCGGTCATCAGGTAGACCTGGTCGAAGATCTTCAGGCTGGCGATGATCTGCAGCAGGATCACGAGCGTCGTGGTGCGGCTCAGCAGCGGCAGCGTGATGTAGCGGATCTGCGCCCAGTTCGACGCCCCGTCGACGGCCGCCGCCTCGTACAGCTCGCGGGGGATCTCCTGCAATCCGGCGAGGTAGAGCACGAAGTTGAAGCCGAGCGTCCACCACACGGTCGCGATCGCTATGCCGATCATGGCGGTGTTCGGGTTCGCGAGCACCCCGTTGCCGGGCGTGATGCCGAACCAGCTCTCCACGAGCGCCCACAGCCCGGTCGCCGGGGTGAACACGAACACCCAGATCAGCGAGATCGTCGCGCTCGGCAGCACGTAGGGCATGAAGAACGCCAGCCGGAAGAACCACTGCCCGCGGCGGACCCGGTTGGTGAGTACGGCGAAGATGAACGCCAGGATGACCAGCGGCGGGGTCGTGTAGATCGTGAACTGGAGCGTGTGCCACATGGCGCTCCAGAAGTCCGCCCGGGTGAGCATCTCGGCGTAGTTCTTGAACCCGGCGAACGATCCGAGGTCGGTGTGCACGAGCGAGGTGTTGAAGAAGCTCGCGACGATCATGAAGATCGTCGGGCCGATCAGGAACGCCAGGTAGAAGATGCCGAACGGGGCGAGGAAGAGCCACGCGGGCCCCGGGTCGCCGCGCCGCAACGGCGAGCGGGAGGGCCCGCCCGGCGCAGGCGCGGGGCGGGGGCGTTCTCGGACGATGGGCGGTGCTGCGGTGGTCACGTCGTTGTCCCTCCGAGGTGGCGAGTCGTCGCTTGGGCGAGTGAGGTGAGGATCAGAGCGGGCTCGGGGTGTTCAGGTACACCTTGAGCTGGTCGGTGATGGCCTGCCGTGCCTGGGCCGGCGTGATCGCCCGCTGTTGCACGAGGCCGAGCTGGGCGCCCACGATGCCCTCGAAGGTCGAGCCGGAACCGCCGTACCAGGCCGGGTCGTCGTACACCGCATGCTGGGCGGCCGAGGCGTAGTGCGCCTGCGGCAGCAGCTTGTGGTACGCCGCGCTGTTCGCGATGGGAAGGTAGGCGGGGATGTGACCGCCCTTCGCCCAGGTCATGCTCTGCTCGAGCATCGACTTGATGAAGCCCATCACCTGCTCGAGCTGCTCGGGCGTGCGGTCCTTCTTCGGCAGCACGAAGGTGTGTGAGTCGGCCTGGGCCGCGGGCCGGTCGTACAGGGTCGGCAGCGGCGCCATGTCGAAGTCGAGGCCCTTGATCAGCTGCGCCGTCGTGAGCTCCCATTCGCCCTCGAGGTACATCCCGGCCTTCCCCGTGAACATGTACGACTGGGCGGTCGCATAGTCGAGCCCGCTGTTCAGCCAGCCCTGCTTGACCCAGCGCTGGAGGCGCGAGGTGACGTCCTCGAAGACGTCCCAGTTCACCGTGAGGTCCGCGCCGTCGTGGGAGAGGAACGGCGTCGCCGCGGAGTTCTGGTTGTAGAGGGTCCAGAACACGCGCCACTCGGTAGCCGTCTCGCCGCCGACGTTGGCGCTCGTGATCGCCGGCCCCTTGGTGACCTTGCTGATCTCGGCCAGCGCCGCCTCGAAGGTGTCCATCGAGTCGAGGTTCACGACCTGCCCGTCGCCGCCGATCAGCCCGGCTTTCTTGAGCACCGCGACGTTGTAGAACATGACGAGCGGATGCGTGTCGAGCGGCACCGCGATGTTGTTCCCGTCCGTCTTCTGCGCGTTCCACGGCGTGGGATTGAAGTCGGAGGCCTTGAGGCCCACCAGCGCGAGGTGCTCCTCGGTGATGGGCTCGAGGATGCCGCCGTCGTACAGCGGCTTGGCGCGGGTGAGGTGGGAGATCGCGACATCGGGCGGCTTGTGCCCGACGGTCGCGAGGGTCAGCTTCGAGTAGTACGGATTGCCCCAGGCGAACGTCGTGGATTGCAGAGAGGCGGCGCCGCCGTGGGTCTTCTGGTAGCCGGCCTCCATCGTCTGCATGCGCGTGCCGTCGCCGCCGCCGAAGAGATTCCAGTACACGAGCGTCTTCGGGTTCAGCTGCGATCCCACCAGACCCGCGCTCACCGTGTCGGCGCAGCCGGCGAGCGCCGGAAGGGTGAGCCCCACGAGACCCGCAGTCAGGAACCCGCGTCTGGTCAGCCCGGTTGCCGTCGCCATGGTCGACCTCCTCGTCGTGCGCGCGGCGCCTCTTCGCGCCACCTGCTGCCGCACTTTACATCGTTGGAATCGTTTCGCAACACCCCTCGCGCGACGTGTTCTGCGCCCGCTTTCCACAGCCGGCGGCGTGACGGATGCGCGCGGCGATATGCTCTGCGCACGATGCGTGCAACGGTGCGGGACGTGGCCATCCTCGCCGGGGTGTCACCCAAGACCGTCTCGAACGTGGTCAACGGCGGCGTGCCCGTGCGCCCCGAGACCCGGCGCCGGGTCGAGGCGGCGCTCGCCGAGCTCGACTACGTCCCCAACCTGTCGGCGCGCGGGCTGCGCAACGGCCGCTCGGGCAACATCGCGCTCGCCCTGCCCGACCTCGGCACGGCGTATTCGGCCGAGCTCGCGCGCTGGTTCGTCGAGCTCGCGCACGACCGCGGCTGGGCGGTGCAGATCGAGCAGAGCGGCCACGACCCCCAGCGCGAGGCCGAGCTGCTCTCCCGTGCCCGCACCCACCTCGTCGACGGGCTCGTGCTGAACCCCGTGCTGCTCGACAGCAGTGCCGTCGCCGGCGCGACCGACCTGCCGCCGACGGTCGTGATCGGCGAGGTAGAGCCGCGCGGCGTCGACCAGGTGCACATCGACAGCCGCGGTGCCGGGCGGGCGATGACGGGGCACCTGATCGCCACCGGCCACCGCCGGATCGCCATCGTCGGCGCCTCGGACGAGCGTTTCCGCTCGGCCACGAGCATGCTGCGCGAGGACGGCTATCACGACGCGCTCGAGGCGGCCGGCCTTCCGGTCGACCCGGCTCTGCAGCTCGTCGTCGACGAGTGGACCCCCGCGGCCGCCGCGGCCGAGTTCGCCGCGTTCCTCGACCGCAGAGAGGCGCTGCCCGACGCGGTGTTCTGCTTCACCGACTCCATGGCGCTCGGCGTGTTGCACGTGCTGGCGGCCCGAGGCATCCGTGTGCCCGCCGAGGTGTCGGTCGTCGGCTTCGACGACATCGCCGAGGCGTCGTTCTCGATCCCGCCGCTGACGACCATGCGCATCGACAAGCGCGCCATCGCCGATGCCGCCCTCACCGCCCTCGAGCGGCGCATCGCCGACCGGGCCGCGCCCGAGACCGTCACCGTGGTGCCGTGCGAGATCGTGCACCGCGAGAGCGTGGCGGTGCGCGGCTGAGCCGGCGCGGTCGGCGCGACGGGGGACTTGCGCCACCGTTACAACGATGTAACGCTTGCGGGGAACCCATCCGTCGCAAAGGAGCGCCCCATGACCTCAGCGCGCATCACGGTTGATCGCGACTTCACGATCGCGCCCGTCCCGCGCCGCCTCTTCGGTTCCTTCGTCGAGCACATGGGCCGTTGTGTCTACACCGGCATCTTCGAGCCCGGCCACGCGACGGCTGACGAGAACGGATACCGCACCGACGTGCTCGAGCTCACCCGGGAGCTGGGCGTCTCGATCGTGCGCTACCCGGGCGGCAACTTCGTCTCCGGCTACCGCTGGGAGGACGGCGTCGGCCCGGTCGAGCAGCGGCCCCGCCGCCTCGACGGCGCCTGGCACACCATCGAGACCAACGCCTTCGGCCTGCACGAGTTCGCCGGCTGGGCCAAGAAAGCGGGCGTCGAGATCATGGAGGCGATCAACCTCGGCACCCGCGGCGTCGACGAGGCCCGCGCGCTCGTCGAGTACGCGAACCACCCGGGCGGCACGGCCTGGTCCGACCTGCGCATCGCCAACGGCGCGAAGGAGCCGTTCGGCATCAAGGTGTGGAACCTCGGCAACGAGCTCGACGGCCCCTGGCAGATCGGGCACAAGACCCCCGACGAGTACGGCCGCCTCGCCCAGGAGGCCGGCAAGGCGATGAAGCTCGTCGACCCGACCATCGAGCTCGTCGCCGTGGGCTCCTCGGGCGCGCACATGCCGACCTTCGGGCAGTGGGAGTACACCGTGCTCTCCCACGCCTACGACGAGGTCGACTACGTCTCGCTGCACGCCTACTACCAGGAGCACGACGGCGATGCGCTGTCCTTCCTCGCGAGCGCCAACGACATGGATTACTTCATCGAGTCGGTCATCGCGACCGTCGACGCGGTGAAGGCCAAGCGCCAGACCTCCAAGACGATCAACCTCTCCTTCGACGAGTGGAACGTCTGGTACCAGCGCGGGCTCGAGACCGAGGACCAGCCGCACGTCGTCGAGCAGCAGCCGTGGCGCGAGCACCCGAGGCTGATCGAAGACACCTACAACGTGACGGATGCCGTGGTCGTCGGCACCTACCTGAACTCGCTGCTGCGCCACGGCGATCGGGTGACGATCGCCAACCAGGCCCAGCTCGTCAACGTGATCGCCCCTATCCGCAGCGAGGAGGGCGGCCCCGCCTGGCGGCAGACCATCTACTGGCCGTTCGCCCGCATGGCCGAGCTCGCCAGCGGCGAGATCCTGCGGGTGGCCGCCGTCGGCGACAAGTTCGAGTCGAAGGAATACGGCGACGCCGAGTTCGTCGACGCGAGCTCGACCTACGACGCCGACCGCGGGCGCCTCGTGCTGTTCCTCGCCAACCGCGGACTCGACGAGGAGGCCGACGTGACCTTCGCCCTGCGCGGTCTCGCGGCGGGCTCCGTCACGCGCGCCGAGGTGCTCACGGTGCCCGAGGGCGGCGACCGCTTCACGGCCAACACCCTCGAGTCGCAGGACGCGGTCGGCATGAGGCGGCTCGAGAACGTGCACATCGACGAGTCCGGTCAGGTGCGCCTCGTGCTGCCGGCCCTCTCCTGGGCGTTCGTCGAGCTCGCCGTCACCGAGTCCTGAGCCCCCGGGATAATGGGGGCATGCCGCCGGCCGAGGAGCAGATGCAGCCGGGGCGCGCCGGCGCGAGCATCCGTGACGTGGCGCGGATCGCCGGGGTCTCGCACATGACGGTGTCGCGCGTGCTCAACCAGCACCCGAACGTGAGCCCGGCCACCCGAGAACGGGTGGAGGCGGCCATCTCGCGCCTCAATTTCCGCCCGAGCCGCACCGCGCGGGCGCTCGCGCACGGCAGTTCGCGGGTGATCGGCGTGCTCGAGGCGAGCGGCGGGCGGCTCTACGGGCCGGCCTCGACGATCGCGGCCATCGAGGACGCGGCGCGCTCGCAGGGGTATTCGGTGATGATCGCGGTGGGCGACGGCGGGCGTGAGGACGCCGTCGCCGCCGTGGAGCACCTGCTCGACCAGGGGGCCGTGGGCATCATCGTGGTCGGGCCGGGCGCGCGGGCGGGCGAGGTGATGACGGATGCCGCACCCGGCGTCCCCTTCGTCGCGATGCACGCCGCCCGCGGCGCCGAGTCCGTCTCCGCCGACCAGGCCGCCGGGGGCCGGAGCGCCGCGCGGCACCTGCTCGACCTCGGTCACACGGCGATCGCACACCTGGCGGGGCCGTCCGGCTGGCTCGAGGCGGAGGCGCGGGCGCAGGGCTTCGCCGCGGAGCTCGCCCGGGCCGGCCTCGAACCCGTGCGCGTGGAGGCGGGGGATTGGACGCCCGACTCCGGCTACGCCGCCGGCAAACGCATGCTCGCCGGCGGCGGGTTCACCGCCGTCTTCTGCGCGAACGACCAGATGGCGCTCGGGCTGCTGCACGCCGCACGCGAGGCGGGTATCGCCGTGCCCGAGGAGCTCAGCGTGGTCGGCTTCGACGACGTGCCCGAGGCCGTGCACTACGCGCCGGCGCTGACCACCCTGCGGCAGGACTTCCCCGACCTCGGGCGGCGGGCGATCGCCACCCTGCTCGCGCGGTTGGGTGTGGCGGCGCAGCCCGGACCGGCGCCTGCGCCGCAGCTGATCGTGAGGGCGTCGACGCGCGGCATCCGATAACCCGGGATTTGCGCCGCGGCGGCGGGCCACTACGCTGTTACCGGTAACAAAGCGAGCGAGGGAGAGCAGTCGATGGCGACTGAAGCGGCCGAGGTGATCGCGAGCGGCCAGGCGGTGCTGGGCATCGAACTGGGATCCACACGCATCAAGGCGAGCCTGATCGGGCCCGATTTCACCCCGCTCGCCGACGGCAGCCACGAGTGGCAGAACGAGTACGTCGACGGGCGCTGGACCTACCCGCTCAAGGCCGTGTGGTCGGGGCTGCAGGCCTGCTACGCCGACCTCGCGGCGAACGCCGAGCGGGAGCACGGGGTGCGGCCCGCCTCGTTCCGCGCCATCGGGGTGTCGGCGATGATGCACGGCTACCTCGCCTTCGACGAGCGCGGCGAACTGCTCGTGCCGTTCCGCACCTGGCGCAACACCTCGACCGGCCCTGCGGCGGCGGAGCTGACCGAGGCGCTCGGTTTCAACGTGCCGCTGCGCTGGTCGATCGCGCATCTCTACCAGGCGGTGCTCGACGGCGAGGAGCACGTGCAGCGCCTCGCCTCGCTGGAGACGCTCGCCGTGCATGTGCACCGCCGGCTCACCGGTCGCTTCGTCGCCGGCGTCGGCGACGCGTCCGGCATGTTCCCCATCGACCCCGCCACCGGCGACTACGACCAGGGCAAGCTCGAGACGGCCGAGCGGCTCGTCGGCCGGCGGGCGCCCGGGCTCTCGCTGCGCGGCCTGCTGCCCGAGGTGCTGCCCGCGGGCGCCCAGGCGGGAGAACTCACCGCCGAGGGCGCGGCGCTGCTCGACCCGCGCGGTGAGCTGCGACCGGGCATCCCGTTCTGCCCGCCCGAGGGCGACGCCGGCACCGGCATGGTCGCCACGAACGCGGTCGCGCCGCGCACCGGCAACGTCAGCGTCGGTACGAGCGTGTTCGCGATGGTCGTGCTCGAGCAGCCGCTCGCCGCGATCCACCCCGAGATCGACGTCGTCACCACGCCGGCCGGCGATCCGGTGGCGATGGTGCACTGCAACAACGGCGCCAGCGAGCTGGCCGCCTGGGCGGGCGTGTTCACGCGCTTCGCGGAGACGATCGGCGCGGGCGCCGACGGCGACACGGTCTACCGCGCGCTGCTCGACGAGGCGCTCGCGGGCGACGCCGACGGCGGCGGGCTGCTCGCCTACAACTACCTCTCCGGCGAACCGGTCGCCGGGCTCGAAGAGGGTCGGCCGCTCGTCGTGCGCACCCCCGACAGCAGCTTCACCCTCGCCAACCTGATGCGCACGCAGCTCTACGCGGTGTTCGCGACCCTGGCGCTCGGCATGCGCGTGCTCGACGGCGAAGGCGTGCGCGTCGACCGGCTCGTCGGCCACGGCGGCATCTTCCGCACCGCCGGCGTGGCGCAGCGCCTGCTCGCCGCCGCGCTCGAGGTGCCCGTCGCCGTGGAGCGCACCGCCGGCGAAGGCGGCTCCTGGGGCATGGCGCTGCTGGCCGCCTACCTCGAGGCCGCGCCCGAGCAGAGCCTCGCCGAGTTCCTCGGCGCCCGCGTCTTCCGGGGCGACGCGCAGAGCGTCGTCGACCCGGACCCCGCCGACGTCGCGGGCTTCACGGCGTTCCTCGAGCGCTTCACCGCGGGCCTCGACATCGAGCGCGCCGCGGCGGGCGCGCTCCAGACCTCAGAGAAAGGACAGGCATGACGACGGATGAGACGATCCGGGCCATCCGCGAACAGGTGGCGTCGCTGCATGCGGAGCTCGTGCGATACGGGCTCGTCGTGTGGACGGGCGGCAACGTGTCGGGCCGCGTGCCGGGGGAGGAGCTGTTCGTCATCAAGCCGAGCGGCGTCTCCTACGACGAGCTCGCACCCGACAACATGATCCTGTGCGACCTCGACGGCCGCGTCGTGCCCGGCACCCCCGGCTCGGAGCGCGCTCCGTCGAGCGACACCGCGGCACACGCCTACGTGTACCGCAACATGCCGGAGGTGGGCGGGGTGGTGCACACCCACTCCACCTACGCGACCGCGTGGGCGGCGCGCGGCGAGGCGATCCCGTGCGTGCTGACGGCGATGGCCGACGAGTTCGGCGGCGAGATCCCGGTCGGGCCGTTCGCGATCATCGGCGACGACTCCATCGGCCGCGGCATCGTCGCCACGCTCTCCGGCCATCGCTCCCGGGCGGTGCTGATGCAGAACCACGGCGTCTTCACCATCGGAAAGGACGCGCGCGACGCCGTCAAGGCCGCCGTCATGGCCGAAGACGTCGCCCGCACCGTGCACATCTCGCGCCAGCTGGGCGAGCCCCTTCCCATCGCCGCCGACAAGATCGACGCGCTCTTCGACCGCTATCAGAACGTCTACGGACAGAAGCAGGCAGACAAATGACGACCCCCTTCACCGACTACTCCGAGTTCGAGATCTGGTTCTTCACCGGCAGCCAGGGCCTGTACGGCGAGGAGACGCTGCGGCAGGTCGCCGAGCAGTCCCAGCGCCTCGTCTCCACGCTCGACGCGGCCGACGCCGTGCCGGTGAGGATCGTCTGGAAGCCCGTGCTCACCGACGCCGAGGCGATCCGCCGCGCGGTGCTCGACGCCAACTCCGACGACCGGGTGATCGGCGTGATCACCTGGATGCACACCTTCAGCCCGGCGAAGATGTGGATCGCCGGCCTGCAGGAGCTCGCCAAGCCGCTGCTGCACCTGCACACGCAGGCGAACGTGGAACTGCCCTACGGCGAGATCGACTTCGACTTCATGAACCTCAACCAGGCGGCCCACGGCGACCGGGAATTCGGCTACGCGCTCACCCGCCTCGGCATCCGTCGCAAGACGGTCGTCGGCCACGTGACCAACCCGCGCGTGCAGCAGCGGGTGGGCACGTGGGTGCGCGCCGCGGTCGGCCGGCACGCGCTCGCGACGCTCAAGGTGGCGCGCTTCGGCGACAACATGCGGCAGGTCGCCGTCACCGAGGGCGACAAGACCGAGGCGCAGGCCAAGTTGGGCGTCGAGGTGAACACCTGGGCGGTGAACGAGCTGGTCGCCCTGGTCGACCAGGCGACGGATGCGCAGGTCTCGGAGCTCGTCGACGAGTACCTGGAGCGCTACGACGTGGTGCCCGAGCTGCGGCCCGGCGGCGAGCGCCACCAATCGCTGCGAGACGGCGCCGCGATCGAGGTCGGCCTGCGGGCGTTCCTCGAGCAGGGCGGCTTCGGCGCCTTCACCGACACCTTCGAAGACCTCGGCGGCCTCAAACAGCTGCCGGGCCTGGCGGTGCAGCGGCTGATGGCCGACGGCTACGGCTTCGGCGCCGAGGGCGACTGGAAGACCGCGGTGCTGGTGCGCGCCGCGAACGCCATGGGCGCGGGGCTGCCGGGCGGGGCGAGCCTGATGGAGGACTACACCTACGACCTCGTCGAGGGGAAGGAGGCGATCCTCGGGGCACACATGCTCGAGGTCTCGCCCGCGCTGACCTCGGCGAAGCCGAGCCTCGAGATCCACCCGCTCGGCATCGGCGGCAAGGACGACCCGGTGCGCCTCGTCTTCACGGCCGACCCCGGCCCCGCCGTGGTGGTGTCGCTGGCCGACCTGCGCGACCGGTTCCGCCTCACCGCCAACGTGGTCGACGTGATCGAGCCCCGTGCGCCGCTGCCGCACCTTCCGGTGGGCCGTGCGGTGTGGCATCCGCGCCCCGACTTCGAGACCTCGGCGACCGCCTGGCTCACCGCCGGCGGCGCGCACCACACGGTGATGTCGACCGCCGTGGGCCTCGAGGCGTTCGAGGACCTCGCCCGCATGGTCGGCATCGAGCTGTTCGTCATCAATGAGCACACCCGCGCCCGCGACGTCGAGAACGAGGTGCGCTGGAACCAGGCCTACTGGAGGCTCGCCTCCGGAATCTAGTCCGCCTGGCCGGGCATCCGAGGGCCCGCGTCGCCGGACTCTCACGGAAGCGGCGGGGCGTCGACGCGGCCGTGCTCGATCAGCCAGGCGAGCGCCTCGCGGGTCGCCTCGAGCGAGGTGTGGCCCGGCCGGTAGCCGAGCTCCGCGCGGGCTCGTTCGATCGACACCGCATGGCTGCGCGAGATGTGCTCGAGGGTGGTCTGCGCGAACTCCGGGGTGGTCGACGCGGCGAACTCGTCCCATGGGGCGAAGCCGAGTTGCGGCTCCTGCCCGAACCAGCCGGCCACGGCGGCGGCGAAACCCCGCAGCGTCAACGCCCGCTCCGACGTGACGTGGTAACTGCGGCCCGCGAGCTCGCGGCGGCGGTCCGGGCTCAGTTCGGCCGCCAGCTGGAACGCCTGCGCCACGTCGTCGGCGTGCACATGGTGCAGCAGCCCGAGGCCGAAGTCGGGCAGCACCAGCCGCTCGCCGCGGGCGAGCTTCCGCCACACCGCCGGGTCGAGGTTGCCCGCGGGGTTGATCACGGGCCAGCCGGGCCCGCTGATGTGCCCTGGCCGCAGGCTGAGGGCGGGCAGGCCGCCGGGTGCGGCGGACTCCTGCGCCAGCATCCGTTCGATCGCGAGCTTGCCGGTGCCGTACTCGCCCCACGGCGCCAGGTCGTCGTCTTCCTCGGCGGGCAGCGCGGTCAGTGTGCCGTGCACCCAGATGGTGCTGCACATCACGAGCAGGCCGACCCGGCCGCGGATCGCGTCGACGAGCTGTGCCGCCGACTCGCGCGTGAAGCAGATCATGTCGATGACGACGTCGGCGCCGAGCTCGGCGACGCGAGAGCCGAAGGCGCCGGCCGCCTCCTCTGCGGCGCGATCGACCTGCACGCTCGTCACCCGCTGCCAGGCCGGGTCGTCCCGGTAGCGCGGAGTTCCGCCACGACTGAGGGCGACGACCTCGTGGCCCGCATTCACGAGTCGCGGCACCAGGTAGCCGCCGACGTGCCCGGTCGCCCCGATCACGACGATGCGCATGGTGTGCCTCCCTTGTCGGCGATGAGTGAGACGGATGCTCAGAAGCGGTGCCGCAGGAACGCGACCTGCTTCAGCCACTGGTAGGTCTGCCCACCCTCATGGCCGTTGTAGGGGTAGACCTCGATGTGCTTATCCGCTGATGCGAGCGCGTTGAACGCGGCGAAAGTGGTCGACGGCGGCACGATGTCGTCCATCAGCGCCACCGAGAACAGCGCCGGCGCGGCGATCTGCTTGGCGAAGTTGACGCCGTCGAAGTACGCGGCCGTGTTCCACACGGTCTCGACGTGCTCCCGGTGCGCGGCGAGGTAGCGCACCAGCTCCTGGTACGGGTCGCTGAGGGCGACCGATGCCCCGTGCTCCCACGCGCACAGGAACGCGACGTCGGGCATCAGAGCCTTGACCTCCGGGTCGAGGCCGGCCGCGGCGATCGCGATGCCGCCGCCCTGGCTGCCGCCGGTGACGGCGAGGCGCGCGGGATCGACGAACTCCCAGCGCTTGACCGCGTCGAGCAGCCGGGCCGCATCCGTGTAGACGCGGCGGTAGTAGTGCTCGCGCGGGTCGAGGATGCCGCGGGTCATCCACCCGGCCACAGCGGGTCCCGAGCCGTGCGGGTCAGGTGTCTCGCCGCCCGTGCCCCAGCCGGAGCCCTGCCCGCGGGTGTCCATGAACACGTGCACGTACCCGGCGAGTGCCCAGCCCACGCGCTCGCCGGCGATGCCGCGGCCGCCGTTGTAGCCGTTGAACTCGACCACCGTCGGCAGCCGCTCGCCGTCACGGCCCTTCGGGCGGATCACCCAGCCTTTGACCGGCTCGGCATTGAAGCCGGGGAAGGTCAGGTCTTCCACGATCAACTCGGTGATCGGCGTCTCGGCGGGAACCCGCACCGCCTCGGCGCCGCTCAGGTCGGCGGCGGCCCGTGCCTCGGCGACGGTCTCGCGCCAGAACCCGTCGAAGTCGGCCGGCTCGCGCACCGCGGGGGAGAAGGTCTGAAGCTCGGCCAGGGGAAGGTCGGTGAACGGCATGGCTCTCTTTCGGGAAAAGACGACGGCGTCCCTTCGACCCTATCGGGGGCGGCAGACTGAGCAGATGAGCGCACCGGCCGTCCTCGTCGTGCAGAACTCCGCGACGAGCGGGCTGCGCCGCTTCGAGACGTGGTGGCGGCAGTCCGGCCTCCGGCTCGACGTGCGGCAGGGCGCCGACGGGCTGCCCGGCACGCCCGACGGATACGACGGCCTCGTGCTCCTCGGCGGCGGCCTGCTGCCCTCCGACGACGAGCGGGCGCCGTGGCTGCCGGCCGAGCGGGCCCTGACCGCCGCTGCGCTCGAGCGAGGGCTGCCGACGCTCGGCATCTGCCTGGGCGGCCAGCTGCTCGCCGAGGTCGCCGGCGGCCGGGTGACCGCGCGGCACGGGCGGCCCGAGCGCGGCTCCACGACGATCGGGCTGACGGATGCGGCATCCGATGACCCTCTCTTCGCCGGCCTGCCGCGCACCGTCCGCATGATCGAGAACCACGAGGACTCGATCACGGCGCTGCCCGCCGGCGCGGTGCTGCTGGCCTCGAGCCGGGATCACCCGCACCAGGCGTTCCGGGTGGGGGAGCACGCGTGGGGGCTGCAGTTCCACCCCGAGGTGGCCGCCGCCGAGCTCGCCCGCTGGAACGCCGCGGAACTCGCCGCGGGCGGCCTCGACCTCGACCGGCTGCGGCGCGAGGCCGACGCCGCCGAGCCGCGCGCGGCATCCGTCGCGCGGGCCCTCGCCGACGGCTTCGCCCGGGTGGTGGCGGCGACGGTCGCCTAGCGCGGTTCGACGAGCGGGATGCGCCCAAGCCCGTCCACGGCCGGGATCGCCCCGAGCAGCCGCTTGGTGTACGGATGCTCCGGTTGCTGCCACACCCGCTGCGTCGGCCCCGACTCCACGATCTTCCCCGCGCTCATCACGAGCACCCGATCGGCGATGGTGCGCACGATCGCGAGGTCGTGGCTGATGAACAGCAGCGCGGCGCCCGAGTCGAGGGCCACGCGGCGCATCAGCTGCGCCACCTTCGACTGCAGCGAGGCGTCGAGCGAGGCGATCGGCTCGTCGCCGATCAGCACCTCGGGCCCGGTGGCCATCGCGCGGGCGATGGCGATGCGCTGCCGCTGGCCGCCGGAGAACTGGTACGGGAACCCGGCCGCGGTGCTGCGCGGCAGCTCGACCTCATCGAGCAGCTCGCCGACGGTGGGCGCCTGCCCGGGGTGGATCCGCCGGGCGTCCTCGAGCTGCTTGCCGATGCGGCGCCGGGGATTCAGCGACGCGTACGGGTTCTGGAAGACCATCTGCACCCGCAGCAGCTCGGGCTCGCGCCGGGACAGCCGCATGGGCGCGACCGGCTTGTCGCCGAAGCGGATGCCGCCGCCGGACAGCGGCGTCAGACCGCACAGCGCCCGGGCGAGCGTCGACTTGCCGCACCCCGACTCGCCGACCAGCCCCAGCACGGTGCCCGGCTCGAGCGTGAACGACACCCCGTCGACCGCATTCAGCTGCCCGCGCCCGGCGACCGAGTACGTGACCCGGGCGTCGTCGACGACGAGTTCGCGCCCCATCAGCCCTCGCCTCCCTCGGCGGGCCCCTCAGCGGGCGCGAGCTCGTGCATGGGCAGCGACTCGATCAGTTCGCGCGTGTACGGATGCCGCGGGTTGCGGATCACCTCGTAGCGGTGCCCCTGCTCGACGATCTCGCCGCGGCGCATCACCGCGATCTCGTCGGCGAGCGAGGAGAGCACGCCGAAGTCGTGCGTGATCAGCACGACGGTCAGGCCGAGCTCGTCGCACAGTTCCCGCAACAGGCGCAGGATGCCGGCCTGCACGGTGACGTCGAGGGCGGTCGTCGGCTCATCGGCGATGAGCAGCTCGGGCTCGCAGGCGATCGCCCCGGCGATCGCGATGCGCTGCAGCTGCCCGCCCGAGAACTCGTGCGGGTACTTGCGCAGGGCGCCGCGCGGGTCGGGCACGCCGACGCGCGCGAGCAGCTCGGCGGCCCGGTCGAGCGCCTCCCTTCGGGACATGCGCAGGTGGTGGCGCAGGTGGTCGGTCAGCTGCCGCCCGATCGAGAGCATGGGATGCAGGCTCGAGGTGGGGTCCTGGAACACCATGGCGATCCGGGCGCCGCGCAGCCGGTTGAACTCGCGCCGCGACAGCGCCAGCAGGTTCAGGCCGCCGAAGTCGATGGCGCCCTCCACGACGGCGCCCTCGGGCTGCAGCCCGATCAGCGCCATGCCCGTCATCGTCTTGCCCGAGCCGGACTCGCCGGCGAGCCCGGTGACCTTGCCCTTCGGCAGGGTGAGGTCCAGGCCGCGCAGGATCTGCCGGCCGTCGATCGTGAGCCGCAGGTCGCGGATTCGCACCGCGGGGGCGGCGCCGGCCGCGGCATCCGTCGTCGTCAGGTCGTCGCTCACAGCGCCCCGCCTTCCTGCAGCCGTTCCTGCATGCGCGGGTCGAGCGCGTCGCGCAGCGCGTCGCCGAGCAGATTGAAGGCGATGACCAGCGTGAAGATCGCGAGCGCCGGGAAGGCGGCGATCCACCAGGCGGAGAAGTTCTGCAGCCCGTCGTAGACCATCGAGCCCCACTCGGCCTGCGGCGGCACCGCGCCGAGCCCGAGGAAGGACAGCCCCGCGAGGGCGAGGATCTGGTTGCCGAAGTCGAGCGTCGCGAGCACCAGCACCGGGGAGGCGATGTTGGGCAGGATGTCGCGGGTCAGGCTCGTGAACCAGTTCGCCCCCATCAGCCGCCCGGCGACCACGTATTCGCTCGACCGGGCGCCGAGCACGAGCGAGCGGGTGACGCGGGTGTACTGCGGCCAGTTGACGATGATGATGGCGATCATCGCGTGCTGGATGCCGGGCCCGGTCGCCGCCACGATGATCATGGCCAGGATGATCGACGGGAACGCGAGGACGAGGTCGGTGATCCGCATGATCACCTCGTCGACGACCCGGCCGAAGTAGCCGGCGATCAGCCCGAGCACGACGCCGATCACGAGCGAGGCGACGACCAGCATGACCGGCGCGGGCAGTGAGATGCGCGAGCCGGCGATCACACGGGAGAGGATGTCGCGCCCGAGCAGGTCGGTGCCGAACGGATGCGCGGCGCTCGGCGGCTGCACGGCCTGGGCGACCTGCCCGAGCGGGTCGTGCGGCTCGATCAGCGGCGCGAAGACGGCCACGATCGCCCACAGCACGATCACCGCCGCGCCGACGATCGCGAACGGGCTGCGCCAGGCGCGCGGCAGCGTGCGCCGCCGGCGGGGCAGCGCGTCGAACGCGCTCGTGCCGGGCGGCGGGGCGGCGACGGATGCCTCCGGCGAGAGGCTCTCGCTCATGCGCGCCTCCTCACCCGCGGGTCGATGACGCCGTAGAGCAGGTCGATGACGAAGTTGATGGCGATGTAGACCGCTCCGATCACGATGCCGACGCCCATGATCGCGGGCATGTCGAGGTGGGTCGAGGCCTGCAGCGCGTACTGCCCGAGCCCCTGCCAGGAGAACACGGTCTCGGTCATCACCGCCCCGGAAAGCAGCGAGCCGAAGGCGAGGCCGGTCATGGTGAGGATGGGCAGCAGCGCCCCGCGCAGGATGTAGCCGAAGACCACCTGCCGGCCCGGCAGGCCCTTGGCCCGGGCGGCGACCACGTACTCCTGGTTCACGACGTCGAGCAGCGCGGAGCGGAAGAACTTCACCAGGGTGGCGAGGGTGTACAGGGTGAGCACGAGGACGGGCAGCGCGAGGTGCTCGAACGCGCTCGCCAGCACGTCCCACTGCCCGGCGATGGCGGCGTCGATCGTGTACAGGCCGGTGACCTGCGGCGGCGGCTCCAGGGTGGGGTCGAGGCGCCCGGAGCCGGGCAGCACTCCGAGCACGACCGAGAGCAGGTAGAACAGCACCATCGCCAGCCAGAACAGCGGCACCGAGATGCCGGCCAGGCTGCCGAGGCGGATCACCAGATCGGTGACGGAGCCGCGGGTGAGGGCGGCCCAGATCGCGAGGCCCAGGCCGATGACCACCGAGAGGATCATGACGTACAGGGCCAGCTCGATCGTGGCCGGGAACGCGACCTTGAGGTCGTCGAGGATCGGCTGCTGGGTCTGGTTCGAGGTGCCGAAGTCGAGGTGCAGCAGGCGCCACAGGTAGAGCCCGTACTGCACGGGCAGCGGTTTATCGAGGCCGAGCCGGTGCTCAGTGGCGGCCACGATCCGCGGGTTGTTCATGGCCGTCTCGCCGAGCACCGCCGCGACCGGGTTCGCCGGCACCAGGTTGGTCAGGATGAAGGTGATCAGCGTCACGCCCCACAGCAGCAGCACGCTGATTCCGAACCGCACCGCGATGTAGCGCAGCAGGGGGTGGGCGCCCGCCCGGCCGGCGGTGCCGGACGGGTACCCGAGTCTGCGCCTCGTCGGGGCGGTGCCGCTCGCCGTCACTACTTCAGGTCGGCGAAGGAGACGGTCCACAGCGGGTTGTACACCGCACCCTTCACCGACGTCGCGTACACGAGCTGCGCGCCCGGCTGCACGATCGGAATGAACGGGCCGACCTTGTTCATCTCGGTCTGCACCTCCTGCCACGCCTTCTCACGAGCGGTGTCGTCGGTCGTGGTCATCGCCTTGGTGAACAGCGGCTTCAGCTGCTCCGCGCTCGAGATCCCCTTGCCCGTGGCCCAGCCGGCGCGCAGGCCGACGTTCTGATCCGGCGCGAAGGCGATGTAATCGGATGCGTCGGGGTAGTCGGCCCCCCACTGCGCCATGCCCGCCTGGAACTTCCCGGAGCGGAAGGTGTCGAGCGCAGTGGCGCTCGGCTGCGGCACGAGCTGGAGGTTGATGCCGACCTTCTTCAGCTGCGCCTGCAGCGTCTGCGCGATGTTCGAGAAGGAGGCGTTGCCCGCCTGAGCCTCGCTGTCGACGAGGAACTTGACGGTCTGGCCCGAATAGCCGGACTTCGCGAGGTCGGCCTTGGCTTCCGAGAGGTCGTAGGTGTTGCTCGGATCCGACTTCAGCGCACCGAACAGGCCCTGCGGCACGACGCCGCCGGGTTGCACGGAGCCGGCGCCGACGAGCTTCAGGATCGCGTCGTAGTCGATGCCGTGCCGCACGGCGTTCAGGAAGTCCTCGTTCGCGACCGGACCGCCCAAGTCGGGCATCTGGTTGAACCAGGCGTACAGGGTGTACAGGGACGCGCCCGAGGTGACGCCGGCCTTGCCCGACGACTTCAGGCTCGTGGCGTCCTGCGGGGAGATGCCGTCGGCCAGCTGCGCCTGCCCGGACTGCAGGTCGACCTTCTGCGTGGCGCTCGTCGCGTTCTTGACCACCACCTTCGTGTAGCTCGGCTTCGTGCCCGCGTAGTGCGGGTTGGCCGTGAGCACCACCCGCGACTTGATGTCGGAGGAGGAGATCATGTACGGCCCGGAGCCGATCGAGTGGGTGTCGAGCCAGGACTGGGCGCCGTCCTTCTCGTCGGTCGTGCCGCCGTGGGCGGTGACCGTCGCCTTCTCCACGATGCCGAGCGACGGGTTCGGCAGAATGAAGGGGAGCGCCGGGTTGGCCGTCGAGCTGGTCAGCGTCAGGGTGGAGTCGTCCACCTTCGTGATCGTGATCGGCTTCCCGGCCGGGTCGAGGAGCAGGAACGACGGGTTGCCGGCGATGCCCTGCATCCGCTGATACGAGTACACGATGTCGTCGACCGTGACCGGCTTGCCGTCCGAGAAGTAGTGCTTGCCGTTGAGCTTGAGCGTGACCGTCTTGTCGTCCGACGACACCTGGTAGGTGGTGAGCTCGGGAACCGGCTTGGACAGGTCGTCACCCTTGTAGGTGAGCGCGGTCTCGTAGATCTGCGCGTCGATCAGGTTGCCGGTGAACTCGAAGTCGCGACCGGGGTCGAGCGTGACCAGGTCGTAGTTCGTGTCGACGACGAGGGACTTCGCGCTGGATGCGCTGCCCGAGCCGCCGGAGCCGCAGGCGGCGAGCGTCAGCACGGCGATGGAACCGAGAACGACGGCGGCGATGCCGCGCTTCTTCACACTCACGAGGCCTCCTTCGGCGGGTCTATCCCAGACCCTGTGCACCGAGCAAAGCAGCGAGCTGTTACACCCCCGTTTCGATCCCAGGGCGGGTGCGTTTCGGCTCCGGCGACCTGACCGGCGCGCCCGAACCGCGGGGCGTCGGGCGGCGCACGCTAGAGTGAACCTAACCGGTTCAGCTTCGCACCGGTCGCCATCGATGGAGAGGTAGCAGCACCGTCATGACCACCGACGACTTCCGCGAGAGCGGCCTGCGGTTCCCGGAGGGCTTCACCTTCGGCTCGGCCACCGCGGCCTACCAGATCGAGGGCGCCGTCGCCGAAGACGGCCGCGGCCCGAGCATCTGGGACGCCTTCAGCCACACCCCCGGCAAGGTGCTGAACGGCGACACCGGCGACGTCGCCGACGACTTCTACCACCGTGTCGACGAAGACCTCGACCTGATCAAGAGCCTCGGCCTCGGGGCGTACCGGCTCTCGATCGCGTGGCCGCGGATCATCCCCGCCGGCACGGGCGAGGTGAACGAGGCGGGCCTGAAGTTCTACGAGCGGGTGATCGACGGCCTGATCGCCCGCGACATCGAGCCGGTCGTGACCCTCTACCACTGGGACCTGCCGCAGCCGCTCCAGGACCGCGGCGGATGGACCGTCCGCGAGACCGGCTACGCCTTCGCCGAGTACGCGCGGGTGGTCGGCGAGCGCCTCGGCGACCGGGTCGGCGTGTGGACCACCCTCAACGAGCCGTGGTGCGCGGCCTACCTCGGCTACGCGTCGGGAGAGCATGCCCCCGGCATCCGTGACGAAGAGGCGGCCCTCAAGGCGGTGCACCACCTCAACCTCGCCCACGGACTGGCGGTCAGCGCCCTGCGGGAGGTCGTGACCAAGCCGGACGCGAAGTACTCGGTGACCAACAACCTGGCCTCCGTGTACGCCGCGGACCCCCAGAACCCCGAGGACGTCGACGCCAAGCGGCAGATCGAGGCGCTGCGCAACCGCGCCTTCACCGACCCGCAGCTGCGCGGCTTCTACCCGCAGGACCTGATCGAGGACACCAGGCACATCACCGACTGGTCCTTCGTGCGCGACGGCGACCTCGAGCTGATCCACCAGCCCATCGACCTCGTCGGCATCAACTACTACAACACCGACACGGTGCGCCGCGGCGCCGAGCACTCCACCGAGGGCACGCCGTTCCCCGGTGCCACCCGGGTCGAGTGGGTGGACCAGCCCGGCCCGTTCACCGAGATGGGCTGGAACATCGCACCCCAGGGGCTGTACGACCTGCTCGTGGCCACCCACGAGGCCTACCCCGAGTACGACCTCGTGATCACCGAGAACGGCGCCGCGTTCGCCGACGAGGTCGTGGTGGAGGGCGGCGAGAAGCGCGTGCACGACCCGCTGCGCATCGACTTCCTGCAGCGCCACTTCGTCGCCGCGCACCGCGCCATCCGGGCCGGGGTGCCGCTCACCGGCTACTTCGTCTGGTCGCTGATGGACAACTTCGAGTGGGCCTTCGGCTACAGCAAGCGCTTCGGCCTCGTCTACGTCGACTACGAGACGCAGGAGCGCATCGCGAAGGACAGCGCCCGCTGGTATGCCAAGCTGGCCGGGTCGGGGATCATCCCCGAGTGAGGCGAATCGACGCGGAGTAGCGGGTGGCGAAACCGACCGGACGGGGCAACAACCTCGACAGCGTGCGCCGGCACAACCTCTCCACCGTGCTCACCATCGCCCACCACGTCGGCCCCGTCTCGCGCTCCGACGTGACGCGCGAGACCGGCCTCAACCGCTCCACCATCGGCGCGCTCGTCGCCGAACTGGTCGAGCTCGGGCTCGTCTCCGAGTCCGGCCCCAACGCGAACTTCCGCGTCGGCCGCCCGAGCCCGGTGATCTCGCCGAACCCGCGCGTGGCCGCGCTCGCGGTCAACCCCGAGATCGACGCCGTCACCGTGGGACTGGTCGGGCTCGACGGCCGGGTGCAGCAGCACCGCCGCGTCGAACTCGACCACGTGCCGAGCCCCGAGGAGGCCGTCGCGGCCGCGGCCGACGCGATCGAGGGGCTGCGGGAGACCGCATCCGTCGACCGCATCGTCGGAATCGGCGTGGCCGTGCCCGGCCTCGTCCGCGGCTCCGACGGCCTCGTGCGCCGCGCCCCCCACCTCGGCTGGGTCGACGTGCCGCTGGCCGACATGCTGACGGATGCCACGGGCCTGCCCACCCGCACCGCCAACGACGCGCAGCTGGGCGCCTACGCCGAGCACGTCTTCGGCGCCGGCGTCGGGGTCGACGACCTGATCTACGTCAACGGCGGCTCCAGCGGCATCGGCGGCGGCGTCATTGCGGGCGGCGCCGCGTTCACCGGCGCGGCCGGCCACGCCGGCGAGCTCGGCCACGTGCGCGTCTCGCCCGGCGGCGCCACCGACTCCGGCGGCCTCGCCGGCACATTGGAGGCCGAGGTCAGCCGCGCTCGGCTGCTCGCCCTGCTCGGCATCGACTCGATCGATGCCGACGGGCTCACGGCGGCGGTGCTCGGCTCCACCGATCCCGAGCTGCGGGCCGAGGTGCGCCGCCAGCTCGGGCTGCTCGGCACTGCGCTCGGCACCGCGCTCACACTGCTGAACCCCAGGCTCGTGGTGCTCGGCGGCTTCCTCGCGACCCTGTATCAAGCGGATGCCCCGCTGCTGGACCGCGCCGTCGCCGCCGGCACCCTCCCCGAGACCCTCGAAGGGGTGCAGATCACCCGCACGCGCCTCGGCAGCGACATCCTGCTGATCGGCGCCGCGGAGCTCGCCTTCGAGCCGGTGCTGACCGACCCGGCATCCGTTCTCGCCTGACGCCCTCGCGCCCATTCGTCACTTTTGCATTCGTCGCTTTTGCATTCGTCGCTTTTCGACGCGTTTCTCGATCCGGCGAGCACTTCGTGACGAGTCGTCGGGGCCGCCCCGCCCCAATCGTCGGCAATGCACCTATTGCCGATAGCAATGAGCACTTCGTGACGAACCGCCCGGCGGCACCGGTAGCATAGAAGCACGCCGTCGAATCGATTCGAAGGAGAATGCGTCGGGGCGCTACGCACAACGCTCACTCACGCACGCTTCGAGGACCTTTCGTTGACCACCGCCACCGCACCCCTCACGCCCACCGGTTCCATCAAGATCGTCCACCCGGGCGACTCGCTCACCGGGCGCCAGCGGCTCTCGTACATCCTGATCCTCGGCGCGCTGACCGCGCTCGGGCCGTTCACGATGGACATGTACCTGCCGTCGCTGCCGACGCTGCAGACCGACTTCGACACGACGACGGCGATCGTGCAGCTGACCCTCACCGCGACGACGGTGGGCTTCGGCGTCGGCCAGCTGCTCGTCGGCCCGTGGAGCGACCGGGTCGGCCGCCGCCTGCCGCTCCTCCTCGCCACCGCCTTGCACATCGCCGCGTGCCTGGGTGCGGCGCTCGCGCCGAACGTCGAGGTGCTCGGCGCCTTCCGCTTCCTGCAGGGCTTCGGCGCCGCGGCCGGCGGCGTCGTCGCGCAGGCCATGGTGCGCGACCTGTTCGGCGGCCGGCCGCTGGTCAAGATGCTCTCGAACCTGGCGCTCGTCAACGGCCTCGCCCCTGTCCTCGCGCCGGTGCTCGGCTCGCAGTTCCTGCTGATCATGCCGTGGCGCGGAATCTTCTGGGTGCTCGCCGCCTACGGCGCCTTCGTCGTCCTGTGCGTGTGGCTCTGGATCGTCGAGACCCTGCCCGTCGAGCGCCGCCACGACTCCGGCCACTCCACCACGAGCCAGCGCTACAAGGCCGTGCTCTCCGACCGGGTCTACGTCGGCATCGTGCTCGTCGGCGCGATGAACTTCTCCGGTTTGTTCTGCTACCTGTCCTCCAGCACCTTCCTGTTCCAGGACGTCTACGGATTCTCCGCCCAGCAGTACGGCCTGCTCTTCGCCGTCAACTCGATCGGCATCATCATCGGCGTGCAGACCGCCGGCCGGATCACCCGCTGGGTCGGCCCGCAGTGGATCCTCGCGTTCTCGACGGCGGCGATGCTGCTCGCATCCGCCGCCATCTACGTCGACAGTGCGCTCGGCCTCGGCGAGTGGGGCGTGATGGTGCCGCTGTGGTTCTTCATCTGCGCCTGCGGCTTCGGGTTCCCCTGCGTCGGAGTGCTCGCGATGAACTCGCACCCGCACGAGGCCGGCACGGCCGCCTCGCTGCTCGGCGCCGGCCAGTTCGTGCTCGCCGGGCTCATCTCGCCGATCGTCGGCCTGCTCGGCGTCTCGTCCGGCGCACCGATGGGCGAGGTGATGATCTGCACCTCCGTCGTCTCGGTCGTCGCGTTCTGGTTCGTGGTGCGCCCCAAGACCGTCCCCGAGCTCGCGCATTAGCCTCGCTCACTGAGGAGCGCCCGCACGGCGCGTCTCGAAGGGTGGTCCCTGAGGAGCGCCCGCAGGGCGCGTCTCGAAGGGTGGTCCCTGCGGATCCCTCGTCGGCCGGCCCGCCGCCGGGCCGGTAGGCTGGCGGAAGGAGGATCCATGACCGTCATCAAGCTCGTCATCGCCGGAATCTTCTTCGTCGGCGGCTTCGTGCTGTTCGCCATCGCCCCCGAGGTGCAGGGCGTCGAGTCGCTGCTGTTCTTCTGCGGCATCCTGGCGATCGCGCTCTCGTTCGCGCTGCCGATCCACGTCTTCAGCAAGAGCTGACGATGCGCGGGCGGCGGCCGGCGCTCGCCGCCGTCGCGTGTGCCGTGGCCGTCGCGGTGAGCGGATGCACGCAGCATCCGTCGCTCGCCACCGCCAGTGAGTCGCAGGCGTCGCTCGACCGCATGATCGTCGTGGCCGACGCCGCCATGACGGCGTCGGGCTTCGGCTCGTGGAGCTATGGCTCGGGCGTCGCGTTCAGCGGGGGAGCGCAGGAGTCGTTCGCCGACACCGCGGACTGCTCGGCCACGCAGCTCGGCGCGCCGGTGCAGACGGTGGGGCAGCGGCCCACGCTCACGCTGCACGTGGCGGGGAACTCGGGGCTCTCCGCCGACGCGGGTCGCAGGGTCGAGTCGCGCATCGGCGCCGCGTGGCGCAAGCTCGGCCTCGAGGTCGCGCCGGAGCGGCCGGGGCGCGGGCAGATTCCGCTGGTCGGCTCCGACAAGCAGGTGGACGCGGTGTGGACGAGCGCGACGGCGACCCTCACGCTCTCCGGCCTGTGCGCGAAGCAGGCGCCGGCGGGGTAGGGGCTCGGTGCAGGCGGGCGGCCGGGCCACCGCGGCGCGCCCGGGGTAGCGCGGGCGCCCGGTGCACGCGGCAGAATCGAGGGCATGAGACGCGTGCACGCGGTGGTGACCGGGCAGGTTCAGGGGGTCGGGTTCCGCATGGCGGCGCGCGACCGGGCCCGCGAACTCGGAGTCACGGGCTGGGTCCGCAACCGCCCCGACGGCGCCGTCGAGGCCGAGGTGCAGGGCGACGAGATCGCCGTCGAACGGATGCTCGCCTGGCTCGACCGCGGGCCGGCCGGCGCCGCCGTCGCCTCGGTCGACACCACCGAGGTGCCGACCCACGACCTCGACCACGGCCGCTTCGACATCCGCCCCTGACGGCGTGCGCCTGCTTCGCGTGTCCCCCGAACTCGGCCGAGAGCCGGATCGCCCGGCCCACGTACCGTGGCAGGAATCTCAACGAGGAAGGTCAGGGGTGGACGGCATGAATTACGTGGTGCTTCAAGTGATTCTCAAGGAGAAGCTGTGGGGCACGGGATCCGGCAATTTGACGGAGCTCGAGAAGGCGATCAACGCGCAGGCGGATCGCGGCTACCGACTGCACACCATCTCGACGGTGGCGTCGGGCAGCAAGGGCTTCGGCGGTGGCGACCGGATCCAGGCGACGATGGTCTTCGAGAAGCTGCCGTAGCGATTCGCGGTAGGTGTTGCGATCGGGCATACGGATGCTGCAGCAGTTGTGCCCGATCGCACCGTCTGTGCCCGGGCGACACGTGGACACCGACCGCCGATCGTATTGGAGCCGCGCCGGTCTTCGAGCGCCTCCTGTGCGCGGCCGAATCGTCGATGCCCGGCACCGACTCCTGGTACGTCAGTTGTTGGCGTCTGCGTAAGCCCGAACGGCGTCTTGGTAACCGGGGCAGTAGGAATCGTCGGCGGTGGCCGAAGCAAGCAGCAGCAGCATCAACACCTCCGTCTCGTTCGACTGCGAAGCCGTGCCGATGAGTGAATCGATTGAGACTCCGTCGTTGAGCTTGACGCATAGCAACTTCGCCGCGGACTGGTAGCTGGTCATTTGAGTGAGGTCGACGTAGTTCGTGGCATCGATGCCGTCGACCGCCGTGGTGAGCGCTGCGTCAAACGCAGCATCTTTCGAAGCGCTGCTCGCGCTGTCGTCGGACGTCGTCGCGCCCGCATCCGTCTCGGTGTCGGTGTCTGTGTCGGCGTCGGATGTCGCCGTTTGGGTTGGGCTCGCCTGGCGTGTCTGCTCCGCCGTCGCTGTTGCGCTGTGTTTCGCGGCGGACGCCTCGTTGACGTTTACGGTGCAGCCCGTCAGAGCGAGGGATGCCAGCAGAACTGCGGCGAGGGTGGGAAGCGGCTTGCTCATGTGCGTGTTTTCTCCAGGCTGTGCGTGGTCCGTTGGCGAAATCGGCACGCCTTGTCCACGCGAGGGCCGTTGCCGAGCGCGGCGCGTTCGCGCGCATCGACCAAGCCGGCGACGATGTGGACGTCCGGGTCGACGAGTGCTGCCAGTGCGGTGGCGAGCGCGGGGGTGCCGGGTGCTCTGTCGAGCCCCAACTAACGTTTGTAGCGCCGTGCAACATTGCGGTTGTAGCCCCAGTACGAGGCGTGCGCGGTGCGGGGGAGACGCGAAGCGATCGCGAGGCGCAAGGTGGGAACTGTGCCCTGCCCAAGCAGCCACTGTCTGAAGTAGCGCCGCTGTCGGGGCCGCGCTTCTCGCGGCCGCACGGGTCGATGTAGCGCGCAGGCGGTCAAAGAAGTATTCGGCGGAGGATGGGGGATTCGAACCCCCGAGGGCTTTCACCCAACACGCTTTCCAAGCGTGCGCCATAGGCCACTAGGCGAATCCTCCGTGCACCCGCCGCGGCGGGCAACCCGACGATTCTACCGGACGATTCGAATGCTCCCGCCCGCCCCCGGTCGCGGTCTCCCTTCGCGCTGCGCGCGAGTCGACCCGCGGAGACGTTGCGCTACTCATTCGGACACGCGCGACTGCTGTGGCGGTAGCGGGTGTCGGTGCGAGTAGCGCAATCGCCCCAAGCGTGCAGCCCGCCGCACGTCCCGTACAATGGTCTTCGGCTCCTCGCGTGGCGCCATCCAGGCCAACTCCCCCAGGGCGGAAACGCAGCAAGGGTAACCGGGCTCTGGCGGGTGCGCGAGGGGTCTTTTCTTTGCGCCGGCCGCTGCGCGACCGCAGCGCTGACCGCGCCCAGGAACCCCGGCACGAGGCATCCGTTATCACATTCGAGCCCGGGTCGGGCGGGCCAGAAATCACTAGCGCCCGCCTCTCGCGCCTCCCTAGGCTGGCGATGGTGCCGCCGGTCGACGGTGCCTTCCTCAAGGGGAGGACGTCAATGTCTGAATCAGCCTGGAAGCTTCGCGAGCCGGCTCCCGTCTCGGATGAGACGATCCGCCTGATCGACACGTGGTGGCGGGCGGCGAACTACCTGAGCGTCGGCCAGATCTACCTGCTGGACAACCCCCTGCTGCGCCGCCCCCTCTCGATCGACGACATCAAGCCCCGGCTGCTCGGCCACTGGGGCACCACGCCCGGTCTGAACTTCCTCTACGCGCACCTGAACCGCGCCATCCAGGAGCGCGATCTGAACACCATCTACGTCACCGGCCCCGGCCACGGCGGCCCGGGCCTGGTGGCGAGCGCCTACCTCGACGGCACCTACTCCGAGGTGTACTCCGACATCGACCAGTCGGAGGCGGGCCTCAAGAAGCTCTTCAAGCAGTTCTCCTTCCCCGGCGGCATCCCGAGCCACGTGGCGCCCGAGACCCCCGGCTCCATCCACGAGGGCGGCGAGCTCGGCTACTCGCTCAGCCACGCCTACGGCGCCGCCTTCGACAACCCCGACCTGCTCGTCGCCGCGATCGTCGGCGACGGCGAGGCCGAGACGGGGCCGCTGGCGACCAGCTGGCACTCGAACAAGTTCGTCGACCCGCTGCAAGACGGGGTGGTGCTGCCGATCCTGCACCTGAACGGCTACAAGATCGCCAACCCGACCGTGCTCGACCGCATCCCGCAGGAGGAGCTGTTCGACCTGATGCGCGGCTACGGGCACCACCCGTACCTCGTCGAGGGCGGCTTCGACGGCGAAGACCCGATCGCGGTGCACAAGCGGTTCGCCGAGGTGCTCGACCAGGTGCTGAACGAGATCGCCGAGATCAAACAGCAGGCGGCGGATGGCACGCTCGAGGGCCGCCCGAAGTGGCCGATGATCATCTTCCGCACCCCCAAGGGCTGGACCTGCCCGCCCGAGATCGACGGCCTGCCGGTGGAGAACACCTGGCGCGCGCACCAGGTGCCGCTCGCCAACGCGCGTGACACGGCCGAGCACACCGCGCTGCTCGAGGCGTGGCTGCGCTCGTACAAGCCGGAGGAACTGTTCGACGAGGCCGGCAAGCCGGTGGCGGATGCCACGGCGATCGCCCCCTCCGGCACGCGCCGCATGTCCGCGAATCCGATCACCAACGGCGGCCTGCTGCGCAAGGATCTCAAACTGCGCGACTGGCGCGAGTTCGGCGTCGACGTGCCGAGCCCGGGCGCGACGAACAGCGAGGCAACGCGCGTGCTCGGCGAGTGGCTGGCCACGGTGATCGAGGACAACCCGCACAACTTCCGCATCTTCGGCCCCGACGAGACCGCCTCGAACCGGCTCGCGCCGCCGGTCTACTCGGTCACCGACAAGCAGTTCGCGGGCGAGATCCGCCCCATCGACGAGCACCTGGCCCGGGTGGGGCGGGTGATGGAGGTGCTCTCCGAGCACCAGTGCGAGGGGTGGCTCGAGGGCTACCTGCTCACCGGCCGGCACGGGCTGTTCACGAGCTACGAGGCGTTCATCCACATCATCGACTCGATGTTCAACCAGCACGCCAAGTGGCTGAAGGTCACCCGGCACATCCCGTGGCGCCGGCCGATCGCGAGCCTCAACTACCTGCTCTCCAGCCACGTCTGGCGGCAGGACCACAACGGCTTCAGCCACCAGGATCCGGGCTTCATCGACCACGTCGTGAACAAGTCGGCCGACGTGGTGCGCGTGTACCTGCCGTTCGACGCGAACACGCTGCTGTCGACCTACGACCACTGCCTGAGGTCGGTGAACTACGTCAACGTGGTGGTCGCCGGAAAGCAGCCGCAGCCCAACCTGCTCACCGTCGAGGAGACCGTGGCGCACATGACGCGCGGCCTCGGCATCTTCGAGTGGGCCGGCACCGAGGTGCCCGGCGAGGAGCCCGACGTGGTGCTCGCCGCGGCCGGCGACATCCCGACCCTCGAGGTGCTCGCGGCCAGCGAGCTGCTGCAGCAGCGCATCCCCGAGCTGAAGATCCGCGTGATCAACGTGGTCGACCTGATGAAGCTGCAGCCCGAGCACGAGCACCCGCACGGGCTCTCCGACGCCGACTTCGACGCGCTGTTCACCACCGACAAACCGGTCATCTTCGCCTACCACGGCTACCCGTGGCTGATCCACCGGCTCACCTACCGTCGGCGCGGCCACGTCAACCTGCACGTGCGCGGATACAAGGAGAACGGCACCACCACGACCCCGTTCGACATGGTGATGCTCAACGACCTCGACCGCTACCACCTGGTGATCGACGTGATCGATCGGGTGCCGGGCCTCGCGGGCCGCTACGGCGCGCTGCGGCAGGAGATGATCGACACGCGCCTCAAGGCCCGGCTGTACACGCGCGAGCACGGCGAGGACATCCCGGAGGTCGCGACCTGGTCGTGGAAGGGCAGCACGAAGGCGGCGACCAACGACACCGGCGGCGACAACGAGTAGGCCGCACCGCCGGATGAAGCAGGTCTACATCACCTCGGCGGAGGGCCACACGGGCAAGTCCACCGTCGCGCTCGGAGTGCTGCGCGCCCTGACCCGGCAGGTCGCGCGGGTCGGGGTGTTCCGCCCCATCGCCCGCTCGACCGCGGAGCGCGACTACGTGCTAGAGTGGCTGCTCGCCAATCAGACGGCCGAGCTCGGCTACGACGAGGCGGTCGGGGTCTCCTATGACGAGGTGCACGCCGACCCCGAGTCGGCGCTCTCCCGCATCGTCGCGCGCTACAAAGCGGTCGAGGCGCGCTGCGACGCGGTCGTGATCGTGGGCAGCGACTACACGGATGTCGGGGCGCCGACCGAGCTCAGCTACAACGCCCGCATCGCCGCCAATCTCGGTGCCCCGGTGCTGCTCGTCGTCGGCGGCCGCGCCGCCGAGGGCGACCTGCTCGGCACGTCGTCGGCGCGCACGCCCGCGCAGGTGCGGCAGCTGGCCGAGGTGGCGATGGGGGAGCTCAAGCAGGAGCACGCCGCGCTGCTCGGGCTCGTCGTGAACCGGGCCGACCCCGAGCAGCTGACGCAGATCCGAGCCGCCGTGCAGGCATCCGTCGGCTCGTCGCCGGACGCGGCCGGCCTGCCCGCGCGGCCCGTGTGGGTGCTGCCAGAGGACCCGCTGCTGGTCGCCCCGACGGTGCAGGCCGTGCTCGCCTCGGTGGGCGGCCGGCTCATCTCGGGCGACCCGCAGCTGCTCGAGCGCGAGGTGCTCGGCGTCGTGGTCGCGGGCATGTCGATGGAGAACGTGCTCACCCGGCTCATCGAGGGCGCCGTGGTCGTCGTCCCCGGCGATCGCAGCGAGGTGCTGCTCGCGGTGCTATCGGCCTACCAGGCGGGCACCTTCCCTTCCGTGAGCGCGATCGTGATGAACGGCGGCTTCGCGCTCAGCGAGGCGATGCGCCGGCTGCTGGCCGGCATCGGATCGCCGCTGCCGATCATCGAGGCGCCGTGGGGCACCTACGACACGACCGTGCGGGTGAACCAGTCGCGCACGCGGCTCGGCGCCGACTCGCCGCGCAAGCAGCAGCGCGCGATCGACCTGTTCGACCGCAGCGTGAACCACATCGAGCTGCTCGACGCCCTCGAGGTCGAGGCCTCGCCGGTGGTCACCCCGCTGATGTTCGAGTACCGGCTGATCGAGCGGGCTCGGGCGCAGCGCCGGCACATCGTGCTGCCCGAGGGCGGCGACGACCGCATCCTGCACGCCGCGTCGCGGGTGATCGAGCGGGACATCGCGCAGCTGACCATCCTCGGCGACGAGCACGCGGTGCGCGGGCGTGCCTCGGCGCTCGGCCTCGACCTCGACGCCGCGGCGGTGATCGACCCGGTGAGCTCCGAGCTGCGGCAGCGCTTCGGCGAGGAGTACACGCGGCTGCGCGCGAGCAAGGGTATGACGCTCGAGCGCGCCCTCGACACGGTGACGGATGTCTCGTACTTCGGCACCATGATGGTGCAGCTCGGCCTCGCCGACGGCATGGTCTCGGGTGCCGCGCACACGACCGCGCACACGATCCGGCCGGCGTTCGAGATCATCAAGACGAAGCCAGGCGTGTCGGTCGTCTCCTCCGTGTTCCTGATGGCGCTTGCCGACCGGGTGCTCGTCTACGGCGACTGCGCGGTGATCCCCGACCCGACCGCCGAGCAGCTCGCCGACATCGCCGTCTCCTCGGCCGCGACCGCCGAGCAGTTCGGCATCGAACCGCGCGTGGCGATGCTGTCGTACTCGACCGGCGAGTCGGGCTCGGGGGCCGACGTCGAGAAGGTGCGGGCGGCGACCGAGCTGGTGCGCGAGCGCGCGCCGGAACTGCTCGTGGAGGGGCCGCTGCAGTACGACGCCGCCGCCGACGCGGTCGTGGCGGCGGCGAAGATGCCCGGCTCGAAGGTCGCCGGCCGCGCGACCGTGTTCATCTTCCCCGACCTCAACACCGGCAACAACACCTATAAAGCAGTGCAGCGCTCGGCGGGCGCCGTGGCGATCGGACCGGTGCTGCAGGGGCTGCGCAAGCCGGTGAACGACCTCTCCCGCGGGGCGCTCGTCGACGACATCGTGAACACCATCGCGATCACCGCGATCCAGGCGCAGGCGGTCGGCGCCGATGGCTGAGGAGCGCGCAGCGCGTCTCGAAGCCGGCGCACCCCCGGTGGCTGAGGAGCGCGCAGCGCGTCTCGAAGCCGTGACGCCCCCGATAGCTGAGGAGCGCGCAGCGCGTCTCGAAGCCGCGACGGAACGGAGCATCCGATGCCCATGATCCTCGTCGTCAACAGCGGTTCGTCCTCGCTGAAGTACCAGCTGATCGACACCGACAGCGAGCAGACGCAGGCGAGCGGCCTCATCGAGCGCATCGGCCTGCCCGACGGCCACGCGAAGCACACGGCGGGCGGCGAGACCTTCGAGCGCGACGTCGACGTCGCCGACCACGAGGCGGCTTCGGCGGTGATGCGCGACGCATTCGGCGAGCACGGGCCGTCGCTGGACGCGCTCGCCGCGGTCGGCCACCGCGTGGTGCACGGCGGGGCGCGGTTCTTCGAGCCGACGCTGATCGACCACCTGGTGAAGATCAACATCTCCGACCTGTCCGAGCTCGCGCCGCTGCACAACCCCGGGGCGGTGCAGGGCATCGAGGCGACTGAGAAGGCGTTCCCCGGGCTGCCGCAGGTGGCCGTCTTCGACACCGCGTTCCACCAGACCATGCCGCCGGAGGCATATACCTACGCGATCGACACCGAGGTGGCGCAGCGCTACCGGGTGCGGCGCTACGGCTTCCACGGCACCTCGCACAAGTACGTCTCCGAGCAGGCGGCGGCGTTCCTCGACCGGCCGCTTGCGGAGCTGAAGCAGATCGTGCTGCACCTCGGCAACGGGGCGAGCGCCTGCGCGATCGACGGCGGCAAGTCCGTCGAGACGAGCATGGGCATGACGCCGCTCGCGGGGCTCGTGATGGGCACGCGCTCCGGCGACGTGGATCCGTCGGTGCTGCTGCACCTCGCCCGGCGCGGCCACCTCGACTTCCGCGAGCTCGACGACCTGCTGAACAGGAGGAGCGGCCTGCTCGGGCTGTCGGGCCACGCGGATTCGCGCGACATGCAGCAGGCCGCGGCGGAGGGGGACGAGCGCGCCGAGTTGGCGCAGCGCGTCTACGCCCACCGCATCCGGTTCTACATCGGCGCCTATCTGGCGGTGCTGGGCGGCCTCGACGTGCTCTCCTTCACAGCGGGAGTGGGGGAGAACAGCGCCGAGCTGCGTGCCCTCTCGGTCGCCGGACTGGAGCGGCTGGGCATCGAGCTCGACCCGGCCCGCAACGCGGTGCGCTCGCACGAGACGCGGGTGATTTCGACGGATGCCTCGCCCGTCACCGTGCTCGTCGTGCCGACGAACGAGGAGCTGGAGATCGCCCGGCAGACCCTCTCCGTGATCTCCGGTCTCTGAGCGGGCGCGCGCTGAGTCCCGTCTGCGGCCGTTTCCACACCCCGCCGCGCGCCGATTCCACACCCCTGCGCGGGCGGGCCGGGATGTCGCACCCCGCCGTTAGCATTGACGAGTGGTAACCGCCCTCTATCGCCGCTACCGGCCTGAGACCTTCGCCGAGATGATCGGCCAGTCTCAGGTGACCGAGCCGCTGATGACGGCGCTGCGCACCGACAGGGTGAACCACGCCTACCTCTTCTCCGGTCCGCGCGGCTGCGGCAAGACCACGAGCGCCCGCATCCTGGCGCGCTGCCTCAACTGCGCCGAGGGCCCCACCGACACCCCGTGCGGCAAGTGCCCCAGCTGCATCGAGCTGGGCCGCGGGGGTCAGGGCTCGCTCGACGTCGTCGAGATCGACGCGGCGAGCCACAACGGCGTCGACGACGCCCGCGACATCCGCGAGCGGGCGATTTTCGCGCCCGCGCGCGACCGCTACAAGATCTTCATCCTCGACGAGGCGCACATGGTGACGCCGCAGGGCTTCAACGCCCTGCTCAAGATCGTCGAAGAGCCGCCCGAGCACGTCATGTTCATCTTCGCGACGACCGAGCCCGAGAAGGTCATCGGCACGATCCGCTCGCGCACCCACCACTACCCGTTCCGGCTGGTGCCGCCGGCGCTGATGCTCGACTACGTGCAGAAGCTGACCGAGGAGGAGGGCATGCGCGTCGCCCCCGGCGTGCTGCCCCTCGTGGTGCGCGCCGGCGGCGGGTCGCCGCGCGACACGCTGTCGCTCCTCGACCAGCTCATCGCCGGCTCCGAGGGTGACGAGATCAGCTATGAGCGGGCCGTCGCCCTGCTCGGGTACACGCACTCGGCGCTTCTCGACGACGTGGTCGAGGCGCTCGCCGCCCGCGACGCATCGAGCGCGTTCGAGCAGGTCGACCGGGTCATCCAGACCGGGCAAGACCCCCGCCGCTTCGTCGAAGACCTGCTCGAGCGCCTGCGCGACCTCATCATCATCGCGGCGGCCGGTCCCGAGCGGGCGGCCACCGTGCTGCGCGGCACCCCCGCCGACGAGCTCGAGCGGATGGGCCTCGAGGCGCGCTCCTTCGGCGCGGCCGAGCTCTCCCGCATCGCAGACATCGTCAATGACGCTCTCACCGAGATGTCCGGCGCGACGTCGCCGCGCCTGCACCTCGAGCTGATGATCGCCCGCGCCCTCGTGCCGTCCGCCGACGAGGCGGGTTCGCTGGCGCGCGTCGAGCGGCTCGAGCGCCGCGTCGGCGTGACGGATGCCTCACCCGCCGCCGCCTCACCGCGGTCGGCCGCTCCCGCCCCGCTGGCTGAGGAGGCGCGCAGCGGCGTCTCGAAGCCAGCCGTCCCTCGCACCCCGTCGGCTGAGGAGGCGCCCAGCGCCGTCTCGAAGCCCGCCGTGCCAGCCACCCCGTCGGCTGAGGAGGCGCGTAGCGCTCGCACCCCGTCGGCTGAGGAGGCGCGCAGCGCCGTCTCGAAGCCCCCGGCCACCGCCGGCTGGGCGACCCCGGGGGTCACCGGATACGACGACGAGCCGGCGCCCGGCGCATCCGTGCCCGCGCAGCAGGGTTCGAAGCCGGCGCAACCGGCCGCGCCCGCCTCGCCGCAGCCGGTCGGTCCGCTCACGGTGCAGCAGATCAAGGATTCGTGGCCGCAGATCCTCGACACGGTGAAGTCGGTGAAGATGACGGCCTGGATGGTCGTGGTCACGGCGACGGTGCGCAAGTTCGAGAACGACGTGTTGACGCTGACCTTCCCGAGCGAGAACGACATCGCGAGCTTCCGGCCGCAGCCGGGTGCGACGCAGAACGTGAGCGATGTGCTGCGCGAGGCGATCCAGAAGGTGCTGGGCGTGCGGGTGAAGTTCGTGGCGAAGACCGCGGCCGACTTCGCGCAGAGCCTCAAGGGCGAGGGTTTCGGGGTGACGCCGCCGGCGCGGCCGGCCGCGGCCGAAGCGCCTCAGGCCATGCCCGCGGCGCCGACGGCGCCCCGGTCTCCGGCCGATGACGAGCGGCCTACGGTCGGGTCGGGAAGTGGGGCGCGCCCGAATGCGAGCGGTCCGACGCCCGCTTCGCAGGCTCCCGTCCGCGAGGGGCAGGGTGAGTCGCATCCGTCGTCGGCGAGCGTGGCCGCGGTTCCGGCGCCGAAGAGCGGTGCACCGTCGACCCCGGTGACGAGCTGGGCGGTCGCGGCGATCCCGGGCAGCGGGGGAGCGGCCGCGGCGGCGAAGCCCGAGGTCGAACCCGAGCCGGCCCCGCGACCGAAGCTGCAGGCGGTCCCCCGGCTCGTCGAGGCCGAGGCCGCTCCGGCCCGCGTCGAGGGCGAGGCGGCACCCGTCGCCGCGGCCGCCACCGATGACGACGGCTGGTCGACCGTCGCGCCCGCCGATGACGAGTACGTGCCGGGCGATGACGACGCGCCGTCCTTCGAGGACGACCCCGACGCGGTTCCCGCGGCCCCCGCCGGACGGATTGCGCCGCCCGCCGCACCCCCCGCCCCCGCTGGTCGAGTAGCGCCGCAGCAGCCGACCCCCGCTGGTCGAGTAGCGCCGCAGGCGCGTATCGAGACCGGGACACCCGCGAAGAGCCCCGCCCCCGAGGCATCCGTCGACAATCGGCCCGCCCCGCGCAGGGGCCCGACGTTCTCGAGCGAGCAGCCCAAGCGCTACGGGGAGGCCGTGGTGCGCGAGATCCTGAACGCGCGCTTCATCGAGGAGCAGCAGCTGCCTGAGAGCGGGGGCCGCTGATGTACGAGGGCATCGTCCAGGACCTGATCGACGAGCTGGGTCGGCTGCCGGGCATCGGTCCGAAGTCGGCGCAGCGCATCGCGTTCCACATCCTGCAGACCGAGTCGTTCGACGTCACGAAGCTCGCCGAGACGCTGCTGGCGGTGCGCGACAAGGTGAAATTCTGCGAGATCTGCGGCAACGTCAGCGAGCAGGACCGCTGCTCGATCTGCCGCGACCCGCGCCGCAACCAGAGCCTGATCTGCGTCGTCGAAGAAGCGAAGGACGTCGTGGCGATCGAGCGCACCCGCGAGTTCCGCGGCCTGTACCACGTGCTCGGCGGGGCGATCAGCCCGATCGACGGCATCGGGCCTGACGACCTGCGCATCCGCCAGCTCATGCAGCGGCTCGCCGACGGCACCGTCGAGGAGGTCATCATCGCCACCGATCCGAACCTCGAGGGCGAGGCGACCGCGACGTACTTGAGCCGCCTGCTGAAGACCCTCGAGATCAAGGTCAGCCGGCTGGCCTCGGGGCTGCCGGTCGGCGGCGACCTGGAGTACGCCGACGAGGTCACCCTCGGCCGCGCCTTCGAGGGCCGCCGCGTCGTCGTCGGCTGACGCGGCAGCCGGCCGCTGGTCTCCATTCGCGCATTGCGCGAGTCGACCGGCGGGCCGCCTCCGCTGGTCGACTCAGCCGCGCAGCGGCCCACGCCCTCCGCTGGTCGACTCAGCCGCACAGTGGCTGAATGGAGGCCTGCGTGATCACGAGGGGCACTCTTAATCACAAGGGGCACCCCGAAAGCCCGATCCGGCGTTCCGCCGGGCACGAATCCGCTCCAGCGATGCGCGCGCAGCGCTCCATTCACGCTGCTCGTGAGCCGACCAACCGAGCCTCTAGAAGCCGGTTTCTCCCCCAATATGGGGGTGAAAAACTGCCGGCTCATTGACGCTTCATAGGCCGTCGATAACGCTTCCCCTGAGGGGTGCGGGGGACCCGTCGAGGCTCAGAGCCTCAGCCCCGGCCAAGGGGGAGGACGAATGTCCGAGATGGTAGAGGGCGCGATTCAGCGCAAGACTCGGCGGCGGCGCACGTTCGCCATCGTCGGTGCACTGGCAGCGCTCGGAGTCGGGCTGACGGCGTCGCTCGCGGCGTGGACCGACAACGAGTGGGTGTTCGGCCAGGCGCAGAACGGCGATGGCCTCGGACCGATCAGCACCTCGACGTTCGAGGTGCAGCAGAACACCGGCACAGACGGCGCGTGGACTGACAGGGAGTCGGAGGACGACCCCGGCAGCATCACCTTCACCGCCGACACCGGCGCGCTCGCGCCGGGCTCCACCGCGTACGCATCCGTCGCGCTGCAGACCACTTCGGACTCCATCGCCGGCGACGTGACCCTGGGTGCCGCGGAGGAGCACGACACCTCGAGCGACCCCGACGGCCTCCTGTTCAACGCGCTGCAGTTGCAGGTCGTGACGAGCTCCGCCGAGTTCACCTGCAACAAGGCCGCCCTCACGTCAACGACGACGACCTCGATCGTCAGCGGTGCGCTCGCCGGCCCGGGCGCGACGGCCTCGCAGCACCTCGAGGCCGCGAGCGGCTCGACCCAGTACTACTGCTTCGCCATCACGCTGCCGGCCGACTTCACCCCGGCGACGGGGTACACCGAGCAGGACTACATGGGCCTTGGCGTCGAGCCCGAGTGGGAGTTCACGTCCGTCAGCTCCGCGTCCTAGGGGCGGCGCCGTGACGACTCGGCCCGCCACCGCGGCGGTCGCGGTGCTGCGCGAAGTCGCGGTCACCACGATCGGCGTGCTCGGCGCGGCGACCGTGCTCTGGCTGGTGGCGTCGTGGATCTTCGCGCTGCACCTCACGGTGCTGGTCACCGGTTCGATGGCCCCGACCATGCCCACCGGCACCCTCGCGGTGACCCACGTCGTGCCGGCGCAGCAGTTGCGCGTCGGCGACGTCGTGACCGTGCCCCGCGCGCACGACGGCGCACCGGTCACGCACCGCATCGTCGAGATCGAGGCAGGTGCGACGGCCGACGAACGGATGCTGCGCCTGAAGGGCGACGACAACGCATCCCGTGACACCCAGACGTATGTCGTGCACGAGACTCCGCGCGTCGTGGCGTCGGTGCCCGGGGTCGGAGCGGTGCTGCTGTGGGCGCGCACTCCGGTCGTGAGCGTGACGGGCGTCGTGCTGCTGGCGCTGATCGTCGCGTGGGGGTTGTGGCCGACCGCACCGCGCCGTGGTCGCGCGCCGGCGCGGGTCCTCGCTCGTGGCTAGCGGAGGAGCCGTGCTCCGGCGAGCGGTGCTGGCGACGGCGGCTCTGACCGTCGTGGGCGCCGCTGTGCTCGCCGCCGCCCCCGCGGCGTCGGCTCACGTGCCGGCTGCCGCGCTCACGGCGGCGTCTTCGGATGATCCGCGCCGCCTCGTGGTGTCGGCAGACCCCGATCCGGCGGACTTCACTCTGACGGCGGGCGAGCCGAGCTACTGGCGGGTGACCGCCCGGCTCGAGGGCGTCGACGAAGCGCGGCTGAGCCTGCAGCTGCGCACGGAGGGAGCGCTGGCGCAGCATCCGCTCGGCCTCACCATGACGGTGCGGGAATGCGACGCGAGCTGGACGGGCGAGGCGACCCCGCAGTGCGCCACGGGTGCGCGCCAGGTCGGCACCGGCACCCCGGCGACAGCGGGGCAGACGATCACCTCGTCATTCGAGTTCCGGCCACTGACGCCGGCGCGGTCCGAGAACCTGCTGGTCACGCTCGCCTTGCCTGCGGCGGCGGATGCGTTGCCGGCGGGCCTCACGGCACGTTTCGGAGTCGGGCTGACGGCCACCGCCGACGACGAGCCGCTCGAGGTCGCCTTCGGCGACGGCTCGGGCGGTGCGCCGCAGGAGAACGGCGCGGCGAGGTCGGATGCTCTCGCATCCACCGGCCGCGACCTGCCGCGCCTCGCCCTGTTCGTGGCTCTGACGGCGGTGCTGCTCGGCGCCGGGTTCGTGGCGCGCGCCCGCCGTGCGCCCGCCGGCAGCGCACTGCCCGACGGCGGCGCGCTGCCCGCCCGCCGCGTCGACGAGGCCCGACGATGAAAATCCGCCGCCGCGTCGTCACCGCCGTCGCCGCCGCCGCAGCGGTGGCGGCGCCGCTGCTGATCGTCCCGTCCCAGGCGTCCTGGACCGACGGCGAGTGGGTGAGCGGCTCCGGCGTTTCGACGTCGTCGTTCGACTGCGGCACCGACACCGGGTACACCTCGACGGCGTCGGGCCGGTTCGTCTCCGGCTCGCTGCTCGGCGGCGACCTCGACCAGGCCGCCGAGGTCTCCGGCGTCACCCTCGACCTCGACTCGTCGGGAACGGCGACGGTCGACCCCGCCACGGCGCAGCAGCTCGTCGACGACCCGCCGACGTACGCGAATCCGCTGAACGTCACCGCGCTCGACGGGGTCGTCGCGGTCGATCTCAGCGGCCTCAACACGGGCCTCGAGGCCGGGAAGGCCGGCGCGCTCAACCAGTGGGTGCAGGCGTCGACCACGGGAACGGCGGCCGGGGCCTCCGGGCTGGTCGACAACTCCGGCGGCATCGGAGTGACCCCGACCACGGGCTCCGCCGAGCCGCCCGACGTCGCGACGATCGGCCTCGGCACGCTGCTTCCCGTCGTCGCCGACACCGTGGCGAACGTCGAGCTCGAGATCGGCGCGGTCGCGGCGAGCTCGATCGTCGACGGATGCGACGTGCTGGAGTCCGCTCTGTGGGGCGACGGTTCGGCCACGGCGCAGCGCGACTACGGCATCGCGAGCCTGGGTCTCGGAGTCGATGCGCCGCCGCTCGCGACATTGGTGCCCACCGTCGACTCGGCCGTGGACGGCCTGAACGCCACCGTGAACGGGCTGGTCGGCTCGAACGGAGCGATCGCCACGGCGTTGAACGGCCTGACCACGAGCGTTTTGGGCTCGTTGTTGTCCACCCTGGGCGTGAAGGTGAGTTCCACCACCGTGTCGATCTCGAACCTCGACTTGGCAGGCGCCGTGGATCCGCTGCTGACGGAGCCGCTGAGCGACGGCGTCGTCACCATCGACCTCTCCACCGGGCACATCTACGCCGACCTGGCGGCGCTCATGGACCACCCGGACGGGCTGAACGATCTGGATCCCAACACGGAGCTCGCGCTCGACGCAGACGTGGTCAATGCGCTCGTCGGGCGCGTCGAGTCGCTGCTCAACACCTGGACCACCAGCGTGACCGATGCGCTCACGACGGCGATCAAGAACGCGACCCTCGTGGCGCACGTCAGCGTGGCGCTCACCTCCGTGCTCGGCAACGTGGGCAGCGTCGAGATCGGGCTGAACGCATCCGTCGGCGACATCATCGCCGGCACTGTGCCGACCAGCGCGGTGACGGCGACGTTCTCCCTCCCCCTCGGGATCAGCCTCGACGCGGGCACCCTGGTGAGCGGGCTGATCAGCGGGTTGAGCACGACCGTCGCCCCACTGCTGCAGGGGCTCCTCGATCAGGTGGACACACTCGGCACCACGCTGTCGGGTATCACCGCGCCCGTGGTCTCGACCCTCGCCACGGTGCTCGCGCCGCTGAGCGAGGATCACCTGCTCACTCTGATGGTGAACGTGCAGCCCGACCAGCCCGGCGCGCCCGCGAGATCGACGTTCGTCGCCGCCACCGACGACGCGACGGCCGAGTACGAGGTGTCGGCCTTGCGCATCGGCGTCGTCGATCAGGCCCAGACCCTGACGCTGACGCTGGCCACCGCCTCGGCGGGCCCCGTCACGATGCCGCCCGCCACCTGACCCCCGGGTCTCCATTCACGCTCCGCGTGAGTCGACCGGCGGGGTGCCACCCCTCCGCTGGTCGACTCAGCCGCGCAGCGGCCCACCCCTCCGCTGGTCGACTCAGCCGCGCAGCGGC
>NZ_AULK01000006.1:0-32588 GCF_000419445.1 Gryllotalpicola ginsengisoli DSM 22003 | reverse complement strand
CCACCCCTCCGCTGGTCGACTCAGCCGCGCAGCGGCCCACCCCTCCGCTGGTCGACTCAGCCGCGCAGCGGCTGAATGGAGACCCGCGGCGCAGCAGACCTCTATACCCCGTCGAGCACCTGCGCCGCGAGCCGGTCGCCCACGAGCGGCCCCATCGTCAGCCCGGCGGCACCGAAGCCGGCGTTGACGAAGAGCGCCGGGCCCGAGGCATCCGTCGCCACAGGCCCCACCGTCGGCAACTCGCCAACGGGCAGAGGCCGCAGCCCCACGCGCGTCTCGATGATCGCCGCGTGCGCGAGCCCCGGCGCCACCGACAGCGCGTTGTGCAGCACCTCGAGCTGCCCCTGCGCCGTGATCCGGGTGTCGAAGCCGCTGCCCGTCTCGCGCGTCGCCCCGACCACGACGCGCGAGTCGTCGAATGCCAGCAGGTAGTGCGACGCGAACGGCGAGACCACCGGCCACGCCGACGTGTCGGCGGCGACGCGCAGGTGCGTGATCTGCCCCTTCTGCGGCTCGACGGGCACGCGCGCGCCGGTCGGCTCGAGCACCCGGTTGGTCCACGCCCCGCAGGCGACGACGATCGCGTCGGCCTCGAGCGTCTCGCCCTCGCCGACGACGAGCGACAGACCGCGATCGGATGCCTCCAGCGTCGCCTCGTCGTCGAGCACCCGTGCTCCGAGCGACTGCGCGGCCAGCAGCAGTCCGGCCTGCAGCATCCGCCCGTCGACCCGCGCCCCGCCGCCGATCAGCACCGCGTCGAGGCGCGGCCCCAGCGGAGGGAACAGCTCGGTCGCCTGCGCCGAGGTCAGTCGCCGCAGCTCGCCCATCGGGGGCGCGTCCGGCTGCCGGGCGGTGAGCCGGGCCTCGGCCTCGTCGAGTTCGGCGGCGTCCTCCGAGACGAGCAGCGCGCCGGTGACCTTGTAGCCGATGTCGTCGACCCCGTGTTCGGCAAGCGCCGAGACGAGTTCGGGGTAGAACGCGGCGCCCGCGGCGTACAGCTCGTAGAACTCGCCCTCGCGCCGCACCGACCACGGCTGGATGATCCCCGCACCGGCCGCCGTCGCGCGCCCGGCGAGCCCCGCGTCGACCACGGTGACGGATGCCCCGCGCCGCGCCAACCCGAACGCCGTCGCCGCCCCCGCGACCCCGGAACCGACGACGACCACCCGCGCTGCGCTCATGAGGCCAGCGTATGCGGGCCACCCGCCGGTCGACTCACGCGGAGCGTGAATGGAGACCCGGCGCGGCTACTCGACCAGCGTGGGGCGGGCGGCCGCGCGTAATCCCCCCGTAACGCCCCCATAGAATGTGGAAAAGTCCCACCAGGCCCGGAGGAGTACGCCCGTGGCGTTGATCGTCCAGAAGTTCGGCGGCAGCTCGGTCGCGGATGCCGAGAGCATCAAGCGCGTCGCCAAGCGCATCGTCGAGACGCGCCAGGCGGGCAACGAGGTGGTCGTGGCCGTCAGCGCGATGGGCGACACCACCGACGAGCTGATCGACCTGGCGCACCAGGTCGCGCTGATCCCCGAGCCGCGCGAGCTCGACATGCTGCTCACCGCCGGCGAGCGCATCTCGATGGCGCTGCTGGCCATGGCGATCAAGACGATGGGGTACGACGCGCGCTCGTTCACGGGCTCGCAGGCGGGCATGATCACGGATGCCGTGCACGGCGCCGCCCGCATCGTCGACGTCACCCCGGGCCGGGTCAGGGAGGCGCTCGACGAGGGCGCGATCGCGATCGTGGCCGGCTTCCAGGGCTTCAGCCGCGAGAGCCGCGACATCACCACGCTGGGCCGGGGCGGGTCGGACACCACGGCCGTTGCGCTGGCCGCCGCGCTCGACGCATCCGTCTGCGAGATCTACACCGACGTCGACGGCATCTTCACCTCCGACCCGCGCATCGTGCCGCTGGCGCAGAAGATCGACACCATCTCGAGCGAGGAGATGCTCGAGCTGGCGGCGGCCGGGGCGAAGGTGCTTCATATACGCGCAGTGGAATATGCCCGTCGTCATGGGGTGACGCTGCACGTGCGCTCCTCGTTCAACAACAGCGAGGGCACCCTGGTCATCAACGAGACCCCTGACGAGACCGCCGCGCGGATCCGTCGCGAGATGCAGGAGAACGGAATCGTGGAAGAGCCCATAATCTCCGGAGTCGCCACCGACCTGAGCGAGGCGAAGATCACGGTCGTCGGCGTGCCCGACACGCTCGGCAAGGCCGCCGCGATCTTCGACGTGGTGACCAAGCAGAACGCCAACGTCGACATGATCGTGCAGAACGTGTCGGCCGCAGCCACGGGCCTGACCGACATCTCCTTCACTCTGCCGAAGGCCGACGGGCAGCGGGTGCTGCAGGCGCTGCGCAGCGAGCAGGAGACGATCGGATTCCAGTCGCTGCAGTACGACGACCAGATCGGCAAGCTCGCCCTGGTCGGCGCCGGCATGCGCACCAACACCGGCGTGAGCGCGCAGCTGTTCCGCGCGCTCGCCGATGCCGGGATCAACATCGGCATGATCTCCACCTCCGAGATCCGCATCTCGGTCGTCACCCGCGCCGACGTGCTCGCCGAGGCGGCGCGCGTCGTGCACCACGCCTTCGGCCTCGACGGCGACCAGCAGGCGGTCGTCTACGCCGGAACGGGCCGCTGAGGGCGAAGGCCATTTCTGGCCTTCGCGCGGCCCGTTCCCGCGGCCGTCTCGGCCGCGGACCTGAGAGGATGAGGCCATGAGCAACGGATTCCACGTCGCCGTCGTCGGCGCGACCGGGCAGGTCGGCACCGTGATGCGGCGCCTTCTCGAGGAGCGCGACTTCCCGATCGCGAGCATCCGCTTCTTCGCCACCGCCCGCTCGGCAGGCAGCACGCTCGAGTTCAAGGGCGAGCAGATCGCCGTGGAAGACGTCGCGACCGCCGATGTGAGCGGCATCGACATCGCCCTGTTCTCGGCCGGCGCCACCGGCAGCCGGGCTGCCGCGCCCCGCTTCGCCGCGGCCGGCGCCATCGTGATCGACAACTCCAGCGCCTGGCGGATGGACCCGGAGGTGCCGCTCATCGTCTCCGAGGTCAACCCGCACGCCCTCGCCGACGCGAAGAAGGGCATCATCGCGAACCCGAACTGCACGACCATGGCGATCATGCCCGTGCTCAAGGTGCTCGATCGCGAGGCGGGCCTCCGGCGCCTGATCGTCTCCACCTACCAGGCCGTCTCGGGCTCAGGGCTCAAGGGCGCCACCGAGCTCGCCGAGCAGGCCACCGCCGCCGTCGAGTCGGGCGCGCTGCTCGGCCTCGTGCACGACGGAGCCGCGGTGCCGCTGCCCGAGCCGCAGGTCTACCAGCGGCCGATCGCCTTCGACGTCGTGCCCTTGGCCGGCAACCTCGTCGACGACGGCCTGGGCGAGACCGACGAGGAGAAGAAGCTGCGCAACGAGAGCCGCAAGATCCTCGAACTGCCCGAGCTGCTCGTCTCCGGCACCTGCGTGCGCGTGCCGGTCTTCACCGGGCACTCCATGTCGGTGAACGCCGAGTTCGAGCGCGAGCTCACGCCCGAGCGCGCGACCGAGTTGCTGACGGATGCCCCGGGCGTCGCCCTCTCGGACATCCCGACCCCCCTGCAGGCCGCCGGCCGGGACCCGAGCTTCGTGGGACGCATCCGTGCCGACGAGGGTGCGCCCGCGGGCCGCGGTCTCGCCTTCTTCGTCTCCAACGACAACCTGCGCAAGGGCGCCGCCCTGAACGCCGTGCAGATCGCCGAGCTCGTCGCTTCCTCGCTGGTCGACTCAGCCGCGTAGCCGGACCCGCTGGTCGACTCAGCCGCAGGCTGAATGGAGACCCGCGCCCCTTCGATCTCCATTCACGCTGCGCGTGAGTCGATCATCGGGCTCCGCCCGCCGCTGGTCGACTCAGCCGCAGGCTGAATGGAGACCGAGAGCGCACCAAATAGGATGCTGGGGTGAGTAGCTCCCAAGCCCCCGTCGACGTGGTCTTGATCGGCGGCGGAATCATGTCCGCCACACTCGGCACCTTCCTCAAGCGGGTGCGCCCCGATTGGTCCATCGTCATCGTCGAGCGCCTGGGCTCGGTCGCGGAAGAGAGCTCGAACCCGTGGAACAACGCGGGCACGGGCCACAGTGCGCTGTGCGAGCTGAACTACATGCCGCACCCCGACGACCCGGCCAAGGCCATCCAGATCAACGAGCAGTTCCAGCAGAGCCGCCAGTTCTGGGCGACGCTGGTGGAGGAGGGCAAGCTCGGCGAGGCGAAGTCGTTCATCAACCCCGCCCCGCACATGACCTTCGTGCGCAAGCCGAGCGACATCGAGTACCTGCGCATGCGGTACCAGACGCTCAAGCAGCACACTCTCTTCGAAGAGCTGGAGTTCACCGAGGATCGCGCCCAGGTCGCCGAGTGGGCGCCGCTGCTCATGTACAAGCGCGACCGGCGCGAGCACTTCGCCGCCACCCGGTCCATCGCCGGCACGGACGTCAACTTCGGCACGCTCACCAAGAAGCTCATCGACAACCTGGTCTCGGGCGGCGCCGAGCTGCGCCTCAACTCCGAGGTGCGCGGCCTGCGCAAGACGAAGGCCGGCGCCTGGCAGCTGACCGTGCGCCAGCTGGTCGAGCAGCGCACCTTCACCATCGAGGCGCCCTTCGTGTTCGTCGGCGCGGGCGGATGGGCGCTCAAGCTGCTGCAGAAGGCGGGCATCCCCGAGGCGAACGGCTACGGCACCTTCCCGATCAGCGGCGAGTTCTACAAGACGACGAACCCCGAGGTCGTCGCCAAGCACAACGCGAAGGTCTACTCGCAGGCCGAGGCCGGCGCCCCGCCCATGAGCGTGCCGCACCTCGACAAGCGCATCGTCGACGGCGAGGCGTCGCTGCTGTTCGGCCCGTACGCGGGCGCCGACCCCAAGTTCCTCAAGTACGGCAGCATCCTCGACCTGCCGGCGGGCATCCGCCCCAGCAACATCTGGCCCTACCTCTCTGTGGCCAAGGACAACATGGTGCTGCTCAAGTACCTGATCGGCCAGCTGACCCTCACCAAGAAGCAGAAGTTCGACGAACTGCGCAAGTTCATGCCGTCGGCCGAGCCGAAGGACTGGGAGCTGATCACCGCCGGCCAGCGCGCCCAGGTGATCAAGAAGGATCCGAAGAAGGGCGGCGTGCTGCAGTTCGGCACCGAGGTCGTGGCGCACACGGATGGCTCGATCGTCGGCCTGCTCGGCGCCTCGCCGGGCGCCTCGACGGCGGTCTCGATCATGCTCGACGTGCTCAAGACCTGCTTCCCCGACGAGTACGCGGGCACATGGCAGGAGGGGCTCAAGTCGCTCATCCCGACCCTCGGGCAGAAGCTCGACGAGAACCCCGAGCTCGCCCACGCCACCATGGAGCGCACCGCCGCCACCCTCGGCCTGCCCAAGTAGTCGCCGCCCGCCGTCCCCGCTGGTCGACTCGCCCGCAGGGCGAATGGAGACCCGCGCTCGCAGCGAATTCCCGCTGTTGGCTTGACCAACGGCCGCACTTCTCGGTCTACTGACCGAGTGGAGCTTCCTGTCGTCGACGTGGAGGGCGAGGCGCTGGATGAGGAGCTGATCCGCTCGTTCTCCGGTCAGAGCTTCGTCGACGAAGGCTGGATGCCGCTGCGCCGCCTCGACGCAGTTACCGTGCTCGCCGCCGTTGCCGTCGCGCCCTCGCCCGAGCTCACCGCGCACGCCGAGCGGCTTCTCGCGGCCCGCGTCGAGTGGGTGGCCACCGAGACCTGGGCGATGCGTCGGACCCTGCTCCGTGTGTTCTCACATGCCGTCGCCCACGACGCCGCGAATCAGCTCTACGAGCGCGAGCCGATGCTCTCGGCCCGCCGCGTCGTCACCCGCTCACAGCTGGTCGTGCTGCTCGTCGCCGTCGCCGTGTTGATCGGATGCCTCGCGCTGTGGCCCCGCGCGACCCTGCTGGTCGTCATCGGCGGCTCGAGCCTCGCGTTCCTGTTCGCGATCCTGTTCAAGTACGTGCTGTCGATGGTCGGCGCCCGCTACGACCATGTCGAACGGGTGGGGCGCCGGCAGATCGAGCAGCTGCGTGACGAAGACCTGCCGGTGTACACGGTGCTCGTCCCGGTGTTCCGCGAGGCCAACATCGTCGCCCAACTGATCGGCAACCTCGGCGGGCTCGACTACCCGGCCCACAAGCTCGAGGTGCTGATCCTCACCGAGGAAGAGGACGACGAGACCCGTGCGGCCGTTGCTGCGAGCGATCCGCCACCCAACTTCCACGTCGTCGTCGTTCCGCGCGGGTATCCGCAGACCAAGCCGCGGGCGTGCAACGTCGGACTGTTCGTCGCCTCGGGCGAGCTGCTGGTGATCTACGACGCGGAGGACACGCCCGAGCCCGACCAGCTGAAGAAGGCGGTGGTCGCGTTCCGCAACGGTTCCCGCAGCCTGGTCTGCCTGCAGGCGGCGCTGAGCTTCTTCAACGATGAGGAGAACGCGCTGACCCGCATGTTCACCCTCGAGTACGGGTTCTGGTTCTACTACATGCTTCCCGGGCTCGAGGCGACACGGCTGCCGATCCCGCTGGGCGGCACGTCCAATCACTTCCGCACGCAGATGCTGCGCGAGCTCGGCGGGTGGGATCCCTACAACGTCACGGAGGACGCCGACCTGGGCATCCGTGCCAGCGCCCGCGGTTACCGTGTCGGCGTCATCGACTCGACGACCATGGAGGAGGCGAACACCAGCATCCCCAACTTCGTGCGGCAGCGCAGCCGTTGGATCAAGGGCTACATGCAGACCACGCTGGTGCACGCCAGGCGGCCGCGCGCTCTCATCCGTCAGATCGGTGTCGTTCCGTTCCTCGGGTTCGTGCTGCTGATCGCCGGAACGCCGGTCACGTTTCTGGCGGTGCTGCCCTCGTACGTGCTGGTGGCCGCGTCGCCGTTCATTCCGGGCGAGCTGGTCGAGACCGTCGTGCCGACCTGGGCGGCGTGGATCATGCTGTTCAACTTCCTGATCGGCAACGCGATCATGGTCTACGTCAACATGCTCGGCCCGTTCAGTCAGAAGCGGTTGCGTCTGGTGCTGTGGGCGCTGCTGAACCCGGCCTACTGGATCCTGCATTCGATCGCCGCATACAAGGCGCTGTGGCAACTGATCACCAAGCCGCACTACTGGGAGAAGACCGACCATGGGCTCACCGCCCAGCAGAACTGAGACGTCGCAGCCGCCCACGGGTGCCCTGGTCCTGGTCCCGACCGCCCAGGTCGTGCCGCGCGAGCGCGGGCGGCGGGCGGCGCGGCTGCGTCCGCTCGCGCACCTCTCGCCGTTCCCCCAGGCGGCCTGGGCTCGCTGGGCGCTGCGCGCGGCGTTCGCACTGCCGTACCTCGCGGTGGCGGTCTGGGGCTCACGGATGCCGCTTCCGTCGTCCCCGATCGACCGCGTGATCGCCAACGTCGGCAAGCTCGACTGGTCCGGCTCGAGTCTGAAGCTCATCGGCGAGTTGTACCCGCCGCTGGCAGATCTCGTGACCGCGTTGCTGACGATCACCTTCCCCGGCGGCGAGCTCGCCCTGGGGATCGTCGGGGCGCTCGCGGCGGGCTTCTTCGTGCAAGAGATGCTCCAGTTCCTGGTGCGCCGGCGGATGCCCGGCACGGTGATCGCCGTGCTCATCCTGGCGGTCGCCGCGAACCCGATCACCTTCTACCTCGCCACGCAGTTCAGTTCGCTGTTCGTCGCCTCGGCCCTTTTCGGCATCGGGCTGCTCGACATGCTCCGCTTCGCCCGGTGGGATGCGACCCGCTCGGGGTTCCGCGCCGGGCTGTTGTTCATGTCCGCGGCTCTCACGAGCCGCGTCGGCATCGCCCTCGTGCTCGCTGCCGCGGCCACCGCGCCCGTGCTGGTGCCGCGGCGATCGGCGGCCCGCATGCGCGTCGCCGTCGTGGTGGTGCTGCTGTTCCCGACCGTGGCCGCGTTCGTGACCTGGGTGCTGCTGGAGCTCGCCTTCCGCGCCCGCGATCCCGGGCAGCTGTTCGCGGCCCTCGGCACGAACGCGCCCACCCACGCCACCGCCTGGCAGCTGATCACCTCCAACGGCGGCATCCCCATCGCCGCGAGCCTGCTCGCCGCTTGCGTCGTGGCCCTCATCCTGCGCCGGCCCATCGCGATCGCCGTGGCGGCGATCGTCTACGCGTCGCACATCATCGCGATGCTGCTGGGCCTCGCCTCCGGAGACTCCGCCGGGGCGACGTTCCTCACCATGACGGCGTTCTCGTTCGCGCTCATCCCGACGGTGCGCTCCCGCGGCGCGACAGTCGGCATCGGGCTGGTGGCAGCCGTGCAGATCGGCATCGGCTGGTGGCTCGCCTTCAGCACTCCGGCCGTCGTGGAGTGGATGCGGGCGCTGCTGCCCGCCTGAGGCGGGACCGCTCCCGTTGGTCGACTCGCCCGCAGGGCGAATGGAGACCCGCGCTGCCCGCCGCCCGCGGCATCCGTCACCTTTCGCACGATCTGTCACTCCTGGGCGGCCGTCCCGGTGACACATCCTGCGTTCAGTGACGGATGCTTCGCCGCATCCGTCGCCCGCGTTCTACACATGTTCGAAACTCTGTGGAGAAGGCCTCGAAGCAGTGTTCTAATAGAGCCATGCGGTGGCAGAACCAGGAACTCGGGGTCGAGAGCGACGACGCGCTGCCGGGCCTCGCGAAGCTGAACAACCTCGTGCGCACGGTGCGCACGCCGGAGTTCCAGGGCGTGACGTTCCACGAGATCCTCGCCAAGTCGGCGCTGAACCAGGTGCCCGGCGGCTCGAAGGTGATGCCCTACGCCTGGACCATCAACCCCTACCGCGGCTGCCAGCACTCCTGCGTGTACTGCTTCGCCCGCCCCACGCACACCTACCTCGAGCTCAATGCCGGCAAGGACTTCGACAGTCAGATCGTGGTGAAGATCAACGTCGCCGAGGTGCTGCGCCGTGAGGTCGCCCGGCCGAAGTGGCAGCAGGAGCGGCCGGCCGTCGCGCTCGGCACCAACACCGACCCGTACCAGCGGGCCGAGGGGCGTTACAAGCTGATGCCCGGCATCATCGAGGCGCTCGCCGACAGCGGCACCCCGTTCTCGATCCTCACCAAAGGCACCCTGCTGCGCCGCGATCTGCCGCTGCTGAAGGCGGCGAGCGAGCGCGTGCCTGTCGACCTCGCGATGTCGATCGCGATCTACGACGACGAGTTGCAGCAATCCGTCGAGCCCGGCACGCCCCGCGCCAAGGAGCGGCTGGCCACGGTCACCGCCGTGCGCGAGGCGGGGCTCGACTGCAGCGTCTTCATGATGCCGATCCTGCCGTTCCTCACCGACTCCACCGAGCACCTCGACCACGCGCTGGCCCAGGTGAAGGCATCCGGAGCCACGAGCGTGCTGTACACGGCGCTGCACCTCAAGCCCGGGGTCAAGCAGTGGTTCACGTTCTGGCTCGAGCGCGAGCACCCCGAGCTGCTCGACCGCTACGCCGAGCTGTACAAGAACGGCGCCTACGCCCCCAAGGAGTACCGCCGCTGGCTCGCGGCCCGCATCAAACCGCTGATCCGCAAGCACGGGCTGACCCGCGGCCGCGAAGACCCGGTCACGGGCGGCGTCGAGCGCCGGCGCAGCATCCGATTCGTCGAGCAGGTCGAGCAGACGGATGCCGCGTCCCTACAGCCCCAGCCCACACTGTTCTAACGCTTCGAGACGCGCTGCGCGCTCCTCAGCGATCGGGGGGCCGGCGCTTCGAGACGCGCTGCGCGCTCCTCAGCGCACCGGCGCTTCGAGACGCGCTGCGCGCTCCTCAGCGATCGGGGGCCGGCGCTTCGAGACGCGCTGCGCGCTCCTCAGCGCACCGGCGCTTCGAGACGCGCTGCGCGCTGCCGGCAGTCTGCCCCCATGCCTCGTTGCTGCCGAAACAACACTCATGGTCGCTGTGCGCCTTCGCCACGTCGACGAGATCACATCAACGGATGCTTCGCGTCCCACTTACCCGCAACGCGTGTTGTTTCGGCGGCCGCGGCCCCACCGGAAGCCGCAACGAGTGTTGTTTCGCCGACGGGAGCGGTCCCCGGGTGCCCACAGCACGCAGCGCACCGGCGCTTCGAGACGCGCTGAGCGCTCCTCAGCGATCGGGGGTGACGCGCTGCGCGCTCCTCAGCGCACCGACGCTTCGAGACGCGCTGCGCGCTCCTCAGCGAGCGAGACGAGCGGCCCCATACGATTGACGAATGGCCAAACTGTACTTTCGCTACGGCGCGATGAACAGCGGCAAGAGCACGGCGCTGCTGCAGGCCGCCTTCAACTACGAGGAGCGCGGGCACGAGGTGCTGCTGGCCAAGCCCTCCCTCGACACGAAGGGCGACGACCTGATCGTCAGCCGCCTCGGCGTGAGCCGCCCGGTCGACTTCACCGTCGATGAGACCTCTGACATCTACCTCCGCTTCCAGCAGCACCGCAATCACACGCTCGGCATCCACGGCCGCGACGTCAGCGCGCTGCTCATCGACGAGGCGCAGTTCCTGACCGAGACGCAGGTGGACGACCTGCTGCGCATCGCCCTGCTCGAAGACGTGCCGGTGCTCGCCTACGGCATCCGCACCGACTTCCAGACGGTGGCGTTCCCGGGCAGCCGCCGCCTGCTCGAGATCGCCCACGCGATCGAAGAGCTCAAGACCATCTGCCGCTGCGGCCGCAAGGCGATCTTCAACGCGCGCCGCATCGACGGCGAGTTCGTCTTCGACGGCGACCAGGTCGCCATCGACGAGGGCGAGCTGACGGATGCCTCCTCCGCCGGCCCCTCCTCCGCGCCGGCCGCGGCCCGCGTCACGTACGAGGCGCTGTGCGGGCTGTGCTACCTGCAGGAGTCGCACGGGGTGCTCAACAACGGCCGACGGCACTGGCCGGCGGGCGGCGCTCCCGCCTACGCCGAGGCGCCCGACACCGACTTCATGTGAGCCGCGAGCAGTCCGGCGGTGACGCCCCGGCGCCACCCCGGCCGGACTCTCGCTGAGCCCCAGGCTCAAGATGCGCGCACCGTTCGCGCATCCGTTCTGCACGGTCTGCGCAGCGCCCTGCGCAACGTTCCCCCAGTTCGGGGCGACGCGCGGAAAAACCGGCGTTCCGCGGTAGACCGATCGGTAAATGGTGGCTTTGAATGGGGTGTCCGTGTCAACCCGAGACACGCGCCTACCCGAAGGCATACCCGAGAAGGAAGTCATCGCGCCATGTCCCCCCTGCCTCACGTCGAGATCCACGCCGGCGCCGACGGCGCCCCGATCCACATCGCCTGCATGTGCCCGATCGGCCACAACCACGACTACGGAGAATGGGTCGAGCGAGTCGGCGGCGAACGCTACAACGGCGTCGTGAGCGACGAGGACGTCGACGTCAGCTGACCGGCGACGCGGTCGGCTGGCCTTGAGCAGCCTGACCAGAGCAGCCGGAGCCGAGCAGAACCGCCGACGCGATCCGCGCACCCCGGGCTAGTGTCGAAGCGATGGCACTGAAACTCGGATACAAGGCGTCGGCCGAGCAGTTCGGGGCGCGCGAGCTCGTCGAGCTCACCGTCGCGGCGGAGCAGCACGGCATGGAGAGCGCGTTCATCTCCGACCACTTCCAGCCGTGGCGGCACGAGGGCGGGCATGCGCCGTTCGCGCTGACCTGGTTGGCGGCGGCGGGGGAGCGGACCCACGACATCGTGCTCGGCACGAGCGTGATGACCCCGCACTACCGCTACAACCCGGCGGTGATCGCGCAGGCGTTCGGCTCGCTCGGCGTGCTCTACCCGGGCCGCGTCGTGCTCGGTGTCGGCACCGGCGAGGCGCTCAACGAGGTGGCGACCGGCTGGCAGGGCGCGGGCGAGCAGGGCTGGCCCGACTTCAAGGAGCGCTTCGCCCGGCTGCGCGAGGCCGTGCGACTGATCCGGGCGCTGTGGAACGGCGAGCGGGTCAGCTTCGAGGGCGAGTACTACTCGACGCACGACGCGTCGATCTACGACAAGCCCGAGCATCCGGTGCCCGTCTACATCGCCGCCGGCGGCCCGACCGTGGCCAAGTACGCGGGCCGCGCGGGCGACGGCTTCATCTGCACCTCGGGCAAGGGCATGCAGCTCTACACGGACGAGCTGCTGCCGGCCGTGGCCGAGGGCGCCAAAGCGGCCGGCAAGTCGACGGATGCGCTCGATCACATGATCGAGATCAAGTTGAGCTACGACCGCGACCCGGAGAAGGCGCTCGAGAACACCCGCTTCTGGGCGCCGCTGTCGCTCAGCAAGGAGCAGAAGCACGACCTGAACGATCCGATGGAGATGGAGAAGGCCGCCGACGCCCTGCCCATCGAGCAGGTCGCCAAGCGTTGGATCGTCGGCTCCGACCCCGAGCAGACCGTCGCCGAGATCAAGCAGTACGTCGACGCCGGCTTCAACCACCTCGTCTTCCACGCCCCGGGCCACGACCAGCGCCGCTTCCTCGAGCAGTTCGAACAGGACCTCGCCCCGCTCCTGCGGGAGCTGTAGCCCGCTCTCGGCCGCGCTCTTCATCGCCGAGACCACATCAACGGATGCTTCGCGCGCCGGTTACCCGCGACGAGTGTGGTTTCGGTCGCCCGCCGCCCACAACTGGTGTCGTGTCAACCGCGAACCTCCGTCCTAGGCTGCAGTGACGATGGAGCCTGATTGCCGGGGATAGCCGAGCGAGTCACCGGCCTTCAGAGCGTGCTCGGCATCGATGGAGACCGCCAGGCGTTGGAGGCGCGACGCTGGACGGAAGCCGCGGCCGAGGTGAAGGACAAGGCGCTTGAGGCGGGCGCAGACGGCGTAGAAGCGGCAAAGCGGGTGGGCAACGAAGCTGTCGGGGTCGCGTTGCGCGTGGGCAATGACACGGCCGGCCGAGCGCGGTCGGCGGCCAGCAGGCTTTCGACCGGCATCGCCGAACGCGCGCTGCGGCGCCGCGACGGCGATCAAGACGACGACTAGCGTGCCGTCATCGCCGAAACCACACTCGTTGCTGCTCCGCCCCAGCCCCGTTTCGCCGAGACCACATCAACGGATGCTTCACACGCCGGTTACCCGCAACGAATGTGGTTTCGATCACGCCTCGCCAACAACGAATGTCGTGTCGCGATGACTAAGGGTTCGGGAGGAGATCCGGCCACGCCCGCGCATACCACGCGAGCCGATCTCGATCAACGGGTATCCCCGGCCGAGTTCGTCGGACTACGGTCGACAACGAGGAGAGAGAGCAAAGCTGCACTCGAGCCCGAGGGAGACGGCAGGAGTCAGGAAACCTGGCCCCGTGACCATCGTGGGGATGTCGCGTCGAGGTCGCTCCCGCCAGTGCGGCTACTGTGCCCTCATGCGCCCTGCGTATTCCGATTCGGGGGAATACGCAGGGCGCAGTCTCGTCTGATGAAGTTGCCGTGCAAGCCCTGAGCGCGCGGCCTTTCCGCTTGAGGCCCGGCACCCCTCCGCTCACACTAGTGGATCGCCATGCCCGAACTCCCCGAACCACCCGAGATCCCCACCCCCGAACCCGAGCCCGAGCCCGCGCCCGAATCCGCCCCGCCCGCGCGCTACGCCCTGCGCCACTTCGGGCGTGAAGACGCGCGCCCGAAGGTCACCGAGTACTACACGCCGCAGGGGTGGCAGCCCATCTGGGACAAGTCGCTGAGGCTCAGCCCCGAGTCGGCCCAGCTGATCCGCGACCGCGGCATCGTGATGGTGCGCGTGCGGCACCGCTTCAAGACCACCGAGGTGCCGCTCGTCCGCTACCTCGAGGGCTGACCGCCGCCGCCCCGCCCGCCCGCGCTGGTTGAGTAGGCCGCGAAGCGGCCGTATCGAAACCCGCCCGCGCGCACCCCCGCCCTACTCGCCTTGCTGCTCGGATTCCCCGGGCAGCGCCTTCTCGATCGCGTCGGCCAGCGCCGCGTGCCCGTCGTCGTCGGGCATCACGCCGTCGGAGGCGACGAGCTCGGGGTGGTCGCGCAGCGGCTCCCCGATGTCGAGGTAGGTGGCCCCGTTGCGCTCCGCCGCATCCTTCACGTCCTGCTGGATGTATCCGAGCGGCTGCACGGCGTGGTCGTCGTCCCACACGGGCGACACCACGTAGATCTGCGCGTCGGGCAGCGCCGAGTGCAGGCTGCTGAACACGGCATCCGCCCCGGCCGAGACGTCCGCGGCGTCGCTCATGTCGTAGCGCCCGGCCGAGACCACGACGATGTCGGGCGCATCGGCCACGACCGTCGGCACGAGGCCGCTGAGGTTCTCGCCGCAGTCGCCGGCGGTGGCGTAGCCGGCGCCGGGGCAGGCGACCACCTGCGCCTGCCACCCCTCGTGCGCGGCGACGAGGGCGGGGAACGCGTCGGCCGGGTCGGATGCTCCGTCGCCGGCGACGTACGAGTCGCCGAGGAACACCGCGACCGGCGCGCCGGGGGTGGGGCTCGGCGTTGCGCTGTCGGAGGCAGGCGCTCCGGTCGGCAAGGTCGGGGGAGTGTAGGTCGAGGCGGCCCGGGCCGCGGCATCCGATGAATTCTTCGTCAGCGCCAGCGCGCACATGGCGAGCGACGCGGCGGTCAGCACGCCGACGGCCGCGTACGTCAGCGCGCGGCCGAGGCGCGCCTGGCGGAGGCTGTCGAAGCGTGGCACGCTCTCGACCCTACGGACGTCTCGCGGCGACCCGACCCGCGTTCTGCCCCCAATTCGGGGTGACGGGCCGGCTGACACGCGGGGCGACGGGGCGCAAGACCCGCAGCCCTCACACCCCCCACGGCCAGCTGATCAGCGCGGCCAATCCGTTGAACACGGCGTGCGCGATGATCGCCGCCCCCAGCCGCCCCGTGCGCAGCGTGACGTACCCGGCGCCGATCGCGTAAACGAGCAGGGTGATCAGCAGCGTCGAGCTCCAGCCGTTCGCGATGGTGTGCACGAGCGTGAACGCGACGGATGCCACGGCGATCGCCGCCCACCCCGGCAGGTAGCGCAGCAGGGAGGTCTGCAGCAGTCCGCGGAAGAACGGCTCCTCGATGAGCGGGGCGAGGATCACCGGCGCGAGCGCTGTGGTGAAGACGAAGACGAAGTCGATGTGGCCGAAGATCACGCTGCCCGAGGCGAGCCGCCCGGTCGACGAGTAGGTGATGAGGATGCCGACCGCCCGCGTGACGATGCCGACGGCGATCCCGAGCGCGACATCCGGCCACCGGAAGCGGAACCGCGCCGCCCAGAACCGCCAGTTGACGAGCAACGCGACGACCAGCGGACCCCAGGTCAGCGCGTACGACAGGGTGACCTGCAGCGCGTACGGCAGCCCCACGTGGTTGCCTTGATACCCGAGCGCGAGCCCCACCGCGACGATGAGCGCGCCGACCGACCACCACAGGGCGGGCCGGGCCCGCGAAGCATCCGTCATGGGTACCAACGTAGAGGGCCGTTAGCGGGCGACTGAGTTGCGCCGCTGAAGGAGCTACAACTCCATCTGGTCCGCGAAGAGGCTGAGGTTGAACTGCCCACGGTTGCGCGCGTCGGCGTCCAAGCTCGCCCAGCCCGGATGCGTGGCGTCCTTCAACAGCGCGTGGAGCGCCCGAACGCGGCGCTTGTCGTTCTTGCTGATCGTGTCGAATGAGATCTCAGATACGTCGGCGATGCTCGCGAGAAGCGTCGCAGCGTCACTGAGATGCCGGTCGTGGTCGCGCGAGTCGACGAGGTATGCCGCGCCCTTGGCGACCACTGCTCCGAGCTCGTCCGGTACAGCCAGCTCAATGACGGTGCCGCTGTCGAAGGTGACGCGATAGACGTCGCGCCGACGGATTGCCTGCTCACCGGCCTCTCCACGCAGCACGGGCCGCCTGCTGAGTCGGGCCGCTCTCGCGGCGGCATCCGGCATGTGGTCGGGAACCATGATGTCGACCTTGCGCCCATCGGCGTGGATGAACCGATACGCATAGGTGCCGTCCGCATCGAGGCGGAAACCCAGCTTGCCGAGCGCGCCGTAGACGGCATGCAGGCTCGACCGATTGCTGAGGAAGTCGACGAGGAAGTCGGCGTCGCTGGTGGAGCGTGGCGCGATGATGCCTCCGCGCGCGGCGTGCACATGCACCATCAGGCCGCCGACGAGCACGAGATTCGCTGCAACACCCGCTTCGGCAAGCTCGATAATCGTCTGCCACGCGGGCAGCTGATCGTCGTCACGCATGTTTATCGCGCGTGTCGCGCCAGCCATTGCCTCTGCATCTCTTCCAGCGCCGCGAGCCCGGCGCTTCGTTCCCGGGTGTCGACGCTCACGGCCAAGTCGGCGGCGACGACGCCGGCGGGCATCGTCTCACTCGCGTACTCAATCGGAAGCGTGTTCTCGAACAGCACATCCTGCCCGGCTTGGTCTTCGACCATGAAGTGCTTCCGCGCGAAGGTGGATATCTCCGCGCCACGGGGCACGTAGCCCACAACTCGCCTGCGGTCCTCGACCAGTTCGGTCGCAAGCGCCCCCGACAGGCTGCCCACGGCGAGCCGCCCGGTAGCGATGACGTCGGGGAGAACCCGCTCGACGTTCGCGCTGCGATATCGGTGCGCCTTCGTCCTGCTCGCAACCGCGCGCGAAAGCGCGTCAACCGTCAGATGCGCGAGACGGTTACGCACCCGCGCGTAGGTGCGAGTCGGCAACCAAGTGGCACGCAGGCCGGAGAGCTCCCACAGAATCGCCCAGGACGTGGCCGCGTCCAGCGCTCGCCCCGCGTGACCACGGTGCTTGTTCTCATATCGCAGCACCGAATCGGAGTCGATGAGCCACACGTCGTTCGCCAGCTTGCGCGCGTGCACTTCGCCGACGTTAGCGAGGTCGACGACGCGGCGGTTCGTGACCCCGAGCCGTCGCGCGACTTCTGTGGTCGTCATCTCTGTCATGCCACAATCCTTCCGAAATCGGAAATATTGTGGCACAAAAGTACCCTGCACTCACCCTGTCGCGGAAGAAGGGCGAGCGAGACGGTGGGAGCCGGGCTCCCGCCGTCGCCCCCAGACCGCGTGACAAAGACGCGGCCGACAGCAACGCAGAGCCAGAGCGCGCGCACCCGTGTGGCACCATAAGGGCAAGCGCGCACGCAGGGGTCGGGGCGTCGAGAAAGCAGAACGTGGAACTTCGCGACTACATCAGGGTTCTCCGCAAGGGGTGGCTCTTCATCGTGGTGCTCGCCCTCGTCGGCGTGGGCGCTGCGGCCGCGTACTCGTTCCTCAAGACCCCGACGTACACCGCTGAGGCGAAGGTCTTCGTCAACACGCAGACCGGCGACAACGCGAGCGACCTGGTGCAGGGCCAGGACTACTCGCAGGAGCGCATCACCTCGTACGCCGGCCTGGTCACCACGCCGGCCGTGCTCGACCCGGTGATCACGGGCCTGCACCTCAACGGGGTGTCGGCCGATGACCTCGCCAAGCAGATCACCGCCACCGCCCCCCTCAACACGACCCTGCTGCAGATCGATGCCAACGCGAGCGACCCCAAGGAAGCCGCCGACCTCGCGAACGCGACCGCCGAGAGCCTCACCACCGTCGTGAAAGACCTCGAGACGACGGATGCCGACAACAACGTGTCGCCCGTCAAGCTCAGCCGCGTGCAAGACGCCCAGGTGCCCGAGAGCCCGAGCAGCCCCAACGTGCCGCTGAACCTCGCGCTCGGCCTGCTGGTCGGCCTGGCGCTCGGCGTCGCGATCGCCGTGCTGCGCGAGACCCTCGACACGCGCATCCGGACCGAGCACGACGTCGAGCTGATCACGGATGCTCCGATCGTCGGCGGCATCACGTTCGACCCGAAGGCCAGCGTGCGCCCGCTGATCGTCGCCGACGACCCGTTCTCGAACCGTTCCGAGGCGTTCCGCACCCTGCGCACCAACCTGCAGTTCCTGAACCTCAGCGACGACGCCGAGCTGGTCGACACGGTGGGCGAGGAGATGAGCGCGCGGCACGGCCGCAGCTTCGTGATCACGAGCTCGCTGCAGTCGGAGGGCAAGAGCACCACGAGCGCCAACCTGGGCCTGGCCTTGGCCGGCACCTCGAGCAACATCCTCATCGTCGACGCCGACCTGCGCCGCCCTAAGCTCGCGAGCTACATGGGCCTCGAGGGCGCCGTCGGCCTCACCGACGTGCTGCTCGGCCGCGTCGAGCTCTCCGACGTGGTGCAGCGATGGGGCAAGACCAACCTCTACGTGCTGCCCGCCGGCCGCGTTCCCCCCAACCCGAGCGAGCTGCTCGGCAGCAAGCGCATGTCGAAGCTGGTCGAGATGCTCGAGACCCAGTTCGACTACGTGCTCTACGACGCCCCGCCGCTGCTTCCCGTCACCGACGCGGCGATCCTCAGCCGGTCGACCACCGGCTCGCTCGTGATCGTCGCGGCGGGCAAGACGCACAAGAACCAGTTGAAGGCCGCCATCAACTCGATCGAGCAGGTCGGCAGCCACGTCAGCGGGGTGGTGATGACCATGCTGCCCACCAAGGGCCCCGACGCCTACTCCTACGGCCGATACGGCTACGGCTACTACGGCGAAGAGCAGAACGAGCACCGCCCCAAGCGCGCCAAGGTCAAGTCGAGCCGCAGCTCCCGTCGGGCCGCCAGCAACGCATGACCATGACCGAGCCATTCCGCATCCTCGCGGTGTGCTCGGGCAACGTGTGCCGGTCGCCGCTGGTGGAGCTGCTCTTGACCCGCGGGCTGGCCGCGCGCCCCGACTTCGCGGTGGCGAGCGCCGGCACGATCGCGCGCCCCGGTCAGCGCATGACCGACGAGATGGTCGCGGTCGCGTCCCGCTACGGCATCGATGAGACGGATGCGCGCGCGCACGGCGCCTCGCGGCTGAGCGAGCCGGCCGTCATCGGCGCCGACCTGATCCTCGCCCTCACGCGAGAGCACCGGTCGGCCGCGGTCGAGCTCGACCCGCGCGCGATCCGGCGTGCGTTCACGCTGACGGAGTTCGCGCGGCTCTGCGAGGCGATCCCGACGGACGAGAGTCGGGCGCTCACGCCATCCGAACTCGTCGCCCGAGCCGCCGAATCGCGCGGCACCCTCGCCCCCGCGGATCCGCAGCTCGACGACGTGGAAGACCCGATCGGCCTGCCCCAAGACGTTTACGACCGGGTCGGCGAGCAGATCGCCGGCGCCGTCGAGATCATCGTCGACGCGCTCGGCAACACTGCCGTGCACGTTCCTGAAGCCGCCCCGGAAATCGAGAACCACGATGGTCCAAAGCTCTCATTCTCGTTCCGGCGGTGACGCGGACGACGAGTCCCCAATTCGGGTCAAGATCGTCATTCTTGCCCCGGCGTCTAGATTCCGAAACTACGCTGGCCATCAGGAGCGCGTGCACATCCGCCTCCAACCCGAATCGGACCCCACCGGAACGAGCCATGGCTGAGAACACCGCCATCGGCGTCAAACACATTGCGCCGACACGCAACGAGGCGGACTGGCGAAAGGCCTACGCCTTTCGCCTGATGATCACCGACGCCCTGGCGATCGTGTGGGTAGTTTTCGGTACCCAACTCGTGTGGCTTGGGTTCGACCGCGCCGCGAGTACTTCCAGTCATACGGTGGGGGAGGTGTTCGGTCTCGACGCCATCAACTACACGGTCATTTCCGCGAGTATCTGCATCCTGTGGCTGGCCGCGCTCAGCTTCTACGGAACGCGAGCAGATCGAGTGATCGGCGTGGGGGCCCAGGAATACCGACTCGTCTTCAGCGCGAGCTGGCATGTTTTCGGCCTCATCGCCATCGTCGCGTTCCTGTTCAAGCTCGACCTGGCTCGCGGCTACATCCTGCTCGCCCTGCCGCTCGGCGTGCTCGTGCTCTTCGCCTCGCGATGGATGTGGCGGCAGTGGCTCGCCGTGCAGCGGATGTCGGGAAAATACGCGTCGCGGTGTCTGCTCGTCGGCTCAGAGTCGTCCGTATCGCGCATCGCCGCCGCCCTGCGCAACCATCCCGACGCGGGATACGTCTTCGTGGGAGCGATCGTTCCTGGCCGGTCGGGAACGCTGACTTTGGCCGACGGCGCGTCGCTGCAACTCGTCGGAAGCCTCGACGACGTTGCCAGTGCGATGGACGAAAGCGGTGCCGACACCGTTGTGATCACGGGTTCGCCTGAACTCACTCCCGAACGAGTGCGTCGAATCAGTTGGACGCTCGAAGAGGGCCGCCGCCACCTCGTCGTCGACCCGGGTCTGACCGATATCGGCGGTCCCCGCATCCACACGCGCCCCGTCGCGGGGCTTCCCCTGATGCATGTCGAGACCCCGCGCTACGAGGGGCCGGAGCGGGTGACAAAGCGCGTGTTCGATGTCGTCGGTTCGGCGCTACTGATCATCCTGCTGTCTCCGCTCTTCGCGGCGGTCGCAATCGCCATCAAGACCACGAGCCCCGGCCCAGTCTTCTATCGGCAGGAGCGGGTTGGGCGCGATGGCCGACCGATCCACATGCTCAAATTCCGCTCGATGGTCGTCGACGCAGATGCACAGTTGCCGGAACTGCTCAAGGCAGAGGGCGCGGGAGACAAGCCATTGTTCAAGGTGAGGAACGACCCGCGCATCACGCCGATCGGGCGATTCATCCGCAAATACTCGATAGATGAGCTCCCGCAACTGTTTAACGTCATCCGGGGCGATATGAGCTTGGTCGGCCCCCGCCCGCAGAGGCAGGGCGAGGTCGAGCTGTACGACGACGCAGCATGGCGCCGACTCAACGTGTTGCCGGGAATGACCGGTTTGTGGCAGGTGAGCGGCCGTTCGAACCTGAGCTGGGAGGAGGCCATCCGTCTCGATCTCTACTACGTTGAGAATTGGTCACTTGTCGGGGACCTCGTCATCTTGTGGAGAACAGCGCGGGCCGTGCTCATGCCCGGAGACGGCGCAATCTGATGGCGGGCGTCATCGTTCACGAATGGCTGGCGCGCCATGGCGGTTCCGAAAACGTCGTCGAGTCGATGCTGCGAGCATTCCCGGACGCCTCGCTCGTGTCGCTCTGGAATGATTCCGGCGAGCGGTTCGGTTCGCGCGACTTGCGCGAGTCCTGGTTGGCGCGCACACCCATGCGAAAGAGCAAGGCCCTGGCATTACCCTTCATGCCGCTCACTTGGTCATCAATGCGATTTGGCGATGCGGACTTCGTTCTCATTAGTTCACACGCCTTTGCCCACCATGCCGACTGGAAGAACCACTCGGGCATTCCGCGCTTCGTGTATGTCCACACCCCTGCCCGGTATGTCTGGACACCGGACCTGGACGACCGTGGGAGCGGTCTGACCGCCCGCGCGCTCGCGCCGCTGCTGAAGACGGTAGATCGCCGCGCGGCTCGTCAGGATGCAAGGTACGCGGCGAACAGCGAGTTCGTACGTGAGCGAATTCGTTCGGCGTGGGACCGAGACGCTGAGGTGATCTATCCGCCGGTGCGAGTAGGGGAGTTGCAGGCAACAGGTCGGTGGGCCGATCGTCTGTCCGACGCAGAGCAGGACCAATTCTCCGAGCTACCCGGCTCATTTGTTCTCGGGGCATCTCGCTTCGTTCCGTACAAGCGACTTGACGCCGTAATCGAGGCAGGGGAGGCCGCGGGTCTTCCAGTGGTTCTCGCCGGCGATGGGCCCCAGCGAGCCGAACTGGAGGCACGCGCTCGCGAAGCTTCGGTGCCGGTGTTCTTCGTTATCCGTCCGAGTGACAGCATGCTTTTCGCCCTCTATCAAGAGGCGACCGTCTACATGTTTCTGGCAGTGGAGGACTTCGGCATAATGCCCGTCGAAGCGATGGCTCTAGGCACACCAGTGGTGGTTCAGCGACAAGGCGGCGCGAAGGAGAGCGTGTTCGCGCTCGGCGGCGGAGTAGTGGTCGAGCACCTCGGCGCTTCAGAGCTGAGCGCGGGAATCGAAGCCGCGCTTTCGGTGAACATGGATTTTGTTCCGAATCGAGCAGCAGACATCTTCGACGAAGCAACCTTCAGATCGCGGGTCGCTAGCTGGGTATCAGTCGGGTCGGCAGGTCGTGAGAGCCCAAATGTTGTTCGTTGACACGCGATGGCGTGGTGGCGTCGGCGGAATCCAACGATATGCCGATGAAGTGATTCCACGACTGAAGCCAGGTTGGGAGCCACTCGCACGTGATGGCTCTCCGGTTTCCCCTATGGATGTTGTCTTGCGAGAGCGCCGCAGACTCTCGAGTAAAGACGTGGTCTATTCGCCCGGCTATAACGCTGGACTGAGCCGAGCTCGGCAAATCGTTACCATTCACGACCTGATTCACCTTCAGCACCCGACGGGTTCGGGTGCGGCAAAGCGCGCCTACTACGACCGGGTGGCTCGACCAGCCATTCGGAGAGCGGCGGTTGTCATGACGGTGTCTGAAACCTCCCGGGACGCGATCGTTGAATGGCTCGCTGATCCGGCCGTCGCCGTGGAGAACGTAGGGAACGGTTGCTCCGAGGTGTTCTCGCCCGACGGTCCGTCCTCCCCGGCAGTGCGCGATCACTTTCTATATGTCGGAGCGATCAAGGCGCACAAGAACTTCGACGTTCTGCTTCGGGCGCTTTCGCTTCGACCCGCGTACCGACTCGCAGTCGTCTCAAGCGACAGTGACGAAGCGAAGCGACGCGTCGCAGAAGCCGGACTGGATGGTCGCGTCCGAGTGACTTCCAGGGTGTCGGATCCGGAACTGGCGTCTATTTACCGAGGCTCCATAGCGGTGCTCTTCCCATCATTGCTCGAGGGCTTTGGCCTCCCGGCCGTTGAGGCGATGCGCTGTGGCAAACGCGTCGCGTATTGGCATGGGTGTGCATCGCTTGCTGAAATCGTCGCAGATGAAGGTCCAGCGGTGGGTGATGCGCAGTCGCCGGAAGAATGGGCAAACGCCATGGACCGCCTACTAGATCCTGCCGACGTGAACCGTCTTCTTTCGTGCGCCAGCGAGTACAGCTGGCCCAGGGTCGCGGCCAATGTCCGCCGAGTATTGGCAGGAGTCTCTTGAAGATCTTGATGCTGAGTCACACAGCTGACTTCGGCTCGTTCAAAGTCGGCAGCCACCACCTGGCACGAGAGTTCGCTCTAGCCGGCCATGAGGTTATTCACTTTTCGACCCCGCTTTCCTGGCCGCAACTCAAACTTGGCCGTGCGCCGCAAAACCGATTATGGCTCGCCAAATCTGGACCCGTGCGCGACAAGCGCGGCGTTCTGCACGTCGTTGCAGTCGTGCCATTTCCGCTTCGCATTGCAGCGCAGGCGGACCGCGTGCGCGCCGCCATTGACTCCGTGGGTGGGGCCGCGGCAGACCTCGTGCTGCTAGACGAACCGTTGCTTGCGCCCGCTGTCTCCTCCTCGTCGCCGGGGAGGCTTGTGTATCGGCCGACCGATGTGTACAAGTCCGGTGTCCGAAAGGCGCGACAGGGGAAGTTGCTCAAGAACGTGGACGGGGTTGTCGCAACTTCGGAGTACGTGTTGCGCGCTCTTCAACTGCCGAAGGGCATCCCGAGCGCCATCGTGGAGAACGGCGTCGAGCTCTCCGCTTTTGATCTGGATATTTACCGACATCCCAGAGACGGAGCGATATATGTCGGCGCATTGGATGAGAGGTTTGACTGGGCCGCTGTCCAACTGATGGCTGAGTCTCGGCCGGGCGTACAGATCGATCTCTATGGGCCGATTGACCGTGCCCCTCGTCTTCCCGCTAACGTGCGCATACAAGGAGCGCTTCCATACGCAGAAGTGCCGCGCGTGCTCGCGCGGGCAAAAGTGGGTCTCTTGCCATTCACTCGCGACGCTGTAAATTTGGGCCGTAGCCCGATGAAGTTTTATGAGTACTTGGCGTCTGGACTCAGTGTCGTCGGGACCTCGACTCCCGTGCTAGAGCGTCGTTCGGCCCCCGGGGTCCATCTATATGCAGACCACTCGCAAATGCTATCGGCATTCGACCGGGCGCTCGCTTCACCAATACCCAACGTGGCTGGGCGAACCGCGGCAGAGGCCGAAGGATGGCATAGGAAAGCCGAACTCCTCATGGCTCACGTCTCTGACTTTGCATCACACGGAACCGGGAGCGGCTAGACCATGCAGGTTCCAATCTCAGCGGCAGTCGGGCCAAACCGAAGAAGTCATGATGCCGGGGAGGGGGATGCAAGATTGCGACTGGAAGGGCCAGCGGTAGTCAACGGAGGAATTAAGCGGACCGCGACTTTTGTGCCGGCTGGCGAGGTCCGAACACTAGCGCCGGAGAAAGCGCGGTTGGGCGGCCTCCGATCAGGCCGGCGGCCCGGCCTTGAATTTCATGGCTCAACGGCCAAGGGCTGCCGATCGGTCGTCCTTTCTGTACCCCCGAGGATGTTGGACGCCAAGTCACGCGCCGGAGGCGGCATCGTCAACCTTGTACTCCCGAACCCAGAGGTCACGCCTTGACAGTTGAGGATAGAAGTGGGCGCCATGACACGGCTTCTCAGGCCCCAGCGAGAGTTGGCCCTGGAGCGCGTATCGTTTCCTTGTTGAGGCATCCCGCAACTTATCTAGTTGGGCCCGTCATCCTAAGTTTCTCTGTGTGGGCGGTTCCTGGAACATCTGAGGATCTACGGGGTTTCGCGCAGCGGGCACATGGGGACATAACCGCCTGGACTTTGATTGTGGTGTTTTACGCTCTTGCGACCTCGCTGGTGTCTTTCGGTTACAGTATCGGCCGGTTACGCAACCCAGAACCGGAGAGTCTCGCATTGACCCGAGAGCCTCGCTTCGGCGCGGCATTTGCGGCAACGCTGACGCTGCTCTCGGTCATCGGAATCGGCGCGGTTCTGGTGATTATCGGGCGCGATCCTAGCGTTCTCTCGCAGCTTCAGACCGGGCATGGCAACGATGTCCGAAGTAGCGTCATCGGGGAAGGTACAGCGGGAATACTTAGCCTCAAGTACACGCCGGGAATATCGGCCCCTGTCTCGATCTGGCGCTGGCTACGACGCGAGGGCTCGTTCCGCGCAGTGCTATTGAACGGCGCGCTTGCGGCAGTCAGTGCGTTGATTTCGGGTCGAATTATCGTGCTTATGGTGGTGGTAGCCACAATATTTATGTTGGCTCACGCCCCCGCTTCGCGTCGGATTCGTCGGCTGTGGTTGGTCGTCGCCGCCGCAGGCGCGTTTGCGGTGCTTACCGTTACCAACTACTCGCGTAATGCGCTCTGGTACGGCGATCGAGGCGTAACCAATCCATTGCAAATGAACTTTTATCAGATTGCTGCGTATCTCGGGGCACCGGCGCAAGCGACTGTCGGGGTGGCCCAGGGCATCTCGAGTCGAACACTCTTGGTCCCTACTGACCCCATCTTGGGGCTAGAACGGGTGCTCCCAACCATGTTGATCCCAGACAGCGCACTGCCTGCACCTGTATATCGCATCCACGTTGACGTAGCGAGCAACTTGACGACGAATTCAGCCTTCGCCGATGTTTTCGGCAGTGTCGGCTGGTGGGGGCTGGTGTTCGTTCTCCTGATCCTATTCTTTGCGGGCCTTGTGTGTGGCGTGTTCAGCCGCTACCAGTCGGTCGTAGCTTCGGGTGGAGCGGTAGTCGTGTATGCAATCGCAGAAACGTGGCGAATCGAGCTCTTTCGTCAGGGGATCTTTTGGTTCCTTTTGCTGTCCGTTCTCTGCGCGTGGTTCGTGTCGAGTTTATGGGCGCGATCAAGGAGCGAGGGATTGGCGGAACCAAAGCGGGTCAGGAGTCGCCGAAGTGTCACAACCCTGCCAACGGATCAAACCCGCTAACGGGGCCTACACACCTATCGATCTCACAGCGGCGACTAAGTCGACTTCGCCGACGACCTTGCTCGGCATTTGTCTTGTATTTGCGGCTCAGAACGGCACGTGCCCGCGCTAAGTAATGAGTGCCGAGAGCGAAGTCAGCGATTGAATTTTCAACGGCGTGAAGTGCCCCAAGCCAAGGCAGATCGGCATGCGTTCTCGAAATTACCCGCTTGCGCGTCTACAGTAAAGCGGTGAAGGGCGCGCTCACGAGCCAATTGGCCGAGAGAATCACGCATTACAGGGTCTCGTAACGCATTGAGAGCCGCGGCCAACTCATCTACGTCTCCAGGTGCAACTAGATAGCCGCTCTCTCCTAGCGCCCACTCGAGCGGCGGGATTCGGCTAGCAACGACCGCGCGGCCCAACATCATGGCGTCGATCAGTTTGACTGGCAACTGACCTGCCGAATACGGCAGAGGTAAGCTGGGGATCGGTACGATATCGCTTCTGCCGGCTAACGCAACTCCCTCCTCGAGGCTGGTAGGTCCTATCCAGCGCTCTCCCTGTGCCGCGTCCGGGGGCGCAGCGTCAGTGACAATCAGAGTGGTTCTGTCGGTCAGGTCGAGCATTGCGAAGGCTTTGCGGAGTACGTCTATCCCTTTATGGGGATTTATTGTTCCAACGAACGCGATCACAGGCGCCGTCCTTGTGTGTGGGGAGCCAGCGCCTGGATCATGTCGGACGTGCGGGATAACTCGGGCGCCATAAGGTGCCGCAAGATAAGGGTTACTCGCAATCACGGGGAGCCGGCGGGCGGCATTACGAATAGTCCGAAGCTCGTGCAACAGCCTTGGCTTTAGCACCTCTTTACCGATGCGACGTGGGGTCCAGCGCCACCCGAGGGCCGCTTCCAAGTCGGGATCGTCGATGTCGAGAAGGAGCGGCGTGCCAGTTGAGCCAACCGCGCGGAGGGCTAGACCCGTCGACTCTGGTACCGGCTTCACGGACACAATTAGGTCCGAGGCGTCCGCGACTCGGTGCATGTCGTGGGCGTCGATGACAGAGCACTCTTCGGCGAATGCCGACCCCGCCAGCGGCTTCCAGATCGGGCGACGATCCGTAGAGACGATGCTCGTTGACCACCCGAGCGACTTCGCGAGCAGCCAAAGGCAGTATGTGCGGCCGAGCGAATTTGAGGCGAAGTGCGGGGTCAGGAGGGTGATTCTCATTCGTCAATATCCTGCTCGGGTGGGCGAACCCAGTGAATGCAGTTCGACTTAGCTGGCGGCACAATTCCCTCAACGATGGGTAGTTACTCGCCAGTCAGCGCGGACGGCACGATCTCTTGCGGTTTCCCAGACCGACCTCGCGCAATTCGGGCTAGTGACAGCAACTGCATCATAAGCACCGTCGCCTCCGCCACAATCTCGCCGAGCATGCCACCCAGAACACCAAGCAGGCGCGCACCGATTGCGATCGCAGGCAAGCCGATGATCGCGCCGGCAATGGCGCTACTTCTGAGGGTGCCAACACTCCTGTAAGCCACTAGGCCAAGACCGCCCGTAGCACGAGAGGTGCACGTAATGGCAACGACGGTGCCTGACGCGATCAACACAATCATTGAAACATGGATTGCATCGGCAAATAGAATGCGTATTACGAGCGGACCCATCAAGATGAGGACTGTTCCCGCAACGAGCCCAAATGCCGCGTTTCCGAGAACGCCTACCAATACGCGATGGCGACGCCTGTCAGGAGGCGCGCCGCCGACCCACGACTGCATGGCGTTAGGGAAGGCCTGTAGAAAGGTGAGATATAGCCTTTCAACGCGTTCGGCGGCGGAGAACTCTACGACGGCCGACGGCATGGCGGCTCCAACGAGTGTGATTGGAAGCGCAATGTAAATTGCGCTCGCCACGCGGGCCTGTAGCGCTGTTGCCTGTGCGAATAGAACTCTTGCTAATCGCCTTGCAGTCATCCGCCGAAGATAAGTCAGACTGCCGCCCACGGCGCTCCACGCCAACCATATCGGCACTACCGCCGCGAGTAGCAGCCCGAGTGAGTATGTGATTAGGGGGAGGTGGAAAAGCCCAATGCACGCTGCCGCCGCCAGTGTGAAACAGAGGGTTGGAATGGTGTCGAGCAGCAAAATCAAGCGGGGCTGTCCTGAGCCGACGAAGTACCAAATAGGCCCCATCGGCCCCAGGGCGGTTGCAATCGCGATCAGGTACCCGTTGGCGCCAATTCCATGTACAAGCGCATTTACCGCCACACACAGTGGCACCGAGATGACTGCCGCCGTGATGCCCATTGTCGAAAGGGCCAAGCAGTAAATTCGCGCCCGCGCGTCGCTTGTTCGTGCCCGCGCGACTCTCTGGGGCCCGTTGAGTCCCCAGCCGAGTTCGACGACGACTCCGGCTGCACTGCCTAGTGACTGGCTTACCGCAACTGACGCCCAAGCTGTCGGGCCGAGGATGCCGGTGATAGCTGGTAAAACGAGGATCGGACTCAACACCGTGAGGGCAGGGATCGCGAAGAACCCCACGAGGCGCACCAGGATCCGGCGGGCGCCAGAGATCATGTCAAGTTCCTAACCTCTTGGTTTGCGGGCTCTTGTCTTCGAGCGAGGGGCGCGGACGATCGCGGACAACGGTACAGGACGTAACCGAAAGGGCTAGGCCGCCCTTCCGGGCTCACGTCTCGATTGAGGCAGGAGCCACCGGCCGTTCGCCTTCTCGCGCTGAGCTCATCGCGAATGTTCGCTCTGATTAGATGGGCCACATGTCGACCGACCTCGCAGCCGACGCGCCCCGCCGTTCCCGACGGCCCAAGCGGCGCAGCAGAGTCGGCTGGATCATCGGCGGCGTGGTGCTGCTGGTGCTCGTCGCCGCCGCGGTCTGGGTGGGCGTGCGCGGGGCGCTCGCCGCCAATGAGCTGAAGCAGGCGCTGCCGGTCGCGAACCGCATCCAGGACGCGCTGCTGAAGGGTGACGACTCCGCCGCGCAGCAGCAGGCGAGCGCGCTGGCGAAGCACGCCGACCGCGCGCACAGCCTGACCTCCGACCCGGTGTGGTGGCTTGCCGAGCGCATCCCTGGCCTCGGCCCCAACCTCTCCGCCGTCGGAGACGTCAGCGCCAGCGCCGCCCGGATCGCCGACGACGCACTGCCTCCACTCGTGAAGGCCGCGCACGCCCTCACCCCCGACTCGTTCAAGCCCGTGAACGGCGCTCTGCCGCTCGCGCCTCTCGTGAAAGCGCGCCCCTCCGTGGTGGCCGCCGATCGCGCGGTCACCGCTGCTGCGGCATCCGTTGAAAAAATCGACACCTCGCAGCTCGTCGGCCCGCTCGCCTCTCCCATCGCCGACTACCGCAGCAAGCTGACCCAGATCGCCGGCTTCACCGACGCGGCCGACCGGGCGACCGCGCTGCTGCCGAGCATGCTCGGGCACAGCGGCACCCGCACTTACCTGCTGCTGTTCCTCAACAACGCAGAGCTGCGCGCCACCGGCGGCATCCCCGGCTCCGTCGCGCACGTGACGGTGAGCGACGGCAAGATCACCCTCGACAACCAGGTCGCCGGCAGCAGCTTCGGCGAGCTGGCGAAGCCTGCCGCCACCCTCGACAAGGCGACGCAGCAGCTCTACGGCAAGATCACCGGCACCTACATGCAAGACGTCACGCTGACGCCGCACTTCGACCAGTCGGCGAAGCTCGCCGTGGCGATGTGGAAGCAGCGCTTCGGGCAGAGCGTCGACGGCGTGATCTCGCTCGACCCCGTCGCGCTCAGCTACCTGCTCAAGGCCACCGGGCCGGTGACGGTCGCGGCCGGCACGCCGGCGCAGACGCAGCTGACCGCCGACAACACGGTGAAGACGCTGCTCAGCGACGTCTACGCGAAGTACCCCGACCCGACTCAGCAGGATTTGTTCTTCCAGGCCGCCTCGGCAGCCGTGTTCGCCAAGCTCACCGCCGGGTCGTACGACCCCACGACGATGCTCGAGCAGTTCGTGCGCATCGGCTCGGAGCGGCGGCTCAACGTGTGGAGCTCGCACGCCTCCGAGGAGAAGTCGCTCGCCGAGACCACGCTCGCAGGCGGGCTGCCCGCGCAGACCGACTCGGTGAAGAGCTTCGGCGTCTACCTCGCCGACGGCACCGGCTCGAAGATGGACTACTACCTCACCAGCAAGGTCGAGGTCGGCGTCTCGCCCGCCTGCACGCGCACCGGCCCCGTCTACGTGCTGACCGTCACCATCACCAACACCGCGCCAACGGATGCCGCCACTTCGCTTCCCGAGTACGTGACCGGCGGCGGAGCCTACGGCGTGCCCCCGGGCACCGCGCGCACCATCGCCACCGTGTACGCCCCGCCCGGCTTCACCGTCGCCGCCGTGCACAAGGACGGCAAGAACAGCGGGGTCAAGAGCGTCGTCGACGACGGATACACCGCCGCACAGTGGGGCGTCGACCTGAAGCCCGGGAAGAGTTCGACGATGAAGCTCGCCTTCACCTCCGACTCCAAGGCGAGGGCCGCGATGCAGGCCGTGATCACCCCGCAGGTGCACACGCCCAAAACGGGGACCCTGACGGTCAGCTGCAACGATGCCTTACAGTAAGGTGACCAGATCGATCGGATCGGTCGGGTGGGCCGGATGGCCCGAATGGGCCGCAGGGCCCGAATCGGTGCGGGGGATCGCGTGAACACTTCTCGGTTGCGCACGGCTGGGTTGCTTGGGCCTGGGGTGCGTGCATCCGTATTGCCTGCGTCTGTCTTGCGCCTTTCTGTGCTGCGCAAGTCTGTGCTGCGCAAGGCGGCCGTCGCCTTCCTGCTCGCGGCCGGCCTGCTCGTCGCAGCCCCCGCGGCTGCGAACGCCGCCACGACGTATCCGCCCGCGACCACCGGCACCTTCGCCTTCACAGCCTCGCCCGGGTCGAACGACTTCACCGTCACCGGGCTCGACCCGAACGAAGAGGCCAGCGGCATCATCTCCGGCACCGGCTCGCTGCCCACGGTCGGCGCCTTCGCCGCCGCGGCCACCACGCTCGACCTCGGTCAGACCTCGTCGTCGGGCACCCTGCACTTCACGCTCGTGTTCCCATCGGATGCCTCGGGCGTGTACAACCTCTCGATCAGCACTCCCGGCGGCGCCAGCGCCTCGGGCTACATCACCATCGCCGGAACGGCCCTCGCGAGCACCGGCTCGACCATCCAATGGTGGATCGTCTGGGTCGCCGGAATCATCGTCGTACTCGGTATCGCGGCCGTCGTGACGAGTACCGTGCGCCGGCGCCGCACCCGCTGACCAGGCCTTTCTCCGCGCCGCCCGTTGTACCCCGAATGCGGGGCAGTATTTCCGGGTATGCAGGGGCGTTTACTGGCTCTTCGGACTTCGGGTGGGGGCTGGGGGTTGTGCCGGGCCGTGGCGTAGTGGTGTGAGGCGGGTCGAGGGCCCGAGGATCGGTAGCGACCAAGCAACCCTTCCCCGGGAGTCCTCGACCCGTGCCCGATGCTACGGGGTGCGCCGCCGCGTGCCCATCTTCTGTTGTCTACTGTGATCGTTGTGATGTGCTCGTCGGTCTCGGCGGGCTTCACGTCATCGCTGCGCAGCGCCGCGGCGATGGGGTGCTCGTCATCGATGTCGAGTCACCGCCGGGGTCGGTGGGGTGCCCGCGATGCGGGCAGGTCGCCGAGTCCAGGGGCCGTAAGACGCTCGTGTTGATCGACGCGCCGATGGGCGCAGGGCCGGTGCGGGTGCGATGGCGCAAGCGCCGGTGGCGTTGCGTCGATGATGCGTGCGCACAGAAGTCGTTCACCGAGCAGGACACTGCCGTTGCTGCTTCGCGGGCGCAGCTCACGGCCCGGGCCCTCTCGTGGGCGGTCGCTCAGATGCGGCGGGAGAACGCCTCGGTGCAAGGCATCGCCCGGCAGCTCGGGGTGTCCTGGAAAACGGTGTGGCGGCACGTCAAGCCGGTGCTGGAGCGCCGCGCAGCGGACGAGTCCCGCTTCACTGGTGTCACCACCCTTGGCGTCGATGAGCACCTCTGGCACCACGTCTCGACCAAGCCGGTCGAAGACGGCGGGCGGGGTCCGAAGGAACTGACCGGGATGGTCGATCTGACCCGTGACGCCAGCGGACGCGTCCGCGCCAGGCTGCTGGACCTCGTGCCCGGTCGTTCCGCGAAGGCCTACGCCGACTGGCTGCAGGAACGCGGCGAGCAGTTCCGCGACCAGGTGCAGATCGCGACGCTGGACCCGTTCGCCGGATACAAGAAGGCCCTCGATGATGAGCTCGACGACGCGGTCGCCGTGCTCGACGCTTTCCATGTCGTCAAGCTCGGCACCCAGGCCGTGGATGAGGTCCGTCGCCGCGTCCAGCAGGACACCCTCGGCCACCGTGGCCGCAGGGGCGACCCGCTCTACGGGATCCGCAACACCCTCCGCGCCGGACGCGAGAACCTCACCGACCGACAGACTCAGCGCCTCGCCGACGCGTTCGCCGGGCGGGAGGAGCACGTCGAGGTCGAGGTCGCCTACGAATGCGCCCAGAAGCTCCGCGACGCTTACCGCCGCGCTGACCTCGCCGAGGGCAAGAAGATCGCCGAGCAGGTGCTCGACTCGTTCCCGTCCTGCCCGATCCCCGAGATCGCCCGCCTCGGCAAGACCCTCACCCGCTGGCGGGACGCGTTCCTGGCCTACTGGACCACAGGTCGCTCATCCAACGGCGGCACCGAGGCCGTGAACGGACTCATCGAACTCGCCCGCCGCGTCGCCCGCGGCTTCCGCAACTACGACAACTACCGACTCAGAATGCTCCTCATCGCCGGCGGCCTCGACCCCACCACCCCCACCTGAAGTCCGAAGAGCC
>NZ_AULK01000005.1 GCF_000419445.1 Gryllotalpicola ginsengisoli DSM 22003 | reverse complement strand
CAGCGAAAAACGCCGACGCGGTCTTCAGGATCTCGTTGGCGCGGCGCAGTTCGGCGTTCTCGCGTTTGAGCCGCTTCAACTCGGCGCTTTCCGCCGTGGTCACCCCGGCGCGCTGGCCGGAGTCGATCTCGGACCGGCGGCGCCACTTGCGCAGCGTCTCCGGACCGATGCCGAGCTTGGTGGCGACATGACGGATCGCCGAGTACTCGGTCTCGTGCTCAGGGATCGCCTCTTCCAGCATCCTGAGCGCACGCTGCCGGAACTCCGGCGCGAACTGACGGGGCATGATTCATCCTCCCAAAGGAAGCGGAACCAAACCCAGGGCGAATCACTCGCCAGCCCCGGAAACCACTAGGAACCAAACCCAGGGCGAATCAACCGGACAGGGCGCAGAGCTCACCGCAGGCGGCGACCTGCTCGGCCACCAGCTGCGGTAGTCCCGCCAACGCGTCCCGCATCGAACTCATGCCACACACTCTAAAAGCCACCACCGACATTCGACGCCCCGAACATCGAAGATGTGTACAAACCGCGGCGCCTACGCACACCCACGCAAGAACGCGGCCGATCCAAAGACCAAGCCCCGCTTGCGTTACGCGCGGCCGCTTGGGCTACTGCACATCGCAGGCCAGTAGGCGCAGCTACTGCGGGGCTCGGGTCAGCTTCGCGCTTCTGACGAGCGTGACGCCGAACCCCAACATGAGCACGGCCGCGATCAACGTTCCAGGCCAGACGACCTTCGCCCAGCCTTCATAGTCGAGGAGCAGCCAGAGGAACCACAGCATGGTTCCAGCCGCGGCGGTCGCGGCCGCCACCGGCCAGCGCGATGCGCCCGAGAGGACATTCCACGCAACGAGCCCGAGAAGTGCGGACACCGCACCCACGAAGCCACCGACGATCCAGAACCCGAGCATGAACACCGGGAGGTATCCGACGGAACCGGTCGCGAACGCAGCCCAAAGGAGGCTCGCGGTACCGACGGCGGCACCGAACGCCACGCCGGACCAGATCGTCCGCGCCGTCCTGAGCCGAACGGTAGAGCGCGCGGCACATGCCCTCGTCATAGCTTCCAGTCTCGTCGCTGATCCTCGACCGCGCACCCGCCCGTTCGAGGCTGAACCTGACTGGCAGGCGCGCTGCACGTCATCTGACGCGTCCATTATGACGATGACCCCAACACGGGGATATGGTCGCCGGCGCCCCGGCGCGTATACCGTGGCCTAGCGTCGTAGCCCCTCACGACCACCCATCTCCTAGCTGTCCCGACCAGCTGGGGCGCACCTGCAAGGAGGTACGTCCATGGCGTCCCTCACGGAGATCCTGATCCTCCACGGCGCCTTGCCCATAGAGCATCTCGACCTCATCTCGGCCGCACCAGCCGACGAGGCCGTCGCGATCCAAGGCCTGGTGGAGGACGGCGTCCTCTCCAGTGTCCAGATCGCCCGCGCCCGCGCAGCCCGCGCCGGCGCGCGCTTCGTCGAGCTCGCCGAGTACCCGGTCGACCGCCAGGCGGTCGCCCTCGTCAACCCGGCCGTGCTGCGCCGCAACCGCGTGCTGCCGATCGCCTTCGACGGCGACCAGCTCATCATCGCCACCGACGACCCCGACGACCTGCTGGCCGCCGACGACGTGCGCGCCGCGACGGGCCGACGCGTCGAGATCGCGGTGGCCGAGGCATCCGATCTCGACGCCGCCATCAGCCGCTACGTGCGCGCCGACGGCGAGCTCTCCGACCTGACCGCCACGCTCGAAGAGGAGAAGGCGCAGGAAGAGGAGCACTCCGCCTTCGACACCGACTCGACCGACGACGACGCGCCGATCGTGCGCTTCGTCAACCTGCTGGTCAGCCAGGCGATCCAGGATCACGCCTCCGACATCCACATCGAGCCGGCCGAGCACGAGGTGCGCGTGCGCTACCGCATCGACGGCGTGCTGCACGAGATGCAGCCGGCGCCGAAGGCGATCCAGAACGGCGTGATCAGCCGCCTCAAGATCATGAGCGACATCGACATCGCCGAGCGTCGCAAGCCGCAGGACGGCCGCATGTCGGTCAGCCACGGCGGCCGCCAGATCGACTTGCGGGTCGCGACCCTGCCCACGGTGTGGGGCGAGAAGGTCGTCATGCGCATCCTCGACAACACGAGCACGACGATGTCGCTCGAGAACCTCAGCCTGCTGCCGCACAACTTCGAGGTCTACCGCCGCTCGTACACCAAGCCGTACGGCATGATCCTCGTCACCGGACCGACCGGTTCCGGCAAGTCGACGACGCTGTACACGACGCTCAACACGGTCTCGAAACCCGAGATCAACGTCATCACCGTCGAAGACCCGGTCGAGTATCGGATGCCGGGCATCAATCAGGTCCAGGTGAATCCGAAGGCCGGCCTGACCTTCGCCAGCGCCCTGCGCTCGATCCTGCGCTCCGACCCCGACGTCGTGCTGCTCGGCGAGATCCGCGACCACGAGACCGCGCAGATCGCGATCGAGGCGGCGCTCACGGGCCACCTCGTGCTGTCGACGCTGCACACCAACGACGCGCCGAGTGCCGTCACGCGTCTCACCGAGATGGACATCGAGCCGTTCCTCGTCGGCTCCGCGCTCGACTGCGTGGTCGCCCAGCGACTCGCGCGTCGCCTGTGCGAGCGGTGCAAGGCGCCGGTCGAGAACCCCGACCTGGCGCTTTTGACGAGCATCGGATTCCCCGTCGCAGCGCTCGACGCCGACGCGCAGCTCTTCGCGCCGGTCGGCTGCCGTGCCTGCTCCAACACGGGTTACCGCGGCCGCATGGCGTTGCACGAGGTCATGTCGGTGTCGGAGGAGATCGAACGGCTCACCGTCGAGCGCGCGTCGAGCGCCGAGATCGCCCGCACCGCGCGGGCGCAGGGAATGCTCACGCTTCGCGAGGACGGCTGGGCCAAGTGCCTCGCCGGATGGACGTCCGTCGAGGAGGTCCTGCGCGTGGTCGCGTAGGGCTGGGGGAGGGAACACAATGGACAGGCCCGTTTACGAGATCCCGGAAGAGCCGGACTTCGACAGCGCGTTCGGCTGGTCGCCCAGGCCGCTGACGCCGCCGCGCCCCATCGCGCCCGAGCGGCTCGCGCCCGAGCCGGTCGCCGCGCCTGAGCGGCTCGCGCCCGAGCGGCTCGCGCCGGTCGTTCCGCCCCAGCAGGCGGCGCCGGCCCCCGTCACCGCGCCCACGGCTCCGCCGACGAGCCGCCGCGCCCTGCGCGAGCAGCACGCCTACGACGAGCAGCCCGCGCCGGCGCAGCCGGCTCCCGCCGCGGCCGCGTGGCCGACCCCCGACACGGTGCTGCCGCCCGCCGTGCAGCCGGCCGTCGCGACACCGCCCGCTCCCACGCCCGCCGTGCAGACCCCAGCCCCCGCCCCGCAACCCGCCGTTTCCGAGCCGCCCCGGCCCGCGGCATCCGTCGCCCCGACCCGCACCGACGCCGACCCGGCGCTGATCGCCGCCCTGCAAGAAGTCGTCGCGAGCCGCGCCTCCGACCTGCACATCACGGCCAACGCCGCGCCCATGCTGCGCGTCGACGGCGGCCTGCGCGCCGCCCCCGGCACCACGGTGTGGGATCGCGACCGGGTCCAGCGCGCGCTCTACTCCCTCCTGACGGAGGAGCAGAAGCGCCGCTTCGAGGAGGAGCTCGAGCTCGACTTCGCCTACACGGTCAGCGCCAACGCGCGCTTCCGCGTGAACTTCTACCAGCAGCGCGACGCGATCGGCGCGGCGTTCCGGCTCATCCCGACCGAGATCAAGACGCTGAAGTCGCTCGGCATCCCCGAGTCGATCGGCCGCTTCGCGACCCTGCCGCGCGGCCTGGTGCTCGTCACGGGCCCCACCGGCTCGGGTAAGTCGACGACGCTGGCCGCCCTGATCGACCTGGTCAACGAGACCCGCACGGACCACATCGTCACGGTCGAAGACCCGATCGAGTTCCTGCACAACCACAAGAAGTCGATCATCAACCAGCGCGAGGTCGGCCACGACACCCACAGCTTCGCCAACGCGCTCAAGCACGTGCTGCGTCAGGACCCGGACGTGATCCTGGTCGGCGAGCTGCGCGACCTCGAGACCATCTCAGTGGCGCTGACCGCCGCCGAGACCGGCCACCTCGTCTTCGCCACCCTGCACACGCAGGACGCCCCGCAGACGATCGACCGCGTCATCGACGTCTTCCCGCCTCACCAGCAGGACCAGGTGCGCGTGCAGCTCGCCTCCACCCTGCAGGGCGTCGTCTGCCAGACCCTGGTCAAGAAGGCGAGCGGCGAGGGCCGCGTCGTGGCGACCGAGGTGCTCATCACGACTCCCGCGGTCGGCAACCTGATCCGCGAGGGCAAGACCTACCAGATCACCTCGGCCATGCAGGCGGGGCGCGACCTGGGCATGCACACCATGGATCAGCACCTCGCCGAGCTCGTCAACGCGGGCACGATCACCCGTACGGCTGCGCTCGAGAAGGTGCACGACCGCGCCGGCTTCGACCGCCTCATCCATCGCGTCGAGACGCCGACGGATGCCGCGAGCCGTGCCCTGCAGTCCGCCGGCCCCGACTTCGGCGACGCGTTCAGCCCGAGGGTCGCGCAATGACGACAGTTCCTTCGTCGACGTTCGTCTACAAAGGCCGCGGCGCCGACGGCAAGGTCGCCAAGGGCCGCCTCGAGGCGCCCAACGAGGGCGCGGCGCACGCGCGGCTGATGAAGATGGGCCTCACCCCGATCTCGGTCGCCGAGACCGGCTCGGGGCTGAACCGCGAGATCAACCTGAGCTTCCTCAAGAAGGGCGTCAAGCTCAAAGACCTGGCCGTCATGGCCCGTCAGATGGCGACCATGACCGGCGCCGGCGTCTCGCTGCTGCGCACCCTCACGATCCTCTCCGAGCAGAGCGAGAACGAGACGCTGCGCGAGGCGCTGGAGAAGATCGCGAAGGATGTCGAAACCGGCTCCTCGCTCTCCGACAGCCTCGTGCGGCATCCCAAGATCTTCCCGCCGATCATGATCAACATGGTCCGCGCGGGCGAGACCGGCGGCTTCCTCGACGGCGCGCTCAACACGGTCGCCGACGGCTTCGAGAAGGAAGCGAAGCTCAAGGCGAGCATCAAGTCGGCGATGACCTATCCGATGGTCGTGCTCGCGATCTCGCTAATCGCGGTCGTCATCATGCTGACCTTCATCGTGCCGATCTTCGCGAAGATGTTCGCGAGCCTCGGCAGCGCCCTGCCGCTGCCGACCCAGATCCTCGTTGTCATGTCGCACCAGATGCCGTGGGCCCTGCCCACGCTGATCGTGGCCGTCATCGCCGGCAGCGTCTGGTGGCGGCGCAACAAGAACGAGCCGCGCGTGCGCGCGGCGATCGAGCCACGGATGCTGAAGCTGCCGGTCTTCGGAATGCTGTTCACCAAGATCGCCATCGCCCGCTTCGCCCGCAACTTCGCCAACATGATGGGCGCCGGCGTGCCGATCCTGAGCGGCCTGCGCATCGTCGGCGAGACGAGCGGCAACTGGGCGATCGAGACCGCCCTCGAGCGCGTCGCCAAGGCGGTGCGCCAGGGCAAGTCGGTCGCCGAGCCGCTCGCTCAGGAGCCGGTCTTCCCGATGATGGTGACCCAGATGGTCGCCGTCGGCGAAGACGCCGGCTCGATGGAGGTCATGCTCAACAAGATCGCCGACTTCTACGACTCCGAGGTCGAGGCGATGACCGACTCCCTGACGAGCCTCATCGAGCCGCTGCTGATCGCCTTCCTCGGCGTCGTCGTCGGCGGCATGATCGTCTGCCTCTACCTGCCGATCTTCCAGATCACTGACGCGGTACAGAACGCGAGTTGATCGGTACCCCCACAGTTGGGGTAGAAATGTGCCCTGATCTGGGGATTCGGGGCCGAAAATCACCCCCGTTGTTGGGATTACCCGATCAATCGGCAGTACATAGTCTCAACTTCAGACGGAGGTTTACTTCTGCTCCGTCGGCATCCACAGCTCCTACCGACCAAAGGACTACGCCATGTATTTCCGTCTCATGGGCAAGCTCAACGCTCGCCGCAATGGGCTGCTCCAGGAGAGCGAGAAGGGCTTCACCCTGATCGAGCTCCTCGTCGTCGTGATCATCATCGGCATCCTCGCCGCGATCGCGATCCCCGTGTACCTCGGCGTTCAGAAGAACGCGAAGGATTCGGCCGTCCAGACCGATGTGACGAATCTCAAGACTGCGCTCGTCAGCCTCGAGACGAACGCAGGCGATCTTCCCACTGGGCAGACTGTCGCTTCTGTCGCCGTGGCTCCCACCGCATACCCCGCTAGCGTCACTACGGCGCCCACCGACACCTTCAAGGACGCGGGAGCCACTCTCAGCTCGAACACGTCGTTCCTGGCATACGCCACCTCTGGCAGCAACTTCTGCATCACCGGTAAGTCCACGACCGGCAAAGTCTTCTACGCATCCGACTCGACCGGTGTGGGAACGACCGCGCCGACGGGCGGCGCCACGTGCCCCACGGCGCCCTGAACTGAGTAGTACGAGTTTCGATCGTTGCGGGGCAGGGCGGCCGCCCTGCCCCGCAACCGGACATCAAGACCAGGAATAGGCGATCGTGACCGCATCCTCGCAGGACGACGAACGGGGCATCGGCCTCATCGACGTCCTCGTCGCCATGATGCTGCTCGCCGTTCTGGCCGTCGCGATCCTTCCGGTGCTCACCCTGTCGATGCGCACCGCGTCGAACAACGTCGACACCTCGACCGCGTCGCAGATCGTCGACCGCGAGCTCGACCAGGCGCAGATCGACATCCCCAACACCTGCAATGCACTCAAGACCTGGGCCGCTGACCTCAACGGCCTGCAGGTCACCGATCCCCGCGGAACCGTGCTCACGATCCACCGGGTCTTCACCCAAGACTGCCCCAGCCTCTACCCGGCCGTCGTCACCTACAGCGTCTGGGTCGGCCGGCAGGGCGCCACCCAGCACCTGGCCGAAGCCACCGCCCGCATCCAATTGACAAGCGAGGACTGAGCATGGAGTGCAGTTCCCGCGACCGTCTCCGCCCCGGAGACGACAGCGGCTTCACTCTGGTCGAGATGATCATCGCGACCATGCTCGGCGTGCTCGTCCTCTCCCTCGCCGCCGGAATCCTGATCAGCATGTTCCGCACTCAACACGTCACGACCGACTTCTCCGATGCGACGACGACGGGTCAGCTGATCTCGAAGAGCGTCGAGGAGGGCGTGCGCAACGCCGCCCCAGGTCCCGAGCCGACGGACTCCGTCGCGGTCTCGGACGACGGCATCCTCTCGACCGTCGACGCGAACGGCGAGCTGCTTCGCGCGCGCGTCGCGATGGGCACGAGCGGCGGCGACATCACCTGGAAGTGCATGGCCTGGTACTACTCGCCGACCACCAAGACCATCGTCGAGGCGAGCTCCGACTCCATGATCGACGACCCCGCCGGCTTCACCTGGTCGGGGTCCCACCACCTCGAGCCGAACGTCTCGCAGTCGGGCGTCAGCTGGACTCTCCTGGGCGAGAACATCGAGCCCGCCGACGGCTCCACGCTCGTCTTCAACTCGCACGACGGCGAGCTGGACCTGAACTTCAAGATCACGAACGGATCCACCGCACTCGTGCTCGTTCCCAACGTGATCATGCCCCGCAAGATCACCGCCACCGGAACCGGCCCCGACCAGTGCTACCCCCTGCCGACCGCGACCCCCACCCCCACACCATGACCCGCACCCGGAATCCCCGCAGCCCGCTCATCATGCGGCGCCTCGCCGACAGCGACGGCTTCGCGCTGCCCAGCGTCATCGTGATCTTCTCGGTCGTCGTGATCGTCAGCCTCACGCTTGCCGGCGCCGCCGTGCACGCGGTGGGATTCTCGACCTCCACACGCGCGTCGACCCAGTCGCGGGCCGCAGCGGATTCCGGCATCAACGACATCCTCGCCACGATCGGCGACACGGGCGCTCCGCTCGCCAATCGCCTGCCGTGCAGCGCTTCCCACAGCTACGACGCCTCGGTCGCGGAATCCGACACCGTCAACTACAAGACGAGCTACTCCGCCACCGTGCACTACTACGACGCGGCCGGCGCCGAGCTCGCGTCCTGCGTCGGCGGTTTCCTTCAGTTCGACGCGGTCGGCGACCCGCCTGTGAAGGCCGTCGTCGACTCGACCGGGACCGCGATCGCGAAGGGCGTCGCGGGCCAGTCCTCCGGCGACACCCGCTCCGTCACCGCCGTCGTCGCGCTCGACGTCAACACGAGCTACGACAACTCGGCCGCGATCGACAAGTCCGTCTTCAGCGACGCGAGCATCACCCTGACCAACGGCGCGACCACGATCGACCCGACGGGGGGAACGAGTGCCGACGTCTACAGCAACGGTGACGTCTCCTGCACCACGGGCGGCACCGCTCACCCGATCGAGGGCAGCATCTACGCCCAGGGCAACGTGAACCTCGAGCATCCGTGCAACGTCAAGGGCAGCGTCTGGTCGGGCACCTTCACCTCGACGGGGAACGTCGAGATCGGCCAGAACCTCATGCTGTACAACCAGCCGAACCTCACTCTCGCCGGCGCCGCCGTCGACGGGTCCTTGGTGACCAACGGCAACATCGAGATCGGCCACTCGGTCGGCAACTGCTCCGCCGCATCCACCGGCTGCGGCTCGGTCACGAGCTTCGGCGGCACCGTCACCGTCGACTCTGGCGACTCCGTCGCGGGCGACGTGCAGGCCTCCGGCGACGTGACCCTAAACAGCAACAGCACCGCGGTATACGGCAACGTCCGCTCGACCGGCGGCGGCCTCGTGTCCACGGCGAGCACGACGGGCACCGGCCACGTCGTCGGCGGCTACGTCGCCGTCGCCGGGAACCAGGCGCTGTCGCTGAGCCGCATCGGCGAGCCGGCCTCCACCTGCGGCGCGAGCGGGAACGTCACACTGAAGCCCTGCCCGGGCGGCACCGTCGGCTTCGACGCCTCTCAGATCCCGACGGCGCTCAACTACCCGACGAACACGACGGTCGTCGCGCCGCAGAAGGAGTCCCTGCCGGCCATCGGAAGCGACACCGCCTCCCTCCAGCCCTGGCTCGACGCCGGCTGGCACCTCGTGACGGCGCCGAGCTGCTCCACGTCCGATTCGACGAACTCCGCGGCGATCAGCGCCCTGACCGGCAAGAGCATCGTGGTCTTCACGAACTGCGGAAGCAGCCCGCTGAAGCTCTCCGACCTGAACCTGCACGGCGATGTGGTCGTGATGAGCCAGTCCGGTTTCGACTTCGGCGGCAACACGACCATCGACTCCGCAAACGGTGTGCACCAGTTCTATGCCATCGTGCCGACCGACGGGAAGCTGCCCTCCTCGAGCACGCAGACCGTCACCTGGCAGTACCCGGACGGCGTCGACGCGTACGGCAACGGCTACCACAGCCCTGTTTGCAACGCCTCGCGCCCGGCCGGCTACGCCGACATCACCGCGACCAACCACTTCACGACCACCGACGACGTCCGCAGCTTCTTCTTCACACCCTGCTCGTGGAACGTCGATAACAACGCGGGCCCGTTCAACGGCGAGGTGTACGTCGGCAAGTCGACCACCGGCAACTCGCCCGAGGTCGTCTACTACGAGATGGACGTGCCCGGCGCCCTCGCCTACCCGACCGGCCCCGGTGTCCCGATCACCACGGTGACGGCCACTGAGACGTCCCGATTCGACACGAGGGGATGATCACCATGCCCGCCCTCGCCCTCGGAATCTTCGGCAGCCTCATCGGCTCCTTCCTCAACGTCGTCGTCTACCGCGTGCCGGCCGGCCTCAGCGTGGTCAACCCGCCGAGCGCCTGCCCCCGCTGTGGACAGCAGATCCGGTCCTACGACAACATCCCGCTACTGTCGTGGCTCATGCTGCGTGGCAAATGCCGCACCTGCGCCGAGCCGATCAGCTCCCGCTACCCGCTCGTCGAGCTGGGCACGGGGCTGGCTTTCGCGGGCGTGGCCGCCTGGGTCGCGCTCACGCGCTGGCAGGCGACGGATGCCTCGCACCTCACCGCCTCGATCCTCGAGCTCCTCGCGTTCCTGTACCTCGCGGCGGTCTCGATCGCTCTCGCGCTGATCGACCTCGACACCCGCACCCTGCCGAACCGCATCGTGCTGCCGAGCTACCTGGTCGGCGGGGTGCTGCTGGCCGCGGCATCCGTGCTCACCCACGACTCAGCGCACCTGATCAGCCTGCTCGTCGGCGGCGCCGCCCTGTTCGTCCTCTACGTCGCCATCGCGCTCGCCTCGCCCCGCGGCATGGGCTTCGGCGACGTGAAGCTCGCCGGCGTGCTCGGCCTCTACCTCGGCCACCTCGGCCTCGCCCAGCTCGTGGTCGGCGCGTTCAGCGCCTTCCTGCTCGGCGGCCTGTTCGCCGTCGTGCTGCTCCTCGCCCGCCGCGCGGGCCGCAAGAGCGGCATCCCCTTCGGCCCCTGGATGCTGCTCGGCGCCTGGGTGGGCGTCGTGTTCGGCGCCCAGCTCGCCTCCTCCTATCTCTCCCTGTTCGGTCTGAACGCCTGACCCGAAGGAGCACAGACCATGTCACACACGATCGTCGGAGTCGACATCGGCAGCGACGCGCTGCGCGCGGTCGAGCTGACCGACAACGGAAAGGGCCGCCCGGTGCTGCACCGCTACCACGAGCTCGAACTGCCCGAAGGGGCCGTCGCCCGCGGCGAGGTCAGCGAACCGCACACCGTCGCCACCGCGCTCAAGCAGCTCTGGGCCCGCGCCGGCTTCAAGAGCAAGAAGGTCGTGCTCGGGGTCGGCAACCAGCGCGTGCTCGCCCGCGACCTCACGGTGCCGAAGGCGCCGCTGAAGCGCATCCGCGAGACCCTGCCTTACCAGGTGCAGGATCTGCTGCCCGTGCCCGTCGGCGACGCGCTGCTCGACTTCTACCCGGTCTCGGAAGGGGAGGGCGAGGGCGGCCCGGTCGTGCACGGCCTGCTCATCGCCGCCGTGAAGGAGGCGGTGCTCGACAACGTCAAGGCGGCCCAGTCCGCCGGTCTCGCGCCTGAGAACGTCGATCTGATCCCCTTCGCCCTGGTGCGCGCGCTCGTCTCCCGCACCGAGCCCACCGGACCGGTCGCCGTCGTCGACCTCGGCGCCTCGGCGACGACCGTCGTGATCGCCGTCGACGGCGTGCCGAAGTTCGTGCGCATCATCCCCTCCGGCAGCTCCGACCTCACCTCAGCCCTGGCGCAGCGCCTCGAGATCCCGGCCGACGAGGCCGAGCGGGTCAAGCGCCGCCTCGGCCTCGCCGCCCAGGTCGCCACGGTGGAGGAGCACCGCGCCGTGCAGGTGATCTACGACGTCGGCAACGAGATCCTCGCCAGCCTGCGCAACACGGTGAACTACTTCACCAACGTGCACCCCGACTCGCCGGTGCGCAGCATCGTCGTGACCGGCGGGGGAGCGGCACTGCCCGGCTTCCTCAAGGGCCTCGCCGACGTCACCCGCCTGCCCGTCTCCTTCGGCGACCCGCTGACCAACGTCTCGGTCGCCAAATCGGTCGACGCGCAGCAGCTCTCCGACGCCCGCTCGACCCTGTCGGTCGCCGTGGGCCTCGCCCTGGGGAGCGCCGCATGACCGCCTCCGACCTGCCCACCCCGCTGACCGAGCTGCTCGAGGCGCACCCGATCGAGACGGATGCCCCTGCCCGACGCCGCCGCACCAAGTCCGTCGCCCCCGCCGCGCCGGAAGCCCCCGAGCGGAAGCCCCGCGCCCCCAAGCCCGCCAAGCCCGCCAAGGGCCCGCGCCTCACCCTCACCCGGGCCGCGCGCGCCGACGATCTCGTGATCGGCGGCACCCCGCGCGCCTTCCTGCTGCCGCCCGAGGTCGCCGCCGTCGGCAAGGCCCGCCAGGCGCGCAACCTCGTGCTCCTGGTGCTGGTCGCCGTCGTCCTGCTCGCCGGGGGCGCCACCGCCGGCACCTACGTGCTGGCGCAGCGGGCGCAGAGCGAACTCGCCGAGGTGCAGTCCGAGAACGCATCCGTCGTCGCCCAGCAGGCGAGGTATGCGTCCGTGCGCTCCGTGCAGAGCCAGGTCGCGCTCGCCCAGAGCGCCCAGCGCGTGGGCGCCGCGACCGAGATCGATTGGAAGGCGTACTTCGCGAAGATCGACGGGGTGCTGCCCTCGGGCGTCCAGGTGACGGCGATCAGCGGCGAGACCGCCTCGCCCACGGCATCCGTCAGCCAAGACGCCGCCCCGCTCTCGCCGAGCCGCGCCGCGACCGTCACCCTGACCGTCTCGGCAAGCAGCGAGACCGCCATCGCCGACGCGCTCGACGCGATGCAGAAGCTGCCCGGCTACGCCGACGCGGTAGCCGGAGCGATCACGAGCGGCAGCGCAGGGGCCGCCGCCGGCACCCAGGCCACCGGCGATGCCTCGACCGCCACCGCCTCCGGGTCCTGGACCACCACCATCACCCTCTCCCTCACCGACCAGGCCTTCTCGGGCCGCTTCGCCGGAAAGCAGTGACCGCCATGAACTCGAACCGACTGTGGATCCTCGGCGGAGTCGTCATGGCCGTCGCCGTCGCCGTGCTGGCGTGGCTCGTCGGCATCTCACCCCAGCTCGACCAGGCGGCGACCGCCGACGAGCAGAAGACCGCCGCGCAGCAGCAGCTGCAGGCCTCGCAGGTGCAGCTCGCCAAGCTCAAGAAGGACTACGCCTCGATCGGCGAGCTCAAGCAGCAGCTCGCCACGCTGCAGGCCTCCGTGCCGGGAGAGCCCGAGGTCACCGACTTCGTGCGGCAGCTGTCGTCGCAGGCCTCGTCGACGCACACGACGCTCACCTCGATCACGGTCGGCGAGCCGACGGCATACGCGCCGCAGTCCGCCGCCGGATCGACCGCCGCCTCGTCCGGCACGGCGAGCAGCACGGCCACGCCGGCGCCCACCGCTAACGCGACCGCCGCCGCCGTCGCCCCGCCGCTGACCACCGACCCGTCGATCACGACGTCCAACTTCCTGCTGCTGCCGGTCACGCTCGCCGCCTCCGGCGACTACGCGAGCTTGATGGACTTCACCCAGGCCGTGCAGCAAGACGGCCCGCGGCTCTTCCTGGTCGACAAGCTCGATGTGCAGAAAGCGGCCGCGGCCGCGACGGATGGCTCGTCCTCCGGCACCTCGTCCTCCGGCAGCGCCACCGTCGCCGGCTACATCTACGTGCTCGTCGGCAACGGGTCGTAGCCGCGGCGGCCGGTAGCCTGACCGCATGCCCCTCTACCTCCCCGACTTCCACGCGGGACAGACGTTCACGACCCCCGGCCGCACCATCACGGAAGCCGACGTCTACCAGTTCGCCGCGTGGACGAACGACAACAACGAGGTGCACACCAACGCCGAGTACGCCAAGCGCACCCGCTACGGGCAGCGCATCGTGCACGGCATGCTCGGCGCCTCGCTCTGCCTCGGCCTGATCGCGCGCACCGGAGTGTTCGAGGGCAGCGCCGTCGCGCTGCTCGGCATCGACCAGTGGAAGTTTGCCGCGCCCGTTTTCATCGGCGACACCCTGACCTGCACGGTCGAGATCCTCTCCGCGCGCCCCACGAGCTCGGGCGAGTACGGCATCCTCGAGCGGCAGCTCACCCTCGCGAACCAGGACGGCGTGACCGTGCAATCCGGCCGGATGGACGTCATGGTGCTCGCCGCCCCGCTCACCGCATAGCAATCCCGAGGGTCGGCGAGGCGCCTTGCTACCCTGGGGCGCATGAGCGACACGACGCCGACGCCGCAGCGCAGCGAGGAGCCGACCCCCTTGGCCGACGAGACCGCCGCCGCACTGCGCACAGGCGCGCAGCCCACCATTCCTGCCGGCGGCGACCCCGCCGACCACACCGACACCGCGACCGTGCAGCCGCTCGACCCCGGCTACCGCCCGGTCGCCGCTTCCGAGCACGTCGCCCCCGAGCAGTCCGTTCCACAGACCTCGGACGAGGTCGAGCCGACCGCGGAGCCCGCCGACTCGGAGGCATCCGCGCAGGAGGCGCCCGCAGAGACCGCCGCGACGGATGCCCCGGCGGCGGCGCCCGTGAGCGAACCGGTCACCCAGGCCGCCACGACGACCGAGTCCGCCCCTGCCGCCGAGGCCCCGGCGACGCCGACCACCGTCGAGCCGACGGCGGCCGAGCAGCCGGCGCCCGCCGCATCCGTCTCGCAGCCGTCGCCCGTCTATGTCCAGCCGCCCACGCCGCCGAAGAAGCGCAGCAACCGCGGCGTCGGAATCCTGCTCGCCGTGCTCGCCACCGTGCTCTTCGCCGCCCTCGAGATCGCGGCGACCTACGTGATCCTGTTCGTGCGCTTCGGCGCCGACAGCACCCGCGAGTACATCCTCAGCTACGTGGAGGGCTGGGAGTTCTGGCTGCCCCTCGCGGTGTTCGCCGCCGCCTTCATCGCGCTCGTCGCGATCGTGAACCGCGGCCGCTGGTGGGCATATGTCTTCGGAAGCATGTTCGTCGCGGCCCTGGTCTTCGTCGGCTACTTCGCCGCCGCGCTGATCACGAACCGCATCTGGGAGCGCACGCCGGACGAGTTCCGCTCGTTCCTCGGTGACTACTTCCAGGCCAACGTCCCCTACGTGCTGATCGCCTTCACGGCGACGTTCCTCGCCCTCGAGGTCGTCACCTGGATGGGCGCGTGGATCGCCGCCCGCGGCCAGTCGGTCAAGCGCCGCAACGCCGAGGCCGCCGCCGCATATGAAGAGGAGCGAGCCGCGCTCGCGCGCTGAGGTTGACCGGGTTCCGCCGTTACGCGTCGACCGTCGCGTTCTTCGCGACCGTGCTGTACTTCGCGTTCGTCATCGCCGTGTTCGGCGTGACCTCCCTCTTCGCCGGCATCGACGTCGTCGACGACCCGCAGGCCGGCCTGCTGGCGGGCCCGATCGCCGTCGCCGCAGCAACGCTGCTCGTGTTCGGCTGTCTGCTCTGGATCGCGCTGCGGGTCCCCGAGCAGCGGCAGCGCGTCAGCCCCCTCGCCGCGCTCGGCATCGCGGTCGGTGCGTACCTGGCGTATGCGCTGCTCGGCGGCATCGCGGTCTTCGTCGGCGCGGGCGACCCCGTCGCCGGGCTGCTCTTCCTCGGCACCGAATTGACCCGCCCCTTCGCCCCGACCGCCGGCGCGCTCGGGTTCCTCATCGCCCTGCTCTACATGCTCCTGCTGGCCTCGCGGATCCGGCAGCGCGGGCGCCCCGAATGGCCCTGGGAGAAGCATGACGACGACTGAATCCCGCCCCCGCCTGCTCGGCCCCCTCGCCCTGGTCGGCATCGTCGTCGCAGTGCTCGCGAGCGCCGTAGCCGTCACCCTGGGCATCGGCACGATCCCCACGCTCGCCGCGATCTCCTCGCCCGAGCTGCCCGTGCGCCACTACCTCCAGGCCGTCGTGGACGGCGACGTCTCCACCGCCATGAAGCTCGGCCGCATCACGGCAGGCGACGACGACGTGCTGCTGACGGATGCCGCGTATCGCAAGGCCACGGATCGCGTCAGCTCCTTCCAGATCCTCGGAGTCGAGCGCAGCGGGGCGACGGCGACCGTGCAGGCGCGCATCCGTCAGGGCCAGGCCGCGTACACGGCGCAGTTCAAGGTCGCCCGCGCCTCCGCCCCGATCGTTTCGGCCTGGCGCCTCGCCAAACAGTCCCTGCCCACCCTGACCGTGAACCTGCACGGGCCGGACGACATGACGGTGAAGATCGGCGGCCACGCGGTGACCGCCCACGACGGCCAGGTCGTCGAGCGCGCGTTCCCCGGCACCTACGCCATCGACGCGGCTCAGGAGAAGTACTACAGCGTGAGCGCCGGCGCCGTCGCTGCGGTGTTCCCGCCGCAGCAGGCCGCCGCCGCCGAGGTCAGCGCTGAGGCGCAGCCCGCCGCCGTGAGCGCCGCAAAGGATGCCGTCGGCAAGTGGCTCGCCGATTGCGTCGCCCAGACGTCGATGACGCCCGAGGGCTGCCCGTTCTACGCCGAGCCACAGCAGGGCGTCACCTACTCCAACGGCCACTGGACCCTCGACGAGGCTCCCCAGGTCGCCCTCGGCGGGTGGAACGACGAACTCGGCGGCTGGCCGGTGGCCACCAGTTCGCCCGGCTACGTCACCTATTCATCGGATGCCTCCGTCGGCGGCCTCACCGGCACCGCCACCACCGGCTCCCAACCCTTCGAAGTGTCCGGCACGCTGGTCGTCTCGGGCGACTCGGTGCGCTTCGTCCCCTCGTCGGCGTACTCCGACGGCGGCGGCACGCAGATCGGGGACTCCGACGCCTGATCCCGCGCCGAACGCCTAGGGCGAACGGCCCTCACGCGGTTTGGCGCGAAGTGCACGCGTCGCCTATCATTGGCAGGGTGTGCGCTTTGTCGTGCGCATGAACCGTGCGCGGAATCCCGCGAGGCTTCCGATCCCGTTTCATTCGCTGGCACGTACCGAATCCATGAAGGGCACCCCGACCCCGGTCGGGAAGGCCACCCGGCCCGCCCCCACGGCATATCGGATTCGCAGGTCGCGACACTCCCGTCACAACAACGAGTCCGATCCATCCTGCCCGGTGATTCCGGGCGGGGAAGAACATCTGCTGTCACCGTGCAGTTTTCATAGAGGAGCAAGTAGTGCCAACCATTCAGCAGTTGGTCCGGAAGGGGCGCACCCCCAAGGTCGTCAAGACCAAGGCGCCCGCCCTGAAGGCCAACCCGCAGCAGCGCGGCGTGTGCACGCGCGTCTACACGACCACCCCGAAGAAGCCGAACTCGGCTCTGCGCAAGGTCGCCCGTGTCAAGCTCAGCAACGGCACCGAGGTCACCGCGTACATCCCCGGTGAGGGCCACAACCTGCAGGAGCACTCGATGGTGCTCGTCCGCGGCGGTCGTGTGAAGGACCTCCCCGGCGTGCGCTACAAGATCATCCGCGGCGCGCTCGACACCCAGGCCGTCAAGAACCGCAAGCAGGCTCGCAGCCGCTACGGCGCGAAGATGGAGAAGAAGTAATGCCTCGCAAGGGTCCCGCTCCCAAGCGCCCGGTCGTCGCCGACCCGGTCTACGGTTCGCCCGTCGTCTCGCAGCTGGTCAACAAGATCCTGCTCGACGGCAAGAAGGGCCTCGCCGAGCGCATCGTCTACGGTGCCCTCGCCGGCGTCGAGGCCAAGACCGGCAACGACCCGGTCGCCACGCTCAAGAAGGCGCTCGACAACATCCGCCCGACCATCGAGGTCAAGTCCCGCCGCGTCGGCGGCTCGACCTACCAGGTCCCGGTCGAGGTCAAGCCGCACCGCGCCAACACCCTCGCCCTGCGCTGGCTCACCGGCTACGCCAAGGCCCGGCGCGAGAAGACGATGACCGAGCGTCTCACCAACGAGATCCTCGACGCGTCGAACGGCCTCGGCGCCGCGGTCAAGCGCCGCGAAGACACCCACAAGATGGCCGAGTCCAACAAGGCCTTCGCCCACTACCGCTGGTAAGGGCGACGCAGGCGGGCGATCGGATGCCTCGTGCATCCGTCGCCCGCCTGCCCCACAACTTCACCTTCACCGTCATCCAATCGGAGGAACCCCGTGGCACTTGACGTGCTCTCGGACCTGAAGAAGGTCCGCAACATCGGCATCATGGCGCACATCGATGCCGGTAAGACCACCACCACCGAGCGCATCCTGTTCTACACGGGCGTCAACCACAAGATCGGCGAGACCCACGACGGCGCCTCGACGACCGACTGGATGGAGCAGGAGAAGGAGCGCGGCATCACCATCACGTCCGCCGCGGTCACCTGTTTCTGGGCGCCCACCTACGCCGCCAACAACGACGGCAACCGGCACCAGATCAACATCATCGACACCCCGGGACACGTCGACTTCACCGTCGAGGTGGAGCGGTCCCTGCGCGTGCTCGACGGCGCGGTCGCCGTGTTCGACGGCAAGGAGGGCGTGGAGCCCCAGTCCGAGACCGTGTGGCGCCAGGCCGACAAGTACAACGTCCCGCGCATCTGCTTCGTCAACAAGATGGACAAGCTCGGCGCCGACTTCTACTACACCGTGGACACCATCGTGAACCGGCTCGGCGCGAAGCCGCTCGTGCTGCAGCTGCCGATCGGCTCGGAGAGCGACTTCGTCGGCGTCGTCGACCTCATCACCATGAAGGCCCTCGTGTGGCCGGGCGATGCCAAGGGCGACGTGACCATGGGCGCCAAGTACGAGATCCAGGAGATCCCCGCCGAGCTCAAGGACCGCGCCGAGGAGTACCGCCAGACGCTGCTCGAGACCGTGGCCGAGTCGAGCGACGAGCTGCTCGAGAAGTACTTCGGCGGCGAAGAGCTCACGGTCGACGAGATCAAGGGCGCGATCCGCAAGCTCACGATCGCCTCCGAGGTCTACCCGGTGCTGTGCGGTTCGGCGTTCAAGAACCGCGGTGTGCAGCCGATGCTCGACGCCGTGATCGACTTCCTGCCGTCGCCGCTCGACGTGCCGTCCATCGAGGGCCACGACGTGCGCGACGAGGAGAAGATCATCGAGCGCCACGCCGACGCGAACGAGCCGTTCTCGGCGCTCGCGTTCAAGGTCGTCGCGCACCCGTTCTTCGGTCGCCTGACCTATATCCGGGTCTACTCGGGTCACCTCGAGTCCGGCGCGCAGGTCATCAACTCGACCAAGGACAAGAAGGAGCGCATCGGGAAGATCTTCCAGATGCACGCCAACAAGGAGAACCCGGTCGACTCGTTGACCGCCGGCAACATCTACGCCGTCATCGGCCTGAAGGACACCACCACCGGTGACACCCTCGCCGACCCGGCCAACCCGGTGGTGCTCGAGTCGATGACCTTCCCCGAGCCCGTCATCGAAGTCGCCATCGAGCCGAAGACCAAGGCCGACCAGGAGAAGCTGGGCACCGCGATCCAGAAGCTGGCCGAGGAGGACCCGACCTTCCGCACCGAGCTCAACCCCGAGACCGGCCAGACGGTCATCAAGGGCATGGGCGAGTTGCACCTCGACATCCTCGTCGACCGCATGCGCCGCGAGTTCAAGGTCGAGGCCAACGTCGGCAAGCCGCAGGTGGCGTACCGCGAGACCATCAAGAAGACGGTCGAGCGTCACGACTACACGCACAAGAAGCAGACCGGCGGCTCCGGCCAGTTCGCGAAGATCCAGTTCAAGCTCGAGCCGCTCGAGGTCACGAGCGAGAAGACGTACGAGTTCGAGAATGCGGTCACCGGTGGTCGCATCCCGCGCGAGTACATCCCGTCGGTCGACGCGGGCTTCCAGGAGGCCATGCAGGGCGGCATCCTCGCCGGCTTCCCGATGGTGGGCGTCAAGGCGACCCTGCTCGACGGCGGCTACCACGAGGTCGACTCGTCCGAGATGGCATTCAAGATCGCCGGCTCGATGGGCTTCAAGGAGGCCGCGCGCAAGGCCAACCCGGTCCTGCTCGAGCCGCTGATGGCGGTCGAGGTGCGCACCCCCGAGGAGTACATGGGCGACGTCATCGGCGACCTGAACTCCCGCCGCGGCCAGATCCAGGCCATGGAGGATGCCTCGGGCGTCAAGGTGATCCGCGCGATCGTCCCGCTCTCCGAGATGTTCGGTTACATCGGCGACCTGCGATCCCGCACCGCCGGCCGCGCCGTCTACTCGATGCAGTTCGAGACCTACGGCGAGGTGCCGAGGAACGTCGCCGACGAGATCGTGCAGAAGAGCAAGGGCGAGTAGTCGTTCAGCTCCTCGAGCGAGCGTTCGGGCCGAGAAATCGGCCTGGCAAACATCCCGTAACATAGAAACAATCCCCGTAGAATGTCCGGCCGGCACGCGCCGACCGCAGCTTCTACACGAGAGTCCTGAGGAGGACCCACAGTGGCTAAGGCCAAGTTCGAGCGGACCAAGCCGCACGTCAACATCGGTACGATCGGTCACGTCGACCACGGCAAGACCACGCTTACCGCCGCGATCTCGAAGGTGCTCGCCGAGAAGTACCCGTCGGACGTCAACGTCGTCCGCGACTTCTCGTCGATCGACTCGGCTCCCGAGGAGCGCCAGCGCGGTATCACGATCAACATCTCGCACGTCGAGTACGAGACGCCGAAGCGCCACTACGCGCACGTTGACGCCCCGGGCCACGCCGACTACATCAAGAACATGATCACGGGTGCCGCGCAGATGGACGGCGCGATCCTGGTCGTGGCGGCCACCGACGGCCCCATGGCTCAGACCCGTGAGCACGTTCTGCTCGCCAAGCAGGTCGGCGTCCCCTACCTGCTCGTCGCGCTGAACAAGGCCGACATGGTGGACGACGAGGAGATCCTCGAGCTCGTCGAGCTGGAGGTCCGCGAGCTGCTCTCCTCCCAGGGCTTCCCCGGCGACGACGCTCCGGTCGTGCGCGTGTCGGGCCTCAAGGCTCTCGAGGGCGACCCGAAGTGGGTCCAGTCGGTCCTCGACCTCATGGAGGCCGTCGACGAGTCGATCCCCGACCCGGTGCGTGACCGCGACAAGCCGTTCCTGATGCCGATCGAGGACGTCTTCACGATCACCGGTCGTGGCACCGTCGTCACCGGCCGTGCCGAGCGCGGCACCCTCGCCATCAACTCCGAGGTCGAGATCGTCGGCATCCGTCCGACGCAGAAGACCACGGTCACCGGTATCGAGATGTTCCACAAGCAGCTCGACGAGGCGTGGGCCGGCGAGAACTGCGGTCTGCTGCTGCGCGGTACCAAGCGCGAGGACGTTGAGCGCGGTCAGGTCGTCGTCAAGCCGGGTTCGGTCACGCCGCACACCGAGTTCGAGGGCACCGCGTACATCCTGTCCAAGGACGAGGGTGGCCGCCACAACCCGTTCTACGCGAACTACCGTCCGCAGTTCTACTTCCGCACCACGGACGTGACCGGTGTCATCACCCTTCCCGAGGGCACCGAGATGGTCATGCCGGGTGACACCACCGACCTCCACGTCGAGCTGATCCAGCCGATCGCGATGGAGGAGGGCCTCGGCTTCGCCATCCGTGAGGGTGGCCGCACCGTGGGCGCCGGTACCGTCACCAAGATCATCAAGTAAGACGATCGCAAGCAGGTGATCGAGTAGCAGCGCAACTGCGCATCTCGATCCAAAGGGGTCGGGCCTTCGGGCCCGGCCCCTTTCCCGTGTCTCCCGCAGCGACCCGCGCCGGGCGAGGACCGGCGCGGTCATAAGCACGACACGCCCGGGTTGCAGCAATGGGTTTCGTCTGGCAAACTTGTAGGGTTCAACATTTCGGCACGTGAGGCGGATGCCTCGGCCGGATCACTGCCAGGCAGTGCATAGCCGCCCATCGGGACTCAGGCTAGGCCGCGGGCAGGAGAACACCTCGCAAAAATCCGACAACGGTGACCACGGGACACGTCTGTGCCTGCGGCGGCCGCGCCGGACGCATGCGTTGAAAACCGAAGAGTGGTGCTACACCACGAGCTTCGAGCGGCACCCCGCTCGGAGCACGTCGCGTCCAATGCAGGCCCGGAAGCCTGTACGACGCCTTACACGAGAGCGAGTCAGTGATGGCGGGACAGAAGATCCGCATTCGACTGAAGTCGTATGACCACGAGGTCATCGACACCTCGGCACGCAAGATCGTCGACACGGTCACCCGCGCGGGTGCGACCGTCGTCGGACCGGTGCCGCTTCCGACCGAGAAGAACGTGGTCGTCGTGATCCGTTCGCCCCACAAGTACAAGGACAGCCGCGAGCACTTCGAGAAGCGCACGCACAAGCGGCTGATCGACATCATCGACCCGACGCCCAAGGCCGTCGACTCGCTCATGCGCCTCGACCTGCCTGCCGACGTCAACATCGAGATCAAGCTGTAAGGGGGCCGGGCGAACATGTCTAACACTCAGACCAAGACCGTCAAGGGCCTGCTCGGCAAGAAGCTCGGGATGACCCAGGTGTGGGACGAGAACAACAAGCTCATTCCCGTCACCGTCGTCGAGATCACTCCGAACGTGGTCACCCAGATCCGCACCCCCGAGGTCGACGGCTACGACGCCGTGCAGATCGCCTACGGCCAGATCGACCCGCGCAAGGTGAACAAGCCGGCGACCGGCCACTTCGAGAAGGCCGGCGTGACGCCGCGTCGCCACCTCACCGAGGTCCGCACCGCTGACGCCTCGAGCTACCAGCTCGGCCAGGAGCTCACCGTCGGTGAGACCTTCGAGGCCGGCCAGCTCGTCGACGTCGTCGGCACCTCGAAGGGCAAGGGCACCGCCGGTGTCATGAAGCGCCACAACTTCAAGGGCGTCTCCGCTTCGCACGGTTCGCACCGCAACCACCGCAAGCCGGGCTCCATCGGCGCGTCCTCGACCCCGAGCCGTGTGTTCAAGGGCATGCGGATGGCCGGCCGCATGGGCGGCGAGCGCGTGACCGTTCTCAACCTCACGGTGCACTCGGTCGATGCCGAGAAGGGCCTGCTGCTCGTCAAGGGCGCCGTCCCCGGTGCTCGCGGCCGCATCGTTTTCGTCCGCAACGCAGTGAAGGGAGCGTAGTCCATGACTGCACTCGACGTCATTGACGTGAAGGGCAAGAAGGCCGGCTCCGTCGAGCTGCCCGCAGAGCTCTTCGACGTTCAGACCAACGTCCCGCTGATCCACCAGGTCGTCGTCGCCCAGCTCGCCGCAGCGCGCCAGGGCACGCACAAGACCAAGAACCGCGGCGAGGTGTCCGGCGCCGGCCGCAAGCCGTTCAAGCAGAAGGGCACCGGTCGGAGCCGTCAGGGCTCCGTTCGTGCGCCCGAGCACACCGGCGGTGGCGTCGTGCACGGCCCCGTGCCGCGCAGCTACGCGCAGCGCACCCCGAAGAAGATGATCGCCGCCGCTCTGCTCGGCGCCCTCTCTGATCGGGCCCGCGCCGGCCGTCTCCACATTGTGGAGGGCCTTGCCGCAGACGCGCCGTCCACCAAGAACGCCAAGCAGCTCCTCGCCGGCCTGGGCGTCACCAAGAACGTGCTCGTGGTCCTCGACCGCGACGACGAGAACGGCTGGCTCTCGGTTCGCAACCTGACCACCGTCCACGCCCTCCCCGCCGACCAGCTGAACGCCTACGACGTGCTGGTGAGCGACGACATCGTCTTCACCAAGCCGGCGTACGAGGCCTTCACCGCGGCGAAGACCACCAAGGAAGAGGTGACCGCGTAATGGCCGCCGTCAACAAGGACCCGCGCGACGTCATCATCGCCCCGGTCGTGAGCGAGAAGAGCTACGGCCTGATCGACGAGGGCAAGTACACCTTCGTCGTCGACCCGCGCTCGAACAAGACCGAGATCAAGCTCGCCATCGAGTCGATCTTCAAGGTCGAGGTCGCGTCGGTGAACACCCTGAACCGTCAGGGCAAGACCCGCCGCACCCGTTTCGGCACCGGCAAGCGCAAGGACACCAAGCGCGCCATCGTCACGCTCAAGTCCGGTTCCATCGACATCTTCACGGCTGTCGGCTAGGAGCGAAGGAAGAACAATGGCTATCCGTAACTACAAGCCCACGACCCCCGGTCGTCGCGGTTCGTCCGTTGCCGACTTCGCTGAGATCACCCGGTCGACGCCCGAGAAGTCGCTGCTGCGCCCGCTGGCCAAGACCGGCGGTCGCAACAACCAGGGCCGCATCACGACCCGCCACATCGGCGGTGGCCACAAGCGCCAGTACCGTGTCATCGACTTCCGTCGCAACGACAAGGACGGCGTGAACGCCAAGGTCGCGCACATCGAGTACGACCCGAACCGCACCGCCCGCATCGCGCTGCTCCACTACGTTGACGGAACGAAGCGCTACATCCTGGCCCCGAACGGCCTGAAGCAGGGCGACGTGGTCGAGTCGGGCGCGAGCGCCGACATCAAGCCGGGCAACAACCTGCCGCTGCGCAACATCCCCACCGGTACGGTCGTGCACGCGATCGAGCTGAAGCCGGGCGGTGGCGCCAAGCTGGCCCGTTCGGCGGGCGCCTCGGTGCGCCTCGTCGCGAAGGACGGCCCGTACGCCCAGCTGCGTCTGCCGTCGGGCGAGGTCCGCAACGTCGACGCGCGCTGCCGCGCGACCATCGGCGAGGTCGGCAATGCCGAGCAGTCGAACATCAACTGGGGCAAGGCCGGCCGCCTGCGCTGGAAGGGCGTGCGCCCGACCGTCCGCGGTGTCGCGATGAACCCCATCGACCACCCGCACGGTGGTGGTGAGGGCAAGACCTCCGGTGGTCGTCACCCGGTCACCCCGTGGGGCCAGGCCGAGGGCCGCACCCGTCACCCCAACAAGGAGAGCGACAAGCTCATCGTTCGCCGTCGTCCCACCGGCAAGAAGCGGAAGTAGGAGAAGTAGAAGATGCCCCGCAGTCTCAAGAAGGGCCCCTTCGTCGACGAGCACCTGCTTCAGAAGGTGGTTCGACAGAACGAGGCCAACTCGAAGAACGTGATCAAGACCTGGTCGCGTCGTTCGATGATCGTCCCCGCCATGCTGGGTCACACCATCGCGGTGCACGACGGTCGCAAGCACATCCCGGTGTTCGTCACCGAGACCATGGTCGGGCACAAGCTCGGTGAGTTCGCCCCGACCCGCACCTTCCGTGGACACGAGAAGGACGACAAGAAGGGTCGTCGCCGCTAGTCGGTGACGTTAGGAGGAGAAAGAAATGGTGGAGTCGATCGCACGCGTGCGACACATCCGCATCACGCCTCAGAAGGCTCGTCGCGTCGTCAACCTGATCCGCGGCAAGCAGGCGCAGGAGGCCTTGGCCATCCTGAAGTTCGCGCCGCAGAGCGCGAGCGAGCCGATCTACAAGCTCGTCGCCTCGGCCATCGCGAACGCTCGCGTCAAGGCCGACGCCTCGAACCAGTTCCTGGACGAGCAGGACCTCTACGTCTCGCGCGCATTCGTCGACGAGGGCACCACCCTCAAGCGTTTCCAGCCGCGTGCCCAGGGTCGTGCCTTCCGCATCAACAAGCGCACCAGCCACATCACCGTGGTCCTGGCCACTCCGGACGAAGGGACGAAGTAATGGGTCAGAAAGTCAACCCCTACGGCTTCCGTCTGGGCATCACCACGGACCACGTGTCGCGTTGGTTCTCGGACTCGACCAAGCCGGGCCAGCGTTACGCCGACTACGTCGGTGAGGACATCAAGATCCGCAAGATGCTGACCGACAACCTCGATCGCGCCGGCGTGGCGCGCATCGAGATCGAGCGCACCCGCGACCGCGTCCGCGTGGACATCCACACGGCCCGCCCGGGTATCGTGATCGGCCGCCGCGGCGCCGAGGCTGAGCGCATCCGCACGGACCTCGAGAAGCTCACCGGCAAGCAGATCCAGCTGAACATCCTCGAGGTGAAGAACCCCGAGGCAGACGCCCAGCTGGTCGCTCAGGGCATCGCCGAGCAGCTCTCCGCCCGCGTGGCCTTCCGCCGCGCGATGCGCAAGGGTCTGCAGGGCGCGCAGCGCGCCGGCGCAAAGGGTGTCCGCATCCAGGTCTCCGGCCGCCTCGGCGGCGCCGAGATGAGCCGCTCCGAGTTCTACCGCGAGGGTCGCGTGCCGCTGCACACGCTCCGCGCGAACATCGACTACGGCTTCTACGAGGCGAAGACCACCTTCGGCCGCATCGGCGTGAAGGTCTGGATCTACAAGGGCGACATCACCAACAAGGAACTCGCTCGCGAGCAGGCGTCCAAGCCGAGCCGCGACCGTAACGACCGTCCTCGCCGCGCCCCGCGCAACCAGGCTGAGGCCCCGGTCGCGGAAGGAGCCACGGCATAATGCTGATCCCCCGTCGTGTGAAGCACCGCAAGCAGCACCACCCGGGCCGTTCCGGTCAGGCGACCGGCGGCACGAAGGTGAGCTTCGGCGAGTTCGGCATCCAGGCCCTGACGCCCGCCTACGTGACCAACCGTCAGATCGAGTCCGCTCGTATCGCCATGACGCGTCACATCAAGCGCGGCGGCAAGGTGTGGATCAACATCTACCCCGACCGACCGCTCACCAAGAAGCCGGCCGAGACCCGCATGGGTTCCGGTAAGGGCTCTCCCGAGTGGTGGGTCGCCAACGTCAAGCCGGGTCGCGTCCTCTTCGAGGTCGCCGGTGTCAACGAGCAGCTCGCTCGTGAGGCGCTGACCCGTGCCATCCACAAGCTGCCCCTCAAGGCACGCATCATCAAGCGCGAGGAGGGCGACGCGTAATGGCGATCGGTTCCAAGGAGCTCGCACCCGCCGAGCTCGACACGTTCGACGACGCTCGTCTCACCGACGAGCTGAAGAAGGCCAAGGAAGAGCTGTTCAACCTGCGCTTCCAGGCCGCTACCGGCCAGCTCGAGAGCCACGGCCGGCTCCGCGCGGTCAAGCGCGACATCGCTCGCATCTACACGGTCATCCGTGAGCGCGAGCTGGGCATCCGCGCAGTCCCGGCTCCGACCGAGGCTCCCAAGAAGGCTGCCGCCAAGAAGAGCGCGAAGTCCGCAGGCGCGGGCAAGAACGCAGACAAGACGGCCGAGGCTGAGGCCCCGGCTGCCGAGACCGAGGAGGCATAGTCGATATGGCTACCAAGAAGGCTGAAGCCGAGGTCGCCGAGAAGGCCGCCCCCGCTCGCGCCTACCGCAAGTCCGCTCGCGGCTACGTCGTCTCCAACAAGATGGAGAAGACGATCGTCGTCGAGGTCGAGGACCGCAAGAAGCACTCGCTGTACGGCAAGGTCATGCGCACGACCAAGAAGGTCAAGGCGCACGACGAGCAGAACACCGCGGGCGTCGGCGACCTCGTCCTGCTGAGCGAGACCCGTCCGCTGTCCGCCACCAAGCGTTGGCGCCTGGTCGAGATCCTGGAGAAGGCGAAGTAATGATCCAGAACGAATCCCGTCTCAAGGTCGCCGACAACACCGGTGCCAAGGAGCTGCTGACCATCCGCGTCCTCGGCGGCTCGAACCGCCGCTACGCCGGTCTCGGCGACGTCATCGTCGCGACCGTCAAGGACGCGATCCCCGGCGGCAACGTCAAGAAGGGCGACGTCGTCAAGGCGGTCGTCGTCCGCACCGTCAAAGAGACCCGTCGAGCGGATGGCTCGTACATCAAGTTCGACGAGAACGCGGCGGTCATCCTGAACAACAACGGCGAGCCGCGCGGCACCCGCATCTTCGGACCGGTCGGCCGCGAGCTCCGCGACCGCCGCTTCATGAAGATCGTCTCGCTCGCACCGGAGGTGATTTAGTCCGATGGCCAACATCAAGAAGGGCGACCTCGTTCAGGTCATCTCCGGCGCCACCCAGGCGCGCGGCGGTGACCGCGGCAAGCAGGGCAAGGTCCTCGAGGTCCTCGGCGACCAGAACCGCGTCGTGGTCGAGGGCGTCAACTACGTCACCAAGCACGTGAAGGTCGGCCAGACCCAGCGCGGTTCGAAGACCGGCGGTCTCGAGACCGTCGAGGCGCCCATCCACATCTCCAACGTCGCGCTCGTCGACCCCGAGACGAAGAAGCCGACCCGCGTCGGCCACCGCGTCGAGACGGTCACCAAGGACGGCGTCACGAAGAACGTCCGCGTGCGCTACGCCAAGAAGTCAGGTAAGGACCTGTAATGACCGACACCGCTGCCGTGCAGGCTGGCAAGATCCAGCCGCGCCTCAAGCAGAAGTACAAGAACGAGATCGTGCCGGCTCTGAAGGAGCAGTTCGGTTTCACGAACCCCCACCAGATCCCCGGTCTGGTGAAGGTCGTCGTGAACACCGGCGTCGGTGAGGCGGCCCGCGACGGCAAGATCATCGACGGTGCCATCGCCGACCTGACCAAGATCACCGGTCAGAAGCCGCAGGTCACCAAGGCCAAGAAGTCGATCGCTCAGTTCAAGCTGCGCGAGGGCCAGGCCATCGGCGCGCACGTCACCCTTCGCGGTGACCGCGCCTGGGAGTTCCTGGACCGTCTCCTGTCGCTCGCGCTGCCGCGCATCCGCGACTTCCGCGGCCTCTCCGACCGCCAGTTCGACGGTCACGGCAACTACACCTTCGGCGTCAGCGAGCAGTCGATCTTCCACGAGATCGACCAGGACAAGATCGACCGCGTGCGCGGTTTCGACATCACCGTCGTCACCACGGCCAAGACGGATGACGAGGGCCGCGCCCTGCTGCGCGCGCTCGGCTTCCCGTTCAAGTCCAACGACCAGGCCGCGTAAGCGGACTGGACGATCCCTCCAGGATCATCCGCTAAGATGGCGGGGTTTGTGCCCAGCGCAGGCCCCGCCATCCGGCGGGAACCACGGGTGGGGCATCCGTCTCACCCCTCCACCACAGGTCGCCGTTCGTGTAACGGGCGCGCGAAACCTGGTGACAACTAAGGAATCACTAGTCATGACCATGACTGATCCGGTCGCAGACATGCTCACACGTCTGCGCAACGCGAACAGCGCCTACCACGACACCGTGTCGATGCCCCACTCGAAGCTGAAGGCGCACATCGCCGACATCCTCAAGGCGGAGGGCTACATCGCGGACTGGTCGGTCTCCGACGCCCGCGTCGGCAAGACCCTCACCCTGAACCTCAAGTTCGGCCCGAACCGCGAGCGCTCCATCGCCGGCATCAAGCGCGTCTCGAAGCCCGGCCTTCGCGTGTACGCGAAGTCGACCGAGATCCCCACCGTTCTCGGCGGTCTCGGTGTCGCCATCCTGTCCACCTCCTCCGGTCTGCTCACCGACCGTCAGGCTGAGAAGAAGGGCGTCGGCGGGGAAGTCCTCGCCTACGTGTGGTAATCCGCTATGTCGCGTATTGGAAGACTGCCCATCGACATCCCCGCCGGGGTCGATGTGAAGATCGACGGCCGCACCGTCACCGTCAAGGGTCCGAAGGGTGAGTTGTCGCTCACCGTCGCCAGCCCCATCGAGGTGAAGGTCGAGGAGAACCAGGTCCTCGTCACCCGCCCCGACGACGAGCGTGAGTCCCGTGCCCTGCACGGTCTGACCCGCTCGCTCATCAACAACCAGATCATCGGCGTCACGCAGGGCTACACCAAGCAGCTCGAGATCGTCGGCACCGGTTACCGCGTTGCCCAGAAGGGCTCCTCGATCGAGTTCGCGCTCGGGTTCTCGCACCCCGTCACGGTTGAGCCGCCGACCGGCATCACCTTCGCCGTCGAGGGCAACAACAAGGTGACCGTGAGCGGCATCGACAAGCAGCTCGTCGGTGAGACCGCTGCGAACGTCCGCAAGATCAAGAAGCCGGAGCCCTACAAGGGCAAGGGCATCCGCTACGCCGGCGAGGTCGTGCGTCGCAAGGCCGGAAAGGCTGGTAAGTAAACATGGCGAACAACAGCAAGAATGCTGCGCGCAGCCGCCGCCACTCCCGCCTGCGCAAGAAGATCGTCGGCACCGCGGCCCGTCCGCGTCTCGTCGTCACTCGTTCGGCCCGCCACGTCTTCGTGCAGGTCGTCGACGACGCCATCGGCCACACCCTCGCGTCCGCGTCGACCCTCGAGGCCGACCTGCGCGCGTTCGAGGGCGACAAGACGGCCAAGGCCCGCCGCGTCGGTGCGCTGGTCGCCGAGCGCGCGAAGGCCGCGGGCATCGAGGCGGTCGTGTTCGACCGCGGCGGCAACAAGTACGCAGGCCGCGTCGCGGCCATCGCCGAAGGCGCTCGTGAAGGCGGTTTGGACCTGTGAGCGACGAGAAGAAGAACGTGAAGGAGCAGGACGTGGCTGTAGACCAGGCGACTGCAGAGAAGCCGGTCGAGACTGCCGCGGGCAGCGACACGACCGCGCGTGACACCCGTGACAGCCGTCGCGGCCGTGACCGCGGCAGCCGCGAGCGCGGCGCCCGCAATGACGACCGCAGCCAGTTCCTGGAGCGCGTCGTCACGATCAACCGAGTGTCGAAGGTCGTGAAGGGCGGTCGTCGCTTCAGCTTCACCGCTCTCGTGGTCGTCGGCGACGGCAACGGTCTCGTGGGCGTCGGCTACGGCAAGGCCCGCGAGGTTCCGCTGGCGATCTCGAAGGGCGTCGAGGAGGCGAAGAAGAACTTCTTCCGCGTGCCTCGCGTCGCCTCGACCATCCCGCACCCCGTGCAGGGCGAGGCCGCTGCCGGTGTCGTGCTGCTGCGTCCGGCTGCCCCGGGTACCGGTGTCATCGCCGGTGGTCCCGCTCGTGCCGTGCTCGAGTGCGCCGGCATCCACGACGTGCTGAGCAAGTCGCTCGGGTCGTCGAACACCATCAACATCGTGCACGCGACCGTCGAGGCCCTGAAGAGCCTCGAGGAGCCCCGCTCCGTCGCGGCCCGCCGTGGTCTCGACTACGACGAGGTCGTGCCGGCCCGGATTCTGCGTGCCGAGGCCCAGGCGGCCGAGGCCGCCGCTGCAGCGAAGGCAGGTGCCTAATGGCCGCGCGCCTCAAGGTGACCCAGATCAAGTCCAAGGTAAGTGAGAAGCAGAACCAGCGCGACACGCTGCGCAGCCTCGGTCTGAAGCGAATCGGCGATGTCGTCGTGCGTGAGGACAACGAGCAGAACCGTGGCTATGTCCGCGCCGTCGCCCACCTGGTGAAGGTCGAGGAGATTGACTGATGGCTGACGAGAAGAAGGCGGACGAGACCGCCACGAAGCCGGCCGCCAAGAAGGCCAAGGCCGAGTCGACCGAGGAGCGCGTCAACGTTCTGAAGGTGCATCACCTGCGCCCCGCCGCGGGCGCGAAGAAGGATCGCACTCGCGTCGGCCGCGGTGAAGGCTCGAAGGGCAAGACCGCGGGTCGCGGCACCAAGGGCACCAAGGCCCGCTACTCGGTGCGTCCCGGTTTCGAGGGCGGTCAGCTCAACTCCGTGATGCGCGCGCCGAAGCTGCGCGGCTTCAAGAACCCGTTCCGGGTGGAGTACCAGGTCGTGAACCTGGCCAAGCTCGCCGAGCTCTACCCGCAGGGTGGCGACGTGACCGTCGCCGACCTCGTGGCCAAGGGCGCGGTCCGCAAGAACGAGAAGGTCAAGGTGCTCGGCAACGGCGACATCGCGGTCAAGCTCAACGTGACGGTCGACAAGGTGTCGGCCAGCGCCGAGCAGAAGATCGTCGCCGCCGGCGGTTCGATCAACTGACCCGGCCGGTCTCAGACCGCCGCCGGGCTGACGTAAAGTAGAGGGTCGGGTGGCTTCAGCCCCCGGCCCTCTACCTTTTCCACGATAAGGACGCCCCTTTGTTCAGTGCCGTCGCGCGAATCCTGCGCACGCCAGACCTTCGCAAGAAGATCCTGTTCACGCTGGCGATCATCGCGATCTTCCGGCTGGGGTCGTTCATCCCCTCGCCGTACGTGAACTTCAGCAACGTGCAGACGTGCCTCAATGCGAACCAGGGCACGACCGGGCTCTACGAGCTGGTCAACCTGTTCTCCGGCGGCGCGCTGCTGAAACTCTCGATCTTCGCGCTCGGCATCATGCCGTACATCACCTCGTCGATCATCGTGCAGCTGCTGCGCGTGGTGATTCCGCACTTCGAGACGCTGTACAAAGAGGGCCAGTCGGGGCAGGCGCGCCTGACGCAGTACACCCGCTACCTGACCATCGCACTCGGCGTGCTGCAGTCCACGACGCTGATCACGGTCGCCCGCTCCGGTGCCCTGTTCGGCACGACGAGCACCACCGAGTGCTCCAACATCGTCACCGACACCAGCTGGTACGCCATCCTCCTGATGGTGATCACGATGACCGCGGGCACGGGCCTCATCATGTGGCTGGGCGAGCTGGTCACCGAGCGCGGCATCGGCAACGGCATGTCGCTGCTCATCTTCACCTCCATCGCCGCGCAGTTCCCCACGTCGCTGTGGGCCATCGAGCAGAGCAAGGGCTTCGGCACCTTCCTGATCGTCTGTGTGATCGGCGCGCTCGTGGTCGCCGCGGTCGTCTTCGTCGAGCAGTCGCAGCGCCGCATCCCCGTGCAATACGCCAAGCGAATGATCGGGCGCCGCACCTACGGCGGCAACAACACCTACATCCCGATCAAGGTGAACATGGCCGGCGTCGTGCCCGTCATCTTCGCGTCGTCGCTGCTGTACCTTCCGTCGCTCATCGCGCAGTTCGCGCAGCCCGCTTCGGGCGAGGCCGCCGCGCCGTGGGTGACCTGGATCACCACCTACCTGACCAAGGGCGACCACCCGCTGTACATGCTGCTGTACGCGCTGCTCATCATCGGCTTCACGTACTTCTACGTCGCGATCACCTTCAACCCGGAAGAGGTCGCGGACAACATGAAGAAGTACGGCGGGTTCATCCCCGGCATCCGTGCGGGTCGGCCGACCGCCGAGTACCTCGACTACGTGCTCACCCGCATCACCCTGCCGGGCTCGCTCTACCTGGCGATCGTCGCGCTGATCCCGCTGGTGGCCTTCGCGCTGCTGGGCACCAGCAACCAGTTCATGTTCGGCGGCACCTCGATCCTGATCATCGTCGGCGTCGGCCTCGAGACCGTCAAGCAGATCGATTCGCAGTTGCAGCAGCGCCACTACGAAGGGTTGCTCCGATGACGGAAGCCATCGAAGACACCACCGCCACAGCGGAGGCGCGCCTGCTCATCGTGGGCCCTCCCGGCGCCGGCAAGGGAACTCAGGCGAAGTTCATCGCGTCGTCGCTCGGAATCCCCGACGTCTCCACGGGCGACATCTTCCGCGAGAACATCAAGAACGAGACCCCGCTCGGCCTTAAAGTCAAGGAGATCACCGCGCAGGGTGCGTATGTGCCCGACGAGGTGACCAACGAGATCGTCGCCGACCGGCTCTCGCAGACGGATGCCGCCAAGGGGTTCCTGCTCGACGGCTATCCGCGTACCGCGGGCCAGGTCGAATTCCTCGACGAGTTCCTCGCCGGCCAGGGCGCGGCGCTCGACGCCGTGATCCGCCTGATCGTCGACACCGAGGCCGTCGTCCAGCGCCTGCTCAAGCGCGCGCTCGAGCAGGGTCGTGCCGACGACACGGAAGAGGTCATCCGGCGCCGGCTCGACGTCTACCACACCGAGACCGAGCCGATCATCGACATCTATCGCGAGCGCGGCCTGCTGATCGAGGTCGATGGGCTGGGGCCGATCGAAGAGGTCGCGGGCCGCGTGCACAAGGCGCTCGAGGCCCGGGGCATCCGCCCCGTCGACGACGCCGCGTAGCGCGATGATGCGAAGCATCCGTCGGTCGATCTACAAGTCGCCCGCGCAGTTGCGGCTCATGCTCGAGCCGGGGCTCGCGACGGCGGCGAGTCTGGACGCCGTCGCTGAGATCATCGCGCCCGGCGTCACCACGCTGGACCTCGACCGTGCCGCCGAGTCGGCGATCACGCAGCGCGGCCTCAGCTCGAACTTCAAGCTCGAGCAGGGCTACTTCCACACCATCTGCGCTTCGGTCAACGACGAGGTCGTGCACGGCATCCCGGGCAGTCGCGTGCTGCAGCCGGGGGACCTGGTCTCGGTCGACTCCGGCGCGATCTCCACGCAGGGCTGGAACGGCGATGCCGCGCGCAGCTTCGTGGTCGACGATCCCGCGCGACCGGACCTGGTCGCGGCGCGGCGGGAGCTCAGCCGCGTCACCGAGCAGTCGCTCTGGCACGGCATCGCGACCCTCGCGAACGCCCGGCACTTGAACGAGGTCGGTGCGGCGATCGAGGACTACATCGACTCGCAGGGCGAGTACGGAATCCTCACCGACTACATCGGGCACGGCATCGGCCGTTCGATGCACGAGGATCCGCCTGTGTTCAACTACGCCGTGCGCCAGAAGGGCCCGGAGGTGAAACCGGGTCTCGTCGTGGCCATCGAGCCCATGGTCACGCTCGGCTCGGCCGAGACGTACGTGCGCGACGACGGCTGGACCGTCGTGACCGATGACGGCTCGGCGGCCGCGCATTGGGAGCACAGCGTCGCCGTGCACCAGGATGGCATCTGGGTGCTCACCGCCGAGGACGGCGGCGCCGCCGGTCTCGCGCCGTTCGGGATCACCCCCGTGCGGCCGGCCTGAAGGAGGGAAAACGGATGACCCAGCCGATCGTCTTCATGCTCGATGTCGCCCCCGCCGACGCGCCGGAACCCGAGGGAGGCTGGGCCGCGACGGTGCACCGCGTGCCCGACGGGCAGCCGAGCCTGATGGCCACCGAGCTCTCCGCCACCCGCGGCGACGGCGTCTTCGAGACCCTCGGTGTGATCGACGGTTTCGCCCAGGCTGTCGACGGCCACTTCTGGCGGCTCGCCAACTCCGCGCAGCTGCTCGAGCTGCCCGCCCCGAATCTCGAGCAGTGGCGGGCGGCCATGCAGATCGCCGCCGCGGCGCTGCCGACCGACCGTCAGGGCGGCGTCAAGCTGGTGCTCTCGCGGGGCGTCGAAGGATCGGGCGTTCCCACCGGCTGGTTGATCGCCACGACGACGAGCGGCGACTTCCCGAGCCGCCGCGACGGCTGGAAGGTCGTGACTCTCGACCGCGGCTACCGCCACGACCTGTCCGAGAAGGCGCCGTGGTTGCTGCCGGGCGCGAAGACGCTGTCCTACGCCGTCAACATGGCGGCGCTGCGCGAGGCCGCGCGGCGCGGGGCGGACAACGCGATCTTCATCTCCTCCGACGACTACGTCATGGAAGCGCCGCAGTCGACGGTGCTGCTGCGCCGCGGCAACACGCTGATCACGCCGAAGACGGACATCGGGATCCTGCCCGGCACGACGCAACTGAGCGTCTTCGCGGTGGCGGGGGAGTGGGGCTTCGCCACCGAGGACCGCCTGGTCGCGGCATCCGATCTCTTCGACTCGGACGGAGTGTGGCTGCTCTCGAGCGTGATGCTCGCCACCCCGATCACCGAGATCGACGGCCGCGCGATCGCCGTCGACCGCGACCTCACAGACCGGCTGAACGACGCCCTGCTCGCACGGCGGGAGTGAGGACACGCCGAGCGGCCTGGAAGCATAGACCCTCGACTGGCGTTAGGGGAAGACTTCCCATATGATTGATCTTTGGTGTCTTGCACCCGTCATCGGGTGCGCGCCGTGCAACGTTCAGACACCACAATCCCCGCACGAACAGCGAAACCCTACTCCTTAGCGACAGTGAGGCTATGGCCAAAAAAGACGGCGTCATCGAGATCGAAGGATCTGTGATCGAGGCTCTGCCCAACGCGATGTTCCGCGTCGAGCTGACCAACGGTCACAAGGTTCTTGCCCACATCTCGGGCAAGATGCGACAGCACTACATCCGTATCCTCCCGGAGGACCGCGTGATCGTGGAGCTCAGCCCCTACGACCTGACCCGCGGCCGCATCGTCTACCGCTACAAGTAAGGATTCGCTGCGTAAGTAACGGCCCTCGCCGCCAGGCGAGGCGCACGAAGACAGCGAAGGAAAAAACATGAAGGTCCAGCCCAGCGTCAAGCGCATCTGCGAGCACTGCAAGATCATCCGCCGCAATGGCCGCGTGATGGTCATCTGCTCGTCGAACCCGCGCCATAAGCAGCGTCAGGGTTAGTCGACCCGGGCGAGAGCCCGCATGAGACTTCACAACTGAATACGCAATCAGGCAACGCCAGAACGCCCGGTTCCCATTCACGCTCCGCGTGAGTCGATCACCGGGCGGGACACCCCGGGTTGGAGGCCCGAGCACCGGCGCTGTCCCACACCTCCACTCACTTACAGGAGAAAGCCAACATGGCACGTCTTGCAGGCGTCGACATCCCGCGCGAGAAGCGCGTGGAGATCGCACTGACGTACATCTACGGTGTCGGCCGCACGCGGTCGCTTCAGACCCTCGCCGCCACCGGCATCTCGGGCGACATCCGGGTCAAGGACCTCACCGACGACCAGCTGGTCGCGCTCCGCGACTACATCGAGGGCAACTTCAAGGTGGAGGGCGACCTTCGCCGTGAGGTGCAGGCCGACATCCGCCGCAAGGTCGAGATCGGCTCCTACCAGGGTCTGCGTCACCGCCGCGGCCTCCCGGTGCGCGGTCAGCGCACCAAGACGAACGCGCGCACCCGCAAGGGTCCGAAGCGCACCGTCGCCGGCAAGAAGAAGGCCGGCCGCAAGTAACCGCGGGCCCCAGGGATTCAGGAGAGATAGACACAAATGGCTGCACCTAAGACGGCTGCCGCGCGTAAGCCGCGCCGCAAGGAGAAGAAGAACATCGCCGTGGGCCAGGCCCACATCAAGAGCACCTTCAACAACACGATCGTGTCGATCACCGACACGAGCGGTGCTGTGATCAGCTGGGCCTCCTCCGGTGGCGTCGGCTTCAAGGGCTCGCGCAAGTCGACCCCGTTCGCCGCCCAGCTCGCCGCCGAGTCGGCTGCGCGCCAGGCTCAGGAGCACGGCATGAAGAAGGTCGACGTCTTCGTCAAGGGCCCGGGCTCGGGCCGCGAGACCGCTATCCGCTCGCTCCAGGCCGCCGGCCTCGAGGTCGGCAGCATCACCGACGTGACGCCCCAGGCTCACAACGGCGCCCGCCCGCCGAAGCGCCGCCGCGTCTAACTAGGACTCTGTCGACACGGATGCCCCGCCGCCGGGGCATCCGTGATCGGTCGCTCTTCACACAACTCAACACCTTCACTCACGCAAGAGTCATATAGCGGACTCTTAGCCGAAAGGAATCAACAGTGCTCATTGCACAGCGTCCTACTCTGACCGAGGAGCCGATCTCGGAGCACCGTTCGCGGTTCGTCATCGAGCCGCTCGAGCCGGGCTTCGGGTACACCCTCGGCAACTCGCTCCGCCGCACGCTGCTGTCGTCGATCCCGGGCGCCGCGGTCACAAGCATCCGCATCGACGGCGTGCTGCACGAGTTCAGCACGGTGCCGGGCGTCAAAGAGGATGTCACCGAGATCATCCTGAACATCAAGGGCCTGGTCGTCTCGAGCGAGCACGACGAGCCCATCACCGCCTACCTGCGCAAGCAGGGCGCGGGCGAGGTCACCGCGGCCGACATCTCCGCCCCGGCCGGCGTGGAGATCCACAACCCCGAGCTCGTCATCGCGACCCTGAACGACAAGGCCAAGCTCGAGATCGAACTCACCATCGAGCGCGGCCGCGGCTACGTTTCGGCGCAGCAGAACCGCAGCGAATTCAGCGAGGCCGGGCAGATCCCGGTCGACTCGATCTACTCGCCGGTGCTCAAGGTCACCTACCGCGTCGAGGCGACGCGCGCCGGTGAGCGCACCGACTTCGACCGTCTGGTCGTCGACGTCGAGACCAAGCCCGCGATCAGCCCCCGTGACGCCCTGGCCTCGGCCGGCAAGACGCTGGTCGAGCTGTTCGGACTCGCCCGCGAGCTGAACAACCAGGCCGAGGGCATCGAGATCGGCCCCGCCCCGGTCGACGCCGTGCTCAGCTCCGAGCTGTCGATGCCCATCGAGGATCTCGACCTCTCGGTTCGCTCCTACAACTGCCTCAAGCGCGAGGGCATCAACACCGTCAGCGAGCTGGTCTCCCTCTCGGAGACGCAGCTCATGAACATCCGCAACTTCGGCCAGAAGTCGGTGGATGAGGTCAAGGAGAAGCTGACGGAGATGGGCCTGTCCCTGAAGGACTCGGTCCCCGGGTTCGACGGCGCCCACTTCTACAGCGGCTTCGAGGACGAGAACTAGTCTTCTCGACCCACAGGCCACCACCCTTTTCACCCACGGAGAAACACAATGCCTAAGCCCACCAAGGGCCCCCGCCTCGGAGGCGGTCCCGCCCACGAGCGCCTGCTGCTCGCGAACCTGGCGGCCAGCCTGTTCACCCACAAGTCGATCCAGACGACCGAGGCCAAGGCCAAGCGCCTGCGTCCGCTCGCCGAGCGCTTGATCACGTTCGCGAAGCGCGGCGACCTGCACGCCCGCCGTCGCGTGCTGGCCACGATCAAGGACAAGTCGGTGGTGCACGAGCTGTTCACCCAGATCGCTCCGCTCGTCGCCGATCGCGAGGGCGGCTACACGCGCATCGTCAAGACCGGCTTCCGCAAGGGCGACAACGCTCCCATGGCCGTGATCGAGCTCGTGCTCGAGCCGGTCACGCCGAAGGTCAAGAAGGCGAAGCCCGCCGCGGCCTCCGCCCCCGTCGAGGAGCCGGCCGAGGAGACCGAGGCCGCCGCGGCCCCGGCCGAGGCCGAGCTGCAGGAGGACGTCGCGGCCGAGGTCGCCGAGGAGGAAGCGGCCGCCGAGGCGAACGAAGCCGCTGAGGCCGAGGTCGACGCCGAGGACGCGACGGTCGAGCCCGCCGCCGAAGACGCCGAGCGCTGAACCGCACCCCGCCAGACGAACGCCCCGCACCCGAAAAGGTCGCGGGGCGTTCGCGCGTGACGGGTACGGTGATCGAGATGACGGATGACGCGTCTCGGTGCCCTTGCGGAACCGGAATGAGCTACGGCGAGTGCTGCGCGCCCCTGCTCCGCGGCGACGTGCGAGCGGCCACCGCGGAGCAGCTGATGCGCTCGCGCTACTGCGCCTTCGCCCTCGGCGACGTGGACTACGTGCTGCGCACGTGGCACCCGTCGACGCGACCCGCCCCACCGCTCGGTCTCGACGACGGCACGGTGTGGCGGCGACTCGATGTGCTGGGAAGCCGCGGCGGAGGTCCGTTCGACCGGACCTGTGACGTCGAGTTCCGCGCTGTGTGGCGTCGGGGCTCCGAGCGGGGTGTCTTGCACGAGACGAGCCGTTTCGTGCGCGAGGAGGGCTCGTGGCTCTATGTCGACGGCGATGCCTGGGCCGAGTGATGCGCCGGCGGGCGTCGCTACCATGGGCGCGATGAGCGACGAGACCGTCACCCGCGTGCGCCTCGATCTCGCCTATGACGGCACTGGCTTCAGCGGGTGGGCGCGCCAGCCGCGGCTGCGCACGGTGCAGGGCGTGCTCGAGGAGGGCCTCGCCGTGCTGTTCCGGCGCACGCCGCCGGCCCCGACCCTGGTGGTCGCCGGGCGCACGGATGCGGGGGTGCATGCGGCAGCCCAGGTCGTGCATCTCGACCTGACCGCCGAGCAGGTGCGTTCCCTGCGGCACGTGCGGATCGGCGCCGAGTCGGCTTCCGATGCGGGCGCCGCGGTCGCGTACCGGCTGAACGGAATCCTGGGCGCGAGCACCGACGTCGTGGTGAAGCGGGGACGGATCGCACCCGCCGGCTTCGACGCCCGGTTCTCGGCCACTGCGCGCCGTTATGAGTACCGCGTCAGCGACCGCGTCGAGACCCGCGACCCTGCGCAGCGCCATCGCACCGTCTGGTGGCCGGCGCCACTCGACGAGTCGGCGATGGACGCCGCGGCACGCGCTCTCATCGGCCTGCACGACTTCGCCGCGTTCTGCAAGCCGCGCGACGGGGCGACGACCATCCGGACGCTGCAGGAGTTCGACTGGCACCGCGACGCAGAGGGCGTGTTGATCGCGCGGGCGGTCGCCGACGCGTTCTGCCACAGTATGGTGCGGGCTCTGGTCGGGGGATGCGTCGCCGTCGGGGAGGGCCGGCTCGCGGCATCCGATCTCGCCCTCATTCTCGACGTCGGCGCGCGCACCAGCGCCTTCAAGGTCATGCCGGCGAAGGGGCTCACGCTGGTCGCGGTCGAATACCCTCCCGACGACGAACTCGCCGAGCGTGCGGCGGCTACCCGCGCCCGGCGGGTGCTGTGACGGATGCCTCGGCCACCGGCGCCTCGCTCCCCGGAACCGCGTCGCGCCTCTGCCGGGTGAGGTCGCGCAGGCGGCGGCGCACGATCAGGTAGGGGTAGCCGATGCCCGCGGCGATGTACCCCGTGAGCGTGTGGTCGTGCGGGCCGAAGGCGCGTTTGCGATCCCAGGCGCGGCGCAGCCATCCGCCCTTGCTGCGGCGCTGCGACGGGCGGTCGGGCAGTGCACCCGCGTCGCGCAGCAACGCGAATTCCTCGAGGCGTTCCTGCCAGTCGTTCTCCGACTCGGGGTGGAAGTAGTTCTGCGCACGCCACACGGGGTCGACGGTGTGGAAGCGGGCGGCGATCAGGTCTCGCGACGACGCCAGCAGTCCGCTGCCGACGAACACCTCGTTGATGAGCGCGCCGGAGACGCCGAAGTCGGTGAGGACGATGCTCGGCACGTCGGCCGCGATCGCCTCGAGCGCCGCCGTCGAGCTGATCGTGACGAACCCGACCGCTCGCGCGAGGTGCTCGGCCATCGAACCGCCTTCGACGACGAGGTTCGCCGGGGCGTCCTGCGGCACCAGACCGGCGTACGGGTGCCGTTCGTGATGCGTCTGCCGCTCGCCCGCCAGCGCCCGCACCTTGACGACGACGCGCAGGTCGGGGTGGGCGCGGGCCGTCTCGACGAGCCAGCCCATGACGAGTTCGCGGTCCTCGCGATGGAACGGGATGGTGGGCTGAGCGGCGAAGACGATGCTGTCGCGCACCGGCGCCGAGTGCACCCGGACGTGTTCCAGGAACGGCAGCGTGGCCAGACCGAAGGTGTGCGTCATGCCGCGCTGCGCCGCGAGCTCGCGGTACTCGCGCACCTCGCGGTGACTGTGCAGCACGAACATGTCGGCCTGCGCCCGCCGAAACAGCCCCTTGTACTTGGCGGGCGAAGAGATGCCCGGCAGCCCCGTCATGATGACCGGTCGCGGCGATAGTTCCAGCGTGAGCGCGGTGATCACCGCCTCGGAGGCCGCGCCGCTGGTGGCCACGAAGACGGCGTCGACCGGATCGGCGCGCAACCGCGCGATGATCTCCAGCAGCGTCGCCCTCGGCACGTCGGCCGGACGGAACGGGGTGCCGGCGAGGGCGCCCGCGACCTGCACGTCGCTGGCCGCCAGGCGTGAGGCCACCAGAGTCAGTGCGACCTCCCAGTCCGGCGGCAGGTCGGCAAGCAGAGCGGCACCCCACTTGACGTACGAGTCCGAGTCGACGATGCCGAGGATGCGACGTCGTGCCACGTGCGCTATGCCCCCACGCGGCGCAGCTTGGCCATCGGGGCCTCTTCGCCGGGCATCACGCGCTTCACGCCGTCGCCCATGGCCTGCTCGATGATGCGGATGTCGCGCACCAGGTTGTCGAGACCGTGCGGCTCGAGCGACGCGGCGTGGTCGCTGCCCCACATGGTGCGATCCAGGGTGATGTGGCGCTCGACCGCCACCGCGCCGAGCGCGACCGCGGCGAGGGAGATCTGCAGGCCCGGCTCGTGGCCCGAATACCCGACGGGCGTGCCCGCGTAGCGCTCCTTGAGCGTGTTGATCATCCGCAGGTTCGCCTCCTCCGCGGGCAGCGGGTACGTCGAGGTGGCGTGCAGCAGCACGAGCTTGTCGGCGTCGAACCGAGCGACGGCCGCGTCGATCTGCTCGAGGGTGGACATGCCGGTGGAGAGGATGACGGGCTTGCCGGTGGCGGCGATCGCGTCGAGCAGCTCGAGGTCGGTGACGGATGCCGAGGCCACCTTGTACGCGCACACGTTCAGGTCCTCGAGGAAGGCCACGGACGGGACATCCCACGGCGACGCGAACCAGTCGAGCCCGCGCAGAGTGGCGTAGTCGCCGATCTCGATGTACTGGTCGCGGTCGAACTCGACGCGGTAGCGGTACTCGAGGTAGGTCATCTCGCCCCAGGGCGTCGAGCGCGGAGTGTTCTTCATGTGCTCGGGAGTGGAGATCGACGGGGTGCGCTTCTGGAACTTCACCGCTTGCGCTCCGGCGTCGGCGGCGACGTCGATGAGCTGCTTGGCGATCTCGACATCGCCGTTGTGATTGAGTCCGATCTCGCCGATGACGTAGACGGGCTGGTCGTTTCCGACGGCGTGGCGTCCGATGCGAACGGTCATGGCTTGCCTTTCGTTGATGGGGCGGGGTCGGGCCGTCGCCGTGCTGGTGGCGATGGCGTCGGCGATGAGCAATTGCTCGGGGGTGTCGATCTCGATCGAGTGGCGTTCGTCGGTGACGGCGATGCCGATGCGGCCGAAGAACCGGAAGCCGGCCGCGCGGAACCCGTCGACGCGCATCACGTAGAAGGCGCCGGTTTCGACGTACTGGGCCTCGCGGTCCTGCCGGCGCGGGCGGAATGACGCGTCGTGGTTGATTGCTTCGGCGCCATTCTCACCCAGCCGCCACAGGAATGCATGCGACTCGGCGGCGGCGAGGACCACATCGGACTCGCCGCTGAGGATGCGGCCGATGGCGGCATCCAGATCTTCCGGGGCGATGAACGGGCTGGTCGCCTGGATGAAGACGAGAACGTCGGCACGGATGCCTCGTGACTCGAGCTCATCGAGGGCGTGCAGCAGCGCGGCCTCGCTCGAGGCCGTGTCGCTCGCAAGCTGGGATGGCCGCCGGACGACCTCGGCTCCCGCGGCGCTCGAGGCCTGCGCGATGGCGTCGCCGTCGGTGGAGACCACGACCCGGTCGATCAACCGGGCGGTCAGGGCCGAGCCCACCGCACGGGCGATCAGCGGGACGCCGCCGACGGGCTGCAGGTTCTTGTCGGGCACCCCGCGGGATCCGGCTCGCGCCGGGATCACGGCGACGACCGTCGGGTTCCGGTCGGGGTTTGAGCGGTGCATCCGCTCAACGTAGACACGGTCTTGCGCAGCCGGGTTTCCTGCCGGTGCTCTCGAGTGGACGGGAGGTGAACATTGGGAGAGCGGTGCCGGTTTGCCCATTCGGCGGCCCTCGCGTAGGATCGATCTTTGGTGTCGTGCGCCTGCCGCGCGGTATCCGAAGTTGAGCCCTCCACCTGTGGCGTTCCGTCTCGATCCGAGTGGGAACTCCCGACGGGAGCGGGATTCACGACCATCCAACTCCGACAAGAAAGCAGCCACTACTGTGACGCGCACTTACACCCCCAAGGCCGGCGAGATCCAGCGCGACTGGGTCGTCATCGACGCCACTGACGTGGTGCTCGGCCGCCTGGCCAGCCACGCCGCCGCGATCCTCCGCGGCAAGAACAAGCCGACGTTCGCCCCGCACATCGACACGGGCGATTTCGTCATCATCATCAACGCCGACAAGGTCGCCCTCACCGGTCAGAAGGCCGAGCAGAAGAAGGCGTACCGCCACTCCGGCTACCCGGGTGGTCTGAAGGCCGTGACCTACGCCGAGCTCCTCGAGAAGAACCCGGTCCGTGCCGTCGAGAAGGCCGTTCGCGGCATGCTGCCGAAGAACACGCTGGGTCGCCAGCAGCTGGGCAAGCTCAAGGTCTACGCCGGCCCCCAGCACCCGCACGCTGCACAGCAGCCGAAGCCGTACACCTTCCCGCAGGTCGCCCAGTAGGCGCCGGACCTCGACAAGACTTCTTAAGGACTGAATCAAGTGGCAAAGATCGCTGACCAGATCGAGGCTCCCGAGAGCTTCACGACCGAGACCCCGGCCGCCGAGGCCGCCGCCCCTCGCGCAGTGCTGAACGTGCCGGGCGCCGCGGTGGGCCGCCGCAAGGAGGCCATCGCCCGCGTCCGCCTCATCCCCGGCTCGGGTGAGATCACCGTCAACGGCCGCGCGTTCGCGGACTACTTCCCCAACAAGCTGCACCAGCAGCTGATCACCGACCCCTTCAAGGTGCTGGAGCTGCAGGGCGCCTACGACGTCGTCGCCCGCATCACCGGTGGCGGCCCCTCGGGACAGGCGGGCGCGCTGCGCCTCGCCATCGCCCGCGCCCTGAACGAGATCGACCGCGAGAACAACCGCGCGACGCTCAAGAAGGCCGGCTTCCTCACTCGTGACGCCCGCGTCACCGAGCGCAAGAAGGCCGGTCTCAAGAAGGCCCGCAAGGCCTCGCAGTTCTCGAAGCGCTAAGCGCTTCGACGGGCTACCGGGTCTTTTCGGCAATGGCGCGCCTGTTCGGCACCGACGGCGTTCGCGGACTCGCGAACGGCGACATCCTCACCGCGGATCTCGCACTGGGTGTCGCGCAGGCCGCGGCCATCGTGCTGGGCACCGGCCGTGAGGCCGATGCCCGGCGCGCCGCCGGGAAGCGCCCCGTCGCGGTGGTCGCACGCGACCCCCGCATCTCCGGCGAATTCCTCGTCTCGGCCGTCGCGGCCGGGTTGGCGTCCTCCGGTGTCGACGTGCTCGACGCCGGAGTGATCCCGACCCCCGCGACGGCCTTCCTCATCTCCGACATCAACGCCGACTTCGGCGTGATGATCTCCGCCTCGCACAACCCGGCGCCCGACAACGGCATCAAGATCTTCGCGCGGGGCGGAACGAAGCTGCCCGACGTGGTCGAGGACCGCATCGAGGCGGCGCTCGGGCGGCCCAAGTGGACGCCGACGGGCGGCGACGTGGGGCGCATCCGTCGCTTCGCCGACGGTGAGGACCGCTACATCGTGCACCTCATCGAAGCGCTCCCGCACCGGCTCGACGGGCTGCACGTGGTGCTCGACTGCGCGAACGGCGCCGCGGCCGGCACGTCGCCGGAGGCGTTCGCGCTGGCCGGGGCGAAGGTCACGGTCATCGGCGCCGATCCCGACGGGCTCAACATCAACGACGGCGTCGGATCGACGCACATCGACAACCTGAAGCGGGCGGTGCTGGAACACGGCGCCGACGTCGGCATCGCGCATGACGGTGACGCGGACCGCTGCCTCGCCGTCGACGCGAACGGGGTCGAGGTCACCGGCGACCAGATCATGGCGATCCTCGCGCTGTCGCTGAAGGACCGGGGCAAGCTCGCGAAGGACACGCTGGTGGCCACCGTCATGAGCAACCTGGGCCTGCACCGCGCCATGCAGGCGCACGGCATCAACGTCGTCACCACGGCAGTCGGTGACCGGTACGTGCTCGAGAAGATCAACGAAGAGGGCTACTCGATCGGCGGGGAGCAGTCCGGCCACGTCATCCTGAGCGAGCACGCCACCACCGGCGACGGCGCGCTGACGGGGCTGACCCTGCTGGCCGAGATGGCCCGCACCGGCAAGTCCCTGGCCGAGTTGGCCTCGGTGATGACCGTCTTCCCGCAGGAGCTCATCAACGTGCGCGGCGTCGACCGTGGCCGCTTCGCGGGCAACCAGGCGATCGCCGACGCGGTCGCCGCCGTCGAGGCGGAGCTCGGCGAGACGGGCCGGGTGCTGCTGCGCCCGAGCGGCACGGAGCCGATGATCCGCGTGATGGTCGAGGCCGCGGACGACGAGGCCGCGAAGTCGTACGCGCAGCGCCTCGCCGAGGTCGTGCGCGCCGAGCTCGCCGAGTAACGCGGGCACGGATGCCGCAGGCATCCGTCGAACACGCTGCACGCAGCATCGTCCGACAGTTCGAGCCCTCGCAAGACGCTCCTCAAGCCGGCGACTTGTTCGCCGGCGGTCGTGGGAACCGGGAAAGTCGACCGCGGCGCGCCGGGCGGGGACCGGCGCGCAAAATTAGCTCAGTACTGCAAGACCATGGCGACCTGGCGGCTGTCGTCGGGGACGAAGCCGAGGTCGGTGTAGAGGGCGACGGCGCCGCTCGGGTTCTGCGTGTCGACGTCGAGCACGGCCTTCTCGAGCCCCGCCTTCCTGGAGGCGTCGAGCGCGCGCGAGAGCAGGGCCGCGGCGACACCGCGGCCGCGCCAGGGGCGCCGGGTCGCGACGAAGCCGATGTAGGAGCTCGTGTAGCCCTGGTGTGGCCAGTCGTGCTCCAGCACGCTGGTGAGCACCAGGCCGGCGACGGTGCCGGGGTCGTCGGCGCTGAGTGCGAGGAACGACAGGTCGGGGCGGAAGAACTCGCCGCCGGCCAGATGCCTCCACTGCTCGGCCGAGGTGGGCTGGCTGCTCCAGTGGTCGCGGAACGCCTCGTTCTTCGCCGCGAGGGTCGCGGCGCTCAGCTCGTCGCGCCAGGGGACGATCCGGACGCCGTCGGGCTCGGGCGGCACGTCGACGGGCTCGGCGAGATCGCGGGTGAGCGTGGCGAAATAGCGGCCCACGTGGAAGCCGAGCAGTTCGGCCAGGCGGATGCCCGGCACGTTGCCGGCGGAGAGGTACTGCAGGATCCAGCCGGGCAGCGGCAGGTTCGAGCCGCGCAGCATCTGCTGTGCGCGGCCGCGCTGCCACTGCAGCAGCTGGCGGCCGATGCCGGCGCCGCGCACCGACGGATGCGTCGTGCCGAGGAGCAGCACGCGCACGAGCGTCTCGGGGTTCGGCGGCATGACGTTGAGCCCCCAGGCGACGATCCGGCCGTCGGCGTCGATCCCGCCCAGGGAGTCGCGGGCGAGATCGACGTAGCTGTGCCCCAGCTCTTCGACGATGTCTTCGCGCGGGGTCGTCCAGCTCGGGTGGTCGACGGCGTCGGCGGCCTGCTGCAGAGCGGTCACCTCATCGGCGTCGTCGGCGGTGAGCGGGCGCCACAGGGCGATGTCGGGATGGATCGGCAGGGCGAGCCGGTGCGGCGCCTCGACGCGCTCGCTAAGGGGGCTCAGATCGGTCACGGACTCACTCTGGCACTCGCCGCCGACCGAAGCCTGGATGCGCGTCGAACGCCCGGCCGTGCATCCGCTTCTCAGAGCTTGCGCAGCAGCACCGAGTCGACGGTGTGATCGGCGCTCTTGCGCAGCACGAGCTTGGCGCGTGCCCGCGTGGGCCGCACGTTCTGCTCGAGGTTCGGCTCGTTGATCGACTTCCAGATGCCGCGCGCCCGCTCGGTCGCCTCCTGCTCCGTCAGCTCGGCGTAGCGGTGGAAGTAGGACTGCGGGTTGGCGAAGGCGCCCTTCTGCAGCTTGAGGAAGCGGTCGATGTACCATCCCTCGATCGCCTTGGTGCTGGCGTCGACGTAGATCGAGAAGTCGAACAGGTCGCTGATGGCGAGGCTGCCGGTGGAGCCGGGCTGCAGCACGTTGAGCCCCTCGACGATGAGGATGTCGGGGCGCCGCACGATGATCTGCGCGTCGGGCACGATGTCGTAGCTCAGGTGCGAGTAGAACGGCGCGCGCACCTCGGGGGCCCCGCTCTTGACCTCGGTGACGAAGCGCAGCAGGGCGCGCCGGTCGTACGACTCCGGGAAGCCCTTGCGCTCCATCAGGCCGCGCCGCTCGAGCTCGGCGTTCGGGTAGAGGAATCCGTCGGTCGTGACGAGTTCGACGCGCGGGGTGTTCTCCCAGCGGCTGAGCAGCTCGCGCAGCAGGCGCGAGACCGTCGACTTGCCCACCGCCACCGAGCCGGCCACGCCGATGACGAAGGGGGTGCGGGCGGCGCGCTCGCCGAGGAAGTCGCTCGTGGCGCGGTGCAGCCGCTGCGTGCCCTGGGCGTAGAGGTTCAGCAGACGCGACAGCGGCAGGTACACCTCGGAGACCTCGCGCATGTCGAGCACGTCGCCGAGGCCGCGCAGCTGCACGATCTCGGTCTCGGTCAGCGGCTGCGGCGTGCTGTGGGCGAGCTCCGCCCAGTCGGCGCGGCTCAGCTCGACGAACGGCGTCTGCGCCGCGGTGGCGACGGCGCCGTGTTCGGTCATGGTGACCGAGTCTAGTTCCCGCACGCGCCCGGCCCCGCCGGGCCTCGCTCAGGCGCCGCAACTAAGCTCGACCGCATGTGCGGAATCGTCGGTTACGTCGGATCGCGGCAGTCTCTGCCGGTGCTGCTGGGCGGGCTGAAGCGGCTCGAGTATCGCGGCTACGACTCCGCGGGCGTGGCCGTGATCGATCCGGAGGGCCGACTGCGGACGGCGAAGCGGGCGGGCAAGCTCGGCGTGCTCGAGGAGGAGCTGTCGACGCATCCGATCGCCGACGGCGTGACGGGGATCGGCCACACGCGCTGGGCGACGCACGGCGGCCCCACCGACGGCAACGCGCACCCGCACCTGGGCGACGACGGGAAGCTCGCGCTGATCCACAACGGGATCATCGAGAACTTCGCGCAGCTCAAGGAGGAGCTCGAGGGCCAGGGCGTCGTCTTCGACAGCGAGACCGACACCGAGGTCGCGGCGAAGCTGCTCGGCGTCGAGTACCGGCGCACCGGCGACCTGCGCACCGCGTTCCGCAACACGGTCGCCCGCCTGGACGGCGCCTTCACGCTGCTGGCGGTGCACGAGGACGAACCGGGCGTCGTGGTCGGCGCGCGCCGCAACTCGCCGCTCGTGATCGGCCTCGGCGAGGGCGAGAACTTCCTCGGCAGCGACGTCGCCGCCTTCATCGAGCACACCCGCCGGGCGGTCGCGATCGGGCAGGACCAGATCGTCGTCATCACGCCGGACCGGGTCGAGGTCACCGACTTCGCCGGGGACCCCGTCGAGGTCGCGCCGTTCGAGGTGCAGTGGGACGCCTCCGCCGCCGAGAAGGGCGGCTGGTCGTCGTTCATGCTGAAGGAGATCACCGAGGACCCCGACGCGGTCGCCGACACCCTGCGCGAGCGGCTCGACGGCGACGACGTCGTCGTGCCGGAGCTCGCCGAGCTCGGCGACGACGTGCTCGCGCAGGTCGACCGCATCGTCGTGGTGGCCGCCGGCACCGCCGCGTACGCCGGGCAGGTCGGCTCGTACGCCATCGAGTCGTGGGCGCGGGTGCCGGTCGACGTGCAGCTGGCTCACGAGTTCCGCTACCGCGACCCCGTCGTCGGCCCGCACACCCTCGTCGTGTCGATCAGCCAGTCGGGCGAGACCATGGACACGCTGATGGCGGTCAAGCACGCCCGTGAGCTCGGCGCCCGCACCCTGTCGATCTGCAACACGCAGGGCGCGACCATCCCGCGCGAGTCCGACGCGGCGCTGTACACGCACGCCGGGCCCGAGGTGGCGGTCGCGTCGACGAAGGCGTTCGTCGCGCAGATCACGGCCCTGTACCTGCTCGGGCTGCACCTCGCGCGGGTGAAGGGCACGCTCGACGCATCCGCTCGCGCAGCGCAGGTGCGCGAACTGCTCGCGGTGCCCGACAAGATGCGCACCGTGCTCGGCACGCACGACCGGATCGCCGAGCTCGCGCACTGGATGGCGGACACGCGCGCCGTGCTGTTCCTCGGCCGGCACGTCGGGTATCCGGTCGCGCTGGAAGGGGCGCTGAAGCTCAAGGAGCTCGCGTACATCCACGCCGAGGGCTTCGCGGCCGGCGAGCTCAAGCACGGGCCCATCGCGCTGATCGAGCCGGGCCTGCCCGTGTTCGTCCTCGTGCCGAGCCCCCGCTACTCGGACGAGATGCACCGCAAGGTCGTCTCGAACATCCAGGAGATCCGGGCTCGCGGCGCCCGCGTGATCGCGATCGCCGAGATCGGCGACGTCGCGGTGCTGCCGTATGCCGACGAGGTCATCCCGGTGCCGCTGGCGGCCCCCTTCTTCGAGCCGCTGCTGGCGGTCGTGCCGCTGCAGATCTTCGCCCTCGAGCTCTCCAGCGCCAAGGGGCTCGACGTCGACCAGCCGCGCAACCTGGCCAAGTCGGTCACGGTCGAGTAAGCCGTGATCACCGGCATCGGCGTGGACGTGGTGGGGCTCGACCGCTTCGCGCAGAAGCTCGAGCAGACCCCGCGGCTGCGGGAGCGGCTGTTCGCCACCAGCGAACAAGGACTGCCCGTGCACTCGCTCGCGGCGCGGTTCGCGGCCAAGGAGGCGCTGATCAAGGCGCTCGGCCGCTCGGACGGGCTCGTGTGGACCGACATCGTCGTCGTCTCGAACGAGCACGGCGACCCGGGCTTCGAGCTGCGCGGCGGCGCGGCCGAGGTGGTCGCGGCGCACGGCGTGCGCCGGCTGCACCTGTCCATCACCCACGACGCCGGCGTGGCCGTCGCGTTCGTGGTCGCCGAAGGGGGCACGGATGCCTGAGCCGCAGCCCGCCGCGCCGGGCGCCGCCCCGGCCTACCTCGACCCCGTCGGCTTCCGCGAGGCCGTGATCGACCTCGACGCCATCGCCTCCAACGTGCGCGTGCTGCGCGCGCTCACGGGGACGGAGCACTTCATCGCGGTCGTCAAGGCCGACGGCTACGGGCACGGGGCCGTGCCGTCGGCGCGCGCCGCGCTCGCCGGAGGAGCCGACTGGCTGGGCGTCGCGACCGTGGGGGAGGCGCTGGAACTGCGCGCCGCCGGCATCGAGGCGCCGGTCGTCGCCTGGCTGCACGACCCCGCGGAGCGATTCGACGAGGCCGTGGCACAGGGGGTGTCGCTCGGCGTCTCCTCGCTGCCGCAGCTGCGGGCGATCGCCGACGCGACGCAGCGGGTGGGCCGGCGCGCCTCGGTGCAGCTCAAGCTCGACACGGGGCTGTCGCGCAACGGCCTGCCCCGCGAGCGCTGGTCGGAGGCGTTCGGCATCGCCGCCGAGCTCGAGCTCGCCCGGCACATCGACGTCGTCGGACTGTTCACACACCTCTCGAACGCCTCCCCGGAGGACGACGCCGAGAGCCTCGACCGGTTCGACCAGGGCCTCGAGCTCGCCCGCGGCGTCGGGCTCGCACCCGACCTCGTGCACGCCGCGGCCTCGGCCGCGGCGCTGAGGCAGCCGGAGGCGCGGTACAACACCGTGCGGCTCGGGCTGACGGTGTACGGGCTCTCGCCGTTCCAGGACCCGGCCGGGGCCGCCGAGCTGGGGCTGCGGCCCGCGATGACGCTGCAGGGGCGCGCCGCCTCCGTGAAGCGGGTGCCGGCCGGCACCTCGGTGTCGTACGACTACACCTACACGACCGAGCGCGAGACGACGCTCGTGCTCGTGCCGTTCGGGTACGGGGACGGCATTCCGCGCGCGGTCTCGAACCGCGCAGCGGTGTGGGTCGGCGGCGGGGTGCATCCGATCGCCGGTCGGGTCGCGATGGACCAGTTCGTCGTCGACGCGGGGGATGCGCCGGTGTCGGTCGGGGACCCCGTGGTGCTGTTCGGCGACGCGGCGCGCGGGGTGCCGCCGGTGGAGGACTGGGCGCGAGCCGCCGACACGATCAACTGGGAGATCGTCACGCGCATCGGCGGGCGCACGAGTCGGCGGTACGTGGGTTCCGCAGGTCGACTCGGCGCCGACGGCGCCGAGTGGAGACCGGAGGAGCGGCGGTGAGCAGGTCTCCATTCGCCGGCGATGCCGGCGAGTCGACCAGCGGTGCGGCCGGCGATGCCGGCGAGTCGACCAGCGGCACGCAGCGCGTCGTCGGGGGCACGGCCGAGATGGAGGCGCTCGGGCGCGAGCTCGGTGCGACGCTGCGGGCCGGCGATCTGGTCGTGCTGACCGGTCCGCTCGGCGCTGGCAAGACCACCCTGACGCGCGGCATCGGCGAGGCGCTCGGGGTGCGCGGGCCGATCACGTCGCCGACGTTCGTGCTGGCGCGCACGCATCCGTCGCTCGTGGGCGGTCCCGACCTCGTGCACGTCGACGCGTACCGGCTGCGCGACGCGGTCGAGCTCGACGACCTCGACATCGACTACGAGCGGTCGGTGGTCGTCGCCGAGTGGGGGCACGGGCTGATCGAGGCCGAGTCTGACTCGTGGCTCGACGTCGTCATCGCGCGGCCCGAGGGCGCCGGTGACGACTTCGACCCGGCGGATGCCCCGGAGGAGCCCCGCACCGTGACCATCACCCCGCACGGCCCGCGCTGGGCGTGAGGGCGGCCGGGCGTGCCCGCTCCGGCGATTCGTCGCAAACGGCTTGCCGCCCGGATCGCCGGAGCACAATGTGACGAACCCAGGCCACTGCAAGAGCCGGGCCGGACACTCCCAGAATCGACTCGTCGATAATGGTTGCCCCGCGGCAGCGGGGAGTGCAAGAGCGACGAGTGGCGGAAGCGAGCCATGCCGACTCGTCGGAAGATGCTCGGTCGGCGGCCACAGGCGGCAGAAAGTGACGAATCGGCGAGGGTGCGGCGTCAGTAGCATCGGGGCATGGCTTCCATCGCGCTCACCCCGGTCGAGGTCGGGCGTGACGGCGCGATCATCGCCTTCCCCACCAGCAGCGGCTGGCCGTTCCACGTGCGGCCGCGTCCGACGGAGGCGCAGGCCCGTGCGACCGGTCTCCCACCATCCGCCGCTTCGAGGGTCAGACCCGGGCGATCCGGCGCCGCGACTGGGAAACCGGCACCACCCACGCACTTCATCTGGGAGGACCTGAGCGCATGACCGTCACGGCCGAGTACACGATCCCGGGGCTGCACGTGCGCGAGCACGAGGCATCCGTACCCCTCGACTGGAATCACCCGGACGCCGGCACGATCACGGTCTTCGCGCGCGAGCTCGTCACGCCGACCAAGCGCCATGAGGACCTGCCGTGCCTGCTGTTCCTGCAGGGCGGCCCCGGCGGCAAAGGGCCCAGGCCGGTCACGGCCTCGGGCTGGATCGCCGAGGCGCTGAAGAACTACCGCGTCGTGCTGCTCGACCAGCGCGGCACCGGCCGCAGCACCCGCGTCGACGCGCGCACGATCGGGCGCTTCGGCACCGCGGTGGAGGCCGCCGAGTACCTCGCCCACTTCCGCGCCGATCAGATCGTGCGCGACGCCGAGCACCTGCGCGAGCACGTCTTCGGCGGGAAGCGGTGGACCACCCTCGGGCAGAGCTACGGCGGATTCCTCACCCTGAGCTACCTGTCGCTCGCCCCTGAGGGGCTCGCCGCGTGCCTCGTCACCGGTGGGCTCGCCTCCGTCACCCGGCCCGACGCGGAGCTCGTCTACCGGCGCACCTACCCGCGGGTCGAGGCGAAGAACGCCGAGTACCGGCGCCGGTACCCGCACGACGTGGCGGCGATCGAGCGCATCGCCGACCGGCTCGCCGCCTCGCCCGTCACGCTGCCCGACGGCGACGTGCTCACCGTGCGCCGCTTCCAGACCCTCGGCATGGGCTTCGGCATGAAGCACCCCGGCTACGAGCAGGTGCACTGGCTCGTCGACGAGGCCTTCGACTGGAAGGGCGAGGAGCTCGACGACGGATTCCTCGCCCAGGTCGCCGCCGCGACCGATTTCGCCACCAACCCGCTCTACGCCGTGCTGCAGGAGGCGATCTACGCCAGCGGCCCCGACGCCGGCCCGACCGCATGGGCGGCGCAGCGGGTGCGAGACGAGCTGCCCGCCTTCGCGGAGAGCGCGCGGCCGCTGCTGCTGACCGGCGAGATGATCTACCCCTGGCAGTTCGCCGAGCTGCGGTCGCTCAAGCCCTTCGAGGCGGCGGCGCACGCGCTGCACGAGCGCGAGAGCTGGTCGACGCTGTACGACACGGCGCGGCTCGCCGCCAACGAGGTGCCCGTCTACGCCGCCGTGTACTTCGACGACATGTACGTCGACTCGGGGCTGCAGCTCGAGACGGCGCAGGCGGTCGGCAATCTGCACCCCTGGGTGACCAACGAGTTCGAGCACGACGGGCTGCGCAACGGCGACGTGTTCGCCCGGCTGCACGCGCTGCTCGAGGCGGACGGCGGCGCCCTGCGATGAGCGAGGAGCTGCAACGCGCCCACGCCGACGCCTTCGCCCGGGTCGTGCTCGACAACCTGTCGCGGCCGTACCCGTACGCCGCGCACCACACCACGGCCGGCCCCGACGACCGGCCTCTGCCCGTCGAGCTGCACCCGGCGTTCGCCACCTCGTACGACTGGCACTCGTGCGTCCACATGACCTGGCTCGGCACCCGGCTGCTCGAGTTCGGGGTCGCGTTCCCCGCTGCCGACCGGCTCGCCGGGGCGCTGCAGGCGGCGCTCACGGCCGAGAACCTGGCCGTCGAGGCGGACTACCTGCGCGCGCATCCGCTGTTCGAGCGCCCCTACGGGTGGGGCTGGGCGCTCGCGCTCGCCGCGTCGGCGGCCGGCTCCGACGTTCCCGTGGTCGCCGCCCTCGCGCCCGGGTTCGCGCCCCTGACCGACGTGCTCGTGGAGCGCGTGATCGGATGGCTCGCCGCCGCGCCCGAGCCCGTGCGGCACGGCGTGCACGGGAACTCGGCCTTCGGCATGCGCCTCGCGCTCGGCGCCGCCCGCGAGCTCGGGCGCGACGACGCGGCGCAGGCGATCGAGGCGGCCGCGCGGCGCTGGTTCGGCGAGGACCGGGACTGGCCGTTCGAGTACGAACGCAGCGGGCAGGACTTCCTCTCGCCCGGCTTCGCCGAGGCCGATCTGATGGCGGCGGTGCTGCCGCCCGACGAGTTCGGCGCGTGGGCCTCCGGGTTCTTCGGGCGGCTCTCGGGCGAAGCATCCGTGCTCACGCCCGCCACCGTGCTCGACCCGAGCGACGGGCAGCAGGTGCACCTGTACGGTCTCGGGCTGTCGACCTCGGCGGCCGCGTCACGCGTCGCGCGTGCGCTGCGGGCCGCGGGCGGGCAGGACGAGCTGATCGGATGGCTCGAGCACGCCGCCCCCGCCCTGCTTCCGGCGGCCCTCGAGGCCGCCGTCTCGGAGGAGTTCATGTCGTCGCACTGGCTGGCGACCTTCGCGTGGGACGCGCTCGAGCAGCTGCCGGGGTGAGTTCAGCGGCCGCGCAGCTGCCGCTCGGCGGAGTCGAGGTAGGTGCGTAGCGCGTCAGCCGCCCTGCGCCGGTCGCCGCTCTCCAGCAACTCGAGCAGCGCCTCGTTCCGCGCGATGTACGGCTCGTGGAACTGGCGCAGATCGTCATCCATGGCGTGGAACGCGAGCCGGAGTTCGGCCATCAACGAGCGGATCAGCGTCTCCATCCGCTCACTGTGCAGGGTGGAAGCCAGGGCGGTGTGGAACCGCATGTTCGCGCTGCCGACCTCGAGCCAGGCCCCGCGCGCGGCCGCCGCGCGAGCATCGGCGCACGCTTGTCGCGCATCGCGAAGGGCGGGGTCATCGGGCGACGTCGCCTGAACCGCCGCGAGTTGAACGATGCGGCGCACCGCGAAGACGTCGGCCACGTCTTCGGCGGAAAGCTCGCGCACGAACACGCCGCGGTTGAAGCGGTGCTCGACAAGGCGATCGTGGGCCAGCAGCCGGAACGCCTCCCGCAGCGTGTTCCGCGAAACCCCCAGCGAGACGCTCAGGTGTTCTTCCGACAGCTGCGTGCCCGGGCGCAGTTCGCCGTCGATGATTCTGCTGCGCAGACTCGCGGCCGCGTGCTCGGCGCCGGGACCCCGCGTGCTCATGCCCTCATCCTTCCACGGGACGTGACGTGTAAACGGCGTGTAAAACCACCACAGACGGGCTCGGATTGTTGAACAATCTGCCCTAGCTTGTTCAACAACCTCCTCCCCTTGACCCTCTCTGGAGAGCCCATGTTCGTGCTCATCGGCGTCGCGCTGGTCGTGATCGGCTTCGCCCTGCGCCTCAACGCCCTGTTGGTGGTGACCGTCTCCGGCATCGTCACCGCCGTCATCGGCGGAATCGGCCCGCTCGAGATCCTCAACGCGTTCGGCACCGGTTTCGCCAACAGCCGGTCCGTCACGACGTTCGCCGTCGTCTTGCCGGTCATCGGTCTGATCGAGCGCTACGGACTGCAGGCTCAAGCCGCGCGGCTGATCGGCAAGCTCGACAAGCTCACCGCCGGGCGCATCCTCGCCCTCTACCAGGCGATCCGCCAGGCGACGGCGGCGGTGGGCCTCACCACCATCGGCGGGTACGCGCAGGCGGTACGCCCGCTGATCTACCCGATGGTGGTCGGAGCTGCCGAACGGAAGTACGGCACGCTCAGCGAGAAGGCCATCGAGATGCTCAAGGGGTTCTCGGCCTCCGCCGACACCGTCGGCGTCTTCTTCGGAGAGGACATCTTCGTCGCGGTGGGCTCGATCCTGCTGATCACCGGGTTCGTCGACACGACGTACCACCTGACGCTCGAACCGCTCGAACTCGCGCTCTGGGCTCTGCCGACGGGCATCGCGGCACTGCTCGTGCACGGCACTCGGCTGCTGCTGCTGGACCGCAAGCTCGATCGGATGCTCCGCAGCGCCCCGCTCGGAACGGCGTCGGCCTCGGAGGCGGCGGCATGATCACCGCGGAGTGGCTCTACTGGCTCATCGGCGCGTTCTTCGTCGCCGTCTCGGTCCTGATCCTCGGCGACCGCACGCATGCGCGGCGTCTCGGGAACGGCGCCTTCTGGGGCGTGCTCGGCCTGAGCTTCTTCTACGGCACCTTCGTCGTGTCGGGCCAGGCGCCGGCGTGGATCCTCGGCATCGCTGTGCTGCTCATGGTCGTGCTCGCCGGGTTCGGTTTCACCGGCAAGGCGGTCGAGCGCACGACCAGTGCCGAGGAACGAGAGGTCTCGGCGGCGCGCTTCGGCAACCGGCTCTTCATCCCCGCTCTGGTGATCCCCGCGGTGACGGTGCTGGTGGCACTGGTGGGGCCGATGGTGAAGATCGGGGGCTCACCGCTGCTGGCGGACGGCACCGCGACCCTGACGGGACTCGGAGTGAGTGCGATCGTGGCGACCGCCGTCGGAGTGCTGATCCTGAAGCCCCCGTCGCTGGCCACCCCCGTGCGCGAGGGCGGAAGGCTGCTCGAGGCCATCGGATGGGCGGCCCTGCTGCCGCAGATGCTGTCGACGCTCGGCTCGCTCTTCACCGAGGCGGGCGTCGGCACGGCGGTCGGCGACATCACGAAGAAGATGCTTCCCGACGGCTCGCTGATCGCGGCGGTGCTCGTCTACTGCGTGGGAATGGCCGTGTTCACCGTGATCATGGGCAACGCGTTCGCGGCCTTCCCCATCATGACCGCGGCGGTCGGCTGGCCCGTGCTGGTCCATGTTTTCCATGGCAATCCGGCCGCCGTGTTCTCGATCGGCATGCTCGCCGGCTTCTGCGGCACCCTCACCACTCCCATGGCGGCGAACTTCAACCTCGTGCCCGCCGCGCTGCTCGAGATGCGCAACCGCTACAGCGCCATCAAGGCCCAGCTGCCGACGGCGGCGATCATGCTCGTCGTGAACATCGGACTGATGTACTTTGTCGCCTTCTGACGCCTTCCGCATCGACCGCCTCGCATGGGCCCCCCGCTTCGCCGAGGTCGCTCTCGAGAACATCACGCGGCCGTATCCCTACGCCGCCCAGCACCTCGACCGCAGCGATGACGACCTTGTTCCCGCGCGAGTGCGGCACCCGATCTTCGGCTCATCGTTCGACTGGCATTCCAGTGCGCACATGCACTGGCTCGCGGTCCAGTTGCTCGACACCGGCACCCGGGGCGAGACGGCGCAGCGGCTGCACTCGCGTCTCGCCGTCACCGTGACCGAGGGCAATGCGGCGATCGAAGCGGCCTACCTGCGCGACAACCCGCACTACGAGCGCCCGTACGGCTGGGCCTGGGCGCTCGAGTTCATCGCCGCCGTGCGACGCGCCGACGACGTGCGCATCCGCTCGCTCGACCCGGCGCTGGCCGAGCTGGCCGCCACGATCGGCGAATTGGCGATCGGATGGCTCACCGGAGTGCCCGAGCCGGTGCGGCACGGCGTTCACGCCAACAGCGCCTTCGGCATCCGTCACCTGCGCGCCGCGGCTTTCGAACTCGGCGACGAGAGGCTTGCCGAGGAGTGCGCGCGCGCAGCGCGGCGTTGGTACGGCGCGGACCGGGACTGGCCGTTCCACTATGAGCGCAGCGGCCAGGACTTCCTTTCGCCCGGGCTGGAGGAAGCGCTGCTGATGCGTGAGGTGCTTCCCGACGGCGAGTTCGCGGAGTGGGCCGCAGGCTTCTTCGGGCTGCTCGAGCCGGACAGTGCGGTGCTCAGGCCGGCCACTGTCCTGGATCCGGGCGACCCGCAGCAGTCGCATCTCTACGGACTCGACCTGTCGCGCGCGTCGGCCGCTGTCAAGATCGCCTCGGCGCTCGCCGAGACCGGCTCGGAGCACCTCGCCGCCCTGTTGCGCGCGGCGGTGCCGGCATTGCTGCCCGCAGCGCTCGAGGCATCCGTCTCGGACGAGTACTTCTCCTCGCACTGGCTGGCGACCTTCGCGTGGGACGCGGTGTCCGCGATCGAGCGACACGGAATCTGATCCCGGAACGGGCGCGCCGGCTCACGGAAGCGGCGGCGCAGGCAGCAGCCGCAGGCGGACCTGCTGGCCCGGCACGAGTTGAGCGGCACGCGCGATGGACGCCCTCGTCAGCACCGCGGCGACCGGATAGCCCCCGGTGACGGGGTGGTCGGCGAGGAACAGGATCGGGTGTCCGTCGGGGGGAACCTGGACCGAGCCGAGTTCGGCGCCCTCGCTCGGGAGTTCGCCGCGCTCGCGGCGGGTGAGCGGCTGAGCCGAGGTCAGGCGCACGCCGATGCGGTCGGCCTGGCTGCTGACGGTGAACGTGCCCGCGCCGAGCCACGCCATCGCGGCCGGCTCGAACCAGTCGTCGCGCGGGCCGCGCACGGCGTCGAGCACCACCTCGCCGCCGGACGTCCACCCGGGCCAGGGCACGGCGTCGACGGACGGCCATTCGGCGTCGTTCCCGCCGATGGGCAGAAGATCGCCCGGTGCCAGCGGTGCCGGGCCGACGCCTGCCAGCGTGTCGCGGGAGCGGCTGCCCAGGACCGGCTCCACGTCGATGCCGCCGCGGACGGCGAGGTAGCTGCGCAGCCCGACGGACGGGGAGCCGAGCTCCAGACGGTCGCCGTCGCGCAAGTCGATGACCTCGTACATCGCCGCGCCGCGCATCCGCCCGTCTTCGCCCCGCACGAGCACCGGGCAGGGCGCGCCGGTCGCGGCCACGAGCGCAGCACCTCGCGCACGAACCGCCAAGCCTCCGAACAGGGCCTCGACGAGCGCCGACCCGTGCCGGTTGCCGACCAGTCGGTTGGCGAGATCGGCCGAGGCGGTGTCGGCATAACCGGCGGACCCGAGTCCGACATCGGCGAAGCCGGGCCGTCCGGCGTCCTCGACGAGGGCCTGCCATCCCACGCCCTCGACCGCGAGCACCGCCATCAGGCCTCGACCGCCACGAAGCGCACCGGCGTTCCGGGTGGCAGCAGAGCCGCCGGGTCGCGCTCGAGATCCCACATCGCCATCTCGGTGCGGCCGATGAGTTGCCAGCCGCCGGGGGAGGTGCGGGGATAGACGGCGCTGAACTCTCCCGCGAGGGCGACCGCGCCGGCCGGCACCGCGACGCGCGGCGTGGGCCGCCGCGGGATTTCGAGCGAGGCGCCGTCTGAGGTCAAATAGCTGAACCCGGGCGCGAAGCCGCAGAAGGCGCTGCGCCACAGGCGTGCAGTGTGCTCGCGGACGACTCCGTCGGCGCCGAGGCCGGTCATGGCGCCGACGGCTTCGAGGTCCTCCCCGTCGTAGACGACGGGGACCTCGATCACGTCGGCCTCCGAATCCGGCGGCGCGACGGGCGGCAGTTCGCGCAGCGCGCGGGCGACGGCGGCGGCATCCGTCGTGGCGTCGAAGCGCAGGAGAAGGGTGCGTGCACCGGTGACCGTCTCGGTCACGCCCGGGATCGGTTCGGCGGCGAGCGCGGCGCGCTGCGCCATGACACCGGCGAGATCAGCGAATTCGGCCAGCACGGCTCGCTCTCCGGCGGGCAGGAAACGGGGTGTGCTCACCATGCTTCCGCGGCAAAGGGCTCAAGCCGGACCCCCGCCTGCAGCAGGGCGGATCGGACGCTGCGGGCGATCTGCGCGGCGCCGGGAGTGTCGCCATGAACGCACACCGACTGCGGCACCAACTCGAGCTCTGTGCCGTCGATCGCGGTCACCCGGTGCTCCGTGACGAGTCGCACGACGCGGGCAGCGATCTCATCGGGGTCATGCAGCACGCTGCCCGGCTGCGATCGCGGCACGAGCGTGCCGTCCGGACCGAACGCGCGGTCGGCGTAGCTCTCGGCCACCGCGGTGAGCCCGTGCGCCTGGGCCGAGAGATGCAGTTGGGAACCCGGCAAGGCGAGCACTGCGAGCTGCGGATCCACGTCCGCGCAGGCGGCGGCGACGGCTTCTGCCTGGAGCGCATCCCGGATCGCGACGTTATAGAGGGCGCCGTGCGGTTTCACGTAGCGCACACGCGTGTTCGCGGTGTGCGCGGCCGCTCGCAGCGCCCCGAGCTGGTAGACGACGTCGGCGTACAACTCGTCCGGGTCCACGGGGATCGCCCGGCGGCCGAAGCCATGCAGATCGCGGTATGCCACGTGTGCGCCGATGGAGACCCCGCGCGCGGCCGCCGAGCGGCAGCATGCGAGCATGATCTGCGGGTCGCCGGCGTGGAAGCCGCAGGCGACGTTCGCGCTCGTGACCGTCTCGAGCAGCGCCTCGTCGTCTCCCATGGACCACGCGCCGAAGCCTTCGCCGAGGTCGGCGTTGAGGTCGATCGCGGTCACGCGGGCCTCCTTTCGAGATTGTTGAACAATGTAGCCGCCTCGGTGCACCCCGCACCAGTCTCCTCTGCGCGGCCCCGGTAGCCTGGAGGCATGTTGCTCGCGATCGACACCTCGGCCGGGTCGTCGGTCGCCGTGGTCGACCTCGACCGGGGCGTCATCGCCGAGAAGTCGGTCGACGACCACCGCCGGCACGCCGAGGTGATCGGCAGCTTGATCGCCGAAGCGCTCGAGGAATCCGGGGTCGCGGTCGGGGCGCTGAGCGCCGTCGCCGCGGGCATGGGGCCCGGCCCGTTCACCGGTCTGCGCGTCGGCATCGCCGCAGCCCGCGCCTTCGCGCTCGGCGCCCGGAAGCCGGTCGTGGGGCTGGTCAGCCACGACGCGATCGCGTTCGACGCCTACCGCGGCGGGCACACCGGACCGCTGCTCGTGCTCACGGATGCGCGGCGCCGCGAGCTGTACTGGTCGCACTACGCGGGCGCCGACGACGCCGGACTCCCGACCCGCGCGAGCGGGCCCGGGCTGGCCGCGCCCGACGAGCTGCCCCACGTCGACGTGGAGCGGCGGGAGGCGGCATCCGTCTCGGCCGCCGCGCTCGGCCTGCTCGCCGAGCTGACCTGGGCGAACGGGCGGCCGTTCGCCGCCGACGAGGCGCTCTACCTGCGCTCGCCCGACGTCACCCTGTCCGCAGGCCCGAAGCGGGTGACCGCGTGAGCGACCTCGAGTTCCCGGTGCTCGGCGGGTGGACCATGCGCCGCGCCGGCATGGCCGACCTCGAGCAGATCGCCCAGCTCGAGCGGCAGATCTTCGTGAACGACGCGTGGTCGCCCGAGCTGTGGCGGCAGGAGCTCGCGAGCCCCCACACCTGGTACCTCGCCGTCGTGCCGGTGGACGACCCCGTCGTGGTGCGCGGATACGCCGGGCTGCTCGCGCTGCCCGGCTCGAAGGACGCCGACGTGCAGACCATCGCCCTCGCCCCCGACGTGCGCGGAGTCGGCATGGGGCGTGAGCTGATGAACCAGCTGCACGCGGAGGCGCAGCGCCGCGGGGTGCGAGACGTGTTCCTCGACGTGCGGGTCGACAACGACCGGGCGCAGCAGCTGTACCACTCGCTCGGGTACACCGACATCGGCATCCGCAAGGGGTACTACCAGCCGGACGACGTGGATGCGATCGTCATGCAGTTGCCCCTGGCCTCCAATCGGCCTGCGGCCGAGTCGACCAGCGGGGGTGGGCCTGCGGCCGAGTCGACCAGCGGGGGCGGACCTGCGGCCGAGTCGGCCGGCGGGGAGCCTGCGGCCGAGTCGGCCGGCGGGGGTACGGCGGTCGACTCGACGGCGCAGCCGGCGAATGGAGACCAGCCGTGAACCGCGACGCGCCGCTCGTGCTCGGCATCGAGACCAGCTGCGACGAGACCGGGGTCGGCATCGTGCGCGGCACCCGCCTGCTCGCCAACACCATCGCCAGCAGCATGGACGAGCACGCCCGCTACGGCGGCGTCGTGCCCGAGGTCGCCGCCCGTGCCCACCTCGAGGCGATGGGGCCGACCCTCGAGGCGGCGCTCGCCGAGGCGCAGGTCGAGCTCGCCGACCTCGACGCCGTCGCCGTGACCAGCGGCCCGGGCCTCGCCGGAGCCCTGATGGTCGGCGTCGGCGCCGCCAAGGCGCTCGCCGTCTCGCTCGGCAAACCGCTCTACGCGGTGAACCACCTCGTCGGCCACGTCGGAGCCGACGTGCTCGATGCGGCCGGCGGCCCGGGGCATCCGATCGAACTGCCCACCATCGCCCTGCTCGTCTCGGGCGGCCACACGAGCCTCTTGCACGTGCGCGACCTGACCGCCGACGTCGAGCTGCTCGGCGAGACGATCGACGACGCGGCGGGCGAGGCGTTCGACAAAGTCGCGCGGATCCTCGGCCTGCCCTACCCGGGCGGCCCGCAGATCGACAAGGCCGCCGAGGGCGGCGACCCGGCCGCGATCCGCTTCCCGCGCGGGCTCAGCCTGCCCAAGGATCTGGAACGGCACCGCTACGACTTCTCCTTCTCGGGGCTCAAGACCGCCGTCGCCCGCTGGGTCGAGCAGAGAGCGGATGCCTCGCAGCCGGTGCCCGTCGCCGACGTCGCCGCCTCGTTCCGCGAGGCCGTGGTCGACGTGCTCGTCAGCAAGGCCGTGAACGCCTGCCGCGACCGCGGCGTGCCCCGGCTGCTGCTCGGCGGCGGCGTGGTCGCGAACCGCCGTCTGCGCGAGGTCGCCACGGAGCGCTGCGCGGCGGCGGGCATCGAGCTGCGCATCCCCGCCCTGTCTCTGTGCACCGACAACGGCGCGATGATCGCGGCGCTCGCCGCGCAGCTGATCATGGCCGGGCACGGGCCCTCCTCGCTCCGCTTCGGCGCGGACTCGACTCTGCCCGTGACGGATATCCAGGTCGCCTGACATTTCCGCGGCGGGCGCGGCTCGTTGACACCCTTCCGAACGGGCTGGGACGATGGGCGGGACCGCGGCGTGCTCCCGCGCGCTGCAGAGAAGGGGGACCGATGTCCGATCCGCGCAAACCGACCGATCCCGTCGAGCCCGGCGAACCCGGGCCGGACGTCCCGGTGACACCGCCCGAGCCCACCACCCCCGGCCCCGCCCCCGAGCCCACCACGCCGGGCGAGCCCGAGCCGACGCCCACCCCCGAGGAGCCGCAGCCGCCCGCACCGCCGACGCCCGAGGAGCCGCTGCCGCCGTTCGAGCCGCCCGCCCCGTTCGACCCGCCGACGCCTCCGGGGCCGCCGATGCCGCCCGAGCCGCCGGCCCCGCCCGCCCCGCCCGGCTACGAGCCGCCGTCGGCACCGACGCCGCCCGGCCCGCCGTCGTACTCCGCGGCGACCCCGCCCTCGGGCGAGCCGGGCGCGTACCGCCCCGGGGAATCGCAGCCGCAGGCCGGCGCGCCGTCGTCCGACGCGCCGCCGCCTCCGCCGCCCGGCGCCGGCTACGGCGCCCCCGGCGGCCCGCAGACCTCGGCCCCTCCGCCTCCGGGCTACGGCGCCCCCGGCTACGGCACGCCTGGCTACGGTGCGCCTGGCTACGGCGCACCGGGCTACGGCGCTCCCGGCGGCCCGTCCCCGTACGGCCCGCCGCATAACGGCCCGCGCACCAACGTGCTGGCCATCGTCTCGCTGATCGCCACCCTGTCGAACTTCATCGGCTTCCTGTTCATCGGCCCGATCGTCGGCATCATCACAGGCGCTCTCTCGCTCGGGCAGATCAAGCGCACCGGCGAGAAGGGCCGCGGCATGGCGCTGTGGGGCCTGTGGCTGGGCGTCGGGCTGATCGTGGTCGGCATCATCGTCGTCATCCTGATCGTGGCCGCCGTCAGCGCGTACTGCTCGAGCAACCCCGGCGAGTGCACCAGCAGCTCGTACTCCTACTCCTCCTGACCCGCGACGCGGCGATCGGATGCCCCGGGCCGGCGCCTGGGGCATCCGTCTGTGCGCTCACAGGCGCTCGGCGAGCAGCGCGGTGTGCCGCCCCGCGACCCGGGTGAGGATCAGCGTGGCCGCCGTGTCGCCCTTCAGGGCGAGCCGGGTGCGCAGCTTCGCGGGGTCGACGTCGACGCCGCGCTTCTTGATCTCGAGCGCGCCGATGCCGCGGGCGCGCAGCGCCTGCCTGAGTTGCTTCTCGGCGTAGGGCAGCTCGTCGACGATGCGGAAGCCCTGCGCGAACGGGGTCGGGTGCGGCGCGTCGGCGGTGAGGTAGGCGATGCCGTCGCCGATCATGCGGCCGCCGAGCGAGCGCGCGAGGTCGCCGATCAGCCGGGCGCGGATCACGGCGCCGTCGGGCTCGTAGAGGTAGTCGCCGAGTGCGCCTGCCGGCTCGTCGGGCGCGTCGGCGGCGGCGGTCAACTCGTGCGCACCGCCGGTGCCGAGCAGCAGGGCGGCGCGGGTGACGCCGGGGCGGGCGAGCGGCCCGAACCACAGCCCGAGCTCGACGACCTGGCCGCCGACGGAGACCCACTGCGCCTCGGCCGAGCCGGGGATCAGGTCGCGGTCAAAGGCGGGCCCGAGCTTGACCCCGACCGGCATGCGGCTCGCGGCGTTGAAGATCCAGTCCAGCGACGGCGACCAGTCGTCGGTGGAGCGCAGCCGGCGGGTGTCGGAGTGACCGGCGGTGCGGCGGGCCGGGTCGAGCCACAGCGCGTCGACCCGCGAGATGTCGAAGTCCTCGGCGTCGCCGTGCTCCACGACCGCGTCGTCGAACGGCGCGAGATTGTAGGAGGCGATCGCCGCCGTCACCTCGTCGCGGTCGACGGCCGTCACCCGCAGCCCGAGGGCGGCGAGCGCCATCGCGTCGCCGCCGATGCCGCAGCCGAGATCGGCCACGGTCTCGACGCCCGCGTCGCGGTACCGGGCCGCATGCCGGGCGGCGACGTTCAGCCGCGTGGCCTGCTCGAGGCCGGCCTCGGTGAACAGCATGCGCGAGGCGAAGTCGCCGAACTTCCCGGCCGGGCCGCCGGCCTTCCCCCGCAGCTTCGCCTGGGTGAGCACGGCCGCCACGAGCGAGGGGGAGTGGCCCTGGGCGCGCAGCTCGGCGACCAGCTGCACCACGTCACGGCGCGACTCGTACGGCGGCAGGCTGTCGAGCAGACGCAGCCCCTCGGGACTGAGCAGTTCGATGAGTTCGGCGCGAAGCATCCGATCATCACCTCGCTCGTCGTTTTGGCACTCACCTTGCAGGAGTGCCAGCGTCGGTCCTAGACTCGGGCTTAGCACTCTCACTCCGAGTGTGCTAACCCATGTCTTGAGTACACCGTACAAGAAAGAGGTCTACCGTGTCGGTCTCCATCAAGCCGCTCGAGGATCGCATCGTCATCAAGCAGGTCGAGGCAGAGACGACCACCGCGTCGGGTCTCGTGATCCCCGACACCGCGAAGGAGAAGCCGCAGGAGGGCGAGGTCGTCGCCGTCGGCCCCGGTCGCATCGACGACAACGGCAACCGCGTGCCGCTCGACGTCGCAGTCGGCGACCGCGTCATCTACTCGCGCTACGGCGGCACCGAGGTCAAGTTCGGCAGCGACGAGTTCCTGGTCCTCTCGGCCCGCGACGTGCTCGCGGTCGTGGAGCGCTAGTAACGCACAGACGCCACAGGGGTCCGGGCCGGTCGGCTCGGGCCCCTAGTGTTTAACGGGTGCCCGACCATGACACCGCGCACCGCAGCGGCCTGATCCACGGTGTCCTCGCCTACCTGCTGTGGGGGCTGCTGCCGGTCTACTTCCTGCTGCTCGCGCCGGCGGGCGCGGTCGAGGTGGTGGCCTGGCGCATCCTGTTCTCGCTCGTGTTCTGCGCGATCGCGCTGACCGCGACGCACGGATGGCGCACGCTGGGCGCCGCCCGACGCAGTCCGCGCCTCGTGTTCACCATGGGCGCCGCAGGGCTGCTCATCTTCATCAACTGGACCGTCTACATCTTCGCCACGCTGAGCGGCCACGTCGTCGAAGCCGCCCTCGGCTACTTCATCAACCCTGTGGTGACGGTGTTCCTCGGCGTCATCGTGCTGCGCGAGCGGCTGCGGGTGCTGCAGTGGGTGGCCGTCGGAATCAGCATCGTCGCGATCGGCGTGCTCACCTTCGCCTACGGCCGCTTCCCGTGGATCGCGCTCACGCTCGCGTTCTCGTTCGGCTTGTACGGGCTGGTGAAGAACCGGGTCGGCCGCTCGATCGGCGCGCTCTCGGGACTGGCGCTGGAGACCGCGTGGCTCTCGCCGGTGGCCGCCGTCGAGCTGATCGTGCTGGGCGTCTCGGGCGCCTCGGGCGGCGTGACCTTCGCCGCGCACGGTGCCGGTCACGCCCTGCTGCTGATGGCGGCCGGGGTGGTCACCGCCGTGCCCCTGCTCCTGTACGCGGCCGCGGCCAGGCGGCTGCCGCTCGTCGACCTGGGCCTGATCCAGTACCTGACGCCGATCCTGCAGTTCCTCGTCGGCGTCGTCCTGCTGCACGAGCGGATGCAGCCGGAGCGCTGGGTCGGCTTCGCCCTGGTGTGGGCGGCGCTCCTGCTGCTCGTCGCGGATCTCATCGCGACCACGCGCCGCCCCGGCGCCCGACGTGTTACACGGCCGTAACACCCAGGATTCACAACAAAGCCATTGACGGCATAGCGTGCGGTACCAACCAGGGCGATCCCGCCCTCGTTCGGCACGCACACACGCACACATTCCTCTCAAAGGAGCAGCATGAGCACGAAGCGCTCTCTCCGCCTGACCGTCGGCGCCATCGCCGTCCTCGGTGCGGCTGCCCTCGCACTGAGCGGATGCTCGACCTCGTCGTCCTCTGGCGGCGACAAGTCGGGCGATCTGACGCTCAAGCTGGGCACCATCCTGCCGCAGACCGGCACCCTCGCCACGCTCGGCCCGCCCGCGATCGAGGCGTCCAACCTCGCCGTGGCCGACATCAACAAGGCGAACAAGGGCATCAAGATCGACATCACCCAGAAGGACTCGGGTGACACGAGCACCAACATCGCCACCCAGTCGGTGACCTCGCTGCTGGCGGCGGGCAACACCGCGATCCTCGGCGCCGAGTCGTCGTCCGTGACGCTGACGGTGCTCAAGCAGGTCACCAGCGCGAAGACCCTGCTGTTCTCGCCGGCGAACACCTCGCCCGACCTGTCCAGCGACGACGACAACGGATACTTCTGGCGCGACGCGCCCTCCGACGTGCTCCAGGGCAAGGTGCTCGGCGAGAAGGTCGCGAAGGACGGGCACACGAACGTGTCGATCCTGTACCAGAACGACTCCTACGGCTCCGGTCTCGCCAAGAACGTGAAGGCCTCGCTCGAGGCGCAGGGCGTCACGGTCGCCTCGTACACGGCCTTCGACCCGAACGCGAGCGACTTCTCCTCCGAGGTGAACACGGTGCTGGCGCCGAACCCCGACGCGCTCGTCGCGATCACCTTCGACCAGATCAAGAAGATCGCGCCGCTGCTCGAGACCGCCGGCTTCGACTTCAAGAACTTCTACGGCTCCGACGGCAACTTCGGCGTCATCGACCCGACGTACAAGGACGTCTCGATCGAGGGCGCCCAGTTCACCAACCCGGGCAACCAGGCGACCGACGACTTCAAGAAGCGTCTGCAGGCCCAGGCCAAGAAGGACGGCGCCAAGGAGCTGCAGGCGTGGTCGTACGCCCCGGAGACGTACGACGGGGTCGTGGTGATGGCCCTGGCGGCGCTGAAGGGCGGGGCGACCGACGGCACGACGTTGAAGGACAACCTGCAGTCCATCACCTCGGGTGACACCGACTGCAAGACCTTCTCCGCCTGCGCCGACCTGATCAAGGACGGCAAGTCGATCCACTACCAGGGTCTGTCGGGTCCCATCTCCTTCCAGGACAACGGCGACCCCGGCCAGGCCTACATCTCCATCTACAAGTACAACAAGGACAACTCGAACACGTTCGAGTCGGCGGAGTTCGGCGACCTGACCAAGAACTAGGCGCTCCCTGAGGAGCGCGTCAGCGCGTCTCGAAGGGCGGTCCCTGAGGAGCGCGTAGCGCGTCTCGAAGGGCGGTCCCTGAGGAGCGCGTCAGCGCGTCTCGAAGGGTGGTCCCTGAGGAGCGCGTAGCGCGTCTCGAAGGGTCGCACCGCGCTGGGGCCCCGCCGGAAGGCGGGGCCCCTTCGCGTTCCACACCCCCGCCGAGGCGACGCGTGATGGCGTTTCGGCGCCCCAGAAGCCCATCGCGGGTCGCCTCGGTGCACCGTCAGCGCAGGTCGGCGAGCCTCGCGGAGAGGAACTGCGCCTCGACCTCGTTGGCGGTCAGCAGCAGCGCCTCCTCGTAGGCCGCCGCGGCGGCATCCGTCTCGCCGAGTCGGCGCAGCAGGTCGGCGCGGGTCGCGGCGAGGTACGGGTAGGTGGCGAGGGAGGGGTCTTCGGCGAGCCCGTCGACGAGCGCGAGCGCCTCGGCGGGTCCTTCGACGAAGCTCACCGCGACGGCTCGATTCAGCGCCACGACCGTCGACGGCCAGCGCCGCAGCAGCAGGTCGTAGAGGGCGAGGATCTGCGGCCAGTCGGTCTCGGTCCAGCTCGGCGCCTCGTCGTGCAGCGCCGCGATGGCCGCCATCAGCGTGTAGCGCCCGGCGGGCGGGGTGCGCAGCGCCTGCTCGACGAGCTGCTGCCCGGCGGCGATGAGCTCATGGTTCCACAGCGCGCGATCCTGGTCTTCGAGCAGCACGAGACGGCCGTCGGCGTCGGTGCGGGCGGCGCGGCGGGCCTCGGTGAGCAGGGTGAGGGCGAGCAGCCCCGCCACATCGGGGTCGCGGGGAAGCAGCGCCCGCAGCATCCGCGCCAGGGCGATGCCTCGCTCGGCGAGGTCGAGCCGGGTCAGCCCGGCGCCCGCGGCGGCGGTGTGCCCGCTCGTGTAGACCAGATGCACCACCTCGAGCACGGCGGCGAGCCGCTCGGGCAGCTCGGCGGCGTCGGGAACCCGGTAGGGGATGCGCGTCTCGGCGATCTTCTTCTTCGCCCGGGTGAGCCGCGCCTGCATCGTCGCCTCCTTGACGAGGAAGGCGCGGGCGACCTCGGCCGTGCTGAGCCCGCAGACGAAGCGGAGCGTCAGCGCGACCTGCGCCTCGAGCGCGAGCGCGGGATGGCAGCAGGTGAACACGAGCCGCAGCCGCTCGTCGGGGAACTCGTACGCCTCGGGCAGCTCGTCGACGGGGTCGGGCACGAGCAGCGGCAGCTTGCGGGCGAGGGTGGCCGCGCGCCGATGCAGCTCGAGCGCCCGACGCGTGGCGACCGTGGTCAGCCAGGCGCCGGGCCGGGCCGGCACCCCGTCCCGCGCCCAGTGCACGAGCGCCTGGGCGTAGGCGTCCTGCACGCAATCCTCGGCCGCGTCGAGGTCGCCGGCCACCCGCGCCGCGGCGGCGAGCACGAAGGTCCACTCCGAGGCGTGGGCGCGGGCGACCGCCGCCTCGGCCTCGGCGCGGCGGGCTCCCGGATGCGAGGAGGCGCCGGCCGCGGCATCCGTGCCCATGGTTCTGCCTACTCGGCGATCGGGCGCAGCTCGACGAAGCCGCCCGGCGCCGGCACATGCGACGCGACCTCGAGCGCCGTGGCTTCGTCGTCGGCCTCGATCACGTAGTAGCCGCCGAGCGCTTCCTTCGTCTCGCCGAACGCGCCGTCCGTGACCACGACCTCACCGTCGGCGGTGCGGCGGATCAGCTTGGCCGTCGCATTCGGCCGCAGCTCTTCGCCTCCGACCAGATAGGAGCCGTACTGCTCGCCGAAGGCGTCGTACTCGGCGTACATCGCCTTCTCCGCCTCGGGGTCGAGGCCCGACCACACCGACTCGTCGCCATAGATCAGCGCGAGGTACTTGCCCATCTCACGCCCCCGGGTCGATGATCGGCCGCACCTCGACGCCGCCGAACACGGCGGGCACCTGCTTGGCCAGCGCCAACGCGGCGTCGTAGTCGGGCGCGTCGATGACGTAGTAGCCGCCGAGCACCTCCTTGGTCTCGGCGAACACGCCGTCGGTGACGGTGACCGTCCCGTCGGGGCGGGTACGGATGCTCGTCGCGGTCTCCGACCCCTTGAGCTGTGCCCCTCCGACGACGGCCGCCCCGTTGTCGCGGTTGAACGCGACGTGCCGCTCGTGATTGGCCTCGATGATCGACGGGTCCGCGCCCGCCAGCTGCTGCTCGTCGTCGTAGATGAGCACGAGATACTTCGCCATGGTTCCTCCCTGGTGGCTCTTCACTACTCCGATGCGCGGGAGGGCGCCAGATCGACAGTGCGGATCGACCGCTCGCGTTCCGGATCGACGCGAATCGGCTCCGGGCCGACTGAGGAGGTCAGCCGCCGACGACGGGGGTGGTGGAGGTGGCGGTGTGGTCGGTCGCGAGCGTGCCGAGGTACAGCTCGATCACCTTCGGGTCGTTCAGCAGCTCGCGGCCGGGCCCCGAGTGCGCGTTCCGGCCCTGGTCGAGCACGTAGCCGCGGTGGCAGATCTGCAGCGCGCGCCTCGCGTTCTGCTCGACCAGCAGCACCGAGACGCCGGCGCGGTTGATCTGCGCGACGTTGATGAACGTCTCGTCCTGCCTGACGGGGGAGAGGCCGGCCGACGGCTCGTCGAGCAGCAGCACCTGCGGATCCATCATCAGCGCGCGGCTCATCGCGACCATCTGCCGCTCGCCGCCCGACAGCGATCCGGCCCGCTGCGCGAGCCGCTTTGCGAGCTCGGGGAACAGCGAGGTGACGAAGTCGAGACGTTCCTGGTAGGTCTTCGGCCGCTGGTAGGCGCCCATCTGCAGGTTCTCGGCGATCGTCAGCGACGGGAACACGTTGTTGTTCTGCGGCACCATGCCGACGCCGCGGGTGACCAGCTTGTCGGCCTTCAGCCCCGTGATGTCCTGGCCGCCGAGCAGCACCTTGCCGCTGCGGATGCCGACCTGCCCGAACACCGCCTTGAGCAGGGTCGACTTGCCTGCGCCGTTGGGGCCGATGATGCCGACCAGCTCGCCCTTCTTCACCGTCACGGAGCATCCGTTCAAGATGTTCACGCCGGGGATGTAGCCGGCGACCAGGTCCTCGGTCTGCAGCGCGATCTCGTCGGTCACTTCTCGCCCTCCTCCGGCTCGTCGACGGATGCGCCGCCCGGTGCCTCTTCCTCTTCCAGCTCCACAGCGCTTTCGTTCGCCGGCTCCGCGGCGAGGTTCGGCTCCGCCTCGATCTCGCCCTCGATCTGCTCGATGAGGTCGCCGGAGACGCCGACCTCCTCGGCGACCGCCAGCTGGCCGGTGAGCGTGCCCAGGTCGGTGTCGTGGTGGGCGCCGAGGTAGGCGTCGATGACGGCGGGGTCGCCCATCACCTCGCGCGGGTATCCCTCGGCGACGACCTTGCCCTCGGCCATCACGATCACCCAGTCGGCGATCGTCTGCACCATGTGCATGTCGTGCTCGACGAAAAGCACGGTCATTCCCTCGCGCTTGAGGTTGAGGATGTGGCCGAGCAGCGACTGCGTCAGCGCCGGATTCACGCCGGCCATCGGCTCGTCGAGCATGACCAGCGTCGGGTCGCTCATCAGCGCCCTGGCCATCTCGAGCAGCTTGCGCTGCCCGCCCGAGAGCGAGGCGGCGTAGTCGTCGGCCTTCGCGTCGAGCTTGAAGCGGGCCAGCAGCTCCATCGCCTTCTCGGTGATCGCCTTCTCCTGCGCGCTCCACAGGAACGGCATCAGCGAGGGGATGAAGCGCTCGCCGAGCTGTTTCGTCGCGCCGAGGCGCATGTTCTCGAGCACCGAGAGCAGGCCGAGCGACTTGGTCAGCTGGAACGTGCGCACCATGCCGCGGCGGGCCACCTTGTGCGGGGGCACGCCGGCGAGCGAGTGGCCCTGGAAGGTCCAGGCGCCGGAGTTCGGCTTGTCGAAGCCGGTGAGCAGGTTGAAGAACGTCGTCTTGCCGGCGCCGTTCGGCCCGATCAGGGCGGTGATCTTGCCGCGCGGCACCTCCACGTGCGCAACGTCGACGGCGACGTTGCCGCCGAAGTGGCGCACGACCCCGTCGGCGATGAGGATCGGGTCGACCTTCGGCACGCCGGGCCGGATCGGCTCGGCGACGATGGGGGACGCATCCGTCACCGTGCCCGTCGACACGGTGCCGGTCGTCTCAGAGTCGGTCGTCTCAGGCGTCGGGTCAGGCACTGAAGTACGCCTCCTTCTTCTTGCCGAAGATGCCCTGCGGCCGGAACACGACCAGCAGCATCAGGGCCACCCCCACGATGATGAACCGCACCGGCCCCTGCTGCACCTGCGAGAGCGGCACGATGTTCGCCGTCGAGAGCACGGCGATGAATCCGTCGGAGAGCGAGAGCACGACCCAGAAGATGATCGCGCCGATGATCGGCCCGAGCACGGTGGTCGCCCCGCCCAGCAGCATGATCGTCCACAGGAAGAACGTGGTCTGGGTGCCGTAGTTGTCGGGCTGCAGCGAGGTCGGCAGGATGTTGATGATCGCGCCGAGCGTGCCGAGGACGCCGCCGATGATCAGGGCCTGCATCTTGAACGAGTAGACGTTCTTGCCGAGCGCGCGCACCGCGTCTTCGTCCTCGCGGATGCCCTTGACGATGCGGCCCCACGGGCTGCGCATCAGCTGCCACACGAACAGCGCCGCGGCGCCGACGAGCACCCAGCCGACGATGATCACCCACAGGTCGTCGTTCGTGTAGGGCTGCACGCCGATCTTGTACACCCGGTCGGGGATGGGGTTGATGGCCTCGAAGCCGGCCTCGGAGCCGTTGATGCCGTCCGAGCCGCCGGTGAGCGCGGTGAGGTTCGGCGTCTGCACCGTGTAGCGGATGATCTCGGCCGCGGCGATCGTGACGATCGACAGGTAGTCGGCGCGCAGCCGCAGCGTCGGGATGCCGAGCAGGAACGCGAACGCCGTCGAGCCCACGAGCGCTGCGAGCACCGACGCCCACAGGGGGAATCCGAAGCGGGTCGCCGTGATGGCGAAGAAGTAGGCGCCGACCGACATGAACCCGGCCTGGCCGAAGTTGAGCAGGCCCGAGTAGCCGAAGTGCACGGTCAGGCCGAGGGCGGCCAGGGCGTACGCGATCGTCTGCGGCGAGATGATCTGGTTCAGCGTGAGGGGGAGGAAGGTCCAGTCCAGCATGTTCGCTCCGCTATCCGATCCGGTCCCGCTTGCCGAGGATGCCCTGCGGCCGCACGAGCAGGATGACGATCATGACGATGAGGGCCGCCACGAACTTGAGGTTCGCGGGCAGCCAGATCGCCGAGACGTTGATGAACAGGCCGATCACGAGCGAGCCGACGAGCGCGCCGTAGGTCGTGCCGAGACCGCCGAGGGTGACGGCGGCGAAGATGGCGAGCAGGATCAGCGAGCCCGAGTTCCACTGCACCGTCTGGTAGTAGGCGAGCAGGGCGCCGCCGAGGCCGGCGAGCGCGCCGCCCGCGGTCCAGACGATACGGATGACCCGTTCCACGTCGATCCCGGAGGCGGCGGCCAGCGCCCGGTTGTCGGACACGGCGCGCGTGGCCTTGCCGATGTTCGTGCGGGTGAGCAGGAACGCCACGAGCAGCAGCGCCACGATGCAGATGATCGCCGCCCACAGGTTCGCCCCGGTCAGGTGCACCGGTCCGATCGACAGGGCGGCCGAGCTGTCCTGCGGCATGACCAGCGAGCCGGGCCCGTAGATGATCTGGAACAGGTAGCGCAGCGCGAGGGAGAGGCCGATGCTGACGATCATCAGCGGGATCAGCGCGACCCGCTTGCGGCGCAGCGGCCGCCAGATCGCGAGATCCTGCACGTAGCCCATGACGCCGCCGAGCACCAGGGCGATCAGGATCGCGACCGGGCCGGGCAGCGGCACGAGCCGCGTGAAGGTGTAGGCCATCAGCCCGCCGAAGGTCACGAGCTCGCCGTGCGCGAAGTTGTTCAGGCCCGTCGTGCCGTAGATCAGCGAGACGCCGATCGAGGCGAGGGCGAGCAGCAGGCCGAAGACGAGGCCGGTCACGATGCTCGGCCAGATCTGCCGGGAGAACTTGCTGCCGGAGCTCGAGCTCGACGGGCTCTCCGACGTCGAGGACGACGACGGCCCGCTCGTGGCGCCCGAGCTCGGCCGGCTCGACTGCTGGGCGGCGGAGGCCGAGACGAAGATGTAGTTGGCCAGCACCTGCTTGTTACCGGTGTCGACCGTGACGGTGCGGCTGGCCTTGAGCGCCGGCGGCAGGGCGAGGCCGCTCGGCACCTTCGAGGTGTCGATCGTCACCGTGTAGTCGCCCGGCTCGGGCACCCCGACCTCGATCTGCCCCTTGGCATCGGTCGCGGTGGTGACGTCGTAGCCGTCGCCGGAGATCTCGACCGGGATGTTCGGCAGCGGCTTCGCCGGCGGCGAGCTGTTGTCGAGGGTGCGGACGAGGATGGACTCCTTGGCCGTGCTCGGGTCGATCGGGGTGGTGGCCGCGTGGGCGGCCGCGGGCGTCAGAGCCAGCGCGAGAGCCGCGGCGAACGCGGCGGCGAGGAGCGCCGCGGCGCGCGGGAACGGTCGCTGTCGGGTGGCGTGCACTCGACCTCCTGGTGTGCGTGAACAGGTGCGGGCCGCTGGGGCGGCGCCTCGTGGTGCGTTGGGCACTGAATGTAGGGGGGCAATGTGTCGTCCGTGTTTCCGGCGGCGCTCGGTCGAGGGCGCGCTCGGGCGGCGCATCCGCTTCTATGCATTTCTATGCATTGGAATGGATCTCTACGCGCGCGGGTTACCATGGAGCGAGAATCCCCGATGGCGACAGACCGTGGGGATTCCTGCGTATCAGCGGTGCGATCACAAGGGGTGCCCATGGACCAGCCAGATCCGTTCGGTTTCGTCGGATTGACCTACGACGACGTCATGCTCCTGCCCGGGGCGACCGACGTCATCCCGAGCGAGGCCGACACGTCCTCGCGCCTGACCAAGCGGATCACGGTGCACTCGCCGCTGCTCTCGGCGGCCATGGACACGGTGACCGAAGAGCGGATGGCCATCGCGATGGCGCGCGGCGGCGGCATCGGCATCATCCACCGCAACCTCTCCATCGAGGAGCAGGCGAAGATGGTCGACCAGGTGAAGCGCTCCGAGTCGGGCATGATCACCAACCCCGTCACCACCACCCCTGAGGCGACGGTCGCCGAGGTCGACGCGGTCTGCCGCACCTTTCGCGTCTCCGGGCTCCCCGTCGTCGACGCCGACGGCGTCCTGGTCGGCATCATCACCAACCGCGACATGCGCTTCGTCTCGCCGTTCGAGGCCGAGACCACCCGCGTGGCCGACGTCATGACCAAGTCGCCGCTCGTCACCGCCCCGGTCGGCACCGACCCCGACCACGCCCTCGCCCTGCTCGCACAGCACAAGATCGAGAAGCTGCCCCTGGTCGACGAGGGCGGCCGCCTCAAGGGCCTCATCACCGTCAAGGACTTCGACAAGTCCGAGAAGTACCCCTTCGCCACGAAGGACGAGTCCGGCCGGCTGCGCGTCGGCGCCGCCATCGGCGTCTTCGGCGACGCCTGGGAGCGCGCCGTCGCCCTGATGGAGGCCGGCGTCGACGTGATCGTCACCGACACCGCGAACGGCGAGAGCAAGGCCGAGCACGACATCATCGGGCGCATGAAGAGCGACCCCGCGTTCGCGAACGTCGAGGTGATCGCCGGCAACGTCGCCACGCGCTCCGGCGCGCAGTCGCTGATCGACGCCGGAGCGGACGCCATCAAGGTCGGCGTCGGCCCCGGCTCGATCTGCACCACCCGCGTGGTCGCCGGCGTCGGCGTTCCGCAGGTCACGGCGATCTACGAGGCATCCCTCGCCGCCCGCGCCGCGGGTGTGCCGCTCATCGCCGACGGCGGTCTGCAGTACTCGGGCGACATCGGCAAGGCGCTCGTCGCCGGCGCCGACACCGTGATGATGGGCTCGCTGCTGGCCGGCACGGACGAGTCGCCGGGCGAGCTGGTCTTCGTCAACGGCAAGCAGTTCAAGTCGTATCGCGGCATGGGCTCGCTCGGCGCGCTGCAGACCCGCGGCAAGAAGACCTCCTATGCCCGCGACCGCTACTTCCAGGCCGACGTGCCGAGCGACGACCAGCTCATCGCCGAGGGCATCGAGGGCAAGGTGCCCTACCGCGGCGCCGTCTCCTCCGTCATCCACCAGATGCTCGGCGGGCTGCGCCAGACGATGTTCTACGTGGGCGCGCGATCCATCCCCGAGCTGAAGAGCAAGGGCAGGTTCGTGCGCATCACCCCGGCCGGGCTCAAGGAGAGCCACCCGCACGACATCCAGATGGTCGTCGAGGCGCCGAACTACCGCCGCTGACACCGATCGCCGCGAAGGGGAGGGACGCCGGACCCTCCCCTTCGCGCATTCCTGGCCCCTTCGCGTATCCCTGCCCCCTTCGCCCGTTCCTGACGAGGCCGAGCGGATGCGGCATCCGTCACGCCGCGCGATTCGTCACTTCTGGCTCCCGATCGTGCCCGTCTCAGCACTTCGTGACGAGCCGGTGTGGCGGCCTCGCGTGGTTCGCCGAAAAGTGCTCCCGGGAGCAGTGGAGAGAGCAAGAACTGACGAATCGCGGCCGGGCGGAACTCGGGCGACGGACAGCGCACGACGACCGACGGATGCGGCATCCGATCACCCTCTGCAGACCCGGGCCCTCTAGGGGTGGGCGAATCGATTCGATAGAGTCCGGACCATGCGATTCGGACTCTTCGTTCCCCAAGGCTGGCGCCACGATCTCGTCGGCATCGACGCCGCGCAGCAGTGGCAGGCCATGAACACCGTCGCCCAGCACGCCGACTCCACGGAGCTGTGGGAGTCGATCTGGGTCTACGACCACTTCCACACCGTGCCGATCCCCAGCGACCAGGCGACCCACGAGGCGTGGAGCCTGATGGCCGCCTTCGCCGCCGCGACGAAGCGGGTGCGGCTCGGCCAGATGTGCACCTGCATGAGCTACCGCAACCCCGCCTACCTCGCCAAGGTGGCCGCGACGATCGACATCGTCTCCGGCGGCCGCGTCGAGATGGGCATCGGCGGCGGCTGGTACGAGCACGAGTGGCGCGCCTACGGCTACGGCTTCCCCGAGATCGGCGAGCGCCTCGGCCGCCTCGGCGAGGGCGTCGAGATCATGAAGCAGGCCTGGCAGACCGGCACCGCGACGCTCGACGGCAAGTACTACCAGGTGGACGGCGCCCTGTTCCACCCGCAGCCGCTGCAGCAGCCCGGCATCCCGTTCTGGATCTCCGGGGGTGGCGAGAAGGTCACGCTGAAGATCGCCGCGAAGTACGCGCAGTACACCAACTTCGCCGGCGACCCCGAGACGTTCACCCGCAAGAGCGAGATCCTCAAGGGCCACACCGAGAAGCTCGGCACCGACTTCGACGCCATCGTGCGCAGCGCCAACTACAACGTCATCGTCGGCGCGACCCAGGCCGACGTCGACCGGCAGCTCGACGCGCTCGAGCAGCGCGTGCGGCCCTACCTCGGCGAGGCGACCGACGGCTTCGTCGGCGAGTACCGCAGCGAGAAGGCGCTGGCCGTCGGCACGCCCGCGCAGATCGTCGACCGGCTGCAGCAGATGGCGGAGAGGGGCCTCGGCTACGCGATCTTCTACTTCCCCGACGCCGCGTACTCGCTGGACGGCATCGAGCTGTTCGAGCAGGAGGTGCTGCCGCAGCTGAGCTGAGCGGCGCCGATCAGACGGATGCCGCGGCCGCGAGCCGCTCGACCGCCTCGGTCAGCACGGCCGGGTCGCACGCGAAGTTCAGCCGCGCGAATCCGTTCCCGCGCTCGCCGAAGCGCGGCCCGTTCGCCAGGGCGACCTTCGCCTCTCGGCGTGCGACACGGGCCGGGTCGTCGCCCCAGCCGAGCGCGCGCAGGTCGAGCCAGGCCAGGTAGCTCGCGTGCGGCTCGCGGTAGCCGGCCTGCGGCAGCTTCTCGGCCAGCAGCGCGCCCAGCAGGCGCCGGTTCTCCTCGATGGCGGCGAGGGTGCCGGCGAGCCACTCGCGCCCCTCGGTGAATCCGACGCGGGTGGCGATCAGCCCGAACAGGCCGGTGCGGAAGCGCACCTCGTCGGGCAGGTGGCGCACCAGCCGCGCCATCCGCTCGCCCGCCGTCACGAACAGCGCGCACTTGAGCCCGGCGAGGTTGAACGCCTTGCTGGCCGAGTGGGCGGCGATGCCGTGCTCGGCCGCGGCGGCCGACACGGTGAGGTACGGGGTGAACGAGGCATCCGTGTGCGTGAGCGGCGCGTGGATCTCGTCGCTGACCACGAAGCCGCCGTGCCGCTCGACGATGTCGGAGAGCGCGACGAGTTCGTCGCGCGGGTGCACGTGCCCGAGCGGGTTGTGCGGGTTGCACAGCAGCACGCCGCGGGCGCCCTCGGCGAAGGCGCGGTCGATGCCCGCGAGGTCGAGCCCGTAGCGCGCGCCGTCGTCGAGCAGCGGCACGTCGAGCACGGTGCCGCCCGCTTCGGGGATGAGGTCGAAGAACGGCGGGTAGACGGGCGAGGTCACCACGACGGCGTCGCCGGGGCCGATGAGGCGGCGCAGCGACTCGACGATCACGACGCTCACGTCGGTCGTCGTCGCCATCATGGCGGGCGAGGGATGCCACCCCCAGAGGTCCTGCGCGAAGGAGGCGAACGCGTCGAAGACGCCGTGGTCGGCGGGGTAGACGTAGCCCGTATCGCCGAGGTCGACGGCCTCGTGCAGGGCGGCCTTGATCGGCGGCGCGAGCGGGTAGTCCATCTCGGCGACGAACATCGGCAGCACCTCGGTGCCGTACGTCGCCCACTTCTCGCTCGTGCGGCGGCGGAGCCTCTCGAGCGGTTCCGCGCGGGTGGGGTCGGCCATGCGGCCAGCCTATTGCGCCTCCCGGCGCCCGATCAGGGCACGGCTAGGCTGGGGGCGTGGCAGAGGTAGAGATCGGCGTCGCCAAGCGCGCGCGCAGGGTGTACGCCTTCGACGATGTGGCGATCGTGCCGTCGCGGCGCACCCGCGACCCCGAGAACGTCTCGGTCACCTGGCAGATCGACGCGTTCACCTTCGACACCCCCATCCTCGCCGCGCCGATGGACTCGGTCGTCTCGCCGGCGACGGCGATCGAGATCGGCAAGCTCGGCGGCCTCGGCGTGCTCGACCTCGAGGGGCTGTGGACCCGCTACGAGGACCCGGAGCCGCTGCTGGCGGAGATCCGCTCGCTCCCGGTCGAGAGCGCGACGCAGCGCATGCAGCAGATCTACTCGGAGCCGGTGAAGGCCGAGTTGATCCGCGACCGGCTGGCGGAGATCCGCACCGCCGGCGTCGTGGTCGCCGGTGCGCTCAGCCCCCAGCGCACCCAGCAGTTCTACGAGACGGTGCTCGCCGCCGGCGTCGACGTGTTCGTCATCCGCGGCACGACGGTCAGCGCCGAGCACGTCGCCAAGCAGCGCGAGCCGCTCAACCTGAAGAAGTTCATCTACGAGCTCGACGTGCCGGTGATCGTCGGCGGCGCCGCGACCTACACGGCCGCGCTGCACCTGATGCGCACCGGCGCGGCCGGCGTGCTGGTCGGCTTCGGCGGGGGAGCGGCCTCGACCACCCGCGCCGTCACGGGCATCCACGCCCCGATGGCTACCGCGGTGGCCGACGTCGCCGGCGCGCGCCGCGACTACATGGACGAGTCCGGCGGCCGCTACGTGCACGTCATCGCCGACGGGGGCCTCGGCACCTCGGGCGACATCGTGAAGGCGATCGCCTGCGGGGCCGACGCGGTCATGCTCGGCACCGCGCTCGCCCGCTCGAGCGAGGCGCCCGGCGGCGGCTGGCACTGGGGCGCCGAGGCGCACCACCCCGAGCTGCCCCGAGGCCACCGCGTGCAGGTCGGCACCGTCGGCTCGCTGCAGGAGGTGCTGTACGGCCCGGCCACGGTCGCCGACGGCACGGCCAACCTGATCGGCGCGCTGCGCCGCTCGATGGCGACGACCGGCTACTCCGACCTCAAGGAGTTCCAGCGCGTCGAGGTCGTCGTCGCCCCCTACCGCCTGCACTGACGGCCGGCCCTGCCCGTTCGCGCTACTCGAACCGACACGCGCGCCTGCCATGACGGTGGCGCGAGTCCGTTTCAGCAGCGCGAGGGGAACGGGCCGATGCTGCACACTTTCCCAGACCTGGAGCAGCGCGGCGAAAGGCCGGGACATCACGCGAAAGCGGCGGGTACGGTGAGGACATGGCTGGCACGCTGATCTCGCATTCCTCGAAGCTCGGTCCCGAGGAGCGCCAGGCGGCCGTCGAGGCGCTCAAGACGACCGAGCTCGACATCCTCGTCGTCGGCGGAGGGGTGGTCGGCACCGGCGCCGCCCTCGACGCCGTCACCCGGGGCCTCACGGTCGGGCTCGTCGAGCAGCGCGACTGGGCGTCGGGCACGTCGAGCCGCTCGTCGAAGCTGATCCACGGCGGCATCCGCTATCTCGAACAACTCGACTTCCGCCTCGTGCGCGAGGCGCTCATCGAGCGCGGTCTGCTGCTCGAGCGCATCGCGCCGCACCTGGTGAAGCCGGTGCGATTCCTCTACCCGCTCACCACCCCTGTCACCGAGCGGTTCTACATCGGCGCCGGAATGACGCTCTACGACGCGTTCTCGTACACGGGCGGCCGGCCGCCGGGGGTGCCGCACCACCGCCACCTCAGCAAGAGCCAGCTGCGCAAACTGGCGCCGGGCCTCGCTGCCGACGCATTCGTCGGCGGGCTCACCTACTACGACGCGCAGGTCGACGACGCCCGGTACGTCGCGAGCCTCGCGCGCACGGCTGCCGCATACGGCGCATCCGTCGCCACCCGCGTCAAGGTGGAGGGGTTCATCAAGGTGGGCGAGCGCGTGGTCGGCGTGCATGCGCGCGACCTGCAGACCGGCGAGGCGTTCGACATCCAGGCCAAGCAGGTCGTCAACGCGACCGGGGTGTGGACGGATGACACGCAGGCGATGGTCGCCCAGCGCGGCGAGTTCCACGTGCGGGCCTCGAAGGGCATCCACCTGGTGGTGCCCCGCGACCGGTTCCAATCGAGCACCGGGCTGCTGCTGCGGACCGAGAAGAGCGTGCTGTTCGTGATCCCGTGGGGCCGGCACTGGCTGATCGGCACCACCGACACCGACTGGCACCTCGACAAGGCGCATCCGGCGGCGACGGCCGCCGACATCGACTACCTGCTCGAGCACGTGAACCAGGTGCTGGCCGTGCCGCTGACCCGGGAAGACGTCGAGGGCGTCTACGCCGGGCTGCGGCCGCTGCTCGCCGGCGAGAGCGAGCAGACCAGCAAGCTCAGCCGCGAGCACCTCGTCGGCCACTCGGTTCCCGGGCTCGTGGTGATCGCGGGCGGCAAGTTCACCACCTACCGCGTGATGGCGAAGGATGCGGTGGACGCGGCGGTGCACGCCCTCGACGGGCGCGTGCCCGAGTCGACCACGGAAGACATCGCGCTGGTCGGCGCCGAGGGCTACCAGGCCGCCTGGAACCGCCGCTCGCGGATCGCGAAGGAGGCGGGACTGCACGTCACCCGCGTCGAGCACCTGCTGAACCGCTACGGCACCCTCGCCGACGACGTGATCGCCCTGATCGCCGAGGACCGCTCGCTGGCCGAGCCGCTGCCGGGCGCCGACGACTACCTCGGCGCCGAGGTGGTGTACGCGGCCAGCCACGAGGGCGCACTGCACCTCGACGACGTGCTCGCCCGGCGCACCCGCATCTCGATCGAGGCGTGGGACCGCGGCGTCTCGGCCGCACCGGTCGCCGCGAAGCTGATGGGCGGGGTGCTCGGCTGGGATGACGAGCAGCAGCAGGTCGAGGTCGACTACTACCTGAAGCGCGTCGAGGCCGAGCGCGCCTCGCAGCTCGAGCCCGACGACGAGTCGGCCGATCGGGTGCGGCTCTCCGCCCCCGACATCCCCAGCCCGCTCGCCGCGAGCTGACCCGGGGGACCTGGCCGGGCGGGCGAACCGCCCGCCCGCCGCGGATCGGCCGGTCTTCCGCGCCTCGAACCGCATCGCACCCGCCTGTCTAGACTGGGCGGCGACGACGCAACCGATGAGGAGCTTCTGACATGGTCGATGTGCGACGGGTCAAGCTGCCCGGGGTCGGTGTGCTGCACACCTTCGTCACCGACGACGGCGGCAAGGTGGGCGTGATCGCGCACCGCAGCGGCCACAGCGACCTCATCACCTTCTCCGACGCCGAGGACGGCGCCGACGTCACGAAGGTCAGCCTGCGCCTCAGCGAAGACGAGGCGCACACGCTCGCCGAACTGCTCGGCGGCACGCAGATCACCGAGTCGCTGACGGCCCTCGACCAGATCCCCGGGCTGTCGATCGACTGGTTCACCGTCGACTACGACGACCACATCGCCGGCCAGCCGCTCGGCACCCCCGCCGACCACGGGCTGGTCGGGCTGACGGTGGTCGCCGTGGTGCGCGGCGAGTCGGCCAATCCGGCCCCGTCGCCCGACTTCAAAGTGTTCCCCGGCGACACCCTGGTCGTCGCCGGCAGCCCCGAGAAGGTCGCCAAGGCGTTCAGCTTCTTCCGCACCGGCGCCGTCGCCGGACGGGCCCTGGCCGACGCCCCGCCCGGGCAGTGACCATGCACGTCGCCGCCGTACTCGCCGCAGCGAGTGAGCAACCTTCCATCGGTGACGACCTGATCGTTCTCGGCGTCCTGTTCGTCCTCGCGTACGTCCTCGGGCGCTTCGCCAGGCTGATCGGCCTGCCCGCCATCCCGATCTACATGATCGTGGGGCTGCTGGCGAGCCCGCACACCGAGATCTTCCCCCTGGACTTCCAGGCCGCGGACGTCGAACTGGTCGCGGTGTTCGGCCTGATCCTGCTGCTGTTCAACCTCGGCCTCGAGTTCGATCAGGACGAGTTCATCGGCAACGCCGGAAAGCTGCTCATCTCGGGCGGCTCGTACATCGTCCTCAACACGGGGCTCGGCTGGCTGTTCGGTGCGCTCGTCGGGTGGGGGCCGCGCGAGGCGCTGATCATCGCGGGCATGGTCGGCACCTGCTCGAGCGCGATCATCACCAAGCTGCTCATCGAGCTGCGGCGCCTGGCCAACCCCGAGACCCCGGCGATCCTCGGCGTCACCGTGTTCGGCGACATCTTCGTGGCCGTCTACCTCGCCATCGTCTCGGTCGTGCTGAGCGGCAAGAGCGACTTCTGGTCGGTGGTGCTGCAGCTCGGCATCGCGGCGGCGTTCCTCGTCGCGATGTTCCTCATCGCCCAGTTCGGCTCCCGCCCCGTGGAGTGGCTCCTGCGGGTGCGCGACGACGAGCTGTTCACCCTGCTGTTCTTCGGCCTGGCGCTGCTGTTCGCCGGCATCGGCGAGCTGACCGGGGTGACCGACGCGATCGGCGCGTTCCTGATCGGCCTGCTGTTCGGCACGACCAGGCACGCGGCGAAGATCGAGCGGATCGCCGAACCGTTGCGCGACGTGTTCGCGGCGTTCTTCTTCCTGAACTTCGGCCTCGCCCTCAACGTGCACGCCTTCCCGCAGGTGTTCGGCGAGGTGGTGATCGCGGTCGTCGGCACCGTCGTCGTCAGCTACGCCTCCGGCCTGCTGATCGCGTACTTCAACCGCATGGGCCACGCGGCCGGGGTCAACATCGCGGTCATCTTCGTCAGCCGCGGCGAGTTCACGCTGATCCTCGCCACGCTCGCCGCGGCCGCCGGGCTGAACGAGAAGCTCACCCCGTTCGCCGGCCTGTACGTGCTGATCATGGCGGTCGTCGGCCCGCTCCTCGCCTCCAACTCCGACCGCATCAACGCCTGGCTGGCACGGATGCGCGCGCGGCGGCGCCCGCAGACGGCGGACTCCCAGCTTGCGGAGGAGGAGAGGGAGTCGAATAGGAAGCGGCACACCGTCCTCGACCCGCTCGTCGACGAGGCGATGCTCGAGACCGAGACCGACGCCCGAAAGCGAACCGAAGATTTCTGACCGCGCCCCCCACCCCGGCGACCTGACGCTCTTCCAGGTCATGCGCCGCCCCCGCTGGATCGGCGTGCTGGTGCTCGCCCTCGTGGTCGCCGGCGTGTTCGCCGGGCTCGGCAAGTGGCAGCTGACCCGTGCCGTGCAGGCGCGGCAGGTGGGGCCGCAGATCACCGAGACGACCCGCCGGCTCGGCACGATCCTCGACCCCGGCAAGGCGATCGCCTCGGACCGGGTCGGCCAGCTGGTCACCGTGTCCGTGCGCACCGTGCCCGCCGACTACGTGCTGATCCAGGATCGCGACAACGGCGGCACCCGCGGCTGGTGGGTGGTCGCGCACACCGTCGTGACCGACGGGGCGGATGAGGGAGCGCACCTGGCCGTGGCGCGCGGCTTCGCCGCGACCCGGCAGGCAGCGGTCGCGGCGCAGCGGAAGCTCGAGGCATCCGTGCCCGAGAATCTGGATCTCACCGGCCGGCTGCTGCCCACCGAGGCGCCCGAGCAGCCGGAGGACAGCGAGGACGGCGACCCGCCCAAGCTGCAGGACCTCTCGGTCGCCGCCCTGATCAACCTGTGGTCCGACCTCGGCGAGAGCCCCCGCATCTACGAGGCGTACGTCGTCGCCCGCACCGACGTGCCCGAGGGGCTCACGGCGATCTACGCGCCGCCGCCGATCCAGCAGCGCTCGATCGACTGGCTGAACGCGTTCTACGCGGCCGAGTGGGCGGTGTTCGCGGGCTTCGCCGTGTACCTCTGGTACCGGCTGGCGAAGGACGCGTGGGAGCGCGAGGTCGAAGACCTCGAGGCGGCCGCCGCGCTCGAGACGGGCGGGGCGGATGCCCCGGCCGCCCGTTCCCCCCAGACCGAGAAAGTAGACTGAACCCCATGCAGCCGGCCCCCACCTCTCAGGACGAGGGAACCTACCTCTCCCGACTGCTCGAGCAGCTGCGCAGCGTCAACGGCGCCCGCCCCCGCGCGGCCGACCTGCCCAAGGTGCCCGCGGCGCTGCGGCTCTACCAGGTCACCGCCTGGATCACCGGCATCATGCTGCTGCTGCTGTGCGCCGAGATGGTCGTCAAGTACGGCTTCGGGCACTGGGTGTACGCCTTCCAGCCCGGCCAGCCGATCATCTCGTTCCCGATCGTCAACCCGGCCACCGACCCCTACCTGCAGGGGTTCAACGTCTCCATCGCCGTGCTCATCGCGCACGGCTGGCTCTACGTGCTCTACCTGTTCGCCGACTTCCGGCTGTGGTCGCTCATGCGCATGCCGTTCACGAAGTTCGTGCAGATCGCGCTGGGCGGGGTCATCCCGTTCATGTCCTTCATCGTCGAGGGGCTGATCACCAAGCAGGTCAAGACCTATCTCGCGCAGAACGCACCCGCACAGCCGGCGGCGCAGCAGCCCGCACAGCCGTCCGCACAGCCAGGAGGAACCGATTAGCACGCAGGAGAACCGGCCGGTCCTCGTCGTCGACTTCGGGGCGCAGTACGCCCAGCTGATCGCCAGGCGGGTGCGCGAGGCATCCGTGTACTCGGAGATCGTGCCGCACACGATCACCGCCGACGAGATCGCGGCCAAGAATCCGGCCGGCATCATCCTCTCGGGCGGCCCGTCGTCCGTGTACGAGGAGGGTGCCCCGTCGTTCGACTCGGCCGCGTTCGAGCTCGGCGTGCCGACGCTCGGCATCTGCTACGGCTTCCAGGTCATGGCGCAGGCGCTCGGCGGCGAGGTCGCGCACACCGGCAAGCGCGAGTACGGGGCGACGGATGTCTCGGTGACGCAGCCCGGGACCCTGCTGGCCGACCAGCCGGCGGAGCAGATCGCATGGATGAGCCACGGCGACTCGGTGGCGCGGGCGCCGGAAGGCTTCGAGGTGCTCGCCTCGACCGAGTCGACGCCGGTGGCCGCGTTCGCCAACGACGAGAAGAAGTTCTACGGCGTGCAGTGGCACCCCGAGGTGAAGCACTCGCAGTTCGGGCAGAGCGTGCTGGAGAACTTCCTGCACCGGGCCGCGGGGATCCCGTCGGAGTGGAACAGCGAGAACGTCATCGAGACGCAGGTCGAGCGCATCCGCGAGCAGGTCGGCTCGGCGCGGGTCATCGCCGGCCTGTCGGGCGGGGTCGACTCGGCCGTCGCCGCGGCGCTCGTGCACAAGGCGGTCGGCGACCAGCTGACCTGCGTGTTCGTCGACCACGGGCTGCTGCGGGCCGGGGAGCGCGAGCAGGTCGAGCGCGACTACGTCGCGGCGACCGGCATCCGCCTCGTCACGGTCGACGCGGCCGAGGTGTTCCTCGCCGCGCTCGACGGGGTGACCGACCCCGAGCAGAAGCGCAAGATCATCGGCCGCGAGTTCATCCGCGCCTTCGAGCGGGCGGCCGCCGACCTGGTCGCCGAGGCCGCCGCGGCCGGGGCCGAGCCGGTCAAGTTCCTCGTGCAGGGCACCCTCTACCCCGACGTCGTCGAGTCGGGCGGCGGCAGCGGCACCGCCAACATCAAGAGCCACCACAACGTCGGCGGCCTGCCCGAAGACCTCGAGTTCCAGCTGGTCGAGCCGCTGCGCACCCTGTTCAAGGACGAGGTGCGGGCGATCGGCCGCGAGCTCGGCCTGCCCGCCGAGATCGTGGGGCGCCAGCCGTTCCCGGGCCCCGGCCTCGGCATCCGCATCGTCGGCGCCGTGAACCGCGAGCGCCTCGAGACGCTGCGCGCCGCCGACGCGATCGCCCGCGCCGAGCTCACCGCGGCGGGGCTCGACGAGGAGATCTGGCAGTGCCCGGTCGTGCTGCTGGCCGACGTGCGCTCGGTCGGCGTGCAGGGCGACGGGCGCACCTACGGGCACCCGATCGTGTTGCGGCCCGTGTCGTCGGAGGATGCGATGACCGCCGACTGGACCCGACTGCCGTACGACGTGCTGGCGCGCATCTCGAACCGCATCACCAACGAGGTGGCGGACGTGAACCGCGTGGTGCTCGACGTGACCTCGAAGCCGCCGGGCACCATCGAGTGGGAATGACGGATCAGAGGGAGGCCCTTTCGGGCCTCCCTCCCGTCATTCCGGCGGCCGTCCCTGGCCGCCGGCGCGGAGCTGTGGCCGCCTGCGGGCGGCATCCTGCGTTAAGCGCCCGGTGCCGATCGTCGCTGATCGCACGATCTGTCACTCTCGAACGTCGGCTCGGAGTGACGGATCCTGCGTTTTGCGACGAATCCTGCGCCGGTGTCGATCCGGGCCTTCCCCGTTCGACGCGTCGGTGAGAGGGTCGTGACGTGCGGCCCCCCGAGCGAAGGAGCGAAGGATGCCCAAGTACATGCTGATCTTGCGCACGGTCGACGAGGCCGTCGCGCAGCAGGCCATGGCCGACGCGGGAATGGATCTCGACAAGATGGTCGACACCATGAGCCGCTACAACGAGCAGCTCTTCGAGGCCGGCGTGCTCGTCGGCATGGAGGGCCTCGACGACACCGAGTCCGGCTCCGTCATCGACTATTCGTCGACCCCGCCGGTCGTCACCGACGGGCCGTACGGCGAGACCAAGGAGCTGTTCTGGGGGTTCTGGATCATCGATGTGCCGTCGAAGGAGGCGGCGCTGGAGTGGGCGGTGAAGGCCCCGCTGGGACCGGGCACGAATCTCGAGGTCCGGCGCGTCGGCTCGCTCGACGACGTCGCGCAGGACAACGAGTGGATCCGCAAAGACGCGCAGTGGCGCCGTGAGCTCGCCCGCCGCGCTGCCGTCAAGGCGGGCGTGGAGGTCTGAGATGCCCAAGTACATGCTGATCATGCGCACCACCGACGACGCGGTGGAGAATTTCGGCCTGCCCGACTTCACCGCCGTGATCGAGGCGATGGGCCGCTACAACGAGTCGATGATCAAGGCCGGCGTCATGGTCGGCGGCGACGGGCTCGCCCCCGAGCCGGGCCTCGTCGTCGACTTCGATCAGACCCCGCCGGTCGTCAGCGACGGCCCGTACGGCGAGACGAAGGAGCTGTTCAACGGCTTCTGGCTGCTCGACGTGCCGACCATCGAAGAGGCCGCCGAGTGGGCCAAGCGGGCGCCGCTGGCGGCCGGCAGCAAGCTCGAGATCCGCCGCGTGACCGACGAGAGCGACTTCCCGGACGCGAACGAGTGGATCGAGAAGGAGAAGGAGTGGCGCGCGAGCGAGCAGCCGAGCTGACGGATGCCGCGGGTCGCCCGCCCCGGAAAGACGGGCGATCCGCCCGCCGCGCGGTCGAGGCCGTGTGGCGCATCGAGTCGGCGCGCATCGTCGCCACGCTCCTGCGCTACACGGGCGACTTCGCCCTCGCCGAGGATCTCGCGCAGGAGGCGCTCGCCGAGGCGCTGACCTCGTGGTCGGACTCGGGAGTGCCGGGGAACCCGGGGGCGTGGCTGGTCGCCGTCGGCAAACGTCGCGCGATCGACGGGTGGCGGCGCGCCGGGCGCCAGGAGGCGCGATACGCCGAACTGGCGCACGAGCTGCCGGGCTCCGCCGACGGCCCCGCCTGGGACCCGGATGAGATCGACGACGACGTGCTGCGGCTGATCTTCATCGCCTGCCACCCGGTGCTGAGCCGCGAGGCGAGCATCGCCCTCACGCTGCGCGTGGTGGGCGGCCTCGGCACGGACCAGATCGCCCGGGCGTTCCTCGTGCCGACCGCGACCGTGCAGCAGCGCATCGTGCGGGCGAAGAAGACGCTCGCCGCGGCGCGCGTGCCGTTCGAGGTGCCGCCGCGCGAGGAGTTCCCGGCGCGTCTCTCCGCGGTGCTGAGCGTGCTCTATCTGATCTTCAACGAGGGATACGCCGCGACCTCGGGGCCGGACTGGATGCGCACGGACCTCAGCCGCGAGGCGCTCCGGCTCGCCCGGGTGCTGGCCGGGCTCGTGCCCCGCGAGCCGGAGGCGCACGCGCTCGTCGCGCTGATGGCGCTGCTCGCCGCGAGGTTCCCGTCGCGCGTCGACGCCGCCGGCGACCCGGTGCTGCTCGCGGACCAGGATCGCAGCAGGTGGGATCGCGGACTGATCCGGCTCGGCCGCGCCGCGCTCGCCCGCGCCGACGCTCTCGGCCGCGGACGCGGGGCATACGGCCTGCAGGCCGCCATCGCGGAGTGCCATGACGTGGCCGCATCCGTCGCCGACACGGACTGGGCGCAGATCGTGCTGCTCTACGAGGCGCTCGGCCGGATCGCGCCGTCTCCCGTCGTCGAACTGAACCGGGCCGTGGCGGTGTCGATGGTCGAGGGGCCGGCGACCGCGTTGCGCATCGTCGACGGACTGGCGGCGGGCGGCCGTCTCGCGGGCTACGCGCCTCTGCCGGGGGTGCGCGGCGAACTGCTCGCGCGGCTCGGCCGTGCCGGCGAGGCGCGTGAGGCGTTCGCCGAGGCGGCGCGGCTGACCGGGAACGACCGCGAGCGCGCCGCGCTCGAGCGGAAGCTGCGCGCGCTCGGGTGAATGCGGCGGGTGACCGCGGCGTGACCGAACGGCGCGGGGCCCGAGTGGTATCGTCACGGCGCGAGCGGCGGCGCTGCCGTTCGCAGCTCAATGGAGAGTGACTCAAAGGGGAGTATCCGTGACCGACACAACGCACACCACGCAACCCACCGCCCCGGTTCCCGTCGCCGCAGACCCCGCGGCGCTCGGACTCGCGGGCTTCGCCCTCACCACCTTCGTGCTGAGCGCAATCAACGCGGGCTGGTTCAACGCCGATCTCACCCCGACGGTGCTCGGCCTCGCGCTGTTCTACGGCGGGGTGGCGCAGCTCGCCGCCGGCCTGTGGGAGTTCGCCAACCGGAACACCTTCGGCGCCGCCGCCTTCTCGTCGTACGGCGCGTTCTGGCTCTCGTTCTGGTACCTGGTGACCTTCGTCAAGCTCGGCGACGACGCCGCGAAGGGCACCGGCCTGTTCCTGCTCGCCTGGGGGATCTTCACGCTGTACATGACCGTCGCCTCGTGGAAGACGAACCTCGTCACGGCGCTCGTGTTCAGCTTCCTGACGCTGACGTTCTTCGCGCTCGCCTTCGCGGACCTCGCCGGCTCGGCGGGCCTCGGCAAGGTCGGCGGATACCTGGGCCTGATCACCGCGGTGCTCGCCTGGTACGGCTCCTTCGCGTCGGTGACCAACTTCACCTTCAAGAAGACGCTCATCCCGATCTGGCCGCTGTAGTCGCGCCGGTGTGCGCGGCAGACTGGTCGGCGTGACCGACCTCGACGACTGGCAGGCGCGCGTGGACGCGTTCTGGGCCGACTTCGACGACAGCGACCCCGACGGATGCCTCGCCCGCATGCGCGCCCTCGTCGAGGAGCGGCCGCCGGGCGATCCGTTCGCGCTCGCCGAGTGGGGCGGCGTGCACGACTCGCTCGGGCTGGAGGCCGAGGCGGTCGAGCCGTACCGCCGGGCTCTCGCCGCCGGACTGCCGCCCGAGAAGGCGCATCAGGTGACGATCCAGCTGGCGAGCACGCTGCGCAACCTCGGCCGGTACGACGAAGCGCTCGCCCTGCTCGGGGAGCTCGACGCCCCCGAGCTCGGCGACGCGCCGGCGTTCTTCCGCGCGCTCGTGCTGCACAGCGCCGGCCGCCCCGCCGAGGCGCTGTCGGTCGCGCTCACCGCCCTCGCCGAGCACCTGCCCCGCTACACCCGCTCCGCGCGCGCCTACGCCGCCGACCTGGTCGAGTAGGCGCCGCGCCGGGCCCACCGACTCGTCGATATGGGCTCGGCACGGGGCATCCGTCAGCACAAATCGACGAATCGCGAGATGCGCCCCGGGCGATTCGTCGCAAGTGGCGCCCGCGAGTGCGCGCAGGAGCGAAAAGTGACGAATCGGATGCCGGCGAGGACGGGCGCGACGACAAGCTCAGTTGCGCTGCAGGATCGCGAACAGGCGCAGGAACTCGACGTACAGCCACACGATCGTGACCATGAGGCCGAAGGCGCCCTGCCAGCCGTACCTGCGGTCGACGCGGCGCTGGACGCCGTTCTTGATGAACTCGAAGTCGAGCACCAGCGAGTACGCGCCCATCAGCACCGCGAGGATGCCGACGATCAGGCCGATCGGCACGCCCATGAAGGTCATCGAGTTGAGCCCGAAGGCCAGATCGCTGGAGACCCCGCCGAACATCATCAGGCCCACGTTGACGAGGCTGTAGACCAGGTAGCCGATCATGGCGACCAGGAAGATCTTCGTCACCCGGCCCGAGGCGCGCACCTTCCCGCTCGCGAACAGGGCGAGCATCACGCCGAAGACGGCGAGCGTGGCGACGACGGCCTGGACGACCACGCCGCCCCAGAACTGCTCGAAGATGCTCGAGACGCCGCCGAGGAAGAGGCCCTCGGCCGCGGCGTAGGCGATGATCAGCGGCGCCGACGGGGTGCGCTTGAACGAGTTGACGAGGCCGAGCACGAGGCCGACGATGGCGCCCGGCAGCGCGAGGACGGGGAAGAACCAGGAGACGGCGCCGGCGGCGAGCAGCACCGCGAACAGGGCGACGGTCTTCAGCACCGTGTCCTCGTAGGTCATGCGGCCGGTCTCCGCAGCACCGGCGCTGCGGGCGTTGAAGAGCTCTTCGAGGGTGGGGCTGCTGCCCAGCGCGGCCGCGTCGACGGGCTTGGGCACACCCCCGGCCCGGAAGGCGGGAACTCGGGAAAGAGCCGGGTTGTTCGATGCCATGTGACAAAGCTAACTGTCAGGCGCTTCTCGGGGCCTGGCAATCAGCCATGAGCGGAACCCGCGCCCCTACAATCGCGGCATGCGCCCCCACTCGTCGCCCCTGGTCATCGGCCACCGCGGCGCGTGCGGCTACCGCCCCGAGCACACCCGCAGCGCCTTCGAGTTCGCCCTGCAGCTCGGCGCGGACCTCGTCGAGCCCGACATCGTGGCCACCAAGGACGGGGTGCTGGTGCTGCGGCACGAGAACGAGATCTCCACCACCACCGACGTGGCCGACCGCCCCGAGTTCGCCCACCTGCGCACGACGAAGGAGGTCGACGGGCACGAGCTGACCGGCTGGTTCACGGAGGACTTCACCTGGCCCCAGCTGGCCACGCTGCGTGCCCGCGAGCGGCTCGGCAAGCTGCGGCAGGCGAGCGCCAGCTTCGACGGGCAGTACCCGATCCTGAAGCTCGAGCACCTCTTCGATCTGGTCGACCGGGCGGCCGAGGCATCCGATCGCGAACTCGGCGTCGTCGCCGAGCTCAAGCACGCCACCTACTTCGAGTCGATCGGGCTGCCCCTCGACGAGCTGTTCGCCGACGTGGTGCAGAAGGTCGGCTGGCAGGGCGAGACGGGCCGGCTCGTCGTCGAGTCGTTCGAGAAGACCGTGCTGCGCAAGGTGCGCGAGCGCGGCATCCGCGGCACCCGCGTCTACCTGGTCGAAGCGGATGGCGCGGCCTACGACCTCGTCGCGAAAGACGGCTCCGCCGCCACGCCCTACGCCGAGGAGATCGGCGAGACGGGCCTCTACGCGCTCGCCACGAGGCGGGGCCTGGACGCGATCGAGGGCATCAGCGTCGACAAGGCGCTGCTGCTCGACCCGGCGGCGGAGGGCGGCACGACCGACCTCGTCGATCGCGCGCACGCCGTCGGCCTCGCGGTGTTCACCTGGACGCTGCGGCCGGAGAACCGGTTCCTCTCCGAGCCGTTCCGCGCCGGGAAGAAGAACGGGTTCGGGCGGTGGCAGGACGAGTTCCGCACCATCATGGCCACCGGGGTCGACGGCGTCTTCGCCGACCACCCCGATCTCGCCCTCGTCGCGCGCGACAGCCTCGGCTGAGGGCGGGCCGCGCTCTCGGGTCCGCTGTCGGCGGGTCGACCTAGACTCTCTTATCTGATGACAGACGCGCGCGCATCCGACGGTTTCACCCCTCTGATCGTCGAGGGGTTCCAGGGGCCGCGCGGCGACGACGACCGCCTGCTCGCGGGCCTCAACCCGCAGCAGCGCGAAGCGGTCACCTACCGCGGCGACGCGCTGCTCATCGTCGCCGGCGCCGGGTCGGGCAAGACCCGCGTGCTCACCCACCGCATCGCGAGCCTGATCGGGTCGCGCGAGGCCTGGCCCAGCCAGATCCTCGCCATCACCTTCACCAACAAGGCCGCGGCCGAGATGCGCGAGCGCGTCGAGGGGCTGCTCGGCCAGGCATCCGAGGGCATGTGGATCTCCACCTTCCACTCCGCCTGCGTGCGCATCCTGCGCCGGGAGGCGAAGGCGTTCGGCTTCACCGAGAACTTCACGATCTACGACTCGGGCGACACCCGGGCGCTGCTCAAGCGCATCATCAAGGAGCGCGAGGCCGACACCTTCGGCTTCACGCCGGCCGGCGCCGCCGCCAAGATCTCCAAGCTCAAGAACGAGTTGGAGGACTACGAGTCCTACGCCCGCAGCGCGAACCTCGACGACCCGCAGGAACAGACCTTCCTGCAGATCTTCCGCGAGTACACGCGGGCGCTGCGGCAGGCGAACGCGTTCGACTTCGACGACCTGATCGGCCAGACCGTCTACCTGTTCCGCGCCTTCCCGCGCATCGCCGCCACCTACCAGCGCCGTTTCCGGCACATCCTCGTCGACGAGTACCAGGACACGAACCACGCCCAGTACGCGCTCATCCGCGAGCTGACCAAGCCGGTCGAGCCGCACATCGTGGCCGAGTTGCGCGCCGACGGCCTGTACGTCGACGGCTTGACGGACGCCTCGGGCGCGATCCCCGGCGCGGCGCTGACCGTCGTGGGCGACTCGGACCAGTCGATCTACGCGTTCCGCGGCGCCGACATCCGCAACATCACCGAGTTCGAGCACGACTTCCCCGGCGCGAAGGTGGTGCTGCTGGAGCAGAACTACCGGTCGACGCAGAACATCCTGTCGGCGGCGAACGCGGTGATCAGCAACAACTTCGACCGCAAGGCGAAGAACCTGTGGACCGACGTCGGCGACGGGGAGAAGATCGTCGGCTACACCGGCTACTCGGGGCACGACGAGGCGCAGTTCGTCGCCGACGAGATCGACGCGCTGCACCGCCAGGGCGTGCCGTACAGCCAGATGGCGGTGTTCTACCGCACCAACTCGCAGACCCGGGCGCTGGAGGAGATCTTCATCCGCTCGGCCGTGCCGTACCGGATCATGGGCGGCACGAAGTTCTACGAGCGGGCCGAGATCAAGGACGCCATGGCGTACCTGACGGCCGTGGCGAACCCCGCCGACGAGCTCGCGCTGCGGCGCATCTTGAACACCCCCAAGCGCGGCATCGGCCCGGCGACCGAGACGCAGCTGCGGGCGTTCGCCGACGACAACGGCATCACGTTCCGCGAGGCGATGCGGGCGGCATCCGATCTCGGTCTCGGGCCCAAGGTGACCCGCGCGATCACGCAGCTGTCCGAGCTGCTCGACGAGACGGCCGCGATGCTCGACCCCGACAACCCGGCCGGGGTGAAGCCGGTCTCCGACGTGCTCACGCACCTGCTGGCCGGCTCCGGCCTGCTCGACGCGCTGCGCACCTCGCGCGACCCGCAGGACGAGGCGCGCGCCGAGAACGTCGAGGAGCTCGTGGCGGTCACGAAGGAGTTCGCGCGCAACAACCCGGGCGGCACGCTCACCGACTTCCTCACGGAGACCGCGCTCGTGGCGGCGGCCGACGAGCTCGACGACGCGAGCGGAACGGTGTCGCTGATGACGCTGCACACGGCCAAGGGGCTGGAGTACGACGCGGTGTTCTTGACCGGCGTCGAGGAGGACCTCATCCCGCACCGCATGTCGGCGAACGAGCCGGGCGGGCTCGCGGAGGAGCGGCGGCTGTTCTACGTCGGCATCACTCGCGCTCGCAAACGCCTCTACCTGTCGCTCGCGATGACCAGGTCGCAGTTCGGCGAGAACTCCGTGGCGATGCCGAGCCGGTACCTGCAGGAGATCCCGGCCGAGCTGATCGAGTGGCGGCAGTCGCCGGGCACGGCCAACGGCCGCGGCGGCCTGCAGTCGCGGGCGCTGAACGCCAGGCGCCCCGGCTTCGGCTCCGACCGGGCGGTCGCCACCGCGGCGGCGCTGTCGCGGCCGAAGACCGAGTGGGCCAACAAGGTCACCGGTCAGGTGCGCGACAACAGCGGTCTCGAGCTCGCGCCGGGCGACCGGGTGCGGCACGTCGACTTCGGCGAGGGGCGCGTGCAGGACGTCACCGGCGAGGGGCCGAAGCGGATCGCCCACGTGCAGTTCGACACGGCCGGATTCAAGAAGCTGCTGATCAAGATCGCGCCGATCGAGAAGATCTGACCTGGCGGCCCGTTCCCACCCGCCGTCTAGTCTTGACGGCCATGGGGAATCTCAGAGTCGGCGTCGTCGAGGACCAGCCGCTCTACCGGGACATGATCGTCGCGCTGCTCACGGCGCAGCCCGGCGTCGCGGTGGCGATGACGGCCGGCGGGGCGGCCGAGGCGCGCGCGGCCTTCGAGCCCGGCGCCCTCGACGTCGCCGTGCTCGACGTGCACCTCGCCGACGGCAACGGGCTCGCGCTCGGGGTGTCGCTGCGCCGCCGCGACCCGGACCTCGGCATCCTGCTGCTCTCCAGCCACGACGTGATGGAGCTGCTGCTCGACCTGCCCGCCGACGTGCGCGACGGCTGGAGCTACCTGTCGAAGAACTCCACGACCTCGGCGGAGGTGCTGATGCGCGCGCTCGAGTCGACCGCCGCCGGCCGCACCGTGGTCGACCCGGCCCTCGCGGCGGGGGCGTACCGCCGCGAGGGCTCCTCGCTCGCGCAGCTGAGCGACCGGCAGTACGAGGTGCTGCAGCTGGTGGCATCCGGTCTCTCGAATGCGGGCATCGCCCGCGAGCTCGGGCTCTCCGAGCGCTCGGTCGAGAACCACATCAACGCGGTCTACGCCGCGCTCGACCTGCCGCGCGACCGCAACCAGCGGGTGTCGGCCGTGCTGCGGTTCATCGAAGAGACGGCGCGCCTCGATGGCTGACAGCCCCCGGCCGAAGCCCGGCCCGGCGCCGCGCGCGCCGCGGCGCGATGCGGTGTTCGTGCTCGTCGCCGGTGTCCTCTCCGGCTGCTTCGCGCTGAGCATCGCCACCCAGACCGCGACCCTGCAGGCGATGTACGGAACCGGGAGCTGGCCGGACTTCCTGATGCGGCTCGGGGTCAACCTGCTGGCCGGCGGCGTCTCGATCGTGCTCGCGGTGCTCGTGCGGGTGACCCGGCTCACCTGGGAGCGGCTGGCGGCGGCCATCGTGGGCATCGCGATCGTCTCCTCCGCGATCAGGGTCGGCCTGCAATGGCTGGTCGACATCGAGATCGAGAACTCGCTGCTCGATGCGGGCATCGAGTGGGCCGGGGCCGGCGTGCTGCTCGCCGTCACCCTGTTCGCCGGATGGATCTTCGCCGACGTGGTCGCACGGCTCGAGGGTGAGGCGCAGCGCTCGGCGCAGCAGGCCGAGCGCGCCGCGGGCGCCCTCGACGCGCTGCAGGCCGAAGAGCTGCGCGTGCGCCGGGAGGTCGCCGACGGGCTGCACGGCAGTGTGCAGCAGGCGCTCGTGCTGCTCGGGGCGCGCCTGCAGTCGCTCGAGCAGCAGCTCGCCTCGGACGTGCCGGGCAAGGCGGTGATCCCGCAGATCGGCGAGGTGCGCGCCGAACTCGACCAGTTGCGCGAGGTGGGGGTGCGCGAGCTGAGCCGCATGCTGCGCCCCGAGGGCCTCGACCTCGGCCTCGTGCACGCGACGCGGATCATGATGCGCCGCGTGCCCGCCACGATCGCCGTCGAGCTGTCGATCGCGCCCGAGCTGGCCGAGATCGCCGACGCCGTCGAGCCCGACACCGGCAAACGGTTGATCGTGATGCGCTTCATCGAGGAGGCGCTGTCGAACGCGCTGCGCCACGGGCACGCCTCCCGCCTCGCCCTGACCATGTCGCTCGTGCGCGGCACCGTGGTGCGCGTCGAGTTCGAGGACGACGGCCGCGGCATCCCCGAGGGCGCGGAACTGCGCGGCCTCGCGCGCCTGCGCAGCCGCTTCGAGGCGATGGGCGGGTCGCTCGAGGTCGGGCGCTCGCGGCGCCTCGGCGGCACCCGGCTGCTGGCCGAGATGCCGGGCGAGCCCGCGTGGTCGCCGGCCGACTGAGCGGATGCGGCAGGGCGTCGGCCGCCCCTCGGCGTCGTCGCTCAGCCGGATGCGCGACCGGCCCGCCGCGCACGCGGCGCGACGCCGCCGAGGAACGAGGCCGCCGGGTCGACCAGGAACCCCTGGCTCAGCGCCTCACGGCCGATCAGCATGCGGAAGCCCATCGAGTCGCGCCGGGTGAGCGTCACCTCGGCGCGGATCACCCGGTCGAGCAGGCGCAGCTGGGTCAGCACGACCACCCGGTGCTCCGAGTGGCCGGAGGAGCTGCGCACCGTGCGGCGGTCGTGCACCGGCAGCTCGACCCGCACGCCGCCCCGGTCGGTGCGCTGGCGCGGATGCACCTCGAAGCGCACCCAGAGCCCGTCGTCGCGGGTGAACTCCTCGAGCCCGAAGGCGTGCAGCGAGGAGGTGGCGGCGCCGGTGTCGATCTTCGCCTTGATCCAGTCCACGCCGATGCCGGGCAGCCCGACCCACTCGCGCCAGCCGACCACGGCGCGGGGTGCAAGATGGGTGGGCACGTCTCTCATGAAACCAGGAACCCTCCCGTGAAGATCGCCATCCTGTCGCGCGCCCCCCGAAGCTACAGCACCCAGCGGCTGCGGGCCGCAGCCCTCGACCGCGGGCACACCGTCAAAGTGCTCAACACCCTGCGCTTCGCCATCGACCTGTCGGGGGAGAAGCCCGACCTGCAGTTCCGGGGCCGGCCGCTGTCGGAGTACGACGCGGTGATCCCGCGCATCGGCAACTCGATCACCTACTACGGCACCGCCGTGGTGCGGCAGTTCGAGCAGATGGACGTGTACACCCCCAACACCGCCAACGGCATCGCCAACGCCCGCGACAAGCTGCGCGCCAACCAGATCCTGTCCCGGCACGGCATCGCCATGCCGCCCACGGCGTTCGTGCGCAACCGCGCCGACGTGGTGCCGGCGATCGAACGGGTCGGCGGCGCGCCCGTGGTCGTCAAGCTGATCGAGGGAACGCAGGGCATCGGCGTGATCCTCGCCCCCGAGGTCAAGGTGGCCGAGGCGATCATCGAGACCCTGCAGTCCGCGCGGCAGAACGTGCTCATCCAGCACTTCGTCAAGGAGTCGAAGGGGCGGGACATCCGCGCCCTCGTCGTCGGCGACCGGGTCGTGGCCGCCATGCGCCGCACCGCCAGCGGTGACGAATTCCGCTCCAACGTGCACCGCGGCGGGTCGGTGCAGAGGATCGAGCTCGACGAGGAGTCCGAGCGCACCGCGGTGCGCGCCGCCCAGATCATGGGGCTGAAGGTCGCCGGCGTCGACATGCTCGAGGGCGAGGACGGGCCGCTGGTCATGGAGGTGAACTCGTCGCCCGGGCTCGAGGGCATCGAGACCGCGACGAAGCTCGACGTGGCCGGGGCGATCATCGACTACATCGCCGCGCAGGTCGCCTTCCCGCAGATCGACGTGCGCGAGCGGCTGTCGGTGTCGACCGGCTACGGCGTCGCCGAGCTCGTGGTGCACGGCGACGCCGACCTCGTCGGCAAGTCCATCGGCGACTCGGGGCTGCGCGAGCGCGACATCACCGTGCTCACCCTGCACCGCGGCGCCGGCGTCATCCCGAACCCGTCCTTCCGGCACGTGCTCGAGGCCGAGGACCGGCTGCTGTGCTGGGGCAAGCTCGAGGAGATGCGGTCCATGATCCCCGAGCGGCCCAAGCGCCGCCCCCGGGTGAAGAAACTGCCGAAACAGCCCATCCCCGCCGAGGACTGACCGCCGCCCCGCCCGCCCGGCGCCACCCTCCGGACACGGCGGCGCCCCCCTGCGGGGGTAGAGTGCATTGCGGAAACTGTCTCGACGTCGAGAGAAACGGAACACAGTGGATCTGTACGAGTACCAGGCCCGAGACCTCTTCGAGAAGTACGGGGTGCCCGTGCTCCCCGGCATCGTGGCCGACACGCCCGACGAGGTGAAGGCGGCCAGCGAGAAGCTCGGCGGGGTGACCGTCGTGAAGGCGCAGGTCAAGACCGGCGGCCGCGGCAAGGCCGGCGGCGTGAAGGTGGCGAAGACCCCCGACGACGCGTATCAGGCGGCGCAGGCCATCCTCGGCCTCGACATCAAGGGCCACATCGTGAAGCGCGTGATGGTCGCCGGCGGCGCCAACATCGCGCGCGAGTTCTACTTCTCGGTGCTGCTCGACCGCGCCAACCGCTCCTACCTGTCGCTGGCCAGCGTCGAGGGCGGCATGGAGATCGAGCAGCTCGCGGTGGAGAAGCCGGAGGCGCTGGCCCGCATCGAGGTCGACCCGCTGACCGGCATCGACGAGGCGAAGGCGGCGGAGATCGCCAAAGCCGCCGGCTTCGAGGACGAGCTGCTGCCCAAGGTGACGCCCGTCATCACCAAGCTCTACGAGGTCTACAAGGGCGAGGACGCGACCCTGGTCGAGGTCAACCCGCTCGTGCTCACCGCCGAGGGCGAGATCATCGCGCTCGACGGCAAGGTCACCCTCGACGACAACGCCGCCTTCCGTCACCCCGAGCACGAGGCGCTGGAGGACAAGGCCGCCGCCGACCCGCTCGAGGCGAAGGCCAAGCAGCACGACCTCAACTACGTCAAGCTCGACGGCGAGGTCGGCATCATCGGCAACGGCGCGGGCCTCGTCATGTCGACCCTCGACGTGGTCGCCTACGCCGGCGAGAAGCACGGCGGGGTGAAGCCGGCGAACTTCCTCGACATCGGCGGCGGCGCATCCGCTGAGATCATGGCCGCGGGCCTCGACGTGATCCTCGGCGACCCGCAGGTCAAGAGCGTGTTCGTGAACGTCTTCGGCGGCATCACCTCGTGCGTCGCGGTCGCGAACGGCATCGTCAAGGCGCTCGAAATCCTCGGCGCCGAGGCCAACAAGCCGCTCGTCGTGCGCCTCGACGGGAACCAGGTCGAGGAGGGCCGCGCGATCCTCTCGAGCGCGAACCACCCGCTGGTCACCCTCGCCACCACCATGGACGACGGCGCCGACAAGGCCGCCGAACTGGCGTCCCGCTGATCGAGTAGCGCAGCGTATCGAGATCAAGGAATAAGAGAAATGTCGATCTTCCTCAACAAGGACTCCAAGGTCATCGTCCAGGGCATCACCGGCGGCGAGGGCACCAAGCACACCGCGCTGATGCTGAAGGCCGGCACCCAGGTCGTCGGCGGCGTCAACGCGCGCAAGGCGGGCACCACCGTCTCGCACACGGCAGCGGATGGCTCGCCGGTCGAGCTCCCCGTCTTCGGAACGGTCGTCGAGGCCATCGAGAAGACCGGCGCCGACGTGTCGATCATCTTCGTGCCGCCGGCCTTCGCCAAGGACGCGATGATCGAGGCCATCGACGCCGGCATCCCGCTGCTCGTCGTCATCACCGAGGGCATCCCCGTGGGCGACACCGCCGAGGCGTGGGCGTACGCGAAGTCGAAGGGCAACACCACTCGCATCATCGGCCCGAACTGCCCCGGCATCATCACCCCCGGCGAGTCGCTCGTGGGCATCACCCCGGCGACGATCACGGGCAAGGGCCCGATCGGCCTCGTGTCGAAGTCGGGCACGCTGACCTACCAGATGATGTACGAGCTGCGCGACCTCGGCTTCTCCACCGCGATCGGCATCGGCGGCGACCCGATCATCGGCACCACGCACATCGACGCGCTCGCCGCGTTCGAGGCCGACCCCGAGACCAAGGCCATCGTCATGATCGGCGAGATCGGCGGCGACGCCGAGGAACGCGCGGCGGCCTTCATCAAGGAGAACGTCACCAAGCCGGTCGTCGGCTACGTCGCCGGCTTCACCGCGCCCGAGGGCAAGACCATGGGCCACGCCGGCGCCATCGTCTCCGGCTCGGCGGGCACCGCGCAGGCGAAGAAGGAGGCCCTCGAGGCCGCCGGCGTCAAGGTCGGCAAGACCCCGAGCGAGACCGCGGCGCTGCTGCGCGAGGTCTTCGCCTCGGTCAGCGCGTAGGCCGCATCGGCCGATCGCGCGAGGGGCGCACGTTTTCTTCGAGAACGTGCGCCCCTCGCTCTTAACGCCGCGCTCCGCGGGGAGCAGGGCCTACGAGGGCCGACGCTCGAGGCCTGCGGCGAGCTTGCCGAGCAGCCGGCGCAGCGTGCGCAGTTCGCTCGCGGTCAGCGCCGAACCGGCGAGCTCGTCGACGGATGCCTCGAAGGTCGGCTTCGCCGCCGCGAGGAGTTTCCTCCCGGCATCCGTCACCACGAGCCAGGACGAGCGCCGGTCGTGCGGGTTCGGCACGCGCTCCACCCACCCGGATGCCGCGAAGCGGTCGACGACCTTGCTGGCCGTGCCCACGCGCAGGTCGAGTTCGCGCACGATGTCGTCGACGCGGGGGTGCTCGAGGCGCGTCAGCAGGTCGAGGATCTCGAGGGTGCCGACCGTCACCTCGTGCGCCGACCTGATCCGCTCGTCGACCTCGTTGTAGAGCAGGATCTCGGCTCGCACGAGAACCCGGAAGAAGTCGATCGGCGCGTCCATGTCGTCCCCCCTAAAGATTCCCCGGGAAAAATATTCCTGGGAATATGAATCGCTGGAATGTAGTTTGGTGAAGTAGATTCCGCGGAATCTATTCCTGAACCATAACCCATGAAGGGGAGCATCCATGAGCAAGGAACAGCGCGAGGCGGTCAACGCCCTGATGCGCACGGCGGCGGTGACGCTCGCCGCGGACACCATCGAGGAGCGGCGGGCGCGGTTCGAGGCCCGCGCGCTGCCGGAGGACACGGCGGGGCTCGCGGCCGTCGAGACCACCCTGGGCGCCCGCCCGGCGCTTGAGATCACCGGGGAAGGGGCGCCCGTCGGCACGGTCCTCTACTTCCACGGCGGCGGCTACGTCGTCGGCTCGCACCGCACCGGCGCCGCGCTCGCCGCGCAGTTCGTGCGCCGGGCGGGCATGCGCGCCTATTCGCTCGACTACCGGCTGGCGCCCGAACATCGCTTTCCCGCTGCGGCGCTCGACGGCCTCGCGGCGTACCGCGAGCTGCTCGAGCGGGGCGTCGACCCGGCCCGGATCGTGCTCGCGGGCGACTCGGCCGGCGGGCACCTCGCGGTCACGGCGCTGATGCTCGCGCGGGACGCCGGACTGCCGATGCCCGCCGCGGCCGTCGCGTTCTCGCCCCTGAGCGACCAGCGCACCACCGGGTCGAGCTTCGATTCCAAGGCCGAGCTCGACCCGCTCTTCAGCAGGGCGGACATCGAGTGGTTCAGCGAGCAGCAGCTCGGCGACGGGTCGCGGGATCTCCCGCTCGCCAGCCCAGGCCGCCTCGGCGAGCTGCGCGGCCTGCCGCCGTTCCTCATCCAGGTCGGCTCGTACGAGGTGCTGCTCAGCGACGCCGTGGGGCTCGCGGGGCGGCTCGCCGAGGCGGATGTGGACGTGACCCTCGAGGTCACCGCCGGCGTTCCGCACGTGTTCCAGGGCCTCTACGAGCGGCTCGACGAGGCCGAGGCGGCGCTCGAGAGCGCGATGCGCTTCGTCGCCGCGCGGCTCGGCGCGATGGCACCGGTCGGCTGAGAGAAGGCCGAACCGGCCGGGCGGGCGGCGAGGCATCCGTGCCCGTGCCGCCCGCCCGGTTAGCGTGACTGCATGACCCGCGCGACCGTGGCCGTCCTGGCCGCCTTCGAGGCACTGATCACCGCGGCGATCGGCATCGGGGTCGCGCTGGCCCCGCTCACCATCGTGTGGGCGGTGCAGAACAAGATGACCAGCAACTGGTTCCTGTTCTGGAAGGCGGCGGTGGACTCGTGGCTGCTCGGCCTCGGCGTCGACGCCGACGTGCACCTCGACCGGGTCACCGCCACGGGCCTCGGACTGCCCGGGGCCGTCGCGCCGTTCACCGTGACGATCGCGGCCCTCGGCGTGGCGTTCTTCACCTTCTGCATGGGCGCGCGGGTGGGTCGCCGCGCGGCCGAGACCCGGTTCGTGCTGACCGGCGCCCTCGGCGGCACCCTCGCGTTCGGCATCGCCGCCTGGGTGGTCGCCCTTACCGCGCGCAGCGGGGTGTTCGCACCGCACGCGGGGCAGGCGTTCTTCGTGGGCGCGCTCACCTTCGGGCTCGGCGCCGCACTGGGCGTGGGGCTCGACCGGGCCCGCAGCCGCGACGACGTGCCCGAGTGGTTCGCGCGGTTCACCACCCCCGACGTGCGGGCCGTCGCCGGGGCCGCCCTGCGCGCGGCGACCGGGGCCGTGGCGCTCGTCCTCGCGGCATCCGCGGTGTTCGTCGCGCTCGCGCTGTTCGTGCACTTCGGCAAGATCGTCGCCCTCTACGAAGGCCTGCAGGCCGGGTACCTCGGCGGCGCCACCCTCACGCTCGCGCAGCTCGCGTTCCTCCCGAACGCGGTGATCTGGGCCGCCTCCTGGATCATCGGGCCCGGCTTCGCGCTCGGCTCCGGCACGATCGCGCCCGGCTCGGGCGGGCCCGGGCAGCTTCCCGGCGTGCCGCTGATCGGCATCGTTCCCGCGCACTCGCCGGCCGGCGCGCTCGCGGTCGTGGCGATCCCCGTGATCGCGGCCGTCGTGATCGGATGGCTCACCCATCGCATCTTCACGGCGCACGCGCCGTTGCATGACGACCCCCTGCTGCTGGCCGCCGTCGCCGCCTCCACCGGCGTGCTCGGCGGCGCGCTGCTCGCCCTCCTCGCCGCCTGGTCGGGCGGGTCGCTGGCGCCGGGGTCGTTCGCGCACCTCGGCCCGTCCCCGTGGCTGGTCGGGGCCATCGGGGCCGCCGAGCTCGCGGGCGGCGCTGCGATCGGGCTGTTCGCCCGGCACTTCCGTGAGCAGGCGATGGACTGGACGCCGCTCGCGTTCGCCTCGCACCGCGAGCCCGACCCGGAGCCGGAGCGGGCACGGGAGCCGGAGCCGGAACCCGACCGCGTCTGACGCGCTCCTCTCCCGGACGCGCGCGCCTGCCGTGCGAGTGGCGCCAGTGCGCGGCAGCAGCGCACCGTGCCGCGCCTGCCGCCCCTGCGGCGCCTGCCGCGCCCGCGGCGCCCGGTAGGCTGAGGGCGTGCTCTCGGTCGTCGTGCTCATCTCCGGGGGTGGGTCCAATCTTCGCGCCCTGCTCGAAGCGGCGCAGGACGCCGAGTACCCCGCCCGCATCGTCGCGGTCGGCACCGACCGGCCGGATGCCGCCGGCCTGCAGCACGCCGAGGAGTTCGGCATCCCGACCTTCGAGGTCGCCCTCAGCAACTTCGACGACCGCGCCGCATGGGGCGACGCGCTGCTCGAGCAGATCCGGCAGTGGCAGCCCGACCTGGTGGTGCTGTCGGGGTTCATGCGCCTGCTGCCGCCGCACGTGGTCGATGCGCTCGCGCCGAACCTGATCAACACGCATCCGTCGTACCTGCCCGAGTTCCCGGGCGCGCACGCCGTGCGCGACGCGCTCGCGTCGGGCGCCGCGCAGACCGGGGCGAGCCTCATCGTCGTCGACAACGGCGTCGACACCGGGCCGATCATCGCGCAGGAGCGGATCCCGATCGAGCCGGGCGACACGGAGACCTCGCTGCACGAGCGCATCAAGCCCTTCGAGCGGCGCCTGCTGATCCAGGCGGTGCTCGACATCGCCAACGGAACCCTGGACCTCGCGGCCCTCCGTGCCGACGGGTCCCGCACCGCCGCAGCGGCGGCGCCCGACCTAGAAGGAGTTGGCCAGAGCATGAGCGCCCACGCCGCCGACCCGAGCCTGTACCGCGAGCGGGACGTGATCCCGGTGCGCCGCGCGCTCATCTCGCTGAGCGACAAGACGGGCCTCGCCGAGCTCGCGACCGAGCTTTCGGCGGCCGGCGTCGAAATCGTCTCCACCGGCTCCACCGCCCAGGCCATCCGCGAGGCCGGGGTCGAGGTCACCGACGTGTCGAGCCTGACCGGCTTCCCCGAATCCCTCGGCGGCCGCGTCAAGACCCTGCACCCGGCCGTGCACGCGGGTCTGCTGGCGGACCTGCGCCTGGAGGACCACGAGCGGCAGCTCGCCGAGCTCGGCATCGCGCCGTTCGAGCTGGTGGTCGTGAACCTCTACCCGTTCCGCGAGACCGTCGCGAGCGGAGCGCAGGGTGACGACGTCGTCGAGCAGATCGACATCGGCGGGCCGGCCATGGTGCGCGCGAGCGCCAAGAACTACGCGAACGTGGCGGTCGTCGTCTCGCCCGACTCGTACCCCGAGGTGCTCGCCGCCGTGAAGTCGGGCGGCACCACCCTCGCCCTGCGCGGCGACCTTGCGGCGAAGGCGTTCCAGCACACAGCCGACTACGACGCGGCCGTGAGCGCGTGGTTCGCCGCGAACGTGGCGAGCACGGATGCCTCCTCCGAAACCCCGAGCGAAAAATACGAATTTTCCGCATCGGTCGCCGTCGAGGGGGAGCTGCTGGCGACGCTGCGCTACGGCGAGAACAGCCACCAGGCCGCCGCCCTCTACGCTGACGCGCAGACAGGCCCGCTGCAGTCCGGCGCCGGCATCGCGCAGGCCGAGCAGCTCGGCGGCAAAGAGATGTCGTACAACAACTACACCGACGCCGACGCCGCGCTGCGCGCCGCCTACGACTTCAGCGAACCGGCCGTCGCCATCATCAAGCACGCGAACCCCTGCGGCATCGCCGTCGCCGGCGAGGGCGAGGGCATCGCCGAAGCACACCGCAAGGCGCACGCCTGCGACCCGGTCAGCGCCTACGGCGGCGTGATCGCCGCGAACCGCACCGTCACGCTCGCCATGGCCGAGACGGTCAAGGGCATCTTCACCGAGGTGATCATCGCCCCCGACTACGAGCCGGCCGCCCTCGAGCTGCTGCAGGCGAAGAAGAACCTGCGCATCCTGCGCCTGCCCGCCGGCTACGGCCGCGCGCCGTACGAGTACAAGCAGATCTCCGGGGGAGTGCTCGTGCAGCAGGCCGACGTGTTCCCGGCCGGCCCGATCTCGGGCTCCTGGCAGCTGGCGGCGGGCGAGCCGGCCGACGCCGCCACGCTCGCCGACCTCGAGTTCGCCTGGCGGGCGTGCCGTGCGGTGAAGTCCAATGCGATCCTGCTGGCGTCGGGCGGCGCATCCGTCGGCGTCGGAATGGGGCAGGTCAACCGGGTCGACTCGTGCAAGCTCGCGGTCGAGCGGGCGAACACGCTCGGCGACGGAGTCGAGCGCGCCCGCGGCGCGGTGGCTGCATCGGATGCGTTCTTCCCCTTCGCCGACGGAGCACAGATCCTCCTCGACGCCGGCGTGAAGGCGATCGTGCAGCCGGGCGGCTCGATCCGCGACGCCGAGGTCGTCGAGGCGGCGAAAGCCGCCGGAGTCACCATGTACCTCACGGGCGAGCGCCACTTCTTCCACTGACGCCGTTCATTGCGCTACTCCGATCCGCAGTGCGCGCCTCGGACCCGAGTAGCGGACTGCGGATCCGAGTAGCGCACGGTGCACGGGCCACGCCCTCGGGCCGCCCGGGGCGCCGCCCCCAGCCGGCGCCTAAGGTGGCCGCCGGTAGGCTGGGGGCATCATGACGACCCCGTGGAGCCGACGGCTCGCCGCATCCTTCTTCGCCGCCCTCTCGACCACGCTGGTCGCCTTCGCCGCGACCGTCCTGGCGCTCTACCTGGTCAACTCGCTGTCGCTCGCGTCGATCCCGACCTACACCGGCGACTTCGCGCTGCCCGCCCTGCTGCTGCTCGTCGTGCTGTTCATCGGCGGCCTGCTGGGCGCGTTCTCGAGCTGGTGGGGGTCGCTGCTCGCGGGGCTGATCGCCGGCATCGTCGCCTCGGGCGTCACCGGCTTCATCCTGGTCAAGAGCGAGATCGTGTCGATCCTGGCGAGCGTCGTCGGCTTCTACCTGTTCTTCATCGTGGCGGGCACCGTCGCCGCCGCCCTGCTCGGCCGCAGCGTGTACCAACACTGGGTCGCCCGGCCCGTCGCCCGCGGCCGCGTCGCCTTCGTGCGCGTGCCCTCGGCCAACCTCGCCGAGGGCATCGTCACCCACCGGGCGCGCACGCTCCTCGACCCGGCGCTCGCCGACAAGCAGTGGGACGACTACGTCGCCGCGCTCTCCTCCGCCGGCTGGCAGACCGTCGAGGTCGCCCCGGCCGACGACCTCGCCGACGCCGTGTTCGTCGAAGACGCCGCCGTGATCCTGAGCTCCAGCGTGGGCGTCATCACCCGGCCCGGAGCCGAGGGGCGCAGGGCCGAGACCGCATCCGTCGCGGACAAGCTGCGCGAGCAGGGCCTCACCCTCTACGAGATCGAGGCGCCCGGCACCCTCGACGGCGGCGACGTGCTGGTCGTCGGCGACACCGTCTACGTCGGGCGCAGCGCGCGCACGGATGCCGACGGCATCCGCCAGCTGCGAGAGGTCGTCACCCTCGCCGGCCTGGACCTCACCGTCGTGGCCGTGCCCGTCACGGGCGCACTGCACCTCAAGACCGTGGCCACGGCGCTGCCGGACGGGACCGTGCTGGTCGCAGGCGACCAGGTCGACGCATCCGTGTTCGCTCGCGCGCTGCGCGTGCCCGAGCCGAGCGGCGCGAACCTGGTCGTGCTCGACCCGAGCACGGTGCTGATGCCGGCGTCGGCCCCGCAGACCGTGGCGCTCGTCGAAGACCTCGGCTACCGCGTCGTCGTCGTCGACGTGAGCGAGTTCGAGAAGGTCGAGGGGTCGGTCACCTGCCTGTCGGTACGGCTGTAGGCGTGCGGGTCTCCATTCAGCCGCTGCGCGGCTGAGTCGACCGGCCGAGGGCTGAGTCGACCGGCGGAGGGCTGAGTCGACCGGCGGAGGGCCGAGCCGACCGGCGGAGGGCTGAGTCGACCGGTGGAAGATCAGCGCGTCTGTCGCGAGTGTTGTGCCCAATTGGGGTCGGGCGCTTGTCTGCGCTTTCGGCGCGGTACTAGTCTGAGAATTCGCTCCGTATCTGTGCCGACGCTTCGGCGCGCGCAGAGGTGAGCGTCACCGAACGCACACTCATGACTCTGGAGGCCGACATGTCCGACACCACGCTCTTCACGACGAAGGTCGTCGCTGGTGTGGCCGCCGGCGCCGCCCCGGAGAATGACGTCATCGCCGGGCGGGGCCGCATGCGCCGGCTCGGCGCCACGATGCGCTCCCGCTAGCCTCCCCGCCGCCCCGCGGCACCAGCACCCCAACTCTGTCGGACGCGTCGGATCCCGATGCCGCGTCCGTACGCCTCTTGAGACGACTCCGCCGGCCACCTCCGCCGGCGGACCGCGTCACGAATCTCGCCGACTCCCACGAAGAATTGCCTGATCCATGTCTACCGCTGCCCCGCAGGACCCCCACCCCCCACGAGACGAGACCGCCGGCCCGGAGCTCAGCGACGGCACGCACCGCGCCGACGGCCCCGAGCAGACCACCGCGCAGTCGCTCGTGCGGCTCTACCCCTACCTGAAGCCGGCGCTGCCGCGCATCACGGCCGGCATGGTCGCCGCCCTCGGCGCCTCCGTCGTCGCGCTCGCCATCCCCATGGTGCTGCAGAAGCTCGTCGACGGAACGCTGCTGCACCGCGGCGGCAGCACCTCGCAGGTGGTGCTCTCCGCGCTGCTCATCCTCGCGCTCGGCGCGGGCGAGGCCGTGCTCATCTCGCTGCGTCGCTGGTTCGTGCTCGCCCCGGGCACGAAGGTCGAGGCGACGCTGCGCAACGCGCTGTACGCCAAGCTGCAGCGCCTGCCGGTCGCCTTCCACGACCGCTGGCCCAGCGGCCAGCTGCTCTCCCGCGCGGTCAGCGACCTCAACTTGATCCGGCGCTGGCTGTCGTTCGGCCTCGTGCTGTTCATCGTGAACATCGTCACGATCGTGGTCGGCTTCGGCGTGCTGTTCTACTGGCACTGGCTGCTCGCCGCCGTCATGGTGGTGCTCTCGATCCCGCTCTGGGTCGCCGGCTACTTCTTCGAGCGCAAGTACCACATCGTGGCGCGCCGGTCGCAGGACCAGCAGGGCGACCTCGCCACCGCGGTCGAGGAGTCCGTGCACGGCATCCGCGTGCTCAAGGCGTTCGGCCGCGGCCGCCACGCGCTGTCGAATTTCCGCGCCCAGGCCGAGCGGCTGCGCGGCACCGAACTCGAGAAGGCGCGCGCCATCGCCGGGCTCTGGCTGTGGCTGCTGATGGTGCCCGACGTCGCGTTCGGCATCTGCCTGCTGCTCGGCGTGTGGCTCGCGGCCCACGACCAGCTCACCATCGGCCAGCTGCTCGCCTTCTTCTCGACGGCCACGGTGCTGCGCTTCCCGATTGAGTCGATCGGATTCCTGCTCTCGATGACCTACGACACCCGCACCGCCGTCGACCGGTTCTTCGAGGTGATGAGCACTCCGAACACGATCGACGACCCGGCGGCGCCGAAGCACATCGACGAGCCGCGCGGCCGCCTCGAGTTCGACCAGGTCCACTTCCGCTACGAGGACTCGCCCGCGCGGTTCCCCGACCTGGTCGACGGCGTCGACCTCGAGGTGCGCCCGGGAGAGACGATGGCGCTCGTCGGGCTCACCGGCTCGGGCAAGTCGACGCTCACCTCGCTCGTGCCGCGCCTGTACGACGTCACGGGCGGCGCCATCCGCATCGACGGCGTCGACGTGCGCGACCTCACCCTGGAGGAGCTGCGCACCCGGGTGGCGATGGCGTTCGAGGACGCCACGCTGTTCTCCGCATCCGTGCGCGACAACGTGCTGCTCGGCCGGCCCGACCTCGTCGGCGACGACCCCGACACGAAGGCGGCCGCCGAGGCGCAGCTGGCGGAGGCGCTCGAGGTGGCGCAGGCGGCGTTCGCCTACGACCTGCCCGAGGGCGTCGACACGAAGGTCGGCGAGGAGGGGCTCAGCCTCTCCGGCGGCCAGCGGCAGCGCCTCGCGCTGGCCCGCGCCGTGGCCGCGAAGCCGAGCGTGCTCGTGCTCGACGACCCGCTGTCGGCGCTCGACGTGGACACCGAGGCGCGGGTCACCGAGCGGCTGCGCCGGGTGCTGAAGGGCACCACCGCGCTGATCGTCGCGCACCGGCCGTCGACGGTGATGCTCGCCGACCGGGTGGCGCTGCTGCAGGGCGGCCGGGTCGTCGACGTCGGCCCGCACAGCGAGCTGCTGGCGCGCAACGAGCACTACCGCTACGTCATCTCCTCCCTGGAGGACGAGGACTCCGGCTTCGGGACGCGCCCGCCGGGCGCATCCGGGCCACAGACCGTCGACACCGAGGAGGTGGACGCATGAGCACGGCAACCGTGACCGGCGTGGCAGGGGAGGACCGCAGCGACCTGTCGAAGGGCGAGTCCCGGGTCATCCGTCAGCGCTCGCTGCGCCTGCTGGGCTCGCTCGTCGCGCCCATGAAGGTCAAGGTGACCTGGACGCTCGTGCTGGTCGTCGTCTCGACGATCCTGCAGGTGTCGGGGCCCGCGCTGATCGGCATCGGCATCGACCGCGGCCTGCCCGCGCTGCTGAAGCAGGACTGGATGCCGATCTCGTGGACGGTCGCCGCCTACCTCGCGGCAGGCGTGCTGGGCGCGCTCACGATCGCCTGGTACACGATCGCGTCGGCGCAGATCAGCCAGGCGATCCTGTTCGACCTGCGTACTCGGGTGTTCCTGCACACGCAGCGGCTCAGCCTCGAGTTCCACGAGTCGTACACCTCGGGCCGCATCATCTCGCGGCAGACCAGCGACCTCGACTCCATCCGCGAGCTGCTCGACTCGGGCATCAACCAGCTGGTGCAGGGGATGCTCTACTCGGGGTTCATTGCGATCGCGATCTTCGCGGTGGACTGGGTCTCGGGCGTGGTGCTGCTGTGCTCGCTCGTGCCGCTGTACTTCCTGGTGCGCTGGTTCCAGAAGCGCTCGCAGGTGCTGTTCCGCATCTCGCGGGTCGCCTCGGCGAAGCTCATCGTGCACTTCGTGGAGACCATGACGGGCATCCGCGCCGTCAAGGCGTTCCGCAAGGAGAAGCGCAACGAGCGCGAGTTCGGCGAGCTGGTCGAGGACTACCGCGACGTGAACGCCAAGACGATCCAGCTGTTCGGTCTCTTCGACCCGGGCCTGGTGATGATCGGCAACATCACGGTCGCCGTGGCGCTGCTGATCGGCGGCCTGCGCGTGGCCTCGGGCTCGCTCGAGATCGGCGCCCTGCTGTCGGTGCTGCTGTACGCGCGCCGCTTCTTCGACCCGATGGAGGAGATGGCGATGTTCTACAACTCCTACCAGTCGGCCGCGGCGGCGCTCGAGAAGATCTCGGGCGTGCTGGAGGAGCAGCCGGGGGTGCCGGAGCCGGCGCATCCGATCAAGCTCGACGGCGCCCGCGGGCACGTGGTGTTCGACGACGTCAACTTCCACTACAAGCCGGGCCGCGACGTGCTGCCCAAGTTCGACCTCGACATCCCGGCGGGGCAGACCGTCGCGCTGGTCGGCTCGACGGGCGCGGGCAAGTCGACGCTCGCCAAGCTGATCTCGCGGTTCTACGACCCGTCGTCGGGCGCCGTGACGCTCGACGGCGTGGACCTGCGCGACCTGACGCAGGAGGACCTGCGCCGCGCGATCGTCATGGTGACGCAGGAGGCGTACCTGTTCTCGGGCTCGGTGGCCGACAACATCGCGCTGGGCAAGCCGGATGCGACGATCGAGGAGATCCGGCGGGCGGCGCAAGCGGTGGGCGCGCATGAGTTCATCGAGGCGCTGCCCGACGGCTACGACACCGATGTGAACAAGCGCGGCGGGCGCGTCTCTGCCGGCCAGCGGCAGCTGATCTCGTTCGCGCGGGCGTTCCTCGCGAACCCGGCCGTGCTGATCCTCGACGAGGCGACGTCGTCGCTCGACATCCCGAGCGAGCGGCTCGTGCAGCAGGCGCTGCAGACGCTGCTGGCCGACCGCACCGCGGTGATCATCGCGCACCGGCTGTCGACCGTGGCGATCGCCGACCGGGTGCTCGTGATGGAGCACGGCCGCATCGTCGAGGACGGCACCCCCGCCGAGCTGATCGGGGGCACGGGCCGCTTCGCGCAGCTGCACGCCGCCTGGCGCGATTCCCTCGTGTAGCACCCCGTTGGTCGAGTAGCCGCGAAGCGGCGTATCGAGACCCCGTTGGTCGAGTAGCCGCGAAGCGGCGTATCGAGACCCGCACGAAGGTCTCGACACGCGCCTGCGGCGCTACTCGACCAGCGGGGGCGGGGGCGACGGATGCCACGTCGCGGAGCGCATGTCGATGCGGTAGCCCGACGCACCGTGGCGCAGGCGAGTGCCCTCTGCGCGGTAGCGGCGCAGCGCCTCGGCCTCGTGGCCGTCGGCGGGGCGGCCGTCGGCGTGCACGACGCGCCACCACGGCGCATCCGCCCCGCCGTGCGCCATGACCTTGCCCACCTGGCGGGAGGCGCGCGAGCCGAGCTCTGCGGCGATCTGGCCGTAGCTCATCACGCGGCCCGGCGGGATCTGCTCCACTAGGTCGAGGACGGCCTCGGCGAAGGCATCCGTGCCGGCGGCGAGCTCGTAGGCGCGCAACGGTGCGCGGTCGTCGTCGGCGGCTCGGGCGCGGCGGCGGTCTCCATTCGCGCTGCGCGCGAGTCGACCGGCAGAGTCGCTGCGCGCGAGTCGACCGGCCGGGTCGCCTTGCGCGAGTCGACCGGCGGGGTCGCCTTGCCCGAGTCGACCGGCGGGGCTCACAGGTCGAGCTTGCCGATCGTCTCGCCGTACTCGGTCTCGCCGACGGGCTGGAAGCCGGTGCGCAGGAAGAAGGCCTCGGGGCCGAGCTCGCCCGGCTCCCAGATCACGTAGAGCGCGTCCATGCCGCGGCGGCGCGCCTCGTCGGCGAGGGCGTTGAGGGCGAAGCGCCCGATGCCGCGGCCCTGATCGTCGGCATCCACGTTGATGCGCCACAGGATCGAACGGAACTCCTCGCTCTCCGCATCGGGGTCGAAGTCGGCCTGCACGAAGGCGACCACGTCGTCGCCGTCGACCACGACCCGCTGCCAGGCGGTAGCCGGGTTGAGCACCGCCGCGGCGGCCGAGTACGACACGGGGGTGACGTACTGCTCCTGACCCGGTTTCAACGAGAGGGCGTTCGCCGCCGCGATGTTCGCCGCGGACAGTTCTTCCAGCCTCAGCTCACCCATGGCATCACCCTAGCCATTGCCCCCGGCGCCGCGATAGGTGCCGACGGCGGGCACCCTCGCGGCCCCGCGCCCAGATATCTCGACGTCGAGATACCGGTATCGTGGGCGGCGAAACCATCGACATCTTCGCAACGTCTGGAGTCGAAACCGGCATGTCCAAGATCATCTACACCCACACCGACGAAGCGCCGCTGATGGCGACCTACTCGCTGCTGCCGATCATCTCGGCGTACGCGGCGAAGGCGGGTGTGGAGCTCGAGACGAGCGACATCTCGCTCGCGGGCCGCATCATCGCGCAGTTCCCCGAGCGGCTCACCGACGAGCAGCGCGGGCCGGACGCCCTCGCCGAGCTCGGCGCCCTCGCCGAGCAGCCCGAGGCGAACATCATCAAGCTTCCCAACATCTCCGCATCCGTGCCGCAGCTGAAGGCCGCGATCGCCGAGCTGCAGGCCCAGGGCTACGACCTGCCCGACTACCCCGAGGCCCCGGCGACCGACGAGGAGAAGGACATCGCCGCCCGCTACGACCGGGTCAAGGGCTCGGCCGTGAACCCCGTGCTGCGCCAGGGCAACTCCGACCGCCGCGCCCCCGGCGCCGTGAAGGCGTACGCCCGCTCGCACCCGCACTCGATGGGCGCCTGGAGCCCCGACTCCAAGACCGACGTGGCGACGATGGGCCACGACGACTTCTTCTCCAACGAGAAGTCGGTCACCATGCCCGCCGCCGACACGCTGCGCATCGAGCACGTGGCCACGGATGGCACGGTGACGGTGCTGAAGGAGAAGCTGCCGGTGCTCGAAGGCGAGGTCGTCGACGCCACGTTCATGTCGGCCGCCGCCCTCGACGCGTTCCTCGCCGAGCAGGTCGAGGCGGCCCGCGCCTCCGGCGTGCTGTTCTCGGTGCACCTGAAGGCCACCATGATGAAGGTCAGCGACCCGATCATCTTCGGCCACGCGGTGAAGGCGTACTTCAAGCAGGTGTTCGACCGCTACGGCGACGACCTGGCCGCCGCCGGCCTCAAGCCCGACGACGGGCTCGGCGCGATCTTCGCCGGCCTCGAGGAGCTGCCGAACGGCGCCGAGATCCGCGCCGCATTCGACCAGGCGCTCGCCGAGGGCCCGGCCATGGCGATGGTGAACTCCGACAAGGGCATCACCAACCTGCACGTGCCGAGCGACGTGATCGTCGACGCCTCCATGCCCGCCATGATCCGCATCGGCGGCCACATGTGGGGCCCCGACGGCAAGGAGGGCGACACCCTCGCCGTGATCCCCGACTCGTCGTACGCATCCGTCTACAAGACCGTCATCGACGACTGCAAGGCCAACGGCGCGCTCGACCCGGCCACCATGGGCACCGTGCCCAACGTGGGCCTGATGGCGCAGAAGGCCGAGGAGTACGGCTCGCACGACAAGACCTTCAAGATCGCGCAGGCGGGCACCGTGCGCGTCGTGAACCAGGCCGGCGAGGCCCTGATCGAGCACGAGGTGCAGCCCGGCGACATCTGGCGCGCCTGCCAGACCAAGGACGCCGCGATCAAGAACTGGATCGAGCTGGCCGTCAGCCGCGCCCGCCTGTCGGGCATGCCGGCGATCTTCTGGCTCGACGAGAAGCGGGCGCACGACGCGCAGCTGATCGCGAAGATCGACGCCTACCTGCCGACGCTCGACACCGAGGGCCTCGACTTGAGCATCCTGCCCCCGGCGGCCGCCGCGCAGAAGTCGCTCGACCGACTCCGCGCCGGGCAGGACACCATCTCGGTCACCGGCAACGTGCTGCGCGACTACCTGACCGACCTGTTCCCGATCCTCGAGGTCGGCACCTCGGCCAAGATGCTCTCGATCGTGCCGTTGATGGCCGGCGGTGGCCTGTTCGAGACCGGCGCGGGCGGCTCGGCGCCGAAGCACGTGCAGCAGCTCGTGGCCGAGAACTACCTGCGCTGGGACTCGCTCGGCGAGTTCTTCGCGCTCGCCGCCTCCTTCGAGCACCTCGCCCAGCACGAGGGCAACGCGCGCGCGCAGGTGCTCGCCGACGCGCTCGACCGCGCCACCGCCACCTTCCTCGAGAACGACCGCTCGCCCGGCCGCAAGCTCGGCACGATCGACAACCGCGGCTCGCACTTCTACCTCGCCCTGTACTGGGCGCAGGAGCTCGCCGCGCAGCAGGACGACGCGGAGCTCGCGGCCGCGTTCGCGCCGCTGGCCGAGAAGCTCGCCGCCGACGAGCAGACCATCGTCGCCGAGCTGATCGCGGTGCAGGGCTCGCCGGTCGACCTGGGCGGCTACTACCGCCCCGACGACGCCAAGGCGGCGGCCGTGATGCGCCCCTCGGCGACCTTCAACGCCGCGATCGACGCGTTCTGAGGCGGCGCTGACGCCTGCGGGCGGGCTCGGCGGAGGCATCCGTCGGCCCGCCCGCTCTCTTTTTCCGCAGCGCGCGGTCGCGGATGCGTCGCGCTTTACCGCTGTGTTACGGATGCTTCGCACAACTGTTCCTGTGCCTCCGAGTGGGGATAGGGTGACGGCCAAGCGCGCAACGCCGCGCGCTGATCACGCACACACGCACACACGCACAGCGATTGGAACCACGTGGGCACTCGACAGTTCCCCTTCCTTCGCCGCGCCCTCGCGGTGGCCGCCACGGCCGCCGTGATGGGCTCGGCGCTGGTCTTCGCGGCAGCACCCTCGGAGGCGGCGACGTCGTCGCTTCCGACGCCGAACGCGAAGACGTTCACGAAGGAGCAGCATTTCAAGACCGGCACCTACATCGTCCAGCTGAAGGACCCGGCGGCCGCGACCTACACGGGCGGGCTGAGCGGCTACCCGGCCACGCATCCGGCCGACGGCAAGCAGCTGAAGGCGAGCGACGCGAACGTCAAGAAGTACACCCGCTATCTCGAGGGCAAGCAGAAGGACGTGGCGGACGCCGTCGGCGCCGACCCCACCTACACCTACTCGCTCGCGTTCAACGGCTTCGCGGCCAAGCTGACCGCCAAGCAGGCGACACAGCTGAGCAAGCGCAGCGACGTGGTCGCGGTCGTGCCCGACGAGATCCTGCACCCGCAGGCCGAGGCGGACTACCAGTTCCTCGGCCTGCAGAACGGCGCGATCGGCAGCGATGACACGAGCGGCCTCTGGGAGGCCATCGGAGGCCCCGACAAGGCGGGCGAGGGCATCGTGTTCGGAGACCTCGACACCGGCATCTCGCCGGAGAACCCGTCGTTCTCCGGCGACGCGCTGAGCACCTCGGCGACGGCCGGCGCGACGCCGAGTTGGACGGGTGCGACCGACGCCAACGGGAACCCCGTGATCACCTACCAGAAGGCCGACGGCACCACCTTCACCGGCGTGTGCCAGGTGAATGCCGACCCCGCGGTCGACTCGGGCAAGTACGACGCCGACACCGGCGCCTACCTCGGCGGCACCGTGCCCGAGGACGACTCGTGGACCACCTCCGACTGCAACACCAAGCTGATCGCCGCGCGCTACTTCGACGCTTCGTTCGTGAACGTGCTGCACGCCTCGCAGCCGGTCGAGTACGAGTCGCCGCGCGACGGCGCGGGCCACGGCTCGCACACCGCCTCGACCGCGGCGGGCAACTACGGCGTCGACGCGACCATCTCCGGCAAGGACTTCGGCCAGATCTCCGGCATGGCCCCGGCGGCGAAGGTCGCCGACTACAAGGTGTGCTGGTCGGGCCCCGACACGACGACGGAGAGCGACGACGGCTGCGCGACGGCCGACATGGTGGCCGCCATCAACCAGGCGGTGGCCGACGGCGTCGACGTGCTGAACTTCTCCATCGGCGGCGGCGCGGCGCAGACCACGTACTCCGCCACCGACCAGGCGTTCCTCGGCGCGGCCGCGGCCGGCATCTTCGTCGCCACCGCGGCGGGCAACGCCGGCCCCGGTGAGACCACCCTCGACAACGCCTCGCCGTGGTACACCACGGTCGCGGCCTCGACCATCCCGTCCTACGAGGGCACCGTCACGCTCGGCGACGGCTCCGCCTACCCCGGCGCGACCATCACGGTTCCCTCCGAGGGCGTCTCGGGCGACCTCGTGCGGGCCGACAAGGTGGCGGCAGCCACCTTCGAAGTCGACGATCCCGCCCAGGGCTACGCCAAGGGGTCGACGGTCGACCCGGATGCGCAGGCCGCGCTCTGCTTCGCCGGGTCGCTCGACTCGTCGAAGGTCGCCGGCAAGATCGTCGTCTGCAAGCGCGGCGTCAGCGACCGCGTCGACAAGTCGGCGGAGGTGAAGCGGGCGGGCGGCATCGGCATGGTGCTGGTGAACCCGACCTCGAACTCCCTCGACCTCGACGAGCACTCGGTGCCGACGCTCGCCGTCGACGCCCCGTACTACCAGGCGATCTGGGACTACGCGGCGACGGATGGCGCAACGGCGGAGCTCACGGACGAGAACACCACCGGCATCGAGACCCCGACCCCGCAGATCGCGGGCTTCTCGAGCCGCGGCCCGGTCGACGCGGCCGGCGGCGACGTGCTGAAGCCGGAGATCTCGGCTCCCGGCGTCTCGATCATCGCCGACGGCCCCTCGACCCAGAGCTCGGACGGCAGCTACGAGCCGAGCTACGAGTTCATGTCGGGCACGTCGATGGCCACCCCGCACATCGCGGGCCTCGCGGCGCTGTACCTCTCGCTGCACCCGACCGCGACCCCGGATGAGATCAAGTCGGTCATGATGACGACGGCCTACAACACGGTCGACGCCGACGGCGACCCGGTCACCGACCCGTTCGCTCAGGGCGCCGGCGAGGTGGATCCGAGCAAGTTCGCGAGCCCCGGCCTGCTGTACAAGAACTCGTACAGCGACTGGATCGCCTACCTGAAGAACGTCGGCGAGCTCGGCGACGCGGCTCCGGACTGGAACGCGGCATCCGATCTCAACCTGGCGTCGATCTCGATCGGGCAGTTCACGGCCACCCAGACCGTGACCCGCACCGTGACCAGCACCCAGGCGGGCACCTACACGCCGCACGTCACGCTGCCCGGGTTCACGACCACGGTGAAGACGTACAAGCCGGACGGCACGCCGACCGGCGGCTCGACGCTCACCTTCACCGCGGCCGGCGTATCGGCGCAGTACACGGTGACCTTCACGCGCACCACCGCACCGCTCGACGAGTACACGACCGGGTCGATCGACTGGGTCGGCGCGGGCGCGGCGGACGGCATCACGGTGCACAGCCCGGTCGCGATCCAGCCCGTCTCCGCGATCGCCCCGGCGACCGCGACCGGCACCGGAAACGCGGGCTCGACGACGGTGGACATCACCAACGGCGCCGCCGGCGTTCCCGAGCTGCACACCATGGGCCTCGCCGCGCAGGTGACCCTGCCCGACGCGGGCACCGCGGCCGACTCGAGCCACTCGGGCGGCGGCAGCTCGGCCGACCCGGACACGAACGACCAGGTGTTCTTCAGCGAGGTGCCGTCGGGAACGAAGATCGCCCGGTTCGCCGAGGACGCGGTCGACGACGCGAACGACTACGACCTGTACGTCTACCAGGTCGACCTCGACGATGCGGGGAACATCGTCGGCGCCACCCTGGTCGGCCAGTCGGCGACGGGCTCGGCGGACGAGGAGGTCGACCTGACCGATCCGGCCGCCGGCTACTACGCGCTCGAGGTCGTGCTCTACGCGGGCTCCGGCGACTTCGACCTGAAGACGACCTACCTGACCGAGACCGGCGGGTCCGGTCACTTCAGCGCGACGGCCGGCTCGGCCACCGCGGCGGGCGCGGCGAACACCGTGACGCTGAAGTGGACGGGCCTCAAGCCGAACGTGTCCTACCTCGGCATCGTGAGCTACGGCGACACGGGCCCCGAGACGGTGGTCACGGTGGACTCGACCCCGGGCAAGAGCGCGAAGGCCAAATCCAAGGGGTAGGCGGCGCGGGGTGATCCCGCGCCAGCGCGAACCCGAGACGGGGGCTTCGGCGGAGGAATCCGCCGGAGCCCCCTTTTTCCTGCGCCGGCGCCCACATTCCATCTATGCAGCGGATGCCTCGGGCGCTACCGTCCTGTCATCGCCTGTCTCCCGAGCAGGCACAGACCCGAACGGAACCGCCGTGAGCCGCACCTCCCGTTCCCTGCGGCGCGTCACCGCCGCCTGCGCCGCCGCCGCCGCGACCGCCGTGGCGCTGGCCTTCGTCGCTCCGGCCGATGCGGCGCAGCATCCGTCGCCCGACACGCCGCACTCGGCCGTCTCGCTGCCCGAGCAGACCCGGACCGCGGCACGGTTCACACCCGGCGGGTACGTCGTGCAGCTGAGAGACCCGGCCGCCGCCGCCTACACCGGCGGGATCGCCGGGCTGCCGGCGACGCATCCGTCGGACGGCGGGCAGCTGAAGGCGAGCGACCCGGACGTCGAGAAGTACGCCGCGCACCTGGCGAACGCGCAGCAGTCCGTCGCGCGGGCCGTCGGCGCGACGGTCGAGTACCGCTACACACTCGCCTTCAACGGCTTCAGCGCCGACCTCACCGCGGCGCAGGCGGCGGAGCTCGCCGCCCGCGATGACGTCGCCGCGGTCGTGCCCGACGAGCTGCTGAAGCTGCAGGACGCCGAGCCCGACTACGAGTTCCTCGGCCTGCAGAACGGCGTGATCGGCTCCGGCGACGACAGCGGGCTGTGGGCCGCCCTCGGCGGGCCGGGCAAGGCGGGGGCGGGCGTCGTCATCGGCGACATCGACACCGGCATCTCGCCCGAGAGCCCGTCCTTCGCCGGCACGGCGCTGAAGACCGGCAACGGCACGGTGCCGGCCCTGACCGGCGGCGCCGACGCGAACGGCAACCCGCAGACCGTGTACCGCAAGGCCGACGGCGGCACCTTCACGGGCGTGTGCCAGGTGAACGCCGACCCGGCCGTCGACTCCGCCGGCTACGACCCGCAGACCGGCGAGACGACGAGCGGCACCGAGCCGTCCGACGGCTCCTGGACCGCCGCCGACTGCTCGAGCAAGATCATCTCCGCCCGCTACTTCGACGCGGGCGAGCCGCGCAGCCTGCACGGCGACCGGCCGACCGAGTACGAGTCGCCGCGCGACGCCGACGGTCACGGCTCGCACACCGCCTCGACCGCCGCCGGCGACTACGGCGTCGACGCGTCGATCACCGTCGGCGACACGACCCGCGACTTCGGCGGCATCTCCGGCATGGCCCCGGCGGCGAAGCTCGCCGTGTACAAGGCGTGCTGGCAGGGCCCCTACACCGACCTCGACAGCGACGACGGATGCGTCACCGCAGACATCCTCGCCGCGATAAACCAGGCCGTCGCCGACGGCGTCGACGTCCTCAACTACTCCATCGCCGGGACGGGCGCCACCACGACCTACTCGGTGATCGACCAGGCGTTCCTCGGCGCCGCCGCGGCGGGCGTGGTCGTGGCGGCCGCGGCCGGCAACCTCGGATCGGACGCCTCGACCGTCGACAACGCGGCACCCTGGTACACGACGGTGGCCGCGAGCACCATTCCGTCGTACCGCGCCACGGCGGTGCTCGGCGACGGCACCCGGGTGCCCGGCGCGTCCGTCACGGTTCCCGCGGCCGGCGTCTCGGCCGGCCTCGTCGACGCGGACGCCGCGGCGGCCGACGGCATGCAGGGCTACTCCGCCACCTGCCAGGCGTACACGCTCGACCCGGCGGCCGTCACGGGCAGGATCGTGCTCTGCGACCGGGGTGACAACACCCTCGCCGACAAGGCCGCCGAGGTCCAGCGCGCCGGCGGCGTCGGCATGCTGCTGGTCAACACGCCGGCCACCTCCGACTCCCTCGACGACGAGCAGTACCCGATCCCCGTGGTCGCCGTCGCGGCGCAGTACCGCGACCGGCTGCACGCCTACGCCGGCACCGCAGGGGCGACGGTCGCCTTCGTCGACCGCGACCTGACCGGCGCCGCCGCCGACGCCGTGCCGCAGCTCGCCGCGTTCTCCGGCCGCGGCCCGGTGACGGCCGACGGCGGCGACGTGCTGAAGCCCGACCTCGCCGCCCCCGGCGTCGCGATCCTCGCCGCGAGCGCGTCGAAGCCCGCCGGCGACGGCTTCACGCCGAGCTTCGAGTTCATGGACGGCACCTCGATGGCCACCCCGCACATCGCCGGCCTCGCCGCCCTGTACCTGGGCAGGCACCCGACCGCCTCGGCGGCCGAGGTCAAGTCGGCGATGATGACCTCCGCCTACGACACCGTCGACGCCGCCGGGCACGTGGTGGACGACCCGTTCGCCCAGGGCGCCGGCCAGGTCGACCCGGCACGGATGCTCGAGCCGGGGCTCGTCTACGACAGCGGCGTCGCCGACTGGCAGCGCTACCTCGGCGACGTCGGGCTGGGGGGCTCCGGGAGCGCCGGGGTGGACTGGCGCGAGGCATCCGATCTCAACCTGCCCTCGATCCAGATCGGGCAGTTCACCTCGACCCAGACCGTGACCCGCACGGTGCGCTCCACCCAGGCCGGCACGTACACGCCCCGCGTCAGCCTGCCCGGCTTCGCGGTGACGGTGTCGTTCGGGCACGTCTCGAAGGGGGTGAGCGCGAAGCAGGGCCGCATCACCTTCACGAAGGCGGGGCAGAGAGCCACGATGTCGGTGCGCATCGCCCGCACCACCGCCGCGATCTCCTCGTGGACGACCGGAGCGCTCGACCTGGTCGGGTCGGGGCGGGCGGCGGGCATCCGCGTGCACAGCCCGATCGCCGTGCGCCCCGTCGACGTGATCGCGCCGGCCACCGTGTCGGCGACCGGGACGTCGAGCCCGAAGAGCGGCCTCGACGTGGCGGTCGTCAATGGGGCGGGCGGCGCGCCGGCGGTGACGACGCTGGGGCTCGCGGCGCACACGCTGCTGCCCGACAACGGCTCGGCCGCCGACCCGGCCCACTCCGGCGGCCTCGACGCCGGGGACTTCGACCGGTACTGGCAGGACCACTTCGTCGAGGTGCCGGACGCGGCGGCGCTCGCGAAGTTCGAGGAGCACGCCGTGCCGACCTCGGGCGTCGACTTCGACCTGATCGTGTTCAAGGTCGACCTGCTGCCCGGGGTCACCACGCCCACCTCGCTCGCCGACGTGAACGCGACCGAGGAGTGGGACTCGTGGTCGCCGGGGGCGGACGAGGAGATCGACCTCACCGACCCGCAGGCCGGCTGGTACGACGTCGTGGTGTGGGCCGCGAGCGGCTCCGGCGACTTCGACCTGTACTCCACCGTGCTCTCGCCCTCGGGCGGGAAGGGCGCGTTCACGGCCGCCCTGCGCGGCCCGAAGCAGGCCGGCGCCGCAGACACCCTCGAGCTCAGGTGGAGCGGCCTCGCCCCGAACACCTCCTACCTCGGGCTCGTGCAGTACGGCAGCCACGGGCAGCAGACCGTCGTGACGATCGACTCGGGGCCGGGCAGCAGCACGCCGGGGCCCGGCACCCGGCCCACCCCGCATCGGCCGTCGGGGTAGGGCGCGGGTAGGCGCGGCGGGGCGGCGCATCCGTGCGGTTTACTTGCAGCCATGAGCCAGACCGTGCGGCACGCCGCCCTGCGCACCCTGCTGCCCGGTTTCGCCGGCGCGAGCCTGCCCGACTGGCTGGGGGAGCTGCTCGACGACGGGCTCGGCGGGGTGTGCCTGTTCGGGCCGAACCTCGAGAGCCCCGAGCAGACCCGGCGGCTCACCGCCGAGATCCTTGCGGCGAACCCGCACGCGCTCATCGCCGTCGACGAGGAGGGCGGCGACGTCACGCGTCTCAGCTACCGCACCGGCGCGCCCTACCCCGGCAACGCCCTGCTCGGCCGCCTCGGCGACCTCGCCCTCACCGAGCGCACCGCCCGCGCCGTCGGCTGGCAGCTGCGCGAGGCGGGCGTGAACGTCGACTTCGCCCCCGACGCCGATGTGAACTCGAACCCCGACAACCCGGTGATCGGGGTGCGCTCCTTCGGCGCCGACCCCGGCCCCGTCGCCGACCATGTCGCCGCGTGGGTGAGCGGGCTGCAGGCGGCCGGCGTCGCGGCCACGGCCAAGCACTTCCCCGGCCACGGCGACACCGCGCAGGACTCGCACCTCGCCCTGCCCGTCGTAGACCGTTCGGCCGCCGAGCTCTCCGCGCGCGAGCTGGTGCCGTTCCGCGCCGCGATCGAGGCCGGCGCGAAGCTCGTGATGACCTCGCACCTCCTGCTGCCGCAGCTCGACGCCGAGAGCCCGGCCACCATGAGCGAGCCGGTGCTCGAGGGCCTGTTGCGCGGCGAGCTCGGCTTCCACGGCGTCGTCGTCAGCGACGCGCTCGACATGGCGGGCGCCTCCGCCGAGCTCGGCATCCCCGCCGCGGCGGTGCGGGCGCTCGCGGCGGGCGTCGACCTGCTCTGCGTCGGCACCGACAACGCGGCCGAGCAGCTGGAGCAGATCGTGGCCGCGGTGGAAGCGGCCGTCGCATCGGGCGAGCTCGACGCCGGGCGGCTGACGGATGCCTCGGCCCGCGTCTCCCGCCTCGCCGTCGAGCTCGCCACGGCCCGCGAGACGACGCCGCTTCCCGCCGCGGGCTCGCACGAGCCGGTCTACGACTTGGCGCAGCTCGCCGGCGGCTTCGACGTCTCCGATGCCGCCCGGGCGTGGCTCTCCGTCGGCGGGCCGTACCGGCTCGCCCGCGTCGAGAGCGAGAGCAACCTCGCCGTCGGCATCGCCCCGTGGGGTCCATTCGCCGCCGGGGCGCGGGAGGAGCTGCTGGTGACGCCCGGCTCGGCACTCGTCGACCCCGGGGAGGGGCGGCTCGTCGTCGTCGGCCGGGACCTGCACCGGCACGGGCACGCGCGCGACTTCATCGCGGCGGCGCGGCGGCGGGGCGGCGCATCCGTGCTCGTCGTCGACATGGGCTGGCCCTCCGACGACCGGCGCTTCGCCGACATCGCCACCTTCGGCGCCTCCCGGCTCGTCGGCCGCGCCCTGCTCGAGCTGCTGGGCGGGGCACGGTGAGGCTCGGGCTCGACATCGGCGGCACGAAGATCGACGCCGTCGCGCTCTCCGACGACGGCGACGTCGCGGGCCTGGTGCGCGTGCCGACCGGCCACGGCCCCGACGCGGTGGTGGCGGCCGCGGTCGCCGCGGCCAGGCAGGCCGCCGAGCTCGCGGGCGGCGTGCCGACCTCGCTCGGCGCGGGCATCCCCGGCGTCGTCGACCCCGCGACCGGCAGGGTGCGGCACGCCGTCAACCTCGGCGTCGTCGACCTCGGGCTCGGCGCGCTGCTCGCCGAACGCCTCGGCGTGCCCGTGCGCGTTGAGAACGACGTGAACGCCGCCTCGCTCGGCGCCTACCACCTGCTCGGCCTCGACGGGCCGATGGCGTTCCTCAACCTCGGCACCGGCGTGGCCGCAGGCTTCGTCTCGGGAGGCCGGCTCTGGCGCGGCGCCCGCGGCACCGCCGGCGAGATCGGGCACATCCCGATCGACCCCGACGGAGCCCGGTGCAACTGCGGCCAGCGCGGCTGCGTCGAGACCGTCGCCTCGGGCGGCGGCGTGGCCAGGCAGTGGGCGACGGATGCCCCGTTCCCGGTGCTCGACGTCTTCGACCGCGCCGACGCCGGCGACCCGGCGGCGCTCGCCGTGCGGGACCGGCTCGCCGCCGGGGCGGCGGCCGCGGTGCGCATCCTCGTACTCACCGCCGACGTCGAGACCGTCGTGATCGGCGGCGGCGTGAGCAGCCTCGGCGACCGGCTGCTGCGCCTCGTCGCCGCGGCGCTCGCCGAGCAGGCCGCGGTCTCCGGCTTCCTCGCCTCGCTCGAGCTGCCGGCGCGGGTGCGGCTCGCCCCGCAGGAGAGGCCCGTCGCGGCCATCGGCGCGGCCCTCGCCGAGCCCGCCTGAGGCCTGGAAGGATCGGACGCATGGAGATCGTGATCCAGGCCGACGCCGACGAGGTGGGCCGCGTCGCGGCATCCGTCATCGCCGACGTCGTCGCCCGCAAGCCCGACGGCGCCCTGGGGCTCGCCACCGGCTCGTCGCCGCTGAAGATCTACAGCGAGCTCGCCGCGCGGGTCGCGGCGGGCGCGCTCGATTTCTCCCGGATGCGCGGCTTCGCGCTCGACGAGTACGTCGGTCTGCCCTTCGAGCACCCCGAGAGCTACCACGCCGTCATCGACCGCACCGTGACGCGCCCGCTCGGCTTCGACCCGCGGCTGGTGCACGTGCCCGACGGCATGGCGTCGGACATCGCGGCCGCGTGCGAGGCCTACGAGCAGGCGATCGTGGACGCGGGCGGCATCGACGTGCAGATCCTCGGCATCGGCGCCAACGGGCACATCGGGTTCAACGAGCCGACCTCGTCCTTCGCCTCGCGCACCCGCATCAAGACGCTCACCCCCAAGACCCGCGCCGACAACGCCCGCTTCTTCGCCTCGCCCGAGCAGGTGCCGACGCACTGCCTCACGCAGGGGCTCGGCACGATCATGTGCGCGCGGCGCATCGTGCTCGTCGCGCAGGGGGAGGGCAAGGCCGAGGCGGTCGCCGCCGCGGTCGAGGGGCCGGTGTCGGCGTCGTGCCCGGCGTCGATCCTGCAGCACCACGAGCACGCCACGATCGTCGTCGACGAGGCCGCCGCCTCGCGCCTGCGCAACCGGGACTACTACAAGTACACCTACGCCAACAAGCCCGACTGGCAGCGGTACTAGCGGGCGGCGCCTCCGCCGGTCCACTCGCCCGTGCGGCGGCCGAATGGGGACCGCGCCCGCCGAGACGACTCGAAGCGGGGTTCTGATCGCGGAGACCCCCATCGCGGGTCGCCTCGCCGACTCACTCGAGCTCGACCGGCCGGCCGGTGCGCGCCGCCTCGAGCGCGGCACTCGCGAGGCGCACGGCCGCGAGCCCATCCCGGGCCGTGACGCGCGGCGTCGTCGCATCCGTGATCGCCGAGACGAAGTCGCGCAGTTGCGCAAAATACGCATTTTTCGCAGGCGGGGTCTCCGGCGGTGGGTCGTCGGCCGAGGAATGCGCGAGTGCGCCGCGCTCGCCCTCCAGCTCGAATCCCGTCGTGAACGGCACGCCCTGCTCGCCCCAGACCCCCTCCGCGTGAGTGACGGCCCCGTTCGCGTGCGTCAGGGTGACGGATGCCGCCTGCGTCGGCCGCCCGCCCGCGGCACCGTGCCGGGCCACGGCCTCGACCCGCACCACCTCCCCGGCGAGCCATCTGGCCTGATCGAGGTCGTGGATCATCAGGTCGAAGATCACCCCGCCCGACTGCGCCTCGTCGGCGAACCAGGGCTGGACCGGGTGGGCGCCCGAACGCAGGAAGCGCAGCCGCCGCAGGCGGCCCAGGGCCCCGGAGTCCACCGCAGCCTTCGCCCGGGCGTAGGCGGGGAAGTACCGCACCACGTGGGCGGGAAGGAGCATCCGCCCGGCCGCCTCGGCGGCCGCGACGAGGGCCGCCGCGTCGGCATCCGTGCGCGCCAGCGGCTTCTCGCAGATCACGTGGCGGCCTGAGGCCAGCGCGGCCAGGCCGAGGTCGAGGTGCGTCGGCGTCGGCGTCGTCACGTCGATCACCTGGCAGCGCGCGAGCAGCTCGTCGAAGCTTCCCGCCGCCTCGACGTCGCCGAGGCCCGCGACGCCGCTGCGGCTCCAGGCGAGCACCGGCGCGCCGAGCGCGCGGAGGTGAGGCAGATGCTCGCGCGCCATGGTGCCCGCGCCCACCAGCCCGACGGTCGGCGGGTCGGTCGCGGGGCTCATTGTCACGCCGGCCTCAGCCGAGCCGCTCGCCGGCGCCCCAGACGGCGCGCACGGCCCAGCGCTCGTCGAGCAGCACCGCGTCGGCGGCGTACCCGGGTGCCAGCATCCCGAGTTCGTGCTGGCGCCCGAGGACGCGCGCGGGCACGGCGGTGAGCGCCGCGACGGCCGCCGCCGGCGGCAGGCCGACCAGTTCGACGGCGTTCTTCAACGCCGTGTCGAGGGTGAGCGTCGATCCGGCGATCGACCCGGGCGAGCCGTCCGTGGCGCGCACGCGCGCCACGCCGTCCGCGACCACCACGTCGAGCGATCCGAGCTTGTAGTCGCCGTCGGCCGCGCCGGTCGCCGCCATCGCGTCGGTGATCAGCGCGACGCGCCCCGGGGCCTGGCCGAAGACGATCTTCGCGACGTCCGGGTGCACGTGCACCCCGTCGAGGATCAGCTCGAGCGTCACCCGCTCGTCCTCGAGCGCGGCGACCACGGGGCCCGGCTCCCGGTGCCCGATGCCGGGCATCGCGTTGAACACGTGGGTCAGCAGCCGGGCTCCCCGGTCGAAGGCGGCCTGCGCCTGCGCCTGGTCGGCCTCCGTGTGCCCGACGGCGACGTGCACACCCGCTTCGACGAGCACGTCGACCGCCTCGAGCGCGTTCGGCCGCTCGACCGCGAGCGTGATCTGTCGCAGCGCGCCGCGGGAGGCGGCGATGAGCTGCTCGACGACCGCCGGCGACGGGTCGATCAGGAAGTCGGGGTTGTGCGCCCCCTTGCGCTCCACGGCGAGGAACGGCCCCTCCAGGTGCGCGCCGAGCACCAGCGGGTCCTCGACGGCGAGGTCGGCGATCGCATCGAGCGAGCGGCACAGCTCCTCGACCGGGTTCGCGACGAGGCTGATCACCGAGCGGGTGGTGCCGTGCGCGCGGTGCACCTCGAGCGCCTTCGAGATCGCGTACGCGCCGTCGTCGAAGGCGAAGCCGCCCGCGCCGTGACCGTGCAGGTCGATGAAGCCGGGGGTGAGGCGGGCGCCGTGCGCGTCGACGACGGATGCCGCGGACGCGGCCTGCGCGCGCCATCCGCCACCCGTGCCGGTCGTCACGATGCGCGCGCCCTCGAAGGCGACCCAGAAGTCGTCGGCCTCGCCGGCCGCGTCGACCTTGCGGGCGGAGTGCACGACGACGTCGGCGGGCATCAGAACTCCTTGCGTCCGGCGATGACGCCCGTGACGAGGGCGACGGCGGCGAAGACCGCCGCGACGATCCACTGCCCCATGTCCGCCCAGGCGAAGGCGGCCGAGCCCATCACGACGATCTCGACGATCGCTTTCACGAACGGGTCGACGGCGAGCACGGCCTTGGGGGCGCGGAACAGCGCCCAGAGCAGGATGGCGACGACGGGGGCGCCGAGGCCGACGGCGATGTTCCAGCCGAAGGGGAACTGCACGAAGCCCCAGATGCCGAGCGACACGATCGCGAACACCTCGCACAGGAAGCGGACGACGTCGACGACGCCGATGCGCGGGGTGTCTGGGCTCGTCTGCTGCACGTCGGTCACGTGGGTCGATCCTACGGGCGTCACCTGAAGATGATGGTCCGGGCGCCGTCGAGCAGCACGCGGTGCTCGCTGAACCACTGCACGGCCTGGCGCAGGGTGCGCGACTCCTCGTCCTGGCCGATCGCCATCAGCTGCGCCGGGGTGCGGGTGTGGTCGACGCGCACCACGTTCTGCTCGATGATCGGGCCCTCGTCGAGCTCGCTCGTGACGAAGTGCGCGGTGGCGCCGATGAGCTTCACGCCGCGCGCGTGCGCCTGACGGTACGGATTCGCGCCCTTGAAGCCGGGCAGGAAGGAGTGGTGGATGTTGATGGCGCGGCCGGCGAGCGCCTCGCACAGCCGGGGGGAGAGGATCTGCATGTACCGGGCGAGCACCACGAGCTCGATGCCCTCCGACCGCACCACGTCGAGCACGTGTTCTTCGAAGGCGGCCTTGCTCGCCGCATCCGTCACCGCGCGGTGCTCGAAGGGCACGCCGTAGAAGCCGGCGAGCTCGCCCAGCTCGGGGTGGTTCGCGAGGATCAGCGGCACCTCGATCGCCAGCTGCCCCGACCGCTGCCGGAACAGCAGGTCGTTCACGCAGTGCGGCGCCTTCGAGGCGAGCACGAGCGTCTTCATCGGCCGGCCGACGACGTCGACGCGGGCCTCGAGGTCGAAGCGGCGGGCGACGGGCGCGAGCGCGGCCTCGAACTCCTCGCGGGTCGCATCCGACTCGACCTGCAGGCGCATGAAGAACCGGTCGGTGTCGGCGGAGGCGAACTGCTGGCTCTCGGTGATGTTGCCGCGCGCTTCGACGATCGCGCCGCTCACCGCGTGCACGATGCCGGGGCGGTCGGGGCAGACGAAGGTGAGCACCCAGTGATTGCGATCGGATGCCTCGGGCCGGGTCATCCGCTCAGATTATCGGTGCGCGCGGGCCGCCGCGGCACGCGCCCTAGGATGTCGCTCACAGGCTTCACGCGCGCAGGAAGGGGAGCGGCGGATGACCCCTCAGCAGCGACTCAACGCGCTGCTCGAGCTCGTGAGTTCACGCGGCAACGTGAGCATCGCCGAGATCAGCGAAGAGCTCGGCGTCTCGCTCGCGACCGCGCGGCGCGACCTGACGACGCTCGCGCAGCAGCGGCTGATCACCCGCACGCACGGCGGGGCCGCCGCGCTCGGCACCGGGTACGAACTGCCGCTGCAGTACAAGATCGCGCGCCAGGCGGAGGCCAAGCTCGCGATCGCGCGCGCGGCCGTGGAGCTCATCACGCCCGGCGAGACGGTCGGCCTCAACGGCGGCACGACGACCACGGAGGTGGCGCGCGAGCTGGGGCGCAGCGAGCGCTTCCTCGGCGCAGAGGGCGACTACGGCATCACCATCGTGACCAACGCGCTGAACATCGGCTACGAGCTCTCGGTGCGCTCCAACGTGAAGATCGTCGTGACCGGCGGTGTCGCCCGCCGTCAGTCGTACGAGCTCGTGGGCGCGCTCGTGCAACAGGCGCTCGCCGAGTTCGCGCTCGACGTGGTCGTGCTCGGGGTCGACGGCATCGGCGGCCAGTTCGGGCTGACCACGATGCACGAGGGCGAGGCCGATGTGAGCCGGTGGTTCGCCGAGGTGGGCCGGCGCGTCATCGTGGTCGCCGACTCGACGAAGATCATGCGCTCGACCTTCGCCCGCATCTGCCCGCTCGACCGGGTGGACGTCCTCGTGACGGACAAGGCCGTGCCCCGGGCGTTCGCGGCCGAACTCAGGTCGGCCAAGGTCGAACTCGTCGTCGCCGGCTGACCGCGGCGCCATTTCGATCGCGTTAATCCTGGGATGCGTCGTGGCGGTGCCGCTCGCAAGGTGCCTATTGTTCAGTCGTGAGCGATTTTGCGACTGATGGATCAGAAGCGCGCAGCATCCGCGTCGGGGTGGTCGGAGTCGGCCAGCGTGCCGTCATCGCGCGGCACATCGCCGAGTCGGGGCAGCCGGCGCGGCTCGTGGCCGCCGCCGACCCCACCGAGCGAGGCCGGGAGCGAGCCCGCGCGGTGTTCGGCGACGACATCCGCGTCGCGCAGACGCACACGCAGCTCATCGAGAGCGGCGCCATCGACGCGGCGATCGTGACGAGCCCCGACTGGACTCATGCGCAGATCGCGGTCGACCTGCTGCGGGCGGGCATCGCCGTCTACCTGGAGAAGCCGCTCGCCATCACCCTCGAAGACGCGGATGCCGTGCTCGAGGCCGCCGCGCAGACGGGCACGGCGCTCTACGTCGGCCACAACTTCCGGCACTCGGGCGTCGCCCGCGCGATGCGCGCGGTCGTCGAGCGCGGCGAGATCGGCGAGGTGAAGGCGGTGTGGTGCCGGCACTTCGTCGGAAACGGCGGCGACTACTACTTCAAGGACTGGCACGCCGACCGCAGCAGGGTGAACTCGCTGCTGCTGCAGAAGGCCAGCCACGACCTCGACATCATCCACATGCTCGCCGGGGGGTACACCCGCCGGGTCGTCGGCATGGGAGGGCTCACCCTGTACGGCGACATCGCCGACCGCCGCGACCGCAGCGGCGAGCTGATGGAGGACTGGTTCAGCTACGACAACTGGCCCCCGCTCAGCCAGAGCGGCCTCAACCCGGTGGTCGACGTCGAAGACCTCTCCATGGTGATGATGACGCTCGACAACGGCGTGCAGGCCAGCTACGAACAGTGCCACTACACCCCCGACTACTGGCGCAACTACACCGTCATCGGAACGGAGGGCCGGCTCGAGAACTTCGGCGACACCGGCGGCGGCGTGGTCAAGGTCTGGACCCACCGCCGCGGCTGGGATCTCGCGGGCGACCGCGAGTATCCGATCAGCGGCGTCGAGGACGGCCACGCCGACGCCGACCTGCTTACCATGACCGAGTTCCTGGCCCACCTGGCCACCGGCGCTCCGACCGAGTTGTCGCCGATCGCCGCGCGAGAGGCCGTCGCCACCGGCGCCCTCGCCACCCGGTCGCTGCGCGACGGCTCGGTTCCGATCGACGTTCCGCCTCCCTCCGACGCCGTCGTGCGCCACTTCAGCCGGTCCTGACCCGCCAGGCGCCGTGACGGCGGATGCCCGGGCCGGGCACCGCGAAACGCGCATAGTGTGGACCACGTGGAGTATGTGAAGCTCGGAACCACCGGACTCGAGGTCAGCGCGATCACCCTGGGCTGCATGAGCTTCGGGGAGCCCTCCGCCGGCGGCCACCAGTGGGCGCTCGGCGAGGAGGCCTCCCGACCGCTCATCAGGCAGGCGCTCGAGGCGGGCATCAACTTCCTCGACACGGCGAACGTGTACTCGGCGGGCACCAGCGAGGAGATCGTGGGCCGCGCCATCCGCGAGTTCACGACCCGCGACCAGGTCGTGCTCGCCACCAAGGTGTTCAACCGCATGCGCCCCGGCCCGAACGGCGCGGGGCTCTCGCGGGCCGCGATCATGATGGAGATCGACAACTCGCTGCGCCGCCTCGGCACCGACTACGTCGACCTGTACCAGATCCACCGCTTCGACTACTCGACGCCGATCGAGGAGACCATGGAGGCGCTCCACGACGTCGTGAAGGCCGGCAAGGCGCGCTACATCGGCGCCTCGTCGATGTATGCCTGGCAGTTCATGAAGGCCCAGGCGGTGGCCGACCTGAACGGCTGGACCCGCTTCGTGTCCATGCAGAACCACTACAACCTGATCTACCGGGAAGAGGAGCGGGAGATGCTGCCGCTGTGCCTCGAGGAGGGCATCGGCGTGATCCCCTGGTCGCCGCTCGCGCGCGGCCGGCTGACCCGCGACTGGGACGAGAAGACGGCCCGCACCGAGACCGACGAGTTCGGCAAGACGCTGTACCAGCCCGACGACCGGGTGGTCGTCGAGCGCGTCGCCGAGGTCGCGCAGCAGCTCGGCGTGCCGCGCGCCCAGGTCGCCCTGGCCTGGCTGCACCGCAACCCGGCGGTCACCTCGCCCATCGTCGGCGTCACCAAGCCGCAGCACCTCACCGACGCGATCGCGTCGCTCGAGGTGACGCTCACCGACGAGCAGGCCGCGTACCTGGAGGAGCCGTACCGGCCGCACGAGGTCGCCGGCTTCGAGTAGGCCGGCTCAGACCCCCGCGATCAGCCCGCCGAGTCGCTGCGCTTCGGCGCGCAGCGCGTCGCGTCCGGCGGCCAGGTACCGGCGCGAGTCGACCGTGTCGGGGTGCGCCCGCAGGTACTCGCGTACCGCCGCCGTGAAGTGTCGATTGAGCTGCGTCGACACGTTGATCTTCGTCATCCCCGCCCGGATCGCCGCGGCGATGAGGTCGTCGGGCACCCCTGACGAGCCGTGCAGTACGAGTGGCACGGGCACCGCGGCGTGCAGGCGGGCGATCAGGTCGAGGTCGAGCGCAGCGGTGCGCTCGGCCATCTGGTGCGAGGAGCCCACGGCGACCGCCAGCGCGTCGATGCCCGTCTCGGCGGCGAAGCGCGCGGCCTCCCCGGGATCGGTGCGCACGCCCGGCGCGTGCGCGCCGTCCTTGCCCCCGATGCGGCCGAGCTCGGCCTCCACGGCGACGCCCGCCGCATGGGCCCGCCGCATCACCCGGGCCGTCGCGGCCACATTGTCGCGGTAGTCGAGCGCGGCGCCGTCGAACATGACCGAACCGAAACCCAGCTCGACGGCCCGGAGGGCGAGCTCCTCGCTCTCGGCGTGGTCGAGGTGCACGGCCACGGGCGCCGCCGCCGCGTGCGCGATGTCGATGCAGGCGAGAGCGATCGGCTCCAGTGCCCCGTGGTACTTCACGGCGTTCTCCGACAGCTGCAGCACGACGGGGAAGCCGCCCGCCTCGGCGGCGGCGACGATGCCCTCGGCGGTCTCCAGGTGCAGCACGTTGAACGCCGCGAGGCCGGCGCCCCGCCGCGAGGCATCCGTCAATAATTCGGCGGTGGCGGTCAGCGCCATCTCTCCTCCTCCAGCTCGACCCGTGTCTCGCGGGCCGGCACCCCGGCCGCGAGCGAGCCGGCCAGCGGATGCGCGACCGCGGCGGCCGACCACGCGACCGCGCGGCGCAGCAGGGCAGGCAGCTCGCGCTCGTCGCGGGCGAGCCCCAGGGCCAGGGCCGCGACGGCGGCGTCGCCGGCCCCGGTCGGGTTGCCGCGCAGCGGCTCGGCGAGCCTCGCCCTCACGACCCGCGCCGGGTCGTCGGCGCCGACCGCGAGCATGCCGCGCTCGCCGAGCGTGACCACGACCAGCCGGGCGCCCGCGTCGAGCAGCGCCCGCGCCCCGGCTGCCGGATCGTCGTGCCCGGTGGTGGCGAGCAGCTCGTGGTGGTTCGGCTTCACCGCATCCGCGCCCGCGGCGCACGCGGCCAGCAGCGCCTCTCCCACCACGTCGGCGACCGCGAGGGCGCCGGCCTCGTGGGCGAGCCGCACCAGCGCCGCGACGTGCTCCGGCGGGAACCCCGGCGGCAGGCTGCCGGAGACGACCAGCACCGAGGTGCCGGTCAGCGCGCCGCGCGCGGCGTGGACGACCGCGTCGGCCTCGGCGGCCGTGAGCGCGGCGCCCTTCTCGTTCATGACGGTCGTGCGGTCCGCGCCGGTGTCGACGATGGCGACGCTGCCCCTAGTAGCCGCGGCGACGGGAACCGGCAGGAACGGCACGCCCGCCCCGGTCAGCTCGGCGGCGAAGCGCTCCCCGGTCGCGCCCCCGAGCGGCACCACTGCGCGCACGTGCTCGCCCTGCTCGGCGAGCACGCGGGCGACGTTCACGCCCTTGCCGCCGGCGCGCACGGCGGGTGCATCCACGCGCATCACCTCGCCGACCCGGAGCGCGTCGAGCGTGTAGGTCTGGTCGAGCGCCGGGTTGGGCGTGACGGTGAGGATCACGGATGCCCCAGCCGGTCTCGTGCGAGCAGGGCGGCGCCGACGACGCCGGCGTCGGGGCCGATGGAGGCCGGCAGCAGCAGCGGCCGCAGGTTGAAGCTGAGCAGCGCGTCGAGCCGCTGCGCGACGGGCTCGAACAGCGCCGGGCCTGCCCCGACCAGGCCGCCGCCGATCACGATCGCTTCGGGCGCCAGCACGGCGACGACGTGCGCCAGCCCGAAGGCCAGGCCGTCCAGGGCCGAGTCCCACACCTCGCGGGCGATCTCGTCGCCCGCCCGCATCCGCTCCAGCACCTCGCGGGCGCCCGGCAGCCCCGCACCGGTGCGCGCGTTGTACCGGCGCGCGATCGCGGCGGCCGACGACACCGCCTCGAGGTGGCCGCGGCCCCCGCAGGCGCACTCGGGGCCGTCGGCCACGGGCGCGTGCCCGATCTCGCCAGCGTAGCCGCGCCCCGCGTGCAGGCGGCCGTCGACGAACACGGCGCCGGCGATGCCGGTGCCGATGGTGAGCACGACGACGTCGCGGAAGCCCGCCGCCGCCCCGAGCCGCTGCTCCGCGAGCCCGGCCGCGCGCACGTCGTGTCCGAACCCGACCGGCAGGCCGAGTCGCTGCTCGGCGAGGGCGCGGAAAGGCACGTCCCGCCAGCCGAGGTTCTCGCTGTACACGCCGACGCCTGCTGCATCGTCGACGACGCCGGGCACGACCAGCGCCGCGGCCTGCGGAGCCACGCCGGGGTGCGCCGCCGCGAACCGGTCGGCGAGCTGGGCGGCCGCCTCCACGACCTGCGCGCCGCTGTCCGGTCCGAACGGCGGCGTGGGTGTCACGACCCGCTCGAGCAGCGCGCCGTCGGCGCCGACGAGCGCGGCCTTGAGGTCGGTTCCCCCGACGTCGAAGGCCAGCACGGGCGCCCCCGCGCCCAGCGAGGGCACGGTCACCGCGGCCCGTCGAGGATGACCGACCGGGTGAGGTTGCGCGGCTGGTCGGGATCGAGCCCGGCCCGCCGGGCCCGCTCCAGGGCGACCCGCTGCGCGCGGATCAGGTCTGCCATCCCGTCGACGCCGTCGGCGTGCTCGAAGCGCGCCCCCGTCGCCCGGGTGTCGGCCCCGATGCCCTCGGGCGCCGGGCCGAACAGCCACGTCACACGCCCGGGTGCGGAGATCGCGATCGGCCCGTGCCGGTACTCCTTGGCCGGGTACGACTCGGTCCACGACTGGCTCGCCTCGCGCATCTTGAGCGCGGCCTCGTGCGCGATCCCGACGTCGGCGCCGGTGCCGATGAAGGTGTACTGCTCGGCGGTGACCAGCTCCTCCGGCAGCTCGGCCTCGAGCGCGGCCCGACCCTGGGCGATCACGGGGGAGAGGTCCTCGCCGAGCGAGGAGCGCAGGAACGCGAGCGCGGTGGTGGCGAACCGGGTCTGCACCACCGACGTCTCGTCGGCGAACGGCAGGGCGATCAGCTCGTCGACCAGGTCGACGAACGGGGTCTCGGTGTCGCCGACGAGCCCGATCACCGGCGTCGAACCCTTGACGGATGCGACGAGCTCGAGCACCTCCGTCGTGGTTCCCGACCGGGTGATCGCGACGATCGCGTCATAGCCGCGGTCGACGAACGCCTCTGAGGCTGCGAACGCGTCGCTCTGACCCTGGCCGCGGGCCTCGCGCGCCGCGGCGTACGCCTGCGCCATGAACCAGGAGGTGCCGCAGCCGACCACCGCGATCCTGCTGCCGGTCGCGGGCAGCAGCGCGCGCTCCGCGGTGAGCTCCGCGGCCTGCTCCCAGCAGTCCGGCTGCGAGGCGAGCTCGGCGGCCATGCGGGCGCCGAGGGTGGGGTGGGAGATCGTCATACGCGGTCCTGTCCTGCTCGATTTTGATCGTTTGGTGCTTGTTCGATCATTTCACGTCCTTGTTCTGCGCCATGGGCCTGCCCCAGCCGTTCCCCGATTCGTCACTTCACGCTTCCGGCGAGCAGCCCGTTGACGATGTACCGGTTGAGGAACAGCGCAAGTACGGCCGGAACCGCTATGGCGAGCATGCCCGCGGCGCTGAGCAGGTTCACGGGCACGGTATGCCTCCCCAGCAGCGACGAGATCATCACGGTGAGGGGCTCAGTGGACATATCGGTCGAGAGTACGAGCGGGAAGAGGAACTGCCCCCACGCCGACAGGAAGGTGATCAGCGCCGTCGAGACGACCCCCGGCAGCGCCAGCGGCAGGACCACGTGCCAGAGCACCTGCATGCGGTTCGCGCCGTCCATCGTGCCGGCCTCTTCGAGCGAGATCGGCAGGCTCGAGAGGTAGCTGTGCAGGATCCAGGTCGCCAGCGGAAGGAAGCCGGACACGTACACCAGCACGATTCCCGTGTAGGTGTTGACGAGGCCCAGGCCCGTCATGATCCGGTAGAGCGGGATCAGCGTGGTGTAGGCGGGGAACGCCATCGTCGCGAGCGCGAGGTAGAACAGCGCATTCCTGCCGCGGAAGGTCATCCGCGCGAACGCGTACGCGGCGAGCGTGGCGAGCACGACCGTCACGACCGTCGCCGCCACGCATTCGATCACGATGTTGACGCTCGACTGCCGCACGGACTCGGCGATGTCGCCGTCGCCGAACAGCAGCCGTGCGTAGTTCGCGAGCTGAGGGGTCGGGGGCAGGTAGTGCGCCGGCTTCGACGCCGCTTGGGCACCCGTCTGAAGGCTGAGATCGAGCGCCCACAGCACCGGCAGCAGGGTCCAGACGAGCAGCAGCACGACGCCGACCGAGCGTACGACGCCGGGCCGTGCGCGGCGCCCGCGCAGTGGGGTAGGGGGGATCGAGAGGGCCATCAGTACTCCACCTGCCGATACACGAGCTTGAGCACACCGAACGACACGATGACGGTCGCCACGGCGATCACGAGCGCGAGCGCGTAGCCCTGCCCGAAATCGAGGTTCTGGAAACTGACGAAGTAGGTCTGCATCGTGAGGGACGCACCCGCGTCGGCTTGGCCGTTCAGCGCGTAGGGCTGATCGAAGATGTTCAGCGTCGCGACCACCGACTGCACCGCCGCGATGGCGATGCCCGGGCGGGCGAGGGGGACGCTGATGCGGCGGATGAGCGCCCAGCCCGAGCATCCGTCGAGGCGCGCCGCCTCGTACAGCTCGTCGGGCACGTTCTGCAGCGCGGCGAGGATCAGCAGCGCCGACAGCGGCACCATCTGCCACACCTGCACGAGCTCGATGAGGAAGACCGTCAGGAGCCGGTTGTCACCCACCCACACCCGGTAGTCCGTGATCACGTGCAGCGAGGTCAGCACGCTGTTCAGCAGGCCGGTGTTTGCGTCGAAGACGTTCACCCAGATCAGGCCCGCGACGATCCCGGGCAGCGCCCAGGGCAGGATCAGCACCGCGATCACGACCGAGCGGCCCCGGAACGAGGTCTGCAGCAGCAGCGCCGCGGCCGTGCCGATGATCGTGGAGAGCACGACCCCGACCACCATGTACACCACGGTGTTCCCGCTGGACTGCAGGATGCTCGAGGACGAGAACGCCGTGATGAAGTTCTGGAACCCCGCGAAGCGCACGGGCGGGTCGAGCGCGGCGTCGTGGAAGAACGACAGCCCGATGGTCCACGCCGCCGGCACGATCGCGAGCAGCACGACGAAGAGCGCGAACGGCGCGACGAGCGCGTACGGCAGCAGGTCGATGCGGCGCCGGCGCCGCGCGAGCGGGGCGCCGGCGGCGTGCGGCGCGCCGGCCCGCTCGCTGTGGGCTTCGGCGAGGGCCCGGGTCACGAGCCGCTCGCGAGCTGCTTGGCCGTGCTGGCGATCTTCTTGATCGCCTGATCCGCCGTCTCGCTGCCGGCGGCCGCGGCGTGCAGGTTCGTGTACACCGCCTTCGACAGCGACGAATACCACGTCGGCGCGCCACCCGGGAAGATCGGTGCGGTGCTGTTCTGGAACATCTGCTTCAGCGTCGCGCCCTGGTCGAGCTTGTCGCCGTTGGCCAGCGCCTCGACCGCGGTCAGGTGGGCGGGCAGGGAGAAGGTGGAATAGAGCTGGTCGGCGGAGCCGAGACCCGCGAACTTCTCCTGCACCGCCGCGGACGTGTACCACTCGATGAACTTCGCCGCGGCCTTGGGGTATTTCGCCGTGACCGGAATGCCCATGCCGTCGGGGTTGTCGAGGTTCTTCGGCTCGCCGCCCGAAGTCGGGGTCGGAATGTACTTCACCTGCCCCGTCACCGTGGAGGTGTCCTTGACGTTGTAGAGGGTGCCGACGTTCCCGGCGTAGTCCGAGAACGTGCTGGCGACCTTGCCCGTGGCCATCAGGTTCTGCTGGCCCTGGCTGTCTGTGGTGTTGATCTCGCCGGGCGAGACGAGGCCGTCCTTGACGGCTTGGATCATCCATTCCGCCGCCTTGTAGCCGGCCGAGTCGGGCGAGGTGAACGCGGGTTCGTCCTTGTCGGTGAGCACACTGCCGCCGAACGCGCCCGTCGTCTCGTACCAGTACGTCGACAGTCCCTCCGCCGCGGCGAACGGGATGTTCAGCGGGTACTGCACGACGCCCTTGGCCTTCACCGTCTTGAGGTCCTGGGTGTACTCGTCGATCGTCGTCGGCATCTTCGTGATGCCGGCTTCGGCGAACATCTTGGTGTTGACCGTGGTGACCATGAACATGGCGTCGCCGGGCAGCCCGACCACCTTGCCGTCGGCGGTGAAGGAGTTGAGCTGCGGCAGGTCGGCCTTGAGCTTGTCGACGTCGACATAGTCGCTCATGTCATAGAACCAGCCGAGTTTCGCGAACTGGCCGACGCGCGACCAGTCCACGTCGGTCACGTCGGCGAAGTACGTCTTCGCGGTGGCCGCAGCGGTGATCTTGGTCTGCAGGCTGTCCCAGTCGACGTTGGTCCACTTGACTGTGATGCCGGTCTGCTTGGTGAACTGGTCGAGCATGGCCTTCGGCGGCGCCTCGGCGCTCTCGACGACGTTGATCGTGACCCCGGACGTCTTGTCGGAAACGGCGGCGGAGTTCGAGCAGCCGGAGGCGACGGCGACGAGGCCGGCAGCCAGTCCGAGGGCGAGCACGCCCCTGCGCCGACGGGCCGCGGTGGCGAAGAGCTTCATGGTCACGATTCCTTCCGGAGAACGCTCAGCGTGAGTGTTTCTGATCGTTTCGAGCGAAAAACGCTCACGTCCAACTATGCTCGGCTCGCATGGCGCTGCAAGAGGGTGGCCCCAAGGTTTACGAGGTCGAAACACGAGGCACGCGGGCCTGCGGGGCGCCCACGATGAAAGGCGGATGCTGGTGTCCATGACTCACGACGACGCGGCCCGATTGCTCGGGCTCGACCCTCCGCGCTCCGTGCCCCGGCCCGACGCCGTGGCCGTCGTGCGCGCCGCGCTCGACGGCGAACCGCAGGAGAGCGGCGACCTTGACGGCCTGGCCTTCCCCGACTTCCTGGCCGCCGTCGCGGCGGCCGCGGCGGACGCGGTTCGGCGGTTGCGCCGTTCGGAGCTGCCTGAGGGAGTACTGGAGGACAGCCTGGCCGACGTGGGCCGCAAGGTGCGCTTGTACGGCGACGACGGCATTCGCGGCTGGCTGATCGACATCCTGCGCGGCGAGGTGATCGCCCTGGGTCGGCTGCAGTTCGAGCGTCGAACGACGCGATTCGGGCGCCACATCCACATCCCTGAGCTCGGCCCGCTCGACCCCGGATCGGTCGACGCGGCGCTGGACCGGGCGCGGCGCTTCTTCGCCGACGGCGCCGGGTTCTGCTGTGCGTCGTGGATGCTCGATCCGCGGCTCCTCCGACTCGGCGACGGCAGCAACATCGTGCGTTTCCAGCGCCGATTCCGCATCGTCACGCCTCCCGGCGAATCCCATGAGCCCGGCGAGGGAGACCGATCGGTCGCGAAGTTCGTCTTCCGCCGTCCGCTCGAGGCGGTGCTCGGCTCGCACTCCGAGCCCGCTTCCTCGCTGCAGCGTCTCGTGCTGGACGTGCTTCGCTCGGGAGAGCACTGGACGGAGCCGCTCGGGGTGCTCCACGACTCCGCGGCCCACGAGGAGGGCTGAGGTCCACGTGCTCCGCGTCGAGCCCGGACGGGGCGCGGCCGTCTTGTAGACTGCCGCTGTCGCGACTGGCGTTCGGGTGGGTCACCACCGGGGAGCGACTGGTGATCTCAGGGATTCGGCCGCACGCCTGGGCCGATACGGATTCCCCCGATTCATCCGACGTGTCAGCAAAGGAGCCAGCCATGGCCGACAACACGCCCACCGCCACCGCCACCGACGTGTTCAACGCGCCGCTTGCCGAGGTCGACCCCGAGATCGCCGAGGTGCTGCGCCTCGAGCTCGGCCGTCAGCGCGACTACCTCGAGATGATCGCGAGCGAGAACTTCGTGCCGCGCTCCGTGCTCGAGTCGCAGGGCTCGGTGCTCACCAACAAGTACGCGGAAGGCTACCCGGGCCGGCGCTACTACGGCGGCTGCGAATTCGTCGACGTCGCCGAGTCGCTCGCCATCGAGCGCGCCAAGAGCCTGTTCGGCGCCGAGTACGCCAACGTGCAGCCACACTCGGGCGCCACCGCCAACGCGGCCGTGCTGGCGGCGATCGCCAAGCCGGGCGACACCATCCTCGGCCTCGAGCTCGCCCACGGCGGCCACCTCACCCACGGCATGAAGCTCAACTTCTCGGGCAAGCTCTACAACGCCGTCAGCTACGGCGTCGACCCCGAGACCTTCCTCGTCGACATGGACGTGGTGCGCGACAAGGCGCTCGAGCACAAACCGCAGGTCATCATCGCCGGCTGGTCGGCGTACCCGCGCCAGCTCGACTTCGCCGCGTTCCGCGAGATCGCCGACGAGGTCGGCGCGAAGCTGTGGGTCGACATGGCCCATTTCGCCGGACTCGTCGCCGCCGGCCTGCACCCCTCGCCCGTGCCCCACGCCGACGTCGTCTCCTCCACCGTGCACAAGACGATCGGCGGCCCGCGCTCGGGCTTCATCGTCTCCCGCGACACCGCGCTCGCGAAGGCGCTGAACTCTAACGTGTTCCCCGGCCAGCAGGGCGGGCCGCTGATGCACGTCATCGCGGCGAAGGCGACCGCGTTCAAGCTCGCCGCCACGCCCGAGTTCGCCGAGCGGCAGCAGCGCACGGTGCGCGGCGCGCAGGCACTCGCCGCCGCCCTGACCTCGGATGCCTCGCGCGCGGCCGGCGTGAACGTGCTGACCGGCGGCACCGACGTGCACCTCGTGCTGGCAGATCTGCGCGAGAGCGAGCTGTCGGGCCAGCAGGCCGAGGACCGCCTGCACGAGGTCGGCATCACGGTCAACAAGAATTCGGTGCCGTTCGACCCCCGCCCGCCGATGGTCACCTCCGGCATCCGCATCGGCACGCCGGCGCTCGCGACCCGCGGCTTCGGCGACGCCGAGTTCGCCGAGGTCGCCGACATCATCGCCTCCGCCCTGCGCCCCGACTACGACGCGGCGGCCCTGCGCGAGCGCGTCCGCGCCCTCGCCGAGGCCTTCCCGCTCTACCCCGGCCTGGAGTACTGAGCCGCCCGCTTCCGCCGCCCGTCCCGCCGCCGATCGGTCGGAAATCACCCTTCAAGCTCGCGCTGGAGGGTGATTTCGCACCTTTCGCCGGCCGATCCGCCCGCTGCGCCGCTTCGGGCCGGTTGAATGGAGGTGACAGCACTTTTCGTCGAAGGAGACCCATGGCGCAGCCCGGTGCCCGCGTGGTGATGCGTGCGGCCGGCACGGCCCTCATCCTCGACGTCACGTACGGCCGGTTGCCGTCGGTGCTGCACTGGGGCGCCGACCCGGGCTCCGCGACCGGCGCCGACCTCGACGCCCTCGCCCGCTCGGGCACCGCGCCGATCGCCCCCAACGCGGTCGACGTCGCCCCCTCCCTCTCGATTCTCCCCGAGGCATGGACCGGCTGGCTCGGCACCCCCGGCGTGACCGGCTCCCGGGCGGGCACCGCCTGGTCGCCGCGCTTCCGCACCACCCGCATCGTCGTCGACGGCCGGGCGGTCGGGGCGCGCGAGCCGGGTGACGGGGTCGCGACGGTCACGGCGCGCGAGCTCGTCGTCGAGGCGACGGATGCCACGGCCGCGCTGACCCTCGAGCTCACCGTGGTGCTCGACGACAGCGGCGTGTTCCGTGCCCGCGCGCAGCTGACCAACACCGGCGACGGCGTCTACCAGCTCGACGGCCTCGTCCTCGCGTTCCCCGTTCCGCAGCTGGCCTCCGAGCTACTCGACTTCGCCGGCAGGTGGGGCAAGGAGCGGGTGCCGCAGCGCCGGCCCATCACCGTCGGCGCCCACCGGCGGGAGGGCCGCCGCGGCCGCACCGGCGCCGACGCCGCCACGGTGCTGCACGCCGGCACGCCCGGCTTCGGCTTCGCCGAGGGCGAGGTGTGGGGCGTGCACACCGCCTGGTCGGGTAACCACCTGCACTATCTCGAGCGGGTGCCGGACGGCACGCAGGTGCTCGGCGGCGGCGAGCTGCTGCTGCCCGGCGAGGTGCGCCTCACCTCGGGGCAGAGCTACCGCTCGCCGTGGGTGTACGGCGTGCACGGCCACGGGCTCGACGACGTCGCGCGCCGCTTCCACCGGATGCTGCGCGCCCGGCCGCAGCATCCGGTCTCGCCGCGCCCGGTCACGCTCAACGTGTGGGAGGCGGTGTACTTCGACCACGACCTGCCCACGCTGCTCGAACTCGCCGAGCTCGCGGCGGAGCTGGGCGTCGAGCGCTACGTGCTCGACGACGGATGGTTCGGCGCGCGGCGCGACGACCGTGCCGGTCTCGGCGACTGGACCGTGTCGCCCGAGGTGTGGCCCGACGGCCTGCACCCGCTCGTGCGACGCGTGACCGAACTCGGCATGCAGTTCGGCCTCTGGGTCGAGCCCGAGATGGTCAACCCCGACTCCGACCTCGCCCGCGCCCACCCCGAGTGGATCATGGCGACCGGCGGCCGCCGGCCGGTGGAATCCCGGCACCAGCAGGTGCTCAACCTCGGGATCCCCGAGTGCTACGCGCACATCCGCGACGCCCTGGTCGCCCTGCTCGACGAGTACGACATCGCCTACCTGAAGTGGGACCACAATCGCGACCTCGTCGACGCGGGCACCCAGCCGGAGGGGCGGCCCGGCGTGCACGAGCAGACGCTCGCGTTCTATCGGCTCGTCGACGAGCTCAAGGCGCGCTATCCCGGTCTCGAGATCGAGTCCTGCTCCTCGGGCGGCTCCCGGGTGGATCTCGAGGTGCTGCAGCGCACCGATCGGATCTGGGTCTCCGACAACATCGACCCCCTCGACCGACAGCAGCTGCTGCCCTGGACCGCCCAGCTGGTGCCGCCCGAGCTGCTCGGGTCGCACATCGCCTCCGGCGTCTCGCACACCACCGGCCGCCGGCATGCGCTCTCGTTCCGGGCCGCGACGGCGCTGTTCGGCCACCTCGGCATCGAATGGGACCTCCGGCAGGCGACCCCGGAGGAGCGCCGGCAGCTGCGCGACTGGATCGGGTTCTACAAAGAGTGGCGGCACCTGCTGCACGGCGGCGACCTGGTCCGGCTCGACGTCCCGGATCCGACGCTGTCCGCCCACGGCGTGGTGGCCCTCGACGGCTCGGCCGGGATCTATTCGCTGGCCTCGCTCGCGATGAGCACGGTGGTGAGCCCCGGCCGCGTGCGCGTGCCGGGCCTCCACCCGCAGCGCCGCTACCGCGTCCGACCGGTCTTCCCGGCCGATCTGTCCTCGCTCGTGCGGCCGCCGGAGTGGTGGAACGACGGCGACGGTGTGGTGATGACGGGTGCGCTGCTCGGGCTCGCGGGGCTGCAGGCGCCGATCCTGCCTCCCGAGCACGCCGTCGTCTACCTCGCCACGGCCGAGTAGCGCGGCTCGCCCAGGCGCCGTCGAGAGGTCGAGAATCACCCTTCGCACCGCCGTTGAAGGGTGAATCCGCACCGCTCGCACCCGCTAGCGTGGCGTCATGGTCAACACCGAGCATCCCGCCGTCGACCGGGTGCGAGCCGCGCTCGCCGAGCACGGCCTCGAGCCCGAGATCACCTGGTTCGAGACCGCCACGCCCACCGCGCAGGCGGCGGCCGAGGCGATCGGATGCGACGTCGGCGCCATCGCCAACTCGCTGGTGTTCGCCCTCGACGGCGAGCCCGTGCTGGTCATGACGAGCGGCGCGCACCGCGTCGACACCGAGTTCCTCGGGGCACGCCTCGGCGGCCGGCTCACCCGAGCGAGCAAGGACCAGGTGAAGGATGCCACGGGCCAGACCATCGGCGGGGTGGCGCCGGTCGGGCATCCGTCACCCGTCCCCACCTTCGTCGACGTCGCCCTGTCGGCCTACCCGCGCATCTGGGGGGCGGCGGGCCACGCCCACACCGTCTTCCCTCTGAGCTACGCCGAGCTGCTGCGCATCACCGACGGCACCGAGGTCGAGGTTGCGCCGCCTCAGAGCGAGGCGTAGAGCTCCGCCCGCTGCGCATAGTGCCGCGCGTTCTCGCGGATGCCCTCGACCTCGGCATCCGTCAACTCGCGGCGCACCTTGCCGGGCACGCCGGCGACGAGCGAGCGCGGCGGCACCACGGTGCCCTCGGTCACCAGCGCGCCGGCGGCGACGAGCGACCCGGTGCCGATGACGGCGCCGTTCATGATCGTCGCGTGCATGCCGACCAGCACGTCGTCCTCGATCGTGCAGCCGTGCAGCACGGCGCTGTGCCCGACCGAGACCCCGGCGCCGATGGTCAGCGGGAAGCCCGCGTCGACGTGGCACGCCACGAGGTCCTGCAGGTTCGAGCCCGGCCCGAGTGTGATCGGCTCGTTGTCGGCGCGCAGCACCGCGTTGAACCACACGCTCGAGCCGGCGCCGAGCCGCACGGCGCCGATCAGCGCGACCCCGGGCGCCACATAGGCGGCGGCCGTCTCATCCGGTGTTCCGATCGGCAGGGACAGCTTCGTCGTCATGCTCTCGAGGCTACTTGTCGCGCCGGGCCCCCTGCGACGGCCGCACCACGAACATCTCGGGCATGGTGTAGCCGTGCTCGCTGAACGCGCTGTCGACCGCGACCTGCACCTGCGTGAGCATGGACACGGGGGTCAGCGCGATCGCCGACCCGCCGAAGCCGCCGCCGGTCATCCGCGCGCCGAGCGCCCCGTAGTTCAGGGCGATCTCGACCGCGAGATCCAGCTCGGGCGTGGAGATCTCGAAGTCGTCGCGCATCGAGCGGTGCGAGGCGAACATCAGGTCGCCGATCGCCGTGGGCCCGTCGGTGCGCAGCGTCTCGACGGTGTCCAGCACCCGCTGATCCTCGGTCACGATGTGCCGCGCCCGGCGGAAGGTCTCGTCGTCGAGGCGGTCGCGCGCCTCGAGCAGCTGCTCGATCGTCACGTCGCGCAGCGCGGCGACACCGAGCTCGCGCGCCGCCAGCTCGCACGAGGCGCGCCGGGCCGCGTATCCGCCCGAGACGTGCTCGTGCTTCACCTTCGTGTCGATGACGAGGATGGCGAGATCGGATGCCTCGAGCGCGAGGTCGACCGGCTCGCTGGAGCCGTCCCGGCAGTCGATGAACAGCGCCGCCCCCTCGCGGGAGAGCAGCGAGGCCGACTGGTCGAGGATGCCGGTCGGGGCGCCCACGAAGTCGTTCTCGGCCAGGTGGGCCGCCTCGACCAGCCGCGCGCCGTCGAAGCCGAGCCGCCACACCTCGTTGAGGGCGATGGCGAGGGCCGACTCGATCGCGGCCGATGACGACAGGCCCGCGCCGAGCGGCACGTCGGAGGCGAAGTACACGTCGAAGCCGGGCAGGCCCGCGAGGTCCGCTCCGACCTTGCCGAGGCCCCAGGCGACGCCGACGGGGTAGGCGGCCCAGCCTTTCACGACCGCGGGCGAGGCATCCGTCAGGCCCACCTCGACCGCCTCGTCCTCGAGGCTCGACGCGACGCGCACGAGGCCGTCGTCGCGCAGCGCGAGCGCCGCGAAGGTGCGCCGGTCGATCGCGAACGGCAGCACGAATCCCTCGTTGTAGTCGGTGTGCTCGCCGATCAGGTTGACGCGGCCGGGGGCCGACCAGATGCCGCCCGGGGCGTAGCCGAAACGCTCCTCGAAGCCGGTGCGGGCCTCCGACAGCAGGTCGGTCATACGGGGTTCTCCTCATCTGCCCGCGCGATCGCCTCGCGCAGGCGCTCGGCCTGGGTCTCCGGCGGGATGTCGCCGATCCAGGCGCCCATGGCCGCTTCGCTGCCGGCCAGGTACTTCAACTTGTCGGCGCCGCGGCGAGGCGAGGTGAGCTGCAGGTGCAGCCGGGCCTCCTCGCGGTGCGTGTTCACCGGCGCCTGGTGCCAGGCGGCGATGTACGGGGTGGGGTCGCCGTACAGGGCGTCGACGCCGCGCAGCAGGCGCAGGTACAGCACGGAGAGCTCGTCGCGCTGCGCCTCGCTCGTGGCGGCGAAGTCGGGCACGTGCTCGTGCGGCACCAGGTGCACCTCGATGGGCCAGCGGGCCGCGAACGGAACGAACGCGGTCCAGTGCTCGCCCTGCAGCAGCACGCGCGGCCCCGCCTGCTCGCTGGCGAGCAGGTCGTCGAACAGGCCCGGCCCGTAGCTGTCGATCTGCTCGAGCAGGCGCTTCGTGCGCGGCGTGATGTACGGGTAGGAGTAGATCTGGCCGTGCGGATGCTGCAGCGTGACGCCGATCGCGGCGCCGCGGTTCTCGAACGGGAACACCTGCTGCACCCCGGGAAGCGAGGAGAGGAACGCGGTTCGGTCGGCCCACGCCTCGATCACGGTGCGGGCGCGCGAGCGGGAGATGGAGCCGAACGCGCCCTCGTGGGCGGGGCTGAAGCAGACCACCTCGCAGCGGCCGTACGACGGCGACGTGCGGTTCAGGCCGACGCCGTCGAGGTGGCCGAGCGCCGCCGCGGGGTCGCCCGGCTCGGGCAGCTCGGGGCCGAAGGAGGGGGAGCGGTTCTCGAACACCGCCACGTCGTACAGCGACGGCACCTCGGACGGGTTGGTCGCCGTCTGCGGCGCCAGCGGGTCGAGGGCGGCGGGCGGCATGACGACCCGGTTCTGCCGGGCTGCGGCGATGGAGATCCACTCGCCGGTCAGCACGTCCTGCCGCATCGTGGCGGTCGCGGGACGCGGGTCGAGCTCGCGCAGGTCGGGCGCGCGATCCGGCGGCAGGGTCGTGTCGGCGTCGTCGAAGTAGATCAGCTCGCGGCCGTCCGCGAGGGAGTGCACGCGCTTGGTGATGGAACCCACGCGACCAGCGTAATCTCCTTTCGCTTTCGAAAGCAAACCGGCTTTCGAATTGACAAGCGATCGGATGCCGGTGACCATGGAGCCATGACGATCGAGGAGCAGCTCAGCGCATCCGAGCGCCGCAGCCGCACCCTCGCCAGCGTCGTGCGCCGCGGCTTCGTGCGCGTCGCGGATCTCGCCGAGGAGTTCGGCGTCTCCACAGTCACGGTGCGCGCCGACCTCGACGTGCTCGAGGCCGACGGCGCCATCCGGCGCGTGCGCGGCGGAGCCATGCCCGCCGGGGCGGCCGACCTCACCGAGCAGTCGCTCGAGCACGAGGCCGACGAGCGCGCCGACGAGAAGGCGCGCATCGCCGTCCGCGCCGTCGACGAGCTGGAGTCCGGGATGAGCGTGCTGCTCGACGTCGGCTCGACGACCGCCGCGGTCGCCCGTGAGCTGGCCCGGCGCGAGAGCCTCACCGACCTCACCGTCATCACCAACGGCCTCGCCATCGCCCTGGCCCTCGAACCCGCCGTGCCGCGCCTGCAGGTCGTAGTGACCGGCGGCACCCTGCGCCCGCTGCAGCACTCCCTGGTCGCGCCCCTGGCCGACACGCTGCTGCCGCGCGTGCGCGCCGACGTCGCGGTGATCGGCTGCAACGGGGTCGACGTCGAGGCCGGGCTCACCAACATCAACCTGCCCGAGACCGAGGTGAAGCGGGCGATGATCGCCGCCGCCACCCGCACCGTCGTCGTCGCCGACGGCTCCAAGCTCGGGCGCGTGCACCTCGGCGCGGTCGCCGCGGTCGCCGACGTCGACGTGATCATCACCGGGCGCGGAGCGCCGCGCCGCTGCCTCGCCGACCTCCGGGCGGTGGGCGGACCGCAGGTGGTCGTCGCGCAGTAGGGCGCAGGAGACGCACGAAGAGAGGAAGATCGGACATATGGCTTGGCTCGTGACCGGCGGTGCCGGATACATCGGCGCGCACGTGGTGCTGGCGCTTCGCGACGCGGGGCTCGAGGTGGTCGTCGTCGACGATCTGTCGAGCGGGCACCGCGAGTTCGTCCCGGAGGGGGTGCCGTTCGTCGAGGCGAGCATCCTCGACGCCGCCGCGCTCGACGGGCTGTTCGCGCAGCATCCGATCGACGGCGTCATCCACGTGGCCGGGTACAAGTACGCGGGCGAGTCGGTGAAGCGGCCGTTGCACACCTACGCGCAGAACGTGACCGGCACCGCGACGCTGCTGGCCGCGATGGAGAAGGCGGCGGTCGACAAGATCGTGTTCTCCTCCTCGGCCGCCACCTACGGCACTCCCGACGTCGACCTCGTCACCGAGTCGACTCCGACCCGGCCCGAGTCGCCCTACGGCGAGTCGAAGCTGATCGGGGAGTGGCTGCTGGCCGACCAGGGCCGCGCGGTCGGGCTGAAGCACACCTCGCTGCGGTACTTCAACGTCGTCGGCTCGGGCACCCGCGAGCTGCGCGACACGAGCCCGTTCAACCTGTTCCCGCTCGTCTTCCGCGCGCTCAAGGCCGGCCAGGCGCCCAAGATCTTCGGCGACGACTACCCGACGCCCGACGGCACCGCGGTGCGCGACTACGTGCACGTCGCCGACCTGGCCCGCTCTCACGTGGCGGCCGCGCGGCGGCTCGCGGCCGGCGAGCCCGTCGAGCGCATCTACAACCTCGGCAGCGGCGAGGGCTCGTCGGTGCGCGAGATCATGGACGCGATGGCCCGCGGCACGGGCATCGACTTCACGCCCGAGATCGCGCCGCGCCGCGCCGGCGACCCGGCGCGCATCGTGGCGGCCGGGGCGCTGGCCGCCCGCGACCTGGACTGGAAGATGACGCACACGCTCGACGAGATGGTGCGCAGCGCCTGGGAGGCGGAGGAGGCGGCACGATGAGATCGCCGACGGGAGACCAGTACGAGCTGGTGCGGCTCACGCCGCACGGCGAGGCGCGCGCGGTGATCACGCAGCTCGCGGCAGCCTTGCGCGAGCTGCGCATCGGCGAGGCCGACCTCGTCCAGCCGTACCCCGAGTCGATGCCCGCGCCCTCGGCCGCCGGCATCGTGCTCGCGCCCTGGCCCAACCGGGTGCGCGATGGCAAGTGGAGCTGGCGCCGCGCCGACGGCACGGTGATCCAGCAGCAGCTCGCCATCACCGAGCCGGCGTACGGCAACGCGAGCCACGGGCTGCTGCGCTTCACCGCGTACGAGCTCGTCGACAAGGCGGCGGACGCGGTCACGCTCTCCGCGACGATCTACCCGCAGACCGGCTATCCGTTCCTGGTCGACACGCGGGTGCGCTACGCGCTCGCCGACGACGGCATCACGGTCATGCACGAGCTCGCGAACGGCGGCGAGACGGATGCCCCGGTCGCCGTGGGCGCGCATCCGTATCTGCGCGTCGGTGCGCACGACACGGCGACGCTGCGCCTCACCGTGAACGCCGCCACCCATATCGACGTCGACGACCGCAAGAACCCCGTCGGCGAGAGCCCGGTCGAGGGCACGGATCTCGACCTGCGCGCCGGCCGGCTCGTCGGCGAGCTCGACCTCGACGACGGCTTCGCGCAGGCGGGGCCGGGCGATCTCGCCTGGCTCGAGGCGACGGATGGCTCGCGCACCACGCTCTGGGGCGACGAATCGGTGCGCTTCGTGCAGGCGTTCACGCACCGCTCCTTCGCGGCGCTGCCCGCCGGTCAGGTGGCCGTGGCGCTCGAGCCGATGACCGCTCCGGCGAACGCGTTCAACTCGGGCGCGGGCCTGAAGCTGCTCGAGCCGGGGGAGACGTGGAGCGTCACCTGGGGCATCCGCTACGCCCCGTCGACGGCCCTCGCCGGCTGAGGAGCGCCCGCACCTCCACCCCCGTCGGCTGAGGAGCGCCCGCAGGGCGCGTCTCGAAGCCCCCGCAACGCTCAACCTTCTCGTCGGCTGAGGAGCGCCCGAAGGGCGCGTCTCGAAGCCCCCGCGCCTACTCGAGCGCCTCCCTGCGCCACAGCGCCGCGCATCCCCCGAGCTCGCCGGCGGTCTGCGAGAAGCGCAGTGCGCGGGTGGTGAGCTCGGTGGCCCGCTCGGGCTCGGTCCGCTCGACGTCGTCGGCGACCTCCGCGCATCCGGCCGCCTCGATGCGGCAGAAGGCGGCCGCCCGCTCCAGCGCCCCGGCGAAATCGCCCTCGAACGCCCCGCGCAGGATGCGGTCGGCCAGCTCCCTGATCTCCGCGGGCCCGGTCGGCAGCTCCGCACCGGCGACGACGGGGTCGATCGAGCGGCTGACGTCGACGCCGCGCTGGAAGAGGTAGCTCGTGCCTTCCGGATCCTGCCGGATCAGCACGCGCACCAGGTAGATGCGCCACAGTGCGCCGGGCAGGGTCTTCGGCAGCGCACGCGCCCACAGCTCCGCGATCGCGTCGATCCCGTGCTCATCCGTGTAGGCGACGAGCCGGTCGACGACCACCGGCTCGGGGTTCGCGCGCACCCGGGCGAGCAGCGCCTGGGCGGTCTGATGAGCGACGCGGGATGCCTCGGCCGGATCCTGCCCGCCGTGGAAGGCCTCGAACACTCGGCTCGGGAACTTCACCGGCTTGTGGAACTCGTCGGGCACACTGTCTCCTCAGCTGTCGCAAACGTGTCGGGGGATTTGTCAAGGGGGTTTGATCCGCGTTCTGTAGCGGGCACGGTACCCGACATGAACATATTGCTGATCATCGTCGCCATCATCGCCGTGATCCTCCTGTTCACCGGAGGGTTCGTCCAGGCCGTCAACTGGCTGCTCTGGGTCGGCATCGTGCTCGCGCTCTTCGCGATCATCGTCTGGCTCGTGCGCGCCATCAGCGGTCGAAACAGGGTCTGACCCACGTGCATTCCCGCCCGGCGTCCTTCGGGGCGCCGGGCGTTCGCGTGCCGCCCGCCCGCTAATCTAGAGCCGACGCCCCTGTAGCTCAGTTGGTAGAGCTGCGGACTTTTAATCCGTTGGTCGCGAGTTCGAGCCTCGCCGGGGGCACCGGGAGTGGGCGTTGACGTGCCGCCTCCGCGCCAGACGGCGCGCTTCGCGGTGCCGCCGCCGTCATGGGCACATTTCGCACGATTCGGCACTGCTCTTGCGCGAGATCGCCTGCGTTGTCCCGCGATGTGCGCCGTTCCGCGCGGAACTCCGCGGCGTCTGCCGGGCAGAGAAAAACCGGGCCGCAGAACGCCTCTCGGCGCGAGGCCGCTCGAAGCGGCGAAAGTTGGAGCCCGGGGTTACTGCGGCCCGGCTGTTCGAGTCTAACGTCAGAACGCCCCCGGGCTCTTCCCGAGGGCGTTCGCGGTCAGCGGATGCTTATCCGAACCGGCCCGAGACGTAGTCCTCGGTCGCCTTCACCTTGGGATTCGAGAAGATGACGCTCGTGTCGTCGTACTCGATCAGGTGACCCGGCTTGCCGGTGCCGGCGATGTTGAAGAACGCGGTCTTGTCCGAGACCCGGGTCGCCTGCTGCATGTTGTGCGTCACGATGACGATCGTGTACTCCTTCTTGAGCTCCTCGATGAGGTCCTCGATGGCGAGGGTCGAGATCGGGTCGAGCGCGGAGCAGGGCTCGTCCATGAGGATCACGTCGGGCTGCACCGCGACCGCACGAGCGATGCACAGACGCTGCTGCTGACCGCCGGAGAGGCTCGAGCCGGGGCGGTCGAGCCGGTCCTTGACCTCGTTCCACAGGTTCGCGCCCCTCAGTGAGCGCTCGACGAGGTCGTCCTGGTCCGACTTCGACATGCGGCCCCCATTGAGCTTCACGCCGGCCAGCACGTTGTCGCGGATCGACATCGTGGGGAACGGGTTCGGCCTCTGGAACACCATGCCCACCTGGCGTCGCACGAGCACGGGGTCGACGCCGGGCGCGTACAGGTTGTCGCCGTCGAGCAGCACCTCGCCTGTCACGCGCGCGCCGGGGATCACCTCGTGCATGCGGTTGAGGGTGCGCAGGAACGTCGACTTGCCGCAGCCCGACGGTCCGATGAACGCCGTGACCGTGCGGGGCTCGATCTCGATGTTGACGCCCTCCACGGCGAGGAAGTCGCCGTAGTAGACGTTGAGGTCCGTTGCTTCGATGCGCTTCGACACGTCAGCCTTTCGAAATTGTCGCGTCGCCTACCGGCGAGCCTTGGGGGAGAACGCGGTGGCCACGACCCGGGCGATGAGGTTCAGGATGACGACGATGATGACGAGCAGCAGGGCCGAGCCCCACGCTTCGAGCAGCGAGGCCGCCTTGTCCTGATCGTTCGGGAACGCGTAGCCGGTGTACGAGAGCACGGCGAGCGTCGACATCGGGCCGTTGAACGGGTCGGTGTTGAGCCGGTTGGTGGCGCCCGCGGCGATGTAGATCGGCGCGGTCTCCCCGATGACTCGGGCGATGGCGAGCACCACGCCGGTGACGAGGCCCGCGACCGCGGTGCGCAGCACGACGCGCATGATGGTGCGCCACTTGGTCACCCCGAGTGCGTAGGAGGCCTCGCGCAGTTCGTGCGGCACCAGACGGATCATCTCCTCGCTGGAGCGCACGACGATGGGGATCATCAGCACGCACAGGGCGACCGAGGCGGAGAACCCGCTGAAGGCCTCCTTCGGGCCGCGGATCAGCGCGAACAGCGAGAACGCGAAGAGGCCGGCGACGATCGAGGGGATGCCGGTCATGACGTCGACCAGGAAGGTGATGACCCGGCGGACGGGGTTGTTGGACTGCGTGTACTCGGTCAGCCAGATGGCGGTGAGCAGACCGATGGGCACGGAGATGACGGTGGCGATGCCGGTGATCTCCAGCGTACCGATGATGGCCTGCAGGGCGCCCGGAACGACCTTGACCTCGAGCGTCGTCGGATCGAAGGTGGTGCGGTCGGTACCGGAGATGAAGCTCCAGCTCAGCTGGCCGATGCCTCGGCTGACGACCGTCCACAGCGTCGAGATGAGCGGGATGAGGGCCAGCAGGAACGCGACGACCACGAGCCCGCGCACGACGCGATCCGTGGACTTGCGCCGGCCTTCCACCACGCCCGATAGGACGCCGATCACGATCAGGTAGACCACGGCGGTGAGCACCAGCCATCCGGTCACGCTGAAGCCGAACAGTGCGAGCACGCCGGCCGAAACCGCGGCCGCGCAGCCGAGCACGATGAGTTCGCTGAACCGCGGCAGGTGACCGGTGGTCAAGGCCGAGGTGCGCCGCTGCGATGCGCCCGTGTTCGTGGCGGTGGTCATGCGGTCCGGGCCTTCCTGCGCCGGCGCCGCCCGCCGGGCGCGGTCTGCGAGATGATCCAACGTGCGGCGAAGTTCACGGCGAACGACACGAGGAACAGCATCAGGCCCGTGCCGATCAAGGCGTCGCGCTGCAGCTCGTTGGAACCCGAGAACTGCAGGGCGATGTTCGCCGCGATGGTTCCGGGGTTGTTGTCCGTGAGCAACTGGAACGAGTAGATGAGCTTGGGGGAGACGATGATGGCGATGGCCATGGTCTCGCCGAGCGCGCGACCGAGCCCGAGCAGCGTGGCGCTGACGATGCCGCTGCGCGCATAGGGCAGCACGGCCATCCGGATCATCTCCCACTTCGTCGCTCCGAGCGCGAGGGCCGCCTCTTCGTTGAGGGACGGGGTCTGCAGGAAGATCTCGCGGCTGATCGCGGTGATGATCGGCAGGATCATGACGGCGAGCACCACCGCGCCCGCGAGGATCGTTGCTCCGCCGACCGAGAGGTCGCCGCCGAAGAGCGGGATCCAGCCGAGGTAGGAGTTCAAGAATGTGCTGAACGGCTTGAGGAAGTCGCGCATGACGAAGACGCCCCACAAGCCGAAGACGATGGACGGCACCGCGGCGAGCAGGTCGACGAGGTAGCCGAGGACGCCCGCGAGGGGACGCGGCGAGTAGTGCGAGATGAAGAGCGCGATGCCGATCGCGACCGGCGTGCCCATCACGAGCGCGATCAGCGACGACCAGACCGTCCCGAACAGCAACGGGCCGACGTACGGCCAGAAGCTGTTCCAGCCGGCGGTGTTGCCTGCGGTCCGATCCTGAAGCTGCGAGCTGTCCGCCCAGTTCGCCGCGATGGCCGGCGCGGCCTTGACGAGCAGGAAGACGAGCACGCCCGCGAGGATCAGCAGGATCACCCACGCGGAGGCGGTGCTCAGCCCGAGGAACACCCGGTCGCCGGCCTTCGAGGGGGGTTTTCGCAGGGCCGCCCTCACGGTCGGGCCTCCGGGGTTGCCGGAGGCCCGACCGGTAGCGGCTGACGATGCAGCGCTCACGGATTCAGAATCTATCGGTTGTTACTTGACCGCATCCAGCGAGGTCTGCACCTGGTCGAGGATCGACTGGGGCAGCGGGACCGCCTTGGCGTTCTTCTCCGCGACGGCCTGGCCGGTGGCGCTGGCCGCGAAGCCGATGTACGCCTTCACGAGCTTGGCCTGGTCGGCGTTCTTGAACTGGTTGCACATGATCGCGTACGACACGAGCGGGATGGGGTAGGCCGAGGAGTCGGCGTTGATCTTGTCGTAGTCGAACTTGAGCGACAGGTCGCCGCTCGAGCCGTTCGAAGCGGTCGTGGCACCGTCGGACATGGCCTTCGCGACCGCGTCAGAGGTCAGCTCGACCCCGTTGACCGTGGCCTTCTGCAGGTCGTTGCCGCTGGAGTCCTTGGCGGCCGAGTTGTCGACGTAGCCGATCGCGCCGGGGACCTTCGCGATCTCGTCGGCGACGGCGGAGCCGCCCTTCTGTGCGTCGGTGCCCGTGATGTCGGTGGGCCAGGTGCCGGAGCCCTCCCACTTCCAGTCGGTCGGGTCGGACGCGTGCAGGAAGTTGGTGAAGTTGTTGGCCGTGCCGGAGGAGTCGGAGCGGACCACGGTGGTGATGTTCTCCGACGGCAGCTTGACGCCCGGGTTGTCGGCGGCGATGGCCGCATCGTTCCACTTGGTGATCTTGCGCGAGAAGATCTTGGCGAGCGTCTTGGTCGAGAGGTTGAGCTTGTCGACGCCGTCGAGGTTGTAGGAGATCGAGACGCCGTCCAGGTAGATCGGAAGGTCGATCGCGCCGTCCGCGCCGCAGGTGGTCTTGGCCTGCGTGGTCTCGTCGGCCGTGAGGGGCGCGTCGGAACCGGCGAAGTCGTACGCGCCGGAGAGGAAGTTCGAGCGTCCGCCGCCGGAGCCCTGCGACTTGTCGTAGTTCACCGTCACGCCGGTGGCGACGGCCGTGAACGCGCCGGTCCAGGCGGCCTCGGCGTTCGCCTGGGCGGAGGAACCGCCGGCGGTGATGGTGCCCGACAGCGAGCTGTCGATGCTCGGGCCGCCCGACGGCGTCGCGGAGCTACTCGAAGACGAGTCGTCCGACCCGCCGGAGCTGGAGCAGGCGGAGAGCGCGACCGCGGTGGCCAGGGCCAGGGCGCCGGCCGCTGCTGCGTACTTGAGCTTCACTGTGTTCCCTTTCGGAAGTGTTTGACTCGCCTCGCGCGGCGGATCTTTCGGGCGGATCGCGCGCAAGGCATGGGTCGGTGCTGACCCGGAGGCGACGCTAAGTGGGGCGTCTGTCCAGCGTCCGCCGCAATGGTGAACCGGAGGTTAACGCAGCTCAAACGCGGCGGGTCGCGACCGCACAGGATCAGGCCGGCGGTCCATGTGTCTCCAACGCGAGGATCCCGGCGGTGGGATGCTCGGAGGACAGGTGCACAACCGAGAATCCCGCCGGCTCGAGCGCCGCCGCGTCGCGAACACGGTCGCCCATCGGCGTGTCCGTCGCCAGGGCGAGCTCGCGCAGGATGTCGGGCAGCACCGGACGATGACTGCACAGCACGGCCGTCTTGCCCGACATGATTCGCCGTGCGATGACCTCGGGCACGGTGGAGGTCCCCTCTTCCCAGGCGTCCTGGCTGATCCCGGGCTCGAGCCGCACCTTGCGGTCGATCGCCTGTGCGAGGGGCGCGACGGTGGACGCGCACCGCACGGCGGGCGAGGTGACGATGCGGCGCGGCCGCCACGCGCGCAGCGACGGCACGATGCGCTGCGCCTGGATCAGGCCCCGCGCGGCGAGCGGCCGCTTGGCGTCCGGACCGCGCCAGTCGCTGCGGCCGAGGGCCTTCGCGTGCCTCAGCACGATGACGCCGAAGGTCGAGCCGCCGGCCTGCTCGTGCATCCGCTCGAACTCGCCGAGCAGGCGGGCGTCGTGCGCGTGGCTGAGCGCGGCCTGCGCCTTCCGCAGCGGCATCCACGTGACGGCGTCCACTTCGGCGTTCGAGCGGAACCGGGTCGCCTTCAACGCGGCGTCCGTCACCTCGGCCGACCAGTACTGCACGACCTTCTCGCGCCCGCTGGCGACCCGATAGCGGGTCTCGCCGAGCGGCGGGCCGAGGGCGACCTGCAGCCCCGTCTCCTCGCGCACCTCGCGCACGGCGGTCTGCGGCAGGGTCTCGCCGGGGTCGACCTTGCCCTTCGGGAGGGTCAGGTCGTCGTACTTCGGGCGGTGGATGACGAGCACCCGCAGCTCGCCGTCGACGTACCTCCAGCACACCGCGCCGGCGGCGCGGATGACGGATTCCGTCACAGGCGCACCGTCGTCCGCGGCCGATGCGAGATCTGGTACATGAGGCGGTTCTGCAGGTCGACGAGCGGCGCGCCCGAGTCGTCGGTCGCATGGCGCACCCACGAGCCGTCCGACTCGAGCGACCACGACGAGGTGGTGTCGCTCATCGCCAGGTCGAACATCGCGTTCAGCTCGTCGATGTGCTCCGGCTTGGTGAGCCGCACCAGGGCCTCGACGCGGCGGTCGAGGTTGCGGTGCATCATGTCGGCGCTGCCGATGTACATCAGCGGGTCGCCGTCGTTCACGAAGCTGAAGATGCGGGAGTGCTCCAGGTAGCGCCCGAGCACCGAGCGCACCCGGATGTTCTCGCTGTAGCCCTCCTGCCCGGGCTTCAGCCCGCAGATGCCGCGCACCCACACGTCGATGGGCACCCCGGCGCGGCTCGCCCGGTACAGCGCATCGATGATCGCTTCGTCGACCATCGAGTTCACCTTGATCCGGATGCCGGAGGGCTTGCCCTGCTGCGCGTTGCGCGTCTCCTGCGCGATGGCCTTGAGCAGCCCCTTGCGCAGGTAGCGGGGGGCGACGAGCAGCCGCTTGAACTTCTTCTCGATGGCGTAGCCCGACAGTTCGTTGAACAGGCGGGTCAGATCCTTGCCGACCTGATCGTCGGAGGTGAACAGGCCGAGGTCCTCGTAGATGCGGCTCGTCTTCGGGTTGTAGTTGCCGGTGCCGATGTGGCTGTAGTGCTTGAGCTGGCCGCCCTCCTGCCGGATCACGAGGGCCAGCTTGCAGTGCGTCTTGAGGCCCACGAGGCCATAGACGACGTGCACGCCCGACTTCTCCAGCTTGCGCGCCCACTCGATGTTGTTCTGCTCGTCGAACCGGGCTTTGATCTCCACCAGCGCCAGCACCTGCTTGCCCGCCTCGGCGGCGTCGATGAGCGCCTCGACGATCGGGCTGTCGCCGCTGGTGCGGTAGAGCGTCTGCTTGATGGCCAGCACGTTCGGGTCGGCGGCGGCCTGCTCGAGGAACGCCTGCACGCTCGTGGCGAAGGACTCGTACGGGTGGTGCACCAGCACGTCCTGGCGGCGCAGCGCCGCGAAGATGTCGGGCTTCGCGTTCGGCTCGCTCGGCTGCAGCTGCGCGGCGGTGACCGGTACGTGCGGCGGGTACTTGAGCTCGGGCCGGTCGATCTTGCCGAGTTCGAACAGCCCGCGCAGATCGAGCGGCCCGGGCAGCCGGTAGATCTCCTGCTCCGTGATGTCGAGTTCGCGCACCAGCAGGTCGAGGGTGACCTCGTCGATGTCCTCGGTCACCTCGAGACGGATGGGCGGCCCGAAGCGCCGCCGCAGCAGCTCCTTCTCGAGCGCCTGGATGAGGTTCTCGGTCTCGTCCTCGTCGATCTCGACGTCTTCGTTGCGCGTGACCCGGAAGACGTGGTGCTCGACGACCTCCATGCCGGGGAACAGGTCGTCGAGCTGGTTGGCGATGAGGTCTTCGAGCAGGATGTAGCGGATCGCGTCGACCGAGCCGGAGCCGTCGATGCGCACGAGCCGGGGCAGCATCGGCGGCACCTTGAGCCTGGCGAACTGCTCCTTCTTGGTCTTCGTGTTGCGCACCCGCACCGCGAGGTTCAGCGACAGGCCGGAGATGTAGGGGAACGGATGCGCCGGGTCGACGGCCAGCGGCATGAGCACGGGGAAGATCTGCGTGGAGTACAACTCGCGCAGCGGCGCCCGCTCCTCGTCGGAGAGCTCGCCCCAGGAGACGAGCGTGATGCCCTTGCTGCGCAGCCCCGCGCCCACCGCGGTGAAGGCGCGGGCGTGGCGCAGCTGCAGCTCGTGCGCCTTGGCCGACACGTCGGCGAGCACGTCGGCCGGCGCTTTTCCGGTGTTGGTCGGAACGGCGAGGCCGGTCATGATGCGGCGCTTGAGGCCCGCGACCCGCACCATGAAGAACTCGTCGAGGTTGCTGGCGAAGATGGCGAGGAAGTTGGCCCGCTCGAGCAGCGGCAGCGCCGGATCCTCGGCGAGCTCGAGCACGCGCTGGTTGAACGCCAGCCAGCTCAGCTCACGGTCGATGTAGCGGTCGCGCGGCAGGGTGGAGTCGGCGTCGGGGTTCCAGGGCTCGAAGTCGTCGTCGATGTTCTCCGCGCCCGGGGCGTTGTCCACCAGCGTGCTGTCGCCGTCCATGCGCCCTATCTTTACACCGCGGGCTAACGCGCGGTGAACGCCGCCGGGACGCGTGCGCCTAGTGCGCGAGCCGGGCGAGGAACCGCCGGGTGCGTTCCTCACGGGGGTGGTCGAAGAACTCGTCCGGCGCGCCCTGCTCGACGATCACCCCGCCGTCGAGGAACACGACGCGGTCTGCGACGTCGCGGGCGAACGCCATCTCGTGGGTGGCCATCACGATCGTCGCCCCCTGCTCCTTGAGCGAGCGCACGAGGTCGAGCACCTCGCCCACGAGTTCCGGGTCGAGTGCGCTCGTGATCTCGTCGAGAAGCAGCAGCGCGGGGTCCGTGGCCAGCGCCCGGGCGATGGCGACGCGCTGCTGCTGGCCCCCGGAGAGCCGGTCGGGGTACTCCCGCGCCTTGTCCGCCAACCCGATGCGGGTCAGCAGGCGCAGGCCGCGGCCGGCGGCATCCGTCTTGCCCATCTTGTGCACGTGCCGGGCGGCGAGCGTGACGTTGTCGATCACGCGCAGGTGCGGGAAGAGGTTGTAGTGCTGGAAGACGACCCCGATGCGGCTGCGCACCCGGTCGGCGTCGACGCGCGGATCGCTGATGTCGTCGCCGGCGAGCACGATGCGGCCGTCGTCGATCTGCTCGAGCAGATTGATGCAGCGCAGCAGGGTGGACTTGCCCGATCCGCTCGCGCCGACCAGCACGACCACCTCGTGCTCGGCCACGTCGAGGTCGACGCCGCGCAGCACTTCCTGCCCGGCGAAGGACTTGCGGATGCCCTCCAGCCGCAGCAGCGGGCTCATACGATGCTGCCCATCTGCTCGCGGCGCTGGAGCCGGGCCGAGTACCAGTCGGTGAGCCGGATCATGGGGATGGCCAGCACCACGAACATCAGGCCGGCCAGCAGGTAGGGCGTGAAGTTGAAGCTGAGCGAGGTCTCGATCTGCGCGCTGCGCACGGCGTCGACGGCGCCGAGCACGGAGATCAGGCCGACATCCTTCTGCAGCGAGACGAAGTCGTTCATCAGCGCCGGCGTCACCTTGCGCAGCGCCTGAGGCAGCAGCACCAGGCGCAGGGTCTGGCCGTAGCTGAGCCCCAGTGCGCGAGCAGCGAGGCGCTGAGACGGATGCACCGCCTCAAGGCCGGCGCGGAACACCTCGCTCACATACGCCGTGTAGGTGACCACGAGGGCGAGGGTGCCCCAGAACTCGGCCGGCAGCCGCGGGAAGAACCCGAGCGCGGGGATGCCGAAGCCGACCAGGTACAGCACGATGATGAGCGGCATGCCGCGGAACAGGTCGGTGTAGCCCGTCATCAGCAGCCGCACCGGCAGGAACACCGCACCGCGCAGGGTGCGCAGCGCCGAGACGATCACGCTGAAGAGCAGGATCACCACCGCCGAGGTCAGCAGCACCCGGATGTTCAGCCAGATGCCCTGCAGCACCCGGGGGAACGCCTCGCGGGCCTCGCCGAGGTCGAAGAAGGTGCTGCGCACCACCGGCCAGCCCGGGGTGAGGCTGAGCCCGACGACGACGAGCGCGGCGAACACGAGCGTCGAGGCGATGCCGACCCACACCGAGCGGCGGGCTCGTCCGGCGCGGTAGCGGCGCCGCTCGAGCTCGAGGGCGGAGACGGTCACCTGCACAAGCTACTTGAGAATCGGGGCGTTGCCCTCGCTGTTCAGCCACTGCGCCTGCAGCTTGTCGAGGGTGCCGTCGGCCCTCAGCTCGTCGACCGCCTTGCTCACCTTCGCCGTCAGCGGGCTGTCCTTGGCGAGGACGAGACCGAACTGGTCGCCCTTCTCGCCGGACACCGTCGGCAACTGGCCGACGATCGCGCCGTCGTCGAGCTCGGAGCTCGTGATGTAGAACGCGGTCGGCAGGTCGACGACGATCGCATCGACCTGCTTCGCCTTGAGGGCGGCGACGGCGTCGTCGTTGCTGTTGAAGACCTGCACGCCCTTCGTCGGCTTGATCTCCTGCTCCGCCTCGGTGAAGCTCGTCGTGCCGGTCTGCGCGCCGATCAGCAGGTCTTTCAGCCCGGCCAGCGTCGTGACGCCGTCGGCCTTGCTGCCGGCGTAGGTGATGACCACCTGGCTCGTCTCGTAGTAGGGGCTCGAGAAGTCGACGGCCTTCTTCCGCTCGTCCGTGATCGAGAACTGCTGGATGTTGAAGTCGAAGTCCTTCGGCCCCGGGGCGATCGCCTGGTCGAAGGTGTCGCGCACCCACACCACGTCCGACTTCGTGAAGCCCAGCTTGTCGGCCACGGCGTACGCGACGGCCGCCTCGAAGCCCTTGCCGGACTGGGGCTTGTCGTCGATCACCCACGGCGCGTAGGCCGGTTCCGACGTTCCGATGGTGAGTTTGCCGGGAGTGACGTAGCCGGAATCGGAAGAGCCGGCGGTCTTCTGCACGTCGGAGGAGGACGACGAGCAGGCGGAGAGGACGAGGGTCGCGGCGACGGCGAGCGCGGCGACGGCGGCGAGGCGGGTGCGTGCGGACATGCACTAAGAATGCCGTGCGGCCGGGGCATCCGTGTTCGTCTGTGGCATCGCGTTACGCCGGTCGCGCGCGTTGTGCGCGTCGACGGCACGGCGAGCGGATGCCACGAGCGCGGCGTCGATCGTCAGGTGGTCCCGCTCGCGCCGCTTGGCGGAGAGGTGCACGGCGGCCGCGCCGGCGGCCAGAAGCGTGGGGATCGTGGCCGCGGTGACGCCGCCCCCGGCCATGATCTCGATGCCGGGCGCCGCCTGCGCCATCGCGGCGATGACGGCGGCGCCCTCGCCGGCCGCCTCGTGGCCGCCGGAGGTGAGGATGCGCGCAGGCCGCAGCGCGGAGTGTGCGAGATCTGCGGCCGCCCGCACGGGGTCGCGGCTCGCGTCGATGGCGCGGTGCACCGTGATCTCGACGTCGCGCACCGTAAGCGCGGCGTCGGCGACGGCCCGGGTCGCGTCGAGATCGAGCCCGCCGTCGGGGGTGAGCGCGCCGATCACGACGCCCGCCGCGCCGGCCCGCACGACGGCCGCCGCCTCGGCGCGCATCAGCGCGACCTCGTCGGCGTCGTAGACGAAGTCGCCGGCGCGGCAGCGCACCAGCACGTGCGTCTCGGCGCACGCCTCGAGCGTCTGCTCGACGAGCGCCTGCGAGGGGGTCACCCCGCCGAGCTCGAGCGCCGCGCTCAGCTCGACGCGGTCGGCGCCGTGCTGCACGGCGATCCGGGCCGCGTGCGGCGCGGCGACCGCGATCTCGAGCCGCGCCGTCATTCGTCGTCGCCCGTGAGCGGCGCGTTCGAGGCGGGGATGAGCCGCGCGTGCAGCTCCGGTTCGAAGTCGGCCGGGTCGAACGGCACCAGCGGCCGACGGATGCGGCGATGCCCGAGGCGCACCAGATCCTGGTCCACTCCGCCGGGGGTGAGCGCGATCATCCAGCCCCGCGCCATGTCGTAGAGCTCCGGCTCGAGGTATCCGATCTTCACGACGACCACGTCCGCGCGCCGCGGGTCGAGGTCCAGCGCCCTGAAGTCGCTCTCGAGGTGATACGGCTTGCGCGCTCGCGTGAGGATCACGTGCAGGCCGCCGATGCGCAGCACCGCCTCGACCTCGGCGTCCGGGTCGCCGTGACGGATGCTGTGCACGACGCCGGTCAGCGTGACCGGTCCCTCGTGCGTGTCGTCGACGGCGGCACCGGCAGTGACGGTCACCTGCGCACCGACGCCGGCGGCCTCGATGACGGGGATCGCCTCGGGTGCCGGCAGCGACGCGTAGATGACCGTGCGCCCCTCGGCGGTGAGCTCGGGCGTCTCGAGCAGCCGGGCGAGAGTCCACGTCACATCGCCTGCGCCGCCGGCCGTCGGGTTGTCGCCGCTGTCGCTGATGAAGTAAGGCCGGGCAGCGGAGGCCAGGGCCGCCGCCACGCACTCGTCCAGAGTGCCGGTCGGAGCCGCGAACGCGAAGTCGTCGCGCGCGTCCCAGAACGCGCGGGCGAGCCGCTGCGCGCCCGCCGTCACGGCGACCTCGTCGTCGCCGGTGACCACGGTGACCGCCCGGTTGCGCGGCTCGTCGGCCCAGGCGTAGCCGACCCAGATCGCGGCGTCGAGCACACCCGGCTCGGCCTCGACCTCGGCGACCTGCGCGTAGACGCCTGCCGCGGGCTCGACCCTGGTCGAGGTCTTCTCGCCGGGCAGCAGCACCGGGATCGGGATCCACGCCTTGAGCGGCCGGCCGCTCCCGGCCCGCAGGCGCTCGAAGAGATTGCGCACGCCGCGCTCCTTGGTCTCCAGCGCGTCCTCGTGCGGGGCCGTCCGATAGCACGTGATCAGGTCGGTCAGATGCGCGAGCTCGCGGCTCACGTTGCCGTGCAGGTCCATCGTCGTCGAGACCAGCACGTCGGGGCCCACGGCGTCGCGGATGCGCCGCAGCAGCACCGCTTCCGCGTCGTCGACGCCCTCGACCGTCATCGCGCCGTGGATGTCGTACCACAGCCCGTCGAGCGGGGGCAGCGCGGCCAGGCGCTCGATCAGCTCGACGGACAGCTCGCGGAACGCGGCGGCGGTCACGATGCCGCCGGGCAGCGCCTTGCCCACGAGCGCCGGACGCCACTCGGCCGCCGAGCGCAGCGGCGTGCCCTCGCCGAGGAAGCCCGCATAGCGGTCGAGGATATCGCCGCCGCGCAGCGGGTGGAACGCGCTCGCCTCGGTGCGCGCCGGCGAGAAGGTGCTCGACTCGATGCCGAGGCCGGCGATCGCGATGCGGGGCAGCGGCGTCACGCGGGTGCCCGCTCGTACTGCACGTGCACGGCGCGGTCGGTGAACCCGAGCGACCGGTACAGGTGCACGGCCGCCGCGTTGTCGCCCTCCACGTAGAGCTCCGCGGAGGTGCAACCCCGTTCGCGCAATCGCTGCAGCCCACGGTTCATCAGCTTGCGCCCGAGCCCGCGCCCCGCCGCCTCCGGGGCGACGCCGATCACGTAGATCTCGCCCTCGGTGCCGCCCGGTTCGACCTTCAGCCAGTTGAAGCCGATCATCGTGCCGTCCGCGTCGCGGGCGACGAGGAAGTCCGCGGGGTCGAACCACGGCTCCGCCATCCGCTGGTCGAGGTCGGCGCGGGTGAGGCGGCCCTGTTCGGGATGCCGGGCGAACACGCGCGCGTTGAGCGCGAGCCACCCGTCCTCGTCGGCGCCCGGCCGGAACGCGTCGATCGTCACCTCGCCCGGGGCTGCTTCCGGTGCTACGGCCGGCGTGCCGGAGGCCGGGGCGGCGCGATCCGCGGGCGGATCCGCGAACACCAGCTCGAGCTCGAGCAGGGTGCGGACGGCGCGGAACCCGAAGCGGCGGGCGAGCGACCGGGCGGCGGGGTGGTCGCCGTGCGACCACGCGGTCAGTCGCCCGTCGCCGGCACGCTCGAGCAGGTGCTGCGCGGCGTCGGCCCCGAACCCGCGCGTGCGGAACTCCGGTGCGATGTGCAGATCGAGCTCGCCGCCGCCCAGCACGGCGCTGCCGACGACGTCGTCCTCGGGAGTTCTGCGCACCGCGAAGAGCCGCCGCGCGCCGCGCGCCACGTCGAACCGCGTCTGCTCGTCGAACGGTGCGACGAGCGGGCCCGCGGCCGAGGCATCCGTCGCCACCAGGCGGACCCGGGCGGTCACTGCCCTTCTTCGAACACGTTGAAGCGGTAGCCCACGTTGCGCACCGTGCCGATGAGCGACTCGCTGTCGCCGAGCTTCGCGCGCAGGCGCCGCACGTGCACGTCCACGGTGCGGGTGCCGCCGAAGTAGTCGTAGCCCCACACCTCCGAGAGCAGCTGCTCACGGGTGAAGACGCGGCTGGGGTGGGTGGCGAGGAAGCGCAGCAGCTCGAACTCCTTGAAGGTGAGGTCGAGCGGGCGCCCGTGCACCTTCGCCGAATACGACGCCTCGTCGATCGTGACGCCCGAGGTCTGGATCTTCGACTGCTGCGAGTCCTGCTGCCGCCGGTCGATGGCGAGACGGATGCGCGCATCCACCTCCGCCGGACCCGCGTCGGCCAGCACGACGTCGGTCACGCCCCAATCGGCGTTCACCGCGGGCAGGCCGCCCTCGGTCAGCACGAGCAGGAGCGGCACGGTGGATCCGGTCGTCGTGAGCAGCTTGCTCAGCGACTTCGCCCCGACGAGGTCGCGGCGGGCGTCGACGAAGATGAGGTCGCTGCTCGGCGCGCTCACGAGCGCCGACGCCTCGGCGGGAATCGTGCGCGTGCGGTGGTTGAGCAGCCCCAGAGCGGGCAGCACATCCTGATCCTGGGCAGACGTCAGGATCAGCAGTTGCGCCATGTGACCTCCAGGACCATTCGGATAGCGGGAATCCTAGCGGAACCGCACCGGCGCCCTTTTCCCGCGGCCTTCCGAATCCGCGGCATCATGGGGGCATGACGACGGAATCGCTTCCTCGCGCCGCGGCCAAAGGCACGGTCTCCGCAGTGTGGGCGTTCGCCCTCGTCGCATCCGTGCTGATCGGCGTGCTGTCGCCTTCCGAGCACGACGGCGCGTGGCTGAGCCTCGCCGGCGCGGCGTCGATCGTGCTCACCCTCGGCATCCAGCTCGCCACGAAGGAGAAGCGCGGATTCGTGCACCGCCTCGCCTCCTCGATCAGCGGCGCCGTGGTGATCCTCGCCCTCGCGACCGGGGTCATAGCTCTGATTCGGTGACCGGCACGCGTAGGCTGGGCTCATGCTTCTGACCCTGGAACTCGTCTTCGTCGCACTGCTGGGACTGGCCGGGCTGGCGATCGCGGGCACCGCGGTGCTCGTGGTCTACAACCTGTTCCGCGGCCAGCACTGACCGCGCGGCAGCCCATGATCGAGCTTCCCGTCGGCCTGCCCGCCGAGCTCGTCCCGCTCTCCTGGCTGATCGGAGTGTGGGAAGGCACGGGGGTGCTGGACTACAAGATCGGCGAAGACCATGTGCAGCGCGAGTTCGGGCAGCGCATCAGCTTCAGCCACGACGGGCTGCCGTACCTCAACTACACCTCGTACACCTGGGTGCTCGACGACGAGCACACGCCGCTGGTCGCCGAGACCGGCTACTGGCGGCTCTCCCGCCCGCAGACCGAGGGCGATCCGGGCCCCGGAATGCTTCCCGGCGTCGGGGAGCGGCCGTTCACGGACGCGGAGGCCGTCGAGACCCTCCGCAACGAGTCGAACGGATTCGACATCGAGGTCTCGCTCGTCCACCCCGACGGCGTCTCCGAGGTCTACCTCGGACAGGTGAAGGGGCCGCGCATCGACCTCTCCACCGATGCCGTGATGCGCACCGCCGGCGCGAAGGAGTACTCGGCGGCGACCCGTCTCTACGGTCTCGTCGAGGGACATCTGCTGTGGGCATGGGACATCGCGGCGCTGGGGCAGCAGCTGCGCACGCACGCCTCGGCGCGGCTGGCGAAGGTCGATTGACGCAATGCCTGAGCCGTTCCTCTCCCTTCCCGGTGCGGTCGCCGTGCCCGACGGCCCCGACGCGGGGGTGCCGTGGCACTACGGCAACCCGCTCGGCGAGCAGCGCCGGCTCGACGAGGGCCGGGCGGTGGCGCTGCTGGCGCGTGCCGTGCTCACGGTCTCTGGCCCCGACCGGCTGAGCTGGCTCAACTCGATCACCAGCCAGCAACTGCTCGGCCTCGCGCCGGGAGCGTCGTCCGAGACGCTCGTGCTCGACCCGACCGGCCGCATCGAGCACGCGGTGCGCCTCGTCGATGACGGGGAGCGGCTGTGGCTGCTCGTGGACGCGCCTCAGGCCGCGGGGCTGCTCGACTTCCTGAACGGCATGCGCTTCATGCTGCGCGTCGAGCCGGAGGACGTCACCGACCGCTACGCGGTGATCGGCTCCACCGCCCCCTTGGCCTCCATTCGCGCCGCGCGCGAGTCGGCCGGCGGAGGCGACGCCGCGCCGGTCGGCCCGGGCGTGCAGCGCACCGCGCCGGCCGACTCGCCGGTGGAGCCGGCGAATGGAGACCGCATCACCTGGCAGGACCCGTGGTCCCACGTCGCCTCAGGCGGCCACCAGTACCACGAGGGTCCGCACCCGGGGGAGGAGTGGCGCTGGTTCGAGACGGTGGTCGAGCGGGCCGAGCTCGACGAGCTCGCGGCCCTCGCGGCATCCGATCGCCTGGGCGTCGCCGGCGTCGCGGCGGCCGAGGCGCTGCGCATCGCCGCCTGGCGCCCGCGGTTCGCCACCGAGGTGGACGAGCGCTCGATCCCGCACGAGCTCGACTGGCTGCGCAGCGCGGTGCACCTCGAGAAGGGCTGCTACCGCGGTCAGGAGACGGTGGCGAAGGTGCACAACCTCGGGCATCCGCCGCGCCGGCTCGTGCAGTTGGACCTGGACGGGTCCGACGCCGTGCTGCCGGGCAGCGGCGCCGAGGTCGTGACCACCGACGGCGCGGTCGTGGGCGAGGTGACGTCGAGTGCCGTGCACCACGAGTACGGCCCGATCGCGCTCGCCGTGATCAAGCGCACGGTCGATCCGGCCGCCGGGCTGCGCGTGCGCGCAGACGATGCCGAGGTCGCCGCGGCCCAGCAGGTCATCGTCCCGCCCACCGCCGGCGCCGCCGCCGACGTGCCGCGCATGCCGCGCCTCGGCGCCGTGCACCGCCCTCGCCGGTCCGCGTGAGAGCCCGCGCCCGCGAGTGGTTGGGCGCGTCGTCGCGTCGCCTGACCGCCTCGCTTCCCGCGATCGGCCAAGTCTCCGTCGCGGCGATGGCGGCGTTCGCCGTCGCGCACTGGGGTCTCGGCCATCGCACCCCGCTGCTGTCGATCACGGTGGCGGTCGCCGCGCTCGGCTTCACCCGAGACGCGCGCCCGGTGCGCGTGCTGCGCACCGCCGTCGGCATGACGGTCGGCATCCTGCTCGCCGAACTCGAGCTGACGCTGTTCGGGGTCGGTTTCTGGCAACTGGCGCTGATCACGGTGGCGTCTCTCGCGACCGCCCGGTTCTTCTCCTCCGAGGCCGGGTTCCCGGCGACCGTGCTCGTGCAGTCGATGCTCGTGCTGCTGGTGCCGAGCCCCGTCGGCGGCCCGTTCACGCGCACCGTCGACGGCCTCATCGGCGGCGCGGTCGCGCTGCTCGCGACGGCCCTGCTGCCGCGGGACCCCCGCCGCGAGGCGAGCCGCGACGCCCGCCGCTCGCTCGACCAGTTCGACCAGGCGCTGCAGACGCTCGTCGCCGCCGTACGCCGCGGCGATTCGCCGCTCGCCGCCCGCGCCCTCGAGCTCGCGCGCACCTCGCAGCCGCATACGGATGCGTGGGCCGCGAGCCTCGACTCGGCGCTCTCTGTCGCGCGGCTCTCCCCGTTCCTGCGGCGCTACCTGCCCGAGCTCGAGTCGCAGCGCGTGATGCACCAGGCGATGGACCTCGCCTGGCGCAACCTGCGCGTCGTCACCCGGCGCGCGGAGTATCTCGTGCACGACGGCGTCGCGCGCCCCGAGGTCGCCGACGCGCTCGCCCAGCTCGAACTCGGCGTGGGCCTGCTGCGCGCCTCGCTCGACGACGTGGCACAGCTTCCCGCGGCACGTCACGCATTCATCGCGGTGGTGCGCCGGCTCGTGCCCGACGTGCTGATCCCCCGCGGCTCCGCCCGCGAGAAGGGGCTCGTGCTCGCGCTGCATCCGCTGCTGGTCGACCTGCTGTGCGCGACGGGCATGCCCGTGGCCGATGCGCGCGCCCAGCTGCCGGCGCTCTGACTGCCTGCGCTGCGGGCGCTCAGCTCGGGGCGACGGCCGACCACGGCACGGTCACCTCGCCGAGCCGCCACCGCGCGCGGCCGCCGATGATCGGCCAGCCCTCGTCGCGCAGCGCCGACACCGCGCCGATCCAGCGCTGTTGCACGCCGTAGGGCGCGAGCACGGATGCCTTGCGCCAGGCCCCCTCGAGCGCCGCCAGCCACTCGTGCACCCGCTCGCCCGGAACGTTGCGGTGGATGAGCGCCTTGGGCAGCCGCTCAGCGACGATCGCCGGCGTCTCGAGCTGCGCCAGGCGCAGGGATACGGTGAACCGCTGCGGGCCGGCCGGAGTCAGGTCGACCCAGGAGCACACCCGGCCCAGCTCGTCGCAGGTGCCTTCGACGAGCAGGCCGCCGGGTTCGAGCCGCTCCGTCATCCGCGCCCAGGCGCCTGCGACGTCGCCTTCGGCGTACTGCCGCAGCACGTTGAACGCGCGGATGACGGTCGCCCCCCGCCGCCCGGCCGGCAGCGGCACCTCGAACCCGCCCCGCTCGAATGACACGGCCGCCGCGGGCGCGAACGCCGTCGCACCGGAGCGCACCGCGGCGAGCTGCTCCCGCGCCACCGCCACCCGAGCCGGATCGATCTCGAGACCGAGCACCGAGACATCCGATCTCACCCGGGAAAGCCGCGACCACAACTCGAGCGTGGTGACCCCGCTGCCGCCGTAGCCCAGGTCGACCACCAGGGGCGCCGCCGCCCGCGTGAACTCGGGCCGGTGCGCGATCCAGCGGTCGACGCGGCGCAGCCGGTTCGTGCCCGTCGTTCCCCGCGTGATCGCCCCGACCGGCTTCGAGGGCCCGACCGGCTTGGCGGGAGAGGACGGACGACCCATGACGACAGTTAACCGCGCTCGATAGGCTTGGAGGCATGAGCGAGCCGTACACCCTGATCCTCCTGCGCCATGGCAACAGCGAATGGAACGCGAAGAATCTCTTCACCGGGTGGGTCGACGTGCGGCTGAGCCCCCAGGGCATCGAAGAGGCCAAGCACGCGGGCGAGCTGATCAAGGCGGCGGGCCTCGAGCCCGACATCCTCTACACGAGCGTGCTGTCGCGCGCCATCCAGACCGCGGACTACGCCCTCGACACCGCCGACCGGCTCTGGATCCCCGTCAAGCGCAGCTGGCGCCTGAATGAGCGCCACTACGGCGCCCTGCAGGGCAAGGACAAGGCGCAGACCCTCGCAGAGTTCGGCGAGGAACAGTTCATGATCTGGCGCCGCAGCTTCGACGTTCCTCCGCCCGAGTTGCCGGACGACGCCGAGTGGTCGCAGGCCGGCGACCCGCGTTACGCCGACATCGACGGCGAGCTGCCGCGCACGGAGGCGCTGAAGAACGTCATCGATCGGATGCTGCCCTACTGGTTCAGCGACATCACCGTCTCCCTCGCCGAGGGCAAGACGGTCCTCGTCACCGCCCACGGCAACTCGCTGCGCGCCCTCGTGAAGCACCTCGACCGCATCGGCGACGACGAGATCGCCGCCCTGAACATCCCCACCGGCATCCCGCTGGTGTACCGCATCGGCGAGGACTTCATGCCGGTCGGCCCCGGCGAGTACCTCGACCCCGAGGCGGCGGCCGCGGGCGCCGCAGCGGTCGCCGCGCAGGGCAAGAAGTAGCCGCTCGCGCGGCGCGGTCTCCGAGGGACCCTTCGTCGTCGGTCTCTAACGGGTGTCTTCGGGGACCCAGTCGCCGGTCGCCAGGTACTGCACCTTCTTGGCGATCGACGCCGCGTGGTCGGCGAAGCGCTCGAAGAAGCGCGAGGCGAGCGTGACGTCCACGGTCTGCTCGGCTTCGCCCGACCAGCCGGCGCCGAGCACATTGTCGAACACGCTGCGGTGCAGCGCGTCGACCGAGGCGTCCTGCGCGATGAGCTGATCGCCCAGCGCGACGTCCTGGGTGCGCAGCAACTGGGTCAGCAGCTCGGCCATGTGCACGTCTTCGGCCGCCATCTGCACGAACGTGTCGCGCAGCGCGTCGGGGGCGACGTGGTTGGGGTAGCGGCGGCGGGCCAGCTGCGCGATGTGCCGGGCGAGGTCGCCCATGCGCTCGAGCGACGCGCTCATGCGCAGCGCGCTGACCACGATGCGCAGGTCGCGCGCGACCGGGGTCTGCCGGTACAGGATCTCGATCGACAGCTCGTCGAGCTCGACCGCGAGCTCGTCGATCGTCGGGTCGGCGGCGATCACCTTGTCGGCGAGTGCCACGTCCGAGGTGTTGAAGGCGGTGGAGGCATCGCGGATCGAGTCGAGGACGAGCTCGGAGATCTCGACGAGGCGGTCCTGCACCTCAGCCAGCTCCTGCTGGAAAACTTCGCGCATAAAGTCGTGCTTCCTTGAGATTCGGTATACGCACGCGGGGTCGGCCCGGGTCGCCCCAGACCTCGGTATCCTCACGGCGGGCAGTGAACGGGCGGTGCCCGGCACCTGAACAGTTCTTAAAGTACCCGTTGGATGGGCGGCTCCCGCAAGGCCGACGGCCGAGGGGCGCGTCACCGCCTATATACGCTGGGGTCATGCACTACTCGGCCTGGCTGGTGCTTCTGGCACTGGCGATCGGCCTCGTCATCGGCGGCGGATTCGTGGAGGTGCTGACTCTTGCCGCCCGCCGCAGCCACCGCGCCGTGCAGGTTTCCAGCCGGCAGGTGCCCGACGGGGTCGACCAGGTGCTCGACGCGATGGAGTCGGCCGGAATCGTCGTGGACCCGTCGCTGAACGTGGTGAAGGCGTCGGCGAAGGCCTTCGCCCTGGCGCTGGTCTCGGGCGGGCACCTCGCCTTCTCCGAACTCGTCGAGGTCGCCGAGCAGGTGCGGCGCACCGGTGAGCCGCTCGACCGAGAGTTCGAACTGCAGCGCGGCAGGTTCAAGGACGCGACGGTCCGCGTGCACGTCCGCGCAACCGTCCTCGGCAGCCGCTTCGTGCTGATGCTCATCGACGACCGCACCGAGTCCTACCGGCTCGAAGCGGTGCGCCGGGACTTCGTCGCGAACATCAGCCATGAACTGAAGACGCCCATCGGCGCGATCGGCCTGCTGTCCGAGGCGCTGCAGACCGCCGCCGACGACCCCGAGCAGGTGCGCATGTTCGCCGACCGGCTGACGGCCGAATCCGCTCGCATCGCGCGCCTCACCCAGGACATCATCGAATTGTCGCGGCTGCAGGCCGTCGATGCCGTCGCCAACGCGGAGCCCGTCGAGATCGACCACGTCATCGCGGCGGCGGTCGACCAGAACCGCGTGGGCGCCGACGCGCACGCCATCTCCCTCGTGACCGGCGAACCCAGCGGTGCCGTCGTGTACGGGGACGAGCGGCTGCTCGTCACCGCCGTGGACAACCTCATCTCCAACGCGATCCGCTATTCGCCCGACGGCTCGCGCGTCGGCATCGGCTCCCGCGTGGACGACGGCGTGGTCGAGATCGCCGTGACCGACCAGGGTGAGGGCATCCCCGAGGCCGACCAGGCCCGCATCTTCGAGCGGTTCTTCCGCGTCGATCAGGCCCGCAGCCGCGCCACCGGCGGCACGGGCCTCGGACTTTCCATCGTCAAGCATGCCGTGCAGAATCACGGCGGCGATGTGCGCGTGTGGTCGCAGCCCGGCATGGGCTCGACCTTCACCATCCGGTTGCCCGAAGCCGACCGTCCGGCCACCGCGTTGGCCCGACTCCGAGGAGAAGAGAACCAGTGACCCGCCTGCTGCTCGTCGAAGACGAGCCGTCGCTTTCCGCCCCGCTCGCCTTCCTCCTGCGCCGCGAGGGCTATGAGGTGGACGTCGCCGAGACCGGTCCCGACGCCCTGGCCGCGTTCGACCGCGACGGCGCCGACCTCATTCTGCTCGACCTGATGCTGCCCGGCATGCCCGGCACGGAGGTGTGCCGCGAGATCCGCGGCCGCTCCAACGTGCCGATCATCATGCTCACGGCCAAGGACTCCGAGGTCGACATCGTGGTGGGGCTCGAGCTCGGCGCCGACGACTACGTCACCAAGCCGTATTCGAGCAGGGAGCTGCTCGCGCGCATCCGTGCCGTGCTGCGGCGACGGGTCGAGCCGGACGTCATCGACGACGGCGTGCTCGAGGTCGGCGACGTGCGCATGGACGTCGACCGCCACACCGTGACGGTGAAGGGGGTCGACACCCCCATGCCGCTGAAGGAGTTCGAGCTGCTCGAACTCCTGCTGCGCAACGCCGGCCGCGTGCTCACCCGCGGCCAGCTGATCGACCGGGTCTGGGGCAGCGACTACTTCGGTGACACCAAGACGCTGGACGTGCACATCAAGCGCATCCGCAGCCGGATCGAGCCGAACCCCTCCGAGCCGCGCATGCTCGTCACCGTGCGCGGGCTCGGCTACCGCTTCGAGAGCGAGTAGCGGCGGAGACGAGAAGGGGCGGATGCTGCGCGCATCCGCCCCTTCATCATGTCGAGTGTCAGCCGCCGGCCGTCTCGGTCGCGGTCGGCGTCGGCGTCGAGGTCTCGGACGGCGTCGGGGTCGCCGTCTGCACGGGGGTCGGCGTCACCGTCTCGTTGATCTGGAAGTCGGAGGTCAGCACCGGCAGCTTCAGGTTCGCCCCGGTCTCGGTGCCGTAGCTGAAGTAGACGGGAAAGAGCGAGCCGGGGGCGGCGTCGAGGTCGTTCCACTGCACCCGGGTCGCGTTGCCGAGCACGGCGGTCGTGCCGGCGGGGATCGTGACGGTCTGGTCATCGGCGGCCCGCGCATCGGGCTGCACCGTGACGGTCTGCGCTTTGCTGCTGGAGTTGACCAGGGTGGCGACGAGGTTGACCGATTCGCCTTCGGCCACGAGGTACGCGTTGCGGATGTCGACCTTGCCGACCTGGCCCTCGACACCGAAGGAGGTCGACTCGGTGATCTTGGTGGTCTCCTGCGGAGCGATCAGGTTGCAGCCTGCGGTGCCCAACATGATGCCCGTGGCCAGAATGACCGATGCCGCGACACGCGCCTTCACCAATGACCTCCGTACCTGTGCAGCCGGGCGGCCGGGGTGTCGGCCGGCAGGGTCCGGATGCGGTTCGAGTTTAGCGTATGCCCCGAGCGGGATCCGGGCGCCGGCGGGGCCCGGGAGGCCGCTTCGGGGCCCGCCCGGCCGGAGTCGAGATTGCCTCGCCGTGATAGACTGGGCGTTGCTGAAGGGACTGACATCTATGCTTTTCGAGGTTGGCGAAACCGTCGTTTACCCCCACCACGGTGCAGCAACGATCACCGAGGTCAAGAAACGAATCATCAAGGGTGAAGAGAAGGTCTACCTCAAGCTCAATGTCACTCAGGGGGATCTGACCATCGAGGTGCCGGCGGAGAATGTCGACCTCGTCGGCGTGCGAGACGTGATCGGCAAGGAGGGCCTCGACCGCGTGTTCGAGGTGCTGCGCGCCCCGTTCACCGAGGAGCCGACGAACTGGAGCCGCCGTTACAAGGCGAACCTCGAGAAGCTCGCCTCCGGTGACGTCATCAAGGTGTCCGAGGTCGTGCGCGACCTGTGGCGCCGCGACCAGGACCGCGGCCTGTCGGCCGGCGAGAAGCGCATGCTCGCCAAGGCGCGCCAGATCCTCGTCTCCGAGCTGGCCCTGGCCGAGAAGACCGACGAGGAGCAGGCGTCGAGCGTGCTCGACGAGGTCCTGGCCTCCTAGTTCCGGCACCGGCCACGGCGTCCATGACAGCCCGCCGCGTCGCCGTGATCGTGGTCGCCGCCGGAAGCGGCACCCGTCTCGGCGCTGACCTGCCGAAGGCGTTCGTTCCGCTGGCCGGCCGCACCATCCTCGAGCACGCCTTGCATTCCGTCGCGGGAATGGCCCGCACTCCCCACGTCGTGGTCGTCGCGCCCGGTCATCTGCTGGCCGAGGCGCGCACCGTGCTCGAGCGCGTGATCGGTTCGGGCGACGTGGTTCCGGGAGGCGCGACGCGTCAGGCATCCGTCGCCGCCGGGCTCGCCCTGATCGGCGACGCGGAGATCGTGCTCGTGCACGACGCGGCCCGGGCGCTCGCGCCCGCCGAGTTGTTCGACCGCGTCGTCGACGCCGTCGAGCGGACGGGGGCCGGCGCCGTGCCGGGTATGCCGGTCGCCGACACGATCAAGCGCACGGATGCCTCGGGCGCGATCCTCGACACGGTCGACCGGGACACCCTGGCCGCCGTGCAGACGCCGCAGGGGTTCCCCGCCGACCAGCTGATCGCCGCATACGCCGCCGCGGGCCGCAGCGTCACCGACGACGCGCAGCTGATCGCCGACGCGGGGCACCCCGCCCACGTCGTGCCCGGCGACCCGCTGGCGTTCAAGATCACCACGGCGTGGGACCTGCACCGCGCGGAGGAGCTGCTCAGGGAGGCATCCGTGACCCGCATCGGCGTCGGCACCGACACGCACGCGTTCAGCGACGACCCCGCGGCACCGCTCTGGGTGGCGTGTCTGGAGTGGCCGGGGGAGCGCGGACTCTCCGGGCACAGCGACGGGGACCCGGTGGCGCACGCGATCGTCGACGCGCTGCTGTCGGCGGCCGGGCTCGGCGACATCGGCGGCGTCTTCGGCACGAGCGACCTCCGCTTCGCCGGCGCCCACGGCGACGTGTTCCTCTCCGAGACCCGGAGACTGCTCACGGAAGCCGGCTGGCGCATCGAGAACGTCTCGGTCCAGTTGATCGGCAACCGCCCGCGCTTCGCGCCGCGCAAGGCGGAGGCCGACGCGGTCCTCTCGGAACTGCTCGGAGCGCCCGTGGCGGTGACGGCCACCACCACCGACGGCCTCGGCTTCACCGGCCGCGGCGAAGGCCTCGCTGCGATCGCCACGGCCCTCCTCACCCGCTGAATCCCGACCCGGCCGACGTGCAGCGGGGCCACCGTAAACTCTCTGAAGTGACCATTCGCCTCTACGACACCAAGGCCCAGGCCTTGCGCGACTTCGTTCCCCTCGTCGACGGGGCGGTCGGTCTCTACGTGTGCGGCCCGACGGTGCAGTCGTCGCCGCACATCGGTCATGTGCGCTCGGCCCTCGTCTACGACATCATGCGGCGCTGGTTCGACCACCGGGGGCTGACCGTGACGATGGTGCGCAATGTCACCGACATCGACGACAAGGTGCTCGCGAACGCGGCCGAGGCGCAGCAGGCGGGCAGCCGCGAGCAGTGGTGGGCGCTCGCGTACCGCGTGGAACTGGAGTTCGCGGCGGCCTACCGCGCCCTCGGCATCCTGCCGCCGAGCTACGAGCCGCGGGCGACGGCGAGCATCCCCCAGATGCACGCCCTCATCGAGCGGCTCATCTCCGCCGGCCACGCGTACCCGGCAGCGGATGGCTCGGGCGACGTGTACTTCGACGTGCGCAGCTACGCCCCCTACGGAGCGCTCAGCCGGCAGTCGATCGACGACATGCAGGATGCGGCCGATGCCGATCCGCGGGGGAAACGCGACCCCCGCGACTTCGCGCTGTGGAAGGGACGCAAGGAGGGAGAACCCGAGTCGGCGACGTGGGACAGCCCGTGGGGCCCCGGCCGGCCCGGGTGGCACATCGAGTGCTCGGCGATGTCCTCGCGCTACCTGGGGCCCGAGTTCGACATCCACGGCGGCGGGGTCGACCTGCGCTTCCCGCACCACGAGAACGAGCTGGCACAGTCGACCGCGGCCGGCGACGGCTTCGCGCGGTATTGGGTGCACAACGGCGCCGTGAACATCAACGGGCAGAAGATGTCGAAGTCGCTGGGCAACTCGGTGTTCGTCGGCGAGCTGCTGGCATCCGTCTCACCCCTCGTCCTGCGGTACGCGCTCGGGCAGGCCCACTACCGGTCCACGATCGACTACACGGATCGCTCGCTGGCTGAGGCCGAGGCTGCCGTGGAGCGCATCGAGGGCTTCCTCGTGCGCAGCGGCCGGCGGCTCGAGGGCACCCGGTTCCGCTCCGCGGAGGAACTCGTCATCCCCGAGGAGTTCGCCGAGGCGATGGACGACGACCTGTCGGTGCCGCAGGCCCTCGCTGTGCTGCACGACACCGTGCGGGAGGGCAACACGGCGCTGGACGCCGAGGACTTGCACGGTGTCGCGGTCGCCCGCGGCCGGGTGCGGGCGATGACGCGCGTGCTGGGCATCGATCCGCTCGCGCCCGAGTGGCGCCATCCGCAGGACGTCGAGTTGCAGGGCGCCCTGGAGGCGCTCATCACCCGCATGCTCGACGATCGCCAGGCGGCGCGAGCGGCGAAGGATTTCGCGGTCGCCGACCGCATCCGTGACGAGCTCGTCGCGGCCGGAATCACGATCGAGGACACCCCGACGGGTGCACAGTGGTCGATCAATGGAGACTGAGCGAGGGCGATGATGGCTGGCAAGCCGCGCGGCGGAGCCGTGCGCAAAGTAAAAAAGGGCTCGGTCGGCAAGGGATCGGGCGGTCAGGGGCGCCAGGCGCTCGAGGGCAAGGGCCCGACGCCGAAGGCGGAGGACCGTGAGTACCACCCCGCCTACCGTAAGAAGATGCTCGCCGAGCGCGCGGCGTCGAAGCGCAAGCCGGTGCAGAATCCCCGCTCGAACACCGGCGGCGGGTCCGTGCGGCGGGCGAAGGGCGACGACAGCGAGCTCGTGACGGGCCGCAACTCGGTCGTCGAGGCGCTGCGCGCCAAGATCCCCGCCTCCACGCTGTACCTCGCCGCCCGCACCGAGATGGACGACCGGGTCAAAGAGGCGCTTTCCGCCGCGACGCACCGCGGCATCCCCGTGCTCGAGGTGATGCGGCCGGAACTCGACCGCATGGCCGGCCGCGACGCCGTGCACCAGGGCATCGCGCTCAAGGTGCCGCCGTACGAGTACGCGCACCCGGTCGAACTGCTCGACGAGGTGCTGCGCAAGGGCCAGACCCCGCTGTTCGTCGCGCTGGACGGCGTCACGGATCCGCGCAACCTCGGCGCGATCATCCGCTCGACGGCCGCGTTCGGCGGTCAGGGCGTGATCGTGCCGCAGCGCCGCTCGGCCGGGGTGAACTCGGCCGCGTGGAAGACCTCGGCGGGCGCGGCGGCGCGCACCCCGGTGGCGATGGCGCCGAACCTCACGCAGACGCTGAAGGAGTTCAAGAAGCAGGGCGTCTTCGTCATCGGCCTCGACGGCGGCGGTGACACCGAGCTGTACGACCTCGAGCTGGCCGACCGCCCGATCGTCGTCGTCGTGGGCAGTGAGGGCAAGGGGCTCTCGCGCATCGTGACGGAGACCTGCGACGCGATCGTGTCGATCCCGATCGAGAGCATCGAGTCGCTCAACGCCTCGGTCGCGGCATCCGTCGCCCTCTACGAGGTCTCGAAGCTGCGCAGCCAGGCCGCGCGCGGCTAGCGTTCGCTCGGGGCCGGCTCGTCTTCCAGCGTCGCGTCTCCCGCCTCGAGCACGGGCAGGGTGATCGTCTCGGTCGGCGGGGCGATCACGGTCGCCTCGTCGCGGCGGTGCCGCAGCACGTTGTCGATGTAGCTCGTGAGCGCCTCGGCGAGCGGGACGTCGCGCTTCTGCTCCTGTGAGATGTACCAGCGGTGCTCGAGCAGCTGGTGGAACACCTCTGCCGGCTCGAGCTTGCCGCGCAACTCGGCCGGGATCGCCCGCACCACCGGCTCGAACACCCGGATCAGCCACTCGTGGGCGATCGCCTCCTCGTCGGCGCCGGCGCGCTTGTGCGTGGCCGCGTAGGAGTCCAGGTCGTTCAGCAGGCGCCTGGCCTGGTTCTCGCCGGTGTCGAGCCCGGTGAGGCGCAGCAGGCGGCGCTGATGGTGGCCGGCGTCGACCACCTTCGGCTGGATGCGCACGGTGGTGCCCGCCTCATCGGTGCGGATGGCGAGCTCCTCGATGTCGAAGCCGAGCTCGTTGAGCCGCCGCACGCGCTCGTTGATGCGCCACCGTTCGCTCGCGTCGAAGGTCTCCGAGACGGTGAGCTCCTTCCAGAGCTCGCGGTACTTCTCGATGATGCCGCTTGAGACCTCGACCGGGTCGAGTTCCTCGGCGGCGCGGCCGCCGGCCTCGAGATCCATCAGTTCGCCGGCGATGTTGACCCGCGCGATCTCGAGGTCGTTCTCGCGTTGGCCGTTCGACAGCCCGCCTTCATACAGCTGGCCGGTCTCGGCGTCGACGAGATAGGCGGCGAACGCGCCCGCATCGCGCCGGAACAGGGTGTTCGACAGCGACACGTCGCCCCAGTAGAAGCCCGCGATGTGCAGGCGCACGAGCAGCACGGCGAGCGCGTCGACGAGGCGGGTGGCGGTGTCCGGCCGCAGGGTCTGCGAGAACAGCGCCCGGTAGGGCAGAGAGAACTTGAGGTGGCGGGTGACCAGCACCGGCTTCAGCGGCTCCCCGTGCGCGTCCGTCCGGTTGGAGATGATCGCGACCGGCTCGACGCAGGGGATGTCCAGGCGCTGGAGGGTGCGCAGCAGTTCGTATTCCTGACGCGCCATCTCGCCCGTGGTCTCCTTGACGGCGACGACATAGCCGGACAGGTTGGCGAAGCGCACGAGGTGGCGGCTGATGCCCTTGGGCAGTTGCGCGATGTATTCGTTGGGCCACTCGTCGAGGGGGGTGTCCCACGGCAGGTCGAGCAGCGCGGGATCGACCGTCGCGGCGGTGATGTTCACGTAACCGGCCACAATTCCTCCAGCTCAAGAGAAGAGACGGATGCCCCGGGCGTGTGCCCGAGGCATCCGTCTGCTACTCGCCTTCGCCTCAGTCGACGACGGCGCCGCCGAGGCGCTCGCCGGTCTCGACGCTGAAGACGTGCACGTGCCCCGTCTTCGGCGTGATGTACACGGTGTCGCCGGCGTTGGGGTGGATGCGGCCGTCGACGCGCGCGACGATGTCGGTGCGCTTGCCGTCGACCTCGGAGTGGCCGTAGAGGTAGCCGTCGGCGCCGAGCTCCTCGACGAGGTCGACCTCCACCTTCAGGCCGGTGCTCTCGGTGAGCGAGACGACGACGTCCTCCGGGCGCACGCCGATGGTGACCTGCGTGGCCGAGCCGAGGGTGTCGCGCTCGACAGGGATGACGGCGGTGCCGAACTTGACGCCGCCTTCGGTGACGTCGGCGGTGAACAGGTTCATCGCGGGCGAGCCGATGAAGCCGGCGACGAACACGTTCTTCGGGTCGGCGTACAGCTCGCGCGGGGTGCCCACCTGCTGCAGGACGCCGTCCTTGAGCACCGCGATGCGGTCGCCCATGGTCAGCGCCTCGGTCTGGTCGTGGGTGACGTAGACCGTGGTGACGCCGAGGCGGCGGGTCAGCGAGGCGATCTGGGTGCGGGTCTGCACGCGCAGCTTCGCGTCGAGGTTCGACAGCGGCTCGTCCATGAGGAAGACCTGCGGGCTGCGGACGATCGCCCGGCCCATCGCGACGCGCTGACGCTGACCGCCCGAGAGGGCCTTCGGCTTGCGGTCGAGGTACGGCTCGAGGTCGAGCATCTTGGCGGCCTCGCGGACGCGCTGGTTGCGCTCCTCCTTCGGCACGCCGGCGATGCGCAGGGCGAAGCCCATGTTCTCGGCCACCGTCATGTGCGGGTACAGCGCGTAGTTCTGGAAGACCATGGCGATGTCACGATCCTTCGGCGGCACGTCGGTGACGTTGCGCTCGCCGATGAAGATGTTGCCGCTGTTGACCTCTTCGAGGCCGGCCAGCATGCGCAGGGCGGTCGACTTGCCGGAACCCGAGGGGCCGACCAGGACGAGGAACTCGCCGTCTGCGACGTCGAGGTTGAGCGAGTCGACGGCGGCGATGTTCGAGCCGGGGTAGATGCGGCTCGCATTGTCATACGTGACGGTAGCCATGGCGTTATGTCTCCTTCACCGGCAGGTACGTGCCGGACGATCCGTAGTGAATGGATGTTGTGAGCCGTCCCCGACCGGTGTGGACGACGGCGGCCGCTCTCATGCTACGCCATGCATGGCCCCATTAAGATCGAGCAGTCGAACCGACGAGAAGAGGACTATGAGCAACGGCTCGCCGAGCGAAGACCGCCCGACGAACGGCGTCCGTGCCGCTGCGCGCGACAAGGCACGCCGGCTGCGGGTGACCCAGAAGAAGCGGGAGCGTCGCAGCCGCGTTCTGCTGCGCACCGGCCTCGCCATCGGCATCGCCGCGGTCGTCGCGATCGTCGCCGTCGTGATCGTCACCTCGATCCGCCCGCCCCACGCCGGGCCGGCGAACATGGTCAGCGACGGGGTGCTGATCGGGCAGGGGCTGAAGGCCGAGCGCAGCGCCGCGCTGCCGGCGGGCGCGAAGCCCACGCCGCATCCGATCGACACGACCGGCCAGGTGGTCAACATCGTCGCCTACGTCGACTACGGCTGCGCGTACTGCGGCGAGTTCGAGCGCACGAACGACGAGCAGATCGGCAAGCTCGTCTCCTCGGGAGCGGCGACCCTCGAGGTGCATCCGTTGCCGTACTACGCGAACAGCTCCGCCTCGACCACGCAGTACTCTCTGCGCGCGGCCAACGCCGCGGCATGCGTGGCGAACTATGCGCCGGACCGGTTCTACGAGTTCAACCGACTGCTCTTCGCGCACCAGCCGAAGACGGGCGGCGCCGGGCTCTCCGACGCGAGGCTCGCCGGGTACGCGGGGCAGGCCAAGGCGACGCCGCTGCGCGACATCCGCCGGTGCATCGAACAGCGCACCTACGCCGACTGGGCGCAGGACGCGCTGAGGCGCGCGACCACCGGACCCCTGCCGAACGCCGACGTGAAGAAGGTCAAGACGCTGCCGCTGGTCTTCGTCGACGGGCAGGAGTACAAGGGCTCGCTGACGGATGCGTCGGACTTCCGCACCTTCATCGTGCAGGCCCAGGGCGAGCAGGTGTCGACGCCGCAGCCGACCTCCTCCGCCGGCGGCGGCACCCCGACGCCCTCGTCGTCGCCGACGCCCACCTCGATCATCGTCTCGTCCACTCCGACGCCGAGCTCATAGCAGGGGCAACATGCCGCACGAGGCATCCGATCACTGAAAAGATGGCAGACATGCTCAACGCCCCCCGCACGGTCGCGGGCTCGCGCATCGTCGGACTGGGTCACTACCAGCCCGAGCGCGTGCTCACCAACGCCGAACTGGCGACGATGGTCGACACCAGCGACGAGTGGATCCGCACCCGCACGGGCATCGTGGAACGCCACATCGCCCGGGACGACGAGACCGTCGCAGACATGGCCGCCGCGGCGGCGCGGGCCGCGATCGCCGACGCCGGGCTCACCCCCGGCGAGGTGGAGCTGGTCATCGTCGCCTCGACCTCCGTGATGGATCACAGCCCGAATGTGGCAGGCCGGGTCGCCGCCGAACTCGGCATGACCTCGCCGGTGATCATCGATGTGAACACGGCCTGCTCGGGCTTCGAACACGGCATCGCGCTCGCCGACGCGTCCATCCGCTCGGCCCAGGTCACGCGCGCCGTGGTGATCGGCGCCGAGAAGCTGTCGTCGATCACCGACTGGAGCGATCGCACGACGTGCGTGCTGACCGCCGACGGCGCCGGAGCCTTCGTGCTGGAGGCGACCGAGGAGCCCGGCGTCGGGCCGATCGTGTGGGGCTCCGAGCCGACCATGTCGCGCGCGGTGATCGTGGAAGAGGCGACGGACAACAAGTTCACGCAGGACGGCCGGATGATCCTGCGGTGGGCGATGTCGAAGGCGGCGGCCATCAACCATGAGGCGGTGCGGACCGCCGGGCTCACCATGGACGACATCCAGGTGTTCGTGCCGCACCAGGCCAACCTGCGCATCATCGAGCCGCTCGCGGAGCAGCTCGGCCTCACCGACCGCACGGTCGTCACCGACGTGCAGGTCTCGGGCAACACGTCGGCGGCCTCGATCCCGCTCGGCCTGTCGAAGTGGTGGCACGAGGGGCGCATCCCGGCGAATGCGCCGACCCTGCTGTTCGGCTTCGGTGGGGGCTTCGCCTACGCCAGCCAGGTCGTGCTGACGCCGGACCGGCGGCCGTAGGCGCTCACGTAGGATTGCAGCGGCGGTTTTCCGTCAGGCCGACTTAGCTCATCGGGTAGAGCATCGTACTTGTAATACGAAGGTGGCGGGATCGAGACCCGCAGTCGGCTCTCTCTACTCGCTCGTGCTGACCATGAGGGGGATCCAGCCCTCGGGGATCTGCGCGTCGAAGGCGGCGCGGGCTGCGGCGTAGTCCGCGCCCTCGGCCTCGAGCTCTCGAGTGAGCGTGCTGCGGGCCTCGGCCTCGAGCTTGTACGGCTCGCCGATCTTCGCGTGCAGCGTGGTCACGCGCGCCAGCTGGAAGCCCTCGGGGACGCGCTGCTCGAGTTCCGCCCGCGCATCGCTCGGGTCGAGCGCCTCTGCGGTTCCGGTCCAGGTCTCGGTCGATCGGATGGTGCCGCGGATGATCACCCCTTCAGGCTACCGATAGCGCCGGAGTCGTTCCGGGTACTGCTCCTCGCATGATTGGGCTCATCATCCTGCTTCTGGTCATCTGGCTCGTGCTCGCCGTGTTGGGCTTCGCTATCAAGGGCCTGCTGTGGCTCGCCATCATCGGGCTGCTGCTGTTCGTGATCACCGCCATCTGGGGCTTCATCAGGCGCAACATGCGCAGCTGATCCGCCGGCGGGATGCGCGGGGCGGGCGACGGATGCCTCAGCGCAAACTCTCCCGGAAGGGGCGGAAGAACTCGCGAAGTTCGTGCACGTACAGTTCGGGCTGCTCGATGGGTGCGAAGTGCCCACCGCGCGACGGCTCGGTGAAGCGGACGAGATTCGTCGAGCGCTCGGCCCACGCACGGGGCGGCGGCACCACGTCGCCGGCGAAGATCGCAAAGCCCGAGGGCACCTCGACCCGGCGGGCGAGCTGCGCCGGTTCGATCGCCGCGTTGGCGCGGTACATGCGCAGCGATGAGCCGATGGTCCCGGTGAACCAGTAGATGGTGAGGTTGGTCAGGATGTCGTCCCACGAGTACGCCGCAAGGCCGCCGTCGCTCCAGGCGTGCAGCTTCTCGACGATCCACGCGGCGAGGCCGGCCGGGGAGTCGGTGAGGCCGACCGCGGCGGTCTGCGGTTTGGTGCGCTGCATCGCGATGTAGCCGCCTTCCTCGGCGTTCCAACGCAGGGCGTCGTCGAGCCAGGCCTGTTCCTCTGGCGAGAGCTCCTCGCGGGGGGTGCCGGGCGCGGGCAGTCCGGCGTCGGTGCGGTGCACGGCGATCACCCGGTCGGGGTGGTCGAGCGCCAGATAGCGGCTGACGTGGCTTCCGATGTCACCGCCGGCCGCGCCGAACCGCTCGTATCCGAGCGCAGACATGAGGCGGGCCCAGACGGCCGCGACCTCGATCGAGTTCAGCGGCGACGCCGGCCGATCGGAGTAGCCGAAGCCCGGCAGGTCGGGCACGATCACGTCGAAGGCGTCGGCCGGGTCGCCGCCGTGCGCGCCGGGGTCGGCGAGCGGCCCGATGACCTTCGTATACCGCCAGAACGAGTCGGGCCAGCCGTGGGTGAGGATCAGCGGCAGCGGGCGAGGCTCCCGCGCGACGGCACGGGCATGAACCACGTGGATGCCGAGCCCGGCCACCTCGACGCGGTAGTGCGGCAGCCGATTCAGCTCCGCCTCGCGTGCCGGCCAGTCGAAGCCGTCGGCCCAATACGCCACGAGCTCGCGCAACCCGTCGAGGTCGGCGCCCATGGACCAGCCGGCACCCTCGGGCGCGTCGGGCCAGCGGGTGGCGCGCAGCCTCGAACGTAGCTCGTCGAGCGCGCCGCTCGGGGTGGTGAGGGTGAAGGGCTGAGGCTGCGGCGAGCTCATGCGGCTCACTCTACGAGTGGGCGCCGACATGCGGCATCCGTCATTTTGTAAATCTGGATTGATAAATCTAGGCTGAGCATTATGACCTCGCCTGACCCGGATGCCCTCGCCGCCGAGCTGTTCGGCAGCCTGCGGCAGCTCGTGCTCTCACTGCGGCAGCCGCGCGCGCAGGGCGGGCTCAGCGCCTCCGAGATGGCGGCGCTGATGCGCATCAAGCGCGCGGGCGAGGCGACCTCCGGCGCGATCGCGCGGCTCGAGGGGATCTCGCCGCAGGCGATGGGGGTCACCGTGGCCGCGCTCGAAGCGCGGGGGCTCATCGATCGCACGAAGGATCCGGATGACGGCCGGCGCATGCTGCTGCGGCTGACGGATGCCGGGGAGGCCGTCTTCCGCGAGCGTCAGGACGCTCGCACCGAGACCATCGTCGCGTTGCTCGCCGAGCGCTTCACACAGGACGAGCTCGCGGTGCTGGGGCAGGCGGCGCCGCTGCTGCAGCGGCTGGCGGATGCGCTGTGAGCGGGGGTCTCCATTCACGGCTGCGCCGTGAGTCGACCAGCGGGCAGAGTCGGCTGCGCCGTGAGTCGACCAGCGGGCAGAGTCGGCTGCGCCGTGAGTCGACCGGCGGGCGCGACAGGTACCGGTGGGTCGCGCTCACGAACACGACCATGGCGGTGTTCATGTCGAGCCTGGACGGCTCGATCGTGCTCATCTCGCTGCCCGCGATCTTCACCGGCATCAAGCTCGACCCGCTGGCGCCGGCCAACATCGTCTACCTGCTGTGGATGATCATGGGCTACCGGCTCGTGCAGTCGGTGCTCGTCGTCGCGGTCGGCAAGTTCGGCGACATGTTCGGCCGGGTGCGCATCTACAACCTCGGCTTCCTCGTCTTCACGGTCGCGAGCGTGCTGCTGTCGTTCGACCCGTTCCACGGCGAGCCCGCGGCGCTCTGGTTGATCGGATGGCGCCTGCTGCAGGCCTTCGGAGGGTCGATGCTGACCGCCAACTCGCAGGCGATCCTCACCGACGCGTTCCCGCGCGAGCGCCGCGGCTTCGCGCTCGGCATCAACCAGGTCGCGGGGCTCGCGGGCATGTTCATCGGGCTCACCGCGGGCGGGCTGCTGGCCGCCTGGGACTGGCGCAGCGTGTTCTGGGTGAACGTGCCGGTGGGCATCGTCGGCACCCTGTGGGCGTACTTCATGCTGCGCGACAACGGCGTGCGGCATCCGTCGCGCATGGACTGGTGGGGCAACCTGACCTTCGCCGTCGGGTTGTCGGCCGTGCTCGTCGCGATCACCTTCGGGCTGCAGCCGTACGGCGGGCAGACCATGGGGTGGACCAACCCCTGGGTCGATGCCGGGCTGGTCGGCGGAGTGCTGCTGCTCGCCGCGTTCGTGTGGGTGGAGCTGCGGGTGGACGATCCGATGTTCGAACTGCGGCTCTTCAAGATCCGCGCCTTCGCGTTCGGCAACGCGACCCGATTCGGCGGCAGCCTCGCGCAGGGCGGGCTGCAGTTCATGCTCGTGATCTGGTTGCAGGGCATCTGGCTGCCGCTGCACGGCTACTCGTACGAGTCCACGCCGCTGTGGGCCGGCATCCTGATGCTGCCGCTGACCTGCGGGTTCCTCATCGCCGGCCCGATCTCGGGGGCGCTCTCCGACCGCCTCGGCGCGCGGCTGTTCGCCACCGCGGGGATGGTGGTCTTCGGCTTGTCGTTCGTGGGATTGATCTTCCTGCCCGTCGACTTCCCGTACTGGCTGTTCGCGGCGCTGCTGGCCCTCAACGGGATCGGCATGGGCATGTACTCCGCGCCGAACTCGGCGGCGATCATGAGCGCGGTGCCGGCCCGCTACCGCGGCGTCGCGAGCGGCATGCGCGCCACCTTCCAGAACTCGGGCACCTCGCTGTCGATCGGCGTGTTCTTCTCGCTGATGATCACGGGGCTCGCGAGCACCCTGCCGCACACGCTCACGCAGGGGCTGACCGCGCACGGCGTGCCGCACACGGTCGCGGCGCAGATCGGCGAGCTGCCGCCGGTGTCCTCGCTGTTCGCCGCGATGCTCGGGGTGAACCCGATCGAGTACCTGCTCGAGAGCTATCACGCGCTCGCCGGGCTGCCCCAGGCGGCGCAGCGCGTGCTGACCGGTCACACCTTCTTCCCGAACCTCATCTCGGGCCCGTTCCACGACGGCCTCGTCGTCGTCTTCTCCGTGTCCGCCGCCATCGCGCTGCTGTCCGCCGCGGCCTCCGCGCTGCGCGGCACCGGCGTCGTCGACAGCGAGCAGACGCGCCCGGCATCCGCCGCCCCCGCACCCCTCGAAAAGGAGAACGCATGAGCATCGAGCTCGACACCAAGCCCGCCCTCGTCGTCATCGACCTGCAGACCGGGATCGTCGGCATCCCCTGCGCGCACCCGATGGAGCAGATCATCGCGAACTCCGCCCGGCTCGCCGAGGCGTTCCGCGCCAAGGGCCTGCCCGTCGTGCTCGTCAACGTCGACGGGTCCGCGCCGGGGCGCACCGAGCGCAGCAAGGCGTCGGGCCAGGTCGGGGCGCGCACCCTGCCGCCGGAGGCGACGAAGCTGGTGCCCGAGTTGAACCAGCAGCCGAGCGACATCACCGTCACCAAGCGCACGCTGGGCGCGTTCCTCTCCACCGATCTGCACGAGAAGCTGCAGGCGGCCGGCGTCGACCAGATCGTGCTCACCGGCGTCGCCACGACCTCGGGCGTCGAGTCGACCGCCCGCTCAGCCTACGAGCTCGGCTACGACGTGGCCTTCGTCACCGACGCGATGACCGATTCGAGCGCCGAGGCCCACGAGGCGTCCGTGACGCACCAGCTCCCGAAGCTGGGCGAACTCGGCACGACCGCCGAGGTGCTGGAGCTGCTCGCCGCGCGCTGAGCCGGCCGAGCGCCGGGGCGCCTGGCTCCGGGCTGCTCAGGGCTCCGGCTGCGGGCCCTCGGCTGCCTCGGGCTCGAGCACGCGCAGCCGCCACTCGGGCACGTTCGCCTTCTCGAACGGGCCGCGGCCGTCGACCATGTAGGCGAGGTCGTCGAACGCGACGGTCCAGAACCGCGGTGTCGCGACCCCCGGGTAGCCGTAGATCTCGTTCACGCCGCCCTGCACCACGACGCCGACCGGCTCGCCGTACCAGGCGTCGGAGACGCCGTCGGGGCTCGTCACCGCGACGAGCACGCCGAGGCCCACGGGCGGCCCCGCGGGTCGCGCGGGCCGGGGTCGTCTGCTCCACCACGCCATGGCAGCAGGGTACGACGGGCGGATGCGGGCGGCATCCGTGTCGGCTCAGGCCGCGTGGGCGGCGGCGACGGATGGCTCGCGCCCCGGCTCCTCGATAACCTGGCCTGAACCGAGGGGAGGGGTGCGATGCGCGCCTTGCAGCCCGGCGCCGGGCCCATCCGCGCCGGCATCTACCTGAGCGCCGAGGCCGGCAACGTGCTCTGGGGCCGGCTGCCGTGCGGCGCCGACGACCCGGTGCTCGAGGTCGAGCCGGGCGCCGAGGTCACGGTCGACACGATCAGCCACGAGGGGCTGCTCGAAGACCAGGGCCGCGACCCGCGCGCCTTCTTCGCCCGCCACGGAGTGCCGCCCGAGGCGGTGCTCGCCGACGCGGTCGCGCTCGCCGCGAGCGAGTACCCGCGCGACGCCGACACGGACGGGCCGCACGTGGTCACCGGGCCCATCGCCGTGCGCGGCGCCCGCCCCGGCGACCTGCTCAAGGTCACCGTGCTGGAGGCGCTGCCGCGGGTGCCGTACGGCATCGTCTCCAGCCGGCACGGGCGCGGGGCGCTGCCCGGCGAGTTCCCCGAGGGGCGCGAGACGGTCTCGATCTTCGCCGCGCTCGACGGCGGCACCATCACCATGGCCCGGTCGGCGGGCGCGGAGGAGTCCGTGCGCTTCCCCGCGGCGCCGTTCCCGGGCATCGTCGGGGTGGCTGCGGCCGGCACGGAACGCCCGCACTCGGTGCCTCCCGGGCTGTTCGGAGGGAACCTCGACATCCGGCTGCTGGTGGCCGGGGCATCCGTCTACCTGCCGGTGCAGGTGCCGGGCGCGCTCGCCTATGTCGGCGACCCGCACTTCGCGCAGGGCGATGGCGAGGTGGCGCTGACCGCCGTCGAGGCGTCGCTGCGACTCACGCTGCGCTTCGAGCTGGTGCGAGCGGATGCCGCGGCCGCCGCCTTCGGCCACGTCGTCGGTCCGCTGGTCGAGACCGAGGAGTACCTCGTGCCGACCGGGCTCGACGTCGACCTGCGCGAGGCGATGAAGAAGGCGGTGCGCGCGGCGATCGCACTGCTCGAGGCGCGCTACGGCATGGACCGGGCGCACGCGCTCGCGTATCTCTCGGCGGCGACCGACTTCGACATCTCCCAGGTCGTCGACCGGGTGACCGGCGTGCACGCCCGGATCAGGAAGGCGGACTTCGCATGACCCACCCGGACCGCGGGCCCGACCCCAGGGTGTGGCGAGAGACCGGCGACCCGCTGGTCGCCGGGGTGCGCGGCGGCCCGCTCAGCGGGCACACCGTCGCCGTCAAAGACCTCTTCGCCGTCGCGGGGCACCGGGTGGGCGGGGGAGTGCCCGCGTTCCTCGCCGAGCAGGCGCCGGCCGCGGCCACCGCGCCGGCCGTCACCGCCCTGCTCGACGCCGGCGCCGACGTGGTCGGCATCGCCCAGACCGACGAGTTCGCGTACTCGGTGGCCGGGCGCAACGAGCACTACGGCACCCCGCCGAATCCGGCCGTGCCCGGCGGCCTGCCGGGCGGCTCGTCGAGCGGACCCGCCTCGGCCGTCGCGCTCGGGCCGGCGACGATCGGGCTCGGCACCGACACGGGCGGCTCCATCAGGGTGCCCGCCTCGTACCAGGGCCTGTGGGGGCTGCGCACCACGCACGGCGCCGTGCCGGTCGACGGCGTGCTGCCGCTCGCACCGAGCTACGACACGGTGGGCTGGCTGACGCGCGACGCCGACACGCTCGCCGCGGCCGCCCGGGCGGGGCTCGCGGACGCGCCGCAGCACGGCGGCGACGTGCGCTTCGCGATCGTCGACCTCGGCACGGCCGGGCTCGAACCGCACGTCGAGCGCGCGTTCCGCCGTACGGTCGACGCGATGATCGCCGCGGGTTTCGCCGTCGACGAGGCCTTCGAGCCCGGCGACCTCGACGAGCTGCGCGAGCTGTTCCGCATCACCCAGAGCCGCGAGGCGTGGCTCAGCCACGGCGCGTGGATCGAGGCGCACCCCGACGCGCTCGGGGCCGAGATCGCCGCGCGCTTCGCCGCCGCCTCGCGGGTGACGGCGGGCGAGGCGTCCGAGGCGCGCGAGGAGATCGCCCGCTGGCGCGAACGCGTCGAGACGGATGCCGCGGGCCGGGTGCTGCTGCTGCCGTCGGCCTCCTCGCCGGCGCCCGCCGCCGATGCGCCCGCGGCGTCGCTCGAGGTCGTGCGCACCGCCACCCTGCGGCTGACCTGCCTCGCGGGCCTCACCGGCCGCCCGGCCGTCTCCGCCCCGCTGATCTCCCTGCCCGCAGGGCCGCTGGGCGTGAGCTTCGTGGGCGAGCGCAGCACCGACGTCGCGCTCGCCCTGCTCGCCGCATCCGTCGCCGCCCGCCTGACCTGAACCCCGGAGTGAAACATGCCCGCCCAGCCGATCCACCCGCCCCACCGTCTGCTGATGGGGCCGGGACCCATCACCGCCGACCCCCGCGTGCTGCGCGCCATGTCGGCGGCGCTCGTGGGGCAGTACGACCCGGCGATGACCGCGTATATGGCCGAGACGCAGCAGCTGTACCGCGAGGTGTTCCGCACGGGGAACGACGCCACCCTGCTCGTCGACGGCACCTCGCGCGCCGGCATCGAGGCCGCACTCGTGTCGCTCATCACTCCCGGCGACCGGGTGCTCGTGCCGGTCTTCGGCCGCTTCGGGCACCTGCTGCGCGAGATCGCCGAGCGGTGCGGGGCGGAGGTGCATGTCATCGAGCGCGAATGGGGTGAGGTATTCCCGCCCGATGAGGTGATCGCGGCGCTCGACCGGGTGCGGCCGAAGCTGCTCGCCCTCGTGCACGGCGACACCTCGACGACCGTCGCCCAGCCGCTCGCCGACATCGGCGCGGCCTGCCGCGAGCGCGACGTGCTGTTCTACACCGACGTCACCGCGTCGCTCGGCGGCAACGTGTTCGAGGCGGACGCGTGGGGCGTCGACGCCGCCACCGCAGGCCTGCAGAAGTGCCTCGCCGGCCCGAGCGGGTCGAGCCCGATCACGCTCTCGCCGCGCGCCGTGGAGGTGATCCGGGCGCGTACGAGCATCGAAGCGGGGCTGCGTGAGGCCGACTCGCCGGTGTCGGCGCACCCGATCCGCTCCAACTACTTCGACCTCGGGCAGATCCTCGAGTACTGGGGGCCGAAGCGGCTCAACCACCACACGGAGGCGACCTCGATGCTGTACGCGGCCCGCGAGTGCGCGCGGCTGCTCGTCGAGGAGGGCATGGACGCCGCGGTGGCCCGGCACGAACTGCACGGGGCGGCGATGGCCGCCGGGCTCGAGGGGCTGGGCTTACGGCTCTTCGGCGACCAACAGCACCGCATGAACAACGTGATCGGCGTGTTCATCCCCGCAGGCGTCGACGGCGAGGCGGTGCGCGGCGGGCTGCTCACCGACTACGCGATCGAGATCGGCACCTCCTTCGGGCCGCTGCACGGCCGCATCTGGCGCATCGGCGTGATGGGCTACAACGCCCGCCGCGACGCCGTGCTGACCACGCTCGCCGCGCTCGAGCAGGTGCTGCGGCAGGCCGGCGTGCCGGTGCCTCACGGTGGCGGGGTGGCGGCCGCGCAGGCCCGCTACGCTGTGGCGGCATGAACGGCGCGTCACAGTCGGCCGAGACGGCGCAGGCGGCCCGGCGCATCATGGCCCGTGCCGACGCGCTCGGCGCGATCAGCGAGACCCCGGGCGCCCTGACCCGCACCCACCTCACCGAGGAGCACCGTCGCGCCGCCAAGCTGGTGGCCGGGTGGATGCACGAGGCGGGCCTCGCGGTGTGGACCGATGCGGCCGGCAACGTATGCGGCCGCATCGAGGGCGCCGGCCCCGAGCTGCCGGCGCTGCTGCTCGGCTCCCACATCGACACGGTGCCCGACGCCGGGCGCTACGACGGCCCGCTCGGCGTGCTGCTGGCCATCGAGGTCGCCGCGCGCGCGGCCCCCGGTGTGCTGCCGTTCGCCCTCGAGGTCGTGGCGTTCGGCGACGAGGAGGGCACCCGCTTCGGCACCGCGCTCTCGGGGTCGCGCGCGCTCGCCGGCTCCTGGGACGACGCCTGGTGGGACTGCACGGATGCCTCCGGCATCAGCCTGCGCACCGCCTTCGAGCGCTTCGGACTCGACCCGCGCCGCCTCCCCGACGCGGCCCGCGAGCCGAAAGACCTCGTGGCCTATCTCGAGGCGCACATCGAGCAGGGGCCGTTCCTCGAACAGGCTGGCCAGCCGCTCGCGGTCGTCTCGTCGATCGCGGGGGCGCGGCGCTTCGCCCTGACCGTGACCGGCCGTGCGGGGCACGCGGGCGGCACGCCGTACGAGCTGCGGCGCGACGCCCTCGTCGGCGCCAGCGAGCTGGTGGTCGAGATCGAGCGGATCGGGCAGGAGCTCGACGTCATCGCGACGGTGGGCCGCATGCACGCGTACCCCGGCGGCGTGAACGTGATCCCCGGCAGGGTCGAGCTGAGCCTCGACCTGCGCGCCGAGTTCGACGCCGACCGCGACGACGCGTGGGGCCGCATCCAGGAGGCGGCCGACCAGATCACCGCGCTGCGCGACCTCGAGTGGTCCGCGCAGGAGACCTACCGCGCCGACGCCGTGCAGTGCGCGGACTGGTTGCAGCAGGCTGTGGAAGAAGGCATCCGTGCGGCCTGCGGCGACGACCCGCTCACGCTGTGGTCGCGGGCCGGGCACGACGCGATGGCGGTCGCGGGCGTCGCGGAGGTGGGCATGTTGTTCGTGCGCTGCGGCAACCAGGGGGTCAGCCACAGCCCGGACGAGACGGTCTCCACCGGCGACGTGGCGCTCGCGCTCGACGCGTTCACCGCCGCGGTGCGCGCGGTCGCCGAGCGGTACGCGGCGCGCTCCTGAGCGGGCGGCGGCGCAGGCGGCGCGGGCGCGATCAGCGGGTGTCGACGTCGCGGCCCGACCACAGGTCGCCGCACTCGACCGGCCGCACGCCGTGCGCGTCGAGCCACCCCCGGCCGCCCGTGTCGCCGTGCAGGCTGCCGGCGAAGTCGGCCCAGTGCTGCCGCCCCACCACCACCGGGTGCCCCGGCCGCCCGGAGTACGACGCCCGGCGCAGCGTGGTCGCGCCGGCCCCGTCGAGCAGGCGGCGCAGCACGGCGACGGGCAGTTCGGGCAGGTCGACGAGCGTGATCGCCGCGGCGAGCAGACCGGGTGGGGCGGATGCCTCGAGGCGGCGCATCCCCGCGCGCAGGGAGGCGCCCATGCCCTCGGCCCAGTGCTCGGCGACGACGACGTCGACGCCGGCGGCTGCGGGCACGAGCGGCCGGGCCTCCTCGGCCGCGGCGCCGAGCACCACCGTGACGCGGGCGAGCCCGGCCTCCCGCATCCGTTCGACCGCGAGCGCGAGCCACGGGGTGCCGTCGGCGGCGCGGGCGAGCGCCTTCGGCACTCCGTAGCGGGTGCCGGCGCCGGCCGCGAGCACGAGGCCGGCCGCGGGGGTGAGAGCGGCCATGGTTAGAGTTATAGCCGCATCGAGAGGAAGGCTAGGGAATTGCCCCAGGCACCCATCACCGCCGAGGAACTCGCGCCCGTGCTGCCGCGCGCGCTGAACGTCGCCCGCTGGATCGACGAGATGCTCGCCGCGGCCCCCTACGGGTCGGTCGACCTGCTGGTCGCCCACGCCCTCGAGGCGGCCTCGCCGCTGACCGAGGCCGAGATCGACGAGGCGCTCGCGCATCATCCGCGCATCGGCGAGACGGTGACGGTGGACGGCGCGGAGGCGGCGCTCTCGGCGGCCGAGCAGGCCTCGCCCGACGCCGACGACGCCGAGCTGAACGCGCAGATCGCCGAGGGCAACCGCGAGTACGAGCAGCGCTTCGGGCGGGTGTTCCTGATCCGCGCGGCGGGGCGCAGCCGCGCCGAGATCCTCATCGAGCTGCGCCGCCGGCTGCTGCTCGACCCGGAGACCGAGCTCGAGACGGCGGCCGAGCAGCTGCGGCAGATCATGGAGCTGCGGCTGCGCGCCGCGTTCTCCGACCAGCCGGTGGTGGCCTCGGGCGGGCGCACCCAGATCACCACCCACGTGCTCGACACCGCCATCGGCCGCCCGGCCGCCCGCGTGCCGGTGCGGCTCGACGCATTCTCGGAGGGCGAGTGGCACGAGCTGGGCCGCGGTCTGACCGACGACGACGGGCGGATCGGGCGCCTCGGCCCCGACACCGTGCCCGCCGGGCGCTACCGGGTGGTGTTCGACACCGCCGCCTACTTCGCCGCCCGCGACGCGATCTCGTTCTTCCCCGAGGTGGCCGTCGTGTTCGACCTGTGGTCCACCGATGAGCACTTCCACATCCCGCTGCTGCTCAGCCCCTTCGGCTACTCGACCTACCGCGGCAGCTGATCAGGCGGTGCCGGTGGCCAGCGGCCGGGAGAGCATCCACCGCCAGGTGGGCGCCAATACGGGCTCGTGGTCGGCGCCGAGCGGTGTGCGGTCGGTGACCACGCGGGAGTGGCTCTGCACGCCGTCGCCGAGACGCAGGGTGGTGAGCAGGCCGTGCGCGCCCGTCGGCAGCTGCGCAGGCGCGCCCGCCCGGATGCCGAGCGCCCGCCAGGTCGGGGCGATCCGCGCGGCGTACATGTCGTGCACGTCGTCGAGCGCCCAGATGCGGGAGGCGGGAGTTGCGCCGGGCCGGCTCAGCCAGTCGGCGGTGCGGCCGTCGAGGCTCTGGGCCGGCGCGGAGAACAGCAGCACCCCGCGCACGGGGTAGCGATGGGCGATGAAAACGGCCTCGCCGCCGCCCTGCGAGTGGCCGGCGAGCACGAGATCCCTCCAGCGCACGTCGCCGTCCGGCCGCAGATAGCGCTGCCAGCGGCCCGCCGGGTCGTGCCTGCGCAGGTAGCCGAGCGCCGTCACCAGCCGGGAGTCGATCGAGTCGGCCGCCGTGACCCGGCTGAACCGCGTCGGGTCGGAGCCGTCGAAGCGGTTGGCGAGCATGGCGCCGTAGCAGCCCATGTCGCCTTCGCAGCTGCGCGCGAGCGAGGGGCCGGTGTTCCAGTAGTCCAGGCCGAGCACGCTGTAGCCCACGTCGTGCGCCTGGCGCAGGAACCGGGCGTACTCGGCCGGCTGCGCGCCCGTCGCGGGCAGGAACAGCAGCAGCGGTGCGGCGCCCGGCGCCGCGGCGGCCAGGTCGGGCGCGTTCGGGGAGAACCGGTGGGCGCCGCGCGCGGGCAGGCGGAACGAGATCAGCGCCTCGGCTCTCGCCGACCGGCCCGGCCAGGCGAGCGCGGCGACGGTGAGGGCGGCGACGGCAGCGACGAGCGCCAGCAGGCGCAGCATCCGTCGTCGTCTTCTCATCACGGTCGGATGCTAGGAAGCACAGGTCACGGGATCTCATCGCTTGCCTGTGCGGATCTCGAGAGTCGGTAACGATCCGCTCACAGCCGGACGTTCAGTAGCGGATGCGGCCCTCGTCGCGCGCCCACAGGAGGAACGGCTCGGCCGCGTCGGCCGTGCGGCGCTCCTCGACCCGCGGCATGCTCCAGCTCGCGCGGTCGGTGGCGAGAAGCTCGTAGAACGCGCTGTCGTCGAACCCGGCCGCCGCCGCGTCGTGCTTGTTCGCCGCGAACACGACCCGCTCGACGCGGCCCCACAGCGCGGCCGAGATGCACAGCGGGCACGGCTCGCAGGAGGAGTAGAGCACCGTGCCGGACAGGTCGAAGGTGCCGAGCGCCCGGCCGGCGGCACGGATCGCCTCGACCTCGGCGTGCGCGGTCGGGTCGTTGTCCCGGGTCACCCGGTTCTGCCCGGAGGACACCCGGCGGCCGTTCCTGACGACGATCGCGCCGAACGGCCCGCCGCCGGCGCGCACGTTCTGCGCGGCCAGATCCACGGCGGCCTCGAGCCAGCGCAGGTCGCCGTCGTCGGCTGCGTGAGCTGAAGGGTCGCTCACCGGGTCACCGTCGCCTCGATCAGGCCGTACGGGCGGTCGTCGGCGTGGAACACCTCGTTGCGGTTCGCGATCGGGGGCTGCACCGCGAACCGGGTGAAGTCGTAGGCGAAGTGGTGTTTGTTGGGCGCCCTGAGCGTGACGGTGTCGACCTCGGGCACGGCGTCGAGGACGGCGCCGCCGATCTGCCACAGGGTCTGCTGCAGGGCGAGCGAATACCGGGTGGCGAAGGTGGCCACGACGGCCTGCCGGGCGGCGGCGTAGGCGGCGTCCCAGTCGGCGGGGAAGCGGGAGAACCGCCAGGTGGCGTCGATGGCCGTGGCGAGGATGCGGTCGTCGGTCTCGCCGAGGGTCGTGAACTCGTCCTTCAGGAAGCCTTGGAACTCGCTGCCGGTGGATTTGAGGATCACCAGGTCCTTCACGCCGCCGGTCACGGTGACGGAGCGGGTTCCGCCCTCGCCCTCGACGACGATGCGCGCGGTGCGGTTCTCCGGCCCGCGCCGCACCCAGGTGTGGTCGTGTTCGGCGCCGTCGACGACGACGCGGTCCCACGCGTCGACGAACAGGTCGACCTGGGCGCGGCGCACGCTCTCGATGCCGTCGACGAAGTGGGTGGCCAGGGCCAGGGCGTACTGCTCGACGGTGCCGTCGCCGTGCAGCTTGGCGTAGGCGTAGGCGGTGTTCTTCTGCGTGTCGGTGGGCAGCACCTTGCCCTGGTCGCCGGTCACGTACGCATCCGCGAAGTCGCCCTGCAGCGCCGTCGTCACCGTGAGGTCGCGGATCTCGTGGCGCGGCCGGTCGCGGTAGATGCGCACGATGTGGCTCTCGGCCTTGCCGTACTGGTCGGCGCTGAGGCGGTAGGTCATCGCGGGTTCCCTTCGTCGTGCGGTGTGCTGCGGGGCGTGCGGGTCAGGGGTACTCAATCACCCGGCGCATCCGGGCGCGAGAGCAGGCGGCCGGCGGGGGCCGCCGGGTCGACGGGTTCGCCGGCGAGCAGGGTGGCCCGCACCCGCCCGCGCAGCTCGCGGCCCTCGTAGGCGGTGACCGGGTTGCGGTGCGCCAGGGCGTGCGCGTCGACCGTGAAGCGCTCGTCGGGCGCGAACACGGCGAGGTCGGCGCGAGCGCCCGGGGCGATGCGGCCCCGGTCGGGCAGCCCGGCGAGGGCGGCGGTGCCGGAGGACATCCAGCGCAGCACCTCGGCGAGCGGCACGCCGCGGGCGCGGGCGGCGGTCCACACCGCCGAAAGCCCCAGCTGCAGCCCCGAGATCCCTCCCCAGGCGCGGGCGAAGTCGCCGCCGCCGGCGGTCTTCAACTCGACGGTCGCCGGCGAGTGGTCGGTGACCACCGCGTCCAGAGTGCCGTCCGCCAGCGCCGCCCACAGCGCATCCTGGGTGGCGGCGTCGCGGATCGGCGGGGCGCACTTGAACCGGGTCTCGCCGTCGCCGATCTGGCCGGCGTCGATCGTCAGGTAGTGCGGGCAGGTCTCGGCCGTGATGCGCAGCCCGTCCGCCTTCGCCGCGCGCAGCAGCGGCAGCACCGCCGCGCTCGAGACGTGCAGGATGTGCGCGCGCCCGCCGGTGCGGCGCAGGCCCGCGATGACGTGTTCGACGGCTGCGGCCTCCGCCTCGTCGGGGCGCGAGGCGACGTAGTCGGCGTACCGCGGGCCGCCCGGGTTCTCGTGCGCGTGCAGCACGTCCGGGTCCTCGGCGTGCACGATGAGCAGCCCGTCGAAGGCCGCCAGCTCGTCCAGGGCGGCGTCGAGCTGCGCGCGGCCGAGGTGCGGGAACTCGTCGACGCCGCTGGGGGCGAGGAAGCATTTGAAGCCGAAGACGCCCGCCTCGTGCAGCGCCCGCAGCTCGCCCGTGCCGAGGTTGCCGGGCACCGCTCCGCCCCAGAACCCGACGTCGACCGCGACCCGGCCCTGCGCCGCCTGCTGCTTGACGCGCAGCGCCGGCACGGTGGTCGTCGGCGGGATCGAGTTGAGCGGCATGTCGAGGATCGTCGTCACGCCGCCCGCCGCCGCGGCCGCGGTCGCCGTCGCGAACCCCTCCCACTCGGTGCGGCCCGGCTCGTTCACGTGCACGTGCGTGTCGACGAGCCCCGGGATCAGCACCTCGTCGGGTTCGAGCCGCCGCTCCTCGCGGGCGTCGGCTGCGGCATCCGCCGGCCCCACGGCCGCGATGCGGCCGCCCACGACGGCGACGGATGCCTCGCGCTCGCCCTCCGGCGTGAGCACGCGGCCGCGCAGCACGAGGTCGACGTCTGTCATGCGCCCATTCAAGCCGCGGCAGGTTGCGGGCCTGTTACGGCCGCCCGCTCGCGCCGGCTGCCGCGCTCAGCCCTCCGCGCTCAGCGCTCCGCCGCCCGCAGCTGCGCCCAGACCCGGTCGCGGGTGAGCGGCAGCTCCGCGATGCGGAAGCCGATCGCGTCGCGCACCGCGTTGGCGAGCGCGGGGGCGACCGGGTTGTACGGCGCCTCGCTCATCGACTTCGCCCCGCGCGGTCCGACGAGGTCGTAGGTGTCGGCGAAGAACACCTCCGTGCGCGGCAGATCGGCGTACTGCGGGATGTGGTACTGCCGCAGCACCGGCGTGAGCACGACGCCGTCGACCACCTCGAGCTCCTCGTACAGCACCGAGCCGATGCCCTGCGCCGCGCCGCCCTCGAGCTGCCCGCGCAGCTGCTCAGGGTTGATCACGGTGCCCGCGTCGGCGGCGTGCACCGAGCGCAGGATGCGCACCTCGCCGGTGCCGCGATTCACGGCCACGCGGAAGCCCTGCACGTTGAAGGCGACCGAGCGGGGCGTGCCGTCGGTGCTGGCGCGCTGGGTGATCCGGCCGGAGCGCGGGGCGGCGTGGGCGACGAGGTCGGCGAGGCGGATGCTGCGCGCATCCGCTCGCACGCCGTCGGCGGTGAGCTCGCACGCGCCCGCGTCGACGCCGAGCAGCTCGGCGCCGATCGCGACGAGCCGGTCGCGCAGGCCGAGCGCGGCGGCGTGCACGGCCTTGCCCGCGACGACGGTGCCGGCCGAGCCGAACGCGCCGGTGTCGTAGCCGGTGACGTCGGTGTCGGACTGGCGGATGCCGACCCGGTCGGCCGGGGCCCCGAGCGCCGTCGCGGCGAACTGCACGTGCGCGGTCGTCGTGCCGTTGCCGAACTCGCTCGTGCCCACCGCGATCTCGTACCGGCCGTCGGCGCGCAGGGTCACGGATGCCTCGGCGTAGTGCCCGCGCGGCGGCAGGGTGGCGATCATGGCCACGGCCAGGCCCGAGCCTTCGCTCCACTCCGGGCCGGTCGGGCGCTCCAGCCGCGCGCGCGGCAGGGCCTGCGGCCGCCACGCGGGGTCCGCGGTCTCGGCCAGGCGCTCGTCGACCCAGTCGATGCACTCGTCGAGGCCGTAGCTGCCGATCACGAGGTCGCTCTCCAGCGAGTCGTCGGGGCCGATGACGTTGCGGCGGCGCAGCTCGGCGGGCGTGATGCCGAGCCGGCGGGCCAGCTCGTCCAGCGCCGACTCGATGGCGAATCCGACCTGCCCGAGCCCGTAGCCGCGGAACGCGCCCGAGGGCGGGTTGTTGGTGTACACGCCCTCGACGTGCACCCGGCAGGCGCCCCAGCGGTACAGGTCGACCGACTCGTGCACCGAGTGGTACAGCACGCCGCGGGTGTGGCCGCCGTAGGCGCCGCCGTCGGCGAGCACGTCGAGGTCGAGGGCGGTGAGGCGGCCGTCGTCGTCGGCGGCGACCGAGACGTCGATGCGCATGGGATGCCTTCCCGGCACCACCGTCATCGTGTCGGTGCGGCTCATCTCGTACTGCACGGGCCGCCCGGTCTTGAGCATCGCGAGCAGCACCAGGTCTTCGGTGAGCAGCTCCTGCTTGCCGCCGAAGCCGCCGCCGACGCGGCCGGCGAGCACGCGCACCTGCTCGCGGTCGAGGCCGAAGACGTGCGCGAGCTCGTCGCGGGTGAGGAACGGCACCTGCGTGCTGGAGCGCACCACGTAGCGGCCGTCGTCGTCGATCCAGCCGCGGGCGGCGTGGGTCTCGAGGGCGACGTGGGTGACGCGGTTGGTGCGGAACCGGCCCGAGAAGCGGTGCGGCGCCGCGCCGAGCGCCGCGTCGACGTCGCCGGAGCCGAGGTCGAAGCGCACGATCGTGTTGTGGGCGGCGTCGTCCACCCGGTCCTCCGGCGTGCGGTCCGGGTGCAGCAGCGGGGAGCCGTCGCGGCGGGCGTCTTCCGGGTCGTACACGGCCGGCAGCAGCTCGTAGCCGACGTCGAGCAGGGTCAGCGCGTGCTGGGCGGTGCGCGGGTCGTCGGCCACCACGGCGGCGACGCGCTGGCCGCGGAACCGCAGCACCTCGTCGAAGACAAGGGTGTCGTCGGGGTCGTCCTCGCGCGACTCGTGCCGGGCGGTGGAGAACCGCACCTGCGGTGCATCCGCGGCCGAGAGCACCGCGTGCACGCCGGGCAGCGCGAGGGCGCGCGCGGGGTCGAGGTGCACGACGCGCGCGTGGGCGTGCGGACTGCCCAGCACCGCCAGATGCAGCATCCCCTCGGGCGGGTCCTCGTCGAGGGTGTACGGCTCCGTGCCGGTGACGACGCGGCGTGCGGCCGGCGGCGCCACGGAGGCGCCGTAGGCGGGCTCGCCGTTGGTGATGCCGGCGGCCAGCGTGTTGCGGGTGCCGCAGATCGCGTCGCCGATGGAGCGGTAGCCGGTGCACCGGCAGAGGTTGCCCTTGAGCGCATCCGGCAGCTCGGCGCGCTCGGCGTCGCCGAAGGTCGACGCCGTGACGACCATGCCGGGCGTGCAGTAGCCGCACTGGAAGCCGCCCGCCGCGACGAACGCCTCCTGGATCGGCGCGAGAGCGCCGCCGGAGCCGGAGCCGTCGCCGTTGCCGCCGAGCCCGGCCGCCGTGGTGACCGACCTGCCGTCGACGCGGTGCGCGGGCACCAGGCACGAGTGCACGGGGGCGCCGTCGACGAGCACCGTGCAGGCGCCGCAGTCTCCGGCGTCGCAGCCCTTCTTCACCGCGTAGTGGCCGGTCTCCCGCAGCAGCGTGCGCAGCACCTGCCCGGGCGCCGGCACCGTCTCGACCGGATGACCGTCCACCTCGAACCTCATGCCGCCTCCGCGAGCTCGAGGCGGATCTCCTCCGCGGCCAGGTAGCTGAGCGCCCGCCGCCACTCGAGCGCGCCCTGCTGGTCGCCGAACCAGGTGTCGATCGGGTCGATCGCGCGGGCGAGCTCGAGCGCCTCCGGCACGCCGTCGAAGCGCAGCACATACGGATGCGTCGTGGCGCCGGCCAGCACGACCGTCAGCCGCCCGTCCGCGTCCCGGCGCCCGGCGGCCATCCCCGCTGCGCGGCCGAGCGGCGCCTTCGACCAGCTGCGGAACGCGGTGCGCCCGTCGAGCGGCGCCGCGGGGAAGTCGATGGCGCGCAGCACGTCGCCAGGGCCGAGCACGGTGGTCATGTCGCCGGTCACGAAGTCCTCCGCGGGCACCCGCCGCTTGCCGCCGTCGGCGTCCCAGACGCGCACCGTGGCGTCCAGGGCGCACGCGAGCACGGTCATCATGCTCGCGGGGTAGGCGAGCGCCATGTTGCCGCCCACCGTGGCGGTGTTCCACACCTTGAACGAGGCGAGCAGCGCCCGCGCCGCCTGCCGGAACAGCGGCGCCGCGGTGCGGGTGGCCGTCTCGGGGATCGCCGCGAGCTGCGCCCAGGTGCAGGTCGCCGCGAGGCGCAGCCCGCCGTCGTCGCGCGGAACCACGGCCCGCCAGCCCATCGCGGTCAGGTCGACGAGGCCGGTGACCTCCGGCGGCTGCGGGGTGGAGAACAGGTAGGTGCCGCCGCCCAGCAGCGCCTCGCCCGGCGCGAGCGCCAGCTCGGCGCGCGAGCGGGGGGTGCGCATGCTGCGGACGTGGACGAGGTCCATCCGCCTACTCAACCATGACGGTGCGGCATCCGACCCCGCCCGTCATGTTCAGAGTCGTCGCATCCGGCCTGCGCCGCACCCGGCCGGCGCCGTGGTCAGCCGGCGTGGTCGCGCCCGGCGAGCTGGTCGAGGGCGTGCCGGTAGAACCCGTCGAGCACCTCGAGCCCGTCACGCACCCCCGACGGCGACCCGGGCAGGTTGACGATGAGGGTGCTGCCGGCGACGCCCGCCGTGCCGCGGCCGAGCAGCGCGTGCGGGCTGTGCGCGGCGCCGCGCCGGCGCAGCTCCTCGCCGAAGCCGGGCAGTTCGAGGTCGAGCACGGCACGGGTGTGCTCGGGGGTGCGGTCGGTGGGGGAGACGCCGGTCCCTCCGCTCGTGACGACGATGCGCAGCCGGGCGGCGACGGCCCCGCGCAGCGCGTTCTCCACCCCGGGCCCGTCGGGCACCACGCGGCGGCTCGCGTCGAAGCCCCGCTCGGTAAGCCAGGCGGCGACGATAGGCCCGGTCTCATCCGGGTACACGCCGGCCGCCGCGCGCGTCGAGACGGTCAGCGCGAGAGCGGTCACACGGCCCTCCACTCGCCGCTCTTTCCGCCGTCCTTCTCGAGCACGCGCAGCTGCGAGATGACGGCGGACTTGTCGACGCCCTTGATCATGTCGTAGACGGTCAGCGCGGCGACCGAGGCGGCGGTCAGCGCCTCCATCTCGACGCCCGTCACCCCGACCGTCTTCACCTCGGCGCGGATCGCGATGCGCTCGCCCTCGGCCGCGAGGTCGACCGTGACGCCGGTCAGCGGCAGCGGGTGGCACAGCGGCACGAGCTCCCAGGTGCGCTTGGCGGCCATGATGCCGGCCACGCGGGCCACGCCGAGCACCTCGCCCTTCGGCAGCCGGCCGGCTTTCACCAGTTGCACCACGTCGGGCCGGGTGAGCACGGATGCCTCGGCCACCGCCCTCCGCATGGTGGCCTGCTTCGCGCTCACGTCGACCATGTGCACCGCCCCTTCGGGGGTGAGGTGGGTGAGCGCGTCCTCCGGGTCAGTCATCGATCCTCCAGATCTCGACCTCGTCGCCGGCGTCGAGGTGCTCGACGCCGGCCGGGATGTGCACGAGCGCCTGCGAGCGGGCGTACGCCGCGATCAGGTGCGAACTCGGGCCGCCCTCGAGCTCGACCGACCCGTCGGCGGTCACCCGCCCGCGGCGCACCTGATGCTTCGCGGCGGGCGATTCGACGGATGCCGCGAGCCGGCCCCGCTCGCTGCGGCGTGCGCCCCGCAGCACCGGCCTGAGGAAGAGCTCGAACGAGACCAGCACGCTCACCGGGTTGCCGGGGAAGGCCAGCACGGGGGTCGGCCGCCCGGCGACCGCGAGCTCGCCGAGCCCCTGCGGTCCGCCCGGCTGCATCGCCACGGAGCCGAAGCGCACCCCGCGCGGCGCGAGCGCCTCGCGCACCACCTCGTGTGCGCCCGCGCTGACCCCGCCGCTCGTCACCACCAGGTCGACGGGGCCGGCCGACTCGAGCGCGGAGAGCAACACGGCCGGAGCGTCGCTGCGCACGCTCGTGGCGAGGGCGATGCCGCCCGCCTCGGTCACCGCGGCCGCGAGCGAGAGCGCGTTGGCGTCGTAGATCTTCCCGGGCGGCAGCGCGGCGCCCGGTTCGGCGAGCTCGGCGCCGGTCGAGACGACGAGCACGCGCGGCCGGGCGCGCACCGGCACGACCTCGACGCCGGCGGCGGCGAGCGCGCCGAGCTGCGGCGGGCCGAGGCGGGCGCCCGCCGGCAGCAGCGTCGCCCCGGCGGGCAGGTCGCTGCCGCGCCGCCGCACGAAGGTCTCGGCGGGGGTGGGCTCGGCGAGATCGATGGTGGAGCCGACGGCGCGGAAGGAGCCCACCTGCTCCACCGGCACCACCGCGTCGGCACCCTGGGGCAGCGGCGCCCCGGTCATGATGGCGACCGCCCCGCCCGGGAACACCCCCACCGGATCGCCCGCGGCGACGTGGCCGGTGACGGCGAGCTCGCCGGCCGAGGCATCCGATCGCACGGCGTAGCCGTCCATCTGCGCGTTGTCGAACGGCGGCAGGTCGATCGGCGTCGCGACGTCGGCGGCGAGCGTGCGCCCGAGCGCCGCACCGAGCGGCAGGGTCTCCGCGGCCGGGCGCCACAGCCTGCCGATCAGTTCGGCCACGGCCCGCTGGTGCTCGGCGACGGAGGTCATGCCTCCACGCTATTCCGAGACGAGCCGCCGCCGTGGGGGCGCTCCGCGGGCCCGGGAAGGAGACCCTGGACCTCTCCGACGAGGGCGCGAGCCCAGGGCCGCCCGGCGACGAGCACGACGACGAGGGCGACGGCGATCAGCACGAGCGACAGCGCGACGGCCGCGTCCGGGTCCACGTTGTTCTGCAGGTAGATCTCGAGCGGCAGCGTTCGCGTGGTGCCCTCCAGGGAGCCCGCGACCGTGATCGTCGCGCCGAACTCGCCGAGCGACCGGGCGAAGCAGAGCACGGTGCCGGAGACGAGAGCGGGCACGAGCGCGGGCAGCGTGACCTTCGCCAGCACCTGCGTGGGGTTCGCGCCGTAGGCCAGCGCGATCTCGTCGTGCGCGTCGCTCTGGCTGCGCAGCGCCCCTTCGAGGCTGATCACGATGAACGGCAGCGACACGAACGACTGCGCCAGCACGACCGCCGCGGTGGAGAACGGCACCTGCAGCCCGGCGGCGGCGAGCGCGGGCCCGAGCAGGCCGCGGCGGCCGACGGTGTAGAGCAGCGCGAGCCCGCCGACCACGGGGGGCAGCACGAGCGGCACCAGCACGAGCGCGCGCGCCGCACTGCGGCCGGGGAACCGGCCGCGGGCGAGCACGAGGGCCATCGGCACCCCGAGCAGCAGGCACAGCGCCGTCGACATCAGCGCCGTCTCGAGGCTGAGCCGCAGGGCGGTCAGCGACGAGGTCGAGCCGATCAGCGCGGGGAAGCGCGCCCAGTCGACCCTGACGACGACAGCGGCGAGCGGGAGCAGCACGAACACGGCGCCGAGCCCGGCCGGCGCCCACAGCCAGGCGGGGAAGGGGCGCGCGCCCGGCCGGTTGCCGCTCACGGCGCGCCGAAGCCCGCCGCCCGCAGCACCTTCTGCCCCGCGGCGCTCGTGACGAAGTCGACGAACTGCTTCGCGAGCGCCTCCTGCTTCGTCCCCTCCGTGACCGCGATCGGGTAGGTGTTGACGACATCGGATGCCTCGGGGAACCGCACCCCGTCGACCTTGGAACCCGCCGCCGTGACGTCGGTCACGTAGACGAGCCCCGCGTCGGCGTCGCCGCTTTCCACCTTCGCCAGCACGGCGGTCACGCTCTGCTCTTCGCTCACCGGGCTCAGCGTCACCCCCGTGTTCTTCTCGACCTGCTCGGTCGCGTTGCCGCACGGCACGCCGTCGGCGCACACGACCACCTTCACCCCGGGTTTCGCCAGATCGGCGAACGACCGGATGCCGGCCGGGTTGCCCGGCGGCGTTGCGATCTCGAGGATGTTCGTCGCGAAGTCGACGGGCGTGCCCGAGATCGACTTCTGCGCGACAGCCGCCTGCATGTTCTTCTCGTCGGCGGAGGCGAACACGTCGGCCGGCGCGCCCTGGGCGAGCTGCTGCACGAGCGTGGACGAGCCGTCGTAGTCGAAGTCCACCGTGACGCCGGGGTGGGCCTTTTCGAACCGGGCGCCGAGCCGGTCGAAGGTCGCGGTGAGGGATGCGGCGGCGAAGACGGTCAGGGTGCGCTTCGTCGCCCGGCTCGGCTGGGCGCCGGCCTGACTGCTGCCCGCCTGCCCGGCGGCATGCCCCGCGCACCCGGCCAGCAGCAGCACCGCCAGCGCTGCGCCGCCGACGCGGGCGATCCGTCTCATCGGTGCGTGCGCCCGGTGCCTCACGATTCCGGCGTGAAGTCCAGCGCGATCGAGTTCATGCAGTAGCGGTCGCCCGTGGGGGTGCCGAAGCCGTCGGGGAAGACGTGGCCGAGGTGCGAACCGCAGCGCGCGCAGCGCACCTCGGTGCGCACCATGCCGAGCGAGGTGTCCTCGATGAGGGTCACGGCCTCCGGCCGCACGCTCTCGTAGAAGGACGGCCAGCCGCAGCCCGAGTCGAACTTCGTGCCGCTCTTGAACAGCTCGGCGCCGCAGGCCGCGCAGGTGTAGATGCCCGCGCGCTCCTCGTCGAGCAGTTCGCCGGTCCACGGCCGCTCGGTCGCGGCCTCCCGCAGCACCGCGTACTGCTCGGGGGTCAGCTCCGCGCGCCACTCCTCCTCGCTCTTGTTCACCTCGAAGGGGGTGGAGTTCTGGGACGAGATCTGGCTCATGGCAGCTCCTCTCTGATCTCGTGACGTCTTGCCCCAGACTAAACTCGCCGCGCACCCCGCCTGTTCCGGTTTCAGCGGATGCCCGGGCGGGCGCACCCCGCGTGCCTCAGCGCTCTCCCCGACGGCGACCCCTAACCTGACTGCATGCCCCATCGGCTCCTCACCGACCGCGAGATCGCGATGCTCGACTTCGAGCGCGACTGGCGCCAGGATCCGGGCGCGAAGGAGCAGGCGATCCGCTCGCGGTTCTCGCTTTCGCCCGCCCGCTACTATCAAGTCCTCGGCCGGCTGATCGAGTCGCCCGCCGCGCTCGCCTACGACCCTCTTCTCGTCAAGCGGCTGCTGCGCAGGCGGGACGAGCGTCGCGAGGCGCGCGTCGCGCGATCCCGGCCGATCGACTGAGCACGCCCGCGACGCCCCAGGGACCAGATGGCACAGAACTTTCCGAAGGACCGCTTCGACGTGGTCCCGCCCGACCTCGAGCGCGTCGGTGCGCACCGCGCGCCTCGGCGTCCGGCGACCGGGCTGATGTGGCTCCTGTGGTGCGCGGTCGCCATCGTCGTGATCGTCGGAGCCGGCTGGATGTACCTGCGGGTCCTCGACGGTTCGCTGCCGGGGGCGAGCTCCGCGAGCACGAGCACGCCGACCGCGAGCTCCACCCAGCGGCCGACGGCCACCAAGAGCCCCACGCCGGCCGCCAGCCCGACCCCGACCGCCACGCGCGTGGCCTCCGCTCCGGTCAGCGTGCTGAACGGCGCGGGCATCACCGGCCTCGCCGCCCAGGGCGCGGCCAAGCTGACCGCCGCCGGCTGGACCGCCGTCACGACGGGCAACGCTCCTCAGACCGGGCAGGCGGCGACGACCATCTATTACTCGGACGCCTCGGCACGCGGGATCGCCCTCGGCGTCGCCCAGGACCTCGGCATCGGCAGCGTGCAGCAATCCGACGAATTCGCCGCCCAGGGCGCCCAGGTCGTCGTCGTGCTCGGCTCCGACTTCCAGCCCTGACCCGTCCGCGCTGCGGCCGACCGCATCCCGCTGCGTCTCCGCACTGTGTTTCCACACTGTGTTTCCACGACATGACGGCTCCTGGTCGATGTCGTAACCATTTCCCACAATCGGACATCCACCCTCTTCCCGCGCCCCGTCCGGCGGATACGATCGTGGCCACCACGGCGGGCGATGCCGCTGCCCGCCACAGCAGCAAGCGCAATGGAGTAACAGATGGCGAACGGGACCGTGAAGTGGTTCAACGCTGAGAAGGGCTACGGCTTCATCACGGTCGACGGCGGAGGGCAGGACGTGTTCGTGCACTACTCCGCCATCGACATGAACGGCTACAAGACGCTCGAAGAGGGCCAGCAGGTCACCTTCGAGGTGGGGTCGGGATCGAAGGGGCCGCAGGCCGAGTCGGTCCGACTCGCCTAGCACCGAGCTTCTCGTCGAGAAGGCCGTCCGGGTCCGCCCGGGCGGCCTTCCTCTATGAGAGAACGGATGCCTCCCGCATCCGCCGCCCGTCTTGCACTCCCGTAGGGAGAGTGCCAGAATCGGGGCTAGCACTCATCTCAACCGAGTGCTAACGACATCTTTCGCTGCTACGTCCGGGAGGGACGAGAAACAACATGGCAAAGATCATTGCTTTCGACGAGGAGGCGCGGCGCGGCCTCGAGCGCGGTCTGAACACGCTCGCCGACGCGGTCAAGGTCACCCTGGGCCCGCGCGGTCGCAACGTCGTCCTCGAGAAGAAGTGGGGCGCCCCCACGATCACCAACGACGGCGTGTCGATCGCCAAGGAGATCGAGCTCGACGACCCGTACGAGAAGATCGGCGCCGAGCTGGTCAAGGAGGTCGCGAAGAAGACCGACGACGTCGCCGGTGACGGCACCACCACCGCGACCGTGCTCGCCCAGGCGCTCGTGCGCGAGGGTCTGCGCAACGTCGCGGCCGGCGCCGACCCGATGGGCCTGAAGAAGGGCATCGAGAAGGCGGTCGCCGCGGTGACCGACGAGCTGGTCGCCGCCGCCAAGGAGGTGGAGACCAAGGAGCAGATCGCTGCGACCGCGTCTATCTCCGCCGCCGACAACGAGATCGGTGCGATCATCGCCGAGGCGATCGACAAGGTCGGCAAGGAGGGCGTCGTCACCGTCGAGGAGTCGAACACCTTCGGCACCGAGCTCGAGCTCACCGAGGGTATGCGCTTCGACAAGGGCTTCCTGTCGCAGTACTTCGTCACGGACCCCGACCGCCAGGAGGCCGTGTTCGAGGAGCCCTACATCCTCATCGCCAACCAGAAGATCTCGAACATCAAGGACCTGCTGCCGATCGTCGACAAGGTGATCCAGGCGGGCAAGCAGCTGCTGATCATCGCCGAGGACGTCGACGGCGAGGCGCTGGCGACCCTGATCGTCAACAAGATCCGCGGCATCTTCAAGTCGGTCGCCGTCAAGGCCCCCGGCTTCGGCGACCGCCGCAAGGCCCAGCTGCAGGACATCGCGATCCTGACCGGCGGCCAGGTCATCAGCGAGGAGATCGGTCTCAAGCTCGAGAACGTGACCCTCGACCTGCTCGGCCAGGCCCGCAAGGTCGTCATCACCAAGGACGAGACCACCATCGTCGAGGGTGCCGGTGACCCGGAGCAGATCGCCGGCCGCGTGCAGCAGATCCGCAACGAGATCGAGAACACCGACAGCGACTACGACCGCGAGAAGCTGCAGGAGCGCCTCGCCAAGCTCGCCGGCGGCGTCGCCGTCATCAAGGCGGGCGCGGCCACCGAGGTCGAGCTCAAGGAGCGCAAGCACCGCATCGAGGACGCCGTCCGCAACGCGAAGGCCGCCGTCGAGGAGGGCATCGCCGCCGGTGGTGGCGTCGCCCTGCTGCAGGCCGGCAAGGCCGCGTTCGAGAAGCTCGAGCTCGAGGGTGACGAGGCGACCGGCGCCAACATCGTGCGCGTCGCCATCGCCGCTCCGCTCAAGCAGATCGCGCTGAACGCGGGTCTCGAGCCGGGCGTCGTCGCGGCCAAGGTCGCCGAGCTGCCGTCGGGCCAGGGCCTGAACGCGGCCACCGGCGAGTACGTCGACATGCTCGAGGCGGGCATCATCGACCCGGTGAAGGTGACCCGTTCGGCGCTGCAGAACGCCGCGTCGATCGCGGGCCTGTTCCTCACCACCGAGGCCGTCGTCGCCGACAAGCCGGAGAAGGCCCAGGCCGTCCCGGCCGGTGGCGACCCGACCGGCGGCATGGACTTTTGAGCCCTGAGAACGCGTGAGCGTTCGATGGCTCAAGGTCGGGCAGGCCGCGCTCGAGCGGCCTGACGAGACCTCGTCCGAGTAACAGCGAAAAGGGCCGCTCCCACTTCGGTGGGGGCGGCCCTTTCGTTTCTTCTTGCGCCGGTTCCCGCCCGGCGCGGCGCGGTCGGCGCGGGCGATCCACGCGACCGGCGGCGAGCACGTTGCCGCCTTGCAGGGCGTCGTGCCTACAGCCCGGCGAACATGCGGTAGTTCTGCAGTTCGCTCTCCTGGTACTGGTGCGCGGCGGCGGCGAGCACGCGCTGCAGGCCCGCCATCTGCTCCTCGATGGACTGCTGCGTGGCGCGCCAGTCGCCGAGCACCTTCTGGAAGGCGGTCGACGCCTGCCCCGTCCACGACCCCTGCAGGGCGGTGAGGGTGGCAGTGAGCTGGCTGGCGTTGCTCTGCAGCTGGGCGAGCGCGCCCTGGGCGGTGCGGGTGGCGTCGAGCACGGCGGTGCTGTCGACCTGATAGCTGGTCATCTGGGCCTCCTGGTGTCGGGTGACGGATGCGTGCGAAGGTAGCCCAGCTCCGGCATCCGTCGCCCGCCCGTCGCCGGCGCCTGTGGAGAAGTCGCCGCGCCCGCGCGGCGAGTCAGTCGCCGGCCGGGGCTGCCGCGCCGGGCTCGGCGAGCGGCAGCATCACGCGGAAGGTCGCGCCCCCGCCGGGGGTGTCCACGACCTCGACCGTGCCGTGGTGCGCGCTGACGATCGACGTGACGATCGCCAGCCCGAGACCGCTGCCGCCGGTCTCGCGGGTGCGCGAGGTGTCGGCACGCCAGAACCGCTCGAAGATCTTGTCGCGGATCTGCGGCGGGATGCCCTCGCCGTGGTCGATCACGTCGAAGCCGGCCTTGCGCGCCCCGGGGTCGACCGAGACCCGGATCTCGATCGGGGTGCCGTCGGGCGTGTAGCGCACGGCGTTGCCGATCAGGTTGTTCAGCACCTGGCGCAGCTTGTTGCCCTCGCCCATCACGAGCGCGGGAAGCGTGCGCGGCTCGGGGATGTCCTCGATCGTCAGCGGCATGGTCTCGGCCATTGCGATCTCGGCGCGGCGCGACTGCCCGCGGCGGCGCAGTCTGGCCAGGGCCGAGGCGGTGAAGGCGATCGGTCCCGTCGCGTTCTGCTCGGACTGCGGCCGAGGCGCGACCCGCGTGCCGATGCGCCGGGTCGGGCCCGTCGACGTCTGCGCCTCCACCACGGGCAGCACCGCGGTCGGGGTGGGATCGTCGTGGGAGGCCGACGGACCGGGCTGGGGCAGCGGAGCGGGCGGCAGGTCGGTGACGACCGAGAACCGGCGAGACGGATGCGCGGCGCGGGCGTCCATCGCGGCGTCGTCGGCCAGTGGCAGCAGGTCGACGACGGCGAGCTCCAGCGGGCGCGTCTCGTCGAGCCGGGCGAGCTCGAGCAGGTCCTCGACGAGGCCGCCCATGCGCAGCGCCTCCTTCTCGATGCGGTCCATCGCGCTCGCCACGGCCGCGTCGTCCTGGAGGGCCCCCATCCGGTACAGCTCGGCGTAGCCGCGCACCGAGACGAGGGGGGTGCGCAACTCGTGGCTCGCGTCGCCGACGAAGCGGCGCATCTGGTCGATCGTGCGCGCCCGGTCTTTGAATGCCCGGTCGATGCGCGAGAGCATCGTGTTGAGCGAGCGGTTGAGGCGCCCGACCTCCGTGTTCGGCTCGGCCCCGCCGAGGCGCTGGCTGTAGTCGCCGTCGGCGATGGCCGCCGCGGTGCGCTCGACCTCGCGCAGCGGGGCGAAGGTGGTGGTCACGAGCATGCGGGTGAGGATCGCCCCGACGACGACCACGATCACGCCGAAGCCGAGGAAGATGGTGAGGTAGCTCGCCATCAGCCCGTCGATCTGGGCCGTGGGGGCGGCCACCACCGCGACGCCGGGCTGGTCGGTGGTCTGGATGTGCACCGGAACGCAGCGGGCCCGGAACTGCTGGCTGCCGTCGTTGCTGGACAGGTAGAACAGCCCCGCGTCATTGCAGATCGACTGCAACGACTTCGACAGCGTCGCCTTCACGGCGGGCCGGATGGAGCTCGGGTCGGAGCGCCAGTTGTACTGCACGAGCTTGCCCGCCTCGTCGTACAGCGCGACGAAGTAGCTGCTGGAGCCGCTGTCGTCGGAGGTCACGGCCCCGCTCGACGAGGGGGTCGCGAGCATCGCGTTGATGTTCGACATGCTCGAGGCCGCCCGCAGCTGCTGGTCGAGCTGTTCGATCAGCACCGGCTTGAACAGCAGCGTCGTGCCGACGCCCGACATCAGCAGGCCGAAGGTGAGCACCAGCACGGTCACGCCGGTGATCTTGGTACGCAGCGAGATCGCATTCCAGGCGGCGAGCAGTGAGCGGTGCATGAGCCTCGCCAGGCTAGGTCCGCAAGCTGGGCTTCAGCCCCGGGGTCACTGCTTCCCGGCCTTCAGCATGTAGCCGAAGCCGCGCTTGGTCTGGATGAGCGGCTCGCTCGAGTGCGCGTCGACCTTGCGGCGCAGGTAGGAGATGTAGCTCTCGACGATGCCGGCGTCGCCGTTGAAGTCGTACTCCCACACGTGGTCGAGGATCTGCGCCTTCGACAGCACGCGGTTCGGGTTGAGCATGAGGTACCGCAGCAGCTTGAACTCGGTGGGGGAGAGCTCGATGGGGGTGTCGCCGACGAAGACCTCGTGGGTGTCCTGGTCCATGGTCAGCTCGCCGGCGCGGATGATCGCGTCGTCGTCGGCCTGCATGGTGCGCCGCAGGATCGCCTTGATGCGGGCGACGATCTCGTCGAGGCTGAACGGCTTGGTCACGTAGTCGTCGCCGCCGACAGTGAGACCGGTGATCTTGTCCTCCGTGTCGTCCTTGGCGGTGAGGAAGAGGATGGGGGCGGTGTAGCCCGCGCCGCGGAGACGCTTGGTGACGCCGAAGCCGTTCATGTCGGGCAGCATGACGTCGAGGATGATGAGATCGGGCTCCTCTTCGAGCACCGCCGAGATGGCCTGGGCGCCGTTGGCGACGGCGCGGACCGCGAAGCCGGCGAAGCGGAGGCTGGTGGTGAGCAGATCGCGGATGTTCGGTTCGTCGTCGACGATGAGAATTCGAGGTCCTGCGTTCATGCCGTCCAGTATCTGACTGTTTCCTGGGTTCTGCCAGGAAGGACTTTGAACGCGTCATATGTGGGCTGGGCAATAGGCTCGTAGGCATGACGAACGGACGCGTCGTGATCGTCGGCGGCGGCCTCGCCGCCGCCACGGCGGCGGAGACGCTGCGGGAGCAGGGCTACGAGGGCGACGTGATGATCGTCGGATCCGAACGGCACCTGCCCTACCTGCGGCCGCCGCTCACCAAGGAGTACCTCGCCGACCCCGGCAAGGAGGCCGCCTCGACCTACGTGCACCCGTGGGAGTGGTACACCGAGCACGGCATCCATGTGCTGACGGGCACCCTGGCGGTGGAGCTCGACCTGGGCGACGACGAGGTGACGCTCGACGACCGGTCCTCGGTCCGCTTCGACCGGGCGCTGATCGCCACGGGTGCGAAGCCGCGGCGGCTCACCGTACCGGGCGCCGACGCCGCCGGAGTCTTCCACGTGCGCACGCTCGACGACAGCGAGGAGCTGCGCGACGCCCTCGCCGCCGGCGACCGCCGCGTCGTCGTGATCGGCACCGGGTGGATCGGCATGGAGACGGCCGCCACGGCGCGCGGCTACGGCAACGAGGTGACCGTCGTGGGCCGCGGCGCCGTGCCGCTGGCCGGCGCCATCGGCCCCGAGCTCGGCACCGTCTACAGGCAGCTGCACCGCGACAAGGGCGTGGTGTTCCGGCTGCACCGAGAGGTGCGCGAACTGACCGTCTCCGACGGGCAGGTGACCGGGGTGGCGACCGACGAGGAGGGCGAGGTCATCCCCGCCGACGTGGTGATCGTCGGCCTCGGCGCCGTTCCCAACGCCGAGATCGCCGAAGACGCCGGACTCGCCGTCGACTCCGGCGTGCTCACCGACGCGTCGCTCGCCACCGGCCATCCGAAGGTCTTCGCCGCCGGCGACGTGGCGAACCCGGTGCATCCGGTGCTCGGCCGGCGGCTGCGCAGCGAGCACTGGGCGAACGCGGTCGAGGGCGGCAAGACGGCCGCGCGGGCGATCCTCGGTCAGGAGGTGACCTTCGACGCCGTGCCGTACTTCTACAGCGACCAGTACGACGTCGGCATGGAGTACGCCGGCTACCCGGTGCTCGCCGCCGACACCCAGCCCGTGTTCCGCGGCGACGTCGAGGCGCGGGAGTTCATCGCATTCTGGGTCTCCGGCGGCCGGCTCGTCGCCGGCATGAACGTCAACGTGTGGGACGTCAACGAGGAGATCCAGCAGATCATCCGCAGCGGGCGACCGGTCGACCCGGCCCGGCTCGCCGACGCATCCGTCCCCCTCTCCGACACGTGACGTACCTGCCGCCGCTCGCCTCGCCGGTGCGCCGCATCGGGGCGCGCACCTTCGACTTCTCGCGCCAGGTCGCGGTGATGGCCGTCGTCAACCGCACCCCCGACTCGTTCTACGACCGGGGCCGCACCTTCGCGCTCGACCGCGCCGTCGAGGCCGCCTTGGCGGCGACGGATGCCGGTGCCGACTGGGTCGACATCGGGGGCGTGCCTTTCGCGCCCGGCCCGGAACTGCCGGCCGAGGAGGAGGCGGAGCGCGTCGTGCCGGTCATCCGGGCCGTGCGCGCGGCGAGCGACGTGGTCATCTCGGTCGACACCTTCCGCGCGGAGGTCGCCGAGGCGGCGCTCGAGGCGGGCGCCGACGTGATCAACGACACCACCGGCATCCACGAACCGGGGCTGGCCCGGGCGGTGGCCCGGGCGGGGGCGACGCTCGTGGTGACGCACTCGCTCGCCGCCGTGCGCGGCCACGGGCCGCGCACGCCGTACCCGCGGCCGCAGTACGGGGACGTCGTGACCGAGGTGGCGGCGTTCCTTGAGGAGCGGGTCGCGTACGCGCAGGCCTTGGGCGTGGCATCCGATCGCCTCGTCGTCGACCCGGGCCACGACCTGAACAAGAACACGCTGCACTCGCTCGAGCTCACCCGGCGGCTGTCCGAGATCGCCGACCTCGGACATCCCGTGCTCGCCGCGGTCTCGAACAAGGACTTCGTCGGCGAGGTGCTGGACGCACCACGCGGCGACCGCGTCGAGGGGTCGCTGGCCGCGGCGGTGGTCGCCATCACGAGGGGCGCGCGCATCGTGCGCATGCACAACGTGCGCGAGGCGGTGGCGGCGGTGCGCATGACCGAGGCGATCCTGGGGCTGCGGCAGCCGGCGTACCTGCGACACAATGCGGGGGACGCGGATGAGTGAGCCGCGCATCGACCGGGTGGTGCCGGCGTTCGCCGCGGATGCGAGCGACGAGCAACTGCTGGCCTGGTACGACGAGGGCGCCGCGCACTCCGACGGCCGGCCGTGGGTGCGCATGAACTTCGTCAGCTCGATCGACGGCGCCGTGACGCGCGACGGGCGTTCCGGCGGCCTCGGCACGCCTGCGGACCGGCGCGTGTTCGACCTGCTGCGGCTGCTCGCCGACGTGGTGCTGGTCGGGGCCGGCACCGTCCGCAAGGAGGGCTACGGGGCGATGCGGCTGCCGGACGACGCGGTGCGGTGGCGTCTCGCCCACGGCCTGGCGGCGCAGCCGGTGTTCGCGATCGTCTCGGCCGAGCTCGCCCTGTTCCCCGACACCGCGATCTTCGAGAACGCTCCCGTGCGGCCGCTCGTCTTCACCACCGCCGACGCCCCCGACGACCAGTTCCAGGCGCTCAGCGCCGTCTCCGACGTGGTCGTCGCCGGCGACGACCTGGTCGAGCCGTCGTCCGTCCTCGAGGAGCTGCAGCGGCGCGGGCTGCGGCGGGTGCACTGCGAGGGCGGGCCGACCCTCGCCGGGCTGATGCTCGCCGACGGGGTGATCGACGAGTTCTGCCTGACCGTGACGCCGACGCTCGAGGGCGGCGACGCGGGCCGCATCACCGGGGAGGTGCCGTCGCAGCCGCAGTCGATGCGGCTCGCGCAGGCGCTGCACTCGGAGGGGACGCTGCTGCTGCGCTACGTGCGCGATCGACGCGACGAAACGAGCGCGTAACCCCGCTCGCCTAGCGTTCCGGGCATGGCCCGCACCCTCATCGCCGGCGGCTACCTCGCCACGGTCGACGCCCTCGGCACCGAGCACCCCGACGGCCACCTGCTCATCGAGGACGGCCGCATCGCCGCGGTCGGGGCGGGGCCCGCGCCGGCCGAGCTCGCGGCAGGGGCCGAGGTGATCGATGCGCGCGGATGCCTCGTGACCCCGGGCCTCGTGAACACGCACCACCACCTCTACCAGTGGCTCACCCGCGGCCTCGCGCAGGACGCGATCCTCTTCGACTGGCTCGTCGCGCTCTACCCGCTGTGGTCACGCATCGACGCGGACCTCGTCGGGCGGGGCGCCGCCGCCGGCCTCGCGGTACTGGCCCGCTCGGGCTGCACTACCGTGGCCGACCACCACTACGTGTTCCCGCGCGGCAGCGGCGACCACGTCGGCGCGCTCGTGGAGGCCGCCGCGCTGGTCGGGCTGCGGCTGCACGCGAGCCGGGGCTCGATGGACCTCGGAGCGAGCGACGGCGGGCTGCCGCCCGACTTCGCTGTCGAGCCGACGGATGCCGCGCTCGAGGCGTCCGCAGAGGCGGTCCGCCGCTACCACGACCCGTCTGCGGATGCCCGGGTGCGCATCGTCATCGCGCCGTGCTCGCCGTTCAGCGTCACGACGACGCTGCTGCGCGAGAGCGCGGCCCTCGCCCGCGAGCTGGGCGTAAGGCTGCACACGCACGGCTCCGAGACGCTGGAGGAAGCGGCGTACTGCGCCGAGCGATTCGCCATGGGGCCGACCGACTACCTCGAGTCCGTCGGCTGGCTCGCCGACGACGTGTGGACGGCCCACGGCGTGCACCTCGACGCGCGCGATATCGCCCGCTACGCCGCCTCGGGCACGGGGGTCGCGCACTGCCCCTCGTCCAACGCGCGTCTGGCTGCGGGCATCGCGCCGCTGCGGGCGCTGCTGGATTCCGACGTGCCGGTCGGGCTCGGCGTCGACGGTGCCGCCTCGAACGAGTCGGGGCGGCTCGCGCCCGAGATCCGGCAGGCGGTGCTGATGGCGCGGCTGCGTGACGGGGCGGGCGCCCTCGGCACTCGGCAGGCGCTGCGGATCGCCACGATGGGCGGCGCCCGCGTGCTCGGCCGACAGGACGAGCTCGGTTCGATGGAGCCCGGCAAGCTCGCCGACCTTGCGATCTGGCGCGTCGACGGTGTCGAGCACGCGGGTCTGCCTGACCCGGTGGCGGCGCTCGGGCTCGCCGAGACCCCGCCGCTCGAGCGCCTGCTCGTCGGCGGTCGTACGGTGGTGGAGCACGGTGAGCTCGTGAAAGCCGACTCCCGGCGCCTGGCCGCGGACGCCGCGTCCGCCTCGCTCGAGCTCGCCGCCCGCGCCTGAAGGCCCCTCCCACCTCTTCGAACGGAGCTGCATGACCCCTGCCGCCCGCCCCGTCTACCTCGACTGCGACACCGGCATCGACGACGCCCTCGCGATCGCGTACCTGCTCGCCTCGCCTGAGGTCCGGCTGGTCGGCGTCGGCACGGTGAGCGGCAACACCAGCGCCGCACAGGCGGCGCGGAACTCGCTCGCGCTGCTCGAACTGGCCGGTCACACCGAGGTGCCGGTCGCCGTCGGGGCGCACGATCCGCTCGCCGGCGGCTTCGACGGCGGGGTGCCGCACATCCACGGCCGCAACGGCATCGGTGACGTCGAGCTGCCCGAGCCGACGACGCGCCCGGTCGCCGGCACCGCCGCCGAGCTGCTGCTGCGCCTCGCGCACGAGCACGCGGGACGGCTCGAGGTCGTCACGGTCGGCCCCCTCACCAACCTCGCGCTCGCCCTCGACGCCGAGCCCGGTCTGCCCGCCCTGGTGCGCTCCGTGACGACCATGGGCGGTGCGGCGCTCGTGCCTGGCAATGTGTCCGCCGTGGCCGAGGCGAACATCGCCAACGATCCCGAGGCTGCCCTCTGCGTCGTCGGGACCCGGTGGGACCTCACGCTCGTACCGCTCGATGTCACGCTGGAGCACACGCTCGAGGAATCCGATCGTGCGGCCCTGCTGCAGTCGCAGTCGCCGCTCGCTCAGGCGCTGGGGCGGATGCTCGACCTGTACTTCGACTTCTACCTGCCGTTCTACGGACGTCGCGCCAGTGCGCTGCACGACCCGCTCGCAGCGGCCATCGCCGTAGGCGGCGTGCACGCGACCCGAGCCCCGGCGGTGCCGATCACCGTCGACGCCGGGCACGGCCCCGGGCGCGGACAGACCGTCGTCGACCTGCGCGGCCAGCGGCTCGCCACCGTCGACCACGAGGGCGTGCGCACCCGTGTCGTGCTCGAGACCGACGCCCCGCTCGCGCCGCACCTGATCGAGCGCATCACCGGTGCCGCCGCTGCAACTGGCTGAGGCGTGCCCCGCGGAATGCTACGCCGCGACGGCGTCGAGCGAGCCCGAGTCGAGGATCGTGTACGAGTACCCCTGCTCGGCGAGGAACCGCTGGCGGTTCTGGGCGAAGTCCTGGTCGACCGTGTCGCGGGCGACGAGCGTGTAGAAGTTGGCCGAGAGGCCGGACTCCTTCGGCCGCAGCAGGCGGCCGAGGCGCTGCGCCTCCTCCTGCCGCGAGCCGAACGAGCCCGACACCTGGATCGCCACTGTCGCCTCGGGCAGGTCGACGGAGAAGTTCGCGACCTTCGAGACGACGAGCACCTTGATCTCGCCGGTGCGGAACTTCTGGAACAGCTCCTCCCGCTCCCAGACCGGCGTCGCTCCCGTCAGCTGCGGCGCGTCGAGCACCTGCGCCAGCGTGTCGATCTGGTCGAGGTACTGGCCGATGATGAGGATGCGCTCGCCCTCGTGGCGCCGCACCAGCGCGCGCACGACGTCGAGCTTCGCGGGCGCCGTCGCGGCCAGGCGGTACCGCTCGTCGTCGGCGGATGCCGCGTACTCGAGCCGGTCGGACGGCGGCAGGTCGACGCGCACCTCGTAGCAGGCGGCGGGGGAGATGAAGCCCTGCGCCTCGATCTCCTTCCACGGCGCATCGAAGCGCTTCGGACCGATCAGGGAGAAGACGTCGCCCTCCCGGCCGTCCTCGCGCACCAGCGTCGCCGTCAGGCCCAGCCGGCGCCGCGCCTGCAGCTCGGCCGTGAGCTTGAAGACCGGTGCGGGCAGCAGGTGCACCTCGTCGTACACGACGAGCCCCCAGTCCATGGCGTCCAGCAGGGACAGGTGCGCGTACTGGCCTTTCCGCTTCGCGGTGAGGATCTGGTAGGTGGCGATGGTGACCGGCTTGATCTCCTTGCTCTGCCCCGAGTACTCGCCGATCTCCTCCTCGGTCAGGGTCGTGCGGCGCAGCAGCTCGTCGCGCCACTGGCGGGCGCTGACCGTGTTGGTGACGAGCACGAGCGTCGTCGTCTTCGCCGTCGCCATCGCACCCGCGCCGACGAGCGTCTTGCCCGCGCCGCAGGGCAGCACCACGACCCCCGAGCCGCCCTCGAAGAAGTTATCGACCGCCTTGTTCTGGTAGTCGCGCAGGTGCCAGCCGTCCTCCTTGAGCGCGATCTCATGCGGCGTGCCCGGCGTGTAGCCGGCCAGGTCCTCCGCCGGCCAGCCGAGCTTCACGAGCTCCTGCTTGAGCTGGCCGCGGGCCCACGCCTCCACCGCGAACGTCGTGTCGTCGATGCGGCGGGTCAGCAGCGGGGCGATGCGCTTGGCCGAGGCGACCTCGGTGAGCACCGCCAGGTCGTCGCTCCTCAGGATCAGCTCGCCCTCGTCGTCGCGGGTGATCACGAGCTTGCCGTACCGCCCGACCGTTTCGCGGATGTCGACGGCGACCGACTGCGGGATCGGGAACTTCGAGTACCGCTCCAGCGTGCCCAGCATGTCCTCGGCCCGGTGCCCGGCGGCGCGGGCGTTCCACAGGCCCAGACGGGTGATCCGGTAGGTGTGGATGTGCTCCGGCGCCCGCTCCAGCTCGGCGAAGACGGCGAGGTCGTGGCGGGCGTCTTCCGCCTCGGGATGCGCCACCTCCAGCAGCACGGTGCGGTCGCTCTGGACGATGAGGGGTCCGTCAGCCATAGCCGACGAGCCTACCCCCAGCGCTGCAGAAGACGATGTGAGCGGGCGGGGTGGCGGCCCCCGGGAGTACGTCACGGCGCGGGCGGCGTACGCCGTCGCATCCGTCGCCTTTAGCGAGTTCTGCGGATGTGGGCGCCGCGGCCGCGGAGGACCGTGGTGGTCATGAACTCAGACACCTACACCGCCTACCAGCTCGGCCGCCTGCGGGCCGCCGACGTGGCGCGGGAGACCGAACTGCTGCGCGTGCTGCGCGAGCGGGCGACGGATGCCGGTGCGGCGGCGCCGCGGCCGCGCATCCGCTTCTGGCACGTCCGCCCGCATCGCCACGTCGCCGTGGCCCGTTGAGCGCGGCCTAGGGGGAGCGCACGCCCTTGATGCTCTTGAGCGGCAGGGTGCGCTCGATGTCGGCCTTGCGGTCGCGCCCGCGCAGGCGCCCGCCGCCGACGCCGGTCGGCTCGAGCAAGAAGTCGAGCTCGGAGCCGTCGGGCATGCCCACCGTGACCACGAGCGGCACCCGCGCCTTCACCGCCGTCTCGAGCTGCCGCGACAGCCACGCCTCGGGCGACTGCGAGGCGTCGGACGCCGCCTCGCGCAGGTGGGCGACCAGCTGCGCGGCACGATCGACGGTCGGCACCGCGTCGGTGGCGGGCGCGTGCCGCTTCTTCACCCCGACGATCTGACCGTGCTCGTCTTCGGCGGCGACCGGATATCTGGCGTCGGCCAGCGCCCAGTAGACGACGTCGCGGTCGAAGCGCGACACGAGCTCGTTCGGCCCGGTGCGCACGAAGCCCAGCGCGCCGAAGCTCTGGTCGACCGCGAGGGCGCCGATGAGATCGGGGTCGACGGAGTGCACGCGGCTGCGCATGCGCTCGTCGGAGCCGTTCTTGCGCACCCGCACGAGTCCGTATCGCTTCACCGCCTCGTCGATGAGGTAGTCGAGCGGCTGAGGGATGCCGGTGAGCGACACCGCCGTCAGGAACCGCCGGATCGACTGCGCGCTCTCTCCCGCGGCGATCGCGCGCTCCAGGCTCGCGGCCGTCACCCGGTACGTGGAGGCGAGCGCGCGGCTCTCGACCTCGGCCACGCGCCGCAGGTGCGCGTCGACCGAGGGCGCCAGCGGCCCCGGGCTGACCACGGTGAGGTCGTGCTGCAGGTAGACCTTGTCGACTTCGGCGGGCAGCAGCGCGGCCATGCGATCGGATGCCGCGGCCGGCCCCTCCTCGAGCAGCGCGGTCCCCGCGCTGCCGGGCAGGTAGCCCGCCGTGATGCCGAGCATCTCGCCCGACGCCTCGAAGCGCTCCACCTGCTTGAGCAGCGGCTCGCCGGAGGCGGGGTAGAACCACGCGAGCGTCTCGTGCAACGCGGGACCCCAGGGCGAGTGGGTGCGGGTGCGCAACAGCTCGCGGATGGAGGGGGGCAGCGCGTTCAGCCAGGTCTCGGCCAGGCCTCGCCAACGGGCGGCGGTCGAGCCGGAGAGCCACTCCTCCGCCGCATCCGTCGTCAGCCACAGCGAGCCGTCGCGCGCCACCAGGCCGGCGCGCTCGGCCAGCCACATGGCGGTCGGCACGACGTCGCCCGGGGCGGCCATCGCGGCCGCCAGGCGCCGCCCGTCGGGCAGGCTCAGCCCGCCCTTCTGCAGCTCGCGCGCGGGCTCGCGGTCGAGCTCGCCGAAGAGTTCCGCGAAGGCGCTGACCGCCTCGAACGCGCGCTCGGCGGCGAGCTGGTCGACGCGGGCGCGCTCCGAGTCGGACACGGCGGCCAGCGCGGCGGGCGGCGTCTCGGTGATCAGGGCATCCGTGCTCGGCAGGCCCTCGTGCGGCCAGGCCGCGAGCCGCTCACGCACGGGGTCGTAGGCGACCCATCCCGCCTCGGTGCGCTCGATCAGCGCGCGGTCGGCGAGCAGCTGCAGCCGGGCCGCCGTCTCGTCGTCGTCCTCGTCGACGGGCCGGCCGGTGCTGAGCGCCGCGAGCACGGCCAGCGTAGGGCGGTCGAGGGCGGTGAGGGCGTGCTGCACCGCGGGCGGCTCGAGCAGCGCCTCGGCCAGATCGAAGAAGTCGTCGATGCGCGGTTTGAGCGGCAGCCGGGGCGCGATGAGGGCGGCGAGCTCGACGTCGTCGAGGGCCGCGAGGCGCGAGGCGAGCGTCAGAGTGCTCGTCATCGTCCGCTCCGTCCGCTGTCCGTCACGACCTACTTCGTCGCCCCGGGGTTGAGCCTGCGGCGTTCGATCATGCCCGTCACGAACAGGGCGACGATGCATATCGCGCCGAGCGGCAGGGCAATGAGAGGGAAGACGATGAGGCTGCCGCCCCAGACGGCCGACAGCTTCGCTCCGGTGCCGGCGACCGCGAGAACGATGAGGATCGCGATGACCGACAACCCGATCAGAGCAACGGCGATGTAGGCCAGGATGCGCTGCAGGCGGCCGCTGCTACGTCGGGAATCTTGGGGCACGGAATCAAGGATAATTGACATCGGTCTCAAGACCCCAAGCACGAAAGAGGTTCCGATGCCCACCGGAAGGGTCAAGTTCTACGACGAGGAGAAAGGCTTCGGCTTCATCGCGGGCGATGACGGCCAAGAGGTCTTCCTGCACGCCACGGCGCTGCCCGCCGGCGCGACCGTGAAGAGCGGAACCCGCCTCGAGTACGGCGTGGCCGACGGCAAGCGGGGCGCGCAGGCGCTCTCGGTGCGCGTACTCGACGCCCCGGTCAGCCTCGCCCGCCAGCGGCGCATGAAGGCCGATGACATGGCCGTCGTGATCGAAGACCTCGTGAAGCTGCTCGACAAGATCGGCGGCGACCTGCGTCACGGCCACTACCCCGCCAAGGCGCAGGGCAGCAAGGTCGCGGCGGTGCTGCGCCGCGTCGCGGACGATCTCGATGCCTGACGATTCCGCCGCCCCCGTCGCCGACGAGCTGCTGCTCGGCGCCGTCGACGTCGCGCGCGGCGCGCTGCTCGAGATCACGCCCGCGAACACCGTCGGCGACGTGGCCGGCCATCTCGTCGAAGGCGACGGCGTGCTGTCGCTGCTGTTCGAGAACCGGCTGTCCGGGTACCCCGGCTGGTATTGGACGGTGACGTTGTCGCGTGAGCCGGGGACCGACCGGGTGAACGTGCTGGAGGCCGAGTTGATGCCGGGCGACGGAGCGCTGCTCGCGCCCGAGTGGGTGCCGTGGGCCGACCGGCTCGCCGAGTGGCAGGCGCAGCAGCAGGCGGAGCGCGAGGCGGCCGCCGCGGCCGGGCAGCAGACCGACGGATCCGGCGACGGCGCACCCGACGACGACGCTGAGGACCTCGACGACGAGGACGACCTGGACGAGGACGACCTCGATGAGGACGACATCGACGAGGGCCTCGACGAGGATGTGCTCGACGAGTCGGCGGAGCTCCAGGCCGCCGAGGAGGCGGCGCTCGACGAGTCGGCGGAGCTCCGGGCCGCCGAGGAGGCGGCGCTCGACGAGGACTGATCGCAGACACCCGAACGAGGGCCGCGAGACGTGTAGCATGCAACGCGTTGTGCGACCGCAACGACGCTCACGCCTCCCACGCCACGCCTCAAAGGAGAGATCCTCGCCGTGACCCAGTCCTCCTCGTCCGCGCCCGCCGCCGCGCCCTCCGTGCGCGCCCTCGCCGGCGCCGTCGGCGGATTCTTCGTCGACATGTACGACGTGTACCTGCCCACCGTCGTGCTCGCCCCCGCACTCGCCTACTTCGTGCCGCCCACGATGGGCGCGGCAGGGCAGGCGACGGTGAACGCCCTGATCTTCGTCGCCTCGCTGGTCGGGCGGCCGCTCGGCACGCTGATCCTCGGCCCGCTCTCCGACCGGATCAGCCGCAAGCGCATGGCGCAGGTGTCGATCATCGGCTTCGGCGTCTCGACGGGCGTGATGGCACTCGTTCCCGGCTACGCGACCATCGGCATGCTCTCGCCCGTGCTGCTCATCGCGCTGCGACTGCTCGACGGCATCTTCCTCGGCGGCCAGTACACGGCGGCCAACCCGCTGGCCCTCGAGCATGCGCCCGTGAACAAGCGCGGCCTCTACGGCGCACTGCTGAACATCGGCTACCCCGTGGCCCTCGCCGTCATCACGATCGTCTCGCTGATCCTGCTGGCGATCTTCCCCGTCGGCGACGCGACCAGCGCGTACGCGACGACCGGATGGCGCTTCGCCTTCCTCTTCGGCTGCGCCCTGTCGATCCCCGTGTTCATCCACTTCACCCGCAACGTCGAGGACTCGAGCGAGTTCAAGCGGGTCGAGGAGGAGGTCGAAGAGGGCGCCGAGGCGCGTCAGCGCCCGCTGCGGGAGCTGTTCAGCGGGCGCTACGCCCGCACCATCGTGGTCGGCATGATGATGTCGTGCGGCGCCTGGGCGACGCTCGACGGCACGGTCGGCGTGTACTCGGCGCACTTCAAGGCCATGGAGGTCAGCCCCACCCTGATCAGCGCGTCGCTCCTGGTCACGGCGCTCGTCGGCGCCGTCGCCTACCCGGCGATCGGCCGGCTCACCCAGCGGGTGGGTCGCGGCCGGGTCATCTTCACGCTCGGCCTGATCAACCTCGTCGTGGCCACGATCGCCTTCGGTGTCGCGGTCGCGGTGCACCAGTCGAGCGCCGCCTTCGCCGTGGCGACCTTCTTCGCCAACCTGCCCGGCATCCTCGTCTGGGCCACGATCACGACGTTCATCAACGAGCTGTATCCGACGCGCATCCGCTCGACCGGGTACGGCGTCACGCACTCGGCGACGAGCATCATCCCCGCCTTCTACACCTATTACATGGGCTGGCTCGCGCACCTGATGCCGTACGAGTTCACCCCGATCGTGATCGCCGGCATCGGCGCGGTGCTGCTCACCGTGGCCGGCCTGCTGGCACCCGACGTGCGCACCAAGCACATGTCGGAGATCACCGGCACCGAGACGGGGGAGCGGGTCGCGCTCGCCGCGTGAGGGCGGGCGGCCCGGGCATCCGTCTTAGGCCGCGCCCTCAGCCGAGGTGCTCGACGACGTACTCGATCGAGGCGATCAGCCGGGCGACGTCCTCGGGCTCGATCGAGACGAAGCTCGCCACGCGCAGCTGGTTGCGGCCGAGCTTGCGGTACGGCTCGGTGTCGACGATGCCGTTCTCGCGCAGCGCCTTGGCGACGGCCGCCGCGTCGATCCCCTCGAAGTCGATGGTGACGACCACCTGCGAGCGGTCGGCGGGGTCGGCGACGAACGGGGTCGTATAGGGCGTGGCCTCGGCCCAGGCGTACAGCTGGTCGCTGGACTGCTTGGTGCGCGCCGAGGCCCAGGCGAGCCCGCCGTTGCCGTTGATCCAGTTCAGCTGCTCGTCGAGCAGCACGAGGGTCGCGACGGCGGGCGTGTTCAGGGTCTGGTTGAGGCGTGAGTTGTCCAGCGCCTGCTTCAGGCTCAGGAAGTCGGGGATGTAGCGATCGGATGCGGCGAGCCGCTCGATCCTCTCGATCGCGGCGGGCGACACAGCCGCCAGCCACAGACCGCCGTCCGACGCCAGGTTCTTCTGCGGCGCGAAGTAGTAGACGTCGGTCTCGGCCACGTCGAAGTCGATGCCGCCCGCGGCGCTCGTGGCGTCGATGACGGTGAGGGCGCCGTCGTCCCCGGCCACCCGCGAGATGCGCGTGGCGACCCCGGTCGAGGTCTCGTTGTGCGGCCAGGCGTAGACGTCGACGCCGGAGATCGGGCGCGGCTGCGCGCTCGCGCCGCCGGGCGCCTCGATGACGTCGGGCGCCTCGAGCCAGGGGGCCTTCGCCGCCTTGGCGAACTTCGAGCCGAACTCGCCGAAGGCGAGGTGCTGCGACCGCCGCTCGATGAGCCCGAACGAGGCCGCGTCCCAGAACGCGGTGGAGCCGCCGTTGCCGAGGATGATCTCGTAGCCCTCGGGCAGGCGCAGCAACTCGGCGAGACCCTCGCGCACCCGGCCGACCAGGGACTTCACCGGGGCCTGCCGGTGGGAGGTGCCGAGCAGGTCGACCGCGCGGGTGGCCAGCGCGTTCACCGCCTCCTGGCGGATCTTCGAGGGGCCGCATCCGAAGCGGCCGTCGGCGGGCAGGAGGTCTTCGGGAAGGGCGATGCTCGGCATGCCACCGAGTCTATTGGCGCGGCCTGTCCAAGGCCCGCACGCCTGCGGACCTTGCGCCACCGCTACCGGATAGGCTGGAGGGCAGGCTCGATGTCAAGAGCAGCTTGGCCTGACTTTGAGGGGACACGGATGACGGATCTGGTCGACACGACAGAGATGTATCTGCGCACCATCCTCGACCTCGAGGAGGAGGCGATCGTTCCGCTGCGCGCGCGCATCTCCGAGCGTCTCGGCCACTCGGGGCCGACCGTGTCGCAGACCGTGGCGCGTATGGAGCGCGACGGCCTCGTCATCGTCTCGGGCGACCGGCACCTGGAGCTCACCGACGAGGGCCGCCGCCGGGCGGTGCACGTCATGCGCAAGCACCGGCTGGCCGAGCGGCTGCTCTCCGACGTGATCGGCCTCGACTGGGAGTACGTGCACGATGAGGCCTGCCGGTGGGAGCACGTGATGAGCGAGCAGGTGGAGGACAAGATCCGCCAGATGCTCGGCGACCCGACCGAGTCCCCGTACGGCACGCCCATCCCCAAGATGGACGACGAAGGGTACGCCCTCTCGTCGGTGTTCCTGAGCGGCGTGACGAGCGCGGCGGCGGCCGTCGCCGCCGGCGAGCCGGTCACGGCGCAGGTCCGGCGGCTGGGCGAGCCGGTGCAGTTCGACCCCGAACTCCTGGCGCAGCTGCGCCAGGCGGGGGTGGTGCCCGGCAACACGGTGACCGTGTCGCCGGCCGGCTCCTATGTGCTGGCCCAGGTCGAGGGATACGGCGAAGGTCTGGAGCTGCCCCACGAGGTCGCGAGCCACATCTTCATCGCTGCCTGAGCGGCCCGTCGGGCGCCTCCTGCGAGTTCCGGCACCGGGTGCCACGAGGGTTCTCGACACCCCCGTTCGCGGATGTGACATTTCCGTTATATTCCTCTACCCTCGGTGGAGTCGAAAGGCCAGAAACCGGCCGCTAGACCCCGGAACGTGACGCTCCATACCCCGTCGCTCGATCCGGGAAACCGAAGCCCTCCCCACGGGCCCAAGACACGATGGACGGGGACGCGTGTGCGTCGGAGCGCCCCGGAGGTCCCCTTGGCAGAACTCGACGGAACGAACGGCTCGATGACGCGTCGCCAGGCGCGGGAGGCTTACGAGGCTCGCAATGCAGCGAGCGTTCCGGCCGCCGGAGCCGATCGGAATCCGGCGACTCCTGCGGTCCCGGCCGGTGCCCCGAAGCGCCGCCGCGGCCTCAAGATGTTCGCCAACGCATTCGTCCTTCTCGCCGCCGGCGGCATCGTGGCGACCATCGCCATCCCGGCCTACGCCATGAACCCCAGCACGCAGGGGCAGGGATCGTTCGGGCCCACCGTGATCGACTCGCTGAAGAAGACGGATGCGCAGTCCGTCAGCATCGACCGCACCGCAGCCCACCCCAAGTCGACGCAGGACGCCTTCGGCGCCACCTCGACCGCGCAGATCGCCGCAGCCGAGCAGGCCGCGGAGCAGGCCAAGCAGCAGGCCGCCGCCGTCGCGGCGGCGAAGGCCGCGGCGAAGACGGTCGCCACCTACCAGGCCTCGTACACCGGCCCGAGCGCCGCCGACTACCTGAGCAACCCCGACCACCCGGCCTTCAGCCTCGCCAGCGTCTTCGCCACCGCGAAGAAGTACATCGGCACCCCCTACCAGCTGGGCGGGTCGACCCCGGCCGGCTTCGACTGCTCGGGCTACGTCATGTTCGTGTACGCCCAGTTCGGCGTCTCGCTGCCGCACTCCTCGTCGGCGCAGGGCCAGATCGGCCAGACCATCTCGGTCGACGCGGCCGAGCCGGGCGATGTGATCGCCCTCGACGACGGGTCGCACGTCGGGTTCTACGCCGGCCGCGACGCCGACGGCAACGTGCTCATCCTCGACGCCCCCAAGCCCGGCGGCTCGGTGAGCATCCGCCCGATGTGGACCTCCGCGTACCACATCCAGCGCTACGGGATCTGACGCGCGAGGAGCTCTGCCGGGTGACCGCAGGGTTGCGGGCGCGCGCGGCCGGAGGCATCCGTTGCGTTAAATTCTCGAGACGACACGTCACGAGTTGCTCTGCAGCACATACGAGATCGGGGCGCGCTGGGTTACTCTGGCCCGGTCAGCGCGCCGCAGCCGGCGGCGTGCGCGGGCGGGAGACGGCCATGAGCGCATCCACCGAGAGCAGCACGCGCGGCCTGCGCGTGTGCCCCGGCGTGCGCGTGTCCCGCTCCCACCTGCACCACCGTCACCATCTGCACCACGTGCAGCACTTCTGCCCGCAGGCGGATTATGTCGGCGTCGCCCTTGTGGCGGCGCCTTCGTCGTTAATGCGGGCGCTTCCCGTCGTCGCGGCCAGCCAGGTCGCGCGAACGTCAGCAGAAGGAGTCCCAGTCCCATGCGCACCCTCGTCCTGAATGCCGGATACGAGCCCCTCGCCGTCGTCTCGTTCAAGCGAGCGCTCGCCCTCGTGATGAATCACAAGGCGACGATCGTCGAGGTCGACGTGGGCCACCCGGTGTTCGGCATCTCGGGGGCATGGGACCGGCCGAGCGTGATCCTGCTCACCCGCTACGTGCGCCTGCCGCACAGCCGCCTGGTGCCGGTGTCGCGACGCGGCGTGCTGCGACGCGATGCGCACCGCTGCGCGTACTGCGGCAAGCCCGCTTCGACCATCGACCACGTGATGCCGCGCTCACGCGGCGGCGAGGACAGCTGGGAGAACCTCGTGGCCTGCTGCCTGCGCTGCAACAACGTGAAGGGCGACCGCACCCCGGCGGAACTCGGCTGGCAACTGCGCTTCACGCCGCACATGCCGCACGAGCCGTCGTGGATGGTGCGCGGCAGCGAGCACCTCCTGCCGGAGTGGGAAGGGTACCTGCAGCCTCAGGCCGCCTGAGACGGCGGGCGGCGCCCGCGCGCCGTTCACCCCCCATTAACGGCGCGCGCCTACGGTGCGGCCGCATGGACGTGCTGATGGTCGTCATCCTCGTCATCGTGCTGGGCCTCGTGTTCGACTTCACGAACGGCTTCCACGACACCGCCAACGCCATGGCCACCTCGGTGGCCACCGGCGCGCTCAAACCCCGGGTCGCGGTGCTGATCTCGGCCGTGCTCAACCTGGTCGGCGCCTTCCTCTCCACCGAGGTCGCCTCGACCGTGTCGGGCGGCATCGTCAAAGAGGGCTCCGCGGGGGTGCAGATCACGCCGGCGATGATCTTCGCGGGGCTCGTCGGCGCGATCATCTGGAACCTCGCCACCTGGTACGTGGGCCTGCCGTCGAGCTCGACGCACGCCCTCTTCGGCGGGCTGATCGGCGCGGCCATCGTCGGCAGCGGCTTCCAGGCTGTGGACTGGTTCAACGTCATCTCCAAGATCGCGCTGCCCGCGCTGTTCGCCCCGATCGTCGCGGGCATCGTCGCCCTGGTGGCGACCTACGCGGCCTACACGATCACCCGGAGGGCGACGAGCCAGGGCGCCGAGGCGGGCTTCCGGCACGGCCAGACGGTGTCGGCGTCGCTGGTCTCGCTCGCGCACGGCACGAACGACGCGCAGAAGACCATGGGCGTGATCACGCTGACGCTGGTCGCCGCCGGATATCAGAAGTCGGGGACCACGCCGCACATCTGGGTCATCATCGCCTGCGCGCTGGCCATCGCGGCGGGCACCTATTCCGGCGGCTGGCGCATCATGCGCACGGTCGGCAGGCGCATCACCGACGTCGCCCCGCCGCAGGGCTTCGCCGCCGAGGCGAGTTCGGCGGCGACGATCCTCGTCTCCAGCCATCTCGGCTTCCCGCTGTCGACCACGCAGGTCACCTCGGGCGCGATCGTGGGCTCCGGCTTGGGCAAACGGCTCGCGTCCGTGCGATGGGGCACGTTCGGGCGGATGGCTCTCGCCTGGCTCGTGACGGTGCCGGCGGCCGCGCTCGTGGCGGCGGTCGCAACCTTCATCGTGAAGACCGGCACCGTCGGCCTGATCATCACCGCGATCGCCGCGATCGGCGGCATGGTCGCCTTCTACCTGCTCTCGCGGCGCCACCCGGTGACCCACGAGACGGTCAACGAGGACGAGGACGTGCTGGCGAGCAAGCCGGTCGCGGCACAGGGAGGTGCGAAGTGAGCGGAATCGACTGGGGTGCCCTCGGCACGGAGTTCGTGCTCTCCCTCGTATTCGCCGGGGGAGCGGTCGCGATCTATGCGCTCGGCCTGCGCCTGCTGGCGGTGGGCGCGCCGCCGGAGCTGCGGCTCGAGACCGCCGCGGTGCGCACCGAGCACGTGGCCGACGGCGAGATCGAGACCCCGCATCGCCGGCCCGCCGTCGCGTCGTTCGCGGCCTACCTGTGCTTCGCCATCGACATCGCGGTCGTGCTGTACGGGCTGTACATGATCATCCCGCAGTTCCACTAGCGAGCACGGCCGCGCAGACGAGCGTCAGCGAGCCGCGGTAGCGGATGAAGGTGCAGGTGTCGGCGGTCAGGTCGAACCCGGGACCGCGGTCCTGCGGGGCGCCGTAGTAGCGGGCCCCTAAACTGGAGGCGCCTGCCTCTGTAGCTCAATGGAAGAGCAGCTCCGTCCTAAGGAGAGGGTTGGGGGTTCGAGTCCCTCCAGGGGCACCCTTTTCCGGGTCCCGATGCGATCGGCTTGACGCGGTCGAGCCCCCAATGTACAACGGCCTTGTTGTACAAGGAGGGGGTTGTGATGTCGGAGCCCGATGCGCGCCTGGACCGGGCGTTCCACGCGTTGAGCGACCCGACCCGCCGCGCGCTGATCGCGCGGCTGTCGCGCGGCCCCGCCACGGTGGGAGCGCTGGCCGAGCCGTTCCCCTACACGCAGCAGGCGATCTCCCGTCACCTCCAGGTGCTCGAATCGGCGGGCCTGGTCACGCGCTCCCGGAAGGGTCAGCAGCGCCCCTGCCATCTCGCCGTCGGCGCGCTGGAGGAGCTGACGGGGTGGCTCGATCGCTACCGCAGGGAGGCGGAGGAGCAGTACCGCCGGCTCGACGCCGTGCTGGCCGAGACGGATGCTTCGCCGCGCCAGTCGCCCTCCACTCCCGACGAAGAGGGAAAGGGCCGCCGATGAACGACGACGCCTCGACGTCCGTCACGGTGACGCCGCCCTACCTGGAGCTCAGCAGGGAGTTCGGGGCACCGGTCGCGGCGGTGTGGCGGGCGACCGTCGATCCGGAGCTGGTGGTGCGCTGGCTGGGCCCCGCACGCAACACCACGCGCGTGGAGCGGTGGGAGATGCGCACCGGCGGCAGCTACCGGTACCTGCAGATCACGCCCGACGGCATCGAGCAGGCCTTCCGCGGGGTGGTCCACCGCATCGTGGAGGAGCGCTCGAGGGTGCAGACGTTCGAGTGGGAAGGCGCGCCCGACCAGGTGGCCTTGGAGTACACGTCTTTCGATGACCTCCGTGACCGCACCCGCCTGCGCACCCGCACGGTGTTCCCGTCGACCGAGGCGTTGGAGCAAGCCCTGATCAACGGCATGGAAGCCGGCATCCGCGAGTCGCTGGAACGCCTCGCTCGAGTCGCACGGGAGATCTGATGGCGGACGGCAACAACCACCGGGCGGCCAGCCTGCCCGACGCACCCGATCCGGCCCTGCGCCGGCTGGAACCACTCGTCGGCACCTGGGAGATCTCCGGGTCGCTGGTGCAGGGCCGGGTCCGCTTCGAGTGGATGACCGGCGGCTTCTACCTGGTGCAGCACGTCGAGCTGGCCCGTCCGGGGCGAGAGCTCATCGGCGTCGAGTACATCGGCTACGACGAGGACACCGGCACGCTGCGCTCGCACTTCATGGACAACCACGGCGCCGATTTCACCTACACCTGGGATGTGCAGGGCCGCGAGCTCTACACCTGGTTCGGGCAGAAGGGTTCTGACAACTTCTTCCACGGCCGCTTCAGCCAGGACGGCGACCGCTACGACGGCGCGTGGCAGTGGCCCGACGGCCACGGCGGAACCGGCGGATACAGCGCGACCGGCATCCGAGTCGGCGTGCCGTAGGGACGGATGCGCGCGGCCCCCGTTCGGGTGACGAATCCTCGCGTTGCATGCCCCGAAGGGTTCACCTAGGGTTTGGTGATTGCGGCAACTAATTAGCGGCTGCGAAGCAATCCACCCGGACTCGACGAGGAGGATCCCCCGTGCCCACCCATGGCCTGGCCGGACCGGCAGCGCTGACCGCATCAGGCGCTCCGCTCCGCCTCGATGCCCAACCCATCGACTACGTGCTCGTCTGCGTGTACTTCGCGCTGGTGCTCGGGGTCGGATTCATCGCCCGCCGGCAGGTCGCGAGCAGCCTCGACTTCCTGCTGTCCGGCCGGTCCCTCCCGGCCTGGGTGACCGGTCTCGCGTTCATGTCGGCGAACCTCGGCGCGACCGAGCTGCTCGGCCAGAGCGCCAACGGCGCCCAGTACGGCATCCAGGCGGTGCACTACTACTGGATCGGCGCCATCCCGGCCATGGTCTTCCTCGGCATCTTCATGATGCCCTTCTTCTACGGGTCCAAGGCGCGCTCGGTGCCCGAGTTCCTGCGCCGGCGCTTCAATCCCGCGACGCAGCGGTTCCAGGCGGTGCTCTTCGCCGTGGCATCCGTGCTGCTCGCCGGCGTGAACCTGTACGCCATGGCGATCGTCGTCAACGCGCTGCTCGGCTGGCCGCTGTGGCTCGCGATCGTCGTCGCCGGAGTGGTGGTGCTGATCTACACCCTCGTCGGCGGTCTGTCGGCCTCGATCTACAACGAGGTGCTGCAGTTCTTCGTGATCGTCGTCGCAATGGTGCCGATCACGCTGATCGGCCTGAACCGCGTCGGCGGCTGGTCGGGCCTCAAGGAGAAGCTGACGGCGCAGAACGGCGCCGACATGCTGCACGCGTTCCCGGCCCACGAGCTGACCGGCATCCACAACTCCTTCTGGAGCGTCATCGGCGTCGTGCTCGGCCTGGGCTTCGTCACCTCCTTCGGCTACTGGACCACGAACTTCACCGAGGTGCAGCGTGCCTTCAGCGCCAAGGACGCGTCGGCGGCCCGGCGCACGCCTCTCATCGCCGCGTTCCCGAAGACGCTGGTCGCGCTCGTCATCATCATCCCCGGCATGATCGCCGCCGTGCTGGTGCCCGGCATCCAGCAGCTGAACGCCGGGCAGTCGTCGAACGTCTCCTACAACGACGTCGTGCCGCTGCTCATGCAGCAGCTGCTGCCCAACGGCTTCCTCGGCGTCGCGCTCGCCGGTCTGCTCGCGTCCTTCATGGCGGGCATGGCGGCCAACATCTCGTCGCTGAACACGGTGTTCACCTACGACATCTGGCAGGACTGGCTGCGCCCGGGCAAGAGCGACAAGCACTACCTCGACGTGGGCCGCTGGGTGACCGTGATCGGCACGCTGATCGCGATCGGCACGGCGTTCATCGCCGGCAACTTCGGGAACATCATGGACTACATCCAGACCCTGTTCTCGTTCTTCAACGTGCCGCTGTTCGCGGTGTTCATCCTCGGCCTGCTGTGGAAGCGCGCCACCGGCCACGCCGGCTGGGCCGGTCTCGCCGCCGGCACCGCGGGCGCCGTCATCATCTTCATCCTGAACCAGGTCGGCGTCATCCCGATCTCCAGCCAGGGCTCGAGCTACCTCGGCGGCGGCGTCGCCCTGGTGCTCGCGATCGCGGTCGGCATCGTCGTCTCGCTCGCCTCCAAGCCGAAGCCCGTGTCCGAGCTCACCGGCCTGGTGCACGGCCTCACCACGCACGAGATGCCGACGGATGCCGGCAGCCGGGGCTGGTACCGCAACGTGTGGGTCCTCGGCATCGGCTCGCTCGTGCTGGCCGCCGCCTGCTACATCTTCTTCAACGTGATCTAGGGGCACATCATGACGACTACTCCGACCAAGAAGCGCGGCGCGAACCTGCTGTTCGACCTCCGCACGGTCATCGCGATCCTGTTCGCCGTCTACGGCATCGTCTGCCTGATCTGGGGGCTCGCCTTCACCGGGCAGGACGAGCTCGACAAGGCCGGCGGTTACAACGTCAACCTGATCACCGGCATCGGCATGCTCGTGCTCTCGGCGCTGTTCGTCTGGTGGACCCTGGCGAAGCCGCTCGACGAGGAGACCGAGCCGCACCCCGAGACGGTCGAGGCGCCTGCGGACGTGAACCCGAAGCGGTAGGCGCTCCGGCAGCCACGGCGGTCGTGCCCTTCGGGGCGCGGCCGCCGTTCGCGTTGCGCGCTGGACGCCGAGCATCCGCTGAGAGAAAGATTGTGCACAACTGAATTGTGTGCGATGCTGAGAGGGTGACCACGACGAGCGCGACCGACGCCCTCGAACCGATGCTGTGCTTCGCCGTCTACTCGGCGCAGCGGCAGATCGGGCAGATCTATCGGGAACTGCTGGCCCCGTGGGGGCTCAGCTACACGCAGTACCTGGTGCTGATCGCGCTGTGGACCGACGGCGGCCTCGCCGTGGGACGCCTCGGCGAGCTGCTCGGCCTCGACTCGGGAACGCTGTCACCGTTGCTGAAGCGGCTCGAGGCACGCGGCGTGCTCACGCGCGTGCGGAGCGCGACCGACGAGCGGGTCGTGACCGTGTCTCTGACGGATGCCGGGCGGCGTCTGCGCGACGAGCTGGCCGACGTTCCTCGCTGCTTCGGAGAGCGGCTGGGGATCACGCAGCAGTTCGCGGACGGACTGCGCGAGCAGCTCAAAGCACTGAGCGAACACGCCGCCCCTGGAAAGGACTGAACATGGAAGCGCTGTACACCGCCGAAGCCCTGTCGACCGGAGAGGGACGCAACGGACACGTCGCCACCTCGGACGGACGCGTCGATCTCGAGATGGCGACCCCCCGCGAGATGGGCGGGTCGGGCAACGGGGCCAACCCCGAGCTGCTGTTCGCCGCGGGCTACGCGGCGTGCTTCCACTCGGCCCTGCTGGGCGTCGCCCGCGCGCAGAAAGTGACGCTCCACGACGAGACCGTCGGCAGCCGGGTGCACATCGGGCCGAACGGGCAGGGCGGCTACCAGCTCGCGGTCGAGCTCGAGGTCACGATCCCCGAGCTGCCGCACGACGAGGCGCAGGCGCTCGCCGACGCGGCGCACCGGGTCTGCCCCTACTCGAACGCCACTCGGGGAAACATCGACGTGACCATCACCGTCACCGACGACTGAGCCCTGCCTCGCCGCGTGCGCTACTCGGATCCGCGCTTCGCGCCGCGGGTTCGAGTGGCGCACCGCGGATCCGAGTAGCCCAGGGGAGGGAAGGTCGCCGGCAATCCGCGTGCGGGCTACCGGCGGTTCACCTGGCGTCCCCACCATGGGGGCCATGCGAAAGAACATCTTCGTCGCGGCGACGCTCGCCGCGGCATCCGTGCTCATCATCGCGCCGGCCGCCAACGCGAACCCCGCGCGCTCCGGCGCCTCCACCGACCCGAACGCCTGCTCCTCCACCGTGACCGCGCTGAGCTACAGCGACGCGCTCGACAAGAAGGTCGTCGACGGCGCCGAGGTCAGCGGCCTGTCGTCGCTCGCCTGGGACGCGCGCCAGAAGGCGTGGGTGTCGGCCCTCGACAACGACGGCACCACGCCCGAATACGTGTGGTCGTTCCGCGACCTGGCCGACCCGCAGGTCACCGGAGCGCCGCTCGTGCTGAAGGACGCGGACGGCACCCCCTACACCGGCCAGACCGCCGACGACGAGGGCCTCGCGGTTCTCGCGAACGGCGACTACGCGGTCAGCTCGGAGACCGAGCCGTCGATCCGCATCTACGGCAGGGACGGCGTGCAGAAGGCGTCGCTGCCGGTGCCCGCGCGCTTCGCGGTGACCGGGACGACCGCCGCGGGTGAGGCGACCGCGAACGCCACCCTCGAGGGCCTGACCCTGACCCCGGACAAGAAGACCCTGATCGCCGCGATGGAGGGTGCCCTCTCGGGCGACGTGTCGGCGTCGGGGGATGCGACGGCGCACCGCCTGCTCGTCTACACGCAGGTCCACGGCAGCTGGAAGCTCGAGAAGCAGATCGAGTACCGCACCGACCCCGGCATGCGCATCCCCGAGATCGCCGCATACAGCGATGACGCCATCGTCGTCGAGGAGGCCTCGTGGTCCGCCGATGCCGGCAACGCGGTCGACCTCTTCGCCGTCACCGGGCTGCACAAGGCGGCCGACGTGAGCCGCGTCGAGAACCTCGGCGACGCGCCGGCGAAGCTCACGGTGAAGAAGACGCGGCTGGCCGACCTGGTGGACTGCCCGAGCCTCGGCGCGCCGGCACTCGAGACGCAGGCCAACCCCCTGCTGGACAACTTCGAGGGCATGGCGATCACCTCCACCCTGCCCGGCAAGCGCTACGGCATCAGCCTGATCAGCGATGACAACAACAGCGCGCTGCAGCACACGCGCATCCTCAACCTGGTCGCGAAGCTGCCCTAGCAATTCACTCCACGTGCCCCGTTCGGGGGTGCGCGTGTCGGAGGTCGCTGGTAGTCAGGAGACATGACGAGCGAAGACGACACGACCACCCCCGGCGGGCGCACGCCCCTTCCCGGCAGCACTCGCCCGCCCGCCGCCGGAGCACGGGCGGCCACGCCGCCGGCCGGTGCCGAGGCCCGCATCGAGGCGACCATCGTGCTGCGCCGCAGGGCCGAGGTGCCCGAGTCGGTGCTCGAGCATCCGATCGACCGCGACACGTTCGCGCGCGAGTACGGCGCCGACCCCGCCGACGTCGAGCGGGTCACCCGCGTGCTCGCCGCGCACGGCATCGAGGTCGTCTCCGCCGACCCGGGCAGCAGGCGGCTGCGCATCGCGGGAACCGTCGAGGCGCTGCAGTCCACCTTCGCCACCACCCTCGAGTGGGCCGAGAGCGAGGCGCCCGACGGCAGCCGCGCCGCGCACTGGCACCGCACCGGCGAGCTGTCGGTGCCCGACGAGCTCTCGCCGTCGGTCACGGCGGTGCTCGGCCTCGACTCCCGCCCCCAGGCCCGGGCGAACTTCCGCGCCGCCTCACCGCACGCGGTGAGCGCGAGCTACACGCCGCCCCAGCTCGGCCAGGTGTACCGCTTCCCTGAGGGCACGGACGGCACCGGGCGCACCGTCGCCATCATCGAGCTCGGCGGCGGCTACGAGCAGTCCGACCTCGACACCTACTTCCAGTCGCTCGGGGTTTCGTCGCCCAAGGTCACCGCCGTCGGCGTCGACGGGGCGCAGAACCAGCCGGGCGGCGACCCGAGCGGCGCCGACGGCGAGGTCGCGCTCGACATCGAGGTGGTCGGGGCGCTGGCGCCCGGCGCGTCGATCGTCGTCTACTTCGCCCCCAACACCGACTCGGGGTTCGTCGACGCGGTCGCGCAGGCGGCGCACGCCGACCCCACCCCCGACGCCATCAGCATCAGCTGGGGCCAGAGCGAAGATCAGTGGACCGAGCAGGCGCGCGCCGCGATGGACGACGCGTTCACCGACGCCGCGGCGCTCGGCGTGACCGTCACCGTCGCGGCCGGCGACGACGGGTCGAGCGACCGCCAGAGCGACGGCAAGGCGCACGTCGACTTCCCGGCCTCCAGCCCGCATGCGCTCGCCTGCGGCGGCACGCGCCTTGAGACGGATGCCTCGGGCGCAGTCACCTCCGAAACGGTGTGGAACGAGGGCGAGGGTCAGGGCGCCACGGGCGGCGGAGTGAGCGACGCCTATCCGCTCCCCGACTGGCAGCAGCCGGTCGACGTGCCCGGCGCAGCCGGCAAGACGGGGCGCGGGGTGCCCGACGTCGCTGCGGTCGCCGACCCGGCGACCGGCTACCAGGTGCGCGTCGACGGGCAGGACACGGTCATCGGCGGCACCAGCGCGGTCGCCCCGCTCTGGGCGGCCCTCATCGCCCGACTCGTGCAGGCGACCGGGCAGCGGCTCGGCCTCGCGCAGCGGCTGCTCTATGCGGGCGCGGGCGACGGCACGACGCCGCCGGGGTTCCGCGACATCACCTCGGGAGACAACGGGGCCTACAAGGCGGCCGCCGGGTGGGACGCCTGCACGGGCCTCGGCGTGCCCGACGGGGAAGCGCTGCTCACGGCGCTGCGCAGCCAGAGCTGAGCGTCGCCCGGGCGGGGCGTTTCGCCGGCGCGACGGCTGGATACCGCGCCTGCGATCCCCCAGCTGCTCGGAGAGTGACATGCCGGCTTCCCCCGACGGGCTCGCGCGCGACGTGCTGCGCGAGTTGCGGGCGCTCAAGAAAGACATCGTGGCCGCCGAGAAGTCCGCGGCCGACGAGATCGCGGCCGTCGACCCGGCCCACCGGGCGGATGCGCGCAACCTGGTGCGCTACGTCGCCTTCCGCCGACACGACCTGCGCGAGCTGCAGGGCCGGCTGGCCTCGCTGGGCCTGAGTTCGCTGGGCCGCGGCGAGGCGAGCATCCTCGAGTCGATCGACGCGGTGATCCGCCTGCTGAGCGCCGCCCGGTCCGGCGGGCGGCCGGCGGCGCATCCGTCGGTGCCCGACGCCGAGCAGGTGCTCGCGCAGAACGCCGAGCGCCTGCTCGGGCCGCCGCGAGCCGATCACGGCGGCCGCATCATGGTCACCGCCGACACCGCGATGGCCGACGATCCCGCGCTGGTCGCCGAGCTCGTCGAGGCGGGCATGGACATCGCCCGCGTGAACTGCGCCCACGACGGCCCGGAGGTCTGGGCGGCGACGATCCGCAACGCGCGCCGGGCCGGGCAGGAGGCCGACGTGCCGGTGCGGATCGCCATGGATCTCGCGGGGCCGAAGCTGCGCACCGGCCCGATCGAACCGGGGCCGCAGGTGGTCAAGGTCAAGCCCGAGCGCGACGCCCTCGGCCGCGTGGTGGAACCGGCGCGATTCTGGCTGGGGCGGGCCGAGCCGGACACGCGCGCGCCGCTGCTCGCCGAGGTGCCGGCCGAGCCGGGGGACTGGTTCCGGCGCCGGCGGGTCGGCGACGAGGTGCGGTTCGAGGACGCCCGCGGCCGGCACCGCCTGGCGCACGTCGAGCGCATCCACGAGGGCGGCTGCCTGCTCGCGCTCGACCGCACCGCCTACCTCGTCCCCGGCACGGCACTCTCGGTCGAGGCGGACGGCGCCGCCGACGAGGCAGTCGTCGGCGAGCTCCCGCCGACGCCGCAGCACCTGCTCGTGCAGGAGGGCGACACGATCGTGCTGACGCGCGAGCTGACGCCCGCCTCGCCCGGCACCGAGGGCACGCACCGCATCGGATGCACCCTGCCCGAGGTCTTCGACGGGGCGCAGCCGGGCCACCGGGTGCTGTTCGACGACGGCAAGATCGGCGGGGTCGTCGACGCCGTCGGCGACGGCGAGCTGACCGTGCGGGTGACCTTCGCCAAGCCGGGCGGCGCGAAGCTGCGCAGCGAGAAAGGCGTCAACTTCCCCGACACGGTGCTCGACGTCTCGGCGCTGACCGACCAGGACGTCGAGGACCTGCGCTTCGTCGTCGCGAACGCCGCCATCGTCGAGCTCTCCTTCGTGCGTTCCGCCGCCGATGTGGAGCGCCTGCTGCACGCGCTCGACGAGCTCGAGGCATCCGCCGATCTCGGCGTCGTGCTCAAGATCGAGACGGTGGCCGGCTTCGCAGCCATGCCGCAGATCCTGCTTTCGGCCATGCGGCGCCGCAACGTCGGAGTGATGATCGCGCGCGGCGACCTCGCGGTCGAGGCGGGTTTCGCGCGCCTGGCCGAGCTGCAGGAGGAGCTGCTGTGGCTGTGCGAGGCCGCCCGCCTGCCCGTCATCTGGGCCACGGAGGTGCTCGACACGCTGGCGAAGAAGGGCGTGCCCTCGCGTTCCGAGATCACGGATGCCGCGGCCGGCGAGCGCGCGGAGTGCGTGATGCTCAACAAGGGGCCCTACATCGTGCGCGCGGTGGGCGTGCTGCACGACATCGTCAGCCGCATGAACGCACACCAGTCGAAGAAGCGCAGCCTGCTGCGCGCGCTCGGCTCCTGGCAGCTGTGATGCCGGTGCGCTACTCGCATCCGCGGCGTGCTCCTCGGACCCGCGTCGCGGGCAGCGGATCCGAGTAGCGCACGGGGAGGATCAGTCGGCCCAGCCGGCCTCGCGCAGCGCCTGCCGCGCCTGCTCGCGCGCCGAGTACTTCACGTGCACGCCGCGGATGTCGCGGTAGTTCTGATGCCCGGGGCCCGCCCACAGGATCGAGTCGCCCGGCTCGGCCTTCGACACGGCGACACGGATCGCCTTCTCGGGGCCGGCGACCTCGATCACCTCGACGTCGGGCTTCACGGCCGCCGCGTGCTCCTTCGCCGCGGCGACGAGCGTGGCGCGGATCGCGTCCGGATCCTCGAAGCGCGGGTGGTGGTCGGTGACGATCACGAGGTCCGCCCCGTCGACCGCCGCGCGCGACATCGCGGGCCGCTTCAGCTTGTCGCGGTCGCCGTCGGCGCCGAACAGCATGATCACGCGGCCCGGCGGGGGAGTGACCGCCCGCACCGCGGCCAGGGTCTTCTCGAACGCGTCGGCGCTGTGGCCGAAGTCCACGAACACGTTGGGCCCGCGCTCGCCCGACACCCGCTCGGCGCGCCCCGGCAGGTAGGCCACGATGCCGGATGCGACGGCCGCCGCCAGCTGCTCGTCGGGGTAGCCGGCCGCCGAGATCATGGCGATGGCCAGCCCGGCGTTGAGGGCCATGTGGGCGCCGATGGCGGTGACGAGCGAGCTGACGGACCAGCCATCCGATGCCCTGGTCAGGGTGAACGAGACGCCGCGCGCGCTCTGCCCGGTCACCTCGACGCGCCAGTCGGCCTCGACGCCGGGCAGGGAGGTGATCGTGGTCAGCGGGATGCCGGCGGATGCGACGAGCTCGGCGCTGGGCGGCGTGTCGAGGCACACCACGCCGCGGCGGGCCCGGTCGGGCTGGAACAGCGGCTTCTTCGCGTCCAGGTAGGTCTGCATGTCGCCGTAGTCGTCGAGGTGGTCGTGCGTGAGGTTGGTGAACCCGGCGACGTCGAACACCACCCCGTCGACACGGTGCCGCGACAGCGACTGCGCGCTCACCTCGACGGCCGCCGCGTCGGTGCCGCACTCGGTCCAGCGGGCGATCAGGGAGTGCAGGTCGACGGTCTCGGGCGTCGTCAGCCCCGACACGAGCTTCTCGCCGTCGAAGTGCCGCTCGGCGGTGGAGGACAGCCCCGCCTTGAGGCCCATCTGCTCGAGGATCGCCTCGAGCATGTGCGCGACGGAGGTCTTGCCGTTGGTGCCGGTGACACCGAAGAGCGTGACGGGCGAGGCGGCCGTGTCGAAGAGCCACGCGGCGATCTCGCCGAGCGAGGCGCGCAGTTCCTCGCGCACCACGACGGGCAGGCCGGATGCGGCGGCCTGTTCCAGCCCCGCACCGTCGGTGATGACCGCGACCGCCCCCGCATCGCGCGCCGCCGCCGCGAACCTGGCGCCGTGCTGCGTCGCGCCGGGAAGGGCCACGAACAGGTCGCCGGGCTCGACCGTGGCCGAGTTGAGGGTGATGCCGTGCAGCTCGATCTCCGCCTCGCCCTCCGGCCGCACCGAGCGCTCGTCGCCGAACCGGTCCAGCAGCTCGGAGAGGGGCTTCGACGGACTGTGGCGGGGCCGCACGGGAGGCGGGACGGGCTGGGTCTCGGTCACCGCCCCAGCCTACTTGGCCGGGTTCGCCCCCGATTGGCGCGAAACTCGGCGCTAATACCAGGAATGCGGGGACGCCCGCCATAGGGTGATCGCCGTGTGGGGCATCGAGAGGAAGAGCGCGCCGGGTGGCGCGACCGCGGATTCCGCGCGCGATGACGCCCTGAATCCGCCGCTGCAGACCGGGGCCGCTCCGGCGCTGCTCACGACCGGCGACCCGAGCGTGCAGGTCGGCAACGTCGCCGAGCACGCCTGGACGAAGTGGCGCCGCGAGATCGCGAGCCTCGGCGGCCGCTCGCCGCTGCTGCACTTCTCCGACGAGCCGCGCACCCGCATCGAGCTGACCTCGACGCATCCCGGCGGAATGCCGACGTTCATCACAGGGGAGCGCACCCTGCTGTCGAGCCTGATCCGCGACGAGCTCGCGCTGCGCAATGCGCGCGTCGCGGCCAGCGCCATCACCAACAAGGGCATCGAACTGCGCAGCGTGCGCGGCATCGACGCCGTGCACCTCGCGGTCGGTCTCGCCGCCTGGCGCTTCGACGGCGACGAATTCCTCGCGCCCGTGCTGCTGCGGCCGCTGGCGATCCGCCGCTACGGCCGCGACTTCGAGCTGAAGCTGCGCGGCAAGCCCTTCCTCAACCCCGAGCTCGCCCGTGCCCTGAAGGCCCAGTTCGACATCGCGCTCGACCCCGAGGAGCTCGCCGGGCTCGCGCACGGCTCCGGCGCCTTCAAGCCGCAGCCGGTCATCGACCGCCTGCGCGCCCTGACGGCCGAACTGCCGTGGTTCAAGGTGCAGCCGCGGCTCGTCGTCTCCAGCTTCGCCGACGTCGCCGGCACGATGCTGGCGGATGCGGCCCGGCTGCAGCATCCGATGCTCGACGCGCTCGCCGGCAACCCGGCCGCCCGCGCACAGATCGAGGCCGCCTACGAGCCGGCCCCGCTCACCGGCCAGGACGCGCGCCCGCCCGCCATGGACACGCTGCTGCTCGACTCCGACGAGCAGCAGGACGCGGTGGTCGCGCAGATCGCCGCGGGCAACTCGATCATCGTCAAGACCCTGCCCGGCACCGGCGGCACGCAGACGATCGTCAACGCGCTCGGCGCGCTCGTGGCGAAGAACAAGCGGGTGCTCGTGGCGAGCCCGCGCCGCTCGAGCCTCGACGGCATCGCCTTCCGCCTGGCCCAGGTCGGGCTCGAGGGCGTTGCGGTGCGGCCCGAGACGCTGCGCCGCGACCTGATCACCGCGATCGCCCGCAACGAGAAGGCCGAACAGCCGCACGTCGCCGAAGTCGACGACGCCCTGGTGCGGCTGCGCAAGGTGCTCCTCGACTACCGCGGCGCCCTCACCCACAAGGACCCGCAGCTCGGGGTCAGCGTGCTCGACGCGCTCGAAGAACTCGCCCGCCTCGCCCTGCTGCCCACCCCTCCGGCCACGACGGCGCGCCTCGACCTGCCCTCGCTGCGCGCCATCGCGCACAGCAGGCGCGAGGCCGCCCAGACCCTGGTCAAGGCGGCCCGGCTCGGCGAGTTCCGCTACGGCCCCGACGACTCGCCCTGGTACGGCGCGCACTTCCACACCCCCGCCGACGGCGAGGCCGCGCACGAACTGGCCAAGAAGCTGCACGCCGTCGAACTGCCCCGCCTCATCGAGCGCGCCCAGAAGCTCGTCGCCTCCACCAAGCTGCGCCCGTTCGAGAACATCGCCGAGCTGGGCGTCTACCTGCGCCTGCTCGCCGACCTGCGCGAGACGCTCGACAAGTTCCAGCCCTCCGTCTTCGACCGGCCGCTGACCGAGCTGGTGAACGCCACCTCGGGCCGCCGCGACGTGGGCATGAGCGCCGGCGACCGGCGCCGCCTGCGCAAGCTCGCACACGAGTACGTGCGGCCCGGCGTGCATGTCGGCGACATGCACGAGAGCCTGCTGAAGATCCAGCAGCAGCGCACGCTGTGGCAGCGCTACGCCGAGGCCGGCGCGCCGCCGGCCGTGCCGGTGGGGATCGCCGACGTGCAGGTGGCGTATCAGCGCGTCGCATCCGATCTCGCCAGCCTCGACGAGCCGCTCGCGCGCGCCGGCACGCCCGCCTCCCTCACCCTGCTGCCGCTGTCGCAGCTGAAGGCGCAGATCGCGGGGCTCGCGGCCGACAGCGAGGTGCTCGCCAATCTGCAGCAGCGCACGGAGCTGATTCAGCAGCTGCGCGAGGTGAACCTCGACCCGCTGCTGGCCGACCTCGGCGCGCGGCACGTCAAGGAGGCGCAGATCCCCGCCGAGCTCGAGCTCGCGTGGTGGCAGTCGGTGCTCGAGCACATGCTCTCCGACGACCGGGCGCTGCTCGGCGGCAACACGAGCGTGCTCGACCGGCTCGAGGCCGACTTCCGGCTCGTCGACGAGGCGCACGCGTCGTCGACGGCGCGCCAGCTCGCCTGGCAGCTTGCCGAGGCGTGGCGGATCGGCGTGGTCGACAACCCCGATGAGGCGGATGCGCTCAAGCGTCTGCTGCGCGGGGACCGGGTCACCGCCCCGGCGCTGACCCGCGCGGCGCCCAGGCTGGGGCGGATGCTGGCGCCGGTCTGGCTCGCGAGCCCGTACACCGTCGCCCAGCTGCCCGACGACCTCGACTTCGACGCCGTGTTCATCGTCGACGCGGGCGCCTGCACGCTGCCGGAGAACATCGGGGTGATCCGCCGTGCCCGGCAGCTCGTCGCCTTCGGCGACCCGGTGACGCAGACCCCGACCCCCTTCGAGACGGCCGTCGCCGAGAGCGCCGAGACCTCGCACGAGGTCGACGTCGACGCGCTGCACGGCAGCTCGACCCTGGCGCGCCTGACCGACCTGCTGCCGGTCTTCACCCTGACCCGCTCGTACCGGGCGGGCGGCGACGACCTCGCCGAGCTCGTCAACCGGCGCTTCTACGGCGGCAAGATCGAGACGCTGCCGTGGGCGGGCACGTACCTCGGCCACGGCTCGCTCAACCTGCACCTCGTCAAGGAGGGCTTCGGGCTGCCCGACCCGGATTCGGGCGCGGTCGAGTCGGTCGACGCCGAGGTGGCGAAGGTGCTCGAGCTCGTGGTCGACCACGCGGTGAACCGGCCGCGCGAGTCGCTCATGGTGGTCACCGCCTCGCCGCGGCACGCGGTGCGCGTGCACCAGGCGGTGCTGCGGGTGTTCGGCCAGCGCCAGGACCTCACCGACTTCATCCTCGCCGACAAGGCCGAGCCGTTCACCGTCGTCACGCTCGACCAGGCTACGGCGCAGAGCCGCGACCGGGTGATCTTCTCCATCGGCTACGGCCGCACCCCGCACGGGCGCCTGCTGTCGAACCTCGGCGCCCTCGCCGCCCCCGGCGGCGAGCGGCTGCTCGCGGTGGGGCTGACCCGCGCCCGTCGCTCCCTGGACATCGTCTCCTGTTTCCGCCCCGACGACATCGACGATCAGCGGATGCCGCACGGCATGGTCGCGCTCGCCCACGTGCTGGCCGAGGCCGCCGACATGGACGCCTCGCTGCCCGACGCCCCCGAGACCACCGAACCGCTGCTCGTGGACCTCAAGACGCGGCTGGAGCGGCGCGGCCTGTCGGTGCGGCTCGGGTACCGCGGCGCCCTGCCGCTGGTCGCCTCGTACGGCACCAAGGCGGTCGTCGTCGAGACCGACCAGATCGTCGGCCAGGGCTCGCTGCGCGAGTCGCTGCGGCTGCGGCCCGAACTGCTGCGCCGCCTGGGCTGGCACTACCTGCGCGTGCACAGCTTCGAGCTGTTCGCCGACCCCGAGGCGATCGCCGCGCGCGTGGCTCGGCTGATCGGGGCGGCCGACCAGTCGGCGCCGGAGACCGCGCCCATCACGCTGCCGTAGCGCCGCGAGGCGGGGCATCCGTCTCGCCTACGCTGGAGGGGATGGGCGAGAGCGACGAACGGATGCCGGCACGGCGGCGCCACCGCCGCGTGGTGCGCCCCGGCGCTCCCGGGAGCGACCCGGCGCCCGCCCTGCCGCCGCGCGCCGAGGCGCCCGAGGAGCGGGGCGAGCGCGACGACTCCAACGACGAGCGCCTGAGACGAGATCTGCCCCCGCACTGGGGCAGGCGCTGAGGCCCGCCCCGGCACGGGGGCAGCGGATCGGGGGTCGCGGCTTACGGCTGGCGGGCCTTCAGGAGGTCGCGGATCTCGGCGAGGAGCTCGACGTCGGTCGGGGCCGGCTCCTCGGCGGGGGTGCCGGCGGCCTTGCGGGCCTCCAGGCGCTCCTTGACGTGGTTCATCGGAAGGACCATGACGAAGTACACGACGGCGGCCACGGCCAGGAAGTTGATGATCGCGCCGATGATCATGCCGAAGGAGAGGTCGGAGTGCCCGCCGGAGACGGTCGGGATCTGCACGATCAGGGCCTTGCTCAGGTCGCTCGCGTTGAACAGCGCGCTGATCAGCGGGTTGATGAAACCGTTGACCACGGCGGTGACGATCGCGGTGAACGCGGCGCCGATGACGACCGCGACCGCGAGGTCGATGACGTTGCCGCGCAGGATGAAATCCCTGAACCCCTTGAGCATCTGGTCCCCCTTCAGGTCAGTTTGTGCCGCTCAATGTTCCTTATGATGCCGCAGGGGCGCTCGATGACGAAGCATTCGAGCCGGACGACGCCGGTGCGGCGGACGACGGCGTGGAACCCGACCCGGTGCGCGAGTCGGTGCGGTAGAAGCCCGAGCCGTTGAAGGTGACGCTGCCCAGGCCGAAGACCTTGCGCAGCGCCCCGCCGCAGCTGGGGCACTCGGTGAGCGTGGGGTCGGAGAAGGACTGCACGGTGTCGAAGCGGTGGCCGCAGGCCGTGCAGGCGTAGGAATAGGTGGGCATGGCTCCTCGTCAGGTGGTCGCGTCGGTGGGCCGAGCCGCCGCCTCGGAGTCGAGGCCCAATCCCTGTGCACGCTGCGAGAGGCAGACGATGCGGGTCGGGGTGACGACCCCGTCGACCGGTACGTCATGGCGCTCACGGGGCACGTCGTCCACGAGTTCCTCGTCGAACAGCACGGCGAATACCGGGGGACATTTTCCCATGCTGCCGAGCATCTTGTCGAAGTATCCGCGGCCCCACCCGAGCCGCATGCCGGAGCGGTCGACCGCGGCCGCCGGCACCAGGATCACGTCCACGTCGTTGATCGCCATCGGACCGAGCAACTCGCCCGTCGCCTCCGGCCAGCCGAGGAAGCTCTCGGTCTCGCTCTCCCCGTCGCCGGTGGTCCAGTCGAGCAGACCGTCCTGTCGGGAGATCGGCAGAAGAGTTCGGATCCCGTTCTCCCTGGCCCAGTTGAGGAACGGGCGCACGTTCGGCTCGGTGGTCGACGACAAGTACGCCGACAGCGAACTGACCCCCAGACGGGTGACCAGCTCTTTCAGGCGCTCGGTGAGCCCCACCTCGTCGCGTTCCCGCGCCGGGCCTGGCCTGTTGCGTCGGCGCTCCCGCAATTCCGCCCGCAGAGCACGCTTGCGGTTGCTGATCTCGTCTCCGGGCATGGGCACATTGTAGGGTCGCCCGATCGCTACCCTGGGGGCATGGTGAACTCATCGATCACGAAGGCCGTCATTCCCGCTGCAGGCCTCGGCACGCGGTTCCTGCCCGCGACCAAGGCGATGCCGAAAGAGATGCTTCCGGTGGTCGACACCCCTGCGATCCAGTACGTCGTGCAGGAGGCCGTCGATTCAGGACTTCACGATGTCCTCCTCGTCACCGGGCGGAACAAGAACGCCCTCGAGAACCACTTCGACCGCGCCGCCGAGCTCGAGGCCCAGCTCGAGAAGAAGGGCGACGTCGAGAAGCTGCGCAAGGTCAACTTCTCCACGGAGCTCGCCGACGTGCACTACGTGCGCCAGGGCGACCCGAAGGGCCTCGGCCACGCCGTTTTGCGGGCCCGCCCGCACGTCGGCAACGAGTCGTTCGCGGTGCTGCTCGGCGACGACATCATCGACCAGCGCGACCCGCTGCTGAAGCGGATGCTCGAGGTGGCCGAGAAGCGGCACACCACCGTCGTGGCGCTGCTCGAGGTCGACCCGAGCCAGATCCACCTCTACGGCGCCGCCGCGGTCGTCGAGACCGACGAGCCCGACGTGGTCAAGATCACCGGCATGGTCGAGAAGCCCAAGGCGGAGGACGCGCCGAGCAACCTCGCCATCATCGGCCGTTACGTGCTGCGCCCCGAGATCTTCAACATCCTCGAGCACACCAAGCCGGGCAAGGGTGGCGAGATCCAGCTGACCGACGCCCTGCAGGAGCTCGCCGAGGGGCCCGACTGGATGGGCGGCGTCTACGGCGTCGTCTTCCGTGGCCGCCGCTACGACACCGGCGACCGGCTCGACTACCTCAAGGCCATCGTGCGCATCGCCGCCGACCGCGAGGACCTCGGGCCCGACTTCCGCGAATGGCTCAAGGAGTACGCGGCCCAGCTGCCGCAGGACATCCCGGCCGGCGACCAGCTGCCCGAGCCGAGCACGGGCGCGATCCCGGTCGTCGACCAGGACAGCGCGCTCGAGAACGCCTGAGGTCCGAGCGGCCTGACGCGCAGGCGCCGTGTCGCGCGGGCGCCCTGACACTCGGCGACCTCGGGCCCGGGCGAGCTGACCCTCCGGCGAACCGCCGCCGCAGGCATCCGCACACCTTCGCTCAGGTGTGGATAGCCTGAACGGCATGGCCCTCTATCTGCCGACCCTGAGCGACGGGCCGGTCACCGTGCGCCCGGTGCGGGTGCGGGACGCCCGCGCCCTGGAGCGCGAGTTGCTCGACAACCGCGCCTGGCTTCGGCAGTGGGAGGCGACGAACCCGAACGGCCCCTCCGGGTTCGACACCCGGGGCAGCATCCGTGCCCTGCTCGCGAACTCGCGGGCGGGGCACGGCATGCCGTTCATCATCGAGTACGAGGGGCAGCTCGCTGGCCAGCTGAACGTCTCGTCGATCTCGTACGGCTCACTGTCGAGCGCGACGATCGGATACTGGGTCTCGGAGCGCTTCGCCGGCAAGAACGCGACCCCGACCGCGGTGGCGCTCGTCACCGACCACTGCTTCTTCACCGTCGGGCTGCACCGCATGGAGATCTGCATCCGGCCCGAGAACAAGCCCTCGCTGCGCGTCGTCGAGAAGCTCGGGTTCCGGTACGAGGGGCTGCGGCGCCGGTACATCCACATCAACGGGGACTGGCGCGACCACTTCTGCTTCGCGCTCGTCGTCGAGGAGGTGCGGCAGGGGGTGCTGCGCCGCTGGAAGGACGGGGCCGTGCCGGCCCTCGTCGCGCAGCGACCGGAGGTCGACGTGCGCGCCGCCGAGCATCCGCTGCCCGTCATCAAGTAGTCGTCGCCCCCGGGCCGTGCCTGCCCAAGGCGAGTCCGGGATTCGGCGGCGTGACGGCGAATCCCGGTACGACTCGCGCCGGGCCGTGCCTGCCCAAGGCGAGTCCGGGATTCGGCGGCGTGACGGCGAATCCCGGTACGACTCGCGCCGGGCGGGGACCGGCGCGACAACAAGAATGACACGCGTGTAATTTCCCCCGTGAGGGCCCACGGCGCACCTACTCTGACGACATGGTGGACGGGAACCTCTTGGGCGGCGGCGTGGTCATGGCGCTCGCCGCGCTGCTCTGGCTCGTCTATCTCGTGCCGACCTGGCTGCGCCGCCGCGAGTACATGGCCACCGAGCGCAACGCGGTGCGCCTGCAGCAGACGCTGCGCATTCTCGCCGAGGCGGCCGAAGTACCCGAGGAGGTCCACGTGGAGGCCAACGCCCGCACCGTCGCGGAACAGCAGAAGCGGCTGCGCAAGGTGCAGCAGCGCGCCATCGCCGAGGCGAAGGAGCGCGCCGCCGCGCTCGCCGCTGCCGAAGAGCGGGCCCTCGCCGAACGCCGCGCCGCCGCAGAAGCTCAGCAGCGCGCCGAGGCCGAGGCCGCCGCGCAGGCCCGTGCCTGGGCCGCCGCCGAAGCCCGCGCCCGCATCCAGGCCACCCGCGAGCGGGTGGAGGCCGCCGAGCGCAAGGCCCGCGCGGCCGGCGCCGTCCTGCCGGCGACCGTCGCGCGCAGCGTCAAACGCGGCCGCATGGTCGCCACCAGCGTGCTGGCCGTGGGCGTCGTGCTCATGATCGTGGGCGCGGTGAGCGGATGGCTGGTCGCCCCGCTGCTCCTCGGAGCAGCACTCAGCCTCGGCGCCCTCGTCGTGCACGGCCGGCTTGCGGCGCGCGTCGCCGAGGCGCGCAAGGAGACCCGCGTCCTGGCGCGCCGCGCCGCGGCCCCGGCGGCGCTCTACGACCACGCCGAGCACGCCGGCCAAGCGCCCGCCGAGGCGCCCGAGGATGAGGTCGAGCTCGAGGAGTCCGAGCCGTGGACCCCGCGGCCGCTGCCGCGCCCGCTGCACCTCTCCCGCGGCACCGTGGCGGCCTCGACGATGGCGTCGATCTCGGCCGCTGCCGAGTTGCGCCGCGCGGCGAACCGCGCGGAGCTCGAGGAGCGCGCCCGCCGGCTCGAGGCCGAGCGCAACCCGCTCGTGGCGAAGTTCCGACCTGCAGCCGCGGGCAGCACGCCCGAGCAGGCGAAGACGGCGCAGGCCCACGCCGAGGACGCCGCGAAGCGGACGGCGGGCGAGAACCCGGCCGCGCAGGCCGCGCCCGCGGCATCCGCCCCGCTGTCGAAATATGCCCGCATGGGCATCGTGGCCGAGCAGGGCGCGCCGGCCCTCGATCTCGACCAGGCCCTGGCCCGCCGCCGCGCCGGCTGACCCGCGCCGGCCGCGCCGCGAGGGCGCGGGGCCGGCGGGAGAAGTGTGGCGGGCCGTGCGCTCGGGTACTTCTCTACGCATATGCGCCGATTTCGCCTGCTGGTCGTGGCCGCCGCCGTCGCGGCCACGCTGTCGCTGACGGGGTGCGTGCCGACCTCCGGCGGCATCGCCGGACAGGTGGAGCGCGGGCTCGACTCGGCCGACAGCGCCGCGCAGACGGCGCTGCTCGCGCTCACCCAGCTGCGCTCCGGCAAGTCGCTGTCGACGCACGCCGAGACCGCCGTCGACGACGCGCTGACCTCGCTGGAGCAGGAGCAGGACTCGCTGGGCTCGCTCGAACCGGCCACGGTGCGTGAGCGTCGCTGGCGGCAGCGAGCAGGCGACGCGATGTCGCAACTCGACGACGCGCTGCAGGACGCGCGCTCAGCGGCCTCGGGCGACGCGGGCGTGCGCTGGTCGCAGGCGATCACGGAGCTGCGCCGGGCGGAGCACGCCGTGTCGAAGGCGCGCGACGGGATCACCCGGCAGGCGGGGGAGAAGTCGTGAGCAAGGTCCTCGGCATCTTCCTCGGCATCCTCACCGCCATCGGCGGTTTCGTCGACATCGGAGACCTGGTCACGAACGCGGTGGTCGGCTCGCGCTTCGGCCTGTCGCTCGCGTGGGTGCTGCCGATCGGCGTGATCGGCATCATCGTCTTCGCCCAGATGTCGGGCCGGGTGGCCGCCATCAGCGGGCGGGCCACCTTCGAGATCATCCGGGAACGGCTCGGGCCCGGGCTCAGCCTCGCCAACCTCGGTGCGTCGTTCTTCATCAACCTGCTCACGCTGACGGCCGAGGTCGGCGGCATCGCGCTCGCGATGCAGCTGGCGAGCGGCATCGAGCCGCTGCTGTGGATGCCCGTCGCCGCGTTCGCGGTGTGGCTCGTCCTGTGGCGGGTGGGCTTCGAGGTGATGGAGAACGTCGTCGGACTGCTCGGACTGTGCCTCGTCGCGTTCGCGGTCGCCGTCTTCCTGCTGAAGCCGGACTGGGGCGCCCTCGTGCAGTCGGCCGTGCCGAAGGTGCCGCAGTCGGAGCATCCGTCGACGTACTGGTACTACGCCGTGGCGCTGTTCGGCGCGGCGATGACGCCGTACGAGGTGTTCTTCTTCTCCTCCGGAGCGCGCGAGGAGCACTGGAGCAAGAAGGACCTCGGCGAGTCGCGGGCGAACGTGTTCGTCGGCTTCCCGCTCGGCGGCCTGCTGTCGCTGTCGATCGCGGTGTGCGCGACGCTCGTGATGCTGCCGCGGGGCATCCAGGTCGAATCGCTGTCGCAGGTGGCGATGCCGGTGGCGCAGGCGGGCGGCACGGTGCTGCTCATCATCGTGATCCTCGGCATGGTCGCCGCCACCTTCGGCGCCGCGCTCGAGACGTGCCTGTCGAGCGGGTACACGATCGCGCAGTACTTCGGCTGGCCGTGGGGCAAGTTCCGCAAGCCGGCGCAGGCCTCGCGCTTCCACCTGGTGATGATCGTGTCGCTGCTGATCGGGCTCGGCGTGCTCGCCACCGGCGTCGACCCGGTGCAGGTGACCGAGTTCTCGGTGGTGTTCTCGGCGCTCGCGCTGCCGCTGACCTACCTGCCGATCCTGCTTGTGGCCAACGACCCGGAGTACATGGGGGAGGACGTGAACGGCAAAGGCACGAATGCGATCGGCTTGATCTATCTCGCGATCATCGTGGTCGCGTCGGTCGCGGCGATCCCGTTGATGATCGTGTCGGGGATGGGCGCATGACGGATTCTTCGCACGAACTGCCCCGCGACACCTCGGTGCGCGGGCGGGTGCTCGATGCCCGGCTGCACCTGCTGGACCGGCAGATCGTCGACCCCGACGAGGTGCCGCTCGCGACCGTCGACGACCTGGAGCTCGACGGCGTCGAGCCGGGCGACCGACCCGACCCGGATGCGCCGGTGCGGGTGCGGGCGCTGCTGTCGGGGCCGCTGCTGATGACGCGCATCTTCGGCGGCCGGGTGCGGCGCGACCGGCAGGACGAGGTGCCGTGGCGGGACGTATCCGATCTCGACGCGGTCGTGCACGTCGTGAAGCCCGCCGACGAGTACGAGGCGAGCTGGACCGAGCGCTGGGTGCGCGAGCGCATCATCGCGCGCATTCCGGGAGGCCGGCATGCGCCTGAGTGAGCTGCTGGGCCGGGACCTGAGAGAGGCGGATGGCTCGTTCGTCGGCCATGTCGTCGACGTGCGCCTCGTGCTGGACGGGCCGCCGGCGGCAAGTGGTACGGCGGCGCTGGCGGATCCCGTCGTGCACGGCCTTCTGGTCAGCCCGCACACGCGCGAGTCGTTCCTCGGCTACGAGCGCACCCGGGTGAATCGGCCGGCCGTGATCGCCCGCTTCCTGCAGTGGCGGCAGCGCGGCACGGTGCTGGTGCTGTGGCGCGACGTCGAGCGGGTGGGCGATGACATCGTGCTGCGGGCGGGCGCGCGGCGGTACTCGCCGGAGCTGCCGGACTGAGCTGCCGTGGACCGCCGTGGACCGGGCGCTCTGGTCAGAACGGCCGTTTCGCCCGTGATAGTCTTTTCAGGCACTCGGGCCCTTGGCGCAGTTGGTAGCGCGTCTCGTTCGCAATGAGAAGGTCAGGGGTTCGAATCCCCTAGGGTCCACCGAGAAGTCCCGGTCAGAAGTTCTTCGACCGGGACTTTCTGCGTCAGGCACCTGCTCGTCGTCCCCACCTGCGCCTTCACCGCTTGTCGACGAGCACGCCGATTAGACGGCCGCCATCATCTTCTGGATCGCCTCCCGATTGTGACAACCGTGGTTGTCGCACGTCAACCGTGGCTTCATCGCTCCCCAGGTTCGGCTCGCGGGCGGCCGCGTTGTCAATGGGGTTGCCGTGACGCGGGAGCGGGAAAACGATGGCCGCATGAGCGACACAGAGAACGATGAGCGCAAGAAGAACCTGAGCGAGCTGGCATCCGATGCGGCTCACCCGTTCGATCAGACCAACGGCATCGTGGAAGGTCTTGACGGTGACGCCGACGCGCCGGAGCACATGGACGAGAAGACCGGGAATCGCGACGCCGCGCCGGTGTTGGGCGCGCCGGCGCCGGGGTCTCAGATGCCGGGCGGCGCCGTCCCCGTGAGCGTGGACGAGGTCGACGACGGGGCCGACGACACGGATTCATCGCCGGCCTGACGCGGCACGGGAGCCGTTTCAATCCGGAAGGCTGCGCAGAGTCGCGCTCAGCCCTCGTCGTCCACGACGAAGAGAGCGTCGTCGTGCACGCTGCCGCCGGGCACGGATGCGTCGGCGGGGGCTGCGAGTTCCTCGTAGTAGCCCAGGTGATTGCCCCACGGGTCGTCGAAGTTGAAGTAGCGCACCACGCCGGGCAGGGACTCGAGCGGGCCCGGAGTGAGGCCGGCTTCGGCCGCGGCGCGGTGCATGGCGCGCGCATCCGTCACGCCGAATCTCATGCGGTTGGTGAGCGGGCGCACTTCGTCCACGACGACGAGCTGCAACCACACCTCGCCCTGGAGCCGGTACTCGACGAAATCCTCGTGCGGCTGGAACTCGGGCTCGGCCCCGATCAGCGCGTCGTAGAGCGCTCGCGCTCGCCCGAGGTCGCCCACCTGGAGCTGCAGCGTCGTGCCGATCGGCTTCTCGAACCCCTGCATGCTTGCACACTAGCGCCAGCTCGGTCGACGGGCACCGCCGGTCCGCTTCCGCCAAAGCCTTGCAAACCGCGACCGCCGGCTGGAGCATGGGCGGCATGTCGCGGGTGCGCGTGCACAACTTCTCGATCTCGCTCGACGGCTTCGCCACCGGCGAGGGGCTCGGCCTCGACGCCCCGTTCGGTCACGCCGGCGGCCGCCTGCACGAGTGGATGTTCGCCACCCGCACCGGCAACGAGGATCTCTTCGGCCGGCAGGGCGGCACGACGGGCGTCGACGACGCGTTCACCGCGCAGTGGTTCCCGCGCATCGGCGCCGAGATCATGGGCCGGGGCAAGTTCGGGCCGCAGACCGGGCCGTGGACCGACCTCGGCACCGACGCCGAATGGCGCGGCTGGTGGGGCGAGAACCCGCCCTTCCACACCCCGGTGTTCGTGCTGACCCACCACCCGCGGCCGTCCCTCGAGATGGAGGGAGGCACGGTCTTCCACTTCGTCGACGCCTCACCCGAGCGGGCGCTCGAACTCGCGCGCGAGGCCGCCGGCGGACTCGACGTGCGCATCGGCGGCGGGCCGACCACGGTGCGCGAATTCCTCGCGGCGGGGCTCATCGATCACCTGCACCTGGTGCTGGTGCCGATCGTGCTCGGCCGCGGCACCCGGCTGTGGGACGGGCTCGAGGGGCTCGAGGCGGACTACGCCGTCGAGGCCGTCTCGAGCCCGAGCGGGGTCACTCACCTGACGCTCACGCGTCGCGGTTGACGCGTCGCGGTTGACGCGTCGCGGTTGACGCGTCGCGGTTGACGCGTCGCGTCTGAGGCGCACGGATGCCGCGCCGGCGGTTCCTCGCGCCCCGTCGGTGCACTCAGTGCGCGACGAGCGGCGCGAGCGTCTGGCCGAGCCGGGTCACGACGCCCGGCTCGTGGCCGTTGAGCGGGGCGTTGACGATGACCCCGTCGACTCCGGCGCCGAGGATCTCGTTCCGGATGCGGTCCGCGATCACCTCGGCGGTGCCGACGAAGGCGCGGGCGCGGCGCTCCTCAGGCATCCGTTCGAGAATCGCGTCGGCCTCGGTCTGCGTCTCGACGAGCACGACGCTGGTGAGGTAGCTGGTCTTGAGCGTCGCCGGGTCGCGGTCGATCTCCTCGCAGCGCTGCCGGAGCACCTGCACCTTGCGGGGCAGCTCGTCGAGCGGGGCGATGATGTTCATGTGGTCGGCGAAGCGGGCCGCGAGCCGGAACGTCTTCCGCTCGCCCTGGCCGCCGAGCATGATCGGGATGCTGTCGCGGAAGCGGGGCACGTTCATCGCCCCGTGCACCCGGTACCACTTGCCGGTGAACTCGGGCCGCTCGTCGCGCAGCATCGGATGGATGATCTGCAGCGCCTCGTCGAGCTTCTCGAACCGCTCGGTGAAGGTGTCGAAGTCGAAGCCGAGCTGCTCGTGCTCGAGCTCGAACCACCCGGCGCCGATGCCGAGGATGGCGCGGCCGTGGCTGATCACGTCGAGCGTGGTGACGGTCTTGGCCAGCAGCGCCGGATTGCGGTAGGTGTTGCCGGTCACGAGCGCGGAGACCTGGATGGTGCTCGTGGACGCCGCGAGCGCGGCGAGCGTCGAGTACGCCTCCAGCATGGGCTGGTCGGGGGTGCCGATGCCGGGCAGTTGGTAGAAGTGGTCCATCACGAGCACGGTGTCGAAGCCGCTCGCCTCGGCCTCGCGGGCCTGGGCGACGACGGTGTCGAACAGCGTGGCGGGGCCGCCGGGGTAGCTGAAGTTGTCGCGCGTCAGACTTTGTGGCAGGACCATTGATTGAGTCCTGAGCGGAGAGTTCGACATGGGAAGACCACCTGTGATCCCGGTGGAGAAGAAGACGAGGATCGTGCTGAGCATCCTCGCCGGCGAGATGACGATCGCCGAGGCGGCCAGGCGCGAGAAGGTCAGCGAGCAGTCGATCGGCCGGTGGAAGGCGGACTTCCTCGAGGCCGGGAAGACGAGTCTCGCGGCGGGCAAGAACGGGCCCTCGACCCGGGAGCAGCAGCTCGAGGCGGAGGTCGCGGAGCTGACCCAGGCGCTCGGTGAGGCGGCGGTCGAGATCCG
>NZ_AULK01000004.1 GCF_000419445.1 Gryllotalpicola ginsengisoli DSM 22003 | reverse complement strand
GGCTCTTCGCAGTTGAGGGTGTAGCCCGGGACCGCCGGCTGGTTCGCGGATAGGCGTCGAGGTCTTCCAGGATGGAAGTTCTCACGCTCACCATCCGCCGGAAGACCTCGACTTGCACCACCCTACGTTCGCGACCCCTGACCTGACCACGTTCTGCCGTCTCGACGAGCTCGGCCTTCAGGCCGTCGGGCAGCTGCTCGAGCCTGATCGGGCGGTGCTGGAGTGCCGCGTCGTCGAGGACGACCCGTGGTGTCGGAAGTGCGGCGCGGAGGGCGTGCCGCGTGACACGGTGACGCGGCCGCTGGCGCATGAGCCGTTCGGGCATCGGCCGACGACGCTGCTGGTCCGGGTGCGCCGCTACCGGTGCACGCACTGCCGCCGGACCTGGCGGCAGGACACGTCGAAGGCGGCGGCGCCGAGGGAGAAGATCTCCCGCGGCGGGATTGGGTGGGCACTCACGGCGATCGTGGTCGACCACCTCACCGTCTCCCGCGCCGCAGCAGGGCTCGGGGTGTCGTGGCATACCGCGAACACCGCGATCATCGCCGAAGGCAAGCGTCGCCTGATCGACGACCCGGCGAGGTTCGACGGGGTCACCACGATCGGTGTCGACGAGCACGTCTGGCGTCACACACGGTTTGGCGAGAAGTACGTGACCGTGATCATCGACCTCACCCCCGCGAGGAACAAGACGGGCCCGGCCAGGCTGCTGGACATGGTCGAGGGCCGCTCGAAGCAGGTGTTCAAGGAGTGGCTCGCCGCCCGGCCTGCGGAGTGGTCGAGCCGGATCGAGGTGGTCGCGATGGACGGGTTCTCCGGGTTCAAGACCGCCGCGGCCGAAGAGCTCCCCGACGCGGTCCCGGTGATGGACCCGTTCCACGTCGTCCGCCTCGCCGGCGACGCGCTCGACCGGACCCGGCAGCGCGTCCAACAAGACACCCTCGGGCACCGCGGTCACGCCGGCGACCCGCTCTACGGGGTCCGCCGCACCCTCCACACCGGCGCGAGCTTCCTCACCGAGAAGCAGACCGCGCGGCTCGACGCGGTGTTCGCCGCCGAGGAGCACGTCGAGGTCGAAGCGACCTGGGGCATCTACCAGCGCATCGTCGCCGCCTACCGCGAACCCGACAAGAACAAGGCGAAGGAGATGATGCGGGCGGTGATCGACTCTGTCAGCAACGGCGTCCCCGCGCTGCTCAAAGAGGTCCGTCGCCTCGGCCGCACACTGAAGCAGCGCGCCGCGGACATCCTCGCGTTCTTCGACCGCCCCGGAACGAGCAACGGCCCAACGGAGGCCATCAACGGCCGGCTCGAGCACCTTCGCGGTTCCGCCCTCGGCTTCCGGAACCTCACGCACTACGTCGCCAGATCGCTCCTCGAAGCCGGCGGATTCAGACCGCTCCTACACTCTCATTCGCGATGAGCCGAAAAACAACTGGCGATGAAGCCGTTGCAGGGCAATCAGGCGAGTCAGACAACCAAACGGACTCCGCCCCCCGGTCGGAGAGTAAGGATGCGTCGGACGCTCCACCCCCGGTCCCTGTATGGCAACGCCCGACTCAAGACCTGGTCGGTATGGATGGCGTTATCCAGTGCGAGCGGGGCGAGGTCGTCTGTTATAGCAATGAGCAGCCGGCCGAGGCGTCCGATGAAAAGCCGGCCGTGGACGCGGGGCTGCCGACGCCGGGGCTGAGCGACGTGGCGAAGTTCTTGGCGGTGCGTCCGAAGGTCACGGCAGAGCCGGGGGAGTGGACGCTGGCCGGGTATCCGACGAACTTCGTGGCGGGCGACGCGGCTCAGCAGAAGGCCGGCGAGCTGCTGGGGCACGAAGTCACGGTGAGGTTCACGCCGACCGCGTACACCTGGGATTACGGCGACGGCACGAGTCGAACGCTGGCCGCGGCCGGGCGCACCTGGGCGCAGCTGGGGCAGGAGCAGTTCACGGAGACTCCGACGTCGCATGTGTACGCGGCGAGAGGCACGTACACGGTGACGGTCACCGTGGGATTCACGGCGCAGTACCGCTTCGACGGGCAGGATGCGTGGTCGCAGGTGCCGGGCACGCTGGCGCTGACGTCGGCTCCGGTGACGGTGACCGCCAAGGGCGTGAAGGTCGTGCTGGTGAACGAGGACTGCAACGAGAACCCGACCGGTCCGGGGTGCTGAGCGGTCAAGCGGGAAGTTTGGCGAGGAGCGCTCGCGCGAACGCCCGTGTGTGCGCCGGCACCTCCCGCTCCACCATTGAGAGCCGGGGCACGAGCCCGAGTGAGTCGAATAGGCGCCACGGCGTGGACATCACCCGGTAGATCTCGAACTCCAGCATCGCCTCGCCGGGGTCGACAGACCAGCCGAGAGCGCTCATCCCCCGGACGACCAGCGGCGCGTGGGCGTTCACGCCGCCGTGAGAGTCCGCCGCGATGGTCAGGGTCAGCAACGCCAGCGCGTCCCGTTCCGCGTCGGACAGCTTCAGGGACGCGATGCGGTCGACGACGACATCCCAGAGCCGTGGGGGGTCATCGAACACTGCTCGGGCTGCGGGGGTGAGGACGAGCTTTCCGCGGTACTTGCGGACGAGGCCAAGTCTGTGGGCGACTTCGCGAAGCTCCGCGATGGGCACCGTGTTCTGCTCCCGATTCGAGGCGCCGAACCAGTCCTCCAGCCAGCCGAGTTCGACCATCAGCCCGTGCACGACCGAGGGCGGAAGCCAGCCGGCGCCGGTGAGCTGGATGCCCTCCGCACCGACGGCCTCGAGGAGCGCCTGTAGCGGAGCCATGGCTGCGGTTGCGGTCGCGGTGTCGACCTCGTCGAGAGCGAACGCGCCGTATCGCTGCGCGTACGCCCGCCACTCCGCGGCGGCGGCGGCGGGAGGCATCCGATCGAACAGCGCTCGGACAGCAGGCGGCGCGTCACGGTCGGGGTCGTCGGGGCCGAGGGCCGCCGCGAGCTTGGCGTTGAGTGCCGCGAGATCCGCGTCGTCGGGATCGTAGCTGCGCATGGGGCCGACGACCCACTTCACCCACGATGCGGCTTCTTCGTGGTTTTCGTGCCCGGGGTCGCGCAGCACGGAAGCCAGCTCGGAGAAGCTCTCTATGCCGCCCGAGTCTTCCACCGGGCCGGCGAACCGACCGTCCAGGGCCACGGCGCCGGCGAACGGTGCCTCGTGATCGTCGCCTCGCTCGACCAGCTCGATGACGACGTGCCAGGCGTCGCCGAAGTCGTAGATGTAGTCGATCTGGGTGTGCCCGGTCGCGACGAACGCGGCGTCGATGGACCAGTCGTTCTCGTCGAAGCGCTCGACGGGCCCGTCGAGGTCGGCGTAGTCGTTGCCGGTCGGCCCCCACCGCAGCTTCATGTCGGGCGCGATGCCGAGCTCGGCGTTCGCCGTGCTGAAGTCGAACCATGCGAATTCGTGCAGGTGGACGTCGTTCCACCCGAACGAGAGCTGGATCACCTGGTGCAGTTGACCGAGCGTGAGGCCGCCGTCGACGTCGAGCACACGCCAGATCGCCGGTTCGGAGTCGAGGATCGAGATCGCGAGGCGAAGTCGGTGCGAGCGAAACAATCGGTCGGCGGCGAGGGTTTCGTCGGTCATCGTGTGCTCCGATCGTTTCAGTCGGTCTTGCGGGGTCCGCCGGCGAGGAACTTCGGATGCGTGCCCTTCGGCCCGCCGTACCAGTAGATCGTGCCGTCGCCGCGGCTGTGGAACTCCCAGCCGTTGCGGTGCCGCGCGCGGAACTGCGCCATGTCGGGCGTCGTGGGCGTCCACTGCAGCACGCCGCCGTCTTCGAACTGCACCGACAGCGCGCTGGTCTCGGGTGTGACCGTGGCGAGCACGATCACGTTGTCGATCAGATAGTCGAGCACCTTGCCGGTCGACTTGTCGCGCTCCTTCTGCCCCGAGTCGAACTGCGCCGTCGTCCCGTCCGGCCAGCTGAGCCGGAACGGACCGACGATGTAGATCGCGCCGATCCGCGTATGCAATTCGATGCCGTCGGCGAACACCAGCACGCCGTAGACGCGCTCCGACAGCTCGAGATCGATGAGGCGCTGGCCGGTGCCTTCATCCCATTCGGGTTCGACGGATACCTCGGGGGTCGGTTCTTCGGGTGCTTCGGCGGCCGCCTCTCCCAACGGCTCGCTTTCATCGGGGACGTCGGGCCCGGTAAGCGGCCCGGGAGCCGAGCACAAGAAGCCGCGGCCGTCAGGTGCGGTGGACTCCCAAAGCTCCCAGTCCTGATCCTCCATCGGGTCGTAGTGCACCTTCAGGCCCGAGTCGAACTCGAGGTCGACGGAAGAATCGGTCGACTCGGCGGTGGAGGCGGTAATGCTGGCGCCGATGATGCCGCCGAGCAATCGCAGAGTCGCTGGACTGGACGACGCGTCCTGCGGCCGCCAAACGACGTCGCCTTGGTCGTCGCTGAGCTTGAGGTCGCCGGCCACCCAGAAGTCGGCGCCCTCGGCGCTCAGTTGCAATTGAATGCCGTTCGGGTCGAACTCGAGGGCGGTGACTTCGATGCCGGATAGGCCCAAGTCGATCGTGGTCATTGTCCCCATCCAGTCGGTAGCGGGAAGTCGCCATCAGGGTAGCGAGGGATGTGTGCGGCAGGAGAGTTGCTCTTCACCGGCTTGCCGTCGATGTCGATGTACTCGCCCTTCGCGTTCTTGAACTTGACGTATCCGTTGGGGTACCTGCCGGGATTGGCTGTCTTGTCCATGACTCGGACACTGCCTTCTTCGCCCGTGGCCCCGGGAGGCTTGTAGATGTAACCCTTCTTGTTTTTCGTGAGCTCCTTCGTCCAGTCGGACTTGGTGCCACGCATCTCGCCGGGCGGCTCGTCACCCTTGACCTTGTCGCCCGTGTACTCCTCGTCACCGGGCTTGCCCGAGCGGAAGGGCTGGCACCCCTCGTTCACGAGCGGGTCGCAGTTGGTGTAGGGGTTGATGCGGTCGCGCTTCCGCTGCGCTTCTTGTTCCGCATCCTGTTGCGCCGCCTGCTGCTTCCCTGACCTCTTCTTCTTCCGCCTCTCGACGACGCTCATGTCGGTCGAGCCCGGGATCACGAGGATCGTGCCGATCACACCGGCGATGCCCGCGGCGGTCGCACCCGCGCCTGCACCGACGGCGCCGGCGACCTCGCCGAGGGTCTCGCCGACGCCGCCGAGCGCGGCGCCGATCTCACCCCACGGCACCTCGAGCGGGATCACCGGCGCCGGTACCGCGGTGCTCTTGTAGGCCGCCGCGCGCGTGTCACCGCTGGCCGCGCGCGGCGGGTCGATGCGGGGAAGGGAGCCGGCGTCGAGCTCTCCGCCCCGGATGGCCGTGATCGCCGCGGCCCAGCCCGAGAGGGATGCGTCGATGCGCGACGACCAGGTCGGGTCATCCGATTCGACGGATGCGCGCGCCTGCAGCCAGCGCAACTCGTCCGCCGCCGAGAGCAGCGTCGAGTGCAACCGCCCCGCCGCGCCCGCGAGCCCCTCGGCCAACGACGCGGCCGGCACCACCCAGCGGTGCTGCGCGTCGTCGACCCCGGGCGCGACCAGCGCGTGCGGCAGCGACGCCCACGCCGTCGACGCCTGACGGGTCGCATCCTCGAGTCGCGTCAGGGCGGCGGCGTAGTCGGCGGCCGCATCGGCCAGCGCGGCGGGCGACCTCACAGCAGGGCCCCGGCGGCCTGGGCATCCGCGCGCACGATCGACGCCGACGCGGCTTCGATCGCGTCGGCGACCTGTTCGAGGTGCTGCGAGAGGGGCGTGCCGTCGAGCCGGCGCGGGGCGAGGTAGGCGGCGACGGCCGCGTCAAGCGGTCCGAAGGCGGCGGCGCAGCGGGCGAGTTCCGCGGCGGCCGTCGAGGCGGCGAGCTCGGCGTCGCGGGCAGCGGATGCCGCGTGCCGCAGCCGCTTCGCCAGGTCGGCCGCGGTGGTCGTCTCCAAGACCATCGTCATGGGAAGGGAGATTAGGGAAGGGGGCGGGGGCGGTGCGCGGGGTAGGGAGCGGGCTGTGGAAAACGGGGGCTTCGAGACGCGCCTGCGGCGCTCCTCAGCCGGCGGAGGACGGGGGCTTCGAGACGCGCTTGCGGCGCTCCTCAGCCGGCGGAGGGCGGGCGGGTCTCGATACGCGCGCCGCGGGCGCTACTCGACCAGCGGGGGACGCGGGGAAGATGGGGCCATGACGTGGGAAGACGTGGGGCGGGTTGCCGCAACCCGCGGCGGCGCCTCGTCGATCCTCGTGATGCGCGGCGACGACGTGCTCTTCGAGCAGCTCGTCGGTGCCGGGCCAGACGACCTCTTCTACACGTTCAGTGTCTCCAAGCCCTTCACGGCGCTCGCCGTGCACCTGCTCGCCGAACGCGGAGGCCTCGACCTCGACGACCCGGTGGCCAGGCACTGGCCCGAATACGCCGCAAATGGAAAACAAGAGACGACGATCCGCCAGGTGCTCACGCATCGCAGCGGAGCGCCGTACTCGACCGGCACGGCGGTGGGCGACGCGCTGCGGATGGCCGACTGGGACGCATCCGTCGCCGCGGCCGCCCGCGCGCGCCCCCGCTACCGGCCGGGTAAGGTCGTCGCATACCACCTGCTCAGCTGCGGGTTCATCCTCGGCGAGCTCGTGCGCCGCGTCGACGGCAGGCCGATCCGGCAGTTCCTCGACGAGGAGTTCGCGCAGCCGCTCGGCCTCGCCAGCACGCACCTCGGGCTGACAACCGAGCTGCATCCGAGGAGCGTGCCGCTCTCGGCGGGGCATCCGATCGAACATATACGTCGAGCGGCATTCAATCGGCGGCGGGTGCGCGAGGCGGTGATCCCGGCTGCGGGCATCCAGACCACGGCGCGCGACCTCGCGACCTTCTATCGGATGCTTCTGGCCGGCGGCCGCGGAATCCTGTCGCCGTCCTCGATCGCGGCAGCCCGCGCCGTGTCCGCCGATGGCGAGCCCGACCGCGTGATCGGCCACACGATGCGTTGGGGGCACGGCTTCCAGCTGGGCTTCCCGGGACAGGTGCGGCCGATGGGCACGCGGGCGTCGGCCGAGATGTTCGGGCACAACGGCAGCGCCGTGTGCAACGTGTGGGCCGACCCGACGCGCGACGTCGTATTCGTGTGGCTGAACAGCGTGATCCTGCCGCGGGGCGCCGGCTTGAGGCACATCTCGGATCTCTCCGATGTCGTGATCGAGGCGGTGGACTCGACCCCTTGATGTCGGCGCCTCACGGCCGGGCGCCGGCGGCAGCGCTGCAGGCGTCGATGTCGGCGTCAATGTCAGTGGTCACTGTCAGCCTGTAATGGCCGAATCGAACGATCGGATAGGTCACGGGAGGCCTCAAATGTCACGCAACACCATGTCCGCTCAGGAGGAGCGGGAGTACGCCGACTGGCTGCTGGAGTTGACTCAGCAGGCGCGCCACGCCAAGCAGAAGCAGACCAACGAGTACTGGCACCACGTCGCCGAGCGGCTCCTCACCGCCTTCGGGGCGGGCGACCCCGACGAGGAGAAGTAGCGCCGGGCGCACGCTCAGCGCTCAGCGCACGACCTCGAGGCTGACCTCGACGGGCGAGCCCGCGACCAGGTGGTTGCGGGCTCGCACCTCTTTCTTCACCGGCAGCACGAAGGTGCCGCGCTTGTCGTCGGGGAACACCGACGTGTTCCACGTCACGTGCCCGACGGTCGCCTCGACCTTCACCGAGCCCCAGCCGCCGGGGATGATCGGCAGGGCCGTGATGGCATCGGATACCTCGGTCGGCAGCGCCATGAAGAACCAGTTGTCGCGCGCGCTCCACTCGTACAGCTCGGCGGTGAACTCGTAGGGCATGGTGCGATTGTGCCCGCCGGTCTGGTAGTTCAGCGTCGCACGACGCTGAACCCTCCCTTTGCGAAGGCACGCAGCACCACCGACATGGGGCCGCCCAGCGACAGCTGGGAGACCTCGGGCTGCAGGAGCAGCGCATCGATCTTCACCGAGCCCGAGACCACGCGTGCCGTGACCGAGACTGCGTCCGCGGGCACGGCAGTCGGAAGCGACAGTGGGAGCAGCGCGTCCGGTGTCGGTGCGATGCCCTGCGCGCCAAGGCCGCCGTTGCCCGTCGTTCCCAGCGACACGACGTGACCTGAGCGCAGAGTGGCCGTCCAGTACGTGGAACCTGAAGAGGCCGAAGCCACATCAACGATCGGATAGACCTTCGAGGCAGTGATACCGGACGCGAGTGGAATCGTGACCGACGCGCCCGTCGACGCCTCGACGTAAGAGCTAGACCAGTTCGCCGAACCGGTCCATGCCGAAGTCGGCGTCTGCACCGATCCGGCACCCGATAGCGTGCCGCTCTCCGCTTCAGCCACACTGAGCCCGCTTCGAGAGATAACGTTCGTCGCCCGCGTTGCGACCGCTCGGATCCGCGGATGGGCATCCAACGTCAGCATCGTCAGCTGCGTGTGGATCGTTGATTCGGCGCCGCAGTTGCGATTGATCGTGCCATCCCCCGCTACTCCGTCGACACATGTCCCGGTCGTTGGGTCGTACAGCGGCTGACCCGAGCGGTTGGCGCCGAAGTACCAGGCGGCCGCCATACCTGCGAGCGTCTGCAGCGACTCGTCGTGCGAGCGTGCGGCCACGGTTACGATCGACTGCACGAGAGCGTCGGCGCCGTACGCGATCTGCGTCTGATCGAAAGGTGTGGGCGTCCACCCGTTGTCGGGTCCGCCGGTGGTGAGCACTTGCGGAATGAAATTCCTCACCGCGCTCTCGGCGATGCGCTGATAGTCGGGGCGCCCGAGGGCCGCCGCGGCAGCCGAAAGCGCCTCCGGCGCCTCGCCGCCCCAGCCGTTCCACATCGAGCGCGACGTCGTCGTGGCCAGAAACCCACCGAACGGCCACACACCGGGCCGGCCGGCGGCCATCGCGGCAAGCCCGTCCGCCTCCTTCGCCAGCGCCGACCGAGTGAGCGAGTCACGCGGGTCCGCACGCAGCGCTGCGCTCAGTCCCAGCACAGCCTCGGAGGTCGCGGCCGTGCTCTGCGTCACGATCCATGCGGGAACCCGGGCACCGTTCGAGACATCCCACTGGCCGTATCGGGCCAATGACCCGCGGTTCAGGGCCGCCACGGCGAGGTCGTAGCGCTGCTCGAGGAACCAAGCGAACGAGGCATCCGATCGCTCGAATGCCGGGAGCGCCTCACCCAGCGCCCAGATCGTGCGCGCCAGCCAGAATGATTCGCCGGCATCGCTGGGGTCCGGGGAGTCGGCCGGGGTCGGTGACGCGTTGAGCGTGCCGTCGGCCTGCTGCCACAGCACGACATCGCCCGCGTTGGGGCCGGACGCGGTCTGAAGGTAGGTGAGCTCGCGCAGCAACTCGTACGCGTGCTGTCGACTCGACGCGGTGTGGTTCTGCTGCCAGTCCCGCACATAGACGACGGCGGCGCGCGCGATGTCGTCCGCGTCGAAAGCGCCTTGCCCGTAGTAGCCCGTCTCCGGATCGAACGTGCCGCCGCCGACCGGCCGGTACGAGCCGTCGGACTGCCGGTCGGCATACACCCATGGTGCTTCCGCGGTGGGCTCCTGCTTCAGCCGATAGGTCGTGTGACCGGAGACGCCGGCCAGCAGCGGCACATCGTCGAGCAGGAAGTCGAGGTGACCGAGGTTGGTCACGGCGGCGTCCGCGACGGATGCGTCGTGTGGTTGTGCGTGCGTCGCGGCCTGTGCCGCGGCGGGCAGTGTCGGCGTCGCCGCAAGGGCGAGCGCCGTCACCGAGGTGAGGGCGAGTTTGAGCATCGTTGCTCCGATCTCTGGTTGTCTCCTGGGGTCAGGTGTGATCGAGGCGCGCGACCCCGATCTTCGAGTCGGCCATGCCGTAAAAAACGAAACGCCGACCTTCGATCTCCTCGATCGCGGTGGGGAAGACGACGTTGGGCACGATGCCGCTGCGTTCGTCGGCCGTGTCGGCCGACAGCAGCGGCTCTGCGGTGCGCTGCAGCACCTTCCACGGTTCCTGCGCGTCGAGGATCATGCCGCCTGCCGCGTAGTTGACCGCCTTCTGCTGAGCGACACCGGGCACGAGTTCGCCCGTGACGCCGTGGTAGATCAGCAGCCAGCCCTCCTCGACGCGCACCGGGGCCGGTCCACTGCCGATCTTCGTGTGCTCGAAGCGTGCCTGGGGCCACGCCACGACACGATGGTGACGCCACCACGTCAAGGCCCCGAGATCTTGTTCGACCTCCGCCACCGGCACGAAGCTCATCCAGATGCTCGGCCGCTCGTCGGGCAGCCCGACCGGGGGCCGAGCGACCTCGCCGGGGCGGATGTCACGCAGATCCCACGACGGCCGGTGGAGGACCGCGAAGCTCGGCACCCCATCCGGATCATCGACCACTTCAGGGAAGAACACCGTGTCCTTGTTCGGGTAGAGCCCGAGATCCACGCCGAGCTCGTCGTCGTACTCGAAGGTGACCGGGCCCAGCCGCTTCCACGACCGTTCGTCTCGGGATACGGCGACGGCAGTGCGGGCACCCAGAGGTCCGTACGCCACGTAGGTCATCACGTTGAGGCCGAGTTCGGGAACGAAAGTGACCCGCGGGTCTTCGACGCCGGCGTTCTGTGCGCCGTGCTCCCAACTGCGGTCTGGCGCGAGAGCGATGCCGGCTCTTGAGACGCCGATGGGAGCGCCATCCGCCACCTCGATCTTCGCCAGCCCGATGCGCGACACGTTGCCCGCGGCGACGAGCCGCGGAAGCAGATAGAGCGCGCCATCGGCGCCGCGCACGCTCGCGGGGTTCAGTACGCCCTCGACCTCGAGTTCGTTGCCGGGCTCGGGCGCCATCAACAGCCCGAGACGCGTCAGGGAGTAGGGGAAGTCGGTCATCAATGCTCCGAAGGTTGTGGCCGAAAGGCGGCGGGAATATCAGTTGACGGACCGGTACAGGTACAGTTCGCGCACACCGGGCGGCGCGTCCCAACCCTGGGCGAAGGTCCACCGGCCCCGATGGAGGATCAGACCGCCCCAGGCCAGGGATCCGCCGCGGTGGATGGCGAGCTGGGTGAACGGGTCGGCGGCGGAGTACAGCGCCTGCGCCGCCGCGAACGACCCGTCGGGCTCGCTGTAGAAGAAGTCGAGCACCAGCCGATCTCCGACGACCACCGCACATGCCACCTCGTGCAGGTGGCCGAGCGCTGAGACGTCGAGGTATGGCTGTTCCTCGAAGGTCCAGTTCTCAAGGTCCGGCGAACGGCCGACCACGGATGCTCCGCCGCAGCCCTCCGAGAGGAACATCAGGTACTCGTCGCCTATTCTCACCGCCTCACCCGTGCCGTCCGTAGGGACGACGGCGCCCTTCGCCCACAGCCGCGAAACCTCGTGCGGCACGACGCGACCGCGCTTCTGCCAGTGCACGAGGTCGTCCGAGACCGCCACGTTGATGTCGCACCCGACGTCGCCGAGCGGCCAGCGGGGCGAGGGGAAGCGGCCGACCTCCTCCGCGTCATCCAGGGGCCAGATGCCGTTGTAGAAGAGGTAGTAGCGGCCGTTCGCCGAGTACACCTTCGGGTCCTCGACGCCGAGCAGTTCGTTGTCGAGAGTCGGATACACGACAGGGGAACCGCTGTCGCGCCACCCGTTCTCGTCGGTGCGCACGGCATGCCCGATGCGGCTCTCCATGCTCTCCTTGCGTGGCGAGGCGCGGTAGAAGAGGTGCAACTCGCCTGCGCGCGAGATCAGGCTGGGGTTGAAGATGGCGGAGCTCGTCCAGCCGATGCCGGTAGGGTCGGGCCACTGGCCCTCGAGCCGGAAGGTCAGCGTGTCGTCGCGCCGGAACGGCCCGATCGCCCAGTCGGGCCTTTCTGCCCAGTCGGACGAGAACTGGTCGGTCGACAGCGCGTCCGTGGCCGCGTTGGTGTGCTGCAGCGCACGCTCGAGGCCCGCGTGCAAGGCATCCGTCGTCAATGGCTTCAACGTTCAGCCCTCACCCCTTCACCGATGAGCCGATGTCGGTCGAGATGAAGTACCGCTGGAACGCGATGAACAGCACGACGACCGGCGCCGCGAGTACCACGGCCCCTGACAGCACCGCTCCGAAAGGATTCGAGGCTGTCGCGGCGACGTTACTGATGTAGTTGGCCAGCGAGACCGCGAGGGGCTGCATGCTCGACTCCTTGGTGATCAGGAACGGCCAAAGGAACTCGTTCCACGGTCCGATGAAGGTGAGCAGGACGACGGTGACGAGCGCCGGGCGTACGAGCGGCAGCGCAACCCGCCACAACAGCCGGAATTCGCCGGCGCCGTCGATGCGAGCGGCCTCGAACAGCTCCCGCGGCACTTGCAGGAAGTACTGCCGGAAGATGATCACGGCTGTCGAGTTGATCGCGAACGGCAGGATCATGCCGAGGTAGTTGTCGGCCAGCCCGTAATCACGGGCGATCAGCACGTAGAGCGGAATGATCAGCAACTGGAACGGGATCACCTGCACCAGAAGCGCCAGTGCGAAAGTCGCGCTACGCCCGCGCCACTGCAGGATCGCCAGCGAGTAACCCGCGAGCACTCCGAACACGACCGTGCATAGCAGTACTCCGCCGGTGAAGATGCCCGAGTTGACGAGACCCTGCAGCAGGTTGATTCTGCCGTTGATATCCGCATAGTTCGACAAGGTCAGATTGCCCGCCTCGGGGAATGCCCCTGCGATCGTGGTGTCCGGGCTCTTCTGCAGCGACCCGATGACCATGTAATAGAACGGGAACAGGAACGCGATCGCGCCCACGGCCAACACGACCCCCCGCAGCACGGTCTGGCCACGGCTCAATCCCCTGATACGCATCAGTCCCTCCCTCCCGCGAAGCGGTTCTGCAGCCACGCGATGATCAGTACGAACACGACGAGCACGATCCCGATGGCCGCCGCATAGCCCGGATGCCCCTGTTCGATGCCTTGCTGATACATCACCAGTACGGGGCTCGCCGAGGCGCCGCTGGGCCCGCCCCCGCCCGTGAGCAGATACGGTTCGGTGAACAGGTTGGCGCCGATCACGGTCGACAGCAGGAGCACGAGAACCGTTGCGGGCCGCACCCCGGGCACGGTGACGGAGAAGAACGAGCGCACTTTGCCCGCACCGTCCGTGGCGGCCGACTCGTACAACTCGCCTGGTACGTTCTGCAGTGCCGCGAGGTAAAGCAAGATGTAGAAGCCGAGCTGCTTCCAGGTGACGAACAATGCGATCGTGGGCATCGCCAGGTGCGAGTTGACGAGCCACGACGGGCTCGGTGCGAGCGGGCCGAGCAGCGTATTGACCAGGCCGTTCCCCGAGAAGAGGAACAGCCACACACCCACGACCGCGACGCTCGCTGTGACGTACGGCACGTAATAGCTCACGCGCAGGAAAGTGCGGAAGTGCACCACGGAGTTGAGCGCGGTGGCCAGCAGAAGCGAAAGCACGACCGTCAGCGGCACGTTGATCGCGAGGAACACGAGCACATTGCCGAACGACTGCAGCACTTTCGGGTCGGTGAAGACCTGGAGGTAGTTGTCGAGACCCACGAACGGCCGGTCGACGACGGCGCCCGGTGCGGCGAAGAAGTAATCGTAGAACGACATGTACACGGCGAAGCCGAGCGGGTAAGCGAAGATCCCCAGCACGAACACCAGGTAGGGCGCGCTGAACAGCCAGCCCAGTGGGTTCCGGCCGAAGACGCGCAGGTGAAGCGGATGCTTCAGCCGGCGCTCCCCGCCACCGTGGCCCGGCCGGCCCGAGGCGCGCGCGCCGCCGGCCGGCCGGATCGTGTCGGTTGCAGACATCGGACTACTTCGCGGTCCAGGTCTGCGTGATCTTGTCAGAGGCCTGTTTCAACTGGCTGTCGAGGTCACCGTCCCCGGCGATCACGGCCTTCGTGTAGAAGTCGCGCAGAGCCTGCAGAGTAGCGATCGTGTTCGGCCCGGTCGGGTCGTCGACCGTGCGCTCGGCTTGGCTGGCGAACTCCTTGTAGGCGGGATTCTTGGCGAAGTAGTCGGGATACACGGTCTGCAGATCGCTGCGGATCGGCATCTGCCCCGTGGTCTCAAGCAGCTTGCCATCCTGGTCCTGGCTGGTGGCGAACTTCAGCACGTCCCATGCCGTGCCCTGGTTCTTGCACGACGTGTACATGCCGATGTTCTTCGCGTCGGGGAAGGTGTAGATCTGGTCGGCACTCATGCCGTCCTTCGTCGGCACCGGAACTTCACCCCAATTGATGTCCTTGTACACGGGGATTGCCCATGGGCCGACAATGGCCATGGCCGACGTACCGGACGCGAAAGCGTCGTTCTGCACCGGCTCCTTCCCTGCGAGGCCGTCAGCATAGATCGTCTTCCAGAATTGAAGGACGTCCTTGCCGGCGGGGCTGTCGATAGTCGACTTATCGTCTTCGACGAGTGGGGTGCCCTTCGTCTCGGCCGCGTAAAGCGGAAGGAAGTCGAAATTAGGCTGGAAGAACTCGCTGGTTGGAGCTGGGTAGATGGCGTACTTCGCGGCACCGCTAGACGTGATCTTCTTCGCGGTCGCGAGGAAGTCGGCGTACGTCGACAGCTTCGGGTGATCGGGGTCGAGGCCGGCCTTCTTGAAGATGTCTTTGTTGTAGAAGATCATCACGGGGTTCGACTTCCAGGGCATCTGGTAGAAGTCGCCGTCCGACGACTTGTACTGGTCGGCAGCCTTTCCGCTTCGCGCTTCGATGTATTTGTCTGCGCCCGGGAACTTGGACAAGTCGACGAGACCGCCCTGCTTCTGGAACTGGCCCGTGGCGGCGGGCAGGTTGTTGAACACGAGGCAGGGCGTGGTGCCCGCGGTGATCGCGGCGCCGATGACCTCTTCCGTGCTCTTGCCGGCCGGAACCTCCTGTGCCTTGATCGTCTCCTTGGGATGGGCCGCATTCCACGCCTTGACCATCGCCTTGCCCCAGGCGACCTCTTGCTCGTTGTTCGAGTACCAGATTGTGATCGGGCCGTGGGAGCTGAGCGCCTTCGTGCTCGCACCGCCATTGTTCGTGCAGCCGGTCAGCGCGAGCGCTACGAGACTGGCTGCGGCCGCTGCTGTGGTCCATCTGCGTCGTTGCATCGGATCCTCCTTGGTTTGTGTTTCCTTTTCGTTCCCGTGGTCGACGAAGAACTCGCAGTGGGCGCAGGTGCGAACGTGGAAAGCGGCGCGGGCCGGCGTCGGGGCGCGAAATCGTCGAATTCTGTTTTTGGGTCTTGTTCGGCCTGCCAATGCGGGCCGGTCATCGGTTTCAGCCTGGGGAGCCGGGCGGCGCGGTCGACGAACGCAGGATCAGTGCGGCGGCCGGAAGGGTCACGTCGTCGCCGTCTCCGTTCTCGATGTAGCTGAGGAGGGCCGTGGCCGCGGCACGCCCCCAGCCGACCGGGTCGTTGTCGAGAGTGGTGAGGGCCGGGTATACGAATCGGCCGGTATCCGACCCGTCCATTCCTGTGATGGACAGGTCACGCGGCAGCGTGAGACCGCGCTCATGGGCGACGGCGATGCCTGCGATCGCCATCGGGTCATTCGCGTAGACGATCGCAGTGGGGCGCTCGCTGCGATCGAGCAGGCGGTGGGTGGCCGCCGCGCCGCTCTCCGGAGAGAAATCGGTGTGCTCCACGATGGTTTGCAGGCCGAGTCGTGCGGCGACCTCGAGGTGCCGGGTCAGGCGAGTTGTGGCATGCTGCATCCGTTCGTCGCCCGCGACGTGCGCGACGCGGCGGTGACCAAGCTCTGCTAGGTGCGTCAGGAGCTCGTCGATGCCAGCATCGTAATCACGCACGATGGCTGGGAACGGGCTCTCGGAATCCGGCCTTCCCAGGGTCACTGCGCGCTGTCCGAGATCGGCGACAAGCCGGACGCGGGGGTCGTCTTGCAATAGGTCGGTGATCAGGAAGCCGTCAACGCGACGGTCGGAGGTGAGTCTGCGATAGGCCTCGAACTCGCGCTCGACATCCGGAACAACACTCAGCACGAGCACTTGGTCCCGCTCGGCGAGAACGCTCTCGACTCCCGCGAGGAAGGATGCGAAGAACGGGTCGGCTTGGAACGTGATCGGGTCGCGCCGCACGATGAACCCGAGGGAATAGGCGCGTTTCGTCGCAAGGCCGCGGGCGTTCGCGCTGGGGCGCCAACCCAGTTCTGCCACGGCGGCATCGATCCTCTTGCGGGTCTCTTGTGCGACACCTGGGCGGCCGTTCAGCGCGAGCGACACGAGGCCCTTGCTCACACCCGCCGTGCGAGCAACGTCTTCGATAGTCGGCTGGCGCGTCATTGGGCTGCGATCTCCTCGTGGCTTGAACCGGTTTAAAGCTAGGTGGGGTCGTGGCCTTGGTCAAGCACTTTCTTAAACCGGTTCAAAAGACAACACCGCATGCACTGTCCGACGGTCGTCGCGCGCGAGAGGCGCCAAACGGCCCTTCTGCCCGAGGCTCCCTACGCCGCCGCCCCGGCTCCGGCTAGCGTGGCTCAGGTGAGCTTTGCCGACGCGCCCCTCGATCCGCAGTCCGCAGCACGGCTGGCCGAGCGAGGCCTCGAGTTGCGCCTCGTCGACACCTCCGACCAGGCCGCCTTCGACGCGTGGATCCAGGCAGACCACCGCGGCTTCTACGGCGGCGCCGTCGAGCCCGAGCGCCTCGCCGAGACCCGTGAGCGCACCGCCTACCGGCGCACGACCGGGGTGTTCGACGCATCCGCCGCAGACCCGGCCACGCCCATCGCGACTGCGCAGAGCTGGCCGACCCGCCTGACCGTGCCGGGCGACGATGCGAGCGTCGGCCTGTGGGCGATCAGCTCCGTGACCGTCGCCCCGACCCACCGGCGGCGGGGCGTCGCCCGCGCGATGCTGGAGGCCGAGCTGCGCACGGCCGCTGCGCTCGGCGTTCCGGTCGCAGGCCTCACCGTGAGCGAGGCGACGATCTACGGCCGCTACGGCTTCGGGCCGGCCGGCTTCGTCGACGAGGTCGAGATCGAGACCGACCGGATGCGCTGGGCCGGGCGCGAGACGCCCGGCCGGCTGCACTTCGTGACCCCTGAGCAGCTGCGCGACGACGCCCGCGCGATCGCCGAGGCGGCACGGGGGCAGCAACCCGGCGAGCTGCTCTACGACGATGCGCTGCTCGATGGGGCGATCGGCCTCACCGGAACGCCGGGCGCCCGACAGAAGCGGCGCCTCGTGCGCTACGACGATGCGGCCGGCACCTCGCGCGGCTTCGTGCTCTACGAGGTGGAGGGCGGCGACGACGACTTCACCAAGCACACCGTGCAGGTGCATTACCTGCTCGGCGCCGACGACGAGGCGACCGCCGCACTGTGGCGCTTCCTCGTCGAGCTCGACCTCGTCACGCGAGTGCGCGCCCCGATGCGACCGGTCGACGAGCCGCTCGCCTGGATGCTCGGCGACCTGCGCGCCATCCGCCGCCGTCGCGCCGACCACCTCTGGCTGCGCATCCTCGACGTGCCCGCCGCCCTCGAGGCGCGCCGCTACGCCGCCGCGGCGAGCATCGTGCTCGACGTCGACGACCCCTACGGCTTCGCCGCCGGCCGCTTCCTGCTCGAGGTCGGGCAGGACGGGGCCGGCCGGGTGCGCCGAACCGAGGGCGAGGCGCCGACGGATGCGGCATCCGTCGCCCTCGCGATCAACGAACTGTCCTCGGTCTATCTCGGCGGAGTCGCGCCGACCGAACTCGCCCGCGCCGGCCGGATCGCGGAGCAGACGCCCGGGGCGGCAGGCGTGCTCGAGGCCGCGTTCCGGTCGGAGCGCGCACCGTGGCTGAGCATGGAGTTCTAGGCGCGCGACGCGCTGGCCGACCCGTGCGGAGCCCGCGGCCCGGGGCCGGGACGCCCTTATTGGGGCCGCGCCCCGGCCGTTGCCGCCACTAGCTTGTTGCAATGAGCAGCATGCCGCCTGCCGGCTGGTACCCGGATGAAACTCAGCAAGCGACCCTCCGCTATTGGGATGGAGTGCAGTGGACGGGCCAACGGGCGGCTATGGTTCCGCTGCAGCTGACATATCGTCCCCCGGTCGGCCCGAAGTCGATCGGCGTCGCATACGTATTGGCGTTATTCCTTGGCGGGTTCGGAGCTCATCGCTTCTATCTCGGTCGCGTCCGCACAGCAGTTATGCAGTTGATCCTCTTCTTCGGATATCTGACGTTGAGGATCTTTTTCGGCGCGACGGGGGGCTCGGCCGCATTATTTGCGCTGTCGATCTGGGTAATCATCGACCTGTTCCTGATTCCGCGGATGGCTCGGCAAGCTAACGGGATCGAGCCCTACTGGTGAATTGGACGCGCTCCGTTTCGCACGGCGCTGCCGCGGGCCGCCTCGTCAATCTCGGTGCGTGAGTCCTAGCGGTCGACGCGCCCGCCCCTCTAGTTGACGCCGTGCTTGGCGTGCTCGCCTGAGTCGGCTGGCGATGCAGCCGCAACCACTGCGGCAACCGCGCGCACGATCTGCTCGCGCAGCTTCTTTTTCGACACGCCGCTCGTGCCGTAGGGGAATGCCGGCACCCATGCCGTCGCGAGCGACATCACGAGAGTGATCAGGAATTCGGGGTCGTACGCGTCGGTGAGCGCGCCGTCGCGCTGCGCGGCGCGCAGCATGGCCACCTTCTTCATGACCGAGTGCTCGCGGTGCTCCGGCGGTTGCACCGTCGGGTCGAGTTTCGACCAGGCCAGCAGCTTGATCACGTCGGGGTTCTGCATCGCGAAGTCGAAGGTCTTGCCGGCGTACTCGGGCAGGTTCTCGGGGGTGAGGGGGTGGTCCTCGTAGACGAGCTTCAGCCGCTGGGTCATGACGGCGTCGAACAGCCCCTCTTTGCTGCCGAAATAGATGTAGATCAGGTTCTTGTTGCAGCCGGCCGTCTTCGCGATGCGGTCGACGCGCGCTCCGGCGACGCCGTGGGTCGAGAACTCGGCGAACGCGGCGTCGAGGATCCTGCCTTGCGTCACCTCGGCGCGGCTCGGTGTGCGGGGGGCCTCGGCCTGCGTCATCCGTTCTCCTTCCGTTCCACAGCGTACAACTTGACTAACCGGTTAGCTCGTGTCTACTCTCTAACTAACCATCTAGTCAGGAGAACAACGGATGCCTCTTGCCGGCGGAACCCTCACCCTCGCCCCCGACCTCGAGATCAGGCGGATGGGCTACGGCGCCATGCAGCTCCCCGGCCCCGGAGTCTGGGGGCCGCCGCGCGATCACGACGAAGCCGTCGCGGTGCTGCGCGCCGCGGTCGACGCGGGCGTCACCCACATCGACACGGCCGACTTCTACGGCCGGGGCGTTTCGAACGCGCTGATCCGCGAGGCGCTGCACCCGTACCCGGAGGGGCTGCACATCGTCACCAAGATCGGGGCGACGCGCACCGACGACGGCGGATGGGTGCACGACCAGAGTCACGACTCCCTCTTCGCACAGGTGCACGCGAACCTCGAGCACCTCGGGCTCGAGCAGCTCGAGGTCGTCAACCTGCGGATGGGCCTGCCCGAGCGGGCCGTGCCGGGATCGGTCGCCCGCGAGGTCGAGACCATGGCCGAACTGCAGCAGCAGGGGCTGATCAAGCACATCGGGCTCAGCACCGTGACGCTCGAGCAGCTCGAGGAGGCGCTTTCGATCGTGCCTATCGTGACGGTGCAGCAGTACTACAACGTCGTGCACCGGGAGGACGAGCCGGTGCTGCGGCGCACGGCCGAGCTCGGCATCGCGTACGTGCCGTTCTTCCCGCTCGGCGGATTCACCCGGCTGCAGTCGAGCGAACTGGCTTCGGTGGCCGCCCGGCTCGACGCGAGCCCGCAGCAGGTCGCGCTCGCGTGGCTGCTGCAGCGCTCGCCGAACGTCGCGCTGATCCCCGGAACGTCGTCCCGCGCGCACCTGGCCGAGAACCTCGAGGCCGCCTCGCTCGAGCTGCCGGCGGATGCGCTCGCCGAGCTCGACGCGCTGGGCGAGTAGCCCCGGCCCGCTCGCACTGCGCTACTCGGATCCGCCGCCCGCGACGCGGACCCGAGTAGCGTGATGCGGAACCGAGTAGCGCATGGCGCGGGGCGGGCACCCCGCATGCGAGGTCTGTCCCCGCGGCACCGCGACGGGGTACAGTCGCCTCGAAGTACTTCGACGCTGGAGTTTCGTCAACGGAGACGGAGGACCACATGCCCGAGACGGGTTTCGCGACGGTCAACCTGGCCGCCATGCTCGCCGACACCGCCAAGCGCACGCCCGAGCGCACCGCGGTGATCTTCGGCGGCGACCACATCACTTACGGCCGGCTCTGGCAGGAGACGAAGGCCTACGCCGGCGCTCTGCGCGCCCGCGGCATCGGCGTCGGCGACCGGGTGGCCGTGCTGCTGCCCAATGTGCCCGACTTCCCGCGCGCGTACTTCGCGATCCTCAGCCTCGGCGCGATCGTCGTGCCGGTGCACGCGCTGCTCAAGGCCGAGGAGATCGCCTACGTGCTGCGCGACTCGGGGGCCAGCCAGTTCATCTGCGCGGCGCCCCTGCTCGGCGAGGGGGCGAAGGCGGCGCAGCTCGCGGGCGTGCCGCTGTTATCGGTGATGGTGCCCGACGAGAAGACGGGCGAACTGCCGTTCCCGCGGCTGGAGGACGAGGCATCCGTCGCCGAACCCATCGACGGCTACCGCTTCATGGATCCGGGTGCGACCGCGACGATCCTCTACACGAGCGGCACGACCGGCAAGCCGAAGGGGGCGATGGGGTCGCACTTCTCGCTCGTCGAGCACGTCAACACGCTGCTCAACGGCGCGATCGACGTCACCCCCGACGACGTGATCCTCGGCGCGCTGCCGCTGTTCCACACCTTCGGCCAGATGTGCGTCATGAACGTGGGCTTCCGGCGCGGCGCATCCGTCGTGTTCGTGCCCAAGTTCGACGGGGCGGCCGCGCTCGCGCTGCTCAATGCGCACCGGTGCACGATCATGACCGGCGTGCCGACCATGTACATCGCGCTGCTCGAGGCGGCCAAGACGAACCCCGAGCGCCCGCCGCTGCGCTACGGGCTGTCGGGCGGCGCGGCGATCCCCGTGGCGGTGATCGGGCGGATGAGCGAGGAGTTCGGCATCTCGGTGCACGAGGGCTACGGGCTGACCGAGACCTCGCCGGTCGCGACCTTCAATCACTACGGCAAGCCCACCCGCCCCGGCACCATCGGGCAGCCGATCTGGGGCACCGAGGTGATCATCGCCGACGCCGCGCTCGACGACCGCATCGTCGAGCTGCCGCGCGGCGAGCTCGGCGAGATCTGCGTGCGCGGACACAACCTGTTCAAGGGCTACCTGAACCGGCCCGAGGCGGATGCCGAGGCGGTGGTCGACGGCTGGTTCCGCACCGGGGACCTCGGCACGATGTCCGACGACGATTACGTCACGATCGTCGACCGCAAGAAGGACATGATCGTGCGCAACGGATACAACGTGTACCCGCGCGAGGTCGAGGAGGTGCTCGCGCGGCACGAGGCCGTGTCGTCGTGCGCCGTGTACGGCGTGCCCGACCCGGTGCACCAGCAGGAGGTCTACGCGGCCGTCACGCTGATGCCTGGCGCGACGGCCACCCCCGAGGAGCTCATCGAGTTCGTGAAGGAGAAGGTGGCGCCCTACAAGTTCCCGCGCCACATCGACATCGTCGACGCGCTGCCGATCGGGCCGTCGGGCAAGGTGCTCAAGCGGGTGCTGGTCGCGCGGCACGTGCCGGAGCAGGCGCCGGCGGGCGCCTGACGGCGGCGCTGCCCGCCGAGCGGTGCGAAATCACCCTTCACGCGCACGCTGAAGGGTGATTTCGCGACGTTCGATGAGGCGGATGCCTCGAACGGATGCCTCAGTCGGCAGGCCCGCCCGAGACGGTGTCCTCCTCCGTGTCCGGGGAGTGGTCGGGGCGGGGCCTCGACGGATCCTGCTCCGGGTTCACGCCGTAGCCGGCGTCGTCGGTCTCCTCGGGCAGGTCGTCGGGCGTCTCGTCGAGCTCGGCGGCGCTGCCGGCAGGGGTGGCCCGGGGCAGTTCGTCGGGCAGGTCGTCGTCGAACACCTCGTCGTCCTCCAGGGGCTGGTCGTTCTCAGGGTCGAACGGAACGGTGTCGTCTGAATCGGTCATGTCGGCCAAGTACCCCGAGCCGGTGCCCGGCACACCGCCGCGGCGGGATCGCCCCGCCCAGTACGATCACCCCGCCCAGTACGATCGAGGCGTGAGCACCTCGACGGCCGGGTTGGCCGAGCATCTCAGCCGATTCCAGGCCGCCTACGACGAGTTGAAGGCGCAGGGGCTGAAGCTCGACCTCACCCGCGGCAAGCCGGCCGCCGACCAGCTCGCCCTCTCGGACGCGCTGCTGTCGCTGCCCGGCCCGGCCCGGTTCACGGATGCCGCGGGCACCGACCTGCGCAACTACGGCGGCGCGCTCGGGCTGCCGGCCCTGCGCGAGATCTTCTCCGAACTGCTGGGCGTGCCCGTGCCGCAGCTGCTCGCGCTCGGCAACTCGAGCCTGACGCTGATGCACGATGTGGCGACCTTCGCGATGCTGCACGGCGTGCCCGGCTCGGAGCGGCCGTGGGGTCGCGAGGAGACGGTATCGTTCCTGGCTCCGGTGCCGGGGTACGACCGGCACTTCGCGATCACCGAGGCCCTCGGCATCCGTATGATCCCGGTCCCCATGAACGACGACGGGCCCGACGTCGACGCCGTGCGCGCGGCGCTCGAGACCGACCCGACGATCAAGGGCATCTGGTGCGTGCCCGTGTACTCGAACCCGACTGGCGCGGTGTACTCGCGCGAGGTCGCCGAGGCGCTCGTGTCGCTGCCGGCGGCCGACGACTTCCGGATCTTCTGGGACAACGCGTACGCCGTGCACCACCTCACCGACTGGCGGCCCGAGCCGATCGACATCCTGCAGCTCGCCGCCGACGCCGGGAACCCCGACCGGGTCTTCGTCTTCGCCTCCACCTCGAAGATCACCTACCCGGGCGCGGGCGTCGCCTTCTTCGGCTCCTCGCCCGACAACGTCGCCTGGTACACCCGCTGGGCCGCGTTCCAGTCGATCGGGCCCGACAAGATCAACCAGCTGCGACACGTGCAGCTTCTGACGGATGCCGCGGGGGTTCTCGCCCACATGGAACAGCACCGCGCCCTGATCGCCCCGAAGTTCGCGTCCGTGCAGGAGGTGTTCGGCAGGCGGCTCGCGCCCCATGGCGTCGGCTCGTGGACCGACCCGAAGGGCGGATACTTCGTCACCCTGTACGTGACGCCGGGCGTCGCCCGCCGGGCGATCCAGTTGGCGGCCGAGGCCGGCATCGCGATCACCCCGGCCGGCTCGACCCACCCGTACCTCGACGACCCGGACGACGCGGTGATCCGCATCGCGCCGACGTTCCCCACGGTGGACGACCTCACTCTCGGCCTCGAGGGCTTCTGCACCGCCCTCCTCCTCGCCGAGGCCGAGCGCGCCGCGGCCTGACCCCTCCCGTTGGTCGACTCACGCGAAGCGTGGATGGACACCGCGGGTAGCGTAGGAGGGTGAGCACGCCCGTCCTGTCCGCATCCGGGGTCGACTTCGTGCGGGACGGGCGGGCCATCCTGTCGGGCATCGACCTGGCCGTCGAGCGCGGCCAGCACTGGGCGCTGATCGGGGCCAACGGCGCCGGCAAGTCGACGCTGCTGTCGCTGCTCGGCGCGCAGCAGCACCCCACCCGCGGCACCGTCGAGGTGCTCGGCAAGCGCATCGGGCGGGTGGATCTACGCGAGCTGCGCACACTGATCGGTCACGTCAACCCCAGGCATCCGCTGATGAACCCGCTCACGGCCCGCGAGGTCGTGCTCACCGGCGGCACCGGCGGCACCGAGCTGCCGATGCGCTGGCAGCCGAGCGAGGCCGAGCTCGCGCGCGCCGACCGGCTGCTCGAGCTGCTCGGCATGGGCGAGCTGACGGATGCGCGCTGGCCGAACCTCTCCCAGGGCGAGCGGGGCCGCACCCTGATCGCCCGCGCGCTGCAGCCCGACCCGCACGTGCTGCTGCTCGACGAGCCGTCGACCGGCCTCGACATCGCGGCGCGCGAGCACCTGCTCGACCGGCTCGACCAGCTGCGCGAGGAGCACCCGGACCTCGCATCCGTGCTCGTCACCCACCACCTCGAAGAGCTGCCCGCCTCGACGACGCACGCCATGCTGCTGCGCGCCGGGAAGGTGATCGCGCAGGGCCCGGCCGACGAGGTGCTGACCACCGAGCTGGTGAGCGAGACGCTCGACTACCCGGTGGCGATCAGCCGCGTGGAGGGCCGCTGGGCGGTGCGCACCCGGCGTATTCCTCAGCAGGCATAAGACGGCATAAGCAGGCATAGTGGCTCCGAGCGCGACGTTCAACCGGCCGCTGGCGCTGCTCGTCGCCGCGACCTCGTTCATGGAGTTCCTCGACGGCACGATCATCCAGACGGCGGCACCCGCGATGGCGCGCGAGTTCGGCGTGACGGCCGCCGACCTGAACGTGGCGATGACGGTCTACCTGCTCGCGCTCGCCGTGTGCATCCCCGCGACCGGATGGCTCGCCGACCGCTTCGGCACCCGCCGCGTGTACCTCGCGGCGATCGGGGTGTTCACCGCGGCGTCGGTGCTGTGCGCGCTCGCGCCCGATCTGCTCTGGCTCTGCGTCTTCCGCGCCGTGCAGGGCGTCGGCGGCGCGATGATGGTGCCCGTCGGCCGGCTCGCGGTGCTGCGGGCCGTCGAGAAGACCGACCTGCTCGACGCCATGGCGTACCTGACCTGGCCCGCGCTGCTCGCGCCCGTCATCGCCCCGGCCGTGGGCGGCCTGATCACCGACACGGTCGGTTGGCGCTGGATCTTCCTGATCAACCTGCCGATCGGCATCGCCGCCGCGCTCGCCGCGCTGGCGCTCGTGCCGCGCACCGACGAACTGCGCCGCGCGCCGCTCGACGGCTACGGGCTCGTGCTGATCGCCGTCGCGCTCGCCGCGCTCGTGCTGGCCGGGGAACTCGTCGGCGAGACCCCGACCGACTGGCTCGCGGTCGCTGCCGGCCTGCTGGTCGCGGCGGTGATCGGATGGCTCGCCTGGCGCCGCCTCGTCACCGCGCGGCACCCCGTGCTCGACCTGCGGGCCCTCGCCCTCGACACATTCCGCGTCGGGAATGTGGGGGGCGGGGTGTACCGGCTGATGATCACGGCGGTGCCGTTCCTCGTGACGCTGCTGTTCCAGGCCGGCTTCGGCTGGTCGGCCGCCCGGGCCGGACTGGTCGTGATCGCCCTGTTCGTCGGGAACCTCGGCATCAAGCCGGCGACCACCCCGCTCATCAAGCGGTTCGGGTTCCGCACCGTCATCGTGTGGTCCAACGCGATCGGCGCGGCGATCCTGCTGCTGCTCGTGCTGGTCGACGCCGACACCCCGATCGTGCTGACGGTGATCCTGCTGGTGGCCAGCGGGGCCATCCGATCGATCGGGTTCAGCGGATACAACACGATCCAGTTCGTCGACGTGCCCGCCGAGCTCACCAACGGGGCCAACACGCTGTCGTCCACCATGCAGCAGATCGCGACCGGGCTCGGCATCGCGGTCGCGGCGCTGCTGGTGCGGCTCGGCACGGCGCTCGCCGCCGAGACCGTCGGCCAGCCCTGGCTCGGGTACCGCTGGGCGTTCGTCGGTGCGGCGGCGCTGCTGCTCATCCCGCTCCTCGAGGCGCTGCACCTGCCCGCGCACGCGGGGGCCGTGGCGCACCGTCCCGGCCGCTGAGCGCTACCCCGCGGGCGCCGGCTCGCCGCGCAGGATCGAGGTCATCTTCTTGCCCCGCGCGACCTCGTCGACGAGCTTGTCGAGGTAGCGGATCTTCTGCATCAGCGGGTCCTCGATCTCCTCCACCCGCACGCCGCAGACGACGCCCGTGATCAGCGAGGCGTTCGGGTTCATTGCCGGCGCCTGAGCGAAGAAGGTTGCGAGGTCGACCTCGGCGTCGATCGCCCGGCGCAGGCCTTGCTCGTCGTAGCCAGTGAGCCAGGTGATGACGCGGTCGAGCTCCTCGCGGGTGCGGCCCTTGCGCTCGACCTTCTTCACGTAGAGCGGGTAGATGCTCGCGAAGCTCATCTCGGAGATGTCCTTGGGCACGACTGCCTCCTTCGTCGAGAGCGGATTCGTCGACAGGGGGAACGGTACCGGGTCTCGATACGCGCTGCGCGCTACTCGACCAACGGGGTCTCGATACGCGTTGCGCGCTACTCGACCAACGGGGGCGCGGTCTCCATTCACGCTTCGCGCGAGTCGACCAGCGGGGGCCTGCGCCGGTCGACTCAGCCGCGGAGCGGCTGAATGGAGACCAAGCGGCGGCTCAGAACAGCGAGCCGAGGAACACCCCGAGCACGGCGGCGCCGAGGGCGAGCAGCATCGTGCCGATGCCGTTGACGCCGGCGGCGACCCAGCGGCGCTGCTGCAGCAGGCGCACCGTCTCGACCATCGCCGCCGAGAAGGTCGTGTAGCCGCCGAGCAACCCGGTGCCGATCGCCGCGCGCACATCGGTGATCGCGGCTCCGGCAAGCGCGGCGCCGGTGAGCAGGCCGAGCAGCAGCGACCCCGACACGTTGATGACGATCGTGCCGTAGGGCACGATCGTGACGAGCTTCGATCGGATCGTCCCGTCGAGCACGAAGCGGCACACGGCGCCCGCTCCACCGGACAGGGCCACGACGAGCCCGAGCAACGCGGGACTCACCGGTCGCGCCCCGGCACGGCCTGCCCCGCGGACCCTGCCCTCCCCGCCGACCCTGCCGACCGCGCAGCCGGCCCTGCCGGCATGCCGACCAGCCGGGCCGCCACCCACACGCCGGCCGCCGCGGCCGCCACGCCTGCCAGCAGCGACAGCACGGCGTATCCGCCGGCCGAGAAGTACCGCGCGTCGTTCGACAGCAGCGCGGTCTCGACCGCGAGCGAACTGTAGGTGGTGAATCCGCCCAGGAACCCGGCGCCCATGCCGAGCCGCAGCGCCCGGCGCCAGCCGGCGTCGGGTCCGCCGCGCAGCAGGCCCTCGAGCATCAGCCCGAGCGCGAACGCGCCGACGAGGTTCACCGCGAGGGTGGGCAGCGGAAGCCCGAACGGCTCGGGCAGCACGAGCGAGAGCAGGTATCGGCACAGGCTGCCGACGGCGCCGCCCGCGAAGACGAGCAGCAGGGGGACGGGGCGCAGGTGCAGCGGGCGCGGCTCAGGCATGACCCTCGCCGTAGAGCACGTCGGCGGGGTCGGGCACGTCGAGCGAAGCATCCGTATCAGACGAAGCCGGGTCGCGGTCATACTCGGCGGTCTTGCGCGGTGCGCGGTCGTGCACGGGCACGGCGATCACGGGCACCGGCTGCCGGTAGGCGAGCCGCGAGGCGACCGGTCCGGCGATCAGCAGCTCGATGCCCGAGCGCAGGCCCGGTTTGCGGGTGCCGACCACGATCGCCCGGGCATCCTGGTCGACGGCGAAGCGGGAGAGCGCCGTGACCGGATCGCCCGCGAGGGCGTGGAAGGCGACGACGACGCCCGCATCTGATGCGCGTGACGACACGCGCCGGCCGAGCTCGGAGCCGGCGAGGTCGTCGATCGCCGCCGCCGTGCACGGGCCCCCGGCGGCGACGGGCGCCGAGATGACGGTTCCGTCGGGCGCCTCGCCGACCGGCACCCGGGTCTCGTCGACGTACGCGGCGAGCAGCTGCACCCCGAGGTCGCGGGCGAAGCCGACGGCCTCGTCGAGCACACGGTCGGGCGTCGCATCCGAGATGCCGACGACGATCGGCCGAGCAGGGGTCACGCCCCGGATTTTACGCCGCGGCCGCCTGGCCGAGCAGCAGCGAGCGCAGCTGGTCGACCGAGTGCACCACGGCGATCGCGCCGGTCGCCTCGGCCGGCGAGCCGTAGCCCCACTCGACCATGATCGCGGGCACGTCGTTGGCGTTGGCGCCCTCGACGTCGTAGAACCGGTCGCCGACCATGACCGGCCGCGACACGTCGACGCCGAGCCTCGCGAGCTCGGCGAGCGTGTAGGCGATCACATCGGCCTTCGCGCTGCGGCTCTCGTCGTCGCTCGCGCCGCCGATGAAGGTGAAGTACCGGGCGAGGTCGAAGTGCTCGAGGATGCGCGTGGCCCGCGTGACCGGCTTGCTGGTCGCGAGCGCGACCGGGATGCCCCCGTCCTGCAGCTGCTGCAGCAGGCCGACGATGCCGGGGAACACGGCGTTGTCGACGAGATCGGATGCTTCGGCGAAGCCGCGGTACACGCGCAGCGCCTCGTCCGCCTGCTCGGTCGTGAAGTCCTCGCGGGCGCGCAGGGTGTCGGCCAGGGGCGGGCCGACGTAGGCCATCAGCTCCTCCTCGGTGTGCACCGGGCGGCCGATCGCCTCGAACATCTGCTGGAGCGACCGGGTGATGCCCGGCGCCGAATCGGTGAGCGTTCCGTCGAGGTCGAAGAGCACGCAGCTCCAGCTGCGCTCGACCGCGCTAGGGGAATAAGTCATGGCGCAGGCAAGTGTAAACGGCGCTGTCAACCGGCGGACGACGCGATTCCCAGCGCGCGCTCCACGTGAGCGCGGGCGATGACGCCGCCCGGATGCCGGGGGTCGAACTGCACCGCGACGAAATCCGCGGTCGTGATGAAGCCCAGCGCCTGCCGCCCCGGCACGATGATGCCCTCGACCCGCACGTCGGATGATTCGGGCTCGGCCGCCTCGCGCGCGGTCGCCTCCAGCTCGGCCAGCGAGCTGAACAGCGGCAGCACCGGCCGCCCATCGGTGGACTGCAGGGTGCGCAGCCGCAACTCCTGCGGGCTCGGCGACCCGGTGACGTCGACCGTGAGGCCGCCCTTCAGCGCCGCCCGCAGCAGCGCTTCGAGGGTCTGCTCCCCCGGCTCGGCGACGAGAGCGGCGAGCGCCTTCTGCACGGGTCGGTTCACGTAGCTGCGGGGGAAGGCGGGACCGGGACGCACGCCCTCCAGGCTAGCCGGGCGGCTCGCCCCGAATTGGGGAGACCCCGGCCCTCGCTCACGGAGCCCGCGATACACCACACTTTCTCCAGGATCCCGCCAGCGATTCATGGCGTGTCCTTCGGGAAGAGAAAGGCACCATGAAGAACAAGCTGGCCGTCGCGGCGCTCGCCGCGGCATCCGTCACCGTCGCGGGCGCGCTCGCGGCCGCACCCGCGCACGCTGCCGACGACGCGCCCACCACGGCGTTCGGCGTGCTGCAGAGCTTCCAGGCCGGCATCACCGAGGTCGATGCGGCGACGTTCGCGAACGGCGTGGCGCTGCTCGTGGGCGAGGACGCCGACTGGAACGTGGTGGCAGCGCGGGTCGACCTCGCGACCGGCGCGACGACCACCGTGAAGCTCGGCGCGGGCGACGAGTTGTTCCCGTCCACGATCGCCGCCTCGCCGGACGGCGGGACCTCCTACATCGACCTCTTCGACCTGTCCGGGAGCGGGACCGACACGATCGAGACCGTCAACTGGGCGGGCGCCGCGCCCACGGTCGTGAAGCACACGATCTCCGTCTCGCCGCTCGACCTCGCCGTCTCCCCCGACGGCCAGACCCTGTACGTCGCCGCGGCCTTCGACCAGGAGATCGCCGCGTTCTCGGCCGCGACGCTCGGCGACGCGAGCGCGCACTCGGCGACGCCGGCGTGGAGCGTCGGGACCACGAAGCTGCCCCTGTCGGTCGCGGTCTCGCCGGACGGCGACCGACTCTACGTCGGCCAGTCGACGTTCAAGGGCAACTCCGGCGAGTTGGACAGCATCGACCTCACCGCCGTGTCCGGCGCCTCGGCCGCCCTCAGCCCCGTGAACAGCTTCGGCGCGGGTGTCGAGGCGGTCGCCGCAACCGCGCAGCACGTCTACGCCGCCACCGTCGCGTCCGGGGACGCCTCTCAGAGCACGCTGAACGTGCTCGACGCGGCGGACCCGGCGATCACGGACAGCACGGTCACCCTCCCCGCTGACGTGTCGGACATCGTTCCGGCGGTCGACGACTCCGCGGTCTACCTCGCCGGCACGGACGACGACGGCGCGCTCTCGGTCGCCGTCGTCGACCCGGCCGCCGGCACGGTCACGAAGACCGCCGCGCTGGGCGACTCCTGGTACGCGGCCGTCGGCCTCGCGGCCGATGGCGTGACCCCGTATGCGGTCGACGGCGACGGCCGGATCAGCCGGCTCGGCGACGGGCAGGTGCTGACCCACCCGACCGGCGTCACCGTCTCCGGCACGGTGGCCGTCGGATCGCGCGTGACCGCCGTGCAGAGCGGTCCGGCATGGACCGCGGGCACCACGGTCGGTTACCAGTGGTTCGACGACGACGGACTCATTCCGGGCGCGACCGGCAGCAGCTACGTTCCGACCGCGGATGAGGAGGACGAGGATCTCTGGGTCGAGGTGACCGGCCAGCAGGCGGGCTACGTGCAGACCGCGCTCGACTCGGCACCGCACGTCGTCGCCGAAGGCAAGCTCACGGCGCCGAAGCCGACCGTCAGCGGCACGGCGAAGGTCGGCCAGACCCTCACCGCGATCCGCGGCACGTGGACGGCGGGCACGTCGTTCCGGTACCAGTGGTACGCGAGCGGCACGGCGATCAAGGGCGCGACCGGCAAGACGCTCACCCTGTCGTCGACGCTCAAGGGCAAGGCCATCTCGGTGCACGTCATCGGCACGAAGTCGGGCTACCAGAGCAAGGAGGTCGGCTCGACGCGCACGGCGCCGGTCGCGGCCGGAACTCTGAAGACCGTGACCCCGACCATCGACGGCACGGTGAAGGCCGGCAAGACGATCGAGGCGATCCGAGGCACGTGGACCAGCGGCACCGCGTACCGCTACCAGTGGTACGTGAACGGCAAGGCGATCTCGGGCGCGACGGGCAAGACGCTCACGCTCAAGGCGGGCTGGGCCGGCATGAAGGTGCTCGTCAAGGTCACCGGGTCGAAGCCGGGCTACACCACCGCGACCGTCGCGTCGGCCGCGAAGACCATCGCGCGCTGACCGGGCTGCACAGTACGCATGAGTGGCGGATGCCTGAGGCATCCGCCACTCAGAACAGCGCCACTCAGAACTGCGCCACTCAGAACAGGGTCGGCACGCCCGAGTCGACGCCCTTCATCGCCTCGTAGTCGAGCACGACGCAGCGGATGCCGCGGTCTTCGGCCAGCCGGCGCGCCTGCGGCTTGATCTCCTGCGCCGCGAACACGCCGCGCACCGGCGCGAGGTGCGGGTCGCGGTTCATCAGCTCGAGGTAGCGGGTGAGCTGCTCGACGCCGTCGATGTCGCCGCGGCGCTTCAGCTCGACGGCGACCGCCGCGCCCTTCGCGTCGCGGGCGAGGATGTCGACCGGTCCGATCGCGGTCATGTACTCGCGGCGCACGAGCGTGTGGCCCTCGCCGAGCAGCTCGATCTGCTCGGCCAGCAGCTTCTGCAGGTGCGCCTCGACGCCGTCCTTGACGAGCCCCGGGTCGACGCCGAGCTCGTGCTCGGAGTCGTGCAGCACCTCGTGCACCTTCACGATCAGGCGGTCGTCCGACTTCTTCGCCGCGACCGTCCACACCGAGCTCACGCCCGCCTCGGCCTGCTCGGCGTCGGGCTCGGCGATCGAGAGCGAGCAGGGCGGGCTCATCCAGTTCAGCGGCTTGTACGACCCGCCGTCCGAGTGCACCAGCACCGAGCCATCCGCTTTGACCATGATCAGGCGCGTGGCGAGCGGCAGGTGCGCCGAGAGCCTGCCCGCGTAGTCGACGGAGCAGCGAGCAATGACCAAACGCACCGGTACAGGCTACCCGGCGGTCGCGGTCGGCTTGGGCCTGAGCGCCGGGGCGCAGAGGAAGGCCGCGACGACGAGCGCCAGGACCACGAAGAGGCTGTGCAGCACGCCGATGCGGTCGGCGAGGAAGCCGATGAACGGGGGACCCGCGAGGAAGGCGAGGTAGCCGATCATCGCGACCGCGGCCACCCGCGAGGTCGCGTTGCGCTCGTCGTCGGCCGCCGCCGACATGCCGAGCGGGAAGCCGAGCGAGGCGCCGAGCCCCCACAGCACGACGCCGACCACGTAGACCGGGGCGGGCCCGCCGAGGATGAACAGCAGCAGCCCGGCGATGCCGAAGCCGGCCGTGATGCGGATCGTCCAGACCCGCCCGATGCGGTCCACCGCCGGTCCGCCGAGCACCCGCCCGAGCGTCATCGCGACCATGAAGGCGTCCAGCACGCCGGCCGCCGCGGCCTTGCTCGTGCCGTGCCCGTCGACCGAGGCCAGGGCGATCCAGTCGTTCGCCGACCCCTCCGCGAACGCCATGCCGAGCATCACGACCCCGATCAGCACGAGGGTGAGGTCGCGCCACACCGCGAGGCGCGCGACGACGGCGAGGCGCACGCGGCGCAGCAGGCTCGGGTCGTCGAAGGCGTCGAGGGGCACGGATGCCGCGGCCGCCGGCCGCTCGGCTGCGTCGGTCGCCGCATCCGTTGCTGTGATGCGGTCGGGCACAAAGCGCACCGCCACGACCGCGGCCGCGACGATCAGGGCGCCCACGGCACTCAGGTGCCAGGCGAGGGCCAGCCCGGCTCCGGCCGCGAGCGCCCCGAGGGCGGCGCCGAGCACGGTGCCGGTGGAGAAGCAGGCGTGGAACAGCGGCATGATCGTCTTGCCGATCCGCCGCTCGACCGCGGCGCCGGAGACGTTCATCATCACGTCGACCGCGCCGTTGCCGAGGCCGAGCAGGAAGAGCCCGATCACGGTGAGCGGGATGCTGTGCAGCAGAGTCGCGCCGAAGCCGGCGAGCGCGAGCCCGACCGCGAGCGTGATGAGGCAGCCGGCCATGCCGCGGCGGTAGCCGAATCGCTCGGAGGCCGCCTGGGTGACGCCGAGCCCGACGATGGCGCCGATCGAGATGCAGACGATGAGCAGCCCGACGGCGCCGGCGTCGATGTGCAGGTCGTCGCGGGCCGAGGGCACGCGGGCGGCGAAGCTCGCGAGGCCCATGCCGCTCAGCGCGAAGATCGCGAAGACGGCGTTGCGCCAGCGGCGGTGCTCGGCGGTCGGGCGGGCGGTGGCGGTCGTCATGCGCGTGGGATGGGGTGGCTTTCGATACTGTGAATTGGATAGTCGAATCGATTCGATCGGTCCGCGTCGCCAAGCTATCTGAAACTCTGTGCGCAGGGAAGCTCTGTGCGCAGAAGCTCTGTCTGCAAGGAGCTCTGTCCGCAAGGGACGCGAGGAGGAGCAACGTTGACCGAAGTCGACCACCGACCCACGCTCGCCTCCGTGGCGGCGCGCGCCGGGGTGAGCGCGTCGACGGCGTCCCTCGCCTTCAGCGGCACCGGCCCGGTCTCCGACTCCACCCGCGAGCGGGTGCTGCAGGCGGCGAAGGAGCTGGGCTACGCCGGCCCCGACCCGCGTGCGCGATCGCTGCGCCGGGGCCGCAGCGGCATCGTGGGCGTGGTGATCGAGGAGCGCGTGCGCGAGGCCTTCCGCGACCCGATCAAGATCGCCACCCTCGACGGGATCTCGGAGGAGATCGGCGCCGTCGACGCGGGGCTGCTGGTGCTGACCGACGTGGTCGACACGGCGGCCGACGCGGAGAAGAACCCGGTCACGCTCATGAACGCCCCGCTGGACGCCGCGGTGCTGATGGGCTGCAGCCCCCGCTTCGAGGAGTCGATCGCGATCCTGCGCTCCCGCGGCGTGCCCGTCGTCGCCATCGAGGGCGACCCCGGCTCGGGCGAGGTGCTGCAGATCCTGCAGGACAACCGCGAGGCCACCCGGCGCGGAGCCGAGCACTTGAAGGCGCTCGGGCACGAGCGCGTCGCGATCGTGGCGCTGTCGCTCGACCGCGAGCACCGCCGCGCGCGGGTCACGCCGGAGCGGGTCGCGGCGGGGGAGAACGCCACGACCGTCGAGCGGCTGCGCGGCGCGTGGGACGTCTACCCCGAGGCGCCGGCGGTGACGAGCGGAGGTTCCTACGTCGAGGAGGGGCGGCTGGCGGCCCGCGAGCTGCTGGCGGTGCCGGCATCCGATCGACCCACGGCGATCATCGCGCAGAGCGATCTGCTCGCCGCCGGGGTGATCCGCGCCGCGGAGGAGCTCGGCATCGCGGTGCCGGAGGAGCTGTCCGTGATCGGATTCGACGGCGTGAAGGTGGACGGGCTGTGGCCGTATGACCTGACCACCCTCGTGCAGCCGGCGGTCGAGAAGGGGCGCGCCGCCGGCCGGGCGATCGTGGCGATGCTGGCGGGCGACGAGGCGCGCACGCAGCTGTTCACGAGCGAGTTCCACGAGGGGAACACGACGGCCCCGGCGGCGCGTTAGCTCCAGCCGGCCGGCCCGTCCGACCCCGCCGGGTACTCGTCCAGCGGCACCCCGCCCTTCTTCCAGGCGGCGAGCACGGGGTCGACGAGGCGCCAGCACTCCTCGGCGGTGTCGCCGCGCACGGCGAGCATCGGATCGCCCTCGAGAATGCCCGCGATCACCTCACCGTAGGCGGGCAGCTGCCCGGGGTTCAGATCGGCCTCGAGGCTGACGTGGTCGATGGTGTAGGGGTCGCCGGGTCCGTTGACGTCGAGCTCGAGCGTCATCGTGAGCGTCTTCAGGTCGAGCCGCAGCCGATTCGGCCGGTCGGAGCCGCGCAGCCGCTCGGGCACGTGTGCGGGCGGGCGGAAGGTGAACGACACCTCGTGCCGGCCCGTGCCGAGCGCCTTGCCGCTGCGCAGCACGAACGGCACTCCGGCCCAGCGCCCGTTGCGCACCTCGACCGTGAGCTCGGCGAGCGTCTCGGTGCCGAGTTCCGGATCCACCCCCTCCTCGTCCGTGTACGCCGGCAGCCGGCGGCCCTCGACCGTGCCCGCGGTGTACCGGGCGCGGCGCGCGGCGGTCTTCGGGTCGTCGCCCCACAGGCGGGCGGCGCGCAGGGCGAGCGCCTTCGCGTCGCGCACGTCGGGCGCGTCGAGCGCGGCGGGCGGATCCATCGCCACCACCGACAGCACCTGCAGCAGGTGGCTCTGGATCATGTCGACCAGGGCGCCGGCGTGGTCGTAGTACCGCGCGCGGCCCTCGAGCCCGAGCGTCTCGTCGTAGACGATCTCGACCCGCTCGACGTGCGTGTTGTTCAGCAGCGGCTCGACGATGCGGTTCGCGAAGCGGGTGCCGAGGATGTTCAGCACCCCGCTCGTGCCGAGGAAGTGGTCGACGCGGAAGACGCGGTCCTCGGGGGCGAGGGTCGCGAGCAGCTGGTTGAGGGAGTGGGCGCTGGCCTGGTCGAGACCGAACGGCTTCTCGAGGGCGAGTCGGCTGCCCTCGGGCAGGATGCCCTTCAGCGCCGCGCAGGCCTTGACCGTCACGGCCGGCGGCAGGGCGAAGTAGATGGCCGGCGGGTTGTCGCACGCCTTCAGCAGCTTCTCGAGGTCGGCCGGGTCGGTGACGTCGGCCGTGAAGTAGCGCGTGCCGTGCACCAGCTCGTCGACCGCGGGGCCCTCGGCCTTGCCGGTCTGCATCGCCGTCGTCACCCGCGCGGTCCACTCGTCGTCGCTGAAGGTCTCGACGCCGGCGCCGACGAGCTGCACGCGTCGCTCGGGCTGCACGGTCAGCAGGCCCCCGAGCCCGGGCATCAGCAGGCGGGAGGACAGGTCGCCGCTCGCCCCCAGGATCAACAGCGTCGTCTCGTGCATGGTCTGGGTGGTCTCTCGCGCCATGCTCGTGACGGTACCCGGGCGGCCGAACTCAGGACAGGCTTCACGGCGGGCCCATATCCACCTCGGCGGCGCGCTCCTCCTGAATTCGGCCGCTCGAGCGCCGCCGCGGGGCCCAGCGCCGCAGCGCTACGCCCCCGTCACCATCCAGGCCGTGCCGCGGGAGCGCAGGCCGAGGGTCGCCGCCCGGGCGCCGAGGTACACGAAGGCGAAGGCGCCGGTCAGCAGCGCGAGCCCGCCCCGGCCGCCCGGCGCGAAGACCGCCACCAGCACGGCGCACGGCGCGAAGCACGCGAGGTTGAGCAGGCCGGTCAGGGCGAGGTAGCGGGCGTCGCCCGCGCCGATCAGCACGCCGTCGAGCACGAAGACGAACCCTCCGAGCGGCGTCGAGAGCGCCAGCAGCGCGACCGACAGGGGCAGGGCGGCGAGCACCGCGGCATCCGTCGTGAAGGCGCGGCCCAGCCACGGCGCGAGCGCGAGCGTGACGGCGCCCAGCACCGCACCGGCGCCGAGGCCCCACTGCAGGCAGCGGCGCAGCACGGCGTGCACGCGCTCGACGTCGGCGGCGCCGAGACCGTGCCCGACGAGCGCCTGGGCGGCGATCGCGAGCGCATCGAGCGCGAAGGCCAGCGTGCTGAACACCGTCATCACGATCTGCCACCCGGCCAGCTCCGCTGAGCCGAGCCGCGTCGCCGCGAAGGTCGCGAGCAGCAGCGCCGCCCGTAGCGACGCGGTGCGGATGAGCAGCCACCAGCCGGCTCCCGCGACCCCGAGCACGCCGTGCGGATGCGGCCGCAGCGACGCCCCCTCGCGCCGCGCCCCGCGCACGATGACGACGACGTACGCGATCACCATGCCCCACTGCGCGACGACCGTGCCGAGCGCCGACCCGCCGATGCCGAGCCCGAGCCCGTAGATGAACAGCGCGTTCAGCCCCGCGTTGGCCGCGAAACCCGCGACCGCCACCGCGAGCGGGGTGCGGGTGTCCTGCAGCCCGCGCAGCAGGCCGGTCGCGGCGTACACGACGAGCATGGCGGGCAGGCCGGCCATGCTGACACGCAGATAAGCGGATGCCTGGGCCGAGACCTCCGCGGCGGCGCCGAAGGCGCCCACGAGCAGCGGTGCGGCGAGCCATCCGATCGCCCCGAGGGCGATGCCGAGCCCGGCCGCGAGCCAGGTGCCGTCGAGGCCCGTCTGAATGGCGCCGGCGCGGTCGCCCGTGCCGAGCCGCCGGGCGACGGCCGGCGTCGTGCCGTACGCGAGGAACACCATCAGCCCGACGATGGTCTGCAGCACCGCGCTCGCGAGGCCGAGACCGGCGAGCGGCGCGCGGCCGAGGTGCCCGACGAGGGCGCTGTCGGCCAGCAGGAACAGCGGCTCGGCGATCAGCGCCCCGAGCGCCGGTACGGCGAGCGACAGGATCTCGCGGTCGACGGCGCGGGTGGCGGCGGGCACGGGGTCGATTCTTCCAGGGGCGCAGCGCGTGGCCCCGAGCTTCGATTCGTCGGAATTCGCCCGCCGGCAGCTCGCCGCCGGCAGAAATCGACGAATCGACGCTGGGGCTTTCGCCCCGTTCACAAATCCGTGAACGCCGCGTACCGTGGGCGCCATGAACGCCATCATCAGCGCGCGCGGCCTGCACAAGCACTTCGGCCGTGTGCACGCGCTCGACGGGCTCGACCTCGAGGTCGCACCGGGCGAGGTGCACGGCTACCTCGGCCCGAACGGCGCCGGCAAGTCCACCACTATCCGCATCCTGCTCGGCCTCGCCCGCAAGACCGCCGGCGAGGTCACCGTCTTCGGCCGCGACCCGTGGCGCGAGGCATCCGAGCTGCATCGCCGCATCGCGACCATCCCCGGCGACGTGGCGCTGTGGCCCAACCTCTCCGGCGGCGAGACGATCGACCTGCTCGTGCGCCTGCGCGGCGGCGACACCCGCTCGGCCGACTACAAGCGCACGCGCGCCGCGCTCATCGAGGAGTTCCAGTTCGACCCGAGCAAGAAGGCGCGCAGCTACTCCAAGGGCAACCGGCAGAAGGTCGCCCTGATCGCCGCCTTCGCCCACCCGGCCGAGCTGTACGTGCTCGACGAGCCGACCAGCGGCCTGGACCCGCTGATGGAGACCGTCTTCACCCGCCAGATCGCCCGTGTCGCCGCAGACGGGGCGACGGTGCTGCTGTCCTCGCACATCCTGAGCGAGGTCGAGCGGCTGTGCACGCGCGTGTCGATCCTGCGCGCGGGCCGCGTCGTCGAGTCCGGCACGCTCACCGAACTGCGGCACCTGACCCGCACCTCGTTCTCGTTCGACAAGAACGGGCTGACGGATGCCGCCCTCGCCGGCATCCCCGACGCGCACGACCTCGCCGAATCGCAGGGGCGGGTGTCGTTCACGGTCGACTCCGACCGCGTCGCATCCGTGCTCACCGCCCTCGGTGCGCTCGGGGTGACCGGCCTGCAGGTGGCCCCGCCCTCGCTCGAGGAGCTGTTCCTGCGCCACTACGGCGACGAGCTGCAGCCCGAGCCTCAGGGGGCGTGATGTTCGGCACCCTGCTCCGCTTCCGGCTGCGCCGCGACCGCACCCAGCTGATCGTCTGGGCGCTCGCCCTGTTCTTCATGATGTACGCGGTGGTCGCCGACGTGCAGGAGACCTTCCCCACCGCGGCCGACCGCGCCGCGACGCTCAAGGTGATGCTCGTCACGCCGGCGATCCTGATGTTCCGCGGCACACCCCAGGGCGCGAGCGAGGGCGCCTTCACGGCCACGCTCGGGCTCGCCTTCATGGCGCTGCTGGCGGGGATGATGAGCACGTTCCTCGTGGTGCGGCACACCCGCGCCGAGGAGGAGCGCGGGCAGGCCGAGACCATCGCCGCGACGGCCGCAGGGCGCCTGGCCCCGTCGCTCGCGGTCATCGCCGAGGGCGTGCTCGCGAACGTGATGGCCACCGTCGTGATCGCGCTCGGGTGCCTCGCCGGCGGCCTGCCCGCGGCCGGCTCCTGGCTGCTGGCGGCCGGCTGCGGCGTGACGGGCCTCTCCTTCGTCGGGGTCGCGTTGGTGTTCGCGCAGCTGATGCCGACCTCGCGCTCGGCCAACGGATGGTCGGCGGCGCTCGTCGTCGTCGCCTACTTCGTGCGCGGCATCGGCGACGCGGCGGGCGAGGTGCACGACGCCTCGCTCAGCCTCACCCCGGCGTGGCCGAGCTGGCTGAGCCCGATCGGCTGGGCGCAGCTCGCGTTCCCGTTCGCGCAGAACCGAGTCTGGCCGCTGCCGATCGGCGCCGCGTTCTTCGTCGTGCTGGTCGGCGTCGCGCTGCTCGTGCAGGACCGGCGCGACGTCGGCGCGGGGGTCATCGCCGAGCGCAGGGGCCGGATCGGGGCATCCGTCGTGCTGCGCGGGCCGTTCGGGCTCGCCGCCCGCCTCGAGCGCGGCACGCTGATCGGCTGGATCGTCGCGCTCGTCGCTCTCTCCACCCTGGTCGGCGACCTCTCCGGCGTGGTCGTCGATCAGCTGGCCTCCGCGGGGCCGGGGGTCGCCGACGCGATCAACCGCATCGGCGGCGAGCAGGGCACGGTGCTGCAGGCCTTCGCCAACCTCGGCGCGGTCTTCTCCGGGCTGCTCGCGGCGGCGATCTGCGTGCAGGGCGCGATGCGGCTGCGGCAGGAGGAGGCCGTCGGCCTCGCCGACGCGGCGCTCGCCGCGGCCGTCGGACGCACCCGGTGGATGCTCTCGTACCTGATCGTCGCGGCTATCGGCGCCGTCGTCGCGCTGGTGCTCGGGGGCCTCGTCTCCGGTTCCCTCGCCGGCGCGCAGGCCGGCGGGTTCTCCGCCTGGTTCGGCGGCATCGTGTGGCAGACGCCCGGGGTGCTGGTCTTCCTCGGCATCACGGCGCTCACTTTCGCGGTGCTGCCGCAGGCGACCATGGCGGTCGGCTGGGTGGTCTTCGCCGCGGCCGGCTTCCTCGGCATGTTCGGCCCGCTGCTCGGCGTGCCCGAGTGGGCGCAGAAGCTCTCGCCGCTCGTGCACGCGCCGGCCGTCGCGCTGCCGCACCCGGACTACACGGGCGGCTGGGTGATGGCCGTGCTCGCCGTGGCGCTGTGCGCGGCCGCCGTGCTGCTGTTCCGGCGCCGGGACACGCGGCCCGTAGGCTGAGCCCCCGTAGGCTGTGCGCATGTCGAGAGACCGGCTGCAGGAGGCCGCCGAGCGGCTGGCGTCGGTGTTCATCGGCGCCGGGTTCCCGCGCATGTCGGCGCGTGTGCTGATGGCGCTGATGGTCTCGACGGATGGCGCCCTGACCGCCGCGGAACTGCGGGAGCGCCTCGGGGTGAGCGCCGCCGCCGTGTCCGGCGCGGTGACGTATCTCGAGTCGCTCGGCATGCTGCGCCGGCTGCCGCACGCCGGCACCCGCCGCGACCGGTACGAGCTGCCGGCGGAGGCCTGGTACACCGCGTCGCTGCGCTCGACCCCCGTCTACGACGCCATCCGTGCGCTGCTGCCCGACGCCATCGCCGCCGCCCGCTCGGAGTCGGCGGACGCCGCGGCCGAGCGCCTGGCGGAGATGCAGGAGTTCTTCGAGTTCCTGCGCGCCCGCATGCCGCAGCTGCTCGAGGAGTGGCGCGCGCGACGCGGGGAACGCTGACCCCGCCGCCCCAGACACCGGCAGCCTGATAGCAACGCGGCCCTAGGGTGGGAGGCATGAGCGATCAGTCCACCGCAGCCGCCCCCTCGGGAATCGAGCTCGAGGAGTTCGACCCGGAAGTCCGCCCGCAGGACGACCTGTTCCGGCACGTCAACGGCAAGTGGCTCGAGCGCACCGAGATCCCGGACGACAAGGCGCGCTGGGGGTCGTTCTACATCCTCGCCGAGGAGGCGGAGAAGGCGGTGCGCGAGATCATCGAGGAATCCGCGTCGTCGACGAGCCCGGCCGAACCGGGCACGGATGCGCGCAAGATCGGCGACCTGTACACGAGCTTCATGGACACCGAGCGCATCGAGGCGCTCGGGGCGAAGCCGCTCGAGCCCTACCTGGCGCTCGTCGACAACGTGCACTCGATCCCCGACCTGCTGACGACCCTCGCGCACTTCGAGCGCGGCGGCATCGGCGGCCTGTACCAGCTCTTCGTCGACAACGACCCGGGCGACCCGAGCCGGTACCTGGTGTTCTTCGAGCAGGCCGGCATCTCCCTGCCCGACGAGAGCTACTACCGCGAGGAGGTGTTCGCGCCGATCCGCAGCGCGTTCACCGCGCACGTGCAGCACATGTTCGAGCTGGCCGGCGTGCCCGACGCGGCGCGGAAGTCCGAGAACGTGTTCCAGCTCGAGGTCGAGATCGCGAAGCACCACTGGGACAACGTGAAGTCCCGCGACAGCGAGAAGACCTACAACCTCTACCGGTGGGAGGACGTGCGCGCGCTCGTCGGCGCCGACGGCGTCGACCTCGAGGTCTGGCACGCGGGGCTCAAGGCGCCGCACGGCGCGTTCCGCGAGGTGGTGCTGCGGCAGCCGTCGTTCAGCGCCGGACTCGGCACCCTGCTCACGACCTCGCGCCTTTCCGCGTGGAAGGACTGGCTGGCCTGGCAGGCGATCCACGCCCGCGCGCCGTACCTGTCCAGCGACTTCGTGCAGGCCAACTTCGACTTCTACGGGCACACCCTCACCGGCACCCCGCAGCTGCGCGAGCGGTGGAAGCGCGGGGTGTCGTTCGTCGAGGGCGGCATGGGCGAGGCGGTCGGCCGCGAGTACGTCGCCCGGCACTTCCCGCAGGAGTCCAAGGCGCAGATGGACGAGCTGGTCTCGCATCTCATCGCGGCCTATCGCGACAGCATCCGTTCGCTGTCCTGGATGGGGGAGGAGACGCGCAAGCGCGCGCTCGAGAAGCTCGAGAAGTTCACCCCCAAGATCGGCTACCCGGTGAAGTGGCGCGACTACTCGAAGCTGACCGTCGACCCGACGGATCTGATCGGCAACGTGCGCGCCGTCGCCGCGTTCGAGTTCGCCCGCGAGCTGGGCAAGATCGGCAAGCCGATCGACCGCGACGAGTGGTTCATGACGCCGCAGACGATCAACGCCTACTACAACCCCGGGTTCAACGAGATCGTGTTCCCGGCGGCGATCCTGCAGTTCCCGTTCTTCGACCCGAACCGCGACGCGGCCGCGAACTACGGCGCCATCGGCGCGGTGATCGGGCACGAGATCGGCCACGGCTTCGACGACCAGGGCTCGAAGTTCGACGGCGACGGCCGCCTCGTGTCCTGGTGGACGGACGCCGACCGCGCCGCGTTCGAGCAGCTCACCGGCAAGCTGATCGCCCAGTACGACGCCCTCACCCCGGCGCAGCTGCCGGAGGGCTCGCCGCACGTCAACGGCGCGCTCACCGTCGGCGAGAACATCGGCGACCTCGGCGGCCTCGGCATCGCGTGGAAGGCGTACCTGCACTCGCTCGGCGGCGCCGAGCCGCCCGTGATCGACGGGCTGACCGGCGCGCAGCGGTTCTTCATGTCGTGGGCGCAGTCGTGGCGGCAGAAGTCGCGCGACGCCGAGGTGATCCGCCTGCTCACCATCGACCCGCACGCGCCGAACGAGTTCCGCTGCAACCAGATCGTGCGCAACATCGACGAGTTCTACCGCGCCTTCGACGTGCAGCCGACGGATGCGCTGTGGCTGGACCCCGCCGCCCGCGTCACCATCTGGTAGCGGCGGCCGGGTCTCCATTCACGCCTGCGGCGTGAGTCGACCAGCGGCCGACGCTGGCGCTCGGCCGCCCGCCGGTCGACTCAGGCGCAGCCTGAAGGGGCTGGCATGCCCCGCTGGTCGACTCAGGCGCAGCCTGAAGGGGCTGGCTTGCCCCGCTGGTCGACTCAGGCGCAGCCTGAATGGAGACCAAGGGCCTCAGTGCACATATTCGAGCAAGTCGAGCCCGATCGTGCGCATGCCCTCGATGACGCCGAGGCGCACCGGCAGGGCCGAGTCGTCGAAGTACATCGAGACCGCGTAGGCGACCCCGGCACGCGGCCCGCGCAGCACGCCGACCTCGCTGCGCACCCCGTTGTCGGTGCCGGTCTTGTTCACGAGCAGCAGGCCGTGGTCGGCGCCGCGGTGTGCGAGCGGGTCGAGCCCGAAGGCGCCGGCCACCAGCGACAGGTCGGTGTTCAGCGACAGCCACTGCACCACGCGCTGGCTGGTGGGCTGGTCGACGATCTCGCCGCGGGCGAGGGATGCGAACAGCCAGACCAGCTCCTTCGCGCTGCCCACCGACAGCTGCGGTGCGTCATCCGGTCCGCGCCGGTCGCGCACCAGGTCGAGCAGGGCGGTGCGGGTGAGCCCGAGCTGCTCGGTGCGGGCGCTGACGGCCTCGAGCCCGATGCGGCGCAGCAGCACGTTGGTGGCGAGGTTGTCGCTGGTCGAGCCGATCAGCGCGGCGAGGTCGGCCAGCGGCAGCGACGGCACGGCGAGGTGCTGCCAGACCCCGGCGTCGCCGACGGCGTCGCGCGCCTCGCGGTCGAGCAGGGTGAGGCCGCTCGTGTGCCGGGCCTGCAGCTGGGCGGCGACCTCGACGAGCAGCAGCACCTTGCCGATCGAGGCGGTCGGCATCACGACGTGGTCGTCGACCGAGAACAGCACGCGATCAGAGGCGAGGTCGACGGCGCGGGCCGAGACCTGGACGCCGGCCAGGGCGAGCTCGCCGAGGGCGGCGAAGCCGCGCGCGAAGCTCTGCGAGGTGTCTTCGCCGCGGTGCCGGCCGCGGGGGAGCGCGGTGTGCCGGGAGCGCCTGCCGGTCGCCGCGATCCCGGCTGTGGAGGCGGTGCGCTGCAGGCCCTCTGGGCGATGTAACACGGCGACCCCCTCCTTCGGATGGAGACATCCTATGCGGCATCCGTCGCCCCGGATGCCGCCCAGGGGCGCGCCGGTAGGATCTTCACGAACCTCTTACACGAGCCCTAGACCGAGCCCCAGACCGAGCCCCAGACCCAGCCCTGGATCCGCCCCTGGATCCAGCGCACCTCGCAGCGTTCTCGCGTTCCCCTCCAGGAGAAAAACCGCATGGCAGAGCCGTCCCGTTCCACCGCCGAAACCGCCGAAACCGCCCGCCTCGACGCCGTCATCGCGCTCGCGCAGCACCGCGGGTTCGTCTTCCAGTCGGGCGAGATCTACGGCGGAACCCGCAGCGCGTGGGACTACGGCCCCCTGGGCGTGGAGCTCAAGGAGAACATCAAGCGGCAGTGGTGGAACACCTTCGTGCGCGGCCGCGGCGACATGGTGGGCCTCGACTCGTCGGTCATCCTGCCGCCGAAGACGTGGGAGGCCTCCGGCCACCTCGCCACCTTCAACGACCCGCTGACCGAGTCGCTCATCACGCACAAGCGCTACCGCGCCGACCACCTCTTCGAGGAGTACGAGCGGGTCAACGGGCACCCCCCGGTGAACGGGCTCGATGACATCCCCGACCCCGACAACCCCAAGGTCGTCGGGCAGTGGACCCCGATCCGCCAGTTCAACGGCATGCTCAAGACCTACCTCGGCGTCGTCGAGGACGAGTCGGGCCTGGCCTACCTGCGGCCCGAGACGGCGCAGGGGATCTTCGTCAACTTCCTCAATGTGCTGCAGACCAGCCGCAAGAAGCCGCCGTTCGGCGTCGGCCAGATCGGCAAGGCGTTCCGCAACGAGATCACGCCGGGCAACTTCATCTTCCGCACCCGTGAGTTCGAGCAGATGGAGATCGAGTACTTCGTGCCGCCGGCCGAGGCCGGCACGTGGTTCCGGAAGTGGGTCGACGACTGCGTGAACTGGTTCCTCGACCTCGGCCTGCGCCGCGAGGATCTGCGCCTCTACGACGTGCCCGAGGAAGATCGCGCGCACTACAGCGACGGCACGATCGACGTCGAGTACAAGTTCGGCTTCGAGGGCGACCCGTGGGGCGAGCTGATGGGCATCGCCAACCGCACCGACTTCGACCTGTCCAGCCACTCGAAGGTCTCCGGCCGCGACCTGTCCTACTTCGACCCGACCAGCAACGAGCGCTGGACCCCGTACGTGATCGAGCCGTCCTTCGGCCTCACCCGCTCGCTGATGGCGTTCCTCGTCTCCGCCTACGACGAGGAGGAGGTGCCGACCGCGAAGGGCGGCACCGAGACCCGCACCGTGCTGCGCCTCGACCCGCGGCTGGCGCCGTTCAAGGTGGCCGTGCTGCCGTTGTCGAAGAAGGAGACCCTGACCCCGCTCGCGCAGAAGATCGCGGCCGAGCTGCGCGGCGACTGGAACGTCGACTACGACGAGACGCAGGCGATCGGCCGCCGCTACCGCCGACAGGACGAGATCGGCACGCCCTACTGCGTCACGGTCGACTTCGACTCCCTCGAGGACGACGCGGTCACCGTGCGCGACCGCGACACCATGCAGCAGGAGCGCATCCCCGTCACGGGGCTGCACGCCTACCTGGCCGAGCGGCTGCGCGGGGCGTAGCGGCTACCCGCGCGCTTTCCGCTCCGACCACTCCGACGCGGTGACCGCGTAGATCGCGATGTCGTGCCACTCGCCGTCGACGATCTCGCGGTCTTTGAGCAGCGCCTCCTGGCGCATGCCGAGGATCTCGCAGAGGCGAGCGGATGCCTCGTTCCGGGAGTCCAGCTCGGCGAACACCCGGTGCGCCCCGAGCTGATCGAAGGCCAGGTCGATCACCGCCGTGGTCGCCTCCGTGGCGAGGCCTCGGCCGTGGATGGCGGGGTGGAACACCCAGCCGATCTCGAACTGCGCGTTGCGGATGCTCTTGGCGAAGAGCGACACGTCGCCGATCTCGCCGCCCTGCGAGCCATCCGCCTGCTTGAACTCGACCGCCCAGACGAAGCCGTCGCCGGGCCGCGAGATCGTGGAGCCGGCGAGGCGCTTGGTGATGCGGCCGTCGGTCTCGCCGTCGTGATCGCGCACCTCCCAGCGCAGGTACTTCACGACCGACTTGGCCTTGTGGAAGGGGCCGTGCGCGGCGGTCGCCTCATCGAGCGTGAGTGGCCGCAGCACGAGCCGATCGGTGGTCAGGATGCACGCGTCGATCGGCACCGTCGCCGGGGCGGGCTCGTCGTAAGCGGTCGTCATGGCTGCACTCCCTCCCGTGCTGCCGGGGCGGGTCACCCGGCCTCGGGGACAGCCTAAGCGCTCTGCAGACCGCCTTCTGACACGTTGCTTTCTTCATCGGAAACGGCTAGAGGAGCCGAAACGTCGATGCCGAACACGGCCGCGACGCCGTCGACGAATGCCGCCGCCTCGCCATCGCGCGCGAGCTCGCGGGCGCGCACGCTCGGCGTGTGCAGCAGCACGCCCGCGAGGTGCCGCAGGGCCCGCTCGATCTCGGGGGCCGATTCGCGGCCGGCGTGCCGGGCGATCTCCTGCTCGAGCACATCGAAGACGTGGCGGCGCAGGGCCACGAGCGCCGGTTCGACGTCGCGCTCCGCGGCGCGAGCGGCGAACTCGGCGGCAGCGGCGCCGACCAGTTCGCGCGCGTCGTCGGCCGCCTGCAACTCCTCGAGCGGGGCGTGCAGCGAGATCGTCTCCAGGTCGAGCAGCTCCACCCCCTCGACGTCGGCGACCGCGGGGTCGACGTTGCGGGGCAGGCCGAGGTCGATGACGAGACGGCGGCGCGGAGCATCCGTCGCTGCGTCTGCTGCGCCGGCTGCGTCTGCTGCGACTGCCGGACCCGCTTCGCGCATGATGTCGGCGGTCACGACGACCGCGGGGGCCACCGTGCAGGCGATGACGAGGTCGGCGGATGCCGCGGCGGCGGCCAGCCCGGAGGCCGGCACCGCCTCGATCTCGTGCTTGACGGCGAAGGCCTGCGCGCGCCCGGTGCGGCTCCACACGGCGACGTCGGTGACGCCGCGGTCGCGCAGCGCCGCGAGGGAGGCGGCGGCGTAGCGGCCGGTGCCGACGAGCAGCACCCGAACCGCGGACCAGTCGGCGAAGCGGCTCTCGGCCAGGTCGAGGGCCAGGCGCACCATCGAGCGGCCCTGCGTCATGAGTCCGGTGGAGTTCTTCACGCCGCGGCTGGTGCGGCTCGCGCCCTGGAACAGCCGCTCGAGGTCGCCGGTGACCGTGCCGGCCTTGCGGGCGGAGGTGTACGCGCGGCGCACCTGGCCGGCGATCTCGCCCTCACCCACGACGACGGACTCGAGGCCGCTCGAGACCGAGAACAGGTGCTCGGCGACCGCGTCGGAGGTGAGCAGCTCGCTGCCCTGGGTCAGCTCCGTCGGGTCGACCCCGGCGGCGCCGCTGACGAGGCCCACCAGCTCGGAGACGTCGGCGCCGCGGGAGGCGAGCTCGCGCTCGTCGACGTCGAGGTAGGCCTCGAACCGGTTGCACGTGGCGAGCACGACCGAGCCGTTCACGCCCTCTGCCTCACGGATGGCCGCGGTCACGGCCTCTGCGCCGCGCTCCAGCCGATCGAGGAGGTCGAATCCGGCGGTGCGGTGGGAGGACGTGAAGCAGACGAGCACGGGTTGCAATGTTACGCCGCGTCGGATAGGAGCCTGCTGCGTGCCGGGGCGTCGGCGTTGCCGGTCAGGATGGGACGCCGTTGCCGGTCAGGATGGGACTCGGGCCGGCGGCGGCTCTGGGAGAATCGGGGCGTGACTTCTGACACGGGGATCTCCGGCACCGCCGGCGCCGGCGCGCAGCATCCGCAGGCCGCCCACCTGCTCGACCCGGCCCACCCCCTGGTCACCGGCCGCACCGCGAACTCGCCGCTGATCACGGCCTACCGCGGCACGCGGCCCGAGGTGACGCCGGTGTGGTTCATGCGGCAGGCCGGCCGCTCGCTGCCCGAGTACCGCGAGTTGCGCGTGGGCCACGCCATGCTCGACGCCTGCCTCGACCCCGAGCTGGCCGCGGAGATCACCCTGCAGCCGGTGCGCCGGCACGGCGTCGACGCCGCCATCTTCTTCAGCGACATCGTCATCCCGCTGCGGCTCGCCGGCGTCGAGGTGGAGATCGTGCCGGGGCGCGGCCCGGTGTTCGCGCACCCGGTGCGCAGCGCGGCCGACGTCGCCGCGCTGCCCGAGCTCACCCTCGACGCGCTGGAGCCGGTGGTCGCCGGCGTGCGGCGCACGGTCGCGGGGCTCGAGGCGATCGGCGACGGATGCACGCCGCTGATCGGCTTCGCCGGCGCGCCGTTCACCCTCGCCGCCTATCTCGTCGAGGGCGGCCCCTCGAAGGAGCATCTGGCCGCCCGCACCCTCATGCACGCCGACCCGGAGGCGTGGCACGCCCTGATGGCGTGGGCCGCCGACACCACGGGGATGTTCCTGCGCGCGCAGGTGCTCGCCGGGGCATCCGCCGCGCAGCTGTTCGACTCGTGGGCGGGCTCGCTGTCGCTCGCCGACTACGTCGAGCACGTGGCCCCGGCCTCGGCGCGCGCGCTGTCGCACGTGGCCGACCTCGGGGTGCCGAAGGTGCACTTCGGCGTCGGCACCGGCGAGCTGCTGCCCGCCATGCGCGACGTCGGCGCCGACGTCGTCGGGGTGGACTGGCGCGTGCCGCTCGACGTCGCGGTGCGCCGGCTCGAGGGGCGTGTTCCCGTGCAGGGCAATATCGACCCCGCCCTGCTCGCGGCGCCGTGGCCGGTGCTCGAGGCGCACGTGCGCGACGTTCTGCGCCGCGGCGACGCGGCGCCCGCGCACGTGCTGAACCTCGGGCACGGGGTGCCGCCCGAGACCGACCCCACGGTGCTCACCCGCATCGTCGAGCTGGTGCATTCACTGCGCCCGGCGCAGCGCGTCACGCCGGTCGACTCACCGGCGCAGCCGGTGAATGGAGACCGCCCGTGACCGACTCCGAGGCTGCAGATGCCCACGAGGCCCTCGACCACCTGATCTACGACAACCCGACCCGCGTCGTCATCGTCGGCGGCGGCATCGGCGGCCTGGTGGCGGCCAGGGAACTGGCCCGGCCCGGATTCGAGGTCACGCTGCTCGAGGCATCCGATCGACTCGGCGGATCGGTCGCCCCGCTCGACCTCGAGCTCGCCGACGGCAGCTCGCTGCGCGTCGACGCCGGCGCCGAAAGCTTCGCCACGCGCGGCGGCCACGTCGCCGGCTACCTCGACGAGCTGGGCCTCTCCGACGAGGTCGTCACCCCGAACCCGGCCGGCGCCTGGCTGCAGCTGCCCGGCCGCGCGGTGCCCGCGCCGAAGGGCGGCATGCTGGGCATCCCGTCGTCGCCGCTCGCGGCGGACGTGATCGCGGCGATCGGATGGCGCGGCGCGCTGCGCGCCTACCTCGACCGCGTGCTGCCGCCCCTGAAGATCGGCCAGGAGCGCAACCTCGCCCGCCTCGTCGAGCGCCGCATGGGCCGCGCCGTGCTCGACGACCTCGTCGCCCCCGTGACGACCGGCGTCTATTCGGCGGCGCCCGACCAGCTCGACGTGGCCGTCGCCGCGCCGGGGCTGAACCCCGCGCTCACCCGCGAGGGCTCGCTCTCGGGGGCCGTCGCGGCGCTGCGCGCCGGCGGACCGAGCAAGGCCGGGTCGGCCGTGGGCGGGATCCGCGGCGGCATGTGGCGGCTCGCCGACGCACTGGCGACGGATGCCTCGCGCCGCGGCGCCGTGATCCGCACCGGCGCGCGCGTGGTTGGGCTCGAAGGGCGCTACCTCGTGCACGTGGCGGGGGAGGAGGAGCCGCTCGAGGCGGACGCGGTGCTGATCGACGCGCCGTCCGCCGAGGCGCTGCCGCTGCTCGCATCCGTCTCGCCGGCGCTCGCCGCTGCCGCCGACGCGGCCTGGCCGCCCGCGACCAGCGTCGAGCTCGCCACGCTCGTGCTGGACGCCCCGGCCCTCGACGCGGCGCCGCGCGGCACCGGCCTGCTCGTCAGCGACCGTGTCGATCCGGAGTTCGCCACGGCCAAGGCGCTCACGCACGTCAGCGCCAAGTGGGGGTGGCTGGCCGAGCAGCTGCCGGCCGGGCGGCACGTCGTGCGGCTCTCGTATGGCAGGGCCGGGCGAGAGAGCGAGACGCCGACCTGGTCGGACGCGAAGCTGCGTGCGCGGGCCGTCGCCGACGCATCCGCGCTACTGAATATTCCTCTTTCGGAATCCGAGGTGGTGGGGTTCGCCCGCACCTCCTGGAGCAACGCGCAGCCGCTGGCCGCTGTCGGGCAGCGTGAGCGGCTGGCCGCCCTGCGCGACGCGGTCGCCGCAGAAGACGCGATCGAGGTTACGGGAGGCTGGGTCGCGGGTACGGGGATGGCATCGGTCATTCCGCATGCGAAGGAGGCGGCGGCCCGCCTGCGTGGGCTACGCTGGCGTTCATTGACCGAATCGTGACCGAATCGCAAAAGGCCGAATCGCAAGAGATTGCAGAGATTGCGGGGTACCGAATGAAGGGCAAGCTTCTTTTCGTGGTCGGACTCGGGGTGGGATACGTCCTCGGCTCCCGGGCCGGCCGAAAGCGGTACGAGCAGATCGCCGGCGCCGCCAACAAGGTGTGGCAGAGCCCCGGCATCCAGAAGCAGGTGCACGCCGCACAGGACTTCGCCGCGGAGCGGGTCGGCGATATTCCGGGCGCGGTATTCGACACCGCCCGCAAGGCAGCCACCGGCGCCATCAACGTCGTGCAGGAGAAGGTCTCGGCCAAGAAGTCCGCCCGGAAGCCGGAGTCCCCGTCGGGCACGGTCGAGAACCCGGCGCAGACGCCGCCCGGCACCTCGGGTGCGTCGAAGACCGACGCCTCCAAGACCGAGGGCGACCCGCTCGCATCCGAATTCAAGGCGACCAACGACAGCGCCAGCAACGACAGCGCCACTAACGACAGCGCCAGCAACGGCGGCGCCAGCGGCAGCGGCGACTAGTAGGAGCGCGATCGATGGCCTCCCGTTCCCTCGTCGAGCTCGTCAGCGAACTGCCGCAGCTGTTCATCGGCCTGCTCAAGGCCGAGCTGAACCAGCTCAAGGCCGAACTGTCGGTCAAGGCGAAGAACGCCGCCTTCGGTGCGGCGATGTTCGGTGCCGCTCTCGTCATCGTGCTGCTGCTGGTGCCGGTGCTCGTCACGGCGGCGATCCTTGCGTTCTGCCTGATCGTGCCCCCCTGGGCGGCGGCGCTGATCGTGGCCGGGATCATGGTCGTCGTGATCGCCGTGCTTGTCATCATCGGCATCACGTTCTTCAAGCGGATCGGCTCGGCTGCGCCCGAGCAGACGATCACCAGCGTCAAGAGCGACGTCGACGCCGTGAGGGGAGTGGGCGACTATGACTTCTGAGACGGGAAAGAAGACCCCGACCGCGGAGGTGCAGCGCGCCCGCGCCGAGCTCGTGGCCGCGCTCTCCGAGTTCGAGGACAAGATCAACGTGCCCAAGCGCATCCGCCGCTTCAAGGCGGAGGCGCCGCAGAAGTTCTACGCCGTGGTGGGAACAGCGGGCACGGTGGCGGCGGGGCTTGTCGCGCTCGGCGTGCTGGCCATCGTCAAGCGCCGCTAGGCGTAGGCGCGCGTTTCTTTGCGGGTCCTACGCGGGCAGGTCCTACGCGGGCGGGTCCTACGCGGCGCGCGTCGCGCCGGTCGACTCCGCCGACTTGCGCGCCTGGGCGAGCTGGGCGCGGCGCTTCCAGGACAGGATCAGCGCCTCGAGTTGCGCGTTGCTGAAGGAGCTCGGGTGATGGGCGAGCGACTCGGCGAACTCGGCGCGTTCGGCGGCGGTCAGGCTCTTGCTCCACGGGAACGTGATCAGCATCTGCTCTTCGCCGCTCAGGTGCTCGACGAATTCGGTCTTCTTGCGCCGACGGCTGCGGCGGGGGGTGCCGGCCGCGGCGCCTGAGGTGCGTTCAGAGGTCATAACGTAGGTGGTAACCAGGCGGTGTGCGCATTTATTCGACGGATGCCTCGGGTTCGCTGAGCGCGCACGCAGAGTTACCCGAATGTGATGCCCGGGCGGCGGTCTCGATTTTTGCGCCGGGCGCAAGAGAGGCGAAACTGGAAGCCATGACGAACTCGGCTGCCGACCAGGCAGCGGCCGCACCCTCCGACGTCGACCCGACCTCCGACCAGCCCCAGCCCGACGGCTACACCCTGTGGGTCGTCCTGCGCCGCGACCACTTCCGCAGCGGCGAGGCCGTCGACGTCGCGGGCCCGGAGGGCGTCGTCGAGCTCGACCAGGCGGTGGCCCGGGCCGCCGCGAAGGGCGTCACCCTGCGCGGCTTCTACGACGTCAGCGGGTTCAAGGCCGACGCCGACCTGATGTTCTGGATCTGGGGGCCGCAGCCCGAGACGCTGCAGGAAGTCGCCCGCGAGCTGCGCCGCACCGCGCTGCTCAAGCACCTGCACCCGGTCTGGAACGCGATGGGCGTGCACCGCGCCGCCGAGTTCAACAAGGCCCACATCCCGGGATTCCTCCGCGGCAAGGACGCCAAGGCGTGGATCACCGTCTACCCCTTCAACCGCAGCTACGACTGGTATCTGCTCCCCGATGAGGACCGCCGGCGCATGCTCGCGGACCACGGCCGCAAGGGCGCGGCCTTTACGGGCGTGCTCGCCAACACGGTCGCCGCGTTCGCGCTCGGCGACTACGAGTGGCTGCTGCCGATGGAGGCGGACGAGCTTCACGACCTCGTCGACATGATGCGCGAGCTTCGGTACACCGAAGCCCGTCTGCACGTGCGCGAAGAGGTGCCGTTCTACACCGGCCGGCGCATCGCGACGGCCGAGATCCCGGAGGTCATACGTTGACGACATACGACGCGGTCCTGCTGTCGAGTTTCGGCGGCCCGGAGGGCCAAGACGACGTCATCCCGTTCCTGCGCAACGTCACGGCCGGCCGCGGCGTGCCCGACGAGCGCCTCGAGGAGGTCGCGCACCACTACCGCCACTTCGGCGGCGTGAGCCCGATCAACTCCCAGAACCGCGCGCTCAAGGCCGCCCTCGAAGCCGAGCTCTCCAAGCGCGGCATCGACCTGCCGGTGTACTGGGGCAACCGCAACTGGGCGCCGTACTTCAAGGACGTCGTCGCCGAGGCCGCCGCGAACGGCCACACCCGCCTGCTCGGGCTCGTCACGAGCGCCTACACGAGCTACTCGGGCGTCGGGCAGTACCGCGAGGACTTCGAGAAGGCGCTGCTCGACAACGGCCTGACCGACACGGCGTCCATCGACCGCATCCGCGAGTACTTCGACCACCCCGGCTTCGTCATGCCGCTGGTCGAGGGCGTCAAGTCCGGCGTGAAGACGCTGACGGATGCGGGCTACGGCAGCTCCGACATCCGTATTCTCTTCTCCACCCACTCGATCCCCACGGCCGCCGCGAAGGCGTCGGGCCCCGAGTTCGGCGAGCACGGCGCATATGAGGCGCAGCACCTGGCCGTCGCCGAGAAGATCCGCGAGCTCGCCGCACCGGGCGTCGCCTGGTCGCTCGTCTACCAGTCCCGCTCCGGAGACCCGCGGGTGCCGTGGCTCGAGCCCGACATCAACGACTTCATCACCGGCCTCGCCGACCGGGGCGAGGCGAAGGCCGTCGTCGTGGTGCCGTTCGGCTTCGTCAGCGACCACATGGAGGTGCTCTGGGACCTCGACAACGAGGCGAAGGCGACCGCGGAGGAGGCCGGCCTCGGCTTCGTGCGCGTGCCGACCCCCGGGGTGCACCCGGCCTTCGTCGCCGGTCTCGTCGACCTGATCGAGGAGCGCCTGAACGACACCCCGGCCGAGGAGCGCCCGCACCTGACCGACCTCGGCCCGTGGCCCGACCACGAGACGGTGGGCACCTACCGCGATCCGGCGCAGCCGGGCTCCGCCCCTGCCGCCCCTACCGCCCCCACTCCTCCGAGCGAGACGGTCGAGGCGACCGCCTGATGGCCGGCACGCTCCGTGTCGGCACCCGCGGCAGCGCGCTCGCGCTGGCGCAGACGCAGCAGATCGCGAAGGCGCTCGGCCGGGCGGCCGGGCTCGAGATCGAGCTCGTCACGGTGACGACGCAGGGCGACACGTCCACCGCCAACCTCGCGAGCCTCGGCGGCACGGGGGTGTTCGCCTCCGCGCTGCGCGAGGCGCTCGTGGCCGGCGAGGTCGACGTGGTCGTGCACTCCCTCAAGGACCTGCCGACTGCGCCGTACCCGGGGCTGAAGATCGGGGCGATCCCCAAGCGCGCCGACGCGCGCGACGTGCTCGTCGCCCGCGACGGGCTCACCCTCGCCGAGCTGCCCGCCGGCGCGGTCGTCGGCACCGGGTCGCCCCGGCGCATCGCCGAGCTGCGCGCCGCACGGCCCGACCTCGAGGTGGCGCCCGACCTGCGCGGCAACATCGACACCCGCATGGGCAAGGTCGCCGCGGGCGAGCTCGATGCGGTCATCCTCGCCGCCGCGGGCATCGACCGGCTCGGCAAGGCCGACGCGGTCTCCGAGCGGTTCGCGCTCGCCGACTGGCCGACGGCGCCCGGGCAGGGGGCGCTCGCGCTCGAGGTGCGTACGGATGCGGCATCCGATGGATCTCGCGCGGACGTGCGCCGCGCCCTGCTGAAGGCGCTCGACGCGGTCGACCACGCCACCACGCACGCGAACGTCGTCGCCGAGCGGGCCGTGCTCGCGGGGCTCGAGGCGGGATGCGCGGCTCCCGTCGCGACCAGCGCGATCGTCGACGACGGCATGCTGTTCCTGACCGCGAGCGTGTACGCGCTCGACGGGTCGCGAAAGCTCACCGCCAACCACGCGACGGTGCTCGACTCGACGTCGAAGTTCGACCTGCTCGCCGGCGCCGACGAGGTCGCCCAGCGGGCCGTCGACGAGCTGCTCGCGGCCGGCGCGAAGGAGCTCGCATGAACGGGGACTGGCACCTGGGTCAGCCGGAGCGGCGCGAGAAGCCGGAGAAGCCGCTGACGGGCTGGCGCGTGCTGGTTCCGCGCGGCGGGCCGTGGGGCGACACGGTCGCCGCCGACCTGCGCGCGCAGGGCGCCCAGCCGGTGGTGGCGCCGATGATCAACTTCGCGCCGTCGGCCGATCTCGAGGGGTTGCAGGCGGCGCTCGGGCGGCTCGCCGCCGGGGAGTACGACTGGGTGACGGTCACGAGCGCCACCACCGTCGACGTGCTGTCGACCTACCGGGCGGCGATTCCGCCGCAGACCCGCGTGGCCGCCGTCGGCGAGACCACGGCCGCGGCGCTCAGTGCGGCCGGCTACCGGGTCGACCTGGTGCCCGACGGCGACAACTCCGCGCGCGGGCTGCTCGAGGAGTGGAACGAGGCCACGGGCGGCGAGGTTCCGCTCAAGGTGCTGACCCTGCGCTCGGAGATCGCGAAGCCGCTGCTGACCGAGGGCCTCGCCCGGCTGGGCCACCACGTGGACGCGGTCGTCGCCTATCGCACGGTCGGGGTGCCGGTCGACCAGAAGATCATCGACGACGTGCGGGCCGGGCGGGTGAACGCGATCCTCGTGACCTCAGGCTCGGTGGCGCAGCAGGTGGCCGAGCAGCTGGCGCCCATTCCCGAGGGGACGCTGATCGCCGCGATCGGGCCGCAGACCGCGCGCGACGCCCGCGGCTACGGGCTGAAGGTCGACTTGATCGCCGCCGAGCGCTCGGCCGACTCCCTGATCGACGCGGTGGTGCAGGCCTCGCGGGTGGAGCTGTAGGGGCTGCTGCGCCGCGGGGCGGTTGCCGTCCGCTGGTCGACTCACGCGCAGCGTGAATGGAGACCTGCGCCCCGGCCCCCCGTCGCGAAAATCCCAAAACGCACGCTACGGAGGAACTCCTGCGAGATAGTTCCTCCCGATCCTGCGTCTTGGGATTTTCGCTGCGAGGCACGCGACGCGGCGGGTGCCTCGCGAGCCGCCCGTAGCGGTCGGTCCACCTACCGCAGCGCGAGCTCTGCCACGATGTGCTCGTGCCCGCACATCGCCGCCACGTGTTCCATGCCCGGGTCGGACTGGCCGCTGGAACCGATCGGCTCGTGCCTCTGAGCGAGCTTGCACACCTCGATCCAGCAGCCCATGATGCGGCTCTTGCCAAGTACGACGACACCCCGGAGCGACAGCGGCTGCGAGACACCGTCATCCCGATCATCGGGAGGAGGTGGACCGAGGTCGTGTTCCTCAGCCCGGTGCATCCGCACGCGATCTGGCAAGCGTGGCGCGAGCTGACCGGGCAGGAACTCGCGCCGCTGCCGTTCTGGGCGATCCCGGTAGCCGCGCTTCCGACGGAGACCGTCGTATTCACGAGGGCGCGCAGTGCCGTGGGAGATCCCATCCACCCCGACGAGGTGACTGCTCTCGACAAGGGCTCGTTCCGCACGGCGTTGCAGACCACGCCCGAGAACCGGGATTGGCTGGCGAGCCTCGCCGCTCGAGGAGCGAAGGGCGCGTGGTTCAACGGCACGCCGCACGTCCTCGCTGGCGGCGACGTCTCGCTCCGCGACGCGCAGACAATCAGCTGGGAGGAACCATTTGCCGCGACACTATGACGGTGCCGCGAAGCCGAGCCCGGCGTAGAGCGCATGCGCTGCCGGCGAGGTGCCTTCCCCGACACGGAGCGAAAGCGTCGTGTCGCCGTGCGCTCGGCAGGCGGCGATCGCGCCCACCATGAGCGCGCGGCCGATTCCGAGACCACGGTGCGACGGATGCACGAACAGATCGATCACGAACGGGCCGGGCAGGTCCTCGTCCCAAATCGACCGGGCCACCACGAGTACGGCGCCCGCAGGGTCGCCGCCGATGAGGGCGAGAAGGCTTGCGTCGCGCCGAAGCTTCCCGAAGTCGCCGGCGAAGGTCATGTCGATCTCGGTGCGAGCCTCATCGAGATCGTGTGCGCCGACTTCGGGCGGGTAGCTGTCGCGATACAGAACCGCGAGGTCTTCGCGATCGGCATTGGTGATCGGCCTAACCCTCAGACCGGGGAGGGTCGAGGTGGTCGGCAGGGAATTGTCGAGCGCGAGGATTCGCACGTCGCTGGGCATGGGTGTTCCGTTCGTTCGTGTCGGGTGCGGGGAGCGGGTCAGCGCCGCGGTGCGGCTTCAGGAACGGAACATGGGGTCAAAGTATCAGTGAGGGGTCGGCCTTGGTCTCCATTCACGCTGCGCGTGAGTCGACCGGCGGCTGCGGACGCGTGAGCCGATCAGCGGGCTCAGCGCAGGACCCCGCTCACAGACAACGCTCGTAGGGTTGTCAGACGTGACCGACGTCCTGCATCCCACCATCCGCCCGCGCCGCCTGCGCGGCACCCCCGCCCTGCGGCGCATGGTCGCCGAGACGCGCATCCACCCGGCCGAGCTGGTGCTGCCGATGTTCATCCGTGAGGGGGCGAGTGAGCCGGTGCCGATCGCGAGCATGCCCGGCGTGGTGCAGCACTCGCTCGACAGCTTCAAGGCGGCGCTGCACGAGGCGGCCGAGGCCGGCATCGGCGGGGTGAACCTGTTCGGGGTGCCGCTCGAGCACGACGCCATCGGCTCGGGGGCGACCGACCCCGAGGGCATCCTCAACGTCGCCACCCGCATCGCCCGCGAGGAGGTCGGCGACGCGCTCGTCGTGCAGACCGACTTGTGCCTCGACGAGTTCACCGACCACGGGCACTGCGGCGTGCTCGCCGTCGACGGCTCGGTCGACAACGACAAGACCCTGGTGCGCTACCAGGAGATGGCCGTCGCGCAGGCGACGGCGGGCGCCGAGCTGGTCGCACCGAGCGGGATGATGGACGGCCAGGTCGCGGCGATCCGCTCGGCCCTCGATGCCAACGGCTTCGAGAACGTGGGCATCCTCGCCTACTCGGCCAAGTACGCGAGCGCGTTCTACGGCCCGTTCCGCGAGGCGGTCGACAGCCAGCTGAAGGGCGACCGGCGCACCTACCAGCAGGATCCCGCCAACCGTCGCGAGGGCCTGCGCGAGGCGACCCTCGACCTCGCCGAGGGCGCCGACATCGTCATGGTGAAGCCGGCGCTGTCGTATCTCGACGTGCTCTCCGAGGTCGCCGCCGTCAGCGACGTGCCGGTGTGGGCCTACCAGGTCTCGGGCGAGTACGCGATGCTCGAGGCCGCCGCCGCGAACGGCTGGATCGACCGCGAGCGGGCGATCCTCGAGACGCTGACCGGCATCCGTCGCGCGGGCGCCGACGCCGTGCTCACCTACTGGGCCGTCGAGGTCGCGAAGGAGCTGCTGCCGCGATGAGCAGTGCCGCCACCACCAACAACAACACCACGACCACCAACGAGGCCGAGTTCGACCGCGCCCGCCGCGTCATCCCGGGCGGCGTGAACTCGCCGGTGCGCGCCTACCGCTCGGTGGGCGGCGCACCCCGCTTCCTCACCTCCGCCCGCGGCGCGTACGTCACCGACGTCGAGGGCCGCGAGTATGTCGACCTGGTCGCCTCCTGGGGGCCGGCGATCCTGGGCCACGCGCACCCCGAGGTCGTCAAGGCGGTGACGGATGCCGCAGGCCGCGGCCTCTCGTTCGGCGCCACCACCCCGGCCGAGACGGAACTCGCGGAGCTCGTCGTCGAGCGGCTGGGTGGCGCCGGTGGTCTCGTCGACGAGCTGCGCCTGGTCTCCACCGGCACCGAGGCGACGATGACGGCGATCCGCCTCGCGCGCGGGGTCACCGGCCGGCCGCTGCTGATCAAGTTCTCCGGCCACTACCACGGCCACTCCGACGGGCTGCTCGCCGAAGCGGGCTCGGGCGTCGCGACGCTCGCGCTGCCGGCCTCCGCCGGAGTGCCCGCGCCCATCGCCGCGCAGACGCTCGTGCTGCCCTACAACGACCTCGATGCCGTGCGGGAGGCTTTCGCCGCGCGCCCCGGCGAGATCGCCGCGGTCATCGTGGAGGCGGCGGCGGCCAACATGGGCGTCGTCGCGCCGGATGCCGGCTTCAATGCCGCGCTCACGCAGCTCGCGCACGAGAACGGCGCGCTGCTGATCCTCGACGAGGTGCTCACCGGGTTCCGGGTGTCGGGGCGGGGGTATTGGGGGATCGACACGAGCTACCTGCCCGACCTGGTCACCTTCGGGAAGGTGATCGGGGGCGGCATGCCGCTCGCCGCGCTCGGCGGCCGGCGCGAGGTCATGGAGTACCTCGCCCCCGTCGGACCGGTGTATCAGGCGGGCACCTTGTCGGGGAATCCGCTGTCGGTCGCGGCCGGGCTCGCGACGCTGCGGCTGGCCGACGCATCCGTCTATGACACGCTCGACCGGGTCAGTCTGCAGCTGCAGCGCGCGGTGTCGGCGGCGCTGTCGGCCGCGGGGGTCGCGCACACGATCCAGACGGCGGGCAACCTGTTCTCGGTGCTGTTCGCCGAGGAGCCGGCGCGCGACTACGCCGCGGTGCAGGCGCAGGAGGCGTTCCGGTACGGGCCGTTCTTCCACGCGATGCTCGAGCAGGGGGTCGCCCTGCCGCCGAGCGTGTTCGAGGCGTGGTTCGTCACGGCCGCGCACGACGACGCGGCGGTCTCGCGCATCGTCGAGGCGCTGCCGGCGGCGGCGAAGGCGGCGGCGGAGGCGCGCCCCCTATAAGCGATAGCGATTCGTCACGTTTCGGGCGTCAGGGCCGCTCTGGCGGCACAAATCGACGAATGAGAGGCGAGCCCAACGGCGACTCGTCACGATTGGCTGGTCGCCGCCGCACCGGCGACACAAATCGACGAATCGACGGAGGGCGGCACCCCCGCGACAGGGGATCGGGAAGCGGGCAGACTAGCTCTATGGCCGACCTGCACGTGCACCGCGACCGCCTCGAGATCCGCCTCACCCGGGCCGAGAAGGCGCTCGCGTTCCGCAAGGACGACCTCCTGGTCATCCCGCGGGAGCGCATCAGGTCGGTCGCGATCACCCAGGACCCGTGGATCTGGATCCGCGGCGTGCGCGTGCCCGGCATGGGCATTCCGCTGACCCTCGCGATCGGCACCTGGAAGTACCACGGCGGCAAGGACTTCCTCATCGTCAAGGGCAAGAGCCGGCCGGCGGTCGTGATCGACATCGAGCAGCCCGAGGACGGGACCGAGGGAGAAGTGGTCGCCGACGGCTACGACCGGGTGATCGTCTCGACCGCGCACGCGACGGCGCTCATGCAGGCGCTGCGGGCCGAGTCGCGCCGAGACGCGGAGCAGGAGCAGCCCGCTGCGTCTCCTACGGCCGGGCAGCCCGCTGCTTCCCCAACGGCCGGGCCGGCCGAAGGGCCCACAGCCGAGCAATGACCGGCTCGCCGCGGCTCGCGGTCACCTCGAGGCGCAACCGGTCGACCTCGCGCGGCGCGAAGCGCACGATGCGCTGATAGCCCACGGCATCCGTCTCGGCCAGCACCTGCCAGCCGCCGCGCCCGAGGGCGCCGCTCACGACGACGTGCTCGACGCGCTGGCCCTCGGCGATGTGCTCGCGCACGACCACCGCGTCGACGAGAGACGGGCCGCCGTCGAGGACGAGCACGAAATCGCGCGGCGACGCCGACATGACGGATGCCGCAAGCCGCCGCTCCTCGAGCTCGCGCACCCGCTCGCCGAGCCCCTCGAGGGCGGCCACGTCGGCGGGAGCCAGCAGCCCGTCGGGCCGCGGCGGCACGTTCAGCAGCAGGCACGCGTTGCCGCCGACGGCGCGCAGGTACAGCTCGAACAGCTCGTCGGGGGAGCGCACCTCATCGTCCTCCGCCGGGTGGTAGAACCAGCCGGGGCGGATCGACATGTTCACCTCGGCCGGGTACCAGATCAGCTCTCCGCGGTAGCCCTCGAGCGCGCGGCGGCTGCCGAGATCCTCGTCGGCGCTCGTGACCATGCGCCGGAACGCGCCGTCGTCGACCTGCTGCGACTTCGCCGCGATGCGCTCGACGTCGCGCAGCTCGGCGGGCACGACGCTCCACTCGTTCGCGCGGGTGGCGCCGGCCTCGTTGCCGACCCAGCGCACGTCGGGCCCGCAGACGCTGATCACGGCGTCGGGCTGCAGGCGGCGGATGGTCGCGTAGTAGCGCTCCCAGTCGTACTGCTGGGTCTTCCCGTTCGGGCCCTCCCCGTTGGCGCTCTCCCCGTTGGCCCCGTCGAGCCAGACGCAGAAGATCGGGCCGTAGCCGGTGAGCAGCTCGGTCAGCTGGGCGACGTAGAAGTCGTCGTAGGCGGCGCCCGACCCGTAGGAGGGCTCGGTGCGATCCCACGGCGAGAGGTACACCCCGAACTTCAGGCCGTGCCGGGCCGCGGCATCCGCCGCCTCGCGCACCACGTCGCCGCGGCCGCCCCGCCACGGCGAGGCCGCCACCGTGTGGTCGGTGACCCGGCTCGGCCAGAGGCAGAAGCCGTCGTGGTGCTTCGCGGTGAGGATGACGCCGCGCATCCCGGCGGCCTTGAGCGCCCGCATCCACTGATCGGCGTCGAGCTCGGCCGGGTTGAAAAGCCCCGGGTCTTCGCCGCCCCGCCCACGCCCCAGCCCCCACTCGCGGTCGGTCATGGTGTTCATGCCGAAGTGCAGGAATCCGTAGAACTCGAGCGCCTGCCACGCCAGCTGCCGCGGCGAGGGCCGCACGGCGACCAGCCGCTCCTCGAGCGTCATGCCGCCCGCACGACGGTGCGTCCGCGCACCCCGCCGGCCAGCAGCCGGTCGGCGGTCTCGAACACCTCGGCGAGCGTGATCTCTGTGGTCATCCCGTCGAGCAGGGCCGGGTCGAGATCGGATGCGAGGCGAGCCCAGGCCTCCTCCCGCGCGGCGAGCGGCTGCTCGACGGAGTTGATGCCCGCGAGGGTCACCCCGCGCAGGATGAACGGCATGACCGTCGTCGGCAGCTCGGAGCCGCCCGCGAGGCCGCAGGCCGTCACGGTGCCGAAGTCCTGCGTCTGGGCGAGCAGGTTGGCGAGCGTCGTGCCGCCGACCGCGTCGAGCGCGCCGGCCCAGCGCCGCTTCTGCAGCGCCGGCCCCGGCTCGGAGAGCTCCCGGCGGTCGATCACCTCGGCGGCGCCGAGGCCGCGCAGGTAGTCGCCCTCGCTCTCGGCCCGGCCGCTCGAGGCGACCACGTGGAAGCCGAGCTTCGCGAGCACGGCGATCGCGACGGATCCGACGCCGCCGGCCGCTCCCGTCACGACGACCGGTCCCTGCTCGGGCGTGAGGTCGCCGCGCTCCAGCGCCAGCACCGAGAGCATCGCGGTGAACCCGGCGGTGCCGATCGCCGCCGCCTGCCGGTCCGAGAGCCCGTCCGGCACGCGCACGAGCCGGTCGCCGGGCACGATCGCGCGCTCTGCCAGCCCGCCGTGCCGGCTCTCGCCGAGCCCCGCGCCGTTGAGCAGCACCCGGTCGCCCGGCTGCCAGCGCGCGTCCTGCGACTCGGCGACCCGGCCCACGACGTCGATGCCCGGGATCAGCGGCGAGGTGCGCGCCACCCCGGGCCGGCCGGCGATCGCGAGGGCGTCCTTGTAGTTGAGGCCCGAGTACGTCACGTCGAGCGCGACGGTGCCGGCATCCGTGCCGGCATCCGTGCCGTCATCGGTGCCGGCATCCGTGTCATCGGATGCGCTCAACCAGGCATCCTCGAGCTCGCGCACCTCGGCGCGGTGCTCCCGGATCCTGCCCTTCTCGACGGTCTGCTCGATCACCACGGCGTGAAAGCTCATGGGGCCAGCCTAGGCAGGGGTGATAGCCAAGCTCTCTAGAGAGCCGAGATGGTCCACCCGGCCGCGTGCGCTGCGCCCGGCTCGAGCACGACCAGGTCGGTGCCCGAGTTGAACGCGTCGGGCGGGCAGGTCATCGGCTCGACGGCGAGGCCCTGGCGGGTCACCCGCGGGTCGGGCAGGTCGGCGGTGTGCACCTGCACCCAGGGGCAGGCGGCATCCCACGAGATGGCCGTGCCGCTGCCGTCGGCGGCCCGCACCTCGACGCGGGTGCGGCCCGAGGCATCCGTCGCGAGGCCCGTGAACGCGTGGTCGATGAAGACGTCGCCGATCGCGCGCGTCTCGCGGAAGTCGAACGCGCCGCCCTGCTCGGAGACCGGGCGGGTGCCGGTCGGCAGCAGCCGGTCGGGGGTCACCTCGAGCACCCGGTCGGCGGGCAGCAGCAGGGTCCACTCGTTCACAGCGTTCGGGCGCACCGCGTCGCCCGCCACGAGGTACGGGTGCGGGCCGGTGCCCCAGGGCGCCGCATCCGCGCCCGAGTTCGAGCCGGTGACCTGCGAGAACAGGCCGTCGGCGGTCAGCTCGTAGACGACCTCGACGTCCACGCGGTGCGGGTAGCCCTGCTGCGCCTGGATCGTCGCGCCGAGGGTCACGCGCGACGGGGTCTGCTCGATGGCGCCGAAGTCGAGCCAGGCGACGAGCCCGTGCAGCGCGTTTCCGCGCTCGGGCTCGGTGAGAGCCACCTGCTGCTGCACGCCGGCGAAGGTGTACCGGCCGTCGGCGATGCGGTTGGGCCACGGCGCGAGCACGGCGCCGCGGAACGCCGGGCGGGGCGCGTCGGCCTCGAACGGGACGACGAGGTCGCGGCCGGCGTGGGTGAGCTTGCGCAGGCTCGCCCCGACGCTCGCGATCACCGCCGAGTAGTCGCCGTAGGAGAGCTCGTACTGGGTGCCGGAGAGCGGACGCGTCATGGGGTCAACGCTAGCGGGCGAAAGGCCCCTCGCGCCGCTGCTGGGGCGGCTGCGAGGGCCGCTGCTACGCCCCCGCCGAGCGTGCCATGTGCAACGGCTATGCGCGGCGTGACGCGCGGGTTACGAAGCGGTCGTACCTGTTGACCCGGCCGCCGCGGATCCCGTAGGCAGGTGATCTGCTCGCTTTTTCTGCCCCGCGTTCGGGGGTGGGCGAGTTGGTAACCATCAACCGGATTCACCATCAGCCGGATTCGTAGAGGAGTTCAGGTGCAACATCGGTCGGTTCGCGCGACCGCCGCCGCAGTCAGCGTCGGCGTCGCCGCAGTCTCATTCCTCGTGCTGGGAGCGGGGGCGGCCGATGCGGCCGGCTCCGGCAGGCACAGTCTCGGCTCCGCGCCCTCCTGGGCCACCTCGTCCCATCGCACGGGCACGCTCTCGTCGCAGCAGACGGTGTCCTTCCGGGTGGTGATGGGCAATTCGCACACCAGCTCCATCGACGCGTTCATCAAGGACGTCACCGACCCGTCGAGCAAGGACTACGGCAAGTACCTCACTCCCGAGCAGTACGACGCGCGGTTCGCCCCCAGCGACGCGGACATCGCCCAAGTGAAGTCCTTCCTGGCCGGCCAGGGCATGAAGGTCACCGACGTCGCCGACGGCAACAAGTGGATCGACGTCACGGGCACCGCGGCGCAGATCGACAAGGCCTTCGACACGACGATGAACACCTACTCGCACGGCGGCAAGCACGTCTACGCGCCGTCGACGGCGATCTCGGTTCCGACCTCCGTCGCCGGGGTCATCTCCGGCGTCACCGGGCTCGTCGAAGGATCGACGACGAAGCAGCCGGGGGTGGAGACGGCGGCGGATGCTGCCGGCACGAGCACCAGTGCGACCAGCACCAGCACCAGCACCAGCGCGACCGGCACCGACGCGGCGAAACCGCCGACCGCCGAATGCTCCGACTACTGGGGCGAGCACCAGCAGACCCTGCCCGAGGCCTACGGCACGACCGAGTTCAACACCTACCTGTGCGGCCTCACGCCCGCCCAGCTGCGCTCGCTCTACGGCACGACCTCGGCCGTGGCGAAGGGCACGACCGGCAAGGGCGTGACCGTGGCGATCCTCGACGCCTACGCCTCGCCGACCATGGAGTCGGACGCGGACCAGTACGCCGAGGCGGTCGGCGACAAGCCGTTCGCCGCCGGGCAGTACTCCGAGAAGGTGTTCCAGCCGTTCGACATGCAGGACGAGTGCGGCGGTGAGGCGAACTGGAACGGCGAGGAGACCCTCGACGTCGAGGCGGTGCACGGCATGGCCCCCGACGCGAACGTGCTCTACGTCGGCGCATCCGATTGCGACACCGGCCTCGACGACGCGATGAACTGGGTCGTCGAGACCCACGCGGCGTCGATCGTCTCGAACTCGTACGGGTGGACCGGCGAGCCGACGGACGCCGACGGCCAGGCCGAGGTGCAGGTCGAGCACGCGCTCGCCGAGCAGGCGGCGGCCGAGGGCATCGGCCTCTACTTCTCCTCGGGCGACGACGGCGACAACGTGATCGACGGCCTCGACCCGCAGCCCGACTACGAGTCCTCCGACCCGTACGTCACCGCGGTCGGCGGCACCAGCGAGATCATCGGCAAGGACGGCAAGCTCGTCGCACGCACCGGCTGGGAGACGCTGTTCGACCTGGTCGACTACAGCGGCTCGACCCCGGTCTACGAGGACCCGCTGCCCGGCGCGTACTTCTACGCCGGCGCCGGCGGCGGCACCAGTCAGCTGTTCACCGAGCCTTGGTACCAGAAGTCCGACGTGCCCTCCTCGCTGAGCCAGGCGCGTGGGAAGACCGCGATGCGCGTCGTGCCCGACATCGCCGCCGACGCCGACCCCTACACCGGCATGTACATCGGCGAGACGACCGACGACGGGTTCACGATCAGCTCGATCGGCGGCACGAGCCTCGCGACCCCGCTGATCGCCGGCATCCAGGCGCTCGCGCAGCAGGGCCGGAAGACCGCCATCGGGTTCGCGAACCCGCTGCTGTACTCGCTGCCCTCCACCGCGATCACCGACGTGACGCCGCACTCCGGGCTGCACTTCGCGAGCCTCGCCGGCAGCTACCTCGGCACCTTCGACGCGGGCGACACCCAGTCGACGGCGCGCGGCTACGACGACGAGACAGGGCTCGGCGTGCCGAACTCCTCGTTCATCACCGCCGAGGACCGCGTCGGGCGGTAGTGCCAGCGATACGCGCAGATCGGATGGCCCGGCCGGGAGCTCCCCGCCGGGCCATCCGCATGCCGGGCCTGTGCAGGTTCGGCCCGAGCCGCCCGCTAGCGTGGAGTCCGTGCGCGTCCTGGTGATGATCCCGACGTACAACGAGCGGGACAACGTCGAATGGATCGTCTCCCGCGTGCGCCGCGCGCAGCCCGACGCCGACGTGCTCGTCGTCGACGACTCCTCGCCGGACGGCACCGGCGACGTGGTGGCCCGGCTCGCCGCATCCGATCGCCAGGTGCACCTGCTCACCCGCGCCGGAAAGGACGGCCTGGGCCGCGCCTACATCGCGGCGATGCGCTGGGGCATCGAGCGCGGCTACGACGTGCTCGTCGAGCTGGACGCCGACGGCTCGCACCAGCCCGAGCAGCTCGGCCGGCTGTTGGAGAGATTGCACGAGACGACGGATGCCGCGGACCTCGTGCTGGGATCGCGGTGGGTCCCGGGCGGGTCCGTGGAGAACTGGCCCTGGCACCGGCGGGCGATCTCGCGCCTCGGCAGCGCGTACGCGCGCCTCGCGCTCGGGCTGTCGGTGCGCGATGTGACCGGCGGATACCGCGCCTTCCGCCGCGAGGCCCTCGAGCGTCTCGACCTCGACGCCGTGCACAGCGCCGGCTACGCCTTCCAGGTCGACATGCTGTGGCGCAGCGCGCAGGCCGGCCTGCGCATCGTCGAGGTGCCGATCACCTTCGTCGAGCGCGAGCGCGGCGACTCGAAGATGTCGCTCGGCATCGTGGTGGAGGCGATGGTGCGCGTGACCGTGTGGGGGCTGCGCAGGGTGCGTAGGCTCGACACATGACCGAGAACTGGCACAACCCGTACGAGGAGCTCGCGCAGCTGCGCGACTTCGGTTCCTTCACCGTCACGTCCACCTCCGTCGCCGACGGTCAGCCCATTCCGACCGTCTACCGCGCCCCCGGCCAGGGCGGCGAGTCGCGCTCGCCGCAGCTGTCCTGGAGCGGCTTCCCCGCCGAGACGCAGAGCTTCGCCGTCACCGTGTTCGACCCCGACGCCCCCACCCAGTCGGGCTTCTGGCACTGGGCCGTCTACAACATCCCCGCCTCCGTGACCTCGCTCGAGGAGGGCGCAGGCGCCGCAGGCGGCCTGCAGCTGCCGCCGGGCGCCCTGATGCTCAAGAACGAGCTGCGCGAGCGCGCCTACACCGGCGCCGAGCCGCCCGAGGGCACCGGCATCCACCGGTACTTCACGGTCGTGCACGCCGTCGACGTGCCGGCGCTCGAGCTGGACCTGGAGTCCACCCCCGCCGTGCTCGGCTTCAACCTGCACTTCCACACGCTCGCCCGCGCGATCATGGTGCCCACGGCGAAGGCGGACGACTTCAAGTAGCGGGGCGACTTCTAGGCGGGCGACTTCTAGGTGGGCGACTTCACGTAGGGGTGCGTTCCACCACGAGCGCCGCGTTAGCGGCGCCCCGGTAGGGTTGCGGACGTGGAAACGCATCACGTACGCACGCACCGCAGCGACGAAGGACTGGCCAAGGAAGACCAGCTCGCCTGGAAGATCGCGCAGGTCGCGGCGGATCCCGTGGACGTCGACGACGACGTCGCCGACATGGTCGTCAACCGGGTCATCGACAACGCGGCGGTCGCCGCCGCATCCCTGATCCGCAGCGCGCCCGCGGCGGCGCGCGCCCAGGCGCTCGCGCACCCGGTCTCGGTCGGGGGCGCGGGCGCCTGCGTGTTCGGCACGACGGCCTCGCGCCGCACCGCCGTCGAGTGGGCCGCCTGGGCCAACGGCGTCGCCGTGCGCGAGCTCGACTACCACGACACCTTCCTCGCCGCCGAGTACTCGCACCCCGGCGACAACATCCCGCCGGTCGTGGCGGTCGCCCAGCACGCGGCGGCCCGCGGCCTCACGGGCCGCGACGTCATCCGCGGCATCGCCACCGGCTACGAGATCCAGATCGACCTCGCCCGCGCGATCAGCCTGCACGCCCACAAGATCGACCACGTCGCCCATCTCGGGCCCAGCGCCGCCGCCGGCATCGGCACCCTGCTCGGCCTCGAGCCGGACGTGATCTTCCAGTCCATCGGCCAGGCGCTGCACACCACGACCGCCACCCGCCAGTCGCGCAAGGGCGAGATCTCGAGCTGGAAGGCGTTCGCCCCCGCCTTCGCCGGGAAGATGGCCGTCGAGGCCGTCGACCGGGCGATGCGCGGCCAGACCAGCCCCACCCCGATCTACGAGGGCGAGGACGGCGTCATCGCCTGGCTGCTCGACGGCCCCGAGGCGAGCTACGACGTCGCGCTGCCCGCCCCCGGCGAGCCCAAGCGCGCCATCCTCGACTCGTTCACCAAGGAGCACTCGGCCGAGTACCAGGCGCAGGCCTGGATCGACCTCGCCCGCAAGCTCCACACGGAGTATCCGCTGCTCTTCGACGACCCGTCGCGCGTCGAGTCGATCGTGTTGAAGACGAGCCACCACACCCACTTCGTGATCGGCTCGGGCGCGAACGACCCGCAGAAGTACTCGCCCGACGCGAGCCGCGAGACCCTCGACCACTCGGTGCCCTACATCTTCACCGTCGCCCTGCAGGACGGCGGCTGGAACCACGAGACCTCCTACTCGCCCGAGCGCGCCCACCGCCCCGACACGGTCGAGCTGTGGCGCAAGGTGACCACCGTGGAGGACCCCGAGTGGACCCGCCGCTACCACTCCCTCGACCCCAAGGAGCAGGCCTTCGGCGGCGAGGTCGAGGTCAGGTTCACGGATGGCTCGACCATCAGCGACTCGATCGCGGTGGCCGACGCGCATCCGCTCGGCGCCAAGCCCTTCGCCCGCGACGACTACGTGCGCAAGTTCCGCACCCTCGCCGCCGGCGTGCTCGAGGAGTCCGAGATCGAGCGCTTCCTCGACACCGCACAGCGGCTGCCCGAGCTCACCGCCGACGAGCTCGGCGGCCTGAGCTTCACGGCGCAGTACGGGTACCTGACCCAGGCCGCGGTGCCCGACGGGCTGTTCTGATCGGGCTGGTCCGTTGAGGTTGTTCTGATGCTCTACTCGAAATCGACGCCGCAGGCCAAGCGCGAGGCGTTCCGCGCGCGCCTCGCCTCGGGCGAGCTGTTGCGCTTCCCCGGCGCGTTCAACCCGCTCGCGGCGCGGCTGATCGAGCAGCGCGGCTTTGACGGCGTCTACATCTCCGGCGCCGTGCTCTCGGCCGAGCTCGGCCTGCCCGACATCGGCCTCACCACGCTCACCGAGGTCGCGACCCGGTCGCACCAGATCGCACGGATGACCGAGCTTCCGGCCCTCGTCGACGTCGACACCGGCTTCGGGGAGCCGATGAACGTCGCCCGCACCGTGCAGGAACTCGAGGACGCGGGCGTGGCCGGCGTGCACATCGAGGACCAGGTGAACCCGAAGCGGTGCGGGCACCTCGACGGCAAGGAGGTCGTCGACGACGAGACCGCGCTGAAGCGCATCCGTGCCGCGGTCGACGCGCGGCGCGACGCGAATCTGCTCATCATGGCGCGCACGGATGCCCGCGGCGCGGTCGGCCTCGACGCGGCGATCGACCGGGCCAAGGCGCTCGTCGACGCGGGCGCCGACGCGATCTTCCCCGAAGCGATGGCGAGCCTCGCCGAGTTCGAGGCGGTGCGGGCCGCCGTCGACGTGCCGATCCTCGCCAACATGACCGAGTTCGGGAAGTCCGAGCTGTTCACCGTCGACCAGCTGCGCGACGTGGGCATCAACCTCGTGATCTGGCCGGTGTCGCTGCTGCGCCTCGCGATGGGCGCCGCGCTTCGCGGGCTCGACGAGCTCGAGGAGAACGGATCGCTCACGGCGCTGCTCGGGCAGATGCAGCATCGCGCAGACTTGTACGAGCTGATCGACTACGAGGGCTACAACCGGTTCGACGACGGGATCTTCAACTTCCGGATTCAGCGCTGAAAGGCTGCGCTGGTTGAGTAGCGTCGAAGACGCGTATCGAAACCCGCTCGAGGAGGAGCAATGACCGACACAGCGAGCCCCGACATCAAGAAGGGCCTCGCCGGGGTCGTCGTCGACACGACGGAGATCTCCAGCGTCAACCAGGAGACCAACTCGCTGCTCTACCGCGGCTACCCGGTGCAGCAGCTGGCCGAGCACTGCTCCTTCGAGCAGGTCGCCTACCTGATCTGGCACGGCGAGCTGCCGTCGCCGGAGGAGTTGGTCGCCTTCGAGGCCGTCGAGCGCGGGCAGCGGGAGCTGCTGCCCGAGGTGAAGAGGCTCATCGACGGGATCCCCGTGTCGGCGCATCCGATGGACGTGCTGCGCACCGCGGTCAGCCTGCTCGGCGCGAGCGAGACCAGGTTCCCCGACGAAGAGCGCAGCGACTACGACAAGGCCGTGCGGCTCTTCGCCCAGCTGCCCGCGATCGTCGCCTACGACCAGCGCCGCCGCCACGGCATGGACGCCGTGCCCGCCCGCACCGACCTCGACTACTCGAGCAACTTCCTCTGGATGACCTTCGGCGAGGTGCCCGACGAGGTCGTGGTCGACGCGTTCCGGGTCTCGCTCATCCTGTACGCGGAGCACTCGTTCAACGCCTCGACCTTCACCGGCCGGGTGATCGCCTCGACGCTCTCCGACCTGCACTCGGCCGTGGTGGGCGCGATCGGCGCACTCAAGGGCCCGCTGCACGGCGGCGCGAACGAGGCGGTCATGGTGACCTTCGCCGAGATCGAGCGGGCCGACCGGGCCGAGGCGTGGCTCGACGACGCGCTCGAGCGCAAGGCGAAGATCATGGGCTTCGGGCACCGCGTGTACAAGAACGGCGACTCGCGGGTGCCCACGATGAAGGCGGCGCTCGACCGGCTCGTCGAGTACTACAACCGCCCCGACCTGCTCGAGCTGTACACGGCGCTGGAGCAGGCGATGGCCGAGCGCAAGGGCATCAAGCCCAACCTCGACTACCCCTCGGGCCCGGCGTACCACCTGATGGGCTTCGACACGCAGACCTTCACCCCGCTGTTCGCGGCCGCCCGCATCACCGGCTGGACGGCGCACATCATGGAGCAGCGGGCGCACAACTCGCTCATCCGCCCCCTGTCGCTCTACACGGGCCCCGCGCAGCGCGACGTGTAGCGCGCGGCGGGCGCGGCGCTGTCAGGCGTGCGGCCTACGCTGGGCCGCATGACGGTGGTGACGGATGCGACGGCTCAGGTTTCGCCGACAGCTCCGGTCTCCACAACTCCGGTCTCCACAACTCCGCTCTCCACCACCTACGCCCCAGCCGCCCCCGTCGACCTGCGCGCCACGCTCGCCCCGATCGGCCGCGGCCCATACGACCCGACCACCCAGTGGGACGGGGCCCAACATTCCACCGGCGGGTTTGGACGCGGGGGCTCCGCCGTCTGGCGCACCTTCCACACCCCGTCGGGCCCCGTCACCCTGCGGCTCGAGCAGGCGGCCGTCGGCGCGCCGGTGCACGCCCGCGCGTGGGGCCCCGGGTCCGAGTGGGCGATCGCCGGGGTGCCCGAGCTGCTCGGCGCGGGCGACGACTGGTCGCAGCTCGATCTGTCCCGGCATCCGTTCTTGGCCGAGACGCTGCGCCGCAACCCGGGGCTGCGCCTGCCGCGCACGCGCCGGGTGTTCGAGGCGCTGGCGCCGGCGATCCTCGAGCAGAAGGTCACGAGCCTCGAGGCGTACCGCGAGTGGGCCCGGCTCGTGACCCGCTTCGGCCACCCGGCGCCCGGGCCGGCGCCCGCGCGGCTGCGGCTCGCGCCCACCCCCGCCGAGTGGCGGCGCATCCCGAGCTGGGAGTGGCACCAGGCCGGCGTCGACCCGACCCGCAGCCGCACGCTCGTCGAGGCGGCCGCGCGCGCCGACGCGATCGAACGGGCGACGGATGCGCGCACCCTCACCTCCCTGCGCGGCATCGGCCCCTGGACCGCCGCCGAGACGTTCCAGCGCAGTCACGGCGACCCGGACCAGGTGTCGGTCGGCGACTACCACGTGCCGCATTTCGTGGGGTACGCGCTCGCCGGCGACCGCCACTGCGACGACGCCGGCATGCTCGAGCTGCTCGCGCCGTGGGCGGGGCAGCGGCAGCGGATCGTGCGGCTGATCCTCGCGAGCGGCCGGCTGCCCGAGCGGCGCGGCCCCCGGGCGACGATCACGGATCACCGGTTCCGGTAGCGGTGCACCGGTGAGGGCAGGGCCCGAGACCTATCCTCGTATCCATGAGCACCCCCGACCCGGCTGCCGCCCAGCAGCATGATCTGCCGCCCGGCGAGCTGAGCGCGATCGCGCACGAGGCCGTCGCCCTGGTCGAGCAGTGGCTCACTGATCGCAGCGGGGGGAGCTCGGCCCCGGGCAGCGGCGCCACCCGCCGCACCGCGGGCGCCCGGCGCCTCGCCGAGCTGCTCAGCGTCGAGGGCGGGCTCGAGTTCGCCGTCCAGTTCATCGACGGCGTCGCCCGGCCCCACGACCGTCGCGTCGCCGCGGCGACCCTGCAGCGGCTCGCGCCGCGCGTGCCCGCCGTGCTGCCGTGGTACTTCCGCCTCGCGCTGTGGCTCGGCGGACTGCTCGGTCCAGCCCTGCCCTGGCTCGTGGTGCCCACGGCGCGCTGGGTGCTGCGCCGGCTGGTCGGCCACCTCGTGGTCGACAACAAGCCCGAGACCCTCGGCCGCACGCTGCAGCGGCTGCGCCGGCCCCGCGGAACGCGGGCGGCGGCACCGGCCGAGGCATCCGTGTCATCAACGGCTGCCTCGCCTGCGAGGCCCGTGACGCCCCGCCTGAATCTCAACCTGCTCGGCGAGGCCGTGCTCGGCGAAGAGGAGGCGGCGCGCCGGCTCGAGGGCGTGCGCCGGCTGCTCGAGCGCCCCGACGTCGACTACGTCAGCATCAAGGTCAGCTCGATCGTCTCGAACCTCACCATGTGGGCGTTCGACGACGCGGTCGACAAGGTGGTCGAGCGGCTCACGCCCCTGTACGAGCTGGCGGCGGCGTCCGCGCCGACGGGCGGCAGCGGTACCGGCACCGGCACGCGCGCCGGCAAGTTCATCAACCTCGACATGGAGGAGTACCGCGACCTCGATCTGACCATCGCCGTCTTCAAACGCCTGCTTTCCAACCCGCGGCTGCGCGACCTCGAGGCCGGCATCGTGCTGCAGGCCTACCTGCCCGACGCGCTCGACGCCCTGCAGGATCTCACCGAGTGGGCGCAGAACCGCCGGGTCGCGGGCGGAGCCCCGATCAAGGTGCGCATCGTCAAGGGCGCCAACCTCGCGATGGAGAAGGTCGACGCGACCCTGCACGGCTGGCCGCTGGCCACCTGGGGCAGCAAGCGCGAGACCGACATCAACTACAAGCGGATGCTGGACTGGGCGTTCACCCCCGAGCACATCGCCGCCGTGCGCATCGGCGTCGCCGGCCACAACCTCTTCGACGTGGCCTTCGCGTGGCTGCTGGCCGGCGCGCGCGGAGTCCGCGACGGCATCGACTTCGAGATGCTGCTCGGCATGGCGGGCGAGCAGGCCGACGCGGTCGCCCGCACCACCGGCACGCTGACCCTGTACACCCCGGTCGTGCACCCCGACGAGTTCGACGTGGCGATCTCGTACCTGGTGCGCCGCCTCGAGGAGAACGCGTCGCCCGAGAACTTCATGTCGGCGATGTTCGCGCTGGCGCCGGGCAGTGCCGAGAGCAGGGCCGCGAGCGCGGCCCAGGGCGCCGCCGCGCAAACCAGCCGGGCGCTCTACGAGCGCGAGCGCGACCGGTTCCTCGACGCGGTGTACGGCTACGAGAGCGTACGCGAGCCCTTCGGCGCCGCTCCGCTGCCGAACCGCACGCAGGACCGGATGCGCGAATGGCAGGACGAGAGCGCGACGTCGCTGCTGCACATCCGTCTCGACCCGGTCGACCCGGCCGCCGAGGCCGCCGAGCAGGGGCTCACGAGCGCGGTGATGGGCCTGCCCCGCCGCGACGCGTGGCGGTTCCGCGGCGAGACGGCGGAGTTGCCGACGACCGAGTTGCCCACAACGTCGCTCGGATCGGCCGAGACGGCCTGGACGATGGACCCCGACCAGGCCGCGGAACTCGGGCTGAGCGCTGCGCAGAGCACTGCGCAGAGCGTGACCGCCCACACGCTCGCTGACTTCCGCAACGTCTCCGACACCGACCCCGCGCTGCCGGCCAACCGCGCCTGGGGCAAGCGCGTCCTCTCGCGCGTGCCGGGAAGCGACCTCGGCATCGCCGCGATCCTCGCCGCCCGCGTGACCGACCCGGCCGTGCTCGACCAGATCATCGCCGCCACCCGCCAGGCGGGCCGGCGCTGGGGCGCGCTGCCCGGCGAGGAGCGCGCCGCCGTGCTCGACACCGTCGGCCTCGCGATCAGCGCGAACCGCGATCAGCTGATCGAGGTGATGGCGGCCGAGACCGGCAAGACGATCGCCGAGGCCGACGTCGAGGTGAGCGAGGCCGCCGACTTCGCGCACTACTACGCCGCCCTCGCCCGGGAGCTCGACACGGTGCAGGGGGCGAAGTTCGAGCCATCCGCTCTCACCGTCGTCACGCCGCCCTGGAACTTCCCCGTCTCGATCCCCGCCGGTGGCATGCTCTCGGCGCTCGCCGCGGGCAGCGCCGTGATCGTGAAGCCCGCGCCCCAGGCCAAGCGCTGCTCGGCCGTCGTGGTCGACGTGCTGCGGCGCGCCGGCGTGCCGCACGACACCCTCGTGCTGGTCGATGTGGAGGAGGGACCGGATCCTCAACAACCGGACTCAGACGGGCGCAGCCTGGGCCAGCAGCTGGTCTCCGACGCGCGCGTCGACCGGGTGATCCTCACCGGGTCGTACGAGACCGCGCAGTTGTTCCGCTCCTGGCGGCCCGACCTGCCGCTGCTCGCCGAGACGAGCGGCAAGAACGCGATCGTGATCACCCCCTCGGCCGACGTCGACCTCGCCGTCGCCGACCTGGTGAAGAGCGCCTTTCTGAACGCCGGCCAGAAGTGCTCGGCCGCGTCGCTCGCGATCCTCGTCGGGTCCGTCGCCGAGGACGAGCGCTTCACCCGGCAGTTGATCGACGCGACCCGCAGCCTGCGCGTCGGCTACCCGAGCGACCCCACGGTGCAGGTCGGCCCCCTCATCGAACCGGCGCAGGGCAAGCTGCTCGAAGCGCTCACCGAGCTCGACGAGGGCGAGGAGTGGCTCGTCGCCCCGCAGTGCCTCGACCGCGACTCGAGCCGCCCGGGCCGCCTGTGGAGCCCCGGCATCAAGATCGGCGTGCAGCCCGGGTCGCGCACCCACCTCACCGAGTTCTTCGGCCCGGTGCTCGGCATCATGCGCGCCCACGACCTGGCAGAGGCGGTGCAGCTTCAGAACACGGTCGAGTACGGCCTCACCGCCGGGCTGCACACCCTCGACTCCGACGAGCTCGCCTTCTGGCTCGAGCGGGTCGAGGCGGGCAACCTCTACGTCAACCGGCACATCACCGGCGCGATCGTGCAGCGCCAGCCGTTCGGCGGCTGGAAGCGCTCCTCGGTGGGCACGACCGTGAAGGCCGGCGGCCCGAACACCCTGCTGCCGCTCGGCTCCTGGCGCACCGACCCCGGCGAGCACAGCGCGAGCCTGCACCTGCGCGGCCTCGACGTCGACGTGCAGGAGCTCATCGAGTCGGCCCAGTCCGCGCTCAGCTACGAGGAGTTCGACCTCGTGCGCCGCTCGGCACTGTCGGACGCGATCGCCTACGCGACCGAATACGGCAGGGTGACGGATGCGGCGAACCTCGGCGTCGAGCGCAACCTGTTCCGCTACCGGCCCGTGCCCGTCAGCATCCGTCTCGGCGAGAACGGCACCCTCGCCGAGCTGATGCGCGTGCTCGCGGCCGCCACGCTGTCGCGCGCGCCGTTCGACGTGTCGTCGGCCATGCCGCTGCCCGACGGGGTGATCGCGTGGCTCGAGGCGCACGCCATCCCGCACCGGATCGAGGACGACGACTTCTGGCTCGGGCGGCTCACCTTCACCTCGGTCAGTCTTTCCCCGAACGGCGTCGAGCCGGGGGAGGCATACGCGACCGCGACCGCCGTGCACCGCATCCGTCTCATCGGCGGCGACCGGTTCGCGACGGCGCGGGCGCTGCGCGGTGACCCGGAGGTGGCGATCTACGACGGCGAGGTGACCGCCTCGGGCCGCATCGAGCTGCTGCCGTTCTTCCGGGAGCAGGCGATCTCGATCACGAACCACCGGTTCGGGAATCCGACGGCGCTCTCCCGGGATGTGATCTAGGACTCCAGCTCTAGGGCTCCGGCGCTAGGGCTCCAGCTCCGCGTTGACCGCCGCGGTGACGGCGGCGATCGCGTCGCGGGCGCCGATGCCGAGGCTCGCGATCTTGCGGGCGTACTGCGTGGCGGCGGCGTGCAGCTGCTGCTGGATCGCGTCGCCGGAGTCGGCGACGAACGTGCCGCGGCGCCCGAAGGTCTCGAGGATGCCGTCGGCCTCGAGCAGGCGGTACGCGCGCGCGACGGTGTTGACGGCGATGCCGAGCTCGTCGGCCAGTCTGCGCACCGTCGGCAGCTTCGCTCCCGGCGGCAGTTTGCCGTCGCGCACCAGCACCATCACCTGCGTGCGCACCTGCTCGGACGCAGGCGCAGGGTTTGTTGCGTCGATTCTCAGTTGCATGCCAGAGACCCCCCGATTCGGCCCGGTGCACCCGTCGCACCCCTCACGCCGGACGCCCCCGCTCGGGCTTCGCGCCCGGCCGGGCGCGGGTGACAATTTTCCAGGTCACTAGCGAAATCTAAACGCGAGGCGACCCGCCGCGGCAACCCGGCGGCTTCGAAAAGCCCGGGAATCGGGCCGTTCCGGCTGCAAGTTGCAGCATGCATAGGGCACGCGCGAGCGCTGCGGACGCCTTCCTGGGTGAACCGGTCCAGCGCGCCTGCATACGATTCCCGGCGGCCATGGCGCTGGAACCCGAACCGGTGCATCCGACCTGGCCGGCATAGCTGTGACCATTTCTGTCCGCTTCTTCTGTCCGCTTCTTCTGTCCGCTTCGACCCCCGAATCAGTACCCCCAATGCGACGCTTCTCTCTTCTCGCCGGCGTGGGCCTCTCCATCGTCGGATCCCTCGCGCTGGCCGTGCCGGCGCACGCCGGTGTGCTCACGAACCGCACCGAGCCGGTCAGTGCTGGCTCCGTCAGCACCGGCTCGGTCAGCACTGGCTCGATCAGCACTGGCTCGATCAGCACCGAGCCGGTCGCCGCGACCGAAGCGCAGACGCTCTCCGTGCCGAGCGACGTGCCCGCGCCGCGACTCGTCGAGGTCAGCTACCAGTCGATCGGGCCGGACGTGCAGGCCCTCGTGCGCGAGGCGGTGGGCACCACCTCGGCATCGACTGCGGCATCGGCATCGGCATCGGCATCGGCATCGGCATCGGCATCCACTGCGGTGACCACCGGCGACAGCGGCAGCAGCACCGGCAGCGAAAGCGACCTCCTGCAGGTCGCCGACGAGACGGCCGCCGCGCTCGGCTCCGCGCCCGGCGCGCGACTTCGCGTCGTGACGACCGCGCTCAGCTACCTCGGCGTGCCGTACGTGCTCGGCGGTGCGAGCAAGACCGGCATCGACTGCTCGGGCTTGACCATGCGCGCCTACGAAGCGGCGGGCGTGGAACTCCTGCACTACGTGTCGGCGCAGGACTACGCCGGGCACCCGGTCTCGGCAGCGGCGGCGAAGCCCGGCGACCTCGTCGTGTTCGACAACGAAGAGCACGTCGCGGTCTATCTGGGTGCCGGGCGTCTGATCGCCGCGCCGGCTCCCGGCCGATCGGTCGAGATCCAGGAGCTGTCGGACTGGCAGGGCGTCGCGTACCACTTCACCCGCATCCTCGCCGATTGAGCAGTTGTACCGGCGCCGTTCAGATGCACAGTGCAGCGAGCCTCTGGTAGTGTCGCGGCGACGGGGCGGGCCGTCATCTGGGGGACAACGAGAGTCGATCTCGGGTGCCGTGCCACGCGGACGGTCCCGAGCACGGAGTGGAGCGGGAACAGCAGGCATGGCAGAGCAGAGGATCGGTGCGTCACTCGACGCGTTCGACGCTCTGATCGCCGACCTCGCCGCCGCTGGAGAAGTCCACTCCTCCGAGGTCACCGCGCTGCGCCGGCAGCGCCGCGCGCCGCGCACGGCTGAGATCCCCGTCGTCAACGAGACCGCGGTCGTTAACCGCTGGGCGGTGGCTCCGGAACAGCAGGATCTCAAACCCCAGACTCCCGCCCACCAGGCTCACGCCCACCAGGCTCAGTCCCACCAACCCATGACCCGCCGCGAGGCGCGTGCGCTGCGCGAAGGGCGCGCCCGGCGGGAGGCGCACGTTCCGCCGCTGGCGCCGGGCCACAAGGTCACCCGTCCGGCGCCGGTCGACGAGGTCGTCGCCGAAGAGAATGTGCGCCGCACCGAAGACCTGATCCGCTCGCACCGGGTGCTGCCCGACCTCGACCAGGCCCCGACCCCCGTCGCGGTGCTGGCACGCCCGAAGCCGGCCCGGCGGAGCATCCGTCGCACCGTGCTGTCGGCGCTCGGCGCATTCGCACTGGCGCCGTCGCTGCTGCTCGTGGTGCCCGCCAATGCCAACGCGATCAACCCGTCCGCGACCACGGTCGACGCCCACGGCCACACGGCGCAGCAACTGCTGTCGGTGGCCGACTCGGTGAAAACTCCGAGCGTCGACGACGTGAACTACGTCGCCAATGCGATCGCCACGATCGTCGCCGAGCAGGGCGGAGCAGACGTGAACGAGGCGGCCCCCGCGATCGCCGACGCGATGACCATGGGCGGCGAGCGGCAGAAGATCGTCGACACCGCGCTCAGCTACATCGGCACCTGGTACGTGTTCGGCGGGGCGAGCCACACCGGCATCGACTGCTCGGGCCTCACCATGCGGGCCTACGAGTCGGTCGGCATCGAGATGGCCCACGCCGTCACCGTGCAGGACACCCTCGGCACGCGCATCACGGAGGCCGAGGCCAAGCCCGGCGACCTGGTCGTCTTCGACAATCTGGAGCACGTCGGCATCTACCTCGGCGGAGGTCAGGTGCTGCACGCGCCGGCCCCCGGCCGTAAGGTGTCGATCGAGTCGGTCGACATCTGGAAGCCCGTCGGCATCCACTTCCTTCGCATCCTGCCCGCCGGTAAGTAGTCGCAGGGCCCTGCGGGGCGTCACCTGCGGCTCCGCACGGGCGGCGGGGCGCCCCTCGCCGGAGCCCATTCTGAGGAGTGCCGCCCGAGCACCCAGCGCACCTGCGGCACGCCGCCGGACATTCGCACCTGCCACGGCCCCGCGTCGACCTGCCGGTGATGGAACCAGCACAGCAGCACGCCGTTTCCCACCTCGGTCTGGCCGCCGTCGCACCACGACGTGGCGTGATGCACCTCGCACCACCTGGCCGGCATGCCGCAGCCCGGAATGACGCAGCCACGATCGCGGGCCGCGATCGCACGGCGCTGCGCCGGCGAGAACACTCGCGCCGTACGCCCGAGGTGCAGCACCTCGCCGTCGTCGCCGAACACCACGCGCTGCTCGCCGCCGGTGCAGGCCAGCTGCCGGGCCGCGGCGATGCTGATCGGCTCGTCCTCACCGTCGACCCAGGCGGCGCCGCTGCCCGACCGCAGCTCGGCCTCCGTGACGGTCACGAGCAGCGTCGGATGCGCCCCGCCCATCGTCGGCACTTCGGCCGCGCGGGCCTGCGCGGCGAAGACCGCGTGCACCACGTCGGCGCGCTTCTGTGCGGCGGTGCGCAGATCCTTGGGCGCATCCGCGCCCGCGGCGCCGTCAGGGTCGAGACCGAGGTCGCGGTCGCGGTCTCGATCAGCGACCTCGTCGCCCGCGCCGCCACCCGTGGCGTCGGAGAACTCCACCCTGCCCTTCGGGTTCACGTAGGCGTCGATCACGCTGCGCAGGGTGGCCGCTTGCTCCACGGGCATCAGCCCCGAGATCTTCGCCAGCCCGCCCTGGTCACGGCCGATGGTGAAGAAGCGCCGCTCGAGCGCATCGTCCTCCCGGGGCGGCAGCCCGTCGGGGTCGAGCGCGACGGCCCAGGTCTGCGCCTGCAGCCGCACCGCATCGGCAGGCAGCGTCTGCGCCGACTCGACGAGGGCGGACTCGGCGGCCGACACGTCTTCGGGATGGGCGACCCCGGCGGCGCGCAGCAGCGGGTCGGGCAGAATCGCGTCGAGCTGCTCGCGGCCGAGGCATCCGTCTGTCACGGCCTGTGCGACGGTGGGGAACCGGCGGAGGGCACGCGCCAGCTTGACGCGACGGAACGCGTCGGCGTGACTCGTGCGCGTCACGCGCTCGACGGCGTCGGCGACGGTGCGAGCGCCGAGCCGCCGCGCCAGCGAGTCGTCGCCCAGCGACGCGTCGGAGCGGTTGTCGATCTCCTGCGCCACCCAGAGCCTGAGGCCGTCGATCTGACGACCCACTTCTTCGACGGATGCCGCGAACCCCAGCAGCTCGTCGATCGTCATGGTCGCGGGCGCGGCGGGCAACAGGGCGGCCAGGCGCGTCATCGCGTCGGTGGCGCTGGTGCCGATCTCGCCCACGGGTGCTCCTCGAAGAGACATTCTATTTCTGCTCTGAGGACAGGGTAGGAGGTGCCACTGACATTCGGGGGCTGCGGCGGGAGATTGGGGAAAACTCGTGCGAATGTCGGGTGTGAAAAGCGGGTCTCGATACGCCGGCTGCGTCGGCTACTCGACCAGCGAGGGAGGAGGGGGCTTTGCCGGCTACTCGACCGGCGTGCTTGGCGAGACGGCGGCGAGGAGGGTGCGCAGCGCCGCGGCGATGCGCGAGCGCTCCGCGGGTGACAGGCCACCGAGCAGCTCGGCCTCGAGCGCCAGCTGTTCGGGCAGCACGCGCTCGACGAGCCGGCGGCCCGACTCGGTCAGGGTGACGAGAGAGCCGCGCCGGTCGTCGGGGTTCACCACCCGGCTGAGCAGGCCGCGCGCCTCGAGAGCGCTGAGGCGCTTGGTCGTGGCCGGGGCGGTGAAGAGCAGCGCATCGGCGATCGCGGTGGGGGAGAGCGCCGCATCCGATCGACGCAACAGCATCAGCAACTCGAGCTCGGGCCGCGTCAGCCCGGCGGCCGCCAGCTGCCGATCGCTGTGGCGCTCGATCAGGCGCGCGGCCCGCAGCACGCGGAAGACGATCTCGACGGGTTCTGTGTCGACGCCCGGAAGCAGGCGCGACCACGCCGCGCGCACCGCGTCGGCATCATCGGGGCGCTCCGCCGCGTCGTCGGGCCGCAACTTCGCCGCATCATCGGGGCGCTCCGCCTCGACGCGGGCCCGGTCCGTGGATTCCACGCCATTATTTTACGGGTAAACTAAATCCGTGACCGACAACGCGCCCCGCCTCTTTCCCCGGTGGCGGGACCTGCTCGAGGTGCGGCCGCACGACCGCGACCACTGGGCGGCGCTGCGCGTGGGCCTCGCCACCGCCGGTCCGCTCGTGGTGCTCTGGGCGATCGGCCGCGAAGACCTCACGATGTACGCCGTCTTCGGCGCCTTCACCAGCGTCTACGGCCGCAACTTCCCGCACCTCTCCCGGCTGCGGCTGCAGGCCATCGCCGGCTCCGCGCTGCTGCTGTCGGTCGCGCTGGGCGCGCTCATCTCGCTGTCCCCGCACCGCTACGGCATCGTCATCCCGGTCGCGGCCGTCTGGGCGTTCGGCGGGTCGCTGCTCGGCGACCGCGTGCGGTGGACCCCGCCCGGGCCGATGTTCCAGATCTTCGGTCTCGCCGGCGTGGCCGGCATCACGGCGACGCCCGCGCAGGTCGGCCAGGGCATCATCGCGGCGGCGGCATCCGTCGCCTGGGCGCTCGTGATCGGATACGCGGGACGGCTGATCTGGCGCGCGAAGGAAGGCCGGCTGCGCAATCCGTACCACACGCACCCGCCCGTGCCGCCGCCCGCCCACGGACTGTGGCAGCACGCGATCATGCTGGGCTGCGGCACGCTGATCGCCGGCGCGATCCCGGGATTGATCGGCATCGGGCATCCGTACTGGGCCATGGTGTCGATGATCGCGGCGCTCTCGGTCTCGGGCCGGTACAACCGCGTGCTGCGCGCCACCCACCGCTTCGTCGGCACGATCATCGGCCTCGGCATCGGGGCCGCGCTCCTCGCCCTCCGCCCCGAGGGGATCGTCTCGATCATCCTCATCATCGTGCTGCAGGGCGCCATCGAGCTGTTCGTGGTGCGCAACTACACGATCGCGCTGCTGCTGATCACCCCGCTCGTGCTGATGATGGGCGAACTGTCGGGTCACCGCCCCCTGGGCGAGCTGATCTGGGAGCGCGGGGTCGAGACGCTCATCGGCGCCGTCGTCGCGGTCGCGATCGCCGTCGCGGCCGAGGCGCGGCGCAAGGCCGGCGCCGACGCGGGCTGACGACGCCGGGTAGTGACGTCAGTTAGCGACGCCGGTTCGTGACGCCGAACAACAGTGAGCGGCGACGGATGCCCGAGAACAACGCGCGCCGCCGCCGCCGGTAACATCCGAGTATGACTTCCCCCTCCCCGGCCGCCGCGCGCACCGTCATCGAGGTCGGCGGAATCGAGGCCATCCCGCCCGAGCGGCGTCACGGCTCGCCGTGGCAGCTCTTCGCCACCTGGACCTCGCCCAACCTCGAGTTCGCGACGGTGTTCGTCGGCATGATCGCCGTCGCCTATTTCGGGTTGAGCCTGCCCGCAGCGATCCTCGCGATCGTCGTCGGGAACGCGCTCGGCTCGCTGACCCAGGGCATCCTGTCGACCTGGGGCCCGCGCGAGGGGCTCGCACAGCTCGTGTTGAGCCGCACCGCGTTCGGTACCCGCGGCAACATCCTGCCGGCCGCGCTGAACACCGCGATGGCCGGGCTCGGCTGGTTCGCCACCAACTCCGCCAGCGGGACGCTCGCGCTCAGTGCGCTGACCGGCATGCCGGCCTGGCTCTCGCTCGTCATCGTCGTGGTCGTGCAGGTCGTGCTCGCGTTCGTCGGCCACGACCTGGTGCAGCAGTTCGAGCGCTACACCGCGATCATCCTGGGCATCATCTTCCTCATCGCGGTGATCGTCATCTTCGCGAAGACCGGTGACGCCACCCCGCCCAAGGGACTCGGCTGGTCGTTCGCCGGATTCACCCTGACAGCATCGGGGGCGTTCGGCTACGCCGCCGGCTGGAACCCCTACGCGTCGGACTACACCCGCTACCAGCGCAAGGACGTCAATCGCGCGGCACTGGGCTGGGCGGCGGGGCTCGGCGACTTCATCAGCTGCACGGTGCTGATGATCGCCGGCGCCGCGTCGGCCTACATCGCGTTCAACGGCGACAACCCCACCGACAGCTTCGTGCAGCCGCTGCCCACCTGGATCCGCGACCTCACCCTGCTCGCCATCTGCGTCGGCGCCATCGCCGCGAACGCCCTGAACATCTACTCGGGCGCGATGTCGTTCCTCGCCGCGGGCGTCAAGATCCCGTTCGCGCTGCGACGGGCGATCATCGCGGTCGGCTTCGGCATCGTCGGATTCTTCATCGCCCTGGCCGCCGTGCTGAACGGCCAGTTCGAGGAGTGGTACGAGAACTTCCTGCTCGTCATCGCCTACTGGATCGCCCCGTGGCTCGGCGTCGTCTTCATGGACCGCATCCTGCGCCGCGGCACGTCGATCGCCGAGCTGATCCCCGAGAGCGCGAAGTTCACCAACTGGGCCGGTTTCATCGCCCTCATCGCGGGCGGCGCGATCTCGATCTGGCTGTTCTCCAACCAGTCGTTCTACACGGGGTTCGTCGCCGCGCACAGCGGCATCGGCGACCTCACCCCCCTCGTCGGGTTCCTGCTCGCCGCCGTGATCTACTGGGCCCTGTTCAAGCCCATGGGCATCCGCCTCGGCGGCCCGCTCGAGAGCGAGCCCGAAGTCATCGCCGGCGTCGACGCGGCCGACGAGGTCGCGTGACGGATGCGGCGGGGCATCCGATGAGCGAAGAGTCGACCGAAGAGACGCGCTACACCACCGACGCCGCGATGCTCGCCGTCGCCGCGGAGGAGGCGCGCGCGGGCCTGGCCGAGGGCGGCATCCCGATCGGGGCGGCGCTGTTCACCCGCGACGGCCGGCTGCTCGGCCGCGGTCACAACAAGCGCGTGCAGGACGACGACCCGGCCATGCACGCCGAGACCGATGCGTTCCACAACGCCGGCCGGCAGCGCTCCTACCGCGACACCGTCATGGTGACGACGCTCTCGCCGTGCTGGTACTGCTCCGGCCTCGTGCGCCAGTTCGGCATCGGGCGGGTGGTCGTCGGCGACGACCGCTCCTTCCTCGGCGGGCAGGACTGGCTGGCCGAGCACGGCGTCGAGGTCACGGTGGTGAACGACCCCGCCCTCATCGACCTGATGAGCGGATGGATCGCCGCCAACCCCGCCCTCTGGAACGAGGACATCGGGCAGGACTAGGCGCCGGGCGGCTCCCGCACACCGCTGCTCGCGCGCACCACGAGCTCGGGCTCGAAGACCACGTGCTCCCGGTCGGCGCGCGACGGGTCGGCGATCTCTCGCTCGAGCAGCTCGACCGCCCGCTCGCCCATGCGCGCGTACGGCTGGCGCACCGACGTCAGCGGCACCGCCATCGACGCGGCGAACGGGATGTCGTCGTAGCCGACGATCGCGAGCTCGCCCGGCACGCGACGCTCCTCCAGCACCCCCTGCAGCACCCCGATCGCGAGCAGGTCGTTGGCGGCGAACACCGCGTCGGGCCGATCGGATGCCGGCAGCCGCAGCAGCTCGGAGGCCGCACGCCGCCCGTCGTCGACGGTGAGCGCCCGCGTGGGAAGGACCGAGAGGGAGGCATCCGTGCGCCCGCGCAGCGCCTGGCGCGCCCCGCGCAACCGGTCGGCGACCTGGCGCAGGCGGCGCGGGCCGCCCACAAACGCGATGCGCCGCCGGCCCGTCTCGAGCAGATGCGCGGCGGCCATGCGGCCTCCGGCCACGTCGTCGACCGAGACCGACGAGAACCCGGGGTCGTCGCTGAAGCGGTCGACAAGCACCGTCGGGGTGCCGCGGCCGTGCAGGGCGTGCAGCCGGTCCATGGCGTCGCCGACCGGGCTGATCAGCAGGCCCGCGACCCGCTGCTGCTCGAACAGGTCGAGGTAGAGCGCCTCGCGCTCGGGCTGCTCGTCGCTGTTGGCGAGCAGCACGGCGCGCCCCTCGGCGAGGGCGCGCTGCTCGGCGGCGCGGGCGAGCCCGGTGAAGAACGGGTTGCCGGCATCCAGAACGATCATGCCGATGCTGCGGCTGACGCCGGCGCGCAGCTGGCGGGCGGCGTCATTGCGCACGAAGCCCAGCTCGGCCACCGCGGCGAGCACGCGCTCGACCGTCTCCGGCCGCACGGTCGCCTTGCCGTTCAGCACGTTCGAGACCGTACCGACCGAGACGCCCGCGTGCTCGGCGACGTCGCGCACACTGACGGTCATCGTCGCCCTCCCTCGCCCGGATCTCGAACCTGCCGGAGATCGCCCTGCCGGATCTCGACAGCCCATCAATAGTTGCATTCCCGTGCGATCGATGAAACGATTCATCGCAGTCGAGGCCGACGGGGACCACAGTGGTCCCGGGCCGGAACCGGAAGAGAGACGCAATGACGCGCGCTGACGCCACGACGCGACCCGTGGCCGACCACCGCTGGCGGTCGACGATCTCGGTCGCCATGTCCAACTACATCGAAGCCGGCTCGATCATCGCCATCGCGACGAGCCTCGGCTTCTGGCAGACCGAGTTCCACCTCGGCAACGGCATTGTCGGCGTGCTCGCCGCCTTCAGCCCGAACGCCTTCGGCGCGGCGATCGGCGCGATCATCGGCGGGCCCCTGTGCGACCGGCTGGGCCGCAAGTTCATCTACACCTACGACCTGCTGCTGTACATGCTCGGCATGCTGTTCGTGATCTTCGCCGGCAACACCGGCATGCTCTTCGCGGGCTTCCTGCTCTCCGGCATCGCGGTCGGCGCGGGCGTTCCCGCCGCCTGGACGTACATCGCCGAGATCGCGCCCGACGATCGCCGCGCCGCCCACGTCGGCACGGCCCAGCTGGCCTGGTCGCTCGGGCCGATGATCGGCTACCTGCTGGCCGTCGCGGTGGCCCCGCTCGGGCTGCTCGGCTCGCGGCTGATCTTCGCCGAGCTGTTCGTCGTCGCCGCCATCACCTGGATCGTGCGACGCGGTCTGCCGGAATCCGGCATCTGGACGGAGCAGCGCGACCGCGACGCCCGCTCGATCACGATCGGCGCGAGCATGCGCGCCCTGTTCAACCGCAGGGTGAACATCACGGCCCTGCTCTTCCTGTTCGGCGTCTACGCCTTCTGGAACACCGTCGCCGGCCAGGCGGGCATCTTCATGCCGCGGGTGTACTCGGCCAGCGGCTTCACCTCGGTCGTCGAGCAGGATCTGATCCAGGCGCTGCTGTGGTTCTGCACCTCGCTGTTCACCTGGGTGGGCTTCATGCTGCTGGGCGACCGGATGTCCCGCCGCATCCTCTTCGCCATCGGCGCGCTCATGGCCATCGGCGCGTGGGCGGTGCTCGTCTTCAGCGCCCCGAGCCTGCCGGTGCTGTTCATCTTCGCGCTCGGCTGGGGCATCTCGGCGGGCATCGGCGCCCAGGCCTTCTACGGGCTGTGGACCAGCGAGCTGTTCGCCACCCCGTACCGCGCCGGCGCCCAGGGCGTGCTGTTCACCGCCGCCCGCATCATGGTCGGCGTGCTGAGCCTGTGGTTCCCGACCCTGCTCGACACGATCGGCCTGTCCAAGCTCGGCATCCTGATCATCGCGCTGCTCGTGATCTCGTTCCTGATCGGCACCATCTGGGCGCCCGAGACCCGCGGCAAGAGCCTGCGCGAGATCGAGCAGGAGCGCTACGGCGAGTACCTCGAGACCGAGACGGGCTTCCTGCGGGTCACGCAGGAGGCAGGCGCGCGAGGGGGCCGCAAGTGACCCTGCGCATCTGCTTCACGCTGCGGGTGCGGCCCGATCGGATCGACGAGTACCGCGCGCGCCACGCATCCGTCTGGCCCGACATGCTGCAGGCGATCGAGGCGAGCGGGCGGCGCAACTACTCTATCTTCCTCGCCGACGACGGGCAGCTGGTGGGTTACTACGAGGTCACGGATGCCGCAGCCAAGGCCGCCGCCGACGAATACCTCGCCGCCTCGCCGGTCGCCGCCCGGTGGGAGGCCGAGATGGCCGAATTCTTCGTCGACCTCGACGGTCGCGCCGACCAGGCCGCGGTCGAGCTCGAGGAGATCTTCAATCTGGACGAGCAGCTGGAAGCTGCGGAAGGAGCGGGCGACGATGACGACGTTCTCTGACATCACCCCCGAACTCGAGAAGCAGGCGATCGAGCTGCCCAGCTGGGCGTTCGGCAACTCGGGCACGCGGTTCAAGGTCTTCGGGCAGGCGGGGGTGCCGCGCGATCCGTTCGAGAAGGTGAGCGACGCCGCGCAGGTGCACCGGCACACCGGCCTCGCGCCGTCGGTCGCCCTGCACATCCCGTGGGACACGGTCGACTCCTACGCCGACCTCGCCAAGCACGCCGAAGACAACGGGGTGCGGCTCGGCACGATCAACTCCAACACCTTCCAGGACGACGACTACAAGCTCGGATCCGTCACGCACTCCGACCCGCGCATCCGCCAGAAGGCGATCGACCACCACTACCGGTGCATCGACGTGATGAACGAGACCGGGTCGCGCGACCTGAAGATCTGGCTGGCCGACGGCACCAACTACCCGGGTCAGGACGACATCCGCGCCCGACAGGACCGCCTGGCCGACTCGCTTTCGCAGATCTACGCCCGCCTCGGGGAGGGGCAGCGGCTCGTGCTCGAGTACAAGTTCTTCGAGCCGGCGTTCTACCACACCGACGTGCCGGACTGGGGCACGAGCTACGCGCACACGGTCGCGCTCGGCGAGAAGGCGTACGTCTGCCTCGACACCGGCCACCACGCGCCTGGCACCAACATCGAGTTCATCGTCGCCCAGCTGCTGCGGCTCGGGAAGCTCGGGTCGTTCGACTTCAACTCGCGGTTCTACGCCGACGACGACCTGATCGTCGGCGCCGCCGACCCGTTCCAGCTGTTCCGCATCATCTACGAGGTGATCCGCGGCGGCGGATACGGCAACCCCGACGTGGCGTTCATGCTCGACCAGTGCCACAACATCGAGAAGAAGATCCCGGGGCAGATCCGCTCGGTGCTCAACGTGCAGGAGATGACGGCACGCGCCCTGCTCGTCGACACGGATGCGCTGCGCCGGGCCCAGCAGGAGGGCGATGTGCTCGCCGCCAACGGGGTGCTGATGGACGCCTTCTACACGGATGTACGCCCTGCGCTCGCCGAGTGGCGGGCCTCGCGCGGACTGCCCGCCGACCCGATGCGCGCCTATGCCGAGTCGGGGTATCAGCAGAGGATCGAGGCCGAGCGCGTGGGCGGCACGCAGGCCGGATGGGGAGCATGAGCATGAGCGAGTCGAACACCTCGAACCCTGAGGAGCCGCGCAGCGGCGTCTCGAAGGGTGGGCCGGGCTTCGAGACGTCGCCTGCGGCGACTCCTCAGCCATCGGCCCCGGCGGAACTGATCGCGCGGTCGAACCGGCTCGGGGCCGACCCGCGCAACACCAACTACGCCGGCGGCAACACCTCGGCGAAGGCCACCGACATCGACCCGGTGACCGGCGAGCCGGTGGAGCTGCTGTGGGTGAAGGGCTCCGGCGGCGACCTCGGCACGCTGACGGAGGCGGGCCTCGCCGTGCTGCGGCTGGACCGCCTGCGCGCGCTCGTCGACGTGTACCCGGGGGTCGAGCGGGAGGACGAGATGGTCGCCGCATTCGACTACACCCTGCACGGCAAGGGCGGGGCCGCCCCCTCGATCGACACCGCGATGCACGGCCTGGTCGACGCCGCGCACGTCGACCACCTGCACCCCGACTCCGGTATCGCCTTCGCCACCGCCGCCGACGGCGAGCGGCTGACCGCCGAGGCGTTCGGCGGCCGGGTCGCCTGGGTGCCGTGGCGCCGCCCGGGCTTCCAGCTCGGTCTCGACATCGCCGAGATCAAGCGGCAGAACCCCGACGTGATCGGGGCGATCCTCGGCGGGCACGGCATCACCGCCTGGGGCGACACGAGCGACGAGGCCGAGGCCAACTCGCTGTGGATCATCCGCACCGCCGCCGAGTACATCGAGCAGCACGGCAAGGCCGACCCGTTCGGGGAGAAGCTCGACGGGTACGCGCCGCTTCCCGCATCCGATCGCCGCGCGAAGGCGGCCGCGCTCGCGCCGCACCTGCGCGCCCTCGCCTCGACCGACAAGCCGCAGGTCGGCCACTTCACCGACGACCAGGTCGTGCTCGACTTCCTCGCCTCCGCGCGCCACCCCGAGCTCGCGGCGCTCGGCACGAGCTGCCCCGACCACTTCCTGCGCACCAAGGTGAAGCCGCTCGTCGTCGACCTGCCCGCCACCGCGAGCGTGGAGGAGATCGTCGCGCGGCTGCCCGAGCTGCACGAGGCGTACCGCGCCGACTACTCCGCCTACTACGAGCGCGGTGCGGCCGCGGCGCGCGAGCGCGGCGAGGAGCCGCCCGCGATGCGCGGCGCCGACCCGGCGATCGTGCTAGTGCCGGGCGTGGGCATGTTCAGCTACGGCGCCGACAAGCAGACCGCGCGCGTCGCCGGCGAGTTCTACGTCAACGCGATCAATGTGATGCGTGGCGCCGAGGCGATCTCGACGTACGCGCCGATCGACGAGGCCGAGAAGTTCCGCATCGAGTACTGGGCGCTGGAGGAGGCCAAGCTCAGGCGCCGGCCGAAGCCGAAGCCGCTCGCCACCCGCATCGCGCTCGTCACGGGCGCCGCGTCGGGGATCGGCAAGGCGACGGCCAAGCGGCTGGCCGCCGAGGGCGCCTGCGTCGTGATCGCCGACCTCGACGCCGAGAAGGCGCAGGCGGCCGCCGCCGAGCTCGGCTCGGCCGACGTGGCGATCGGCGTCGCCGCCGACGTCACCGACGAGAACGCGGTGCAGGCCGCGGTCGACGCCGCGCTGCTCGCGTTCGGCGGCCTCGACATCGTCGTCAACAACGCCGGCCTCTCGCTGTCGAAGTCGCTGCTCGAGACGACCGTCGCCGACTGGGATCTGCAGCACAATGTGATGGCCAAGGGCTCCTTCCTCGTCTCGCGCGCCGCCGCCCGGGTGATGATCGACCAGAAGCTCGGCGGCGACATCGTGTACATCTCGTCGAAGAACTCGGTGTTCGCCGGCCCCAACAACATCGCCTACTCGGCGACGAAGGCCGATCAGGCGCACCAGGTGCGGCTGCTGGCCGCCGAGCTCGGCGAGCACGGCATCAAGGTCAACGGCATCAACCCCGACGGGGTCGTCCGCGGCTCGGGCATCTTCGCCGGCGGCTGGGGCGCCAAGCGCGCCGCGGTCTACGGCGTGCCCGAGGAGAAGCTCGGCGAGTACTACGCCCAGCGCACGCTGCTCAAGCGCGAGGTGCTGCCCGAGAACGTCGCGAACGCCGTGTTCGTGCTGTGCACGAGCGACCTCGACCACACGACGGGGCTGCACATCCCGGTCGATGCGGGCGTGGCCGCCGCGTTCCTGCGGTGACAGCGATGAGGGCAACGGCGAGGGCGGCGACGGATGCCTCGCGCCGCAGTTCCCCGTCGGGTTCCGTCGTCGCCGTCGACCTCGGCGCCACGAGCGGCCGGGTCATCGTCGGCCGGGTGTCGCCCGGCGCGCTCGAGCTGCGGCACGTCGCGCGGTTCCCGAATGAGCCGATCGCGCTGCGCGACGGCCTGCACTGGGACTTCCTCGGGCTGTACCGCGGGGTGCTGAACGGGCTGCGCGAGGCGGCGGCCGGAGCATCCGATCTGCTCAGCGTCGGCATCGACTCGTGGGCGGTCGACTACGGCCTGCTGCGCGGCGGGCGCATGCTCGGCGAGCCGTACCACTACCGCGACGCGCGCACCGCGGCCGGCGTCGAGGCGGTGCACCACGTGGCGCCGGCGGCCGAGCTGTACCGCCGCAACGGCCTGCAGCACCTGCCGTTCAACACCGTATTCCAGCTCGCCTGCGACCGGGACTCCGGGCTGCTGACCGCCGCGGATACGCTGCTGCTCGTGCCCGACCTCATCGCGCACCAGCTCACCGGCGTCGTGGCCGCGGAGCGCACCAACGCGTCGACCACGGGCCTGCTCGACGCGCGCACCCGCGCGTGGGACCTCGAGCTCGCCGCCCGCGTCGGCGTGCCCGAACGGATGCTGCCGCCGCTGGTGGACCCGGGCGCGTCGCTCGGCACCATCGACGGCCCCGCCCGGCAGGTCGTCGGCGCCCCGCTGCCGGTCACCGCGGTCGGCTCGCACGACACGGCCTCGGCCGTCGTGGCGATCCCCAACCCGGCCGCCGACTTCGCCTACATCTCCTGCGGCACGTGGGGGCTCGTGGGCGTCGAGCTCGAGTCGCCGGTGATCGGCGAGTCGGCCCGGCTCGCGGGGTTCACCAACGAGGGCGGCGTCGACGGGCGCATCCGCTTCCTGCACAACGTGATGGGGCTGTGGCTGCTGACCGAGTCGATCCGCGCCTGGAGCCCCGCCGACGCGACCGCCGCGCAGCGCTCCAGCACGCTCGAGCAGCTGCTCGATGAGGCGCGGGCGGTGCCGGCATCCGCTGTCACGGTGTTCGACGTCGACGACCCGCGCTTCCTGCCGCCCGGCGACGTGCCCGGCCGCATCGCCGAGTGGTGCCGCGAGCACGAGGTGCGGCCGCCTGCCGGCCGTGCGGAGTTCGTGCGCAGCATCGTCGAGAGCCTCGCCCAGGCGTTCGCCGACACGGTGCGCGAGGCATCCCGGCTCTCGGGCGCGCCCGTGTCGACCATCAACCTGGTCGGCGGCGGCGCGCAGAACGCGCTGCTGTGCCAGGCGACCGCCGACCGGTCGGGCATGCCCGTGCTCGCCGGGCCGGTCGAGGCGACCGCGATCGGCAACATCCTGGTGCAGGCGCGGGCGGCGGGCCTCGTCGCCGGCGGCCTGCCCGAGCTGCGCGCCCTGGTCGCGCGTGCCTTCCCGCCCACCGTCTACCGACCGAGGAGTTGACCCCGCGTGGTGAAACGACAGCTGCCCAATCCCGCCGAGATCTTTGAGCTGATGCAGTTCCGCAAGCCGGAGCTCGATGCGAAGAAGCGCCGGCTGGAGAGCGCGCTGACCATCTACGACCTGCGCCGAATCGCGAAGCGGCGCACGCCGCGGGCCGCTTTCGACTACACGGATGGCGCGGCCGAGCAGGAGCTGTCGATGCGGCGCGCCCGGCAGGCGTTCCAGGACATCGAGTTCCACCCGTCGATTCTGCGCGGGGCGGCGGAGGTGGACACCTCGTGCGAGATCTTCGGCGGGCCGAGCGCGCTGCCCTTCGGCATCGCCCCGACCGGGTTCACCCGGCTGATGCAGACCGAGGGGGAGATCGCGGGGGCGGGCGCCGCAGGGGCGGCGGGCATCCCGTTCTCGCTGTCGACGCTCGGCACCACGTCGATCGAGGACGTCAAGGCGGCGAATCCGCGCGGTCGCAACTGGTTCCAGCTGTACGTGATGCGCGACCGCGAGATCTCCTACGACCTGACCAGGCGCGCGGCGGCGGCCGGCTTCGACACGCTGTTCTTCACCGTCGACACCCCGGTGGCGGGGGCACGGCTACGGGACAAGCGGAACGGGTTCTCGATTCCGCCGGCGCTCACCGTGAAGACGATCGTCGACGCGATCCCCCGGCCGTGGTGGTGGTACGACTTCCTCACCACGCCCAAGCTCGAGTTCGCGTCGCTGTCGTCGACCGGCGGCACGGTCGGCGAGCTGCTCGATGCGGCGATGGACCCGACGATCAGCTTCGACGACCTCGAGACGATCCGAGGGCTGTTCCCCGGCAAGATCGTGATCAAGGGCGTGCAGAACGTGGCGGATGCGCGCAAGCTGGTCGACCTCGGCGTCGACGGCATCGTGCTCTCCAATCACGGCGGCCGCCAGCTCGACCGCGCGCCGGTGCCGTTCCGGCTGCTGCCCGAGGTGGTGCGCGAGGTGGGCAAGGACACCGAGATCGCGATCGACACCGGCATCATGTCTGGTGCCGACATCGTCGCCTCGATCGCGCTCGGCGCGAAGTTCACCCTGATCGGGCGCGCTTACCTGTACGGCCTGATGGCCGGCGGCCGCGAGGGGGTGGACCGGGCGATCTGGATCCTCGCCGACCAGATCCGCCGCACCATGAAGCTGCTCGGCGTGGCCTCGCTCGCCGAGCTCGGCCCCCAGCACGTCACCCAGCTCACCCGGCTGCAGCCGGTGCGGTAGGGGCGCGCGGGCGGCGGAGTGGCCGGGCGGCGCTGCCCGCAGGGAAGGAATTGGGCGCCGCTCGCGGCGCGTCGGCCGCGCCGCGCCGGAAGCCCCGCCGAATCCCTTCCCTCAGTGCGCCGCGCCGACGGCAGGCTCGCTCTTGCCGCGGTCATCACCCCGCTCACCCGGCTGCAGCCGGTGCGGTAAGCCCCGAACTGGGGTGCCCGCCGGAGAGTCGGACGATTGTCTTGCCGGCTTCCTGTGCGCTAAGAATTGGTCAAGCGCGAGGTACGTGCTCTTGCAGGGCCTGAGTGCTGTTGGCCGTGGCTCTCCTCCTCGATGGAAAGCCGGGTTCGAGGTCTGCGGGACCCAGGAGCGAGACGATGATGACCGAGGCGAAACCATCGGGCATCGGTATCCCGTTTCGCCTGGTGTTACTCGCTTTCGTCGGCGGGCCTATCACGGCAATGGTTTATTCACTCATCAGCCTCTTGATCCAGCACATAAGGTACGTGAGCGCCGGCGGTCGTTTAGAGGGCTACGTAGACCTGAGCGGGTTGATATTCATGGCCGCGGTCCTGCTGGGATTCGTCGTTTCCGCGTTTGTTTCGCTGGTCGTAGGCATCACTTTTGCCATCGTGCGTCGCCGACTTCAGCCTCGAGTCACCGCTACGGTCTGCGGCTTGGCGGCGCTCTTCCTGTTGCTGTGCATTTCGGCGCTCTTCTACATCGGCACGGATCGCCAAACAGATCTGGTTGGCTGGCTGGTTCTGAGCCTGGTCGGAATGGTCGCGTACTACTTTGCTTGCGCGGAGCAGGATGCTACGCGAATCAATGCGTTTCGGTCCGCGGGATCGTGAAGTCCGGATAACGACGCATGGCCGGGGAAGAGAGGCGTAAGAAGCGGAAAGTCGTGTTCCGCCGCGTTGCAGTCGCTTATGTGATCAGCGGGGTCGCGCTTGGAATACTTTCCGGATCGCTAGAGCCATCCCCACTGACCACCATGATCACTGGCATCCTGCCCTGGCTCTACGCGCCGCTTTCGTTCTTGATCGTGTTTGCGATCGTGTTCGCGGGGCTGCTCGGGTTCTCGCCCGGTGGCTCTGCCAGCCTCCGGGCCCCTGGCATCTTCCCGCGCGGTCGTTCAGGAAGACGCACCCGATGAGGATTGACGAGTTGCGAGATCTGGTCCGGCGGTATTGGCAGGCGGAGGCAGCAGGGCGTAGCGACAAGAGAAGCGAGAGGCTACGGGTACGGTCCTGGGACGGCGATCTCTACCGCATCGACGAAGAAGTGGAGTCGGTCATGCGTGACCGAGAGTCAGGCGACCGCTTCTTGCTCTCAGCTGTGACTTCTCCCGATCGGCCGCAGGAGGACTGGGTCGTGGCCTGGGTCGCGACGACGATCGAAGACGCTATGCACCGCGGCGACACCGACATTCTCGAGCGGCTCGTGGCAAAGGGAATGAGCCAGGATCTGGCGGCGCGCATCCGTGCGTTCATCGACTAGCACGCCAAGTGACGGTCGATCAACGTTCGTCACCGATCGCAGGATGTGTCACTGCCTGTGCCGCACCCGAGTGACGGATCGTGCGTTCAGTGACGAAGCCGGCCGCTCACTCGTCGCGGGCGTGGTCGCGGCGCAGGTCGGCGGCCTGCTCGTAGAGTTTCTCGTCCTTCGCGTTCTGCTTGTCGAGCTGGCGCTCGTCGCGCGGCGGCAGCTGGATCTCCCGCTCGGCGGGCATGCCCGCCTGCAGCTCGCGGCCGCGCTCCAGCTCGGCGTCGAACTCCGCACCGAGCAGCAGCACCAGGTTCACGATCCACAGCCAGACCAGGAAGATGATCACCCCGGCGAGCGATCCGTACGACTTGTTGTAGTTCGATAAGTTCGCCACGTAGAAGCCGAAGCCCAGCGTCGCGATAGCGAGCAGCACCATCGCGGTGAGGCTGCCGAGGCTGATCCAGCGGAACTTCGGCTGCTTCGCATTCGGCGTGCCCCAGTACAGCAGCGCGATCACCACGATCACGGCGGCGGCCAGCACGGGCCACTTGCCGATCTCCCACACCGTCGTCACCGTTCCGCCGACGTGGAGGAATTGTCCGATCGCATCCGTCACCGGGCCCGAGACCACGAGCAGCAGCGCCATCAGCGCGACGAGCACGATGATGATGAGCGTGATCGCGAGCTGGATCGGCCGCAGCTTCCACACCGGCCGGCCCTCGCCGACCCCGTAGATGCGGTTGATCGCGCGCGAGAACGCGCCGACGTAGCCGGAGGCCGTCCACGCGGCCATCACGATGCCGACGATGACGCCGATGCCCGCCCCCTTCGCGGTGGCGAACTGCATGATCGGATCGCGGATCAGGCTGGTCGTCTTCGACGGCGCGAAGCCGCCGATGATGTCGAGCACGGTCTTGGCGGTGCTCGGCCCCTGGCCGATCACGCCGAGCAGCGAGAACACCGCGAGCATGGCGGGGAAGATCGACAGCACGCCGTAATAGGTCAGCGTCGCCGCGATGTCGGTCGCCTGATGCCGGCTGAATTCCCGCAGCGTGCGCTTGAGCGTGTACTTCCACGCCCGCGGGCGCACCTGTGGCGGGGTCTGCGGCTTGCGGTAATGGTGCGGGTCGGCGTCGTCCACGTCGTCGTCCTCGTCCTCTTCGTCATCGTGGTGGTCGCGCGAGACGGCGCCGCGCACGGCCCCGGCCGCGTCGCCGAGCTTCTCCTTGGCGACGGATGCGGCGTGCGAGACCCGCTCGCGCACTGAATCGACCGCCTCATGGGCCTTCACGTCGGGCCGGGGCGGGCTGACGCGGTGCGCGAGCTCGTCCACGCGCTGGGACAGCCGGGCGCGGGTGCGCTCCAGGTCGCGGCGGATCTCGTCGGGGGTGCGGGCCATCAGCGGGGCTCCTCCGTCGGCTTGAGGGTCTCGGGGATCTCGCGGGCGGCCTCCGCGGTCTGCTGCAGGCCGATGCGCGACAGGCGCTGCCGGCCGACGAGCGCTCCGACGGCGGCGATGAGCAGCCAGATGACGGCGACGATCAGGCCGGACCATCCGTTGCCCACCAGGGTGCCGAGGGCCCACCACAGCGCCACCGAGAGGAAGAAGACGCCCATCAGCGCGCCGTAGACCGCCACGGCGAACATGCCGCCCGCCGTCGCGGCCGAGGTGACGGACTGCTTCGCCTCGGCCTTGGCCAGCTCGATCTCCTGCGAGACGAGCGTGGAGAGATCGCGCGTCGCGCCGGCGATGAGCTCGCCGAGCGACTCGTCGTGCACCGCGATTCGGCTCGTGTCGCCGCCGGTGCCGGTGTTGGTGGTCATGCTCATTTCGCCTCCTTCTTCCCCAAAGGAGTACCCCGCCACGGCGATATTGTCTCGCTGCTCGGGCTCGCGCTCAGCCTCCCGCCCGCACGAGCACGTGCCAGCCCAGCGCCGCGAGTTCGCGCTGGCCGAGCACCGACGGGTGGAAGTGGTCGACGCTCGACAGCTCGGCATCGGTGAACGGATGCGCGTGCACGGCGCCCCCGTCGTCGTGACAGCGCGCGTACTTCGCGCACGCCTGGGCCATCACCTCGTTGTAGGCGTCGATGCGCGCCGAGACGGCCGCGCGGCGGGCGACGTCGGCCGGCGCATCCGATGTCGGGTTCGCGAGCATCGAGGCGCAGGTCGTCCGGTCCTTCCACTGGGCGACCAGCGCAGGGTCGTCGCGGCCGAGCTTCCACAGTGTCGTGAGGTCGGGTATGGACATGACCAGCACGTGGGCGTCGGGTGCGCCGCGGTGCAGCTCATCGAGCGCCTGCGCGAACTCGGTCGTGTACTGCGAGACCGGCGTCATCGCATCCACCGAAGGGGCGCAGGCGTCGTTGACCCCGATCATGATGGTGACGAGCTGAGGCGCGGCGGCCACGACCTGCCGCACCCGCGGCAGCATGCTGGAGAGCTCGCCGCCGCTCAGCGCCTGGTTGACGACGCGCGGGCGGCTGCCGCGCACCGCCGCGATGCGGCTCGCGATCGAGTCGACCTTCGGGTTGCTGCCGCCGGCCCAGGTGTCGGCCGGACAACCCGTCGGGTAGGCGCCGCAGGCGTACACGGCGTTGCTGATCGAGTCGCCGAGCATGCCGATGGTGTCGACCTTACTCAGCCACGCCGGCACGGTTGCGGTCGACGTCGCGCTCGCGCTCGAGGCCGCCGGGCCCGGCGGTCCGGCCGTGGGCGCGCCGGTGCAGGCGCACAGCGCGAGAGCCGCGGCAATGCAGGCCGCGGCGGCGGCGACGGCTCGGGCGCCCATGCCCTCACGGTACGCGGGGCGGCGCACGGCGTCAGTCGGTGCCGGTGTCGAAGGCGGCGCCCTCGGAGAGGTCGTCGGTCGCCCGGCGCGTCTCGTCGACGTCGCCGCCGCCCAGGATCGCGTCGGCGTCGCCGGCCTCGAGCTCGCCCACCAGCTCGGCGGTCGCCCCGCCGATGATGCCGGAGGCGGCGTACTGCTCGAGCCGGGCGCGGGAGTCGGCGATGTCGAGGTTGCGCATGGTCAGCTGGCCGATGCGGTCGCCCGGGCCGAAGGCCGCGTCGCCGACGCGCTCCATGGAGAGCTTGTCGGGGTGGTAGCTCAAGTGCGGGCCGGTGGTGTCGAGGATCGTGTAGTCGTCGCCGCGCCGCAGCCGCAGGGTGACCTCGCCGGTGACGGCCGAGCCGACCCAGCGCTGGATCGACTCGCGCAGCATCAGCGACTGCGGGTCCAGCCAGCGGCCCTCGTACATCAGCCGGCCGAGGCGGCGGCCCTCGGTGTGGTAGTTCGCGACGGTGTCCTCGTTGTGGATGGCGTTCAGCAGCCGCTCGTACACGATGTGCAGCAGCGCCATGCCAGGCGCCTCGTAGATGCCGCGCGACTTGGCCTCGATGATGCGGTTCTCGATCTGGTCGCTGACCCCGAGCCCGTGACGGCCGCCGATCGCGTTCGCCTCGTAGACGAGCGCCACCGGGTCGGCGTACTCGGTGCCGTTGATCGCGACGGGGCGGCCCGCCTCGAAGCGCACCGACACCTCTTCGCTGGCGATCTCGACGTCGTCGCGCCACGAGGCCACGCCCATGATCGGCTCGACGATGTCGAGGCCCGAGTCGAGCTGCTCGAGCTGCTTCGCCTCGTGGGTGGCGCCCCAGATGTTCGCATCCGTCGAGTACGCCTTCTCGGTCGGGTCGCGGTACGGGAATCCGCGCTCGACCAGCCACTCGCTCATCTCGTGCCGGCCGCCGAGCTCGCCCACGAAGTCGGCGTCGAGCCACGGCTTGTAGATGCGCAGCCGCGGGTTCGCCATCAGCCCGTAGCGGTAGAAGCGCTCGATGTCGTTGCCCTTGTAGGTGGAGCCGTCGCCCCAGATGTCGACGCCGTCCTCCTTCATGGCGCGCACCAGCATGGTGCCGGTCACGGCGCGGCCGAGGGGCGTGGTGTTGAAGTAGGTCTTGCCGCCGGAGCGGATGTGGAAGGCGCCGCACTGCAGGGCGACGAGGCCCTCTTCGACGAGGGCGGCCTTCGCGTCGACGAGCCGGGCGAGCTCGGCGCCGTACTGCGTCGCGCGGCCGGGCACGGCGGCGATGTCGGGCTCGTCGTACTGGCCGATGTCGGCGGTGTAGGTGCAGGGCACGGCGCCCTTCTCGCGCATCCACGCGACCGCGCACGAGGTGTCGAGGCCGCCCGAGAAGGCGATGCCGACGCGTTCACCGACGGGGAGCTTGCTCAGTACCTTGGACACCCGTCAAGTCTAGGGGCGCGCTCGACGGCGATTTCGTCGACGGATGCCTCGCGCCGGGCTACCCCCGCAGCACGATGTTCTCCGGCTCCTCCCCGGCGAGCAGGTGCCGGATCTGGCGGTGCAGCAGCCGCGCCATCCGTGGCGTCATGGCGGCCGTCGCGCCGCCCACGTGCGGCGAGATGAGCACGCCCGGCGCGCGCCAGAGCGGATGCTCGGCCGGCAGCGGCTCGGGGTCGGTGACGTCGAGGGCGAAGCGCAGCCGGCCCGCCTCGGCAAGCATCGCCGCGGTGTCGACGACGGGGCCGCGGGAGACGTTCACCACCAGGGCGCCGTCGGGCAGGGCGGCCAGCTCGGCGGCGCCGACGAGGCCGCGGGTGGTCTCGCTGAGCACCGTCGCGACGACGACGACGTCGGCCTGGGGCAGCAGTTCCGGCAGCTCGGAGACGGCGTGCACGCGGCCGGCCTCGGTGTCGCGGGCTCGCTGCGCCACGCGGATGATCCGCTCGACCTCGAAGCCGGCCAGCCGCTGCTCGACGGCCCGGTTCACGCCGCCGTAGCCGAGCAGCAGCACGGTCTGGTCGGCGAGCGGCGGGTACCAGCCGGGCCTCCAGGCGGCCTGGCCTGCGGCGCGCACGAAGTCGGGGATGCCGCGCTGGGCGGCCAGCAGCAGGGTCATCGCGAGCTCGGCGGTGGAGGTCTCATGCACGGTCGCCGCGTTGGCGAAGACCCGGCCGGCCGGCAGCTTTCCGATGACGTCGTCGAAGCCGATCGACTGCCCCTGCAGCAGCCGGGCGTCGACCGTCTCGGCCCAGTGGATGCGGTCGCCGAGCGCCCGGTAGGGCATCACGGCGAGGTCGATGTCGCGGCGCGGGGCCGGGCCGTCGACGGCCCAGGTGGTGAGCTCGACGGCGCCCTCCGGCAGGGGGCCCGCGGCGGCGAGCGGGGCGGCGAGGCGGTCATCGGGCAGGCTCACGACGAGGGGCATGCGCCGAGCCTACGACCGGCTCGGTCTCCGCTGGTCGACTCAGGCCGCAGGCCTGAATGGAGACCTCGCGCTCCCGCTCGTCGACTCAGGCCGCAGGCCTGAATGGAGACCTCGCGCTCCCGCCGGTCGACTCAGGCCGCAGGCCTGAATGGAGACCCCGCGCTCCGGTTGGTCGACTCAGGCCGCAGGCCTGAATGGAGACCCGGCGGAAACACGCAGGCAACACACGCGCCCTAGGTTGCTGGCATGGGCGACCTGTTCGAGGGCTACGGCGCGACGATCGTGCCCGGCCCGCGGGCCGCCTTCGACGAGATGTTCGAGGGCACCGAGGCGGGCGGCGTCAAGGCCCGGCCCGCGTACAAGGACCTGTACGCGACGCTGGCACGGATGACCCAGTCCGAGCTGCGCGGACGAGCCGAGGCCCTGGCCAGCAGCTACCTGGCCCAGGGCGTCACCTTCGACTTCGCCGGAGAGGAGCGGCCGTTCCCCCTCGACGCGGTGCCGCGGGTGATCTCTTCCGAGGAGTGGGTCGGCCTCGAGGCCGGGGTGAAGCAGCGGGTGCGCGCGCTCGAGGCGCTGCTCGACGACGTGTACGGCCGGCAGGAGGCCGTCGCCGACGGGGTCATCCCCGCCGCGCTGATCGCCACCTCCTCGCACTTCCGCCGTCAGGCCGCGGGCATCGAGAGCGCCAACGGGGTGCGCGTGCACGTCGCCGGCATCGACCTGATCCGCGACGAGCGCGGCACCTGGCGGGTGCTGGAGGACAACGTGCGAGTGCCCTCCGGCGTCTCCTACGTGATCTCGAACCGCCGCGTGATGGCGCAGACCCTGCCCGAACTGTTCGTGTCGATGTCGGTGCGCCCGGTCGGCGACTACCCGTACCGGCTGCTGCAGGCGCTGCGCGCCTCGGCGCCGCCCGGCGTCGACGACCCGGTCGTCGTCGTGCTGACCCCCGGCGTGTACAACTCGGCGTACTTCGAGCACACCCTGCTCGCCCGGCTGATGGGGGTCGAGCTCGTCGAGGGCCGCGACCTGTACTGCTCGGGCGGCCACGTCTGGATGCGCACCACGGGCGGCCCCACCCGGGTCGACGTGATCTACCGCCGCGTCGACGACGACTTCCTCGACCCGCTGCACTTCCGCGCCGACTCCGTGCTCGGCACCCCGGGGCTGCTGACCGCGGCGCGGATCGGCAACGTCACCCTCGCCAACGCCGTCGGCAACGGCGTCGCCGACGACAAGCTGACCTACACCTACCTGCCCGAGCTGATCCGCTACTACCTCGGCGAAGACCCGATCATCCCCAACGTCGACACCTGGCGGCTGGAGGACCCGGGGTCGCTCGAGGAGGTGCTCGACCGGCTCGACGAGCTCGTGATCAAGCCGGTCGACGGCTCCGGCGGCAAGGGGCTCGTGATCGGCCCGGCCGCCTCGAAGAAGGAGCTCGACGCGCTGCGCACCAAGCTGCTGGCCGACCCGCGCGGCTGGATCGCGCAACCGGTCGTGCAGCTGTCGACGATCCCCACCCTCGTCGAAGACGGCATGCAGCCGAGGCACTCCGACCTGCGACCGTTCGCGGTGAACGACGGGGACGACGTGTGGGTGCTGCCCGGCGGCCTCACCCGTGTCGCCCTGCCGGCCGGCCAGCTGGTCGTGAACTCCTCGCAGGGCGGCGGGTCGAAGGACACCTGGGTGCTCGGCCGGCCCACCCCCGGCGCGGCGAGGGCGCGCGATGTCAGCGCCATCACCCTCGACCAGGCGACGACGAGCGCGATCCCCGTCGTCGGAACCCCGCCGCTCGCCGACGTGGCCGCCGGCGCCGGCAACGCGCCACAGTACGCGCCGGAGGACGCCCCGGGCCCGAGCGGCCAGCAGCAGCAACAGCAGCAGGGCCGCATCCGCCCGGCGAAGCCCGAGGACCACATGGACGTCGACCTCGACAACCCCCTGCGCCTGCGCCAGCAACTCCAGCACCAGCAGCAGCAAGCATCCGCCCGCATGCCGCTCGGTCTCCATTCAGGCCTGCGGCCTGAGTCGACCGGCGGTGCCGCGCCCCCGCTGGTCGACTCAGCCGCGCAGCGGCTGACGTTCCCGCTGGTCGACTCAGCCGCGCAGCGGCTGAATGGAGACCAAGGGAGGCAGCGCTGATGCTCTCCCGCATCGCGGAATCCCTGTTCTGGATCGGCCGCTACCTCGAGCGGGCCGACGGCACCGCGCGCATCCTCGACGTGCACCTGCAGCTGCTGCTCGAAGACCCGTGGATCGACGAGGACACCGCCTGCCGCGCCCTGCTCGGCGTGATGGGCTCCGAGGCGCCCGACGCCGAGCCGATCGACCGGGCCGGCGTGCTCGGCATCCTCGCCGTGAACCGGCAGCACCCCGCGTCGATCGCCTACTCGCTGTACGCCGCGCGCGAGAACGCCCGGCGGGCGCGCGAGATCATCTCGAGCGAGCTCTGGGAGTGCCTGAACACCACGACGACACGGATGCCCCGCCGCGTCGCCGCCGAGCGCGTGCACGAGTTCTTCCACTGGGTGCGCGAGCGCACCGCGCTCGCCGTGGGCATCAACGAGACCGTGATGAGCCGCGACGACGCGTACCACTTCTTCACCCTCGGCCGGGCGCTGGAGCGGGCCGACATGACGGCCAGGCTGCTCGCCACTCGGGCGCTCACCGAGGCATCCGGCCCGTCATGGACCACGATCCTGCGCTCCTGCGGCGCCTACGAGGCGTACCTGCGCACCTACCGGGGCGTGCCCTCGACCCGCAACGCGGCCGAGTTCCTGCTCATCGACCGCATCTTCCCCAGGTCGGTGCTGTTCTCGGTCAGCACGGCCGTCGACAGCCTCACCGCGCTCGAGCCGCGCGTCGACCGGGTCGCCGGCGACGCCGCGCTGCGCGTGCTCGGCCAGGCGGTCTCGAGTCTCGAGTATCGGCCGATCGCCGAGATCCTCGACGACCTGCCGCACGCCATGGAGGGCATCCAGCGGGCCACGAGCGCGGCGAGCGAGGCGGTCAAGCTGCGCTACTTCCCGTCGCAGGCGGTTCCGACGTGGGCGGGGGAGCGGCTGTGAAGCGCATGCGGGTACGGCACGTCACCGGGTTCCGTTACGAGGTCGAGGCGTCGGCGTCGTACAACGAGGCACGGATGCTCCCGGCATCCGTCGAGGGCCAGGTCGTGCTCTCGGCCCATCTCGACATCACGCCGTCGGCCTCGCAGTACGCGTACAACGACTACTGGGGCACCCGGGTGACGGCGTTCGAGGTGCTGTCGCCGCATCGCGAGATGACCCTCGCCGCGAGCAGCCTCGTCGAGGTCTCGGACCGGCCGGCCGGCGACTGCGAGGGAACCTGGGACGAGATGACGGCCCGGGCGCAGACCGCCGTGCAGTACGTCGAGCAGCTGCGGCAGAGCTCCCTCACCGCCCCGGCGGAGGAGGTGCGGCAGCTGGCCGCCGACCTCGCCGCCGGCGCCGACACCCCGTGCGCGGCGGCCGAGGCGATCTGCCGCGCGATCGGCGAGGCGATGGAGTACGTTCCCGGGGCGACCACCGTGAACACGACGGCGGCGGATGCCTGGGCCGCCCGCCGCGGCGTGTGCCAGGACATCGTGCACGTCAGCCTCGGCGCCCTGCGCTCGGTCGGAATCCCGGCCCGCTACGTGTCGGGGTACCTGCACCCCGACCCGGACGCGCCCGTCGGGCAGACGGTGCTCGGCGAGTCGCACGCGTGGCTGGAGTGGTTCTGCGGCGCCTGGCGCGGCTGGGACCCGACCAACCTGATTCCGATCGGGGACCGGCACGTGTACATCGGCCGGGGGCGCGACTACGACGACATCGCCCCGATCCGCGGCGTCTACGCCGGCGCCGGCGCCGCCGAGACCTTCGTCCGCGTCGAGATCACCCGCGAGTCCTGACCCGGCCGCCGCTCGGTCTCCATTCATGCTTCCGATTCGTCACTTTTCGCCCGCCCCGGCGCTGGCGCGCGCACAAATCGACGAACGGTGACAGACCCCCCAGTTGATTCGTCGAAAAGTGTCGCCGCGCCCGGCATGCAGAGCCAAGAGTGACGAACCGTCGGCCAGGCCCGCAGCTCCAGTCCGTCGGCACATTCGACTCGTCGAAAGCTGCTCATCGCAGGCTCACGGCGAGCGAAAAGTGACGAGCCACGGGCCGGGGCCCGGGACTCGACTCGCTGCGCGATGCGATTCGTCGAAAGGTGCTCACCGGCGGCCCAGAGCGAGCGAGAAGTGACGAATCGCTCCTCGTCGTGGCGGTCGCCGCTGCAGGCAGCTGAGAGAGACGGATGCCCGCACGCCACGCCGCTACGCCGCCGCGACCTCCTCGCGCGACGCCTCGGGCGACTCGAACACGACGAGCGGCCGCCCGCGGCGCATCCGCAGCCGCAGCCCGCGGAACCGCACCAGGTACCACACCCCGATCGCGCCGGAGACGAAGCCGGAGGCGGCGCCCACCCCGAGCCCCCAGCGCGGCCCGAGCGCGTCGGCGACCCAGCCGACGATGGGCGCGCCGATGGGCGTGCCGCCCATGAAGATCGCCATGTAGATCGCCATCACCCGCCCGCGCACGACCGGGTCGGTGGAGAGTTGCACGGTGCCGTTGGCCGTCGTCATGAGGGTCTGCGAGAACAGGCCGATGACGGCGAGGGCGACGCCGAAGAGCCAATACGAGGGCATGAGCGCGGCCAGCAGGCATCCGATGCCGAACATCAACGCGCCCACGAACAGCAGGGCGACGCGCGGCCTCTCGCGCCGGGCCGAGAGCAGCGCACCGGTCACCGAGCCGACCGCCATGATCGACGAGAGCAGCCCGAACTCTCCGGCGCCCTTGTGGAACACGGTCGAGGCCATCGTCGAGGTGTAGATCGGGAAGTTCAGCCCGAAGGTGCCGATGATGAACACCATCACGAGGATCACGAGGATGTCGGGCCGCCGCCGCACGTAGCGGAAGCCCTCGATCAGGCCGCCGCGCCCGCGCCCGGCGCGCTCGCCGCGGTGCAGCTGCTCGACGCGCATGCACTTCAGCGAGGTCAGTACGGCGGCGAAGGTCACCGCGTTGATCAGGAACACCCAGCCGGCGCCGACGACCGCGGTCATCAGCCCGGCCACGGCCGGCCCCACCGTGCGCGCGGCGTTGAACGACGCCGAGTTGAGCGCCACCGCGTTGGAGAGGTTCTGCCGGTCGACCAGCTCGCCGACGAAGGTCTGCCGCGCCGGCGAGTCGAAGGCGGCGGCGACGCCGAGCAGCAGCGCGAACACGTACACGTGCCACAGCACGACCACGTGCGTGACCGTCATGATGCCGAGCCCGAGCCCGAGCAGGCCCATCGCGCCCTGCGTCGCCATCAGCAGCTTGCGCTTGTCGAAGCGGTCGGCCGTCCACCCGGTCACGGGCAGCAGCACCAGCTGCGGCCCGAACTGCAGCGCCATCGTCACCCCGACCGCCGTCGCGTTGTTGTGGGTGAGCTGCGTGAGCACGATCCAGTCCTGGGCGGTGCGCTGCATCCAGGTGCCGACGTTCGAGACGATCGCCCCGACGAACCAGATGCGGTAGTTGATGCCGGCCAGGGACCGGAACATGTTCTTCAACTGTCGGCGAGCTCCTTCATGATCACGGATGCTTGGCGCAGCGTCTCCCGCTGCGCGGCGGTGAGCGCGCGCGTGCGCTTGTTCAGCCAGTGCTCGCGGCGGCGCCTGGTCTCGGTGACGAAGGCGGCACCGGCATCCGTCACGCGCACGATGACCTTGCGGCCGTCGTCGGGCGAGCCCTCACGGGTCACGTACCCGCCCTCGACCAGCGAGTTCACGCGCCGGTTCATCGACGGTGGCGTGACCCGCTCGGCCTCGGCGAGCTCGCCGACCGTGTGCGGCCCCTCGCGGTAGAGCAGCGCCAGCACGCTGAACTGCCCGTCGGAGAGCTCGTCGCTCGCCTTCTCGGCGCGGATGCGGCGATTCAGGCGGCCGACGGCGATGCGCAGCTGCGCGTCCAGGTCGAGTTCCTCGCTCACCCGCTCCATGCTACTCCTTAGCAACGCTAATTACCTGCGCGCAACGATCGCCTGGCCGGGCGCGGGCCGGGCAAGATGGGCTCCGTGCCGACCTTCACGGATTCCCACGGCGTGGTCATCCACTACGACGAGTACCCGGTCCCGAATCCGCGCGCGGTGGTGCAGCTCGCCCACGGCATCGGCGAGCACGCCGGCCGCTACGCGCACGTGGCGAAGGCGCTGAACGACGCCGGCTACGCCGTCTACGCCAACGACCACCGCGGCCACGGGCGCACCGGCCTCGCGCAGTGGGCCGACGACATCAGCAAGCTCGGCGGCCTCGGCCCCGGCGGCCTGCGCGCGACGGTCGAGGATCTGCGCGAGTTCGGGCAGCTGCTGCGCGCGAAGCATCCGTCGACGCCGCTGGTGCTGCTCGCCCACAGCTGGGGCTCGCTGATGGCGCAGCGGCTGCTGAACGAACACCCCGAGGACTACGACGCGGTCGTCTTGAGCGGCACGGCATATCGGATGCCCGGGTGGATGCGCGCCGGAGACCTGAACGCCAAGCACAAGCATCTCGGCACCACCGGCCGCGAGTGGCTGAGCCGCGACGAGGCGGTGCACCGGGCGTTCAACGACGACCCGCTCACCTTCGACGCCGACGTGCTCGGCAAGTTCGGTCTCGCCGACACGCTGCGGCTGCTCGGCCGGCCGGCGCGGAACCTCGCGCACGACGTGCCGCTGCTGATCATCGGCGGTTCCGACGACTCGCTCGGCGGCGCGCGGTCGATCGAGCGGCTGGCGCGGGCGTACCGCACCCGCAGCGGCCTGAGCGACGTCACCGCGATCGTCTACCCCGAGGCCCGGCACGAGGTGTTCAACGAGCTGAACAAGGACGAGGTGCTCGCGGACCTGGTGAGCTGGCTCGCCCGGGTCACAAGCCGCTGAGGCGCTCTCGGGGGACTCGCCAGGCCGGCTCAGATTATTGCGTTCGACGCGTTGGGCCTGAACGCTCGCGCGTGCTTGTCGCCCGTGCTAGTCGATCCTGAACGGAGGCGAGTCGATTTGACGGTCGGCAAAGAAACGTGACTGCACGTCTTCCCAGGTGGGCGGAGACGGGATTTCGGTTTCGCGATACGAAACATATGGGTCAGCAATGATCGGACGGAATGGCGAGATGGAGCTCTCTGGTCGGTAGATCTCGTACCCCACTATGGAGAAGTCGGGCCACCGGGCCTTTGCGACACCGAGAAGACGTTCCTCTACTTCGGGTAGTTCATCGGAAGATTGCGCAGATATTCCGTACTCGACAATACGTGCCTTGTCGTCGGCGAAAGCGATGAAGCGCCCGCTCAGCCATCCCGGCCAATTACTCTCCTCACTTGGCAAGCCCCACTGTGAGGTGTTCATCATCGATTCCATCGAAACCGACGTGGTCACGTCGACTCCACGGAGACTGAGTTCGTCCCACAGGGCCACGATCAGGCGTTCGCCCAGGTGAAGATCAGTGTCGGAGAACCGGCGTTTGCGGGACGAGGTCAGTTCAGACGCAAACGCGTCCCGGCCTCGCAAGACCACTGCGGAACGGGCGTACATGAAACCGTCTCCGTCCAACTCTCCGCGGTTCCACCGCTCGTGTATGGCCTCGGAGTCCAGTTGCCACATCAACCGCGCTAATGACTCGGCAAATCGGCTGAGACTATCCGTGTCCAGGCGGCGTAGCGAGGATAAGATCGCTGATAACCGCTGGCCTGGTGTGCTGCCGCCGTCCTCGATGAGCCTCCAGAACTCGGAAGGAGCGAGCGGCGATACTTCGCTTCCCGCGCTCTCGCGCCCCGTAGGGAGCCAGACCCGCGCGACTACGCCATACGACTGGCGCCGCGAAAAATAGTTCGTCTTCAGTTGCTCAATCCCTATTTGCTGAATCTCCGACTCAGAAAGTATAAAAGGAGACTCGTCGTCGGGGACGACTACTCGTATGTGGTTGACCGCGATGCGATGCGCCCAGTCGCTGCGATAATAAGAAACGTGCGCCTGCATTCGCTCGCGGATTTCAGTTAACGTCCTTCCGCGCCACACTTCGGCACTCTCGCCGGCAGAGGGAACACCCACACCGTCAACCGGAGAAGGACGCGAGCCCTGTTCGTCGTGAATCATCCTGGAAAATCCCACTGTGCGTGCTGCCACATAGATCATGAGCGTCCTAACTACTTGCAGTAGCGCGCCCCAGTGGGGCACCGGCCGTACAAAAGATAGAATTGGAAGAAGTAGAGAGATTCAACAACTCGGGCGTTGTAGTATCCCAGGATGCCTTGAGCTACCCATGTCCACCTGCACACGCTACCTCGAGTGGGAGGGCTCTTCTCGCATGCCTTGAGTTGGGATCGGGGCCTGGAGGCGCCTGTGGATGTGATTCCGTACTTCCACGCCAGCCCGCCCTCTTTCGGATTGAAGAGAGCGTACACGTTGTACCACTTATCTTTACGATAGTTCGTCTTTGTCGCCCACTTTACCGCTCTAACTGCGGCGGCAACTCGTTTATACATCTTGACGGCCAACCAAATTACTGCTGCCACTATTGCGGCGGCCGCGGCGATGGCAAGGGCGATTGCGAGCGCCGCGAGAAGAACTCCGACGACCTCAGCGGCGATCCCAAGCTCACTTAGTGACGTTCCAAGGCCAACGAGTATTGCCGCCATCTGCCCGGTAGCGTCGGACTGATCTACAGGATCGTTTGGGTAGTTGTAGGCGTTCTCGTTTCCTCCGGAGACAGGGTCCGTGCTGGTGAATCTGCCCGTGGTGGGGTTGTAGAGGCGCGCCCCCATGAGGATGAGTCCGGCACCGCCGCTGGCGCGCTGCTCGGTGCCGAGCCACCCGTATTGGTCGGCACCGGTGCCCGGGGTGGTGGTGTCGGGGTTGCCGTATTCGTCGTAGCTGGTGTAGCTGTCGATGCCGGTCGCGTCGGCTGTGGCGGGGATGGTGACGGTGGCGACGATGTTGCCGGCCGGGTCGGCCAGTTGCAGGGCTGCGTGCGCGCTTTGGCCGGTGCCGGTTTCGCTGCTTGCCGACAGCCCGCCGCCGAGGGACGGCGTGTAGACGGTGGTGCTGGCTCCCGTGGCGGTGGTGCTGGTGGCCCAGGTGGGGTTGTCGGAGTCGTCGGCGTAGTGGTTGGTGACCGTGCCGGTCTGGTTGCCGCTGGTGGTGGCGGTCAGGCGCCGCCCGTCGGGGTCGAGGGCGTAGGTGGTGGTGATCCCGTCTTGGGTGATGGTGTGGGCGGCGTCGGTGTCGTAGTAGCCGAGGGTGATGTCTCCGGCGTCCGGGTCCGGTGCGTCGGCTGCGGGCAGCAGGGTTTGCCGGCCGAAGGCGTCGTACGTGTAGGTGCCGGATCCGTTCGCGCCGGACAGCTGCCTGGAGTCGGCGTCGTAGCTCCAGGTCTTCGCAGTCTGGGTGGCGCCGGTGACGGTGGTGTCGGTGGTGCACTGGTCGGGTGCCTGGGTGCTGGTGAGGCTGGTGCGGTTGCCGTGCTGGTCGAAGGCGTACTGGCGCACCGTGCAGGAGGTGTCGCCGCTGGCCGGGTCGGTGGCGTCGTCGACCTGGATGAGCCGGCCGGCGCCGTCGTAGCTGTACTGGCGGGTGTACCCGGTGGGGGTGTTGCTGGTGCCGGCCGGGGAGAAGTCATCAAGGACCTGCCCGGACTGGTTGTAGTCCCGGCTGAAGGCCAGCCATGCCCCGGTTGCGCTCTCGCCCGTGTCGGGGTCGGTGACCTGCCCGTCGTACTCGAGGGAAGTGAGGCGCCCGGTGTCGTCGTAGCCGAGCTGCTCGGTGATCCCGGCGGGCAGGTCCTGGGTGACCAGGTTCCCGTCGGGGTCGTAGGCGGCGGTGTAGGAGCCGACCCCCGTCACGGTCAGGCCGGTGGCCAGGCCACGGTGCTCGGTGTTGCCGTCCGCGTCGGTGCCGTCGTAGCTGTAGGTGCTCGTGGAGACCGGCGAGGTCACCACGGCGACCTGCCCGGCCCCCGGCTGGCCTGCCGGAACGTAGCTGGTTGTCGTGGTCTCGCCAAGAGAGTTGGTGTACGAGGTCACCCGGCCCCACTGGTCGTAGACGCTCTGGTCGGTGGACGAGGGGGTGCCGGTGCTGGTCAGGGAGGCGGTGCCGGTCTGCTGCTTGGTCGTGGAGTCGTAGAGCACCTGGGTTTCCGGGACGGGAGTGGATCCGGTGAGCCCCGTGGTGGTGATCTGTTCTGTGTTCAGGCGCCCGTCCGAGTAGTAGGTGTCGGTGGTGGTGCGGGTGGCCTGCCCGGTGCCGGTGCCGGAGCTCTCGACGGTCGTGGTCGGGTTCAGCCAGTAGTCGTATCCGGTGATGCGGGTGTCGGTGAGGTCGACGCCGCTGCTGGGCGCGGCTGCTGGGCCGCTCCAGCACTCCAGCCCCGCCCATTCCGGTTTGTTGCCGCACGCCGGGTCGGCGCTGTTGCTGCCGGCGGTGTACAGGATCGTGCTGGTGGTCAGGGAGTCGTGACCGGTGGAGCCGGGCTGCCAGGTCGCGATGGTCTGCCCGTGCGCGTCGTACAGGGTCTTGGTGGTGATGTCGGGCTCGCCGAAGCTGGAGAGCACTTGCGTGGTCACCGTCGGGGTGCCCAGCGTCCATCCGGAGGTGTCGCCGGTGCTGCTGGCGCCGTCGATCGGGTCGTAGCCGTAGACCGTGTCGGAGACGACCGGCTCGTCCGATGGGACGGTGTCCGCGTCGGGGGCGTCTTCGTCTGCGACGGTGATCTTCACTTCGGTGGGCAGCAGGTAGTAGGTGCCGGTAGCCGGGTTGATGCGATTGCCCGGCGCGCCGGTGTCGTAGGTGTAGTGGGTGTGCAGCCGTTTGCCTTCGACGGTGCCGTCGGGGTCGGTGACCTCGTACACCGGCGACCATTCGTCCACCGGGGTCGTGTCGGCCGGCACGTAGGGGTTGTCCGGGTCGTCGGGGTTGTCGACCTGGTCGAGGTAGTGGGTGACCGGCTGCGGGGCCTCGGCGTCGTAGCTGTCGCCGGCGGCCTGCGCGTCCAGCGCTGCCTGGGTCTGGGTGGGGCCGAGGCTGTCGGTGGGGGTGCCGTCGCTGTCGTAGCCCTGCCAGCTGACCAGCCAGCGGCCGGCCCCGTACTCGGCGGTGTTCACGGTGTAGCCGTCGTCGTCGGTGAACAACAGTTGGGCGTACTTCAGGTCCTCCGCGGTCGGGGACCCGGTCACGGGGTGGTCCAGGCCGAACACGGCCCAAGCGTGCGTGGGCGCCGTCTGCTGCCCCCAGGCCGCCACCTCGTCGGCGCTCACCGGCGGCATGCCGGCCGCGGCCGGGTCCAGGCCGTAGACAAAGGCGGCGTCCACGACGTCCGCGCCGGAACCGGAGGCCGGGCCGCGCTTGACGTCGACGAGCCGTCCGGCCGCGTCGTACTCGTACGTCCACGCCGCCTGCCCGTCGGTGTGCTCCCCGGTCAGCAGGGTGAAGTCGCCGCTGCTGGTGTAGGTGTACCGGGTGGTCACCCCGTACCGGTCGGTGACGGACGCCAACCGGTTGGATGAGTCGTAGCTGTAGCTAGCCACCGTGGTGGTGCGCATCGCCGCGGTCGCCGGGTCGTAGGCGGTGTAGTCCACCCGGGAGACGCGGGCGGCGTCACCGGCGCCGAGGTAGCTGATCGTCAGCGCCGCGCACCCGGGGTTCAGCTCGCCGGTGGCCGGGCAGCTGAGGTCGTTGTCGTCGCCGTAGGGCTGGGCGGCCAGGATGCGCGTCACCTTGCCATCCCCGTTCACCGAGTAGGTGGTCTGCCCTTGCGCGCCCGGCTCGGCGACGCCGGCGGGAACCCACCGGTGGGCGGTGCCCGAGGTCTGCAGCGTCCAGGTGGTGACGGTGCCATCGCGGTCGGTGGCCGTCAGCGTCTTCGGGCTGCTGCCGGTCACCGTCAGCGTCACCCCGCTGCTCACCGTGTCGTCATCGACCGGCACATAGGTGTCCGCCGGCGAGGGGCCGGTCTTGCCGGTGTGCGGGGCGAACACCAGGTCGCCGGCGCCGGTGGAGAGGATGATCGCCCCGGTCGCCGCCGACCCCGCGGCCAGGTTCGCGTTCTCGTCGATGACCTGCGCCCCGCCGTACCCGGCATCCGGGCCGTCCAGAGCCGCCTGCCAGCCGGGTCCGAACACCCCGCCGGTGGCCGTGCCGGGGCCGGCGTAGGAGTAGAACTGGCGGCTGATCTGCAGGCTGTCCGCGGCCGTGCCGACTGTCACGTCGGTCGCCGACGTGTTCAGTTCACCCGTCCACAGCCCCACTTGGCCGGACCCGGCGTCGGCGGTCGGGAACCCGTCGTCGAAAGCGTGCGGGAGGTGCACCACCGTGATCGGCGCCGTGTACTGGTTCGGTACTGCCGCGCCCGTGTACGTGAAATGCACCCGCAGCTGCAACGTCGCCACCTGCCGGGCGCTGACGACCCCGTCCGAGTCCCCTGGCGCGTCCCCGGTGTCCCACGTGAATGACGCGGCCGCCGGCTGCCCGGAAGCCGGCGTCACCGTGGAGGCCGAGCCGGCATCCTTCCAGCCGTCCACCCCGGCCGCTGTCCACTGCAGCTGCGCGGTCGCGGCCGTCGCGGTGCCCAGCGGCGGGCCGGTCGCCTCGACCTGGACGGTGTCGGCGGTCTTGAACCCGCTGGCCGGGGATGTGATCGATGCCGATCCGTACCCGAACGCGTACGACACCGTGGACGAGACGACTCCTGTGACGGAGGTCGCGTATGCGGTGATCTTGTGCGACCCGGACGCTTTGGAGACCGTCACCGAGCGCGTCCCGGCCGCACCCGCGGCCACGGCCGTCGATGCGGCCGTGCCGCCGTCCACCGTCGTGGTGATCTTCACCGGCGCCGTCGACGATGTCGACGCCGCCGTCTTCGCCGTGCAGGTCACATTCGCCGACGGCGCCGTCTGCTGCCATGACCCGCTCGTGTACGGCGCCGGGCACGTGATCGTCGGCGCCGCCGGCTTTCCTATCGCCGTGGTGAAGGCCTTCAGCCCGCCCCACCGGTGCGAGGTCATGTGCACGTCGGCCGATCCCGCCCGGTACCAGTAGTGCGTGTTGTCCGACAAGGACCCGCCGTACGTGCACGTCGCCGTCGCCCCTGAGGCCACCTTCCCGGAGATGCACGTGCCCAGCAGGTGCGAGGAGTCCGTGGAGTTCGCGTCGTACACCTGGAACGCCACGTCGACGGTGCCGCCTTCCGGATCCGTGGCCGTGGCGGAGAACGCGGGTCTGCCGGTGGCGACATACACCCCCGAGGAGGCCGAGACCTGCCCGCGGATCGTGACCGCCGACGGCACCGACGACAACCGGTTGTAGGTCACCGACAGCACCGGCATCCCGCTGGAGGCCCCGGCCGAGTTGAACCGCTTATACGCGGCATTCGACGTCTCGCTCGCCTTCAACGCCATCCCGATCACCGACTGGCCCTCATCCGCGAAATGCGCGGCGATGCCCGCCACGTTCGCCGACACCCACCCAGCCGGGCACGAGGAACCCCCGCCCAAGGCAGACGAGACCGTCACCACATTCGAGGACGACACCCCCGGCTGGTTGTTCCACGTGATGTCGTGGTAGTCGATCGCCGAATTAGCCGGCGAGATCGTGAACGACGACGCCGTGCAGTTATACGCGTGCTCCTCCCACAGCTTCACCGTCGCTGCCAGAATCTGCGACCCGGCCACCCCGGACGGGCCGTCGAACTTCACATACGCGCGCGCCTTATGCGCACCGCTGTCATACGTGCCCATATGCAGCGACGTCGAGGACACGTAGTTCTGATCCGGGTACCCCGAGTCCACATACGTGTCCCCCGAGGGGTTCAAAGACACAGTCGGGTCCACCGTCACCGGGTACGCCGCCGAGTCCAAGAAGTCCTGCGACGGCTGCACCACCAGGGCCGGCGCGCCGTTCACAGTCTGCACCGACTGAGCCGCGAGCTCCGAGTGCTCCGGGGCGCCCGTCTGCGCGTCGACTCGGGCATCCGTCACCTCCGGCGCCCCGACAGCGCCCACCGTCTTGCCCGACTTCGTCGTCACGGCAACACTGGCCGCCGCATCCCCGGCATCCTTGTTCGAGGTGAAGAACAAGCCATGCGAGACCACCGGCAGCACGAGCTTGGCGTCGTTAGCCGACGCGGGCTTCGAGGTCAGCACCAGCGTCTGCTCGAACCCTTCCCGCGTCGCCTCGATCAGCAGATCCTGCCCCGGCCGCACATTCTTGTAGCGCACCGTGCTGCCGTCGATCTCGGCCACCGGCAGATCGCCATCCGGCCACGACAACGCGAACGAGTCCGACCCGGAACCGTCCGTCAACGACACAAGCGGGTGAGCCCCGCTCCCGGCTCCGCCCGGGTTCAACGACAGCTCGTTCACCGCAGACACCGGCGCGATCGACCCGTCCGCCTGCGTGCGCAGCGTCAAGTCGACGTCCCGCCACCCGTCCGGCGCCGAACTGTCGCGAACCCGCGCCACTCCGGCCGTCGACTCGGTCGTCAACGAGCCGTCCGGGTTCGCGAACGTCTGGGAGGTCTCAGTGCGCAAGGACAACGCCTCCACGCGCACCCCCTGCGCCCGAGCAGCGACCCGTGCCGACACCTCATCCGGCGCCGTCACCGGCCCCGCCGACGCAGAGGCCGCCGCCGGCGCGGTCACCGGCTCCGACGCCCGCGCGGCGCCGTCACCGCCCGCGACAAGCCCGGACGCGACCAGCGCCGCACACGCGAGCACAGCAACCGCGACCGTCGGCTCCGAACCCCGCCACACACGAGCAAACCGAGACAACTCGACCCCCACACAACCCTCGACGAACCATCCCGCGGGAGGTCCGCCCCCAGGGCCTGGAGGAGCTCGTACCGCACGCTTGAGGAATTCATAGCGCACCCGAACCGAGCTAGACAATCGTCCAGGTCTGCGGCGGGCACCCCAGTCCGGGGGAGAGCGGCCGGCCACCGGGCGCGACCCTCTCGCTCCTGGAAACTAGGCTGAGCTCATGCACGGTGAGTACAAGGTGCCGGGGGGAAAGCTCGTCGTCGTCGACCTCGATGTGGTCCAGGGGCGGATCGCGAACTTCCGCCTGGCCGGCGACTTCTTCCTCGAGCCCGACGAGGCCCTGGCCGCGATCGACGGGGCCGTGAACGGCCTGCCCGCCGAATCCGACACGAAGGCGATCGCCGCGGCCGTGCGCGCCGCCCTGCCCGACGACGCCGTGCTGCTCGGCTTCTCGCCCGAGGCGGTCGCCGTCGCCGTGCGCCGCTCGCTCGCCCGCGCGACCAGCTGGCGCGACTACCAGTGGGAGATCGTGCACGCCCCCGCCGTGCCGCCCGTCATGCACCTCGCGCTCGACGAGGTGCTCACCGGATCCGTCGCCGCGGGCCTGCGCAAGCCCACCCTGCGGTTCTGGGAGTGGGAGGAGAACGCCGTCGTCATCGGCAGCTTCCAGTCGGTCAAGAACGAGGTCGACCCCGACGGCGCCGCCAAGCACGGCTTCGAGGTGGTGCGCCGCATCACCGGCGGCGGCGCCATGATGATGGAGAAGGGGTCGGTCGTCACCTACTCCCTCTACGTGCCCGCCGACCTCGTGCAGGGCATGACCTTCGCCGACAGCTACGCCTACCTCGACGAGTGGGCGATCCTCGCGTTGCAAGACCTCGGCATCGACGCCAGCTACGTGCCACTCAACGACATCACGAGCCCCAAGGGCAAGATCGGCGGCGCCGCGCAGAAGCGCCTCGGCTCCGGCGCCGTGCTGCACCACGTCACCATGAGCTACGACATGGACGGCCAGAAGATGACCGAGGTGCTGCGCATCGGCCGCGAGAAGATCAGCGACAAGGGCATCACCTCGGCGGCGAAGCGCGTCGACCCGCTGCGCAGCCAGACCGGCCTGCCCCGCGCCGAGATCATCGAGCGGATGAAGCGGCAGTTCACCACCATGTACGGCGCCGAGCCCGGCGACATCACCCCAGCCGAGTACGCGGCGGCTGAGCAGCTCGTGGCCGACAAATTCGCGACCCCCGAGTGGTTGTACAGAGTTCCTTGACGCGCCGTTCCTTAGCGCGCCGGTCCGCGCCCTGCGCGACCGCGGTCGACCCGGGCGATCCGCGCGTTCGCGGGCGAGCAAGTCGCCCGCTCGCGGAGCGTCTCGCCTCCTGCCAGGCCGGTGCCAGACAGGTCCGGCTACCCTGGTTCGCGTGAATCCCGTCATCATCGGATGCATCGTGCTCGGCGTGCCCGCCCTGCTCTTCGTGCTCCACAAGGTGGGACTCGTCGACTTCAGCGACAAGACCGCCAAGCGCGGCTCCGGTTCGGTCGGCAGCGGGTTCCTGGGGGCGGCGTTCGACGAGGTGTTCCACCCCGTGCGGCACGAGGCGCAGCTCGAGCAGCAGCGGCAGAACACCCTCCCGGCGCCGGCGCCGGAAGCCGACGGCGACCCGCTGGGCGTCGGCGGGCCCTCCGGCTCGCGGCGCGTCATCATCGAGCTCGACCAGTGGGGGCATCCGATCGACCCGGTCGGCGCGAGCCGCGTGACCGCCCGCCGCGACTAGCGGCCCGCCCCCACCGCTCCGCTAGCCTCGGGGCCATGGCGAAGCATGGGGGGAAATACCGGGGGAGTGCGCCGAAGCGGGCGTTCCGAGTGATGTGGTGGGCGGCCGTCGCCCTGTGGGCGGCGGTCATGGTCGTCAGCAGCTTCTTCTCCGACGACTCCGGCAGCTCCGGCGACTCCTCCTCGTCGGTCGACGACTTCTCCTTCAAGAGCCTCGACGCCGACTACACCCTGGGCACGGATGCCTCCGGCCGCAGCACCCTCGACACCACCGAGACCTTCGTCGCCGAGTTCCCCGACTACGACCAGAACAAGGGCATCATCCGCGCCATCCCCGACACCTACGACGGGCACAGCCTGCACGTCGACGTCGACACCGTGACGGATGCGAGCGGTGATGCCACCCCGTACTGGATCGAGCACCACGACGGCTTCACCGACGTCTACACCGGCACCGACGACTACGTGCACGGCGAGCAGACCTACGTCATCCACTACACGATGCGCGACGTGATCCACGACCCGCGCTTCGGCTCCGGCCAGGAGTTCTACTGGGACGTCAACGGCACCGGCTGGGGCCAGGTGTTCCGCGAGGTGAAGGCGACGCTGCACGTGCCGCAGAAGCTCGCGGGCGCGCTCACCGGGCAGACGGCCTGCTACCAGGGCGCGCAAGGTTCGACGAAGACGTGCAAGGTCACGCGCACCGACGACGGGTACTCCGTCGACGTCTGGATGCTCTCCGCGCACGAGAACGTGACGATCGACGTCGGCTTCGACGGGGGCACCTTCCAGGTTCCGGTGTCGTGGCCGCGGCTGCTGGTCTGGGTGTGCCTGCTGCTCGCGCTGCTGCTGCTGGCGGCGGCGATCGTGGTGCGCATCCGTCGCCTCGGCCCACCGAAGGGCAGCGGCATCATCGTGCCCCAGTACGAGCCGTACCCGGGCATCGGGGTGATGGAGGCGGCCGAGCTGCTCGACGAGACCGACCGCGCGTTCCCCGCCCTGGTGACCGAGCTGGTGGTCAGCCGCGCGGCGACGATGAGCGTGGCGAAGGGCAAGACGAAGAAGGACGATCCGATCTACCGGCTCACCCTGAAAGACCCGACGCTGCTCGACGACGAGGACGGCGCGGCCGTGCACACGCTGTTCGACTCCCTGAAGCCGGACGCGCACGTCGCCCTCAACCCCGACGAGCCGAAGATCGGCGACCGCATCCGCAAGCTGCTGCGCGCCGCCCGCGAGTCAGTGTGGGAGCAGGAGCTCGTCGCCGACAAGTCGACGCCTGAGAGCCGGGCGCTGATGGTCGTCGCGGTCGTGGTCGGCGTGGCCGCCGTGGGGCTCGGCGCGTGGCTCGCGTTCGGTCATTTCGGCGCCGTGCTGTTCTACCTCGCGCTCGGCGTCGCGGTCGCCCTGTGCATCGCCGCGCTCCTCGTGCTCGCGCCGCCGGCGCGGCCGACCGAGAAGGCGGTGCCCGCATACGAGCACCTGCTCGGCATCCGCGAATACCTGACCGTCGCCGAGGCCGACCGCATCCGCGTGCTGCAGAGCCCGGAGGGCGCCGAGACCCGGGCCGCCCCGTCGGGCGAGCAGCTCGTGCACCTCTATGAGCGGCTGCTGCCCTACGCGATCCTGTTCGGCATCGAAGACGAGTGGCGCAAGGTGCTCGGCGAGCACTACGCCAGCACCCCCACCGACCTCACGCCGACCGTCACCACCTACTTCGCCGGCCAGAGCCTCACCCGGAGCTTCGCAACGAGCTCGTTCGCGACGACGGCCCGCACCTCGTCGTGGTCTGGCTCGGGCGGCGGCAGCTCGTTCAGCGGATTCTCCGGCGGCGGATTCTCCGGCGGCGGCGGTGGCGGAGGAGGCGGCGGCGGGCGCTAGCTCCCCCCGCTGGTCGACTCAGCCGCGCAGCGGCGCTGCGCTGGTCGACTCAGCCGCGCAGCGGCTGAATGGAGACCCGCCAGCCATCGGACGCTGAGATCACGAGGAACGGCACACGTTTTTCGCCAAAAGTGCCGCCGTTCGCGCGATCTTCCGCGCCATAGTCTGCGGCGCGGACGCTGCCCCGGCATGACGGCTCGCTAGGCTCATCGCGTGACTCAGCGTTGGGGGATCCGCTTCGTTCTCGCTCTCGTCTTCGCCGCGCTCGCCGCGGGCATCGCGCTCGCGGCCGCGCCGCCCGCGCATGCCGACACGAACGACTTCAGCTTCGACAGCATGCACGTCGACTACGACCTGACCCGCGACACCGGCCGCCACGCCGACCTCACCGTCACCGAGACCCTCGTCGCGCGCTTCCCCGACACCGACCAGAACCACGGCATCGAGCGCGCCATCCCGACCACGGCGGACGGCCGCTCGCTGCACGTCGAGGTGAAGAGCGTGACGGATGCCTCGGGCAAGCCGCTCACCTGGCAGAAGGAGAGCGAGGGGGAGGCCGGCTTCACCGTGCTGCGGATCGGCGACGAGTACGCCTTCGTGCACGGCGAGCAGACCTACGTCATCACCTACACGATGCGCGACGTCATCCATCAGGCGAGCGGCGGGGTGCAGCAGTTCCTGTTCGACGTCAACGGCACCGGCTGGTCGCAGTCCTTCGGCGAGGTGACGGCGACCCTGCACGTGCCCGCCGGGCTCGCCGGCTCGCTGAACGGCGACGCCGCCTGCTATCAGGGCGCCGAGGGCTCGACGCAGAAGTGCACCATCAGCCGCACCGACGACGGCTACGACGTGACCGCGAGCGACCTCGGCCCGCACGAGAGCGTCACGATGAGCGTCGGCTTCAAACCCGGCACGTTCGCCGTGCCGATCTCGGTCGCGCGCCTGCTCGTGTGGCTGCTGCTCGGCCTGGCCGTCGTGCTGCTCGCCGTCGCGCTCGTGGTGCGCATCCGGTTCCTCGGCAACCCCAAGGGCACCGGCATCATCGTGCCGCAGTACCAGCCGTTCCCCGGCATCGGCGTGATGGAGGCGGCCGAGCTGCTCGACGAGCGCGACCGCGCCTTCCCCGCCCTGATCACCCAGCTCGTCGTCAGCCGCGCCGCGACGATGACCCGCGACGACAAGGGCACCGAGAAGACCTCCGACGACATCTACTCGCTCACCCTGGTCGACCCGACGGTGCTCGACGAGCAGGACGCGGACGCGGCCCGGACCCTGTTCGGCTCCGCAGCGCCGGGCGCGAGCGTGCGACTGGACCCGAAGGATCGCACCATCGGCGACCGCATCCGCTCTCTGCTGTTGCGGGCCGGCCGCTCCACGCGCGCCCAGGGGCTGATCCGGCGCAAGCTCACGCCGCTGGTCTTCGTCATGCTGGGCGCCGCGGCCGTCGTCTTCCTGCTCGCGGTCATCAGCATCTTCATCGGCGGAATGGTCGGCTACTACGCGTGGGTGCACTGGGTGGCGCTCGCCGTCGTCGCCCTGCTCGCGCTGGGCGCCGGCGCGCTCACGCTGCCGCTCGAGCGGCGCACGGAGCAGGCGACGCCCGCCTACGAGCACCTGCTCGGCATCCGCGACTACCTGCGGCTCGCGGAGGCCGACCGGATCAAGATGCTGCAGAGCCCGACCGGTGCCGAGACGGTGCCGGCGCCGAGCGGCGAGCAGCTGGTGAAGCTCTACGAGAAGCTGCTGCCGTACGCGATCCTCTTCAACATCGAGAAGGAGTGGCGCGAGGTGCTCGGCCACTACTGGGAGACGACGCCGACCGAGGTCACACCGGAACTGCGGCCGATGCACGGCCTCGTCTTCGCGAGCGCCTTCGCGTCGCACAACTTCGCGACGACGGTGAGCACCTCGAGCGGCTCGCACTCGTGGTCGAGCTCGGGCGGCGGCGGCTTCTCCAGCGGATCCTCGGGCGGCGGCTTCGGCGGCGGTGGCGGCGGGGGCTGGTAGGCCCGGGCCGCTACGCCACAGCGCGCCGGCGCCCGCCTGCGCGGCCTACGCCACCACGCGGAACGCCGCGACCGCGGGGTCGAGCGCGCCGCGCACGAAACCCGTCGGCGCTGCCGCCACGTGCTGCAGGAACTCCACCGTCTCCGCCGTGATCGCCTCGCCCGGCATGACGTTGGGGATGCCCGGCGGGTAGGCGGCGAGCGAGTCGGCGGAGATGCGGCCGACGGCCTCGGCCGCCGACACGATGACGGATGGCGCGAACGCGGCCTCTCGCACGAGCATCCGTCGCTCGCCCGGCTCGGGAAGCTCGGCGCGCAGGAAGCCCGCCGAGGCGACCTCCGGGTCGTCGGCGGCCAGCTCGTGCAGGGCACCCGCCACGCGCTCCACGTCGAGGCGCATGCCCGGTCCGACGATGGCGACGACGCAGGCATCCGTCGCGATCTCGAACTGGATGTCGTGGTCGCGCAGCACGACCGCGCGCACGGCGTGCCCCAGGAGCCCGCCGGCCCCGACGTCGATCGACACGCGCGACGGGTCGACGGCGACGATGTCGGGGGAGTCGAAGTGGTCGCTGGCCACGCGGAACCGACCCGCCTGCCGGATCGTCTCGCGCAGCCGCTCGGCCGCCTCGAGCGAGGCGCCGATGCGCTCCGCCCCGGTCTGCAGGTGCTGCCGGGCGAGGTCGAGCGAGGCGAGCAGGATCGCGCTCTCGCTGGTGGACTGCTCGAGCACGAAGGCGCGGTCGACGTGCGGGGCCAGCACCTCGGCGAACGGGCCGTGACCGAGGTGCAGCATCGCCGACTGCGTGAGTGAGCCGCCGAGCTTGTGGGTCGACATGATGGCGAGGTCGGCGCCCTCGCGCACCGGCGACGGCGGCAGCGCCGGGTGGAAGCCGTAGTGCGCGCCCCACGCGGCGTCGACGACGAGCGGCACCCCGTGCTCGTGGGCGACCCGGGCCAGCCCGGCCACGTCGGGCGTCGCGCCGAAGTACGACGGGCTGACGATGTAGGCGGCCTTCGCGTCGGGCGCGGCCGCGAGGGCCCGGTCGAGCGCCTCGGGCGACACCCCGTGCGCGATGCCCAGGCCGAGGTCGATCGCCGGCTGCACGAAGCGCACGTCGAGGCCCGCGATGATCATCCCGTCGACCCAGCTCGAGTGCGCGCTGCGCTGCGCCACGACCGGCTGGTCGCGCCGCCCCAGGAAGCCCAGCGCCAGCGCGGCGATGCGGTTGGCCTGCGATGAGCCGTTGGTGAGGAACCAGGTGCGCGCGGCGCCCCACGCCTCGGCGGCGAGATCCAGCGCCTTCTCGTACGGCGTGTACAGGCCGAGGTCGATGCCCGACACGAGCGGGGCGACGTCGAGCCGCAGCAGCTGCTCGCCGAAGAACTCGGCGAGCTCGGGAACGGCGACCGGGTCGGCCGCGTGGCCCGGCACGATGAGGCGCAGCACATCGCGGGCGGCGAACTGCCGCAGCGCCTCGGCGTACGGCGTGGGCGAGCGCATGGGGTCGGGCAGACTGGACGTCACCACCCCATCGTCGCCGAGGAGCGCCGGCGATGCCGAATCCTGTGGGAATCGACGCGGGATCGACGGGGAATCGAGCGGAGGAGCGCCTGTGGCGGACGGACGGACGATCGTGATCATCGGCGGCGGGGCGAGCGCGGTGTACGTCGCGGTCGCCCTGGAGGAGCAGGCGGAGCGGGCCCGGCGGCAGACCGGCGCCGACGCCGCCCCCGCCCCGCGGATCACGATCGTCAGCGCCGAGCCGGCCGTCGGCCGCGGCCTCGCCTACGGCCGCGCCGACGCCCACCACCGGCTGAACAGCCCGGCGGGCAAGATGAGCGTCACCGCCGGCGACGAGTCCCATTTCCTGCGCTGGTGCGCCGAGCACGGCCACGAGATCGCCGCCGGCGACTACGTGCCGCGCCGCCTGTTCGGCGACTACCTCGAGGACGTCTTCGCCTGCCTCGTCGAGCGCTCGGGCGGGCGCGTGCGCGTCGTGCAGGGCGAGGCGGTCGACGTGACGACTGATGCCTCCGGCGCCGGGGTCGCCCTCGCGGACGGCACCGCGCTCGACGCCGACGCCGTCGTGCTGGCGATCGGCAACCCGCCGCCCGTCACCTGGCCGACGGGCGCCCCGCTGCAGCTCGACGACCCGTGGGCGCCCGGAGCGCTGGACGCGATCCCGGTAGGAGCCCGGGTGCTCATGATCGGTACCGGTCTCACCATGGTCGACGTCGCGACGAGCCTCGCCCGTCGCGACGACGGCATCAGCCTGACCGCCACCAGCCGGCACCTGCTGCTGCCGCGCGTGCACCTGCCCGAGCCCGCGGCGCCCGGCCCGGGCCTCGGCGGTGCGCCGCGGCCTCTCGGCCGGCTGGCCGCCGAGCTGCGCGCGCAGCTGCGCGAGGCCGAGGCGGCCGGGGTGCCGTGGCAGGCGGTGATCGACGGCATGCGGCCCGACCTGATGAGGCACTGGACCGGCATGTCGCTGGCCGACCGGCGCCGCTTCGTCGCGCACTTCGCCCGCCGCTGGGACGTGCACCGGCACCGCATGGCCGGCTCCGTCCACGACGAGCTCTCCGGCCTCGTCGATGCAGGCCGGCTGCGCTTCGTCGCCCGCGCCGACCCCGCCGACTACGACGTCGTCGTGTTCTGCACCGGCCCCGGCGCGGTCACGACCCGGGGCTGGAGCCGCCTCGTCGACCACCTGCTCGACAAGGGCCGCATCGCCCCCGAGCCGCTCGGGCTCGGACTCGACGCCGACGAGAACGGTGAGGCCCGCGCCGCCGACGGCACGAGCGACGGCCGGCTGTTCGCCATCGGCCACGCCCTGCGCGGCGCCCTCTGGGAGACCACCGCGATCGGCGAGATCCGCATCCTGGCCGGGCGCATCGCCGCCGCACTCACCCCGAGCTCATGAGCGTGCCGCCGTGGTCGCCCGACGACCCGTCCACCGTGCTCCACGCCGACAACCTCGCCGTGCTGCCGCGGCTGCCCGACGGCGCGTTCACGGTCGTCTACCTCGACCCGCCGTTCAACACCGGGCGCACCCAGGCGCGGCAGACCACCACCTCGGTGAGGCTTGCGTCGCCGGTCGACTCGCCGTCAGGGCGACCGCGCGGGTCGACCCGCGACGGGGTCGCGAATGGAGACCGGACCAAGCGCACCGGCATCGTCTCCGGCTTCAAGGGCCAGACCTATCAGCGCATCAAGGGCGACCTGCTCGGCTACGGCGACGCGTTCGACGACTACTGGGGATTCCTCGAGCCGCGCCTGGCCGAGGCGTGGCGGCTGCTCGCCGACGACGGCACCCTCTACCTGCACCTCGACTACCGCGAGGCGCACTACGCGAAGGTGCTGCTCGACGCGCTGTTCGGCCGCGACTGCTTCCTCAACGAGATCATCTGGGCCTACGACTACGGCGCCAAGTCCAAGCGGCGCTGGCCGACCAAGCACGACACGATCCTCGTGTACGTGAAGGACCCGCGCCGGTACTTCTTCGACTCCGCGGCCGTCGACCGTGAGCCGTACATGGCGCCCGGACTCGTCACGCCCGAGAAGGCGGCGCTCGGCAAGCTGCCGACCGACGTGTGGTGGCACACGATCGTATCGCCGACGGGGCGCGAGAAGACGGGGTATCCGACCCAGAAACCGGCGGGCATCATCCGACGGATGCTTCAGGCCTCGAGCCGCCCCGGCGATTGGGTGCTCGACTTCTTCGCCGGAAGCGGCACGACCGGAGCCGTCGCCGCCGAACTGGGCCGCCGCTTCCTGCTGATCGACGAGAGCCCCGAGGCGATCCGCGTGATGCGGGACCGCCTCGGGGCTCTGGCCGAGTTCGTGACCGTGGAGAGCGGCGGTTAGGCGCGACCCTCGGTGGTCAGGTTGATCTGGCCGGTCGAGACGCTGGGAGCGACCGGCGAGCCGGCGAGCTGCGCGGCTTGGTTCGCCTCGAGTTCCAGCTCCTCCTGGGCCGCGGCGGCGTCCGCGCGCTCCTGCAGAGCCGAGACCCGGCGCAGCGGCGGCACCCGGAAGAACCAGGTGAGCACGAACGCGATCAGGAGCACGATCATGCCGACCCAATAGACCTGGATCGCCGAGGCGTTGAAGCCCTTCAGGAACGGCTTCGACAGAGCCTTGTTCGCCCCGTTCAGGAAGGACGTGTCGCTCGTCGACCCGGTCGTGCTCGAGGTATTCGTGCCCTGCTTGATCTTCTTCGCGATCACGGGGGCGACCTCGTCGACGACCGCCTTGCGCTGGGCGGCGTTCGAGTAGTCGACCGTCAGCTTGCCGTCCACGACCGAGGCGTGCGCCTTGGTCGCGGCCTGCTGCAGGGCCGTCTCGGTCGCCTGCGGCAGAGCGGCCTGCACTTGCTGCTGGATGACGGTCGGCGCTGCGGCGGCGGGCACCGCGCCGGCGGCGACCTGCTTGTCGACCGCCGCGGTGACCTGCTTGGTGACGGCCGCCTTGACGCTGTCGTTGACCTTCGTGGTGGCCTGGTCGAGGCTGGTCTGCACCTGCTTCTTGACCGGGGTCACGATCGGGTTCCAGAGCTGCTTCATGATGCCCGCGTTCGCGGACTTGGAGGCGACGGCGGGGTTCAGCGCGGCGTTGAGCGCGGCGTCGAGGTCAGCCTTGTTGCCCATGGCGGTCTGGATGTTCCCCGGCATGACCGAGAACAGCACCGAGAGCAGCACGGCCGTGCCGAGCGTTCCGCCGATCTGACGGAAGAACGTCGAGGAGGCCGTCGCGACACCCATGTCCTGGGGCGCGACCGAGTTCTGGCTCGCCATGATCAGGGTCTGCATCAGCTGGCCGAGGCCGAGGCCGATGATGAACATCGCGATCATCATGAACCAGAGCGGCTTGTCGATCGTCATGAAGGTCAGGATGAAGAATCCGATCGCGGTGAACGCGGTGCCGGTGACCGGGTAGATGCGGTACTTGCCGGTGCGGGAGACCAGCTGGCCCGACACGATCGAGGCGATCATCAGACCGAGCACCATCGGAAGGGTGGCGAAGCCGGACTCGGTCGGGGTGAGCCCCGTCACGATCTGCAGGTAGAGCGGGATGGTCATCATGGCGCCGAACATGCCGAAGCCGACGAGCACGCCCAGGATGGTCGCCATCGAGAACACGCCGGAGTGGAACAGCTTGATCGGGATGATCGCGTCGTCCTTCATGGCGATCTCGATGAAGATGAATGCGACCACGCCCACGGCGCCGATGATGTAGCACGCGATCGAGCCGGTCGAGGTCCAGCCCCAGTCGCGCCCCTGCTCGGCGACGAGCAGCAGCGGCACGAGGGCGACGATCACAGAGGTCGCACCCCACCAGTCGATGCGCACGTGGTGGCTGGAGAACTTGGGCAGATGCAGGAAGGCGAGCACCATGATCAGCGCGATGATGCCGATCGGGACGTTGATCAGGAACACCCATCGCCAGCCGGCGATCCACAGGATCTCGGGCGAGCCCGCGAACAGTCCGCCCACGAGCGGACCGATCACGGAGGAGATCCCGAATACGGCGAGGAAGTAGCCCTGGTACCGGGCGCGCTCGCGGGGGGCGAGGATGTCGCTCAGGATGGTCAGCGGCAGCGACATCAGGCCGCCGGCGCCGATGCCCTGGAAGGCGCGGAAGGCGGCGAGCATGATCATCGAGTTGGAGAACGACGACAGCGCCGACCCGACGATGAACATGCCGATCGCGAAGATGAACAACGGGCGGCGGCCGAAGATGTCGGACAGCTTGCCGTAGATCGGGGTCGCGATCGTCGAGGTGATCAGGTAGGCCGTGGTCACCCACGCCTGCTGGTCGAGACCGTGCAGGTCATCGCCGATGGTGCGGATGGCGGTGCCGACGATCGTCTGGTCGAGAGCGCCGAGGAACATGCCGGCCATCAAGCCGTAGATGACGAGCAGGATCTGCTGGTGCGTCATCACCGCCTTGCCGGCCGGAGCGCTCGCGGGAGCAGCTTGTGACATTGAGGTCCTTCTCAGATGGATGCAGTGTGTGCCGAGCGGCGAAGGGTCGGTGCGCCGAGAATGCCGACGTCGCCGGCACTGGCGAGGAAAACTTGCGTTGACTGCAAATTTACACCGCGCGAAGCAGATTTCCTAACCGGCGTGGTGTTTCATAGTCTCTATTCACCTTCTGCTGGCATCCCATTCCCATGAGCCCCGTTCTTGCCCCGCCCCCATCGAGGAGTACTTCCTCCACCGCGGCGGGTCGGGCCGGCCGGGCCGGGAGGCTCGCCCGTACCGTTGACGCCGTGGAGGCCACCGCGTTGCGACACCGGCCGTTCCTGGTGGCGGTCGGCATGCTGATGTGCGCCGCGCTGCTCGGCATGTGGTGGGATTCCTCTCACGCGGTGCCGCAGGTCGCGCATCCGTCGACGCACGTCTCGACCACGCCCGTCGCGAAGCCGACGCCGACCGCTCCCGCGCTCACGGCCGGGCAGCGCAAGCAGCTCGCCTACATGGAGGCGCACTGGAACGAGCGCGACAACCCCACCTTCGGCAATCTCGACTCGGTCGGCGGCGACTGTGCCAACTTCGTGAGCCAGACCCTGCTCGCCCGCGGCTGGACGATGAACGACGGATGGTTCGACCACGGTGGCACGGACCGGACGGAGTCGTGGGGCTACGTGCCCGCGATGGACGACTACCTCGCCGCGAACGCGGCCCGGCTCGGCCTGCAGCGGCTCACCGCCGCCGACCGGGACGAGTTCGCCGTGGGCGACGTCGTGGTGTTCTCCTGGGAGGGCGCCGCCGACGCGGCGACCGACCGCGACCATGTGGAGGTCATCAGCCGCATCACGCCGCACGCGGACGGCACCATCACGGTCGAGCTCGCGAGCCACAACAACTACGGGCTGCACCGCGACCTGGACGAGCAGATCACGAAGGAGCACCCGGGCGCCACCTTCCACGTCTGGCACCTCACCCGCGACACCAACACCTGAGCCGGGGCTCCGCCCGCCGAGCGGTGTGAAATCACCCTCCAAACCGAGCTTCGAGGGTGATTTCGCACCGGTCGGCCCGGTCAGCGGCGGTAGCCCCGCCGCCCCAACGTCGCGAACACCCGGCGCAGGAATCCGGCGCGGTCGCGGAACAGGTCATGCGCGGTGACCTGGATGACCTCCCATCCGGCCGCGCGGAGCAGTGAATAGCGTTCGACATCGTTCAGCCACTGGTCGCGCTCACGGTGCCCGTCGCCCTCGTACTCGAACACGGTGCCCCACTGCGGCAGCTTGAGGTCGGGATGCAGCACGCGTCGACCGCCGTCGACGGGCGTCGCGTCGGCGATCAGCGGCTCCGGCAGTCCGGCCGCGACGAGCACGAGGCGAAGCAGCGACTCGGGCCGCGAGTCGACGCCGGATCGCACCCGCTCCAGCGCCCACTTCACCTTCGCGCAGCCGCGCTTGCCGCTGTAGCGCGAGGCGGCCGTGCGCAGCTGCCCGCGCGAGCACCACGGCTTCCGATCCGGCCCGTCGTAGGGGTCGCCCGAGAGCAGGTAGTCGCCGACGGCCACGAGATCCTCGCGGGAGAGCACCGTGGAAAGCTGGCACCACACGTCCTCCGGGGCGAGCACCGGAACCCCTCCGATGTCGACGACGCCGACACTTCCGGCTTCGATGCGGTGCCCGCACACCCCGGCCCGGCGCGGGGGAGTTCGCTCGCTGTGCATCGCCACGTGCAATGGCAACTCGGCGCCCTGCAGCCGCTGCGGCAGGGGCGCGCCGAGCAGGATCGCCCCGGTCGAGTGGCTGAAGGCCCAGCGACCCGACATCGCGAGCGCGAGCACCGCGCACCGATCCGCGACGGTCGCCGGTTCGGTGCCCGCATACAGGCCGTGGAACGGATGACTCAGATCCGGACCGCGCAGGCGACTGTCGCTTACCTGCGCCTGGCGGGCGGCGGCCCGGGTGAAGGCGGCGCCGAGCCGTGGGGGGATCCGGGTACGAGGAGACGACTTGCGAGGCATCCGCTCACCATGCCGCCCGCATGCCGGCGGCACGGCGTCGCCGGTCGCAGCTGTGGAAAGGTGCGCGCGGCGCCGAGCGGTGCGAAATGTGCCTCGAATCGCGCGCTCAAGGGTGATTTCGCACCGGTCGGCGGCCCGGAAGGACCGGCTCGGCGCAGGCTAGGCCGCGGAGGACACCTGCTGCAACGCGCGCTCGAGGGAGGCGATCACGGCGGGGTCGTCGGGCGCGGTCTTCGGCCGGAAGCGCTCCACCGTGTCGTCGGGCGCGACGAGGAACTTCTCGAAGTTCCACAGCACGGGCCCCGCGAGACCCGCGTGGTCGCGGGTGCGCTTGAGCTCCTTGTAAAGCGGATGCGCGTGCCGCCCGTTCACCCTCGTCTTCTCCATCAGGGGGAAGGTCACGCCGTAGCTCGCCGAGCAGAACTCCACGATCTCCTCGGCGGTGCCGGGCTCCTGCCCTGCGAACTGGTTGCAGGGGAACCCCAGCACGGTGAATCCGCGCTCGCCGTACTCGCGCTGCAACTGCTCGAGCTGCTCGTACTGCGGCGTCAGCCCGCATTTCGAGGCCACGTTGACGACCAGCACGACCCTGTCGGCGTAGTCGGCGAGCGAGGTCTCCCGCCCGTCGATCGTGGTCAGCGGAATGTCGCGGATCGGGCTCGTCATGCACCGAGCGTATCCGCCGCGGGCGGGGACGGATCCGTGACGCCCGGGTGAACAGACCCTGAACACGGCCGTCCCCCGCTCGGGGTGCAAATAGCCTCTTTTCGGCGAGCGGATCGTTCGCCCACCCGAACTCACGCACGAGGTCCGTCGACGATGTCCACACGCTCCCAGATCGCCGCATTCTGGGCTGCGATCGTCGTCGTGGTGGCGGTCGCCGTGGCGTGCACCGTGCTCTCCCGGCCCGGCGATCAGGACGCCGCGCACGCGACGGATGCCGCCGCGCACAGCTTCGACGTGACGGTCGGCAGCTCGGGCTGCGGCGACGGCTGGGGCACGGATGACGCGGGCAAGGCCGCCGAGGGCACCCTGCCCGGCGGCGAGCAGAGCTTCACCATCTCGAACGGCTCGACCGGCGGCGTCGAGGTCTTCCTGCAGAACGTCAAGACCAAGCAGGTCTACCTCGACCTGGAGTCGGTCGGCCCCGGCGCGAAGGCCCCCGCGCGCGTCACCCTGGGGCAGGGCCGGTACCGCTTCATCTGCTTCCCGGCGGACTCGAACCTCGCCATCGGTCCGACGGTCACGGTCGGCGCGGCGCCGTCGGGGTCGGTGCTGACCCCCGGCGTCGTGCCCATTTCCGAGGCGCAGCTCATCCCCGTGGCCAAGGCCTACGGCCGCTGGGTCGACGGGCGCCTGCCCACCCTGCAGAAGCAGGTCGCGCAGCTCGCCGACGACGCCGAGGAGGGCGACTTATCCAGCGCCAAGCGCGACTGGCTGGCGGCCCACGTCACCTATGAGACCCTCGGCGCGGCCTACGGCGCGTTCGGCGACTACGACGCGAAGATCAACGGCACGCCGGCATCCGGCAAGACGGCCCTCGACGACCCCGACCTGACCGGGTTCCACAAGATCGAGGCGCTGCTGTGGTCGGGCGCCCCGGCCGCGAAGGTGGCGAAAGCCGCGGCCCAGTTGCGCACCGACGTGGCCGCCCTCGCCAAGGCGCCCGAGACCGACCGCATCGACCCCCTCGACATCGGCCTTCGCGCGCACGAGATCGTCGAGAACACCATCCAGTTCGAGCTGACGGGCGAGACGGATGCCGGATCCCACACGAACCTCGCCACCGTCGCCGCGAACCTCGAGGGTGCGCAGCACGCGCTCGACGTGCTGGAGGACCTGCTGAAGACCCGCTACCCCGAGCTGCAGAAGGCCGAGGCATCCCTCGCCGCGTCGCAGAAGCTCGTCGCGAGCTACCACAAGGGCGACACCTGGACGCCGCTGGACAGCCTCACCACGGCGCAGCGGCAGCAGCTGAACGCCTCGCTCGACGGCACCGTCGAGCTGCTGGCGCCTGTCGCCGAGATCACCGAACCCCGAAAGGCCCTGCCGTGACCGAACCCACGCGACGCCGCTTCCTCAGCGCGCTGGCCGGAGCCGGCGTGGCGGCCCCGCTCGCGGCCGCCGCCGCGGCACCCGCCTACGCCGCCGGCGCCGGAACGACCAAGACCGCGGCCTCGTTCCCGTTCCACGGCGCGCACCAGGCGGGCGTCCTCGCGCCGCTGCGCAAGGCGACCGAGTTCGTCGCGCTCGACGTCACCGCCGCCGACCGGGCCGGCCTGAAACAGCTGCTGCAGACCGTGACCGAGAAGGCGCGATTCCTCACCACCGGCGGCACCGTCGCCGACCCGGGCATCTCCGCCCAGCCCGAGGACTCCGGGGTGCTCGGCAACGACATCGTGCCCGACGGGCTGACCGTGACGATGGCGGTGGGCAGCTCGCTGTTCGACGAGCGCTTCGGGCTCGCATCCGTCAAACCGTCCAAGCTGCGCGTGATGGAGGACTTCCCGAACGACGCGCTGCGCCGCGAGGTGTGCGACGGCGACCTGCTGCTGCAGGTCGAGGCGAACGACCGCGACGTGGTGACGCACGCGGTGCGCGAGATCCTGCGCGCCACCCGCGCCGACATGCAGGTGCGCTGGCGGCAGTCCGGCTTCGTGTCGCCGCCGCGGCCGAGCGGCACCCCGCGCAACCTGATGGGCTTCAAGGACGGCACGAGCAACCCCGACACCTCCGACGCCGACCTGATGGACCAGCTGGTGTGGGCGCACGGCGGCAAGAACGGCGAGCCCGACTGGGCCGAGGGCGGCAGCTACCTGGCGGTGCGCGTCATCCGCATGTTCGTCGAGTTCTGGGACCGCGTCGGCCTGCGCGAACAGCAGCAGATGTTCGGCCGCTACCGCGACTCTGGCGCGCCGCTGACCGGCACCAAGGAGTTCGACGACCCGCACTACGAACTCGACAACACGGGGGATGTGATCCCGTTCGACGCGCACATGCGGCTGGCGAACCCGCGCACGCCGCAGACCGCGAACCAGCGCATCCTGCGCCGCGCCTTCAACTACGACTCCGGCATCGACAGCAACGGCAACCTCGACATGGGGCTCATCTTCTGCGCCTACAACCAGGACATCGAGCGCCAGTTCGTGACGATCCAGAAGCGGCTGATCGACGAGCCGCTGGTCGACTACATCTCGCCCTTCGGGGGCGGCTACTACTTCGCGCTGCCAGGCGTGCGCAACGCCTCCGGCTGGCTGGGAGAGGGTTTGTTCGCGTGAACGGATGGCTCGGGCATCCGATCACCGGATGGAAAGGCTCGGCGCAACCGGCGCCGGGAACGATGACGCACACCGCGTTCGCATAAGAGGAAGAAGAGTCAACCGTGTTCCAGAAAGCACGTTTGCGGCGCTTCGGCATGGCCGGCGGCGCCCTGGTCGTGGCTGCGGGACTCGCGACGGCGACGGCACTGCTGTCGGCGCCGGCGCAAGCGCAGTCCAAGGCCGACAATTCCGCGAAAACCAGCACGCCGATCAAGCACCTCGTGGTGATCTTCGACGAGAACGTCTCGTTCGACCACTACTTCGGCACCTATCCCTACGCGACCAACACCGACGGCACCGACTTCACCGCCGCCAAGAACACCCCCAAGGTGAACAACCTGATCACCTCGGGCACGCTGACCGACAACCCCAACACCTACGACCCGCAGCGTCTCAGCTCCGACGAGGCCGTCACCTGCGACCAGAACCACAACTACGGGCCGGAGCAGGTCGCCGTCGACAACGGCAAGATGGACCAGTTCGTCGAGGCCACCGACAAGGAGAACTGCGGCCTCTACAGCGAGCCGGGCCTGGTCATGGACTACTACGACGGCAACACCGTCACCGGTCTGTGGAACTACGCCCAGAACTACGCGATGAGCGACAACAGCTGGGACGCCACCTTCGGCCCCTCGACCCCAGGTGCGCTGAACCTGATCTCGGGCCAGACCTACGGGGTCACCTCGTACGACCCGACCACGGGCACGACGGACCCGCAGCCGACGGCCACGCCTGACAGCTACACCGTCGTCTCGCCGAACGAGGACGGCGTGGGCACCGTGATCAACGACCCCGACCCCGTCTACGACGACTGCTCCGACACCAACCACACCTCGACCAGCGCGCTGGCCGGCATGTCGGGCAAGAACATCGGCGACCTGCTGAACGAGAAGGGCGTCACCTGGGGCTGGTTCCAGGGCGGCTTCGCGCCGACCACCTCGGCTGAGGACAGCTCGACCGGATACGCGGTCTGCGGCTCGACGCACACCAACGTCGCGGGCTCCTCGTCGGTCGACTACTCGCCCCACCACAACCCGTTCCAGTACTACAAGTCGACCTCGAACCCGCACCACCTGGCGCCGTCGTCGGTCGAGAACATCGGCAAGACCGACCAGGCGAACCACCAGTACGACCTGACCGACTTCTCCGCGTCGATCAAGGCCGGCTCGCTGCCCGCCGTCTCGTTCCTGAAGGCCCCGGAGTACCAGGACGGCCACGCCGCCTACTCCGACCCGACCGACGAGCAGACGTTCCTCGTGAACACGATCAACGAGATCCAGCAGTCGAAGTACTGGAGCTCGACCGCGGTCGTGATCGCGTACGACGACTCCGACGGCTGGTACGACCACCAGGCGCCGACCATCACCAACAGCTCGGACGACGCCGCCGAGGACTCGACCATCTGCACCACGGCCGCCTCCAACGGCGTCAAGGCGCTCGGCGGCTACGCCGACCGCTGCGGCCCGAGCCAGCGCCTGCCGATGCTCGTGATCTCGCCGTACACCAAGGCGAACACGGTCGATCACACGTTGACGACACAGCCATCGATCCTCAAATTCATCGAGGACAACTGGGGCACCGGGCGCATCGGCAACGGTTCGTTCGACGCCACGGCCGGCTCGATGAACGGCCTATTCGACTTCAAGTCGCCGCAGAACCGCGAGGTGCTGCTCAACCCGTCGACCGGTGCCGTGTCGAAGATCGTGAAGACCTCGCCAATCACGCCGGGCAAGACCTCGCCGGTGAAGCCGGGCAAGACGTCGACTCCGAAGGCGACCAAGCCCGACAGCCACACGGCGGCCATCATCCGCTGGCTGGTCTCGCTGTTCCACAAGGACTGAGGCGGCTGACCGCCTCCGTCACCACGAAGGGCCCCGGGCGATCCCGGGGCCCTTCCCCGTGGCATCCGTCAGCGCGCCGCTGTCGGGTTCAGGGGAGAATGAGCGCATGACTGAGACTCCCGCCGTGCTGTTCGTGTGCGTGCACAACGCCGGCCGCTCGCAGATGGCTGCCGGCTTCCTCTCCGAGCTCGCGGGCGACCGCGTGCGCGTGTTCTCCGCCGGCAGCGAGCCCGCCGACCGGCTCAACCCCGTCGCCGTCGAGGCGATGGCCGAGCGCGGCATCGACATCGCCGGCAACGCCCCGCAGATCCTGACGACGGATGCGGTCAAGGAATCCGACGTCGTCATCACCATGGGCTGCGGCGACACCTGCCCGATCTTCCCCGGCAAGCGCTACGAGGACTGGGACTTGACCGACCCGGCCGGGCTGCCGCTCGAGGAGGTGCGGCCCATCCGCGACGAGATCGAGCGCCGCGTGCGCGCCCTCCTCGCCGAGCTCGAGCCGGCCGGCTGAGCGGCGGCCTGGCCGGGCCGCTGTCGAGTTCGATTCGTCACTTCTGGCTCGTCAATCCGGCGTGGCCGGCGAGAATCGACGAATGGCCGCTGGCACTCTCGGCGAGTCGTCGATATTGGTCGGAGGAAGCGCCGGGCAGAGCACTTTTCGACGAATCGCCGGGCAGAGCACTTTTCGACGAATCGCCGGGCAGAGCACTTTTCGACGAATGGCCGGGGCCGGGAAGGGCCGGTCAGCCGAGCGCCGCGTCGACGATCCGCTTGGCCTCGGCCTGCACCTGCTTCAGGTGCTCCGGGCCCTGGAACGACTCGGCGTAGATCTTGTAGACGTCCTCCGTGCCCGACGGGCGGGCGGCGAACCAGGCGTTCTCGCTGACCACCTTCACGCCCCCGATCGGCGCGCCGTTGCCCGGCGCCTGCGACAGTTTCGCGACGATCGGCTCGCCGGCGAGCTCGGTCGCCGTGATCGCCTCGCCCGACAGCTTCGCCAGCGCCGCCTTCTGCTCCTTGGTCGCGGCGGCGTCGATACGCTCGTACACCGGGTCGCCGAACTGCTCGGTCAGCTCCCGGTACAGCTGCGAGGGTGACTTGCCGGTCACGGCGATGATCTCGCTGGCCAGCAGGGCGAGCAGGATGCCGTCCTTGTCGGTCGTCCACGCCGTGCCGTCCTTGCGCAGGAACGAGGCGCCCGCCGACTCCTCGCCGCCGAAGCCGACCGAGCCGTCCACGAGCCCCGGCACGAACCACTTGAAGCCGACCGGCACCTCCCAGAGCCGCCGGCCGAGCGACTCGGCGACCCGGTCGATGATCGACGACGAGACGAGGGTCTTGCCGATCGCGGCATCCGATCGCCACTCGGGCCGGTGCGTGTACAGATACTGGATCGCCACCGCCAGATAGTGATTGGGGTTCATCAGCCCGCCGTCGGGGGTGACGATGCCGTGCCGGTCGCTGTCGGCGTCGTTGCCGGTGACCACCTGGAACTCGTCCTTGTGCTCGAGCACCGAGGCCATGACGTACTTCGACGACGGGTCCATGCGGATCTTGCCGTCCCAGTCGAGCGTCATGAACGACCACTTCGGGTCGACCCGCGGGTTGATCACGGTGAGGTCGAGGCCGTACTTCTCGCCGATCAGCTGCCAGTACGAGACGGATGCCCCGCCCAGCGGGTCCGCGCCGATCTTGACGCCCGCCTTCTTGATCGCGTCGAGGTCGATGATGTTGACGAGGTCGTTGACGTACTCCTCCCGGAAGTCGTAGGAGCCGACCCCGCTCGGCTCGGCGCGCACCACGTCGGCGAGCCCGCCGGCGATGATCTCGTTCGCGCGGTTCGCGATCCAGCTGGTCGCGTCGGTGTCGGCCGGGCCGCCGTGGGGCGGGTTGTACTTGAAGCCGCCGTCGCGGGGCGGGTTGTGCGAGGGGGTGACGACAATGCCGTCGGCCTGCGGCTGCCCCGGGTGCGCGGTGTTGTACCGGATGATCGCGTGGCTCACGGCGGGCGTCGGCACGTAGTCGTCGTGCGCGTCGGCGAGCACGTCGACGCCGTTGCCGGTCAGCACCTCGAGCGCGGTGGTCTGCGCGGGTCCGGAGAGCACGTGCGTGTCGGCGCCGATGAACAGCGGCCCCGTGATGCCCTGCGCGGCCCGGTACTCGACGATCGCCTGCGTGCAGGCCGCGATGTGGTCGTCGTTGAACGCCGTGTCGAGGCTGGAGCCGCGGTGCCCCGAGGTGCCGAACACGACCCGCTGCGCCGGAACGGACGCGTCCGGGTGCAGCTCGTAGTAGGCCCGCACCACGGCCTCGTCGTCGATGAGATCGGATTCCTGCGCGTACGTGCCTGCTCGATCGCTCATGTCCCCATCCTGTCAGGGGCCCTCGAGGAGCCGAAAGGGGATTGACCGGTCGCCTCGCCCACTAGCCTGAACGACATGAGCGACACCCCCGACGGCGGCGAGACGTACAGCTATCTCGGACCGGCGGGCACCTTCACGGAGCTCGCGCTGCGCCAGGTCGAGGCCGCCCGGGGCAAGCCGTGGCGCGCCGTCAACAACGTCGGCGAGGCGCTCGACGACGTCGTCTCGGGCCGCTCGACGGCGGCCATGATCGCGATCGAGAACTCCATCGACGGGGGAGTGAGCGCCACCCAGGACGCCCTCGCCACGATCCCCGGCCTGCGCATCCTCGGCGAGTACCTCGTGCCCGTCGGATTCTCTCTCGTGGCCCGCCCCGGCACCCGGCTCGACGAGGTGCGCACGATCGCGGCGCATCCGGTCGCGTACGCCCAGTGCCACGGCTGGCTCGACCGCACCCTGCCGGCGCACGCGCACCTGCCCGCATCGAGCAACGTGCAGGCGGCCGCGCAACTGCTCGAGACGGATGCCTCGGGCCGGCCCTCCTCGCCCGCCGATGCGGCCATCGCCCCGCCGAACATCGTGGACCACCACGCCGTCGAGGTGCTCGCCGACGACATCATCGACAACAAGCAGGCGGTGACCCGCTTCGCGCTGGTCGCCCGCACCCGGGCGCTGCCCCCGGCGACGGGCGCCGACAAGACGAGCATCATCGCCGAGCTGCCCACCGACCGGCCGGGCTCCCTGGTCGAGCTGCTCGAGCAGTTCTCCACCCGCGGGGTGAACATGAGCCTGCTCGAGTCCCGGCCCATGGGCGACGCGCTCGGCCGGCACCGGTTCATCATCGACCTCGACGGGCACGTGCACGACGAGCGCATCGCCGACGCGCTGCTCGGCGTGTACCGCTTCACGCCGAACGTGATCTTCCTCGGCTCCTACCCGCGCGCCGACCGGCAGCCGGTCGAGTTCGACCGCCGCTATGCCGACGAGGTGTTCGTCGAGGCCCGGGACTGGCTGCGCGCGCTGCTGTCGGAGGAACCCGAGGCCTGAGCCTCGAGCACCTGCTCGAGGCGATCCTCGACGGCGGGCAGGAACGCCCCCGCCCAGATCGCGTAGCCGCGGTCGTTCGGGTGGAACAGATCCCCGGCGAACTGGGTGACCACGCCGCGCATGCCCTCGCGGCGCATGGCCTCGTGCAGGTCCACGACGCGCAGTCCGTGGCGGGCGGCGGCGGCGCGCAGCATCCGATTGCCCTGCTGCGCCTTGCGCTCGCCGGGCAGGAAGTAGAACGACGGCAGGTCGGCGACGATGGCGTGCCTCGGCAGCTGCGCGAACAGCAGCTCGATCTGCTCGCCGAAGCGCTGCGGGTTCCACTCGGCGATGTCGTTGGCGCCGATCGCCACCGTGAGGATGTCGGGGTTCAGCCGTTTCAGCCGCGGCAACTCCTTGACGAGCGCGGTCTGCAGGGTGGCGCCGGAGATGCCGAGATTGACGACACGGATGCTGTGCCCCGACATCTTCGCGAGCTTCTTCGCGATCACGCCGACGTACCCGCGCGCGGGCCGCGAGGCGCCGATGCCCTGCGCCGCCGAGTCGCCGATGGCGACGTAGAGGATGTCGCCCGGAACTTCGCGCCGCGCCCGCCAGTAGGCGGAGTGCACCGGGATGTTGTCGGAGAGGATCTTCTGCCAGGTCACCTGGCGTCGCATCAGCCACCGCCACCAGAGCCAGGCCCCGCCGACCACCGAGGCGGCCGCTGCGGCGACGGCCAGCACCTTGCCGAGAGAGCGCATGCCTTGAGGCTACGCCGGTACCCGCACCAGCAGGCTCTGGGGATCGGTGCGGAACCGCGCCGCCTGCACGGGGCCGACCTCGTCGCCGTCGAGCTCGGCCTCGACCGGGCGCTCGAACCGCGCGGTCACCACGGGGCCGCGCATGTACGAGAGCACGTGCGGCGAGTGCCGGCTGCGGAAGCTGATCAGCTTGCGGCCGAGGGCGCTGCGGCGCAGCACATGGTTCTCCCACACGATGCTGCGGCCGATCAGCGCCCAGCCGAACACGCTCTTGGGGTGCATCACGGCCACGTCAAGCACCCCGTCGTCGATGCGCGCCCCGGGCAGCAGCTCGACGTCGCCGGGCAGAGCGCCGACGTTGCCGACGAGCACCGTGTGCACGTCGAATCCGTGCGTCATGGTCTCGTCGCCCGGGCCGTCGACGCGCACCTTGGCGCGCACCGGCTGCGACCGGGCCACCGAGCGCAGCGCCCCGTCGACGTAGGCGAGCCAGCCGAGGCGCTCCTTGAGCGCGGGGCTCGTGTTGGCGATCATGGCCGCGTCGATGCCGGCCCCGGCCACCACCATGAACGGATGCTCCTCCCGCTCGCCGCCCTCCCGCTCCAGCTCCGCGAGACCGACGTCGACGGCGCGGGTGCGGCCCGTGAACGCGACGGCGACGGCGGCCTCCGGGTCGCCGATGGGCACGCGCAGGTTGCGGGCGAGCAGGTTCCCGGTGCCGGAGGGCACGACGCCGAGTGCGACGCCCGTGCCGCGCAGCGCCCCGGCGGCGGCGCGCACGGTGCCGTCGCCGCCGGCGACGATGACGAGGGATGCGCCGGACTCGACCGCGGAGCGGGCGACGCCCGCGCCGATGTCGTCGAGCGTGGTCTCGAACCAGAGCGGGTCGCCGAGCCCGGCGAAGTGCGCCCGGCGCACCACGCTCTCGCGCACCCGGTCGATGTCGCGCTTGACCGGGTTGGCCACGACGGCGACGGCGCCGGTGAGGGCCTGCTCGGGAACGGGGTGGCTCACCCCCTTACGGTAACCGCTCCATCCGACGCCCCTAGACTCTTTGCCGTGATCGATCCCGTGCTGCTGCGTGAGAATCCCGACGTCGTGAAGGCTTCGCAGATCGCGCGGGGGGAGTCGCCCGAGACGGTCGACCGGGCGCTTGCCGCCGACCAGGCCCGCCGCGCCGCCCTCACCGAGTTCGAGACGCTGCGCGCCGAGCAGAACGCGCACAGCAAGCTGGTGGCGAAGGCGCCCAAGGAGGAGAAGCAGGCCCTCGTCGCGCAGGCGAAGCAGCTCGCCGAGCGGGTGAAGGCCGCGCAGGCGGCGGCCGGCGAGGCCGAGGCCGAGTTCGACGAGGCGCTGCGCGCGATCGGCAACATCATCGTCGACGGGGTGCCGGCCGGCGGCGAGGACGACTTCGTGGTGCTGAAGACCGTGGGCGACATCCCCGCCTTCGACTTCGAGCCGCGCGACCACCTCGAGCTCGGCGAGAAGCTCGACGCGATCGACATGGCGCGCGGCGCCAAGGTGTCGGGGGCGCGCTTCGACTTCCTGAAGGGGATCGGCGCGCGCCTCGAGCTCGCCATCATGAACATGGCGCTCGACAAGGCGCTGGGCAACGGATTCACCCCGCTGATCACCCCCACCCTCGTCAAGCCCGAGATCATGCAGGGCACGGGCTTCCTCGGCGCCCACGCCGACGAGATCTACCGGCTCGAGGCCGACGACCTCTACCTGACCGGCACCAGCGAGGTCGCGCTCGCCGGCTACCACGCCGACGAGATCCTCGAGCTCCCTGACGACGGCGCGCTGCGCTACGCCGGATGGTCGACCTGCTACCGGCGCGAGGCGGGCTCGGCCGGCAAGGACACCCGCGGCATCATCCGCGTGCATCAGTTCAACAAGCTCGAGATGTTCGTCTACACGCTGCCGGAGAACGCCGAGGCCGAGCACGAGCGGCTGCTGGGCTGGCAGGAGGAGATGATGCACGCGCTCGAGCTCAGCTACCGCGTCATCGACACCGCCGCAGGCGACCTCGGCTCGTCGGCCGCGCGCAAGTACGACGTCGAGGCGTGGATCCCGACCCAGGGCACCTACCGCGAGCTGACCTCCACCTCGAACTGCACCACCTTCCAGGCGCGCCGGCTCGGGGTGCGCTACCGCGCCGAGGGCGGCAAGACCCAGCCGGTGGCCACCCTGAACGGCACCCTGGCGACGACGCGCTGGATCGTCGCGATCCTCGAGACGCATCAGCGATCGGATGGCTCGGTGCGGGTGCCCGACGCGCTGCGCCCGTACCTCGGCGGCCTCGAGACCCTCACGCCGGTCCGGTAGTGGCCGCGCGGCTCCTGGTCGGCCTCGACGTCGACGGCACCCTCATCCATGAGGACGAGACGATCTCGCCCGCCGTGCGCGAGCAGGTGCTGCAGGTGCAGGGACTCGGCCACGAGGTCACCCTGGCGACGGGCCGCAGCTGGGAGACGGCGCGCGGGATCCTGGAGCACTTCGGGCTCACGCCCGAGTACGTGGTGTGCGCCAACGGCGCGCTGGTGCTGCAGCGCGACGCATCCGACCCGACCGGCTACCGGCGCGAGTTCGTCGAGACCTTCGACCCGTCGCAGGTGCTGCGCACGATCCGCGGCCACCTCCCCGAGGGCAGCTTCATGGTCGAGGATGCGACGGGCTACCGGCGCTACACCGAGGGCATGTCCGAGTGGAACCTGGCCGGCGCCGAACGCGTCGACTTCGACCGGCTGGCGCAGTTCCCGGCCAGCCGGGTCGTCGTGGTCGCGCCCGACCGCGACGAGGAGGACTTCCTCGAGATGGTGCACTCGATGGGGCTGAGCAAGGTGTCCTATTCGATCGGCTGGACCAACTGGCTCGACATCGCCCCCGAAGGCGTCAACAAGGCGACCGCTCTGGAGCGCGTGCGCGCGGAGCTCGGCATCCCCCGCGCCGACGTGCTCGTTGTGGGCGACGGCCGCAACGACATCGACATGTTCGAGTGGGCGGTCGCAGGCGGCGGGCGGGCGGTCGCGATGGGGCAGGCGCCGGACGAGGTCAAGGCGGCGGCGAGCGAGGTCACCGCGAGCGTCGCCGACGACGGCCTGGCGCAGGTGCTCGCGGCTTTGACAGGCCCATAACCGCTGTGCAGCCAGTTGCCAGAATCGACCTGGCAAGGTAACTAGCACCCCGGGAGTCACCGGCAGGATCTGAACCGGTTCGAGAAGGGACGAGCATGACGGAGCTGCGCCGCCCGCGTCACAGCCGTCCCGGAAAGCCGAAGGGGATCGCCCGGCACGGGCGGCTCGGGCGCAGGCATCCGTTCGCCGCGATCGGCAAGATCGTCGCCGGTCTCGCGATCGTGGCCTCGGTCAGCGCGTTCTCGCTCGCCGGCATGGCGGTGGGCGACGTCGTGCAGAGCACGAAGCCCTCGGTCGACCTCGTCGACCAGTCCGGGCACACCGAGACGAAGCAGGAGGGCATCGACGCCATCAAGGGGTCGTTCAACGTGCTGCTCGCCGGGTCGGACTCGGGCGACGGCAACCCGGCGTACGGCGACCGCGGCGAGAACCTCAACGACGTCACGATGCTCATGCACGTCTCGGCCGACCACCAGCACGTCACCGTGGTGAGCTTCCCCCGCGACATGCTCGTGCCGATCCCGTCGTGCCCGAACGGCAAGGGCGGCTACTACTCGGCGATGAGCTCGCAGAAGATCAACGTCACCCTCTCCTACGGCGGCCTGGCGTGCACCGTGCTGACGGTGGAGCAGCTGACCGGGCTGTCGATCCCGTATGCGGCGCTGATCCAGTTCGACGGCGTGATCCAGATGTCCGACGCGGTCGGCGGCGTGCCCGTGTGTCTCGCCGGGGCGATCGACGACCCGTACGTGGGGCTCAAGCTGTCCGCCGGCGAACACGTCATCAAGGGGGCGCAGGCGCTCGCCTTCCTGCGCACCCGCCACGGCGTGGGCGACGGATCCGACCTCGGCCGGATCAGCAACCAGCAGGTGTTCCTGTCGTCGCTGGTGCGCACGATCCGCTCGGCCGACACGCTCGGCAATCCGCTCAAGGTGTACGCGCTGGCCAAGGCGGCTGCGTCGAACATGCAGCTGTCGACGTCGCTGTCGAACATCAAGACCATGGCGTCGATGGCGGTCGCGCTGCGCAACGCCGACCTGTCCAACATCGTCTTCGTGCAGTACCCGACCGACTACGTCGACGACGGCAGCGCGGTCGAGCCGGACGAGGCCGGGGCGACCGCGCTGATGAGCGCGCTGCAGAAGGACGAAGCGGTGCAGGTCACCGGCGGCACCGGCGTCGGGTCGGTGGCCGGCGGCGCCGCCTCGAAGTCGTCGTCGACGCCGACGCCCACCGCGACCAGCTCGGCGTCGGCTTCGGCCTCGCCGACCCCGAGCAGCTCCTCGAGCAGGTCGTCCTCCGCCACGTCGACGCCGACGCCGAGCAGTTCGGCCGTGGCGCTGCCGTCGCAGGTGCACGGCCAGTCGGCGGACGAATACACCTGCTCGAAGCCGTTCGGCGACTAGCGGGCGGCGGCGCGGCGGGGGCCGCCTGCCGCATGGTTAGACTGCTTGAGGTCTGGAGGGCTGTCCGAGCGGCCTAAGGAGACTGTCTTGAAAACAGTTGTGGCGCAAGCCACCGGGGGTTCGAATCCCTCGCCCTCCGCGTAAGCCCAGGGCCCGTCAGGGTCACGGAAGGACTGCATGAGCGACGAGTCGACGACGAACCCCGACGCCCCGCAGGGCCCGGCCGCGAAGAAGCGGCGGAAGAGACTGGCCTGGATCATCGCGGCGACCGTCGTGGTCGTCGCACTGGTCGTGTCGGGCGTCGTCTACGGCGTCAATGCGAGCAGGCAGAAGCCGGTCGTGAAGGCGACGCACACGGCATCCGTCACCGCTACCCCGACCCCCACGCCCACGCCGACGCCCACCCCGACCCCGACGCCCACGCTGCCGTCGGCGCTCGGCGGGGCGATCAACCTGCTGCTCGTCGGCACGGACACGCGCACTGGGCAGACCGGGTTCCAGAACGAGCTCAGCGCCTCCAGCGGCGCCGGCAACAACGACGTCACGCTGCTCGTGCAGGTGTCGGCCGATCACACGAGCGCGAACGTGGTCAGCTTCCCGCGCGACATGAAGGTGCAGCTGCCGGCCTGCGCCGGCGGAGGCGTCGGCATGATCAACACGGCGCTCAGCCACGGTGTCGCCTGCGTCGCCGACACCGTCGAGAGCATCACCGGGATCTCCTCGATCCCGTACACCGCGATGATCACCTTCAACGGCGTGCAGGAGATGTCGACCGCGGTCGGCGGGGTGCGCGTGTGCGTGGCCACCCCGATCGACGACCCCTACGTCGGCCTGCAGCTGAGCGCGGGCCCGCACACGCTGAGCGGGGCCACCGCGCTGCAGTTCCTGCGCACCCGGCACGGGGTGGGCGACGGCTCCGACCTCGGGCGCATCAGCAACCAGCAGCTGTTCATGGCCGCCCTCGCCCGCAAGGTGATGAGCGAGAAGGTCTACACCAGCCTTCCCAAGCTGACGCACATCGCCGAGGCGGCGGTGAAGTACATGACCATCGGCTCGAAGCTGAAGAACCCGTTGAACCTGATCCGGCTCGCGCTCGCGCTGAAGAGCGTGCCGCTGTCGCGGTTCGTGTTCGTGCAGTACCCCGTGGCCACCGACCCGAGCGACTCGGCCCACGTCGTGCCCGCCGCGGATGCGGCATCCGTGAACGCGCAGTTGCAGCGGAACGCGCCGATCAAGGTCACGGCCGGGCCGGGGCGCGGCGTGGTGATCTCGCCGGAGCAGTACACCGTGGCGGGCCCGCATCCGAACTCGAAGATGGCGGTGCCGACCGCGCTGCCGGCCGACGTGCCCGGGCAGTCCGCCTCGCAGCGCACCTGCTCGAAGGGCCTGATCGGCTGAGCCGCCGCCGAGTTGGCGTACACCCGAGCCTCTGTATGATGGGACGGTGCCTGCGGCAAGCGGGCGCTGGAGACGTCGCATAGTCCGGTCGAGTGCACCACCCTGCTAAGGTGGAGTCCCCTTATTGGGGACCGAGGGTTCAAATCCCTCCGTCTCCGCACCTGAAGCCCCCTCCGCCGAGGGGGCTTTTCCCGTTCCCGGGCCGGATGCCGTTCAGCGCTGGCGGATGAGGACGGCAGCGCGGTCCGTGGCGGCCCCGCAGGCCAGCCGCACCCCGCTCCACTCGCCCTCCGCCCATGCTGCGACGATCGCCTGCTCCTCGGGCCGGTCCACGTCGTCGAGCACCACCCACGCCTCCGGGCCGAGCGCCGCGGCGAGCACCGGCACGGCCGGCCAGCGCGCCTCCGGGCCGAGGTAGCCGGGAGGGCCGTCGACGAAGAGCACGTCGACGCGGGGGAAGTCGTCGGGGTCGACGCCCGCGTACCAGGTGACCTCGCGCCCGGCGACCGTGCGCGACTCGAGGGGCGCCACGCGCAGCTCGACCACGTCGGCCAGGCCGAGCCGCTCCAGCGCCGCCGCCGTCTGGGCGGCGTATGCCGCGTCGTGCTCGAGACTGATCAGCCGCCCGCCGCCGCGGCGCTTGAGGGCGAGCGCGATCCACACCGTCGACGTGCCGCTGCCCGCCTCGACCACGGTCTCGAGGCTCGGCGCCGTGAGGATCCGGTCGATGAGCAGCACCAGCGTCTCCGGCGTCGCCGCCCAGCCGCCCGGGGCGGGCACGAGCCGACCCGCCGGCATCAGCGGCTGCAGCGACGCGAGCGCGCTCAGATCGTGCTGCAGGTCGCGGCGCAGCATGTCGAGCGGCTCACCGGGCCGCAGCGGCTCGCCCGGGCGCCTGCCGTCCCAGGCCCCGGTGAAGCCGTCCGCCAGCAGGGCGGCGAGGCGATCGGATGCCGCATCCGTTCGTTCGATCATGCGCTGCAGCGCCTCGTTGCGCGCGTTCGCGGCGCCACGGCTCAGCACGAGCACCAGGACGCCGAGGTCGACGAGCAGGGCTGCGAGCACCCAGTCGAGGTCGCCGAAGACCGCACCGAGCACGATGCCGATGATCAGCACGATCACGCAGAGCAGGGCGGCGGCCAGGACGGTGCGGCGTGCGAGCGTAGGCCAGGTGGGCATGGCCGCACCCTATCGGGCCGGCCCAAGCGGAACGCATGGCGACGCACCGGCCGAGGGAAGCGGGCGGCGCCTTCCCGCCGCGGTCGGCCCGGCTCAACCGTTGCGAACGGGGCGGCGCTGCGCGAGGTACTCGGCCGGCATCCCCGGCCCGGGCCGGGCCGCGACCTCGTCGGCGTGCACGGCGCCGCACTTCTCGCAGACGAGCTGCGGCTCGACCCTCCGGCCGCATGCGGCGTGCTCGTATCGGATCGGCGGCCCGTCCGGCGCCGCCCAGCGGTCGCCCCAGCTGGTCAGGGCGATCAGCGCGGGCGCGAGATCCCGCCCCTTCTCGGTCAGCACGTACTCGTGCTGCGCGGGGCGCTCGGAGTAGCGGCGGCGCTCCATGATGCCGCCCTCGACGAACGCGTCCAGGCGGGCGGCGAGCACGTTCGTGGCGATGCCGAGGTTGTGCTGGAAGTCGCCGAACCGCGTCACGCCCGCGAAGACGGCGTCGCGGATGATCAGCAGGCTCCACCGCTCGCCGACCACGTCCAACGCGCGGGCGATCGAGCAGATCTGGTTGTCATAGCTGCGGCCGAGCATGCCGCCAGTCTACGAAACCACTTGCGTCAAGCAAGCACCCCTCCTACAGTGCCTTTCATCATGCAAGCACCTGACGAAGGGATTCCATCATGGGCAGCAGATTCACCACGGCCTTCGAGGTCGCCCAGCCCGCGGAGCGCGTCTTCGAGGCCATCCGAGACGTCCGCGGCTGGTGGTCCGGGGCCATCGAGGGCAGCACGCGCGAGGTCGGCGACGAGTTCACCTACGAGGTGCCCGACGTGCACTGGTGCCGGTTCCGGATCACCGAGGTCGAGCCGCCGTCACGGATCGCCTGGCTCGTGACCGACAGCTGGCTGACCTTCACCGAGACGAAGGACGAATGGACGGGCACGACCGTCAGGTTCGACGTCGAGGAGGGGGACGGACTGACCCGCGTGCGGTTCACGCACGAGGGCCTGGTGCCGGAATTCGAGTGCTACGAGCTGTGCTCGGGCGCGTGGAGCGGATACATCGCCGGCAGCCTGCGGCACCTGATCCTCACCGGCCTCGGCAGCCCCAACCCGACGACGCCGGTCAACCCGACTTCCCCTCTCGTTCGTTGACACCCACCGACGGCGCGCACGGCGAAGCCGCCCGCGCGCAGCGCGGACGGCTTCGCCGGGGCCGGCTCAGATGAGCCAGCGCTGGCGCTGCACCAGGGGCAGCCGGCGCCACGCGGCGCCCAGGCCCCAGGTGTCTCCCGCCGAGAGGGCGGCGACGACGATCAGGGCCAGCGCGTAGATGATGTGGTAGTCAACGAGCGGGTTCGTGGAGGCAGCGCCCGGCGTGAACGGCCACTCGGCGAGGTACATGAGCAGCAGCACGCCGCTGCCCACGCCCGCGCTGACGCGCAGCCCGATGCCGAGCATGACCGCGGCGCCGATGCCGAGCATCGCCAGCATGAACAGCCAGTCGGTCGCCGGGCTCGCGATGGCCGCGAAGAACCCCTTGAGCGGCCCGGTGACGGCGTCACCGGTGAGGAACCCCTGGCTCGGCGCTCCGCCGGAGATCCACGCCTGCGACCCCGGCGTGGAGAATCCCAGCCCGAACGTCTTGTCGAGGAAGGCCCAGAGGAAGATGAATCCGGTCGCGAGGCGGAGGACGGCGAGCCAGCGGCGACCGGTCGAGGTGACGACGAGGTCGCGCTCTGCCGCGACGGGGGTGGTTTCGGCCCTCGGGGCGAGGGCGAAACGGCGGTGGTGCTGCGGGACGGTGGCGGTCATGATGTGCCTCCCAGGGAAGCCGTTCGTCTGGATGTCGTGTTTGCTGCGCCTACTGTCCCGCGTTCCGCGATCGGCGCGACCGGGTCGAAAGGCCCGAGTCGCCCGGGCGGCGCCTGCTTAGCGTGGCGTCATGAGCATCGTGCAGAACGTGCCGGCCGGAACCCCTCACTTCGCCGGCGGCGAGCAGGCGTGGGCCGGCTTCACCCCGGGCCCCTGGCAAGACGTCATCGACGTGCGTGACTTCATTCAGCGCAACTACACCCCCTACACCGGCGACGCCGGCTTCCTCGCCGGCCCCACCGCGCGCACCCTGCGCATCTGGAACCGCCTCTCCGCGATGTTCCCCGCCGAGCGCGCCAAGGGCGTGTACGACGTCGACCCGCACACGCCTGCCGGCATCACCGCCTTCGGCCCCGGCTACATCGACAAGGACGACGAGCTGATCGTCGGGCTGCAGACGGATGCTCCGCTCAAACGCGCGATCATGCCGTTCGGCGGCTGGCGCATGGTCGCGAACGCCCTCGAGACCTACGGCTTCCCGGTCGACGAGGGCCTGGAGAAGACGTTCACGCAGTATCGCAAGACGCACAACCAGGGCGTCTTCGACGCCTACCCGCCCGCGGTGCGCGCCGCCCGGCGCTCGCACGTGCTCACGGGACTGCCCGACGCGTACGGGCGCGGACGCATCATCGGCGACTACCGCCGCGTCGCGCTGTACGGGGTGGACGCCCTGATCGAGGCGAAGAAGCTCGACAAGCTCGACTGGGACACGCATCCGTTCACCGAGTCGGTGGTGCGCGAGCGCGAGGAGCACGCCGAGCAGCTGCGCGCGCTCGAGGAGCTGAAGGCCATGGCCGCCTCCTACGGGTACGACATCTCGCGCCCGGCCACGACGGCGCGCGAGGCGATCCAGTGGCTGTACTTCGGCTACCTCGCCGCGGTGAAGGAGCAGAACGGCGCGGCGATGTCGCTCGGGCGCACCTCGACCTTCCTCGACATCTACCTCGAGCGCGATCTCGCCGCGGGCCGGCTCACCGAGGCATCCGCTCAGGAGCTGATCGACGACTTCGTGATCAAGCTGCGCATCGTGCGCTTCCTGCGCACGCCCGAATACGACGCGCTGTTCTCGGGCGACCCCACCTGGGTGACCGAGACCATCGGCGGGATGGGCGAGGACGGGCGCACGCTCGTGACCAAGAACTCGTTCCGGATGCTGCAGACGCTGTACAACCTCGGGCCCGCGCCCGAGCCGAATCTCACCGTGCTGTGGTCGCGCCGGCTGCCGGAGGGCTTCAAGGAGTTCTGCGCCCGGGTGTCGATCGACACCTCGGCCTTGCAGTACGAGTCCGACCGGTATCTGCGCGAGTACTGGGGCGACGACGCGGCGATCGCCTGCTGCGTCTCGCCCATGGCCGTCGGCAAGCAGATGCAGTTCTTCGGCGCGCGCGCCAACCTCGCGAAGGCGCTGCTGTACGCGATCAACGGCGGCCGCGACGAGCTCAGCGGCGCGCAGGTCGCGCCGGCGTTCCGGCCCGTGCAGCCGGGCCGCCCGCTCGAGTTCGACGACGTGGTGGCGCGGCTGGACCGCACCCTGGAGTGGCTCGCGGCGACCTACGTCGAGGCGCTCAACGTCATCCACTACATGCACGACAAGTACGACTACGAGCGGCTGGAGATGGCGCTGCACGACAAGAAGGTGCTGCGCACCATGGCGTGCGGCATCGCCGGGCTGTCGGTCGCGGCCGACTCGCTCTCGGCCATCAAGTACGCCACGGTCGTGCCGGTGGCCGACGAGCGGGGCGTGATCGTCGACTACGAGATCGACGGCGACTTCCCCGCCTACGGCAACGACGACGACCGCGCCGACGCGCTGGCGACGTGGCTCGTCGAGACGTTCATGGAGAAGATCCGGCACTACCCGGCCTACCGCGACGCGGTGCCCACGCAGTCCGTGCTGACGATCACCTCGAACGTGGTCTACGGCAAGAACACGGGCAACACGCCCGACGGCCGCCGGGCGGGCGCTCCGTTCGCCCCGGGAGCCAACCCGATGAACGGCCGCGACACGCACGGCATGCTCGCGAGCGCGCTGTCGGTGGCGAAGATCCCGTACGCCGAGGCGCAGGACGGCATCTCGCTGACGAACACGGTGGTGCCGAGTGGACTCGGCCGGACCAAGGACGAGCAGATCGAGAACCTGGCCGGCCTGCTCGACGCGAGCGTGGGCACCGAGGGCTACCACATGAACGTCAACGTGCTGAACCGGCAGACCCTCGAAGACGCCATGGAGCACCCCGAGAACTACCCGCAGCTGACCATCCGCGTCTCCGGCTACGCCGTCAACTTCGTGCGCCTGACCCGCGAGCAGCAACTCGACGTGCTCTCGCGCACCTTCCACGAGAGCATCTGATGACGGCGACGATGCTGGCCGGCCTGCGACCGGAGCAGGGCCTCGACCGGCACTCCCGGCTCGCCCGCCTGCGCTCGGGCGAGCTGGGCAGCATCCACTCCTGGGAGCTCGTCACCGCGGTCGACGGTCCCGGCACGCGCATGACCGTGTTCGTCTCCGGCTGCCCGCTGCGCTGCCTCTACTGCCAGAACCCCGACACCTGGGAGCTGAGGGACGGCACGGATGTCTCGGCCGACGAGCTCCTCGAGCGCATCGCCCGCTACCTGCCCGTGTTCCAGGCGACCGGCGGCGGGCTCACCCTCTCGGGCGGCGAGATCCTCTTCCAGCCGGCGTTCGCGGCGCGCATCCTGCGCGGGGCGAAGCGGCTCGGCGTGCACACCGCCCTCGACACCTCCGGTTTCCTCGGCGCCAAGCTGACCGATCAGGCGCTCGCCGACACCGACCTGGTGCTCCTCGACGTGAAGTCGGGCGACCCCGACACCTATCGGCGGGTGACCGGCCGCGAACTCGAGCCGACGCTCGAGTTCGGGCGCCGGCTCGCGCGCGAGGGCCGGGTTGAGATCTGGGTGCGGTTCGTGCTGGTCCCCGATCTGACGGATGCCTGGGACAACGTGGAGCTCGTCGCCGACCACGTCGCCTCGTTCGACGCGCTGCGGCCGGGCGCGGTGACCCGCGTCGAGGTGCTGCCGTTCCACCAGCTGGGCCGCGGCAAGTGGCACGAGCTCAGCCTCGCCTACGCGCTGGAGGACACGCAGCCGCCCTCGGCCGAACTCGTCGAGCGCGTGCGCGACCAGTTCCGCGCCCGCGGGCTCACCGTGTACTGACTGACGTGATGCGGGGACTCCCTGCGGGTACTTATCGCCCGTGCTAAGGCACTTGTCGATCGCCCCACGATGGAGATGGCTGTGAGCGCACCCGAAACCGACAGCGAGGCCGATCGCAGGTGGGCAGCCGCAGCTCAACTTGCCGCGGGAGTCAATGACGACCGGTTGCGCGGGCGGCGGGTGAGAGTGCTGCTCTGGGTGGGCTTGCTGGTGATTGCTTCGTGGGTCGCGGGGTTCGTGCTGGCCCTCGTGCTGCCGGCCGCCGCCTCAACGCCGTCCACCGGCGAGGCGAACGTGAGTGCCCGGTTGTTCGCGGCTCTGATCGTGATGGCCATAGGGCTCGTGGTCGGCCTCGTGGGATTCATCTGGGGCATTCGTACGGGGCACTACATCGCCCGCTGGCGTGCCGTGACCAGCCCGCTCTCGATGAAAGAGAAGCGCGCGGTGCGCAAGCAGATCAACGGCAAGGCACCGGTCGATCAGCAGCACCTCGACATCATCCTGGCGAGTGCCGAGCAGACTCGGCGCGCTGTGCTCGGCATCGCTCCGCTGTATGCGGCAGTCGTCCTCTTTGTTGTGAGCGAGGCCATCGTCACTGATGCGGTGCTGGAGAGGCTGCTCGCGCTGTTCGCCTCGGTGATGTTCGCGATCGCCGCGGTGCAACTCGTGGTCGCCTATCGTCGCGCTGGTCGCTTCATCGAACAGAACGACCACACGGTCGCCCGGGGCTAACGCTCGAGCACGACCGCGAGGCCCTGGCCCACGCCGACGCAGATCGCGGCGACCGCGACACCGCCGCCGCGGCGCTTCAGCTCGTGGGCGGCGTGGGCGAGGACGCGCCCGCCGGATGCTCCCAGCGGATGCCCGATGGAGAGCCCGCCGCCGTGGATGTTGACCTTCTCCGGGTCGAGCTCCGGCCAGCCCTGCAGGTCGGCGAGCACCTGCGAGGCGAAGGCCTCGTTGAGCTCGACCAGGTCGACGTCCGCCCAGCTCTTCCCGGCCCTCGCGAGCGCCTGGTTGGCGGCCTCGATGGGGGCGAGCGGGAACACGTCTGGGTCCACGCCGTGCGCGGCGCGGCCGGCGATGCGGGCGAGCGGTTCGGCGTCGAGCGCGCCCTCGGCGCCGATCAGCACCGCCGCGGCGCCGTCGTTGATCGAGCTCGAGTTGCCGGCCGTGACGGTGCCCTTCCCGTCCGGCGCGAACAGGGCGCGCAGGCCGGCGAGCTTCTCGAGGGTGGTGTCGTCGCGGATGCCCTCGTCACGGGCGAGCTCCGCCCCGGGCACCTGCACGATCTCGTCGTCGAAGACACCGGCGGCCCAGGCATCCGCTGCCCGGCGATGTGAGCGAAGCGCCCACGCGTCCTGCGCCTCGCGGCTGATGTTCTTCAGCCGCGCGACCTTCTCGGCGGACTCGCCGTTGGAGATCGTCCACTCCTTCGGCAGCTTCGGGTTCACCATGCGCCAGCCGATCGAGGTGTTCCACAGGGTCTGGTTGCCGGTCGCCGGCCAGGGCTTGGGCGACTTCTCGACGACGAACGGGGCGCGGCTCATCGACTCGACGCCGCCCGCGAGCACGAGCGTCGCGTCGCCGCATTCGACGGCGCGGGATGCCTGCACGGCGGCCTCGAGGCTCGAGGAGCACAGCCGGTTGACGGTGACTCCGGTCACGCTCGTCGGGAAGCCCGCGAGCAGCGCACCGAAGCGGGCGACGTCGCGGTTGTCCTCGCCGGCCTGGTTGGCGTCGCCGAAGACGACGTCGTCGACGGATGCCGGGTCGATGCCGGTGCGCTCGACGATGGCCTTCATCACCACTGCGGCGAGGTCGTCGGGGCGGATGCCGGACAGCGCGCCGCCGGCGCGGCCGAAGGGTGTGCGCACGGCGTCGTAGACGAAGGAAGCGGTCACGGTTCTATGCCTCCTCAGGAATGGAAGTGCGATCGACGAGCGTCAGGCCGGTGAGGCTGCTCAGCTCGTCGACGGTGGTGTCGAAGGTCTCGATCACGGCGAAGCCCTCCGGGGTGACGTCGAAGACGGCGCGGTCGGTGTAGACGCGCGTGACGCAGCGCACGCCGGTGAGCGGGTAGCCGCACTCGGCGACGAGCTTGCTCTCGCCCTTCTTGGTGAGCAGGTCGGTCATCACGTAGACCTGCTTGGCGCCGATCGCGAGATCCATGGCGCCGCCGACGGCGGGGATCGCCCCCGGCTCGCCGGTCGACCAGTTGGCGAGGTCGCCGTGCTGGGACACCTGGAAGGCGCCGAGCACGCAGAAGTCCAGGTGCCCGCCGCGCATCATGGCGAAGCTGTCGGCGTGGTGGAAGTAGGCGGCGCCCGGCAGCTCGGTGACGGGGATCTTGCCCGCGTTGATCAGGTCGGGGTCGATCTCGCCGGGCTTCGGCTGCGGACCCATTCCGAGCATGCCGTTCTCGGTATGCAGGATGATCTCGGCGCCCTCCGGCAGGTAGTCGCTGATCAGGGTGGGGGCGCCGATGCCGAGGTTCACGTACGAGCCCTCGGGGATGTCCTGCGCGATGCGCGCGGCGAGCGCCCTGCGGTCCAGGCTCATGCGGCACCCCCTTCCGTCGCGGCGACGGTACCCGCATCCGTGCCGCGATGACCCTCGGCGTCGTCGGCGCCCACGAAGACGCCGTGTTCGAGCCAGGGCCGCTCGCCGACCGCGACCACGCGGTCGACGTAGATGCCCGGAGTGACGACGGCCTCGGGGTCGAGGGCGCCGACCTCGACGACCTCGTCGACCTGCACGATGCTCGTTGCGGCAGCGGCGGCCATGATCGGGCCGAAGTTGCGGCTGGTCTTGCGGTAGACGACGTTGCCGAGACGGTCGGCCAGGAAACCGCCGATCAGCGCGTAGTCGGCGCGGATCGGGTACTCGAGCACGTAGTCGGTGCCGTCGATGTTGCGGGTCTCCTTGCCCTCCGCCAGCGGCGTGCCGAAGCCGGTGGGGGTGAAGAACGCGCCGATCCCGGCCCCGGCGGCACGGATGCGCTCGGCGAGGTTGCCCTGCGGCACGAGCTCGAGCTCGATCTCGCCGGCGCGGTACAGGCCGTCGAACACCCACGAGTCGACCTGCCGCGGGAAGGAGCAGATGATCTTGCGCACCTGCCGGTTGGCCAGCAGCCGGGCGAGCCCGACGTCGCCGTTGCCGGCGTTGTTGTTCACGATCGTGAGGTCGCGCGGGCCCAGCTCGATCAGCGCGTCGATGAGCTCAACGGGCTGGCCGGCGCGGCCGAAGCCGCTGATCATCACGGTCGAGCCGTCTTCGATCCCGGACACCGCGTCGGCGGCATCCGCTCGGACCTTGTCGATCACTCCCTGGCCTCCTTCGCCCCGTCGCCCTCATTCTCGTCCAGGCGGTCGAACACCTGCTGCGCGAGGCGATAGGCCGTGTTCGCGGCGGGCACGCCCGAGTAGATCGCGGACTGCAGGATGACCTCGGCGATCTCGTCGCGGGTGAGGCCGTTGCGCAGCGCGGCGCGCACGTGCATCTGGAACTCCTCGTGGTGCCCGTGCGCGATGAGCGAGGAGAGCACGGCGATGCTGCGCTCACGGCGCGTCAGGCCGGGCCTCGTCCACACGTCGCCCCACGCGGTGCGGGTGATGAACTCCTGCCACGGCCGGGTGAAGTCGGTGGCGGCGGCCGTCGAGCGGTCGACGTGCTCGTCGCCGAGCACCGCGCGGCGCACGGCCATGCCGCGCTCGTAGCGCTGCGAGTCGGTCGGGTCGGCGGGGTCGGCGGCGCCTGCGGGCCGGCCTGGCTGCTCGCTCATCCGCGCACCTCCGCGGGCAACTCGGCGAGGGCGGACGCCACGGCCTCCGGCTGCTCCGCAGGAGCGAGGTGCGCGGCATCCGTGATCGGAATCAGCGCTCCGCGCTGCACGCCGCTCGCGACCTCGTCCGCCGCCTCGTGGGAGATGACGACGTCGTGCTCGCCCCAGATCACCTGCACGGGCACGGCGATCTCGCCGAGGCGGGGCCGCACGTCGAAGCCGGCGAGCGCCTCGCAGCACAGCGCGTAGCTCTCGTCGTCCGCGTCGCGCAGCGCGTGCAGCAGGCGGCCGGAGACGACCGGGTGCCGTTCGATCGAACCGGGCGCGAACCAGCGTTGGGCGCTGGAGATCACGAGCGCCGCCGTGCCCTGCGTGCGCACCTGCGCGGCGCGCTCGTGCCACGACTCGGGGGTGCCGATCTTCGCCGCCGAGCACACGTCGGCGAGCGCGATCACGCGCGAGGGATGCCGCAGCGCCAGCTCGAGTCCGACGGCGCCGCCGAGAGAGACGCCCGCGTAGTAGGCGCGCTGCTCGCCGAGCTCGTCGAGCAGGCCGGCGACCGCGTCGGCGAGTTCGGCGACGGTGAACGGCGCCCGCGCGGCGGGGGAGAGGCCGTGGCCGGGCAGATCCCACGCGGTCACGCGGAAGCTGCGCCGCAGGATCGCCGCCGCGTCGTCCCACAGCAGCGTCGAGGTGCCGAGCGACGGGCCGAGCACGAGCAGCGGGGCGCCGTCGGGGCCGGCCGGGTCGGTGGTGTGCAGTTCGGGTGCGGTCATCTCTCCTCCTGGCTGAGCCCGGCCAGCACGCGGTCGACGAACGCGCCGGCGAGGCCCGTGTACGACTCCGGTTCCCCGGTGCGGCCGGTGAGCTTGCGCTGCTCGCTGAGCAGCTCGTCGCCCGAGATCGCGAGGTTCGCCGCGACGCGCTCGGGCACAACCCGCAGTCCGGCGCTGAGCTCGGCGGCCTGCGCGCTCGCGCCGAGGGCGAGGCGCAGCAGCTCGCGCAGCGCGGGCCATTCGCTGTGCCACGCGCCGTCGGGCCGCTCGTCAACGGCGAGCGCGGCGGCGCGGTGCAGGTCGGCGCCGAGGCCGGGCGCGCGCAGTGCCGCCGAGCGGATCAGCACCGACAGGATCGGGTTCCTCTTGTGCGGCATCGCCGACGACCCGCCCCGGCCCGGCGCCTGCGGCTCGATGAGCTCGCCGACCTCGGTCCGGGAGGCGAGGGCGACGTCGGAGCCGATCACGCCGAGCGCGTCGACGACCGCGACGAGCGCATCGGCGAGCCGGGTGAACGGCCGGCGGGTGACGTGCCAGGGCAGCTGCGGCGCCGCCAGCGAGAGCTCGGCGGCGTACGCGCCGGGCAGGCGCGCGGCCGCCTCCTCGCCGTAGAGGGCGACGAAGGAGGCGAGCGTTCCCGACGCGCCGCCGAGTTGGGCGGGCAGGGCGGCGGATGCCTCGCGCAGCTCGCCTCGCGCCGCCAAGACCGCCTCGGCCCACAGCGCGAAGCGCAGCCCCCACGTGGTCGGGGTGCTGTGCTGGCCGAGGGTGCGGGCGGCGGCCACGGTGTCGCGGTGCTCGGCGGCGAGCGCCGCGAGCCCGTCGACGGTGCGGCCGAGCGCCGCGTCGATGGCGGCCGCCGCGCGCACCGAGATCAGGGCGAGGGCGGTGTCGACGATGTCCTGGCTGGTGGCGCCGCGGTGCACCCACTCGGCGGCGGACTCGTCGACCGCGGCCACGGCGGGCCGCAGCCGGGAGAGCAGCGGGATGACGGGGTTGCCGCCGGCCGCGGCATCCGTCGCCAACTCGGCCGCGTCGATCTCGAGGCCCGCGATCGCCTCGTCGAACGCCGCAGCGGCCTGCGCCGGCGCGAGCTCGAGGGCGACGGCGGCGCGCACGAGGGCGCGCTCGGCGGCGAGGAGCGCCTCGAGCACGGCGGAGTCGGAGACGACGGCGTCGTGCCCGGCGGAGACCGGCTCGAGCAGCCCCACGTCAGAACCGGATGAAGACGGTCTCGCCGTCGCCCTGGAGCCGGAGGTCATGACGCAGACTCCCTTCCGCGGTGCGGGTCGCGATCACAGTAGCGCGCTCCTCGTCGGTGAGCTTCGCGAGGAACGGATCGCTCGTGTGCAGGCCGGCATCGTCGGGGAGGTAGACGCGCGTGTGCAGCACGTCGAGCAGCCCCCGGGCGAAGACGGCCATGGAGTAGAACGGCGCGCGCTCGTCCACCGGGCCGGGTTCGCGGGTCCAGAACTCGTAGTGGCCGTCGGGCCGGGTGTGGGCCCGGCCGAAGCCGGTGAAGGTGTGCCCGTCGCGGCCGATGACGCCGGGAGCGGTGGGGATCGTGCCGTCGGAGTCGGCGGACCAGATCTCGAGCATCACGTCGGGCACGGGCTCGCCCGCTCCGTCGTACACGACGCCCTCGAGCAGCACGGAGCCCGGGCTGAACGGGGCGACGACCTCGTTCATTCGGGGCCACTCGGTGCCGTAGTGGAAGAACGGGCCGACGGTCTGCCCGGGGGTGCGCGGCAGGCGGCTCATGCCTGGTCTCCGTCCTGCTCGAACCAGGTCGCCTGCGGCCCGTCGACGACGATGTCCCAGCGGAAGCCCAGCGCCCATTCCGGGGTGGTCAGCTCGTGGTCGTAGGTGGCGATCAGGCGGTCGCGGGCCTTCTGATCCGGGATCGACTGGTAGATCGGGTCGAGGGCGAACAGCGGGTCGTCGGGGAAGTACATCTGCGTGACAAGCCGCTGGGTGAAGGCGTTGCCGAAGATGGAGAAGTGGATGTGCGCCGGCCGCCACGCGTTCAGATGGTTGCGCCACGGGTAGGCGCCCGGCTTGATGGTGGTGAAGCGGTACCGGCCCTCGTCGTCGGTGATGACGCGGCCTGCTCCCGTGAAGTTCGGGTCGAGCGGCGCCGGGTGCCGGTCGCGCTGGTGGATGTACCGGCCGCCGGCGTTCGCCTGCCACAGCTCGACGAGCTGGTGGCGCACGGGCCGACCGTTGCCGTCGAGGACGCGGCCGGTGACGACCATGCGCTGCCCCTGCGGCTCGCCGCCGACGTGCCGGTTGGTGAGGTCGGCCTCGATCGGCGCGACCTCCCAGTGGCCGAACGCGGGCGAGACGAGCTCGATCGTCTCGGGGTCGACGAGATGCGGATCCTTGGTGGGGTGCCGCAGTTCGCTGCTGCGGTACGGCGGGAAGTCGAGCAGGGTGTCGACGGTGTGCTGCCGGCCGGCCGCGACGTCGTCGCGGTAGCGCTGCTGCACGGCTCCGATCTCGGCCGTGACCTCGTCCTGAGTGCTCAGGCTCTCACCGGTGGTGCTCATGGCGTCTCCTTTGACGGTCTTCGTTTGAAGCTTGCCGACTCACGGGCCGCCGGTGGCCTCACGCATCCCACTCAGTGGGATTCCGTGCCGCGTCCCGCCCGGCGTCAGCCTACGGACCGCAGCTTCGCGGTGATGTCGCGCGCGGCCCGTGCCACGATCGGGGCGAGCCTGCGCTCATCCGATCGCCCGAGGTGGCTGACGACGCCGACGGCGGCGGGCGGCAGCCCCATCACCTCGCCGAGCGGCACGGCCACCGAGTAGTTGCCCAGCGTCATCTCCTGCTTCGTCGACGCGTACCCGAGCCGGCGCGCGGTCGCGAGCTCCGCGCGCAGCCGCCGCTCGTCGGTCACCGAGAAGACCGTCTCGCGCTCGAGCGTGCGCTGGAAGTAGCGGGACAGCCACGCCTCGTCGCGCGTCATCAGCAGCGCCTTCCCGACCCCCGTGGCGTGCAGCGGCAGCCGCCCGCCCATGCGGGTCAGCGTCGGGATCGAGGACTCCCCGGTGAGCCGGGCCACGTACAGCGCGACGGCCGAGGCGGGATCGTCGCCGTCCAGCACGGCGAGGTGCACGTTCTCACCGGATGCCTCGTACAGGCGCTCCAGGATGGGCAGTGCCGGCTCGCGCAGCCGCATCGACAGCGGTGACAGCTCGCCGATCTCCCACAGGGTGGTGCCGATCGTGTAGGCGCCGGAGTCGGTTCGGGCCAGGAAGCCGATGCCGGTCAGCTCCCGGGCCAGCCGGTGCGCCGTCGAGCGGGCGAGGCCGCTGCGGTCGGCGAGCTGCGCCGCGCTCAGCTCGGTGTCGTCCTCCGTGAACGCGCCGAGCAGGCGCGCGGTACGGGCGAGGATCCCGTCGCCTTCGTCGCGCACCCGGCCGGCCATGTCGGAAGCCTAGACGGGGCGCGCGGCCGGGAGTGCCGAGCGGCAGCGCGGGGCACAATGGAGGCGATGTCCAAACCTCCGACCGTCGAACGCCGCCGCGTCGGCCGCACGCCGATGACGCTCGAGGAGGCGCTGCGCATCGAGCGCAATGCCGCCGAGGGCCGGCTCGACCTGTCGGATCGCAGCACTGTCGCGATCGTCGAGGAGGCGCACCGCGTGCACCTCATCGCCGAACTGTGGGGCACGGATGCGCGGGCGCGGCGCCGCTCGCGCGCGACCTTCCTCGTGATCGCGGTCGGCATCGTGGTGACGATCCTCGGACTCGTCGCGAGCCTCGCCTTCAGCCAATAGCCCGGCGCCGCCGCGGCGCTACACCACGCTGCCGAATGCAACTGTCAGTGCCGGCTGATAAACCGGTGAGCATGAGCACCATCAGCACCACCAGATCCATCCGCATCACTTCCATCGCCTCGGCCACGCTGCTGGCGGCCCTCGCCCTCTCCGGCTGCTCGGCCGGTGCCAAGGACTGCGGCACCGGCGCGTCGTCGCCGAAGGCTGCCATGTCGGGACTGATCGACGCGGCCCAGTCGAAGAACGCCGTCGACGAGGCCTGCAAGTACATCGACAGCGACTACAGCTACGACTCCGACGACATCGACGCCCTGAAGTCGCAGTTCCCCGACGGCTCGTCGAAGGTCGACATCACCACGGGCAAGAGCGTCGACGGCGGCAAGCAGGTACTGGCCGCGCAGGGCGGCTTCAGCGCCAACTACATCGCCGTGAAGAACTCCGACGGCAAGTGGGTCCTCGAGGTCGGCACCAAGAAGAAGAGCGGCAAGTAGCCGTCAGTCTTCGCTCGCCTTCTGGGCGGCCAGGTGCTCCCAGTCGTGGGCGAAGATCTGCTCGAAATAGGCCGCGGCGTCGGCGTTCTCGATGATGACGCCGGCGTCGCGGTTGTGCAGCACCCCGGCCGACGACCAGTTCTGGCTGCTGACCAGCACCGCGCGCCCGTCGACGACGATGCCCTTGTTGTGCACGTTGTTCTGCAGCTTCACGTCGTTCGTCGTGTCGAGCCCCAGCGCCTGCAATTTCTCCAGGTAGCCGAGCGTCTCGTACTGGCTCATGATGATGCGCACCTCGACGCCCGCCTTCTGCCGCGCGGCGACCGCACTGACGAGGTCGACGAAGGCCTGGTTGGTGGCATCCGTCGTCTTGGGCAGTTCGATGTACTGGAACTGCATGTGCAGCGTCTTCGTCGCGCTCGCGACCAGCTTCGTGACCGCGTCGACGTAGACGCCGGCGTCGGGGGTGAGCAGCGGGGTGATCGTCATCTGCCCGGTCACGGTCTGGGCGGGGAAGAACCGGGCGAACGGCGGGGTCTGCGCCCGCGGCAGCACGTGCGCGGCGAACTCCGCCTCCGCATCGGACTCGTTGTGCTGCGACGCGACCTCGTAGTCGTTCTGCAGGTATGCGGCGAAGGTCTTCGTCAACTCGGGGCTCTGGATCACGACGTGCCAGTCCCGGTCACCGTCACGCGCGGCGTCGGCGTCGCCCGAGTTCTTGACCGGGTCGATGTCCGGCTGGTTCGAGTTGTTCCAGTTGCCGCTGGACAGCCAGGTGGTCTCGCCGTCGCGCGCGGCGACCTTGATGTGGTACGCGGTCTGGAAGATCGTCGCCGTCGCCTTCGGGTCCATGCCCGACAGCGCCCACGCCTGCTCGAAGTCGTCGCCGAGCGCCTTCTCGAGCTCGGCGACGGTCTGCTCGTCGGTCTGGTCGGCGGTCGGATTCTTCGACGGGTGGTCGAGGGTGAGCGTCACCTTCTTGCCCTTCAGCGCCGTCTCGAACGCGTCGAGCACGTGCTTCGAGGTGAAGTCGTAGAGGCCGATCACGAGCTCCTGCTTCGTGGCCGCGAGGAACGGCTGCAGCTGCCCCCAGCCCGCGTCGGGCGAGGCGGCCAGCTGCACCGTCAGCTCGCCCGAGACGGGCGAGAGGGCGGCGCCGGCCGGCGGCTGGTACGGCAGCGTGGGCTTGGCGAGCGGGGCGGATTCCTCGGGCGCCGGCGGCTCGTGGCGCGTGTGCTCCGGGTGCTGCGGCCCCTGCGGGTGCTGCGGGTGCTCCGGGTGCCCCGGGCCCTGTGGGTGCCCTCGGTGCTGCGGCGCGAGGACCACCTCGTCGTCGAACTCGGGCACGGCGCCCTCGTCCGGAGCGGCGGGACGGCGGGCCGCGGCCCCCGGCTCTGCGAGGAGCGCCGCGCGCTTGCGCTCCGAAGCGGTGCGCACGTCGACGGGCACACCCTCGACTTCGTCGGGCAGTCCGTGCGGGCGCGGGCCCGAGACGGTGACGACGATCGCGGGGCGGCCGGTGAGCCATCCGTTCTTCGCTTCGAAGCCGGGGCGCACGCTGAGCACGCCGGGCAGGCGGAACTCGTCGAGGTGGGCGGTGATCAGATCGGACAGGTTCGGCTGCTGCGACGATGCCATGCGGCCATGGAACCCGCGACCGGTGACATCGGCGTGAACGCACCCTCAGCGCCCCCTGGGAGAGCGCCCGCGGCCCCGTGCTCTTGCTGGATCCGCACTCGCGCGTGCATCCGAGTGCTTCCGCGGGCGGACACCAAGTGCTCCTGTTCTCCGAGCGCAAGACATTCGGTCGGGCGCGTGGTCGAGCATGGCGAGCGTGAGGCCTGATCTGGCGGCCGGCGTCCGCCGGGAATTTTCCCGAAGGGAGGCGAGCGCCGAGCGCGGGCGCCGACCGGTTTTCTTGCGCAGGGAGAACGGCCGCATCAGCCTTCTTGCTCGCCGAAGAGTCGCGTGCCCGATTTTCTTGCGCTCGGAGAACGGTCGCGCACGAAGTGTCGGGCATGGCCCGCGGGCGCGAGGGCACGCCGGCCAAGCCCGGCGCCCGCGACGGCACGTGGCTGAGCCGCTCCGGCGCTCAGGCCGGCGGAAGGACGAGCGCGCGCAACCGGTCGGGGGTGAGGGAGCCGGCGGGGCGGCCCTCCGCGGCCGCGCGGCGCGCCTCGCGCTGCAGGGCCTCGTTGACGGGGGCGGCCACCCCCTCCATCCGTGCGATGCGCACGATCTCGCCGTTCAGATAGTCGGTCTCCACCGATCCCGATCCGCGCGCGAGCGACTGCCAGGTCGATCCGCCCACCTCGCCCTCCAGGCCGGGCACCTCGCGCAGCCGGAAGAGGTCGCCGCGCCAGACCTCGACCTCCTCGTCCGAGGCGATGCCGATGCCGGCGGCGGCGAGCACCTCGAGGCCCTCCTCGCGGGCGGCGCGATACACCTCGGGCACGTCGGCGGCCGGACCGGCCAGCGCCTGCACGGCGTTGCCCAGGTTGGTGATCAGCTTCTGATGCTTCCAGCGCATCACGTCCTCGACGAGGTGCACGCGGAAGGTCGCGCGCTCCCACTCCGCGCGCAGGGAATCGAGCAGGTTGGCGTCGGCCGCGGCATCCGTCTCGTCGACGGGCGTGCCGTACCTGCCCACGACGAAGACGCCGCTCACCGGCGCGATGCGCACCACGATCTCCCCCGGCGCGAGGTGCACGGCCGGCAGCCACACGCACACGCCGTACACGCGGCGGAACAGGCGCAGCGCGAGCCGCTCGGCCTCGACGCCGTTCAGCGCGGTGAGCGCCGGTAGCAACTCGCCCGCCGTGCCCACGACCTCGCCCCCGGCGTGCACCGGCTGGTCGACCCACTCCAGCAGTGCCTCATGCAGCTGGTGCGTCTTCGTCGCGAAGACCAGCACGTCGTCCAGGGTCAACTCGGCCTCGGCGGCGGAGGTGACCACGTCCACGGTGACGCGCGTGTCGTCGTCGGGCGAGCGCAGCCGCAGTCCCTCCTGCTCGATCGCCTCGGCGTGCGCCCCGCGCGCCGCGACGAGAGGAGTCGTGCTGGCATGCTGGCCGAGACGCGCGGCGATCGTGCCGCCGATGGCTCCCGCGCCGACGATGACGTACCTCACCCCGCCCACTCTATGGCGACGGATGCTTGCGAGCCGCAGCCCCCTCGCGTAGGAAAGTCGCATGCCCGAACTGCCCGAGGTGCAGGCCCTCGCCGCAGACCTCGGTGCGCGGCTCGTCGGCCGCACGGTGCGGCGCCTCGACGTGCTGGCGTTCCCGGCGCTGAAGACCTTCGAGATCCCCACCTCGGCGCTCGCGGGCCGGCCCGTGCGCGGGGTCGGCCGGCACGGCAAGTTCCTCGACCTCGAGATCGGCGACGTGCACCTGGTGATGCATCTCGCCCGGGCCGGCTGGATCCGCTGGCGCGACAGGGAACCCAAGTCGAGCGCACGTCCCGGCCGCTCCCCGAAGAACCCGCTCGCCGCCCGGCTGCTGCTCGAGCCTGACGGCGCAGGCTTCGACGTCACCGAGGCGGGCAGCAAGAAGAGCCTCGCGATCCACCTGGTGCACGACTCGCGGGAGGTCGAGCGGGTGCGCACCCTCGGGCCGGAACCCCTCGACGACGCGTTCACCCTCGACGTCTTCGCCGGCATTCTGAGGCGGGCGGGCCGCGCCCAGATCAAGGGGGTGCTGCGCGACCAGGCGGTGATCGCCGGCATCGGCAACGCGTACTCGGACGAGATCCTGCACGCGGCGAAGATGTCGCCGTTCAAGCCGGCCGCCATGTCGGACGAGGAGGTGGCGCGGCTGTACCGCGCGCTGCAGGAGACGCTTCGCGACGCCGTGGCTCGGTCCGAAGGGCTCGCCGCGAGCGAGCTGAAGGCCGAGAAGCACGAGGGGTTGCGCGTGCACGGCCGCGCCGGCGAGGCCTGCCCGGTGTGCGGTGACACGATCCGCCAGGTGATCTACCACGACTCGAGCCTGCAGTACTGCCCCACGTGCCAGACCGGCGGCAAGGTGCTCGCCGACCGGGTGCTCTCGCGCCTGCTGAAGTAGCGGGAGTGAAGTAGTGCGGGCGGCCGTCAGCCGAGCGCGTCGGTCAATTGCTCGATGAGCGCAGGGCGCCAGGTCAGCACGACGAACGCCCCCACGTTCACCACCACGATCAGCCAGAACGCGAGCTGGAACGACGTCTTGCGGTTCTTGTGCCGCAGCAGCTGCTGGGCGACGACGGCGCCGGGCCAGCCGCCGAGCAGTGCCGCGGCCTGCAGGGTGCTCTCGCGCGTGCGCCGCGCCCCGTCGATCGCCGCCCGCTTGTCCCAGGCGTACATGCCGAAGGCGACCGCGCTCATGCCGGTGTAGAGCACGGCGAACCACGGCGAGGCGCCCCACCAGGCGATCGCGAGCACCAGCAGCAGCGCGAACCCGGCGACGGGCAGGAACATGAGCGGCATCACGCGGCCGCGTCGGTCGGCGCGGGGCATCCGATCGACCTGCGACGGGCGGGGTGGACGGGGTGCACGCGGGGTGCGCGCCAGCGGCTCCACGATGCTCACCCTGGTGGCGCGCGGGCGCCCGTCGCGGCCGGGCCCGAGCGCGTACGCGACGCGGTCGCCGGCCCGGGGCCGGCGCTCGGATCCCGTGAAGCCCGAGATGTGCGCGAAGACCCGCGCCCCGGAGTCGGCCGGTTCGATGAATCCGAACCCGCGTTCGTCGTTCCACTCGGCGAGCACGCCTGAGCGCAGATCGGCGCGGTGGGGCATGCAGCGATGGTACCGGCGGGCCCTTCGGCACGGCTGCGGGTGAGGGCGCCCGGGGTACCGTTGCCAGTGATGGCAACCGTGGATTCGGCGGCGCCCGAGCCGCTTTCGTCGACCGGTGCGCGACCGCTCGCGGCGCGCCGCCGTGTCAGCCGGGCGGTGCTCAGCGTGCTCGGCATGTATGCCGCGTCGCGCATATATTCAACGCTGCTGCTGCTGATCGGCCTGTGGGTGGCGACGGCGCACGGATGGCGCATGCCATGGCTCACCGACACCCCGACCTTCGCCCGCATCGACGGCGTCTGGGTGCCGCACACCCCCGACTTCTTCGGGCTCGGCGGCCTGTGGGACGGCGTGCACTATCAGCAGATCGCCGACCAGGGCTATCCCTCGGTGCTGCCGCGCACCGCGAGCGGAACCATCGCCCCCAACGACTGGGCCTTCCTGCCCGCCTATCCGCTGTTCGTGGCGGCGTTCGCCGCCGTGCTGCATGCGCCGTTCGAGGTGCTCGCGGTCATCGTCTCCGCGCTGTTCGGGGCGGGGGCCACGGTGCTGCTCTACCTCATGGTGCGGGACCGGGTCGGCCACCGGCCGGCGATGCTCGCGGCGACGGTCTTCAGCTTCGGCCCGCTCGCCTTCCTGCTGCAGGTCGGCTACGCGGAGAGCATGTTCCTCTTCCTCCTGTTCGCCGCCATGTACCTGATGCAGCGGCGGCGTTGGGGGCTCATGCTCGTCCCCGCCGCGCTCGCCGCGTTCACCCGGCCGGGCGAAGTCGCGCTGGCGCTGGCGATCGCCGTGGTCTTCGTCGTGCGCCTGCGGCAGGCGCGCTCGGCCGGCGACCCCGCCGCATTCCCTGTGCGGGAGCGCGTCGCCATGGTCGTCGCCACGGCGGTCACGGGCCTCGTCGGATTCGCCTGGCCGCTCGTCGCGTGGATCGTCACCGGCGTGCCGAACGCATACACGGCGACCGAGCTGTCGTGGCGCGACGGGTTCCTCGGCCACACGGACTTCCGCCCGTTCACCGCCTGGTTCGAGCTCTTCGGGCGCTACCTCGGTGCGTTCGGGGTGGCCATCGTGGTGGCGGCGATCCTGGGCTTCGCGTGGTGGCTCACCCGCCCCACGACGCGCAGCCTCGGGCCGGTGATCCTCAGCACGGCCGCGTCGTACGCGCTCTACCTGCTGGCCGTGTTCATGCCGCAGCAGAGCGTCTTCCGCGTCGCGATCCCGCTGGCGCCGCTGCTCGGCGACCCGCGCTTCGCCGAACGCGACCTGTGGCGACGGATGCTGGTCGGCCTCGGCGCCCTCGCCCAGCCGGTCTGCGTCGCCGTGCTCTGGTTCTACGCCAACCCGTGACCCGGCTCCGCCCCGCGAGGAGGCTCCGCCCGCGATTTGGGAGGCGCTCCGGGCGGCTGTTATGATCTTCAGGTTGCGCCCTCGCGCCTGTAGCTCAACGGATAGAGCATCTGACTACGGATCAGAAGGTTGGGGGTTCGAGTCCCTCCAGGCGCACCACTCCGAAGCCCCGGTCTCCCCGGGGCTTTCTTCGTTCCGCCGCGCCACCGCACAGGACGCGATGCCCGAGTCCGGCGCCCTTCTGCGGCCCGGGCATAAGTGTCGCGATCGGGCAGAAGTTCTGCGCCCGGCTTGTGCCCGATCGTGACGTTTGCGCCAGTGCGCATCACGGCTATCCCCGCAGCCGCCTCGGCCGTGCACCTCCCCGCCCACCTGGGTACCTTCCCGCCGACAGATGGAGGACCTCCCATGAACACTGCGGTTCCGGGCGACGGCGTCACCGGTGGCGTCGGCGGCATCAACAAGTCCGTGCAGATCGTCACGCCGACCGACCTGGTCGACGTGCAGCCCGACACCTTCGACAGCGACGAGTACGTCGCCCGCCTCGACGGCGGGGGCGTCGGCCGGCCGGGCTTCGCGGTGCTCCCGCTCGTGGGCGGAGCGCCCGCCGACTACCTCGTGATCAGCTCGCAGGCCGTGCCCGACGACGACGCACCCCGCTACGAGCGCGTGGAAGGCACCACCGACCCGACCGACTACGTGATTTCCATGGGCTCGGACCACATCGGCTGGACCTCCGGCGACTGATTCGGGGCGACCGGCGTCCAACGACGGGCGAGCCAGGCCTCATCGGGCCGCACGCGCCGTGCCGTACGGAATGAGCACGAGCGCACCGACCACCGCGATGAGCCATGCTCCCGGCCAGCCCGCCAGGACGGCGATCAGGGCGAGCATCACCGCAACGCCCGCCGCGACCCGCCAGTCGTCCCCGACGACGAAGTCGTACCAGAACAGGCCGAAGGCGGCGAGGCGGCCGCGTTGGGGCGCGAGCGCGGCGGGCGGCGCGGCAGGCGCCGACGCCGGCGACGCAGGGCTGACGGATGCCGCAGGCTGCGGCGCCGAGGCATCCGATGCCCCCTGCCCGACGTGCGGCCCGCCCGTGACCCGGAACGACTGGGCGCGCCCGCGGCCCGGCCGCCGGCCCGAGAACGCGACCACGAGCAGCAGGCAGTACGCGGCGACCGCCGGCGCGATGGCGAGCAGGGCGGCGTCGTCGCCGGGCCAGTGCGCCCCCGCGCCTTCGGCGCCCCAGAACAGGCCGAAGGCGGTGAGCATGATGCCGACGACGAACTTGAGCGCGTTCTCGGGCACCCGCGACAGCGGTCCGCGCACGGCGGCGCCCAGTGCCACGACGAGCACGATCGCGGCGAGCGCCGCGACGACGGCGACCGGCAGGCGCCCCTGATTGGTGGCGAAGGTGAGCACGATGAAGACCACCTCGAGGCCCTCGAGCAACACGCCCTTGAACGACACGGTGAACGCGTACCAATCGGAGACTCCGAACCGGCTCTCGCGCCGGGCGCTCTCGGCCGCCTCGACCTGACGCCGGAAGGCAGCCTCCTCGTCACGGAGAGCCCTGCGCCCTGCCGCGCGCAGCACCGCCTTGCGCAGCCAGCCGAGCCCGAAGACCAGCAGCAACCCGCCGACGACGAGGCGCAGCACGGCCAGCGGCAGCAGCAGGATCGCGGGACCGACGAGCGCGACGGCCGCGGCCAGCACCACCACGGCGACGGCGGCACCGGTCAGCGCCGACCGCCAGCTGCGGGTGGCGCCGACCGCGACGACGATCGTGGTCGCCTCCACCGCCTCGACCACGCAGGCGAGGAACACGGCGGCGAACAGGGCGACGGCGGTCATCGGCCCAGCAGACGGTTGACCATCACGGCACGCTAGCGCCATTGCTCACAGGAAGGGCCAAGACGCCCGCAACGCGGCACCCGCGGACTGCGCGTACCGGCGTGTGACCGATCGTGTCAACCGGTGGCGCCCGCCCCGAGCACCTGCGTAGATTCGGCCTCGTGCCCGCCAGTACCTACCGCCTTCAGATCTCGGCGGAGTTCACCCTCTTCGACGCGGCGCGCATCGTGCCCTACCTGCACCGCCTCGGCGCCGACTGGCTGTACCTCTCGCCGCTGCTCGAGTCCGAGTCGGGCTCCTCGCACGGCTACGACGTGGTCGACCACTCTCGCGTCGACGCCGCCCGGGGCGGGCCGGAGGGGCTCGCCGAGCTCTCCCGTGCGGCGCACGAGCGCGGCATGGGCGTGGTCGTCGACATCGTGCCCAACCACGTCGGCGTCGCGACCCCGAACGCGAACCGCTGGTGGTGGGATGTGCTCGCGCACGGCCGTCGTTCGCCGTACGCCGACTACTTCGACATCGACTGGGAGTTCGGCGGCGGCAGGCTGCGCCTGCCCGTGCTCGGCGACGGCCCCGACGAGCTCGACGTGCTGAGAGTGGACGGCGACGAGCTCGTCTACTACGAACACCGCTTCCCGATTGCCGAGGGCACCGGCGGCGGCACCCCGCGCGAGGTGCACGACCGGCAGCACTACGAGCTGATGTCGTGGCGGCGGGCCGACCACGACCTCAACTACCGCCGCTTCTTCGCCGTGAACACGCTCGCCGCCGTACGCGTCGAAGACCCGCGCGTGTTCGACGACACCCACCGCGAGATCGGCCGCTGGATCGCCGAGGGCCTCGTCGACGGCCTGCGCGTCGACCACCCCGACGGGCTGCGCGCCCCCGGCGACTACCTGCGCCGTCTCGCCGAACTCGCCCAGGGCAGGCCGATCTGGGTCGAGAAGATCATCGAGGGCGACGAGCGGATGCCCCCGCAGTGGCCCATCGCCGGCACCACCGGCTACGACGCGCTGGCCGGGATCGACCGGGTGCTCGTCGACCCCGCGGGCGAGCATCCGCTCACCCAGATCGTCGACGAGGCGGCAGGCAGCCCCCGGCGCTGGGCCGAGCTGGTTCCCGAGCGCAAGCGGGCCGTCGCCCGCGGCATCCTGAACTCCGAGATCCGCCGCGTCGCCCGCGAACTCGGAGAGGTCGCCGGCGACGTCGAAGACGCGCTCGTCGAGATCGCCGCCGCCCTGCCCGTCTACCGCAGCTACCTGCCCTTCGGGCGCGAGCACCTCGACGAAGCCGTCGCCGCCGCGCAGGCCGCAGCCCCCCAGCTCGAGGCCGACCTCGCCGCCGTCGGCGCGGCGCTCGCCGACCCGGGCAACCGCGCCGCGCTGCGCTTCCAGCAGACCAGCGGCATGATCATGGCCAAGGGCGTCGAGGACAACGCGTTCTACCGCTACCCCCGGCTCACCTCGCTGACCGAGGTCGGGGGAGACCCGAGCCTGTTCGCGATCGACGCGGCCGCCTTCCACGCGGCGCAGCGCGACCGCGCCGCCCGGCTGCCCGAGTCGATGACGACGCTGACCACCCACGACACCAAGCGCAGCGAAGACACCCGGGCGCGGATCACCGCGCTCGCCGAGGCCCCCGAACGCTGGCGGCGCTTCCTGACCGAGGTCGGCGGGCTCATCGGAACGGGCGACCGGGTGCTGGAGAACCTGATCTGGCAGGCGATCGTCGGCGCGTGGCCGGCGAGCCGGGAGCGGCTCGAGGCCTACGCGCTGAAGGCGGCTCGCGAAGCCGGTGAGTCGACCGACTGGATCGACGGCGACCCCGCGTTCGAAGAGCGGCTGACCCGCCTCGTCACGGTCGCCGTCGAGGAGCCGCTCGTGCACGAGCTGCTCGAGCGACTCGTCGACGAGCTGACGGCGGCCGGGTACTCCAACGGCCTCGCGGCGAAGCTGCTGCAGCTGCTCGCCCCCGGAACCCCCGACGTCTACCAGGGCACGGAACGCTGGGACCGGTCGCTGGTGGACCCGGACAACCGGCGCCCCGTGGATTTCGCCGCGGCATCCGAGCTGCTCGACCGCCTCGACGGCGGCTGGCGGCCGCCCGTCGACGAGAGCGGCGCGGTCAAGACGCTCGTCGTCTCCCGCGCGCTGCGGCTGCGCCGCGACCGGCCCGAGCTGTTCACCGCCTACCACCCGGTCACGGCGCGCGGCGCGCAGGCCGAGCACCTGATCGGCTTCGACCGCGGCGGCGCGATCGCCCTGGCCACCCGCCTGCCGCTCGGCCTCGCCGCCGCAGGCGGCTGGGGCGACACCGTCGTTGACCTCGGCGAGCGGAGCCTGCGCGACGAGCTGACCGGCCGCGAGGCCCAGGGCGCGGCGCGCGTGGCCGAGCTGTTCGCCGACTACCCCGTCGCCCTGCTGGTGGAGACATGAACCGACGATTCCCGGTCTGGGCGCCCCAGGCCGCGCAGGTGACGCTCGTCGTGGGCCAAGGCCGCGCCGAACTCCCGCTGACCCGCGGCGAGAACGGATGGTGGGCCCTGGACCAGCCGTGGGACGGCGGCCCCGACCCCGCCGACTACGGTTTCCTCGTCGACGGCAACGGCCCCTTCGCCGACCCGCGGTCGCTGCGGCAGCCGCGCGGCGTGCACGAGCTCGGCCGCGAATTCGACCCCGCCCGCTACGCGTGGGGCGACGACGGATGGCGCGGCCGAGACCTCACCGGAGCTGTGATCTACGAACTGCACGTCGGCACCTTCACCCCCGAGGGAACGCTGGACAGCGCCATCCGTCGCCTCGACCACCTGGTGCGGCTCGGCGTCGACGCGATCGAGCTGCTGCCCGTCAACGCGTTCAACGGCACCCACGGCTGGGGCTACGACGGGGTGCTCTGGTACGCGGTGCACGAGCCCTACGGCGGCCCGGAGGCGTACCAGCGCTTCGTCGACGCCTGCCACGCCCGCGGCCTCGCCGTTGTGCAGGACGTCGTGTACAACCACCTGGGCCCGAGCGGCAACCACCTGCCCGACTTCGGCCCCTACCTCGGGTCGGGCGCCGCCAACACCTGGGGCGACGCGCTGAACCTCGACGGGCCGCTCTCCGACGAGGTGCGGCGGTACATCATCGACAACGCCATGTACTGGCTGCGCGACATGCACGCCGACGGGCTGCGGCTCGACGCCGTGCACGCGCTGCGCGACGCCCGCGCGCTGCACCTGCTCGAAGAGCTCGCCGCCCGCGTCGACGAGCTGGCCGCCGAGCTGGGCCGGCCGCTGACGCTCATCGCCGAGAGCGACCTGAACGACCCGAAGCTGATCCGCTCCCGCGCGGCGCACGGCTACGGCCTCGACGCCCAGTGGGACGACGACGTGCACCACGCGGTGCACGCCAACGTGACCGGCGAGACCGTCGGCTACTACGCCGACTTCGGCGGGCTCGGCGCCCTCGTCAAGGTGTTCGAGCGCGGCTGGTTCCACGACGGCACCTGGTCGAGCTTCCGCGAGCGGCACCACGGCCGGCCGCTCGACCCCGACATCCCGTTCCGCCGGCTCGTCGCCTTCGCGCAGGATCACGACCAGGTCGGCAACCGGGCGGTCGGCGACCGCATGTCGGCGCAGGTCGGCGAGGGCTCGCTCGCCGCCGCGGCGGCGCTCGTGCTGCTCGGCCCGTTCACCCCGATGCTGTTCATGGGCGAGGAGTGGGGCGCGCGCACCCCGTGGCAGTTCTTCACCTCCCACCCCGAGCCCGAGCTGGGGGAGGCGACGGCGCGCGGGCGCATCGCCGAGTTCGCCCGCATGGGCTGGGATCCGGCGGTCGTCCCCGACCCGCAGGACCCGGCCACCTTCGCCCGCTCGCGCCTGGACTGGTCCGAGCCCGAGCGGGAACCGCACGCGGGCCTGCTCGCCTTCTACACCGACCTCATCGCGCTGCGGCGCGAGCTGCCGGTCGATGCGCCGGCGCGCGAGGTGGATGCCGACGAGGCGCGCGGCGTCTTCGCGTTCAGCCGCGGCCCGCTGCGGGTCACGGTCGCGCTGCGCCCCGGACCGGTCGAGGTGCCCGAGCACGGCGGCCTCGTGCTCGCCTACGGCGAGGTGCGGGCCGGAGCCGCCGGACTGCACCTCGAGGGGCCGGGAGCCGCGATCGTGCGCCTCGAGTGACGCGGCTGGGTACCTTCACGCCGAGGAGGAACGCCCCCGGCGACAAGCGGGGGTTCCACGATGAAGAGCATGGCGAAATACACCACCGACAACGGATCGATGCAGGTCGAGAAGCACAGCGACGTGCTCTATCGGGTCGTGACGGATGCCGGGGTCCAGGGTTACATCGAGCGCGTCGGCCCGGTGTGGGTCACGCTGCACGGCGCGCGGCTCGACCGCTGCGTCGAGGTGGGCCAGTCCAAGACACTCGAGAGCGCGGTGGCGCTGCTCGCCCGGCGGCGGTGAACGCGGCTCCGCGCTCGCGTCCCTACCCGCTGGGCGTGACGCTGGTGGACGGCGGCGCCGACGTCGCCGTCTACAGCGAGCGCGCCGACGGGGTCGAGGTGTGCGTCTTCGCCGAGGACGGCACCGAGATCCGCACCGAGCTCGGCCACCGCACCGGGCACGTGTTCCACGGCGTCGTGCCGGGCATGGCGCCCGGAACCCGGTACGGCCTGCGGGTGTCGGGGCCGTGGGATCCGGCATCCGGTCTGCGCTTCAACCCGGCCAAGGTGCTGCTCGATCCGTACGCGACCGCGACGTGGGGCGACTACCGGTGGGGTCCGGCGACGTTCGGCCACGATCTCGACGACCCCGACCGCCTCGATGAGACGGATGGCGCGGGCCAGGTCATGCTGTCCGTGGTCACCGACCCGCGGGCGTTCGACTGGAGCGGTGACACGCCCCCGCGCACCCCGCTGGCCGAGACCGTCGTGTACGAGCTGCACGTCAAGGGCTTCACCAAGCTGATGCCCGGCGTGCCCGAGGAGCTGCGCGGAACCTATGCGGGCCTCGCCCACCCGGCCGCCCTCGACCACCTGCGCCGGCTCGGGGTCACCGCGGTCGAACTGCTGCCCGTGCACCAGTTCGTGCAGGACCCGCACCTGATCGAGAAGGGGCTGCGCAACTACTGGGGCTACAACTCGATCGGCTTTTTCACCCCGCACGACGAGTACTCGGCCGCCCGCGACCCGCTCGAGCGCCTCGCCGAGTTCAAGGGCATGGTGAAGGCGCTGCACGCGGCGGGCATCGAGGTCATCCTCGACGTGGTCTACAACCACACGGCCGAGGGCAACGAGCTCGGCCCCACGCTCAGCCTCAAGGGCATCGACAACCCGTCCTACTACCGCCTCGTCGACGACGGCCCGCGGCACTACTTCGACACCACAGGCACGGGCAACAGCCTGAACGTCAGCAACCCCGCCGCGCTCGCGCTGATCATGGACTCGCTGCGCTACTGGGTCACCGAGATGCACGTCGACGGCTTCCGCTTCGACCTGGCCACGACGCTCACCCGGCAGGACGAGGACCCCAACATCCACAGTGCGTTCCTCAGCCTGATCCACCAGGATCCGACGCTGAAGCCGGTCAAGAAGATCGCTGAGCCCTGGGATGTCGCCGGGTACCAGGTGGGCGGCTTCCCGGCCGACTGGTCGGAGTGGAACGGTCGCTTCCGCGATGACGTGCGCGACTTCTGGCGCGGCACCCCCGGCATGCTCGGCACGGTCTCGCAGCGCGTGCTCGGCAGCCCGGACGTGTACGAGGACTCGCGCCGCTCGCCGCTGTCCAGCGTCAACTTCGTCACGGCGCACGACGGTTTCACGCTCGCCGACCTGACCAGCTACGACAAGAAGCACAACGAGGCCAACGGCGAGGACAACGCTGACGGCGAGTCCGACAACCGCTCCAGCAACAACGGCGCAGAGGGCCCGAGCGACGACCCCGAGATCAACGCCAGGCGGCTGCGGCAGCGCAAGAACCTGCTCGCCACCCTGCTGCTGTCGGCGGGCGTGCCGATGCTGCTCGGCGGCGACGAGCTCGGCCGCACGCAGCGGGGCAACAACAACGCCTACTGCCAGGACAACGAGCTGTCCTGGTTCGACTGGCAGCACGTCGACGACGAGCTGCATGAGTTCACACGGATGCTCGTGCGGCTGCGCCTCGCCGAACCGGCGCTGCGCCCCGACTGGTACCGCTGCGCGCGGGAGGCCGGCGGTCCGCGCACGGTGCGCATTCTGCGCGCCGACGGCGAGGAGTTCTCCGACGACGACTGGGAGGACCCGGAAGCCCGCGCCATCGCGTTCGTGCTCGCCCACGACGGCTACGACGCCTTCGCTCTGCTGCTGAACGCGGCGGAGAACGGCGTCGCGTTCACCCTGCCCGAGCCGCCGCACGGCGACTGGGCGCTCGAGGCCTCGAGCGACCCGGGGCTGCGGCTCGTCGACCCCGGGGCGCTGACCCTCGCCGAGGTCTCGTTCGCGCTGCTGCGCTCCCCGGCGTGACGGCGTGGCCCTCGCCGCGCCGGGGTACCGGCAGGGTGACAGGTCGTGAAAGGAGACACGTCATGGCTGACGAGATCCAGGACCAGGACCGCCGCAGCGAACGGGCACGCATCATCGCCGACATCGAAGAGGCCGACCAGGTGCGCGCGAACCCCGCCCGGCACGACGAAGAGGGCCCGGCCGGCGCGCACAGCGCCGGCGACACCCTGGGCGGCGACCGCCCGCCCACCGGCAACGACGGAACGACCGGCGGCGACGCGCTGAGCGGCGACGCCGGCCTGAACGAGAGCGACGACGTCGCACCGGAGGGCGACTGACGCGAGTTAGCCCCGGCTGAACCCTCCGAAGGCGCCCGCCCGGCTGGAAGCCGGCGCGGGCGCCGTGTCAGGCTGGTCAGCCGTGAGTGCTGCGACGACGCGGACGCCGGACGAGCGCACCCTGCGCCGCTGGCGCCGCTACCTGGCCGACGAGCGTGCCGAGGCATCCGTCTACCGCGATCTGGCCGCGCGCCGGGAAGGCGAGGAGCGCGAGATCCTGCTCGCGCTCGCCGAGGCCGAGGGGCGGCACGAGCAGCACTGGCTCGAGCTGCTCGGCGAGCAGGTGGGCAAGCCGCTGCGGGTCGACCTGCGCACCCGGCTGCTCGGCTGGCTCGCCCGCACCTTCGGCTCCGTGTTCGTGCTCGCCCTGGTGCAGAGCGCCGAGTCGCGCTCGCCGTACGCGCACGACCCGGATGCGACCGCGCAGATGGCCGCCGACGAGCAGATCCACGAAGAGGTGGTCCGGGCCCTGGCCGAGCGCGGCCGCAACCGCCTGTCGGGCACCTTCCGCGCCGCCGTCTTCGGCGCCAACGACGGCCTCGTCAGCAACCTCTCGCTCGTGCTCGGCGTCGGCGCGAGCGGCGTGTCCACCCACGTCATCCTGCTGACCGGCATCGCCGGGCTGCTCGCCGGCGCGTTGTCGATGGGGGCGGGGGAGTTCGTCTCGGTGCACTCGCAGCGCGAGCTGCTCGCCGCCTCGACCCCCAACCCCCAGGTCGGCTCGATCCTGCCCGACCTCGACCTCGACGCCAACGAGCTCGCCCTCGTCTACCGCTCGCGCGGCATGGCCGAATCCGAGGCGCAGCAACGCGCCGACCGCGTGCTGAGCAACGCAACCCCCGAGACCGCGCCCATCCCGACCACCGCCGGCGACGACCACGAGGCCCTCGGCACGGGGCTGTCGGCGGCGCTGTCCAGCTTCTGCTTCTTCGCCTCGGGCGCGATCGTGCCCGTGATCCCCTACCTCTTCGGCCTGGGCGGCGTGACGGCGGTCGTCGTCTCCGCCGTGCTCGTCGGCATCGCCCTGCTCGGCACCGGCGCCGTGACCGGGCTGCTGTCGGGCTCCTCGCCGTGGAAGCGCGCCGTGCGCCAGCTCGCCATCGGTTACGGCGCGGCCGCGGTCACCTACCTGCTCGGCCTGCTGTTCGGCACCACCGGCCTGTGATCGGATGCCTCGGGCCGTCCGCCCGGGCACATCCGGTGCGATGGGGCGCAGCTTCTGCGCATCCGTTGTGCCCGATCGTGACGGTTGCGCCCGTGCCGCCGCCGAATCCCGGCGGCGCTACACCGCGCAGACGTCTTCGGATGGAAGAGTGTGAAGGGTGCAGTTGATCGTCGACCTCGTGCTCGCCGCCTTCGGCATCGCCTTCGTGATCCGGGCGGCCCGTCGCGGCGCCCTCGTCGCCGTCGCCACCGCGGTCGGCTGGATCGCCGGCTTCTGGGTGGGCCTGCAGCTCGCCCCCGGCATCGTCGACGCGGTCAACGTGTTCAGCGCCCTGCAGGCCTGGCAGCGCACCCTCGCCGTGCTCATCGTGGTGCTGCTCATCGCGGTCGTGTGCGCGGTGATCCTGATCAGCATCGCCAACGCGATCCACCGCGCCATCCGCAAGTCGCCCGTCGCGAACGGGCTCGACGCGCTCGTCGGCGCCGCCGTCGGCGTGCTCACCTGGGCGATCACGGTGTGGCTGCTGGCCGGGTTCGTCACCAGCACCGGCTTCCGCCCGGCCACCGAGCTCGCCGACTCTTCGCGCATCGTGCAGGCGCTGCGCGACTACGCCCCGGTGCCGGCCTCGCGCGTGTTCGGCGCCGTCGACGACGCGATCGCCGCCGCCGGCCTGCCGAAGGTGTTCGGCGACTCGCAGGAGAAGATCCCCGACGCCTCCGCGCCGCCCTCGAGCGTGCCGGCGGCGGTGAAGGCGGTCGCCGACTCGGTGCTCGAGGTGGTTGCCGACGAGCCCAAGTGCGGCACCGTCTCCTCGGGAAGCGGCTGGGTCGTCGCATCCGATCGCGTCGTCACGAACGCCCACGTCGTCGCCGGGGCGTCCCAGGTGGGCGTGCTCGTCGACGGCAAGCTGCACTCGCTGCCGGCCACCGTCGTCGCCTACGACCCCGAGACCGACCTCGCCGTGCTCGCCGTAGACGGCCTCGACGCCCAGCCGCTCGCGCTGGACACCACGCCCCTTGCGACCGGGGCCGCCGCCTATGCGGCCGGCTACCCCGGCGGCGGCGCTTACACGGTCAACCCGGCGCGCGTGCGCGGCACCCTCCGCGCCGTCGGCAAGGACATCTACGACGACAAGGACGTCTCGCGGCAGATCTACTCGCTGCGCGCCGACATCCGCCCGGGCGACTCGGGCGGACCGCTGCTCGACGCGAAGGGGCGGGTGAGCGGCGTCGTGTTCGCCCGCTCGACCACCGACGACCAGACCGGCTACGCGCTCACCCTGAAGCAGGTGCAGCCGACGATCGCCGACGCGGCGAAACTGACCGCGCCGGTCGACACCGGCGCGTGCGCCGTGGGCTGATTCTGTGCCGATTCTTGACGCGCCGGCGGCGATGATCGAGTCATGAGCGAGCGGATGCCGCGGCTGCTGCTCGTCGAGGACGACGAGCGCCTGGCCCCGATCATGATCGACTACCTGCGCGACAGCTACGACGTCACCCACCGTGCCGACGGCGACTCCGCCCTGCGCACCGCCCTCGATGAGGAGTTCGACGTCATGGTCGTCGACCGCCGGCTGCCCGGCCTCGACGGCGTCTCCGTCGTGCAGGGCGTGCGCCGCGCCCGCATCGGCACGCCCGTGCTGATGCTCACCGCCCTGGGCGCCGTGCCCGACCGGGTCGAGGGGCTGGACGCGGGCGCCAACGACTACCTGGTCAAGCCGTTCGACTTCGACGAGCTGCTCGCCCGGCTGCGCGCCCTGCGCCGCGACTACACCGGCGCGGGGAACGCCCTGCCGATCGGCACCTGGGACTTCTACCCCGAGGATCGCATCGTCGAGTCGCCCTACCTCGGCCCGGTCGCCCTCACCCCGAAGGAGAGCGAGCTGCTGCGCCTGCTCGCCGAGAACCCGTCGCGCACCTTCAGCCGCGGTCAGATCCTGAGCGCCGTCTTCTCGCCGAGCGACCTGCCCGGCACCGTCGACACCTACGTGCACTACCTGCGCCGCAAGACCGAGGAATCGGTCGTGCTGACGGTGCGCGGCAAGGGCTACCGCTTGGGCAGCCTGTGATGGCGCGGGTGCGGGACGCCGACGAGCAGGCGGTGCGGAAGGCGGCGGCATCCGTCACCCGCCAGATCTCGATCGCGACGTGCGCGCTCGTCGTGCTCATCGTGATCCTCGCGGTCGCCACCGTGATCGTGCAGTCGACGCCGAAGGAGCTGGCCGAGAAGGCGCAGCCCGGCGAGACGAAGATCTATATCGACGCCGGTGCCGTGCTGGTCGCCCTCGCCGTCATCGGGGCCGGCGCGATCCTGTTCGCGGCGGCCGTGAGCTGGGTGATCGCCCGGCGCGCAGTGCGGCCGCTGGGGCGGGCGCTGCAGCTGCAGCGCACCTTCGTCGCCGACGCGTCGCACGAACTGCGCACACCGCTCGCGGTGCTGAACGCGCGGGTGCAGCTGCTGCAGCGCCGGCTCGGCGGGTCCGACCCGAACGCCGGCACGGTCGCCGAGTTGCGGAAGGACACCGAGACGCTGATCGGCATCGTCGACGAACTGCTCGCGGCCGCCGGCGGCGACGACCCGGCCGAGCCGGGCCAGGTGACGGATGCCTCGGCCGTCGTCGCCGACGCCGTGTCGGCGCTGCGCCTGCTGGGCGCCCAGCGCGCCGTCGACCTCGAGCTCGAGGCGCCCGCCGGCCTGCGCGTCGCGATCCCCGAGACGAGCCTGCGCCGCTGCGTCACCGCCCTGGTCGACAACGCGCTCGCCCACTCTCCCGACGGAAGCCGGGTGGAGGTGCGCCTCGCCGCCGCCGGCCGCACCGTCGTGCTGACGGTCGCCGACCACGGCCCGGGCATTCGCGGCATCGACCCGGAGCGGGTGTTCGAGCGCTTCGCGCACGCCGAGCCAGACGGCGCCCTCGGCCTGCCGCGCCGGCGCGGGTTCGGCATCGGCCTGGCGCTCGTGCGCGACGTGGCCGCCAGGGCCGGCGGCACCGTGCGCGTTGAGCGGACCGGGCCGGAGGGCACCACGATCCTGCTCGAGCTGCCTGCTGCCTGAGCGGCTCAGTCGCGGCGGGCGGTGATGCCTGCGCGCAGCTTGTTGCACAGCCGGGTCAACTCGACCAGCTCGTCGGGCTCGAGCGCGCGCCCGACGACGCGGGCGATGGACGCGCCGTGCACCTGCGCCACGCGGTAGAACGCTGCGTGGCCGGCATCCGTCAACCGGATGATCGTGCCGCGCGCATCCCGCGGATCCGGCGTCTTCTCCACCCAGCCGCGCGCCGCCAGCCGGTCGACCAGGCGGCTCACGCTCGGCTGGGTCAGCAGCACGTTCTTGTTCAGGTCGCGCAGGCGCAGGCTGCGGTTCACCGCCCGGGTCAGCGTGTACATGACGTCGTACTCGTTGAACGAGATGTCGTCGTGCGGGAAGTCGAGTCCGAGCTCGCGCATCACCGCGACTTGGGCCCGGAACAGCGCCTCCCACGCGGCAACCGAGGTCGGCTCATCGCTCATCCGTCCACTCTACGGCGCACAGAGTAAGGGTCCGGAACCTGTCGGCTCCGGACCCTTCCCTGCACCAAGAGTGTCCTGCAATCACATTCCGCGTCGGCTGCCACAGCAAACAACTAACGCTCAATAAATGTATAACGACGAGGTAACGGTGTCTAGTTATCGTTCTGTGATTTTTGCTGCGAATCCCCGAGCCGGTGCCTATCCACCCGATCAAGACGGATGCCCCGCGCCGCCGCGCCGCCGGTCACTCGTGCACCCACACCTCGGTGCCGATCTGGGCGAAGTGGTAGAGCGCCTCGGCGTCGGGGATGCGCATGTTCACGCATCCGTGGCTCATGCGGGCGCCGGGGCCGAAGTTGTTGTGCCAGTAGGTGCCGTGGAAGCCCTGGTCGCCGTCGAAGTACGAGATCCACGGCACGTTCTTGGTGCAGTAGCCGAACTTCGTGCCGCCATTGCAGTCGCCCATGTCCTGGATGCGCAGCTGGGCGTAGACGGTGAAGTGGCCGTCCTTCGTCTCGTGCTCGCCGCCCGTGCCGATCGCGATGGGATAGGTCGCCACCTTCTTCTCATCGCCCGGCTTGGTGCCCTGGTAGAGGTAGGTCGCCCCGGCGCTCTTGTCGACCTCGATGCGGCGGAAGAGCGTCTGGGTCTGGAACTTCGTCACCTGCCCCTGCAGGTCGAAGTGCAGGTTGCCGCTCTGCAGCGAGCCGGCGATCTGGCCGGCGAGCCCCGAGGTGCTCAGCGTGAAGCCGTTCTGGCCCGCCTGGATCACCCGCAGCACTTTGCCCGCCGAGTTCACGACGTCCTGCTCCTTGACCGGATCCTGATTCACCTTCGCAGGCAGCGCTTCGACCGACTTCGCGATGGCCGTCTGGTCGGGCGTGATCGTGAAGGCGCCCGTCGCGGGGTCGGAGCTGATCGTGATCCAGGAGGCGACGGTCGCGAGCGACAGCGCCTCGGACTTCGTGTCGTCCACGTAGAAGCCGGCGCCCGGCGCCTGGTCGTTGAGCTTGTCGGCGAAGGCCTGGGCCTCCGCGGTCGTGGCTGCCGCCTCGACCTGCGTCTTCTTCGGTGTCACCGTGATCGGCCCGTCGGTGGTGGCGAGGGCGTGCGACAGGCTGTCGGCCAGCGCCGTGAGGTCGACGCCGGTGCCGGACTGGGCCGCCTGGGCGGTGAACTTCCCGGTCTTCTGGTCGAACACGACGGCGGCGTTGCGCGCGTCGCTGAACAGCTCGGGCGCGGCCTTGCGCAGCGCGGGCAGGGCGACGTGGGAGTCGATGGTGACCGCGCCCTCGAGCGCGTCGGGGTTCCAGGCGGTGACGTTCCACAGCGGGTGCTCGCCGATCGCCTTCTTCGCGAGCGCCTTGGCGTCGATGGAGGCGCCGAGCTGGGAGCCGGTGAGGGTGGCGTCGCCGACGGTGATCTTCGCGTCGGCGAGCCGGTCGGCGATGGCCTGCTGGGCTGCGCCCTGGGTCATCCAGCCGACGGATGCGCCGGCGGCGGTGACCCCGGGGGCGATCAGGATGAGCGAGGCGGCGACCGCGGCGGCGACGACGAGGCCGCCGGGGATGCCGAACCACAGACCGAGGTGCTTCTTGCGCGGCGGACGCTCGACCTCGACCCAGGTGGGATGCGCGGCCTCGGTGCCGGTCGGCGCGGGCGCCGCGACGGAGGCGACGCCGTCGCCCATCGTCCCATCACGCATCGAACCCACTTCGGTCACCCGAACCCCCTTCGCCGTCTTCCGGCATCATCGCAGCACAGACGCCTCATCGAAAGTACGTGGTCGAAAGCCGGGTTTCGGGCAGCGCCCCATCACGAAGCGGCAACGATGTCGCCCGGGCAGAGATGAGAGGTGCGAACTGTGCCTTCGCTTGCGCGTTCGAGGCACAGTTCGCGCCTCTCAGTGGGGCGTGGCGCCGGCGGCCGGCGTCAGTAGCCGACGACGAACCGCTGGTTGATGTGCTTGCGCTGCTCGATCTCGTCGACGTACGCCAGCGCGTAGTCGGCTCCCGAGATCTGCGAGCGGCCCTCGTCGTCCGTGAGCATCACGTCGGCGCTGGTGCGGTACGAGCCGAGCGCCGTGCCGGGGTTCCACGCGCCGTATTCGGCGGCCGGGCTCAGGTAGAACCACTGCAGACCCTCGGGCTTCTCGTCGGAGCGCAGCCAGTCGAGGATGCCCGCGTGGGCGATCGCCTCCGGCTTGTACTCCTCCGGGAAATCCGTGTCGACGAGCCGCGGGCCAGCCGGGGCGACCAGCGTCGAGCCCGCTCCGCCGACGAAGGACAGGCGGGCCCCTCCCTTGATGGCCGCGTCGGCCAGCATCGGCACGAGCGGCGGCAGCACGGGCTGGTTGTCGGCGTCGACGGCGTGGATCGCCACGACCAGTTCGTCGTGGTCGGCGGCCAGCTTCTCGATGAAGCCCTGGTCGCTGATCTCGCCCTGCACGTACGTGACGCCTTCGAGCGGATGCTCGGGCGCGTGCCGCGACACCGCGGTCACGCTGTGCCCTCGCTTCACCGCCTCGGCGGCGATGTTGCTCCCGGTGTAACCGGTTCCTCCGATGATCGCGATCGATGTCATGACACTCTTAGCCCAGGCGGCGGCGCTGGTATTCCGCGATCAGAAGATGTCGGGCGACGGCGTGCCGCTCGCGTGGCGGATCACCACGTCGGCGTGCCGGTCGAAGCGGTAGCCGGCGCCGCGCACCGTGCGCACGATGTCTTCGTAGGCGCCGAGCTTGGAGCGCAGCCGGCGCACGTGCACGTCGATGGTGCGCTCGTTCGGCACGTCCTCCTCGCCGGCGGCCGTCCACAGCGACTCGATCAGCTCGGCCCGCTCGATGGTGCGGCCCTCGCGCAGCACGAGGTACTGCAGCAGCTCGAACTCCTTGTAGGTCAGCGGCACGGTCTCGCCGTTCAGCTGCAGCCGCTTGCGCGAGATGTCGACGACGACGCCGGTCGAGTCCGCGTCGTCGGCCGAGGCGGCCGAGGACCCGCGGTGCTTCGCGGCTGCGGTCGGCTCCTGCAGCGCGAGGCGCACGACGTCGACGTCGCGTCCGCCGGCGCCCTGCGGGGCGAGGGCGACGGATGCGTACGCCTCGGCTCCCGGCGCGAGTTCGGCGAGCACGCGCTTGAGCTCGGCGACGACCCGGCCGAGGTCGGTTCCCGCGGCCGCCGCCTTCGCCTCGTCGAAGCCGACGTAGAGGGCGAAACCGCGCGCTTCGGTGCCGGCGGGAAGGGCCCGCGGGCGCCCCGCGCCCGGGGCGGGGACGGAGGCCGGTGCGGGCCGGACGGGCTCGGGCGCGGTGCGCGGCCGCTGCTGCACCGGCAGCGGCGTGATGATGCGGGGCGTCGACGGATGCGTCGTGCGGGCTGGCCTGGTCGGGTGGATGGAACGCAGGGCCGTCGTTCCGGCGTGCGCCACTGCAGGAGCCGAGTTCAGGACGACGGGTGCGGGGTTGTGAGCGGATCGGGAGCGGAGGGGGGCGGTGAGCGACATGGGAGCAAGACCTTCGTGATGATGCGGGTGATCCCGGCGAAGAGGGGCGGGATCGGGGTGGCCGACGCGAGGGGGGCGATGCGGCCGGGGAGCGGATGCGGGAGGCATCCGTGGGGCTCACAGACCCGGCGGCCGTGGAACGGTCAGCGGCGGGGGAGCCCGGCGAACTGCGGCGTCGTCACGCGCACATTCGACACATCATGCCGACGCGGCCGGCCATCATCATGCCGGCGAACCCGAGGGCCTCGAAGGAGGTGCGGCGGGACGCGTCGTCAGTCATGCCTGCCAGGAAAACACGGAAAGCGACACTCCGTCAACAGCAGCGTCTCGAAGGGTGGTCCCTGTGGGGCGCGGAGCGCGTCGCGAAGGGTGGTCCCTGAGGAGCGCCGTAGGCGCGTCTCGAAGGGTGGTCCCTGAGGAGCGCGGAGCGCGTCTCGAAGGGTGGTCCCTGAGGAGCGCCGTAGGCGCGTCTCGAAGGGTGGTCCCTGAGGAGCGCGGAGCGCGTCTCGAAGGGCGGTCCCTGAGGAGCGCGGAGCGCGTCTCGAAGGGTCAACCCGCCGAGCCGTACAGCCGGTCGCCGGCGTCGCCGAGGCCGGGCACGATGTACCCCTTCTCGTTGAGCTTCTGGTCGAGCGCGCCGAGCACGAGGGTCACGTCTTTGCCCACGGTGTCGTGCTCGAGCTTCGTGAGTCCCTCGGGGGCGGCGAGGATGCAGATCGCGGTCACGTCGGAGGCGCCGCGCTGGAAGAGGAAGTCGAGGGCCGCGCCGAGCGAGCCGCCGGTGGCGAGCATCGGGTCGAGCACGAAGCACTGCCGGCCGGAGAGGTCCTGCGGCAGGCGCTCGGCGTAGGTGGTGGGCTCCAGCGTCTCCTCGTTGCGCGCCATGCCGAGGAAGCCGACCTCGGCGTTGGGCAGCACGGCCATCATGCCGTCGAGCATGCCGAGGCCCGCGCGCAGGATCGGCACGACGAGCGGAACGGGCTTCGCGATGGCGACCCCCGTGTACGGCGCGACCGGCGTGTCGACCGTCATCGGCTCGGTGCGCACGTTGCGGGTCGCCTCGTAGCTGAGCAGCGTGATCAGCTCGGCCACCAGCGCGCGGAACTGCGGGCTCGGGGTGTTCTTGTCGCGCAGCACCGTGAGTTTGTGGGTGATGAGCGGGTGGTCCGCCACGTGCACGCGCATAGGCTCAAGGCTATCCGACCGCCCAGACCGGAAAGGGACGCGATGCTCACGCCGCCGGCGCAGTACTCGGCCTGGATGGAGCTCGCGCTCGCCGAGGCGCGCGCGTCGCTGGCGACGGGCGACGTTCCGGTTGGCGCGGTCGTGGTGGCATCGGATGGCGCGGTGCTCGGCCGCGGCCGGAATCGGCGCGAGCAGCTGCAGGATCCGACCGCGCACGCCGAGGTCGTCGCGCTGCGGGAAGCGGCGGCGGCGCGCGGCGACTGGCACCTGGAGGACACCGCTCTCGTGGTCACCCTGGAGCCGTGCGTGATGTGCGCGGGCGCCCTGCTGTCGGCGCGGGTGCCGACCGTGGTGTTCGGCGCGTGGGACGAGAAGGCGGGCGCGGCCGGCTCCGTGTACGACCTGCTGCGCGACCGCCGGCTGCCGCTGCACGCCGAGGTGTACGGGGGAGTGCGCGAGGCCGAGTGCGCCGCCCTGCTCACCGGCTTCTTCGAGCAGCGCCGCGGCTTCGCGAGCTGATCCGGGTCGAGCCCGCGCGGGTGCTCAGGGCCGGTAGACGTCCGGCTCGAGGTAGATCAGGCGGCTGATCGGCACGGCGGCGCGGATGCGCTGCTCGATCGCGTCGGTGGCGGTCGACACGTCGGCCAGGGTGCGTTCGGCCGGCATGGCGAGTTTCGCGGCGACGAGCAGCTCCTCGGGCCCCAGGTAGAGGGTGCGCAGGTGGATGATGCGCTCGGCCTCGTCGCCGGCGAGGATCGCCTGCTCGATCTTGCGCAACTCGCCCTCGTTGGCGCCCTCGCCGACGAGCAGGCTCTTCACCTCGGCGCCCAGCACGAGCGCGACGAGCACGAGCAGCACGCCGATCGCGATGGAGCCGGCTGCGTCGAAGACGCCGTTCTCGGTGATGAGCGTCAGCCCGACGCCGATCAGGGCGAGCACGAGCCCGGTGAGCGCGGCGACGTCCTCGAGGAGCACGGCCGGCAGCTCCGGGATCTTCGCGCGGCGGATGAACTGCACCCAGCTGCCGCTGCCCTTGTGCGGGCGCGACTCCGCGAGGCCCGTGCGCAGCGAGTAGCCCTCGAGCACGATCGACACGACGAGCACGGCCAGCGGCAGCCACCACAGCGCGGGCCGCTCGTAGTCCGCGGCTTCTTCCAGTTTGTGGATGCCCTCGTAGATCGAGAACACGCCGCCGACCGAGAACAGCACGATGGCGACGACGAAGGCATACACGAAGCGCTCGCGCCCGTATCCGAACGGATGCTCGCGGTCTGCCTGCTTCCGCGACCGGCGGCCGCCGAGCAGCAGCAGCAGCTGGTTGGCCGAGTCGGCGAGCGAGTGCACCGACTCCGCCAGCATCGAGCTCGACCCCGAGACGAGGAACGCGATGAACTTCACGATCGCGATGCCGACGTTGGCGCCGAGGGCGGCGAGGATGGCCTTCGTGCCACCGCCGTGGCCCTCGGGCGGCTGCGTCGCGGACGTCTCGGCGGGCGCTTCGCTCATGCCCACATCCTAGAGTTCAGCTATGAACGACTCTCCCGTGCAGCTGCCGTCCATCGCGTTCCTCGGCACCGGGTCCATGGCCGGGGCGATCCTCGCCGGGCTGCTGAAGCCGGGGGTGACGGTGGCCGGAGGCATCCGTGTCACCAACAGGCAGGCGGCGAACGCGGCGCGTTTCGACGGCATCGACGGGGTGACCGCGTTCGCGACCGAGACGGATGCCTCGGCCAACCGCCGCGCCGTCGCGGGCGCGAAGCTCGTGATCGTCGGCGTGAAGCCGTACCAGGTGACCGAACTGCTGACCGAGGTGGCGGACGCGCTGGAGCCCGGCGCGATCGTCGTGAGCGTCGCGGCGGGCGTGACCACGGCCACGATGGAGGCGGTGCTGCCGGCATCCGTCGCGGTCGTGCGCACGATGCCGAACACGCCCGCCCAGGTGGGGCTCGGCGTCACCGGGGTGAGCGCCGGAAGCCGCGCCTCGGGCGACGACGTGGCGCTCGTGAGCGCCGTGTTCCAGACCGTCGGCGCGGTCGTCGAGGTGCCCGAGGAGCAGCTCGACGCGCTCTCGACCATCTCCGGGTCGGGGCCGGCGTACGTCTTCTACCTGATCGAGCAGCTGACCGAGGCGGCCGTGGGCAAGGGGTTCACCCGGGACCAGGCCAGGCTGCTCGTGGAGCAGACCTTCCGCGGGGCGAGCGAGCTGCTGGCCGCCACGGGGGAGGAGCCGGCCGAGCTGCGGCGCCGCGTGACCAGCCCGAACGGCACCACGGAGAAGGCGGTCGCGGTGCTCGAGGCATCCGATCTCGCCGACGTGTTCACGCGGGCGACAGACGCCGCGCTCGCCCGTGCGCGCGAGCTGGCTCAGGGGTAGGGCGAGGGGCTTCGAGACGCGCTGCGCGCTCCTCAGCCGGCGTGGAGGGGCTGCGCGCTCCTCAGCCGGCGAGGGTGGAGACTGCGTGCTCCTCAGCCGGCGAGGCAGTCAGTCGTCGAGCGAGGCGAACTTCTCGATGTCGGACTCGCGGCCGGAGACGACGATGATGTCGTGGTCGTCGACGACCGTGTTCTCGGTGGCGTAGGTGAACGGCTGGCCGCGCTTCTTGATGCCGACCACGGTGACGCGGTGCACGCTGCGCACGCCCGACTCGCTCAGGTTCCTGCCGCGGATCGCCTTCGGCGCGAACATCTTCACCAGCACGAAGTCGTCGTCGAACTGGATGAAGTCGAGCATCCGCCCGCTGACCAGCCGGGCGATGCGGGCGCCCGCCTCCGCCTCGGGGTAGATCACGTGGTGCGCGCCGATGCGCTCGAGGATCTTGCCGTGCGACAGCGAGATCGCCTTCGCCCAGATCTGGGGGACGCCGAGCTCCACGAGGTTCGCCGTGATGAGCACGGATGCCTCGATCGAGGAGCCCACCGCGACGACGGCGATCTGGAACTCGTCGGCCCCGATCTGCCGCAGCGCCTCGATCTGGGTCGCGTCGGCCTGCACGGTGTGGGTGACCTGCTCGGCCCACTCCTGCACGAGCTCGTCGTCGTCGTCGACGGCGAGCACCTCGCGGCCGAGCAGGTCGAGCTCGGCGGCGGCCGAGGCGCCGAAGCGCCCGAGGCCGATCAGCAGCACCGGGGCGTCGTGGCGGATGCGGTTATCCAACGATGGGCCTCTCTTCCGGATGGGCGTAGAGCCGGCGGTGCTGACTCTGCGCGAGCGCGGCGGCGAGGGTGATGCTGCCGAGGCGCCCGACGAACATGGTCGCCGCCAGAACATACACGGCGGCGTGCGGCGCACCCTGCGTCAGGCCGGCGGACAGCCCGCAGGTCGCGAAGGCGCTGATCACGTCGAACAGCACGTGGTCGAGCGAGTCGCCCGTGATGGCGAGCACCGACACCGTTGCGGCGGCGACGACCGTCGCACCCCAGAGCACGACGCTGACGGCGACGCGCAGCACGTCGCCGGGGATGCGGCGGCGGAACGCCTCCATGCTCTCCACGCCCTTCGCCTCGGCGACGGCGGCGAGGAAGAGCACGGCCAGAGTGGTCACCTTGATGCCGCCGCCCGTGGAGGCCGAACCGCCGCCGATGAACATCAGCATGTCGGTGACCAGCCGGCTCGAGCCGTGCAGCTGCGCCGGGTCGATCGTCGCGAAGCCGCCCGAGCGGGCCATCGCCGAGAGGAAGAACGCCTGGAACACGGTGTCGCCCGCGCCGTCGTGCCCGAAGGTCTCGGGGTTGTCGTACTCCAGGGGCAGGTACAGCCCGGCGCCGAGCACGAAGAGCAGCAGGTAGGTGACCACGGTGAGCTTGACGTGCAGCGAGATCAGCCGCCGACGCTGGCCGGGGTGGCGGATGACCCGCGCCAGCGCATAGATGACGGGGAATCCGATCGCACCCAGCATCACGGTCACGGCGATCGTGGTGAGGAACAGGTAGTCGTGCGAGAAGGGCAGCAGGCCGTTGCCGTTCGGAGTGAACCCCGTGTTCGTGAAGGCCATCGCCGAGTAGTAGACCGAGTCGCGGGCGGCTTCGGCGACGGTGAATCCGTGCGCCAGCATGGTCGGGAACAGCACGATCGTGGCGAGCGCCTCGATCACCACGAGGCTGATCGCGATCGTCACCAGCAGCTCGCCGACGTCGCCGAGCCGTACCGCCTGCCCTTCGGCGACCGGCCCGCGGTGGGCGCGCAGCGGGTTGGTGTCGCCCGCGGCGATGAGCTTCGCGCGCAGGCCGAGGTGGCGGCTGATGATGAGGCCCAGGGTGCTCGCGAGCGTGAGCACGCCGATGCCGCCGATCTGCACGCCGATGTAGATGACGACCTCTCCGAAGCCGGACCAGTGGCTCGCCATGTCGACGGTGGCGAGCCCGGTCACGCACACGACCGAGACGGCGGTGAACAGCGCGTCGGCCAGCGGCGTGCGGGTGCCGTCGGCGGAGGAGACGGGGAGGGAGAGCAGGGTCGTCCACACCAGCACGAGCAGCGCGAAGACCAGGATCGCGAAGCGGCTCGGGCTAGCTGCGGCGAAGTCCGAGAAGGCTTCACGGATGCCTCGCGCCGCGGTGCGGTGCGGCAGGCCGATGGGGCTCACCGAGCTCATGCGCCGCCCTTCATGCGCTCCATCCTGCCGCGGCATGCAGCCCTGTGCGCAAGGGGGCGCGCGCGTGGTACTCGCGCGGGGCTATGGCTACGCTTGGCGCATGGCCGACATCTTTGACATCGTTGCTGATTCGACCCGGCGCGAGATCCTGCAGGTGCTGCTGGATGCGCAGACGAACGGCAGCGGCGAGGTCAGCGTGTCGCAGATCGTCCTGGCCCTCGAGCTCTCCCAGCCGACGGTGTCGAAGCACCTCAAGGTGCTGCGTGACGCGGGGCTCGTGCGGGTGCGCGAGGAGGGCCAGCACCGCTACTACCACCTCGACGCGGCGCCCCTCGAGGAGATCGACGACTGGCTGCTGCCCTACCTCGGCGCCTCAGAGGCGGTGACCTCGGCGGCCGTCGACGCGGCGACGTCGATCGGATTCGGCGCCACGGGGCTCTCGGAGGGGCAGAAGGACTTCGCCGCCTCGGTCGGCAAGGTCGCCGCCGGCGTCTCGGCCCGCGCCGCCGCGGTGGCGTCCAAGATCAAACCGAAGCAGTAGCGCCGCCACGGCGCATCCGTATGGGGGGATACATGCACAACCGATTCATCGCATCCGTCGTCGCGACCGTGGGGCTCGCTCTCGTGCTCGGCGGGTGCTCGGCGCACGCCTCGCTCACTGACGACCCCGACGACCTGGCTTCGCAGGTGGCCAAGACGCTCGGCGACAAGGTCGGGCAGGACGCGAGCGCCGACTGCGGCGACGAGGACATCCATCTCGTCGACGGCAACGTCGTGCACTGCAAGGTGTGGGCGTCGTCGGTCAAGAATCCGACCACGGTGGCCGACGCGAAGGTGACGCTGTCGGACGTGCACGGCACGAAGTTCCACTTCGACGTCGTCGTGGCGGACAAGGAAGTCGACGCCGACGCGGACCTGCCCAAGCAGACCAAGTAGGGGCTTGGGCGCTCCGATTCGGCGGCCCATCGGGCGGCTGGTAGGATTGCCCATTGTGCCGCGCGAGTCGCGGTATCCCCGATCTTTGTGAGGTTTCCGTGGGTTCTGTCATCAAGAAGCGCCGCAAGCGTATGGCGAAGAAGAAGCATCGCAAGCTGCTTCGCAAGACGCGCCACCAGCGTCGCAACAAGAAGTAGGTCTCGCAGCCTGCTGCACGTGAAGCGTCAGGGCATCCGCCCTGGCGCTTTTCTGCGTGCTTGGTCTCCATTCACGCCTGCGGCGTGAGTCGACCAGCGCAGCCGTCGGTCGACTCGCGCGCAGCGCGAATGGAGACCCGTCATAGGCTGAAGGACGTGCCCCACCGCGTCACGCTCTACTCCAAGCCCGGCTGCCACCTGTGCGACGACGCGAGGACGGCGATCGCCGACGTGATCGGCCGGCTCGGGGCATCCGTCGACGTCGACGAGATCGACATCCTGAGCGACCCGGTCCTGCAGGAGCGCTACGGCGAGGAGATCCCGGTCGTGCTCATCGACGGGAAGATGCACACCTACTGGCGCGTCGACCAGGCGCGCCTCGAGAAGGCACTCAAGGAGCCGAGATGACCCTGCGCCACATCGTCGCCTGGACGTTGAAAGCGGATGACCCGGACCGGCGCCGCGCGGACGCCGAGGGCGTGCGCGAGCGGCTGCTCGGCCTGAAGGGCGTCGTGCCGTCGATCCAGGCGATCGAGGTCATCGTCGACGAGGTCGACGAGCGGTCGACGAACACCGTCGCCGTTGTCGCCGACTTCGCCGACGCCGACGGGCTGCAGGAGTACGTCGTGCACCCGGCGCATCAGGAGGCGGCGGCGTGGATCCGCTCGGTCGTGTCGGACCGCACGGCGGTCGACGGGACCGTGTAGCGCGCTACGGGGCGAGGCGGGTCGGGCCGCGGAACAGCAGGGTGGTCTCGCGGATCGAGGACTCGCCGAGCAGCAGCATCAGCACCCGGGCCAGGCCCATGCCGAAGCCGCCGTGCGGCGGCATGCCGTACTTGAAGAATTCGAGGTACTCGCCGATGCCGGCGGGGTCGAGGCCCTTGTCCTCCGCGTTCGCCAGCAGCTGGTCGATGCGGTGCTCGCGCTGGGCGCCGGTGGTGATCTCGGTGCCGTTGTAGAGCAGGTCGTAGCTGCAGGTGAGCCCGGTCTCCGGGTCGCGCATGTGGTAGTACGGCCGGATGTTCGCCGGGTAGTCCGTCACGAACACGAAGTCGTGCCCGTACTTCTCCTTCACGTACGCGCTGATCTGCCGCTCGCCCTCGGGGTCGAGGTCGCCGTCCTCGCGCGGCACCACGTAGCCGCGCTCCTCGCGCAGGATGCGGTGCACCTCGGCCAGCGGGATGCGCGGGAACGGTGTGGTCGGCAGCTGCACCTCGACGCCGAACAGCTCGCGGATCTCCTCGCCGTGCTTCTCCGCGACGGCGGCGAGGCCGGCGGCCAGCAGCTGCTCCTGCATGTCCATCACGTCGGCGTACGAGTCGATCCAGCTCATCTCGGCGTCTACGGAGATGAACTCGGTCGCGTGCCTGGAGGTGAACGACGGGTCGGCGCGGAAGACGGGCGAGATCTCGAAGACCTTGCCGAAACCGGCCGCCTGCGCCATCTGCTTGAAGTGCTGCGGGCTCTGCGCGAGGTACGCGGTGCCGAGGTCGAAGTAGTCGAGCTGGAACAGCTCGGCGCGCGACTCGGAGGGCGACTCCATCAGCTTCGGGGTGTGGATCTCGACGAATCCGTTCTCGACCCACCAGGTGCGCCAGGCGTGCTCGAGCGTGGTCTGCACCTTGAAGATCAGCGCGTTCTTCGGCTGGCGCAGGTCGATCCAGCGATAGTCGAGGCGCTTGTCGAGGCTCGAGTCGGCGGCGATGGGCGACTCGGGCGCCGAGGTGCCCGCGACGTCGAGCGAGGCGATCTTCACCTCGAGGCCGCCGAGCTTGACCCGCTCGTCGTGCTTGAGTGTGCCGGTCACCGACACGAAGGAGCCGAGCGACAGGGCCGAGATCGACTCGGTGATGCCGAGGGCGACGGATGCCGCGTCGCGGTCCTCCACGTCGTCGCCGATCTCGCGCACCGCGGGGTTCACCAGCTGCACCGCTCCGGACTCGTCGCGCAGCACGACGAACTGCACCTTCTTCTGATCGCGCACCGTCTCGACCCAGCCGGCGACGGTCACGGGGCCGTCGGGAAGCGCGGCCAGGTCTTTGATCAGGGTGCGATGGGTCACGGTCGATCAGTCTACTGGGGGCGTTTGGTCTCCATTCGGCCGCGGTGCGGCCGAGTCGACCAGCGAGCCCGGTGATGTCGGCCGCGGTGGGGCCGAGTCGACCAGCGGGGCCCGGTGATCGACTCACGCGCAGCGTGAATGGAGATCGACCGGCGCGACGGCCGCCGCCTCGCAGGCTTTTCAAGGGATGCGGTTTCGTAGACTGGCCGACGTGGCGAATCGGCAGGTGCATCTCGTGCGCCATGGCGAGGTGTACAACCCCGACCATGTGCTCTACGGGCGACTGCCCGACTTCCACCTCTCGCCGCTGGGCCGCCAGATGGCGCAGGCCGCCGCCGACGACCTCGTCGCCCGCAACCGCCCGGTCGCGGCGCTGATCGCGAGCCCGCTGCTGCGGGCGCAGGAATCCGCGGCGCCGATCGGCGCGGCGTTCGGCCTCGCCGCGGTCACCGAACCGCGCATCATCGAGCCGGCCAACCACTTCGAGGGCAAGGTCATGGCCAAGGCCGTGCGCAACCCGCTCAACTGGCCCTGGCTGATCAACCCGGCCCGCCCGTCCTGGGGCGAGTCGTACCGCTCCATCGCCGACCGCATGCTGGCCGCGATGACGGATGCCTTCGAGCTTCCGCCGCTCGCCGACGACGAACCGGGCGACGTCGTCATGGTCAGCCACCAGCTGCCGATCTGGATCGCGCACCTCGCTGTCGCCGGTGAGCGCTTCATGCACGACCCCCGGCAGCGGCGCTGCGAGCTGTCGAGCATCACCACCTTCGAGCGCCACGGCGACCGCATCGTCGAGGTGGGCTACAGCGACCCGGCCGCTCCTCTGCAGCCCGCCGCCGTCGACGTCGGGGCGGTGTGACCATGGGGCGTGCCAGGCGCGGCCGGCTCGCGGCATCCGCTCTCACCGCCGTGCTCGCGGTCAGCGCGCTGACCGGGTGCACGCTCACCTCGCTGCAGCAGCAGTACCAGGACGGCGACAACAAGGGCTACATCGCCGGCAGCGGCGTGACCGAGATCAAGGCCGCCGACCGCGGCGACCCGGTGCGCTTCACGGGGACGCTCGAGGACGGCTCGAGCTTCGACTCGCGCGACGATCTCGGCGACGTGCTCGTCGTGAACTTCTGGTACGACCCGTGCGGGCCGTGCATCGTGGAGACCAAGGACCTCGAGTCGATCAGCAAGAAGTACGCGGATCAGGGCGTCGACTTCGTGGGTGTGAACACCCGCAACGACGCCGCCACCGTGCAGTCCTTCGACAAGAAGTACGGCGTGACGTATCCGTCGATCCTCGACGCCGACGACGGCAAGGCGCAGCTCGCGTTCAGCGGCCAGTACCGCCCCAACGCGACCCCGACCACGATCGTGCTCGACAAGAAGGGGCGCGTCGCGGCGCGCATCGAGGGGCCGATCAACTCGCAGCCGTCGACCCTCGAGACGCTGATCGAATCGGCGCTGGAAGAGGGTGACTAGTGGACAACCCCTTCGCCCAGCTGGTCTCGAGCGGGCAGTTGCTCGTCGCGGTGCCGATCGCGCTGCTGGCGGGTCTGGTGTCGTTCGCCTCGCCGTGCATCCTGCCGCTCGTGCCCGGCTACCTCGCCTACATCGGCGGGTTCACCGACGGGCGGTCGACGGCGGCCCGCGGCGACCGGCGCGGGCAGGCGCGGCTCGCGCTCGGGGTGCTGCTGTTCATCCTGGGCTTCGCGGCCGTGTTCGTCGTCGGCTCGTTCCTCTTCGGCGCGCTCGGGTTCTGGCTGAACGCGTACCGCGACCTGATCACCCGCATCGCGGGCATCGTCGTGATCCTGCTCGGGCTCGTGTTCATCGGGCAGTTCTCGTTCCTGCAGAACATCGTGAAGCCGAACTGGCGGGCCACCTCCGGCCTCGCCGGCGCCCCCCTGCTCGGCATCGCCTTCGCGATCGGCTGGAGCCCGTGCACCGGCCCGACCCTCGCGGCGATCTCGAGCCTCAGCCTGTCCAGCGGCTCGCCGTGGCAGGGCGCGTTCCTCGCGCTGTGCTACGCGCTCGGGCTCGGCATCCCGTTCCTGCTCATCGCGCTCGGCCTCGGCTGGGCGGCGCGGGCGATGTCCTTCCTCAAGCGCAACATCCGTCTCGTCAACATGATCGGCGGCGCCCTGCTCATCGTGATCGGGCTGCTCATGGTCACCGGCGTGTGGAATGCGTGGATGATCCAGCTGGAAGGGGTGATCCCGGATTTCAACACCTCGATCTGACCAGGCCGAGCGCGCCGCGCGCGGCTCCCGCGCGACCCAGTTCGACCGCACCGAAGGCGGCGACCTGCTGCCGTCCGACCACGTCGAGACGATCGACCGCTCCGAGGGCGAGGGGGCGCCGGTCGGCGGCATCCGTCTCGGGCCGATCGGATGGGCGCGCTGGTTCTGGCGCCAGCTGACCAGCATGCGCACGGCGCTGTTCCTGCTGCTGCTGCTCGCGCTCGCCGCGGTCCCCGGATCCCTCGTGCCGCAGCGCACCAGCGACCCCAACGGGGTCACCCAGTACAAGGTCGACCACCCCACCCTGTATCCGATCCTCGACAAGCTGCAGGTGTTCAGCACCTACTCGTCGGTGTGGTTCTCGGCGATCTACCTGCTGCTGTTCGTCTCGCTGATCGGATGCATCATCCCGCGCGTCAAGCACCACGTCGACGCGATGCTCGCTAAGCCGCCGAAGACGCCGTTCCGGCTCAGCCGCATGGCCGGCTACCGCGAGGCGGAGGCGCCCGCTGGGGTGACCGCCGCGGAGGCGATCGAGGCGGCGCGCGCGCAGCTGAAGTCCGCCCGCTACCGCACCGTGGTCTTCGACGACGGCCGCCAGACGAGCGTGTCGGCCGAGCGCGGCTACCTGCGCGAGACGGGCAACCTGGTCTTCCACATCGCGCTGCTCGGCATCCTCGTCGTGGTCGGCATCGGCGGCGGCTTCGGCTGGACCGCCCAGCGCGTGGTCGTCACCGGCCAGACCTTCGTGAACACGAGCGTCAACTTCGACTCGTTCAACCCCGGCCGGTTCGTCGACTCCGACAACCTGCCCGCGTACTCGGTCAAGGTCGACGACCTGAAGGTGACCTACGACAGCGCGAACGGCGACTCGCGCGGCCAGGCGCTGGACTACGACGCGACCGTCACGGCCACCCGCAAGGACGGCAGCTCGTATCGCACGCACATCAAGGTGAATCATCCGCTGCGCATCGACGGCACCAGCGTGTACCTGCTCGGCAACGGCTACGCGCCCGTGCTCACCTTCCGCGACGCGAACGGGAAGGTGATCAAGAGCGAGGCGACGCCGTTCCTGCCCGAGGACTCGAACCTCACCTCGCAGGGCGTCGTCAAGGTCGCCTCGGGCCTGTCCGAGCAGCTCGGCATCATCGGCATCTTCATGCCGACCGCGCCCACGGACACCGACGCCCAGAACCTCTCGAGCTACCCCGGGCTGAACAACCCGCGCGTCAGCCTCACCGTGTACGCCGGCGACCTCGGTGTCGACTCGGGGCAGCCGCAGTCGGTCTACGCCCTCGACACGAAGGGGCTGACGCAGATCGCAGGGCCGACGGCCAAGACGAAAGGGCTCAACCTCGGCCTCGGCGAGACCGTGAAGCTGCCGAACGGGCTCGGGTCGGTGACCTTCAGCGGGGTCAAGCGGTTCGCCTCCCTCGACATCCACCACGACCCGACGCAGGGCTGGGTGCTGGTGTTCGCGATCCTCGTGCTGGCCGGGCTGCTCACCTCGCTGTTCGTGCCGCGCCGTCGCATGTGGGTGAAGGCCACGACGGATGCCTCGGGCGCCGTGCGCCTCGAGTACGCCGGCCTCGCCCGCGGCGAGGATCCGCGCCTCGACGAGGCGGTGGCGTCCCTCGTGGCCGCGCACCAGAAGCGGCTGGCTCTGGGTGGATTCAAGAATGGAAAGGCGTAGCGTTCTCCCGTGACCGAGACCCTGTCGAGCATCTCCGAGTACGCGATCTTCGCGACCATGTTCCTGTACGTCGTGGCATTCGTCTGCTTCGTGCTCGACCTGGCTCAGCGCAGCGCCCGGGCGACCGCGCCGACGGCGGTGCGCAGCGCCGTGGAGCGCCGGGCCGCCGCCGCGGCATCCGTCTCGTCGGCCGCGTCGCCGGCGTCGCCGTCGAGCGGCGCCGCGACCGCCACCCTCGCGCCCCCGACGGCCGCGACCGGGGGCGGCGTGCCTGCCGATGGAGCTCGAACCGATGGGGCCCCGACCACCTCGCGGGCGCTCAAGCTCGCGATGACCGTCACGGTCGTCGCCTGGGCGATCCACCTGCTCGCCGACATCACCCGCGGCATCGCCGCCGGCCGGGTGCCGTGGGCCAACATGTGGGAGTTCTCGCTGACCGGCACCCTGGTGATCGTCGGCATCTTCCTGCTCGTGAACCTGCGCTTCGACCTGCGCTACGTCGGCACCTTCGTGCTCGGACTCGTGTGCGTGCTGCTGATGTGGGCGCAGGTCTTCTACTACGTGCCCGTCGCGCCGCTGCCGCCGGCACTGCAGTCGTACTGGCTCGTGATCCACATCCTGGTCGCGATCACGGGCACGGCGTTCTTCGCGCTGGGCTTCGCGCTCGCCGTCGCGCATCTGTTGCAGGCGTGGCGCGAGCGGCGGCAGGAGTTGTCGCTGCCGCCGGTGCTGCCGTTCCTGAAGAGCCTGCCCGGTTCGGTCGAGCTCGAGAACCTCACCTACCGGGTGAACATCATCGGCTTCATCTTCTGGACCTTCACGCTCATCGCGGGCGCCATCTGGGCCGAGAAGGCCTGGGGCCGCTACTGGGGCTGGGACACCAAAGAGGTCTGGACCTTCATCATCTGGGTGATCTACGCCGGCTACATCCACGCGCGGGCGACGCGCGGCTGGCGCGGCTCGCGCTCGGCGTGGCTGTCGATCATCGGATTCGCCGCCGTGATGTTCAACTTCGGCGTCGTGAACGTGTTCTTCCACGGCCTGCATTCGTACTCGGGCCTGACGAACTAGCCGGTCGCGTCGCCGCGCCCGCTGACCGGTCAGAAATCACCCTTCAGCCGACGCTTGGAGGGTGATTTCGCACCGCTCGCCGGCACCAGACCGGCGTCTTCAGGTCAGGAAGCCGGTGAGCAGGGCGGCCGTGCCGTCGAGATGCTCCTGCATCGCGGCGACCGCCTCATCGGCGCGGCCGGCGAGGATCGCCCGCACGATGCGCTCGTGCTGCTGGTCGGAGTGGGCGATGTTGCGCGCTAGCAGTGGGATCTCGTCGAGCAGCAGGTTCACCCGCGTGCGCGCGTCGGCCACGAGCGGCACCAGGCTGGGCGCCCCCGCGAGCTCGGCGATGGTCAGGTGCAGGCGCGAGTCGAGGCGACGGTAGTCGACGGATGCCGCACCGGCGCTCTCCTCGAGGGCGGAGTGCAGCCGCTGCCGGTCCTCCGCGGGCAGCGCTCGGGCGGCGGCGAGGCGCACCGCGCCGAGCTCGAGCACCGCCCGCACGGCGAGCGCGTCCGCGATCTCGTCGGGGCTGAGGCGGGACGGGGCGGCTGCGGCCGAGGCATCCGTCACCTCGTACAGGCCGGGCGCGTGCTCGGGCAGGTCGTCCGTGACGAAGGTGCCGCCGTACCGGCCCCGCCGCGAGACGAGGAAGCCGGCGTCGGCGAGCGCGCTGATCGCCTCGCGCAGGGTGTCGCGGCTCACACCGAGGCGCACGGCCAGCTCCCGCTCGCTGGGCAGCCGGTCGCCCGGGCCGACCGCGCCGAGGCGGATGGTCTGCAGCAGCCGCTGCACCGTCTCCTCGAACGCGTTGCCGCCCTTGATCGGCCGCAGCAGCGAGTCGCTCACAGCGGGTCGCTCACAGCGGAGTGACGTAGGCGGAGGAGATGCCGCCGTCGACGAGGAAGGTCGACGCCGTGATGAACGACGCGTCGTCGCTGGCGAGGAACGCGACGGCGGCGGCGAGCTCTTCCGGCTCGGCGAAGCGGCCGACCGGCACGTGCACGAGCCGCCGCTGGGCCCGCTCGGGGTCTTTGGCGAACAGCTCCTGCAGCAGCGGCGTGTTGACCGGGCCGGGGCAGAGCGCGTTGACGCGGATGCCCTGCCGGGCGAACTGCACGCCGAGCTCGCGGGTCATGGCGAGCACGCCGCCCTTGGAGGCGGTGTAGGAGATCTGCGAGGTGGCCGACCCGAGCACGGCGACGAACGACGCCGTGTTGATGATCGACCCGCGGCCCTGGGCGGTCATGTGCCGCAGCGCCGCGCGCGAGCACAGGTACACCGACTTCAAGTTGACGTCCTGCACCTTCTGCCAGGCGGACAGCTCGGTGGTCTCGATCGAGTCGTCGTCGGGCGGCGAGATGCCCGCGTTGTTGAACGCGATGTCGACCGAGCCGTACGTGGCCGCCGCGGTGTCGAAGAGCGCGTTCACCTGCTCCTCGTCGGTGACGTCGGTGGGCACGAACAGCCCGTCGACGAGCTCGGCGGCGGCCTGCCCGGCGCCCGGGTCGATGTCGGCGATGACGACCTTCGCCCCCTCGGCAGCCAGGCGCTTGGCGGTCGCGAGGCCGATGCCGCTGCCGCCGCCGGTGATCACGGCGACGCGGCCGGCGAGCCGCTGGGTCAGGTCGAGCGGTGCGACGGGCACTTAGTTCTCCTCTACTGCGATGAACACGTTCTTGGTCTCGGTGAAGGCGAGCGGTGCGTCGGGCCCGAGTTCGCGGCCGATCCCCGACTGCTTGTAACCCCCGAACGGCGTCGTGTACCGCACCGACGAGTGCGAGTTGACGCTCAGGTTGCCGCTCTCGATCGCGCGCGAGACACGGATGCCGCGGGCGAGGTCCCTCGTCCACACGGAGCCGCTCAGGCCGTACCTCGACGCATTGGCCAGGCGGATCGCGTCGGCCTCGTCGTCGAAGGGCAGCACCACGACCACGGGCCCGAAGATCTCGTCGACGACGGTGCGATCGTTCGGGTCGGACGGGGTGAGCACGGTCGGGGGGAACCAGAACCCGGGCCCGTCGGGGGCGGTGCCGCGGAACGCCACCGGGGCGTCGTCGGGAACGTACGAGGCGACCTTCTCGAAGTGCTGCCGGCTCACCAGCGGACCCATCTCGGTCCCGGCGTCGGCCGGGTCGCCCACGCGCACGCCGGCGACGGCGGGCTCCAGCAGCTCCATGAAGCGCTCGTAGACGGACCGCTCGACGAGGATGCGGCTGCGCGCGCAGCAATCCTGCCCCGCGTTGTCGAACACCCCGTAGGGGGCGGTCGCCGCGGCCTTCTCGAGGTCGGAGTCGGCGAAGACGATGTTGGCGCTCTTGCCGCCGAGCTCGAGCGTGACCTGCTTCACCTGCGCGGCGGCCTTCGCCATGATCGCCGTGCCGGTCGCGGTCGACCCGGTGAAGGCGATCTTGCGCACGTCCGGATGCTCGACCAGCCGGTCGCCGACGACGCGCCCCTCGCCGGGCAGCACCTGGAACAGGCCCTCGGGCAGTCCGGCCTCGAGGGCGAGCTCGGCCAGGCGCAGGCTGGTCAGCGGGGTCCACTCGGCGGGCTTCAGCAGCACGGCGTTGCCCGCGGCGAGGGCCGGGGCGAAGCCCCACGACGCGATCGTCATGGGGAAGTTCCAGGGCGTGATCACCCCGACCACGCCGATCGGCTCGTGGAAGGTCACGTCGAGCCCTCCGGCGACCGGGATCTGCCGTCCGAACAGCCGCTCCGGCGCCCCCGCGTAGTACTCGAGCACGTCGCGCACGTGCCCCGCCTCCCACCGGGCCGAGGCGATCGGATGCCCCGAGTTGCGCACCTCGAGCTGCGCCAGCTCCTCCACCGCCCCGTCGACGGCGTCGGCGAAGCGGCGCAGCGCGGCCGCGCGGTCGGCGGGGGAGAGCCGGGCCCAGGAGCGCTGCGCCTGCTTGGCGCGGGCGATCGCGGCATCCGTCTGCGGGGCGTCGAAGGCCGGGACCGTGGCGATCACGGTCTCGTCGGCGGGGTTGATCAGGGTCAGCTCGGTCATGCGTCCTGTCTCATGCGGTTTTCGGCATATACGGCGGCGGCGTCGACCAGGCCGGTGAACAGGGCGCGGTCGTCGCGGTCCTCCTCCGGGTGCCACTGCACGGCGACCCCGAAGTCGTGCTCCGGCAGCTCGACGGCCTCGATGACGCCGTCGCCGCTGCGCGCCGTGACGGTGAGGCCGTCGCCGACGCGGTCGATCGCCTGGTGGTGGTAGACGTGGCCGAGGGTGCGCTCGCCGACGAGCGACGCGAGCCGGCTGCCCGGCTCGACCTCCACCTCGACCCGGTTGAACTGCCCGCCGCCCGGCTGGTACGTGGTCGATCCGACCACGTCGGGCAGGTGCTGCACGAGGGTGCCTCCGCGCAGCACGTTGAGCACCTGCGCGCCCCGGCACACGGCGAGGAACGGGAGGCCGGCGGCGATCGCCGCGTCGAGCAGGGCGAGATCCCAGTCGTCGCGCAGCGGCTGCGGCGCATCCGTCTGCTCATGCGGGCGCTGCCCGTACCGGGCGGGGTCGACGTCGACCCCGCCGGAGATGAGGAGTCCGTCGAGGCGGGAGAGCACCCTCTCGGCCCCGACGGAGGTCACGGGTTGCGGCGGCAGCAGCACGGCGATGCCGCCGGCGGCGGTCACACCGTCGAGGTACTGGGCGGGCAGGAACGCCGCCTCGGTGTCCCACACCCCGGTCTGCGCCCGCTGCCGGTAGGTGGTGACACCGATCACCGGCGCCGGGTCTCCATTCGGCCGCGTCGCGCCCGAGTCGACCACCGTCCCGCGCCCGCCCCCGCCGCCGGTCGACTCACCGCGCAGCGGTGAGTGGAGACCAAGGGGCCCCTCAGAGCCTTTCGAAACCACGCACCCGCTCCCAATCCGTGACGGCCGCATCGAACGCAGCGAGTTCGACACGCGCATTGTTGAGGTAGTGGTCGACGACGTCGTCGCCGAACGCCTCCCGGGCGATGCGCGACTCGCCGAACAGCTGCGCGGCCTCGCGCAGCGTGCTGGGCACCTGCGGAACCTCGGCGTCGTAGGCGTTGCCGGCGAAGGCGGGCTCGAGTTCGAGCTCGTTGTCGATGCCGTGCAGTCCGGCGGCGATGAGCGCCGCGACCGCGAGGTACTGGTTCACGTCGCCGCCGGGCGTGCGGTTCTCCACCCGCAGCGAGGCGCCGCGGCCGACGACCCGCAGCGCGCAGGTGCGGTTGTCGAGCCCCCACGCGACGGCGGTCGGGGCGAAGGAGCCGGGCTGGTAGCGCTTGTACGAGTTGATGTTCGGCGCGTAGCAGAGCGTGAGCTCGCGCAGCGCCGCGAGCTGCCCGGCCAGGAAGTGGCGGAACAGCCCCGACATGCCGAGGCCCTCAGGGTCGGCGTCGTCGGCGAACACGGCGGCGCCGTCGGCGTCCCTCAGCGAGAGGTGGATGTGGCAGCTGTTGCCCTCGCGCTCGTTGAACTTCGCCATGAAGGTCAGCGACTGGCCGTGCGCGGCGGCGATCTCCTTGGCGCCGTTCTTGTAGATCGAGTGGTTGTCGCAGGTCTCGAGCGCCGTCTTGTACCGGAACGCGATCTCCTGCTGGCCGAGGTTGCACTCGCCCTTCACGCCCTCGCAGTACATGCCGGCGCCGTCCATCGCGACGCGGATGTCGTGCAGCAGCGGCTCCATCTGCGTCGAGGCGGCCAGGGCGTAGTCGACGTTGTAGTCGGTGGCGGGCGTCAGCTCGCGGTAGCCCTTGCGCCACGCGTCGCGGTACGAGTCCTCGAACACCATGAACTCGAGCTCGGTGCCCACGAACGCCTCGAGGCCGCGCTCGCGCAGCCGGTCGAGCTGGTGCTGCAGGATCGCGCGCGGGCTCTGCACCACCGGCGCCCCGTCGAGCCACTGCAGGTCGGCGGTCACGATCGCGGTCTTCACCAGCCACGGCGCGGCGCGCAGGGTGCCGAGGTCAGGCTTCATCACCATGTCGCCGTAGCCGCGCTGCCAGCTGGAGATCTCGTAGCCGCCGACGGTGTTCATCTCGACGTCGACGGCCAGCAGGTAGTTGCAGCATTCGGCGCCGTGCGCCGCGTACTCCTCGAGGAAGAGCCGCGCGCTCGTGCGCTTGCCCACGAGCCGGCCCTGCATGTCGGTGAAGGCGATGATCACCGTGTCGATCGCCCCGTCGGCGGCGAAACCGGCGAGCTGCTCCACCGTGAGGTATCCGCTCGGCTCTGCCATCTCTCGCTCCTCGCGGTTCAAAGGTTGGTTGCCGACCATTACAGCACGACGGATGCCCCCGCGAAGCCGCTTCTTTTTACATGCCCGTTACAGCCAAAGGTATGGTGACCGGCCTTTCGGAACCCTATGCTCGCTCGCAACCCGCACCATCCCGCCTCGGAAAGGACGCGCGCGCATGTCGGCACCTGAGAAGGTCAGCACCTCGGGCGTGAGCTACACGACCGTCGACCAGAGCTACTTCGAGAAGCGCACCCTGCGCCGCTCGGCGGGGTTCTGGGGGATCTGGGGCATCGGGGTCGCCGCCGTCATCTCCGGCGACTTCTCGGGCTGGAACGGGGGCATCGCGTCGGCAGGCTGGGGCGGGCTGCTGATCGCCACGGTGTTCGTGGCGCTGATGTTCTTCGGCCTGTTCTTCTCGATCGGCGAGATGTCGGCCGCGATGCCGCACACGGGCGGCGCCTACTCCTTCGCGCGCGCCGCGATGGGCCCGTGGGGAGGCTTCGTCACGGGGCTCGCCGAGTCGATCGAGTACGTCATGACCACGGCCGTCGTCGTCTACTACTCCGGCCAGTACGCGGATGCCGCGCTGCAGGCCCTCACCGGGGCGAGCCTGTCGCCCGTGGTGTGGTGGGCGATCCTCTACGTCGTCTTCGTCGCCCTCAACACCGCCGGGGCATCCGTCGGGTTCAAGTTCGCGATCGTCGTCTCGATCGTGTCGATCGCGATCCTGGTGCTGTTCGCGATCCTCGCCGCCGCGAACGGCGCCCTCGACTTCGGCTCGCTGTTCGATGTGAAGCCGGACGCCGGCGCCTCGGCCTTCCTGCCGCACGGCGTGCACACGATCTTCTTCGCGCTGCCCTTCGCGATCTGGTTCTTCCTCGGCATCGAGGAGCTGCCGCTGGCCGCGGAGGAGACGCACAACCCGGCGCGGGACATCCCGCGCGGAGGGGTGTGGGGCCTCGTCTCGCTGATGGTGTGCGCAGCGATCGTGCTGTTCCTGAACCCGGCCGTGCTCGGCGCCGACACGACCGGCGCCTCGGGTCAGCCGCTGCTCGACGGCTTCGCATCCTTCCTGCCGAAGGAGGCGGCGGCGATCCTCTCGATCTTCGCGCTGCTCGGGCTGCTCGCCTCGCTGCAGGGCATCATGTACGCCTACGGGCGCAACATGTACTCGCTGTCCCGCGCCGGCTACTACCCGAAGTTCCTGTCGCTGACGGGGGCGACGCAGACGCCCTGGGTCGCGCTGATCGTCGGCGGCGTGATCGGCTTCGCCGCGCTGTTCATCGTGCAGTACTCCGGCAGCGAGTCGGCCGGCGCCGTCGTGCTCAACATCTCGGTGTGGGGCGCCGTGATCGCCTATGTGCTGCAGATGACCTCGTTCCTGCTGCTGCGCCGCAAGTTCCCGAACGCGAAGCGGCCGTGGAAGAGCCCGTGGGGCGTACCCGGCGCCGTCTATGCCGGGGTGATCGCCCTGATCTCCTTCGTGGCGCTGCTGTTCAACCCGTCGTTCCAGCTGGCGATCGTCATCATCGCCATCGTGTTCGTGCTCGGGGTGGTGCTCTTCGCCCTGTTCGGCCGCACCCGGCTGATCCTGTCGCCGGAGGAGGAGTACGCGCTCTCCGGCGGCCTGCACGGCGACCCCGCGACCGAGGACATCGCCGCCCTGCAGCACGAAGTGGTGCTCGAGGCCGAGGAGTCCGCCGCGCGCCCCGACTGACCGCGACCCGGCCGCGTAGGGTCGGGGGCATGAGCGACGAGCGGATGGCGGGCATCATCGCGCGCTTCGACGAGCGGGCCGCCGACTACGACGACAGCGCGATGCACCGGGCCCTGGCCGAGGCGGTGGCCGGGTTCGCCGACTTCGACCAGGTCGGCACGGTGCTCGACGTCGGGACGGGAACCGGGCTCGTGCTGCGGGCGATCGCGGCGAGGCATCCGTCGCTGCGGCTCGTCGGCGTCGACGTGACGCCGGGCATGCTCGCGGTCGCCCGGCGCGAGCTGCCCGCGGCCGAGTTCATCGAGGGCCGCGCTGAAGAGCTGCCGGTGGCGGATGCCGCGGCCGATCTCGTCACGTGCGTGACCGTGCTGCATCTCGTCGCCGACCCCGCCGCCGTCTTCGACGAGTTCGCTCGCATGCTCGCCCCCGAGGGCACCCTCGTGACGGCCACCTTCGCGGTCCGGCCCGAGCACGGGCACGGCGCCGGGGCGGCCACTCCCGGGTACACGCCGAACCACGCGCCGTTCCAGACCCCGGAGGCGCTCGCCGAGGTCGCGGCGCCCGCGGGCTTCGTGCTGGCCCGCCACGAGACGGTCGACGTCGGCGACGACCGGGTGCTCATCGCGGAGCTCGCCCCGGTCGACTGAGCGACGCCGCAGATCAGCCGGCGGCGGCCAGCAGCCGGTGGCAGCGCTCGAGGCGCTCGAGCCACCACCGGCGCCGCTCCTCGGGAGCCGCGTGCGCGGCCAGCAGCGCGGGGTCTGCGGCGACCCGGCGCACCGGGATCGCGCCGTGCTGCGGCAGCAGGGGCTCCGCCGTCACGTCGGCGGCGAACAGCGCGGCGGTGCCCAGCCCGCAGTCGAACTCGAGCTCGGGCAGCACCGCGGCCAGGTGCGCCCCCATCGCCAGCCCGATCGAGGTGTCGAGGGCGCTCGAGACCACCACGGGCAGCCCCGCCTCGGCGGCGAGCTCGGCCGCCCGGGCGACCCCGCCGAGCGGCTGCGCCTTGACGATGAGCACGTCGGCGGCTCCGGCCCGGGCGACGGCGAGCGGGTCGCTCGCCTTGCGCACGCTCTCGTCTGCGGCGATGAGGATGCCGAGCCGTCCCACGCGCCGGCGCACCTCGGCCAGCTCCTCCACGGTCGCCACCGGCTGCTCGACGTACTCGAGGTCGTACGGCTCGAGCGCCCGGATCGCGTGCTCCGCCTCGTCCACGTTCCACAGCCCGTTGGCGTCCACGCGCACCCGCCCCTCGGGGCCGAGCACCTCGCGCACCGCGGCGACCCGCGCCACGTCGTCGGCGAGCGTCTGGCCGGGGTCGGCGACCTTGACCTTGGCGGTGCGACAGCCCGGGTAGCGGGCGAGCACGGATGCGACGTCGCCGGCGCCCACCGCAGGAACGGTGGCGTTCACGCGGATCGAGGAACGCTGCGGGGAGGAATCCGTGCCCCACCCGAAGTCGTACGCGGCGGCCAGCCACGTCGCCGCCTCCTCGTCGTCGTACTCCACGAACGGGCTGAACTCGGTCCAGCCGAGGGGGCCCTCGACGACGAGCGCCTCGCGCACCGTCACCCCGCGGAACCGCCTCACCATCGGCAGCGCGACCACGTGCGCTCCGGCGAGCACCTCGGGAAGGTCGGGAAGGTCGGGAAGCGGCGGCGGCTCTCTCACGTCAGTTCACGCAGACGTCGGCGTTGTAGTTCTTGGTCGGCGTCGACGCGGTGGCGCTCGGCGTGCTCGACGAGCTCGGTGTCGAGGTCTTCGACGCCTTCGGCGTCGACGTCTTCGCCGGTGGCGTGTACGGCGTCGTCTGCGGCATCTTGCCGTCGGTGCCGAGGATCACGGTGACCTTCTGGTACGCCGGCGAGACCGACACGTCCGCGTCGGGGAAGTACTGCGCCACCGTCTTCGCCTGCGCTTCCATGCCCACCGGGTAGTAGATGGTGGTGGCCTGCTGCTGCTGCGGGGCGTCCTGCGGGGTGCCGGTCTGGAAGCCGACCTGCGCGAGCGTCGCCAGGGCCGTCGAGGACCCGTTGGCGGTGCCTGCGCCGTTCAGCACGTCGACCGACACGGTCGACGGGTCGACCGTCTTCGCCTTCTTGTACGCGTCGGGGGCGCCGGTGTCGCCGATCACCTGGGCGATGAAGCCCGGGATCGCGGCGTAGTCGAGGAAGTCGACGCTGAGCTCCTGCCCGTCGATCAGCGCGGATCCGGTGCTCGGCGTCGCCAGCGGAATCGTCGCCGACTGGATGTTCCCGCCCTTGAGCCCCTTCATCTGCAGCGCGAGCGACGCGAGGTTGAGGCCCGAATCGGTCTCCAGCGCACTCGAGACCGCGCTGACCACGTTGTTGAGCTTGACGGGGTTCAACAGGGTTCCGGCCGACAGCACCTGCTGCGCCTCGACCGACAGGAAGTACTGCTGCCGCACCGCCCGGTCGAAGTCCCCGTTGGGCAGGCCGTGGCGCTGCCGCACGAACTGCAGCGCCTGGGTGGCGTTCAGCTGCTGCTTGCCCGCCTTGAAGTTCGCGCCCGAGTACGGGTCGTCGACCGCCTCGTTGAGACAGACCGTGACGGGCCCGAGCGCCTTGGCGATGGTGTAGAAGCTCAGCAGCGTGACCTTGACGTAGTGGTCGATGCTGAGGCCCGTCACCCCCTCGACGGTCTTGATGAGCAGCTTCATGCCGGCGGCATCCTGCTGCTGCGTCGTGCCCGAGACGGAGTTGCGGCCGAGCACGTAGGCGGCGTTGATCTTGTTCTGGCCGAAGCCCGGGATCGTCACGAGCGAGTCGCGCGGGAAGGAGATGAGGGTCGCCGACGAGCCGTCCGCCGGCACGTGCAGCAGGATGATCGTGTCGGTGTTGAGGCCGCCGCCGTCGGGCGTGGTGCTGAGCTCCTTGTACTGCTCGGCCGTCATGTTGGCCGGCCGCTCGTCCACGCCGACGAGCAGGATGTTCTGCGCCTTGCCGTCGACGTCCTTGTCGCCCTTGGCCTTGTCGATCACCCCGGAGATCTTCGTCACGCCGTTCTGGAAGTTGAAGTAGTTGTAGCCGACGTATCCGGCCACGACCACGAGCAGCGCAGCAAGACCGAACGCGGTCCAGCCGATCGTTCGGCGGGCGACGGTCTTCTTTCTGGTCTCGCGGCGGTGCGCCAGGGCGGCGCGGCGCGTCGGTTCTTCAGGGGTCACCACCTGAACCATATTGCGTCCCGCCTGGACGCCCCATGCACCCGCGCCAGAAATGGCCTGTACGCGAACGTAGGCTTTCGTCTATGCCGCACCACGTCTCCGAGATCTTCGACCCCGCCGAGTGGGTGGCCGCGCCCGGCTTCGACGGGCTGACCGACATCACCTACCACCACTCGCGCGACGGCCGCATCGCCCGCGTCGCCTTCGACCGGCCGGAGGTGCGCAACGCGTTCCGGCCGCACACGGTCGACGAGCTGTACGCGGCGCTCGACGATGCGCGCACGAACCCGAAGATCGGCGTCGTGCTGCTCACCGGCAACGGCCCGAGCCCCAAAGACGGCGGCTGGGCGTTCTGCTCCGGCGGCGACCAGCGGATCAGGGGCCGTGACGGCTACAAGTACTCCGAGGACGAGGCATCCGTCACCGACAGCGCGCGCGCCGGGCGACTGCACATCCTCGAGGTGCAGCGGCTGATCCGCTTCATGCCCAAGGTCGTCATCGCCGTCGTGCCGGGCTGGGCGGCCGGCGGCGGGCACTCGCTGCACGCGGTCTGCGACCTCACGATCGCGAGCGCCGAGCACGGGCGATTCAAGCAGACGGATGCCGACGTCGGCAGTTTCGACGCCGGCTACGGCTCCGCCTACTACGCCCGCCAGATCGGTCAGAAGTTCGCCCGCGAGGTGTTCTTCCTCGCCCAGGAGTACTCGGCGCAGCGCGGCTACGAGATGGGCGCGGTGAACGCGGTCGTGCCGCACGCCGAGCTCGAGCAGAAGGCGATCGAGTGGGCGCGCATCGTGCTCGGCAAGTCGCCGACCGCGATCCGCATGCTCAAGTACGCGTTCAACGCGGTCGACGACGGGCTCGTCGGCCAGCAGCTGTTCGCGGGCGAGGCGACGCGGCTCGCCTACGGCACCGACGAAGCCGTCGAGGGGCGTGACGCGTTCCTCGAGAAGCGCGCGCCCGACTGGTCGCCCTTCCCGTACCACTTCTGAGTCGTCCGGCGGTTTCGCGGCGGCGTAGCGTGGGAGGCGATGACCCGAGAACTGCGACGGATGCCGGCCGACGACGTTCCCGCGCTGCTGGATGCGCTGCGCGCCGCGCTCGACGGCACCGGTCCCGCCGTGCTGCCGTACGCCCCGCCGGGGGGTGCCGGGGTCTCCATTCAGGCTGCGCCTGAGTCGACCGCCGGCACTGCGCCTGAGTCGACCGCCGGCACTGCGCCTGAGCCGGCCGCCGGCGCCGCCGCCCCGCCGGTCGACTCGCCGGCGCAGCCGGCGAATGGAGACCGAGCGGCCGGCGACACGGTCCCCCCGAGCGTCGCGCTCGTCATCGAGACCTCCGGCTCGACCGGAACCCCGAAGCGCGTCGCGCTCTCCGCCGATGCGCTGCTCGCCAGCGCCGCCGCCTCCGACGCGGCCATCGCCCCGAGCCTGCGCCCGGGCGCCGGCGCCGGCGCCGGCGGGCCATCGAAGCAGTGGCTGCTGTGCCTGCCGGCGCACTACGTCGCCGGCGCCAACGTGCTCGTGCGCTCGATCGCGGCGGGCACCGAGCCCGTGCTGATGCCCGAGGGGCACTTCGACCCGGCCGCCTTCCGCGACGCGGCACGGGCGATGACCGGCCAGGAGCGGTATGTCTCCCTGGTGCCCGTGCAGCTCGCGCGGCTCCTCTCAGCCGCAGCGGCAGACCCGGCGCTCCTCGAGGAGCTGCGGCGCTTCGACGCGATCCTCGTGGGCGGGCAGGCGCTGCGGCAGGAGCTGCGGCAGGAGGCATCCGATCTCGGCCTGCGCGTCGTGCGCACCTACGGCTCGAGCGAGACGAGCGGCGGCTGCGTGTACGACGGCGTGCCCATCGGTCCGACCCGGGCGCGCGTCGCGGGCGGCGTGCTCGAGCTCAGCGGCCCGACGCTCGCCGAGGGGTACCTCGGCGACCCGGAGCGCACCGACGCCGCGTTCGTCGTCGCCGAAGGCCGGCGCTGGTACCGCACCGGCGACCTGGGCGAGGTGCGCGAGGACGGCACCGTCGTGGTGCACGGCCGCGCCGACAACGTGATCATCTCGGGGGGCGAGAAGGTGCTGCTCGACGCGGTCGAGCGGCACGTGCGCTCCCTGCCGGGCCTCGCCGACGCGGTCGTCGTCGCGGCCGACAGCGCCGAGTGGGGGCAGGTGCCCGTGGTGGTGACGACGGCGACGGATGCCTCGCTCGCGGCCATCCGCTCGTCGTCGGCCCGCGCGATCGGCCGTGCGGCCCAGCCGGCCCGCCTCATCACGGTGCCGGAGATCCCGCACCTGGCCTCGGGCAAGCCCGACCGCGTCGCGCTCGCCGCGCTCGTGGCCGGGCCCGGGGTGGAGTAGCGGCGTGCCGGCGTCACGCCGGCCTGCACCGGCTGTCTACCCGGCCGTCGAAGCCCCCTCGTCTTCGCTCTCGATCTCGTTCAAGTAGTTGTAGATGGTGAAGCGGGTGACCCCGAGCGCCGCGGCGATCGTCTCGACGGCGTCTCGCAGCAGGAACATGCCGCGCGCCTTCAGCGACCGCACCACTGCGATCTTGTGGCGCTTCTGCATCAGCTCGGGGGGAACGCCCGCCTCGTCCAGCGCCTGCTTGAGCAGCAGAGCGGCCAGCTCGTCGACGTCGCGGACGAACACCTCCGAGGGCCCCGACGTGGTGGACGCGGCGGCGGAGGGCGCGGAGTCGTCGGACCGAGACCGGTCGACGGGTCGCAGCACCGGAGCGGCGCGGCCCGCGGCGGACGCGGCGGAGGTGCCGTGCCCGAGCATGATCTCGGCGATGCGGCTCACCGACTCCCACACCGAGATGTCGCTGTTGATGCACAGCGCCGCCACGGGCGTGCCGGCGACGTCACGGATGAGCATCGTCGAGCTGCGCAGCGTGCGGCCGTCCTCGAGCTGTGTCTCGTATCCGACCACGTCGTCCATCTGCTGCGACACCGTCGTCTTGAGCAGGAGATCGGTGGCGGGGTCGCCCACCGTGCGGCCCGTGACATCGCCGTAGATCGCGACGATCGAGTTCGGCAGCCGGCTGAGGTCGTGCAGGACCACCTCGGAGCACGCCGGCAGTGAACGGCCGATCGGCTCAACCAATTGTGTAAATACGGCGAGCAGCCGCTCTCCGTCCACCGTCTGGCGGTCAAGACGCGTGATGCCGGCCGCCGCCGCCGCGGTGCTCATTTGCCCCCCTGCTGACTTCGCGGCCTTGACCACAGCGCCCTCACCTCCATGTCTCGAGAACTGCGCAGATCAAGATAACGGCACTTGGACAAAAGCTGTCGAACGCTTCAACATGTTGTCATGCTTCGGCGGAGCCGGAGCGTCCTCGGCCCGGCCCGCAGGCCGGTGCTCAGGCATAGCCGGCACCACTAGGATTTGCGGCGATGTCCACCCGCGCCAAGACCAACAGCCGTCGCCCGGGCGGCAACCCCGCCAAGGTTCCCCCCGCCACGCTCGCCGACTGGATCGGCGGCGCACGCCTGCGCACGCTGCCTCTCGCCGTCGCCCCCGTGATCATCGGCACGGGCGCGGCCCGCGCGGTCAGCGACCCGGGGGAGTGGCACTGGGTGCGCGCGCTCGCGGCGCTCGCGGTCGCCCTGCTGCTGCAGATCGGGGTGAACTACGCCAACGACTACTCCGACGGGGTGCGCGGCACCGACCAGTACCGCCTGGGCCCCAGCCGGCTGACCGGGTCGGGCCGGGCCAAGCCGAAGACCGTGCTGACGGTGGCGCTCTCGTTCTTCGCCGCCGCCGCGGTGGTGGGCATCGTCACCGTGATCGACACGCAGCTGTGGTGGCTGCTCGCGGTCGGGGCGGCGAGCGTGGCAGCCGGCTGGTTCTACACCGGCGGCAAGCATCCGTACGGGTATTACGGTCTCGGCGAGGTGTTCGTCTTCGCCTTCTTCGGCGTCGCCGCGACGGCCGGCACGCAGTACGTGCAGATCAAGACCGTGTCGCAGGAGGGCTGGATCGGTTCCGCCGCCGCGGGACTGCTCGCCTGTGCGGTGCTGATGGTCAACAACATCCGCGACATCGACCAGGACCGTCTCGCCCGCAAGCGCACCCTCGCGGTGCTCGTCGGCCCCACCTGGTCCAAGGTGCTGTACACGGTCTTCGTGCTGCTGCCGTTCGCGATCTCGTCGCTGCTGGCGTTCGTCTACCCGATCGCGTGGCTCACGCTGTTCGTCCTGCTCATGGCATTGCCCGCGGTGCTCATCACCTGCACGGCGCGCACCGCACGCGAGCTCATCCTCGCGCTGCAGCTGACCAGCCTCACCGCGCTCGCCTATGCGATCTTCGTGGGCTGGGCTTTGGCCTTTTAGGCCTTGTCCTCGTCCGCGCGATCGGATGCCTCGACCTCGGGCGACTCGACCTCGGATGCCTCGATCTCGGCGTCCTCGTCGGCGTCGTCGCCCTTCGCCACCTTGGCCCGGGAGCGTGCGGCGACGAGCTCTTCGGCCATCGCGTGCCGGAACCGGGCCAGGAAGATGTAGGACAGCGTGAAGCCGATGGCCACCGAGGCGATCACCCAGACCGGCCAGTACTCCTTGCCGAACAGGAGCAGGAAGATCGCCAGCGGCACGACGATCAGCAGCAGTCGCAGCACGGTGTAGACGAGCCAGGCGGGGAGCTTCTTCACGGCCTCAAGCGTACGGTCACGGTTCTGTGCGGCCGCCGCACGCGCGGCTCCGGCGGGCGCGCGCGGGATTACCATGAGGGCATGTTCCGCCTGTGGCTCGTCATCGGGTTCATCGCCGCGGTCTTCTACATCTACTCGATCGCCCACGTGGCGCTCGCGGACCGCCTCTCGGCCCGCGGCCTGCCCAAGGCGGCCTGGATCGCCGTCGTGGTCGTCTTCCCCCTGATCGGCGCCGCCCTCTGGTTCTCGATCGGCCACGACCGGGCCCGGCGCTCCGGGCCCATCGCCCCCGACGACGACGCCGAGTTCCTCGCGAGCCTGGGCAACCGGCCGAAGAACCCCGGCGACGGGCCGGATGCCTGATCCGTCGTCGGCCGAGCAGGCGCGCAGCGCCGACCAGGCCCCGCCCGCCCCTGCCCGCATCCTCCCCACCGGCAACGACGCCACCGACTTCTCCCTCGCCCTGCTCACCGCGCTCGTGCGCCACGGCGTGCGGCATCTCGTGGTCTCGCCCGGCTCCCGGTCGCAGGCGCCGGCGCTGGTCGCCGCCGAGCTCGAGCGGGTGGGAGCCGCCCGGCTGCACGTGCGCATCGACGAGCGCGTCGCCGGATTCCTCGCCCTCGGCCTCGCGCGCGAGTCCGGCACCCCGGCCGTCGTCATCACTACGAGCGGCACCGCGACGGCGAACCTGCACCCGGCCGTGCTCGAAGCGCGCGCGGCGCGCGTGCCGATGATCGTCGTGACCGCCGACCGGCCGGGCGAACTGCGCGGCATCCGTGCCAACCAGACCGCGAACCAGCTCGCCCTGTACGGCGCGGCGGCGACGTGGTTCCGCGACGTGCACGCCGAGGGTGAGACGGATGCCGCATCCCTCGCCTCCGAGCTGTGGGGTGCCGCCCGGCAGGGCCCCGCGCACCTGAACCTCGCCCTGCGCGATCCGCTCTCCGCCCCCGTGCCGGACCTGTCGCCGCTCTTCGCGCCCCCCGCTCCCGCCGATTCGTCAGTTCTTGTCGGTGCGACCGGGGCTGATGAGCACAAAGTGACGAATGCCGCTGCCGGCCAGGCGGTCGCCTCCGCCGATTCGTCGCTTTCTGCTGACGGCACCCCGCCCGGCGAGCACAAAGTGACGAATCGAGACCAGGCCGAGCTCGGGCCGGAGGTGCGCACCGTCGTCATCGCCGGCGACTCGGCCGGCCCGGAGGCGGAGGAGCTCGCCCGCGCCGGCGGCTGGCCGCTGATCGCCGAGGCGTCGAGCCTCAGCCGCTTCGGCCCGAACCTCGTCGTCGCCTACCGCGAACTGCTCACAGACCCGGACTTCGGCGGCGAGGTGCGCCGCGCGATCGTCTTCGGGCACCCGACGCTGAGCCGCGAAGTGCCGGCCCTGCTCAGCCGCCCAGGCGTCGAGGCGATCGTCGTCGACCCGTCCGACGACGACGAGTTCTACGACCCGGGGCACTCCGCCCGCAGGGTGGGCGCAGTTCGGCTCGCGGCATTCGTCGACCCCGGCTCGCCCGAGGCGCGCGAGTGGACCGGCCGATGGGTCTTCGCCGGCCGCCGCCTGGTCGAGGAGGCGGCGCGGCGCGAGGCCGGCGCCGACCAAGTCGCCCCCGACCCCGAGGCCGCGCGCTCGCGCGACCCCGCGACGCGCGCCGCCTACGTACGCGGCGAGCTCGCGGCGGTGCGCGAACCCGTGACGAGACGGATGCTCGCCGACGCGGTCTGGCGTTACACCTGGCCGCACGACCGGCTCGTGCTCGGGGCGTCGCGGCTGATCCGGGAGCTCGACCGCTCGGTTCCGGGCAAGAAGATCACGGTGTACGCGAACCGCGGCCTCGGCGGCATCGACGGGACGATCGCGACCGGCCTGGGCGTGGCTGCGGCGCTGCACGACGGGGCCGCCCTTCGAGAGCCTCAGGACGCCGCCCTTCGAGGGCCTCAGAGAACGGGAGCAGGGGTCACCCGCGTGCTGCTCGGCGACCTGACGCTGCTGCACGACGCGGGCGCCCTGCTGCAGACCCCGGGCGAGCGGACCCCGCCGATCCAGGTGATCGTCGGCGACGACCGCGGCGGCAGCATCTTCGCCGGGCTCGAGGTCGCGCAGGTCGCCGACGCGGCTGCCTTCGAGAGGGTGCAGCTGACCCCGCGCGACGTGGACCTCGAGGCGCTCGCCCGCGCCTACGGCTGGCGGTACGTGCGGGCCGCGACGCGCGGCGAGCTCGACCAGGCGCTGTCGGCGGTCACCGCGGAGCCGACGCTGATCCACGTGCCGCTCGCGTAGGCATCCGTCTGTCTTCACAGCGCACTGCGAGGCGAGTACCTTGTGCGCCATGACCGAGCCGGCGAGCGAGACCGCGGCGCCGCCCGTCGTCGATCGGGCGACCTGGCAGCGGGCGCGGGACGAGCTGCTGCAGCTCGAGAAGGAGCACACGCGGGCGAGCGACGCGCTTGCCGCCGCGCGGCGTCGACTGCCGATGACCGAGGTCGCGGTGCGCGACGTGATCGGGCCGGAGGGCCCGGTGTCTCTGCTCGACGTGTTCGACGGGCGCGACCAGCTGCTGGTCTACAAGCACATGTTCTACGACGGGCAGCCGATGGAGGCTCAGTGCGAGGGCTGCACGATCACGGTCTGGAACTTCCAGGACGCGAGCTATCTGAAGGCGCGCGGGGTGAGCTTCGCGATCTTCTCGTCGGGCCCGTGGGAGGAGATCTCGGCGCTGCGCGACTTCATGGGCTACTCGCTGCCCTGGTACTCGACGCACCACCTCGACGACCCCGTGTATCGGCAGACGAAGAGGTTGGCCGCCTTCCTGCGCCGGGGCGACCGGGTCTTCCTCAGCTACGAGACCACAGACCGGGGGCTCGAGGTGCTCAATCCCACCTTCGGCCTGCTCGACCGCACGGTGTACGGCCGGCAGGAGGTGTGGGAGGACTCGCCGCCCGGCTGGCCGCAGGGGCCGACGTACGCCTACTGGCGCACCGACGAGCACGGCGCGCTCATCACCGAGCACCGCCGCGGCCGCCCCACCGCGCAGTGGACCCGGCCCGGCGCGACGCCGGTGGGCGAGCACGCCGCGCACCACCACGAGCACTGACGCCGCGCGTCACCGCGGGCGGCGACGACGACCAGCGACGGATGCCTCAGCCGAACGCCTCGACGATGGGGCGGAACTTCATCGTGGTCTCGGCCACCTCGAGCACGGGGTCGCTCCCGGCGACGATGCCGCCGCCGGCGTAGGCCGTGATGTCGCCGGAGGCGTCGATCTGCGCGCTGCGCAGCGCCACCGCCCACTCTCCCGAGCCGTCGGCGCCGATCCAGCCGACCGGCCCCGCGTAGCGGCCCCGGTCGAAGGGCTCGAGCTCGGCGATCGCCTCGAGGGCGGCCGCCCGCGGCGTGCCCGCGACCGCGGCCGTCGGGTGCAGCGCCGCGACGAGGTCGAGCGACGACGAGCCGTCGCGCAGGGTGCCTGCCACGTCGGTGGCCAGGTGCCACAGGTTGGGCAGCTTGAGGGTGAACGGCTCGCCCGACGAGAGGGTCGCCGTGTGCGGGCCGAGGGCCGTCAGCACGCTCTCAACCGCGTAGGCGTGCTCGACCAGGTCTTTGCGGCTGGCCGCCAACGCCGTCGCGGCGCCGGTGTCGGCCTCGGCGGTGCCGCCGCGGGCCGCCGTGCCGGCGAGCACCTGCGCCGACAGCGCGCCGCCGGCGACCCGCACCAGCGTCTCGGGCGAGGCGCCCACGAAGCCGTCGACCGCGAAGGTCCAGCAGCCCGGGTAGCCGAGCGCGAGCTCGACCAGCGCGCGTCGCACGTCGGCCCCGGCCGGAAGATGCGCGTGCAGGTCGCGGGCGAGCACGGCCTTGCGCAGCTCGCCTGACTCGATGCGCTCGACGACGGATGCGACGGCCTCGCCGTACCCCGCCGCGGTCAGCTCCCCGGGCAGGAAGCCGAGCCGGAACTCCGGGCCGAAGGGGGTGGGCGCCGGGCCGGCGGGAGCCGGGCCGGCCGGGGCGGCACCGGCGGAGGCATCCGTCACCCGGGTCAGCCATGCCCGGCCGTCGCGCCGGCCCACGACGAAGCGCGGCACGATCAGCACGCTCGAGGCGGTCGAGTCGTCGGCGAACGCGAAGGTGCCGAAGGCGACGAGGCCCGTTCCGGGCACGCCGACCCGGTCGACGACGGTCGCCGCGCCGGCGAGCTCCCGCCACGCGGCGGCCGCGTCGGCGATGCGGCTGGGGCCCGAGAACTCGAGCCGCACCGCCTCCCCGACGCCGGCGATCCCCTCGCCGCGCCGCAACCACAGCAGAGGGTTGCGCGGGTCGAGGAAGGGGACGAGCTGGCGCACGTCGTCGAGCGGGGAGGTCTCGACGGTCAGCGCCTGCACGCGGGTCGCGGTCGCAGTCACGCACACAGACTTTACGCCGCCCCTCCATGCCGGACCTGATGGTGCGCCGGTTAGGCTGGACGGGTGAACAAGGCCGACCTCTCCAAGCGACCGGACGCGGTCGCGGCGATGTTCGACGAGGTCTCTCGCCACTACGACCGCATGAACACCGTGCTCTCGGCGGGCAACGACCACCTGTGGCGCATCGCCACCACGCGTGCGATCGCCCCGCAGTCCGGCCAGCTGATCCTCGACGTCGCCGCCGGCACCGGAACCTCGAGCGCCGCGATCGCGAAGCACGGCGCCTACGTGGTGGCCGCCGACTTCAGCGCCGGCATGATCGAGGTCGGCCGTTCCCGCCAGGCCGGCAACCGGCTCGTCGAATTCGTGCAGGCCGACGCCACCGACCTCCCCTTCGGCGACGACGAGTTCGACGCCGTCACCATCTCCTTCGGGCTGCGCAACGTGGTGGAGCCGCGCACGGCGCTCGCCGAGTTCCTGCGCGTGACCAAGCCCGGCGGCCGGCTCGTGATCTGCGAGTTCTCGACCCCGCCGAACGCTCTGCTGCGCCGTGCCTACTTCGCCTACCTCGAGCGCGGCATGCCGGTGCTCGCCCGCCTCGCCTCCTCCAACCCCGAGGCGTACGAGTACCTGATGGACTCGATCGCCGCCTGGCCCGACCAGCGCGCCCTCGCCGGCTGGCTGCGCGAAACCGGGTACGAGCGGGTCGGCTACCGCAATCTCACGGCCGGCATCGTCGCCCTGCACCGCGGGTTCAAGCCCGGCGGTCCGCCGGCTCCCCGCGCGCCGGGGGCTCGGCCAGGGGAAGGGCGATCCGCGTGACCTCGTCGGTGCTCACGAGCCAGTTCGGCCTGGCCGAGAAGCTGACCGCCTCGGCATCCGAGCGTGCGCTCGCCCGCACCCTCGACGAGGCGCTCGAGAAGGTCGAGGCCGGCCTCAAGCACGAGATGCGCTTCGCCGACAAGGTCGCCGACGTCACCGCCACCTACCTGCTGGACGCCGGCGGCAAGCGGGTGCGGCCCGTGCTCACCCTGCTCACCGCGCAGCTCGGCGACGGGGTCAACGAGCAGGTGATCACCGCCGCGCAGGTCGTCGAGATCACCCACCTCGCCTCGCTCTACCACGACGATGTGATGGACGACGCGGCGCTGCGACGCGGGGTCCCGAGCGCCCAGCTGGTCTGGGGCAACTCGGTGGCCGTGCTCACCGGCGACCTGCTGTTCGCCCGCGCCAGCCAGCTCATCGCCCGGCTCGGGGAGCGGGCGATCAAGCTGCAGGCCGACACCTTCGAGCGGCTGTGCATGGGCCAGCTGCACGAGACCATCGGGCCGGAGGACGGCGACGACCCGATCGAGCACTACCTGAAGGTGCTCGCCGACAAGACCGGATCGCTGATCGCGGCCGCCGCGCAGTTCGGCGTCGTCTTCGGCGGCGCGCCGGCCGAGTACGAGGCATCCGTTCTCGAATTCGGCGAGAAGGTCGGCATCGCCTTCCAGCTCATCGACGACGTCATCGACCTGTCCGACTCCGAGGCGAACACGGGCAAGAACGCGGGCACCGACCTGCGCGCCGGCGTCGTCACGCTGCCGCTGCTCAAACTGCGCGCGGCAGCGGCGACGGATGCCTCGGCCCGCGAGCTCCTCGACTACCTCGAGCAGCACGTCATCGGCGCCGACGAGTCGGTCGACGTCGCCGAGGGCGTGCGGCGCCTGCGCGAGCACCGGGTGACGGCCGAGACCCTCGCCGAAGCCCGGGAGTGGGCCCAGCAGGCGATCGCCGCGCTCGCCCCGCTGCCCGCAGGGCCCGTGAAGAAGGCGCTGATCCGCTTCGCCGACACCATCGTCGACCGTTCCAACTGACGCAACGCCCGCCGCCCCGCCGGTCGACTCGCCGGTTCATCCGGCGAATGGAGACCACAACAAAAGGAGAACGCACGAGTATGACCAAGCTTCGGCTTGCCATCGTGGGCGCCGGCCCCGCCGGCATCTACGCCGCCGACATCCTGCTGCGCGCCGAGCGCAGCTTCGACGTCTCCATCGACCTCTTCGACCACCTGCCCGCTCCGTACGGGCTGGTGCGCTACGGCGTCGCCCCCGACCACCCGCGCATCAAGGGCATCATCACCGCGCTGCGCGACGTGCTCGACCGCGGCGACATCCGCGTCTTCGGCAATGTGCGCTTCGGCACCGACCTGACCCTCGACGACCTCAAGAAGCACTACAACGCGGTGATCTTCGCCACCGGCGCCGTGCGCGACGCCGACCTGAATATCCCCGGCATTGACGCCGAGGGAAGCTACGGTGCCGCAGACTTCGTCAGCTGGTACGACGGCCACCCCGACTACCCGCGCGAGTGGCCGCTCGAGGCGAAGGAGGTCGCCGTCATCGGCAACGGCAACGTCGCCCTCGACGTGGCCCGCATCCTCGCCAAGCACGCCGACGACCTGCTGCCCACCGAGATCCCCGCGAACGTCTACGCCGGGCTCAAGGCCTCGCCCGTGACCGACGTGCACGTGTTCGGCCGCCGCGGGCCGACGAGCGTGAAGTTCACCCCGCTCGAGCTGCGCGAGCTGGGCGAGCTGCGCGACGTCGACATGATCCTCTACGACGAGGACTTCGACTACGACGAGCACGCCCGCGCCTCCATCGCCGGCAACAAGCAGATCATGGTCATCGACCGCGTGCTGCAGTCCTGGCGGCAGCGCGAGACGGGCGAGGCGAGCCGTCGCCTGCACCTGCACTTCTACGCCAAGCCGGCCGAAGTTGTGACGGATGCCTCGGGCCGGGTCTGCGCCCTGCGCTACGAGCGCACCCGCCCGGACGGCCAGGGCGGAGTCGTGGGCACGGGGAAGTTCCGCGAGACCCCGGTCGAGGCGGTCTACCGCGCCGTCGGCTACTTCGGCTCGCCGCTGCCCGGGGTGCCGTTCGACGAGAAGCACGGCGTGATCCCGAACCACGAGGGACAGGTCATCAACCCCGACAACAACGAGCAGGTCTACGGCGTGTACGCGACCGGCTGGATCAAGCGCGGCCCGGTCGGCTTGATCGGCCACACCAAGTCGGACGCGATGGAGACCATCTCGCACCTCATCAACGACGTCGGCAACTGGTGGACTCCGGAGGCCCCGCAGGAGGACGCCATCGTCGAGCTGCTCGAGGCCCGGGGCATCCGCTACACCGATCTCGACGGCTGGCACGCGCTCGACGCGCACGAGATCGCCCTCGGCGAGCCCGAGGGCCGCGCCCGCATCAAGGTCGTCGACCGCGACGAGATGGTCGACATCTCCCGCGGCGACACCGTCGCGACCAACTGACGAGCCCGGCGGCTGAGGAGCCGCGCAACTCTCCCGCTCCGGTGGCTGAGGAGCCGCGCAGCGGCGTCTCGAAGCCCCGTACCCCGTTCGGGGAGCAACCCGATTTGGGGGCGGCTGCGAGTTTCCCTCACGGGCGCTGCGCTCCGTACCGTGGAGCAGGCGGCATCGTGCCGCATTCGCACCCAGGGGAACTCTCGTGCTTCAGCATCGATCCATTTCGCTTTCGCTTGCCGCGGTACTGACCGCCGGCCTCGCCCTCTCGTCCGTGCCCGCCTTCGCGGACACGCCGCCCACCTCCTCCGCCGCAACCGTGACAGACGAACAGCCCGCCCTCTCCGGCAGCGTCTCGATCAGCGGCACGGCCCGCGTCGGGGCCACCCTCACCGCGGCGACCGACGGCTGGCCGAGCGACGCGACACTCGCCTACCAGTGGTTCGCGGACGGCACCGCGCTCCCGGCCACAGGGCCGACGCTGACCCTCGCACCCGAGCAGCTCGGCGCGTCGATCACCGTCACGGTGACCGGCACCGAGTCCGGATACGCCGACGCCACCGCGACGAGCGACGCCGTCGGCCCCGTCGCCGCCGGAGTGCTCACGAAGGCGACGCCGACGATCTCCGGCACCGTGAAGGTGGGCTCCACCGTCACCGCGCATCCCGGCACCTGGACGTCGGGGACGGCGTTCGCCTATCAGTGGTACGCCTCGTCGGTGAAGATCAGCGGCGCCACGCACCAGAGCTACACGATTCCGGCCGCCTACCGCGGCAAGACGCTGACCGTGCACGTGACCGGCACGCTGGCCGGGTACACCTCGTCGACGCTCGGGTCGAAGCGCACGGCCGCGATCGCCTCCGGCACCCTGCGCTCGATCGCTCCCAAGATCTCTGGCACCGCCAAGGTCGGCTCGACGCTCACCGCGATCCGCGGCTCGTGGGGCAGCGGCGTCAGGTACTCCTACCAGTGGCTCGCCTCCGGCCGAGCCATCCCGAAGGCTACGCACTCCACCTTCACCCCGACGGCCGCTCAGCTCGGCAAGTCGATCATCGTCAAGGTGACGGGCAGCAAGCCCGGCTACACGACGGCCGCCCGCATCTCCGCCCGTACCCACACGGTGGTCGCCGGCACGCTGAAGTGGACCACCCCGAAGATCTCCGGAACGGCCAGGGTCGGCAGCACGCTCACGGCCATCCGGGGCACGTGGAGCAGCGGCACGAGCTTCAGCTTCCAGTGGTACGCCTCGGGCAAGGCCATCTCGAAGGCCACGCGGTCGACGCTCGTGCTGACCTCCGCCCAGAAGGGCGCGCGGATCACGGTGCGCGTGACCGGCAGGAAGGCGGGCTACACCACCGTGAGCAAGCTCTCGGCAGCCACGGCCGCCGTCACCGCACCCGCAACGACGAGCTCGAAGCCCGCGCGTCCCGGCGACGTGGACTGCAGCGACTTCGCGACGCACGCGCAGGCGCAGGCGTGGTTCGCGAAGTACTACCCGTACTACGGCGACGTGGCCGGGCTGGACTCGGATAATGACGGCTCCGCGTGCGAGTCGCTGCCGTGAGTTGACACCGACGGATGCCGCGGGCTTCGGCCTGCGGCATCCGTGTGTCTGCGCTTAGCGGAAGTTCACGAACTGCAGGTCGACGTCGAGGTCTTTGCCCTTGAGCAGAGCGATGGTGGCCTGCAGGTCGTCGCGGCTCTTGGATGAGACGCGCACCTCGTCGCCCTGGATCTGGCTCTTCACCGACTTCGGCGCCTCGTCGCGGATCAGCTTGTTGATCTTCTTCGCGTTCTCCTGGTCGATGCCGTTCTTGAGCTTCGCCTCGATGCGGTACTCCTTGCCGCTGGCGAACGGCTCGCCCGCGTCGAGCGACTTGAGTGAGATGCCGCGCTTGATCAGCTTCGACTCGAGCACGTCGAGCACCGCCTTCACGCGCTCCTCCGAATTCGCCTTGAGCAGCAGCTGGTCGCCGGACCATTCGACCGAGGCGCCCACGCCCTTGAAGTCGTAGCGCGAGTCGAGCTCTTTCCGCGCCTGGTTGACCGCGTTGTCGGCCTCCATCTTGTCGACCTTGCTGACGATGTCGAACGAGGAATCTGCCATGGCGCCAAGTCTAGGAGCAGCCTCGTCACACCCGCCGGGTACCGTGTGACCGCATGAGCGACCTTCCCTCCCACCACAACTGGATCGCGTTCGGCATCGCGGTCGCGGCGGCGATCGTGTTCGGGATCGTCGTCACCGCGGTCGGCGCGTTCGTCTCGCGGCTCGCGGTGCGCACCCACGCCCACTTCACGACGCTGCCGGCCCGGCTGCGCCGGCCGTTCCGGGTGCTGCTGCTCGTCGTTTTCGACTGGATCGCCGTGCACGTCACGCTTCCGGCCCCCGCTGCCGTGCGGCACGCGGTCGACCACGGGTTCCTGATCCTGACCATCGTCGCGGCCGCATGGTTCGCGTCGCGGATGCTGCTCTTCTTCGAAGACATCGGCGTCTCCCGCTACCGGCTCGACGTGCCCGACAACCGGGTGGCTCGCCGCGTCCACACGCAGATGACGATCCTGCGGCGGCTGACCGTCGTCGCCATCGTCATCGTGGCGGTCGCGGCGATCCTGCTCTCGTATCCCGAGGTGCGCGTCGTCGGGGCATCCGTGCTCGCCTCGGCGGGTGTCGTGTCGGTCATCGCCGGTCTCGCCGCGCAGTCGACGCTCGGCAACCTGTTCGCCGGGCTCCAGCTCGCCTTCAACGGGGCGATCCGCGTCGACGACGTCGTCGTGGTGCAGGGGGAGTGGGGCCGCATCGAAGAGATCACCCTGACCTACATCGTCGTGCACATCTGGGACGACCGGCGGCTCGTGCTCCCGTCGACGTACTTCACGACGCAGCCGTTCGAGAACTGGACGCGGCACTCGGCGGAACTGCTCGGCTCGGTCGACTTCGACCTCGACTGGCGGGTCGAGCCGGCGCGCATGCGCGAGCAGCTCGACCTGATCCTCGCGCACACGGACCTGTGGGACGGCCGCGTCAAGGTGTTGCAGGTGACGGATGCCGTCGGCGGGTTCGTGCACGTGCGCATTCTGCTCACCGCACGGGACTCGCCCACACTCTTCGACCTGCGCTGCCACGTGCGCGAGTCAATGATCGCGTGGATCCAGCGCGAGAGCGACATCTCGCTGCCCCGGCAGCGGGTGATCGTCGGCGAAGCGCCCAAGCGCGCCGCCGCGCGCACCGCAGCGGCCCCGCCCCAGGCGCCGGCCGAGGGCCTGTTCACGGGCTCGTTCGAGGCGATCCGGCGGGCTGACCACTTCACGCAGGGTGAGGCGCTGGCCGAGGCGGCCGACGCCCAGGCCGACGAGGGGCCGACGGAGGAGAGCTAGCCCTCCTCGATTTCGTCGCGGGGCGCGCCGCCGGGTATCCTTGACAAGCGCGTTCGATCGGGTGAATACACGCGGTCGGAGGCGTTAAGGCGAGTTACCCAAGCGGCCAAAGGGATCTGACTGTAAATCAGCCGGCATAGCCTTCGGGGGTTCGAATCCCTCACTCGCCACCGTCGTGGAGAACCTCGGCAGGACTCGGATTCCTGCCGGGGTTCTTTTCGTCTTCCGCATCGTGACGGGCGGCTCGTGCGGTAGGTGCTACCACTACTTGCCTTCCGTAATGGGGGCAGACTGAGGGATGCTCACGTGTTTGACTGAGCTTGTCGCGGTTCCCCCCTTTCCGCGGCACCCACCTCGGACCCGAATCCGAGACTCAACCCCCCGAGCACGACGCCCCGCAGTCACCGAGACTCGCGGGGCGCCGCTGCGTGTGCGCCGCGGGTCGGTCGAGAGGATAAGTTGGGTAGACGCGCCGGTCGTCCCCCTTTGTGGCCGTGCGCGTAGAGAGCCCCTCGCGCGTCCCCCCAATCGCGAGGGGCTCTCGCCTGCTCGCGGCGCTGCCGCGGGGTTCAGACGTTGTACTTGTCGCCCTGCTGGTTGGGCGGCAGGATCGCCAGCACGAGGGCGATGATGCCGCCGACGAACGGGATCAGGGAGAGCAGGATGAACCAGCCGCTCTTGCCCGTGTCGTGCATCCGCCGCCAGTAGATGGCCAGGTTGGGAACGATGGCGGCCAGGCCGAAGATCCAGATGAGGATCGCGCCGATCAGGAAGCCCGGGCCGGAGTGCCAGGTCCCCGTCGAGTCGACGGCCGAGCCGGGAAGACCCAGGAGCGCGCTGATGATGCCGAGCACGATGCCGACGATGACGTTGCCGAGGTAGGCCCACCAGAACTCCGCGCGACCCGCTCGGCCGGTGAACACGGCGTACTTCTTCCAGAACCGCTTGTACGCACCGAGGAACGGGGCGTCGTACCAGGGCTGAGGAAGCGGCGGCTCGGCGCCGGCCGCGGGAGTGCTGCCGTATGCCGGCATGGACTGGGTCATTGGTCTACCTCCATCTGCTGATTCCCCCATACCGCGGGGAGGTGTCGGGCCCGATGCTAGGGCCACGGATGCTTCGGGGGGAAGACCCCGCCGAGTCATCCGTAGTAAATCGCGGTCGGGCGGCGAGAACGATGGGGAGCACTGCCCACCGACCTCCGCCCGCGCCGCGCGTGGCTTCGCGCCGGAGGGTTAAAGAATGGCGGGCCCGTCGAGTCGCACATCTCGCCGGGCCCGCCTGCTATGGAGGAATATCGGTCACGCACACCGACATCGATGTTTAATCTGCCGTCCGCCGCTGGCAGTGACGTTGTCGCTCGTTATGAATCCGGTGGGCGCCTGCGGACGTAGGCTCGAGGCGTGACCGCCGCGCTCGATGAACTGCTCGACCTCGCCCGTTCCACCGCCGTCGCTGCAGCCGAGCTGATCGCCGCCCGTCGGGCCGAGGGCGTCGAGGTCGCCGCGCTGAAGAGCTCGCCGGTCGACGTCGTCACGGTCGCCGACCGCGAATCCGAGACGCTGATCCGCGGCCTGCTCGCCGACGCCAGGCCGGGCGACGGATTCCTCGGCGAGGAGACCGGGCTCGGCGACGCCTCCACGACCGGCGTCACCTGGGTCGTCGACCCGATCGACGGCACCGTGAACTACCTGTACGGGATCCCGGCCTACAACGTGTCGATCGCGGCCGTCGAAGGCGGAGCGGACCCGGCCGAGTGGACCGCGCTCGCCGGAGCCGTCGTGAACCCCGTGCTCAGCGAGGTCTACACGGCGACCCGCGGCGGCGGCGCCTTCCTCGGCTCCCGGCGCCTCGCCGTGAACGCCGACGTGGACCTCGGCGTCGCCCTCGTCGGCACCGGCTTCGGGTACACCGAGGAGCGCCGGCGCGCCCAGGCGGCGGTCATCGGACGGCTGCTGCCGCGGGTGCGCGACATCCGCCGCATGGGTTCGGCCGCGCTGGACCTCTGCTCGGTCGCCGCCGGCCGGCTCGACGCGTACTACGAGCAGGGCATCCACCCCTGGGATCACGCGGCCGGCGCCCTGATCGCGACCGAGGCCGGGGCGAAGGTCGGCGGCCTCGGCGACGACGCGCCGAGCGAGCGGCTGGCGCTCGCGGCGCATCCGTCGCTCTACGCGCAGCTGGAGACCGCACTCGTCGAATCCGGCTTCGGGTACTGATCCACACCCCCGGACCGGGGCTCGTCTTTCCCAGCGCCCCCGCGGTAGGGTTACTGAATCGTTATCCGCCCCGAATCGGGTGACCGCGACCGACCTCGACCGAAGCCGAACAGAGCCCCACACCGTGCACGACCTCGACACTCCGCTGCCGACGCGGCGCTCCCTGCGCGAGCAGGAGCGCGCCCACGCGCCTCGCCGCAGGCGCGTCCGCGGGCACGTCGCCCCGAGTGTTCCGCTCGCCCCCGCCGCGACGCATCACCCCTCCGCGTGGGCCGTCGCCGCCCAGTCCGCGCCCGTTCCCGCTCTACGCCCCGCCCGGCCGGTGACCGTCGAGACCATGCCGACGCCCAAGCCGCGCCGCACGAAGGCGCGCAGCGTGCTGGCGGCGGCCTTCGTCGTGGGCCTGGCCGCCACGAGCGCGGTGCCGATGCTCGCCTTCGGCCAGACCGCAGGCGCCGCAGCGATCACCGCGGCGAGCGTGCGGGGCGAGGGCGCCGTGCAGTCGCTGCAACTGTCGACCTCGACCAAGCTGCCGGCGGCGACGCGCGACACCTACACCAGCATCCTCGCCCGCTCCGACGCGGCGATCCACGCCGGCAACTCCGCCGGCGACGGCGACGGCAAGATCCAGTGGCCGTTCCCGGGCGGGTCGCCGATCAGCTCGGGCTTCGGGCCGCGCATCGCCCCGACCGCAGGCGCCTCCAGCTTCCACCTGGGCGTCGACTTCACGCCGGGGGCCGGCACGCCCATCCAGAACATCGCTGCAGGCACCGTCACCAGCGTGGTCACGAATCCGAGCGACTCGCTCGGCGTGCACGTCATCGTCGACCACGGCATGATCGGCGGCCAGCACGTCGAGTCGGTGTACGCCGAGATGGCGCCCGGCTCGACCCGGGTCGCGGTGGGGCAGAAGCTCAAGCCGGGCGACATCATCGGCCTCGTCGGCATCTCCGGCATCTCCACCGGCGCGCACCTGCACTACGAGGTGCACCTCGACGGCACGCCCGTCGACCCCGTGGCGTGGCTGACCGCGCACGCCGGCGCGGAGGCGACGCAGTAGCGCCGGCGGATGCTTGCGAAGCATCCGTCGCGGTATTTCACCTGGTGGCCACAGGGCCGTCTCATGCCTGTAACGCGTGCCGCGGTACGGTCGAATCTTGGCCGCGGGCCAGGCGGCGTCTCTAGCACCAGAAGCTGACGTCGGCCGTCCAGCTCGAGGAGCATCGTGCGCGCAACCAGACGGGGCACTCTGCGTTCGCCGGTTGCCTACCTCTTCGTGCTTCCCGCGCTGCTGATCTTCCTGCTGTTCTCGATCGGGCCGACGGTCTACACCTTCGCGCTGTCGTTCTTCAAGTGGAACAAGCTCAACCCGGCGCTCTCGACGTACATCGGGCTGCAGAACTACGAGACGGTGTTCACAGGGCAGGGCGACCCGAGCTTCTGGTCGACGGTCGGCATCTCGCTGTACTTCGTCGTCGGAATGGTCGTGGTCGGCACGGCAGCGGGGCTCGTCATCGCGCTGCTGCTGCAACGCGGCAGCCGGCTGCTGTCCGCGGTGCGCACCATGGTCTTCCTGCCGCACGTCACGCCGCTCGTCGCGACCTCGCTCGTGTGGGTGTGGATCTTCAACCCGCAGTTCGGGCTCGCGAACCTCGTCGTGCACGCCACCGGCCACGCCAACATCGACTGGCTCGGCGACTCCGACTGGGCGATGCCCGCGGTGCTGGTCTACTCGCTGTGGCATGAGCTCGGATTCGTGTCGATCGTGTTCCTCGGCGGGCTCACCACCGTCAGCGGGGAGCTCAGCGAGGCGGCCAAGCTCGACGGGGCGAATGCGTGGCAGGAGTTCTGGTACGTCACCTTCCCCCAGTTGCGGCCTGTGCTGGCGCTCGTGCTGCTCGTCGAGTCGGTGACGAGCCTGCAGGCCTTCACGCAGTTCTTCGTGATGACCGGCGGCGGGCCCGGCTACGCCACTGCGACGCTGGGCTTCCAGCTCTACCAACAGGCGTTCGTGTTCTCGAACACGGGCTACGCGGCCGCGCTCGCGGTCGTGCTCTTCCTCGTCACCGCCGCCCTGAGCATCCTGCAGCTGCGGCTGCAGGGCGGTGGCTTCCCGTCCTTCCGATCCCTCCTGCTGAGACCACGGCAACTACGAAAGGCACGCACGACATGAATCGCACCAGATGGATGGCCACCGCGGCAGCGGCGGCCGTCGCCGCCCTCGCCCTCGCGGGCTGCTCCGGCGGCTCCGGCTCCGACAGCGACTCGAAGTCCACGTCGGCCCCGACGCTCGACCCCGACAAGAAGGTCACCATCACCTTCCTCGAGGCGATGGCCTCGGGTTCGCTCAAGACCGAGCTCGAGAAGATCACCAAGGAGTTCGAGGAGGACAACCCGAACATCACCGTCGAGCTGCAGGCGCAGCCCGACTACAACACGCTGAAGACGAAGATCGACGCCGCCGTCTCGGCCGGCAACGCGCCGACCATCGCGCAGGTGTACGGCGAGTGGGCGGCCGCATACGCGGACGCGCAGGTGCTCGAGCCGCTGACCGCCTACGCCGCCGACAACCCGTCGGCCACCGACGGCCTCTACAAGGGCATCAAGAACAGCCTCTACATCGACAAGACGCTGTACATGTGGCCGTTCAACGCCAGCGCCGTCGCCATGTTCTACAACCCGGAGATGCTGAAGGCGGCCGGACAGGACGTGCCCACGACCTGGAGCGAATTCGCGAAGGTCGCCAAGGCCGTCAGCAAGGACGGCGTCGTCGCCCTGCCGATGGACCCGGGCTCCTCGTCCGGCCCCGCAGGCGGCACGACCGTCTTCGAGCTGATCGCGGAGGCGTACGGCACCCCGGTGTTCGCCGACGACGGCACCCCGCAGCTCGACTCCAAGGCGGCGGTGAAGGCGCTGAACTACCTCGTCGACCTGAAGAAGGCCGGCGCCCTGCAGACCGGCACCAACTACCCGGGCGAGACCGCGCTCGGCGCCGAGAAGGGCGCCTTCGACATCTCGACGACCACGAGCGTCTACTACGACCAGGAGGCCGTGGGCGACAAGTTCGAGATGGGCATCGCGCCGGTCCCCGGCGCCGACGACGGCACGCGCATCAACCAGATCAACGGCACCAACGTCGCCATGTTCTCCGGCGCGACCGACGACCAGAAGGCCGCCGCCTGGAAGTACATGCAGTTCCTCACCGAGGCCGAGACGCAGAGCGAGTGGGCGCAGGCCACCGGCTACCTGCCGGTGAACCCCGCCACGCTCAAGCTCGACGACATGAAGGACTACATCGAGAAGAACCCCTACGTGACCTTCGCCAGCGAGGACCTCGCCGACTCGTCGGCCCTGCCGCCCTACGCCTGGGTGCAGGACGGCCTCGGCGACCTCGGCGCCGCCCTGCAGTCCGCGCTCGCCGGCAACGCCACCCCCGAGGAGGCGCTGAAGTCCGCGCAGGAGAAGGCCGAGAAGGCGATGGCGGCCGACCAGTAATGGCACGGCGGAACCGGCCGGGGCGCATCGTCCTCGGCATCGTGGCCCTGATCGTCGGGCTGGCGTTCCTCGCGCCCCTGCTGTGGGTGCTGGTCACCAGCCTGTCGAGCCGGGGCGAGGTGTACCGCTTCCCGCCGAGCTTCTGGCCCGACTGGCACTGGAGCAACTACAGCCAGGCCTGGGCCGCAGCCCCGTGGATCCGGTACTTCCTCAACACGGTCTTCATCGGCGCGTGCACCGTCGCCCTGGTGCTCGGCACGTCCGTCCTGGCCGGTTTCGCCTTCGCCCGCATGCGCTTCGCGGGCCGCAACGTGCTCTTCGTCATCGTGCTGGCGGTGATGATGGTGCCGCAGACGGTGCTGATCATCCCGAACTACGTCATCGCGAGCAGACTGCACCTGCTCGACACCTACCTCATCCAGATCCTGCCGTTCGGGGCATCCGTCTTCGGAATCTTCTTGCTGCGGCAGTTCTTCCTCTCCATCCCGACCGAGATCTTCGACGCCGCCCAGCTCGACGGGGCGGGCCCTGTGCGCATGGCGTTCCAGATCGCGGGGCCGCTCGCCCGGCCGTCGCTGATCCTGGTCGGGCTCAACACCTTCATGGGCGCATGGAACTCGTTCGTGTGGCCCTACATCATGACCACCAAGGACTCGATCCGCCCGATCGAGGTGGGCCTGAACTCGTTCTACGGCGTCAACGGCACCGACTGGACGACCCTCTCGGCCGCGGTGGTCTTCACCACCATCCCGATCGTCGTGCTCTTCCTGTTCCTGCAGAAGTACTTCGTGACGGGCCTCTACTCGACCCAAGGAGCAGTGCGATGACCGACGCCGAACAGACCACCATCGAGTTCTTCGGCGGTCTCGGCGTCATCGGCTCCTCCAAGATCGTCATCGAGCACGCGGGGGCGTGGGTGCAGCTCGACATGGGCCTCGACATCCCCTCCGGCCAGGACCTGATGGCCGCGCCGGTCGGCCTCGGCACCCGGCCGGGGCGCGAGCTGGCCGACCTGCTGCGCATCGGCGCGGCGCCGCGCATCCCCGGCCTGTACGATCCGCGCCTGCTTCCGCCCGACGTCGCCGATGACGCACTGTTATCGGATGCTTCGACGGAGCTCAGCACAAGTGCCTCGCCCTCGGCGCTCTTCATCTCGCATGCGCACCTCGACCACATGGGCCTGGCCGGCTTCGTGCGCCCGAGCGTGCCCGTGTACGCGACACCGCAGACGGTGCGCCTGCTCGAGGCGCTCGCCGCGTCGGGCGACCCGGTGCTCGGGCGCGAGCCGGAGTGGCGCGAGATCGCGCCGGGGGAGCCGCTCGCGGTCGGGCCGATCACGGTCGAGGCGGTGCCGGTCGACCACGACGTGCCCGGCGCCGCCGGATTCCTCGTCACCACGCCCGACGGCACCATTGCATTCACCGGCGACCTGCGCTTCCACGGCGAGCACCCCGAGCTCTCGCACGGCTTCGCCGACCGGGTGCACGGCGTCGACGCGCTGATCACCGAGGGCACGACGCTGTCGTGGGAGCCGATGACGGATGCGCCGACCACGGAGGACGACGTCCTCGCACAGTTCGCCGCCGGGCTGCACGACAATCCCGCCCTCGTGCTCGTCGCGCTCTACCCGCGCAACGTGGAGCGGGCGCAGCGCTTCATCGAGACCGCCGCCGCGCACCGCCGCACCCTGGTGTGGCCCGGCCGCGTCGCGGCGCTGTTCGCGCGCCTCGGGGTGAAGGGCGTCGCGGGGTGGGGGGAGTCCCGGAACGAGCCATCCGTGCACACCAATGCGCTCGCTCGGGCCGAGGCCGACGGCTTCGCCGTGCAGCGCGTCGATCTCGGCGCCGTGCACGCGCAGCCCGACGCGTTCGTCGTGATGCCCGACCCGCACGACCTGCCCAGTCTGCTCGACCTGCCGGTCGGGCCGGGCACGGTGCTGCTGCACGCCAACGGGCAGCCGCTCGGCGACTTCGACGTGTGGTGGGCGCCGTTCACCGCGTGGCTCGCGAAGCTCGGCATCGAGCTGCGGATGGCGGGCGCCGGCGGCCACGCCTCGAGCGACGCGCTGCACGCCATGGTCGAGACGATCGCCCCGCGGGTGGTGTTCCCGATCCACACCTTCAGCCCGCGGCGGCTGCAGGTGCCGCGCGGCACGCGCCGCATCGTCGCCGAATACGGCGTGAAGTACGTGCTCGCGGAGCTGTAGCGCGACCGAACTCAGGAGGAGCGCGGACTCGAGGGCCTGACGGGCTCGACCGGGCGCTCCTCCTGAGTTCGGCCGCCCATCACTCCGCCGCGCGGAGCCAGACCGTCGTGTCGACCGGCAGCCGGCCCTCGAAGGGCGAGCTCGCCGCCAGGATGTCGCCGGCGGGCAGGGTCACGGGCGCGGTGCCGAGGTTGGCGATGACCGTGACGTCGCGGTTGCGCAGCGCCACGACCTGCTCGTGATAGCCGCCCAGCCACTCGACCTCGCCGAGCCCGAGGCCGTGCTGCCGCCGCAGCTCGAGCAGCGTGCGGTACAGCGACAGCGTCGATTCGGGGTCCGACTTCTGCACGTCACGGGCGTATTCGGCCCACAGCTTCGGCTGCGGCAGCCAGGAACGGCCCGTCTCGTTGAAGCCGTAGGCGGGGGCGCCGGCTTCCCAGGGGATCGGGACGCGGCATCCGTCTCGGCCGTATCGCTCGCCGCCGGTGCGGAACCAGGTCGGGTCCTGCCGGGCGTCGTCGGGCAGGTCGACGACCTCGGGCAGCCCGAGCTCCTCGCCCTGGTAGAGATAGGACGAGCCGGGCAGCGCCAGCATCAGAGCGGTCGCCGCGCGGCCGCGGCGCAGGGCGAAGAAGCGATCGGGCAGTCGCTTCAGGTCGCGCGGGCCGATGCCGGCACCCTGCGGGTTCTCGAAGGCGAGGGCCAGCCGGGTGGCGTGGCGCACGACGTCGTGGTTCGAGAGCACCCAGGTCGACGGGGCGCCGACCGCGCCGAAGGCCTCGAGCGAGTCCTGGATCACCTCGCGCAGGGCGCCGCCCTCCCACGGCGTCTCGAGGTAGGCGAAGTTGAAGGTCTGTTGCATCTCGTCAGGGCGCACCCACTTCGCCAGCCGCGACAGCGGCTCGACCCATGCCTCGCCGCACAGGGCGCGGTCGCCGTCGTAGCCGGCGAGCACCTCGTGCCACTCGCGGTAGATCTCGTGCACGCCCTCCTGCCCCCAGTAGGGCGCGAGCGGCGGCTCGTCCTCCACGTCGTCGGCGCCGGGCCGGCCGCCCATCGAGCCGCCGGCCTGCGGCGGCGTGTAGTCGGGCAGGCCCTCGGCCTTGATCAGGCCGTGCGCGACGTCGACGCGGAAGCCGTCGACGCCCCAGTCGAGCCAGAACTTCAGGATGTCGACGAACGCGGCGCGCACGAACGGCGACCGCCAGTTCAGGTCGGGCTGCGACGAGTCGAACAGGTGCAGGTACCACTGGCCGGGCGTGCCGTCGGCTTCGGTCACGCGCGTCCAAGCGGGGCCGCCGAAGACCGACTGCCAGTTGTTGGGCGGCTCGTCGCCGCCGGCGCCCTTGCCATCGCGGAAGATGTACCAGTCGCGCTCGGGCGACCCGGGGCCGGCCGCGAGAGCCGCCTGGAACCATACGTGGTCGCTCGAGGTGTGATTCGGCACGAGGTCGATGATGATTCTGAGGCCGAGCGCGTGCGCATCCGTCAACACGTCGGTGAAGTCGGCGAGCGACCCGAACAGCGGGTCGATGTCGGTGTAGTCGGCGACGTCGTAGCCCGCGTCGCGCTGCGGCGAGGTCATGAACGGCGAGAACCAGACCGCGTCGACACCCAGTTCGGCGAGCTCAGGCAGGCGAGAGCGGATGCCTCGCAGGTCGCCCACCCCGTCGCCGTCACCGTCCGCGAACGACCGCGGATAGACCTGGTAGATCACGGCGCTGCGCCACCACTCTGAAGCCATGAGGCCACGTTATCGGGCGGATGCGACGGGCTTCAGCCGGGCAGCGCCTGATTTCTTGACGGCGCAGGCGCTCTGTTATGCTCTTCGGGTTGCCGGAGATCTCTGGCGCTGCCCCGATAGCTCAGTGGTAGAGCACTTCCATGGTAAGGAAGGGGTCGTCAGTTCAATCCTGACTCGGGGCTCTGCTCAATAGGAGCAATGCTCAGACAGTGAGCGCTTGGCGGGATAGCTCAGTCGGTTAGAGCACACGGCTCATAATCGTGGTGTCGCGGGTTCAAGTCCCGCTCCCGCTACACAGGACAGAAGGCCCCGGCTTCCCGGGGCCTTCGTCGTGTGGTGGTCGTTACTGCGCGTTCCACAGCTTCGCGAAGTCGTCGCGGAAGCTGGTCGGGCCGAACCACTCGCCGGAAGCCTCGGCGGCGGCATCCGTCTTCACATCGGCGACGTTGTCGCGCGTGAAGAGGCGGATCGGGATCTCGTAGCTCGGCAGCTTCGTCTTCGTCATCAGCCGCAGCGCCGCGTCGGCATCGACCCAACCCTGGTAGGCCGAGGCCTGGCCGGCGTCGACCGAGAGGAAGTTCTTCGCCGCGAGCATCTGCAGGCCCGCGATCTGAGCCGCCGTCGAGGCGCCCTTGATGGACGCGGTGCGGCCCGTCTGCTGCACGCCGCCGACGGTCGGCTGCAGGAACTGGTCGAACTCGGAGATCACGTAGCCCGTATTCGGCGCCTTCAACAGCGCCGAGCTCGTCGACGAGGCGATCAGCGAGAAATTGGCCGACGACACCGAGTTGAGCTTCACGACGCACTTCGGGCACTGGGCGGAGAACTCCTTCTTCGCCGCCTCGACGTACGCCTCCGTCGAGGGCGAGTCGGTGCTCGCGTTGATCAGCACGTTCGCGGTGCCGTTCGAGTCGACGATGATCCAGTCGGCGACGGCCTGCATCATTTTCGATCCGGGGGTCGGGATGTAGGCCAGGGTGTCCGACGCCGGGTGCGCGGAATCGGTGATCTGGTCGCTGATCAGGATCGGGATCGACGCCTTCTGCGCCTCGTCGAAGGCGTTGGCCGCGATCACGTACGGGATCGAGTCGGTCACGATCGCGCCCGCCTTTGCCAGCCTGGCGTGGTCGACGCACGCGGCGACCTGCGACGGGGTCGCGCCGCCGTCGCAGGTCTGCACCGTGATTCCGACCGTCGCGAGGGCCTGCTTGAGCGCGGTGCCGGTGACGGAGAACTGGGGCGCCTGCTGCGTCCAGGGAATGAAGTAGACCGTCTTCCCCTTGAGCGCCGAGACGGCGGGGATCGGGGTATCGGGCACGGGGTACGCGTCCCGCGGCTTCTCGAGCTGTGCCACCGTGTCGGCGAGCTTCGACGTCGAGGAGCCGCTGTCGGCGCCGGACGGCGTGCTGGCCGGCCCGGTGCTGCAGGCGGAGAGTGAGACGAGCGCCGCGACGGCCGCGGCGAGGGAGGCTGCGCGCACGAGGCGGCGAGACGGTTTCGACATGTTGGGGTGACCTCTCTGGCGTCATTGACAGATCTGGCGGATGCGGGCCGGTTTCGGGTCTTCCCTTGCCGGAGCCGCTTTCGTTATGGTGACATACATATCGCTCGATATGTGATAAATCGAGCATCAGCCGAAGACATCGCGAACACCGTAAGTTCGAGGGGCGGCGACCCTCACCGCGCAAAGACGCGCGAGGAGAAGGCGGAAGGATGCGTATGGGACGCACTGACGACAAGAACGTGATCGTGGTCGGCGGAGGCATCGGGGGTCTGTCGGCCGCCGTGGCGCTGCGCCAGCAGGGGTTCGACGTGACGGTGATCGAACGCTACCCAGACCTGCACTCCTCGGTGTTCGGTGTCGGCATCATCCAGCCGGGTAACGCGCTGCGCGCGCTCGATGCGATCGGATGCGCCGAGGCCTGCGTCGCCGTCGGCTACCCGGCGAAGCAGTGGGGCCGCATGCTCGACGTGAACGGCGACCACCTGCGCGACATGCCGGGCGTCGCGATCGAAGGATCGAAGTTCCCGCCGCTGAACGGGGTGACCCGGCCGCAGCTGCATGAGATCCTCACCGGCCGCGCGCTCGCCGTCGGAGTGCAGATCCACTACGGCACCTCGTTCGCCGCGCTGGAAGAGGGCCCGGAATCGGTGACCGTCGTCACGGAGAGCGGCGAGCGGCTCACCGCCGACGTCGTGGTCGGTGCCGACGGCGTGCGCTCGAAGGTGCGCCAGTACGTGCTCGGCAAGGAGATCGAACCGAAGTACATCGGCCAGTCGGCGTTCCGCGTCAACATTCCGCGCCTGCCCGAGATCGACTGCATCGTGTTGCAGGTGTGCGACGCCGGCATGGCCGGCTTCGTGCCGATCGGGCCCGACCTCGCCTACATGTTCTACAACGCGCACTTCGGGGTGCATGAGCGCATCCCTGAGGACCAGCTCGCGCCTCGCCTGCGCGAGTATCTGGCGCCCTTCGGCGGCCTCACCGGCCGGGTGCGTGACGAGTTCATCACCGACGACGTCGACATCGTGCTGCGGCCAGAGGAGACGATGGGTGTGCCCACGCCGTGGCACAAGGGTCGCGTCGTGCTGATGGGCGACGCCGTGCACACCATCACCCCCCACCTCGGTCAGGGCGCCGCCCAGGCGATCGAGGACGGCGTGGTTCTCGCCGAGGAGCTCGCCCAGAACGACCGGCTCGACGAGGCGTTCGCGCGGTACACCGAGCGCCGCTACGAGCGCTGCAAGCTCATCGTCGACACGTCGCTCAACATCGGGGAGTGGGAGATGGGCCGACTGCCCGGCTTCGACAACATCGGCGCGACCAACCACGTGCTCGAGGTGATGGCACAGCCGCTGTGACCGCGGGGCGTTGCTAGCATGACCCGCATGGTCGACTCCCGCCGCTCCGAGCTGCGGGAGCTGACCATCGCATTGCGGGAGCTGGCCTGGGCCGTGCACCGCCGCGCGCCGGACCGCGCGGGCGTGGGGCCGCTGCCGACCACGGAGCTCGCGCTGCTGCGCCAGGTGCAGGAGACGCCCGGCGCCACCGTCGGTGAGCTCGCGCAGCAGCTCGGGCTGCAGCAGTCGAACACGAGCGCCGCCCTGCGGGTCCTCGAGCGGCGCGGATACATCGTGCGCCGGCCGCACCCCTCGGATCGCCGCGCCGTGCAGATCGAGGCCACCGAAGCAGGCATCCGCGAGCACGAGGCGATCGCCGCCGCGTGGGCGTCCGCGCTCGACGGCGCGCTGGCCTCGCTCTCGGAAGACCAACTGGACGCCCTGCTCGCCGCGGTCGACGCGCTCGACGCGCTCGACAACGCGGTACGCACCCAGCCCCGGGCGACGACGCGCTAGCCGTCGCCCCCCGACGGCTTGTCGCCGATCACGGCGACGAACTCGCACTCGATGAGCTTGCCCGCTTCGAGCGACCCGGCCAGGGCGTGCCGGGTCGGCCGGTCCTGCGGGTCGGGGAACATGGCCGTCCACTCTCGGTTGAGTGCCGCACGGTCGCCGAGATCCGCCAGCCACACGGTCACCTTGACGATGTCGTCGACGGTGCCACCGCCCGCCTCGGCCACCGAGCGGATCGCCTGGAACATCAGCGCGCACTGCTCGTCGAGCGTCGGCGGCAGCGACCGGTCGCGCTGGTCGCGGCCCGTAATCACGCCTGAGAAGAGGAACGGGCCGATGCGGCACGCGGCCGGCACGGGGTTCGCGTGCGCGAAGCCCTCGGTGTAGACGCTGATGCGGCGACCGCTCATGAATCCTGCCTGCCCTGCCACTGCGCCAGATACGCCTTTCCGTAGTCGTTGCCGTTCGGCACCCGCAACGTCGTGTGCACGTGGAAGCGAGCCGGAAGACGGTTGGCGAGCCACACTCCGGCGTGGTCGTCGAGCTCGGCGACGATGACCGGGCTCTGGATGCGGAAATAGTACGGCTGCGAGCCATCCGTCGCCCCGTACCACGCGAACCAGGTCTCATCGAGGTGCGCGTCGAACAGGTCGAGCTGCGCGGCGCGCTGCTCGACGCGCAGCAGCAGCCAGCAGTCGGCGACCAGCTCGCGCAGCAGCTCGCGCTGACGCGCGTCGAGTGCGGCGGCGTTGATGCCCTCGTACGGGATCACGCGGTTGTCGCGGAAAGCGCCGGCCAGGTGGCGCTCGTCGGCGGGGTGGATGCGCCCCTCCGGCATGCGCGGGTCGAGCACCGAGTCGTATACGACCGCCTCGGCCCGCTGCGCCTCGGTCAGGGAGCCGGCCAGCTCGAGGGCGGCGCGCTCGCGCGCGGCGAAGAGCGGGGGATGCTCGTCGTCGGAGAGCGCCGGCTCGGCGCCGATGAAGACCGGGGCGGCCAGCTCGCGACCGCCGATCGTGACGAAGTTGACGTCGACATGGTGGCCCGACAGCTGCCACCCCCACGGCTCGTCCTGCGACGGCGTGCCGAAGATCGCGAACCAGTAGCTGCGCGCGTTCAGGATCTCGGGCAGCTCGACCAGCCGGCCGAGGAAGCCGTTCAGCTCCATCGCCTGCCGTACGCGCTGGTAGCCCTCGGGGCTCAACGACCGCCGCACGACCTCGAGGATCGCCTCGACCTTCTCGTCGGCCAGGCACTCGAGGCGCAGCCCGATCCGGTAGACCATGAACTCGGGATTGCTCCACGCCCGCCACTGCGGGGCGTCGATCGGATGCCCGAGCTGATCCCGCTCGCCCGGGGTGAGCAGCCCCATGAGACGCTCGGCGGCCGCAACGAGCTCAGGGTCGTTGCGGCCGCCCTCCGGCAGTGCGTAGAGCCCCTCGCGCACCACGCCGTCGGAGGTCACGCCGACGAACGGCTCGCGGTACAGGCCGTCCCAGTACTCGAGCAGCTCGCGCAGAAAGGGCGCTCGGTAGCGGTCCTGCGCGAACTGCTCGAAGTTCATTCCGCGTACCTGCGTGAACTGGGGCGAGTCCACCGGGTAGAGATTGGCGCGGAAATCGTCGGGCGGCAGCTCGATCGCCTCCTCGCGCGCGCTCACGCGCGCCGTGGAGAAGTAGCCGTCGATGTCGTCGTCGCTCATGCTTCGCCTTGCTTCGGCCGCGGCTCAGACCGGCAGGTTGAACAGGCGCTTGGCGTTGCCGTACATCACCAGCTCGCGGTCTTCGGCGCTCAGGTCGAGTTTCTTCGTCATGAAGTCGACGCCCTGGCTCATCCAGCCGTAGAAGACCGGGAACGAGGAGCCGAACAGGTAGTGGTCGGCGCCGTTCACCTTGAGCGCGGCCTCGACCTGCTCCTTGCCCCAGGAGTGCGGGTGGGTGAGGTCGAAGAAGATGTTGTTCTCCAGGTAGCTCGCGATGCGCTCGGCGCCGCTGGAGTCCAGGCGCTGCATCGACTCCTTCTTGTTCGAGGCGTGCGGCGTCAGCAGCGCCGTGTTCGCGAACCAGTTGCCGCCCAGCATGGTGTGGATGAACTTGAGGTTGGGGAACTTGTCGAACATGCCGCTGAACAGCTCGCGGCCGACGGCGGTGGCCTGGTCGACGATGCGGCCGAACTCGCGGCGCAGGTTGGTGTAGTCGATGATCGACTCCCACTGCACCGGCAGCGGGGTGTGGTGCACGATGACCGGGACCTCGAGGTCGTTGAGCACCTTGAGGTACGGCTCGAAGGCCTCATCGTCGAGGTAGAGCTGGCCGTAGTGGCAGGCGAGCTGCACGCCGACGACGCCGAGCTCCTTGATGCACCGCTCCAGCTCGTAGATGTTCTCCTTGCCGCCCCACGGCGGAACGCAGGCGGTGGCGAACAGGCGGCCGTTGGACTTCTTCACGATCTCGGCCGCGTTGTCGTTGACGGCCTTGCAGATCTCGAGCGGCAGCCACTCCTGCCAGACCGGAACGCGCATGATGCCGTAGTCGACGCCGGCGTCGTCCATCGCGGCGAGCTTCGCCTCGGCGGAGTAGTCGCCCTCGACGTAGTTCAGGTTCTGGTGGCCCTTCGGCTTCTCGAGGATGAGCTGCTTCTTGCCGCTCTCCATGGTGATGACGCGGGCGATCTCCCCGAAGCCGCGGGGCGCCGAGTCGAGGAATCCGTTCAGGATCTTGTCATTGCTGAACAGGTCTTCCGGCAGGTGGTGGATGTTGATGTCGATGACGGGCACTGGATCCTCTTTCTATCGCTCGTTCTCGCTGCGAACGGTGTTCTCGATGGCGCCGAGGCCGTCGATCTCGGCCCGCACCACGTCGCCGGGGCGCAGGAAGCGGCCGGTCGGCGCGCCGATGCCGGACGGGGTCCCGGTGGCGATGATGTCACCCGGCATGAGCGTCATGACCGTGCTCAACTCGGCGATTTGCTGGTAGATGTCGTAGATCATGTCGTCGGTGGCGGCGCTCTGCCGCAGTTCGCCGTTCACCGTCAGGCGCATTCCGAGCGCGTGCGGGTCGGCGACCTCGTCGTCGGTCGTCAGCCACGGGCCGAGGGGCCCGTGCGTGTCGAAGGACTTGCCGAGCGTGAAGGTGGGGGAGCGCGCCATCAACCAGTCACGCACCGACACGTCGTTCGCGACGAGGTAGCCGGCGATGACCGCGCGGGCGTCGGCGGCGGCGACGTGGCGGCAGCGGGTGCCGATGACGACGCCGAGTTCGATCTCGTAGTCGAGCTGGTCGGAGACGGCGGGCTTCACGATGTCGTCGAACGGCCCCACGATGCAGGAGACCTGCTTGTTGAACCAGAGCTGGTTCTTCGGCGTCGGGATCCCGGCCTGCAACGCCTCCTCGGCGTGCTTCGCGTAGTTCATGCCGATCGCGAGATACTTCTGCGGCTCGTCGACGGGCGCGGCGAGCACGACCTCCGTGATCGGATGCCTCGGGCCGTCGGCGCTCTCGAGGCGCGGACGCAGCTCGTCGAGCGCCGGCAGCAGCGCCTTCAGCGACGTGCCCACTCCGGCCCCCTCGGTGAGGTCGACGATTTCGTCGCCGTCGACGCGGCCGACGTGGATGTCGCCCCCGGCGACGGAGAAGCGTGCGAGTTTCACGACCGGCCTCCCTGTTCGGAGGGGAGCGGTGTCCAGGCCTGTTCGCCGTAGGGCGTGAGCTGGAAGCTGACGAAGCGCCACTCTCCGTCGTCGCCGCGGTGCAGCACCTGTGTCGCGACACCGGCGAGCGTGCGCTCGCCGCCCTCCTGCGTGCGCAGGCGGTTGGTCAGCGGACCCGTGATGACGGCGACGTCGTCGCCGATCAGTCGCAGGTTCAGGTCTCCGCGGGTGATCTCGAGATAGGCGCGGCGCGTCTCGGTGTGCTGGAGCAGCTGCGCCTTGTCGTGGGTCAGGCCCGGCGCGTGGATGTGCACGAGGCTGTCCTCCATCAGCTCGTCGAGCGCGTCGAGGTCGACGTCGATGAGCGCGCGCTGCCGGCGCTCCTCGACGGCGAGCAGCTCCGCCGCGGTCTGGGGGTCCGGCGTGGTCACGGCGGTCATCGGCTCACCCCCGTCTCGGCCCAGGTGCGGAAGCCGGTGGCCTGCCCGGCCTCCCAGCCCGGCCGGGGCTGGCCGACCAGGGCGTGGTACTTGCTGAAGATCGCGTCGGCCTCGGCGAGCGGCAGTACCTGCTCGATGTCGTCGAAGGGCTTGCCGTCGGTACGCTCGGCGACCATGCGGCGGATCACCTCGTAGCCCTCTCCGCGCATGTTCATCACGATGCGGTTGACCGGCTCCCGGCGCTCGGCGTCGAACGCGACGAACGCCTCATGCGGGTCGGCGTACTCGACGAGCTTCTCGGTGATCACGCGGGCGTCGACCAGGGCCTGCGAGATGCCGTTGCCGCCGCGCGGGTACATGGCGTGGGCGGCGTCCCCGAGCAGCACGACCCGGCCTTCGACCCAGTTGTCCAGCGGGTCGTGGCGGATCAGCGGGAAGAGGTAGACCTCGCGGGCGTCGCGCATCAGCTGCTGCACGTCGAGGAACGGGATCTTCACCTGGTCGTAGTAGGGCAGCACCTCGTCGACGGTGCCGCGCTGGTTCCAGTCCTCGATCGTCTCGTCGCGTTCGGCCTCGACGACCCAGTTGATGAGCTGGCTGCCCTCGCCGTCGACGTTGTCTGCGATCGGGTAGATGATCATCGACGACACCCGGGGGTCCCCGATGTGCAGGATGGTGTGGCCGCCGCGGAACGGCTTGCGCACGGTCACCCCGCGCCACATCGTGATGCCCGAGTAGTGCGGCGTAGCGCTCTCGGGATGCATCTGCTTGCGCACCGCCGAGTTGATGCCGTCGGCGGCGATGACGGCGTCGTGCCGCACCTCCTCGGTGCGGCCGTCGCGGTGCTGCAGCTCGAGGGTCACGCTGTCCGCGTCCTGGCGGTAGCCGGTGATGCGGGCGCCGAGCACGATCGAATCCGCCCCGAGCCGCTCGAGCACGGTGCGGTAGAAGAGCATCTGCAGCGTGCCGCGGTGCACGAAGCGCTGCTCGTACAGGTAGCCCATGTGCACGCCGCACTTCTCGGCGTAGATCTCCTGCCCGTAGCCGTTGAAGAAGATCGAGTCCTCGGCGTCGACGGAGATGGCGCGGAACTCGTCGAGGAGGCCGATCTCGTCGATCTCCTGCGTGCCGTACACCTTGATGTCGACGCCGACGCCCAGGGGCTTGAGCTCCTGCACCGACTCGTAGATGCGCGGGCGGAAGCCCTGTTGGTGCAGGCGGAGAGCCGTCAGCAGACCGGCGGGGCCGGCGCCGACGATGGCGATGTCAAGCATGTCTGTCCTCGTTCTTCGGTGAATGGGGTCGATCGGTCACCCGGCGGCGAACACGTCGCGCAGGAAGCTCTCCGTCGCCGCCCAGGCACGCTCCGAGGCGCGCTCGTCGTAGGCGACGCCGGGAGGCATGCCGGGAAGGTCGGAGAGCGGGTTGGTGAATCCGTGCTGCGCGCCGCTGTATAGGTCGAGCTCCCACGTGATCCCGGCGTCGGTCATGGCGGTCGTCAGGGCGTCGCGCAGCGCGGCCGTCGCCATCGGGTCCGCCGAGCCCGTGCACACGAGCACCTGCGCCGAGCGCGTCGCCTCGTGCCAGTCGGGGGCGAGCAGGTCGAGTCCGCCGTGCACGCTGACGGCCGCGCGCACCGGGCCGCCGACGCGAACGTATTCGAGAGCGGATGCCCCGCCGAAGCAGTAACCCGCGATCGCGGTCTCGGGGCCGGCGACCTCGGGCTGGGCCACGAGGGCGGCGTGGGCCGAGTCGATGCGACCGAGCCATTCCTCTCGGTCGGCGACCATGCCTCCGATCAGCGGTCCGATCTCCTCGCCCGAGCCGGGGACTTTGCGCTCGCCCCACACATCGGCGGCGAGAACGGCGAAGCCGAGGTGGGCGTATCGATGGGCGAGCCGGATCATCGGTTCACCGAGGCCGAAGGCATCGTGCACGAGCACGAGCCCGGGAAGCCCGGTCTGTCCGCCCTTCGGCGCACAGAAGTAGCCGGTCATTCGGGTGCCGCGATGCTCGTAGGGGATGTCGCGGGCGGTCAGTTCGGTCATACTGGCGTCCTTCTTCGCTGCTCCGTTGCGGCGGCTGAGCCGAGTCAGATCGTATAAGACTTCTTATCGGGTGACAAGCAACAGGCGCGGACTCCCGTGGCGCCACGTACCATGTCGAGCACCGCCAGTCAGGGAGGACGCGTTCGCATGAGCAAGACCGAGGAGTGCTATGTGACCCTCAAGGGCCGCATCATGGACGGCACCTACGGGCCTGGTCACCGCATCGTGGTGGATCAGTTGAAGCGCGAGTCCAACGCCAGCGTCATTCCCTGGCGGGAAGCGGTGCGCCGGCTCGAGGCCGAGGGCTGGGTCGAGGTCGTCCCTCACGTCGGTGCCATCGTGAAGACCTTCGACACGGGCGCGTTCGCCTCCAGCATGCGCATCGTGGCCCGGCTCGAGGGCCTCGCGACCGCCCTCTCGGTCGAGCACCTGACGGCCGAGAACATCGACGCCGCGCGCGCGATGAACCGCGACATGGAGAAGGCGCTGGGCGAATTCGACCCGGTGCGGTTCGGTCGTCTCAATCGGGCGTTTCATGCGGAGATCTACACCCGGTGCGGCGATGAGCACCTCACCCAGTTGCTCGACGCCGAATGGGCGAGGGTCGACCTCGTCCGGCGCTCCGCCTACTGGTACGCGCCGGGCCGCGCGCTCGCCTCGGTCGCCGAGCACGACGCTCTGCTCGACCTGCTTGAGATTCGCGCAGACACCGAGGTGATCGAGACCACGGCGCGGCGCCACGAGCTGAACACACTCGAGGCGATCACTTCGTATCAAGAGCGGTTGGACTCCGAAGCGGTCTGAAGCGCCACATCCGTTCTCGTTCTTTTCGTAACAAATCGCATAAGAAAACAGATTGACCGGTCGTGTACGACGTGGTTACTCTTCACGGGTGACGCCCTCGACGAAGTGGGCAGTGAGGCCGGTCGCGCACGTCGCGGAAGGGCTTCTCGGGAGCGGCACGCCTGGCCCGCAGTTCGCTGCCCTCAGGGGCAACGGCATCAGATCGACAGCACGCCGAGGTACCCAATGACGAGCACCACCAACGCACACAGTCCGGCGACGGTTCCCCTCGAGGCCCCCGATCGGGGCGCCCCTCGCGGTTTCGGTTGGTTCAGCTCCCGCTTCGCCGTGGTCGGCGTGTGGGTGCTGCTCATCATCCTGTATGGCGTGCTCGAGCCGTCGACGTTCCTCACCTCCGGAACGTTCAAGACGATCTTCAGCAGCCAGCAGGCGCTCATGTTCCTTACGGCGGCCCTGCTGTGCACGATCATCGTCGGCGAGTTCGTCGACATGTCGATCGCATCGAACTTCGGCCTCGCCGCCATCTTCGTCTCCGTGCTCAATGTCAACGCCCACTGGAACGTGTGGGTGGCCGCTCTCGCGGCGATCGCCATCTCGACCGCGGCGGGTGCGTTGAACGGATGGCTCGTGGTGCGGCTCGGCGTCAACACCATCGTCGTCACGCTGGGGATGGGCACGTTCCTGCTCGGCATCGCGCTCTGGGTCAGCAACCTCACCCCGGTCAGCGGCTTGCCGGGCTCCTTCGCCCAGATCTCCCTCTTCCAGCTGTTCGGGCTGCCGGTCAACTTCTACGAGGGCGTCGTGCTGCTTCTGTTCTTCGCCTACGTGATGCGCTTCACGCCGCTCGGGCGCAACATGCGCTTCGTGGGGGCGAACCGCGAGGTGAGCCGGCTCGCGGGCATCCGTGTCACGCGTATCCGCTTCGGCGCTTTCGTGTTCGCGGGTCTCATCGCCGGCATCGGTGGCGTTCTGTCCGCTGCCGCGACGGGAGGCTTCGACCCCAGCGTGTCCCAGAGCTACCTGCTGCCGATGTTCGCCGCGACCTTCCTCGGCACCGCCATTTTCGAGCCGGGAAAGTTCAACCCGCTCGGCACGCTGGTCGCCGTCTTCTTCCTCGCCACCGGCGTGATCGGGCTGCAGCTGCTCGGCCTCGCGGCCTGGGTCTCGTCGGTCTTCTACGGCGGCGTGCTCGTCGTGGCCGTGACCATCTCGACGCTGCTGCACGCACGATCGCGCTGACGGCGCACACGCTTTCCCCCTTGCCAGAGTTGTCAAGAAAGGTCTCCCCATGAACCGCCTCCCCACCCTCCGCCGGGCGCGCACCCGCATCGCGCTCGCCGTCGCCGCCGCAGGCCTCGTCGGCCTCACGCTCTCCGGCTGCGGCGCGACGGGCCCGGCCAGCACCTCCGGATCGTCGGCGGGCACTACGAACGACGCCCTGGCCAAGACCGTCGCCCACCTCGAGAAGGCCGGCGACAGCTACCCGGTGCCGACCGACCCCGTCGGCGACATCTCCGGGCTCGCGGGTAAGACGGTCTACTACATCCCGATCACGCAGCAGGCGCCGCAGTTCTCCGTCACGCAGGCGGCCCTCAAGCAGGCGCTGACCAAGGCGGGCCTCAAGCTGCAGGTGTGCAACGGCGAGGGCACGCCCACCGCGATCGGTGCCTGCGTCGACCAGGCCACCCAGGGCAAAGCCGCGGCGATCATCACCGACGGTATTCCGTACACGATCGCCGCCAACGCCTTCGACGCCGCGCAGAAGGCGGGAATCGCCGTGCTGAACACCGACCAGGTCGTCGACGACGCGCACCCGGCCTCGAAGACCCTCGGCTACATCGAGGCACCCGGTTCGGCGCAGATGGTCGCCCTGGCCGACTGGATCACCCTCGACTCGGGCGGCAAGGCGTCGCTTGTGTTCAGCCTCAACCAGGACGGCCCCGCGCCCGAGGTCTACTACAAGGCCGGAGAGGCGGAGCTGAAGAAGCAGTGCCCCGACTGCAAGGTGACGCTCAACAAGATCTCGTCGGCGAACTTCTCCCTGGTGCCCTCGTCGACCAGCTCGGCACTGCTGAAGACCCCCGACGCGGGCTACATCGTCTCCGAGTTCGAGCAGTTCGTGCAGCCCACCCTGGGCGGCGTGCAGCAGGCAGGCAAGTCGGGCTCGATCAAGGGCGCGACCGGCGCCGCGCAGCTCAGCAGCCTGCAGATGCTGCAGTCGAAGAACTTCCTCTACGCGGCAGTCGGGCAGGCCTCGGCCTACCAGGGCTGGGCCGACACCGACGCGGTGCTGCGCATGCTGACGGGTGCGCAGTTGCCGAAGTACACGATCCCCGTGCGGCTGTTCACACGCGACTCGATCAAAGACGTGAAGATCACCGCGGCCGCCCAGGCCTCGGGCGAGTGGTTCGGGCCAACCGACTTCACCGAGAAGTTCGCCAAGCTGTGGGGCGTCTCATGAGCCAGGCGCAGGCGGTGGACCGGGCTCCCGCGCCGGAGAACCGGCTCGACGTCGAGAGCATCTCGGTCACCTTCGGTCGCAACCGCGTGCTGCGTGACGTCTCCTTGGACGTGCGGCCGGGCGAGATCCACGGCCTGATCGGGCAGAACGGATCGGGCAAATCGACGCTCGCGAAGGTGCTCACCGGCCTGTACCGCCCCGACCCGGGCGGCCGGGTCGCCGTCGATGGCGTCCCCCTCAAGCTGCCGGTCAGCCCCAACGAGTCCATGGCCCGCGGTGTGGCCGTCGTGCACCAGAGCCTCGGCCTCGTGGACGACATGACGGTGCTTGAGAACCTGAGGGTGGGCCGGTTCAGCGCAACGCGGCTCGGGCGGCGCATCCGTTGGCGGCATGAGCGGGAGCAGGCGCGCGCGGTGTTCGACCGTCTCGGCCGGCGCGTCCCGCTCGAGGCCCCCGTCGGCTCGCTGAGCGAGGAGGAGCGCGCGACGGTCGCCATCGCCCGCGCGCTGCAGGACGCGCAGGCCGGCGGCGGGCTCATCATCTTCGATGAGTCGACGCGCGCGCTGACCCGGCGCTCACTGGAGCACTTCTTCCAGATGCTCGACGAGATCGTGAAGACCGGCACCTCGGTGCTGATGATCACGCACCGTCTGGAAGAGGTCGTCGACGCGGCCGACCGCGTGACTGTGCTGCGCGACGGTCAGTCGATTGAGTCGGGGCGCGAGGTGGCGGGCCTCAGCGAGGCCGACCTCACGCGGCTCATGCTCGGCCGCAACCTCGTCGACCTCGGCGGCGCCTCACGCGATGAGCGGGCCGGCGGCGACCCGGTGCACGTCTCCGGCCTGACCGGAGGGCCGCTCAGCGGCCTCGGCTTCGCGATCGAGGCCGGCGAGATCCTCGGCGTCACGGGCACGCCCGACTCGGGATACGCGGAGATCCCGTATCTCATCACCGGGGCGCAGCAGGCCGTCGCCGGAACGCTGACCATCGGCGACACGCAGCTGGCGCTGCCGAAGCTGAACCCGCAGAAGGCGATCGCGCACCGCATCGCCCTCGTCCCCGAGGGGCGCGAGCGCGCCGGCCTCGCCCTGGACCTCACCGTCGCCGAGAACGCTCTCGTGCTGCGCAGCGCCGCCTCGAACACGCCACTGCTGCCGCTGCCGGCGCGGGAAGGCCGCGCGACCGTGGAGGAGTGGCTCGAGCGACTCGACGTGCGGCCGCGCACCCCGCAGGCGCCGGTCGGAACCTTCAGCGGCGGCAACCAGCAGAAGGTGGTGCTGGCCAAGTGGCTCTCCAGCTCGCCGCGCCTGCTGGTGCTGCACGAGCCGACCCAGGCCGTCGACGTCGGCGCTCGCCACATCATCATCACCGCCATCCGGCAGGCGGCAGCAGCGGGCTGCACCGTGCTCGTCGCCGGGTCGGACGAGAACGAGCTGTCCCTGCTCTGCGACCGGGTGCTGGTCGTCGGCGAAGGCGGCATCAGCGCCGAGCTGACCGGTGAGATCTCCGCGGACGACATCGTCAACGCGACGTTCGCCTCCGGCTCGCGGATGAAGCTGCGGCACGGTTCCGAGCACGCTTAGCGCGCGGCGAGCATCGCGCCGGCCTGCGCCCGCATGTTCCCGTCGAAGAAGTCGGCCAGTTCGCTGCGCGCCGCGAGCGGCAGCACGGCCGCGACGTACTGGTCGGGCCGCACGACCACGATGGCGCCATCACGGCTGATGCCGCGTTCGCGGAAGATGTCCCGGCCATGCCCGGAGGCGAAGATCTGGTTGATGTCGACGAGGCCGAACGGCGCTTTGACCGGCTTGAACGCGTCGGGAACGTCGCCGGGCTCGACCAGCGTGTAGTTCTGCTGGTAGACGACCTTGGTGTCGAAGACGGCGTCGTCGTCACCGCCCGCCGGCGTGTAGCGCACCCGCGGCGACGACGGCTCGTGCGCCCACCACTGGGCGAAGTCGGCCGTGGGCGTGCCGCTCAGGGCGGGCGGCGCGGAGTCCGCGAACACGTACACGCGCCAACGCCCGTCGGCTTCGTGCAGGTGACCGAGGTGGCGCCAGCGGTTGTCCGCGCGGCGGATCACCTCGGCCGACTTGAAGCGCTTGCCGACGGGGAACCCCGTCGCGAGCTCCTGGTGCTCGGTGCCGAGCACGATCATCGACGGCGCATACTGCGTCATGAAGCCCGCGGGGAACTCCATCGTGGCGAGGTAGTAGCGCTCCAGCTCCGCCGGATCCTCCCAGGCGTCGACGGGGCGGGCCAGCATCTCGGCCCACTCCTTGTCGAAGTCGATGAGATTCTGCGCCACCACCTTGCGCTCGCTGGCGTAGGTGGACAGCAGCGGCTCGGGCGCGCGACCCTCGAGCACCGCGGCGAGCTTCCACCCGAGGTTGAACCCGTCTTGGATCGACACGTTCATTCCCTGCCCGGCCTTCGCAGAGTGCGTGTGGCACGCGTCGCCCATGATGAACGCGTGCGGCGCGCGGATGCCGGCGAGCTCGGGAGGGACGTCGTCGAAACCGTCGGTGATGCGGTGGGCCACCTCGTACACCGACCACCAGGTCACGACTTTCACGTCGAGCGTGTACGGATGCAGCACCCGATTCGCCTTCTCGATCATCGCCTCGATGGGGGTGGCACGCACCGCTCCGGCATCCGACTCGTCGACCTCGCCGAGATCGACGTACATCCGCACCAGGTATCCGCCCTCGCGGGGAATGAGCAGGATGTTGCCCGCGTCGTGCGACTGGATCGAGCACTTGACCTGGATGTCGGGGAAGTCGGTGTTGGACAGGATGTCCATCACGCCCCAGGCGTGCATCGACGACTCGCCGTGCAGGCGGTGCCCGAGCGACGCGCGCACGCGGCTGCGAGCGCCGTCACCGCCCACCAGGTACTTCGCGCGCACCGTGCGCTCCTCACCGGCCCGAGGACCGGTGACATAGCGGATGCGCGCAGCCACCGCGTACTCGGCATCGGGGTCGATCGTGCAGTCGAGGAACTCGACGCCGTAGTCGGGCACGATCCGGCCCGGGGCGCGCACGGCGTCGCGCAGGAAGTAGTCGAGGATCCGAGACTGGTTGACGTAGATGTGCGGGAACTCGCTGATGCCGGTCGCGTCGTCCGGCGCGCGCGAGGCCCGCACGATCCGGCTCGGATCGAGCGGATCCGGCTTCCAGAAGCACATCTCGACGTTGCGGTAGGCCTCGTCGATCACCTCGCCGGCGAATCCGAACGCCTGGAAGGTCTCCACCGAGCGTGCCTGGATGCCGTCGGCCTGTCCGACGGCCAGGCGACCGGGGCGCTTCTCGATCGCGCGGGCGTTGATCGAGGGGAAGCGCGAGAGCTGGGCCGTCACCACCGCGGCGGCCGGTCCGGTGCCGACGATGAGCACGTCCATCTCGTCGGGGATCTCGGTGGGGCGGTCGATGCCGAATCCGGCAGCCGGTTTGACCCGAGGGTCGCCGGACTCATAGCCGCGGTGGTGGATCTGCAATCTTGTCGCTCGCTTTCTCGAAGCCGTCGATTCTCGTAAGACGGTGGGGTCAGACGACCGGGTCGGAGCCGGCGGGGATCGCCGGCGCCTTCGACCGTGCGAACATCCACGGCGTCTCGTCCTGCGTGGCGTGCCCGTCGAGCGCGACGCCGGTGCGGTCGTGCAGCACGAGGGTGGCGGCCAGGCCGACGAGGGTCAGGACCACGAGATAGACCGTGACCGCGGCGGTTCCGCCGGTCGTCTTGACGAGGGTGCTCGCGATGACCGGCCCGAATGCACCGCCGAGGACCGCGCCGATCGCGTAGGTGATCGCGACGCCGGAGTAGCGGATGGGGGCGGGGAACAGCTCGGCGTACACGACCGACAGCGGTCCGTAGGTGATCCCGATGCCCACGCTCAGGATCACGAGACCCAGCAGCGTGGACCACACGGTGCCGAGGTTGACGAGCGGGAAGAGGGCGACCACGCCGACGAGCTGCGCGAGCCAGCCGAACACATAGACCCGCTTGCGTCCGAACCGGTCGGAGACCACTCCCGAGACCCAGGTCGACAGCAGCCAGCACAGCGAGCCCAGGGCGACCGCCCACAGAATCGGCTCGCGGTCGAGGTGGATCGGGCCGGTCGGGTCCGTCGTGTAGTTCTGCACGAAGCCGCCGGTCGTCATGGTCCCCACCCCGGTGCTGCCGGCGAAGATGAGTGAAGCCACCAGCACGAGCCATCCGTGCCGGCGGAACAGCTGCACGACGGGGACCCGCACCCGCTCGCCCTCCTGTTCGAGGCGCGTGAAGACGGGGCTCTCCTCGAGGCGCAACCGGGCGTAGTAGCCGACGCCGACGAGCACGATGCTGAGCAGGAACGGCACCCGCCAGCCCCACTCGACGAAGGCCTCGCCCGGCGCGATCATCGTCATGATCGCCATCACGCCCGAGGAGGTCAGCAGGCCGAGCGGCACTCCGATCTGCGGCGCGACCCCGAGGGCCCCGCGGCGTGCGGCCGGCGCGTGTTCGACCGACATCAGCACGGCGCCGCCCCACTCGCCGCCCGCGGAAAGCCCCTGGAGGATGCGCAGCAGGATGAGGATGATCGGCGCCGAGATGCCGATCGTGCCGTAGGTCGGGACGAAACCGATCAGCGTGGTCGCGATGCCCATGGTGAGCAGCGTCCACACCAGCATCTTGCGACGGCCGATCTTGTCTCCGAGATGGCCGGCGATGAATGCGCCGAGGGGCCGGAACAGGTAGCTCAGGCCGAGGGTCAGGAACGCGACGATCGTCGCGAACCCGGGACCGGCCGGGGCGAAGAACTCGGTGGCGAAGATGAGGGCGCTCGCCGACGCGTAGGTGAAGAAGTCGTACCACTCGGTCATGGTTCCAATGGCGGTGGCGACGAACACGCGACGTTGCTCGCGGGTGCGGGAGAGCTCGGGTGCGGGGATCACGGGGGACAATCTGACTCCTTTGTCTGTCTCTATAGTTGAGACGCGATTGCAATAATAGAAACGATGCTAAACCCGTCGCTCCGGAAGGGGCAAGCACGGCAAGATCGAGGTGTGACGCTGTCCAACGGCCGCGGCGAGCCGGGCTCCCAAACGCTCGCGCGTGGGCTGGCTGCGCTGACGGAGATCGGCGACGCCCACGCGCCCCTCACCGTCCCCGAACTCGCGGAACGCCTCGGAGTGCACCGGTCGATGGCGTACCGCCTGGTGCGCACCCTCGAGCAGCACGGCTTCGTTACCCGCACGGCGGGCGGCGGGCTGGAGCTAGGGGCGCGGGTCGCGGCGCTGGCCCGCAACGTGGCACGCGACCTGCAGACCGCCGCGGCCCCGGAACTCACCGCGCTCGCCAACGAACTCGGCATGACGGCGTTCGTCGTCGTGCACGACGGCGAGGAGGCCGTGACCCTCAGCACCGCCGAGCCGCGCCGCGTCGACGCACCCGTGGCGCAGCGGCCGGGAAGCAGGCACTCCATCGATCGCGGAGCCCCCGGCCGGGTCATCCGCTCTCAGCTCGACCCGACCGCCCACCCGCCCCGGCGCTACGAGACCAGCCACGACGAGATCTTCCCCGGCCTGTCGTCGGTCGCCGTGCCCCTGCACACCCGGGACGGTCGGCCGGCATCGCTCGCCGTCGTCTACGCGAGCCGCGACGTGGATCTCGACGAGGTCGCGGCGACGCTCAGCGCCGCGGCGCGACGCATCGAGCAGTCACTCGGCTGAGCGGGACGACGCGATCCGCTCCAGCAGCCGCGACACCGCAGGAGCCGGCGCGGGTCCCCGGCGGCTCAGTGCGAGCACGTCGAGGGGGCGCGGGGCGGGCTCGAGCGGGCGCAGGGTGAGACCGGCCGACGCCATGCTCGCGCCGTCCGGGTCGGGCAGGATGGACCGCGCCATGCCCGCCTGGATCAGCGGGATGCAGGTCTGGATGGTCTCGAGCACCCGCAACTCGCGCGGAACGATCCCGTGCCGGTCGAACGCCTCCTCCACGGCCTCGGGAAGGCTCGGCACCGCGAGGGTGCGCTTGGGCAGGGCGACGATCTCGCCGTGGAAGGCCGAGAGCGGCGCACGTGCGCCGAACTCCCCGTCGAGATCGGGCGGGAACGCCCCCACGAGCGGCGCGGTGCCCCAGGGCAGCGCGTGCAGCTCGGCGCGGTGCCGCTCCGCGAACCGGGCGCCGTCCGCGACCATCACGACGGCGAGGTCGGCCTTCCGCTCGAGCAGCAGGTCGATCGCGGTCCACGGGGGAGGGTCGACCAGGCGCACGTCCACCTCGGGGAACTCGGCCGCGTGGGAGGCGAGAAGCCGCGGAATCCGATATCTCATCAGGGTGGGCACCGCCGCGATCGTGACCACCCCGGCGACCCCGGCGCCATAGTTCGCGAGCCGGGCACGGATGTCGTCGAGCTCGCCGAGAACGCGGGACGCCTCTTCGAGGAGATAGCGCCCCGCGCTCGTCGGCTCGACGCCCCGAGGCGAACGGGTGAGCAGCTGCACGCCGAGCTCGGCCTCGAACTTCGAGATCGCAAGGCTCAGGGGCGGCTGCGAGATGTGCAGCTCGGCCGCAGCGGCAGTCAGCGAGCCGGCCTCGACCACGGCCTTGAAGTACCTGAGCTGGCGCAACTCCACGCTCAGAGCCTAGAGCGGCGCCGCACCGTCAGTGCAGCTGCAGATAGTCCTCGAGGGTCGACGGCGCGGCCGTCAGCAGCGGCTCCAGCACCGGTTCGTCCGGGAACTCGCTCGCCTCGAAGAACCAGCGCCGCGAGGCGGGCATGCCCCAGAGCTGAGCACGGCGGGCGTCGCTGATATCCCACCGGATGGGCTCGTCCTCGAGGTCGATGAACTGGTAGTGCGTGGTGAACAGCTCGACCCGATGCTGGTCGGGGTCGCGCAGGTAGAGGAACAGCGCGTTGCTGATGCCGTGCCGGCCGGGGCCGCGGTCGATCTCCTCCCCGAAGCCGCGGGCACCCGCGACGTCGGCGGCGTGAAGCAGGGAGATGCCGTCGGGCACTGTGTAGGCGAAGTGGTGCAGGCGCGGGCCTCGACCATTGGTGAAGACGAGGTCGTGCGTGTTCCCCTTGACCTCCATCCACGAACCCCACAGCTCGTCGGTTCCGTCCTTCGCGGTGTATTCCGCGAGGCGCATGCCGAGCCCCGCCCAGAAGTCGGTCGCCGCCTGCACGTCGTAGCTCACCACCTGGAAGTGGTCGATGCGCTGCGGGGCGCCCGCGACGAACTCGTCGAAGTCCTGCATCTTGCGCTCGACCGTCGTCATCGAGCTCGTGAGCTCGATGTGCGTGCCCACCGGGTCGCGGAATTCGATCGTCGGCCCCTGGTGCGGCTTCTCGACCCGCCGGTAGTCGATACCGTTGGCCTTGAAGAAGTTCTCGGCGCTCACGATGTCCTCGTCGCGCTGGACGCGCAGGCCGATGTACAGCGCCTTGGCCTCCTCGCCCTTCTCCTGGTACAGCGTGAGGCTGTGGTGGGCGGCCTCCTCCAGACCGCGCAGGTACACCGCGTCATCCGTCTCCTCGGTCACGACCAGGCCGATGACGTCGCGGTAGAAGTCTCGGCTGGCGGCGAGGTCCTTGGCGGTGATCGCGACGTGGCTGGCCCGCGTGATCCGGAACGGCGGTTGGAAATTGGTGATCGGAAGCATCGTTGACTCCAGGCTGTGACGAAACGATTCGGATGCTCAGCCTGCCCCGCCCGGCGACGGTGCCGGTACTACCTGATCGCTCTGGCGGCCAGATCGAACAGGTATGCGTAGCAACGCGCGCGCGTCCGTAGGGTGCTGAGCATGAGCCTTGAGACCCTGGCCGTGTTGTCGACCGCCGAGCGGTCACTGCTCGGCGCCGTCCCGCACCAGCTGCTCATCGACGGTCAGTGGGTGGACGCCGAGGGCGGCAACACCTTCGCTGTGCGCGACCCGGCGACCGGCCAGGAGCTCACCGCGGTCGCCGACGCGTCCGTCACCGACGGCGTCCGCGCGCTCGATGCGGCGGTCGCCGCCCAGGAGGCGTGGGCGGCTACATCGCCGCGCATCCGCGGTGAGATCCTGCACGGGGCGTGGGAGCTGCTGCAGGAGCGCAAGGAGGACGCCGCACTGCTGATGACTCTCGAGATGGGCAAGCCGCTGGCCGAGGCGCTGGACGAGGTGGCTTATGGCGGCGAATTCCTGCGCTGGTTCTCGGAGGAGGCGGTGCGCATCCACGGGCGGTACGGCGTGAATCCCGAGGGCACGGGCCGCATGATCGTCACTCAGCGCGCGGTCGGCCCGTGCTACCTCATCACGCCGTGGAACTTCCCGCTGGCTATGGGCACCCGCAAAATCGCGCCGGCCCTCGCCGCCGGGTGCACCGCGGTGATCAAACCGGCCGGGCTGACGCCGCTGACCACCCTGTTCCTCGCAGGGCTTCTGCAAGAGGCGGGCCTGCCGGACGGCGTGCTCAACGTGGTGACCACCCGCGCCACCGGCGCCGTCTCCGACGCGATCATCGCCGACCCGCGGCTGCGCAAGCTCTCCTTCACCGGATCGACGTCCGTCGGCGTGCAGCTGTTGAAAAAAGCCGCGAACAACGTGCTTCGTACCTCGATGGAGCTGGGCGGAAACGCTCCATTCCTCGTCTTCGACGACGCCGACCTCGACGCCGCCGTCGAGGGCGCGCTTGCGGCGAAGTTCCGCAACATCGGCCAGGCCTGCACAGCCGCGAACCGCTTCCTGGTGCACGAGTCGGTCGCCGACGAGTTCGGCCGGCGCCTCACCGAGCGCGTGCGCACATTCCGAGTCGGTCGGGGCACCGAGGAGGGCGTGACGATCGGCCCGCTGATCGACGACAAGGCGGTCGCCAAGGTCGGCGAGTTGGTGGCGGACGCGGTGAGCCGGGGCGCTTCACTGCTCGCCGGCGGCCGCCCGATCGACGGCCCCGGCAGCTTCTTCGAACCGACCGTCCTCGGTGAGGTCGGCACCGATGCCGACATCTTCCGAGAGGAGATCTTCGGCCCCGTGGTCGCGATCACCCCGTTCCGTGACGAGTCCGATGCGGTGGCCAAGGCGAACGCCACCGAGTACGGGCTGGTGAGCTACGCCTACACGCGCGACCTGGCGCGGGCGCAGCGGCTCATCGACGCGCTCGACACCGGCATGATGGGCCTCAACGTGGGCGTGGTCTCGAACGCGGCGGCGCCGTTCGGCGGCGTGAAGCAGTCGGGCGTCGGCCGCGAGGGCGGCTTCGAGGGGATCCACGAGTACCTCGAGACCAAGTACGTGCTCATCCCCGACCCGTTCGCCTGATCGGACCGTCGGCCGCCTTCACCGCTTCTTCGTCGGCCGCACCGTGATCGTCTCGATCGTGCCGCGCGGCGGCAGGTCCACGACGGCGCGCACCGCCGCGGCGACGTCCTCGGGCGCCAGGTAGTAGCTCGTGTCGTACTCCTCGCCGAGCTTGGCGGTGAGGCCGCGCTGCATGTCGGAGTCGGCGCGCCCCGGGTGCACGCTGGCGACGCGCACCCCGTTGCCGCGTTCCTCCTCGCGCAAGGCATCCGTCAGCGCGCGCAGCGCGAACTTCGACGCGGCGTACACGCCGCCGCGCGGCCCGCTGACGAAGCCCGACCCGCTGTTGATCGCGACGACGACGCCGCGGGCGGCGCGCAGGGCGGGCAGCGCGAGGCGCGTGAGCTCGGCCACGGCGAAGACGTTGGTGGCGAACACGTCCTCCCACACCGCGCGCTCGGTCTCGGCGATCCAGTCGCCCCGCTCGACCCCGGCCGAGTGCACGAGCACATCGAGGCGCTTCGGCAGCGGCGGCAGCGGGTCGTGCGCGAGGTCGGCGAGGTACGGCTCGGCCGAGGGCAGCAGATCGACGACGGATGCCGCGGCGGCGGCGCTTCGCCCGCCGACGAGCACGTGGTGGGTGCGCCCGAGCTCGAGCGCGATCGCACGGCCGAGGCCGCGGGTGGCGCCGGTCACCAGCGCGATCGGGCGGTCGTTCTGTTCGACGGGGGCGTCGGTCGCGTCGGTTCCGGTCATGCGCGCAAGCCTACGGAAGACGATGCCGCAAGGCAGGCGATGGAGGGCGGCGGGCTGGATCAGGAGGAGAAGTGAGGTGAGCCTCTCCTAACTGTGACTCCCCACTCGTCCGGTCGGCGCCTCGCGCTGTTCGCCGCTCTGCTCGCCGCGGTGGCGGCGGCCGCGCTGCTCAGCCTGATGGTCGGCCGCCAGCCGTTGTCTCCGGCGACCGTGCTGCACGCGCTCGCGCCGCACTCGACGGGCGCCGCGGCCGACATCGTGCGGGGCCTGCGCCTCGAGCGCACCGTCGTGGCCGTCGCGGTGGGGCTCGCGCTCGGCGGGGCGGGCGCGCTGATGCAGGCGCTCACCCGCAACCCGCTCGCCGACCCCGGGCTGCTCGGCGTCAACGCCGGCGCCGCGGCGGCCGTCGTCACCGGCTTCGCACTGTTCGGCATCTCGGGCCGGTACCCGCAGATGTGGCTCGCGCTCGGGGGCGCCGCTGCGGCATCCGTCGTCGTCTACCTCATCGGGTCGGGTGGCCGCTCCGGCGCCACGCCCGCCCGGCTCGCGCTCGCCGGCGCCGCACTCAGCGCCGTGCTGCTCGCGTACATCAACGCCCTCGCGCTGCGCGACCAGCGCAGCTACGACACCATGCGGTTCTGGGTGGCCGGCTCGGTGGTGAACCGCGGACTCGACACCCTGGTTGCGGCGCTGCCGTTCCTCGTGGTCGGAACCGTGCTCGCGCTGCTGCTCACCCCGGGCCTCAACGCGCTCGCGCTGGGCGACGACCGGGGTCGGGCGCTCGGCGTGCGCGTCGGCCTGGTGCGCGTGCTGACCGCGGCCGCCGTCACGCTGCTGTGCGGGGCGGCCACCGCGGTGGCGGGCCCGATCGGATTCCTCGGCCTGACCGTCCCTCACATCGTGCGGTTCCTCGTCGGGCCTGACCAGCGGGCGGTCGTGCCGATGTCGATGTTGCTGTCGGCGGCGCTGCTCGTGCTGGCCGACACCGCAGGCCGGGTGATCGGCACCGGGCGCGAGATCGAGGCGGGCATCATGACCGCCATCCTCGGCGCCCCGGTCTTCATCGCCCTCGTGCGGCGGCGGAAGCTGGTGGCGCTGTGACCGTGCTCTCTCACGGGCCCGCCCGCTCGCGGGTGATCCGGCTCGCACAGTGGTCGCTCGTCGTGCGGCCGCGGGCCGCGGCGGTCTGCTCCGCGCTGTTCCTCGCCCTGCTCGCCGCGATCGTTGCCGCACTGTCGGTCAGCGTCAACTTCGTGCCGGTCGGCGGCGTGCTCGCCGCACTCACCGGCCACGGCACGCCGGCCGAGCAGCTGATCGTCGTGCAACTGCGGCTGCCCCGTGCGGCGGTCGGCGCGCTGGTCGGGCTCGCCCTCGGACTCGCGGGAGCGCTCTTCCAGTCGGTGACGCGCAACCCGCTCGGCAGCCCCGATGTGATCGGCTTCGACACCGGTGCCGCGACGGGCGCCCTCATCGCCATGCTCTTCACCGCCGGCGGCGCCGCCGCGACCTCGCTCGGCGCGGTCCTCGGCGGGGCGGGCACCGCAGCGGTCGTGTTCCTGCTCTCGCTGCGGCACCGCGGGCTCGCCCCCTTGCGGCTGGTGCTCGTCGGCATCGGCGCCGGCGCGCTGCTGGCGGCCCTGAACTCGCTGCTGATCGTGAATGCGCAGGTGTACGACGCGCAGAGCGCCGCCGTGTGGCTCGTCGGCAATCTGGCCGGCTCCGACTGGACGAAACTGGCGATGCTCGCGCCCGTGGTCGTCGTCGGCGCCGTGCTCGCGCTGCTGCTCGAGCGCTCGCTCGCCGTCGGCGAGTTCGCCGACGAGCGCGCCCTGAGCCTCGGCCTGTCGACCGAGCGGCTGCGCCTGGCCGCGATGGCAGTGGGCGTGCTGCTCGCCTCGGCGGCCGTCGCCGCGGCCGGGCCGATCTCGTTCGTCGCGCTCGCGGCGCCGCAACTGGCCCGGCGGCTGACCCGGGCGAGCGGGCCGAACCTGCTCGCATCCGCTCTCACCGGCGCCGTGCTGCTCGTGCTCACCGACCTGGCCGCGCGCGAGGCCTTCCAGCCCCGCCAGCTGCCCGTCGGCGTGCTCACCGGGGTCGTCGGCGGGCTCTACCTCGTCTGGCTGCTGGGCCGGGAATGGAAGAAGGGACGCGCATGACCGCGACCACGACGGATGCCTCGCGCCTGCGCGCCGAATCGGTCTCGCTCGGCTACGACGGCCGCACCGTCGTCGACCGGCTCGACCTCGACGTTCCCGACGGCTCGTTCACCGTCATCGTCGGCGCGAACGGCAGCGGCAAGTCGACGCTGCTGCGCGGTCTCGCCCGGCTGCTGAAGCCCGAGTCCGGCCGCGTGCTGCTCGACGGGCAGGCCATCCACAGCTACGCCCCCAAGGAAGCCGCCCGCCGGCTCGGCCTGCTGCCGCAATCGCAGTCGGCGCCAGACGGCATCGCCGTCATCGACCTGGTCGCTCGCGGGCGGTACCCGCACCAGTCGTTGCTGCGGCAGTGGTCGCCGGCCGACGAGCAGGCCGTGCGCGCCGCGCTCGAGCTGACCGGCACCGCCGAGCTCGCCGGCCAGGCCTTCGACGAGCTGTCGGGCGGGCAGCGCCAGCGGGTCTGGCTCGCGATGGCGCTCGCCCAGCAGACCGACATCCTGCTGCTGGACGAGCCCACGACCTACCTCGACATCGCCCACCAGGTCGAGGTGCTCGACCTGTGCTCCCGGCTGCGCGCCCAGCGCGGCCACACCCTCGTCGCCGTGCTGCACGACCTGAACCTCGCCGCCCGCTACGCCACCCACCTCGTGGCCATGAAGGACGGCGCGATCGTCGCGGCCGGCACGCCCGCCGACATCGTCACGCCCGAGCTCGTCGAGCACGTCTTCGGCCTGCCCTGCCGCATCATCACCGATCCCGAGTCGGGCACCCCGCTCGTCATCCCGCGGCATCGCCCCCTCGATGCCGACCCCGTCCCCGCAGAAGGAGAGACCCGATCATGAAGCGACGAACCCTGAAGCTCACCGCCGCTGCCCTGGCTGCGGCCGCCGCCCTCGCGCTGTCGGCGTGCAGCAGCGTCGGAACGACCGCGAAGTCAAGCGGCGACGCCTCAGCGTCGGCCGCCTCGGGCCCGTTCGATTACACGGATGCGCGCGGCGAGAAGGTGCATCTCGACGAGGTGCCCACGACCGTCGTCGCGCAGAGCAGCGTCGCCGCGTCGCTGTGGGATGCGGGGTACCACGTGGCAGGCGTGTACGGCGAGCTGACCCCGGTGGACGGGAAGCTCAGCTACCAGGCCGGCAGCATCGACCTCGACAAGGTCACCGTGCTCGGCAAGACCTACGGCGAGTTCGACACCGAGAAATACGGGCTGATGAACCCGCAGCTGCTCGTCGACTACAGCTTCGACGGCAAGAGCCTCTGGTACGTGCCCGCCGAGCAGTCGAAGCAGATCCTCGCCCTCGCTCCGTCCGTCGCTGTGCCCGGCACCTACAAGGACACGACGACGGCGATCGAGACCTTCGTCGACCTCGCCGGCAAGCTCGGCGCGAACACCAAGAGCGCCGCGCTCGAAGCCGAGAAAGCCGACTACGACAAGGCGCTCGAGCAGATCAGCGCGATCGCAGCCGACTCAGGACTCAAGGTCGTCATCATGTCCGGCGACAAGGACAGCCTGTACGTGGTCGACCCGCAGAACCTCTCCGAGGCGACCACGTTGAAGGACAAGGGGCTGGACATCATCGCGCCGGCCAAGCACACCACCGACACCTTCCAGCAGTACAGCTGGGAGCAGGCCTCCGAGTTCGCCGACGCCGACGTGATCCTCTTCGACGCTCGCATCTACGACTCGTTCAAGTCGGATCTGGCGAAGATCCCGACCTGGACGAGCCTGCCCGCCGTCAAGGCCGGCCAGGTGTACGGCTGGTACGCAGCGGCGCCGTACTCGTACAAGTCGTACGCGAAGATCTTCCAGGATCTCGCCGATGAGCTGAAGTCGGCCAAGAAGCTCGGCTGAGCCGGCGGCGCACGGGCGCCGGGGTCTCACCCGGCCGCGTAGGGCCGGTCGGCGAACCGCTCGATCGCCGCGGGGGTGGAAGGAGTGAACAGCCCGATCAGATTGCCGTCCGGGTCGCGCAGGAAGAACGCGCGGTTGCCCCACGGCATCAGCGCGGGCTCGGTGACGAAGTCGAGCCCGAGCGCGTCGAGCCGGCGGAACTCGGCGTCGACGTCGTCGACGAGGAATTCGATGATGGCGGAGCGGTTGGCCGCCGGCTCGGCGGCGCCCGGCGCGAAGACCGGCACGGTGCTGGTGCTGCCGATCGCGAGCGTGGCGGTCGGTGTGATCAGCTCGGCGAAGACGGGCGCGGGCCTGCTCGCGGCGATCCCGGTGAGCTGCTCGTAGAAGGCGGCCATGCCGTCGACGTCGTCGGTGACGAATCGTGTGGAGACGAAATTCATGAGGGGGTCCTTCCCGATGTGGTTCGGCTTTTGCCCGACGGTATGCGCGATACCGGGCGGCATCCGCCCGGTTATGGCACCATCTCGGGAATGACCCGTCCCACGGTCCGCGTGCTCACGCTGCTCGAGATCCTGCAGCGCGGGGGCCGGCGCACGGTTGCCGAGCTCGCCGCCGCGCTCGAGGTGGACGAGCGCACGGTGCGCCGCTACATCGCGCACCTGCTCGAACTCGAGGTGCCGGTCGTCAGCATCCGTGGCCGCCACGGCGGCTACGAGCTCGCGGCCGGTGATCGGATGCCTCCTCTGATGCTCACCGAGGACGAAGCTCTCGCCGTGACGCTGGGCCTCGTCGCCGGTCGGCGTTCCGGGCTCGTCGCCGCGGCCTCGCCCGCGGCGGACGCGGCGTCGGCGAAGGTGCGGCGGTCGCTGCCCGAGCGCAGCGCGCGCCGGCTGGAGGCCCTGATCGAGAGCGCCGGCTTCAGCGGGCCCGCCGTCTCCGCCGCAGGCGCCGAGACGCGGGTGCTGCTGCTGGTGGCGTCCGCAGCGCGCGACCATCGGCCGCTGTGGTTCGAGTACACCTCGCGCATCGGGCACGGCAGCGCCAGAACCCTGTTGCCGTACGGCATCGTCGCGCACGCCGGCCGCTGGTACGCCACCGGTCACGACACGGGGCGCGACGAGGTGCGCACCTTCCGCCTCGACCGCATGGCCAGCCCCTCCCTGCTGCCGGGACGGTTCGAGGTGCCGCCCGGTTTCGACCCGGTCGACGCCGTGCTCGGCAGTCTGGCGTCGGCCCCGTGGGCGCACGACGTGTCGGTGAAGGTGCGCGCCGCGCCGGACGAGGTGCGCCGCCGGCTGCCCGCGGCGGTCGCGGTCGTCGAGGGCGGGGCGGATCTGGCGGATGGGTGGAGCCGGGTCCGCATCCGCGCGCAAGAACTGGACTGGGTGGCCGCCCTGCTCGCCGGGCTCGATCGCGACCTCGTCGTCGAGCGACCCGACGAGCTTCGCGCGCGACTGCGCGCGCTCGCCGACCGGCTGCTGCGGTCGGTCGATGCGAGCGGCGGCCGTTCGGTTTAGTCGGTACCGCCCTGCCCGGACTGGTCGGCCGGGGCGTCGGCCACGTGCCGGCCCGTGCGGCTGCGCTCGACCGTGACCGTCTCGCGGCTCTCGGCCACCGTCTCGCCGTTCGGGTCGAACTCGGTCTGCGCATCCGTCACCACGTGCCGACGCAGGCGGGTGCGGCCGGTGGTCGGCGCCGGTTCGTCCGTGCCGCCGTCGGCGGTCCACGCGGTCGCCGCCGGCTGCCCGGCGTCGGCCTGTTGCTCGGCCGCGCCCTGCTGTTCGGCCGCGGCCCGATCCGCTGCGTCCTGATCCGACACGGCCGGGGGCTCCGCCGTCGGCACGGGAGTCACGACGCCGGTGCTCGTCGGGCCGCCGGCCGCGACATCCGTGTCGCCGCCCTCGCCGTTGCCGCCCCCGGCGTTGTCGTTGTCGTCCTCGGCGAGGCCGGCCGACCGGTAGTAGTCGAAGAGGCGGTCCTGCTCGTCGTCGGTCAGCTCGCCGTCGTTGTCGACGCGCGGCGCGCCCTTGATCGTCTCCTTGTCGTAGCCGACCCGCAGCTCCTCGCCGACGAGTTCGGCGTCGCGCAGTGGCACGAACGACTGCGAGGTGCCGAAGAAGCCGGTCGGTACGGTGGCGAAGAGCGGGTCGCCGGTGTCCTTGTCGAGGTAGACCTGCTTGACGGTGCCGACCTTCTCGCCGTCGCGGTCGACGACCTTGGCGCCGAACAGGCTGTTGACGTAGATGCGCTCGATCATGGGTTCCTCCTTCAGAGCCGGATCAGTGCCGGATCGCTTCCGATCAGCGGCCGAGACCCACGCGGTCGACACGGCGGTGGTAGCGCATGCCCGCGATGCCGCCGAGGATCGCGCCGACGAGGCTGAGGATCGCGACGACGATCGCGGTGACGATGCCCGTGACGGTGAGGGTGCCCTCGTCCACGGGGATGCGCGGGAAGCTGTTGATGTTGCCGAGGACGTTGAACTGCGCGCCGGCGACGGCGGCCACGATGGCCACGACGATCGCGATCACGACGGCCCAGATCCACACCGCGAGGCCCTGCTTCGCGCCCGCGAAGCGCGCCATCCGGCCGGCGACGTAGCCGCCGCAGAAGTACGCCAGGAACAGGACTACGGCCAGTGCGATCGCGCCGACGACGCCCACGGTCGTCGCGTTCTGGGTCGCGTTGCGGGCGGCGTCGTTCGCGTTCCCGTTGCTGGAGCCGAGGCCCACGCCGGCGCCGATCGCGCTCAGGATGGCGGTCAGCAGCACCGCGGTGCCCGTCGCCGTGAGCCAGCCGAAGAACGCCGAGCCCCACTTGATGCCGCCGAACTCCGCCTGCTCGCGTGCCACGACCTCTTCGCGGTGGGTCGCGCCGGGCTCGGCGGCGACGGCGGTGGTGGGCGCGTCCGCCGGCGTGTCGTCGGGCTCGGGGGCGCGCACGGCTCTGGTGCGGTCAGATGTGTCGCTCATGGTCTCCTCCTCCAGGTCGAGACTGCTGCCCAGGTACCCGGGCGGGCCGCGCGGCACACGCGCCGCGCGTCAGTGCTGGGATGCGCGCTCGGTGAGCAGATAGGCGAGCGCCGTGACGTCTTCGAGGTCGGAGGGGGACAGGGGAGCGGAGCGGCCCGACGCGATATGCCGCCGGGCGGCCGCCGAATAGGCCGACACGAGCAGCCGGGTGGCTTGCTCGGGCGGCAGCGTGAACCGCAGCCCGCCGCGCTCGAGCGCGGCCGCCAGCAGCCGGGCGAGCCCCTCGATGACGAGCTGCTGATGGCCGGCGTAGCGCGCCGCGATCTCGGGATCGCGCAGCGCGAGGGCCTCGAACTCGAGTTCGAAGAGCTCCCACTTCGGTTCGGTGTGCGCGAGCGCCAGCACCCGGGCGACGACGCCCTCGACCGCTTTGGCGGTGATCGGCGCGCCCTCGGGCAGCGCGTCGGCGAAGATGTCGTCGACCCCGGCGGCCAGCCCCTCGGCCGAGGCGGCGTAGCGCTCGTCGGCGATGGCGAAGAAGAGCTCGACCTTGCTCTCGAAGTTGGAATAGAAGGCGCCGCGGGTGAAGCCCGCGCGCTCCACGATCGCCTCGACGCTCGCCGCGCTGACGCCCTGCTCGGCGAACACCTCGAACGCGGCCTCGATCAGCCGCTCACGCGTGTTCTCGCGTCGGCGCGCCGGTGCCGCAGGGGCCTGGTCGTCGTCGGCCACAGTCCCACCGTCCTCTCAGCCTGCGTCTCGATACAGCAGTGTATCGATGACATAGACTCCCTTCGATACAGGCGTGTATCGAATCTCGGAAGGCGGCCGGATGGCGTCAGTGCTCTACGCGATGGGCCAGTGGATCACCCGCGCCCGCGTGCTCGTCGTGATCGGATGGCTCGTGCTGATCGCCCTCGTCGGCGCCGGCGCCGCGCTGCTGAACAAGGGCACCGACAACTCGGTGACGATCCCCGGCACCGAGGCGCAGCAGGCCCTCGACCGGCTGTCGACCACGTTCCCCCAGGCCAGCGGCGCATCCGCCCAGCTCGTTGTGGTCGCGGCGCCCGGCGACCAGGTGACGGATGCCCCGTACCGATCGCTCGTCGACGCCGAGGCGAAGACCATCGCCGACCTTCCCGGGGTCGCCGGTGCCACCTCGCCGTTCAGCACCAACGGCGGCATCGTCTCCGACGACAAATCGGCCGGCATCGTCTCGGTGCAGATGGCCAAGGGCCAGACCGAGGTCACCGAGCATCAGAAGGACCTGCTGCAAGACGCGGCCCACGACCTCGAGCAGCAGCTGCCGCACGGCGCGCGGGCAGTGATGGGCGGCTCGCTGTTCAGCGGCACCTTCCCCGCAATCTCGGCCACGGAGGGCATCGGCCTGATCGTCGCGATCGTGGTGCTGCTGATCACCTTCGGCTCGTTCCTCGCCGCCGGCATGCCGCTCATCTCGGCGCTGCTCGGCGTCGCCCTGTCGACGGCGGGCATCTACCTGTCCACGGTCTTCGGGCCCATCGCCTCGACCACGCCCATGCTCGCCCTGATGCTGGGCCTCGCCGTCGGCATCGACTACGCGCTGTTCATCATCAGCCGCCACATCGACCAGCGCCGGCACGGCATGGAGCCCCGGGAATCGATCGCCCGGGCCGTCGCGACGGCAGGCTCGGCCGTCGTGTTCGCGGGCATTACCGTGATCATCGCCCTGCTCGGGCTCGCGGTCGCGAACATCCCGTTCCTCACCACGATGGGCGCCGCCGCGGCGATGGGCATCGCCGTCGCCGTGCTGATGTCGCTCACCCTGGTGCCGGCGCTGCTCGCGCTCGCCGGCGACCGCCTCGGCCGCCCCCGCAAGCGCCGCCCCCGCACGCCCCGGCCGGTCGACGCGCCCGCGCAGCGGGTGAATGGAGGCCAAGCGCCCCCCACGACCACTCGCCCCAACCGCTTCTTCCTCGGCTGGGTGCGGGCGGCCACCAAGTGGCCGGTGGTGACGATCGTCGTCATCGCGGGGGTGCTCTCGCTCGCGGCGATCCCGGCGAGCAAGATCCGCCTCGACCTGACCGACGCGGGCCAGCTGCCGAAGTCCGAACCTGCGCGTCAGGCCTATGACCTGATTAGCGACCACTTCGGGCCGGGCTACAACGGCGCCCTCATCGTCACCGGAACGATCGTCACGAGTGACGACCCGGTCGGGCTGATGAAGGATCTCGCCGCCGAGATCCGCAAGCTTCCCGATGTGGCCGACGTGCCGCTCGCGACGCCGAACGCCGCCGCCGACACCGGCATCATCCAGGTCGTTCCGAAGAGCGCGCCGACCAGCCAGGCGACGGCCGACCTGGTGAACCGCATCCGCGAGCTGCGCCCGCACTTCCAGGACAAGTACGGCGTCACCCTCGACGTCACAGGCTTCACCGCGCTCGGCATCGACGTGTCGGCCCGGCTCGGCGCCGCGCTGTTCCCGTTCGGCGCCCTCGTCGTCGGATTCTCGCTGATCCTGCTCGCCATGGTGTTCCGGTCGATCGCCGTGCCGATCAAGGCCACCCTCGGCTACCTGTTCAGCGTTGTCGCCGCGCTCGGCGCGGTGTGGGGCGTGTTCGGCGAGGGCTGGTTCAACGGCATCCTCGGCGTCGAGCAGAACGGCCCGGTGATCAGCTTCCTGCCGATCATCCTGATGGGGGTGCTGTTCGGGCTCGCGATGGACTACGAGGTGTTCCTCGTCAGCCGCATCCGTGAGGAATACGTGCACCGCGGCGGCGCCCGGCGCTCCATCGAGGCGGGCTTCCTCGGGTCGGCGAAGGTCGTGACCGCCGCGGCCGTCATCATGTTCGGCGTCTTCGCCGCGTTCTTCCCCGAGGGCGACACGACCATCAAGCCGATGGCGCTCGGCCTCGCCGTCGGCGTGTTCGTCGACGCGTTCCTCGTGCGCATGACCCTGGTGCCCGCCGTGCTCGCCCTGCTCGGCGACGCCGCGTGGCGGCTGCCGAAGTGGCTCGACCGCGCCCTGCCGCGTTTCGACATCGAGGGGGAGGGCCTCGAGCGGCAACTCGCGCTCGCCGACTGGCCCGAGCCCGATGCGCGCGACGCGGTCATCGCCTCGGGGATGGCTACCGAGACCCCGGGCGGCGTCACTGTGTTCTCGGGCGTCGACCTGCGCGTTCCCCGGGGCGAGGCGTCCCTCGTGGCGGCGTCCACGCCGGCGGGGGTGCGCGCCCTGATGCTCACCCTCAGCGGCCGGGCCCGGCCCGACCGCGGCCGGCTCAAGGTTCTCGGCCGGGTGCTGCCCGAGCAGGGCGGCTGGGTGCGCCGCCACTCCGCCTATCTCGAGCTCGCCGACGGCGTCGACGTGACCGGCCGGTTCCTCTCCGTGCTGCGCCCCGGCGTCGAGCTCGTCGCGGTCGACGGCGTCGACCGGCTCACCGACCCCGCCGGCCTCGAGTCCCTGCGCCGCGTGCTGGCGGAGCTCGCGGGCGCCGGCGCGAAGCATCCGATCACCGTTCTCATCGGCACCGCCGAACCGCAGCGCGCCCGCGCGCAGCTGCCGCAGACCCGCCCGGCCGAAACGACCCCGATCCCCGTGGAGTCCCTCGCATGACCCTGTTCACCGCCCTCGCCGAACGCGCCGGCTCCCGTCGCCGCCTCACCGTGCTCTCGATCGTCGGCATCGTGCTCGTGCCGTTCGTCATCGCCGGCGTCCTCGTCTGGGCCCTGTGGAACCCGCAGGACCGCCTCGACACCCTGAAGGCCGCCATCGTCAACGACGACCAGCCGGTCACGGTCAGCGGCCAGACGGTGCCGCTCGGCCGACAGCTCGCCGCCGGCCTGGTCGGCGACGCGAAGCCGGGGTCGAAGAAGGCGCAGCAGAACTTCGACTGGGTCATCACCGATGCATCGGATGCCTCGGCCGGGCTCGCGAGCGGCGAATACACCGCCGTCATCACCATTCCGAAGGGCTTCTCGGCCGCAGCCACCTCGAGCGCCGAGAAGCCGAGCGATGCGCGGCAGGCGACGATCCAGGTGCGGACCTCGAAGGCCTCCAAGGTGCTCGACAGCACCATCAGCCAGACCATCGCGCAGACCGCCGCCGACACGATGGGAACCGCCCTGACCGGCCAGTACCTCGACAACGTGTACGTGGGTTTCAACACGCTCGGCGACAAGCTCGATCAGGCGGCGAGCGGCGCGAAGAAGCTGGCGTCTCAGGGCGGCTCACTCGTCTCCGGCGCGCAGCAGCTTGCGACCGGCGCCGACGGACTGACCTCCGGCACCGCTCAGCTGGCGTCGGGCGCATCGAGTCTCGCCGGCGGGTCGCAGCAGCTCGCCACCGGTGCGTCCAGTCTCGCCGCCGGCTCGTCGCAGCTCGCCTCGGCGGCGCAGAGCGTCTCGGGCGCGGCCTCGCAGGTGTCGACGGGCGCCGCAGGCGTGGCGACCGGCACCGCGGGCGTGGCGCAGGGGCTCAGCACGCTGAACGACAGCGTGCAGTCCGCCCGGCAGCAGCTTGACGCGATCGCAGGCGGCCTCACGCAACTCGGCGCGGTGTCGTCGCAGCTCTCCGGCCTCGGTGCGCGACTGAGCGCGCTGCAGCCGGCCATTACCGCGTGCTCCGCGGGCGACCAGACCCAGTGCGCCGCCGTCGGCCAGTCGATCGCGTCCCTGTCGGGCGACCAGTCCATCGCGTCGCTCGCCGGGGCCGCACAGGCGGCGGCGGGGGGATCCGGGTCGGGTTCTGCGCAGACCGTCGACCCGTCGTCGATCGTCGCGCAGGTCGACGCCGCAGCCGACGGCGTGCAGCAGCTCAGCGACAGCGCGGCGAGCGTCGCCGGCGCGGCGGCCCAGGTCTCGACCGGCGCCGCCGGGGTCGCGACGGGGACCGCGCAGCTCGCGTCGGGTGCGCAACAGTCGGCCTCCGGTGCCGCGCAGCTCGCCTCGGGTGCGCAGCAGTCGGCGTCGGGCGGCGCGCAGCTCGCCTCGGCCGCGCAGCAGGTGGCCTCCGGCGCCGCCCAGCTCGCGCCGGGCGCACAGCAGCTCGCCGACGGCGTCTCGAAGTACGTCGACGGAGTGGGCACGCTCGCGAGCGGGCTGAAGCAGGCGGCCGGGTCGATTCCCAGTTACACGGATGCCGAGCGCAAGACCCTCTCGTCGGTCGTCGCCGACCCGGTTGCGGCCAGGTCAGGGGCCGCGGCCGGATTCGGGGAGCTCGCGGCCCCGCTGTTCGCCGTGCTCGCCCTCTGGCTCGGCGCGCTCGCGACCTTCCTGCTGATCCGGCCGTTCTCGGCACGTGCGCTCGGCTCGCCCCGCTCGGCGCTGCAGCTCGCACTGCAGGGACTCGCCCTGCCGGCCGGCATCGGGGTCGTGCAGGGGCTGGCCGTCGCCGCGGCGCTGCAGCCGCTGCTGCAGCTCGGCGTGGGTCCGTGGTTCGCCCTCGCCGGGGCCGGAGCGCTCGCCGGGGTGGCGTTCGCGGCGGTGAATCAGGCGCTCGCCGCCGTGCTCGGCGGAGCGTGGCGCTTCGTGTCGATGCTGGTGATCCTGCTCGGCCTCGCCACGGCCCTCGTCGGCACGGCCCCGCAGTTCATGGTGACTCTGAGCTCGGCCACTCCGATCGCCCCGGGGCAGCAGCTCGTGTCGGCCGTCGTGCAGGGGCTCGCGGTTCCGGGCGGCGCGATCGCGGCGCTCGCCCTGTGGCTCGTCGGCTCGGTCGCGGTGACGGTGCTGGCGATCGCGCGGCAGCGCATGGTGCCCGCCGCGCGGCTGGCGGCCGTGGCATCCCCCGCCTGACCGCCCCGCCCCGCCCCGGTACCCCCGCCTAGCTGTTCAGCAGGTCGCGCACCATCGGGATGACCTTCGTGCCGTACAGCTCGACCGCGTGCGCGGCCGCCGACGCCGGGATGGATCCCGAGGTGTAGAGCAGGTCGAAGCGCTGGATGCCGAGCGCCCGGATCGTCGTCGCGATGCGCCGGGCGACGGTCTCGGGCGAGCCGACGTACACCGACCCCGATTCCGCCTCCGCCTCGAAGTCCTCCCGGCTGACCTCGTGGTTCCAGCCCCGCTCGGCGCCGATGCGATCGCGCACCTTCTTGAAGCGGGGGAAGAGCAGCTCCTTCGCCTCCTCGTCGGTGTCGGCGATGAAGCCGGGGGAGTGCACGCCAATGGGCAGGTCGGGCGTGCCCAGCTGCGCCGTGGCGCGGTGGTACAGGTCGATGTACGGACGGAACCGGGTCGGCGACCCGCCGATGATCGCGAGCATCAGCCGGAACCCGTAGCGGGCCGTGCGCACCACGGACTCGGGCGATCCGCCCACCCCGACATAGGTGGTCAGCCCGTGCTCGGTCTTGGGGAACACGTCGGCGTCGGTGAGCGGGGCCCGGGTGCGGCCCCTCCAGGTCACCGGCTTCTCCTCCAGCAGCTTCGCCCACAGGCCGAGCTTCTCCTCGAACAGCTGCTCGTAGTCGGCCAGGTCGAAGCCGAACAGCGGGAACGACTCGGTGAACGAGCCGCGGCCCATGATCACCTCTGCACGGCCGTTCGACACGGCGTCGAGGGTCGCGAACCGCTCGAACACGCGCACCGGATCGTCGGAGGACAGCACGGTCACCCCCGATCCCAGCTTGATCCGCCGGGTGCGCGAGGCGATCGCCGCGAGCACCATCTCTGGCGAGCTGATCGCGAACTCGGGCCGGTGGTGCTCGCCGAGCGTGATCGCGTCGACGCCGACCTCATCCGCGAGCGCGGCCTGGTCGACGATGTCACGGATGCTCGCCGCATACGTCTTCAGATTGCCGTCGTCGTCCTCCAGCACGTCGCCGAAAGTGTCGAGCCCCAGCACGAGTTCATCGCTCATGCCCCCGATCCTCTCCTAGCCGCGTCGGATAACCTTGCCGGGCCATGAAGAAACCCCTCGCCGCCGCGGCCGTCCTCGCGGCCGGACTCGCGCTCGCCGGGTGCACCTCCTCACCGTCGCACGATGCGTCCTCCGCCACGCCGTCCGCGAGCACGAGCGTGCACATCACCTCCTACACGCAGGTGCACGACCTCAATACGGCGATCATCTGGGGCATGACGATCACGCCCGACACCCCGAACGCGCTGAGCGAGATCGACCACACGGGCAAGCTGCTGAAGAAGTACGCGGATGCCTCCACCAAGCTCACCTCTGCGCAGAAGTCGCAGATCGACTCCCGCGTCGCCCAGTCGCAGTCGGCCGTGGCAGACAGCAACACCACCAACGCCGGCGGATACCTCTTCACCGCGGCCTCGACGGCGCTGTCGTACCTCACCGGCAAGTGACGCCTCCGGCGTAGCCTGGATTCCGAGATGAGCGACGAGCTGCAAGACCTCTACCGCGAGACGATCATGGATCACGCCCGCGCCCCGCATCACTTCGGGCTGCGCGAGCCGGCCGCCGCCGAGTCGCACCAGCTGAACCCGACCTGCGGCGACGAGGTGACCGTGCGCCTGCACCTGTCGCCCTCCGGCGACAGGGTCGAGTCGCTCAGCTGGGAGGGCCACGGCTGCGCCATCTCCCAGGCCTCCGCCTCGCTGCTGTCCGACCTCGTGCACGACCTCGAGCCCGCCGAGCTGACCGAGCGGATCGGCCTGTTCCGCGACATGATGCGGTCGCGCGGTGAGATCGCCGGCGACGACGAGCTGCTCGGCGACGCCGTCGTGCTCTCCGGCGCCTCCCGCTATCTCGCACGGGTCAAGTGCGCGATGCTCTCCTGGGTCGCCGTCGAAGACGCGCTCGCCAAGCTCCCCCAGGCCGCGTAGCGCTGCGCCGCCGCGCCCCTGCGCTGGTCGACTCACGCCGCACGCGTGACCGCCGCGCTGGCCGACTCACGCCGCACGCGTGACCAACGCGCTGGTCGACCCACGCCGTAGGCGTGAATGGAGACCAAGCACCCTACAGTCCCACCCACTCCGAGTCGCCGCCGGCGAAGCGCTGCCGCTTCCAGATCGGCACCTCCGCCTTGATCCGGTCGACGAGCTCGGCGCACGCCGCGAACGCCTCGGCCCGGTGCGGCGCCGCCACGGCCGCAGCCAGCGCGACCTCGCCGATCGCGAGCCGCCCGACCCGGTGCGTCGCCGCCACGCGCAGGCCGCTTTCGGCCGCGAGCCGGGCGCAGATCTCGGTGAGGAACTGCTCGGCGTCCGGATGCGCCTGGTACTCGAGCGCCGTGACCGGGCGGCCGCCGTCGTGGTTGCGCACCACCCCGGCGAAGGTCACCACGGCGCCGTCGGCGGGCGAGCCGACGAAGGCGGCGACCTCCTCCACGGTGATCGGGGTGCTGCGGATCGCGGCGAGCACGGCCGGCCGGGCATCCGCTCTCACCGTGTCGTCACGCCTCACGCCAGCGACGATACGCCGCCGGCCGACGTGGCCGCGGGTTATCGTGACCTGCATGACGACGATCGCGCTGGGCCTGCCGCAGCGGCGGCGCGACCCGGCGCAGGCGCCGCCCATCGACGGCCGGCCCGACCTGGCGGGGCTGATCGACCGCTTCGGCCGCGTCGCGCGCGATCTGCGCGTGTCGGTGACGGAGACCTGCTCGCTGCGCTGCACCTACTGCATGCCGGAGCAGGGGCTGCCCGCGATCGCCCGTGACGAGCTGCTGACGGCGCCCGAGATCGCCCGCCTCGTCGGCCTGGCGGTGCGGGAGCTCGGGATCCGCGAGGTGCGGTTCACCGGCGGCGAGCCGCTCATGCGCGCCGACCTCGGTGAGATCGTCGGCCTGTCCCGCCAGGCGGCGCCGGACGCCGAGCTGGCGCTGACGACCAACGGCATCGGCCTCGACAAGCGGCTGCCCGCGCTGCTGGCCGCGGGACTCGACCGGGTGAACATCTCGCTCGACACCGTGAACCCGCAGCACTTCGCGCGGCTTACCCGCCGCGACCGCCTCGACGCGGTGATCGCCGGCATTGAGGCGGCGCACGAGGCGGGCATCGCCCCGCTCAAGCTCAACGCCGTGATGATGCGCGAGACCCTCGCCGATGCGCCCGAGCTGCTCGCCTGGGCGGTCGCGCGCGACGCGCGGCTGCGGTTCATCGAGCAGATGCCGCTCGACGCCGACCGCGCGTGGGCGCGCGAGCACATGGTGACCGCCGCCGAGCTGCTCGCGGTGCTGGGGGAGAGGTTCGGGCTCGTCGAGGCGGGCCGCCACGACCCGTCGGCCCCCGCCGAGGAGTGGCTCGTCGACGGCGGGCCCGCCACCGTCGGCATCATCGCCTCGGTCACCCGCAGCTTCTGCCAGGCGTGCGACCGCACCCGCATCACCGCCGAGGGCACGGTGCGCTCGTGCCTGTTCGGCGACGACGAGACCGACCTGCGCGTGCTGCTGCGCGGCGGCGCGAGCGACGCCGAACTCGCCGAGCGGTGGCGGGCCGCGATGTGGAACAAGCAGGCCGGGCACGGCATCTCGCTGCCCGACTTCGCACCGCCGTCCCGGTCGATGGGAGCGATCGGTGGCTGAGCTGACCGTGCGGTACTTCGCGGCGGCGGCCGAGGCGACCGGAACCGAGCAGGAGACCGTCGAACTGCCCGAGCCCGCCCTGCTCGGCGCCCTCCAGGATCTGCTCGTCGAGCGCTACGGGGACCCGATGCGGCGCATCCTGCGCTCCGGGTCGTTCCTCGTCGGCGGCGTCGTGCGCCGCGACCGCGACCACCCCGTCTCCGGCACGGTCGACGTGCTGCCGCCGTTCGCCGGCGGCTGACCGCCCGGCCCGCCGACGCTAGTACCGGGGCACGGATGCGTCGACCCGCCGCGACCACGCGTCGATTCCGCCGGCGAGCGAGGTGACCAACTCGAAGTCGAGCGAGCGCAGGATGTCCCGGCCCTGCGCCGAGCGCACTCCGCCGTGGCACATCACGACGGTCGGGGCGGAGGGGTCGAGCTCCTGCCAGCGCTGCGGCAGCTGCCCGAGCGGGATCAGCACCGCCCCGTCGAGCGAGGCGATCTCGGCCTCCCACGGCTCGCGCACGTCGACGAGCTGCACCTGCTCGCCGTCGGCGCGGGCGGCGGCCAGGGCCTCCGGGGTGATCTCGTCGGGGGTCTCGTCTGCGGAAGGGGTCATGGTCGAAGCATCCGTCTCTCTCGGTGCGGGCGCCGGCCCGCAGAATTCGTCGTAGTCGATCAGCGCCGTGACGGGCGCCGCGTCGGGGTCGCGCCCGTACGCGAGTTCCCGGACGCTGCCCGCGCGGGCGTCGTAGGCGACCACCCTGCCGAGCAGCGGCTCGCCGATGCCCGTGACGAGCTTCACCGTCTCCGAGACGAGCAGCCCGCCGATCACGGCGCACACCGACGGCAGCACCCCGGCCTCGGCGCACGACGGCACGGTGCCCGGCTCGGGCGGCTGCGGGAACAGGTCACGGTAGCTCGGGCCGCGCGAGGCCCATGACACGCCCGCCTGCCCGCCGTAGCGGTGCACCGCACCCCACACCGACGGGATGCCCGAGAGCGCGGCCGAGTCGTCGACGAGGTATCGGGTGGGGAAGTTGTCGCTGCCGTCGATGACGAGGTCGTACCCGTCGAACAGCTCGAGCGCGTTCGCCGCCGACAGCCGGTCCAGGTGCACGTGCACGGATGCCTCGGGGTTCAGCTCCCGCACCCGCGCGGCGGCGCGCGCCGCCTTCGGCGCCCCCACGTCGGCCGGCGTGTAGAGGGTCTGCCGGTGCAGATTGCTCGCCTCCACCAGGTCGTCGTCGACGACGCCGATCGTGCCGACGCCCATCGCCGCGAGCTGAGGCAGCACGTGACAACCGAGCCCGCCGGCGCCGATCACGAGCACGCGCGAGCGCTCGAGCGCCGCCTGCCCGCCCTCGCCGAACCCCGGCAGGATCAGCTGCCGCGAGTAGCGCGAGGGGTCGGCCATGCGCCGATTCTGCCACCCCCTGCGATTCGTCGATTTCTGCTCGCCGCCCCGCCCGCGCCGGCGAATCGTGACGAGTCGTCGATGCCGCCCTACGCGATTCGTCGATGTGTGCGCCCGCTGGCCGACGAACGAGCCGATCGTGACGAGTCGCCCCGGCGCCCCGGCGGTTAGGCTCCCCTCCATGCGCGACGTGCTCGGCCGACTGCTCGAGGCCTGGCGGGCGGGGGAGACCGCCGGTCTCGTCACCGTGGTGCGCACCTTCCGCTCCGCCCCGCGCGAACCCGGCGCGGCGATGCTGGTCACCGCCGACGGCGCCGCGACCGGCTCCGTGTCGGGCGGATGCGTCGAGGCCGCCGCCTACGAGCTGGCCACCCAGGCGATCGGCGGCGCCCCGCCGCTGCTCCAGCGCTTCGGCATCGCCGACGACGACGCCTTCGCGGTGGGACTCAGCTGCGGCGGCATCCTCGACGTGTTCGTCGAAGCGGTCTCGCGCGCGACCTTCCCCGAGCTCGAGCAGCTCGCCGCCGACATCCGGGCCGGCCGCCCGGTCGCCGTCGCGACCGTCGTCGACCACCCCGAGCCCGCCCGCGTCGGCCGTCACCTCGTCGTGAGCCCCGAGTCGACCGCCGGAAGCCTCGGCTCGCCCACGGCCGACCTGCGCGTCGGCGACGACGCGCGCGGACTGCTCGCCCAGGCCCGCACCGAGACCCTCGGCTTCGGCCCCGAGGGCGAACGGCTCGGCTCCGGCATGCGCGTCTTCGTGCACAGCTTCGCCCCGGCACCGCGCCTGCTCGTCTTCGGCGCCAACGACTTCGCCGCGGCTCTCGCCCGCCAGGCCGGCCTCCTCGGCTACCGCGCCACGGTCTGCGACGCGCGGCCCGTGTTCGCCACCACGGCCCGCTTCCCCGACGTCGACGAGGTGGTGGTCGCCTGGCCCGCCGAGTACCTCGCCGCCCAGATCGCCGACGGACTGGTCGACGAACGCACCGTCATCTGCGTGCTCACCCACGATCCGAAGTTCGACGTGCCCCTACTCACCACCGCCCTGCGCGGCCCCCAGGTGGCGTACGTGGGTGCGATGGGCTCGCGTCGCACGCACGACGACCGGATGCGCCGGCTGCGCGAGGCGGGCCTCATCGACGACGAGCTGCAACGGATGCATTCGCCGATCGGCCTCGACCTCGGCGCCCGCACCCCAGAGGAGACCGCCGTGTCGATCGCCGCGGAGATCATCGCCGCGCGCGAGGCCGCCTCGGGCGCCCCGCTCGCCGCGCGCACCGGCCCGATCCACGCCACGCACCCGGGCTAGGACTCGCGCACGACCTCCTCCGGAGACTTGTCCGGCCGCAGCCCCCGCCACGACGGCTGCCGCAGCCGCCCGTCGCGCGTCCACTCGGCGAACTCCACCTCGCCGACCAGCGTCGGTGACATCCACTTCGCGTCGCGGGCGTCCGCGCGCGGCACGTCCACGAGCGGACTCGTCTTGCGCTCCTGCCGCCGGGCGAGGCGCGAGAGCTCGTCGAGCGCCCGGTCGTCGAACCCGGTGCCGACCCGGCCGACGTAGTGCAGCCCGTCCCGGTCCGGGATCCCGAGCAGCAGCGAGCCCACCGTCCCGGCGCGCCGCCCGTTGCCGGGCCGCCACCCGGCGACGACGACCTCCTGCGTGCGGTGCAGCTTGATCTTCAGCCACGCCTCCGACCGCCGCCCCACCCGGTACGGCGCCCGCCGGTCCTTCACCATGATGCCCTCGAGTCGCAGCTCGCGTGCCCGCTCGAGCGCCTCGGCCAGGGTGCCGTCCCACACCGGCGGCACGAGCACGTCACCTTGCGAGCGCACCGTGGCCTCCAGCATCCGTCGCCGCTCGTCGTAGTCGCGGCCGGTCACGTCCTCCCCGTCGAGCTCGAGCACGTCGAACAGCATGTACTTGACCGGCACGTTCTTCGCGGCCTTCGCGACGTCCGACGGCTTGGTCAGCCGCATGCGCTGCTGCAGCATCCCGAAGTCGGGCAGCCCTCGCTTGTCGACGCCGATCACCTCTCCGTCGAGCACCGCGTCGTGGCCGCCGAGCCGGCCTGCGAGGTCGGCGAACTCGGGGTACGTCGTCGTGATGTCGATGCCGTTGCGGCTGACGAGCTTCGTCTCACCGCCGCGCACGTAGGCGAGCACGCGCACCCCGTCCCACTTCATCTCGACGGCCACGTCGCTCTCGTCGCGCACGTCGCGCTCGGTGGCGAGCGTCGCGAGCATCGGCTTGTATTCGCTGCGCGACGAGCGAGACGGATGCTTCGCGCCACCGCTGGCCGCCGGCTTCCCCTTCCCGGCTTCCCCCTTCGCCCCGCTCGCCCCGCTCGAGTGCGCAAATTTCGCATTTTTCGTATTTTTCGCCCGGGGCGCGTCGAGCTCCATGCGGTGGATGAGCCAGTTCTTCTCGTCCCCGCCCTGCGCGGTGCGGATCAGCGCCACCTTCACGGGCTCCCCGCCGAGGCCGCCGTCGGGCTGCCCGTGCAGCGTGGCGATCACCTCCGAGTCGCGCCACTTCTCCGCCTCGTACTCGCCGTGGTCCCAGATGTCGACGTGGCCGGCGCCGTACTCGCCCTTCGGGATGTCGCCCGAGAAGCTGCCGTACTCGACCGGGTGGTCTTCGACGTGCACGGCGAGGTGGTTCTTCTCGCCGGGCGCGGGCACGCCCTTGGGCAGCGCCCAGCTGACCAGCACGCCGTCGCGTTCGAGGCGGAAGTCATAGTGCAGCCGGCGCGCCTGGTGCTTCTGGATCACGAAGGTGCGGCCCGAGCCGGGCCTGGGCGCCTCCTCGGGCACCGGTTCGGGCGTGCGGTCCGCCGAGCGCATGCTGCGATAGGTCGCGAGCCGGTCGGCGGCCGCGGCGCCGACCGCGGCGCCCGAACCGCCGGCGCCCTTCGGAAGCAGCGGTTCGGCGGCGTCGCCGCGCCGCTTGATGATGCCCATGACCTCGTGGAACTCGATCTGCCGCAGGCGGCCCGAGGTGATCTCGCGCCAGGTGCGCGGCATCGCGACGAACGGGCGCGAGCGGCCGCGCAGCGAGTACGGCGTGACCGTCGTCTTCGCCGCGTTGTTCTGGCTCCAGTCGACCATGACCTTGCCGCGCCGGTCGGCCTTGCGCATCGTGCTGATCACGAGGTTCGGGTGGTCGGCCTCCAGCGACCGGGCAAGTTCGTGGGCCACCTCGGAGACCTGCTCCGAAGTGCTGGTGCCGTCGAGCGGCGCATACAGGTGGATGCCCTTGCTGCCGCTCGTCACGGGCACGGCCTCGAGCCCCATGTCGGACAGCACGCCGCGCACGAGCTTCGCGACCTCGACGCACTCGGGCAGGCCCACGCCCTCGCCCGGGTCGAGGTCGAGCACCATGCGGTCGGGGTTGCCGCGCTCGCCGTCGGGGGTGAACCGCCACTGCGGCACGTGCAGCTCGAGCGAGGCGATCTGCGCGAGCCAGGTCAGTGTGGCCAGGTCGTTCAGCAGCGGGTAGGAGTTGTCGTGGTCCTTGTGGTGGATCGTCTGCCTGGCGACCCACTCCGGCGTCGAGTCGTCGAGGTCCTTCTGGAAGAACACCATGCCGGGCTTCTCGGCGGTGCCGACGCCGTTCACCCAGCGCTTCCGGGTCACGGGCCGGTCGGCCGCGTACGGCAGCAGATACGACGCGACCTCGGTGTAGTACCTGATCACGTCGCCTTTCGTGGTCCCGGTCTCCGGGTACATGACCTTGTCGAGGTTGCTCAGCGTGAGCGTGTGACCCTCGACGCGTACGACCTGCTCGTTCTTCTTGGCCATGGCCGCACGGTAGGAGCTCGCCGCCCCGTTCGCCAGGGGGTTGACGCTGAGCGGATGCTCCGGCCAGATGTCATACATGCGAGCAATCGGCAAGCGGTCGATCTCCTTCGGGCTGGTCAGCGTGCCCGTGAAGATCTACACCGCCACGGAGGACCACGACATCGCCCTGCATCAGGTACATGACAAGGACGGCGGACGGATCCACTACGAGCGCCGCTGCGACGTGTGCGGAAAGGTGATCCCGTTCGAGCACATCGACCGCGCGTACGACGCGGGCGACCGCACCGTCGTGCTCGACGACGAAGACCTCGAGGCGCTGCCCGAGGCGAGCCGCGACGACATCGAGGTGGTCGAGTTCGTGCCATCCGATCAAGTCGACCCGATCACCTTCGAGCGCAGCTACTACCTCGAGCCCGAGAAGGGCGGGGTGAAGGCGTATGTGCTGCTGCGGCGCACCCTCGAGCGCACCGAGCGCACCGCGATCGTGCGCTTCGCGCTGCGCAACAAGACGCACCTCGGCGCATTGCGCGTGCACGAGGACGGCGTCATGGTGCTGCAATCGCTGCTGTGGGGCGACGAGGTGCGCGAGGCCGACTTCTCGGTGCTCGAGAATCCGCCGCGCATCACGCCGAAGGAGCAGCAGCTGGCGGATGCGCTGGTGCAGAGCCTCGAGAGCGACTTCCGCCCCGCCGACTACAAGGACGAGTACCAGGAGGAGCTGCAGCAGCTCATCGATGCGAAGCTCGCGCAGGGCGACGCGGTCGACACGGCGGCGACCTTCGGCCAGGAGGGCGACGAGGGCGAGGGGCAGGAGCAGCAGGGCGCGGAGGTCGTCGACCTGATGGAGGCGCTGCGGCGCAGCGTCGACCGCAAGCGTTCGGCGTCGAAGTCCGGCTCGACGGGGAAGTCGGGCAAGCCCGCCGCCAAGACCTCGCGGCGCAAGAAGGCCGGCTGACCGTCAGCCCCGCGGGTCGCGCCCGTGCCGGTACCGGTCGAGCACCCGCGGGTCGATGTAGCTGTTGCGCGCGACGGTGGGGGAGTTTCCGAGCAGCGCGGCCACATCGCGGCACACGGCCGCGACCGTGCGCGTCGCCTCGGTCTTGGTGCGCGGCGGGCCGGCCTTCGCGAGCAGTTCGGAGGCGAGCTCGGTGCCGGCGAGGGTGCGGAAGTCCTTCGCGGTGAAGTCGTCTCCCGTCTGCTCCCGGATGTACTGGTTCACGTCCGCCGCGGTCACGACGTGCCACCCGCGGGGCGCGCCGCCCCGCCAGGCGAGGAACCGCGACCGGGCGCTGCGGGCGGAGCGCAGTTCGGCGGCGAGCTTCGCGAGGTCGGCATCCGTCACCGCGGTGTCCCACCGTTTCCCGCCCTTTCCCGGGAAGCGGAAGGCGACCGTATCGTCGTCCACGCGCACGTTGCGGCACAGCAGGGTGGTGAGCCCGAGGGTGCCGTTGGCCTGCATGTACTCCTCGCTGCCGACCCGCAGGAACGCCCGGTCGATGATGCGGAACGCCCCGGCGAGCACGCGGTCCCGGGTCAGCCCGTCCGAGCGCAGGTCGCGGGTGACCCGCGCACGGGCGGCCGGCAGCGCTTCCGCGAGCTGCGCGGCCCGCTCGAACTTGATCCGGTCGCGCCGCTCCACCCAGCGCGGGTGGTACAGGTACTGCGTGCGCCCGGCGTCGTCGACGCCGGTGACCTGGATGTGGCCGTTCGGGTCGGCGCAGACCCACACGTCGGTCCACGCGGGCGGCACGGCGAAGCCGCGCTCCGCGGCGACCTTCAGGGCCTCAGGTTCCGGCACGCCGTCCACTCCGGGCGTGCTCCTGCGCAGTCTGACCATCGGCGACCCTCCCACCAGGGGCGGTACCCGCCTCAGCGCAGCCGGGCGCCGGTGCGGCGGCCTGCGAGCAGCAGCAGGCCCGCCGCGGCACCGAACAGCACGGCGCATCCGTGCCCATCGCCGGCGGCGAGCTGCGCCGCCCCCACGAGCACGACGATGCCGCCGCAGACGCGCGCGACGGGGTTGGCGGCGCGCAGGGCCGCCGCCGCTCCGACGGACGCCAACAGCCCGTCGCAGGCGAAGGAACTGCCGCCGCCGGGCGCATCCCACGCCAGGGCGAGCAGGTTCACGAACACGGATGCGGCGAGCATCACCGCGCCCGCGCGCCACCAGCCCCACACCCGCTGCCCCACGAAGGCCGCGAACGCGACGACGAGCAGCGAGAACAGGGCCGTGCCGAGGCCGCCGTCCTGCGCGAGCACCGCCGTCAGCACGCGCCACCACTGCCCGTGCTCCAGGGTCAGCTCCGGCCTGCGGGCCAGCGCGTCGCCGAGCGAAGGCCAGGCGTGTTGCGCGATCGAGGGTGCGCCGATGACGACGACCGCCGCCGCGGCGAACCAGGGGAAGGGGCGCACGCGCCGCACCGCAGGCAGGCGCAGCGCGACATTGACGGATGCCGCCAGCAGCACGAGCTCGAGCACCACGCTCGCAGCGCTGGTGCCGGAGGTGTCCACTCGACTCTTATATGTCCAGAGGTGGGTTCCGCGCGAGTCCGGCCCGATCTGTGGTGGTGATCGGGCCGGTGCGGCCAGGCGGGCTGGACCTGGCCGCACCAGCCCAGTCAAGGGCTAGTCGCGCTCTCCTGCTCAGTGTTCCGAGCCGGCGCGCCGCTCCCTGCGGCGCAGCAGCAGTGCCACCGCGCCGATCAGCAGCAGTGCGAGGGCAGCTCCGAGGCTGTCCAGCACATTGCTGCCCGTCATGGCCAGGGCGCCGAGAGCGGTACCCGCCGCTCCGAGTGCGCTCCAGGCCGTTGCTCCCAGGCTGAGGCCGGCCGCAGCCGCCTCGGTCGAGACCGCTGCCGCAGCGGCGGCGGTCGTCGCCGTGCCACCGGTCGTGCCGGTGCCGGTCTCGGTTCCCGTTCCGGTCCCGGTGCCCGTGCCGGTGCCCGTTCCGGTTCCCGTGCCGGTGCCGGTCCCCGTCCCGGTGCCGTTCCCCGTCCCGGTGCCGTTCCCCGTCCCGGTTCCGGTGCCCGTTCCCGTGCCGGTGCCGGTGCCCGTTCCCGTTCCCGTGCCGGTTCCGGTGCCCGTCCCCGTGCCCGTGTCGGCCGGGTCGGTGTCACCCAGCACGTCGGTCAGCACGGGGTCGAGCACGCCCGAGTCCTGAACGACGTCGTCGTTCACGAGCTCGGTCACGGCGTCCGTGGCGTCCTCCACCGTCCCGGTGAGGTCGTCCGGCACATCGGCCAGGTCGCCGGAGGCGACGTCGGACACCGTGTCCTCGACGCCCTGGACGACCGTGTCGACGAGCCCGTCCGGGGCCGTGGCGTCGGCGACCGTGTCCTCCACGCCGGCGACGGTGTCATCCACCGTGCCGACCAGGTCGGTGATCGCGTCGTCGACGAGGCCGCCGTCGCCGGTCACATCGCCGAGCACGTCGCCGCCGTCGGCGGCATCCGTGAGCACGTCGTCGACGTCGGTGGCGACGTCTCCGACGAGGCCGCCCTCGACGAGCGTGCCGTCGCCGGCCACGTCGTTCAGGGCGCTGTCGTCACCGGTGACGTCGGCGATCGGGGAGTCGTCCCCGGTCACCGCGTCCAGCGGGCTGTCCGATCCAAGGATCGGGTCGAGCACCGTGTCACCCACGGTGCTGTCCACGGGGCCATCCGCACCGACGAGGTCCTCGACGATGCCGGCGGCGGTGTCGCCGCTGTCGCCGGTTCCGGTGCCGCTCTCGTCACCCGTGCCGGATGCGGCCGGGTCGGTGTCGCCGAGCACGTCGGCGGCGACCGGGTCGAGCACGCCGGTGTCGCCGGTGACGTCGTCGGTGACGACCTCACCGGTCTCGGCGAGGGTGTCCTCGGCTCCGGACGTGAGGTCCTCGGCCGCGGCCGCGACGTGGCCGGATGCGACGTCCTGCACGGTCTCGGAGACGGTGTCGGCGAGGGTGCTCACCGGGCCGTCCGCCACGTCGGTCAGCGTCGTGTCCACGCCGTCGCCGGCGTCGGACACGGTGTCGCCGAGGTCGGCCGCAGCGTCCGTGACGGTGTCCTCGAGCGCGTCGGTCGGGTCGGTGCCGTTCGCGACATCCGTCAGCACGTCGTCGACATCCGAGGCGGCGTCGCCGACGAGCCCGCCCTCCACGAGCGTGCCGTCGCCGGCCACGTCGTTGAGAGCGCTGTCATCTCCGGTGACGTCAGCGATCGGGGAGTCGTCCTCGGTCGCAGCGTCGAGCGGGCTGTCCGATCCGAGGATCGGGTCGAGCACGGCATCGCCCACAGTGGAGTCGACCGGACCGTCCGCGCCGAGCAGGTCGGAGACGACGTTCGTGTCACCCGTGTCGGTGCCGGTTCCCGTGCCGCCGCCCGTTCCGGTGCCGGCCGGGTCGGTGTCGCCGAGCACGTCGGCGGCCACCGGGTCGAGCAGACCCGAGTCGCCGGTCACGTCGTCGGTCAGCACGTCGCCCGCGTCGGCGGGGTCGGTGACCAGGTCGGACACCGTGTCGCTCACGCCGTCCAGGGCATCGGTGGTGGTGTCGGTCGCGTCGCTGGTGGCGTCGTCGAGCACCCCGCCGTCATCGACGAGGTCGCCGACCACGTCGCCGCCGCTCTCGGCGTCGGCGAGCGTGCTGTCGACATCGGATGCCTCGTCCCCGACGAGCCCGCCTTCGACGAGCGTGCCGTCGCCGGCCACGTCGTCCAGAGCGCTGTCGTCGCCGGTGACGTCGGCGATCGGGGAGCCGTCCCCGGTCGCCGCGTCGAGTGCGCTGTCGGAGCCGAGCACGCCGTCGAGCACCTCGTCGTCGACCGTGGAGTCGACCGGGCCGTCCGCCTCGAGCACGGGCTCGAGCACGTCACCGTCGTTCGTGATCGCGTCGACGACGTTGTCGTCGCCGAGCACGCTGTCGACGATGCCGGAGTCGGCGGCGTCGGCCACGGCGTTGTCGTCTCCGAGCAGCGGGTCGGTGACGTCCGCGAGGTCGTCGTCCGCGTCGGTCGTTCCGCCGGCGGTGGTGTCACCGAGCGTGTCGGTGAGCACGTCGCCGAGCAGCGGGCCGTCCGAGAACGTGTCCGTGCCCGCGTCGGACACGGTGTCGGAGACGTTGTCGACCGCGTCCGAGACGGTGGTCTCCAGCGCCTCGGTCGGGTCGCTGCCCGACTCGACGGCGGCGAGCACGTCGTCGCCGTCCGCGGCGGCGTCGCCCACGGTGCCGCCCTCGACGAGGGCGCCGTCACCGACCACCTGGTCCAGCGCGCCGGCGTCGCCCGTGGCCGCCTCGAGGGTGTCGCCGACCGGGGTGCCCTCGGTGGCGTCGACGAGCGGCGCGGCCGCCCCGTCGTCGCCGAGCACCGGGTCGAGCACGTCGTCGCCGACGGCGTCGTCCACCGGGCCGTTGTCGCCGGTCAGGCTCTCCAGCACGCCGGTGTCGTCCGTGGTGCCGGATCCGGAATCCGAACCGTCGCCCGAGCCGGTGCCGGTGCCGGTTCCGTCGCCGGACGGGTCGGTGTCGCCCAGCACGTCGGTCGCGGCGTCATCGACCACCCCGGAGGCGTCGGTGGCGTCGGCCGTGTTGTCCGCGGCATCCGTCACCAGGTCGGTCACATCCGAGCCGACGTCCTCGCCCGCGAGCAGGTCGCCCACGGTCGTCGCGGTGTCGTCGGCCGCGCCGGAGACGACGCCGTTGACGACCTGGTCGCTCGTGTCGGTGACGGTGTCGTCGACGGTGGTCGTGGTGTCGTCGACCAGTCCGTCGACCGTGTCACCGAGATCGGACGAGACCGGATCGCCGTTCACGACGTCGGACAGCACCGCGTCGGTGTTCTCCGCGGCGTCGCCGACCAGGCCGCCCTCGACGAGGGTGCCGTCGCCGGCCACGTCGTCGAGGCCCGAGCCGCTGTCCGTGGCGCCGTCGACGATGGTCGAGGTGGCGTCGGTCCCGGTCAGGTCGTCGACCGCCCCGGTGACCGGGTCGGTCACGGTGTCGACCGCTCCGCTGTCACCGAGCAGGGGGTCAACGACGGCGTCGCCGGCCGTGGAGTCGACGACGCTGTCCGCGTCGACGAGGTCCTCCACGGGAGTGTCGGAGATGCCGCTGTCCCCGAGCAGCGATGACGTGGCGTCGGTCAGTCCGGTGTCGGTCACAGGTGCGGCGACCGCAGCGACGTCGTCGCCCAGCACCGTGTCGGTGCCCGTGGCGTCGCTGTCGGTCTGCGTCTCTCCCAGCGTGTCGGCGAGTGCGTCGTCGACGAGCCCGGTGCTGTCGGCCGTGTCGGCCGTCTGCGTCAGAGCGTCGTCGACCGTCGTGCCGACGCCGTCCACGGCGCCCGCGAGGTCGCCGGACAGCGTCGAATCGACGGTGTCGCCGACGTTGTCGAGTGCCGTCTCGGTGAGCCCGTCCGAGCCGAGCAGCTGCGACGAGTCGGTCTGCGCGTCGGCGAGCGTCGTGTCGACGTCGGAGACGGCGCCATCGACGGTGTCCGTGAGCGCGTCGGTGGGGTCGGATGCGGAGGTGACGGCGTCCACGACCCCGTCGAGGTTGTCCGCCGCGTCGCCGACGGTGCCGCCGTCGACCAGGCTGCCGTCGCCGACGACATCCGCGGTGGACGAGTCGTCACCGGTCACCGCGTCGACGACGTCGGGCACCGCGGTGCCCGTGGTTGCGGTGTCGACGGTGTCCGTGACGGGCGCGAGCGCGCTGTCCGAACCGACGGCATTGTCCACGACGGAGTCGCCCGCGAGCGCGTCGACCGGCCCGTTGTTCTCGACCAAGGACGAGACCGGGGCGCTGGCATCCGCGTCACTCGCGTCGGCGGTGGTGGAAGTGGAGGTGTCCGCCGTCGCGTCCGACGCTGCCGTGTCGGTGGTCTGGGCGGAAGAGGACGAGGTGGTGACCGAGACCACGTCGGCGACGGTGTCGCCGAGGGTCGTGTCATCGCTCGTGGTCGGCTGCGTGTCGACGCTCACCGACGGCGTGCCCGTGAGGGACACGTTGACCAAAGATTGACTGGAGTCGTCGGTGGCCGCATTCGCGGCAGCGACTCCCGCCAGTGAGAGGCCTCCGAGGCACACTGCGAACCACAGTGCCCTCGCGGCATTTGCATTCATAGTCGAACTCCTTGACTGGGTAGGAGAGAGCTCGCGCAGACAGCGCGGCTCGGGTCGTCCCTCCGCGTCGGACCCCGTCGGGTGACGAGGGAGCGGAGATCGACCTACCTAGTCAGGAGTCGAGTCGTGGTCGTAGACGACGGATGCCGGCAGCGCATCCGTCTCCGCGACGATGGTGCTCTCCGCGAGGTCCGCGGAGACGTTCGCTGCGTCGCCGAAAGCGGCGGGCGTGAGGTTCGTGGAGCCGCCCCCGGCAGAGCCGCCGGAGGTCACAGCCAGGTCGGCGCCGCCGTTGCCGCTGAGCGGCGAGAACGGTGCCGGAAGACCCGCGCCGCCGAGCAGCGCGGCGGCGGCCGTGCCGGGCGCGGCCGCCGACGCGGTGTCGACCGTGCCGACGACGGCGACCGCCGGCGGGAGCACGGGGCCGAACACCGATGCCGCGGGCGACGGGGCCACATCCGCGCGGAGAGTCGTTGCGCTCGCCGACGCGTCAGCCGCGGCGGATGCGCTCGGCGCGGTAGGCGTCATCGGACCCGTGACGGTCACCGAGGAAGAAGCCGTGGGCGCCTGCAGCACCCCGTCGAGGCTCGGCAGCAGCGCGGTCACGACGGGGTCGGGCGAGATCGAGCCCGCGGCATCCGTCGTCTCGCCGCGCACGATTCCGGTCGTCGCCGAGGTGGCGGCACCGACGGTGTCGTCGAGGTTCGCGGCGCTCGGGGAGAGCACCGACGTGAGGGGCTGCGGGCCGATCAGGGTGCGAGCAAGGTCTCCCGCCACGGGGGTCTTCTCGACGTCGTCAACCAGGGTGTCCGCCGTCGTCGCGACGGCGTTCACGAGCTTCGTCGCGGGCTTCGCGGCGGGGACGCTGTCGACGGCGTCGGTGACACTCGCTGTCGCGTCACGAACCGCCGCGCGAGTGTCTTCGGGGACCGCCGCAGTGGCCTGCGCGGCCGTGTTCTGCACGGTGCCCATAGTCTTCTGGGCGACGTGCGAGACGGTGCTCGTGGCCGCACCCGCCGTCTGGCCGACGTCGGTCAGAGTGCCGCCGAGCACCGAGCCGTCCTGGGCCGCCGGAGGGGTCGCAGATGCGGGCTGGGTGGCGGTGGACGCGGGTTGGGCGGCGGAGGTCGATGCGGACTGCGAGCTGGGGGCGACGGTGTCGAGCGTCTTCGAGGCCGTCGCATCGGCCGCGTGGAGCACGCGGGTCGCGGCGGCGGTCATGCCGTCCGCGAGGCCGCCGAGCGGGTTCGAGACGGATGCCTCGGTGGTCGCAGTGGGGGATTCCGATTCGGCCGCATGGGCCCGGTCGGGAGTGAGGACTTGGGAGAGGGCGAAGATGCCGACGCCGAGCGCTCCTGCGATCAGGGCAGCGCGAAGCACGGCGGCGAGCCGGCCGTTCCCCTCGTGCTCCGAGCGCATACGTCCCCCAAAAGAGTCACAGCCAAGCTACGAGGTGCCCGGCTGTTGAGCAACACAACTCCGACGAATGACCCCCGAAAGGGGGGTAGCCCGCAGGCGCCGGACACGCCGCGACGTTCGCACCTCGCGCAGTCCGTCTTCGGCAGAATCCGCCCTCCGCTCCGCCCGATGTCGGTGGTGCCCGATCTACTGGGTGTGGAAGGAATTGTGCGGAACCCTGTTGAAACAGCTGTGGAGAAAAAAATCCGCGAAACACCACATCTAGTGGGATGACACGAGTGTAATTCCCGATATATAGTGGCTCTACCGCCGCACGCGGAAGGGGCTGCAGCCCCGCCCAAGCTTCCAGTTCCTGAAGGGGGATCCCATGGACTACGAGAACAACGACACCGTCGGCGGCTACGCGGTTCCCGTCGACCCGATGGACCTTCTGCAGTGTGACAGCTGCCAGTAAGGCGATCAGTCTTAGTGAAGGGCCCCGGCACATGCCGGGGCCCTTCCTATGTCCGGGCGCGCCTCACCCGTGCGGCCAGGCGGCGACCGCCTTCTCGATCGCGCGCCTCACACCGGCCGGGACTCGCTCGATCAGCTCGACGGCCGGCGGCCCACTGCGTGCCGAGCGTGAGGCCCGCCACGTGCCGACCGCCACGCCGTCGACCAGCACAGCAGGTCGGAACACGCCGTTGCCACCGGGAACGATCGCGTCGAGCATCGCGGGGCTTGCGACGAGTGAGCGGTCGGCGTAGCCGAGGATCCACTCGTCGAATCCCGGGACGAGGATGACCCCGCTCGGCTCAGGGGCGTGCGGTTCGCCGACCACCCAGGCGGGCGAACCTTCGACGCGCACCTCGACGAGATCCTCGATCGCTTCCGCGGCGCGGCGCAGGGCGGCCCTCGGCAGCTTCGTCCACCACGCGAGGTCGGTCTCGCTCACGGGTCCGCGGGCCGCGATGTACCCGCGGACCACCGCGGCGAGAGCTGCGTCGGGATCGGCGGGGGCTGCCGTGGTCGAACGCACCAGCAGCTGCTCCGTGCCGGTGTCGTCGAACGGCCCCCAATGGGCGAGTCCGTCGACGCACAGGTGCATGAGCAGGTGATAGCCGCGGCCGCCGACCGCGTCGATCCCCGCCTCTATTAAGAGGTCGAGGGCCTCCGCGCGCCGCAACGGATGCGCGGCCAGAGCCTCGGCGAGCACGTCGCGTGCGCGGGCGACGACCTCGTCGGTCAGACCGAGCTGCTCCCGCCGCCGTGCCGCGGCCCGGTGCGTGCGCTCGGAGGTGAAGTGCAGCAGCGCCGCCAGGTGCTCGGGGGTCGTCGCGAACAGAGTGCCGCGCATCGGCCAGGAGCGAACCAGGGCGCCGGTGTCGAACGCCGCCCGCACCTCGGCCACCGTGGTGCCGGGGCGGGAGCGGATGGCGATCGCTCGCAGCACGGCGGGCAGATCCTGCCCCTGCAGGGCGATCGCGCGCTGCACCACGGCGGCCGGCTCGAGGTCGGAGCCGTCCAGTACGTGCGATCGCACGCGCATCCGTCGCGCCCGCTCCGCGGTGAGCTCCACGCCGCCCACAATAGACTGGGCTCCGTGCCGATCAACCCCGAACTCCAGGGCCGCACGATGCCGCCCACCGAGCCGTATCTGGTGGGCCGCGAGAAGGTGCGTGAGTTCGCCCGCGCGGTGTTCGCGACCAATCCCGTGAACCTCGACCCGGATGCCGCGCGTGCCGCCGGCTACTCCGACGTGGTCGCGCCGACGACGTTCCCCATCGTCATCCAGCAGCTCACTCTCGACCGGCTGCTGGCAGAGCCCGACACCGGCATCGATTTCAGCCGCGTGGTGCACGGCGATCAGCGCTTCAGCTACTCCCGCCCGATCGTGGCAGGCGATCTGCTCACCGCGCAGCTCACCGTCACGAGCGTGAAGACCCTGGGCGGCAACGCGATGGTGACGGCCGAGTCCGTGATCACCGACGAACACGGCGAGCACGTCGTCACAGCCACGTCGACGCTCGTCGTGCGAGGGGAGGACTGATGACGACCGCAGAGGAACTCACCGTCGGGGACGTGGTCGCGGAGGCATCCGTCGAACTGAGCCGCGACGCCCTCGTGCGCTACGCCGGCGCCTCGGGCGACTTCAACCCGATCCACTACCGCGACGACGTCGCGGCGTCGGTCGGCCTGCCCGGCGTGCTCGCGCACGGCATGCTCACCATGGGCGTGGCCGTGCAGCCGGTCGTCGACTGGATCGGCGATCCGGGCCGCATCGTCGACTACCAGGTGCGCTTCACGCGTCCCGTCGTCGTCGACCCCGAGTCGGGCGCGCGCCTCGAGATCACGGCAAAGGTCGGCAAGCTCGACGCCGACGCCGACGCCGACGCCGACGCCGACCCCGGCACCGCGCGCATCGACCTCACCGTCGCCTACGACGGACAGACCGTGCTCGGCAAGGCCCAGGTCGTCGTCCGCCTGTGACCGACACGATCCCCGCCCTTGCCGGGCTGACGACCTTGCGGGTCGGCGGCCGTCCCGCCGAGTTCGTGGCGCCGGCCGACGAACAGTCCCTCGTCGAAGAAGCCCGTCGGCTGTGGTCGAGCAGCGAGCCATGGGCGATCCTCGCCGGCGGCTCGAACACCGTCGCCCCCGACGAAGGCTTCGACGGCGCCGTGCTGCATGTCGCCACCCGCGGAGTCGAGCGGCTCGACGCACCCGACGGCGAGGTGCGGCTGCGCGTGCAGGCCGGCGAGCCGTGGGACGACGTCGTGCGACTCGCCGTCGAGAACGGCTGGGCGGGCATCGAGGCGCTCAGCGGCATCCCCGGATCGACCGGTGCGGTGCCGGTGCAGAACGTCGGCGCGTACGGGCAAGAGGTCGCCGGCGCCCTCCTCGCGGTCGACGTGCTCGACGCCGACACGCTCGAGGTGCGCCGGCTCGCCGCATCCGATCTCGGTCTCGGCTACCGCACGTCGATCTTCAAACGCGGCTACGAAGCGCTCATCACGGCCGTCGAGCTGCGACTTGCCGCAAGCGGCACGGATTCCTCGGCACTCGGCTCCCCAGTCGCCTATGCCCAGCTCGCCGCCGCCCTCGACGTTCCGCTCGGCACGCGCGTGCCGCTCGCCGATGCCCGTGCGTGCGTCCTCGCCCTGCGCCGGTCCAAGGGCATGGTGCTCGACCCCGCCGATCCGGACTCGACGAGCGCGGGCTCCTTCTTCACCAACCCGATCGTGACCGAGAGCTTCGCCCGCGGTCTGCCAGATGACGCCCCGCGCTGGCCGCTCGGAGACGAGCAGCCCGACGACGGCCCGATCCTGGTCAAGCTGAGCGCCGCGTGGCTGATCGAGCATGCCGGCATCCGCCGCGGCTTCGCTCTGCCCGGATCCCGGGCCGCGGTGTCCGGCAAGCACACGCTCGCGATCACGAACCGCGGCGGGGCGAGCGCGGAAGAGGTGCTGCAGCTCGCCTCGTTCATCCAGGCCCGGGTCTCGGCCGACTTCGCCATCAACCTGCAACCCGAGCCCGTCATCCTGAGCAACGCCCGCTGACGCGGATCGGCTCTTGCGCCCTCCGGGTCGCCCCGCTATCTTGAACGCGATATATCGCGATATAGCGAGAGGACTCGAGATGATCCGTGCACGCGGGCTCGCCCGCACCTTCCAGACGCGCCGGGGCGGCGAGCAGGTCACGGTCGAGGCGGTCAAGGGCGTCGACCTCGACGTCGAGGCAGGCGAAATCGTCGGCTTCCTCGGCCCCAACGGCGCCGGCAAGACCACGACCCTGCGCATGCTCACCACGCTGCTGGCTCCGACCGGCGGCACGGCGACGGTCGCCGGCCATGACCTCGCCTCCGACCCGGTGGGCGTTCGCCGCTCCATCGGCTACGTCAGCCAGAGCGGATCCACGGCCTCCGCCGGCGTCAAGGCAGGCGAAGAAATCGTCGATCACGGACTGCTGTACGGCATCGACCGAGCCCGCGCCGAGGCGCGTGGCCGCGAGCTGTTCGAGCAGCTCGACTTGGCGGGCATGTGGGGCCGCGAGCCGAAGACGCTCTCCGGCGGCCAGCGCCGCAGGCTCGACATCGCGATGGGCCTCGTGCACGATCCCGGCCTCGTCTTCCTGGACGAGCCGACGACGGGTCTCGACCCGCAAGCGCGGGCGAATCTCTGGGTGCACATCGCAGGTCTTCGCCAGCGTCTGGGCACCACCGTCTTCCTCACCACCCACTATCTCGACGAGGCGGACGCGCTGTGTGACCGCGTGCTGGTCATCGACCACGGGGAGATCGTTGCGGCTGACACTCCCGATGCGCTGAAGCGACAGGTCGCGGGCGATCTCATCGAGCTCGTGCTCGGCGACCCGAGCCACGTGTCGCTCGCCGCGGAGCATCTGGCCCGCATCGCTTCCGACTCCGCCACCGACGTGAACGGCGCCGTGGTCAGCGGCCGCGTGCCGAGCGCCGGCCTTGAACTGCCCGGGCTGCTGCGCTCGCTCGACGCCGCGGGGGTGGCTCTGGCCTCGATCGAGGTGCGGCGCCCGACCCTCGACGACGTCTTCCTCACCATGACCGGCCGCTCGCTGCGCGACGGCCGCTAGCTCGACCGCAAAGGCCTCACGATGAACTTCTTCTCCGCCACCGGCATCGTCTTTCGTCGCCAGCTGCGACAGAACCTGCGCAACCCGGTCTGGATCATCATCGGGCTCGCGCAGCCCGTGCTGTACCTCTGCCTCTTCGGCCCGCTGCTCAAGCCGCTCGCCTCCCAGATCGGAACGAGCAACGCGTACACCTTCTTCGTGCCCGGCCTGCTGCTGCAACTGGGTCTCTTCGGCGCGCTGTTCGCCGGCTTCGGGCTCGTGTCGGAGTGGCGCGAAGGCGTCATCGAGGCCGAACGGGTCACGCCCGCGCCGCGCACGGCTCTGCTGCTCGGGCGGGTGCTGCGCGACTGCGCGCTCGTCGCCGTTCAGGGCGTCGTCCTCATCGCGCTCGGATTCGCATTCGGCCTGCGGGGTGACGTCGGCGGAATGCTGCTCGGGCTGATCATCACGGTCCTGCTCGGGGGCGCCTGCTCGTCCGCCTCCTACGCGCTCGGCCTGGCGACAAAGAGCGAGGACGTCCTGGCACCGATCCTCAACAGCATCGCTCTTCCCGTCATGCTCCTGTCGGGCATCATGCTGCCGATCAGCGTGGCGACCGGCGCGCCGAAGTGGCTGGTCTGGCTCTCCGACGTCATCCCGACGAAGTACGTCGTGAACGGCATCCGCACCGCGTTCACGGGCGACCTGCTCGCCGGGCCGACGGTCTGGGCGTTCGCCTGGGCGGCGATCTTCGTCGCCGCCGGGCTGTGGATCGGCACTCGCACGTTCCGCAAGGACGCCTGACCGACGGCGGGCGTCAGGGGCGACGAGTGCTTCGTCCGCCGTCGCCCGTCGCCGCCCGCAAACCGGCGATCAGCCCGGTCACCAGCAGCAGCCCGCCGAGCGCGACGGCCGCCGCGATGATCCACCCGCCGTCACTCAGCCCCACCACCCACTCGCTGAATGACGAACGTCGCTCGGGGTCGAGCAGTGTCCAGATCGTCGCCCAACCGGCGGCGACGAAGACCAGCCCCCACACGATCCCGGCCCAGCGGATGCGCGGTGAGGGGGTGCGCCCGGTGAGTTCGGTGCTTCCCTCCCGCGCACCCGTCAGCCAGCCGCCGAGCGTGTCGGTGTCGCCGCCGCTCTGATCGAGCCGCGCCGTCTCAGCCGTCTCGACCGTGCGCACCTGGTCGGTGTTCTCACGTGCGTCGCTCATCATCACTCCTCATCGATCCGATTGCCGCTGTTCGGCGCGTCGCCGCCGCCGTAGTAGACGTACACGGCGCCGTGCCCCTGGCTCACCTCGACCACAAGCCGGGCAGCTCCGCCGGCCGGAGTCTCGTACGACGCCGTCGCGGTCCGCCCGTCGCTCGCCGCCGCCGCGTGGGTCTGCTTTTCGATCTGACCGAAGCCGGCGGCGTAGACGTACGGGCGGATGCGCGAATCGGTGCTGTGCACGACTACCCGGGCCTCGACGCCGGTGGCGACGTAGACGGCAACCGAGCCGAACGACTGCTGGATCTCGATGTGTCGCACGCCGTCGTCCGGCACGTCGGCGGCGGCGGCATCGACCTCCACCTGCCCGGCGAATTGACTGACTGCTCGGTCCTGGCCGGCGTCGTAGCGCGAGTACCCGACGGGTGCGCCGTTGCGCGGCCATCCGAAGCTCGCGACGCCGAGGACGATCGTGACGATGGCGAAGAACGCGAGCACGCCGCTGCGGCGGCGCACCGCGCCTGCCACCATCATGGCGACGCCGAGAGCGAGGAGGGCTGAGGCGAACCCGATGGGTCCGGCGTACGGCAGCAACGCATCCTCCTGCGCCGCGGTCGCGCCCGCGATGCCGCCGGCCAGCAGCGCGACGCCGAGCGCGAGGGCGACGAACCAGCCGGAGACGCGCGGGTTCGCCGCGCGACGCAGCCGGCGCTGCTCCTCCGCGTTCGCGGCGATCGCCTGCGACTGCGCCCGCATCTCGGCCGAGCGCAGGTCGCGCAGGCGGCGCTGCTCGGCGCGCTGCTGCTCCTGCCACGCGGCATGCTGCTCGCGCCACGCGGCATACTGCTCGCGCCACGCAGTCATGTCGTCTTTCGACGCTCCGGCCGAAGGAGCGGCCGGCACCTCGGGCGGGACCTCGGCGGCCGCTGTGGTCCCCGGGGCGGCGGCGGCACCAGCATCGGAAGCCGTGCGATCCTGGGCAGCAGTCCCGCCGCCCCGAGAGTCTGCGACAGGGGCGTCGGTGCCCCCGTATGGACTGGAATTCTGCGCCTTCCACGACGGCTGATGCTGCTGCGACGCGCCGCGGACGCGCTGGACGACCCACACCACGAACCAGACGATGAGCGCGATGATCGCGAGATTCCACAGCACCCGGAACAACGCGGCCGGGGCAGCCGCCCACCAGGGGCTCCCGACCAGCCCGTCGCCGGCCCACCACACGCCCTGCGCGACGGGCAGGAACGACAGCAGCACGAGGATGCCGATTCCGATCAGCGGCGCGTCGAAGACCCCGCGCAGCATGCGCTCGAGGTGGATGTCGCCGTGCGTGTCGGGCAGCAGCAACCAGGCCGCCGCATAGAAGAGGAACGCGGGGCCGCCGAGCACGGCGACCACGACGACGATGCCGCGCACGATGAGCGGGTCGAGGCCGGTGCGGATCGCGATCCCGCCGCACACCCCGCCGAGCCATCCGTCGGCGCGCACCACGCCGAGGCTGCGCAGCCAGGTGAAGAATCGGTTCGACGGCGGCGGCGTCGGGGCGCCCTCCGGCGCCTGAGGGGAAGAAGTCTGGTTCGTCACGTTCCGATGGTGCCGCCGCATCCGTCTCCGCTGCCATGAGGGGGTGCCCTGATCCGACCCTGAAAAGCGACGCCGGGGCGACTCAGGGTGGGACGACGGATGCTTGGATGCTGGCATGACCTCCATGCCGGCCCGCCCCCTGCCGCCGCAGCGGCTGCCGCTCGTGCGGCCGCGCGACTGCGTGCTGGGCGGCGTCAGCGTGGCGGTGGCCCGCCATCTCGGCTGGAGCGTGTCGGCGACGCGGTGGGTGTTCGCCGGACTCGGCTTCGTCGGCGGCGCCGGCGTGCTCATGTACCTCTGGCTGTGGGCGACCGTTCCGGTCGAAGAGGCGACGGATGCCGCATCCGATGCGCCCGTCCGCCATCGCATCCCCCTGCGTTGGCTCGTCGTCGGCCTCTCGCTGCTCGCCGCGATCTGGCTCCTGCTCGCCTGGGGCGGCTCGGGCGGCGTCGTCGCAGGGCTGCTCTTCACCCTGGCGGTGCTCGTGGCGGCCGCAGCCGTCTTCGCGCCGGTCGGCGTGCGGCTGTGGCACGAGCTCATCACCGAGCGCACCAAGCGCGTGCGGGAGGAGGAGCGCGCGGAGATGGCGGCGCACCTGCACGATTCCGTGCTGCAGACCCTGGCGCTCATCCAGAACCGCGCCGGCCCCTCCAGCGAGGTGGCCCGGATCGCGCGGGCACAGGAGCGTGAACTGCGGGAGTGGCTGTATGCCGGCACCGGCTCGGCCGACGCCGACCTCGCGACGGATCTGAAGGACTACGCGACGGCGCTCGAGCTCGACTACCCGGTGCGCGTCGAGCTCGTCGCCGTCGGCACCACTGCAGAGCGCTCCAGCGGAGAGCTCGCCGCGGCGTGCCGGGAAGCGATGCTGAACGCCGCCCGTCACGCCGGGGGCGAGGTCTCGGTCTACATCGAGGGGTCCGTTTCCGCCGTCGACGTGTTCATCCGCGATCGCGGGCCGGGCTTCGATCCCGCGCGCGTGCCCGAGGACCGCCTCGGTGTGCGAGAGTCGATCATCGGTCGGATGCGCCGTGCCGGCGGATCGGCGACCGTGCGTCGTGGCGCAGGTGGGGTCGGCACCGAGGTCCACTTGCACTTCGAGCCGGGGCGGAAGGAGGAATCGTGACCGGGAAACCGATCAGCGTGGTCGTGGTCGATGACCACTCCATCTTCCGTTCCGGCCTGAAAGCCGACCTCGACGCATCGGTGTCCGTCGTCGCCGAGGCTGGCGATGTCGACTCGGCCGTCGCGGCCGTCGTCGAGAACCGGCCGGATGTCGTCCTGCTCGACGTGCATCTCCCAGGCGGGTCGGGCGGCGGCGGTGCAGAGGTGATCCGCCGCTCCTCCGGTCAGGCGCCGCGAACCCGGTTCCTCGCACTGAGTGTGAGCGACTCCGCGGAGGACGTCGTCGGCGTCATCCGTGCCGGAGCCCGAGGCTACATCACGAAGGGCAGCTCGGGCGCCGAGGTCAGTCGCGCGGTCGCGACGGTCGCCGGCGGCGACGCGGTGTTCTCCCCGCGCCTGGCGGGGTTCGTGCTCGACGCCTTCGGCGCGGCGGCCGGCGAGCAGGCGAGCACCGATGAGGAGCTCGACCGTCTTTCTGCGCGCGAGCGCGAGGTGATGCGGCTGATCGCCCGCGGCTACTCGTATAAAGAGGTAGCCGCCGAGCTGTACATCTCCATCAAGACCGTAGAGACGCACGTCTCCGCCGTGCTGCGCAAGCTCCAGCTGTCCTCGCGCCACGAGCTGACCGCGTGGGCGCTCGAGCGTCGCCTGCTGTGACCCCCGTGCGATCGGATGCCTCGTCGCCACCCCGCCTCGGCGCGTTTTGCCCCCCGCGGAGCCGTCGCCTAGACTGTCGCGAGGTAGTTGAAATCTGCCAAACTTTCCCGTGCCCGAAACTCCTCGTCTTCGAGGTCCTCCGGCGCAGAGTGAGCCGGATTTCATCCCCCTAGGGCGGTGGCTCAATTGGTAGAGCAGCGGTCTCCAAAACCGCAGGTTGCAGGTTCGAGTCCTGTCCGCCCTGCAAGTCGGCACGTCGTGCCGGCCCGTGAAAGGTGAACTGAGTGGCCCGTAAAGTCATCGACGAACCCAGCGAGGACCTCGTCGCGATTGCGAAGAAGGAACGTGCGCAGCGTCGCAACCCCTTCGCCCGGGTCGCCCTGTTCATCCGTCAGGTCTTCGGCGAGCTGAGGAAGGTCGTCACGCCGACCCGCAACGAGCTGCTGAGCTACACCGCCGTCGTGCTGGTCTTCGTGATCATCATGATGGCCCTCGTGTTCGGCCTCGACCAGCTGTTCGGCTGGCTCGTCCTCCTCGCCTTCGGCACGTCCGGCTCCTGACGTCCGGGCCACGCACGCTGTGCCGGGCGAATACCGCAGTGACAGGAATGGATTGATAACCAGTGGCAAAGAGTGAGCGCGAAGACGTCGACTGGTCGACGGCCGCCGAGCAGTCCGCCGACGACGACGAGGCCCAGTCGGGCAACAGCCTCGCCGCGGACGAGGCCAGCGTCGACAATGCCGAGCACCGTGCACTGCACGTAGACGACACCGACACAGAGTCGGCCGACCTCGATTCCGTGCTCGACGCGATCGCCGCGACGAGCGACCCCGAGGCCGACGAGGTCGTGGACGAGGCGCTCGAGGTGCCGACGATCGAAGACGCCGAGGCCGCGGTCGAGGCGCTCGAGGATGCCGAAGAGGCGGAGGCCGAGAGCGAGGCCGCCGAGACGGCCACCGAGCCTGAGGACGTGGATCCGTACGAAGCGTTCAAGGCTGAGCTGCGCGCCAAGCCGGGCAAGTGGTACGTCGTGCACTCCTATGCCGGCTTCGAGCGTCGCGTGAAATCGAACCTCGAGAACCGCATCCAGTCGATGGACATGCAGGACTACATCTTCCAGATCGAGGTCCCGATGGAAGACGTGGTCGAGATCAAGAACGGTCAGCGCAAGATGGTCACCCGCGTGCGCATCCCCGGCTACGTGTTGGTGCGCATGGATCTCAACGAAGACAGCTGGTCGGTCGTGCGTCACACGCCGGGGGTCACCGGCTTCGTCGGCAACGCGCACAACCCGACGCCGCTGCGCTTCAACGAGGCGTTCGAGATGCTGAAGAGCCTCGTGCAGGTCGAGGCTGCTCCGACCGGCCGCGGGGCGGCCAAGGGCGCCAAGGCGGCGGCACGCGCCATCCCCGCCGAGGTCGACTTCGAGATCGGCGAGACCATCACGATCAAGGAGGGGTCGTTCGCGGGTCTGCCCGGGACGATCAGCGAGATCAACACGCAGAGCGGCAAGCTCACGGTCCTCGTGTCGCTCTTCGAGCGTGAGACGCCCGTCGAGCTCAGCTTCGACCAGGTCACCAAGCTGTAAGAGGCATCCAGCCTCTTCGACTACGATTCTCCAGTCCACCGCCGGCGACCGCCGCGCGGGAGAGCGCCCTGACGGGCACTCGAACAGAAAGGAAACCAATGGCTCCCAAGAAGAAGGTCACTGGTCTGATCAAGCTTCAGATCAAGGCCGGCGCCGCGAACCCCGCTCCGCCCATCGGCCCCGCACTGGGTCAGCACGGCGTCAACATCATGGAGTTCTGCAAGGCGTACAACGCTGCGACGGAATCGCAGCGCGGCAACGTCATCCCGGTCGAGATCACCGTCTACGAGGACCGCTCGTTCACGTTCGTTCTCAAGACCCCGCCCGCTGCGGAGCTGATCAAGAAGGCTGCCGGCGTAGCCAAGGGCTCGGGTGTGCCGCACACCAACAAGGTGGGCAAGATCACCCGCGAGCAGGTGCGCGACATCGCGCAGCAGAAGCTCGTCGACCTCAACGCCAACGACCTCGACGCCGCCGAGAAGATCATCGCCGGCACCGCCCGCTCCATGGGCATCACGGTCGACGCGTAAGTCCCTCGCGGACCGGTCACGCCCAGCGTGACCGCCCCGCTGGTCGACCAACGCGAAGCGTGAGTGCGGACCAGCACCACAAGCAACTGTGGCAGCGCCGGCCAGGCGCGATGACCACCATCTCGCAAGGAGAAATCAACATGGCACAGAAGTCCAAGGCCTACCGGGCTGCGGCCGAGAAGATCGAGCCCGGCAAGTTCTACACCCCGTCCGAGGCTGTCGCCCTCGCCAAGGAGACCGGGTCGGCGAAGTTCAACTCGACCGTCGAGGTCGCGCTCAAGCTGGGCGTCGACCCGCGAAAGGCCGACCAGATGGTGCGCGGCACCGTCATCCTCCCGCACGGCACCGGCAAGACGGCCCGCGTTGTCGTCTTCGCGACCGGTCCCGCGGCTGAGGCCGCGCTCGCTGCCGGCGCCGACGAGGTCGGCGGCGATGAGCTGATCGAGAAGGTCGCCGGCGGTTACACCGCCTTCGACGCCGCCGTCGCCACCCCGGAAATGATGGGCAAGGTCGGCCGGCTTGGAAAGGTGCTGGGCCCGCGCGGTCTGATGCCGAACCCGAAGACCGGCACCGTGACTCCGAACCCGGCGAAGGCCGTCGAGGAGATCAAGGGCGGCAAGATCGAGTTCCGCGTCGACAAGCACGCGAACGTGCACCTGGTCGTCGGCAAGGCCGGCTTCACCGCTGAGCAGCTCGACGAGAACTTCCGCGCCGCGCTCGACGAGGTGCAGCGTCTCAAGCCCTCGTCGGCGAAGGGCCGCTACATCCAGAAGGGCGCCGTGTCGACCACGTTCGGGCCCGGCATCCCGCTCGACGTCAACGCGCTGTAAGCATCGCAGCACTTCTATGAGGAGCCCGTCACGAGACGGGCTCCTCATTGTCGTTCCTAGCCCGAAAATTAGACGGAACACCGTCCCGACCAGGAACGTGAACGGCCCCTTTGGACGGATGCGAGGGGCTTGAGCGCTCGCGATCACGTCCGTCTCCGCGATGAAGACCGCCGTAACGCGCGCGACACGCCCGGGAAACGGCGGCAATTTGTGACGTCCCGGAAGCCTGCGTAAACTAGCTACTTGTCACCCCAAAGGTGCGGCTGAGCGGAACCGCTCGCCGGCCTCAAGCGGAGACGATCTTCAGCCTCAGGCAGGCTCCTTCGACTTGGAGTGAGATGCCGCGAGTGCTAAGCTAGACAAGTTGCCTCGGAGCGAAACCGGCGAGTTGATCGTCGGAAGAATCCGGGTGCGTACGGTCCTTGAGAACTCAACAGCGTGCACATTGTCAATGCCAATTGTCCCTGGCATCTGGCCTTTTTGGTTGGGTGTTTGGGTTCCTTTGGTTTGAGAGATGTCAGTTTTGATGTCTGCTAGGTCGAACTAGTGCAAATTTTTTTTTGTGGAGAGTTTGATCCTGGCTCAGGACGAACGCTGGCGGCGTGCTTAACACATGCAAGTCGAACGATGAAGCCCTGTGCTTGCACGGGGTGGATTAGTGGCGAACGGGTGAGTAACACGTGAGTAACCTGCCCTGGACTCTGGGATAAGCGCTGGAAACGGCGTCTAATACTGGATAGGACCTCGCATCGCATGGTGTGGGGTGGAAAGATTTTTTGGTCTGGGATGGACTCGCGGCCTATCAGCTTGTTGGTGGGGTGATGGCCTACCAAGGCGACGACGGGTAGCCGGCCTGAGAGGGTGACCGGCCACACTGGGACTGAGACACGGCCCAGACTCCTACGGGAGGCAGCAGTGGGGAATATTGCACAATGGGCGAAAGCCTGATGCAGCAACGCCGCGTGGGGGATGACGGCCTTCGGGTTGTAAACCTCTTTTGGCAGGGAAGAAGCGAGAGTGACGGTACCTGCAGAAGAAGCACCGGCTAACTACGTGCCAGCAGCCGCGGTAATACGTAGGGTGCGAGCGTTGTCCGGAATTATTGGGCGTAAAGAGCTTGTAGGCGGTCTGTCGCGTCTGCTGTGAAATCCCGGGGCTCAACTCCGGGCGTGCAGTGGGTACGGGCAGGCTAGAGTGCGGTAGGGGAGAATGGAACTCCTGGTGTAGCGGTGGAATGCGCAGATATCAGGAAGAACACCGATGGCGAAGGCAGTTCTCTGGGCCGTAACTGACGCTGAGAAGCGAAAGCGTGGGGAGCGAACAGGATTAGATACCCTGGTAGTCCACGCCGTAAACGTTGGGCGCTAGATGTGGGGACCTTTCCACGGTTTCCGTGTCGTAGCTAACGCATTAAGCGCCCCGCCTGGGGAGTACGGCCGCAAGGCTAAAACTCAAAGGAATTGACGGGGGCCCGCACAAGCGGCGGAGCATGCGGATTAATTCGATGCAACGCGAAGAACCTTACCAAGGCTTGACATACACCGGAAACGGCCAGAGATGGTCGCCCCCTTGTGGTCGGTGTACAGGTGGTGCATGGTTGTCGTCAGCTCGTGTCGTGAGATGTTGGGTTAAGTCCCGCAACGAGCGCAACCCTCGTTCTATGTTGCCAGCGGTTCGGCCGGGGACTCATAGGAGACTGCCGGGGTCAACTCGGAGGAAGGTGGGGATGACGTCAAATCATCATGCCCCTTATGTCTTGGGCTTCACGCATGCTACAATGGCCGGTACAAAGGGCTGCGATGTCGTAAGGCGGAGCGAATCCCAAAAAGCCGGTCTCAGTTCGGATTGAGGTCTGCAACTCGACCTCATGAAGTCGGAGTCGCTAGTAATCGCAGATCAGCAACGCTGCGGTGAATACGTTCCCGGGCCTTGTACACACCGCCCGTCAAGTCATGAAAGTCGGTAACACCCGAAGCCAGTGGCCTAACCCTTGTGGAGGGAGCTGTCGAAGGTGGGATCGGTGATTAGGACTAAGTCGTAACAAGGTAGCCGTACCGGAAGGTGCGGCTGGATCACCTCCTTTCTAAGGAGCATCTGGCGCTTTTGGCGTCCAGGCGCCGGTTCCGAGGCGGATGTTCTCGGCCGGTTTGCTCATGGGTGGAACGTTGACAATGCCTGCTGGCGAGGTCGGCTGGGGTTAGTACGGCTCTTTCGGGGGTTTGGAACGCCGTGGTTGGCGGTTGTTGGTGGGGTGCGCGCTGTTGGGTCCTGAGGGACCGTGCCGGCTGGCTGCTTTCGGGTGGCTGGTGGACTGGTTTCTCGGGCCTGCCTGATGCCCTGTGTGGGTGGAGGGTGGGTGCCGGTCGTATTTTGAGAACTACACAGTGGACGCGAGCATCTTAGATCCGTGCATTCCTTCGGGGTGTGCGGGTCACCAATTTGGTCTGGTCCGGGCTTTGGCTCGGGCCGGTTCTTTTGACTCATGTTGTGGTGGCAAGTTTCTAAGAGCGAACGGTGGATGCCTTGGCATCTGGAGCCGATGAAGGACGTAGCAATCTGCGATAAGCCTCGGGGAGTTGATAAGCGAGCCGTGATCCGAGGATGTCCGAATGGGGAAACCTGGCCAGGCCCTTTGGGTGACCTGGTTACTCCCGCCTGAATGTATAGGGCGGGTAGAGGGAACGTGGGGAAGTGAAACATCTCAGTACCCACAGGAAGAGAAAACAACAGTGATTCCGTTAGTAGTGGCGAGCGAACGCGGAGGTGGCTAAACCTTCCACGTGTGATACCCGGCAGGGGTTGCGTGGTGGGGGTTGTGGGACCTTCTGGACAGATCTGCCGGTCTGTCGCGGTGACGTGTGCGTGGTATAGACGAACAGCTTGGAAAGGTTGGCCGTAGACGGTGAGAGCCCGGTAGTCGAAATGCTGCGCCGGCCGAGAGGGGATCCCAAGTAGCACGGGGCCCGAGAAATCCCGTGTGAATCTGCCAGGACCACCTGGTAAGCCTGA
>NZ_AULK01000003.1 GCF_000419445.1 Gryllotalpicola ginsengisoli DSM 22003 | reverse complement strand
ACCGCCGCCTCACCGAGCGCCTGGGTCAGCTCCGCGACCTCCGCCTCGAGCTGCTGCTCCCGGGTCGAGGGCCCGTTCTTGCCCGCCGCGAGACTCGTCTTCCCGGCCTCGAGGAAGTCCGCCTTCCACCGGCCGATCGACTGCTCGCTGACCTTCTCGCGCCTGGCCGCCTCGGCGATCGTCATCTCGCCGGCGAGGATGCTCAGCACGATCCTCGTCTTCTTCTCCACCGGGATCACAGGTGGTCTTCCCATGTCGAACTCTCCGCTCAGGACTCAATCAATGGTCCTGCCACAAAGTCTGACGCGCGACATCTTCAGCATGACGCCAGCGCAACTGTTTGGGATGCTGAAATGCTTATCGCAGCCACCGGCCACACGCTGGAGATGTTCTCGACTGCCATGATCAAGATCAAGCGCCAGCCGCCGCGCCGCTGCCCGAAGTGTGGCTCATACCGCCTCAGCACGGACGGCGATATTGCGGAGCGCAACGGCATTCGCGGCTGGCAGCAGCGGGACGCCTGCGGAGCCTGCTCCTACCGCGGCGAGTACTCATTCTTCCCTTGGGATGAAAAGGATGAGCTGGACCTCGAAGCGTAGGGCGGTTGCGCCGCTGGACAATCAGGCACGGAAGCCGATCCGCTTAGGCGCCGTCGTTGGCATGAGCAGTATCACGCGGTGTGTTCGATCGCGCCGCAGGCGTCGAAAGGCCGGGACCCGTTAGGGGGTTTCCCCGGACGGTGACGCGGGTCGGTCCTGGCGATTCTGGATACATGACTAGTCTTGAACGTGCGCTTGAGGGCCGCATCGTTGCTGGTGTCTGCACTGCGCTTGCTCGTCGCTTCGGCATTCGGCCCCTTACTCTGCGGGTGCTGTTCCTGCTGTCGTGCCTGTTGCCGGGCCCGCAGTTGGTCGCCTACCTCGCGATGTGGATCATGAGTCCTACCGAGCAGCGGCGACCTATCCCCGTCTAGTTCAACGAGTGCACTCCCTGTGGCGGCAGCATCCCGCCACGATCGGCCGCTGGGCCCCGCCGCAGAAGTCAATCGAACCCTCGCAGCCCGTGCACGGAGAGGTGCCCCGAAGCTTCCCTCCGATGTGGTCCTCGCGCTTACCCTGGATACATGTCGATCGTCACGCCACGGAGCCTCGCCTTACGCGAGGTCATCAATGCGCGGCGCGGCGAGCTCGAGGATCTACTGGCCAAGTACCACGCGAAGAATCCGAAACTATTCGGCTCGATCGCACGTGGCGACGCCCACGAGGGCAGCGATATCGACATCCTTGTCGAGATGGACCCGGCCGAGGGCAACCTTCTGATGCGGGCCTCTGGCCTCATGGAAGAGACGCGGCAGCTTTACGCCCGCGACGATATCGACATCTTCCCGGCGCAGCTGCTCAAGCGTCCGATCTCCGACTCGGCGCTCGCCGAGGCGGTCGATCTATGAGCCGCACCGCATCGGAGCGCATCACGGACATCCTCGATGCGATCGCCAGATGCCAGCGCTACGCCGGCTCCCTCGACGTCGATGACCCGACTCTCGTGGACATGGCCGAGGACGCCATCGAGCGCAACCTGCAGGTCATCGGCGAAGCGGTGAACGCGCTACCTGCTGACATCACCGGCGCGCACCCGGCGATTCCGTGGCCGCAGATTCGCGGGTTCCGAAACATCCTCGTGCACGAGTACTTCGGCGTTGATGTCGCGACAGTCCGCGAGGTCATCGACGCGCACCTGCCGCAGCTGAGCGCGGCTCTCCAGCAGCACATCGCCGGATAGACGGCAGGGCCCAATAGCAGCGCACACCTCCATCATGGACCGCCCGCCGCCGGTAACCCGGTTGTCGCCGATGCCCGTAGCTCGCGGCGTTTCTCGCCCTCACCTCAGATGGTGCCTGCGTGCATCATCTTCTTGGTCCTAGTAAATCTGGCGCTATCGATCAGCGAGTTCGGGTCACCGTGAGCCCCGTACTCTGCGCTTCGCAGTGGGCAACCTCCTGATTGGCTGGGTTTCATCGTCGATTTCGATCACCGCGCCAGCTCGGGCTCCGCCCCGATGAGCCGTGGCTCGGCCAGCGCCCCGCACGTTGTACGTGCCCTACAACGCTCGTTGCGGCGTCAAGAGCGGCCGGTAAGAGGGATGCCACCGAACCACTTGAAACGGCTCTCAGCAACCGGGACCGGATTGCCGATCGCTCTGCACGTCGATGGCTTCAGCGGGTTACTCCTTGAGGGCGGCGTATGCAGTTCGAGTGCGCTTGATGCACATGCCCATGACTGCCAAGAGGTGCGCGCCAATGACAATGAGGACCGCCGTCGCCCATGGCTCGGTCGCCTTGCCGCCTCCGGCGGATGCCCGAAGGGCGACGGACGTCGCGTCTGCGGCAATGGTCGCCACTACCGCGAGCAGAGAGACCCCCACCGCATATAGGACGTTGCTGAACAGCTCATCGATCAGTCTGGGCAGGCTCGCCTTCTGCTGGATGCGCGGGTCATGCGTAATTCCCAGGCGCAGTTGGAAGACGAAGATGACCAGTCCGAACAGAAACCCCGCCAAGACCGAAAACCCGGTGATCAAATCACCAATGAAGGCAACTCTCCAGCCGAGCTTGAATGCAAGGGCGCCAAGCACAAGGGGCACGGCAATCTGCGCGATGATCTGCCACCACAGCAGCCGGCCCCGCGTTCCACGCAAGGTCGCAAGGTGGTCACGAACTACGCCGTTGCGGGTGGCGGCATCTTCACGCTGAGTGCGGCTGCGTCCCATTTGCCGTCCTCCCACGAGCTGCTCCATGTGTAGCCACCCTTCTGGTAGAAGTCTCGCGCCTCGTTCTGACACTTGCGCAGGAACTCGATGGTCGTGGGGGCCGCTTCACCGTCCTTGCTGAGAAGGAGACGGATGGCAGGCACGCCCTCCCGATCGAGACTGAACGTCTTCTTGCGTCCGTCGCGAGTCACCGTCACGAAGGTGTCGTCGATCGGGGTGTCGTCACGGAATGCAAGAAAGTCTGACACTTTCACTTTGCGCTCGCGCAGAGCTTTCAACAGGCCAGCCGGCAGGTATTCGTGGCCGCGCTCCGGCTCCAGCGTCTGCTCAAGTCGTCCCAAGGGATGCGCGATACTCGTCACCCCGTCGCCCAAGTCGACCGGCACCGAGTAGGCCACCGCGGACACCGAGAGGAGGTGCGCTCCGTCGGTCCAAGCAGAGCTCTCCACGAGAGTCTCGTGATCGAACGAAAAAGTCGAGAAGGCGGACATCAACGCACGCCGGAACGCCGCGATCAGTGCCGGTCCGGCACCCTGGTTGGACTGCCTCTCGACGCCGAAGATGCCCATTTCGGCCTTCGGCGGCACGGTTAGAACAAGCCGCGTCATCTCTGTGGCCGACTGAGTCGCCGTGCGCTTATGCGTGACCTGGTGGGTGGTCACATCGATCGTCTTGCCTGGCTCGCCGAAGAATCCCGATTCTGCCTCGACGAGGACCGATCGCCCGTGGACTTCGAAATCGGTGATCTTCAGGTACCGGCCCTTGGTCTTGTCTACGAGCGTATCCGGGTCCACGTCGCGCGCCCACGCATGAAAAAGGTGAAGAAGATCCCGGCCTTCGAGGTCGCTCAAGTCGCCGAGCTTGTTGCGTCGGTTGTGGCCGGGCCGGCACCGGATCGTTTCGAGGCCGAGGGTACGTTTGGGCATTCACTCTCCAGTTACTTGTACAAACACTCAGTTTGCCGCTTCGGCGGAGCTGTCCGGCTCACGACGCGCGCGCCCGGCGGCCTTCTCGAGCGGGGCTGTCGTGATCACGTGCAGCGTCCACCAGCCCGAAGGCACGAGGAGCAGGGTCGCGCCGTAGAGCAGCGTGCGGAAGATCTCGTTGAGCATGTCAGGCTCGCCCCACGAGAACGCGGTCGCGAGTTCCGATGCGCAGATGCTGAGCCACAGGAGGAAGAAGATCGCTCCGCCCTGAATCGCGTAACCCGCGATGTCGTGGCGGACGGCTTCATTCTCGTCCCACGCCTGCAGACCGCGGCACATCACTGCGAGAACAAAGAGGCCGGGGACCGTGATGAGGACCCCCACGACACCCAGAGTCTGGTTGTGCTCTCTCACTGCGATGGTGACGATCATCGGCCCGATCGTCGAAACGACCCAGACGCCGGCTGCCACCCAGGACACAATCAGATTTCGAGGGAGCCCAGCGCGAATAGCGCTGCCTTCACGCAACACTAGGCTGCACGCCCACAGGTACAGCGCTTGGATCACGACGCCGAGCGCGAGAACTACGATGTCGCCTACATTGGTCGCGGTCTCCGGTGCTTCCGCCGAAGTCATCGGCGCAAGCGCGACGAAGACAGAGAGGGCGATGCCTGCGACTGCCGGGAGCCACAGTTGCCGCCGGAAGATGGGAGCCCAAGTTCTCCGCTCGGGCCAGACCCGATGCAACATGCTCGAGCGCAGCCGCGGGGCTTGATCGAGCACCAGCATCGCACTCACGCCAATGGGGACGACCATGATCCAGGCCACGAGGTTGCCCCACTGTGCGCCCTCAGCAGAGTAGAGCACGACGCCCGCGGCCACGAGGACGACTGCGAGTGCGCCCAGACTCAGGAGTCTTGGGGCTCGGCCTCGCGCGATCCGCTCAAGCATCTCCACGTACCACAGGAACGCGTGGCGCAGCCGGCTCAGCTTTGTCGGCATCTGCGCCTTGGTTGCCGAGTCGACCGGGTCAGAGCCAGAGTCAGAGCCAGACGCTTTCAGCGAGTCGGGGTGTTGCTCGGAGTTTGGGACCCGGGCGACCTCGTACGGGTCATCGGGGGTGGGCTTTATGCGTTCGTCGATGTTCTCAGCCTTTTTCAGCGTGGTTCCCTCAGGTGCGAGTTGGAGTCGCGATCGGCGGGCGGTCATCCGGTCGCGCTGTCTTCTGTGCCGCTCGCACTGATGCGGAGCTCATCTACGTTTGCGAGCATCGGCAGGCGCTGCGGATCAAGCCAATGCGACAGGTTTTGTCCGCGGTGGAGCTGTGCCGCGTTCCACCCGGAGTCCGCTATCGCGGCTTCCGCCCTTAAGTCGGTCCCGTGATCGTCCTCGGCGAAGGACGGCCGCAACGACCGCGACGCGATCGACCTCTTGTCGCTCGAATCGCCATCAGAAGTCTTGTTGCGTCTGTCCGGCACCGAGAAAGCCATGATTCGCATGCTAGAAGCCGACACCGACACGGACTCGCGCAAAGTCACCCCGTCTTCGGAGGACATTCGCCGCTGCTAGACGTCAGAGCCGTTTATAGACGAGACCGGCCGCGCGCTGGCCTTCGTAGATCGCATACGTAATCCGCGAAGGCCGACACAGTCGTGAACTTCGACGCCCGGCACGTTCATCGCCGAGTACCCCTGGCCCGAGCGCGGCACTAACTACGTCGACACCTGAACCCGCGCGGGCCCTGCCCCCAGGATCTTCGAGCAGTCACCGAGGTCCCGACACCTGTCAACCCTCGCGGCGCGCGGCGACCAGATCCGTGCCCACACTTTGCCCACAACTGAACGACATTCAAAGTCGTTCAATGTGATCAGAGAACATCAAAAAGCGTCAACTACCAGCTATTTAAAATCCGACTCCTCGTCATCCTGGGCGTTTTCTCCCCCTGAAAATCGTGAGGTCACGGGATCGACGCCCGTCGGAGCCACCATCGAGCCCCGGTCTGACGGCCGGGGCTCTTGCGTGCCCGCCGACTCGCACCCGCTTGGGAAGCCGCCTCGCCGTCGCGCGGCGCGTCAGGCGTCGCGCTCCACCACGATCAGGGTGACGTCGTCGACCAGCTGTCGTCCGCTGATGGCGCGGCGCGCGTCGTCGAGGAATTCGTCGACGCCCTCGCACGAGCCGGCGAGCGCGGCGAGGTCGAGCATCGACCTGGGCTGCGAGCCGAACAGCTCGAGCACGCCGTCGCTCACCACCACCACGCGGTCGCCCGGCTCGAGGTGGACGCTGTGGACTTCCGGCTCTTCCAGTTCCGCGGTCATGCCGAGCGGGAGCGTGGTCGCGGGCAGCAGGACGATCTCGCCCGTGGCCTTGAGGTGGGCTCCGAGTCCGTGGCCGGCGTCGACGTAGCTGAGCACTCCGCTCGCGTAGTCCAGGCGACCGCAGAACAAGGTCGCGAACGAGCCGACGGCCTCCAGGTCGGGCGTGAACTGGCGCCCCATGTCGCGCATCGCGGTGGCGAGATCCGCGTTCGAGCGAGCGACCAGCGCGCCGCGCAGACTTGCGGCGAGGATGCCGGCGCCGGTGCCCTTGCCCATGACGTCGGCGACCGCGATCATGCATCCGCCGTCGACGGGCACCCAGACGCCGCAATCGCCGCCGATCGCTCCGGCCGCGATCGAGACGCCGTCGATGTGGAACTCCTCGGCATCGATCGCGGGCGGTCGCAGCAGTCGCTGGACGACGGCCGCATTGCGGCGGTCGATGTCCTGAAGGATGCTGCGCTCGGCCCAGCGAGCGAGGTCCTCGAGGATCGCGACCTCATCCTCCGACAGCGTCCGAGGCGAAGTGTCGGCGACGCAGATGGCGCCCACGGGCGTGCCGTGGATGCGGATCGATGCGCCGGCGTAGAACCGGATGCCGGGGTTGCCGGTGACCACCGAGAGCCCGGAGAAGCGGTCATCCAGCGTCGCATCGGCGACGGTCATCGGCTCGGACTGCTCGATGGTGCGGATGCAGAACGACGCCTCCTTCGGCGCGATCAGGTTCTGACCGGCCGGAGCGCTCGACTTCGCGTACACGTTGCGCTCGTCGATGAGGTTCAGAAACGAGAGGGGGACGCCGAGCATCTGGCGGGCGATGCGGGTGATGCGGTCGAACTTCTCGGCGGGCGGCGTGCCCATGAGGTCGAACTCGTCCAGCGCGGCGGCGCGGCGGATCCCCGGCTCAACGGTCGTCTGGTCGGTCACTCGGGTTCCCTCCCCGGCTTTCGCGCCGGTGTGCCATGCGGTGGACCCCGATCGGGCGTGGGGGTTCCTTCGCGCGGAGGTTCGGTCCTATGGTCGGGATTGAGTCTTGGGGGGAACGATGCCAGATGCAAGACCGCATTCGGGGCGCACGGCGGGTAGCCGGCTGCTCTGGGTGCGCATCGTCGCACTGCTGACGGTCGCCCTCGGGATCAATTACGTCGCCTGGCGCTGGTGGGCCTCGATCAACTGGACGAACTGGTGGATCGCGGTTCCGCTGGTGCTGGCGGAGACCTACAGCCTCATCGACGTCGGGCTGTTCTCGCTGACCGCGTGGCGATCCGGCACTCGCCGGAACCCGCCGCCCGCGCCGCCCGGCCTGACCGTGGACGTCTTCATCGCCACCTACAACGAGGAGCTCGATCTCGTCATGGCCACGGCCGAGGCGGCCAAGCGGATCAGGTACCCGCACGAGACGTGGATCCTCGACGACGGCGCCAGACCCGAGCTGGCGGCCAGGGCCGAGGCGGCGCAGGTCGGCTATCTGACCCGCGGGCCGGAGTGGGAAGGCCGCCCGCGGCACGCCAAGGCGGGCAACATCAACAACGCGCTGATGCAGACCTCAGGCGAATTCGTGCTGATCCTGGACGCCGACATGGTGCCGCGCCCCGAGATCCTGGACCGCACCCTGGGCTACTTCGACGACGACCGCGTGGCGCTGGTGCAGACGCCGCAGATCTTCAGCAACGTGGCGACCGGGGATCCGCTCGGCAGCCAGGCGCCGCTGTTCTATGGACCCATCCAGGAAGGCAAGGACGGCTGGAACGCCGCGTTCTTCTGCGGATCCAACGCGGTGCTGCGCCGGGAAGCGCTGATGCATCTCGGTCTCATCGGGTATGTGCGCCAAACCGAGCAAGACGTCGCCCGCCGGCTGCGGCAGGCGACGCTGATCGTGCGCCGCACCCTGGCGCGCACCCGTCCCGGCCCCGGTCGCACGATGCTGACCGCCGCGTTGAGCGCGCTCCGGGAGGCGAGCGGCGCGCTCGCCAACGGTGAGCCCGCCGCCGAGGTGACCTACACGCTGCGCGAGCGCGTGAACGAGGCGGCGCGGACCGTGGTGTCGGCCGACGTGGCCGCCATGCGCGGAGACCTGATCGCGCTCGGCCTCGACCAGGAGGACGACGGGGCCGACCTGGACGAGCTGGTGGAGCGGCTCGCTCAACGCGATCTCTCCCCGCTGAACGCGATGGAGGCCGTGCGGGTCACGCTGGATGCGATCGACGTCGGCCGTACGGAGGAGGCGCAGCCGCTGCTGCCGCTCGCGACGATCTCGGTGACGGAGGACATGGCCACGTCGATGCGGCTGCACGCCAACGGGTGGAAGAGCGTGTTCCACAACGAGCTGCTGGCCGACGGCCTCGCACCCGAGGATCTCGGGACGATGCTCACCCAGCGGCTGCGCTGGGCGCAGGGCACCATGCAGGTGTTCCTGCGCGAGAATCCGCTGTTCGTGCGCGGCATGAACTTGGCCCAGCGCCTGATGTACTTCTCGACCATGTGGAGCTATCTCTCCGGCTTCGCAACGGTCGTGTACCTGGCCGCGCCGGTCTTCTTCCTCTGCTTCGGGGTGTTGCCGGTGCGCAGCTACGCGCCGACGTTCTTCCTGCACTTCATCCCGTTCCTCGCCGCCAGCCAGCTGCTCTTCCTGATCGCCGCGCGCGGCCTGCCGACGTGGCGGGGCCAGCAGTACAACCTCGCCCTCTTCCCGCTGTGGATCGAGGCGTGCCTCAGCGCGGCGGGCAATGTGTTCTTCCGGCTGCCGCTGAACTTCGCGGTGACGCCGAAGAGCCGCGTGCACTCCGACGGACTGCAGCTTTCACGCATCCGCTGGCAGATCGTCGCCGCCGCGGTGCTCGTCGTCGCCGTCGTCGTCGGGATCATCAGAGACGAGCAGATGCACAACGAAATCGCCGGGAGCATCGTGAACTTCGCATGGATCGGGTACAGCTTGATCTCGCTCAGCGTGCTCGCCGGCGCCGCCCGCTACCGCGGCTACGTGCCCGAGGAACAGAGGATCGAATGACCTTCACAGTGGACGAACGGGGCGACTCGGTCGCCATCGTGCGAGGCACCGGGCGCCTCAACATGGTGACCGGGCCCGAGCTGCGCGACGTGGTGTCGCGCGTGGTCGCTTCCGGCCGCAATCGCGTGGTCGCCGACCTCTCGCAGATCGAGCTCATGGATTCGTCGGGCCTGGGCGCCTTGATCGGATGCTTGAAAACCGCTCGCGAGAACGGGGGCGACCTGCGCATCGCCGGCGTGCGCGACGAGTTGCTGATGGTCCTCCGGTTGTCGACCGTCGATCGGATCCTCAAGCCGTACGACGACCCGGAGACCGCCTTCGATGCGTGAATACCGTCTGGAACTGCAGGCCCCGCCGGACACCGTCGACGTCATGCACGACTTCCTGAAGTCGGTCTGGGCCGACCATCCGGTGCTGGAATCGATCGACGAGGCCGCATTCGAGACGGCGCTGGCCGAGATCGTCTCGAACGTCTTCAAGCACAATCCGCCGCCCGTCACCTGCGCGGTCGACACCTCTGTCGACGAGAGCGGCATCGTGGCGACGATCACGGATTCGGGGGCTCCCGTGCCCGGCGTACTCGACGACCTCGGCATGCCCGATGCCGAAGCAGAAGGGGGCCGGGGGCTCGCACTCGTCAAGCTGCTCACCGACAGGTTCACCTACGAGCGCCGCGGCGACGTCAACGTCTGGACGATCGCCCGCGGAAGCCTGGGCGCCCACGCCTGAGGGCACCGTCCACAGAGAGGGCACCGTCCACCTGGGATGAGGGAGACGCCCATCTCGATTGGAGCACAGGATGGTCTTCTACGACGCACGGCCACTTCGTCTGGCCGGCCAGGTGCTGCTCGACCTCATCGTCGTGGCCGGGCTGGTCATGGCGGTGGTTCTCGGCACTGTGATCTCGACGTCGATCAGTGCGCTGGCCGCGATCGGCACCCGCGTACACGAAGACGGGGACGCATTCCAGACCCAGTTGAGCAAAGCAGCGCAGGCGCTGCGGAAGGTCCCGTTCGCCGGCGACGCCGTCAGCAGCCCCGTGCGGGAAGCGGCCAAGGACGCCCGCTCGATCGCGGCGGCCGGCGCCCAGCAACACGACGCCACGATCCAACTCGCGCACCTGGTGGGCACCGGCGTCGCCGTCGCTCTCATCCTCGCCCTGCTCCTGATCTGGGCGAGGTATCGCGGCGGCTTCATCCGCGCCGCAACCGCCGTCCGACGGCTGCAACGGAGCGGAGACGGAACTGAGCTGCTGGCCGTGCGCGCACTGGTCACCCGGAACGCCGCCGCCAAGCTGGGCGAGGGCGTGGTCGAGCGGTGGCGGCGGGGCGATCCGGACACGATCCACGCCTTGGCCGACCTCGAACGTCGCGCTTCAGGCCTCCCCGCGGCACGGTTCGGCGCGCGCTAGCCGTCGCGGATCGGGGGCTTCGCCCGCGGGTTCCGCCTCGAACAGGAGCGGGCGGTGATCGGAGGCGCCCTTCGCCAGCACCTCGATGGGGCCCACGTGGAATCCGGCAAAGGTGACGAGGTCGAAGCGACCCGAGAAGACCCCCCGCCGCTGGTACGTTCTGGCCGCGCTGCGAGCCACGCTGTAGCCCGACGCCTGCAGGTGCATGGCCAGGCGTCGGATGAACCAGGGGTAATTGAAGTCGCCGACCATGAGCGTCGGAACGTCACCGCCGAGGTCGTGCAGGTCTGCGTGTGCCTCGTCGATCTGCTGACGCCGCAGCGCGTTTCGGGCGGTGAGCGGCGCGCCGTGGAACGAACCGATCACCGCTTCGCGCCCGGTGCTGTCGTCGCGCACGTGCACCGCCAGGAGTCGCTCGTCCGCGGGCGCGAGCACCTGGTCGTGCAGCGACTTCCTGACGGGGTAACGCCGGCTGCGCAGGACCGACACCCTCTCGGTGCGGACATACGCGGCAAGCCCCAGCCGATTGCTCTCCGTGTTGTCCACGAGAACGAGGCCGCCCGGCAATTCGGGCATCCCGTTGCTCTGGCACTCCTGAACGCAGACCACGTCGGGCCGATATCGATCCACCAGCCCCGGCAACTCGCCGAGAGCCGCGCACTTGTCCAGGTTGTAGCTGAGAACACGCATGAGTGGAATCAGAGCCTCGTCCCGTCCGGCCTGCCGACACCGGCGCTGGTACCCGAAGGGTCGAGGACCATTCGGGCCACCGCACCGGCAGCCGAAACTCTCAGCGTGGTCCTAAGGTGAGGCGCCGCTGCCCCTCCTACGGTGGGATCGTGGCCAGATCTTCGCGCTCGCGTCGCTCCGTGCTTCCCCGCTCGGTGCGCCGGATGGACCGGCGTGCCGGCCGCAAGGTGTATCGGATGCGCGCACCCCGCGGCATCGACCGGGCAATGTTCCGGCTCTCGCAGGCTGCCGATCACGCGTCGTTCTGGGTCAGCGTGATCGCGGCCACCGCGCTGACGGGCTCCAGCGGCCGGCGCGCTGCCGTGCGCGGCAGCCTCACCCTCGGCGCGGGCGCCGTGCTCGCGAATCTCGTCGCGAAGAAAGCGGTGCGCGCCCGGCGCCCCACCGGCAGAGCAACCGGTCACCGGCCCGCAGGTTCCCGTACGCCGCAGAGCCCCGCCTTCCCTTCCGGGCACAGCGCGACAGCGGCAGCGCTGGCGACCGGCGCCGCCGCGAGCAGCCCTCGCCATGGCGGAGCGCTCGCGATCCTCGCCGGCGTCGTCGCATACTCTCGGCTCCACGTCGGCGCGCACTACCTCTCGGACGTGCTCGCCGGCTCGGTCGTCGGAACCGTTCTCGGGCTCACCGGCGCGCTGCTTGTGCCGCCGCAGCGCCTCAGCTCGCCTGCGCGGACCAGCGCAGCGACGCCGCCGCGCCGACGTGCGGGGGAAGTTCCTCCGGCGGCGCGAAGAGCACCGTCGCACCGGTGAGCACGGCCGCCCGCACCAGGCCGCTCGGCGCGGGCACCTTCTCGAGCACCTGGGCACTGGCCGCCTCCTCGGGAGCAGTGGCGACCCAGGGCTCGGCGTCGAGGGCGAGCACGGTGCGCTCGTCGAGCTCGGGCGCGCGGTCGGCGGCGCCGTTCGCGTCGAGCAGCAGCAGCGTGTCGACCTGCCCCTGCTGCAGCGCGTGCACGACCTCGCCGACCCCGAGCGCCTCACGCGCGGCCTCGCCCGCGGTGCGCTCGCGCAGGCCGTCGAGAGCCTGTGCGCGCAACGCTTCGAGCTCGCCGGCGACGGCGCGGTCGATCGCCTCGCGCAGGCGCTGATCGGATGCATCCGATGGCCGTGCGTCGACGACGACGGTGCGCAGCACCTTGCGCGACGCCTCAGAGAGGCGGTCGGTGAAGATCGCGAGCCCGACCTCTTCGCCCGCGGCGAGTACGAAGCGGGGGTTGTGCTCGACGACGAGGGCGTCGACGCGCTGCGCGACCTCGCCCTCGTTGTGCGTCCACACGTCCACGACGTGGCGGTCGTAGTTGGCGTCGGACCACCCGTTGCCCCGCACCTTCTGCAGGGTGTCGGCGCGGCCCTGCACGTGCTCCTGCCCGGCGGGGCGGGCATCGGCGGTGGTGCACAGGGTGATGTCGCCGGCGTCGTGGCCGACCTGCACGACCAGGTACTCGAAGTCGACGGGGTGGTGCCGCAGCACCGGGACGAGGTCGGGGATCTGCCCGTGCTCGGCGAACTCCGCGACCTGCACGGGCCCGGGAAGGGCCTCGTCGAGCCGCACCTCGCCGTCTTTGACGAGCAGCAGCCGCGCGACCGGAGCCGGCACGCCGGTCGGGTCGACGAGGGCCTCGACGACCGCGTCGATGTCGGCGCGCGGCGCCCCGGCCTGCTCGAGGCGGTGCGAGATGCTGTTGCGCTTCGACATGGCGAATCCGCGCGGGTCGGGACCGGCGCCGGACGCATCGAGGTACACCGAGGTCCACGGGCCGGGGGTGCGGTAGAGGTTCTCGAGGGTGGCGCGTATCTCGTTCATGCCGGTTCCGTTCCCCACGGCCGGGGTCGGCTAACGGATACCGCGACGGCGGCGCGACGCCTCGGCGGTCACACGGTGCGGAGTGCCGCGGCGGCGTTCCGCAGCGCATCCTCGACGACCGCGAAGTACGCCCACTTGCCGCGCTGCTCACGCGTGACGAGGCCCGCGTCGACGAGCTGCTTCATGTGATGCGAGACCGTCGGCTGCGACAGCCCCACCGGCTCGGTGAGGTCGCAGATGCACGCCTCTCCACCCTCACTCGCCGCGATGAGGGAGAGCAGCCGGACGCGGGTCGGGTCGCCGAGGGCTTTGAAGATTCGCGCGATGCGTTCGGCGTCGTCCACCGCGAGCACGCCCGCGGTCACCGGGGAGCAGCAGGCAGCCGCGCCGGCGGCGAGCGGGGGAAGCGACGTGGCCATGAGGGAATCATGCCACGACGCATTGACATTCGTCGATCCGTTCTCCATCCTGGTCAGATCGAAGACAGTCGATTTGAGGAGCGGATCGTGCCCCAGCAACTGCCCGTCATCGTGATCGGCGCCGGCCCCCAGGGCCTCGCCGCCGCCGCCCACCTCCTCGAGCACGGCATCGAGCCGCTCGTGCTCGAACGCGGGAGCGCCGCGGGCGCAGCCGTCGCCGAGTGGGGCCACGTGCGCCTGTTCTCGGAGTGGCCCGAGCTGATCGACCGGGCGGCACGACGCCTGCTCGAGGCGACCGGCTGGGCCGCGCCGGGCGCCGGCTACCCGACGGGCGGCGAGTGGGTCGCGCGGTACCTCGCGCCCCTTGCCGAGGCGCTGGGCGACCGCGTGCGCACGGGCGTAACCGTGACCGGCATCAGCCGCGCCGGGCGCGACAAGGTCGTCAATGCCGGCCGCGCCGCCCAGCCCTTCGAGGTGCGCGGGGTGGCCGCCGACGGCACCGAGCTGCGCCTCCTCGGGCGCGCCGTGCTCGACGCATCCGGCACCTGGAACCACCCGAACCCGGCCGGCGCCTCGGGGCTGCCCGCCCTGGGCGAGAAGCAGGCGGCGCAGGCGGGGCTGATCAGCTACCGGATCCCGCCGTCGGTCGCACAGCTGGCGGGCAAGCACGTCGTCGTGGTCGGCAGCGGGCACTCGGCGGCCCATGCCGTGATCCGCCTCGCCGGGCTCGTGCGGCGCGCGCCGGGGACCCGCGTCGAGTGGGCCATCCGCGGCGGCGCCCCCTCGGGCCTGTCCAGCGCGGACGACCAGCTGCCCGCCCGGGGAGCGCTCGGCGGGCGCGCGCAGGAGGCCGTCGCCGACGGCCGGGTGGTGCAGGTCACGGGATTCCGGACCACGGAGATCCGCCGGACGGGCGGGCGGCTGTCGCTCGTCGGGGACGACGGGCGGCGGCTCGACGACGTCGACCACGTCATCGCGCTCACCGGCTTCCGGCCGGACCTGTCGATCGTCCGCGAGCTGCGCACCGCGATCGACCCCGGCCTGGAAGCCGTCGCCGGCCTCGCGGGCGAGATCGACCCGAACGTGCACTCCTGCGGCACCGTGCGGGCGACCGGCGCGCTCGAACTCGCGCAGCCCGAGCCCGGCTTCTACCTCCTCGGCGCGAAGTCGTACGGGCGGGCACCGACCTTCCTGGCGCTGACCGGCTACGAGCAGGTGCGCTCGGTGGTCGCCGAGCTCGCCGGCGACCACGAAGCGGCCGCCCGCAACGAGCTCGTCCTGCCGGAGTCCGGCGTGTGCAGCGGGGCCGCCGAGGTCGGCGGCGCATCCTGCTGCGCACCGGCACAGAAGCAGCCCATTCGACTCGGGGTGAAGCCGGCGCCCGTCGAGGCGTAGCCGATGACCGCGGGCCGGGCGGGCGTCATCGGTCGATCGCACACGGGCGTGCTGGTCGCCCTGTGCGTGACCGAGATCGTCAGCTACGGATGCCTCTACTACGCCTTCACGGTGCTCGTGCCGTCGATCGCCGAGAGCACCGGCTGGTCCGCGTTCGGGCTCACCGCCGCGTTCTCGGCCGGCAGCCTGGTCGGCGCGGCCGCGGGCATCCCCGTCGGGCGGGTCCTGCAACGGCACGGGCCGCGACCGGTGATGACCCTCGGCAGCCTGCTGGGTGCCGCGGGCGTCGCCGCCGTGGCGCTGGCGCCGAGCTTCGCGGTGTTCGTCGCGGCGTGGCTGCTCGTCGGGGTCGCCACCGCCGGGCTCTACTACAGCCCGGCGTTCGCCGCGCTGACCGGCTGGTTCGGGCAGCGCGGCGTGCAGGCGATCACGACCCTCACCCTGGCAGCCGGATTCGCCAGCACGATCTTCGCGCCCTTCACCGCTTTCCTCGACGACCGGCTCGGCTTGCGGGGCAGCTACATCGTGCTCGGCGCCATCGTGCTGGTCGTCACGCTGCCCGCCCACGCGCTCGCATTGCGCCTGCCCTGGCAGCCCCGCCCTGCCGTCTCCGGCGTACGGAACCGTGACATCGTCGGCAGCCGCGCCTTCCTGATGCTCGCTGTCTCGGGCACCCTGACGGCGCTGGCCGGCTACGCGTCGCTCGTCGCGCTTCCGCCGCTCCTGATCGGCCGCGGCGCGGACCCGACCCTCGCTGCATGGGCGGTCGGGCTCGCCGGGGCGGGGCAAGTGGCCGGGCGGCTCGTCTACCCGCTCCTGAACCGGCGGATGCGGCCACGCACCCGTACCGTCGCCGTCATCGGCCTGCTCGCCGTCACGCTGGCCGCACAGGCCGTCGTGCCCGGACCGGATTGGGCGTTCGTGCTGATCGCCGTTCTCACCGGGGCCGCCCGCGGGCTGTTCACCCTGGTCACGGCCACCGTGGTCGCCGACGTGTGGGGTCCTGAGCGGTACGCCTCGGTCAGCGGCGTCTACAACTCGCCGCTCGCCGCCGCCGGCGCGCTGGCCCCGGGGATCGGGGCCGGCGTCGCCGAGATCGCAGGCGGATACCCGGCCCTGTTCGTGATCCTCGCGGTGACGGCGACGGTCGCCGCGGTGCTCGCGGCGCTGAACGAGCTCTCCTCCGTCAGGCTCTCCTCCGTCAAGCTCCGGACGTGAGGCCTTCGGGCCGGCATCCGGCCGTGACGTCAGCCGGAGTGCCAGCGGGCCCGGGTCGGGCTGTTCGCAGTGGTGCCGCACACCATGGAGGTGCCGGCCGAGGTGTGACCGCGGGCACCGGCCGGCGCGCAGAACGCGCCCGGGTGCACCACCCCTGCGTCGGGCGCGGCGGCGGGGGCCTTCGAGGTGCTCCCGCTGCTCGAGGACGTGCCCGAGGATGAGCCGGAGGCCGCCCCTGTGGAGGAGCCCGCCGACGCCGCCACCCCGGGGCCCGGGTAGCGCGCCACGGCCGCGGTCGCACCGGCGGGCACGGCGAGCGCGCGCTTCGTGGCCGTCTGGCCGGGGCAGCGCGCGAGCGTCGACGTCATGTAGTCGCGCTCGAGCGCGGTGACCCACAGGTGGTAGGTCGCCTTGACCTCGATCTGCCGCGCGACGTAGGTGCAGTCGTAGGCCGTGTTGGGCGGCTCCCAGTCGCTCGCGTCCTTGTCGCCCTTGCTCTCGTTGAGCTTGCCGTCGACGGCCTGCAGGTTGTTCGGGTCGTTGGCCAGGGCGATGCGCTGGGCCTGGGTCAGCTTCTGCGCGCCGGTCGCCCAGGCATCCGCGAGCGGGACGAGATGGTCGATCTGCACGAGGGTGCTGGTGTCCTCGCCGCGCACGAACGTCATGGTCGAACCGGTGTAGACGTCGTGCAGGGTGCCGCGCAGCACGGTGCAGGAGCCGCTCTTCACCTCGCCGGTGAGGTCCCGGGCCAGGATGTCGTTGCGGGTGTCGCATCCGTTCTCGTCGACGTCGATCCAGGCCGCGCCGAAGTCGACGGTGCGCTGGTAGGCGACGCCGGTGGCCTTGGCCCGCACCGGCAGGGTGGCGAGCAGCGCGAGCGCCGAGCCGGCCGCGGGGCGCGCCGACGTGGCCGTGGGCGACGGATGCGCCGTGCTGGTCCGCGTCGCGGAGGCCGAGGCCGCGGGCGCCGATGCCGAGGGGCTCGACGACCCTGTGCTCGACGACCCCGCGCTCGTCGACCCTGTGCTCGACGACCCCGTGCCGGTCGACGTGGGCAGCGGCGTCGCGATCAGCGACGTGCTCGGCGAGGAGGCGTCGGAGGACGCATCCGTGTTCGCGACGGCGGCGGAGACGGCGACGACCGCGCCGATGACGGCGGCGAGGCTCGAGAAGAGCGCGGCGGTGCGGCGGCGTGCGGTGAGTCGGGGCATGAGGTTCTTCCGGGGCCTGGCCCCGCCTCGACCGTATCGGCCGCCGCGGCGATGCGCCCTACCCCAGTGGGCGGGTCGCGGCGCGGTTTAGCGGCATCGCGCAACGAGGAATAAGTTAGGTTCCGTGACTGCACACTATGACGTCGTCGTCCTCGGTGCCGGCCCCGGTGGTTATGTCGCCGCGATCCGCGCCGCCCAGCTCGGTTTGAAGACCGCGATCATCGAAGAGAAGTACTGGGGCGGGGTGTGCCTCAACGTCGGCTGCATCCCGTCGAAGGCGCTGCTTCGCAACGCCGAACTAGCGCACATCTTCCACAACGATGCGAAGACGTTCGGCATCTCGGGCGAGGTGAGCTTCGACTTCGGCGCCGCCTTCGACCGCAGCCGGCAGGTCGCCGACGGGCGCGTCAAGGGCGTCCACTTCCTGATGAAGAAGAACGCGATCACCGAGTACGAGGGCCGCGGCACCTTCCTCGACGCGAACACGGTCGAGGTGAAGAAGGCGGATGGCTCGACCGAGATGGTCTCGTTCGCCAACGCCATCATCGCCACCGGCTCCCGCGTGCGCCTGCTGCCGGGGGTGTCGCTCTCCGACAACGTCGTCACCTACGAGACGCAGATCCTCACCCGCGAGCTGCCGAAGTCGATCGTCATCGTCGGCGCGGGCGCCATCGGCATGGAGTTCGCGTATGTGCTGAAGAACTACGGCGTGGACGTGACGATCATCGAGTTCCTGCCGCGCGCGCTGCCGAACGAGGACCCGGACGTCTCCAAGGAGATCCAGAAGCAGTACAAGAAGCTCGGCGTGAACATCCTCGTCGACACGAAGGTCGAGACCGTCGTCGACAACGGCGGCTCGGTGACCGTCAGCTACGTCGGCAACAAGGACGGCGCCGCCGGGCAGGTCACCGCCGACAAGGTGCTCATGTCGATCGGCTTCGCCCCGAACGTCGAGGGCTACGGCCTCGAGTCCACCGGCGTGCAGCTCACCGAGCGCGGCGCGATCGCCATCGACGACCACATGCGCACCAACGTGCCGAACATCTACGCCATCGGCGACGTGACCGCCAAGCTGCAGCTCGCCCACGTGGCCGAGGCGCAGGGCGTCGTCGCCGCCGAGACCATCGCGGGCGCCGAGACCATGACGCTCGGCGACTACCGGATGATGCCGCGCGCCACCTTCTGCCAGCCGCAGGTCGCGTCGTTCGGGCTGACCGAGGAGCAGGCGAAGGCCGAGGGCTACGACGTGGTCGTCGCCCAGTTCCCGTTCACCGCGAACGGCAAGGCGCACGGCCTCGCCGACCCGACCGGGTTCGTCAAGGTCATCGCCGACAAGAAGCACCTCGAGCTGCTCGGCGCGCACATGATCGGCCCCGACGTCTCCGAGCTGCTGCCCGAGCTGACGCTCGCCCAGAAGTGGGATCTCGGAGCCCTCGAGCTCGCGCGCAACGTGCACACCCACCCGACCCTGTCGGAGGCGCTGCAGGAGGCGTTCCACGGGCTGACGGGGCACATGATCAACTTCTAGTTCTCACGGATGCCGCGGGAATCCCCCGCTTCGGGGCCTGACGACGGCGAGCCGATCGGGTACCTTCAAAGGTGATATTCACTCACGAAGGAGCACGATGAAGCTGCGCACCGAGGGGCTCACCTGGCAGGAGATCGACGGCGAGCTCGTCATCCTCGACATGAAGACCTCCGCGTATCTCACCACCAACGCGGCCGGTGCGACGCTCGCCAAGCTCCTGACGGAGGAGCGCACGCTCGACGAACTGTCGGCCGCTCTCGTCTCCGAATTCGGGATCGGCTCTCAGCAGGCGATGACGGATGCGCGCGCCTTCGTCGACCAGCTGCGGCAGTCCTCTCTGATCGAGGCGTGAGGCGCTCTCAGCCGGAGACGGCAGCGAGGTAGGCGCGGCGCGCACGCACGTCGGGAACGTCCTGGTAGAGCACGCGCTCCTCAGGCCCGTGACGGTCCACGCGCCGCTCGGTCCGGCGCGTGCGCCATCCGCTGATCGCCGCCTCGACGGCGCTCGCCGTGACGGTGTCGCGGGCGCTGGAGAACAGCACCCCGCCGAGATGCCGATCACCGGGCAGGCCGGGGAACGGGACGGAATCGTCCTTTCGACGCACGAGCGCTCCCCAGAAGCGTGCGGCGGGAGCGAGCACGGCCTCGGGAGGGGGAGTGCGGAATCCGAGGCATCGCGACACCCGATCCAGAACGAGTGCCGCGGGTACGCGAGTGCGCGCGGCCGCAGACCGCTCCGCGAACTCCCCCCAGTCGAAGTCGGGCAGCGCCGTCGCGTGGTGGATGTCGGCGATCCACATCAGCCGGTTCGCCCCCGCCTGTGCGGCGTGGAAGACCAGATGAAGCACGGTGTCGACCGGGTCGAAGACCCGGACGCCGACGCCGCTGCCGAGCGTCGCGGGGCGGGATCGGGCGAGCATGCCCCTCATGTCGGTGCGGAAGGCGCTGCGCAGCTTCGGCGGTACGGCCATGTCCCAGTGCAGGTCGATGTGGGTGCCGGCCGGCCCCTTGAGCGCGAGCTCGGCGCGCATGGTGCGCCGCAGTTCGGGCCAGTTCCGATCGACGAGGCTGCACCCGGCGGCGAGCAGCAGCTCGAGGGCGCGGGGGAACTCGTGCCGGTCCACGAAGACGTCGACGTCGTAGTACTCGCGCATGTCGGGGCTCGGCCAGATCAGGTCCGCGGCGACGGGCCCCTTCGCGACGGCCCAGGGGACGCCCCCGTCGGCCAGCGTCTGCGACAGTATCCGCAGGTCCTCGCTCGCGCGCATGTGCCGCACCAGCTGGGCGGTGCGCACCCGCTCCAGCAGCGCCGACCAGCCCTCCGGCGCGTCGGGCGCGTGCCGCATCCGGCGGGCGAGCGCCGGGGTGACGCGATGCTCGGCGCCAGCGCTCACGACGGCGCCGAGGTGCACGCCGCCCACCAGCTCGCCGAGTGGACGGTCGGCGCGCCCCGGCCGCACGCTGTCGATGAGCAGCCGCTGCAGCGGGCGCAGACCGGCGCTCATGCGATCGCCTCGAGGGTCGGCCGCGGGGCGGCATCGGCATCGGCATCGGCATCGAGCTGCTCGCGGATGACCCGCGCGATGCTCGGATCGAACGGCGGGCCCCAGGGCACCCGCACGATGCTGACGGGAACGGATGCCACGAGCCGGGTCGTCAGCGCGAACTGCGCCGCCCGAACGGCAGGGTCGATCCAGCCCAGCAGCCGCGGGAAGCGCAGCAGCAGCACGGCGGCCTCGACCGGGGTGACGCGGTGGATCCCGACCGTGGTCGCGGAGCGGTCCGGCAGGGGCACGAACAGGGCGCGCAGCGGCACCCGGTCGGCGCCGAGGTCGGCCGGGCGCAGAACCTGGCGGTCGTCCGCCGAGGTGCGCGCGGCCGGCGCCGCCCCGACGAAGTCGGCGGCCAGCGTGTCGGCCCCCTTGCGCAGGCGCAGCTCGGACGAGCCGCGCCGGGCGAGCGCGCGCTCGCCGTCGCGGTCGACGCGTAGCACGTCGTCGGCGAGCATCTCGGCTCCGGCCGCGCACATCAGCGCGGCCATGGTCGATTTCCCCATGCCGGAATTGCCGGTGAAGCCGATCGCCGCTCCCCCGAGCTGTACCGCGCTCGCGTGCAGCACGAGCTCGCCGCGCTGATAGAGCAGCCAGGCCAGGAATCCGCCGAGTGTCAGCACGTCCTCGATGCCCGTGACGGCCCCGACATGGCGGCGTACGGTCGCCTGGCGCAGGTCGGCCGAAACCTCGAACTCGCACGCCCCCGCGAAGACGAGCAGGAACGAGGCATCCGCTCGCCGCTCGCAGAAATAGAGGTCGTCGCCGCCGGGCGCAAAGTGCAGCATCAGCTCGCCACCCTCGGGTGAGTGCGGCGGCACCTCGGCGGGTGCGTGCCGGATCACCACGTCCGGCTCCCGCCCGTCGTGCCGATCGGCGCCGGCGGCCGGGCCGAGCGGGCGGTCCGAGTCGACGCGCAAGCCGTAGATGGTCGTCCGGTTCATCGGCTCCCCCTCCGATCGACCGCGTGCAGTGCGCTGAAGCGCTCGAGCGCCATCGGGTCGAGGGACCAGCCGTCGAGCTCGAGCCAGGCATGCGCTGTGACCTCGCCCCCGCTCTTCGCCACGCCCATGCGCAGCAGCGGCCGGCGGTCGCGCAGCACGTCGCCGTAGACGAGCGCCCGGCGCAGGCAGGTGCCGTCGACGCCCGGGCGGGCGAGCACCCGCGCCGCGAGTTCGAGGTTGCGGAGCTCACGGGTGCTCAGCGGGGGCCGGCCGGGCCGGCCGGGCGGCGTCGCGAACGCGAGCTCGCAGCCGAACCGCCGGGCCGTGCGATCGAGCGTCTCGCGCGCGAGGGACTGTTCGATCCGACGTGACACCGCGAGGGTGTGCGCGAGGCGCAGCCAGGCCCGCGGCCCGAGCCGCAGCAGGCGCACGACCTTCCGAGCCCTCATGCCGCCCACTCCACGGCGAGCCCCTGGGCGCTCAGCCACGCCGCGTGCAGCGCGAGGGCCGAGGCGCCGGCCGGCCTCTCCGACATCCACTCCACGCGGATCCGCTCGGGGTCGATCCACTCGGGCAGCCCTGTGCCGTCCCAGTCGCGGGCGAAGCGGCGCTCCCGCTCACCCCAGCGCACCGCGCCGAAGTGCGCCTTGGTCGAGCGTGCGAGCAGTTCGTCGGGCAGCACGTCGCTGAACAGGTGCCGCATCAGCGCCGTGCGCCCCGCGAAGCCCCAGCGGCCGCCTTCCTGCGCGAGCGCGGCCAGAAAGCGCGGGGCGAGCAGCGGATGCCGCAGGCTCACGCCGTGGGATGCGACCGCCGCCTGGTAGTTGTGCGTCAGCATCGCGGGCATCCGCCGCGATGCCAGCTGCAGCGTCTCGCGGCCCCAGTGCAGCGGCCGGGTGTCCGCGGCCCGCAGCCGCGCGGCGAGCTCCTGCCGGCCCTCCTCGGTCAGCCACACCAAGGTCCGCGCCACTTCCTCTTCATAGGGAACGGAGCGGCGCGGCCGCACGCTCGCCCACGCCCACGCGAGCAGCCGGCGCGTCGGCCGGCGACCGAGGCGCAGCAGGGTCAGCGGGGTGATGCGGCGCGTGCCGAGCACCTCGTCGCCGCCCTCGCCGGTCAGCAGCATGCCACCGGCGACGATCGGCAGCGTCGGGTCGTCCAGCTGCAGCGCCGGGGGCCACAGCAGCCCGCGGGTGCGCAGGTTCGCTTGAACGGCGTCGTCGAGATAGGTGGACCGCCGGGTGACCTCGACGATGACCGGCTCGCTCAGGCCGAGGTGGTCGAGCACGAGTTCCTGCCAGGCGGTCTCATCCGAGTCGGGGTCGCCGGGGTAGCGCCGGATGACGGGGATCGGATCGGGCATCCCGCGGCGGCGGGCGATCGAGGTCGCCACGGCGAGAACGGCGGACGAGTCCCTGCCCCCCGAGAAGCTGACGAAGACCGGCGCGGGACCGAACGCGCTCGCGATCTCCTCCTCGAGCACCTCGCGTGCGGTCCCCGGCACGGCTTCGACGGCGGATGCGGGCATGCCGCCGAGCACACCGAACGCCACCTCGTCGGGCGTGACTCTGATGAAGTCGAGGGCGCTCATGGTCGGGGTCGGGTTCCTCAGGTCTGCGTGATGTCTGCGGGAGGCGTGCGATGTCTGCGGGCGCAGGCGGCCCGAAAGGAGAATCCCTCGGAGTGACGTCTCGACGGCACTCCGAGGGATCCGGGTGACGGGCTCTCTAAGAGAGGCCGCCGAACGTCCCGCTGATGGTTCCGGTCTTGCCATCGAACGTGACGGTCAGTGCCCACTGGTCCTCGGAACCGTGAAGGCCTTCGGCCAGCGTGACCTCGGCAATCGATCCGACGGAGCGGATTCGAGGAGCTTCGTACGCCATATGCAGTCCTTGTGATCGAGACACCCCGACGAGAAGTCCTCGGCGAGTTCCTCGACCGTAACAACGCGCCCCAGAAGGTGACAATCCCTCACTCTCACCCAGTACGGGGGCCATCCGCCCCGTTTGGGGCGATAGTGAGTCATCCTCGCTCCCGCTAGCCTCGTGCTGTGACCGCCACCGCCCCGCCCGGTCCGAAGCGCAGCGTCGGACGATTCTCACGACTCGTGCGCGAGAGCGTCGGCCTGGTATGGACCGCCGCGCGGCGCCCGTTCGCCGCCCTGACGACCCTGCAGCTCTTCGGCGCCGCGCTCACGGCGGCGCAGGTGCTCGCGACGCAGTGGGTGCTCTCCGGCATCCTCGCCCTGTCGTCGTCCGGCGTTCGGGACGTGCTGCTGCCGGTCGTCGCGCTCGCCCTGCTCACCGCGATCACGGCCGCGGCGGGTTCCCTGCAGACCTCGATCTCGCGCTTCGTCGGCGAGGCGGTGACGCGCACGATGTGGCAGCGCGTGCTCGACGTCTCAACCGGCGTCGAGCTGCGGAAGTTCGAGGATCCGCGCTTCTTCGACCGACTCGAGCGGGTGCGCGCCAGCGCGCTCACGCGGCCGTTCCAGGTCACCAACGGCCTCGTCGGCTGCATCGGCGCGCTCGCCTCCAGCCTCGGGCTCGTCGCCACCCTCTACGCCCTCAACCCGCTGCTGCTGCCCCTGATCCTGATCAGCGGCATCCCGGTCATCCTCACCTCACGGCAGGAGAGCCGGCTCGAGTTCCGCTTCAACCTCGCGCAGACGCCCCGGCTGCGCCTGCGGACCTACCTGCTGATCCTGCTCACCGGGCGCGACGAGGCCAAGGAGGTGCGTGCCTTCGGCCTGTCGCGGAACGTCAGGTCGCGGCTGAACGCGCTCTACGACGGTTACTTCCGCGACCTCACGCGTCACCTGCGCCGGCGCGCCGGCTTCAACCTCGTCGGTCAGCTCACCTCCGCCCTCGTGCTCGGCGCGACCCTGCTCGTGCTCGTCTGGCTGATCGCATACGGCGGACTCGGAGTCGCCGCGGCCGGCGCGGCGCTGGTCGCGGTACGGATGCTGGCCGGCCAGGTCCAGGGGCTGACGGGCGGCATCCAGTCGATCTTCGAATCAGGGCTCTTCCTCGACGACCTGCACGATTTCCTCGGGCTCGCCCCGCGCCGCGCGGAGCTCGAGGTGCACGGCACGCCGATCGACTTCGGCGAGATCGTGGCGCAGGACGTCCGCTTCACCTACCCCGGCCGCACCGAGCCGGCGCTCGACGACGTCACCGTGCGCATCGGTCGCGGCGAGGTCGTCGCGCTGGTCGGCGAGAACGGGTCGGGCAAGACGACGCTGGCGAAGATCATCGCCGGCCTCTACCCGGCCGACGGCGGGGCGGTCGCGTGGGACGGCGTGCGCGTGGAGGACCTGCCGCCGGGGGACGTGCGGGCCAGCACCGCCGTGATCTTCCAGGACTTCGTGCACTACGCGCTCGACGCTCGCACCAACATCGCCTTCGGCCGCCCCGACGAGGCCCCGCGGGAGGATCGGCTGCGGGCAGCCGCGTGCGCCGCCGGCATCGACGACGCGCTGAGCGCACTCCCGACGGGGTACGACACGCCCTTGACCCGCATCTTCGAGGGCGGCCATGAACTGTCGGGCGGGCAGTGGCAGCGCGTCGCGATCGCCCGGGCGTTCTACCGTGACGCGCCGCTCGTCGTTCTCGACGAACCGTCGGCGGCGCTGGATCCTCGTGCCGAGGACGAGCTCTTCTCGTCGCTGCGCCGCACGCTGCAGGGGCGCGCCGCGCTGATCATCTCGCACCGCTTCTCCACGGTGCGCAACGCCGACCGCATCTACGTGCTCGACCAGGGCCGCATCGTCGAGCACGGCGACCACGACGAGTTGATGGCACGTGACGGGAGCTACGCCGAGCTCTTCCGGCTTCAGGCGGCCGCGTACCTGCCGCAGTCGGACCGCTGAGCCGATCGACCGCGGGGCTGCGGGTTCAGGCCGCCTGCACCGACCGCGTCCCGGTGACGATCTCCGTCAGCCGCGCGGCGAAACGCTCCGCCGAGAACGACTCCGCGTGCGCCGCGATGCGCTGCGCGTCCCAGTCGGTGCTGGAGAGCCGGCCGATCGCGGCGGCGATCGGCGCCTCGTGCGCCTGCTCGAAGAACACGCCGGTGACTCCGTCGACGACCGTGTCGAGGAAGCCGCCGTCGCGCAGGGCGAGCACGGGGCGCCCGAACGACGCGGCCTCGAGCGGCGTGAGGCCGTAGTCCTCGTAGGCCGCGGCGACGAGGGCGGTGGCGTTCCGGTAGAGCCAGCGCAGCTGGGGGTCGCTGACGCCGCCCGCGAAGACGATCCGCGGCGACCCGCCTGCGATGGCCTCGAGCCGCGCTCGATCCGGGCCGCGGCCGACGATGACGAGCCGCTGTGCGCCGTGCGCGAGAACCGCCCGGATGACGTGGTCGACGTTCTTGTAGGGCAGCAGACGGGCGACGACGAGCAGGTAACCGGGCTCGAGACCGGGCACCTCGTCCTCGACGCCGGCGGGAAGAAGCGCGGGCGGCGGCGGCACGACCTCGGCGTCCACGCCGTAGACCTGCTTGACCGCGTCGCGGATGACGGTGGAGTTGACCAGGTAGCGGTCGGCGGAGCGCGCCGCCGCCTGGTCCCACCGGCGCAGCTGCTGCCCGAGCAGCGTGACGGCGGCGCGCACCCCGAGGCCGCGCACGCTGCCGCCGCCGGCGTAACGCCCCGTCTGGTAGAGCCAACGAGCCGGGGCGTGGCAGTAGACGATCTTGCGCCCGTCCGTGCGCACGCCGTGCGCCCATCCGCTGGAGCTCGCGAGCACGACATCCGCGTCGATGCGGATGCGGTCGACGTCAGCGGCGAGGAACGGCAGCGCGAGGCGATGGTTCGAGCGCAGCAGCGGAGCGCGGTTCAGCGTGGACGGGCGGATGTCGCGCCCCGCGAACCCCGGGAACGTGGCCGCTGCGTCATGCAGCGTGGTGTAGATCGGCGCCTCGGGAAAGGCATCCGACATGGTCAGGACGACGCGCTCCGCGCCGCCGCGTTGGGTCAGATAGTCGTGCGCGATCGCGATGTCCATGGGTGTCCTTCCCTGCCTGTGCAGGGAGGCTAATGCCCCCTCGTGAGGATTTCTCGCTGTTTAGCGAGAAATCCTCATCATGTGCCGCGCTTTGGGGGTGCGGTGCGTCGATTACTAAGTGAGTCTTCCTCATCCCCCGCACTGGGGGACGTGAGCATCCTTCATTTCACTCTAGCGTCAGAGCAGTGGACAACTCCCTCTGACACGAACCGAGATCATGACCACCGACACTCACGCCCCCTCCCTCACCGCTCGGCTCTCCGAGCGGTCCACCGGGCACGCGCGGTCACCCGAGGCGCGCCTCTTGCAGCGCTATCTCACCCTGCTGCGGCTCACCGACGGCGCCGCCATCACGGCCGCGATGAGCATCTCGTTCCTGATCGGCACCGCTCGCAACTCGCACGGCTCGGCCGAGGTCGAGGCGGTCTACTGCCTCGCCGTCGGCCTGGCCTGGTTCCTCGTGCTGCGCCTCGGCGGCGCCCGCGACCGGCGGCTGCTCGGTACCGGCACGAACGACTACAAGAACGTCATCAACGCGAGCCTCACGGTGTTCGGCCTGATCGGTATCGGCGACCTCGTGCTGTCGGCCCGGCTCGGCCGCGAGCTCGCGGCGGCGCTGCCCGCCGGCATCGCGCTGCTGTGGTTCGGCCGCTGGGCGCTGCGCACCTGGCTCGCCCGCATCGCCTGGGAGACGCGCTACCTGCGCCGCGCGCTGGTCGTCGGCGACCGGGCGGACGTCGAGTACGTGCTGCGTCAGATCCGCGCCGGCGCCGGCGCGCTGTACAACGTCGTCGGCGCGGCCGTCACCGAGGTCGGCACCGGCCACGTCGGCGGCGGGGATGCGCCGGTGCCCGTCGTCTGCGACGTCAACAACGTGGCGGTCGCGGCGCGCAACCTCGCCGCCGACGCCGTCATCGTCGCCAGCCAACCGCGCGACGACGGCGGCTTCGTCCGCACGCTCGCGTGGAGCCTCGAGGGCTGCGACGCCGACCTCGTGCTCGCCTCCCGGCTCGTCGACGTCGCCGGCCCGCGGGTGCACTTCGCCCCGATCTCCGGCCTGCCGCTGATCCACGTGGAGATCCCGCGGTTCGACGGCGCCAAGCATTCGCTCAAGCGCCTCGTCGACGTCGTCGCCGCCGCAACCGGGCTGATCGTGCTCTCACCCCTGTTCCTCGCGGTCGCGATCGCGATCAAGCTCGACGACGGCGGACCCGTCCTCTTCCGACAGCTGCGGGTCGGCAAGGATCGCTCGCAGTTCCGCATGGTCAAGTTCCGCTCGATGGTGACGGATGCCGAAGCACGGCTCGCCGCGCTGCGGGCCGCCTCGGACGACGGCAACGGCGTCCTGTTCAAGCTCAAGGACGACCCGCGCATCACGCGGATCGGGCGGGTGCTGCGCAAGTACTCGATCGACGAGCTGCCGCAGTTGTGGAACGTGCTGGTCGGCGACATGAGCCTCGTCGGGCCCCGCCCGCCGCTGCCCAGCGAGGTGGAGGCGTACGAGGACCACGTGCACCGCCGGCTCTACATCAAGCCCGGGCTGACCGGCATGTGGCAGATCAGCGGCCGCAGCGATCTCGACTGGGAGGAGAGCGTGCGCCTCGACCTGTTCTACGTGGAGAACTGGTCGCTCACGGGCGACCTCGTGATCCTATGGCGCACGGTGAAGGTGCTGCTGCACCCCGTGGGAGCGTATTGAGCGCCGTGCTGCCGCCGGGCGTGGACCCGACGGCGTCGATCGGCGATCGCACGACCATCCACCGGCTGGCGCAGGTGTCGGAGCACGCGCGCATCGGCAGCGAATGCGTGTTGCATGCCGGGGCGTTCATCGGGCGGAACGTGCTGCTCGGCCCGAACTGCGTCGTGCAGGACGAGGCCGTCGTACAGGAGTCGACGCTCGTCGAGGAGGCGGTGCGGATCGGCCGCGGAGCGGTACTCGCGAACCGCGTCTCTGATCACTTCGACGGGCTCGTCGTGCGCGCGCACGCGGTGATCGGGGCGGGCGCGCGCTGCGTCGGCCCCGCCCAGATCGGCCGCTGGGCGGTCGTCGCCCCCGGCGCCCTGGTCATGGACGACGTGCCGGACTTCGCCGTGGTCGAGGGGTCGCCGGCGCACCGCAGCGGGTGGGTCGGCCGGGCGGGGTACCGACTCACCCGGCAGCGCGATGGCACCTGGCTGTGCCCGAAGACCGGCGAGCGTTACACCGAGGTCGACGGCGTGCTCGTCCTCGCGGTCTGAGCCTCAGTCCACGCCCACGGAGGCGCGGTATTGCGCCCAGGACAGGCCCGCCCGATCCCGTTCGCTCACGATCGTGATCGGGGCCGGCCAGGCGACGTCGAGCTCCGGGTCGTCGAACGCGACGGTGATGTCGTCGCCCGGGCTGTAGAAGTCGTCCATCTTGTAGCAGACATCCGTCACCGCGGTGAGGGCCTGGAAGCCGTGCAGGAAGCCGCGCGGGATGTACAGCTGCCGGTGCACCTGGTCGTCCAGCACGAAGCTGCGCACCGCGCCGAAGGTCGCCGAGCCGGGGCGCGCGTCGACCACGACGTCCAGCACGGCGCCGTGGGCGCAGCGCACGATCTTCGCCTCGCCGGTGCCGCCGCGGCCGTGCAGGCCGCGCACAACGCCCTGGTAGGAGCGCGACTGGTTCTCCTGCACGAAGCGGCTCGGGTCGACACCGGCCCGGGCCGCCACCTCCACGTCGAAGGTGCGGGTGAAGTAGCCGCGCTCGTCGCGGTGGGGCGTCGGTTCGAAGACGAGGAGCCCGTCGACGTCGGTGCGGATGACCTTCACGGCAGCAAGGCTAGCCACTGGCCGCCGTCGCCTCCCGCTCCCCAACGGGGGGTTCCGGGCGCTAGGTGAGAATGGTTCACTGATTACCGAGTGTTCCTCATCGTCATCGGCGCCGCCACCCGACCCGACTCCTAGGACAGGAAGACCGTGACCTTCAGACAGATTCTCGACGTGTTGTGGAGTCGCCGCTGGCTCATCGCCGTGATGGTCGTCGTCGCGGTCGGCGTCGCGATCGCGTACCTGCAGCTTCGCACGATCCCCTACACCTCGACCGAGGTCGTCCGCGAGAACTCAACCTTCAGCCAAGCGGCGCAGAGCGGCGAGATCGGATCCGTGCAGGTGGACTTCGACCCCTCCACGATCACGACCGAGAAAGTGCTCGGCCCCGCCGCGACGTCGCTCGGGCTGTCGCGCGGCGCCCTGCTCGGCAACGTCGCCGACTCGGTCAAGTTCGGCACCCAGACCACCACGATCGACATCACCGCGACCGGCATGACGGCCGAGGCGTCGCAGCAGTACGCCCAGGCCGTCGTCAAGCAGTACGGTGACTATCTGCAGCAGCAGCTCGACACGGCCCTCGCCACCCTGGGCGACCGGCAGAAGGACACCCGCGCCCTCGCCCAGCAGTACCAGTCGCAGGTCAACGCGGACGCGAAGAACTCCATCGCCCAGGCGGGCCTGGCCACGACGCTCGCAGACCTCGCGAGCGTGGACGACCAGATCTCCACGATCAAGAATGCGGGCTCGCCCCTGATCGTCATGACCACGGCGCAGCCGGGAAGCCCGGTCGGCCCCAGCCGGCTCACCGTGCTGATGGTCGCGCTGGTCGCCGGGCTCATCGCGGGGATGGGCGTAGCGCTGATCCGCGACCAGTTCGACGACAAGCTGCGCGGCGAGCACGAGATCGAGCCGCTCACCGGGCTGCGCTCGCTCGGCGAGCTGCCGTTCGACCGGCACGTCTCCCGCGGGAAGGATGTGCTGCCGGCAGCCGGAACGCAGCCGACCGCGCTGCTGGAGGGTCTGCGCGCCGTGCGCACCTCCACCCAGGTGCTGCTGCCCGCCAACGGCCCCGGCGGCCGCGTGGTCGTGGTCACGAGTGCCCAGCCGGGCGACGGGAAGACCTTCGTCGCCGCGAACCTCGCGCTCTCCTTCGCGCGCGCCGGGAAGAAGGTCGTGCTCGTCGACGGCGACCTGCGCCGGCCGTCGCTCAGGCGCTACTTCCTCGATGCGGCCGTCGGCGACGGGCTCGCCAAGCTGCTCGAGCTCTCCAGCAGCGGGCAGGCGTTCTCCCGGCACGACATCGACGCCGAGCTGCACACGACACCGTACGCGGGACTGCGCGTCCTGCCGGCGGGGGAATCGGCCGAGGCGATGGGCGACCTGCTGGCGGCATCCGATCTCTCTTCGATCATCGGCCACCTGCGGGCAATCTCCGACATCGTGATCATCGACTCGCCGCCGTCGCTGGCGGTGGTGGACGCGACGCTGCTCGCGAAGCAGGCGGACGGCGTCGTGCTGGTCGGCGCGGTCGGCAAGGTCGACCGCAGCCTGCTCGCGGGGGCAGCCGAGGCGCTGCGCCAGAACGGGGTGCGACTGCTCGGCATCGTCACCAACCGCTCGCGCCGCGCGATCCCGAAGCCCAACCAGGCCTACTACATCCGGAGCGCGGCACGGCGGGCGGCATGACCTGGCCCGATGCGCGGCGGCCGGTGCGCCGCCGACGAGCGCTGCGACGCACCGGGGCGCCGTACGGCCGCCCCGCGATCCTGTTCGTGTGCACGGCCAACCGGTGCCGCTCCCCCCTCGCCGCCGCGCTGATGCGGGCGGTCCTGCCCGACGATGCCGCGGAGGTCACCGCGGCCGGGCTGCTGCCCGGCGGCGAGCCGATGCCCGAGGCGGGCCTCAAGGTGGCCGCCGAGTTCGGACTCGACCTGCGCGGTCACGTCAGCCGCCGGCTCGACGTGGGCACGGCCCGCAGCGCGGACGTGGTCCTGACGATGACGCGCCATCAGGCGCGGGAGGTCGTCGCCGAACTGCCCGAGTTGTGGCCGCGCGTCTTCACGGCGAAGCAGTTCACGCGCTGGCTGACGCAGCATCCGCCCGTCGCCGGTCTCACCCGCGACTGGCTGAGCGCCGAGGCCGCCGACCGCTCCCCGCTGGAGCTGCTGGGCGCCGACCCGGCCGACGACATCGAGGACCCGATGGGCAAGTCGGCGGGCACGTGGCGTCGCGTCGCCGGCGAGCTGCTCAGCGCGGCCGACCAGCTGGCTGGAGCCCTGACAGCCGATCGATGACCGCGCGCATCTCGCGCGCGCGGTCGCTCCATTCAGGAAGCGCGGTCGGCGGCAGCGGCGCATGCCACTGCCCGACCGCCGCGGCCACGGCGTCGGCGAACGCGGCACCGTCGGCGATCGCGACCCCGGGCTGCCCGCGCAGCTCGCGGAAGCCCGCCACCGACGTGCTCACGATGGGGCGGCGCACGGCCAGATACTCGTAGAGCTTCAGCGGGTCGAGGCTGTCGGTGAAGTCGTCGAGCACGTGCGGCACGATCAGCGCGTGCGCGTGCTGCAGGTAGGCGGGCACGGCGTCGCGCGGGCGCGAACCGAGAAGACGGATGCCGGGCTCGGCGTCGAGCCGTGCGGTGTTGTCGGCCGACAGGGCGTTCGGCCCGAGCAGCGCGACCGTCGCCCCGGCGGCGGCGAGCCGCCGGGCGGTCGCGACGACCAGGTCGACGTCGAGGCGGTCTTCGTGCAGGGTGCCGACGTAGAGGGCGACGGCGCCCACAGGCAGGTCGGGCGGTCGCGGCGCCGGCCGGCGGTACCGCTGTGAATCGACGGCGTTCGGAACGAGCACGACGTCGCGCACGGCGCCCTTCCGGGCCGCCAGGCCCACCGAGCACACCACCACCTCCGCGCAGCGCTCGAGCAGGGCGGCGTCGGCCGCGCGCAGGCGCGCGTGCTCGCGCGGGGACCGATCGGCCACGGCCCAGTCGTCCGTGATGTCGTACAGCGCACGCCAACCCGTCACGGCGACGAGTTCCGCATAGCCGGGGTCGTTCACCCAGAGCACCGGGTCGCGCCACCCCAGCCGGGCCACCGCACGCATCACGGCGCTGCGCAGTCCGGCATCCGTCATCGGACCCAGCTGCCGCGGCAGCCACTTCACCGGCTGCAGGGTGCGCAGCCGGCCGCCGTAGCCCGGCACCGTGCGCAGGCCGCGGGCCGGACGGGGCACTTGCCCGTGCAGCGCCGTGTGCAGCGGGTCGGTCGGGGGCTCGACGAAGAGCACCTCGAGGGCGTCGTCGGCGCCGAGCAGCGCGTCGACGAGGTACTGGTTGCGGCGCCACACCTCGTTCCAGTCCTCGAGCGAGCAGACGACGAGCCTCATCGCGACCGCACCGCCTCGCGGTACAGGCGCAGCGTGCCCTCGATCTGCCGCGCGGCCGTGAGATGCTCGCGCTGGTGGGCGCGCAGCGTCGCGCCGTACCGCGCGCGTTCGCCCGGGTTCGCCATCAGGCGGGCGAGCGCTTGGGCGGCCGCGTCGGCGTCGCCGGGCGGGAACAGGGCGGCGCCGTGGACGGTGCCGACGGTTTCGAGGTGGCCGCCGCGCGCGGCCGCGACGACGGGCAGCCCGTGCGCCATCGCCTCGAGCACGGTGAGGCCGAGGGGCTCGGCGGGCGCGGTCGCGAGCAGCACGGAGGCGGTGCGGAAGAGCGCCTCGATGTCATCGCGGTGACCTAGGAAGTCGACGCTGCCGGCGATGCCCAGGGCACGGGCGCGGGCCGCGAGCTCGTCGCGCTGCGCGCCGCGGCCGGCGATCGCGAGCCGCCAGTCGCCGACGCCGTCCGCCGCGACGCGCGCCCACGCCTCGAGGGCGAGCGCGGTGTCCTTCTCCGCCTCCAGCCGCTGGGCGACGAGCACGGTCGGGCGGCGTTCGGCGGCGACGTCCGGAACGGGCTCCACGCCGGAGAGCACCGTGACGCTGGGACCGTCCGCCGCATCCGCCACGAACTCGGAGATGGCGAGCTGGGCGGCGACGCCGGCGCGGATGCCGCGCGCGACGAGCCGGGCCGTCGGGCTGCTGCCGCGGGGGGCCGCGAAGTGGCGGGTGCTGACGACCGGCGTGCCGTGTCGGCGCCCGGCGATGACGCCCGCGACGTCGGCCGCGGTCATGTGGGTGTTGATCACGTCCGGCCGGCCGGCGCGCCGCAGCGAGCGCAGGGCCTGCGCCACGGTCGCGCCCGGCAGCCACCCGGCGCCCGCGGCCTCGAGCTCGGGGCGCATGGCGGCTTCGTTTCCGCCGACGACCGTGACCCGGCACCCGGCGGCGGTGAGCCAGACCGCGCCGTTGCGCACGTAGCGCTCGGCGCCGGCGAAGTTGTCGGTGCAGATCACGTGCACGACCTCGAGCCCGGTCACCGCGTCGACGCCCCGGGCCGCATCGACGTCTGGAGGTGCACGGGCCCGCGCGCGAAGGCGGCGAGGCGGCGCCGTGCCGCGGCCAGCCGCTCACCGCGCAGCAGCAGCGAGCGGATGCCGGCGTTCACGACGTTCGCCGCGCGGTACACCTGCCAGCCGACCTCGCCGTAGTGCTTGCGGACGTAGCGCTCGGCGCTCGCGTAGAAGTGCGCCTCGCGCACGCGCGGGTCGCCGCCGGTGCCGGCGCCCTCGTGCGTGGCGGCGACGTCGGCGACCTCGATGCGCCAGCCGGCGCGCCGCGCGCGGTACTGCCAGTCCGTCTCTTCCGAGTAGAGGAAGAAGCGCTCGTCGAGCCCGCCGAGCTGCGCGAGCGCCTCGGCGCGCAGCAGCAGCACCGAGCCGATCGCGAAGCCCCGGCGGAGGTTCAGCCGCCCGAGACCGGCCGCCTCGAGCCACGCGCCCCACGGCGTGGGGAACGGCCACCAGACCCGCACGGGCGCGCCGCTGCCCGGCTCGGTCTGCCGGGCGCCGACCGCAGCGAGATCGGATGCCTGCGCGAGGCGCGCCTGCATCGCCGCCACCCCGGCCGCCGAGATGCGCGCGTCGGGGTTGAGCAGCAACACGTCGCGGCCGGCGAGCCCGCGGGAGGACAGCTCGGCGAGCGCCAGGTTGACGCCGCCGGCGAAGCCGCGGTTGCCGCCCGCGTCGACGTAGCGGGCGCCGTGCTCGCAGGCGACCTCGCGGGTGCGTGCCAGCGAGGAGTTGTCGACGACCGTCACGGGCAGCCCGCCGCCGAGCGCGTCGAGGCACTCGGCGAGCGGCTCGGGGTCGCCGTAGGCGACGACGACGACCTGCGGCGCCTCGCGCGGCGCGGCCGCCGGCCGTATCTCGTCGTAGAGGGCGCGCTGCTCGCGGGCGACCCGCGCCCAGGTGAAGGCTGCGGCACGCACGAGGGCGTTCTCGCGCAGCTCGGGCCAGCGCCGGGGGTCGAGCGCCTCTGCGAGGCCGCGTTCCCACGCATCCGTGTCACCCGGCGCCACGATCACGCCCGCGTCACCGATGACCTCGGGGATCGCGCCCGAGTCGCTGCCCACGACGGGCAGCCCGCAGGCCATCGCTTCCACCGCGACGCGGCAGAACTGCTCGAGCCACCCGGGCCGCGGCAGCGACGGCACCGCGGCGACGTCGACCGCCTGGTAACGGCGCACGAGCTCTTCGCCCGAGGCGAAGCCGCGGAAGCGCACGCGATCGGCGACGCCGAGGTGCTGCGCCAGCGCGCGCAGCGCCTCGCGCTGCGACCCCAGGCCGTTGATGTCGAGCCGCCACTCGGGGTGCCGGGCGACGGCCCGCAGCAGCACATCGACGCCCTTGTGCGACTCGAGTCGGCCGAAGTATCCGATCACGCGCGTCGCGCCCGGAAGCCCGCGCGCAGCGGGGCCGAACAGCTCCAGCCGCACGCCGAGGGGCAGGTAGCGGGCCACGCCGCGCAGGCCCTTGCCGGTGACGATCTCGCCCGCCTCGCCGTTGCACACGTGGACTGCCGCGGCGCCCGCGAGCGCGCGGCGCTCGATCCAGCGGAACGGGATCGGATAGCGCTTGAGGATGTTCTGCGCCGAATAGAGCAGGTACGGGGCGCGCACTCCGCGCAGCCGGCGCAGCAGCAGCACCTCGGCCGTCGCGAGCGCGTTCGGCTCCTCGTGGATGTCGATGAGGTCGGGGCGCTCGCCGAGCGCGCGCCAGATCGGGCGCGGGTCGTAGAGGAACAGCGACGGATGCCGGCCGACGGTGCGCGCCCCGCTCACGAAGTCGTCCCCGCCGGGCTCCAGCGACACGTCGACGCCGCCCTCGTTCCACACCCGCGAGGTGATCAGGGCGACCTCGGTGCCGAGCGCGCGCAGCTCGCGCTCGCGCTGGCGCCACTCGGCCACGACGGCGGAGTGCGAGATGCGCAGCACGCGCAACGGGTGCTGCGGATCCGCTTGCGCCGCGGCGGCATGAGACGCATCCGCCCGCTCGACGCCCGGGTTCACCGTGTTCGCCGCGTTCACCGCGTTCATCTGGCCAGCTTTCTGATCGGCAACCGGATGGGCTCGGGCAGTGGCGACGGGCCGGCGGCTGCGCGGAGCCGGTCGCGCACCATCACGCCGACGCCGGCCGCGGCGACGATCCAGAGCAGGGACGACAAGCCGGAGACCCAGTAGAGGTCCAGCTGGGTCTGGGTGAAGCGCGTCATGACCGCCGCCGCGCCGAGGGTGCCGTAGACGGGGTCGAGCCGCAGCAGGAACCACATCGCGACGATGAACATCACGAAGAAGCCGATCAGGCCCACAACGCCGACGCAGGAGAGGACCTCGAGCTCCGCGTTCGGCGGCTGGAACTGGTCGGTGAACACGTTCGTGTACCACCAGCGCAGCCCGACGCCGAAGATCGGCGACTTCTGCCAGACCTCGATCGACTCGGAGTACCAGCTCAGCCGCTGGTAGGCGGAGTTGAACTTGTTGTCGGAGGCGAGCTGCGCCGCCGACTGGGTCCAGACGAGGTACACGACCGGGATCGCCGCGAGCCAGATCCATTTGCGTCGCCGGCCGCCGCGCGCGATCGGGCGCAGCGTCACGATCGCCACGCCGATGAGCGCACCGATCATGCCCTGCCGCGCCTGCGAGGCGAATAGGCCGATCGCGCTCGTCAGCACCATGAGGTTCGCGAACCAGGTCGGGAAGCGCAGCCACTTCGGGCGCGCGTAGGCGATCACGAGGGCGACGGCGCACTCGCCGCCGACCTGGTTCTTCCCGAACCCGAGCTCCGCGTTGACGTACACCGGCTCGAACTCACCGGCGGAGAAGAAATGCTGAAGGGCCATGATGCCGGCGATCACCCCCAGCACGCCGCAGGCGACCACGTACAGCCCGAAGGCGAGCGGGGCCCGGCCCTCGCGGCCGATCACGAAGCCGATGACCATGCTTCCGATCACCATGAACAGCTCGTGCGCCCACTCGATGAAGTCGGCGGAGAACGGATTCAGGATCAGCGTCGGGATGATGACGGCGAGATAGACGACGCCGCCCCAGATGAGCGGCTGCATCGCCGCGGCGCCCTTGTTGCGCAGGATGAACAGGCCGACGACGGAGCCCACCGCGAGGATGACGTCCGCATAGGTGAGAACTCCGCCGGCGCGCGCCTGCACGATCGACATCGGCATCGCGAACATCGGGATGAGGGTGAGGTCGACCGTGGCGACGCCGAGCAGCAGGATCACGACGGCGCCGATGAGCGCCGGGGCGCCGAACTCGGCGCTCGCGAGGCCCAGACCGGCGGCAAGCGCGGCCGCGATCAGGACGATCGCCAGCCTTGGGCCACCGGCTCGCGCGGTGCCGAGGAGGTCGCGGAGGCCGTGGCGCGCCGCGATGGTCGCGGTCATACCCCTCCTCCGTCGCGTTTGGGCTGCGGACGGCTGATATCCCGCCGCAAAGGCATGCCGACCTGGCACTGGCTGGTGGGTCCTCTTCGTTCGAGCCGGGCGATGTGGGCCCCGACAGCCGGTCGGTGAGCAATCATCAGCTTAGGAAGAGCCGCGCCGGAGCGCTTCCCCCCAAGCGGAGTACATGAGCCGTTCTCACTCCCCTCTGGTGCCGATCCGGCCGATGTGTGAGGCTCGGTGCGTATCCGCCGGACCCGAAGCGGGAGGAGGCCAATGTGCTGACAGCTGCCGGCCGCCCGAGTGCGGCCGTGATCGGAGCGACGGGCGGCATCGGCGCCGCCATCACCGCCGAACTCGCCCGCACGCACGACGTCTGGGCCACGGCGCGGCAGCCCGGCGCGACCGGGCAGCTCGGCGCCGGCATCCGTCCCTGGCGCCTCGACCTCGCGGCGCCGGCGGCCGAGGTATCCGTGCCCGCCGAGCTCGAGTCGCTCGCCGTCCTCGTGCTCGCCGCCGGCGCATGGTCGGCCGGCCCGGTGGCCGCGGCCACGGACGACGACTGGCACGACACCTTCGCGGTGAACCTGTTCGGGCAGGTGGCCGTGACGCGCGCCCTGCTGCCGGCGCTGCGGCGCGGGAGAGGCCGCGTCATCGTCATCAACTCGACGGCGGTGCAGGGCTCGCCGGGCGGGCGCAGCGCGTACACCGCCAGCAAGGCCGCGCTCGACGTCTTCGCCCGCGCCCTGCACGAGGAGGAGCGCGACAACGGCGTGCAGGTCTCGAACATCTACCCGGGCCGTGTGGCGACGGACATGCAGAAGGCCGTCGCGATCAGCGAGGGCGGCGCGTACGTGCCGGAGCGCTGCCTGAGCCCGGAGGCCGTGGCGCAGACGGTCCGCTTCGTCGTGGACCTCGCCCCCGTGGCGCACGTCGCCGAGCTCGTCGTCCGACCGCCGTACCGGTCGCCGCACGAGCCGCCCGGCAGTCAGCCTGCGAGGGACAGCGTCGCCTTCGCGGCGAAGAACGCCTCGGCGTAGCGGGTCGGCACTTCGGCCCCGCGCAGGCGCAGGATGCTGCGGAAGAACTCGTCGTCCCACCAGTCGCGCCCGTGCTGGCTCGGGAACTCCTGGTTCAGTATTTCGAGCTTGCGGATGACCTGGGCGTCGGTCAGCGGAACGAACACGTTCGGCCGGCCGAGGTCGCCGTCCCACTTCGGGATCTCGTAGTGCAGCACGAGCGGCCCCCGCCACACCGTCGTCACCATCGTGCCGAGCAGCCGGTGGTCCTGGTGGGCGTCGTCGGGCCGCGGAGCGAGCACCAGGTGGGGGTGCGGAACCGCGTCGCGGAAGCGGTGCAGGGCGTCCTTCACGGCGCCCCAGTGCTCCGGCAGCCGGGCGTCGGGCAGGCCGGCGAACACCGGGGGCGCGGCGGCGCCGAATGCGCGCGCCGCCGCCGCGCCCTCGGCGAGTCGGTCCTCCGTGCCGGTGAGCACCAGGGTGCGCAGCTCCACGTCGCCGCGCGCCGCGAGGGCCAGCAGCGTTCCCCCGCAGCCGATCTCGATGTCGTCCGGGTGGGCGCCGAGCGCGACGACGGTGAGGGGGCCAGCCGGCAGCCCGAGGGACGTCACCACTTGACCGTCGTCGGCAGCGGCTCGTTGTGCCGCCACAGCTCCCACGGCGCCTGGCCGCTCGCATGAAGCTCCTCGAGCACGGCGCGCTCCTTCAGCGTGTCCATCGCCGCCCAGAATCCTCGGTACTTGTTGGCCGTGAAGCGGCCCTCAGCCGCCGCGCGGACGACGGCGTTGCCGACCAGGTCCTCCCCGGGGTTCAGGTAGTCGAAGATCCCCTGCCGCAGCACGAAATAGCCGCCGTTGATCCACATGTCCATCGACGCGACCGCCTCGAGGCCGGACATGCCCCCGTCGGTGCCGAAGCCGAGCACGTGGAACGAGTCCACGGGCTGCACGGCGAGCAGGCTGCCGACGTGGTCGGGGGGCAGCGAGTCGATGAGGTCGTTCATCGGAGCATCCGTCACCACATCGCCGTAGTTCGCGAGGAAGACCTCGTCGCCCTCGAGATAGGGACGCACCCGGCGCAACCGCTCGCCGATCGGGGTGTTCAGCCCCGTGTCGACGAAGGTGATGCGCCAGTCGGTGAAGTCCTCGCTGAGCAGGCGGATGTCGTCGCCCCCGCCGGAGAGCACGAAGTCGTTGGAGACCTCTTCCCGGTAGTCGAGGAAGAAGTTCTTCACCGCCGCCGCCCCGTAGCCGAGGCAGAGGATGAACTCGGTGTGGCCGTGGCACGCGTACCAGCGCATGATGTGCCACAGGATCGGCCGTTCGCCGACCATGGTCATGGGTTTGGGTGCGGACTGGTTGTCGGCGCGGATGCGCATGCCGAGACCGCCGCAGAAGAGGACGACCTTCATGTCATCGCTCCTTCCTTGATGTCATACGGTGTGTGGTGTGGAGCCCGAATCCCGCCCCGCGCCCGGCTGGCGCGACCGCTGGTCCGGCGACCCCGACGGCGTCGTCGTGCTCGACCTCGGCGAGCAGCCGGCGTCGGATCTCTTTCCGGTGATCGGCGACCCGACCCCCGACCCCCGCCATCGCACGCGCATGGTGATGGGCACCCGCAGCGGGCTGCTGCAGCTGGAAGAGGACGTGACCGTCGCCGAGGAGGTCATGGGCGTCGAACCGCAGGCGCTCGTGCGCCAGGCCGAGGCGAGCGTCGACGACGCCGCGGCGGCCGGCCTGATCGTCCCCGGCACGCGCGTGCTGCACTACTCCAGCCCGCACGGGGGCAGCTGGCGCGCTCAGCTCGCGCCATACGACCTGACGGAGGTGACCGCGGGCGAGGCCGAGCTGATCGTCGACGTGCACGGCATGATGCACGATGCCGACCAGAGAGCGGCCTTCCTCGAGCGGACCGGCCACCTCGCCCCCGACGGGGTGCTGCTGATGGTGATCTTCAACGCGACGGCCATCGTGCGCGAGGGCATGTGGAACTCGCTGCGCAACGGGCACTTCGCGTACTACACGACGCCGGTGCTCGTCGCGATGGCGCGCGAGATCGGGCTCGTGGCCGTCGGTGCGTGGTCGTACCCGCTGTACCACAACGGCACGACGATGCTCGCCTTCGCCCGACAGGGCAGCCGTTGGGGAGGCGAGGCGCCGGCCGTGACGGCGCTCATCGAGGCCGAGACCGCCGCCGGCATGCGCGATCCGGCCGTCGTCGGCCGGCTGGGTTCCGCGCACGACGCCGCCGTTGCCGCCGTGCGCGAGTATCTGGACGGCTGCCGCGCCGCGGGGTTGCGCGTCGCCGGCTACGGCGCGGCGTCGCGCGCGGTCGCGCTGCTCGTCTCGGCCGGCGTCACGACCGACGACGTCGCCGTGATCGCCGACGCCTCGCCCGCCAAGCACGGGCGCGCGATGCCGGTCACGCGCATCCCGATCGTCTCGCCCGCCGACCTCGTCGCCGCACGACCCGATCGGGTGCTGCTCTTCGTCTCCGACCTGCTGCCGGAGGTCCGCCGGGCGCTGCCCGAGGTCGAGGCCTCCGGGGCCAGATGGGTGGTCGTCGACCCCGTGCCGCACGAGGTCGAGCCGGTTACGCCGCAACGGTGATCCACCTCATCTCGTCGCTCAGCCGCCCCGAGGCCTGCAGTCCGGCGAGCCAGGGCAGGCGCTTGAAGGTGGAACGGTAGACCTCGGACTCGAGCCCGTACTCCGCGTACTTCGCGTACAACTCGGCCGCGCCGTCGGCGATCGTCCACGCTGCCGTGAACTCGGGCAAGAGCCGGCCGATCTTGGCGAAGTCGACACGGTACGACCGCGGGTCGTTCCCGGCCTCGCCGGTGATCCGCACCTGCGACCCCGGGACGACCCCGGCCACGATCTCGGCGATGTCGCTCACGCGCAGGTTGTTGTCCGCGCTGCCGACGTTGAAGGCCTGGTCGGACACCGCGGCGCGCGGCGCCTCGAGGGCCGCGAGGAACGCCGCGGCGATGTCGCGCGCGTGCACGAGGGGGCGCCAGGGGGTGCCGTCGGAGAGGACGAGCACAGTGCCGGTCAGGTAGGCGGTGGCGACCAGGTCGTTGAGCACGATGTCGCCGCGCAGCCGCGGCGAGAAGCCGAAGGCGGTGGCGTTGCGCAGGTAGACGGGCTCGAACGAGGCATCCGCCAGCTCGTGCAGGTCGGCCTCGACGCGCACCTTGCTCTCCGCATACGGCGTGACGGGCGCGAGCGGCGCCTGCTCGTCGACGAGCACGTCGCCGCCCGAGGTGCCGTACACGCTGCAGGTGGAGGCGTAGAGGAAGCGCCGCACGCCGGCGGCCTTCGCGGCGCGCGCGAGGCTCACGCTGGCGAGGTGGTTGATGTCGTAGGTGAGCTGCGGCGCGAGGTTCCCCAGCGGGTCGTTGGAGAGCGCGGCGAGGTGCGCGACCGCGTCGAAACCGGCGAGCTGCTCGGCCGTGACGTCACGGATGTCGGCATGGATGGTGGGCGGATCGGTCGGCTCGGGGCCGAGGACGCAGGGGGCGAAGAAGCCGCTGTCGAGCCCCGTGACGTCGTGCCCCGCGGCCGTCAGGACCTCGGTCATCACGGTGCCCAGGTAGCCTTCGCTGCCGGTCACGAGTACGCGCATCGTCGTTCCTCTCAGTTGGGCCAGGTCGGTCGGACCGGGTCACTCGGCCAAGGCGGGCACCGGCGCGGGGTCGACGACCTCGAGCCGCGGGATCGGGAAGACGAGCTGGGCGCCCCACTCGGCGACGTAGGCGAGTTGCTCGGTGAGTTCGGCGCGCAGGTTCCAGGGCAGGACGAAGACGTAGTCGGGGCGCGTCTCGGCGAGCTTCTCCGGCGCGAACACGGGGATGTGCGTGCCGGGCAGGAAGCGGCCGTGCTTGTAGGGATTCCGGTCGACCGTGTACGACAGCAGATCCGCGCGCACCCCGCAGTGGTTGAGCAGCGTGTTGCCCTTGCCCGGAGCGCCGTAGCCTGCGACCGTCTTCCCGTCGCGGGCGGCGGCGATGAGGAACTCCAACACGTCGTTGCGGATCTGGGCGACCGAGGTGGCGAAGCCGGCGTGGCCCGCAACGGTGTCGAGGCCTAGCTCTGCCTCTTCGGCGAGCAGCCGGGCGACCGCGGGGCTCGGCGCGCCGGCCGCCTCGACCGGGCGGGCGTAGGCGCGGATGGAGCCGCCGTGCGTCGGCAGCTCCTCGATGTCCACGAGCTCGAGACCGCCCGAGCGCAGTGCGCGTTGGATCGTGAGCGCCGTGTAGTACTGGAAGTGCTCGTGGTAGATCGTGTCGTACTGCCGCCGCTCGATGAGGCGGCGCAGATACTGCACCTCGATGGTCACCCAACCGTCGTCTTTGACGAGCGCGCGCAGCCCCTTGGTGAAGTCGATCACGTCCGGGATGTGCGCGTAGACGTTGTTGCCGGCCACGAGGTCGGCCTTGCCGTACCTCGCCGCGAGCTCGGTGCCGGTGGCCTCGCCGAGGAAGCAGGTCTCGGTGCGCACCCCCTTCTCGCGCGCGACCTCGCTGATGTTGGCCGCGGGTTCGATCCCGAGCACGGGGATGCCGGCGGCGACGAAGTGCTGCAGGAGGTAGCCGTCGTTGCTCGCCGCCTCGGTGACGAGGCTGCCGGGGCCGAGGCCGAGTTTCGCGATCATCGCCTCGGCGTAGGTCTTGGCGTGCTGCACCCAGCTGTCCGAGTAGCTGGAGAAGTACGCATACTCGACGAAGACGTCCTCGGGGTCGACGTAGCCGGGCAGCTGCACCAGCAGGCATCCGGGGCACAATCGCACGTGCAGCGGGTAGAAGCGCTCCATCGCGTCGAGCCGCTCCGGGGTGAGGAAGTACTCGCAGGGCGGCGACATGCCGAGGTCGACGAACGTCTCGGTGAGCGGCGTGCCGCAGAGGCGGCACCGGGGGGCTGTGACGCCGGCGGGTTCGGGCATGTGGACTCCGGGGGGCTGTGATCCGGAAGGACCGGACCTGTGGTCGGGGAACGCGAGAGCGGAAACGCATGGCCAGGCTAGCCGCGAACGTGATTTTTCCTCATCCCACATATTGGGGTGATTTTCCCTCAGCTCCGCCCCTCGTGGCGGTGAGCGCTCCTCATCTACCATGACTGCGTGTCGGCGACTCGGATGCTCCCGGCAGCGAAAGAGAGGCCCGTCATGGATGTGGACGTCGCGGTGGTCGGAGCGGGCCCGTACGGCCTCTCGGTCGCCGCACACCTTCGTCATCGCGGCATCGACACCGCGGTGATCGGGCTGCCGCTCGACACGTGGAAGAACCACATGCCGGCCGGCATGCTGCTGAAGTCCGACGGGTTCTCCTCCAGCCTCGACGCGCCCGTCCCCGGCTGGCGGCTCGGCGACTGGGCGGCGCGGAACGGGGTGCCCTACCACGACACCCGAGACCGCGTGGTGCTCGAGCGGTTCGGCGACTACGGGGACGACTTCCAGCGGGCCCTCGTGCCCGGCGTCGACGAGCGCCTCGTCACGTCGCTGCGCCGGGTCGACGGCGGATTCGCGGTGCGCGTGGCCGGCGACCCCGAGTTCACGGCGAAACGGGTCGTGACCGCCGTCGGCATCACCCACTTCGCGCGCCTGCCCCGGTCTTTGCAAGGACTCGGCGAACGGATACGCCACGCCAGCGCGCTCCGCACCTTCGACCGCTTCGCCGGCCAGCGGGTCGCGGTGATAGGCGGCGGCTCGTCCGCGACGGAAGTCGCCTTCGAACTCGTCAACGCCGGGGCCGCCGAGGTGCGTCTGATCACCCGGCACACGAGCCTCCAGTTCTGGGATCCGCCGACGGACGACGAGCCGACGTGGATCGAAGAGCTCAAGAACCCGCTGAGCGGGCTCGGCCGCGGGTGGCGACTCAAGGCCTGCGCCGACTTCGCCGACGCGTTCCGGCTGCTGCCGGTCGACCGCCGTCTCGGCCTGCTCGCCCGGTTCTTCACCGGCTCCGGCTACTGGCTGCGTGACACGGTGGAGCGGGGCGCAGACATCATGCTCGACACGACCCTGCTGGGGGCGAAGGAGAGCGACGACGAGGTGATCCTCGAGCTCGAGCACGGCGGAGAGCGCTCCACGCTCACGGTGGATCACGTGATCGCCGCCACCGGCTACGAAGCCGACCTCGACCGCCTGGAGTTCCTCGACCCCGGCATCCGGGCCACCGCCAAGCGGGTCGGCTCGATGCCGGCGCTCTCGCCCGGGTTCCAGTCCTCCATCCCCGGCCTGTACTTCGTCGGCCCCATCGCGGCAGGAAGCTTCGGGCCGCTGATGCGGTTCATGGTCGGCGCCGAGTTCGCGGCCCCACGGGTCGCCCGCCGCATCGACGCCCGCGCCCGCCGTCGCTCAACTGTGCCCGCGCCGCCCGTGCAGCCCGTGCCGACGCCGCTCGCAGACCCGGCCGGAAGTGTCGTCAAGTAGCGGCGGCGCGCGCCCGCGCGTGCTGCTCGTCTCCGCATACCGCTGGCTGCACACCGTCCGCGCGGCGCTCGCCGCACGGGAGGCGGGTTTCGACGTCGCCCTGCTCGCCCCGGTCGGCCACCCCGTCGGCACGTTGAGCTGGGTCGAGACGGTCGGCTCCTATTCCGCGCTGCGGCCCGCCCGCGAGGTCGCCCGCGTGGTGAGCGAGGAACGGTTCGACCTCGTCGTCCCCGTGGACGACCTCGCCCGCGCCGCCGCCTTCGACGCCTACGCCCACCCGGCGCTGAGCGCCGAGGGCGCCGACACGCTGCGCCGTTCCCTCGGCGCGCCCGGCACGTTCCCGCAGCGGGGGAACCGGTACGCCGTGGCCCAGGTGGCGGAGGCGAACGGCGTGCCGACGCCGTCGACGCGGCCGGTTGCCGACGACGGCGAGCTGGATGCCGCGCTGGCCGAGCTCGGGCTGCCGGTCGTGCTCAAGGCCGACGGCCTGATGGGCGGCGAGGGTGTGCGCTTCGCGCGCGGCTCGGGCGAAGCGCACACGGCGCTGCGAACTCTGCGGCGGCAGCCCCGGCTGCGGAACGTGGTGGGCGGATTCGTCAGGGACGACAACCCCAACTACCTGCGCCCGTTCCTGCGCCGGCCGCCGCGGCACGTCGTGGTGCAGCCGCTCGTGGCCGGCATCGAGGCCACGATGACCGCGGCCGCGTGGCAGGGCGAACTGCTCGGCGCGGTCGCCCTCCAGGTCGTCTCAGCCGCCTACCCCGGCGGGCCGGCCGCCGTCGTGAGCACCCTCGAGCACCCCGGGATGCTCGACAGCGCCCGCCGACTCATCGCCGCGCTGGGGATCAGCGGATTCTGCGGGCTCGACTTCTTCCTGCTGCCGAACGGCGAGCCGACGCTGCTCGAGCTCAACTCCCGGGCGACCCACACCTCGCACCTGGCCGCCGAGAGCACGGGCCCGCTGTGGGGCCTGCTCGCCGAGCGCATCACGGGGCTCGCGGCCACGCCGGCGCCGCGCACGTTCGCGACGGGGCAGCCGATCGCCCTGTTCCCGCAGGAGCGGCTGCGCGACCCCGGCAGCACGTATGTCGGGACGGAGCGCGAGGACGTCCCGGTTCAGGCATCCGAGGTCGTCGACCTGATCATCGAGTGGTCCGCCCGGCCGATCCCGTCGCTGCTCGGCCGCGCTCAGCGGCGCCTGGCTGCGCGCCGCCCCCCGCGGCCGCCTGGGCCCGCCGGCGCCGCGGCCGTCACGACCTGATCCCGTCGCGGCGCAGCCGCAGGATCGCGGGCAGATCCCGCAGGTCCGAGGCGACCCCGCGCAGGTGGCGCAGCGACCAGTCCCGCACGACGGTCGCCGAGCAGCGCGCGCGCTCGGCGGCGTCGGCCTCCGACTCCCCCACCGCCCGCAGGAACTCGACGGTCATCCAGCTGACCGGCGCGAACCAGCCGCGCTGGCCCTCGTGCTTGTACCAGCTCATCTCGGCGAGCTTGGTCGCCCCGTACTGGGCCGGGTGGCGGCGCAGCTCGAGCAGCTGGTCCTCCAGCTGAAGCATTCGCCCCTCGATCAGGATTCGCGTGAGCATGCGCATCTCGGATCCGTACGCCGCGACGAATCCACCGCTGCGCTGCACCACCTCGGTGCGGAACACCCCGAACTGCAGCTGACCGGCGAGCTTTCGGTACATCGCGCCGATGCGCTCGTGCGCCGTCGGGGCGTCCGCGCCGATGCGCGAGTCCTGCCGCTCCTCGATCTGCCGGCCGTCCTGGTCGATCACCACGACGCGGGTGTGCGCGCCGACGACGCCGGGGCCGGCGTCGTCCAGCAGCGCCAGGCAGGCGCTCAGGTAGCCGGGGCGCAGCACGTCGTCGTAGAACGCCCACTTGAACAGCGGCGCCCGCGCCTGGCTGAGCACGAAGTTGGTGTTCCACACGCCGCCGCGGTTCACCTCCTGGCGGATGTAGCGCACCCGCGGGTCGCGGCGCCGGCGCTCGCGGACGAGCTCCTGGGTGCCGTCCGTCGACGCGTTGTCCGAGACGACGACGTCGAGGCCGTCGATGTCCTGCGCGAGCACGGAGTCGAGGGCGCAGCCGAGATAGCGCTCGCCGTTGTAGACGGGGATGCCGATGGTGAGTCGGGGCGTCGAGGCCGGCATTGCCCTCCGAGGTGGGTAGTGAGCGATCGTCAGGATTGCGAACAGAATACGGAGGGACGCGGGCCGCCGGTCAGTCCCCGGAAGGGGGCCGTGTGCCATGGCCCTCAGATTGGTGAGTATCCGTCGCCTTTGGCCGATGTTAGCGTGAGCCCACATCGTGAATGCGAGCAATTCTCATCCGCGGTGGGTATGCCCGCACGGCTCCCTCGCCGAGCCCTGGGCCCCCGAGCCCGACCCCCGAGCACGACCCGACCATCGCCGACATCCCCAACCTGAAGGTCCCTGTGACGTCATCAGATATCGCCATCCGAGCCGAGCGTCTCGGCAAGACCTATCGCCTCGGCAAGAGCCAGCCGCGCCCCTCGACTCTCGCCGAGGCGGTGCTGCAACGGCTTCGCGGCCGTAACGCGCCGACGACGAGCGCCAAGTTCAACGCGCTCGACGACATCAACTTCGAGGTGCCCCAAGGCCAGGCCCTCGGCATCATCGGTCGCAACGGGGCGGGCAAGTCGACGCTCCTCAAGGTGCTCACCCGCGTCACCGCGCCGAGCCGCGGGCGCGTCGAGTTCCGCGGCCGCATGGGCAGCCTGCTCGAGGTCGGCACCGGGTTCCACCCCGAGCTGACCGGGCGGGAGAACATCTACCTCAACGGGGCCCTGCTGGGCATGACCCGGGCAGAGGTGAACCGGCAGTTCGACGCCATCGTCGACTTCTCCGGCATGGAGCGGTTCCTCGACACCCCCGTGAAGCGGTTCTCGTCGGGCATGTACGTGCGGCTCGCCTTCTCGGTCGCAGCCCATCTCGAGACCGAGATCCTCGCCATCGACGAGGTGCTCGCGGTCGGAGACGCGGAATTCCAGCGCAAGTCGCTCGACAAGATGCGGGATGCCGCGAAGCAGGGGCGGACGGTTCTCTACGTCAGCCACATGCTGCAGACGGTGAAGACGCTGTGCACCTCCGCCATCGTCCTGGAGCGCGGCCAGCTGGTCCACGAGGGCTCGGTCGACTCGGCCCTGCAGGCGTACTCGTCGAGCTTCGAGCGCTACGCCGCCGACCAGGCGGACCCGGCCAACCGCCAGGGCGCGGGCGGGATCCGGTTCACGCGGGTCTGGATGAACGAGGATCACATCGCCTCTGGCGACACCTTCGACATCCACTTCGAGCTCCCTGCTCTGCAGCATCCGCTGCCCGTGCCCGACTACTGGGTCTCCGCGCACATCGTGGACGACGACGGCGTCATCATCGCTCAGTGCGACTCGCGCCTCAACGGCATCACCTTCGACAGCGGTACGCACGTCGTCGGCAGCGTGGCGGTCAGGAACCTGTGGCTCAAGCCGGGCTCGTACACCGTCGACCTGTTCGTGTGCCAATGGGGCCCGATCCACGACATCTGGGACGCCGCGTGCCGCTTCGACGTTCTTCCGGATCTCAAGTACGCCGCGACCGCCACAGACGACGCATTGGCCAACGGCTTGGTGCTCGCCGACTTCCAATACGAGGTGAACTGACCGATGGAGACCTTCGTCATCGAGCCACCGCGCCGACTCAACCTGCCGCGGTGGGCGATCCTGTGGCGCGCCCGCGATGTCGTGACGCGGCTCGCGCAGCGCGACATCATCGTCCGCTACCGCCAGACGGTGCTCGGCGCGGCCTGGGTGATCATCCAGCCGGTCATGTCGGCCGGGGTGTTCTCGCTCGTGTTCGGCACCGTCGCGCACCTCTCCAGCGACGGGCTGCCGTACTTCCTGTTCTCCCTCGCGGGCACGCTCGCGTGGAACCTGTTCAACAACACCCTCACCCGCGCCTCCGGCTCGCTGCTGCAAAACCAGGCACTCGTGTCGAAGGTGTTCTTCCCCCGCATCCTCGTGCCGATATCAACCGCTGCGAGCACCCTGCTGGACTTCGGCGTGGGCCTCGGCGTCGCGATCATCCTGCTCTTCGTGTACGGAGTGAACCCGGGCTGGCCCGTGCTGCTGCTTCCCGTGTGGAGCGCTCTCATCGCCGTCATCGCCATCGGCGTCGGCCTCGTCACCGCGGCCATGACCGTCAAGTATCGCGATGTCGGATACGTCCTGCCGTGGGCCACCCAGATCCTGCTCTACGCGAGCCCGGTCGCGTACACCATCTCATCGGTGCCCAGCGGTCTGCGCTGGGTCTTCGAGGCGAATCCGATCACCTGGTTCCTCGAGGCGTTCCGCTGGTCGCTCGTCGGTACCGAGGCACCGCCGCTGTGGCAGATCGGGGGCCTCGTCGTCTTCGCGTTCGGCGTGCTGTTCGTCGGCGTGGTCTATTTCCAGAGCCACGAGCGCGAGTTCGCGGACGTGATCTGAGCCGAGGCCGACGATGCGCTACCGACCGGAACTCGACGGGCTGCGCGCGGTCGCCGTGCTGGCGGTGATCGCCTATCACAGCGGTCTGCCGCTCGCCGCGGGCGGCTGGATGGGGGTCGACGTCTTCTTCGTGCTCTCGGGGTACCTCATCACGTCCCTTCTGCTCGCCGAGCACGATCGCACGGGCGGGGTCTCCCTGCAGCGCTTCTATGCGCGACGGATGCTGCGGCTCTACCCCGCGCTGATGCTGCTGTGCCTCGGCGGGGCGGCATTCTGGTGGGTGCTCTCGCCGGACGGCAGCTTCGCCGGCTACGCGTGGAGCGCGCTTGCGGCACTGCTCTATGTCGGCGATTTCGTGATCGGATTCCGCGGCTCGGTGCTCGGGGGACTCGGGCACACCTGGAGCCTTGCGGTCGAGGAACAGTTCTACCTGTTGTGGCCCGTCGCGCTGCTGGTGATGCTGCGCGCCCACGCGCGCGTGCTGCGCTGGACCGTTCTCCTGACCGCGGTCTGCTTCGCCACGCTCGCGGTCAGCTCGTTCTTCCTCGGGCCCGACCACGACGTGGACTACGCCTACTTCCTGCCGTGGTCGCGCTTCGCGACGATCCTGCTCGGCTGCACGGTGGCGCTCCTGCTGCATCGCGGGGTGCGGGTCCGGTTCCTGGAGCGGGGCGCGACGGCGTGGGCGGCGGTCGGAGTCGCCATCGGGGTGACCGTCGTTGCGGGATACCTCTACAAGCAGCCGAACTTCGCGTGGGAGGCACCCCTCGTCGCGCTCGCCGCGGCTGCGCTGGTCTGGAACCTCACGACGACCGCGCGCTCCGTGCTGAAGACCGCACTCGGCGTGCCGCCCCTGACCTGGCTCGGGCGCCGCTCGTACGGGGTGTACCTGTATCACTTCCCGATCGTGCTGATCGTCGGCGAGAACGCCGCGGCGTGGCATCTGAATCGCACGGAGTACGCGGCGATCGTGTTGTTCGGCTCGGTCATCATCGCCGCCACCTCGTACCGGTTCGTCGAGCGTCCCCTCCTTCGGCTCAAGGCGAGCATCGGTCGGCCGCGGCCGGTCGCCCCCGCGGTGCCGCCGGTGGGAGTCGCCTCCGCCGAGTGAGCGCTCAGGCGCCGCGGCCGGACCCGCGTCGCAGGCGGCCCACGACTGCACGGGTCGCGTCCCAGATGCCGCCCGGCACCATGGCGGCGAGCCGATCGCGCCGCTCGGGCAGCACCGCGCGGGCGAGTACTAGCGCCTCGCGGTACGCACCCGGGTTCCGGGCGCGGCGGGCCGCGTCGAGCGTCCACCGCAGGGTGAAGCGGTAGTCGGCCCGGTAGGCGCGCAGCGGGCGGTGCGACGGCTCCGGCATCCGTGACTCGGCCCAGAACGCGGCGATCGCGCGCAGGGTGTCGACGCCGTTGCGCGGGCCGCCGGTGAGGGTGTTCGTCGCGGGGTGGTTGCGGAACAGCACGAGGCGTTCCCGCAGCACGCTCCACTCCGTGAACCGCGCCACGTTGACGTACATCGTCCAGTCCTCGGCGCAGCGCAATCCGCTCGGGAATCCGCCCGCCGCCTCAAGCACACGACGCCGCACGGCCGCGCCCGACTGCGAGCCGCGCAGCTTCTCGAGCAGCAGGTCGAAGCTCCGGCCGTGGATCTCGAGGTAGTCGAAGCGGCGCCGCGACACCGCGGTGGGCAGTGCCGCGAGGCATTCGTCGTAGCTCGCGGCCGCGAAGTCGGCGTCGGGATCGCCGTGCCCGCCGAACACCCAGTACCACGCGTTCAGCGCGCCCTCCGTCGGATGCGCCGACGCGAAGTCGCGTACCCGGCTCAGGTAGTCGGGGTGCAGCAGGTCGTCGTCGTCGAGGAAGCTCACCCAGTCGGTGTCGAGGGCGGCGACGCCCGCGTTGCGCGCCGCGGCGACGCCGCCGTGCGGCACCACGAGCACCTCGACGCCGGTGCCGGCCAGCACCGCTTCGACCTCGTCCTGCGGGCCGTCGCACACGACGACGATCCGGTCGAAGGGAACGGTCTGTCGCCGGGCGCTCCGCACCGCCTCGCGCACATAGGCGGCGCGCCGATAGGTCGGTATCACGAGCCCGAAGGTCTCCGGCGGCATGGCCGGCCCCTACGGTGTCGCCACGCCGCGGCGGCGATCGATCGCCCGTGCGCGGATCGCCGCGGGCCAGCCCATCAGGAATCCGGCGAGTTCCGCGGCCACCCGGCTGGCCACGGTGAGCGGCGCAGTGACGCGCCGGCGCAGCGAGGGAGTCCGGCCCGCGGCATCCGCCCGCGCCGCGACGATGCGCGCGATCTCACCGACGTAGGCGCGCTGCGCGCGCAGCGTCGAGGCGGTGTACCGACGCAGCAGCGGCGAACCGAGCCCGTAGACGCGCGCGAGCAGCATGACGTGGTTGCGCCGCGCGTAGTAGATGTAGCGACGGTCGAAGCGCTGCCCGCCGATGCGGTACGGCGCGCCGACGTGGTGCACGAGCGCGGCGGGCGCATAGACGAGGCGGTGGCCGCGCGCGCGCAGCCGCAGCGAGATGTCGGATTCCTCGCGCAGGCAGGTGCCGGGGTAATTGCCGCGGATGCCGCCGATCTCGGCGAGCGCGGCGCGACGGAACGACATGTTGGCGCCGAGCAGGTGGTCGACGGGGATGCTGCGGCCGGGGTCGGCGGCGAAGTTTCCCGTCAGCTCGCCGTCGGGCAGCAGCCGGCCGATGCGGTCGACGCCGTGCACCTCCTCCCCCGGCGTTCCGTTGATCGCCCGCCCGCCGACGGCGGCCACGGCCGGGTCCGCGTAGGGCTTCACGAGCTCGTCGCGCCACTGCGGGTACACGAACGAGTCGTCGTCGATGAACGCGACGACGTCGCCGGTCGCCCGCGCGAAGCCGAGCTGACGCGCTTCGGGCATGGTGCCCTTCGGCAGGCCGCTGCGCACGTACTCGACCTCGGGGAACCGCTCGGCCACGAGTTGCTCTGAGGCGGTGTCGCCGGCCGGCGCCGAATCGACCACGACCACCTGCTCGACGGGCGTGGTGAGCGAGCGCAGGTGCGTCAGGCACGTCTCGACGTAGTCCGGTCGCCGATACGTGATCACGACGACCGTGACCGTGAGCTGCCCGGTGGGGGCCTGGGTTTGGTCAGCACTCATCAAACTGAGAAACTTTCAGTTGGGCGGATGCCTCGAGACTAACCGCGCCGCCGGAGCCGTCGCCTCCCCGTATCCGGGGGATGCCCGCCGTCGGCCCCGGCGGCGTACGGTCATACCACCCCTCCGCACCGAAAGGCCGCCCCCATCCGCCCGACCCGCGTCCTTCTGATCGACCACGCCGCCGGCCTCGCGGGCGGCGAGGTGGCGATGGCGAGGCTGCTCTCCGCCCTCGACGGGAGCCGCTATGAGCCGCGCGTCCTTCTGCTGGCCGACGGCCCGCTCGCGGCCCGATTGCGCGGGGACGGGGTGCGGACGGCCGTGCTCCCCGCCCCGGAGCAGCTGACGGGGGTGGGCCGCGCCGAGGTCGTGACCGCGCGTGGCCTGGCCTCCACCGCCGCCAGGTCGGCGGCGCAACTGCCCCGGCTCGTGGCCGCGATCCGCGGCTCGGGCGCCGAGCTCGTCGTCGCGAACTCGCTGAAATCGGCCGTGCTGACCGCGGTCGCAGCCCCGCTCGCCGGGCGCCCGTGGGTCTGGCACCTGCACGACCGCATCGCGCCGGACTATCTGCCGGGCTCCGCGGTGCGCGCCCTGCGCGCCCTCGCCCGGCTGCCGCGGCACGTCGTCGTGAACTCCCGGGCGACACGTGCGACTCTCCCGGGGCTGCCCGAGGCGCACGTCACCGTGGCGTACCCCGGGCTCGACGTCGCGGGCCCGGTCACGCCGCGCCGTCCGGCTCGGGCGCCCGCCTTCGGCCTGATCGGACGCATCGCGCCGACCAAGGGACAGCTCGAGTTCCTGCGCGCGGCGGCCCGCCTCGCCGGCGATCGGCCCGATGTCGCGTTCCGCGTGATCGGCGACGCGATGTTCAACGATGCGGACTTCGCGGCGCTGGTGCGCGCCCTGCCCCGCGAGCTCGGCATCGCCGATCGGGTGACGTTCACCGGCTGGATCGACGACCCCGCGGACGAGCTCGCGAGCCTGACGGCCCTCGTGCACGCCTCGCCCGTGCCTGAACCGTTCGGGCAGGTCATCGTCGAGGCGATGCTGGCCGGCACTCCGGTCATCGGCACCGACGCCGGCGGCGTGCCCGAGATCCTCGATCCGGATGCCGTCGGGGCCGTCCTCGCGCCCGGGGTCACGCGGGCGCCGCTCGGTCTGCTCGTCGCCCCGGCGGACCCGGTCGCGCTCGCGAGCGCGATGCGCTGGGTCGCCGAGCACCCCGGCGAGGCGGCGGGGCTCGCGGCGGCGGCGCGCGCGAGCGCCGTCGAGCGCTTCGACGTGCGCCTCGGCGCCCGCTCGGTGGAGCGCGCCTGGGGCGCTGCGTTGCGGCATCCGATCTCGGCGGGAACGCCGGGCACCCCAGGAAAGGGGGAAGATCCGCGCGCGACACCCTTCCATACTTGAGATGTGCTCACTTCACGATCGACCTCGCCGGGTCGCACCGAGCTGCAGACCGCGGCACCGACCATGAACGCACGCGCCATCGCGTTCTACCTGCCGCAGTTCCACCCGATCCCCGAGAACAGCGCGTGGTGGGGGCCGGGCTTCACGGAGTGGACGAACGCCGCCAAGGCGCGCCCGCTGTACCGGGGACACCAGCAGCCGCACCTTCCCGCCGACCTCGGCTTCTACGACCTGCGCCTGCCCGAGGCGCGCGTCGCTCAGGCCGAGTTGGCGCAGGCGTACGGAGTCGAAGCGTTCTGCTACTGGCACTACTGGTTCGGCCGTGGCCAGCGAATCCTCGAGCGGCCGTTCACCGAGGTGCTGAACAGCGCCGAGCCCGGCATCTCGTTCTGCCTGGGCTGGGCGAACCAAAGCTGGACCGGCATTTGGCACGCCGCCGCCGACCGTGTGCTGCGCGAGCAGACCTACCCGGGCCCGGAGGATGATCAGGCGCACTTCGACGCTGTGCTGCCGGCTTTCGAGGACCCCCGCTACCTGAGGGTGAACGGCCGGCCCGTCTTCTACGTCTTCCGCCCCGAGGAGCTGCCCGACGCGCGCGCCTTCGTCGACCGCTGGCAGGCGATGGCACGTCGCGCCGGCCTCGGCGGCCTCTGTCTGGTCGCCGAGGTCAGCGACCTGCTCGGTCGCGGGCCGCGCTACGACCGGATCGCCGACGACGGCTTCGACGCCGGCGTCTACGTGCGCCTGCCCGCCCGCCGCAGTCGTGCCGACGTGCTGCGGATGCGGCTGCGCCGGAAGCTCGGCGGCCCCGAGGTCTACCCCTACTCGACCGACGCCGTCCTGTGGGACCGCGTCCGCGCGGACCCGCGGCTGCAGCCGAGCGTGTACCCGAACTGGGACAACACGCCTCGCAGCGGCGCCCGCGGGGTCGTCCTCGACGGGTCGAGCCCCGCGGGCTTCGCCCAGAACCTCGGTCACGCGATCGACGCGCTCGGCGACCGCCCCGCGCAGGAGCGCCTGCTGTGGATCAAGTCGTGGAACGAGTGGGCGGAGGGCAACTACCTCGAGCCCGACCTCGAGCACGGCCGGGCCTGGCTCGAGACACTGCGCGAGGGGCTGGTCGCCCGATGACGGCGCCCACCGTGCCGCTGAGGATCGCGATGATCTCGTACTACCTTCCCAGCGGCAGCAAGATCGGCGTCGGCTATCAGGTGCACGAACTCGCGACGGAGCTCACCCGCCGTGGCCACCACGTCGACGTGTTCAGCGAGTGCCCGCCGGTGCCCGGTGCGAGCTACGGGCACGTGCAGGTGCACACGGGACCGCGCTGGCGCACCTTCCGTTTCGCGACCGCGCTGCGCCGCATCGACTTCAGCGGCTACGACGTGCTGCACGCCCACGGCGACGACTACTGGCTCTGGCGTCGGCGCGTGCCGCGGCACATCCGCACCATCCACGGCTCCTGCTTCGAGGAGGCCCTGCGCATCCGCGGCACGGGCGAGAAGCTGCGCATGCTGCTGCTCGGGTTCAGCGAGGTGCTGGCGAGTCTGGTCGCCGACGCGACCGTCGTGGTCTCGCCGCGCACCAGGCACTGGACGCCGTGGGTGCGGCACGTGATCCCGAACGGGGTCGACACGCGGCGCTTCCGCCGCGACGACGCGGCGGTCGCCGCGGAGCCGACGGTCCTGTTCGTCGGCACCTGGCACAACCGCAAGCGCGGCGCCGAGCTCGCGCGCGCGTTCCAGCGGGACGTGCTGCCGGCCGTGCCCAACGCGACGCTCGAGATGGTGTGCCGGGACGCCCCGCGCGACCCCGGCCCGGGCATCCGCGTGCTCGGGCGCGTCGACGACGACGAGCTCGCGGCCGCCTACCAGCGGGCGTGGGCGTTCTGCCTGCCGTCGGAGTACGAGGGCTTCGGCATCCCGTACGCCGAGGCCATGGCGTCGGGCGTTCCTGTCGTCGCGACGCCCAACGTCGGCGCGCGGTACGTGACCGACGACGGCCGCGCGGGCGTGCTCGCCCCGCTGGAGGAGATCGGCGCGAAGCTGCGCGAGCTGCTGACGGATGCCTCGTGGCGGGAGCGCCTTCGAGTCGCCGGCTCCGCACGGGCCGCCGCGTTCGACCTCGCCCACGTCGCCGACGCGTACGAGAAGCTCTATCGCGGCCGTCCGCGGCGGAGCGGAGCGGCGGCGTGAGCCTGGCGCAGCGCGTGCCCGCGCCGGCACTCGGCGCCGCTCGCCGAGTCAAACACCTCGTGCAGCCGCTTTACGAGAGCGCCCGGCTGCAGGCATCCGCCGATCAGAAGGCCCTGCGCGCTCGCGTCCACGCCGCGATGGAGCTGCCCCGCCTGCCGCGTCGCGCCCGCGTGCGGGGCTCGGTGTGGGCGGTCACGATGGTGAAGAACGAGGCCGACATCATCGGAACCACTCTCGATCACCTGCTGAGCCAGGGCGTCGACGGCATCATCGTCGCCGACAACGGCTCGACCGACGCGACCCCGGACATCGTCGCCGGATTCGCCGCGACCGGCCGGGTGCACCTGGCGCGCGACCGGGAGTTCTCATATCTGCAGAGCCAGAAGATGTCACTGCTGGCCGACACGGCGAGGTCGGCGGGCGCCGACTGGATCGTGCCGTTCGACGCCGACGAGCTCTGGTTCGCGCCCGGCGCCTGCCTCGCCGAGGGTCTGCGCGCGACCGACTCGCCCAAGGCGGGTGCCCGGATGTACTGCCTGTTCCCCGGCACCGACTCGCAGCTCGGCGACGGAAGCTGGCGCATCGACCGACTGCGCTACCCGTACTGGCTCGACAAGGTCGCGTTCCGCTCGCATCCGATGGCGTCGCTCAAGCAAGGCAACCACACGGTGCTGCGGCCCGGCGAGCAGACACCGGCACTCGGTCTCATCCACATTCCTTGGCGGTCGTTCGAGCAGTTCCGCACCAAGGTGCGCCAGGGCGCCGCCGCCCGCCGAGCCACGATCGGCGGCAGCGAGCTCGGCGGCCTGCACTGGCTGAGCCTCGACAAGCTGTCGGACGCTGAACTGCGCCACGAGTGGGGCCGGCTGCTCGGCGGGGTCGGGCACGAGGATCTGGGCTGGATGCCCCGCGGTGAGCTCGTGCCGTGCGAGCCGCTGGGCTGGAAGACGTGGGACCCGGAGGGGCTGCTCACGCCCGTGGGGGTCGACGAGAGCCCGGCCTGAGCCCGAGTGCGAGCAGCAATGGTGCCAGCACCAGAAGCTCGGCGCCGGCGATCCCGGCCCACCAGGTGCCGGCCGGCCAGCCGAGGGTGCGCCAGACGAGCAGCACCAGCAGGCCGACGGTCGCGGTCCAGGGCGCAAGCGTCAGCGTCCGCCGTGAGCCGACGACCTTCCTGCCCGTCGTCGCCGCGGCGACCGCCGCGACGGTCGCCGCCAGCAGCGTCGCGCCGATGACATCGCTCTGGCGGTGGGCATGCGTGGCGACCTGCGCCCATCCCGAGACCAGTCCCGTCACCGCGAGCGACACGGTCCTCGCGCGCGCCGGCAGCGAGCCGGGCAGCAGCCAGTTCGCCGCGACGAGCAGCGACACGGTCGCCGCCATGTGGTCGCTCGGGAAGGTGTTCCAGGGGTAGCCGGCGACCTCGTATGCGGGCCGTGGAAGCAGCCCCTTGGCGGCGGTGCTGAGGGCGGCGGTGACGACCACCATGAGCACTGCGGTCACCGCCACGCGCACGCGCCGCTGCCACAGGGCGACGACGACGAGGACGGCCACGTATGCGATCAGGCCCACCAGCAGCAGCTCGCGCACCATGTTCAGCACCCGGTCCGCCCGAACGCCGAGTTCGCGGATCTCGCCGAGGGTGTCCGCGTCGAAGACCTGCCCTGCCGGGGTCAGCACCAGGAAGGCGTAGGCCGCGACGAGTGACCCGGCGCTGATGGCCGCCACCCGCCATGCGGCGGTCCGGTCGTCCGCCGGCTCGAGCCGCGCGGCCGACGTCACCCCGCGGGTGCGGTCTGCGCCGACGCCCGCGACCACTGCCGCCCTCGAACGCCGCGCTTGAGCAGCAGGTGCACGCGGTCCAACTCGGCGTCGGCGACGCCGACGAGTCCCGTCACGCGCTCGGCCAGTCGCGCGGTCGCCTCTCGATCGGCGATGAGCTCGTCGAAGCTGTGCAGCACCGCGGCGGGGTCGAAGGTCGCGAGGTGGTACGTGTGGCCGGGCAGTCCGACCCGCTCGGCCAGCGCGACGATCTTCTGCGCATAGGCGAGCCCGATCAACGGCCGCCGCGCCAGCGCTGCGGCGATGAGGTTGTGGTACCGCGCGGCGATGATCGCGTCGCAGCGCGCCATCGATTCGGAGACCTGCACGACCGTCCGTGCGGCATCCGTGGGGATGTCATCGGTACGGACGCCTCGTGCGGTGAGCTCCCGCCGGAGCTCCTCGACGACGGCGTGGTCGCCGGCGTCGCCCGTGTAGAACCGCAGCGGCCGGCCGCGATCGCGCAGCCCCTGCACGAGGTCCGCCATCGCCCTGATGTAGCGCTGCCGTGCCGCCTGCCGCTCCTCGGCGCCCGCATACTGGTTCGCCCCGAAGTAGTTCATCACGCCGACCCCGACGCCCGAGGTCTTCGCGGCAACCGCCGTCGGGCCGGCCGCGAAGAACGCGTCGACCGTCGTCGGGTCGGTCGCCGTCGCGGCGCCGACCCTGATGGCCTCGGCGGTCGAGCCGGGGTCGCGGAACGAGCGGTAGCTCGCCAGCCGGCCTCCCCAGGTGAGGAAGCGCTGGGCCCAGCGGTTCGGCTGCCGGCTCACGCCGACCGAGAGCAGCAGAAACGGCTTGCCCAGCACGAAGCACAGCACCGACAGCACCATCACGAGATACGGCATGCCGAGGGCGCCCACGTTGAGATCCCCCTCGAGCAGCCCGGTGCCCACGACCGTCACGCTGTCGGCCCACAGCACCGCCCGCAGGTATCGCAGCGCGTCGGCGCCGCGCCCCAGCAGTTTCCCCGCCGGCCCGCCGAGTGTGCGACGGTAGATCGGCCAGCCGCCGATGCCGAACTGGCTCTCGACGACGCGAGGGTCGCGGGCGAGCACCCGGAACTCCCACCCCGGCAGCCGCGTCCGCAGGCCGGCGTGGACGACCTCGAGCGTCCCGTCGTTGCCGTAGTTGCCGCATCCGAATTCGCCCACCAGGAGCGCCCGCCCCGCCGCCTCAGCCATTGTCGTCGACCCTTTCCGGTTCCGTCGCCGAAACGGGCAGCCCCGCCAGCGCGCGCGCGGTGCGCTCCCAGGTGTATCCACGTGCCCGGTGCACGGATGCCGCGCTGAGCTCGCGCCACCGCTCGGCGTCCTCGGCGAGTTCGGCGATCAGGCGACCCATCGTCGCGGGGTCGCCGCCCGGCGCGACGAGGCCGACCTCGCCCACCGCCTCGACGAGCCCCGGCGCGTCCGAGCAGACCACCGGCGTTCCGGAGGCCATGCCCTCGAGCGCCACGAGCGGCAGGCCCTCGTTCCACTGCGACGGCAGGCACAGCGCGCCGGCGCGGGCGTATTCGGCGGGCAGCTCGTCGTGGGCGACCCAGCCCGCGAACTCGACGCGAACCCCGGCGTCCGCGGCTCGCGCGCGCAGCTCCAGTTCGCAGCGGCTCGGGGGCCCGCCGCCGTAACCTGACGATCCGACGAAGCGCACGACGGCGCGCTTGCGCACGGATGCCGGCAACTGCAGCGCCGCGTCGAGGACCAGATGCGCCCCCTTCTCCGGTGTGAGCTTGCCCACGAAGAGGATCACGAAGGGGTCGGGCTGCTCGCGCAGGCGGCCCGCGATGAACGCCTCGTCGACGCCGTTCCAGACCACCTCGAGGCGCGGGTCGTCGTGGCCGAGCCGCCTCACGACGTCGCGGCGCAGGTGGTCGGCGCAGAAGACGACGCGGTCTGCGCCTGCGAGAAGCCGCCCGAGTTCGCGCCGCCCGTAGCTGCGCGACAGCGGGTTGTGCACGTAGAGGATCAGCTCGGCGCCGCGGCGGCGCACCGGCGCCCAGCGCGGAAGCGAGGCGGAGGCGTAGTGGCCCTCGTAGAGCAGGACGGCGCCGGGCGCGGCATCCGTCAGCGCTTCGACCGCGACGTCGTAGGCGTGCCCGTAGTGCGGCCGCAGCAGCCCGAGGGCACCGGCCGCGACATCGGCGGCCAGCTCGCGCTTCGTGAACCACTGCCGCGGGCAGTCACGGGTGTAGTCGACGTAGACGTTGTCCGCGTTGGCGAGACCCACATCGCGGTTGTGGCTCAGCACGGCGAGCGAGCGCCCACCCGCCCGACCGTATGCACCGGAGACTTCGTCGGCGACGGTCATCAGCGTGCTCGACCGCACGCTCAGCGCCATCGGCACATGCGCCACCACGGGGAGCATGCGCGCCGGCGACGGCTGTGGGGTCAGGGTCATCGATCGCGGCCCTTGATGAGGAATCATCATTGTCCGATTCAGGCTATGCGGCGTCGTCGGCGAGGATCAGTCCCCGGATGGGGGACGGTCTCGTTGCCCCCACGTTCCCGTGGTGATAGATTCTCACTTATGCACCTGTGAGTAAGTCTGTGGAATTCTCGCCGGCGTCATGCTGCGCCCTTCGCCCGCTCGCGAAACGCGTTCACGACGGTCGCCGCATCCGCGCGTTCCAGTTCCAGGGTCATCACTCCGTCGTGCAGCCGGGTTGCGATCGGCACCCAGCCGCTCGCTCCGCGCGCAGTCGCCTCGCCCCACCCGGCGCGCACCGCGACTCCGAGCCGGCTCAGCCGGGCGACGAGCTCGTCACGATCGCGACTGCCGGCCAGCAGCTCTACGCCGAGCTGCCACGCGCTTCCTGCACCCAGGCTGCTGCGGGCGACGACCCGGACACCGGGAACCGGGGCGAGGCCGGCGCACAGCCGCTCCGCCGCCTCTCGGCGCACGCGTGTGGACTCGTGCAACGACCACAACCGGGCCAGCGCACCGACCAGGTCGCCCTGCATCGTGCGGACCGGAGTGCGCAGGTCTCTGGCCTCTGCGGCCAGCAGCTCGCGCTGCACGCTGAGAACGGCGCCGCCGCCGTGGTTCAAGGGCCCGATGTCGAGCGGCCATACCGCGATGTCGGCACGGGCGCCCACCGCATCCGCATGCCGGGTGCCCCCGATCGCGACACCGACGTGCTCGATCACCTGCACGCCCCGCGCGAGGCACGCGGCACGGATGCCGTCGACGTCGGCCGCGACGCCTCCGGTGTCGTCCACAATCACCGCTCGGGTGGCGGGTGTCAGCGCCAGCCGGACGGTGCGTGCCGTCGCAACCCCGAGGTCTGCGTCCACGTCGGCGGGCACGACGAAGGCTCCGACGTCGCGCACCGCCTGGCCGGCAGGGCGCGCGAACGGCGCCGACACCACGACATCGGCCCCCTCTTCGACGTGCGCGAGCCGCAGCGCCAGGCGCAGGGCCTCCGTCGTCGAACCGACGAGAACCGCATGCCTCACTCCGAACGCGCGCGCGAATTCGGCCTCGAACTCGGCGATGTCACGTGATTGCCACAGCATGATGAGATTTTCTCATCACTCGGGGTGCAATGCGTGCCCCCTCTTGTGGCGCCTTGCGGCGCCGAGGCCGTCGGCGCCGTCGCGGCGCTTCAGCCCCGCTGCTTGGCCTTCTTCTTCAGCGCCTTCTCCTCAACCGGCGCCTGCCCGGAAGCGCGCAGCTCGGCGTAGTACGCCCGCGCCTCCTCCTGCCGCGCCCCCTCGGCACCCGAGGCGATCGGGGCGCGCACGTGCTCCGGCGCGAAGCCGAACGCGGCGATCAGGTCGAGGGTGTGCGGGCGCAGACGCTCGAGCAGGCGATTGATGTACGCCGTCACAGCGGCGCCGCGGCGTCCCGTGATCCGGCCGTGGATCAGGTACCACGACAGGTGCTTCTCGAACAGGCCGAAGGTGAAGAGCGAGTGCACCCATCCGAGCACCTCTCGCGTGCCGGCATCCGTCACCGTGTCCAGCGCGGCGGTGAACGCCTCCCACTGCTGCAGCTCGCCCCAGGCCCGGGAGGCCTCGATCAACTCGTTCTGCTGGGTGTTGAACGCGGCGGCCTGCTCCGCGGCAGGCGCCCGGCGCACCTTGTTGAGCTCGGCGGCGATTCCGGCGACCATCGTCTCGACGCGGTCGGTGAGCAGGGCGCGCTGGGTCTCGTGGTCCTTGAGCGCCTCGATCGAGTGGCCGACGCCGGCGAGGTCGGCGAGGTTCTGCCCGACCCGGCGCAGACCGCCCTCGTTGTACGCCTTGCCGACGACCTGTCCGGCCGCGAACTTGGCGAGGTCGGCGGCGCTGGCGCCCTTGAACCGCTTGGCGTAGTCGGTCAGCAGCCGCTTGCCGACCAGCTGCAGCAGCACGTTGTTGTCGCCCTCGAAGGTGACGTAGATGTCGAGGTCGGCGCGCAGGCCGACGAGGCGGTTCTCGGCGAGGAATCCGCTGCCGCCGCACGCCTCGCGCGCCTCCTGCAGCGTGTCGAGCGCATGCCAGGTGGACAGCGGCTTCAGAGCGGCGGCGAGGGTCTCGAGGTCCTGCCGGTTCTCGTCGGTGTCGGCGCGGCCCGAGAACACGTCGTCGAACTTGCTCAGCAGCACGTCGTGGCTGAAGTACTGCGCATACGTCTGCGCGAGCCTGGGCAGCAGGCGGCGCTGGTGCCGCTGGTAGTCGAGGATCACCTGCTCCTCGTCGGGGTTGCCGGCGACGAACTGGCGGCGCTGCGAGGCGTAGGTCAGCGCGATGTACAGGCCGAGGGCGCTCGCGATGGTCGTCGATCCGTCCAGCGACACGCGGCCCTGTACCAGGGTGCCGAGCATCGTGAAGAAGCGGCGTCCCGGGCTGTCGATCGGGCTGGAATAGGTGCCGTCGGGGGACACGTCGCCGTAGCGGTTGAGCAGGTTCTCGCGCGGCACGCGGACGTGGTCGAAGTGCAGCCGGCCGTTGTCGACGCCGTTCAGGCCGCCCTTGTGGCCGTCGTCCTCGCCGCCGATCCCGGGCAGGAACTCGCCGGTCGCGGCATCGCGGATCGGTACGTAGAAGCAGTGCACGCCGTGGTTCACGCCCTTGGTGATGAGCTGCGCGAACACGGTCGCGGCCGTCGCATGCTTGGCCGCGTTGCCCAGGTAGTCCTTCCAGGCCGCGCGGAACGGGGTGTGGATGACGAACTCCTCGGTCTCCGGGTCGTAGGTCGCGGTCGTCGCGATGCTGGCGACGTCGGAGCCGTGGCCCGTCTCGGTCATCGCGAAGGCGCCGGGCACCTTCAGGCTGATCGCGTCGGGCAGGAACTTGTCGTGGTGCTTCTCGGTGCCGAGGTGCAGCACGGCGGCGGCGAAGAGGCCCCACTGCACGCCGCCCTTGATCTGCAGGCTGGGGTCGGCGGTGACCAGCTCCTCGAAGGCGGCGAGGTTGCCGCCGGCGTCCTCGTAGCCGCCCAACCGCTTGGGGAACGCCCGCAGCTGGAAGCCCCGCTCGGCCTGCACCTTCATCTGCTCCAGGGTGCGCTCGCGCTGCTCGTCGAGCGTGAGACCCTCCACCTTGTGGAACTGCGGGTCCTTCGCGACCTCGCGCGCCTCGAGCCGCACGTCCGGGTAGCTGCCGCGCAGCATCCGCTCGACCAGCGCGACGTCGAGCTTGGGGGCGGGCGCGGTGTCGACGGATGCGCCGGGCGCGGCGCCCTTCGTCGGCGAGCTGCTGGCACGCTCGTCGGCGCGCGCGGACTCGGAGGTGCGGGGGGCTGTGTCGACCATTGACTACCTGCTTCCGACTGATGCCGTGGCGGCGCTGCGACGCACCGCCGGGAGGGTATGTGGCGACGCTATGACGCGCGCCGCCGGTCGCGCATGTCGTCCGTGTGGTCTCTACAACGCGCGGCGGCACCGGCCGCGGTCGCGCTTGTCAAAACCGCACATCGCCGAGCCGGAGTCCGCCAGATCGGGCCCCGATCCGATCCCTCGACTTCCGGCAACTGAACGCCCCGAACAGGGGCTGTCAACGAATCCGCTGCGCGGTGACTATAGGGAGAATGTCCGAGCAGTCCTCACTTCTCCCGGTCGTCGACATCATCACGTCGACGAACCGTCACTCGTCATACTTGGCACCGGCCATGGCGACGGTGATCGCCCAGAGCAGGACGGACTGGCGGCACATCATCGTCGACAACGGCTCGCCGGAGCCGGCGGCGCTGGCGTCGGCGGTGCGTGCCGTCGCGGCCGCGGCCCCCGGTGACGCCGCCTCGCGGGTGACGCTGCACCGCAATGCTCGAACGGGTCAGCCTTCGGGTGTCGCCGACGGCCGCAATTTCGGCATCTCGCTCGGCTCGGCCGACTTCGTGGCGTTCCTCGACGACGACGACCTGTGGGAGCCCGACTATCTCGAGCAGCTCGTGGGCGCCCTCGAAGCGCGCCCCGACGCGGTCGCCGCGTACTGCGGCGGCCGGTACGTCAACTCCGCGGGCGTCGCCTTCGGCGGCTGGACGGCCGAGGAGGCGACGGCGGATCAGATGCTGCGCGGCATGCGCCCGACCCCGCGGATCGTGGCCCTCATCGTTCGCAGATCCGCCGGCGAGGCGGCGGGCTGGTTCGATCCGGCCTACGACATGGGCGAGGACAACGAGTTCATCTATCGCCTGATGCGCACGGGCGAATTCATCGCGGTGCCGGCGACCCTCGTGTCGTATCGGCGGCACGCCGGCAACACCACGGCTGCGCCCGGCGCCCGGAAGGCGATGCGCGAAGCCGGCGAGCGCTATCTGACCGAGCACATCCGCGCCGCCCGGGCGGCAGGCGACCACACTCTCGCGCACAAGCTTCGGCAGAACAGGCGCAGGGCGCGCCACGACGTCGCGACGGTCGAACTGCGAGCACTTCTGCACGCGCTGCATACGCGACGCGGGCTGGGCGAGGCGCTGCAGGGCGCGCGTTGGGTGTTCCGCCACTCGCCGGGCGCGTTCGTCGCCGCCTGCGCACGTCGCATGGTCACCGCCTTCGGTCTCGGGCGCAACAGCCACGTCAGGGACGGCTCGCTGACGGTGCTCACGCTCGCGAGCGCGGTACTGCTGCTCTCCTGACTCGCGCGCGGGCCCACGCCCAACTGTCACCCGATCGGGGAGAGTCGCGCTCGGCCGCGCCATGTCATGATGACGCCTAATGCCTGAGGAATTCTCAAACACAGCAACGGTCGACGTCGTCATCCCGACCAACCGGGCCGGGGAGTTCCTCGGGGCGGCGCTCCAGTCCGTGCTCGGCCAGACCCACCGCGACTGGCGCGTCACCGTCGTGGACAACAACTCGCCGGACCCGCAGGCGCTCGCCGCCGCGGTGCTCGGCGCGCTCGACACCGCAGCGGCATCCTCGGAAACGCGGTCACGGGTCACGATCTCGCGCGAGAGCACGCCCGGGGTGTCCGCCGCCCGCAATCACGGCATCGCCCGGGGCACCGCGGAGTACGTCGCCTTCCTCGACGACGACGACACCTGGCAGCCCGGCTACCTGAGCCATGCGCTCGCCGCGCTCACCGACTGCCCGTCGGCTGTCGGCGCCTACACCGCCGGCTGGATGGTGAACGAGGACGGCACGCCGATCATCGGCTGGCGGGCCGAAGCGGGGCTGCGCGATCGGATGCTGAGCGGCGAGGCGCCGCTGCCTCGCATCATGGCCCTGGTCGTACGTCGTGCCGTCGGAGACGCGGCCGGCTGGTTCGACGAGAGCTACACCGTCGCCGAAGACAACGAATTCATGATGCGGCTGCTGCTGCACGGGGAATTCGCCGCCGTTCCCACGCCGCTGGTCGCATATCGGCGGCACGGCAGCAACGTCACAGGCTCGAGCGGCGCCCGCGAGCGCATGCGCGACTCGACCGAACGCTACCTGGTCGAACGCCTGGCGGCGGCGCGCAGTTCGGGCGACACCGCCCTGTCCGGCCGACTCGCACAGAACCTGCGGGCGACCCGCCGCGAGGAGGCCAGGCGCGAGTTCCGCGAGACCGTGAACGCGCTCCTGCGCCGACACAGCCTGCGCGGCGCGCTGCGCAGCGCGGCATGGGGTCTCAGCCGTGCGCCGATCTCCTTCCTCGCCTCGGGAACGGCCGACCTGGCGCGGCGGCACCTCGGCGCGGCGCGAGGAGTGTGATCACGTGAACGATACGAGGTCGACCGGCAGCGCGCGGCTGCGCGCGCTCGACGGCCTGCGCGGGTGCCTGGCGCTCATCGTCGTCCTCAGCCACTCCATGACCACGGTCGATCCGCCGTCGACCTTCGCGCAGAATCCGCTGCTCTGGATCGTCACCTACACCCCGTTGCACCTGGCCTGGTCCGGTCAGTCGGCCGTCTACGTCTTCTTCGTGCTCAGCGGGTTCGTGCTGGTGTGGCCCGAGCGCGACCGGCCCACGCGCAACTGGCTCGCCTGGTACGCCCGGCGACTGACCCGGCTGTACTTCCCGATCTGGGCGGCCATGGTGTTCTCGTACCTGCTCTACCTCACCGTGCCGCGGCCCGTGACGAGCGGCACGAGCGCCTGGCTCGCGCTGCACTCCGGGCACTACACACCCCTGGACCTGCTGCACGACGCGATCCTGCTCGGCGGGGTGAGCCCGATCCTGAATACGGCGTTCTGGTCGCTGCAGTGGGAGGTGGCCTTCTCGCTCCTGCTTCCGCTCCTGGCCCTCGTGGCCCTGCGGGTGCGGCGCCGCGCGACGGCCCTGGCGCTCGCAGTCGTGTGCGTTGCGGCGAGCGCCGCCGGCCAGATCGGGGCCGTCGATGCCGTGCTGTCGCACTTCGACCTGTCGCTGGCGCTGACCTACCTGCCGATGTTCGGCATCGGCGCACTCATGGCGGCATCCGCCGACGACATCGAGCGCGCCGTCGGGTGGCTCTCGCGAGCCCCTCTGGCGGTCGGCGCGCTGTGGGCCTCCGCCCTCGCGGGCATGGTCTGGCACGATCTGCGCGAGCCGCAGTTGAGCACGGCCCCGGCCGTGGTCGCCGCCGCCCTGCTCGTCGCGCTGTTCGCCTTCAGCGCCTCCGGTCAACGCATCGGCATGTGGCGCCCCATCGGCTGGCTCGGCGAGCGGTCCTTCAGCATCTACCTGGTGCACGGACCCATCGTGGTGAGCCTGGCGTACCACCTGGCGCACGCCGTGCTGCCCTGGGCCATGCTCGTCACCGCGCTGCCGCTCGCGATCGTGGCCGGTCACTTCTTCTACCGCTTCGTCGAGCATCCGCTGCACGGCTTCTCGCGCCGCATCGGCGCCGCCGTCGCGTCGCTGCGCGTGCCGGAACCGTCCCCAGAACGCGATCGCCTCGCACCACCAACCCCTACGGAGAGCTAGCAATGGACGTCACCATCATCGTGCCGACCTTCAATGAGTCGTTGAACGTCGAAGAACTGGTCCGCCGCACCGAACAAGCAGTGGGCGAGCGGGCCGTCGAGCTTCTCTTCGTCGACGACTCGACGGACGACACCCCGGAGGTCATCCGCCGAGTGGCGGCGTCGTCCCGCATCCCGGTCCGTCTCATCCACCGCGAGGAGCCGGTCGACGGCCTCGGCGGGGCGGTGCTTGAGGGCTACCGCGCCGCGGCGGGCAGGTGGGCCGTCGTCATGGACGGCGATCTGCAGCACCCGCCAGAGATGCTGCCCGGACTGATCGACAAAGCGCTCGACGGCCGGTGGGACCTGGTTGCCGGATCCCGTTTCGTCCCCGGCGGGGACGCCGAGGGGCTCGCGAACGGATTCCGCGTGCTGCTGACCCACTTCTCCACACGCCTCGTCAAGCTGCTCTTCCCCCGTCGGCTCAAGGGTTCGACCGACCCGATGTCCGGTTTCTTCGCGGTGCGACTCGACCGGATCGACCTGGATCGGCTGCACCCGCGGGGCTTCAAGATCCTGCTCGAGGTGCTGTGCCGTACCCCGCTGCGGGTCGCCGAGATCCCGGCGACCCTCGCCCCGCGCGTGGCCGGCGAGTCGAAGGGCGACATCAAGCAGGCGTGGCGGCTGGCCCGGCAGATCGTCGAGCTGCGCATCGGGCGGATGCCCGGTTTCGCGTTCATCGGACTCATCGGCGGCATCGCCAACCTCGCGATCATGTGGGGGCTCGAGCACGTCGGGGTCGGCTACCTGTCGGCCGCGATCGTCGCGGCGGCCACGACCATCATCGGCAACTTCGTGGCCCAGGAGCATTTCCTGTATCACGACCTGCGCGCGGGCGCCCGGAAGCTGTGGTGGCGCTTCAGCCACTCCGTGGGATTCAACGGCGCCGAGTCCGCGGTGCGCACTTTCGCGCTGTGGGTGGCCGTGGAGCTGCTGAGCCTGCACGACCGGGCCGTGCTCGCGCAGGCCGCGCTGCTGGTCATCGGATTCTTCCTGCGTTACGCGTATCACGAGCGGGTCGTGTACAAGCAGCTGGGTCAGGGCGGCTCGGCGGAGCGGCCTGGCAGGCCGGTGGCGATCCGTCCCGTGCCCGTCCTCCTGCCCGACGAGGCGGCGGAGTCGTGACGACACGCGCCGCCGTCGCCACGGAGGGCGGTCCCGCGCTGCCCTTCCGGGTCGCCGCGGCGGTTCCGAGCTCTGAGCTCTGGCAGCTCGTCCGTCGGGTGTGGCCGGCGCTCGTCGGTACGGTCGTCGTCGGCGTGGCGTTCGTCGCGCTCATGCCGGCGGGGCTGCCGTACGACGAGCCGTCGCACTGGCTGAACGTGCTCTACTACCTCGACCATCACCGGATGCCGGCGCTCGGCGATCCCGGCACGAGCTACGAGGCGCAGATGGGTCCGCTCGCCTACGTGCTCGACGCCGTCGTGGCCGCACCGTTCCGCGCCCTCGGCGGGGATCAACTCGCTTTCTACGCCGTCCGGTCGCTCGGCATCGTCCTGCACCTCGCCGTGACGCTCACGCTCACCGCCATCGCGGTGCGCGCGCTGCCGGCGCGGACGCATGCCGCGCCGGTGGTCGCCGTCGCGGTCGGCGTCAACCCGATGCTGCTGGCCATGGCGACCTCGATCCAGAACGACGAACTGGCACTCCTGCTGGTCGGGCTCGGCATCCTCGTGATCGGGGACGGGCGCGGGTCGTCGCTGCTTCCGCCGGCTGTCGCGGGTGCACTGGTCGGGCTCGCGATCATCACCAAAGCGACGATGTCGCCCGTCGCACTCGCCCTCGCGATCCTGCTGCTCGTGCGCCGGCGCTGGCTCGGCACGATCGTCTTCGCGGCCGCAACGACGCTGGTCGCCGGGTGGTGGTTCGTGCGCAACCTGGTGCTGTACGGGGACCTGACGGCGCAGTCGGGAATGACCGCCGCCGGGTACAGCTTCCCGGCCTGGTCGGGCGTGTCGGCGGCCGACCTCGCGCAGAACGCCATCACGTACCTCTGGTTGCCGACCGAGTACGTGCGGAACACGGTGCACAGCCCGACGCCGGTGGACCTGCTCGTGCTGGCCCTGACCGGCGCCGCGCTCGTCGGCGTGGTGCTGCTCGCGTGGACCACCCGGCGGAACCCCGTCAGAATGCTCACGCTCGCCGGCGTCGCCGCCCTTTCCATCGGCAGCTGGGCGGTCGTCGTGGTGACCACCCAGGCGCTCGCGTTCCGCACCGCCTATTCGGCCCTGCCGTTCGTGTTCACCGCGGTCGGCGCTCTCGCGGTGCTCGGGCGACGGTGGGTGCTGCTGGTGCTCGGCGCGGCGGTCCTCGGCATCGACGTGTGGTTCCTGATCCAGCTCGTGCCGCTGGCCCACGTCACGCTTATCCACTTCCGTTGAGGCCCCGCGTGAGCGCGGCCTGAGGTTGCGCCCGCTTACGCCGCGGCAGCCCTCAGCTCGGCCAGCACCTCGCGCGTGAGCGCCGTGAGATCCAGCTCCTCCTCGGCCTGCACCCACCGCTGGAACGCGAGGTGGAACGCGACCGCTCCGAGCTCGGCGGTCAGCCGCGCGGTCGACTCGGCGACCCCGCGCCGCCGCAGCGCCTCGCTCAGCTCGTCGACGAGGTGGGCGCGCTTGATCTGCTCCCGCTCCCGCAACGGCGCGTTCGCGTCGATCACCGACTGCCGCAACCGCGCGTACGGGTGCATGCCTGCGAAGGCCGCCGTCGCTGCGTCGAGCCCCGCCGACAGCGCCTCGAGGGGCTTCGCCGCGGCGGGGGCTGAGGCGATGGCATCCGTGAACGTCGCGAAGTACGCGGCGGGGTCGCCGAAGAGCACCTCGCGCTTGTCCGAGAACTGACGGAAGAAGGTGCGCTCGGTGAGCCCGGCGCGCGCCGCGATGTCGGCGACCGTCGTCGCGTCGTATCCGCGCTCGAGGAACAACTCGAGCGCCGCCTGGGCGAGGCGGCCCCGTGCGTCCGGTTCCCAACGTCCCACGCATCCGATTCTAAGTGATGACAGATCCTGACATCGATGCTAGCGTGATGACAGTTCCTGACATTGGAGGACGCATGAAGATCTTCGTCACCGGAGCGAGTGGGCACATCGGCCAGCTCGTCACCGCAGAGCTCGTCGAGGCCGGCCACCAGGTCGTGGGCCTCGCCCGGAACGACGCCGGCGCCGAGCGCGTCGCGAAGCAGGGCGGCGATCCGGTCGTCGGCACCGTGGACGACACCGATCGCCTGGCCGAGCTGGCCGCCGCCGCGGACGGCGTCGTGAACCTCGCGTTCAAGCACGACGCGGGCGACTTCGGGGCCGCCGTCGCGGCGGACCGGGCGCTGATCGGCGCGATCGCTGACGCGCTCGACGGCTCGGGCAAGCCGTTCCTGGCCGCCTCGGGCACCATGATGCTCGTCGGCCAGGTCGCGCCGGGCGAGGTCGGCACGGAGGACACCCCGATCGACGCGGAGAGCGCTCCCAACCCTCGCGCCGTCACCGAGCAACTGCTGCTCGGCCTCGCTGCGCGCGGAGTGCGATCGGCGGCGCTGCGCCTCTCGCCCACGGTGCACGGCCCGACCGACTTCCACGGCTTCATCCCCTCGCTCATCGCGGGCGCACGTGCGGCGGGCTCGTTCGGCTACGTCGGCGACGGGTCGAACCGGTGGCCGGCCGTGCACAATCTCGATGCGGCGCACCTGATCCGGCTCGCTCTGGAGAAGGAGGATCTGCCCGCGGGCATCCCGCTGCACGTCGCCGCCGAGGAGGGCATCCCGTTCCGGCGCATCGCCGAGGCGATCGCGCGCGGGGCCGGCGTCCCGATCGAGAGCGTCTCGCAGCAGACGGCGGCCGAGCGCTACGGCTTCGTCGGCGCGTTCATCGGGCTCGACAACCCGACCTCGAGTGCGAAGACGCGGGAGTTGCTCGGCTGGCAGCCCACGCACAGCGGACTGCTGGAAGACCTCGCGGACGGGTTCTACTTCACCCGCTGAAGACCAGCGGAATGGCTCGGCTCGCAACCCACGCTCAGGCAGGGGTTTCGGGATAATGGCGCCAGAAGTGGGGATAGTGACAAATACTCATTCTCACTGCAGAGTGTGCCCATGCGCTATCGCCCGGAGCTCGACGGCCTGCGAACACTCGCCGTCTTCGCGGTCATCGCCACCCACCTCACACTGCCATACGCCGCGGGCGGGTGGATGGGCGTCGACGTCTTCTTCGTCCTGTCCGGCTACCTCATCACGTCGATCCTGCTGGGCGAGCACGACCGCTTCGGCTCGATCTCCCTCGGGCGGTTCTACTCGCGCCGCCTGCTACGGCTCTATCCCGCGCTCATCGCCCTCATCGTCATCGGGGCCGCGTTCTTCCCATACCTCACCGGCTCGCTGCAGGGCTACGCAGACGCTGCCGCATTCGCGGGCTTCTACGTGTCCGACTTCGTGGCGGGCACGGGCCACTCCGGCGCCCTCGGCAGCCTGATAGCGACGTGGAGCCTCGCGGTCGAAGAGCACTTCTATCTTCTCTGGCCGCCGGCCTTGATCCTCATGCTCCGCTTCCGGCACGGCGTCCTCAAGTGGACGGCGGCCGCGGGCGGAGTCAGCCTGGCATCCCTGGTCGTCGCCTCGTTCTTCCAGACCAGTGATGGCTCCATAGACGCCGCCTACTACCTTCCGTCATCGCGGTTCTGCACGCTTCTACTCGGCTGCGCGATCGCCGTCCTACTGCAGCGCCGCGTACGCGTCAAGGCACTCGAAAGCGCGTGGGCCGGCGCGGGTATCGCGCTGGCGGCTGCCTCGCTGGTGCTCGCGGCCAACTATCTCGGGCGATACCCGCACTTTGCGTGGGAGTCGCCGGCCATCGGCCTGCTCAGCGCCGCAATGATTTGGCACCTCACGACCGCCGACCGCTCCATCGTGCGGGTGGTGCTGTCGTGGGCGCCGCTGGTATGGGCTGGAAGGCGCTCTTACGGCATCTACCTCTACCACCTTCCGGTGATGGCGGTCCTGCAGTCCGCGGTGCTGCCGCACTTCCCGGTTCGACATCTGATCTTCAGTGCCGTGGTTTATGGCGTGACGATCGCCGTCGCCGCACTGTCGTACCGGTTCCTTGAGTCGCCGTTCCTGCGACTCAAGACACGCTTCAGTCCCTCCCGAGTGCGGTCCGCCGCCGCATCGCCGGAGGTCGCGGCCGCCTGACGCCGCGATCGGAGCGCTCCTCTGCGCCCTGACCGGGGCGCGAGCCGTGCCTATGCCGCGTCCCGGGCCGACTGCGCCACCACCTCGAGCAGCGCCTCGCCGTACTGATCGAGCTTCTTCGCGCCGATGCCCGTGATGCCCTCGAGCTCCTCGAGGCGCGTCGGCCGGGCCGAGGCGACCGCGCGCAGCGTCGCATCGCCGAAGACGATGTAGGCGGGCACCGACTGCTCGCGGGCGGTCTGCGCGCGCCACTCGCGCAGGGCTTCGAAGAGCGGACGGGCCTCCTCGGGAAGTTCTGCGACCGAGGCTCCGCGGTCTCCATTCGCGCGGCGCGCGAGTCGAGCGGCGGATGCGTCGACCACGTCCTGCCGCAGCTGCACCGACCGCTCGCCGCGCAGCACCGCCGCCGAGGCATCCGTGATCTGCAGCGTGCCGTAGCCGTCGTCGCTCACCGCGAGCAACCCGGTCGCGAGCAGCTGGCGCACGACGCCGCGCCACTGGGCGGCGCTCAGGTCTTGGCCGATGCCCCAGGTGGCGAGCGCGTCATGGCCCAGCTGTTCGACGCGCGGCGTGCGCTTGCCGACGAGGACGTCGATCAGATGGCCGGCGCCGTACTGCTGGCCGCGCTCGCGCTTCAGCCGCACCACCGTCGACAGCAGCTTCTGCGCGGGCACGGTGCCGTCGAACACGGCCGGCGGGGCGAGGCAGGTGTCGCAGTTGCCACATGGCTGCGAGGCCTGCCCGAAGTACGACAGCAGGTTGACCCGGCGGCACTCCACGGTCTCGCACAGGGCGAGCATCGCGTCGAGGTGCTGCCCCATGCGCTGGCGGTAGGCACGGTCGCCGGGCGACTTGTCGATCAGCTGCCGCTGCTGCACCACGTCGGCCAGGCCGTAGGCGAGCCAGGCGACCGCGGGCTGCCCGTCGCGGCCGGCGCGGCCCGTCTCCTGGTAGTAGCCCTCGACCGACTTGGGCAGGTCGATGTGCGCGACGAAGCGCACGTCGGGCTTGTCGATGCCCATGCCGAACGCGATGGTCGCGACGATCACCACGCCGTCTTCGCGCAGGAACCGCGTCTGGGTCTCGTGGCGCACGGATGCCTCGAGCCCGGCGTGGTACGGCAAGGCGTTGATGCCCTGCGCACGCAGGTACTCGGCGGTCTTCTCGACCGTGGCGCGGGAGAGCGCGTAGACGATGCCGGCCGCCGGCACGGGCACGCCCGCCGCGTCGATCGACTCGGCCTGCTGGGTGCGGATGAAGTCGACCAGCTGATGGCGCACGTCGTCTTTGGGCACGATGCGGTACTGGATGTTGGGCCGGTCGAAGCTCGCCACGAAGTGCGCGGCGTCGTGCATGGCCAGCCGCTCGGTGATCTCGCGGTGCGTGGCCTCGGTCGCCGTCGCCGTCAGCGCGATGCGCGGCACCTCGGGCCAGAGCTCGGCCAGGTTGGACAGCCACAGGTAGTCGGGGCGGAAGTCGTGGCCCCACTGGCTCACGCAGTGCGCCTCGTCGATGGCGAACAGGGCGATGCGGCCGCGCCGCAGCAGCTCCTGCATGCGCGGCGTGGAGAGCCCCTCGGGTGCGACGTAGAGCAGGTCGAGCCGGCCGTCGACGAAGGCCTGCTCGACCTCGCGACGCTCCTCCGGCGACTGGGTCGAGTTGAGGTAGGCCGCCGGCACGCCCACGGCCCGCAGCGCCTCGACCTGGTCGTGCATCAGCGCGATCAGCGGCGAGATGACGACCCCGGTGCCCTCGCGCAGCATCGACGGGATCTGGTAGGTCAGGCTCTTGCCGCCGCCGGTGGGCATCAGCACCACCGCGTCGCCGCCCGCGACGAGCCGGTCGATGATCGCCGCCTGCTCGCCCCGGAACTCGCTGTAGCCGAAGACACGGTGCAGCACGTCCAAGGGGGTGGGAGCCATGCCGCCCAGCGTAACCGCCACCACCGACGTTCCGAGTCCGGCCGGATACCCTTGTGGATCATGACGGAGCGGCACCAGCGCGCGATCCGCGGCATGCTCGCCGCGACGCTCGCGGTGTTCGTCGCGGCGCTGTTCCACGTGGCCGGCGGCGGGGCCGTCCCCGGCACGCTCGGCGTCATCGTCTCGCTCGCATTCGCGGTGCCCGCGAGCGTGCTGCTCACCGGCCCGCGCCCCGCCATGTGGCGACTGGCGGCGTCCGTCGTGGTGAGCCAGGTCGCCTTCCACGTGCTGTTCTCGCTCGGGCAGCCGAGCGCGGTTCGACTCATCGGCGACGCGCGGATGGCGGGCATGCCGGGGATGGGGCTGAGCGTCAGCGGTGCGTCGGCCCAGGCATCCGTCGCCTCGCCGGCCGCGCAGGCGGCGATGTGGGTCGGTCATGCTGCGGCCGCGCTGGTCACGATCGCCGCGCTGCGCCACGGCGAGCGCGTGCTGGCACGGATGCTGGCGCTCGCCGCACTCGGACTGCGTCGCGCCCTCGATCTGGTGCAGGCGCGGCCGCTGCCGCGCCCGCGCTTCACGCTGTGCCCGGCACCCCGTGCCGCACGCACCCCGGCGCTGCTGCTCGGAATGCTGCGCCACCGCGGCCCTCCTGTTCCGTCCCCTGCGGGTTGATGCGCGGCCGCGGCCGCGTCTGAACGACCCGCCGCCGCATCGCCCCACACCCATCCGGCTTCGAGACGGCCGCTTCGCGGCCCCTCAGCCATCGGATTCGAACAGGATCTCCATGAACAGACGCTTCACCCTGCGCGCGCTCGCGGCCGTCACGGCCGGCGCGGCGCTCGCCCTCGCCGCGCCGCTCGCGGCCAGCGCCCACGTGCGCATCTCCCCCGACACCGCCGAAGCCGGCGGCTACACCTACGTCACCTTCCGGGTGCCGACCGAGTCGGCGACGGCGAGCACCACCAAGCTCGTCATCGAGCTGCCCACCGACACCCCGTTCACCTCCGTGAGCTTCGAGGCCGTGCCCGGCTGGACGGCGAAGGTGACGAACGCGAAGCTGCCCAAGCCGGTCGACGTGGGCGGCAGCACGATCAAAGAGGCGCCGCGCACGATCACCTTCACGGCCACCGGTTCCGGCATCGCGCCGGGCCAGTTCGGGCAGTTCACCGTGTCGCTCGGCAAGGTGCCCGACACCGGCAAGGTGCTGCTGCCGGCGACGCAGACCTACTCCGACGGCACGGTCGTGAAGTGGGATGAGCCGACCCCGGCCTCGGGCGACGAGCCCGAGCATCCGGCGCCCACGCTGTACATCGACGACGCCCCGCCCGCCGGCGACGACGGGTCCACGGTCACGGCGAGCCCGGAGGCCGCACCAGCGACCGCGACCGAGAGCGACGGCACCGCGACGGCCGCGCTCGTCATCGGGGTGGCGGGCGTGGTGATCGGCGCCGCGGGCCTCGTCACCGCCGTCGTCGCCCTCACCCGCAGAAGGGCGTCATGAGGGCGCGGCGCGGGCGGCTGATCGCAGTCGCGGCGGCTGCCGTTGCGGCATCCGTTCTCTTCATCGCGCCCGCGGCAAGCGCGCACGACTTCCTCGTCTCGAGCGACCCGAAGGACGGCGCGACGGTCTCGTCGGCTCTGTCGACCGTGTCGCTCGACTTCGACGACGTCGTGCTCGACGAGAACGGGCGCGGCGCGCTGGTGCAGGTGACGGATGCCTCGGGCCGCAACTACGAGACCGACTGCGCGTCGGTCGACGGGCGCGACGTCACGGTGCCGGTCGCGCTCGGAGCGCCGGGCCAGTACCGGGTGACCTGGCAGATCGTGTCGGCCGACGGGCACCCGGTGAGCTCGTCGATCCAGTTCGACTACCGGGGGCCCAAGGCCGGGTCGGGCCACGAGGGGCCGCTGGCGAAGTGCGGCACCACGGTGACGGCTCCGGCCGCGCAGGCGACGGATGCCCCGTCCTCCGGCACCGTGCCGACCTCGGTCGTCGTGGCGCTGGTCATCGCCGGCGGCGTCGTCGTGCTCGCGGTCGTGGCGGTCGGTGTGCTGCTCGTGGTCACCCGCCGCCGACGGGCCGAGTAGGACAGTGCGGCTCATCCTCACCGGGCGCCGGCGCCGGGTGAGGATGAGCCGCACTCGGGCGCAGGACGCGCCGGCTCGGAACATCCGGAAGCCAGCTATAGTTAGTTAGCACCGAGCAACTAAATTCGCGCAACCAGGAAGAGCCCCGTGTCCAACTCGCTGTTCAGCAAAGACCACCCGCACTACAAGTGGGTCGCCCTCAGCAACACCACGCTCGGCATGCTGATGGCGACGATCAACTCCTCGATCGTGATCATCTCGCTGCCGGCCATCTTCACCGGCATCAAGATCAACCCGCTCGACCCGGCCAATGTGAGCTACCTGCTGTGGATCCTGATGGGCTACATGCTCGTCACCGCGGTGCTCGTGGTCACCTTCGGCCGCCTCGGCGACATGTTCGGGCGCGTGCGCATCTACAACGCCGGGTTCGTCGTGTTCACCATCGGCTCGATCGCGCTCGCGTTCGACCCGTTCACCGGCGGCCACGGGGCGGTGTGGCTGATCCTGTGGCGCTTCGTGCAGGGCATCGGCGGCGCCATGCTGTTCGCGAACTCGACGGCGATCATCACGGATGCATTCCCGGCCAACCGGCGCGGCATGGCGCTCGGCATCAACCAGGTCGCCGCCATCGCCGGCTCGTTCATCGGCCTCATCGTGGGCGGTGTGCTCGCCGACGTCGACTGGCGCGCGGTCTTCTTCGTCTCCGTGCCGGTCGGCATCATCGGCACGATCTGGGCGTACAAGTCGCTGCACGAGGTCGGCCAGCGCAACGTCGGCAAGATGGACTGGTGGGGCAACGCCCTGTTCGCCGGGGGCCTGACCGCCCTGCTCACCGGCATCACCTACGGCATCCAGCCCTACGGCGACTCGGCCACCGGGTGGACGAACCCGTGGGTGCTCGCCGGCCTCGTCGGCGGGGCGGCGCTGCTCGTCGCATTCGTCGTCGTCGAGCTCAAGCAGACGTCGCCGATGTTCGAGATGCGGCTGTTCCGCATCCGCGCCTTCTCCATGGCGATCCTCGCCGGCCTGCTGGCGTCGATCGGCCGCGGCGGGCTGCAGTTCATGCTCATCATCTGGCTGCAGGGCATCTGGCTGCCGCTGCACGGCGTCGCCTACGACCAGACCCCGCTGATGGCCGGCTTCGCGATGCTGCCGATCACCATCGGCTTCCTCATCGCGGGGCCCCTGTCGGGCACGCTCTCCGACCGCTTCGGGGCGCGGTTCTTCGCCACGGCGGGACTGATCGTGGTCGCGATCACCTTCGTCCTGCTGCTGCTGATCCCGACCGACTTCAACTACGCGGCCTTCGCCGTGATCACCTTCTTCAACGGCATCGGCTCGGGCATGTTCGGCGCCCCGAACCGCTCGGCGATCATGAACTCGGTGCCCGCCAACCAGCGGGGGGCGGCGAGCGGGATGGCCGGCACCGTGCAGAACTCGGGCACCAGCCTGTCGATGGGCATCTTCTTCTCCCTGCTCATCGCGGGCCTGGCCGCGAGCCTGCCGTCGACGCTCCTGCACGGCCTCACGGCGCAGGGCGTGCCCGACAAGGCGGCCCAGAGCATCTCGCAACTGCCGCCGGTCTCCAGCGTCTTCGCCGCGTTCCTCGGCTACAACCCGATGCAGACCATGCTCGGCCCGGCCGGCGCGAACGTGCTCGACACGCTGTCGGCGTCGGCGCAGCGAACCCTCACCGGCACGGAGTTCTTCCCGAACCTCATCTCGCAGCCGTTCCACTCGGGCCTCTTCGTGGTGTTCATCGCCGCGGCGGCCATGTCGGTGATCGCTGCGATCGCGTCGCTCGTGCGCGGCAAGCACTACGTCCACGAACTGCACACGCAGAACGTGGCAGACTCTGTCGCGACCACCGCACCTGCGACGGAGAAGGCGTGATACCGAGATGACCGCTCACCGGTCGCCGAGCACGGCGGCGCCGACCCTGCCGGCACCGGAGGACAGCGACTTCGCGACCCGGCTGGCCGTCGCGATCGGGCGGATCAACCGGCGCATCCGCCCCACCCGCGACGGCCTCAGCCACGGCCTCGTCTCGGCGCTCGGCAGCGTCGTGCGCCTCGGCCAGGTGCGACCGGGCGACCTGGCGCGACTCGAGGCGGTCGCGGCGCCCACCATGACCCGCATCGTCGCCGACCTGGAGGCCAAAGGGCTGATCACCCGCCGCCCCGACCCGACCGACGGGCGCTCGTTCTTCGTCGTCGCGACCCCGGCCGGCATCGATGCGATCCACCGGGCGCGGTTCGAGCGCGCCGAGCGCCTCAACGCGCTGTTCGAGGGCGTCTCTGCAGAGCAGCGCCGCGCGGTCGAGGCGGCGCTCGAGGGCCTCGAGGCGGCCGCGGCGCAGGGCCTCACCGACCCGCAGCCGCGGTAGGGGCCGGGCTCTCACCGCGCCTGCTCCCTGAGGAGCGCGAAGCGCGTCTCGAAAGGTGGTCCCTGAGGAGCGCGAAGCGCGTCTCGAAGGGCGGTCCCTGAGGAGCGCCCGCAGGGCGCGTCTCGAAGGGCGGGCGGCGCCGCCCCGCACCGAAACGACGCAAACGGATGCTTCGCCCCAGCCACAACCGCATCTACTGTCGTCTCGTCGAAATCCCTTCTGCCGAAACTGCACTCGTTGCGGGCAAGCCTGGCGTGAAGCATCCGTTGGTGTTGTTTCGGCGCAGTGGGGTTTCGATACGGCCGCGTTGCGGCCTGCTCAACCAGCGGGGGTGGGGGCAGGCTTCGAGACGGCGCTTCGTGCGTCCTCAGCCGGCGGAGGCGAGCCGTGGCGCGCTACAGCGTGATGGTGACGGCCGCGCCGTCGTCGAGGGCATCGGATGCCGCGCGCAGCACGTACTCACCGTGCGGCAGCACCCAGCGCTGCTCGTCGACGCTCCACACCTGGAAGGCGCGCAGCGGCAGACGGACGGTGAGCGCGGCGACCCGGTCGGCCTTGACGTCGAGCGTGCCGAAACCGGCGAACCAGCGCTCGGGCCGGTCGAATTCGCCGTGCTCGGCGGCCGGCCCCGACAGGTAGAACTGCACCACCGCGCGGCCGTCGCGCAGCGACCGGTTCGTCACGGCGACGGTGACCGGAAGCCGGTCTCCGTCCCACTCCTCGGCGACGAGCGGCGCGGCGATGGCGAAGTCGGCGTACCCCTGGCCGTATCCGAACGGGCGGGCCGGCACGCGGCCGAGCCTGCGCCAGCCGCGGTAGCCGATGTGCACCCCCTCGCGGTAGTCGACGACCCCGTCCACCGGCACGGCGTCGGGCACCGGCACATCGGCCTCGGAGCCCGGCAGCGTCCACGGCAGGCGCCCGCTCGGCTCGACGGCGCCGCTCAGCGCGTCGACCAGCCCGCCCGCACCCTCCTGGCCGGGCAGCCACCACCACAGGGCGGCCGGCACGTCGTCCAGCCAGGGCAGGATCACCGGGGCGCCGGCGTTCACCACGGCGACCGTGCGCGGATTGGCCGCGGCCACCCGGGTCACCAGCTCGTCCTGGCGTCCGGGCAGGGCGAGGCTCGTGCGGTCCCAGCCCTCCGACTCGGTCTCCTCGTCGGTGCCGACGATCACGATCGCGACGTCGGCCGCGGCGGCGGCCCGGACGGCCTCATCGATCTCGGCGGCGACGTCCGCGGCATCCGCGTCATGGCGCAGTTCGAACCGCACGAAGCGGCTGTACGCACCGGCATCGACGACCTGGCCCTCCAGCCGGATCTCGACCGTGCGCTCCTCGCCCTCCGCCAGCTCGTAGACACGGCTCGGGCCGGCGGGGCGGTTCGCGGAGGAGTCGAGGATCACGTTCTCGTCGGCGAACTCGTCGGATTCGTCGACCAGCTCGTCGTCGAACCAGATGCGACGGATGCCGACGGCGCCGACCTCGACGCGGTGCCGGCCGGCGCCGCTGAGCGACACCCGGGCGTGCACGATCGCGCGCTCGGCGCCCCGGGGCACTCCGCGGTTCCAGCCTTCGTCGGCGGGCACGAGGCGCGGCTCGCCGACCGGGTCGCCGGCCGCGTCGAGCAGCTGCAGCCGGTAGCCGGCCTCGCCCTCCGCGGCGGTCACGAGCGCGGGGTCGATCAGGGGCGCGAAGCGCCGCGCCGGCCCGCCGCGATGCACCGTCACCTGGGCGTCGGGGAACGCGGCGCGCAGCGCCTGCGCGACGTCGACGCCGTACGGCGCATTCACGACGGCGCTGCCGCCGCCCTGCACGAACGGCTCGGTCGCGTTCGGGCCGATGAGGGCGATCGAGTTCACGGATGCCGCATCCAACGGCAGCACGCCGTCCCGGTTCTGCAGCACCACGGTCGCCCGCGCCACGGCTTCGCGCAGCAGCGAGCGCACCTCGTCGGAATCGGGTGCGGCGGGGGCGTGGGGGCTTCGAGACGCCCGCTCCGCGGGCTCCTCAGCCGCCGGAGGGGTGGCCCCTGAGGAGGGCGCGGAGCGCCCGTCTCGAAGGGCGGTCCCTGAGGAGGGCGCGGAGCGCCCGTCTCGAAGGGCGGTCCCTGAGGAGCGGCCATCGGCCGCGTCTCGAAGGGTGTCCACCCGCGCCGCGAGGCGCTGGATGCGCGCGACCTTGTCGTCGATGACGCTCTCGGGCACGAGGCCCGCGCGCACGGCGTCGACGAGCTGCTGCTCCCACGGGCCGCCGGGCCCGGGCATCACGAGATCGAGCCCGCCGAGCGCCGACTCGACCGTCGTCTTCGTCGCGAGCCAGTCGCTGACGACCACGCCGTCGAAGCCCCACTCGCCCTTGAGCACGGTGTTGATCAGGTAGGAGTGGTCGGTCGCGTGCGCCGCCTCGCCGCCCGCGTCGACCCGGTTGTACGCGGCCATGATCGACCACACGCCAGCCCGCTTCACGGCGGCCTCGAACGGGGCGAGGTACACCTCGCGCAGCGCCTGCTCGCCGACGCGCGCGAGGTACGAGGTGCGCTCGGTCTCGGACTCGTTGCCGACGAAGTGCTTCACGCACACCCCGACGCCCTCGGCCTGCACGGCGCGCACGAACGCGACCATGACGTCGCTCGTCAGCAGCGGGTCTTCGCTGTACATCTCGAAGTGGCGCCCCGCCACCGGAGTGCGCTGCAGGTTGACGACCGGCGCGAGCACGACGTCGATGCCGAGCCGCCGCGCCTCCCGCCCCAGCAGCGCGCCGAGCCGGGCGACCAGGTCGAGATCCCAGCTGGCGGCGACCGCCGACGGGTTCGGCAGCTGGGCGGCGACCGGTGCGGGCTCGGCGATGCCGCGGATGCCGATCGGCCCGTCGCTGAGCGCGAGGGCCCGCACGCCGAGTTCGGGGATGTCGTACGTGGTGAACGGCGTCTCGCCGGTCAGCAGCCGGACCTTCTGCTCGAGCGTGGGCATGTTCTCCTCATCGGGACCAGACGACGTTTCAGCCTATCCGCCGCCGGGGTGCCGCTCAGAGCGCGGTGACGCCTCGCAGCTTGTGCCCGATCGAGATCGACTCGCCCGAGATGGCGCCCGCGAGCGGCGACGCCAGGAACGCGATGAGGTCGGCGACCTGCGCCGGGGTGGAGTCGCCCGGCACCAGCCGCTCAGGCGCCGCCGTCGACGCGTCGTCGCGCACCGGACCGGGATTGACCACGTTGACGGTCACCCCGGTACCGGCCAGCGCGTCGGCGAGGTGCTTGGCCGCCACGAGCAGCGCGGCGTTGCGCAGGCCGGCCGCGAGGTTGCCGGTGAGATAGCCGATCTGCCCGCACACGGCGACGATGCGGCCGTATCCGGCATCCGTCATCGCGGGCACGACCGCGTTCGCGACGCGCACGAAGCCGAGCGCCTTGCCGTCCACCGCGTCGGCGAGATCGGATGCTTCGCCGACCGTCACCTTCGGCAGCGTCTGCGCCGGCGGGGCGGCGGCCACGACCAGCGCGTCGATGCGGCCGTACCGATCGAGCACCTGCTCCACGGCGGCCCGCGCCGACGCGTCGTCGCGGGCGTCGAGGGCGACGCCGCCCTCCTGAGGATGCCGCGACGCGGGCACGACCGTGGCGCCTTCCGCCTCCAGCCGTGCCCGCACCGCGCTGCCGATCAGTCCGGTGCCGCCTGCCACGAGCACGAGCTTCCCGTTGTATCCGAGGTCCATGCTGAAGAGCGTAGGCGCGGTGCGCTACTCGGATCCGCCGTGCGCTACCCGGGTCCGAGGCGCGGGCCGCGGATCCGAGTAGCGCACGAGCGCGGGGCGTGAGCGATCAGAACGACGAGAGCAGCGCGTCGCCGGGGCGCACCTCGGTCCACTCGGCGTCGATCTCGGCGCGGTCGAGCAGGCCCTCCACCTTGCGGCGGCGGTTGCGGGAGACGAGCGTCACGACGGTGCCCGCCTTGCCGGCGCGGCCGGTGCGGCCGGAGCGATGCAGGTAGGTCTTGTACTCGTCGGGCGCGTCGGCCTGAACCACGAGGTCGATGTCGTCGACGTGGATGCCGCGGGCCGCGACATCCGTCGCCACCAGCACGCTCACGCGGCCCTTCCTCAGCTTCTCGAGGTTGCGCGTGCGCTTGGCCTGGTTCAGGTCGCCGTGCAGCGCGACGGCGGGCACGCCCGCGGCGTCGAGTTCCTCGGCGAGGTCTTCGGCGTAGGAGCGGGTGCGGGAGAAGATCAGCGTCTTGCCGTCACGGCTCGCGAGCTCCTCGATCACGCGCAGCTTCTCGCGGTGGTCGATCAGCAGTACGCGGTGCTCGATGGTGCCCGAGGCCTGGTCCTCGCCGGCGACCTCGTGCACGGCCGGCTCGACGAGGAACTCGTTGACGAGCGCGGCGACGCCCGTGTCGAGGGTGGCGGAGAAGAGCAGCTTCTGACCGCCCTCGCTCGTGCGGCGCAGGATGCGCTGCACCGGCTCGAGGAACCCGAGGTCGCACATGTGGTCGGCCTCGTCGAGCACCGTGACGTGCACTTCGGAGAGGTCGAGACGGCCCTGCTCCACGAGGTCCTCGATGCGGCCGGGGGTGCCGATGACGATGTCGACGCCCCGCTGGAGCGCCATGACCTGAGCGCGCTGCGGCACGCCGCCGTAGACCTGCGTGGTGAACAGCCCGACCTCGCGGGCGATGGGCTGCACGGTGCGGTCGATCTGCAGCGCCAGCTCGCGGGTCGGAGCCAGGATCAGTGCGCGGGGGGCGCGGCCCTGCTGGCGCTTGCGGCGGGTGCCGGCGGCGATGGCCTCGGAGCCCTCGCGCAGCAGCCGCTCGACGGTCGGCGCGCCGAAGGCGATGGTCTTGCCGCTGCCCGTGCGGCCGCGGCCGAGCACGTCGCGCCCGGCGAGCACGTCGGGGATCGTGGCGGCCTGGATGGGGAACGGATGCGCCGCGCCGAGGCCCTCGAGGGCACGGATGATTCCGGAGCCGAGGCCCAGGTCGGCGAAGGTGGTGTTCACGACGTCGGCGGCGGTGGTCGCCTCGGCCTGCAGCTTCTCGAGCACGACGTCGTCGGCTTCGGTGAACTGCTGCTTCGGCTGCTCGCCGTAGAACGTGGAGGGGCGGCGCTCGGGCCGCTCGTCACGGTCGAAGCGACGGGCCGGACGGTCGTCGCGGTCGAACCGCCGAGCCGGACGCTCGTCGCGCTCGAAGCGACGCGCCGGACGCTCGTCACGGTCGAACCGCCGAGCCGGACGATCGTCACGGTCGAAGCGACGGGCCGGCCGCTCGTCGCGCTCGAACCCGCGCGAGGGACGCGCGTCGCGGTCGTATCCGCGCGCCGGCCGCTCCTCGCGCTCGAAGCGGCGCCCGCCGCGGTCTGCGCGCTGAGGGCGGTCTGCGCGCTGGGGGCGCTCGTCGCGCTCGAACCGGCCCTCGCCGCGGCGGTCGGCCGAGTGGCCGCGGGCGACGCGCTCGGCGCTGTTCCAGCGCGGCTTCTTGCCGGTCGGGGCCTCTGCCTCGGGGCGGTAGCCGCGGTGCCCGGCGCTGCGCGAGCCCGGCTTGTCGTCGCGCCGCGAGCTCTTCGCGGACCGGGCGTACGACGGGTCGAAGTTCTTGGGGGCTCGGCCTGCGCCGCGGTGCGGGTTCTTGGGCATGGAGGTACCGCTTTCTGAAATGGAGGGGATTGCATGGCAGAACCCGCGACGAAAGGTCGCGTCCTTGCAGATCCGCAGAATGCTGCGGGCCGTTCACACAGTGGATAAGAAGGGGGCGCACACGCCCCACCGGCCCGACTGACACACATACCGCCGGCCCCGAAAGGGCCGCGTCAGAAAGCCGACCCCCTCACGGTACGGCATCAGTCTGGGAGACCGCCCGCCGGCCGGTACTCCTGAGCTCCTGTGCGCTTATGCTCATGGCAACACTGCAACGGGAGAACCGCCGAATGGCCACGCACATCTCACCGGCGTGGGCACTCCGAAGGCGGTGGCGCTCCCTCGCCGTCGTCCTCACCCTCGCCGTCGCCGCGCCCCTGGCCGGCTGCGTTGCGACGAGCGGCACGACCCAGGCGGCCGGCGCCGGGCACGCGGCGTCGCGGCCCGACGAGAGCGCCCCTCCCGGCGTCGTCGTGACCGCCGACGTCCCGTACGTGTCGGGCGGCACGAGCCGGCAGCGGCTCGACGTGTGCGCGCCGGCCCAGGCATCCGATTCGACCGCGTCGACGGCCTCGCCCACCACGACCGCAACCGCGACGACCACGACGGCATCGACCACGACGGCATCGACCACCACGACGACCACGGATGCGCGCCCGGCGGTCATCCTCATCCACGGCGGCGGCTGGAGGAGCGGCGACAAGGCCGGCCAGTCCATGCACGACGTCTGCACCTGGCTGGCGCGCTCCGGCTTCGTCACCTTCAACATCGACTACCGGCTGGCCCCGGCCACCCGGTACTCCGGGCAGATCGCCGACGTCGAGGCCGCGCTGCGCTTCATCCGATCGCACGCGACCGTCGAGCGGTACGACATCGACCCGGCCCGCGTGGGCGTGCTCGGCTGCCGCACCCTCGACGACTGCCCCACGGCCGCCGCGGCCCCGCCCGTGCGCTTCGTCGACCCGAGCGACCCGCCGACGTTCATCGTGCAGAGCGAGCACGACTTCGTGCCGCCGCTCGCCGGCGACCGGCTGAAGGCGAAGCTCGAGGCGGCCGGCGTGCCGGTCACCCTCGTGCAGAAGTCCGGCAGCGCCCACTCCATCGCCCTGCTGCATGCCGACGTTCGCGAGCAGATCGTCGCGTTCCTGCACCAGCAGCTCGGCTGAGCCGGGCGCCGGCCAGGGCCGCGCTCAGCCGTCCCAGCTGGCGGCGCCCTTGACCGGGCGCCAGGTGAACGCCGTCTCGAAGGCGCGCCCCTTCACCGCGGCGACGATGCCCATGACCCCGTAGGCGATCGTCATCAGCGTCGCGACCACCCACACCCCGAGGAACACGAACGCGAGCGCGCCCAGCACGAACGGCGCCAGGCTCGAGAACACCCCCAGCAGATAGACGACCACCGCGCAGATCACCGAGACGAGGGCATACGTGATGGTCCAGTTCGCCGCGTTGCGGGCGTTCACGGCGCCGACGTCGCGCTGCTTGTTGTACCAGTGGTAGGCGAACACCCCCGCGACGACGAACACGAGCGGGGCGATCACGGGGCAGATCAGCGAGCCGAGGGTGAGCACCCAGGCCCACGTCCCCTTGCGGGTGGGCAGGTCGGTCGAGGCGTCCGTCACGCGTCCACGCTATCGGGCTGGGCCTGGGCGGATGCCTCGCGGCCGGCCCGCTTCGCCGCCCGGCGGTCGCGCGCGCCCTCGACGAGGTTGTACAGCGTCGGCAGCACGATCAACGTCAGCAGCGTGGAGGAGACGAGTCCGCCGATCACCACGATTGCGAGCGGCTGCGAGATGAACGACCCGTGCCCGGTCAGGCCGAACGCCATCGGCAGCAGCGCGAAGATCGTCGCCAGCGCCGTCATCAGGATCGGCCGCAGCCGGCGGGAGGCGCCGTGCGCGACGGCGTCGGGCACCGTGTGCCCGCGGGCGCGGTACTGGTTCACCAGGTCGACGAGCACGATGGCGTTGGTGACGACGATGCCGATCAGCATCAGCACGCCGATCAGCGAGGCGACGCCGAGCGGGATGCGCGAGATGAGCTGCAGCGCGATCGCGCCGGTCGCCGCGAACGGCACCGACACGAGCAGCAGCAGCGGCTGCCGCAGCGACTTGAAGGTCGCGACCATGACGACGTAGACGATGAGAATGGCGGCGAGCAGCGCGAGCCCGAGCTGCGAGAACGCCTTCGACTGGTCGGCCGAGACGCCGCCGATCGTGGCATCCGCCCCGGCCGGCAGTTTGACGTCGGCGAGCGCGGCCGACACGTCGCTGTTCGCGGCGCTCAGGTCGTCCCCGGCAGGGGTTGCGGTGATCGTGGCGCTGCGCAGCCCCTTCTCGGTCGTGACCGACGACGGGCCCGTCGCCTCGTGCACGTCGGCGATGCTGGAGAGCGCGACCTCTCCGGTCGCGGTCGGCACCTGCAGCTTCTTCAGCTGGTCGACGGTCGTGGGCGCATCCGGGTCGTCGAGGTAGATCTCGAGCGTCGTCGAGTCGATCGCGATCGTGCCCACCTGCTGCGGCTGCATGGCCTGCGAGACGATCGAGCCGACGGCGGCCTCGGTGAGCCCGACCTCGGCCGCCTTCTCGCGGTCGACGTCGACGGCGAGGTACGGCAGCGACGCCGACAGGTTGCTGGTCACCTGCTTCAGCGTCGAGTAGCCCGACAGCTTCTTCACGAGCGCATCGGATGCGGCGCGCAGCTCCGCGTCGTTCGAGGCCGTGACGTCGACCTCGATGTCGCTGGACTCGCCGCCGAGGCCCGATGACGAGGAGAGCACGATCTCGCCGGCATCCGTGATCTTCTTGAGCCTCTTCTCGACGGTGTCCTGCAGCGCCTCCTGGTCGGCGTCGGGGTTGGTGGTGATGGAGAAGGTCGTGCCGCCCGTGCCGCCGCCGAACGCGTCGCTGAGCGCGCTGCCCGTGGAGCCGACGGAGGTCTGCACGGTCTCGATGCCCGTGATCTTGAGCAGCACGTTCTCGACCTTGCGCGCGGCCGCGTCCTTGGCGGCGAGGCTCGAGCCCGGGTCCAGATGCTGGTTCACCGTCATGGTGTTCTGCCCGCTTGAGCCGAGGAAGTTGGTGGTGAGCAGGGGCGCGAGGCCGAGCGTGCCGATCAGCACGATCACCGCGATGATCACGGTGAGGCCGGAGTGGCGCAGCGTCCACCGGATGATCGGCAGATACCCGCGCTGCAGGGCCGACGGCCGCTCCAACTCGTCGATCCGGCCTTCTTCGATCTGCGCCTCGATGGCGGCGCGGCTGCCCTCGGTGAGCTTCGGCGGCCGCACGAACCAGTACGCGAGCACCGGCACGATGGTGAGCGCCACGAGCAGCGAGGCCAGCAGCGCGATGGTCACGGTGAGCGCGAACGGGCGGAACAGCTCGCCGGTCACGTCGCTCACGAAGGCGATCGGCAGGAACACGGCGACCGTGGTGATCGTCGAGGCCGTGATCGCGCCGGCCACCTCGCCCACGGCCTTGATAACTGTGGCGGCGCGGTCGGCGCCGGGAACGAGGTGCCGCTTGATGTTCTCGATGACCACGATCGAGTCGTCGATGACGCGGCCGACGGCGATCGTGAGACCGCCGAGCGTGATGATGTTCAGCGTGTAGCCCGCGCCCCACATCACGATGAAGGTGATCAGCACGCTGACCGGGATCGAGATCGCCGTCACGATCGTGGCGCGCACCGAGAACAGGAACACCAGGATCACGATCACCGCGAAGGCGAGGCCGAGCAGGCCCTCCTCCGCCAGCGACGAGATCGACTGCTCGATGAACGGCGACTGGTCGAACACGACGGTGAGCTTGACGTTCGACCCGAGCTTGTCCTCGAGGTCGGGCATCAGGTCTTTCACGCCGTTCGCCACCTCGACCGTGTTGGCGCTGGGCAGCTTGGTGACGGCGATCGTGAGCGCCGGCTTGCCGTTCACGCGCGACAGCGAGGTGGTCGGGTCGGTGGCGAGCTTGACGGATGCGACGTCGCCGATCGTCTTCGGCTTCGCCGCCTCCGTCGGCTGAGGAGCCTGCGCAGCAGCCGTCGCTGTACTCGTCGGCTGAGCCGCACTCGTCGGCTGAGCCGCACTCGTCGGCTGAGGAGCCTGCGCAGCAGGCGTCTCGAAGCCCCCGCCCGCCGCCGCGGAACTCTCCCCCGAGGCATCCGTGCCCGCGCTTGTGCTCGTGCTCGCGCTGCCTGTGCTCGTGCTGCTCGCCGACGACCCGCCGATCAGCGGCAGCGACCTGATGTCGTCGAGGGAGGTGAGCTGCGACCCGCCCTGCACGCTGAGCGTCTTGCCGTGCTCGGTGATCGAGCCGCCCGGGATCAGCACGCCGTTGCTCTGCAGCGCGTCGGTGATCGACTGAGTGGTGAGCCCGGCGGCCGCGAGCTTCGCCGCATCGGGGGTGATGGTGACGCGCTTGCCCGCCACTCCGATCAGTTGCGCGTCGCTGACTCCGTCGACCTTCTTCACCTCGGGCAGGGCGAGCCGGGTGATGTCGTCGCCGAGCTTCGCGGTGTCGCTGACCCCGGTCGCCGCGATCTCCACCACCGGCAGGTCGTCGATGCTCGCGCTGATCACCTGCGGGTCGACGCCGTCGGGCAGTTGCGACTTGATCCGATTGATCGCTTGGTCGATCTTCTGCTCGGCCGTGGCGAGGTCGGTGCCGTAGGTGAACTCGGCGGTGATCAGCGACTGGTCCGTGTTGCTGACCGCCGAGGTGTTTTCGAGGTCGGGAACCGACTGGATAGCCTGCTCGATCGGGTCGCTGACGTCGTTCGCGACCACCTCCGGGCTCGCGCCCTGGTAGCTCGTCATCACGACGAGCTCGGGGAACTGGATGGTCGGCGTCAGCTCCTGCTTCAGGTGGGTGAGGGCCACCCCGCCGAAGAACGCGGCGCAGATCGTGATGAGGGCGATGAGCGCCCGGTTCCTCATGCTCAGCACGGCGAGGTTGCGCATGGGGGCATCCTTCCAGCCGCGGGTCACGCACACCTGAGCGTCCGCGCGAGGATCAGAGCTCCCGTCGCCACAGATCCGACGGATGCTCCCCCTCATGCGGATGCACCACCCGGTTCATCGGCACGGTATCGGCCGGACTTCGCTCGAAACCCGCCCGAGTCAGAAGACGCTCCCCCGGCGCCCATCCGCGGGGGCACGAGGCGCGAACGGCGCGATATCCGGTCTCGCGTGCCCGCCCGAGCGCCGCCGATCCGATCCCCACTCGCTGCCGCCGGGGATGCACCAGTAACAGTGACGAGGTCACTACGCCGATCTGCGGCCAGTCGAGCACGGCGTCGACGACACCTACCGGCTCGCCGTCCGCAGTGACGGTGAGCACTCGCTTCTGCTCCGGGGCGGCACCCTCTGGCAGCGCATAGAACAAGCTCTGCAGGTCCCCCGGCTCCGGGAAATACCCGGTCAACGCGAGCGCGAAGTCCTCCGCCGCCAGGATGCCGGACAGAACAGCGTCGCCATCGCTCGGCTCGAACCCGCGCACCTCGACCCGCACCTCTCCATGATGCCGCAGTTCACGGTTGCAAACGCGATATATCGTGTTACGCTCGGCGGCAGGAGCAAACGCGATATATCGCGACAACAGGGAGGGCGGCAATGTCCGAAGAGAAATGGCTCATCAACCCGGGCCAGACCAAGACCATCGATCTCGACGGCATCCGCGCCGTGAAGATCGGTCTGATCGGCGGCCAGGTCGACGTGATCGGGCACGACGAGCCGACGACGCGCGTCGAGATCACCTACGTCGAGGGCAAGGACCTCAAGGTCACGCTCACCGGCGACAAGCTCGAGATCGACCACCCGCAGCTGCGCTGGGACAACTTCATCGAGGTGTTCAAGTCGTGGAACGGCAAGGCGAAGGCGCACGTCAGCGTGCTCGTGCCGCGCGACGTCGCGCTCAAGCTCGGCACCGTCAGCGCCGACGCGCTCGTGTCGGGCCTCATCACCGACGCCGAGCTGAGCACGGTCAGCGGCGACCTCACCGCCGACACCCTGGTCGGCGACCTCCGGCTCAACGCGGTCAGCGGAGAGCTGGCGGTCCGGGCCCACCTCGGCGCGCTCAAGGCCAACACGGTCTCCGGCGACGTGACCGCGAGCGGCACCCTGAGCCGCGTCTCGGTCGACGGCGTCAGCGGCAATGTGTTCCTCGACGTGGCGGGCATCCCCGACACGATCCGCTCCAATACCGTCAGCGGCGACCTCACCCTGCGCATCGACGCCGACGTGCCGGCGCGCTACAAGGTCAACACCGTCAGCGGCGTGCTGCAGGTGCAGAACTCCATCTTCCGCGGGGCCTCGGCCCGCAACTTCGACTACCAGGACGGCCCGCTCGACGGGCACTGGATCGAGGTCACGGCGAACTCCGTCAGCGGCAACCTCTCGGTCGTGCGACGCGCACCGGCGCAAGCATCCGATGACGCGCACAGGACGGGGCAGCCGAGCGCATGACCCCGCCCGTCTTCAGCCACGGCAGCCTGCGCCTCTACCTGCTGAGCCTGCTCGAGGACGCCCCGCGGCACGGCTACGAGCTCATCCAGGCCCTCGAGGGGCGCTTCGGCGGCACCTACAGCCCGAGCGCCGGCACCATCTACCCGCGCCTCTCGAAGCTCGAGGAGGACGGGCTCGTGACCAAGACCACCGTCGGCCGCAAGACGGTCTACGAGATCACGGATGCGGGGCGCGCCGAGCTCGCCGCGCGCGAAGCCGAGCTCGAGACGATCGAGCAGGAGGTCACCGACTCGGTGCGACGCCTGGCCGACGAGGTGCGCGAGGGCGTGAACCTCGCACTCAAGTCGCTGCGCGCCGACCTCGCGAGCGCCGCCCGCGAGTCCAAGCGCGACGCCCGGGAGGGCGTGCGGAACGTGCAGAGCGCCGTCGCCGACGCGCAGCTGAGTTCGCGGTTCGCGCTGCGGGAGGCCGAGCTCGCGATCAACAACTTCCGGCAGCAGCTGCGCAGCGAGTTGCGCGCGCACGCCGCGCGCGGCGAGCTGACGGATGCCGCGGTCGGCCGCCTGCGCGCCGAGCTGGCCCGGGTGCGCGCCGAGCTGATCGATAGCCTGCGGCACTGAGGCGGCACTGGGCGCTGCGGCGCTCATGCGAGCCGCTCCCGTTACCCCGCGGGATCACCCGTCAAACGCCCCGAGACTCGGCATTGGATGGGTGCCGGCTGAGCGCTGGCCTTGACACGCGACACGCGGTTTTGCCAGTGGTTTAACGGGTAGTAGATTGGCCCCCCGTGACAAGCGAGGGTAAGGCCCCCGCCACCGAGACGTTCAGAGCGAAGCGGTGGCTGCTCGGGGAGCCACTGGCCAGCGAGAAGCTCGAGGGCCAACTGCTGCCGAAGCGGCTCGCCCTACCCATTTTCGCCTCGGACGCGCTCTCCTCGGTCGCCTACGCCCCGCAGGAACTGCTGATGATCCTGCTCGGCGGCGGCCTCGCGTTCCTCTCCCTCGCCCCGTGGGTGGCGGCAGCGGTCGTGGTGCTGTTGATCACCGTCGTCGCCTCGTACCGCCAGCTGATCAAGGCCTACCCGTCCGGCGGCGGCGACTACGAGGTCGCCCACAAGAACATCGGCGAGAAGGCCGGTCTCGTCGTGGCGGCCGCCCTGCTCACGGATTACGTGCTGACCGTCGCGGTGTCCGTCGCCTCCGGCGTGGACAACATCATCTCGGCGATCCCCGCGCTCTCGCCGTTGCGCGTCGCCCTCGCGGTGCTCTTCGTGGTGCTGATCGCCGTCGCCAACCTGCGCGGCGTGCGCGAAGCCAGCAAGGCCTTCGCGGTGCCGACCTACATCTTCATCGCCTCCATCGGCGTCATGGTGGTCACCGCCCTGATCCGCATCGCTTTCGGGCACGCTCCGGTCGCCGAGTCGGCGAAGTACACGGTGCACGGCGAGAACCTCGCCCAGGCGGCCCTGATCCTGCTGCTCCTGCGCACCTTCGCCTCCGGCTGCGCGGCCCTGACCGGCGTCGAGGCGATCGCCAACGGCGTGCAGGCGTTCCGGGTGCCGAAGAGCCGCAACGCCCGCACCACCCTCGCCCTGCTCGGCACCATCTCGGTGCTGCTGTTCTCGGGGCTCACCGTGGTGGGCCTCGTGGCCCGCGTGCACTACGCCGAGAATCCGTGCGACCTGGTCGGCTGGGCCCAGTGCGCCACCGAGCCGCAGCGCAGCCTGATCGCCCAGATCGCCGCGGCGACCTTCGGCAACAACTCGATCCTGTTCTTCGTCGTGCAGGCGGCGACAGCCGTCGTGCTGCTGCTGGCGGCCAACACGGCGTTCAACGGATTCCCGCTGCTGACCTACGTGCTCGCGAAGGACTCCTACGCGCCGAAGGCGCTGACCACCCGGGGCGACCGTCTCGTCTTCTCGAACGGCGTCATCGGCCTGGCCCTCGCGGCGATCGCGCTGCTCGTGATCTTCCAGGCGAGCCTCACCCACCTGCTGCAGCTGTACATCATCGGCGTGTTCGTCTCGTTCACGCTCGGCCAGTCCGGCATGGTGCGGCACTGGACGAAGCTGCTGCGCGACGGAGAGGCCGCGAGCGGAGGCATCCGTACCCCCGACGGCGAGGTGATGACCCGCGGCGCGATCGTGCGCAGCCTGTGCATCAACTCGTTCGGCGCGATCCTCACCTTCTCGGTCCTCGTCGTCGTCACCATCACGAAGTTCACGCACGGCGCGTGGCTGGTGTTCATCATCATGCCGATCCTGTGGTTCCTGATGCTCGGCGTGAACCGCTACTACCGCGACGTCGAGAAGGAGGTCGAGCCCGACCCGACGACGAAGTTCGGTTCGAACGGCGATCACGCGATCGTGCTCGTCGGGAAGATGCAGAAGCCCGTGCTCAAGGCGCTCGACTACGCGATCGCCGCGAAGCACGACTCGATCGAGGCCGTGCACATCGTCGTCGACCCCGAGTCGACCGAGAAGCTGAAGCAGCAGTGGAAGGACATGAACATCCACGTGCCGCTGACGCTGATCGAGTCGCCCTACCGCGACTACGCGCTGCCGCTCGCGAAGTACATCAAGAAGCGGCGCGAGTTCTGCGGCTCCGAGGTCGTCACCGTCTACCTGCCGCAGTACATCGTCGGCCACTGGTGGGAGCAGCTGCTGCACAACCACCGCGCCCGGCGCATCAGCAAGCAGCTCATGCTCGTGCACGGCGTCGTGATCGCGCTCGTGCCGTGGCTGCTGGACTCCTCCGAGCTCATCTACGGCCGCCGCTCCCGCCCGCTTCCGGGCCAGGACCGCCGCGGCGAGCCGGTGCGCTCGATGCCGACGAGGCGTCCGGTCAAGTCGACGCCGGCCGCACGTGCGGCCGCGGCGGCCGAGGCCATCGCCGCCGCCAACGCCGAGGTGAAGGGCATGGAAGCCGCTCTCGCCGAACAGCAGCAGGCCTCGTCGTCGCTCGAGCGCATGCCGGCCGGAGCGCGGAAGCACTAGCTGCGGTAGCGGCTCGCCCGCGGCATCCGCGCCTCAGTCGCCCTTGCGGTCCCCGCTCACCTCGCCGGCCTCGCCCGCCTTGCTCGCCAGCTGCTGCTCGAGCTCGTCGACGCGCCGGCGCAGTTCGAGCACTTTGCGCACGCCGGGCAGGGTGACGCCCTCGTCGGTCAGCTCGATGACCTCGCGCAGCGTGTCGATCTCATCCTGCGAGTAGCGGCGCTGATTGCCGGTGGACCGTTCCGGTTGCACGACCTCGAGCTCGTCGAGCCGGCGCAGCTGCGCCTGCGGCACGTCGAGCAGCGTGGCGACCTGGCCGATCGTGTAGAACGGCTCGTCGCGGGCCGGCCCGGCCGGGCCGGTGCGCGCCCTGTCATCGGATGCGCCGCTCATCGTTCTCCCCGCCCGCTCAGTTCGCCTCGGCCGGCGCGAGCCGACTGTCTTCGGTGGCCGAGCCGCCGGTGGCCGAGCCGTCGGTGACCGAGCCGTCGGTGACCGAGCCGCCCGCGCTGTCGGCCCGCACGTTGACGCGGCCGTGCTCGAACGGCAGCTTGTCGATCGTCACCTCGCCGAGCCGCTCGGGCGCGGTGCCCACGTCGAGCCGGCCGGGCTCGCCGGAGGGCGTGAGGCCCAGTGAGATGCGCAGCAGCTCGAACGGCACGGCCGCCGCCCACGCCTGCGGCGAGCACGAGGTCGGGTACGGCACCGGCACCGGCTTGTCGGTCCGGTCGAAGCCGCAGAACAACTCGGGCAGCCGGCCCCCGAAGGCGCGCACCGCGTCGATCAGTCCGTCGACGACGCGCTGGGCCTGCTCCGTGTACCCGTAGCGGGCGATGCCCGCCGCGATCAGCGCCGTGTCGTGCGGCCACACCGAGCCGTTGTGATAGCTCACGGGGTTGTAGCGCGCGTTGCGCGTGCCGAGGGTACGGATGCCGAAGCCGGTGAACATCTCGTCCGACAGCAGCCGCTCCACGACGGCTCCCGCGTCGGCCTCGTCGACGATGCCGGACCACAGGCACTGCCCCGCGTTGGAGGCGATGGCGTCGACCGGCCTCTTGTCGCGGTCGAGCGCGAGGGCGAGGTACCCCTCGTCGGGCAGCCAGAACGCCTCGCGGAAGCGCGCCTTCAGCTCCGCGGCGCGGCGGCGCCACTCCTCGGCGGAGCCCGCGTCGCCGAAGCGCTCGTCGAGGTCGGCCTTGGCCAGGAACGCCGCGTAGCAGTAGCCCTGCACCTCGGCGAGCGCGATCGGCGCCGTCGCAGCGGCGCCGTCGCGGAAGGCGATCGCGTCGAAGCTGTCCTTCCAGCCCTGGTTGAGCAGGCCCCGGTCCGTGCCGCGCTGGTACTCGACGAATCCGTCGCCGTCGCGATCGCCGTACTCGACGATCCAGCGCACAGCGGCGTCGACGGCGGGCCGCAGCGGCTCGAGCTGGTCGAGCGGAACGCCCCAGCGCGCCGCCTGGCCGACCAGCATCACGAACAGCGGCGTCGAGTCGATGGAGCCGTAGTAGACGCTGTCGCCGCCGAGCGCGAGCGACAGGTCGGCGCCGAGGCGCACCTCGTGCAGGATGCGGCCCGGCTCCTCCTCGGTCAGCGGGTCGACCTTGCGCCCCTGCATCCGTGCCAGCGTGCGCAGCGTGCCCATCGCGAGCTCGGGCGAGAACGGCAGCGTCATCCAGCTGGTGATGAGCGAGTCGCGACCGAACAGCGCCATGAACCAGGGCGCGCCCGCAGCGACGACATCGTCGTTCGGATGCCGGGGGTCGACGATCCTCAGGGCGCCGAGGTCCTGCTCGCTGCGCTCGAGCGCCTGCGCGAGGGCGGGGTCGGCGACGGTGATGTCGGGCACGGAGGCGCGCCAGCCGCGCATGCGGCGAGCGGGCTCGGCGTCGTCGACGGGCTCGCCGAGGGGGAAGGAGGCGGCGAGCTCCTGGCCGTCGACGCTCGCGACGACCTCCACGGTCGCCGACCACTCCCCGCCGGCGGGTACGACGGCATCGAAGCGCAGCTGGTGCTCGAGCGCGATCGCCCCCGGTGCGCTCACCCGCACGCCGCGGCCGTCGCCGTGCTCCGTCCACAGCACGAGGTCGGAGCCGACGGCGCGCCGGGACACGTGCCGTCCGCGCGGCGGCCGGTGCTCCTTCACCTCGAACAGGTCGGCGAAGTCGGCGTCGACGGCGAGCCGCAGCTCGACGCCCGCCGCCTCCTGCCCGAAGTTGCGCAGGGTGATGTCTTCGCGCATGCCCTGGCCGATGTAGCGGGAGCGCTCCACGACCAGGGTCGGCTCGACCTGGCCGGGGCGCGCGGCGGCGCGGCCGATGAAGCGCGCCTCGTACGGTTCTGCCGGAATGGCGGACAGCGCCTCGACGGGCGCACCGTCGATGTGCAGCGCCCAGCGCGACAGCAGACGGGTGTCGCGCACGAACAGTCCCTCCGACCTCTCCCCGTGGATGTCGCCGTTGGCCGAGCTCACGCAGAACGACGAGCCCTCCACGAGCGTGACGGTGGTCGGCGCGACGGTGATGATGCCCTGATTCGATGCGGGCTGATTCGGGTCAGACATTCCACGACCTCCCATCCGACGGCTTCCGTGCCATGAACTCCAGGTGACGTATGTTGCGAATGCGACTCCACCAATGTTACAACTCGAATTGCAACTTTGGTTCCTCCAACGGCGCAGGACCTTCTCGTTCACTCCGTTCCCGCACGGCTTGTTCAAGGAGGATCAGATGACCATCGTCGACACCCCGGCCCGCATGCCGGACGAACCGCAGCCCGGCCTCGCCGCCGACGGGCGCCCGGCCCTCAAGATCGCCATGATCGCACCGCCCTGGTTCGAGCTGCCGCCGCGCGGCTACGGCGGCACCGAGGCCGTCGTCGCGGCGCTGGTCGACGGGCTGGTGGCGCGCGGGCACGAGGTCACGCTGATCGGCGCCGGCGAGCACCGCACGGCGGCCACGCGCTTTCACCAGGTGTATCCGGCGCCGCCCACCGAGCGGCTCGGCACCCCGATGCCCGAGGTCATCGCCGCCGCCGAGGCGGCGCGCGCCCTGGAGGGGCTCGAGATCGACCTCGTGCACGACCACACCCTCGCGGGGCCGCTGCTGGCCCGGGGCCGCACGCAGCCGACGGTCGTCACGATGCACGGGCCCGTCACGGGCGAGGGCGGCGACTACCATGAGCGGCTCGGCCGCACGGTCGACATCGTGGCGATCTCCGACGCGCAGCGCCGGCTGAACCCGCGCCTCAACTGGGTCGGCACGGTGCACAACGCCATCGAGGTCTCCACCTTCCCGTTCCGGGAGCAGAAGGACGACTACGTGCTCTGGCTCGGCCGCTTCAGCCCCGACAAGGGGCCCGACCTCGCCATCGAGGCCGCCCGCGCGGCGGGCCGCCGCATCGTGCTGGCCGGCAAGCTCAACGAGCCGGAGGAGCGGCGCTACTTCGACGAGGTGGTGCGCCCGCTGCTGGGGCCGGGGGCCGAATACGTCGGCGAGGCCGACGCGGCGCTCAAGCGCGAGCTGCTCTCCGGAGCCCGCGCCCTGGCGTTCCCCATCCAGTGGGAGGAGCCGTTCGGCATGGTCATGATCGAGGCGATGGCGTGCGGCACGCCGGTCGTCGCGCTGCGGCGCGGCAGCGTGCCCGAGATCGTCGAGCACTCGGTGAGCGGATTCGTCGTCGACGACTTCCGCAACTTCCCCCGCGCGCTCGAGCTGAGCGACGAGCTCGACCCGGCCGCTGCCCGGCGCCACGCCGAGGCCCGCTTCGACGTGCCCGTGATGGCCGAGGGCTACGAGCGGGTGTACCGGATGCTGGTCGAGGGCACCTCGAGCATCCGCCGGCTGACCGACGACGGCGCGCACGACGCGGCCGGGGCATCCGTCTCGTAGCGATCGCCTCACCCGCGCCCAGCGCTTCTTCAGCCGACCGCGCGCACACTCGCACACATGCGCAGGCGAACGGTCGTGTTCCTGTCCATCGCCGCCGCGGTCGTGGTGCTCGGCGCCGTGGCGGCGGTCGTCGGCCCGAAGCTGTATCGCAATGCGGCCGATCGGTCCGGGGTCGCGGCGCCGACGGTCACGCTCTCGCCGACCGGGGTCGCCGACGCGGGCACGCGGGTGGCCGCGAGCGACGTCGACGGCAGCTGGCAGGTGACGGATGGCTCGTACGCCGGCTACCGCGTCAAAGAGGTGCTGAACGGCACGGATGTCACGGTCGTCGGCCGGACGGAGAAGGTCACCGGCTCCCTCACCGTCTCGGGGCTGCGGCTCACCAGCGCGCGGATCCAGGTCGACGTGGCGTCCATCGCGACCGACGAGCCGGCGCGCGACAGCTACTTCCGCGATACCGCGATGCGGGTCAACCGGTACCCGACGGCTGTGTTCGAGCTGGCCTCGCCGGTGCAGGCGAGCGGCACGCCGAAGGTGGGCGAGGCGCAGAGCTACGACGCCACCGGGAATCTGACCCTCGCCGGTGTGACGAAGCAGGTCACCGTGCAGCTCCAGGCCGCCTTCGACGGCGCCGATGCCCAGGTCGCCGGCAGCATCCCGATCACCTTCGCCGACTACGGCGTGCAGGCGCCCAGCTTGGGCTTCGTGACCGTGCAGCCGAAGGGCTCCGTCGAATTCTCCCTGCGCCTGGCCAAGGCATAGCGCGGCTCAGCCGCCCCGGCCGCACGCGGGCTCAGCTGAGCGCGGCAACGACCTGCCGCGCCACCGCCCGGCCCGCACGATTGGCGCCGATGGTCGAGGCCTGCGGTCCGTATCCGGCCAGGAAGATGCGCGGGTCGGCCTGCGCGGCCCCGTTGCGCACCGTGACCCCGCCGCCCCGGTTGTGCAGGCGCAGCGGCGCGAGGTGGCGCAGCTCCGGGCGGAAACCCGTCGCCCAGATGATCGCGTCGGCGCGTTGGAACGAGCCGTCCGCCCACCTCACCCCCTCGGGTTCGATGCGCGAGAACATGGGGCGGGCGACCAGTAGGCCGCGCTCGATGCCGGCCGCGATGCGTCGTGTCTTGGCCACGCCGGTGCCGTGCACGATGCTCGGCAGCGGCCGGCCCGCACGCGCCGCGGCGTCCTGCTCGGTCACGGCGCGCACCCCGCCCTCCATGCTGAGCCGCTCGTCGTCGGCGAACTCCACCGGCCGGCGGGTGACCCAGGTGAGATCGGATGCGACGGGCTCGAGCTCGAGCATGAAGCCGATGGCGCTCGTGCCGCCCCCGACCACGACGACGCTCTGGTCGCGGAACTCCTCGGCGGAGACGTAGCCGTTGGTGTGCACCTGTCGGCCGCGGAAGTCGCCGATGCCCGGAACGTACGGCACGAACGGCGCCTGCCAGGTGCCGCTCGCGTTGACGACGAGCCGCGTCACGATCTCCTCGCGGTAGTCGTCGTCGTGCTCGTCGGGCGTGCGGGCGTTGACCACGAGGTCGGCGCCGCGGTTGAAGACGCTCATCACCTCGACGGGCCGCTTCACCTGCAGCCCGAAGTGCTGCTCGTACGCGCGGTAGTACTCCGCGACGATGTCGCGCGCCGGTCGGTGGTGGTCGGCGGTCTCGAAGCTGAGCCCGAGCTCGGTCATGCCGGGCAGATCGGCGACGCGGTGCGCGCTGCCGAGCGTCAGCGCAGACCACCGGTGCTGCCAGGCGCCGCCGGTGCCGGGACCGCGGTCGACGACGACGAAGTCGACGCCCGGCTCGAGCTCGAATCTGCGCAGGAAATACGCGACCGAAAGCCCCGCCTGACCAGCACCGATGATGACGACCTGGGTCGAAGGCGGCAGCAGGGACACGGGACTCTCTAGGCAGACGGCGGGGTCGTGGGGCAGGATCGAGTCACGGGTGGCGCGAGTCGCCCATGCTAAACTACCCGCTAGATTTCTTGTCTGTTTGTGCGCCGGGCGCCTCATTGCCCGTCCGGCCCGTCTTCGTAAGGGGGTCTCGCATGGGGCGCGGCCGTCAGAAAGCAAAGCACACGAAGATCGCTCGTGAGCTGAAGTCCTACAGCCCGGACGTGAACTACGCCGCGCTCGAGCGCGAGCTCAGCGGCCATGGGCACGACCAGGACGATCCGTATGCGGCCTGGGCCGACTACGAGCCGGAAGGCTACGCGGCCGAGGACGAAGAGGAAGACGAATACGAGGCCCGTCAGCCGAAAGGCGCGTGAGGCCCCGCGTCACGCGTGACGAACGCCCCGCTCCCGTTCCGGGTGGCGGGGCGTTCGGCCGTTCAGGCGGGTTCGCGCGCGATCAGCGCCGGTCAGCTGTCGAGGCTGGGCCGGATCGCTCAGGCGTAGCCGCCGACGAGGCGCACGGCCCCGCCGTCGACGCCCTTGGCGCCCTGCTCGAAGCCCGCGAGGTCGCGCGGCGCGGTCGACACGGTGCCGGCGACCCAGGCGGGGATCCCGTCGACGGCCAGCTTCGCGATCGCCGCGTCGGCCGCGCCGGGCGCGACGACGGCGAAGAATCCGATGCCGAGGTTCCAGGTGCCCTCGGCGCTCTCGAGCGTGTTGCCCGCCACGTCGGAGAGCACGCGGAACACGGGCGCCGGCGACCAGCTCGACCGGTCGATCTCGGCCCACGAGCCGCGTGGCAGCACGCGGGCGAGGTTGGCGGCGATCCCGCCGCCGGTCACGTGCGAGAGGGCGTGCACGGATGCGCCGAGCTTCGGGTCCGCGAGCAGGCGCAGCAGCGACGCGGTGTAGAGCCGGGTCGGCTCGAGCAGCGCCTCGCCCCACGTCGTGCCGAGCTCCTCGGAGCGATCGCCGTAGCCGATGCCGGCCCGGGAGAGGATGTGCCGCACTAGCGAGTAGCCGTTGGAGTGCAGACCCGACGACCCGAGCGCGAGCACGACGTCGCCGTCGGCGACGCGGTCGGCGCCGAGCACGGCATCCGCTTCGACGGCGCCCACGGCGGCGCCCGCGACGTCGTAGTCGTCGGGGCCGAGCAGACCGGGGTGCTCGGCGGTCTCGCCGCCGACCAGGGCGGTGCGGGTCTCGGAGCAGGCGCGGGCGATGCCGGCGACGATGTCGGCGATGCGCTCGGGCACGACCTTGCCGCAGGCGATGTAGTCGGTCAGGAACAGCGGTTTCGCGCCGACGACCACAATGTCGTCGACGACCATGCCGACGAGGTCCTGCCCGATGGTGTCGTGCTTGTCGATGGCCTGTGCGATGGCGACCTTGGTGCCGACGCCGTCGGTCGAGGTGGCCAGCAGCGGGCGGGTGTACGCCTTGAGGAACGAGACGTCGAAGAGACCGGCGAAGCCGCCGACGCCGCCGAGCACCTCCGGCCCGTGGGTGCGGCCGACGGCGGCCTTCATGAGTTCGACCGCGAGGTCGCCGGCCGCCGTGTCGACCCCCGCCTCGCGGTAGGTCGTGCTGTTCTCGGTCACGCGTCCAGGGTACCGGGCGGCGAGCGGGCGCTCAGGGTCGCGGGGCGGCTCGCTCAGGCATCCGTGATGCGGCATGTGGGAGGATTGAGCGGCCCGGATCCGGGACCCGCATCCTCGTTCTTTGGAGACCGCTTAGCTCATGTGCGGCATCGTCGGAATCGTCTCGACCGAACCGGCCAACCAGCAGGTGTACGACAGCCTTCTCCTGCTGCAGCACCGCGGACAGGACTCGACCGGCATCGCGACCGCCGACGGCAGCATGTTCCACATGCACAAGTCCCGCGGCATGGTCACCGAAGCGTTCCGCACCCGTGACATGCGCGCCCTGCTCGGCACGATGGGCCTCGGCCACGTGCGCTACACGACCAAGGGCGACGCCGCCAACGAGCAGGAGTCGCAGCCGTTCTACGTGAACGCGCCGTACGGCATCATCCTCGTGCACAACGGCAACCTGACGAACACGCGCGAGCTGTCGCAGGACCTGTTCTCCATCGACCGCCGGCACATGAACACGACGAGCGACACCGAGATGCTCGTCAACGTGCTGGCCACCGAGCTCGAGGGGCAGATCTCCGGGCTCGAGCTCAGCCCCGACGAGGTCTTCGCCGCCGTGAGCCAGGTGCACGAGCGGGTCGAGGGGTCGTACGCCACGATCGCGATGATCGCGGGGCACGGATTGCTTGGCTTCCGCGACCCGTTCGGCATCCGCCCCCTCGTGCTGGGCCGCCGCACCGGCCTGTCCGGCGACCGCGACGAGTGGGTGCTCTCGAGCGAGTCCCTCGTGCTCGAGGCCGGCGGCTACGAGATCGTGCGCGACGTCGCGCCCGGCGAGGCCGTGTTCATCACGATGGACGGGCAGCTGTACTCGAAGCAGTGCGCCCGCTCGCCGCGGCTCGTGCCGTGCTCGTTCGAGTACGTGTACCTCGCCCGCCCCGACTCGATCATGAACGGCATCTCGGTGTACGAGGCGCGGCTGCGTCTCGGCGACCGCCTCGCCGACACCGTGGCGGCGCACGTGCCGGGCGGCGACATCGACGTGGTCATGCCGATCCCCGACTCCTCGCGCCCCGCGGCCATGAACGTCGCGCAGAAGCTCGGCATCGAGTACCGCGAGGGCTTCTACAAGAACCGCTACGTCGGCCGCACCTTCATCATGCCGGGGCAGGCGCAGCGCAAGCGCAGCGTGCGGCAGAAGCTCAACGCCATGTCGAGCGAGTTCAAGGGCAGGAACGTGCTGATCATCGACGACTCGATCGTGCGCGGCACGACCTCGAAGGAGATCGTCGACATGGCCCGCGCCGCCGGCGCCAACAAGGTCACCTTCGCCTCGGCCGCGCCGCCGGTGCGCTACCCGCATGTCTACGGCATCAACATGCCCTCGCGGCGGGAGCTGGTGGCCGCGGGCCGCACCATCCCCGAGATCGCCCAGCTGCTCGGCGCCGACAACCTCATCTACCAGGAGGTGGAGGACATGAAGTCCGCCATCCTCGAGGGGCAGAGCGCGGTGAACGACCTCGAGATGAGCTGCTTCACCGGCGAGTACGTGACCGGCACGGTCACCGACGAGTACCTCGCCTGGGTCGAGGCGACTCAGCTCAGTTGACGAGCCTCGTTCGTTGAGGAGCGCGCTTCGGCGCGCGTCTCGAAACGATCATCTGCCGCTCCGATCACTTCGAGACGCCGCTGCGCGGCTCCTCAGCGATCAGAGTCGGCCTCGGCCTCGACGACCACGACCTGCACCTCATCTTCGTAGATCACGCGGCCCGGAGCATCCGATAGCCGCTCGCGCCACGCGACCGAGTACCGGTCAAGCAGGGCGAGATAGGGCGGAATGCGCTCGATCAAGTGCGTCGCGGTCGTCTTGAACCAGCACGTGGCCGACGGATGCGCGGCAAAGATGCCGCTCGCGACGCTGTTCGGGTCGACGTATGCGCTGTTGAACCAGTCATTGGCCGAGCGCCACCAGTCGTGATCCGCCGGAGCGAGCAGTCCGCGGCGGCCGAGGCCGTTGGCGAGGCCGAAGATGCCGACATGACGGCCCCTGGAGTCCGGCGTGGCCGACTCCCACCTCACGAACTCCATACCTCAGAGCATGCGAGGGCCGGCGCGGTAGCTCGAGCGAAACGCGCACGTTGTGCGAGAAAAGCGCCGCCCTTGGGACGAGATTCCGCGGTCCGATTCAGTCCGCGTGCCCGTCGGGGCCGTCGACGTCGTCCGGGCGGCCGGTGACGTGCTCGGCCTCGACGAGACGGATGCTGCGGCGGGTGACCCGCTCGGCGACCAGTGCCGCGACCGCTCCCAGGGCCAGGCCGGCGGCCACCGCGATCAGCAGGGTGAACCCGAGCACCGTGCCGCGGCTGTAGGTGGCCGTCTGCGCGTCGTACGGCATCGCGAAGGTGACGACGAGGCCGGCGATCGCGAACACCACGGCACCGAGCAGCATGAAGTTCCAGTACTTGGGGTGCCGACGCACCTCGACCAGGGTCTGATCGACCTGCTCGCGCGGCTCGGGATGCTCGTCGGACATGCCCTCATTCTCCCAGCGTGAAGCTGTGCGGCAGCACGGGGACGAGCCCCTCGAGGCTCGCGCGTGTGCCCGAGGCCGACACCCGGCCGGAGGCCACGGCCTCGGCCCAGCTCGACCGGCCGGATGCGAGGGAGATCCAGGTCGAGGCATCCGTCTCGATGACGTTCGGGGGCGTGCCGCGCGTGTGGCGCGGTCCCTCGACGACCTGCACCGCGCCGAACGGCGGCACCCGCACCTCGACGGTGTGCCCCGGCGCCTTCTCGGCCAGCAGCTGCAGCAGGTAGCGCGCGGCGGTCGCGAGCGTGTCGCGGGGCACGGATGCCTCGGCGAGCGCCGCCCGCACCGCGTCGAAGCCCGTGCCGTCGTCGATGCGTCCCTTCGCCATCCGCCCATTCTCCCGCGTGCGGCCCGCTTTCCTCCCGCGCCCGGCCTGCCTTCCTCCCGCGGCACCGGCCGCCGGAGCCGCCGCGCGCGGCGTCGGTAGGATGCCCGGGTGAGAATCCTGATCCTCGGTTCGGGCGCCCGCGAGCACGCGATCGTCAAGTCACTGCTCTCGGAGGACGAGAGCCACGAGGTCTTCGTGGCCCCCGGCAACGCCGGGATCGCGCGCGAGACCCCGGTCGTCGACATCGATCCGCTCGACCCGGTCGCCGTCGCCGACTTCGCGGTCGAGCGGGCGGTGGAGCTCGTCGTCGTGGGTCCGGAGGCGCCGCTGATCGCCGGGGTCGCCGACCCGCTGCGCGAACGCGGCATCGCCGTCTTCGGCCCGGGCAAGGCGGCGGCACAGCTCGAGGGCTCGAAGGCGTTCGCCAAGCGGATCATGGACGAGGCCGGCGTGCCGACCGGGCGGGCCGTGCGGGCTGCCACCCTCGCGGAGGCCGAGGCCGCGCTCGACGAGTACGGGGCGCCCTATGTGGTCAAGGCCGACGGGCTGGCGGCCGGAAAGGGAGTGCTCGTGACGCCCGACCGCGGCGCGGCGCTCGCCCACGCCACCCGCTGGCTGGAGCACGGCGCGGTGCTGGTCGAGGAGTTCCTCGACGGTCCCGAGGTCTCCCTGTTCCTGCTCAGCGACGGCCACGAGGTGCTGCCGCTGTCGCCCGCACAGGACTACAAGCGCCTCCTCGACGGCGACGCGGGCCCGAACACGGGCGGCATGGGCGCGTATTCGCCGCTGCCGTGGCTTCCCGGCACCTTCGTCGACGAGGTGGTCGAGACCATCGCGCTGCCGACGGTGCGGCGGCTCGAGGCCGAGCAGACGCCGTTCATCGGCCTGCTCTACTGCGGACTGGTCGTCACCGCTTCCGGCGTGAAGGTCATCGAATTCAACGCCCGCTTCGGGGACCCCGAGACGCAGGTCGTGCTGGCCCGGCTCACCACGCCCCTCTCGCGCCTCATGCTCGCCGCCGCCACGGGCGGCCTCGCCGGCCTGCCCCGGCCCGAGTTCGCATCCGAGGTCGCGGTCACCGTGGTGCTCGCCAGCGAGGGGTACCCGGAGAAGCCGATCACGGGGCGGCCTCTCGCCGGCCTCGACGCCGCCGAGGCCGTGCCCGGCGTGTGGGTCGACCACGCCGCGACCGAGGTGGGCACGCTGCCCGACGACGGACTGCACGGCAGCTGGACCGCCGAGTCGCTGATCGCCACCGGCGGCCGCGTGCTCAGCGTCGTCGCGCTCGGCTCCGACTTCGCCGAGGCGCGCGAGCGGGCCTACGACGCGATCGGGAAGATCCACCTCGAGGGCGGCCAGTACCGCACCGACATCGCCGCGCGCGTCGCTCGTTAGCTGCGCAACCGGTCACGTCCGGCGCTTGCGCTACTCGCATCCGCAGTGCGCCCCTCGGATCCGGGGCGCGGAGAGCGGATCCGAGTAGCGCACGTGCGGCGGGCCGCCGCCACAGGCGCAGCCGCTCCAGGCGCGGCCGCCACAGGCGCAGCCGCCACCGGCGCAGTCGCTACAGGCCCAGCGCTGCCGTGTAGGGGTTGCGGAAGACCCGGTTCGGGTCGTACCGGCCGACCAGGGCGCGGAAGTCCGCGAACCGCGGGTACAGGCCGGGCACGCGGGCGGCGTCGGTGAACACCTTGCCCCAGTGCGGGCGGGCGCCGAACGGCGCGAGCACGCCCTCGAGCGCGGCCGCCGCGGCCTCCACCGCCTGCTGGTCGCGCATGAAGGTGAAGTGGAAGGCGACGGCGCCGTCCGCCCAGTCGTCGTCGCCGGCCGAGAACGCGGTCGACAGCCACAAGCCGTCGGCGGCGACCGCGCGCAGCTCGCTCGTGAACAGGATCGGCGCGATCCTCTCGCCGATCCCCCGCACGCCCTCGATCGCGGCGGCCGCGTGCCGACGCGGCACGAGGAACTCGGCCTGGATCTCGTCGCCCGCGCTCGGCTGGAAGTCGAGCCGGAAGTGCGGCAGCCGCTCGTGCCACGCGCCCGGCACGCCGAACTGCTCGGTCGTCGCCGCGGCGTCGACCGACGGGATGGGGTGCATCTTGTGCAACGCGGGCGTGGCGCCGAACAGTTCGAGGCGATCGGATGCGGCATCCGTGCGCGCCTTCACCCAGCCGTGGTTGATCGCGTCGGCGGTCCAGTCCGTGAACACGCTCACGCTGTACGCGCCGTCGAGGAACTCGTCGATGTGCTCGTACGGCACGCCGAGGTAGACGCTCTGCGCGATCTCGTAGGCGGGCTCGACGTCGAGCTCGAGCTCGGTGACGATGCCGAGCGCCCCGAGCGAGACGACGGCTCCGTCGAAGCCCTCGTCGCCGCGGCGCAGGGCGACGAGCTCGCCGGTGCCGGAGACGAAGGTCACCGCCGCGACGGCGGCGGCCAGGTTGCGATTGCGCGAGCCGGAGCCGTGGGTGGCGGTCGCCACCGCTCCCGCGACGGAGATGTGCGGCAGCGACGCCAGGTTGGCGAGGGCCCAGCCCTGGCGTTGCAGTTCGAGCGCGAGGTCGCCGTAGCGCAGCCCCGAGGAGACGGCGACGACGCGCCGCTCCTCGTCCACCTCGGCCTTCGCGGGCAGACCCGCGGTCGAGATCAGGGTTCCGGTCGCCATCGGGTCGGCGAGGTCGTTGAAGGTGTGCCGCGTTCCGAGCGCGCGCACGGGCGCAGCATCCGTCGCCGCGGTCACGAGTTCGGCGATCTCGTCCGGCGATCCCGGCCGCACGATGCGGCTCGCACGGTATTCGTAGTTGCCCGACCAGTTGGCCTCGCCCACGGTCGCCCTCCTTCAACTTCTTTGTTGTCTCTCGCGACATATTAGCCGGTCTCTGCCGGACGGTTCCCGCCGGCCGGGCTCTGCCCGGCCCGTCGGTAGCATGCCAGTGTGACTGCGACGGATCTGGACGGCTGGCACCACGCGTACTCGGGCAAGGTGCGCGACCTGTACGTGCCGGCCGGGCAGAGCCTCGAGACGGCGAGCGAACTGCTGGTCGTGGCCAGCGACCGGGTGAGCGCTTTCGACCATGTGCTCTCGCCCGGCATCCCGGGCAAGGGCGCGCTGCTGACCACGCTCTCGAACTGGTGGTTCGCGCAGCTCGCCGACGTGCCGAACCACCTGGCACCCGGCGGGGCCGACCGGCTGCCGGCATCCGTCGCCGATCGAGCCATGATCGTCGAGCCGCTCGACATGTTCCCGGTCGAGTGCGTCGTGCGCGGGTATCTCACCGGCAGCGGCTGGGCCGAGTACCAGCAGACGCGGTCGGTCACGGGCATCCCGCTTCCCGAGGGCCTGCGCAACGGCGACCGGCTGCCCGAGCCGATCTTCACCCCCGCGTGGAAGGCGCCGCAGGGCGCGCACGACGAGAACATCACCTTCGAGCGCATGGTCGAACTGGTGGGGGCGGATGCCGCGGAGGCGCTGCGCTCGCTGTCGCTGAAGATATACGAGACGGCGGCCGGGATCGCCGAGTCGAAGGGGCTCGTGCTCGCCGACACCAAGTTCGAGTTCGGCGCCGACCGCGCGACGGGCCGGATCCGGCTGGCTGACGAAGTGCTGACCTCGGACTCGTCCCGCTACTGGGATCTGGCCGCCTGGCGCTCCGGGGCGACGCCCGAGGAGCGCATGGCGAGCTTCGACAAGCAGATCGTGCGCGACTGGCTGGCCGCCAACTGGGACCGACAGGGCACTCCGCCGGAACTGCCCGCCGTGATCGTCGCGCAGACGGCCGACCGCTACCGGGAGCTGATCGGCCGCCTGACGAGCTGACGACCCGGCGTGCTGACGCGCGGGGCTACTCGGCCGCCGGCGTCGGCGCTGTGGTTGGAGCGCCGGCGGGCGCCTCACCCGCGTCGGCGCCACCGCCCTCAACCTCGCCCTCGCGCATGAAGTGCGGCTTGACGAAGAACGCCACGGCGACGGCGGCGACCAGGACCACCACGGCGGGCAGGATCATCGTCTCGCTCATCGCATCCGTGAACGGCGCCTTGAGCATGTCCGGCAGCGCGCTCGAGCCGAGCGCCGCCTCGCCGCCCGACAGCTTCGTGCCGGCGGGGAGCGCACTGGTCAGGTCGGACGTGATGCGGCCGGTCATCAGCGCGGCGAGCGCCGCCGACCCGACCACGGCGCCGACCTGGCGGGTGGTGTTGAAGACGCCCGAGCCGGCGCCGGCCTGCCGCGGCGGCAGGTTCCGGTTGGCGGTGGAGGCGATCGGGCCCCACATGAACGCGCTGCCGAGGCCGAGCACGCCCGCGGGCACGAGCAGCCAGCCCCAGGCGATGGGCGGCGAGAGCATCACGACGTACAGCCACATCGCGGCCGACACCAGCAGCACGCCGGGCAGCGCCAGGATGCGCGGGTGCACCCGGTCGGCGAGGCGTCCGGCGATCGGCGCCAGCACGAGCGAGAACACCGCGATGGGCGCGCTCATCAGCGCGGACTCGGTCGGCGTCATGCCGCGCACGGCCTGGAAGAAGTAGATCAGCGGGATGAACATCGCCGTGATCGAGAACCCGACGGCCGAGATGGCGGTGTTCGCCAGCGAGAAGTTGCGGTCGGAGAACAGGCCGAGCGGCAGCAGCGGCTCCTTCCGGTTGACGCGCTGCCACAGCACGAACAACGCCAGCACGACGACGCCGCCGATGACGGATGCCCACACCCATCCGTTCCAGTCATAGGTGTTGCCCTCCTGCAGCCCGAAGACCAGCAGGAACATGCCGAGCGCGGACAGCCCGACGCCGAGCCAGTCGAAGCTGTGGGTGTGCGTCGGGAGGGTCGGGACGAGCGCCGTGGCGAGGATGAAGGCCACGATGCCGATCGGCACGTTGACGAAGAAGATCCACTCCCAGCCGAGGCCGTCCACGAGCACGCCGCCGAGGATCGGGCCGACGAGCGTGGCCACGCCGGCCGTGGCGCCCCACAGAGCCATGGCGGAGCCGCGCTTGTGCGGCGGGAAGATGCGGGTGATGACCGCCATCGTCTGCGGCGTCATCAGCGCCGCGCCGAGCCCCTGCACCGCGCGGGCGACGATCAGGTTGGCGATGCCGCTGCCGGGCAGGGCGTCGGCCAGGCCGCACCACAGCGAGGCGAGCGTGAAGACCGTGAGGCCGATCAGGTAGATGCGCTTCGGGCCGAAGCGGTCGCCGAGGCGGCCGGTGACGAGCAGCGGCACCGCGTAGGTGAGCAGGTACGCACTCGTGACCCAGATCACGTTGTCGGTCGAGGTGTCCAAGCCCTCCTGGATGGAGGGGTTGGCGACCGACACGATGGTCGTGTCGATCAGGATCATGAAGAAGCCGATGACCAGCGCCCACAGCGCCGGCCAGGGGCGGATCTCCTTGTTGTCCATCGTTGAGGTCTCTTTCTACTGGTGGGAAGTCTGTGCCCGGGAAGGCTGTGCCCGGGAAGGCTGTGCCCGGGAAGGCTGTGCGTTGGAAGTCGGGGCTGAGGGCGCGGGGTCGCTGCCACCGTCGCCCCAGTCGAGTTCGCCCGACTCCAGGTCGGCGAGCAATCCCTGGAGCCAGGCACGCTCGGCGCCCTGCACGGCCTCGAGGTAGCTCACATCGAGCCAGTACCGGCGGGGCAGTTCCTTGCGGCCGAGCTCGGCGAGTGCGTCGTCGAGCTCGGCGCGTTGCAGGTCGAGCGCCTTCAGTCTGCGCCGCACCAGGTCGATGACGGTATGCCGCGGCAGGTTGTGCGCCTCCCCGATGGCAACGGGGAAGCTCGGGAACTCGTAGACCGGCTCGCCGATGGTCTCGGCGATCCGCTCGGCGAGGGCGAGCTGACCCTTCTCGGTGATCTCGTAGGTGGTGCGCTCGGGGCGGTTGCCCTCGCGCTCGGTGCCAGTGACGCGCACCAGCCCGAGCTCGGCGAGCTTGTTGATGGTGTGGTAGAGCGAGCCCGGGCGCACCTTGACGATGCGGTCCTCGTGCCGCTGGATGAGCGTCTGATACATCTCGTACGGATGCATCGGATGCTCGCTCAGCAGCGCGAGCGCCGAAATCGCCAGGGGAGTCATCGCGAGCCGCCACCTCCGTTCCAACCCGTTCCCCGTCGATTATTCCGGGCGGAATATTTGGTGTCAAAACAACGCCGCATGAACCGGTGATGACGCCCGGTAGAATCGGCGGCAGTCCCCCTAGCGAGCACCGGACGGAGAACCACGTGCCCACGATCGTCGTCGAAGTCATGCCCAAGGCCGAACTGCTCGACCCGCAGGGCAAGGCCATCGCGGGCGCCCTGGCCCGCACCGGCCGCGGCGAGTTCCAGGTGCGCCAGGGCAAGCGGTTCGAACTCACGGTGCCCGGCGTCGTGACGCAGGAGCTGCTCGATGAGGTGCGCGAGATCGCCGAGCACGTGCTGTCCAACGGCGTCATCGAAGACGTCGTCGGCGTGCGGGTGCTCGAGCCCGCCGCGCGGCAGGAGGTGTGAGCGTGACCAAGATCGGCGTCGTCACCTTCCCGGGCTCCCTCGACGAGCGCGACGCCCACCGCGCCATCCGTCTCGCCGGCGCAGAGCCCGTTGCGCTCTGGCACGGCGACCACGACCTGCAGGGCGTCGACGCGCTGGTCCTTCCGGGCGGCTTCTCGTACGGCGACTACCTGCGCGCGGGCGCGATCGCCTCGATCTCGCCCATCATGACCGAGGTCGTGGCGGCGGCGAACGCCGGCATGCCCGTGCTCGGCATCTGCAACGGCTTCCAGGTGCTCGTCGAGGCGCACCTGCTGCCCGGCGGGCTCATCCGCAACGACCACGGCACGTTCATCCGCCGCGACCAGGTGCTCAAGGTCGAGTGCACCGACACCGCGTGGACGCACCAGTTCGAGCAGGGGCAGGACATCGTCATCCCGCTGAAGAACGGCGAGGGCGGCTACATCGCGGATGCGGAGACGCTGGCCGAGCTCGAGGGCGAGGGCCGCGTCGTGTTCCGCTACCGGCACGTCAACCCGAACGGCTCGCTGAACGACATCGCGGGCATCACGAACGCCGGCCGCAACGTGGTCGGCCTGATGCCGCACCCCGAGCACGCCGTCGAGCCGGGGTTCGGCCCCGACACCTCGGTGGCCATGCGCTCCGGCACCGACGGGCTGAAGCTGTTCACGGCCGCGATCGAGGCGCTGCAGGCGGTTTAGGGCCCCGCGGTCTCCATTCGCGCTGCGCGCGAGTCGACCGGCGGCGGCGGGTCAGGCGAGGTCGAGCTCGCGCACCCAGTGCCGCAGGAACAGCGCCCCGGCCTCGTCGTGCAGCGCGCCGTGGTCAGCGACCACGGGGTAGGGCTTCTCGAGCACGCCATCCGATGGCCGCACGTCGACGTGCGCCGTCTCGAACCCGGCCTCGTGCAGGAAGTCGGCCATCTTGTAGTCGCTGCGCGAGTCGCCCACAGAGCGCCAGCGCCGCGGCAGCTCGCCGAGCGCCGCGAAGTGCTCGAGGGCGCGCTGCGCGCCGCGATCCTTGTCGAGCAGCACCGACTCGATGTCGGTGGAGATGATCGTGGAGTCGAGGCGGAAGGTCACTTCGCCGTTCACGTCGGGGGCGACGCGGTCGCGGTGGTGCACGCCGACGCCGTGGTCGACCAGCACGTCGAAGGCCGCGTGGTCGAAGTGCGCCTGCGCCTTCAGGTAGATCGACGACTCGACGTCGCGGCGCTGCTCGACCGAGATCATGGCCCGCTTCGTCTCGTCGAAGAACATCGTGTCCCGGAAGCGCTCCTCGACGAGGGAGCGGATGTCGGCGGCGAGCACGGCCGACGGGGCGACGCTGCGGTCGACGGTGACGGATGCGAGGCCCGTCGGCCCGATCGCCGCCCAGGCTCCGCCCTTCTCGAACACCCCGAACATCCGCGCCCCCGGAGCGCCGAGCGCCTCGGCGAGCCCGCGCTGCAGCAGCGGCCGCACCACCTGCTCGTCGATGAACCGGTCGCTGCGGCCGGTGATGAACGCGATCGGCACGCCCGCCGCGGCCAGGGTGACCAGGTCGTCGGCGATGGAGCGGATGGCGATGGTGCGGGTGACGGGGCTCGCGATGGGTCCGTCGACGTCGAGCAGCAGTCCGAGATCAGGCACAGTCCATTCTCGCAGGGGCGCCGCGTGCCTCCCGCGCGATCACTGAAGTTCAGTGATGCTCGTCAGTGAACTTCAGTGATGGGCATCAGTGATCGTCACTGAAGCTCGCCAGACGTCACTGACCTTCACTGACCGTCACTGAACTTCACTGAACCGACGTGACGGATCAGAAGTCACGGATCACTGAACCGGGAGCATCCGATGGAGACGAGTCAGGGCCCGCTCGACGAGGTCGTCGCGCGGCTGCGCCGCACCGGCACCGACCTCACGCAGGTGGAGGTGAAGGCGGCCGTCGGCGGCGTGCCGCGCGGCCTCTGGCCGACCATCAGCTCGTTCAGCAACCGCGACGGCGGGCTCGTCATCCTCGGCCTCGACGAGACGAACGGCTTCGCCCCGGCGCCCGGCTTCGATGCCCCGCGGGTGCGCGACGCGGTCGCCGAGGCGTTCCGGCCGCGCTCGGCGCGCGACATCCCCGGCCCGCTCACCCCAACCCCGAGCGGCGTGATCGACATCGCCGAGGTCGACGGCGCGCCCGTGGTCGTCGTCGACGTCGAAGAGCTGCCCGCCGACGCGCGCCCCTGCTACGTCACCACGCAGGGCATCGAGAACGGCAGCTACCAGCGGGTGGCCGACGGCGACCGCGTGATGGGGCGGTACGGCGTCTTCCTGCTGAGAACGGATGCGACGCAGCCGACGACCGACGTGGAGCCGGTGCCCGAGGCATCCGTCGACGACCTCGACCCGGCCCTCGTCGAGCGCTTCGTGGACCGGCTGCGCCGGGTGCGCCCGCGCTCGGTCGACGGGCTGAGCTCGCAGGCCGATGTGCTCGCCCGGCTCAAGGTGCTCAGCTCCGACCGGCGCACGCCGACGCTCGCCGGCCTGCTCGCGCTCGGCCGGTACCCGCAGCAGTTCTTCCCGCAGCTCATGGTCACCTTCGCGTCGTACCCGGGGCTCACGAAGGACGCGGTCGCGGGCGACGTGCGGATGCTCGACCGGCGCACCCTCGAGGGGCCGATCCCCGTCATCGTCGACGACACCGTGCGGGCCGTGCTCGGCAATCTGCAGCACCGGCGCATCTCGCGCGGGGCGGGCGCGTACGACGAGCCGGAGATCCCCGTCGACGCGATCCGCGAAGCGGTCGTGAACGCGCTGACGCACCGCGACTACAGCCCGCTCGCGCAGGGCGACCAGGTGCGCGTCGAGCTGTACCCCGACCGGCTCGAGATCCACAATCCGGGCGGCATCTGGGGCGGCCGGCGCGTGACCGAGCTGTTCGACGGCAACTCGCGCTCGCGCAACGCCCGGCTCGCGGCGCTGCTGACGGATGTGCCGATGCCGCACGGCTCCGACACCGTGTCGGAGAACGCCGGCAGCGGCATCCCCCGCATGACCGGGTCGCTCGGCCGCGCCGGGCTCGCCGCGCCGCGCTTCGACGCGACGCTCACCGCCATGACGGTCGTGCTGGAGCGGCACGGGCTGCTCTCGCCCGACGTCAGCGAATGGCTCGCCGAGATCGGCGCCGACGGGCTCGAGCCCGACCAGCAGCGCGCGCTCGCGCTCGTGCACCGCGACCTCGACGTCGAGGATCAGCTGCTGCGCGCGCTGCTCGGCATCGACTCGCATGACGCGCAGGACGTGCTGCGCTCGCTCGTCGACGACGGATGGCTCAGGTATCCGCCGCGGCCCGGCGAGGCCTACCGAAGGGGGCCGCGCCTGCAGCACGAGGAGATCCGCGAGCTCGCGCCGGGGGTGTTCTCCTCGCCGCCGCGGGAGCCCGCGGTGCGGGGTGCGCTCGACGAGCGGATCATCGCCGCCGTGCGCGAGGCCGGGGAGCTCGCCGTGCAGGACATCGCGGAACGGGCCGGCTCGACCGTGAACGTGGTGCGCCAGCGGCTGCGCGTGCTCGTCGACCAGCGCGCGCTCATCCCGACGGCGCCCCCGCAGTCGAAGAACCGGGCGTACCGGCTGGGGTAGCGGTCGGGGTCCCTGAGGAGCGGCCGCAGGCCGCGTCTCGAAGGGCCGGCCCCTGAGGAGCGGCCCACCGGGCCGCGTCTCGAAGGGCGGTCCCTGCGGAGCGGCCCACCGGGCCGCGTCTCGAAGGGCGGTCCCTGAGGAGCGACCGCAGGCCGCGTCTCGAAGGGCGGTCCCTGACGAGCGGCCCACCGGGCCGCGTCTCGAAGGGCCGCCCGACGCGACCGTTTCGCGAAGGGCACGCTTCGCGCCCGGCGGCACCCCGTCCGCGCGGTTTCGGAGTGCCCTTCGCGACGAACGGTGCCGCTCGCGAAACGCCTCCCGCACCGAATCGCCCAAGACTCACGCTATGGAGGAACTTCTACCGAAAACGTCCTCCGCATCCTGCGTCTTGGGATTCTCGCGTCGGAGCGGAGCAACCCGCAGCGCCCCTGCGCTCGGATCGGGGCACGTCGGCGACGCGCGCCAGCGTCCGCTCGCGCTACGCGCCCTTTTCGGGTTTGGCCGTCTTGGGCAGGTTCTTCCGCTCGTCGCGGTTCAGCTGGGTCGCGCCTGGGAGGCCCTTCGGCGGACGGCCGCTGTACCACAGGCCCGTCTCCTCGTACCACTGCACCTTGCGGTAGTGGTCGTCGAGCGCCGTGCGCACCGCGCCTCTGATGACGGCATAGAGGCCCCAGGCGATGAAGGCGAAGAGCAGCAGATAGAGCACGATCGCGAAGATCGCGCCAAGGGAGAAGAACCACGAATTCACGATGCTCCCTCGCTCCTGCATGAAGTGCCCTCAACCTAGCCGGACGGCGCAACCCGCGTCGAGCACCCCATCGAGGGGCGTGAGCAGCCGGCCACGGGGCCGAGGCAAGAGGCGGCGGTGTCCCCGGTAGAATCGCTGCCGTGACCGACGCCAGCGAGATCGCCGTTCCCACCGCGGCTCTCGACACCACCGCCCAGGCCGCCGCGACTCCCGAGAAGGAGCAGCCGTTCGAGGCGCTCGGCCTCAAGGCCGACGAGTACGCGCAGATCAAGCAGATCCTCGGCCGCCGCCCGACCAGCGCCGAGCTCGCCATGTACTCGGTGATGTGGTCGGAGCACTGCTCCTACAAGTCGAGCAAGAAGTACCTGCGCATCTTCGGGCAGAAGGTCACCGACAAGATGCGCGAGAAGCTGATGGTCGGCATGGGCCAGAACGCGGGCGTCGTCGACATCGGCGAGGGCTGGGCCGTCACCTTCAAGGTCGAGAGCCACAACCATCCGTCGTATATCGAGCCGTTCCAGGGCGCCGCGACCGGCGTCGGCGGCATCGTGCGCGACATTATCTCCATGGGCGCGCGCCCGGTCGCCGTCATGGACCAGCTGCGTTTCGGCAAGATCGACGACCCCGACACCGCCCGCGTCGTGCACGGCGTCGTCTCCGGCATCTCCTTCTACGGCAACTGCCTCGGGCTGCCGAACATCGGCGGCGAGACGTACTTCGACCCGGTGTACCAGGGCAACCCGCTCGTCAACGCGCTGAGCGTCGGCGTGCTGCGCCACGAAGACCTTCACCTCGCCAACGCCGAGGGCGTCGGCAACAAGGTGGTCCTGTTCGGCGCCCGCACCGGCGGCGACGGCATCGGCGGCGCCTCGATCCTCGCCTCCGACACCTTCTCAGCCACCGGCCCCACCAAGCGCCCCGCCGTGCAGGTGGGCGACCCGTTCGCCGAGAAGGTGCTCATCGAGTGCTGCCTCGAGCTGTTCGAGAAGAAGCTGGTCGACGGCATCCAGGACCTCGGCGCGGCCGGCATCTCGTGCGCCACGAGCGAGCTGGCCAGCAACGGCGACGGCGGCATGTTCATCGAGCTCGACTCGGTGCTGCTGCGCGACCCCTCCCTGACCGCCGAAGAGATCCTGATGAGCGAGTCGCAGGAGCGGATGATGGCCGTCGTGCGCCCCGACAAGCTCGACGAGTTCCGGGCCGTGCTCGGCAAGTGGGACGTCGAGTTCAGCGTGCTCGGCGAGGTCACCGACACCGGGCGCCTGGTCATCCAGTGGCACGGCGAGGAGATCGTCAACGTCGACCCGCGCACCGTCGCCGTCGACTCGCCCGTGTACGACCGCCCCGTGGCCCGACCTGGCTGGCTCGATGCGCTGCAGGCGGATTCCGCCTCCGAACTGCCCCGGCCCGACGCATCCGTCGACGAAGGAAAGGCGCAGCTGCGCGAGCAGTTCCTGGCGCTGGTGGGCTCGCCCAACCTCGCCGACAAGAGCTGGGTGACGAACCAGTACGACTACTACGTGGGCGGCAACACGGCGCTCGCGTTCCCCGACGACGCCGGCATGATCCGCGTGGACGAGCGCTCCGGCCTCGGCTTCGCGATCGCCACCGACGCGAACGGCCGCTACTGCCAGCTCGACCCCGAGCAGGGCGCGAAGCTGGCGCTCGCCGAGGCCTACCGCAACGTCGCCGTCTCGGGCGCCGTGCCGGTCGCGGTCACCGACTGCCTCAACTTCGGCTCGCCGGAGAATCCCGAGGTGATGTGGCAGTTCGCCCAGGCCGTCGAGGGCCTGTCAGACGGATGCCTCGAGCTGGAGATCCCCGTCACCGGGGGCAACGTCTCCTTCTACAACCAGACCGGGTCCACCCCGATCTTCCCGACTCCGGTCGTCGGTGTGCTCGGCATCATCGACGACGTCGCCCGGCGCATCCCCTCTGGGTGGCAGGACCCGGGGGAGAACGTCTACCTGCTCGGCACCACCGCGCTCGAGCTCGACGGCTCGGCGTGGGCCGGCACCGTGCACGGCCACCTCGGCGGCCGCCCGCCGGCCGTCTCGCTCGAGGGCGAGAAGCGGCTGGCCGGGCTGCTGCACGCGGCGGCGCTCGAGGGGCTGATCACCTCGGCGCACGACCTCTCCGACGGCGGCCTCGCGCAGGCGCTGGCCGAGTCGGTGCTGCGCTTCGGCGTCGGCGCCCGAGTGTTCCTCGACGAGCTGCTCGAGCGCGACGGCATCGACGCGGCGACCGCCCTGTTCAGCGAGTCGACCGGCCGCGTGCTCGTCTCGGTCGCGCGCGAGGACGACGTGCAATTTCGGGGCCTGTGCGAGGGGCGGGGATACCCGGTCGCCCGCATCGGCGTGACCGACGCGGTCTCCGGAGAGGTGCCCGTGCTCGAGGTGCAGGGCCTGTTCACCGTCGGGGTGGAGGAGCTGCGGGCCGCGCACCGCGCGACCCTCGCCGAGCACTTCGGCCCGGTCGTCGGGTACACCGAGGGCGCGTACTACGCGGCGCCCGAGGGTGCGCGCCCGGGTCGCGCCGCGCAGGGCATTTCGGAGTAGGCATCTCGGAGTAGCGGCACCGCGCCCAGCGACTCCCGAGAGCCGACACGACGGTTCGATAGGATGGGGTGGACGCGCGATCGCGGTCCACCACCCAGCTGTGAGGAGGACCACGTGCCGGGAATCGTCATCGTCGGCGCCCAGTGGGGCGACGAGGGCAAGGGCAAGGCCACCGACCTGCTCGGAAGCCGCATCGACTACGTCGTCAAGTTCAACGGCGGCAACAACGCCGGTCACACCGTGGTGATCGGCGACGAGAAGTATGCGCTGCACCTGCTGCCGTCGGGCATCCTGACCGAGGGCGTCGTGCCGGTCATCGGCAACGGCGTCGTCATCGACCTCGAGGTGCTGTTCGAAGAGCTCGACGCGCTGAGCGCCCGCGGCGTCGACATCTCGAAGCTCAAGATCTCCGCCAACGCGCACATCATCGCGCCCTACCACCGCACCATCGACAAGGTCACCGAGCGGTTCCTCGGCAAGCGGCAGATCGGCACCACGGGGCGCGGCATCGGGCCGGCGTACGCCGACAAGATCAATCGCGTCGGCATCCGTATTCAAGACCTGTTCGATGAGTCGATCCTTCGGCAGAAGGTCGAGGGCGCGCTGTTCCAGAAGAACCAGCTGCTGCTCAAGGTCTACAACCGCCGCGCCATCACGGTCGACGAGATCGTCACCGAGCTGCTCTCGTACGCCGACCGCGTCGCGCCGATGGTGTGCGACACCGCGCTCGAGTTGAACAGCGCCCTGGAGCGCGGCCAGAACGTGCTGTTCGAGGGCGGCCAGGCGACCATGCTCGACGTCGACCACGGCACCTACCCGTTCGTGACCTCGTCGTCGGCGACCGCCGGCGGCGCCTCGACCGGCTCGGGCGTCGGCCCGACCCGCATCGATCGCGTGATCGGCATCGCGAAGGCGTACATCACCCGCGTCGGCGCGGGCCCGTTCCCGACCGAGCTGTTCGACGAGTGGGGCGACTTCCTCGTCGAGCACGGCGGCGAGTTCGGCACCACGACCGGCCGGCGCCGCCGGCCCGGCTGGTACGACGCGCCCATCGCCCGGTACGCAAGCCGCGTCAACGGCCTGACCGACATCGTACTGACCAAGCTCGACGTGCTGACCGGGCTCGAGCGCATTCCGGTGTGCGTCGCCTACGACGTCGACGGCCGACGGTTCGACGAGGTCCCGGTCTCGCAGAGCGACTTCCACCACGCGAAGCCGATCTACGAGGAGTTCCCAGGCTGGAGCGAGGACATCACCGGCGCGCGCAGCTTCGAGGAGCTGCCGAAGAACGCGCAGGACTACGTGCTCGCGCTGGAGCAGATGTCGGGAACGCGCATCTCGGCGATCGGCGTCGGGCCCGGCCGCGACGCCATCATCGTGCGGCACGACCTGGTGGGCTGATGGGTGGGGTGACCCGCATCTGGATCGGCGGCTACACCTCCGACATGGCCGGCACCGCGCGCGGCATCGCCTCGGTCGAGGTCGCGCCCGACGGCACCCTCGGCACGCCGAAGCTCGCGGCGCCGATGCGCAGCCCGAGCTTCGTGGCGCAGCATCCGTCTCTGCCCGTGCTGTACGCGGTCGGCGAGAAGGACGGCACCTTCCGCGCCTTCCGCATCGCGGACGACGGCGCCCTCGCGCCGCTCGGCCGGGTGTTCGCCGCCGGGGCCGCGGCCTGTCACGTCGCCGTCGACGACGGCGGCCGCTTCGCCGTGGTGGCCTGCTGGGGCTCAGGCCAGGTGATCCTCTACGCGCTCGACCCCGAGACGGGCGAGATCACGGGTCGATCGGATGCCGCAGCCGCGAGCGACCCGTACGCCGGCGTGCCCGAGACCGAGCTCACGGCGCCGCGGCCCGACTACGCCCCGCGCCGCAGCCGTGCGCATTTCGCGCAGCTGCTGCCGAACGGGCAGCTGCTGACCACCGATCTCGGCTTCGACCTGGCGCGGGTGTGGACGTACGACGCCGGGGCCGGAGGGCTCGAGCTCGACTACGAGATCGTCTTCCCCTTCGGCGCGGGGCCGCGGCACGTCGCGCTCGCGCCGAACGGGCGGCTCTACGTGGACTGCGAGTACGCGGTGTCGGTGTTCGTGCTCGAGCCCGCGATCGATGGGCGCTACGACATCGCCGGCTCGTCGCGCCTGCGCCGCGCTCCGCTGCAGCCGGGCGAGGCTGCGGCGCATGTGTCGGTGTCGCCCGACGGCCGGCTGATCTACGCGACGATCCGGAAGTCCGATGTGATCGCGGTGCTCGCGGTCGGCGAGCGCGGCATCCCGTCGCCGCTCGCCGAAGTGCCCTCGGGGGCGGCGTGGCCGCGCCATCATCTGCTGCTCGGGTCGCGGCTGTACGTCGCGAACCAGCACGGCGACGAGATCACCGCATTCGCCCTCGACGGAGACGGCATGCCGGGCGAGATCGTGCAGCGCGTGCCGACCGGGGCGCCGACGGCGTTGGTGCCGGCACTGGTTCCGGCGCGCTGAGGGTCACGGGCGTCGGTAGGGTGTGAGCCATGACCCGCAGCACTCCCGACAGCGACGAGGCCGCCTGGCAGCGGCTGATGAGCATCCGCCAGAGCATCGACAACATCGACGCGGCGCTGGTGCACCTGCTGGCGGAGCGGTTCAAGTTCACGCAGACGGTCGGCGAGCTCAAGGCGGCGCACGGCTTGCCCGCGGCCGATCCCGAGCGCGAGCGAACCCAGATCGCCCGGCTGCGAGAGCTCGCGGCCGAGAGCAACCTCGACCCGGAGTTCGCCGAGAAGTGGTTCAACTTCGTCGTGACCGAGGTGATCCGGCACCACATCCAAGCCGGGGCGGACGGTGCGGAGCGAACGGGTGAGTGAGCGGATGGCCGCTTTCGGGTGAGTGAGCGGATGCTTCGCGCATCCGCGTCTCGCACGCTTGAGCTCTTGACCTTCGAACGTCTTTTCCACAGATCGCAGCTTTTCCCCGCTCAATGTCGGGGGTGCCGAGTAGCGTTGCTCGCGTCGGAAAATCGATGACACTTTCGATGGGGGGCGTCATGGCGCAGCGGGATCAGGAAGCGCGGGATGCGTTCGCCCGTGCCGCCGCGCTCGGCCCGGGCGACGTTCCCGCATTGTCGGATCAGCAGTTGATCGAGTACACCGAGGCGCTCGAGGCCGCCGGCCGGCACCTCGCGGCGCTGCAGCTGGCGGTGGCGAAGGAGTACGACGCGCGGTCGCATCCGTGTTCTGACGGCGAGGAGTCGTTCGCGCACCGGCTGGGCCAGCGCACGCCGGCGCAGGCCCTCGCGACGGTGGGGCTGATGAGCGCCGGGGAGGCGCGGCGGCGGGTCAGAGACGCCCTCGCGTTGTGCCGGTTCCCGGTGCTGGCCGAGGCCGTCGCGTGCGGCCGGGTCGGTCGGGAGGCCGCCGAGGCGATCCTCGATCCGATCGCGAAGACGCTGCACGTGGCCGATCCGCAGTTGGCCGCGGCCGCGGAGTCGAACCTCGTCGAGTCGGCCACGACGCTGCCGGCGGATCTGGTGCGCGAGCAGGCCGTCGTCTGGGCCGCCGTGCTGGATCCCGACGGGCGCGAACCGGTGGAGGACGCGGCGATGGCCAAGCGGTTCTTCACCCTCGGCAAAGACGTCGACGGGCTGGTGAAGGTCTCGGGGCTGTTGCCCACCGTTCAGGCCGCCACTCTGCGCGCCGTGTTCGACGCGCACCTGAATCCGCGGGTACGGCCGGCCTTCGCCCTGGCGGAGGCGGATGATGCCGCTGTTGGCGGCGCGGGCGCCGACGCGGATGCAGCCGTTGCTGCGGACGCGGGCGCCGACGCCGCGGCATCCGATCGCCCGCGCGATCCCCGCACGGCCGGGCAGAAGCGCGCCGACCTGCTGCACGCGATCTTCAGCCACTACGCCCGCAGCGACGAGGCTCCGGACATCGCGGGCGACCACCCGGTGGTCTGGGTGTCGACGACCGAGGCGGAGCTCGCCGAGGGGGCGGGCTTGGGCTACCTCGCCGGCGCGGCGGAGCCGGTCGGCATCGCGCTCGTCGACCAGGCCGCGTGCACCGGGGGAGTGCAAGAGGTCGTCTTCGACGAGTCCGGCGCCTTCTTGCGGCTCGGGCGCACCCGGCGCGCCTTCAGCCGGCGGCAGCGTCGCGCAATGGCGCTGCGAGACGGGCCGCGCTGCGTCATCCCCGGCTGCAGCACTCCCGCCTATCTCTGCGAAGCCCACCACGTGATCGCCCACAAAGACGGCGGGCGTACCGATCTCGACAACGGCGTGCTGCTGTGCTGGTTCCATCACCATGAGATCGACGCCGGGCCATGGCGCCTGCGCATGGTGGGCGGCAGACCCGAGGTGAGCTGGGTCGTGGGCAGGCACCGCTCCGACTGGTCGCCGGTGAATCCCGGCGTGCCCGCGCGGCGTCGCACCTGATCACCGGCAACACCGGGGCGTCGCCGGCGGATTTCTAGTCCGAGCTCTTCAGTCCGAGCTCTTCAGGATGATCGCTTCCGTGGGCGGGGCGGCGGGAGGAGCGGTAGGCGGGGCCGTGGCCGCCATCTTGCCCGCGGTCTCGGAGTCGAGAGCGGCGGCGGCATCCGCGGCGACGCGCCCCTCGATGCCCTCGTCGGACTCCTCCGTCGACTCTTCCCGCTCGCGCGGCTCGTCTTCGTGGTACTCGTCCGTCATGCTCGCCATGCTATTGCGCACGCGCCGCCGTGGCAGGGCCATGCCGGGGATTCGCCGCATCGTCACACGCCGCCTTGATGTTGCACACCGCCGTGCGCGGATGCCGTACGCTCGGGGGATGGCCGAAACTCGAGGGAACACCGCCTCTCGGGGTACCGCTGCGTCGAAGGGATCCGCCTCGAAGCCGCGCGCGCCGCGCAAGGATGCCGAGGCGAACCGCGAGGCGATCCTCGACGCCGCCGCGGTGCTGCTGATGCAGGACCGCAACACTCCGCTCGAGGCGATCGCACGGCAGGCCGGACTCACCCGCCGCGCGATCTACGGGCACTTCGACACCAGAGACGACCTCATCGACGCGGTGCTGCTGCACGCGGCCGCCGAGCTGACCGCGGCCCTCGACCCGATCTCGCACCCCGATCCCCGCGTCGAGCTCGCCCTGCACGCGTCCCGGCTGTGGGCCGACAGCGAGGACGTGCGGCTGCTGACCCGGCTCGCCGGCCACGGCCGGCATCGCGATCAGGTGGCACGGATGCTCGAGCCGGTGCGCATCAGGCTGAGGCAGACCGTCGAGCGCGGAGCCGCATCGGGAGCCATCCGTGACGACATCGACCCGTCGTCGCTGGCGCGCCTCATCGAATCGACCGCGCTGTCGGTGCTCGCGGAGTCGCGCCGCACCTTCCTCGCGCCCGCACGCGGCCACGACCTCGTGATCGAGTGCGTCCTCGGCATCGCCGGAATGGGCTGGCGCGAGGTGCGCGAACTGATCGAGCGCACGGCGGTGCTGGCGTACGGCGCCGAACTGGATTCGCCCGCGCTCGAGCCGGCGTGGCTGCGCGCCTGAGGGCTCAGGGGATCAGGCAGAGCGAGCCGAGGGCGACGGTGCAGTCCTCGCTCGACCCCCCGGTGGCAGGGGCGGTGGCTGCGGAACTGGGCGTCGCGCTCGGGGAGGACCCGGCAGACGAGCCGGCAGAGGAGCCGGCAGCTGTCGTCGGCTGCGCCGCCGATGCGGCGCCGGCCGAGGACGACGCCTGGCTCGCGGAGGCGCTCGAGCTGGGCGAGGCGGAAGCGCCGCTCGCAGAGGAGCCGCTCGCAGCGGTCGGCGTCGGCGACGGCGTGACGGGTGCCGGGTTGGCGGCGCGGGAGGCCGTCTTCGTCGCGGCGGCTGCGGCGGCCTCGGCAGCGCTCGGGGTGCCGGAGGCGCGCGGGGTGCTGCGCACGGCGAGGGGCTTCGTCGTCGTGCTCGGGTGCGGACGCGTCGTGGCGGATCCGGCCGTCGACGAGCCGTCCGAGGTGCTCGGGCCGCTCTCGACCGCGGCCGCAGACTGCGAGAACTGAACGCCCGTGTGCGTGGCGATCCCGAAGGTCACGAAGGCTCCGGCGATCGCGAATGCGCACGCTGCGCCGACGAGTCCACCGAGCGCCGCGGGGCGGCGGTACTGCGCGACCGTCGCCAGGACGGAACGGTTTTGGCGGTGTCTGGACATAAGCGCCGCCCAGTATCGCAGGCGGCACCTGGGAGACGCCACAGTCCCCCACTCGGGGGCCGAACCTCGGGTCTACACCCGCGGCCCGAACTTCTCCGCGACGGCCTTCACCCCGTCCGGGTCGAGATCGAACAGCCAGCGGCCGTCGTCGGGTGCGGGCGCGGTCACGAAGGTCGCGGCGGGCGACCCCTGCACAGGCACGTCCACCACGGCGAATCCGCTGCCGCTCGCGGCCCGCTCGTGCCCGGCCGGCGCGAGCGCGTCGGTCGTGTTCGTGACCCCGGGGGCGACGACGACCGGGATGCCGGAGACCCAGGTGGCGACGGCGTGGTGGTAGTGGCCGGAGAGGACGAGCCGAACGTCGCCGGCGGCGAACGCCTCGAGGGCCTCGGCCGGGTTCTGCAGCTCGAGGGCGTGCAGCAGCACGCTCCACGCCGGAACCGGCGGGTGGTGCATGACGACGATCGTGCCGTGCTCGGCCGGGGCGGCGAGCTGCTGCCGCGCCCACGCGAGCTGCTCGGCGGAGAGCTCGCCGTAGCCGGCGCCCGGCACGGAGGTGTCGAGGCGCAGCACGCGGTAACCCGCCACCTCGACGACGCCGTCGCGCGGGCCGAGAACCTGCTCGAACCCGTCGCGCAGGTCGTGGTTGCCCATGACGTAGGCGGTCGCGGCGCCGCGTTCCGCGGCGAACGGCTCGATGCGGTCGCGCAGCTTCTCGTAGGCGGCGGCAGCGCCGTCTTCGCTCAGGTCTCCGCTCGCGACGACGAGGTCGACGCCCTCGACCACGGCGGCGCGGGCGAGCACGCGCTCGAGTGCGGCGGTCGTGTCGATCCCGTTGTGACGGGCCTCGGGATCGGCGAGCAGATGCGTGTCGGAGAGGTGCAGGATGCGCATGAGCGCAGGCTAACGGGTGGGGGTGACACGAGCGTGCCGGACGCTTCGAGACGCCGTGGTCCCTGAGGAGCGCATCGCGCGTCTCGAAGGGTGGTCCCTGAGGAGCGCATCGCGCGTCTCGAAGGGTCGCGGCTCCTCAGCGGTCGGATGCTGCGGGCAGCCGCGCGTGCTGCACGACCCACTGGTGCATCGCGATCGCGGCGGCCGCGCTTGCGTTGATCGACCGGGTGGAACCGAACTGGGAGATCTCCACGACGGCGTCGGCGGCCCGGATCGCGGCATCCGTCAGACCCGGCCCTTCTTGGCCGAACAGCAGCACACATGCCCGCGGCAGCGCGAACCGCTCGATCAGCACCGAGCCGGGCACGTTGTCGACGGCGATGATCGGCAGCTCACGCTCGCGCGCCCACGCGGCGAGCTCGTCGACCGAGTCGTGGTGCAGCACGTGCTGGTAGCGGTCGGTGACCATGGCGCCGCGCTTGTTCCAGCGGCGCCGGCCGACGATGTGCACCGTGTCGGCGAGGAACGCGTTGGCGCTGCGCACGATCGATCCGATGTTGAGGTCGTGCTGCCAGTTCTCGATGGCGATGTGAAACGGATGCCGCCGCCGATCGAGGTCGGCGACGATCGCCTCCATGCGCCAGTACCGGTACCGGTCGATCACGTTGCGGGTGTCGCCGCGGGCGAGCAGTTCGGGGTCGTACTGCTCGCCGGCCGGCCAGGCCTCCCGGCCGCCCGGCCAGGGACCCACACCGTGCGTGCTCAGCTCGGGCGACTCCGGCGGGGTCTGGTCCACCCCGCAAGCCTAATAACCTGGGCGTATGCGAGACCGCAGCGAGATCGAAGCCTGGCTGACCGACATGGACGGCGTGCTCGTGCACGAGAGCAAGGCCCTTCCCGGCGCTTCCGACCTCCTGGCGCAGTGGGATGCGCAGGGTCTGGAGTACCTGATCCTGACCAACAACTCGATCTTCACCCCGCGCGACCTCGCCGCACGGCTGCGCATCTCGGGCATCTCGGTGCCCGAAGAGCGGATCTGGACCTCGGCGCTCGCGACGGCGGCGTTCTGCCAGAGCCAGATCCCGAACGGCAGTGCGTTCGTGATCGGCGAGGCGGGCATCACGACGGCGCTGCACGAGGCCGGGTTCATCATGACCGAGACCAACCCCGACTTCGTGGTCGTCGGCGAGACGCGCAATTACAGCTTCGAGGCGATCACCAAGGCGATCCGTCTCATCGACAAGGGCGCGCGCTTCATCGCGACCAATCCCGACGCGACGGGCCCGAGCGCCGACGGGCCGCTGCCCGCGACGGGCGCGATCGCGGCGCTGATCACGAAGGCCACCGGCAAGGAGCCGTACGTGGTCGGCAAGCCCAACCCGATGATGTTCCGCTCGGCGATGAACAAGATCGGGGCCCACTCGGAGACGACGGCGATGATCGGCGACCGCATGGACACCGACATCGTGGCCGGCATCGAGGCCGGCCTGCACACGATCCTGGTGCTGACCGGCATCAGCGACGAGAAGGAGGTGCTGCGCTACCCGTTCCGACCCGACGAGATCATCTCGGGCGTGAGCGAACTGGTCGCCTCCGAGCCCGTCGAGTGGGAGGGCGAAGGCCCGCGCCACGACGTGTAGCGCGCACTCTGCGCATCAACCATGCGGTTGATGCTGAGATCACCGCGCATCAACCGACAGGTTGATGTCGAGATCAATCGGATGCCCGCTTTCGGCGGCCACGGGGAGCAGCCAGTGTGGGCGCATGACATCGTCACCTGAACCGGCCGTCGCCGTCCGCGGCCTGCGCAAGGAGTACGGCGGCAGCGAGGGCACCGGCAGCACCGGCAGCATCGGCAGCACCCGCAGCACCGTCACAGCGGTCGACGGCATCGACTTCGACATCGGGCACGGCGAGGTGTTCGCGCTGCTCGGCCCGAACGGGGCCGGCAAGTCGTCGACCATCGAGATCCTCGAGGGGTACCACCGCCGAACGGCGGGCGACGTCGAGGTTCTCGGCGCCGATCCGCAACGGCTGCACGGGCGGGCGCTGCTCGCCTGGAAGGCGCGCATCGGCATCGTGCTGCAGTCGGCGAGCGAGCAGAACGTGCTCACGGTGCGGCAGATGCTGCGGCAGTTCGCGAGCTTCTACCCGCACCCGCGCCCCGTGGACGAGGTGATCGACGCCGTGGGTCTCACGCAGAAGGCGAATGCGCGCATCGACAGGCTCTCGGGAGGGCAGCGGCGCCGCGTCGACGTGGCGCTCGGCATCGTCGGACGACCCGAGCTGCTCTTCCTCGACGAGCCGACCACGGGCTTCGACCCCTCGGCGCGGCGGGAGTTCTGGGGCTTGATCCGGCGACTGCGGGACGAGGGCACGAGCATCCTGCTCACCACCCACTACCTCGACGAGGCGGCGCAGCTCGCCGACCGGGTCGGCATCATCGCCGCCGGGCGACTCGTGGACATCGGGCCGGTCGACCGCATCGGCGGGGCCGAAGCCCGGGTGCCCTACGTGCGATGGGCCGAAGGCGCAGGCATCCGGGAACAGCGCACGCATGAGCCGGCCCGCCTCGTCGCCGAGCTCGCCGCGCGGTTCGGCGGCGAACCGCCCCGTCTGGAAGTGATCCGCCCGAGCCTGGAGGACGTGTACCTGCAGCTGATCCGAGGCGCGGCCGCATGAACACCATCGCCCTGGGCGCGGTGCGCACGCGCTACGAGATCGTCTCCTACTTCCGGCAGTTCGACGCGCTGTTCTTCACCTTCCTGTTCCCGATCATCATGCTCGGCATCTTCACCGCCGCGTTCAGCGCGACCGGCGACATCGGCACCGGCCCCGGCGGGCCGAAGGTGAGCTTCGGCGCCTACTACCTGCCGGGCATGGTCGCGGCCGGCGTGCTGCTGTCCGGGGTGCAGAACCTGGCCGTCGCCATCGCCCAGGAGAAGAGCGACGGCACGCTGAAGCGACTCGGCGGCACTCCGCTGCCGCCGCTGTCGTACTTCATCGGCAAGATGCTCTCGAGCCTGCTCACCGGCGTCGTGCAGCTGATCCTGCTGCTGCTGTTCGCGCGCACGGTGTTCGGCATCGCGTTGCCGAGCGACCCCGAACGCTGGCTCGACCTCGCCTGGATCTACCTGCTCGGCATCCTCACCTGCTCGCTGCTCGGCATCGCCCTGTCGGCGGTGCCGCGGTCGGGGCGCAGCGCGACGGCGGTGGTGATCCCGCTGGTGCTGTTCCTGCAGTTCATCTCGGGCGTCTACCTGCCCTTCGCGCAGCTTCCCACGTGGATGCAGAACCTCGCGAGTTTCTTCCCCCTGAAGTGGCTCGCGCAGGGCATGCGCTCGGTGTTCCTGCCCGACGGCTTCAAGACGCTCGAGGTCGGCCATGAGTGGAACCTCGGCTGGGTGGCGCTCGTGCTGGCGGGGTGGCTGGTGCTCGGGCTCGTGGTCACGCGGCTCACGTTCCGCTGGATCCGCACGGACGCGTGAGAGCACGCAGGTGAGGGCATGCAGGTGTGGGCACGGATGCCTGTGGCGGCAGCGCGAGCGCGTGAAAGAGTGATCGCATGCTGATCCAACCGCGCTGGTGGGACGCCGTGATCGCGGCGGGTCTCGGGGCGTGCGGTGTGCTGCTCGGCATGTCGGAGCCGTTCAACCGGAACCCGGTCAGCTGGTGCATGCTGGCCGGATTCGCGCTGGTCTACGCGTTCCTCGCCCGGCGGCTGCTGACCGTCGCCGATGGCACGGCACCCGTCGCATCCGTCGCGTGCGCCGTGATCGTGGCCGCGCTGGTCGGGGTGAGCGTGTACGGATACCCTGCGCTGGCCACGCTGCAGTGTGTGGCCTACCCGCTGGTGTGGACGCTGCCCTGGAGCGGCACCCGCGGGGCGATCGCCGCGAACCTGGCCATCGGCGTGGCGGTGTTCCTCGGCTATGGCCTGAGCCCCATGAACGGACGGGATGCGGCGGGCTGGACCGGCGGCGCCGCGGTCGCGGTGCTGTCGGTGACCTTCTCGATCGTGCTGGGCGTCTGGATCAGCAACATCGCCCGCTACGGCGCGGAGCGGGCGCGGCTGCTCGCCGAGCTCACAGCCGCGCAGGACGAGCTCGCCGCCATGCACCGCGAGGCCGGGGTCACCAGCGAGCGGGCGCGGCTCGCCCGCGAGGTGCATGACACGGTCGCGCAGAGCCTGACCGCGCTCGTCATGCTCGCCGAGCGCGCGGGCCGGGAGTTGCGCGGGGGCGACCCGAGCACCCCGGCGGAGACCATCGCGACCATCGAGGCCACCGCGCGCGAGACGCTCGCAGAGACCCGGGCCCTCGTCGCGACCACGACCCCGGTGCCGATGGAGTCGGGGCTGGCCGAGGCGCTCGGCCGGCTCGCCGCGCGATTCCGCCGCGAGACCGGGATCGAGGTGACGGTGGACGTGGGGCCCGACGGGCCCGACGGGCCTGGTGTGCCTGGTGGGCCTGACGGGCCTGACGGGGGAGAGCCGCGCATCGCCCGCGAGCAGGAGGTGGTGCTGCTGCGCTGCGCGCAGGAGGGCCTCGCGAACGTGCGCAAGCACGCCGCGGCCCAGCGGGTCGAGCTCGAGGTCGCGCTCGTGTCCGCGGGTGATCCGGCCGGGACCGAGGCGCGGTTGACCGTTCGCGACGACGGGGTGGGGGTGCGCGAGGCATCCGATGACCCGGGAACCGGCGGCGGGGGTTTCGGCGACGGGGGTTTCGGCGACCGGGGATTCGGCCTCGACGGCATGCGCGAGCGGGTGCGCATGCTCGGCGGCCGGCTCACCCTCGCGAACCGGCCGACGGGCGGCGCGGAGCTCGTCATCGCCCTGCCGGTCGGGAAGCCGCCGGTCGGGAAGCTGCCCGTCAGACAGGGGCCGGTCGGGCAGGAGCCGGCGTCGTGATCCGGGTGCTGGTCGCCGACGACCATCCGATCGTGCGCAGCGGAATCGTCGCGACGCTCGCGAGCGCCGCGGACATCGAGGTGGTCGGCGAGGCGGCCGACGGAGCCGAGGCGGTCGCGTCGGCGGCGCAGACCGCACCCGACGTGGTGCTGATGGACCTGCGCATGCCCGCACTGGGCGGCGCCGATGCGACCGAGCGGATGCTTCGCGGTTCGGCTCCTCCGCGCGTGCTGGTGCTGACGACGTATGACACCGACGACGACATCCTCGCCGCGATCGAGGCGGGCGCGAGCGGCTATCTGCTGAAGGCCGCGCCCGCGGAGGAGATCGTCGCCGCCGTGCGGGCGGTCGCCGCCGGCAAGACGGCGCTCGCGCCGTCGATCGCCGCCGCGCTCGTGAACCGGGTGCGGGACGGACGCGCCGGCGCGCCGAAGCTGTCGGCCCGCGAGCTCGAGGTGCTCGCGCTGGTGGCGGCGGGGCGCAGCAATCCGCAGATCGCGGCGGCGCTGTTCATCGCGGAGGCCACGGTGAAGACGCACCTGCTGCACGTCTTCGAGAAGCTCGAGGTGGACGACCGCACGCGGGCGGTCACGCGCGCGCAGGAGCTCGGGCTGCTGTGATGCTGCAGTGACGCAGCGCTATTGCGTGGGCCCGGGGCCGGCGATCGACGCGGTCAGCGGCTGCCCCGACGAGCGGTCCGCGAAGCAGTAGTAGTTGCGCTGGCCGTTGTTCCACTGCTCCTCGGTGACCGGGTAGGCGCCGACGAGCTGGATGTCGTTGTACGCGGCCGCCGCCGTCATGTCGATGATCCCCGGCTTGCTGCACAGCAGGTTGATCTGCGCGGCGATCGCGCTCTCGCCGGGGAAGGCGGCATCCGGGTCGCTGGAGTACGGCGCGGTGTAGACGAGTTGCGCCGCGTGCGGCCCCTGGCACGGAACGACGGTGAACTCCTGCGCCCAGGGCGTGGTGAAGGGCTGCAGGCACTCGCCGCCGCGCAACTCGTCCCACTGGTAGGTGCCGGCCGGCAGCGCTCCGGTGGCAGGGATGCTCGGCGTCGGAGTCGCGCTCGGAGTGGCGCTCGCCGTCTTGGTCCGCGTCGGGCTCGAGGAGGTCGTCGCGCGGGCGCTCGCGGAGGTCGTGCTCGCCGCCGCGGGCGCGCGGTTCCCGCCGGATGCCACCGCGCGACCGAGCGCGTAGAGCCCGACCGCCACGAGCACGGCGGCGAGCACGACCGCCACCAGGAGCAGCCAGCGGTTCGTGCGCGGGGTGCGCGTGTGCTCGGCTTGAGGGCGCGTCGCCGGCTGGTTGGGATACGGCCGGTCCAGATACGGCGGAACGGGAGGGACGGCGGCCGAGAGCAGCGGGGCCGTGGGCGCGGGGGATGCTTGGCGTGCCAGCGCACCGTCGAATGCGTCGACCGGCTTTTCGGTGGACGGCGTCTCGGATGCGCCCGGGGTGGCCGTTCCCGGCGTGAAGGCGACCGTGGGCGCAGCCGCGGCGGCTTCGTCGTCGACGTCTTCGTCGTCTACGTCTGCGTCTGCGCCGTCTGCGTCTGCGTCGTCTGCGTCTGCGTCGTCCGCGTCTGCATCTACGTCCGCGTCGTCGTCTTCGTCGTCTTCGCCGACGCTGCCGCCTCCGAAGAGCGCGGTGATGTCACTCCAGTCTGATGTGATGTGGGGGCCGTCTTGGCGCGGGGATGCGGGCTCGTCGACCGGTTCCTCGTCGGGGATCGTGAATTCGTCGACCGACGGGATGGGCGTGCTGATCTCGGGGTGCGGGTTGAAGAGGTCTTGCGCGAAGGGGTCGAACGCGGGCGGCGTCAACGGGCGGCCGAGCAGGCCGTCGACGGCCGGCTCGTCTCGGGGCTCGTCGGATGCGGGCCCTTCGAGACGCGCTTCGCGCTCCTCAGGGAGCGGAGAGGAGGACCCTTCGAGACGCGCTTCGCGCTCCTCAGGGACCGGAGGGGTGGACCCTTCGAGACGCGCTTCGCGCTCCTCAGGGACCGGAGAGGTCGGCGCTTCGCGCTCCTCAGGGACCGGAGAGGAGGGCGCTTCGCGCTCCTCGGGGAGCGCGGGCTTCGCCGGGACGACGAACGGGTCGGGGTCGGAGGTCGGGGCGAGGTGCCACATGAAGGGCACGGCGGTGTCGCTCTCGCCCTCCGTCGTAGCACCGGCGGGCTCCGTGGGCTCCGCAGGCTCTGCAGGCTCTGCGGAACCGATGGGCTCCGCGGGCTCCTCCGGTGCGATCGGCTCGACCAGGCCGGTGTCCCAGGAGAAGCGCGTCTTGGGGCGCTGCGACTCCGAGGATTCCGGGGCTTCCGAGGCATCCGAGGCATCCGAGGCGTGCGGGGCATCCGGTCGCGGGGCCGGCTCGGCCGACGCATCCGTCTCACCCGTGTCGTCGCTCGCGAGCTCGGCGGGAACCTCGACGCCCTCGGCCTCGAGCACCGCCTCGGCCTCGCGCCGCTCGCGACGGCTGGTGATGCGGCCGCCGGTCAGCTGCGCGAGGAACCACTCCGGGGAACCCGGCTCGGGCGCCGCGGCCGCGCCCTCGGCCTGCGCGGCCTGCTCGCCCGGCTCCTGCTCGCCCGGCTCCTGCTGCGGGTCCGGCTCGTGCGACGGGTGCGGCTCGCGCGGTTCGGTGGGGTCGCTCACCCGGCCAGCCCCAGATCGTCGAGACCGACGGCGGCGTAGTAGGGGTATCCGGCCGCCTCGATGGCCTCCTTGGCGCCGGTCGCGCGGTCGACGACGACGGCGACGGCGGCGATCTCGGCGCCGACCTTCTTCAGCGCCTCGATGGCCTTCAGCGGCGACCCGCCCGTGGTGGAGGTGTCTTCGAGCACGATGACGCGCTTGCCGGCGAGGTCGGGGCCCTCGACCTGGCGGCCGCGGCCGTGGTCCTTGGGCTCCTTGCGCACGACGAATGCGTCGTAGGCGAGGCCGCGGGCCGCTCCCTGATGCAGGATCGCCGCCGCGATCGGGTCGGCGCCCATGGTCATGCCCCCCACCGCGGCCACGTCGGGGATGTCCGCGATCAGGTCGAGCATCACCTGGCCGATCAGCGGGGCGACCCGGTGGTCGAGGCTGACCTTGCGCAGGTCGACGTAGTAGCTGGCCTTCTTGCCGCTCGTCAGCGTGAAGTCCCCGTGGAACACGGCGTCGGACTTGATGTACTCGATGAGCTGCTGACGTGCGTCGGTCACGGCGTACATCCTACTGATGGCCTGCTGACAGCAGGCTCGCGCCCGCGCGGCGCGAGCCTACTCAGGCCGGCACAGCACAGGCCGGCACAGCACAGGCCGGCACAGCTCAGGCCGGCACGGCCACGTCGGCGAGCACCGCGTCGTAGGCCGCGAAGGCTTCGGCGATGTCGTCGGGCGTCGCCACGAGCGGAGGAACCACGTGGATGCGGTTGTTCTGCACGAACGGCAGCACCCCGCGCTCGAGCAGGCCCGCCTTGATGCGCGCCATCACGGCGTCGGGGAGGGGCGTGCGGCTCGCGGCATCCGTCACGAGCTCGATCGCCCAGAAGCAGCCGAGCCCGCGCACCTCGCCGACCACCTCGGGGTGCCTGGCCTGCAACTCGGCGAGCGCGGGGCCGATCGCCGTGGCGCCGAGCGACGCCGCGTTCTCGACGATGCGCTCGTCGGTCATCGCCTCGATGGTGGCGACAACGGATGCTGCGGCCAGCGGGTGCCCGGAGTACGTCAGCCCTCCGGGGAAGACGCGCTCGTCGAACTGCTCCGCGATCGCGGGCGAAATGATCACCCCGCCCATCGGCACGTAGCCCGAGTTGACGCCCTTGGCGAAGGTGATCAGGTCGGGCGTCACGTCCCACGCCTGGTGCGCGAACCAGTGCCCGGTGCGGCCGAACCCGGCCATCACCTCGTCGGCGATGAAGACGATGCCGTACCGGGTGGCGAGCTCGCGCACGCCGGCGAGATAGCCGGGCGGCGGCACCATGACGCCGGCCGTGCCCGGCACCGTCTCGAGCAGGATCGCCGCGATGGTGTCGGGTCCCTCGGCCTGGATGACCCGCTCGAGGTGGTGCAGCGCGCGTTCGCTCTCCTGCTCCTCGGTCTCGGCCCAGAACTCGCTGCGGTAGAGGTAGGGCCCGAAGAAGTGCACGTGGCCGCGGGCGTACTGGTTGGGCATCCGTCGCCAGTCGCCGGTGGCGACGATCGCCGCGCCCGTGTTGCCGTGGTAGGAGCGGTAGGTCGACAGCACGGTGTCGCGGCCGGTGGTGAGGCGGGCGAGGCGGATCGCGTTCTCGTTGGCGTCGGCTCCGCCGTTGGTGAAGAACACGCGGTTGAAGTCGGCGCCCTTCAGGTTCGCCTTCTCCAGGATCAGCCGGGCCGCCTTGCCGCGGGCGAGGTTCGCGTGCTTCGGGTCGATGGTGGTCAGCTGCGCGGCCTGCTGCTGGATGGCGGCGACGACCTTCGGATGCTGGTAGCCGATGTTCACGTTGACCAGCTGGCTCGACATGTCGAGGTATCGGCGGCCTTCGTAGTCCCAGAGCCGCACGCCCCGGCCGCCGGCGAAGACCAGCGGGTCGAGGTTCGCCTGAGCCGACCAGGAGTGGAACACGTGTGCCCGGTCGAGTTCGGAGGCGAGCCGTTGGTCGGCGGGGTCCAGCGCGAAGTCGGATGCGGGGTCCAGCGCAGGGTCTGACATGTACCGATTATGTCGCCCGGAACGCGTCGGCAGCGGCGCCCTGCGGCTCAGTAGCTCGACTCGGGGCTCGACTCGGTCGCTCAGCTCAGTAGCTCGACTCAGTAGCTCGACTCGGGGCTCGGGGTCGCCGTGGGCGTGGGCGGAAGCGCGGCGGCCTGGGAGAGCGTGTCGATCGGGGCGAGGAGCACGGTGCTCGCGAGCTTGTCGACATCCCCGAAGTCGTAGTTCAGCTCGGTGCCGCCGAAGGTGATCGCCACGGTGTCGTCGTCGACGAATGCCACCTGCGCCACCTGCTCGAGCGCGCTGCCGGCCGGCGCGTCGACGGTCTTCGCCACCTTTCCGGTCGCCCCGTCGAGGAAGACCAGCTTGTGCGTCGAGGGGACGGTGACGACGACGTAGTCGTCGTTCGCGCCGACGACCTCGCCGTCGGTCTTCACGCTCCAGGCCGCCGTGCCGTCCTGCTTGATCAGCGACACGGTGCCCTTCGCGACGGTCTTCGCGTCCCGGTAGCCCGTGACCGGGAACGCGCCGTTCACCGTCGCGGTGTCGTCGTACCGCGGATCGTAGTTCGCGGTATCGCTGTCCGCGCTCACCGAGTCGAGGCCGGGCTGCCAGTGTTCCGACTCGAAGGTGCTGCTCGGCTCGCCCTCCTCGTCGACCACGGAGATCGTGTTCTTGGTCCCGTCCGAGTAGACGGCGACGGTGGGGTCGGCGACCGAGATCCACGACGTCCCGGCGAGCTTCGTCGGCTCCTGCACGAAGCGCTCGCTGCCGTCGCTCGCGTCGAGCACCCGGTAGGCGGTGTCGTCGTCCTGCTCGCAGGCGAGCACCACGGCGCTCTTCTGCGCCAACTCCAGTTCGCAGCCGTCGTCGCTCAGTTCGGAATCCGGCACGTCGGCCTCCACCGACCACTTCGTCGCGCCCGTCTTCGGGTCGAGCGCGGCGACCACGCCCGAGGCACCGAGCGCGGAATCGGCGCTCGTGCCCAGAACGATCACCCCGGCCTCGCTGAGCCGCGCCTGGAACACGTCGATCTGGGGCGCATCCGCCCAGTCCACGGTCGTGCCGGTGTCATCCACGACGGCGAAGTGCGTCGTGGACTCTGCATCCGTGAACGTGCTCTCGAGAACCGGTGCGTCGCCGCCGGCGATCCGGGTGTCCTGCGCCAGCAGCGCGTAGCCGTCGCCGCTGACCCCCAGCAGCTCCACGGCGCCGTTGTATTCGATCAGCTGCGGCTTGGGTGTCGGTGAGGCCGACGCCGAGGTCTTCGGCGCGGTCTTCGACGCGCTCTCCTCGGCGTCGTGGGAGCCGCAGCCGGTCAGGGCGGCGACCAGCCCGATGGCGATCAGCCCGGCCACGGCGGCGGACGGGCTGCTGACAGTGCGATTCATGACTTCCCCCCTCGCGGACCCTCGCGGATCGGATTTCACGGTCCGGATGTTAGGAGCACGCTATGAGCGCTCCCGCCCCCGCGGAATGGGGAGAGCTCCCCGCGACAAAGCGTGCGACGAGGGCCGCTTAGGCTCATCAGGTGCAGAAACAGAACCTCGTCGTGTTCGTCGGAGGAGTCGGCGGAGCGCGCTTCACGCGCGGGCTCGTCGCCGAGCTGGAGCGGCGGCATCCCTCGCCCGCCGAGCGTCCGAACGTGACCGCGATCGTGAACACCGGCGACGACGCCTGGATCGCCGGGCTGCGCGTCACCCCCGACCTCGACTCGATGATGTACACGCTCGCCGGGGTGAACGACGAGCAGCGCGGCTGGGGGCGCGCGGGCGAGTCCGAGCGCGTGTCGGCCGAGCTGGCCGCATACGGGGTCGGCTGGCCGTGGTTCACCCTCGGCGACCTCGACCTCGGCACCCACATCGCCCGCACGGCGATGCTGCGCGAGGGCCTGTCGCTGACCTCCGCCGTCGAGCGGCTCACCGCCCGTTGGAACGACGGCGCGGGCCTGCCCGTGCGACTGCTGCCCATGACGGACTCCGAGGTCGAGACCCACGTCGAGGTCGACCGCGGCGAGGGCCCCGAGCTCATCCACTTCGAGGAGTGGTGGGTGCGCTACCGCGCCGCGCTGCCCACCACCCGCTTCGAGCAGGTCGGGCTGCAGGGCGCGTCGACCACGTGGCAGGTGCGCGAGGCGATCGAGCAGGCGGATGCGCTGCTCCTCGCCCCTTCGAACCCGGTGGTGTCGATCGGCACCATCCTCGCGGTGCCCGGGGTGCGGGAGGCGCTCGCCGCGGCATCCGCCCCCGTCATCGGCGTCTCGCCGATCATCGCCGGCCGGGTCGTGCGCGGCATGGCCGACGCCTGCCTGTCGGCCATCGGGGTGGAGACCTCGTCCGCGGCGGTCGCGGAGTTCTACGGCGCCCGCCGGCGCCGGAACGGCATTCTCGACGGATGGCTCGTCGCCGAGGAGGACGCGGACGCGGTGTCCCGCGTGGAAGCCCTCGGCATCCGCACCCGGGCCGTGCCGCTGTGGATGAAGGACGCCGCCTCGTCGGCCGCCCTGGCCGGCGCCGCGCTCGACTTCGCCGCGGAGTTCTGAGGCCGGCGGGCGTCGCACGAGAGGTGCGAAATGTGCCCTCACCACCGGGCAGAAGGGTGATTTCGCGCCGCTCGAGCCATCCACGGCATCCTGCTTCCGCTCGACCCCGGGAATGCACCGCGCCCGCGGGTACTTACCGTCAACATGAGCACCCCCGAGACGAACACAGAGAACACCGCGCAGACGATCACAGACACCACCACCATCAACGCCGCCGCTTCGGGCAGCTTCACGATCGGCGGCGACCTCACCGTGAACCGGCTCGGCTTCGGCTCGATGCAGCTCACCGGTCCCGGCGTGTGGGGCGACCCGAAGGACCCGGACGTGGCGGTGCGCGTGCTGCGCCGCGCCGTCGAGCTCGGGGTGGACTTCATCGACACCGCCGACAGCTACGGCCCGGTTGTGGCCGAGCAGCTGATCAAGAAGGCGCTGCACCCGTACCCGGAGGGCCTCGTCATCGCGACGAAGGCGGGCCTGACCCGCCAGGGCCCGGACCAGTGGACCCCGGTCGGCCGCCCCGCCTACCTGCGCCAGCAGGTCGAGCTGAGCCTGCGCAACCTCGGCCTCGAGCGCATCGACCTGCTGCAGCTGCACCGCATCGATCCCGAGGTGCCGCTCGAAGACCAGGTCGGCGAGCTGAAGAAGCTGCAGGACGAGGGCAAGATCCGCCACATCGGCCTCTCCGAGGTCTCGATCGAGCAGCTGCAGGCCGCGCAGCAGATCGCGGAGATCGTCACCGTGCAGAACCTCTACAACGTGGCGAACCGGCAGTCCGAGGCCCTGCTCGACCACGCGACTGAGCACGGCATCGGCTTCATCCCGTGGTTCCCGCTCGCGACCGGCGAGCTGGCGAAGCCCGGCGGCCCGCTCGCGGCCATCGCCGAGAAGAGCGGCGCGACGCCGTCGCAGCTCGCCCTCGCCTGGCTGCTGAAGCGGTCGCCGGCCATGCTGCCGATCCCGGGCACGTCGAGCGTGGCGCACCTCGAGGACAACATCGCGGCCACCTCGGTGCAGCTCTCCGACGCCGACTTCGAGGCGATCGCGCAGGCCGCCTGAGCCGCCTGAGCCGCCTGGGCGGGTCCCGCTCTACGCGGCCGACATCGCGAGCCGCGTGTGCCGGCCCGGCGCGGGCAGCGCGGCGAGATCCTCGGGCGAGTCCACGTCCCGGCGCAGGCCCCACTCCGCCGGCACCTCTAGCCGCGTGAACCCGGCGGCGGCGTGCGCGGCGGCCGACCCCTCCCCGAACATCGGCTCGGCCGCCGCGTCCGGGGCGATCGTGATCATCGTGGTGCCGGTGCCCGAGGCATCCGCCACATAGGCGAGCGGATGCTCCTGCGCGAGCTCCAGCGCACGTGCCAGCTCCTCGGGCGCGAGCCCGGGCAGGTCGCCGAGCAGCACGGCGATGTGCCCGGTGGGCTCCTGCCCGCGGAAGGAGGCGATGCCGTGCCGCACCGCTCCGTTGAGCCCGTCGCCCGGGTCGGGCAGCACCTCGACCGGCGCGAGCGCGCTCGCGGGGGCGATCCCCTCGGCGGCGCCGAGCAGCCGGTCGAGACCCGCCTCGTTCGACACCACGGTGACCCCCGCGACCGCGGGAACCGCACGCACCGCGGCGACGGTGTCGGCGACGAAGGCGCGTGCGAGCGCCGACCGCTGCCCGTCGTCGTACACGGCCGCCAGGCGGCTCTTCGCACCCGGCGCCCCCTTGAACGGGATCACGATCAGCCAGCTCATCCATCCCTCGCATCGTTCAGAGACCTCGCGTCGTTCAGAGACCTCGCGTCGTTCAGAGACTCAGGTCGCGGCGCGACTCCCGCCGATTCAGGGCGCGGCGCGACCCCCGCGCGCCCGTCGGCGTACCCCGCCCGGTACGCCTCGTCGGTGCCGAGGCGGAACATGTCGGTCGGCCCGGTGCGCGGCAGTGTGCGCGCCCCCGGGGTGTCGACCTCGTCGGTCACGAGCCGCCCCATCCCACGCACGACGGCGACCGGCCGACCGGAGGCCTTCCCCTTCACGAGGTCGCCGAGGCCGGCGAGCTCGTCGGCGACGACCGGCTGCGTGACGGCGAGCGTGCGGCCCTGCGCATCCGTCGACCCGCGCAGGTCGTCGATGACCCGCACGCCGGCGGCGCCGATCGCGATGTCGGTCTGGCCGATGCGCCAGGCGCGGCCGAGAGTGTCCGAGACGATGACGCCGAGCCGCACCCCGAACCGCGCGCGCAGCGCCGCGCACAGCGCCCGGGCGCTCGCGTCCGGGTCGAGCGGCAGCAGCAGCACGGTGCCCTCGGGCGTGTTCGAGGCGTCGACGCCCGCCGCGGCACCGACGACGCCGAGCCGGTTCTCGACGATGCGGGTGAGCCCGCCGTCGTAGGCGCGCGTGGCGACCACTCGCACCGTCTCGGCCGTGATCGCGTCCTCGCGATCGGATGCCTGCACCACCCGCCCCTCGGCCTTCGACACGATCTTCGAGGTGACGACGAGGATGTCACCGTCGCGGCATCCGTGCTCGTCGCGCTCGAGCGCGTCGCCGATGATCTCGGCCAGGTCGTCGCCGGGCGCGATCTCGCCGATGCCGCCGGGCGCCCACGCCGCAACGTGCGGGCCACTCATCGGGCCACTCATCGGTCCGCTCATCGGGCGGCGAGGTCGGCGAGCTCGGCGATGTCGGGGTGCAGCGCGTCGAGGTGCGCGGCGAGCACGCGCGCGAGATCGGATGCCTCGCCGCGTCCCTCCGCCGCGAAGAATCCGCTCACCGTGACCCCGTGCCCGGGCCGGTGCACCACCTCGATCTGATCCCCCGCCGCGATCGCCCCCTTCTGCACCACGCGCAGGTAGGCGCCCACCCGGCCTGCCTGCGCGAAGCGCTTGACCCACTGCGGCTCGCCCATGCGGCGCTGGAACGTCGCGCACGGGGTGCGCGGCGAGGTGACCTCGAGCACGAGGTCGGCTCCGATGCGCCAGCGTTCGCCGATCTCGGCGGAACTCACCTCGAGGCCTTCGGTGCGCAGGTTCTCGCCGAACAGCCCCGGGGGGATCTCGCGACCCAGCTCGGCCGCCCACCAGTCGGCGTCCTCCTGCGCGTAGGCGTAGACCGCCTGGAACAGCCCGCCGTGGTTTTTGCGGTCCGCCTGCACGTCGCCGTACACGCCGTACGGCTTCACGGGCAGCGGCTCGAGCACCGGGCGCTTGTCGATCGCCGTCACGCCCACCGAGCCGGGGTCGGGCAGCAGCTTGTCGACGCGGCAGAGGGCGAGCAGCGAGGGCATGGCTCCATTCTGACCTGATGGTCGACTCAGCGCGCAGCGCGCTCTGCTGGTCGACTCAGCGCGCAGCGCGCTCTGCTGGTCGACTCAGCGCGCAGCGCTGAATGGAGACCAGCTCACGGCGTGGGCTGCCCGCTCGCCGGCGGCATCGGCACCACGGTGGTGCCGGGGTCGTACAGCCCGCCGGGGCCTTGCGAGAAGGTGGGCTGCGGCACGAAGGGCGACGCCTCGGGCACCTGGGCGAGGTAGATCACGTAGCCGGCGACGAGCACGGCGACGCATCCGATCACCAGCGCCACCCAGTAGGCGGCGCCGTGCGCTCGACGTCCTCGTCCCCCGGACACCCGCCCCATGATGCCAAATAGGCTTCATCACATGCGCGTGGCCACCTGGAACGTCAACTCGATCCGCACCCGGTACGCCCGGGTGATCGACTGGATGCTGCGCGAGGACGTCGACGTGCTCGCGATGCAGGAGATCAAGTGCCGACCCGAGCAGTTCCCGGTGGAGGCGTTCGCCGAGGCGGGTTATGAGCTCGAGATCCACGGGCTCAACCAGTGGAACGGCGTGGCCTTCGCCTCCCGCTTCCCGATGGAGGAGGTGGCGACCTCGTTCCCCGGCCAGCCGGGCTTCCTCAAGGGCGCAGAGGGGCCCGATCTGCCGCTCGAGGCGCGTGCGCTCGGCGTGACGGTCGAAGGGCTGCGGCTGTGGTCGCTGTACGTGCCCAACGGGCGCGCGCTCGGCGACCCGCACTACGACTACAAGCTCGACTGGCTGGCGGCGCTCGCCCACGACACGCAGCAGTGGCTCGCGGCCGAACCCGAGCTGCCGCTCGCGCTGATGGGCGACTGGAACATCGCGCCCCTCGACTCCGACGTCGGCGACCCGTCGTTCGTGCCGGGCGTCTCGACGCACATCTCGCCCCCGGAGCGCTCGGCGTTCACCGCCTTCGAGACGGTCGGCCTGCGCGACGTGGTGCGGCCGCACGTGCCCTCCGGATTCACGTTCTGGGACTACAAGCAGCTGCGTTTCCCGCGCAACGAGGGGCTGCGCATCGACTTCATCCTGGGCTCGCGCGCATTCGCCGACCTGGTGACGGATGCCTCGATCCATCGCGACGAACGCAAGGGCGATGCCCCATCCGATCATGTGCCGGTGCTGGTCGACCTCGACATCGATCTCGGCGACGACGAGTACGACCGCCCGATGGTGTTCTGAGCTTCCCGTCGCGCCGCGCCCGCCCGCTGAGGAGCGCGCAGCGCGTCTCGAAGCCCCTCGCCCGACTCTCCCCGCACAGGCCGGCCCGCCCGCGAGTTTCACACAGGTCCCGGTCAGAGGCGCTTTTCGGCCCGCCAATGTCAGTGGTTCCTCGTACTTTGACGGCATGAGCCTGGCCGAGCCGATCGACGTACCCGCGGGGGATGCCGCGGGTGCCGCCTTCCGGCGTGCGGCCGAATTGTCGCGGCTCGATCCGTCGTCGTTGTCGGATCAGCAACTGGTCGACTTCCTCCACGATGTCGAGACGGCGCAGGCGCATCTGAGTGCGCTCCAGCTCGCCGGCGCGCGGGAGCTGGATGCCCGCTCGCATCCCGACTCCGACGGCGTGCCGTCACTCGCACACACGCTCGGGCACCGCTCGCCCGTGCAGGCCCTGGCGATGGTCACCCGCGTCTCCGAGGTGGAGGCGCGGCGCCGGATCAAAGACGTCCGGCACCTCGCCCGGCTGCCGATCCTCGGGCAGGCCGTCTACGCCGGCCGGGTCGGCCGGGAGCACGCGCAGGCGGTGATCGACCGGCTGCGGCCGGCCTTGCGCAATGCCGATCCGGCGGACCTGTGCGCCGCCGAGGAGGCGCTGGTCGCCTCCTGCCGCACCCTTCAGGTGGAGCTCGTGGACGAGCAGGCACGGCTCTGGGCGGCCGCGCTCGACCCCGACGGGCCGCCGCCCGACGAGGAGCCCATGACCCGCCGCTTCTTCACCATCTCTCCCGTCCGCGACGGCGTGGCGAAGGTCGCCGGGCTGCTGCCCGCAGAGCACGCCACAGTCATCCGCTCGGTGTTTGAGGCATACGCCAAACCGCGGGCGAAGGTCGCGTTCGCTCCCGGCTGTGCTGCTCCCGGCACTGCTGCTCCCGACGGTGTCGCTCCGGGCGAGCTCGCTCCCGACGCTGACGTGCTGGATGCGCCTGCGGACACCCGCACGCCCGGCCAGAAGCGGGCCGACACCCTGCGCGACGTGTTCGCGCTGGCCGCCCGCTCGGCCGATGTGCCGACGATGGGCGGCGACCACCCCACCGTGTGGATCGCGACGACCACGCCCGAACTCGAGGACGGCCGCGGCACGGCCTTCTTCCGCACCACTCCGGTTCCGATCGCCGCCGCAGAGCAGGCGTCCTGCGCGGGCGGACTGCAGGAGGTCGTCTTCGGGCCGGATGGCGACGTGCTCCGCCTGGGCCGCACGAGGCGCGGGTTCTCCTATGCCCAGCGCCGCGCAATCGCCCTGCGCGACGGCCCCAGCTGCGCCATCCCCGGCTGCACCACGCCGGCCGCCTGGTGCGAGACCCACCACGTCATCGGATACCGCGACGGCGGCCCGACCGACGTCGACAACGGCATCCTCTTGTGCTGGTACCACCACCACACCATCGACACCGGGCCCTGGCGCTTCCGCATCCGCGACGGCACCGCCTGGGTGCGGTGGGTCCTCGGCCGGCACGCCTCGGACTGGACGCCGGTCAATCCCGCGAGGGCGGTGCGGCTCAGGACGTGAGCGGCCCAAGATCTGAGCGGCGCACGATCTGAGCGGCCCGGGACGTGAGCGGCGCAAGATCTGAGCGGCGCAAGACGTGAGCGGCGCCGGGGGCGAGCCGCGCTTGCCGCGCGCCGTCAGAGCCGCTTGATCATGTTCAGTTCGCGCTTGCTGCGGTCGAGGGGGTACGGCATCCACTTGCCGGTGGGCACGAAGCCGTGGTTCTCGTAGTAGCGCTTGGCGCGCAGGTTGTCCTCGTGCACGTCGAGCTGCAAGGCTCCGCCGCGCTCGCGCGCCCAGTCCTCGATCGCCTCCAGCAGCAGGTCGGTGACCCCGTGCCGCGCGCCGCGCCACTCCGGCGCGACGAACACGGCGACGAGGTACGGCGCGCCGCCGTCGCGGTCCGTGGCACCGCCCATCATGCCGACGAACTCGCCGCTCTCGTCGTCGACGGCGACCACGAAGGTCCGCCCGGATTCCTGGCCGCGCGCGGCGTACTCGCGCCAGTCGTCCTCGCCGAGCTCGAGCGCGCGCTCGTACGTCTGCAGGTATGCCATCGGGGTGTCCTGCAGCGCCTGCAACCGGAGGGCGCGCATCCGCACCCAGTCGTCCTCGGTCGTGCGCCGCACCGTGATCCCCATCCCCCCATCCTGCCGGGGACCGGTGCCGCCGCGCACCGCGTTGCGCTACTCGGATCCGCGCTCCGCGCCTCGGTCCCGAGCGGCGCAGCGCGGATCCGAGTAGCGCACGTGCGACGGGGCTCAGGCCAGCAGCAGCGCGATCACCACGATCGCCGGAACGGAGAGCACCGTGGTCAGCAGCACCGCATCCCGGGCGACGATCTCGCCCCGCTCGTAGCGGGCGGCGAAGTTGTACACGTTCTGCGCCGCCGGAAGCGCCGCGAGCACCACCGTCACGAAGAGCTCATGCCCGCCGATGCCAAGGCCGAAGCGCGCGATGAGATATGCCAGCAGCGGCATGAGAACGTTCTTCAATCCGGCCGCGAGCAGCACCTCGGCCCGCGCATCCGTCTCGCGCAGCGGCGCCGCGCCGTGCAGCGACATTCCGAAGGCCATCAGCACGAGGGGCACGGCCGCGCCGCCGAGCAGGGTGAATGCGCTGTCGACGGGCTTCGGCAGCTGCCATCCGATCGCCGCGATGACGACGCCCGCCACCGACGCGATGATCATCGGGTTGCGCACCGGGTTGAGCAGGATGTCGCGCACGCTGACCCGGCCGCGGCTGGTCACGTCGAGGGTGGTGAGCGCGATCGGCGCGAACACGATGAGCTGCACGAGCAGCGCCGGTGCCACGTACGACGCGCTTCCGAGCACGTATGCCGCAACCGGAATACCGATGTTGTTGAAGTTCGAGTAGCTCGAGGCGAGCACCCCGATCGTCGTGCGGGCCGCCGGCCGCGGGAAGAACACGCGGCTCGCGATCAGGAACACGGCGGCGGCGCCGACCGCCGCGAGGTTCGTCGCGAGCCCGGCGCCGGAGAAGACGACCGAGATGTCCTCCTTCGCGAGCACCGTGAACAGCAGCGCGGGGTTCGTGACGAAGAAGGCGATGCGATTGAGCACGTAGCCGGTGTGCGGACCGCCGACCCCGGCGCGGCCGACGACGTAGCCGACGGCGATGACGAACGCGATGATCGCGAACCCCTCGAACACGCCGGCCATCTCTTCAGGCTATTTGTTACGCCGTACAACGGCGCCCTTGGAACCGCCACCCGGTGCGCCCGTACCGTGGTGCCACCATGCCCCCGACCGTCCCGACCACCCCGACCACCCGCCTGACGCCGCTCACCTCCGGCAGGGCCGCGCCCTCACCCGCGGTCGCCACCGCCCTGCCGCTCGCGTTCGAACAGGTGACCCGGTCCTACGGCGGGCGCACTGTGCTCGGCGGCATCGACCTCGAGGTCGCCGCCGGCGAGATCGTCACGATCCTCGGCCCCTCCGGGGGAGGCAAGTCGACCCTGCTGCGCATCCTCGGCGGACTCGACAGGCCCAGCGGCGGCCGCGTGTCGATCGCCGGGTCGCCGGTCGCCCCCTACGACCCGCGGTGCGCCATCGGCTTCCAAGAGCCGCGCCTGCTGCCGTGGCGCACGCTGGCCCAGAACGTCGCCTTGGGTCTGCCGCGCGGACTCGCCAAGACGGATGCTGCGCAGCGCGTCTCCCATCTGCTGGAGCTCGTCGGCCTCACCCACGCGGCTGAGCAGCGCCCCCGCGAGGTGAGCGGCGGCATGGCCCAGCGCGCCAGCCTGGCCCGTGCTCTCGCCCGCAACCCGGGCGTGCTCTTGCTCGACGAGCCGTTCGGCGCGCTCGACGCGCTCACGCGCCTCAAGATGCAAGACCTCCTGCTCGACGTGCACGCCAACGCTCCCACCACCGTGCTGCTCGTCACGCACGACGTCGACGAGGCGTTGCAACTGGGCGACCGGGTCGTACTGCTCGGTTCGCGAGGCGATTCCCGAAGCGATTCCCGAGAGGGTTCCCGCGACGAGTCGGATGAAGGCCAGGACGGCACGGTCGTGGCGCGCGTCGTCGCCGTCCCCGGCGAGCGCCCGCGCGACCGCGGTGATGCCCGCCTGGCGCACTTGCGCGCCGAATTGCTCGCAGGCCTCGGCATCGACACGCACCGGAACCCGCCCCAACGCAACCCACCCCAGTGAAGCGCGCCGCAATGAAACCCGCCTCACCGCAACCCGTCCCCAACGCAACCCGCCCCAACTCAACCGCCCCAACCAAGCAGCAAGGAACCGCCATGACCCGCACCCGCACCCTGCTCGGCACCCTCGCCGCGGCCGCCGCAACCGCACTGCTGCTCACCGGCTGCGTCGCGGGAGAGGACGCCGCTTCGAGCGCATCCGATCCGTCGGGCGCGGCGGGCAGCACGCACGGCGGCACCCTCACCATCGACTACGCGACCTACAACCCACTCAGCCTCGTCATCAAGCAGGAAGGCTGGCTCGAGGACGCCCTGAAGAAGCAGGACATCACGGTGAAGTGGGTGCAGTCCACCGGATCCAGCCAGGCGAACCAGCTGTTGCGATCCGGGTCGGGCGACGTGGCCTCGAGCGCCGGAAGCGCGGCGGTGCTGAACCGCGCCAACGGCTCCCCGATCAAGGTCGTCGACGTCTACTCGCAGCCGGACTGGTCCGCGATCGTGGTCGGCAAGAACTCGAACATCACCAGCGTCGCGCAGCTGAAGGGGAAGAAGATCGCAGCCCAGCTCGGCACCGACCCGTACTTCTTCCTGCTGCAGGCGCTGCAGGCGAATGGGCTCAGCGCCGACGACGTCACCATCGTCAACCTGGCCCACGCCGACGGCTGGTCGGCGCTGCAGAACGGCTCGGTGGACGCCTGGAGCGGCCTCGACCCGATCATGGCCAACGCGCAGGTCACCGCCGGCGCCAAGATCATCTACGACCACCCCGGCTTCAACAGCTACGGCGCGTTGATCGCCACCGAGTCGTTCCTGAAGGACGAACCCGACGTCGCGCAGACCGTGGTCGACGCATATGAGCACGCACGCCGCTGGGCCGAGCAGCACCCCGACGACACGGTGAAGATCCTCGCCGACGTCGCCCAGATCGATCCCGCCGTCGCGAAGACCGTGATCACGGACCGCACCAACCTCGAGGTCTCCGGCGTGCCGGGCGAGGCGCAGCTGAAGGTGTGGAAGACCATCGGCCCCACCTTCGTGAAGAACGGCGACGTGCCCAGCCAGGACGCCGTCGACACGGCTCTCGACTCCATCATCGACGACTCCTTCGCGAAGAAGGCCGACCCGGAGGCCATCGGTGGCGACTGACCTCACCCGGCCCCTGTCGCGCCGCTGGGGGCGGGCGGCCGTCGCCGCAGTGCTGCCGGTCGCGGTGCTCGTCGCATGGCAGCTGCTGTCGACGAGCGGTCTCTTCACGATCACCCAGCTGCCGTCGCCCGAGCTGGTGTGGCAGGCGGCGCTGGACCTGGGCCGGCGCGGCCTGCTGGGGCAGTACGTCGCGATCTCGACGCAGCGGGTGCTGATCGGATTCGCGGCAGGGGCGGCACTCGGAATCGTGCTGGGCGCGTTCGTCGGCCTGTCCCGGTTCTGGGCCGCGTTCTTCTCGTTCACCCTCGCGTCGATCCGCGCCGTCCCCTCGCTGGCCTGGGTGCCGCTGCTGATCATCTGGTTCCACATCGGCGAGGCCGAGAAGGTGATCCTGGTCGCCATCGGCGCCTTCTTCCCCGTCTACACCACCGTCGCCGGGTCACTGCGGCATGTCGACCCGCATCTGATCGAGGCCGGCCGCGCCTACGGCTACTCCGGGGCGCGCCTGTTTGGCGCCGTGCAGCTGCCCGCTGTTCTGCCGTCGGTGGTCTCGGGACTGCGGCTCGCCCTCGCCCAGGCCTGGCTCTTCCTCGTGGCCGCCGAGCTGCTCGGCGCCTCCATGGGCCTCGGCTATCTGCTCACCCAGTCGCAGCAGGTGGGACGCACCGACCAGACCTTCCTGGCCATCTTCCTGCTGGCGATCCTCGGCAGCGTCTCCGACCTCGTGGTCGGCCTCGTCAGCCGGGTCGCGACCCGACGCTGGAGTTGATATGCCCTCTCACTCATCTGCCTCCCACACGCCCGCAGCGACCGTACCCGCAGCCGTGCTCTCCAACTTGCTCACCGAGACGCGCCGCTACCCGGTGGCCGACGCGTTCGCCGCCCAGGCGAACATCGACGCCGACGCCGCTCGGGCGTTGCGCGAGGCAGCGGATGCCGACCCCGTCGGCTTCTGGGAGGACAAGGCCCGCCGGCTGGATTGGCACACGCCGTGGCGCACAGCGCACACCTGGCGGCCGCCGCAGCCGGGGCCCCGTGGCCACGGCCTGCCCGGCGGCACGCCTCCCGAGGCGCGCTGGTTCGAGGGCGGCGCGCTCAACGTGGCCGTGAACTGCGTCGACCGGCACGTGGCTGCGGGCCGCGGCGACAAGGTCGCCCTGCACTTCGAGGGCGAGCCTGGCGACCGCCGCACCATCACGTACGCGCAGCTGCAGCGAGACGTGGCCCGGGCCGCCAACGCGCTGACCGCGCTCGGCATCGGCAAGGGCGACCGTGTGGTGGTCTACCTACCGGTGATCCCCGAGACGGTGATCGTCACCCTCGCGATCGCCCGCATCGGCGCGATCCACTCACTGGTGTTCGGCGGGTTCAGCGCCGAAGCCGTGCGGTTCCGCCTGCAAGACACCGGGGCCAAGCTGCTCGTGACGAGCGACGGGCAGTTCCGCCGAGGCGCCGCCGTGCCCGTCAAGCACGCCGCCGACGCGGCCGCCACCGGCATCGGCTCGGTCGAGCACGTGCTCGTCGTGCGGCGCACCGGCGACGACGTGCCCTGGACCGAGGGGCGCGACGTGTGGTGGCACGAGGCCCTGGCCGCGGCATCCGATCGCCACGAACCCGAGTTCTTCGACGCCGAGACCCCGCTCTTCATCATCTACACCAGCGGCACTACGGGCCGCCCCAAGGGGCTCGTGCACACGAGCGGCGGCTACCTCACCCACGCGAGTTGGACCCATTGGGCGTTGTTCGACCTCAAGGACGACGACGTCTACTGGTGCACCGCCGATCTCGCCTGGGTGACGGCGCACTCGTACGCCATCTACGGCCCGCTCTCCAACGGCGCGACCTCGGTGATCTACGAGGGCACGCCTGAGACCCCGAGCCGCACGCGGCACCTGGAGATCATCGAGCGCTACGGCGTCACCATCTACTACACGGCGCCGACCCTCGTGCGCACCTTCATGACCTGGTGGCCCGACGGCCTGCCGGCAGGGCACGACGTCTCGAGCCTGCGCCTGCTCGGCACGGTCGGCGAGGCGATCAACCCCGAGGCGTGGGTGTGGTTCCGCACGCACCACGGCCGGGGCACCGCGCCGATCGTCGACACCTGGTGGCAGTCCGAGACGGGCGCGGCCGTGATGTGCCCGCTTCCCGGCGTGGACGAGCTGAAACCGGGATCCGCGCTGCGGGCGGTGCCCGGGCTGACCGCGCTCGTCGTCGACGAGGCGGGCGAGCGCGTGCCGAACGGCTCGGGCGGATACCTCGTGGTGGCCGGCACCTGGCCGGGCATGGCTCGCACCGTGTGGGGCGACCCGCAGCGCTTCTACGACTCGTACTGGGCGAAGTTCTCCGAACGCGGCTGGTTCTTCTCCGGCGACGGCGGCAAGTACGACGCCGACGGCGACGTCTGGGTGCTCGGGCGGGTCGACGACGTGATCAACGTCTCCGGCCACCGGCTGTCGACGATCGAGATCGAGAGCGCGCTCGTCGCGCATCCCTCGGTCGGCGAAGCCGCGGTCGTCGGCGTCTCCGATGCGGTCACGGGCCAGGCGGTGGCGGCGTTCGTGATCCCGTCGTCGCGACCGGGCGCGAACGACTCGTCGGCGGGGCGCGGGTGGGCGACCGCGTGGGCGCGGGCAGCGGATGCCGCGGCGCACAGCCTGCGCGCGCACGTGGCCGACGCGATCGGCCCGATCGCCAAGCCCAAGCACGTCTTCCTCGTGCCCGAGCTGCCGAAGACCCGCTCGGGCAAGATCATGCGTCGGCTTCTCGTCGACATCGTCGACGGTCGCCCGCTCGGCGACGCGACCAGCCTGCAGGATGAGACGGCGCCCACCCGCATCGCCGAGATCGTGACCGCCACGCACTGAGTCGGCCCGTGCACGACAAGATAGACGCATGCCCATCGAGCGCCTGCACGATCCGTCCGTCATCACCTTCGCGAGCGACAACTACGCGGGCGTGATCCCCGAGGTGCTCGAGGCGATCGCGGTCGCCAACGGCGGGCACCAGTCGAGCTACGGCGCCGACGCCTACACGGCCCGGCTGCAGGAGCTGGTGAAGGAGCACTTCGGCGACGCCGCCGAGGCCCACGTGGTGCTCAACGGCACGGGGGCCAACGTGCTCGCCCTGCAGAGCGTCACCGAGCGCTGGAGCGGCGTCGTGTGCGCAGCATCCGCTCATATCAACACCGACGAGAACGGCGCACCCGAGCGCGTCGGCGGGCTGAAGCTGCTGCCGGTCGAGACGCCCGACGGCAAGCTGACGCCCGATCTCATCGACCGGCAGGCGTGGGGCTGGGGCGATCAGCACCGGGCGCAGCCGAGCGTGGTGAGCATCACCCAGGCCACCGAGTTCGGCACCGTGTACACCGCCGACGAGATCGCCGACATCTGCGACCACGCGCACCGCCGCGGCATGACCGTGCACCTCGACGGGGCTCGCATCGCCAACGCCGCCGCCGCGCTCGACCTCGATCTGGGCGAGTTCACGACCGACGTCGGCGTCGACATCATCAGCTTCGGCGGGTCGAAGAACGGCATGGCGTTCGGCGAGGCCGTCGTGATCGTCGACCCGGAGGTGACGCTCGGCATCGAGTACCTGCGCAAGGCCGACATGCAGGTCGCCTCGAAGCAGCGCTTCATCTCGGCCCAGCTGGTCGCCCTGCTCGAGGACGGCCTGTGGCTGCGCGCCGCCCAGCACGCGAACGAGATGGCCGCGCTGCTGCGCGAGCGGCTCGAAGAAGCGGTGACGGATGGTTCGGCGGTCGGCCTCACCTTCACGCAGGCCACTCAGTCCAATGCCGTGTTCGCGGCGCTTCCCAGGGCGGCGGCCGACCGTGTGCGGGAGCAGTTCCACTTCTACGACTGGAACCCGCGGCACGGCGAGACGACGACCGAGGTGCGCTGGATGACCGCGTGGGACACGACCGAGGAGGACGTCGAGGCGTTCGCGGATGCGATCCTCGACGCGCTCGACGAGGGGTGAGCGGCAGCCTCAAGAAACGCCCTGAAGAGGCGCAACCTCAAGGTTTGCGCAGTGCTCGCGCGAGGTTCACGCGGGTGTTCGAATCCATGCATTTGCATGTTCGAACCGCGCTAGGGGGAAACCCCTAGGTCCCCCCGGACGGGGTAGACAGACCCCTGTACATCGGGGCCGGATGCGGTCGTAATGTCTAGCCGAGGCCGATGCCGCGGGAAACCCGATCTTCCTGCAGCACACCCGAATCGGCCTGCCAGTCCCCCCGATGCAGAGCAGTCTGCTCAGACGGTTCCCCGGTCGGCCGGCGTCCCTATCGCCCCCGGCCGGGGTGCCGTCTTGTCATGCCTGCCTGCCCGACCCAGGAAGCAAGACACACCCATGAACAAGCTCATCAAGGGCGCCGTCGCAGGCGCCGCAGGCATCGCGCTGCTCCTCGGCGGCGCAGGCACCTTCGCGCTGTGGAACGACTCGGCTGCCATTGGCAGCGGAAGCACGATCAATTCCGGCTCCCTCAAGTTGGGTACGCCCACGGGCCCGGACGGTACCGGCAGTCCTACCTGGACGCTCAAGCACGCGGGCTCCAGCGAAACCACCACCATCGCGTCGAGCGATTTGGCGAGTACTCTCATCGTTCCCGGTGACACTCTCGAGTACGTGGCTGCGGTCCCGATCACCGCGCTCGGCAAGAACCTTTCCGCCGAGCTTTCGATCAACTCCAGCGACGTAACTGGCAGCACCTTCCTGAAGAGCGCGCTCCAGTATTCTCTGTCCGCGTCTGGCACGGGCGTTACAAAGAAGTCGACCAATGTGTACCAGGTCAGCAACAACCTTGACGGCACCCAGTCCGTAACAGTCACCGTGGACATCGCGCTGCCCAGCGAAGTCGGAAATGCCGGCACCGACGGCAGCTACCACGGCCAGGATGGTCAGGGCGAGACGGTCAACCTCAACGCCCTCAAGCTCACTCTCACGCAGACTTCCTGAGCTTCGATGACAGCACACGCAGCCGAGATGGCGCGGGCCGACGGTCCGCGCCACTTCGGCGTGCGCGTGCTCGCCATGGTGGCCGTAGTGGCCGGAGCCGTCGTCGCGGCCCTGTTCGCGACCGGCGGCACTTACGCCCTCTGGAACACGTCGACGCCGATCACGAACGCGACGATCACCTCCGGCACGACCGGGCTCACGATTCAGGGCACGTCATCGGCGACGCTGAGCTCGTTGGGCACCACTGCGCTCGGCCCCGGCGACTCGGTGCTGCAGCAGGTGACGCTGAAGAACACGGGCACCGTCCCGCTCGCGCTCTCGCTCGACGCGACCACCGTGACGGCGGACACCGGGCTCGCCGCGAGCCTCCTCACCAAGGTGACCGTGAACACCTCCACGTGCACGACCACCGCGATCGGCGCGGCGACCAGCCCCGTGACCGGATACGCGGTCGCCTCCTTCGGGTACACGCTCCAGCCCGGAGCATCCGTGCCCGCGTGCGTCGAATTCACGCTCTCGAGCCAGGCGCCCGCCTCGGCACAGAGCAAGACCACCAGCGTGACGTACACCATCACCGGAAAGCAGACGTCCTGATGAAGCGCCGCAACATCGCCGTCGCGGCCGCCCTCATCACCGCCCTCACCTTCGCGGGCGGCACGGCGGCGCAGGCGCTGTGGTCGTCGAGCGCGACCGCCGCGGCTTCCGCCACGGCCGGTTCGATCGGCGTCACCGTGACCGGCCCGGCGAGCCTGAGCCCGACCTACGCGCTCAGCGCGACGAGCACGCAGAGCTCGCAATCCACGTTCACCGTCAAGAACACCGGCACCGTCGCGATCAAGACCGCCTCGATCACGTTCGCCGTCACCGGTACGGCTGCAACCGAACAGGCCATCTCGGTCGTCACTTGGGCAGCCCAGTCCGACGGAAGCTGCGGCACCGCACCGACGTCGACATCGACGCTCGCGGCGCCGCCCACCCTGCAGCTCAGCGACCTCGCGAGCGGCAGTCAGCTGACGTACTGCATCAAGACCACGTTCCCCGCGACCGCCCCGAGCGGCACGGCCGGCACGAGCGTCACCGTGACCCCGAGCGTCACCGCCGCGAACGGCGCGTGGACCGCCACTGGCACGGGAAGCGCCTTCACGCAGCAGGTCGCCTCCGCCCCGACGCCGCAGCAGGGAACCTGCGTGTTCTACTCGGCGAGCAACATCGCTGTCACCTGGAACGGCAACGCCATGTTCGCCCAGTTCGGCGATGGGCCCTGGGAAGTGTTCCTCGGAGGCTGGGATCTCGAAATCCAGGCCACGTCGTACAGCGGGAACGTCAGCATCAGCAACCAAACGCTTGGCAAGGCCAACTATCCGCAATCGTTGACCGGCACACAGACCCTCGAGTTGAGGAATACATCAACCGGCACAACCGTGCTCACCGCCTCCGTGATCGTCAGCAATGGCGGAGGAAGGACGTTCGCATGTCCGTGATCGACAGGCACCGCGACGAACAAACCGACGCCCGCACGGCGACCGAACCGCACCAAGACTTGCGTCGGCCGCGTCGCGAGTCGCGTCGGCCCCGTCGCGACTCGCGCCCTCGCGAAATCCTGCACGCGCTCGGCCTGGGCTTGAGCGCCGGCATCCTCGCGATCGTCGTGGGCATCGCGGTGCTCGTCATCATCATTCCGCGGGCGACGGGCGCGGTGCCCCTGACTGTGCTGACGCAGTCGATGGAGCCGCACTTCCCCCCGGGGACCCTGCTGGTGGTGCACAAGGTGCCGATCGACGACATCCGCATCGGCGACGTGGTCACCTACGAGCCGAACCCGAATGACCCGACCGTCATCTCGCACCGCGTGATTGCGATCACCGCCGAGTCGGACGGCACGAAGATCTTCACGGTCAAGGGCGACAACAACGCCGAGGCGGATGCCCCCGTGCAGGCGAAGCAGATCCAGGCGGTGCTCTGGTACGCCGTGCCCTGGCTCGGGTGGGTCAACTCCGCCGTCGGCAGCAGCGAGCACAGCTGGGTGATCCCGCTCGCCGCCGGGGCACTGCTGCTCTACGCCGGATACCTCTTCGTCGCGCACTTCGTGCAGCGGGCGCGGGCGAGCCGCCGGGCCGCGGAATAAGCTCTCTCTCGCATGCGTTCGCATGCAGTTGTAGGAACCATCGGCAATGGCGCCGATCCACACGACGATAGAACGGGAGAGCCGGCGCCATGACGCTGATCAACGATCTCAAGACCGCGCAGACGGATGCGCCGATCCTGGAGGTGCTCGCCGGGCGGTGGAGCCCCCGCTCCTTCACCAACGACCCGATCGACGAGGGCAAGCTCGCCGCCGCCCTCGAAGCGGCCCGCTGGAGCCCCTCGGCCGGCAACTCGCAGCCGTGGCGCTTCATCGTCGCCCGCCGCGGATCCGAGGCCTTCGAGAAGATCGCGGCGACGCTCATGGGCTTCAACAAGGCGTGGGCGCCCAAGGCATCCGTTCTTCTCGTCGCCGTCGCCCAGGTTGCGGACGGCGAGGGCAAGCCGCTGCCGACCGCGCTGTACGACCTCGGTCAGTCCATGGCGCACCTCTCGGTGCAGGCCCACCACGACGGGCTGCACGTGCACCAGATGACCGGCTTCGAGCGCGACCGGCTCGCCGCCGCGTTCGACCTGCCCGAGAACCTCATGCCCTTCAGCGTGTCGGCCATCGGCACGGTCGGCACCCCCGACGACCTCGACGAGGTGCTGGCCGAGCGCGAGCGCCAGCCGCGCACCCGCAAGCCGCTGCCCGAGCTGCTGCTCGTCAACGAGTAGCACCGCAGCTCAGGGCTGCAGCAGCACCTTGATCGCGCGGCGCTCGTCCATGGCGGCGTACGCCTCGCCGACCTCGGCCAGCGGCAGGGTCAGGTCGAACACCCGGCCCGGCTGCAGCTCGCCGCGCCACACCTCGGGCAGCAGCTCGTCGAGGTAGTTGCGCACCGGGGCCACGCCGCCCCGCAGGCCGACGTTCGTGTTGAACAGCCGCCGCACGGGCACCGCGTTGCCCTCGGCGGGGACGCCGACGAATCCGACCTGGCCGCCGGGCCGCGCCGAGGCGATGGCCTGCTCCATCGCCGCGCCGGTGCCCACGCACTCGAGCACGCAGTCGGCTCCGATGCCGTCGAAGAGCTCCTTCACGGCCGCGACGCCTTCGTCTCCGCGCGCCTCGATCACGTCGGTCGCGCCGAACTCGCGGCCGAGCGCTTGCCGGGGTGCGTGCCGCGACATCAGCACGATGCGCTCGGCACCGAGCCGCCGGGAGGCGAGCACGCCGGACAGGCCGACGGCGCCGTCCCCGAGCACGACGACCGTGCGGCCGGGGCCGACACCCGCCGCCACGGCGGCGTGATGGCCCGTGCCGAACACGTCGGCGAGGGTGAGCAGGTGGGGCACCAGCTCGTCGGCGGGTTGCTCGGGGGTCGCGACGAGCGAGCCATCCGCGTGCGGCACGCGCACGTACTCGCCCTGCGCGCCGTCGACCGGGTTGCCCCAGTGGTCGCGGCCTCCCCACGCGCCGTGCTCGAGGCAGGACGGCGAGAAGCCGTTGCGGCAGTTGGCGCAGGTCATGTCGCAGTCGTAGAACGGCGCGATGACGAAGTCGCCGACTCTGATCTTCTCGACCCGGTCGCCGATCTGCTCGACCACTCCGACGAACTCGTGGCCGATGCGCGCCGGCTCGCGCACCGGGTTGACACCGCGGTAGCGCCACAGGTCCGAGCCGCAGACGCAGGCGGCGACCACGCGCACGATCGCATCCGTGCCCGTGCCGCTCAGTGCCGGGTCGGGAACCTCTTCGAGGCGGACATCTCTCTCACCGTGGATCACCGTTGCACGCATGCCTCGAGCTTATGAGGCGCGGGGCTTATGAGGCGCGACCTATGAGGCGCCGGCCCTGCGAGGCGCGCGCCGGTTCACGCCAATCCCGGCCCGCCGAACCCTTCCCGCGAGAGCACGATCGGGTCTTCGATGAGCCGCGGCTCGGGCCACGCCCCCGACGCGGGCGCGGGCACGACCTTCGACCCGGGCAACGGATGCATCGACCAGCGGTGCACCGTCTCGTCGACGACGAGCGGGTACACGGTCAGCCGATCGTTCTTCGGGTCGAGGTGCAGGCGCAGGAATCCCTTGCCGTCCTCGTAGGCGAGGCCCGTCGCCTTGAAGTCGCCCATGGCCGACGGCGGCGCGAACAGCACCACGAGCGCGAACGCCTGGCTGCCGAGCACGCCCCCGACCACGGCGACGATGGCGATCCAGGCGACGCCCCACAGGCCCCAGGCGTCGACGGCGGTGAGCAGGAAGAGCCCGCCCACGATGACGAGCGTCGACAGGTAGCCGACGAGCAGGCTGAGCAGGCCGATGCCCCGCTCGCGCTTCACCCGCTCGCCGCGCAGCCGCCGCGAGCGCCGGCCCCGGCGCATCCGGCTGTACTCGCCGGCGAAGAAGAAGGTGAGCGGCCCGGCGACCAGCACGACGCCGACCGCGAGCAGCGCGTCGCCGAGCCGGGTGGCCGCCGCCCCGCCCGCCCAGTGCACGTGGAACGAGCGCACGACGAAGTCGGCGAGCCACAGCCCTCCCACGAGCGCCAGCACCGCGAGGCCCATGCTGGTGGCGAACAGCGGATTGCGCCGCGGCAGCCAGTGCTTGGTGAGCGGCGCAGCCAGCAGCCCGTTCATCCGCTTCGCCAGCCGCGGTCCCGGGAAGCGCTCGGGCCCCGCGTCGAAGTCGACGACCTCCTCGGGCGCCGGCCGCGGGCGCGAGTTGGGGTCGGGCAGCTTGAGCCTGGGCGCCAGCCGGTCGACCCCCATCGTGTATGCGCCGCCGAGCCCGCAGGTGATCAGCTGCGTGCGCCGAGAGTCGGGCGCGAGCGGCCCCGGCGGGTCCTCCGGCCGGCGCTGCTCGTACCGGTCGTAGTGGTGGTGATCGCCCGACAGCCACAGCCGCACCTTCGCCCCGGTCGGCTCCATCGGGCTGTTCGGGTCGTGCCGGTCGGTGCGCTTGTTGCGCAGGATGTTCTTCTCGAACCACGCCGTCGTGTCGAACGCGTCGGCGTCGTACGGGGTCGTCTCCCAGTACGGCGAGGCCGTGCACAGGATGATCGCGTCGCCCTGCTTCAGCTCAGGCCAGAGCGTGTCGCGGAAGTAGTCGAGCTGCGGCTCATCCAGCGTCGTGCCGAGCTGCGCGTCGACGGCGACGAGCCACCAGCCCGGCCGCAGCCGCACGGCGAAGTAGCTGCGCCGCTGCACGGTGCGCCATGCGCCCACGTCCGACCCGCGGGCGAACAGCCGGAGGAACGAGGCGAGCCCGTCGTACCAGTCGTGGTTGCCGGGCAGGGCGAGCAGCGTGCCGCTGCGTCGCGGCAGGTCGGCGGATGCCGCGGCATACGGTCCGAGCGTGCGGTCGTGGTACGCATCCGTCGAGCCGGTCGGGTACACCTCGTCCCCGCCCATCATGAGCACCGAGCCGCGCGGCAGCCGGTGGCCCTCCCCGGCAGAGTCGCGCACCTCGTGCTGCGGCGCGGCCAGCAGCGCGGCGATCGTGTAGGTGGCGTCGAACCCGTCGCCGAGGTCGGCGACGAAGTCGAGCCACAGCTCCTCATCGGTGTCGGCCCCGTCGACGCAGATCGCGCCCTGCGGGTAGGCGACCTGCACGTCGCGCCGGTCGGCGAAGTCGGCGAACTGCTGGGCGATCGCGACCTGCACGCCCGAGTTGATCAGCTGCGTGGGCGACAGCCAGCGCACCGCCCGTTGCGGGGTGAACCCCAGCTCGTCCTCGTGTTCGGCGAGCTGTTTCTGCGTCAGGTTCTGCGTCAGACCGTGCCGGGAGCGCATGCCCCCGACGTTAGCGCGTGGCCGTCGAAGCGCTCGACTGGGACTGCTCGCCGATAGCGTTGGGCCTGTGACCTACACGAGCCCCGACACCTTCACCACCCGCCCCACCCTGCGCGGCACCTTCGGCATGGCGGCCTCGACCCACTGGCTCGCCACGGCCGCAGCGCAGGCCGTGCTCGAGCGGGGCGGCAACGCGTTCGACGCCGCCGTGGCGGCGGGCTTCGTGCTGCACGTGGTCGAGCCGCACCTGAACGGGCCGGGCGGCGATCTGACGGGGCTTTTCCAGGCGACGGATGCTTCGACGGGGCTCAGCAACCATGCTTCAGCTCGCGTCTTCATGGGTCAGGGTCCCGCCCCCGCCGGCGCCACCATCGAGCACTACCGCGACGCCGAGGGGCTCGCCGAGGTCCCCGGCGCCGGCGCCCTCGCCGCCGCCGTTCCGGGCTCGGTCGACGCCTGGCTCTGGCTGCTGGCCGAGCACGGCAGCTGGGAGCTCGGGGACGTGCTCGACTTCGCCATCGGGTACGCCGAGCAGGGGCATCCGATCGCCCCGGCCGTCGCGGCCGCGATCGAGCGGATCCGGCCGCACTTCCTCGCCCACTGGCCCACCTCGGCCGCGCGTTGGCTCGACGCCGACGGCGCCGCGCCCAGGCCCGGTGACGTGGTGACGAACCCCGAATACGCCGCCGTGCTGCGCCGCCTCGTCGCCGCCGGGGCAGCCGCGGGCGACGGCGCGACCCGCGAGGAGCGCATCGCGGCCGCGCGCGCCGAGTGGAAGTCCGGCTTCGTCGCCCGCGCGATCGAGGAGTTCGTGAAGATCCCGCACCGGCACTCCGACGACCGAGACCACGCCGGCGTGCTCACCGCAGCCGACTTGGCCGCATTCGAGCCTGGCGATGAAGAGCCGGTGACGATCGAGTTCCGCGGTCACACGATCGCGAAGACCGGGCCGTGGGGCCAGGGGCCCGCGCTGCTGCAGACCCTCCTGATCCTCGAGGCATACGGCCGCCTGCACGGCCTCACCGACGAGCACCTCGACCCGTCGACCGCGTTCGGCGTGCACGTGATCGCGGAGGCCGAGAAGCTGGCGCTCGCCGACCGCGACGCCTGGTACGGCGATCCGCGCTTCGTCGACGTGCCGCTGGCGACGCTGCTGTCGCCCGAGTACGCGGCGGAGCGCGCCGCGCTGATCGGCGAGACCGCGAGCGCCGAGCTGCGGCCCGGATCGCCGGACGGGCGCACGCCGCGACTGTTCGCGGGCACCTCAGCCACCGCCGGTGAACCAGCCGCCACCGGCGCCGCACCCGGCGTCGGCGAGCCCACGGTCGACCGCAACGGAGCCACGCGCGGCGACACCTGCCATCTCGACGTCGTCGACCGCTTCGGCAACATCGTCACGGTCACGCCCTCGGGCGGTTGGCTGCAGTCGTCGCCGACGATCCCCGAGCTGGGCTTCTGCCTCGGCACGCGGCTGCAGATGACGTGGCTCGACTCCGAGGCGCCGAGCGCGCTCACCCCGGGCGCACGGCCGCGTACGACGCTGTCGGCGACGCTCGTGACCGACGCAGACGGGCGCGCCCTGTTCGGCTTCGGCACCCCCGGCGGCGACCAGCAGGAGCAGTGGCAGCTGCCCGCCCTGCTGCGCGCCCTCGTCGGCGGGTGGGAGCCGCAGCAGGCGATCGACGCGCCGACCTTCCACACCACGAGCCACCTCTCCAGCTTCTGGCCCCGGGTGTGGGAGCCGGCCGGCCTCGTCGTGGAGGGCCGGCTCGGGGCATCCGTCATCGCCGAGCTCGAAGCGCGCGGCCACCGCGTCACCGTCGCCGGCGACTGGAGCCTCGGCCGCCTCTCCGGCGCCGGACGCGACCCGCTCACCGGCACCCTCTGGGCGGCTGCGAACCCGCGCGGAATGCAGGGCTACGCCTCGGGGCGTTGAGGTCGACGGGTTAGGGTGCGGGGCAACGCGTCGGCACGGCAGGGGCAAAAGGGGGAGGCATGGCTTCGAGACGGATGCGGCGGACGGCGGCCGCCGTCGCGCTGCTCTGCCTCGCCCTGATCGCCGCTGCGGCGGTCGGCGCCCCCTCCGCGGCGGTCGCCGACGAGAGCTCGACGCCCTCTCCGGCGCCCAGCACGCAGTCGGCCGCGCGGCTGACCCTCGTCGCGCGCGTCTCGGGCGGCCCGGCGCAGGCCTCCGGCTGGGCGCTGACGGCGACGGATGCACGCAGCGGCACGACCCTCTCCGGCGATTCCGGCGCGGCGGCGGTCACGCAGGTGCCGGTGACCCCGGGGGAATTCACCCTCACGGCCTCGCCCCATTCGTCGGGAACCCCGTGGAGCGACTACACGACGGCGTGGTCGTGCACGGGAGCCGCGGCGAGCGCAAGCGCGAACAGCGCCACCGCGAAAGGTGACGGCGCGAGCAGCGACGGCTCCAGCAGCACGGTCACGGTCGGCGCGGGGGAGGACGTCACCTGCACCGCGACCCTCACCTACGCGGCCCCGCGGCTGACCCTGAACATCACGGTCGACGGCGGCCCGACCACCGCCGCGGACTGGTCGCTCACAGCCTCGGGCCCGGCCGTCGCGAGCGGCGCCCCGGGCTCATCCGACGTCACTGACGCCGCGGTCGACTCGGGCGCGTACCGGCTCTCGGCGGCGATCGGGGCCGGCAGCGAGCTGTCCGGGTATGCGCTCGGCACGTGGAGCTGCACCGGCGCCTCGCACGGCGGAGCAGCCGACGGCGTGGTCACCCTGTCGCGCGGCGACGTGGTCGCCTGCCGGGTGACGGCGAGCTGGACGCGCGCGTTCCTGACCCTGCGCGCCGAGCTGGCCCCCGCGGCCGATCACACCGGCTCGGCTACGGGCCCGGCCGAGGCGCAGGACTGGAGCCTCGTGGCCGATGGCGACGGCGGCGTCGTCACCGGCCGCACCGGTGCGAGCGCCGAGGTGTCGGCGGGCCGCTATTCGCTCGACATCGCGCCGACCGTCGCGCGCGACGGCGAGTACCGGTTCGCGGGCTGGTACTGCTACCTCGAGTCGACGTCGCGGCCGGTGACCGTCGAGCACGACGCCGTCACCGTGCGAGCCGGCCAGAGCACGACCTGCGTGGGCACCGAGCAGTGGGTCGGCACGGCCGCCGCGACGCAGCCGGCCGCGCCGTCCACGCCCGCGCCCCCAGCGACGGCGACTCCCTCGGCCCGGCCGAGCGCCACCCCGACTCCCACGAGCACGTCGTCGGCGCGGCCGACGCCGGGTGGCACCGGGTCCGGGAACGGCACCGACCCTGCATCCGATGAGAACGCGTCGGCCGTCGCCGATCGCGACGCCGAGGCCGCGCACCTGGTCTGGAACCGGATCATCGGCTACGGAGTCGTGATCCTGCTCTGTGCGGCCGTCGCCGCCTACTTCGCGCTGCAGCGGCGCCGCGACCGGTAGGCGGAAGCGGCGCCGCGACCGATAGGCGCGGGCGCAGACGGATGCCGCCGCCTACAGCACCTCGGCTTCCTCGTCCAGGTCGATCGGCGGCAGCGCCTCACCCGGCTCGACGATGAGCGAGTCGCCGTCGGGCGCGACGTCGACGCGCACGAAGTCGCCGTCCTTGATCTCCCCGCGCAGCAGGGCCGTGGCCAGCCGGTCGTCGATCTCGTGCTGCATCAGGCGGCGCAGCGGGCGGGCGCCGTACACCGGGTCGTAGCCGCGCTCGGCGAGCCAGGCCCGCGCATCCGGCGTCACCCCGAGCTCGAGGCGGCGCTCCTGCAGGCGCTTCTGCAGCCGGTCGACGTAGAGCGAGACGATCTCGCCGAGCTCGTCGGCCGTCAGCGCATCGAAGATGACGATGTCGTCGAGGCGGTTGATGAACTCGGGCTTGAACGACTGGCGCACCATGGCGAGCACGGCATCACGCTTCTCGGAGGCCGGAAGCGACGCATCCGTCAAGAACTGCGAACCCAGGTTCGAGGTGAGGATCAGGATCGTGTTGCGGAAGTCGACCGTGCGGCCCTGGCCGTCGGTCAGCCGGCCGTCGTCGAGCACCTGCAGCAGCACGTCGAACACCTCGGGGTGCGCCTTCTCGACCTCGTCGAGCAGGATCACCGAGTACGGGCGCCGCCGCACGGCCTCGGTCAGCTGGCCGCCCTGCTCGTAGCCGACGTAGCCGGGAGGGGCGCCGACCAGCCGCGAGACGGAGAACTTCTCCCCGTACTCGCTCATGTCGATGCGCACCATCGCCTTCTCGTCGTCGAAGAGGAACTCGGCGAGCGCCTTGGCCAGCTCGGTCTTGCCGACGCCGGTGGGGCCGAGGAAGAGGAACGAGCCGGTGGGGCGGTTCGGGTCGCTGATGCCGGAGCGCGAGCGGCGCACGGCGTCGGCGACGGCGGTGATCGCGGTCTCCTGGCCGATCAGCCGGCGGTGCAGCTCGTGCTCGAGGTTGATCAGCTTCTCGGTCTCGCCCTGCTTGAGCCGGTCGACCGGGATGCCGGTCCACGCGGCGACGACCGCCGCGATGTCCTCGTCGGTGACCTGCTCGTTGACCATGCGCGGCCCGTTCGTCTCGGCCTGCTCGGCGGCGCCGATCGCCTTCTCGATGCCGGGGATGGTCTCGTAGTTCAGCTTCGCGGCCTTCTGGTAGTCGCCCTCGCGCATGGCGCGGTCGAGTTCGATGCGGGCCTCGTTCAGCTGGGTCTTCAGGTCGCCGACGGAGTGCAGCGACGCCTTCTCGGCGTTCCAGCGCGCCTCGAGCTGGTCGAGCTCGGCCTGCTTGGCCGCCATGTCCTCGCGCAACTTCGCCAGCCGCTCGCGGCTCGCGTCGTCCTTCTCCTTCTTCAGCGCGAGCTCCTCGATCTTGAGCCGGTCGACGGCACGCTTGAGCTCGTCGATCTCGACCGGGCTCGAGTCGATCTCCATCTTGAGCCGGCTCGCCGCCTCGTCGATCAGGTCGATGGCCTTGTCGGGCAGCTGGCGGCTGGTGATGTAGCGGTTCGAGAGCGCGGCGGCCGCGACCAGCGCCGAGTCGGCGATGGTGACCTTGTGGTGCGCCTCGTAGCGCTCCTTCAGGCCGCGCAGGATCGCGATGGTGTCCTCGACGCTGGGCTCGCCCACGTACACCTGCTGGAAGCGGCGCTCGAGAGCGGCGTCCTTCTCGATGTACTCGCGGTACTCGTTGAGCGTGGTCGCGCCGATCAGGCGCAGCTCGCCGCGGGCCAGCATGGGCTTCAGCATGTTCGCGGCCGCAACGGATCCTTCGCCGCCGCCGGCACCCATCAGCGTGTGCAGCTCGTCGATGAAGGTGATGATCTTGCCCTCGGACTCGTTGATCTCCTTGAGCACGGCCTTCAGCCGCTCCTCGAACTGGCCGCGGTACATGGCGCCGGCGACCAGCGCGGAGATGTCGAGCGCGACGAGCTCCTTGCCCTTCAGCGAGTCGGCGACGTCGCCGGCGACGATGCGCTGCGCGAGCCCCTCGACGACGGCGGTCTTGCCGACGCCGGGCTCGCCGATGAGCACGGGGTTGTTCTTGGTGCGTCGGGTCAGCACCTGGCTGACGCGGCGGATCTCGGCGTCGCGGCCGATCACCGGGTCGAGCTTGCCCTGTCGGGCCACTTCGGTCAGGTTGATGCCGAACTGCTCGAGGGCGCTCTTGCCCTCGTCGGTGGTCGGCGGCACTCCCTGCATGTTGGCCATGTCGGTGTTTCCTTCTGGTCGTGCTGTTCAGTTGCGATTCCCGTGCGCCGCGTTGTGTGTTCTGCGAAGCACGAGCATCGAAGTACGGGCACGGATGCTGCGAGCATCCGTCGATCTCAAACTTGAGTCTACTCGGCTCAACTTGGCAGCAGGGAGCTTTATTCCGGCCCGGCGGTACCCGCAAACGGGGCATTCGCCGGACAGCGAGAGGATGCCACCACTAGCGTCTTCACGTGCCCTCTCGTCTCACCGTGCCCGTGCTCGAGAACGCCGTCGCCCGGCTCGAGCCGCTGAGCCCGCGCCACCTCGAGGGACTGAGACGGGCGGCCGATGCGCCGCGCGACAGCTTCGCCCTCACCACCGTGCCCACCCCGGCCACGGCCGAGGAGTACCTGCGCGCGAGCCTCGCCCGCACCGACGCGGGCGAATGCTGGTCGCTCGCGCAGCTCGACGCCGCCACCGGCGAGGTCGTCGGGCACACCTCGTACCTGTCCCCGCGCTGGTTCCCCGACGGTCGGCTGCTCGCCGTCGAGATCGGCCACACCTGGCTCACCCCGAGCGTGCAGGGCACCGCGTTCAACACGGCGGCCAAGCTGCTGCTCGCGGCGCACGCGTTCGAGACCTGGGGCGTCGCCCGGCTCGACCTGAAGACGGATGCCCGCAACGCCCGTTCCCGCGCCGCGATCCAGGCCATCGGGGCGAGATTCGAGGGCGTGCTGCGCAACTGGCAGCCCTCCGCCGCGGAGGGTGAGGAGGGCCTGCCGCGCGACACGGCGATGCACGCGATCACCGCCGCGGACTGGCCCGAGGTGAAGCGGATGCTCGAGCAGCGGCTCGCCGCGAAACTCGCCGCCGCGCAATCCGCCCCGCATCCCCGCACGTAGCCCGGCTCCGTGACGAGTCGGCGGGCCGCTTGGCGTGCTGGAACTCCGCCGAATGTGCTGACTCTGCGCTGGGCCGAGTCATAGGAGATTCACGGCTAGGCATGGCGTGATAGTCGCGTGCCCGCTCTCGACCTGCCCCCGCTGCGCCGTGCCGACGGCACCCCCGCCCGCGCCCTCGTCGTCGACGACGAGGTGCCGCTCGCCGAGGCCGTCGCGTTCGCGCTGACCGGCGACGGCTGGCAGGTGCGCGTCGCCCACCGCGGCCGCGAGGTCGCGCAGACGGTGCGCGAGTGGGGGCCCGACGTGGTCGTGCTCGACATCATGCTTCCCGACCTCGACGGCCTGGAGGTGCTCGACCGCATCCGGCAGGTGCGCGACGATGTGCGGGTGCTCTTCCTCACCGCACGCGACACCCAGCAGGACCGCATCGAAGGCCTCACGGCCGGAGGCGACGACTACGTCACCAAGCCGTTCGACGTGCCGGAGCTGCTCGCCCGCGCCCGCGCCCTCGTGCGCACGGCGCCGAGCATGACGGATGCCTCGGGCCGCGGCCCGCTCACCGTGGCCGACCTCGAGATCGACGAGGACGCCCGGATGGCCACCCAGGCCGGGGTGCCGCTGCAGCTGACGGCGACGGAGTTCGAGGTGCTCAGGTTCTTCGCCCGCAACGCGGGCAAGGTGCTGCGCCGGGAGCAGCTGCTCACCGCGGTGTGGGGCTACGACTTCGGCGCCGAATCCAATCTCGTCGAGATGTACGTCTCCACCCTGCGCCGCAAGCTCGCCGCCGACGGCGCCGTCGTCATCCAGACCGTGCGCGGCGTCGGCTACGCGCTCAAGACCCGCGAGCCCGACGACACGTGATCTCCCGCCCCCTGCGCAGCCTGCGCTGGCGCATCGTGCTGATCGCGTCGGCGCTGGTCGCCGCGTCGAGCATCGTGATCGGCGGCATCACCCTGCTCGCGCTGCACGGCTACCTCGTCGGCCAGGTCGACGACCTGCTCACCGCGGCCTCGAACCGCACCGAGCGCGACACCGGCCAGCTGCCGCACGCCCCCGAGGGCAGCACACCCGCGCCGCACCCGCCGACCTCCGAGTTCGTCGGCGTGCCCGGGCAGTCGGCGCGCACGGTCGTGGCGGTCGTGGACAGCGACGGCGAGTTCATCGTGAGCGGATTCGTCGACGAAGACGGCACCAGGCACGCCCTGTCGCAGGCCGCGAAGCAGGCGCTGGCGGCCCTGCGCCCGGGCGCCCAGCCGCAGACGGTCGACCTCGGCGGGAAGCTCGGGCCCTACCGGGCGGCCAGCGTCACCGACGTCGACGGCGACACCGTGATCACCGCGCTGCCGCTCGGGTCGGCGTACACGATCCTGTGGCGTCTGGCGTGGGTGATCGGCGCCGTCGTGGTGGCCTCCGCCGTGGTCGCCGCGGTCGCCGGCGCAGTCGTCATCGGCCGCGCGCTGCGGCCGCTGCGGCGGGTGGCGGCCACCGCGGCATCCGTCACCGACGTGCAGCTGGATCGCGGCGACGTGCGCCTCGACGCCCGGGTCGAGGAGGCCGACCTCGACTCGACCGAAGAGGTCGGGCAGGTCGGTCACGCCCTCAATGCGCTGCTCGAGCACGTCGGCGACGCGCTCGCCGTGCGCCAGGCCAGCGAGCAGACGATGCGCCGCTTCGTCGCGGACGCGAGCCACGAGCTGCGCACACCGCTCGCGACCGTGCGCGCATATGCGCAGCTGTCGGCCCGCGAGCACCCCGAGCTTCCCGACGACCTCGAGCGGAACATCGCCCGCATCGACCGTGAGTCGGTGCGGATGGGCGAGCTGGTGGACCAGCTGCTGCTGCTCGCCCGGCTGGACGCCGGGGCGGCGGCCGGGGTGACGCAGCCCGCCCGGGACGAGGTGAACCTCTCGCTTGTGGTCGCCGAGGCGGCGGGGGACGCCCGGCTGGCGGCATCCGATCACAGCTGGTCCCTCGATCTCGACGCCGAACCGGTGGTCGTGCGCGGCGACGAGTCGCAGCTGCGCCGGCTCGTGCGCAACCTGCTGACGAATGCGTCGACCCATACCCCGCCGGGCACGTCCGTGCGGGTGGGGCTGCGCGCCGCCTCCGGCGCGTGCACGCTCACCGTGGCCGACGACGGGCCCGGCGTTCCGGCGGAGCTGCAGCCCACCGTGTTCGAGCGGTTCGCGCGCGGCGACTCGGCGCGCAACCGGGACGGCGGCTCGACCGGTCTGGGCCTCGCCATCGTGAAGGCGATCGCCGAGGCGCACGGCGGATCCGTCGCCCTCGAGAGCGCGCCGGGGCGCACTGTGTTCACAGTCACGCTGCCCGCAGCGTGAACGCTGCCGCGGTTTCGCCCCGGCCTTCAGTCACGCTGCCCGCAGCGGGAACGCCGCCGCTACGCCGCCAGCGAGCCGGAGCGCGCCTGGCGCCGACGCAACATCTCCTCCGGGTCGTCGAGCCAGTTGGCGCCCTTGTTGTGCAGGAAGAACAGGTAGGTCACGAGCGAGGCGGCGATGACGATCATCGCGTAGATGATGAAGCCCGCCACGTTGTTCGCGCCGGTGAAGGCCGCGTAGATCAGCGGCGCCGTGCCGCCGAAGAGCGAGTTGGCGACGGCATAGGCGATGCCGACGCCGATCGCGCGCACGTGCGCGGGGAACACCTGCGCCTTCACGATCGCGGAGATCGAGGTGTATGCGGTCTCGATGAGGAAGGCGACGATCAGCAGGCCGAAGGCCGCGAATCCGTTCGCCTTCGGCAGCACGAGCACGAACACCCAGGTGAACACGAATGCGCCGACACCGTAGAACACGAGTTGGCTCTTGTACCCGACGATGTCGGCGAGCCAGCCGCCGAGGGGCTGCAGGCACATGTAGATCGCGAGAGCGATCAGGCTGATCGTCGAGGCGAGCACGGGCGAGCTGGCCCCCACAGACCCGGCCACGATCGAGGGGCCGACCACCGTGTAGATGTAGAAGGTCAGCGTGCCGCCCATCGTGATGAAGATCACGAGCAGCACCTCGCGCCAGTACCGGCCGAACAGCTCCACGATCGAGCCGTGCGTCTTGGCCTCGAGCACGCCGGTCTTCGCGGCGTGGATGTCGGCGGAGCTGAGCGACTCGTCCATGGTGCGGCGGATCCAGAACACGACGATCGCCGCGACGCCGCCGATGGCGAAGGCCACCCGCCAGCCCCATGCGGCGATCGCGTCGTGGCCCATGGTCAGCAGCATGATCAGCAGCACCAGCTGGGCGATCACCTGGCCGCCGACGAGCGTGACGTACTGGAACGAGGAGAGGAAGCCACGCTTGCCGTGCCACGCCGCCTCGGACATGTAGGTCGCGCTGGTGCCGTACTCGCCGCCCGTCGCGAAGCCCTGCACGAGGCGCGCGAGGATCAGCAGGACGGCCGCGCCCACCCCGAACACGGAGCGCGTCGGCATGACCGCGACGGCGATGGAGCACAGCGCCATGATCGACACCGACAGCGTCAGCGCCGCGCGGCGCCCGTAGCGATCCGCGTAACGGCCGAAGAACCACGAGCCGACGGGGCGCATCAGGAACGTCACCGCGAAGGTCGCCCACACGTAGATCGTCGAGTTCTTGTCCGCGGGGTCGAAGAACTTGTCTTCGAAGTAGCTCGCGAAAGTCGAGTAGACGTACACGTCGTACCACTCGACGAGATTCCCCGCGGACCCCTTGAGCGTGTTCGAGATCGAGCGACCCAGGCTCGTGTTCAGCTCCGTTGCCAAAGACATGCTCGTCAAACTACCGCTATGCGTGGCCTTTGAGCGACACCGACGCCGTGCGCGCCTCACGTGCGGCTTGCGAGATTGTCACAGCGCTTATACATTAGCGCTGTGACACCGGGTGAGACGCGGAGTGAGACACCGAGTGAGAACGCGCACGGCGACGACGCGACGGATGCTTCGCCCGAGCCCCGCCGCTACGAGTTGCCGAGCCTCTGGCGTCGCATCCACGAGGTGTTCCGCCGCGTCGATGCCGGGATCGCCGAGGTGTACGAGCGCATCGGTGTGACCGACGTGCGGCCGCGCTACTCGGCGACGCTGATGTTCCTCGACGACGGGCCGATGACGATCCGCCGGCTCGCCTACGACTGCGGAGTCAGCCATTCGGCGATGAGCCAGACCGTCTCGGCGATGAGGAGCGCCGGGCTCGTGGCATCCGTGCCCTCGCCGGACGATGCGCGGCACCGCTTGGTCAGCCTCACCGAGAAGGGGCGGGCGATCGTGCCACTGCTGCGCGCCGAATGGACGGCGACCGAGGCGGCGCTCGCGCAGCTCGAGCAGGAGACGCCGTACCCGCTGTCGCAGCTGGCCGAGGAGTTGCATGCCGCGCTCGACGCGAAGCCGTTCGCCGACCGGGCGATGGAGCTCATCGAGCGGCCGGGCGAGCGGCCGGGTGAGCCGCGGAACGAGCAGTCGGGCGAGCAGCGGTGAGCGCCCTGTCGGGCCTGCTCGTCGACGTGCGGCCGCTGCGACAGAGCCCCACGTTCCGCCGGCTGTGGGCGGGCAACTTCATCTCCGGCTTCGGCACGACGATGGCGGCCTTCACCATCTCGTGGGTCGTCTGGGAGCGCACGCACAGCGCCGCGGCCGTCGGCCTCATCGGCCTCGCCCAGCTCGTGCCGATGGTCGTGTTCACCCTGCTCGGCGGCCACTGGGCCGACCGCTACGACCGGCGCCGGCTGATCATCGCCGTGCGCGTCGCCCAGGTCGTCGCCGCCGCGGTGCTCGCGGCGCTGGTGATCCTCACCGCCCACGCCGTGTGGCCCCTCTTCGCGCTGATCGCCGTGGAGTCGGCGCTGTCGTCCATCGGCCAGCCGGTGACCCAGACCTTCATCGCCTCCATCGTCGACGACGACCAGCGCGCCGCCGCCTACGCGATCAACCACACCAGCGGTCAGGTGACCATGCTGCTCGGGCCGCTCGCCGCCGGCCTGGCGCTCGCCGCGTGGGGTCCGGCCTGGTGCATGGTGTTCGATGCCGCGAGCTTCCTCGCGTCGGTATACGGGGTGTGGGGGCTGCCCCGGCTCGGCCGGCCGGAGAGCGGCGACGCGCCCGCCTCGGCGGCTCGCCAGATCGCCGCGGGCGTGCGGTTCGTCGCGCGCACCCCGATCGTGGCGGCTCTGCTGCTGGCCGACCTCAACGCCACGGTGCTGGCGATGCCGGTGGCACTGTTCCCGGTGTTGAACTCGCAGCGCTTCGGCGGGTCGCCGGTCACCCTCGGCCTGCTGCTGCCCGCGCTCGGCCTCGGCGGGGTACTCGCCGGGTTCCTCTCCGGCCGCATCACGAGCGCCCGCAGGCAGGGCGTCGTGATGATCGTCGCGAGCGGAGTGTGGGGCGCGGCGATCGCCGGCGCCGGGCTCGTGCCGTGGCTGCCGGCGGTGCTTGTGCTGCTGGCGATCACGGGCGCCGCCGATGTGGCATCCGTCGTGAGCCGCTCCGCGATCATCCAGTCGGTGACGCCTGACGCGTACCGCGGGCGCGTCAACTCCCTCGACTTCCTCGTCGGAGCCGGCGGACCGAAGCTCGGCGACATCCGCGCCGGCCTCGTCGCCGACGCGTCGAGCGCCGCCTTCTCGATGTTCGTCGGCGGCGCCGTCTCGGCCGCACTGGCCGTCGTGATCGCCGCCGCGGTGCCGTCGCTGCGCCGCTACCGGGCGAGCGCCGGCCCCCTCCGCGCAAAACTCCGGTGATTTGCGGCCCTGGCACCGCGGCTCCCGCGGTTTCCCGCGGTCGGCGCCGGGATCGCCACAAGAATCACCGGAGTTTTGAACAGCGCACGCGCGAGACCCCATGCAGCGCGAGCGCCCGGTGCGGCCCGAGGGCAGCACGCAGCGCTCCGGCGAGCGCCGCCTCGGGCGCACCGACCGTCCGCGGTTAACCGCAGGGGCAACTGCGGTTCACCTTCGCCGTCTTGACTCGGACGCATGCCGGCCTGGGTGGAGTCGCCGTTCCAGCTGCTGAGCGCCGCCGAATACGCTCATGCGGCCGGCCGGCGCATCCGGGTGGCGATGCGGCTGACCGGGCCGCAGATGGAGACCACCGCCGCCGAGCTGCTGCGGCGCGGCGCCCCGTTCGCCGAGATCGTGCCGTACGTCGGCATCCCGTGGGGCACGCTCGCCCGCGACCGCGACTGGGCGATCGGCGACGGATTCAGCGGTCAGTTCCGCGCGGTGACGACGGCCCTGCCGCCCCAGCACGTCACCCTTCTCGACGACGGCGCCAACACGCTCGCCCTGGCCGACGCGCTGCTCGGTCGCACCCCGTTCCACCGGCCGCGCCGCAGCGAGGGCGCCGTGAACCGCCTGCTCGGCGACGTCGCCCGGCACCGGCTGCACTCCCTCGCCGACCGCGAGGCCCTCGAGATCTTCACCGTGTTCCCCCTCGGCGACCAGCGCACGGCGGCGCTCGAGCGCCGAGGCATCCGTGTCACCCGTCACTCCTTCGCCTGGACCCGGCAGGCGACCGACCCGCTCGACCTGCCCGGCGGCCGCGTGCTGCTCGGCAGCGCGCTGCCCACCGACGGCCACCTCGACCCCGACGCGTACCTGCGCTGGGTGGCGGCGCGGGCGCGCGAGGGCGAAGTGGTCTACCTGCCGCACCGCCGCGAGACGCCCCAGATGCTGGCGGCCGTCGCCGAGTTGCCGGGGGTGCGGATGCTCAAGACCGGGCTTCCGGTGGAACTGGTGCTCGCCGGCATCCGCGAGCCGATCGAGCTCATCTCGCTGCAGACCAGCGCGGCGACGACGCTCGAACTGCTGCTGAACGGCACGGGCAGCGTCATCAGGCAGAGCACCGTCGGCTGACGCATCCGCTGCCCGTTTTTGCCCGTTTCGGTACGTTGCCCTGCCGAACGGTCGCTACACTGCCGCCATGTCGCTCTTCTCGATCGAACGGCGCAAGGTCATCGTCGATCACGCCCGCGAGACCGGGCGCGCCGACGTGGCGGAGCTGTCGAAGCTGCTCAAGGTGTCGGCCGAGACCGTGCGACGCGACCTCAACACGCTGGAGCGGGCGGGGCTCATCCGGCGCGTGCACGGCGGGGCGGTGCCCGTGGAGCGGCTCGGCTTCGAATCCGATCTCGCGACGCGCAGCGAGCGGATGATCGAGGAGAAGTCGCGCATCGCCGAGGCGACCATCGCGCACCTCGAGAACGCGGAGGCGATCTACGTCGACGAGGGCACGATCTTCCAGCTGCTGGCCGATCGCATCAGGCCGACGAGCCCGCTCACCGTCGTCAGCAACTCGCTGGCCATCGCGTCGTCGCTCGCCGGCCGGCCCAACGTCGAGGTGATCTCGCTCGGGGGGCGGGTGCGCGCCAAGACGCTCGGCGCCGTGGACTTCTGGGCCGTGGAGATGCTGGAGACGATGGTGCTCGACCTCGCCATCATCGGCGCCAACGGCATCTCGGTGAAGCGCGGCGCGACCGTGCCCGACGCCGCGATCGCGGAGGTGAAGTCGGCGGCGATGAAGCAGTCCCGGCGCAGCATCCTCATCGCCGACCACTCCAAGGTGGGAGCGGATTCGTTCGTGCGCTTCGCCGACCTCGACGACTTCGAGCTGTTCATCACCGACGACGGGGTGAGCGAGGAGCACGCCGACGAGTTGCGCGGCGCAGGCGTCGAGCTCGTGCTCGCGTAGGCGAGCCGCGCCGACCGGGAAGCCACCCGGTCAGGGGCGCGCGAGAAGGTCTTCCAGAGCGGCGCGGGCGCCGCCCTCGTGCAGCACGCGCAACGTGCGCAGGTACGGCTCGGTGAAGGCGGGATGCGCGTCGAGGTCGCCGAAGAGGCTCGCGTCGCGCAAGAAGGCGAGCGGGTCGGATGCCTGGGCCAGCGCCGCCTCGTGCCGCGAGTGCGCCAGCCGATCGACGAGCGTGATCGGCTCGCCCGCCTCATCCACGCCCTCGGCGTACCGCGCCCAGCTGGCGACGATCGCGGCCGAGGCGTCGACCTCGCCGCCCGCGGCCAGCCGGTCGCGGATCACCGGCACGAGCCACTTCGGGATGCGATCGGATGACTCCGCCGCCAGCCGCGCGAGCGTGTCGCGCACGTGCTCATTGCCGAACCGGGCGACCAGTTCATCGGTGTACGCGTCGAGGTCGACGCCGGGGACGGGTGCCAGCGTGGGTCGCCCCTCGCGCTGCCAGTACCTGCGCAGCAGCCCGACGAGCAGCGGGTCGTGCGCGGCCTCGTGGGCATAGCGGTAGCCGGCCAGGGAGCCGAAGTAGGCGATGGCCTGGTGGCCGACGTTGAGCAGCCGGAGCTTCATCTGTTCGTACGGTTCGACGTCGTCGACGACCTGCACGCCGGCCTGCTCGTAGGGCGGCCGGCCGAGTCCGAAATCGTCCTCGAGCACCCACTGCTCGAACGGCTCGGCCACGACGGGCCAGCCGTCGTCGATGCCCCAGTTCTCGCGCACGAGCTCCCGGTCGGCATCGGTCGTCGCCGGGGTGATGCGGTCGACCATCGAGTTGGGGAAGTGCACCTCGGCGTCCATCCAGTCGGCGAGGCCCGGGTCCTTGAGGCGCGCGAAGGCGGTGAACATCTTGCGCGCGACGCGGCCGTTGCCGGGGATGTTGTCGCATGACATGACGGTGAAAGGCTTCAGGCCGCGCGCGCGGCGCAGCGCGAGGCCCGCCGTGACGAGTCCGAACACGGTGGTCGGCACGGCGCCCGGCCGAAGATCCGCCGCGACCGCCGGGGTGTCGGCCATGAACTCGCCTGTGATCTGGTCGAAGTTGTAGCCGCCCTCGGTGATCGTGAGCGACACGATGCGGGTGTCGGGGGACGCGAGCTTCTCGACGACCGCCTGCGGGTCGTCGGGCGCGTACAGGTATTGGATGAGCGAGCCGATGATGCGCGGCTCGAGGGTGCCGTCCGGGTGCTTGAGCACGAGCGTGTACAGGCAGTCCTGTTCGTCCATGACCTGCTTCATCCGCGCATCGAACTCGAGCACGCCCACACCGCAGATGCCCCACTCGGCCGCGTCGCCGGCATTCATCAACCGGTCGACGTACATCGCCTGATGCGCGCGGTGGAAGCCGCCGACGCCGAAGTGCACGATGCCGGCCTTCAGCTGCGACCGGTCGTAGCCGGGCACGCCCACTTCGGGGGTGAGCTCCGCAGGTGAGGCGGAGAGCGCGGCAGCGGACAGACGAACCATGGGAACCTCTCTCGTCTTCTCGTCGTCATCGACGTGCCCGAATCGGTGCCGGGGCAGCACAACTATGCCCGGTATTGCCCGGGTTGGCAAGAATTCTTGTGGAGGCGTGCCCGTTTTGCTTGCAATCCGTGAGTTCGCGTGACTATGTTGTCGCTGCGCGAGATCGAATTCGCGCGATCGGAACGAGAACACAGCGAAGTGGGCGTTCACAGCACCTGCGGCCCTGCCCTCTTCGCGCAGACCCACGAGAGGACAACGGTGCCCACGATGACGAGGAGACACCTGGCCACGGCGATCACGGGGATCGCCATGGCCGCCACGGCCGCGATCGCCCTAGCCGGCTGCAGTGGCGCCGGCGGCGGAAGCACCAACGCCTCGGGCGGAACGCTCAAGGTGCTGATGGTGAACAACCCGCAGATGGTCGACCTGCAGAAGCTCACCGCCGACAACTTCACCAAACAGACCGGCATCAAGGTCGACTACACGGTGTTGCCCGAAGACGACCTGCGCGCGAAGGCGAGCCAGGAGTTCTCGGCACAGGCCGGACAGTACGACGTCGCCACGATCAGCAACTACGAGGTGCCGTTCTACTCGAAGAACGGATGGCTCCTGTCGCTGGACGACAACGTGGCCAAGGACGCGTCATTCAAGCAGGACGACATCCTGCAGCCGATCCAGGACGCGCTCACCGGTTCCGACGGGAAGATCTACGCCGAACCGTTCTACGGCGAGTCGTCGATGCTCTACTACCGCAAAGACATCTTCCAGAAGGAAGGCCTGACCATGCCGGCCAACCCGACCTGGGAACAGGTGGCCGCTCTCGCCGACAAGCTGAACAACGCGGAGCCGGGCATGGCGGGCATCTGCCTGCGCGGACAGCCGGGCTGGGGCCAGATGATCGCCCCGCTCACCACGGTGGTCAACACGATGGGCGGCACTTGGTTCGATGACGACTGGAACGCGCAGGTCACCGGCGCCGGCTTCACCAAGGCCGCGAACTTCTACATCGACCTGGTGAAGAAGGACGGCGAGAAGGGCGCGGCGCAGGCCGGGTACACCGAGTGCCTCAACGACATGACCCAGGGCAAGGCCGCCATGTGGTACGACGCCACCGCCGCGGCAGGCTCGCTGGAAGCATCCGATTCGCCCGTCAAGGGCAAGATCGGCTACGCGGCCGCGCCGGTCGACCAGACCAAGAGCTCGGGCTGGCTGTACTCGTGGGCGTGGGGCATCGAGAAGGCGAGCAAGAACCAGTCGGACGCTGAGAAGTTCATCGAATGGGCCTCCGGTCCGGACTACGCGAACCTCGTCGCCAAGAAGTACGGCTGGGCCCAGGTGCCGCCCGGAACCCGCACCTCTCTGTATGAGAACCCGGACTACCAGAAGGACGCCGGGGCCTTCTACAAGCAGGTGCAGGACGCCATCAACTCCGCCGACCCGACGAACCCGGGCGTGCAGAAGCGGCCGGCTCCGGGCATCCAGTTCGTCGCCATCCCCGAGTTCGCGAACCTCGGCACCGATGCCTCACAGGAGTTCAGTGATGCGATCGCCGGCAAGACCAGCGTGAGCGCCGCGCTGAAAGCCGTCCAGTCCGAGGCGCAGAAGGTCGGGGACAAGTACAAGTAATGTCCACCGCGGTCACCGAGAGCGCGGCGCAGCAGACCCTCAGCAGGGCGTCCGCCTGGGCCAGGCGGGCGCCCCTGCTGCCGGCGCTGATCTTCATGATCATCATCACGCAGCTGCCGTTCGTCGCCACGCTCGTCATCTCGTTCATCCACTGGAACGCGCTGTACCCGAACGACATCGGGTTCGACTGGTTCTCGAACTACGCCGCCGTGTTCACCGACTCGTCGATGCTCAAGTCGGTGCTCACCACCGTGTTCCTCACGGTCGGTGTGGTGCTGATCAGCCTCGTCATCGGGCTGCTCGTGGCCGTGCTGCTCGACCGCAGGTTCTGGGGGCGCGGCTTCGTGCGCACGATCATGATCGCGCCGTTCCTGATCGTGCCGGTCGCCGCGGCCCTGGTGTGGAAGCACGCCATCTTCAACCCGTCGTACGGACTGCTGAACGGCACGCTGACCTGGATCTGGGGTCTCTTCGGCAAGGCCGACAGCGCTCCCCAGCCGGACTGGGTCAGCGCCCACCCGCTCGGCGCGGTCGACGCGGCGCTGATCTGGCAGTGGACGCCGTTCATGATGCTGATCCTGCTCGCCGGCCTGCAGAGCCGGCCGCTCGACGTGATCGAGGCCGCGCGCATCGACGGCGCCACCGAGTGGCAGGTGTTCCGGCACATGACCCTGCCGCATCTGCGCCAGTACCTCGAGCTGGCGGCGCTGCTCGGCTGCATCTACATCGTGCAGAACTTCGACGCCGTGTTCACCATCACCTCGGGCGGGCTCGGCACCGCGAACCTGCCGTACACCATCTATCAGACGTTCTTCGAGGCGCATGACTACGGGCAGGCCTCCGCCGCCGGGGTCGTCGTCGTGATCGGCTCGATGATCCTGGCGACGTTCGTGCTGCGCACGGTCTCGTCGCTGCTGCGAGAGGAGTCGAGATGACCGCCGCCATCGAGAGCACGGATGCTCGCCGCATCCGCTCTGCCCCCGTCTCATCGGTCTCGCTGCGCGGTCGGGAGCGGCGGCGCACCGTCGTGCTCGGCATCGTCGCGTGGGTGGTCGGCCTCATCTTCTTCGGGCCGATCGTGTGGATGCTGCTGACCTCGCTGCACTCGGAGAGCAACGCCGCCACGAACCCGCCGAGCCTCTTCGCGCCGTTGACGCTCAGCTCCTACGCCAACTTCTTCGGCGCCTCGAGCGGCGCGAGCCCGTGGCCGCCGCTGATCAACTCGGCGATGATGAGCATCGGCTCGACGCTGCTCGTGCTGGTGCTGTCGATCCCCGCCGCATACGCGCTGGCGATCAGGCCGGTGAAGAAGTGGTCGGACGTGCTGTTCTTCTTCCTCACCACGAAGATGCTGCCGATGGTCGCCGGCCTGCTACCGCTGTACCTGATCGCGAAGACGCTGGGCCTGCTCGACACCGTGGGGCTGATGGTGATCCTGTACACGGCGATGAACCTGCCCATCGCGGTCTGGATGATGCGGTCGTTCTTCGCCGAGGTGCCGCTCGAGGTCATCGAGGCGGCGCAGGTCGACGGCGCCGGGCTGCTGCTCACCTTCCGGCGCATCATCATCCCGCTCGCCTCGCCCGGCATCATCGCCACGGCACTGATCTGCTTCATCTTCAGCTGGAACGAGCTGCTGTTCGCCAGCGTGCTCACGAGCACGACGTCGTACACCGCGCCCGTGTTCCTCACCTCGTTCGTGACCTCGGAGGGGCTGTTCCTGTCGAAGGTGTGCGCCGCTTCGATCGCGATCTCGCTGCCGGTGCTGGTCGCCGGCTTCGCCGCGCAGGACAAGCTCGTGCAAGGGCTGTCGCTGGGCGCGATCAAGTAGCCGCGGCGCGGTGGGCGCGGTCGGTGCAGGGAGTGCCGGGGGTGCCGGGGGTGCCGGGGGGCACGGGGGGCACGGGGAGCTCTCCCCATTGGCCCCCTTCCGGGCCCGGCCATAGTCTGAGGGGCATCAGAGGGCGGTCGCACGGCCGGCCGGCCGGTGATCGCACGTCGATCACGGATGCGATGAGGGGGAGTCACGAGTGAGCGGTGAGCTGGTCTTCTCAGACAAGGCGGCGAAGGACATCTCCACGGCGCTGGGGCGGGCGCTGGCGGAGATCGCCGACTTCGATCTGGTCGATCCGTCGGGTTCGGATCTGGGGGATCCGACCGTCACCTCCGCGGCGTCCGAGCTCTACATCGGCCTGAACGCGTTCACCCAGGGCCTGAGCGTCGGGGTCGGCGCCTGCCAGAGCACGGTGGACGACGCCAACGACACCATCGGCATCTTCGACAAGCAGCTCGAGGCGGCGGCGCCCAAGATGGCGCCGAAGGGCGATGACAAGGCGGTCACGTTCAGCAACTCGACGGACGGCAGAACCGGCATCAGCGTCACCGACCTGGACATGGGTTCCATCGGCGGGATCTCGGCGCATCGGAACACCTACCGCGGCGACACCGAGACCGAGCACAAGGTCGAGACGAACGTGGTGACCGGCGACAGCAGCGAGACGATTAGCCACACCGACGAGAACGGCACCGTGACCGCGACCGATGAGTCGAACGCGTACGACGGCGAATCGACCCGCACGTTCAGCCACGAAGCATCCGACGGCAGCAGCATCACCGTCACGACCGACGGGCACGCCGACGGCACCTCGCACACCACCGTGACCCGCGAGCCCGCACACCACGGGGGTGAGCACTGATGGCCCGCCCCACCGGATGGGACGTGCTCGGCTACGACGCCGACCCCGTGCCCGGCGACCCGGAGTCGATCCGCACCGTCGTGAAGAGCTGGCGCTCCGCCGGCACCTCGGTCACGACCGCCTCGCAGCAGACCAGGGCCGCCAAGGGCGTCGCCGAGCAGAAGGGCGCCTGGCAGGGTGACTCCGGCGACACGTTCCGCAGCAACATGGAGGACCTCAACACCGCGTTCACGAAGTCAGGCGGATGGCTCAGTCATGCCGCGACCGCGCTCGGCACCTGGGCGACCGCCGTGGAGGCCGCGCAGAAGACGGCCGACCACGCCCTGAAGCTCGCCACGGAGGCGAAGCAGACCTACGACCAGGCTCAGACGGACTACGAGCGCGCGCAGAACTCGTGGACGGCGATGCACCACGAGCCTCCGGCCACGGGGAGCACCGAGCAGCAGGCGCGGCAGACGAGCATGACCACCGCGCAGCAGCACATGAGCACGGCGCAGGGCGACATGGACGACGCGCAGGCGATCATCGAGAAGCAGAAGCACCTCGCCAAGGGCGCCAAGACCGACTACGACCTCGCGGCGAAGGCGGCCGTGAAGGCGCTGAACGACATCGCCGACAAGATCGGAAAGGCCCCGGCGATCCCCGGGGTGGGCGTGATCTCGCACAGCACCTCGGGCAAGGACTCGACCGGTGTGTGGAAGGTGCACACGACCGGCACGTCGGGCTCGTGGGGAAGCGCGGGCGGCCAGGTCAGCTACGGAGCCGGCTACCTCAGCTACGGCGACGCCAGCTTCCAGCTCGGCCCCGACGGACTGAGCGCGACCGCGGGCGGCACCGTCTTCTTCGGCGGCACCGCCTCGGCGAGCGGGTCGATCAACCTGGGCAGCGGGCTGATGGCCTCCACCATCGCCGGTTCGGGGACCGCGTACGTCGGCCTGCTCGCCACGGGCCGTGGCACCCTCACCCTCGGCAAGGACGGCCTGGACGCCGAGGCGACCGCCACGGCGGCGGCCGAAGCCAAGGCCACGGCGAGCGGCTCCGTGTCGGCGCTCGACGGCCTCGTGAAGGCCAGCGGCGAGGGCACCGCGCAGGCCGGCGCGGCGGCGACCGCGAGCGGCAAGCTGGCGATCGGCCCCGACGGCGTCTCGGCGAAGGCGGGCGTGGAAGCGTACGCGGGCGCGCGGGCGGGTGTCGAAGGCGGCGTCGACGCCGGTGGCGTCGAAGCCAAGGCCGGCGTCGGGGTGCGCGCCGGTGTCGGCATCGACGTGGGTGCGGGCGGCGATTTCAGCGCCGACGACGTCGGCGTCTCGCTGAAGGTCGGCGGTGCGCTCGGCATCGGCGCCGACGTGAACATCGACGTGCACGTGCACCCCAAGGAGATGATCGATGACGCGAAGACCGTGGTCAGCGACGTCGGCGGCGCGGTCAGCGGCGCCGCCGATGACGTCGGCGGAGCGCTCAGCGACGCGGGCTCCGCGGTGTCCAACGTCGTCGGCGACCTCACGCCGTGGTGACGCACGGCCGACCAGACACGGCGGAGGCGACGATGCAGGGGCTGCACCACGAGCACGACCGGCACCACGAGCACCACGATCACGACCAGCACGACAAGGAGGCGATCCCCAGATGACCACGATCGTGAGGAGCGGCGAGGAGCCGTTCCCCGACTACCCGCGGGTCTCCCTCGAGCTCCCCGACGGATGGGAGGCGATGCCGAACCCCGAGGTGATCGTCGCCGCCGCGATCTCCGAGTGGGAGGGGTTCCGCCCCAATGTGTGCGTGACCGTCGAGCGCGCGCCCGGCCTCGTCGCCCTCGACGAGGTCGGCCGCAACACCTGGGAGCGCTTCGCGAAGAGCCCCGAGTTCGAGGGCATCGGCCAGGAGGTGGTGCAGGCCTTCGGCGGTCGCGACTCGTACCGCATGGAGGGCGGCTTCCTCATGCCGAACGTCGACTCGCTGTTCCAGATCTGCGTGCTGACGATCGTGCCGCACGCCGCGGTCACCGACATCGTCTACGCCGTGGGCACGTGCGGCTCTGCGCAGGTGCGCGACACGGTGCCCAGCATCCGATCGATCATCAAGTCGGCCCAGCTGCTCGAGCCGGTGGGCGTGCAGTAGGCGCACGCGTTCACCTGCGGCAACGCCCGCGGTAACGCCCGCGATAAAGGATCATGCGGTAAGGACGCAGTAACGGATGCGGGTACCTGGCCCGCATGGCAGAAGAGACCGCTGAGGCATCGCGTTCCGGACTGCGCGAGAGCGGGCGGTGGCCCGCCTTCGTCGTGTGCATCGGCGTCGGCGCCCTGACGATCCTCGACCTCTCGGGCGTGAACGTCGCGCTGCCGTCGATCGAGAAGGGGCTGCATGCCTCCAGTTCGCAGTTGCAGCTGATCGTCGCCGGCTACGCGCTCGCGTTCGGGCTCGCGCTGGTGCCGTCGGGTCGCCTCGGCGACATGCGCTCGCGCCGGGTCATGTTCCTCGTCGGCCTGGCCGGATTCGTCGCGGCGAGCGCCCTGTGCGCGCTGGCGCAGAACGACGCGTGGCTGTCGATCGCCCGGTTCGCCCAGGGCGCCGCGGCCGGCACCCAGATGCCGCAGGTGCTCGGGCTCATTCAGCAGCTCTTCGACGCCGAGACGCGCCCGCGCGCCTTCGGGGCGTTCGGCGCGATGGTCGGCATCTCGACCGCGCTCGGGCCGACGCTGTGCGGCCTGCTGATCGCGGTGGGCGGCGAGAGCGACGGATGGCGCCTGCTGTTCTGGCTCAACGTGCCGTGCGGGCTCGCGGCGCTGGTCTTCGCGCTGCGGCTGGTGCCGCGGGAGCAGCCGTCGAGCGGCGACACGGAGCTCGACCCGGTCGGATTGCTGCTGCTCGGGGCATCCGTGTTCTGCTTCATGCTGCCGTTCCTGCTCACGACGGGCAGCGGCGATCAGGCGGCGCGCTGGCTGTGGCTGCTCGCCTGCGCGGCGCTCGCCGCCGTGTTCGTGTGGTGGGAGCGGCGCTACGCGCGCAACGGCCGCTCACCCGTCATCCACTTCGAGCTGTTCCGGCGCGGCTCCTACCGCAACGGCACGCTGCTGGCCGCCGCGTACTTCGCGGCGATGCCGGCGAGCTTCCTCGTCACGACGCTGTTCCTGCAGCAGGGGCTGGACCTGCCGCCGCTCGACGCGGGACTCGTGGTCGTGCCGTTCGCGCTCGGTTCGGCGGTCTTCGCCTGGTTCGGCGGCCGGCTCGTCCAGCGACGGGGGCGGGCGGTCGTGCAGCTCGGGCTCGGCTTCGTGGCGGCGGGCATCGTCGGGCTGGGGGTCGGCGCGGTGCTGCCGCCCGCCGAGGCTGCGCCGTGGACGATGTCGGCGGCCATGCTCGTCGGCGGGGTGGGCGGCGGGCTCGTGATCTCGCCGAATCAGACGCTGACGCTCGCCGAGGTGCCGCCGGAGGACGGCAGCGTCGCAGGGTCGATCCAGCAGTTGGGGCAGCGCATCGGCACCGCGGTCGGGGTGGCGGCGATCACCGCCGTGTTCTTCCTCTTCACCGGCCGATCCGGCGGCGGGCGCCCCGCGTACGACCACGCCGTCGTGGCCGGGTACGCCGTGGCGCTCGGGCTGCTGCTCGTCGCGGCCGTGATCGGCTACCTCGACCTGCGGCAGCGCCGCCGATCGGATGCCTGAGGCGCGCGTCACTCGTGCCGCGCGGTCTCCAATTCGACGCCCGTGTCGGGGCAGCGCAGGTAGACGTGGCCGGTGGACGCGTCGACGTGGTGCTCGTGGCGCGCCATCGCGCCGTGACAGACCGGGCACAGGGCGTCGAACTCGCCCGGGGCCGGGTCGACGTCGGGGCCCGGCTCGAAGGGACCGAGCGGGGCCGGCCCCAGCACGGGGATCAGCTTGTCATCGAGCCAGTCCGAGGCGTGCGTGATTCTCTCTCTGACCGTGTTCATGGGCGCATCGTAGGCCCGTTCTGCACGGTCCGATCCTGTTTGACAGGCGTAAGTGTCGGCGGCCGGCTGATGTGTGCGCGTGTCAGTCCGGGTCGAGGTCGACGAGAGGGGTCAGCGGTTCGAGGTCGGCCTCGATGCCGATTTCGACGACACGGATGGCTCCCGCGAAGCTGCGCCCGGGTTCGATCAGCAGCCCGGCCTTCGCCGCGCCGAAGGTCACCGTGACGTCGGCGGGCAGCACCGCCGCCGGGTCGGGCACCGCGCCCGTGTCGGGGTGGATGCCGCTCGGGATGTCGACGGCCACCACCCGCGCGACCGACGGGAGGGCGCGGATCGCCACGACGAGGTCGCGGGCGGGACCGCGCAGGCGCGGATCAGGGCTCGTTCCCGTGCCGAGGATGCCGTCGACGATCACGTCGGCCCGCGCGGCGGCCGCGGCCAGGTCGTCCGCGTCGCCGTCGAGCAGGTGCGCGCCGGCGGCGAGCGCGGCAGCCAGCCCTTGCTCGTGCACCCGCGAGGAGGTGCGGATCAGCTCGACCTGGGCGCCGTGCTCGGCCAGCGTCGCGGCGGCGAAGAGGGCGTCGCCGCCGTTGTTCCCGCCGCCCACGAGGGCGACGACGCGAGCTCCCAGCATCCGCTCGACCTCGCCGGCGACCGCGGCGGCGGCGCGCGCCATGAGCGGCTCGCCCACGGCGAGATGCGGGGCCTCCGCCGCCCGGATCTGCTCGGCCGAGTAGCCCTTCATCGCTTCACCGACGCCGTGATCGTGAACTTGGCGTTGCGGGCCACCTGCCGCGTGGGGCCGACCAGCCGGCGCAGCGTCGGCTGGTAGCGCAGGTGCGAGTTGAACACGACGCGCAACTCGCCGCCGGGCGCGAGCACGCGCGCCGCATCGGCGATGAGACGGATGCCGACATCGGCGGTCACCGTCGTGCCCGTGTGGAACGGCGGGTTGAGCAGGATCAGCTCGGCGCTGTCGTCGGGCTGCGCCGAGAGGCGGTCGTCGCGCACGACGGTCACACGGTCACCGAGACTGTTCAGCGCCATGGTCTCGCGGGCCGAGGCGACGGCCGCCGCCGACTGATCGGTCGCGAGCACCCGCAGCCCGGGGCGGGCGAGGGCGATGGCCGCCGCGAGCACTCCGGTGCCGCAGCCGAGGTCGATCGCGGTGCGGGCGTCGGGCTTCGCGTCGTCGAGGTGCTCGAGCAGGAACCGGGTGCCGATGTCGAGGCAGGCGCCGGCGAAGACGCCGCCGTGCGCGCTGACGGTGATGCCGGGCGGGTCGAGGCGGGCGGTCTTCGGCCAGCTCCTCGGTCTCCATTCGGCGGCTGCGCCGCCGAGTCGACCAGCGGAGCCGGCCGTGCCGCCGAGTCGACCAGCGGAGCCAGCCGTGCCGCCGAGTCGACCAGCGGAGCCAGCCGTGCCGCCGAGTCGACCAGCGGAAGGGGAGGGGCCGCCGGTCGACTCGCGCGCAGCGCGAATGGAGACCCCGGATGCGCGCAGCACGCGGGCCTTCTGCCGGGCGAGGCTCGCCGTGACGTCGGCGAAGTGGCGCGCGAGCACGTCGTTCTGCGCCCGGGTCATGTGCTTCACCATGCCGCCGGCCAGCACGGTGACGCCGGGCGCCGCGTGCGCCGCGATCAGCTCGGCCCATTCGTCGAGCTGGTCGAGGGACTTCGGCAGCCGAGCGAGCACGAGCGAAGCATCCGTCAGCAACTCGGCCCCGAGGTCGAGGGAGACGTACCCGCCCGCCACGCCCACGTCGGCCGCGTTCGCGGCGAGGGCCAGCTCGCCGACGAGCGCGTCCTGATGCACGCGAACCCGCTGGGCACCCGCGGCCAGGGCGCCGAGCGTGAGTGCGCCGAAATTGTCGCCCAGCACGACCACGGCGCCGGGCGCGGCACCAGGCCCGGTGCCGGCGAGCAACGGAGCCGCCTCGTCGAGCAGCAGCCGGTCGGCGGCGTCGACCGCCACCAGGTTGGGCGCCTCGACGTCGGGGCGGCGGCGCAGCCGGGCGAGGTCGATCGCGGGAGCGCTCATAGCTCCAGTAGACCGCGGATGTCGTCGGCCGACAGCGTCTCGCTGAACGCTCCGTCGTCGTCGAGCACCCGCCCGAACAGCTCGGCCTTCTCGTCGCGCAGCTTCATCACCTTGTCCTCGATCGTGCCGTCGGCCACGAGCCGGTACACGTTGACCTTCGCCTCCTGCCCGATGCGGTGGGTGCGGTCGACGGCCTGCGCCTCGCTGGCCGGGTTCCACCACGGGTCGAGCAGGAACACGTAGTCGGCCTCGGTGAGGTTGATGCCGAAGCCGCCCGCCTTGAGCGAGATGAGGAACACGGGCGCGTCGCCCTCCTTGAAGCGGGCGATCACCTTCTGCCGGTCGGTGGTCGACCCGTCGAGGTACTCGTACGCGATGCCGGCGTCGTTCAGCCGCGCCTCGACCCGGTGCAGGTACGAGGTGAACTGGCTGAACACAAGCGCCCGGTGCCCCTCGGCGATCACGTCGTCGAGCTGCTCGAAGAGCGCGTCGAGCTTCGCCGACGGCACATCGGCGTACGCGTCGTCGACGAGCGAGGCATCGAGGGCGAGCAGGCGCAGCAGCGTGATGGAGCGGAACAGGATGAACCGCTGCCGGTCGAACTCCTCCTTGGCGAGGCCGAGCAGCTTCTGCCGCTCGCGCTGCAGCACCTGGTCATAGAGCCGCCGGTGCTTCGGGGCGAGCTCGACCCGGATGACCTGCTCCTGCTTCTCGGGCAGCTCGGGCGCGACGAGCGCCTTGGTGCGGCGCAGCACGAAGGGGCGGATGCGTCGCCGCAGCCGCTCCACCACGCGCCGGGCGTCATCCGCGCTGATGCCCGCCGGCACGGTGTTCGGGTCGCGCACGTGCGAGAGGGGCCGCACGTACTGCTCCGTGAAGCGCCGCAGGCTCGGGAACAGCCCCGGCGCCACGATGGCGAGGATGGACCACAGCTCGAGCACGTTGTTCTCCAGCGGCGTTCCGGTGATCGCGAGCTTGAACGGGGCGGGCAGCGCGGCGGCGCACTCGTGGGCGCGGCTGCGGTGGTTCTTCACGAACTGCGCCTCGTCGAGCACGAGCCCGGCCCAGCGCACGTCTTCGACGTCGTCGAAGTCGAGCCGGAACAGGTTGTACGACATCACGATCACGTCGTTCTCGGCGGCGAGCTGCGCGAGTTTCGTGGTCTGCCGCGACTGGGTGCGGGTGACGGATGCGACCCGCAAGTCCGGCGCGAAGCGCTGCGCCTCCGCGACCCAATTGCCGACGACCGACGCGGGGGCGACGACGAGCCAGGGGGTGCGCGGGGCGCCGTGGTCTCCATTCGCCCGCTGCGCGGCCGAGTCGACCGGCGGCTCGGGCGGTTCGGGCGGCCCGCCGGTCGACTCAGCGGCGGAGCCGCTGAATGGAGACCGAGCGGCCCGCTGGATCAGGGCGAGGGTCTGCAGCGTCTTGCCGAGCCCCATGTCGTCGGCGAGGATGCCGCCGAGCCCGTGGTCGTACAGGAACGCGAGCCACGAGTAGCCGGCGAGCTGATAGGGGCGCAGCTCGGCGTCGAGGCCCTCGGGCGCCGGAAGCGGCTCGGGTGCGGCATCCGTGAGCCTCGCGACGGTGTCGCGCCACTCGCGCGCCGCCTGCGACTCGGTCGCGAGCTCTTCGACCTCGCGCCACAGGGCGACCTGCGTGCGGTGGATGCGCACACCCGTCTGCCACTCGGTGAGCCCCTCGGCCTCGGCGATGAGCTCGGCCAACCGCGCGAACACCGGCTGGTTCAGGCGCAGCACCGAGCGGTCGACGAGCCGCAGTACCTTCTTTCCGCCGGCGAGCGCCTCGAACAGCGGCGCGAACGGCACCTGCTTGCCGTCGACGGTGACGACGAAGCCGAGGTCGAGCCAGTCGCGCTCGTCACTGGGCACGGCGGTGACCGTGAGCCCGGGCACGCCGGCCAGCACGGGGGAGTCGTCGGGCGGCGGGGTGCCGGGCGGGGGCGCCGCCCTTCGAGACGCCGCCTGCGGCGGCTCCTCAGGGAACGGGGACGCCGCCTGCGGCGGCTCCTCAGGGAACGGGGACGCCGCCTGTGGCGGCTCCTCAGGGTGCGGGGGCTCGATGCCGGTGACCGGGACGACGCGGGCGAGCGCGGGCAGGTAGTCGGCGAGGAACTCGTCGCGCCCCTCGCGCGGGATCTCGAGGGCATCGGATGCGACCAGCCGCAGCACCTCGGCCGTGATCGGCCGCGGCGCCGGCCCCAGCCGGATCACCGGACCGCCGCCGGGCGGCCACTCGACCGCGTACAGCCCGTGCCGGCCGAGCGCCCCGAGCGACTGGCCCGTCACCTCGGCGGCGCCGATGGTCACGACCGGCGACAACGTCAGCCCTCCGCCGGGCGCCTCCGCCGCCTCGAGCCGCGCCTCGGCCGAGTCGGCGACGGCGAGCGCCGGGTCGCGGCCGGCCGCGACCAGGGTGATGCCGAGCGCCCGCGCCTCGTCGAACAGCCGCCACAGCAGCGCCGAGCCGAACTCGTCGAGCGCGATGCGCACGCCGTCCTGCCCGAGGAAGCTGCCGGTGGAGGCGCGGGCGAGCGCGGCGAACTCGGTGAACCAGCGCACCTGGGCCGGGCCGAGTCCGAGCTGGTGCACCTGGTACTGCAGCCCCGTCCAGGCGAGGTTCGCGCCGACCCAGCCGCCGGAACGGCCCGGCATGACGGGGCGCACGGTCAGCCGCAGCGGCCCGATCGATTCGGCGGTCGCGGCCACGGTGGTGTTGCTCGTGTGCTGCCAGCGGGCCGAGCCGCGGCGCACCACCTCGCGCACCTCGAACTGCACCCCGAGGGGCGTCGACGGCGCGGGAGCCCCAGACGGCGAGGTGCTTTCGGCCGACGCATCCGTGGCCTCGCGGGCGCGCGCGAGCGGTCGCAACGCGCGCTTCCAGTCCGCCTCGGCCACCGCACCATGCTGTCACGCGCCGCCGACAGCGGTGCCCGCGCGGTCAGCGGCTCAGAGCAGCGGCCCCCACGGCCGCCACACGACGAGCTGGTCGCGGCGCTGCACGCGGGTGCCGGCGCGCAGCGGCACGACCTCGCCCGAGGCATCCGAGGCGAACACGCGCCGGCCGGGCCGGTTCAGCACCTCCTCGGCGAGCGCCGACTCGAGCTCGCGCACGCGCTCCTGCAGCGCGGCGACCTGGTTCTCGAGGGTGAGCACGCGACGGATGCCTTCGAGCGAGACCCCCTCGGCGCCGAGGCGGGAGATCTCGCGCAGCTGCGCGATGTCGCGCAGCGAGTAGCGCCGGGACTTGCCGGCGGTGCGCTTGGGGCTCACGAGCCCGAGCCGGTCGTACTGGCGCAGGGTCTGCGGGTGCAACTCGGCGAGCTCCGCGGCCGCGGCGATCGCGAACAGCGGGGTGTCCTGATCGACGTCCATGGGCGAAGGCATGGCCACAGGTTAGTTACTCGCGCGCCCGCGCCAGCAGATCCTCGCGCGGGTTCTCCTTGGGCAGCTTCGCGGCGAACTGCAGCAGGGCGTTCTCGGCCTCGGCGCTCATGTGGCTCGGCACCGCCACCTGCACGACGGCGAGCAGGTCGCCGGTCGCCTTCGGCGTCTTGATGCCGCGGCCCTTCACCCGCAGCACCCGGCCGGAGGGGGTGCCCGGCGCGACGCGCAGCTTCACCGTGTCGCCCTCGAGCGTCGGCACCTCGATGGTGGCGCCGAGCGCCGCCTCGACGAAGGTGACCGGCACGTTCACCCGCAGGTTCAGCCCGTCCCGGTCGAACACGGGATGCTTGCGCACCGAGACGTGCAGGATCAGGTCGCCGGCCTCACCGCCGTCGGGGCTCGGGTGCCCCCGGCCGCGCAGCCGGATCTTCTGCCCGTCGGACACGCCCGCGGGGATGCGCACCTTGATCGGCTTGCCGCCGGTGCCCTGCAGAGTGACCGTCTCGCCGCGGGCGGCGGAGAGGAAGTCGATCGTCGTGGTGGCCTCGATGTTCTGGCCCTTGGTCGGGCCGCCGAACCCCCGGAACCCGCCCGAAGCCTGGCCGAAGCCCCTGCCGCCGCCGAACAGCCCGCCGAGCAGGTCGTCGTAGTCGGCGCCGCCCTGCCGGAAGGTGTACGAGCGGCTGCCGGAGCCGCCGCCGAACATCGAGCCGAACACGTCCTCGAAGCCGCCGGCCCCGCCCGCGGAGGACCCGGGCGCCGTGAACCGGGCGCCCGAGCCCATCGCGCGGATCTGGTCGTACTCCCGCCGCTGCTCGGGGTCGGAGAGCACCGAGTACGCCTCGCTGATCTCCTTGAAGCGCGCCTCGGCCGCGGCATCCCCCGGGTTCGAGTCGGGGTGGTAGCGCCGCGCGAGCTTGCGATAGGTCTTCTTCAGGTCGGCGTCAGAGACGTCCTTGCTCACGCCGAGGACCTTGTAGAAGTCCTTGTCGAACCAGTCTTGACTGGCCAACGCGCCTCCTTGTGTGCGGTGGGATGTAACGGGTGGGGTGCTGGTCTGCATTCACGCCTGCGGCGTGGGTCGACCAGCGGGGGTCGGAAGGGACTAGTCGGCCGGGGTGGCCACGACCACCTTGGCCACGCGCACGAGCGTGGAGCCGAGGGTGTAGCCCACCTCGACGACGTCGAGCACGGTGGTCTCGGTCGCGCCGGGGGTCGGCTGCTGGTAGATCGCCTCGTGCTTCTGCGGATCGAACACCTCGCCGACCTCGCCGAACGGCTTCAGGCCCAGCTTCTCGACGGCGCCGCGCAGCTTCGCGGCGATGGTCGGGAACGCGCCCTCGCCCTCCAGGTCGCCGTGCTTCTGCGCCCGGTCGAGGTCGTCGAGCACGGGCAGCAGCACCTTCACGGTGTCGCGCACCGCGCGCTCGCGCTCGAGCACGCGCTCGCTCTCGGTGCGACGGCGGTAGTTCGCGTACTCGGCGGTGACGCGCTTGAGGTCGGCGAGGTGCTCGTCGCTCGGCTCGGAGGTCTCGGCCTCGGCGGCGTTCAGGATGTCTTCGACGAACAGCTCCTCGCCGTCCTGGCCGCTCTCGCCTTCCGCCGTCGCGTCGGGCGCCGCCTCGGGCGCCGATTCAGGGGCATCGGATGCCTCGGCCGCCTGCCCCTCGGGGGCCGAGGCATCCGCCTCGGCCCCGTCGGCGCTCTCAGGCCGACGCACCTGCCCGGTCTGCGGGTCGATGCGCCGCCGGTCACGGACGATCGGCTCCTCGCGCTCTTCGTGCTTGTCGCTGTTCTCGTCCGTCATCGGTTACTTCTTCTCTTCCTCGTCGTCCACGACCTCGGCGTCGACCACGTCCTCGTCGGAGGAGGAGGACGCGGAGCCGTCGGACGGGGCATCCGTGCCCGCGCTCTGCGCGCCCGCCTGCTCGGACGCACCCTGCGCGTAGATCGCCTCGCCCAGCTTCTGCTGGCTGGCCGACAGCTTCTCGAAGGCGCTCTTCACGGCGTCGTCGTCCTCGCCGGCGAGGGCGCTCTTCAGGGCGTCGAGGTCGCCCTGCACGTCGGACTTGACGTCCTCGGGCAGCTTGTCCTCGTTCTCCTTGATGAGCTTCTCGATCGAGTAGGCGAGCTGCTCGGCGGTGTTGCGGGTCTCGGCGAACTCGCGGCGGCGCTTGTCCTCCGCGGCGTGCTCCTCGGCCTCGCGCACCATGCGCTCGATGTCCTCCTTGGGCAGCGACGAGCCGCCGGTGATGGTCATCGACTGCTCCTTGCCGGTGCCCTTGTCCTTCGCGGAGACGTGCACGATGCCGTTGGCGTCGATGTCGAAGGTGACCTCGATCTGCGGCACGCCGCGCGGCGCCGGCGCGATGCCGGTCAGCTCGAAGGTGCCGAGCGCCTTGTTGTCGCGGGTGAACTCGCGCTCACCCTGGAAGACCTGGATGGCGACCGACGGCTGGTTGTCGTCGGCGGTCGTGAAGGTCTCGCTGCGCTTGGTCGGGATGGCCGTGTTGCGCTCGATGAGCTTGGTCATGATGCCGCCCTTGGTCTCGATGCCGAGGCTCAGCGGGGTGACGTCGATGAGCAGCACGTCCTTGCGCTCGCCCTTGAGGACGCCGGCCTGCAGGGCCGCACCCACGGCGACGACCTCGTCGGGGTTGACGCCCTTGTTCGGCTCCTTGCCGGTCTCCTTCTTGACCAGCTCGCTGACGGCGGGCATACGGGTCGAGCCGCCGACGAGCACCACGTGGGCGATGTCGGAGACCTTGATGCCGGCCTCGGCGATCACGTCGTTGAACGGCTTCTTGGTGCGGTCGAGCAGGTCGCTGGTCATCTGCTCGAACTGGGCGCGGGTCAGCGTCTCGTCGAGGTTGGCCGGGCCGTTCTCGGTCAGCGACAGGTACGGCAGCTGGATGCTCGTCGACATCGAGCTCGACAGCTCCTTCTTCGCCTGCTCGGCGGCCTCCTTGAGGCGCTGCAGCGCGATGCGGTCGTTCGAGACGTCCACGCCCGTGGACTCCTTGAACCGCTTGATCAGGTGCTCGACGATGCGCTGATCCCAGTCGTCGCCGCCGAGGCGGTTGTCGCCGGCGGTGGCGCGCACCTGGATGGTCGAGAAGTCGTCGTCCTTGCCCACCTCGAGCAGCGAGACGTCGAAGGTGCCGCCGCCGAGGTCGAAGACGAGGATGAGCTCGTCCTCCTTGCCCTTGTCGAGGCCGTAGGCCAGCGCCGCCGCTGTCGGCTCGTTGATGATGCGCAGCACGTTGAGGCCCGCGATCTCACCGGCCTCCTTGGTCGCCTGGCGCTCGGCGTCGTTGAAGTATGCGGGAACGGTGATGACGGCGTCGGTGACGGTGTCGCCCAGGTACTGCTCGGCGTCGCGCTTCAGCTTCGCCAGGATGCGCGCCGAGATCTCCTGCGGCGTGTACTGCTTGCCGTCGATCTCCTTCTTCCAGTCGGTGCCCATGTGGCGCTTGACCGACGAGATGGTGCGGTCGACGTTCGTCACGGCCTGGCGCTTGGCGGTCTCGCCGACCAGCACCTCACCGTCCTTGGTGAACGCGACGACCGACGGGGTGGTGCGGAAGCCCTCCGCGTTGGCGATGACGACCGGCTCGCCACCCTCGAGCACCGCAACCACCGAGTTGGTGGTTCCGAGGTCGATACCTACTGCACGTGCCATGTGTCTGGCCCTCCTACTTTCCTCCGCTGGCCGAGCACCGGCGGCGCCGGCGTCTCGAAGCCTCCAAAGCTCAGCCGCGACTGCTTGAGCCGCGATGACTCAACTTTATCGGGCGACGGATGCCTGTCAATCCGGCACCTCCCGAACTTGAGTCTGCTCGTGTCAACTTTGCAGGGGGCGCAGACATTCCCATCCGCGGAAAGACGGATGGCAGACGGGGGGCTGACGCATCCAGGCGGGCCTGATAGCCTCCTGACCGCCTATGACCGAGTACCCCACACGCCGCGCCCGCCGCGAGGCAGAGGCCGGGATTCGCGCACCGCAGCACGTATCGCGGCACCGGGTCACGGCGCATCCGCTGTCACGCTCCAAGCTGCGCGTCGCGGTCGCCGCCGTCGCGACCGTGCTGATGGCCGGAGGAGCGTTCGTGGCTCTGCCCGCCGATGCGGCGCCGGCCGAATCCGGCACCATGCTCGCCAGCCAGCTGCTCGGTGAGACGCAGACCTTCGAGGTCGCCGCCGACGTGAGCCAGACCAAGCCGGACCTCGTGACCTTCGATGCGTCCGTCTCCGGCTCGGCGGATGCCTCGGACGGCGCGACCTCGCAGAAGTCGTCGGCCGCGATCACCGTCGGCGGTGTGACGAACGCCGACTGGGCGGCGCTCGTGTTGAAGGACGCGGGCCTGCCGCTCACGCAGAACAACCTCACGGTGATGCTGCAGTGGATGGACTCCGAGAACTCGCCGCAGAGTTGGTGGCTGCGCAACAACCCGCTCAACAACGGCCTCGGCTCGGGCGGCGGCGGGGGCTTCGGCAGCTATGACAACCTCGGCACCGCGGCCGAGTTCGTGGCCGCGCAGCTGCAGCGGCCGCTGTTCTCGGGCATCGCCTCGGCGCTCGCGGCCGACTCGGATCCCGCCATCACGGCGCAGGCGATCATGAACTCGGCCTGGGCCAGCAGCCACTACGGCTACGGCTCGCTGTGGCACGCGGTCGACGTTCCCATCGTCGCCGCGCCCGCGTCCGCCTGGTAGAGGGCACCTCGGACATCGGTTTCCGGAGTGCCCTTCACGTCGAACCCTGCCCTTGCCCGCCAGCTCCTGCGGGCGGGACGCCCCGCCAGAGCCGCCGTCGCCGTCAGCCGAGCGCGGCCGCGACGGTGGGGCCGACGCGGGAGCCATCCGTCGTCGTGTAACGCACGTACGCGGTAGAGCTCGCGCCGTCGAGCTGCACCATGCCGAGGCCGGTGAGCGAGCCGAGGGTGACGCGCAGGGCGGCCTCGTCGGTGTCGCTCCACACGTCGACCGTGGCGCCGCCGACGCCCGTGATCGATTCGGTCGATCCTCCGCCGAGCAGCGCAGGCACCACCTCGGTGATGCTCGCCGCCTCGAGCGAGACCGAGGCGGTGGTCTTCGCGGTGCCGCCCGACGCGGTCTTCTCGGAGACGGTGACGGTGCTGTCGCCCGTGGGCAGCGCCGTGAGGGTCGGCAGCGTGAAGGAGCCGTCGGTGGCCGCCTTCGCCTGGACGCCGTGGCCGCCGTAGGCGCCGGTGACGGCGGCGCCAGGCTCCGCGGTACCCGAGATGATCGGGAAGTACAGGCCGTCGCCGGTGTCGACCTGGGTGACGGTCAGCCGCACGGCTGCGGTGGCGGTGGCAGTCGCGGTGGCGGTGGCAGTCGCGGTGACGGTGGGGGTCGGCGATGCCGAGGAGTCGGCGGGGGTGTCGGCCGGGGTCGGTATCGCCGACGACGACGACGCGGCGCTGCTCGTCGCCGCGGGCGACGACGCGGCCGCGGGCGGGCGCGTGGGGGACGGGCTGGGCGCAGGCGTGCGCGAGGGCGCGGGCGACGCGGCGCGGGTTTCCGGCGCGGGCACGGATGCCTCGGCCGGCGCTCCTGCCGCGGGGGCGGCCCCCACGGCCGCGGGCCTGCTCACCGAGGCCGGCTCGGCACCCCGGAACCCGCCCGCGCCGTAGGCGGCGGCGACGGCGACCACGGCGGCTGCCGCCGCTCCGCCGGCGCCGAGCGAGAGTTTGCGGGCCATACCCGGCTTGGCGAGGAATCCGGCCGCGGCGGCGCTCGCGGCGGCGGGCTTGAGCAGCACGCCGTAGGCGGCCGCCGCGGAGCCGCCGACGGCCGCGATGACGAGCACGGCGCCGAGCCGGCGAGTCGCGGCGGTGATCTCCTCGGCGGCCAGCGGGCAGCGGTCGCAGTCGTCCAGGTGCGCATCCAGGCGCGCCCGCTCCCGCTCGGGCAGGCTCTTGCGCGCAGCGAAGGCGAGCCGGTCGACGGCCCACCGGCACTCGGAGTCGGCGGGCACGCTCGCGATGTGCGCCTGCACCCACGCGTGCCGCAGCCCCTCCTTCGCCCGCTTGGCGAGGGCGGAGACCGCGTTCGGCTTGATGCCGATCAGCGTGGCGACCTCGCGCGGCGGCAGCTGCTCGGCCTCCGTGTACCAGAGCACCTCCTGCCAGCGCCGGGGCAGCGAGTTGAACGCCTGCACGGTCAGGGTCTTGTCGAACTGGGTCGACAGGGCCTCGTCGCTGAAGGCCGGGTCGACGATCTCGAGCTCCTCGGGCGTGAGCTCGGCGGGCTTCGAGCCCCAGCGGGCCGCCACCGACCGCACGGCCGTGATCAGGTAGGGCCGGAAGGCGACCGTCGGCCCGTTGCCGCGCTCGATCGCCTTCATCACGCGCAGGAACGCCTCCGACACGAGGTCGTCGGCGTCGAAGGCGGAGGTGATGGCCCTGGCCGCCTTCAGTCCCGCCTCGCTGTGCCGGTGCCACAGCGCCGCGTACGCCGAGCGGTCGCCTCCGCGGGCGCGCTCCAGCAGCGCGGCGTCGCTCTCGGCCGCGGGGGTCTGGGGCTCAGGGGTGGAGGTCATGGGTGCGTAAGTCGATGCATCCGTATCGAATCGGGTGCGATCCTATGACAGGCGGGCGGCGCGCAACACCCGTGAGGTCATGGGGAGCGCGGGGAGGAGGCGGGCCCAGCTCAACGCCCGCCTCCGTCCACCGCACGATCGATGCTCGCGACCGGCCGCGACAGGCCCGGCGGTTCCGGGCGCGACTCGCCCTCATCGCGGCGCGGCTGCACGGTGGCGGGCAGCGCGAGTCGGCCGGAGAGCAGCTCGATCAGGCATCCCTCGCTGCGGCGGGAGAGGATGCACAGCTCGCCGTCGACGCGCGCGATCGCGAGGCGCCCTTGCAGCGCGACGTCGTAGAGCTCTTCCCGCGTGATGCGCAGCATGGTCGGCGCCGCGCGCCACGGCAGCACGTCGGGCAGGTGCTCGACGACGTCGCGTGCCACGGCGGCCAGCAGGCTGTCCCACGCGGTCGACTCCACCTCCGACTCGAGCGCGCGCCGGCGACGGATCTCCTCGAGGTCGACGATCTGTCCCATGCTGTCCTCTCTCTGCCCGTCGGGTCTGTGCTCGCCGGGCCTGCGCTCTTCGGGTCTCTGCTCGACAGGCGCCTGCTCATCAGGGTCCCGGCGGCCGCCCGCCCCCGCGGCGGCCGCCGGGGGTCTCATCACTCGGCCGCGGAGTGCTTGCCGGCGGCCGACCAGTCCGTGCGCACCGCGAGCAGGTCGCGGATCTGCGTCAGCAGCTCGGCCTCGCTCGGGCCGGCCGGCACCTCCTCGGCCTCCTCGGTCTTCCGCAGGCGCTGCAGGTGCAGCAGCGGCACGACGAAGGCGAAGTAGACGACCGCGGCGATGATCACGAAGTTGATCGCCGCCGCGATCACCGCGCCGAAGGCGAGGGTCGCGTGCCCGCCGGAGACGGTCGGGATCTGCACCTGCAGCGCCTTGTCCAGGCTGCTGGCGTTGAAGACGGCGCTGATCAGCGGGTTGATGATCTTCTCGACCACGGCGGTCACGAGCGCGCCGAACGCGGCGCCGATCACCACGGCGACGGCCAGATCGATCACGTTCCCCCGCATGAGGAACTCCTTGAACCCCTTCAGCATTGCTGTGTTCCTTTCGATGAATGCGTTCCGTTCACCTGAGAAGACCCGGGCGGGCGGGGATCGTGACGCGCGAAGTGCGGAAACTTTCCCGACGTAGGCTCGGCGCATGGCCTGGCAGACCCTGAGCACCCGCACCGCCTACCAGAACCCGTGGATCCGGGTGCGCGAGGACCAGGTGGTGCACCCCGACGGGACCGAGACGATCTACGGCGTGATCGAGCTGCGGCCCGCCGTGTTCATCGTGGCCGTCGACGAGCACGACCAGGTGGCGCTCATCGAGATCGACCGGTACACGGTCGGTCGCTCGATCGAGATCCCCGGCGGGGGCGGCGACGGGCAGGACCCGCTCGAGGCGGCGCGGCGCGAACTGCTCGAGGAGACCGGCCTCGAGGCCGAGGAGTGGGTGCGGATCGGCCAGGTCAGGGCGCTCAACGGGGCGGCGGATGCCCCGGAGCACGTCTTCCTCGCCAGGCGGCTGCGCGAGGCATCCGATGCAAGCGTCACGCAGAGCGAGGAGGGGATCTCGGCCGTGTGGTTCGTGCCCTTCGACGAGGTGGTGCGCATGATCGGCGACGGGCGCATCACCGACAACGAGACGATCGCGGCGCTCGCGCTGGCGGGGGTGCGGCTCGGCCGCTTCAGCTGACGCCGCCGGCCGTTGACGCCGCCGGCCGGCTGCCCCGCCCCGGCGCCGTGGGGAGTGCTCCCCAGGAGAGTGCTGCCCATGGGCACGCGCGCGCCGCTGCTCCATCGTGGTGGCGAGCGGGCAGGGGGCCCGCCGAACACCTCGAGAGGGGAATCATGCACGCATCACGCCGCCGTGCCGCGTTCATCGTGGCCGGCTTCGCACTGGCCGGGGTCTTCTCCGGCCTCAGCACGGCCGCAGCGACGCCCGCCGACGCCGCCACCGCCGCCCACAAGTACCGGGTGACCGCGACGCTGAACGGCCGCTCCGGCCCGTCGCTCGCCGCCGTCACCGCCCGCACCGACATGTACAAGAAGGGCACGACCATCACCGTGAGCTGCCAGCGCACCGGCGGCTCGGCGTACGGCTCGAAGATCTGGGACCGCACCGCCGCGGGGATCTGGGTGCCCGACGCATACGTCAAGACCGGCTACAGCGGCTTCGACCCGCGCCTGCCGCGCTGCGGCACCTCGATGGCCGGCACGGCGTTCCGCGCCACCGACGACCTCAACGGGCGCAAGACCAAGAAGGTCTCCGCGGCGGCCGCGAAGGTCTACCAGGAGGGCAGCCTGATCAAGGTGACCTGCCAGGCGTACGGCCAGGAGGCCTACGGCAGCGCGATCTGGGACAAGACCGGCGACGGACTGTTCGTGCCCGACTATTACATGCACACCGGCTACACGGGCTTCGTGCCGAACATGCCGCGCTGCGACAACGACAAGCCCTCGGGCACGGGCACGGGCACGGGCTCGGGCACAGGCACGGGCTCGGGCTCGAGCTCGGGCAGCGGCTCCGGCGCGGCGCCCAGCTCGCACAACTGCACCGTGATCGGCCACGGCCGCTATGCCGGCAGCCCGGCGAAGACCAAGGGGTCGACCGCCGGCACCCGGGAGCAGAAGATCGACCGGGTCGTCGCCGCGGCGCTGGCCGAGACCAAGAAGGGCTGGAGCTACTCGTGGGGCGCCGGCGGCAAGGGCGGCGCGGCCTGCGGCAGCGGCGCGGTGAGCCCGAGCGGCTACCAGGACTACAACCGGGCCGGCTACGACTGCTCGGGCCTGACCGAGTATGCGTTCTGGGCCGGCGCCGGCATCGACATCGGCATGGCCACCAGCTCGCAGAACGTCTACAAGGGCAACGGATTCACCTACAAGGGCCACCTGTCGGTCAGCCAGATGAAGAAGGGCGACCTGATCTTCTGGGGCACCCACGGCGGCTCGACGTCCCACGTGGCGATCTACATCGGCGGTGGCAAGATGATCGAGGCGGCACCGCCGCGCGGCACCAACAGCGTGCACGTCACGAGCGTGTACGGCGGCGACTTCGTGGTGCGGCCGTTCGCGTAAGCATCCGCTCTCACCAGGGCCCGGCGTCGCGCGCGATGCCGGGCCCTTCTGCGCGTGCTGCGCGGCCGAATTCAGGACCAGTGCCGAGTCGAGGGAGATATCGGCTCGAGGCCGCGCTGCTCCTGCGTTCGGTCGCGGCCCGCCCGATCACGCCGGCGCGGGGACGGTGGCGCGCAGCTTCGCGGCCGACAGCGCGACGGCGAGCACCGCGGCGAGCACGGCGATCCACAGCACGGATGCCGCAGCCGAGGCCTGCTCGGCCGCCGATCCCGCCGCGGCTCCGCTCAGCACGAGCGCCATGCTGACCGCCGCCGACCCGGCCGACTGGCCGATCGTGCGGTTGGTGTTGAGCACGGCGGCCGCGCTCGCGGAGAAGAGCAGGGGCGCCGCGGCCATCATGTCGCGGTTGTTGGGGCTCTGGAAGGTGCCGAAGCCGAAGCCGCAGACGGCGGTCGAGAGCAGCACGAGCCAGATCGGCGGATTCGACCCGAGCAGGGCGAGCATGACGAGTCCGCCTGTGAGGATCACGAGGCCGGTGAGCGCGAGATAGGCCGGCCGCACCCGGTCGGCGACGCGGCCGGCGAGCGGCGCCACGAACACGATGACGAGCGGCCACGGAGTGAACAGCAGCGCCGACTCGAGCGGGGTGGCGTGGTAGGCGCTCTGGAAGAGGAACGGCAGCGCGACGAAGGCGACGCCCTGGCCGAGGAACGACGCCCATGCGGTCGCGACGGTGAGGCTGAAGGTGCCGGTGAACAGCCCGAGCGGAATCAAGGGTCGCGGCGCCATCCGCTCGCGGCGCAGGAACAGCGCGACGAACACGGCGCACGCCGCGAGCAGCACCGCCGCGTGCCAGAGCGTCGCGACGGCGGCCAGCTGCCGCACGCCGACGAGCAGCGACGCGATCGCGGCCGCGGCCCATACGGCGCCCTGCCAGTCGTAGTCGCCGCGCTGCGGGGTGCCGGCCGGCAGCACGATCCAGGCCAGCACGAAGGAGATCACGCCGATCGGCACGTTGATCAGGAACAGCCACGGCCACGGCAGCGCCGCCAGGATCAGGCCGCCCAGCGTCGGCCCCGCCGAGGTGCCGAGCGCCACCGTCATCGCGTTGATGCCGAGCACCTGTCCGAGCTGCTCGGGCGGGAACAGCCGCCGGTAGAGCGGGATCGCGACCGCGAGGATGACCGCCGACCCGAGCCCCTGCACGACCCGGAAGGCGACCAGCAGGCCGAGCGTGGGCGCGAGCGCGCAGCCGAGCGAGGCGAGGGTGAAGACGGGCACCCCGATCAGGTACATCCGCCGCCGCCCGATCTGGTCGCCGAGGGCGCTGGTCGCCGGCACGGCGCAGGAGACGGCGAGCAGGAACGCGGTCGCGACCCACACCGTCTCCGACGGCGCCGCGTGCAGCTCGACCGCCAGCTTGGGCAGGGCGACGTTGACGATCGAGGTGTCGATCGTGCCGGCGAGGGTGGACAGCAGGATCGAGACGAGTGCGAGCGTGCGGCGCGCGGGCGGCAGCGGGGCGGGTGCAGTCATCGCCATGAGTTTAGCTTTGCTAACTAACCAGCTCTGCTGCTGGATCAGCTCTGCTCATCGGCCGGCTCTGCTACTCGACAGGCCTCGCCCCGCTCGCCAGCACCGCGGACATCTCGAACTGCAGCAGCCCGTCCTCGCCGGTGAGCGCCGGGGTGCGGGCGTCGTAGGCGGCGCGCATCCGCTCTCGCGTCGTCTCGTCGGCGGCGCGCCAGGCGTAGCCGATCACGGCGATGCCCGCCTCGACGCCAGACCACAGGTCGTCGACGTCGATCCGCCAGGTGAAGCGCACGCGGCGGGCGCGCACCTCGATGAAGCCGCAGTCGGCGAGCAGGCCCGCGAGGCCGTCCTCGGTGCGCTCGAAGTCGCTGCCGGCCGGCAGCCGGCTCTGCTCGGGCGGGCGCGCCCCGGTCTCCTCCTGGATCTCCCGCCACAGCCGCCCGGTCGGGGTCGGCTCCCACGGCCAGACCGTGGCCGCGAGCCGGCCGCCCGGCCGCAGCACGCGGCGCAGGTCGGCGAGGCAGTCGCGCGGGTGGTCGACGTGGTTGATGGCGAAGTTGGCGGCGACCGCGTCGACGGATGCGTCGGGGTACGGCACCCCGGGCATCCGCGCGACGTCAAAGCGGATGCCCCCGGCATCCGTGCGGGCGCGCGCGAAGTCGACCATCGACGGCTCGGCATCGAAGGCCTGCACCCGCCAGCCCGCCTGCGCCGCCGCCACCGCGAGCGCCCCGGTGCCGGTTCCGGCGTCGAGCAGGACCCCCGACCCCGCGCGCTGAGGAGCGTCCGCAGGAGTCCCTGCCAAGGGTCGCTGAGGAGCGTCCGCAGGACGCGCCTCGAAGCGTGCCGCCCCCAGCTCCTCGAGCACCGCCGGGATCGTCTGCGCGCACAGCGCCCCGAAGGAACGGTCGTAGGGGCCGGCGATGTCCGCCCATTCCGCGAAGGCCATGCCCCCACAGTATTGGGGGTGTGTGTCGATACCGGCCGGTCACCGGCGCCCTCTAGTCTGTGCGCCGTGAGCACAGTGCCGGCCGCCCCGCCCGAGGTCAAGATCCCCACCCGCAAGGTCCTCGCCTGGGGCGCCTGGGACTGGGGTTCGAGCGCCTTCAACGCCGTCGCGACCACCTTCGTCTTCACCGTCTACCTGACCGGCAAGAGCTTCGGCGACACCGACCACACCTCGGCGCTGCTCGGCTGGGCGCTCGGCGTCGCGGGCGTGCTCGTCGCCCTCACGGCGCCGGCCACGGGCGAGCTGACGGATGCCGCGGGCCGCCGCAAGCTGTGGCTGGCGGTCTTCTCGGCCCTCGTCGCGCTGTGCCTGCTGGCGACCGTCTTCGTCAAGGCGGAGCCCGGCTACCTGTGGCTCGGCATCGGCGCGGTGGCCGTCGGCACGATCTTCTACGAGCTCGCCGCCGTGAACTACAACGCGATGCTCACCCAGGTCTCGACGCCGAAGACGATCGGCAAGGTGTCGGGTCTCGGCTGGGGCCTCGGCTATGTCGGCGGCATCGTGCTGCTGCTCATCGTGTACGTCGGCTTCATCTCCGGCGACGGAGGCCTGTTCCACGTCTCCACCGACGGCGGCTGGAACGTGCGGGTGTCCATGCTCGTGGCGACCGTGTGGTTCGCCGTGTTCGCCGTGCCGGTGCTCCTGGCCGTGCACGAGAACCGGGCGCCCGCCGCCGTCGCGCGCGAGCGCAGCTCGTTCTTCGGCGCCTACGCGACCCTGTTCCGCACCATCCGCGGGCTCTGGCAGGAGAGCCGGAACACGGTGTGGTTCCTGCTGGCCTCCGCGATCTTCCGCGACGGGTTGACCGGCGTGTTCACCTTCGGCGGCGTGCTCGCCGCCGGCAGCTTCGGCTTCTCGAGCGGCGGCGTGATCGTCTTCGCGATCGCCGCGAACATCGTGGCGGGCGTGGCCACCATCGCGACCGGCGCGCTCGACGACCGGCTCGGGCCGAAGCCCGTGATCGTCACCTCGCTGATCGGGCTCGTCATCGCCGGCGCGCTCGTCTTCCTGCTGCACGACGGCGGGCAGATCATGTTCTGGATCTTCGGGCTGATCCTGTGCCTCTTCGTCGGGCCCGCGCAGTCGGCCTCGCGCACCTTCCTCGCCCGGCTCATCCCGGAAGGGCGCGAGGGCGAGGTGTTCGGCCTCTACGCGACCACGGGTCGCGCCGCGACGTTCCTCGCCCCGACCGCGTTCGCGCTGTTCGTCGACCTCGGCGGCAAGCAGATCTACGGCGTGATCGGCATCGTGCTGGTGCTGCTGATCGGCCTGCTGGTGATGCTGCCGGTGAAGCCGGGCGGGGCGAAGCTCGCTGGCCGGCAGCCGGTCTGATTACCCGGAGCACACCGGCCTCGCGGCATCCGCTCAACTACCGCCGATAGCGTCCTGCGACGTGAGCGACGTCATCCCGAGGGACCCCAAGGCGAACTTCGACAAGCGCATCCTCACCGAGCGCACCGAGGAGATGCTCGAGGGTCTCGACGAGTCGGCCCTCAACGAGATCACCAGCCTGCGCGACGACTTCGCGCGGTTCATGATGCCGTACAAGTTCGCCATCGACGAGGTGATGACCAAGATCTCGATCCTGCGCGAGGAGTTCGCGGCGCTGCGCGACGAGAACCCGATCGAGCACATCTCCAGCCGCGTCAAGACGCCCGAGTCGCTGATGCAGAAGGTGGCGCGCAAGGGGTGCGAGCCGTCGTACCAGGCCATCCGCGAGCAGATCACCGACATCGCCGGCATCCGTGTCGTCTGCTCGTTCGTCTCCGACGTGTACCGGGTGTTCGAAGCGCTCACCGCGCAATCGGATGTGCGGGTGCTGCAGGTCAAGGACTACATCGCGAACCCGAAGCCCAACGGCTACAAGAGCCTGCACGCGATCATCGAGGTCCCCGTCTTCCTGAGCGACGGACCGCACCCGGTGATCGTCGAGGTGCAGCTGCGCACCGTCGCCATGGACTTCTGGGCGAGCCTCGAGCACAAGATCTACTACAAGTACGACAAGACGGTGCCGGCCGAGCTGCTGCGCGGGCTGCGCGAGGCGGCGCAGGTCGCGAGCGATCTCGACGAGAAGATGCAGCGGCTGCACGACGAGGTGCGCGGCGTCTGAGCCGCAGGCGTCTGGGACCAGGTGACGGATGCCGCGGCAGCGGCGCCCCGCGGGCCAGTCGGCAGCCGGGCCAGTCGGTAGGGTTGAGTCGCGTGAGCGAGAGTCTGTGGGCGGCGAGCGCCGAAGAGCTGTTGGCGATGACGGCGTCGCCCGATCCGACCCCCGGCGGCGGCTCGATCGCGGCCGTGTGCGGCGCGCTCGGCGTCGGCCTCGTGCAGATGGCCGTCGCGGTGACGGCCGATCCCGCCCTCGACGACCGCGCCGCCCGTCTCGCGGCGGTGCGCGCGGCGGTCGAGCCCGCCGCCGACGGCGACGTGCAGGATTTCACCGCGCTGATGTCCGCCTACCGGCTGCCGCGCAGCAGCGACGCCGAGCGCGCGGCCAGGGCCCAGGCGATCGAGGCCGCGAGCATCGCCGCGACCGAGCGCCCGCTCGCGCTCGTGGCGACGCTCGTCGACGCGATCGCTCTGTCCCGCGAGCTCGAGCCGCTGGTGAAGGCGAGCATCCGCAGCGATGTGCTCGCCGGGCGCGACCTCGTCATCGGCGCCGCACGCGCCGCGGTGCGCACCGCCGACATCAACCTGGACCAGCTCGATCGGCTCGCCTCGCCCGCAGCGGCCGGGCTGCGCACGCGCAGAGACGCCCTCGTCGCGAGCCTGCAGAAGACCAGCCCGGAGGAGACCCCGTGACCGCTGAAGTGCTCGACCCGTCGCCGATCGCCGCGCAATATCGCGAAGAGGTGCGCCGCGAGGTCGAGCGGCTGACGGATGCGGCCGGCCGCCGGCCCCGCATCCGCGGTCTGCTCGCCCAGGAGGAGGGCCCGGCCGCCACCTACGCGCGCTACGCGCGCCGGGGCTGCGAGGCGGTCGGCATCGACCTCGACGTGCGCCACGTCGACGCGGAGCAGGTGGAGGCGGCGGTCGCCGAGGCCAACGTCGACCCCGAGGTCGACGGGGTGTTCCTGTACTACCCGCTGACCGACCGGGCGGGCGACCGCTGGCTGCGCGAGCTCGTCGACCCGCGCAAGGACGTCGAGGGCCTGCATTCGTTCTGGAGCCGGCTGCTGTACGAGAACCAGCGCTTCGTCGACGCCGAGCATCGGATGCGCGCCATCCTGCCCTGCACGCCGCTGGCCATCCTCAAGCTGCTGCAGCACGCCGGCATGGAGGGCACCAACGTGAACGCGCCGCTTGAGGGTGTGACCGCCTGCGTCATCAACCGCAGCGACCTCGTCGGCCTGCCGCTGGCCGCCATGCTCGCCAACGACGGGGCGCGCGTGCACTCCCTCGACCTGAGCGGCTCGGTCACCTTCGAACCGGCGATCGGCCGCAGGACGCACGACGTGCGCGACTCCGGCATCGACCGGGTCGCCGCCCTGGCCGCCGCCGACGTCGTGATCTCCGCGGTGCCGTCCAAGGACTTCGAGCTGGTGCGCGGCGACGAGATCCGCGAGGGCGCGATCTGCGTCGACGTCGCGGAGTACTCCAACTTCGACGCATCCGTGATGGAACGCGCGCGCGCCTTCGTGCCGCGTGTCGGCCCGCTCACCATCGCCATGGCCATGCGGAACCTCACCCGCCTGGCCGCGATGCGTGCCCGCTGAGCCGAGTCTGCGTGGCTACGCGAGGCGCGTGCCCGCGAGCTCCTCGACGAGCCGCCAGGTCGCGCCCTCGTCGTCGCTGACCCAGCCCTCCCAGGTGTAGTCATGCTCGCCGATGTGCGTGAAGTTCCAGCGGATGGGGCGGCCGTCGTTCTGCGAGCCGTCCTGCCGCACCCCGGTGCGCCAGGTGGAGGCGACCAGGTTCGCGTACTGGTTGGTGACGGGGGAGAAGTAGCTGACCCGCGCGATGCCGGCGTGCGGGTCAGCCACGCGCAGCCCCATCGCGATCGTGTGCTCGGTGCCGTCGGGGTCGGTCACGACCTCGAGGTCCTGGATCGCGCGGCCCTCGAAGACCCACGCGACGAGGTACCGGAAGTCCCGCGGCTGCCACTGCCCCGTCTCTTCGTCGAAGCGGCGGCCCTCGACGTGCCAGGCGCCGACGAGCTTGCCGAAGTTGCGCAGCCGCCGATGGTGTTGCGGGCCCTCCGCGAGGAGGGCGCGGACGAAGTCCTGCGTCGCGTCGTCCATGGCGGCTCCTCTCCGTATTGGGCGGCTCTCTCGGGCGGCGGCGCCTACTCCGCCGGCCGGCCGGTCTCGGCCGTGCTCACGTCGGTGCGGTGGAAGTTCAGGTAGGAGCGGCTCGCCGTCGGCCCCCGCTGGCCCTGGTAGCGCGAGCTGTAGTCGGCCGAGCCGTAGGGCTTCTCGGCCGGCGAGGTGAGCCGGAAGAAGCACAGCTGCCCGATCTTCATGCCGGGCCAGAGCTTGATCGGCAGGGTCGCCACGTTGCTCAGCTCGAGGGTGACGTGGCCGCCGAAGCCCGGGTCGATGAATCCGGCGGTGGAGTGGGTGAGCAGGCCGAGGCGGCCGAGCGAGCTCTTGCCCTCCAGGCGGGCGGCGATGTCGTCGGGAAGCGCGACGCGCTCGTAGGTCGAGCCCAGGACGAACTCGCCGGGGTGCAGGATGAACGGCTCCTCGCCCTTCACCTCGACCAGGTGCGTCAGGTCGGGCTGGTTCTCCGCCGGATCGATGTAGGGGTACTTGTGGTTCGAGAAGAGCCGGAAGAAGCGGTCGAGGCGCACGTCGATGCTGGACGGCTGGATCATCGCGGGCTCGTACGGGTCGAGCCGGATGCGGCCGCCGTCGAGTTCGGCCCTGATGTCACGGTCGCTGAGCAGCACGTGGCCAGACTATCCGAGCCGGTCCCTGCGCTACTCGCTTCCGCTCTGCGCCACTCGGTCTCGAGGCGCGCAGGGCGGATCCGAGTAGCGCACGCTCAGGCGGGGCGCACGAGCGGCAGGAACACCTCGTCGACGATCGACTCGATCACCTCGTCGGGCACGGGTTTGAGCGTCATCAGCAGCTCCTGCCGGTACAGGTCGAACGGCACGTTGACGACGCGGTCGGTGAGCCTGGCGGGGTCGGCCTCCCCGCGCTCGACGCCCCGCGCCACGATCTCGGCGAGCGCGGTGGTGCGCCCCCCGATGAAGTCCTCGCGCAGGTCGGCGAAGCTCGACCCGGTCTCGGCGAAGTAGCGGTTCAGCTGCAGCAGCACCAGCAGGCCGTACCGCGCCCGGGTGCGGTTCGCGCCCTTCAGCAGCGCGATGACGTCCTCCCGCAGCGACCCGGTGTCCGGGATCGACGCCGGCTCGCGCCGCATGCCGTGCAGGGCCGCCGCGCGCACGAGGTCGGGCTTCGTCGCCCAGCGCCGGTAGATCACGGCCCGGCTGGTCTGCGCCCGCTCGGCGACCGATTCGATGGTGAATCCGTCGTAGCCCTTCTCGACGATCTCGTCCCAGGCGGCGTCCAGCAGGGCCGTCTCGAGCGCCGCGCCCCGGCGCCGCTGCGGGGCCGGAATTTCGTCCTTAGGAGGCATTGTGTTTCTTAGTCTAGCGTCCTACCGTTAAGATACAGACTGTTTCTAAGGAGTCGCAGATGTCCACCGCAGCAGAACCCGCAGCAGAACCCGCCGCAGAACCCGCCGCACAGCCCGCGAAGGTCGACCCGACCGTGTGGCGCACCGTGACCGCCGTGCTCGTCGGAGCGCTGGCGGTGCTGTTCGACACGACCATCGTCGCCGTCGCCCTGCACACCCTGGCGAGCGACCTGCACGCATCCGTCGCCACGATCCAGTGGGTGACCACCGGCTACCTGCTCGCGCTGGGCGTGACCATCCCGATCGCAGGCTGGGCGCAACGGATGCTGGGCGCAAAGCGCCTCTGGCTCCTCGCCTTGACCCTGTTCCTCGTCGGCTCCGTGCTGTCGAGCCTCGCCTGGAGCGCGGGCAGCCTGATCGCCTTCCGCGTCGTGCAGGGCGTCGGCGGCGGCGTGATGCTGCCGCTGATGTCGACGATCGTCATGCAGGCCGCCGGCGGCCACGGGCTCGGCAAGATCATGTCGGTCGTGAGCCTTCCCGCCGTGCTCGGGCCCATCCTGGGGCCCGTGGTCGGGGGGCTCATCCTGCAGCACCTGCACTGGTCGTGGATGTTCTGGGTGAACGTGCCGTTCTGCGTCGTCGGCCTCGTGCTCGCCGCCCTGATGCTGCCGAAGGACGGCCCCGTCGCCCGCGCCCCCTTCGACCTCGTCGGATTCCTGCTGATGGCGCCCGGCCTGGTCGGCGTGCTCTGGGGGCTGTCGAACACGAGCAAGGCGGGCGCCTTCACCCGCGGCGACGTGCTCGGCCCGCTGATCGCGGGCGTGGTGCTGCTCGCCGCCTTCATCGTCTGGGCGCTGCGCCGCAAGGGCCGCGCGCTCGTCGACCTGCTGCTGCTGAAGCACTGGCCGCTCGCCTCGTCCTCGCTGCTGCTCTTCCTCTCCGGCATCACGCTGTACGGCGCCATGCTGCTGCTGCCGCTCTACTTCCAGGAGCTGCGCGGCACCACCGTGCTCGTGGCCGGCCTGCTGCTCATCCCGCAGGGCCTCGGCACGCTCGCCACCCGGTCGATCTCAGGCCGGCTCTCCGACAGCATGGGCGCCCGCTGGCTCGCCGTCGGCGGCTTCCTGATCACCCTGGTCGGAACCCTGCCCTTCGCCTTCGCCGACGCGCACACGAACGAGTGGTGGCTGATGGCGGCGCTGTTCGTGCGCGGCGCCGGGCTCGGTGCCGTGACCGTGCCGTTGATGGCGCTCGGCTTCCGCGGGCTCGAGCGGCGCCAGGTGCCGGATGCCTCGATCATCACCCGGATCGCGACGCAGGTCGGCGGCTCGTTCGGCAGCGCGGTGCTCGCCGTGATCCTGACCGGGGCCGTCAGCGCCGCCACGACTCCCGCGGGCCTGACCGGCGCCTTCCAGCAGTCGTTCTGGTGGGCGATCGGGTTCACCGGCATCGGCGTGCTGCTCTCGCTCGCCCTGCCGGGGAAGCAGCCGGCGGCGCCGGCGCCCGCCGCGGCATCCGTGCCCGCCGCTCGCGCCTGATCGGCCCCCTTGCGCTACTCGGATCCGCATCGCGCCACTCGGCCCCGAGGCGCGCAGAGCGGATCCGAGTAGCGCAACCGGAGAGCGAGGGGGAGGCGGCGGCGAGCGGCGGGAGCGCTGAGGGGCCGCGGCTACGCGGCGGTCTCGCGGGCCCGGGCGACCACTCGGCCGCGCGCGGAGTCGGGGAACGAGTCGAGCAGAGCGCGCACCTGTTCCGCGTCGACGTCGGCGCCGAAGAGCTCGGTGTTGGGCTCCATCCGCACGCCCTCGGCCAGCGGGCCCGCGACCACGGGGTCGAAGCCCAGCCGGTCGACGATGCGGGCCACGGTCGCGACGTCCGCCTCGTCGTCGCCCGCGATCGCGATGGCCTTGCGGCCCGGCGTTCCGGCCGGCCGCGCCTCGTCCTCGATGTCGTGGTAGCCCATGTGGTTGAAGCCCTTCACCACACGCGAGCCCGCGAGGAACGCCTGCACCTGCTCGCTGGTCGAGGTGCGCGGGTCGTTCAGGTCGTCGCGCAGGCCGTCGACCTCCCACCAGTAGTTCATGGCGTCGATCACGAGCTTGCCGTCGAGCGCGTCGACGGGCAGGGTGCGGTACTTGCCGAGCGGCAGGGCGAGGATCACGGCGTCGGCTTCGCGTGCGGCGTCGGCCGCAGCGGCGACGGATGCGCCGGGCGCCAGCACGTCGACGATGAGGCTGATCCGGGCCGGGTCGCCGGAGCCGGCGACGATCACCCGATAGCCGGCCTGCACCGCGAGCTTCGCCAGCCGGGTGCCGAGCTTGCCCGCGCCCAGGATGCCGAGGGTGTGCACGTCGCGCGCCGCCGCGCCGGTCTCACTCATGCGGGGTGCAACGCGGTGCGGCATCCGCTTATGCCGTGTGATGCCTCGCCTGCGCCGCGCGCAGCGTCAGGCGAGCTGGCTGAACGCCTCGGCCTTGCGCGTCGGCCCGGTGACCAGGATGGTGTCCTCGGGGCGCAGCACCGTGTCGACCCCGGCGTGCGTCCAGGACTCGGTCGCGCGTCGGCTACCGAGGTCGCCTGGACCTCAGGCCGCTTCGCTCTCCTGGGATTCGCGTGCGGTCGGGGTCGGCGTCTCCTGCCCGATCACGGGGTGCGCCTCGGCCGCCTCCACGAGCGCGTCACCGATGGACTGCAGCGCGCGGGCGATGACGCCCAGGTCTTTGGCCGGCACGGCCTTCCCGAACACCTCGTGGTAGAAGGCGCTGACGCGCCGCGCCGCTTCCTCGCCTTCCGGAGCGAGTTCCAGCACGGAGCTGCGGCGATCCGCCGGGTTCGGCGTCCGGGCAGCGAGCCCCGCGGCCTCCATCCGATCGATCAGGTTGGTCGTGGCGCTCGTGGAGAGCTGCAGATGCTCCGCGAGCTGCTTGGGCGTCGCGTGCTGGTTGCGCACGAGGAACACGAGGGCGCGCAGATCGGTCTTGCCGACGCCGAACCGGTGCGCGAGGAGGTCGAGGACGTACAGGTTCCGCTGCTCCAGCGCTGCGAAGCCCGCGACCGCGGCAAGGAGGGCCTCATCCGCTGAGGAGGTCGCCGCGGTTGCAGTCTTCGCGGACTTCTTAGCGGACTTCGGGGTGCGGCTCATGCGCTCGGCCTCTCCGGGATCGCGGGGACCCCATTCATCATGTTGCTTCATTGTCACACATTACGGCGGCCGGACTACTCCCCCCGCGCTGGGGTGACCCGCTATGGGGTAGTAGGACGGCTTGTGTCCAGCACGGTGCCCAAGTAGCTTGATTACCGTACAGGATCGCAGGGCTTCCGGGCCTTCTCACCCACCTGGTTCCTGGCTTTCGCTCCCCTTCTTTCGGGACCGAATCGGCATGCCGCCACCGACCCTCGGCATGTGAAAGGAATCAACTCTCATGAAGAAGCCCTCTGCGCGCGTCCGCTCCCTCGTCGGGTTCGGCGCCGTTCCGCTCGCCATCGCCCTCGCCGGCGGCCTCGTCTGGCAGTCCTCGTACGCCGCCTTCACCGCCACCACCCGCAACGCCGGCGACTCCTGGTCGACCGGCTCGGTCGCCCTCACGGACGACGACAAGGGCGCCGCCGCTTTCGACGTCACCAACCTGGTGCCGGGCCAGAGCGGCGAGAAGTGCATCGTCGTCACGTCGAACTCGAATGTGGCCGGCGTGGTCAAGGACTACGCCGCGAACGTCAGCTCGACGACGGGCCTGGCAGAGCACATCGATTTCATGATGCAGGCCGGAACCGGCGGCTCGTTCAACAGCTGCGAAGGCTTCCAGGCGACGTCTACGGGCGACACCTTCGCGCCGATGTCGACCGTGGCGGCGAGCTCGTACGACTACGACCACGGCGGTCACGTGTGGAGCGTCAGCGGGTCCGCGCCGGAGTCGCGCACGTACAAGGTCTCCTGGAAGTTCGACACCACCGGCATGACCCAGCAGCAGATCGACGCCCTGCAGGGCACCGGCTTCACCGCCGACCTGGTGTGGGAGTTCCGCACCACCGCCGCCGCGCAGTAAGCACAGCCGTTCAGTCGGCACAGCCGCCCAATACGCCCCCACGTAACCAGCGACAGGAACCGAGATGACTCTCACCGCATCCGCCCCGCAGCGCGCGGGCCGCTCCGGCGGTCCCACGCTGCGGGGCGGATGGGTGGAGCTCGTCGCTTCGGCCGTTGCTCGCTCCTACCTGGTCTTCCTGGCCACGATGGCGGCGACCGCGTTCCTGCCCACCCTGTTCGGCTGGACGGGATCGGTCGTGCAATCCGGCTCCATGGAGCCCAACGTCAGCGCAGGCGACGTGGTGCTCACGACCCCGCTGCCGGCCGATTCGCCGCTGCCGATCGGCCGCGTGATCACGTTCCACGCCGACGACGAGCTCGTGGTGCACCGCCTCGTCGGCGTGAACGACGACGACTCGCTCGTCACCAAAGGCGACGCCAACCCCGAGGTCGATCCGTGGTCCGCCACGCGAGACGACATCACGGGGCAGGGCCGGCTGCTGGTGCGCTATGTCGGACTGCCGGGCTTCTGGCTCAGCCATCACGAGGCGCTCCCGCTGGCGCTATGGGGCAGCCTGACCCTCCTCGCGATCGTCATCGCGGCCGGCACGCTCAAGCGCGACGACCGCCGCGACGGCCCGGACGGCGCTGAGCCCGATGACACCGAGCCCGGTGACACCGAGCCGGATGACACCGAGCCGGACGTGACGACGGCACACCCGGTCGACGACGGCAGCGATGCTGCGGCATCCGTGCCGGAAAAGCGAAAGCGCCCGGTGCTGTCCCGCTTGGGAATCGGCGCCGTCGCCGTCGCTGCGCTGACGCTCGCCGTTCCGGGTGTCGCTCAGGCGCAGGGGGTCTTCACCGCGCAGACTCGAGCGACCGCGTCGTGGACGGCCCAGTCGTACTCGCCCATCTCCGTCGGCGCGATGGCCGGGTACGGCGCGATCGCGAACACCTCCATCACGGATGCGTCGTTCCTGTTGCACTTCTCCACCATCTACGGCTCCGCGGCGACCACCCCGGGCACCACCGTGTCCAACGTCACGGTGAGCGGCACGACGGACAAGAACAACGCCGCCGCGACCCGGGCGATGGCCGCGGCCACCACAGCGCGCACCGCCGTCGGTCAACGACCCGTGACCCAGACCATCTCGCCCACGCTCTCGGGCACGCTCACCGGCGGCGTGTACGCCTCGACCACGGGCGCGTTCACCCTGCCCGGCACCGTCACCCTCGACGCCCAGGGCGACAGCTCGGCTCGGTTCGTGTTCCGCACGACCTCCACCCTGGCCATGAGCGAGGGCGCCAAGGTCGTTCTCACCGGTGGCGCGAAGGCCTCGAACGTGTGGTGGATCGTCGGCACCAGCGCCACACTGGGCACCAACACCACCCTCTTCGGAGCCGCCACCGCCGCCGTCGGCAACTACCTCGTGAACGGCGCCGCGAACGTGCGCGGCATCACCCTCACCGGCCGCGTCGTGTCCTACACCGGCGCCGTCACCATGTACACCTCGACGGTCACACCGAGCGACTGACCGCCGCGGCCGGGGCCCGATTGCCCATGTCTCAGAGGGTGCGGCTAACATAGGTCGAGCCCCTCGGGGCGATGCCGCTGTAGTTCAATGGCAGAACTTCTGCTTCCCAAGCAGACAGCGCGGGTTCGATTCCCGTCAGCGGCTCCATATCCTCGAATCATGAAGACGATCACGGTCGGGCAGTTGCGGCAGAACCCCACGGCGATGCTCGCCGACGTCGAAGCGGGAGAGACCTACACGATCACTCGGCACGACCACGAGGTCGCACGGGTCGTGCCGCTTGGTTCCGGAGTTCCGCTCATTGCGCGAAAGCGAAGGAGCGGCTCACGGCTGGCGCAGTTGCCGCCGCATGTTCTGCGAACAGCACAGAACGTCGATGAACTCCTTGATGACGAGCGCGACCGGTGACGACGTACTACCTGGACACCTCCGTCGCATTAAGGGCGTTGCTGGGGCACTCGTCGTCGGCTGCCGAATGGATCGACCGGGTCAGTGCCGATCCTGAGCATGACCTCATCTCCTCGCGTCTACTGCGCACGGAACTCACCCGGGTCCTGCGCCGCGAGCAGTTGCCAGTGACGCTCCGAGACGAGATCCTCGACGTACTCGCTCTTGTCCCCGTCGGTGCAGGTGTACTGGCCGCCGCCGAGGCGATCGAACCACACGTCAAGACTCTCGACGCGATCCACCTTGGCTCCGTGATCGCAGCCGGCTTGGACGCGACCATCGTGACGCACGACGCCGGCATGAAAGCCGCGGCAGAGCGTCTTGGCTACCCGTGGCACGACCCGGTAGACGAGGCCTGAACGTGCTAGCACCGGCCGTATTCGCCTTCGACCCGAAGTACACGCTCGACTTCTCGAGTTGAAGATACGACTCTGGCATGACCCATTCGCAGTATGGCAAGTGGGGAAATGCAAAGATGCGACATCCGCGAACGGCTCTCCGGGGCGCAGGCGAAGAGGGACGCAAACCACATTGACGGCGAGAGACCAGAATGACCAGTCGTGGCGCGCTGGTCGGCGTGCCGCGGGTCTCCATTCACGCCTATGGCGTGAGTCGACCAGCAGGACCGCTTGGCGTCGACCGGTGAGTCGCCGGCGGCACCGCGGCTAGAGCAGGCGGCGGCTGCCCGGTTCGACGATGCGCAGCCAGCGGTGGCCGAAGCCCTCGAGCGGCACGGTGGTCCGACCGTCTTCGCCGATGTCGAGCGGCTCGTTCTCGAACAGGTCGATGAGGCGCGAGTCCTGCGGCACCCCGTCGAGCTGCAGCTCGATGTCGCCCGGCTCGTCCGCGAAGTTGTGCAGGGTGACCATCGCCTCGTCGTCCCAGCGGCAAAGCAGGGCGAGCACCGCCGAATTCGGCTGGTCGAGCACGACGACGTCGCCCCAGGCGAGCTCGGGGCACTCGCGGTAGCGCTGGGCGAGGCGCGTGACGAAGGTGAGCAGCGAGCCCGGATCGTTGCGCTGCTCCTCGACGTTGACCTTCTCGGGCCCGAAATCGCCCTCGACCACGTCGGCGACGAGCGTGTCCGCGGTCGAGAACCCTCCGTCGGGCGCGGCGGTCCACTGCATCGGTGTGCGCACGGCCAGGCGCTCCTTCGCGTTCAGGTTCTCGCCCATGCCGATCTCCTCGCCGTAGAAGAGCACGGGCGTTCCCGGCAGCGCGAACAGCAGGCTGTACACCATGCGCAGCCGGCGCTGGTCGCCGTCCAGCATGGGCGGCAGCCGGCGGCGCAGGCCCCGCCCGTAGGCCTGCATCCGTTCTTCCGGTCCGAACGCGTCGAAGACCTCTTGCCGCTCCTCCGGCGACAGCTTGTCGAGGGTGAGCTCGTCGTGGTTGCGCACGAAGTTCGCCCACTGGCTGTCGGGCGGAAGCGGCGGCCGGCCTTCGAGCGCCGTGCGCAGCGGCCCGGCATCCCGCCGGGCGAGCGAGAGGTACATGGCCTGCATGCCGATGAAGTCGAACTGCATGGTCAGCTCGTCGGCCTCGTCGGCACCGAAGTATTCGAGCTGCTCGTCGCGCGGCAGGTTGACCTCGCCGAGCAGCATCGCGTCGCCGCGGCGGCGGCCGAGAAAGGACCGCAGCGCCCGCAGGTAGCCGTGAATCTCGCTCGCGCTCGCCCCCGGCGCGTCGCCGCTGAGCAGGAACGGCACGGCGTCGACACGGAACCCCGAGATGCCGAGCTCGAGCCAGAACCCGGCCAGCTTCGCGATCTCGTCGCGCACCTGCGGGTTGCTGAGGTTGAGGTCGGGCTCGTGCCCGTAGAACTGGTGCCGGTAGTACTCGCCGGTCTTCTCGTCCAGGTTCCACACGCCGTCCTCCGCGCCGGGGAACGCGTTGTCCTGCGGGTTCTCCTGCGGCACCTCCTTGCGCCAGATGTAGAAGTCGCGCAGCGGCGAGTCGACGCTCTCGCGCGCCTGTACGAACCACGGATGCTCGTCCGAGGTGTGCTGCACGACGAGATCGAGGATCACGCGGATGCCCCGGTCGCGCGCGACCCGCACCATCTCGACGAAGTCGCCGAGGGTGCCGAGCCGCTCGTCGACGGCGTAGTAGTCCTTCACGTCGTAGCCGTCGTCGATGCCGCCGGCCGGGTGCACCGGCATGAGCCACAGGCAGGTCACGCCGAGGCTCGCCAGGTAGTCGATGCGCTGCCCGAGCCCGACGAAGTCGCCGCACCCGTCGCCGTTCCAGTCCAGGAACGTCTTGACGTCCAGGCAGTAGACGACGGCGGTCTTCCACCACACGTCGCCGGTGTCTGTGATCTTCATGGCGGGAGAAGTTCCCCGCCGGGCAGGCGGCGACACGTCGCATCCGTTGTCGCAGGCGTCGGCGCTCGGCGAGTGCGCGCAGCAGTGGGCGACCGCGGTCAGTGGATCAGCACCGTCAGTGGATCAGCACCGTCATGTGCACCATGGCCGCACCGGTGATCACCGCGGCCGAGACCACGCCGGCGACGATCGCGCTGCAGGTGAGCAGGAGGCGCGCGCTCGGCTCGCACGGCGCCGGGGCGAAGTCGAGTCGCGTCTCGCTTTCGGCGCGGTCGAAGACGGGCTCGACGGCCCGGTCGGCGAGAGGATCGGTGCCGGGGTCGGCGAGGTCCACGCACAGCAGCTCGGGGGGCAGACTGCGCACGGGGCGGGGCCGGGCGAGGTGGGCGGTTCCGCCGGCGGAGGCGGAGCGAGCGGAACGGGATGCCGGGCGACGGGGCGGGCGGGTGGCGACCGGGGCGGTCACGGGGGCGACTCCTTCGGGATCGGATGCGTTCGGGTTCGGGTGCGTTCGGCGGCGAAGCGCGCCGATCCAGAGCCCGGGTTCCCGCATCGGATGCCAGATCGCCCTGCACCGCTTCCGAGTCGGTGGCGGCGTCTGCTGCTCGCGAGCGGGGCGGAGTCTTCGGGTCGTCGTGAACCCGGGCATCCGGACCGGCAGGTCAGGCAGCGCGGCCCGCGCCGGGCGCGGAACCGCCGGTGGACGCCGCTTCGCGCAGGCTCCGCGGCGTCACCTTCAGTATTAGCACTCTCCGCCCTCGAGTGCCAACAGTCGACCGCCGCAAGGCCGGCCGCCCGGCACCGGCGCACACGGGCATAGCCTGGCGACATGGCAGACATCCCGCAGTACCGACTCAATGACGACACGTACCTGCCGGCCATCGGCCTCGGCACCTACAGCCTCAACGGAGACGCCGGGGCCGAATCGATCGCGACGGCGATCGGTCTCGGCTACCGGCTCATCGACACGGCGTACAGCTACGGCAACGAGGACGCCGTGGGAGCCGGCATCCGTCGCTCGGGAATCGCGCGCGACGAGGTATTCGTGACCAGCAAGGTGCCCAACGGCCACCACGGTCTGGACAAGACCCGCCGCGCGTTCGACACGACCCTCGAGACGCTCGGGCTCGACCGCGTCGACCTCTACCTGATCCACTGGCCCGAGCCCGAGGACGGCCTCTACGTCGACACCTGGAAGGCGCTCGTCGAGTTCCGGGAGCAGGGGCGCGCCCGGTCGATCGGCGTCTCCAACTTCCACCCCGACCAGCTCGAGCGCATCATCGGCGAGACCGGGGTGACCCCGTCGGTGAACCAGATCCCGGTCGACCTGTTCGGGCAGCACCCCGAGTGGCGCGAGGCCAACGCGGCCCACGGCATTCTGACCGAGAGCTACAGCCCCCTGAAGCACGCGGCCGAGTGGCGGTCGCACCCGGTGGTGACCGGCATCGCCGAGGCGCACGGCGCCACCCCCAACCAGGTCGTGCTGCGCTGGCACCTCCAGAACGGGCTGCTGCCGATTCCGCGCTCGCGCTCGGCCGAGCACCAGCGGGAGAACCTGGACGTGTTCGGCTTCGAGCTGAGCGACGAGGAGCTCGGCCGGCTGGCAGGCCTCGCGCGCTAGGAGTCGACCGTCGAGTTCGTCGACGTGTCGGAGCTCGCGTCGGTGGGCGCCTGGGTCAGGTCGTACACCGTCACCCCGTCGACCGTCTCGGCGGTGTAGTGGTCGGCCACCCACTCCGAGATCTTGCTCGCCGCGTCGCTGCCGCCGTTGGACGGGCCCACCGAGCCGCCGATGTAGTAGTGGATCTTGCCCTCGGCCACATACTTCTCGAACTGCTTCAGCGTCGGCGACGGGTCGCTGCCGTTGAATCCGCCGATCGGCATCACCGGGTCTCCGGTCGCGAGCTGGTAGCTGGCGGCGTTGTTCGATCCGGTCGTCGCGGCGACCCACGTGTAATCGGATGCGTCCGCCGACAGCTTCTCGACGAGCTCGCTGCTCACCGACGAGCCGCCGAGGAGGCCGCCCATGCCGCCGCCACCCATGCCGCCGCCGAAGCCGCCGCCGAATCCGTCGGTCTGGCTGTTCTGGCCGCCCTGGCTGTTCTGGCCGCCCTGGCCGTTCTGGCTTCCCTGGCCGTTCTGGCCCGGGAACCCGCCCGGCATGCCGCCGGCCTGCCCGTTGCCGGGCGCCTGGCCGTTGCCGCCGGCTTGGCCGTTGCCGCCCGCGCCCGGCATTCCGCCGCCCGGGCCGTTGCCGCCGGCGCCGGGCATGCCGCCGCCGCGCCCGCCGAAGCCGCCGCCGCCGAACGAGGTCGTGACGGAGGGCCCCGCGCTCGGGATCGCGCCGGTGTGCGGGGTGGCGACCGTGTCGATCGTGTACGCGGCGGGGGCGAGGAGGCCCCCGGCCAGCAGCACGGCGAGCGTCGCCGGGGCGAGGCCCCGCACCCGCCAGGGCAGCAGCACGAGCGCCGCCCCCAGGATGCCGAGCACAAGCACGACGACCTTCAGCCACGGCAGCCAGTCGCTCGACCGCTCGAGCAGCACCCACGCCCACACGGCGGTGCCGAGCGAGCAGGCGGCGATCACGCCGCGCACCCACCAGCGCTCCCGCGCCTGCCAGACCACGGCGCCCGCCGACCCGACCAGGCCGGCGATCGGCGCCGCCAGCGCGACGGTGTAGTACGGGTGGAAGATGCCGGCCATGAAGCTGAACGCGAGCTGCGTCACGAGCAGCCAGCCGCCGAAGGCGATGATCGCGATGCGCCGCACATCGCTGCGCGGCGCGCGGCCGATCAGCACGAGCGAGGCCACGAGCAGGGCCAGGGAGGCGGGGATGAGCCACGAGATCTGGCCGCCGAACTCGCTTCCGAACAGGCGGAACAGGCCGGTCTCGCCCCACATGCTCCCGCCGTTGCCGCCCATGCCGCCGGTGACGCTGCCGGTCTCCTCGCCGGTGAGCCGGCCGAAGCCGTTGTAGCCGAAGGTGAGCTCGAGGAAGCTGTTGGTCTGCGAGCCGCCGATGTAGGGCCGCATGCTCGCCGGCACCAGCTCGACGATCGCGACCCACCACCCGGCCGAGACGATGATCGCGCCGAGCGCGGCGAGCAGGTGCCACAGCCGGGTGACGATGCGGGTGCGGGCGAACGCGAAGTAGAGGCCGGCCAGCACGGGCAGGATCAGGAACGCCTGCAGCTGCTTGGTCAGGAACCCGAGGCCGACGGCCACGCCGGCCAGCAGCAGCCAGCGCATCCGATCACGCTCGATCGCGCGCAGCGTGAACACGACCGCGGTCGTGAGCAGCAGCAGGAGCAGCGCGTCCGGGTTGTTGAAGCGGAACATGAGCGCCGCGACCGGCGTGAGCGCGAGCGTGCCGCCCGCGACCAGGCCCGCGACCGCGCCGAAGCGGTGCCGCACCGCGACGAACAGGATCGCGACCGTCGCGACGCCCATCAGCGCCTCGGGCACGAGCATGCTCCAGGAGTTGAAGCCGAAGATGCGAGCGGAGAGCTCCATCACCCAGAGGCTGGCGGGCGGCTTGTCGACGGTGATCGAGTTGCCGGCGTCGGAGGAGCCGTAGAAGAACGCCTCCCAGTTCTTGGTGCCCGCCTGCACGGCGGCGGCGTAGAACGAGTTCGCCCAGCCGCTGGCGGCGAGATCCCACAGGTACAGCACGCCGGAGAGCAGCAGCAGGCCGCCGAAGGCGGGCCACTCCCAGCGGGCGCGGGTGCGGGTGCGGGGTCGTTCGACGTCGTGCGCCTCGGGCACGACGAGGGTCGTGGTCGCAGTCGCGGTGCTCATCGTCGGCTCGCTTTCTCGGGGGAGGGGATTCGAAGAGTGGTGGGGGCGACGGATGCCGGCGCCGGCGGCGCCTCGGAAGGTCGTCGGCCTGCGGCATCCGTGCGCCGGAAGACCCAGCCGCGCAGCAGCAGGAAGCGCACCAGGGTGGCGACCACGTTCGCGATCGTGAGGACGCCGACGTCGGTGAACACCGACGCGTGCGGGGCGAGCGCGTGCAGGCCGACCAGCGATCCGCTCGTGATCGCCCACGCGATGCCGAAGACCAGGAGGGCCTGCGCGTGGTGAGTGGCGGCGCGGCGCCGGCCGCGCACGGCGAAGGTGAAGCGGCGGTTCGCCGCCGTGTTGGCGACGGCCGTGACGAGCAGCGCGGTGAAGTTCGCGGCCTGCGCGGGCATGGTGTGTGCGAGCCCCAGGTAGAGGAGGGCGTAGGCGATGGTCGACAGGGCGCCGATGACACCGAAGCTGAGCAGCTGGCCGAGCAGGCCGGGGCGGGCGTCGCGCTCGGCCAGCGGGTGCCGGCCGAACTCGGCGTACAGCTCGTCGACGGGCACCCGGCCGCGGGCGAGGTCGCGGCTCACGCGCAGCATGCCCTTGAGGTCGGCGACGGCGGTCGCCACGATGTCGACCGAGCTCTGCGGGTCGTCCACCCAGTCGACCGGCACCTCGTGGATGCGCAGGCCGGAGCGCTCGGCCAGCACCAGCAGCTCCGTGTCGAAGAACCAGCCGGTGTCCTGCACGTACGGCAGCAGGCGCCGTGCGACGTCTGAGCGGATCGCCTTGAACCCGCACTGCGCGTCGGAGAAGCGCGCGTCCATCAGGGTGCGCAGCAGCAGGTTGTAGCTGCGCGAGATGAACTCGCGCTTCCCCCCGCGCACCACGCGGGAGCCGGCGGCGAGGCGGGTGCCGATGGCGAGGTCGGAGTGGCCGGACAGCAGCGGCGCCACGAGCGGGCGCAGCGCCTCGAGCCCGGTGGAGAGGTCTTCGTCGAGGTACACCAGCACGCGCGCGGGGGAGGCGGACCAGACGGCCTTCAGCGCGCGGCCGCGGCCCTTCTCGGGCAGGTGCACCGCCACGGTGCCCGGCAGTTCGGCGGCCAGGCGGTCCGCGATCCGCGGCGTCTCGTCCGTGCTGGCGTTGTCGGCGATGGTGATGCGCCAGGACTCGGGCATGGCGCCGCTGAGGTAGGCGTGCAGCTGCCGCACGCTCGTCTCGAGCGTCTCCTGCTCGTTGTAGACCGGCACGACGACGTCGAGGTCCAACGGTGTCTCCGGTGGGGTTGTCTCGGTCATAAGTCCCTACGGTGGGGGGTGCGTCACCAAAGGGGCTTTGCCGACCCCATGCGCGCCCTAAATGTGACCTATGCGCCGCCACTCGTCGCCTGGGTCCCGGGTCCCGGACCGGTGCGCTACTCGCATCCGCCGTCGCGCCTCGGAGCCGAGTGGCGGGACGCGGATGCGAGTAGCGCAACCGGAGCCGGGGTCGAGGAGGGATCAGAGGTCGACGACCTCGAACTCGAGGAGCTCGGCGCCGGAGGCGACCGGCGACTGTCCGCCGCCGTGGTGGGCCTGGGCCGCGCCGTCCCGGCGCCAGGCCTGGAAGGCTTCCTCGGAGTCCCAGGTGGTGACGACGAAGTAGCGGGTCTCCCCGGCGGTGGGGCGCAGCAGCTGGAAGCCCTGGAAGCCCGGGGCCGAATCCACGGCGTGCTTGCGCGCGGCGAACCGCTTCTCGAGCTCCGGTCCCGCACCCTCGGGCACGGCGATGGCGTTGATCTTCACGACTGACATGCCGCCATCCTTCCGGCCGCACCTGTGCACCTCGTGACCGTTCCTCGCCCCGCGGCAACCCCCGCCCCCGCACGAGGGGCATCGCTGAACTGTTCAGTGACCGTTTCGGTCGCATTCATCACGCAACACCGCGAAACCGGTTGTAGGCTCCCGGATTCTCGGCTTTTCTCGTTGCATGGAGACCCGACTCGCCCGGACCATCAGCATGCAGGGTCGCGTGCTGCGTGAGCTCGCGGCGACGTCGTTCGACGAGCAGGCCGCCCTGCTGGCCGCCGCCCGTCGCATCACCCTCGTCGGCACCGGCAGCAGCCTGCACGCCGCCCAGCTGGGCGCCTGGCTGCTGCGGCGCCACGGCCTCGACGCCCGCGCTCTCTCCTCGCTCGACCAGGCGCGGTGGGAACCCGCGCCCCGCGCCGGTGACGCCCTCGTCGTCATCAGCCACACCGGCCGCACCGCCTACACGCAGCGCGTGCGCGCCGACGCGCTCGCCTGCGGCGTCCCGCTCGTGAGCATCACCGGCAGCGGCGCCGGCTGGCCGGAGGCGATCGTCACGCCCGTGCGCGAGCAGAGCGACACCTACTCCGCCAGCTACCTCGCGACCCTCGGCGTGCTCTCCCGCCTCGCCGACGGGATCGACCGGGCGCTCGGCACCGCCGCCGGACGACCCGGGATGCTGGCATTGCTCGACGCGGCCGACCGGGTCGAGGCATCCGTCGCCGCACCCGAGATCGACCGCATCGCCGTGCCCGACCGCGCACTCGTGATCGTCGGCACCGGCCCGTGGGCGGTGACGGCGCGGGAGGGCGCGCTCAAGGTACGCGAGGCCGCCCGCGTGCTCGCCGAGGGCTACGACAGCGAACTGCTGCTGCACGGCTCGGCCGTGCCGCTGCGCGCCGGCGATACCGTGCTCGCCCTGCAGCCCGGCGCCGACCCCGACGGACTCGTCGACTCGCTCGCCGCGGCCGCGCACGCCGAGGGCGTCACGGTCGCCACGCTGGAGGACGAGCGGGCGCCCGCCGATCCGTTCTACGCGCAGTTCCCGCTGACCGCGCGGCTGCAGCTGCTGGCCGCGCAATTCGCGACCCGCCGCGGGCAGGACCCGGACGTCGCGATCGTCGGCTGCTGGAGCGCGGATTCGCTGTGGCGCGCCGGATCGCCCGTCGTCGCCGTGCACTGACGGAGCGACGTCTCCGCGCCGGAGGCGGCATCAGAGCCGGCATCCGGGGCAGGATCACCCGGCATCCGGGGCACGATCAAAGGGTCGTGAAAGGCATCATCAGAGGAATCTGAGGAGACCGGTGGTTGTGTGACCACCGTGACGTCGACCCTCACCGCCGCCGCACCCCGCACCCGGCGACGCTCCACCGCAGCCGCGCTGCCCGCGGCGGCCGGTGCGGCGACGGTGATCGCGACGGCGTTCGGCACGTGGATCCCGTCGCTGTGGGGCGACGAGGCCGCCAGTGCGCTGTCGGCCCAGCGCTCGCTGCCGTCGTTCCTGCACGAGATCGTGCACGTCGACGCCGTGCACGCCGTGTACTACGCGGCGCTGCACCTCTGGGTCGCGGTGTTCGGCGCGAGCGCCTTCTCGCTCCGCTTCCCCAGCGCGATCGCGATCGGCGTCACGGTCGCCGGTCTCATCGTGCTGGTGCGGCAGTTCGGCGGCGGCCGGCGGCTGCAGCTGGTCGCCGCGACGCTCGCGGCGCTCTCGCCCCGGCTCGACTACGCCGGCACCGAGGCGCGCAGCTACGCCTGGACCGCCGCGTTCGCCACCTGGATCGCGATCGCGGGCGTCGCGGCCGTGCGCGGGCGCGCCGAGCCGCGCCGCGCCTGGCTCGTCTACGGCGGGCTGCTGGCCGCGGGCACGGCCCTGAACGTCTTCACGGCGTCGCTGGCTCTGGCGATCGGATGCTTCGCCGCCCTCCACCCCCGCCGCGCGGTGCTGCTGCGCGCCTGGGCCGCGACCTCGGCCGCCGCGCTGCTGTGCGCGTCGCCGGTGCTCGTGCTCGCCGCGCTGCAGCGGCAACAGGTCGCCTTCCTCGCGCACCGGCCGACGCCGCCGGTCACCTGGCTGCAGAGCGGGTTCTTCGACGCCGACCCGATCGCCGCCGTGATCGGCTGGGCGCTGGTCGCGCTCGCCCTCGCGGTCGCGGTGCGCGGCCGGTTGCGCGGCGCGCATCTCGTCGAGCACTCCCACCTGCACCTGACCGGACCGCGGCTCGGCCGGCGCCCCGGACTCACCGCGCTCGCGGCGCTGTGGGGCGGCATCCCGTTCGTCGGGCTGGTCGCGACGATCCCCGTGCTGCACAACTACGCGCCGCGCTACATCACCTTCGCGACCCCGGCCGTCGTGCTGCTGATCGCGCTCGGCATCGAGGCGGTGTTCCGCAGCTGGCGCGCGGCGGGCATCACGGCGCTGGCGCTGACGGTCGCGGCATCCGTGCCCGCCTATGCGCACTGGCGCACCCCGTATGCGCAGAACGAGAGCGACTGGGCGCAGGTGGCCGAGCTGATCGGCGCGCACGCCCGGGCGGGCGACCAGCTCGCCTTCGACACCGTGGTGCGATCCAGCCGACGTCCGGTGAATTCGATGCGGCTGTACCCCGCGGACTACCGGGGGCTCGCCGCACCGCAGCTGGTGGCGCCCTGGTATGAGACCGCGAGCTGGCACGACGACCTGATGACCATCGAGCACGCGGCCGAGCAGGGCCGGTTCACGGCGCGCCGCGTCTTCGCCGTCGAGTCCGACTTCCCCGGCGAGGGGCTGGTGGATGCCGACGGGATCCGCTCGCTCGAAGCGGCCGGCTACCGGGTCGTGCGGCACTGGAGCCTGCACAGCGACGAGGTGTTCGAACTGCACCGGGACGCCACCGGCGGCTGAGGCGCGCGCCGGCCCGACCGCGACCCGTCGACCGCGGTCACCCCTGCGCGGCGTTGCGCACGAGCCCCAGCGCGGCCTTCGTGAACCAGGTGCCGGCCGGCGGATCCTCCACGCCCCAGAGCGGATCGAAGGTGCGCTGAGCCGCGGGCGTGGTGGGCCAGCCGGACGCCGAGTAGGCGCTGTAGTCCCAGGCGCGGGCGCCGCCGGCCGCATCGCAGCGCCCGTCGGAGACGCCGGGCGTCTTGACCCACAGGTAGGCGTCGACGAGGGCGGACGGGGCGACCTGCGGCTGCGCGCCGAGGCCCGCGCCCGGCGGATTGCACCACCGGCCGGCGCGCAGCGTCTTCACCACGTCCGCGCTCTGCCCGTACTTCGTGCCCGACCCGTACTGCGTCATGTCGGAGACCGGCCGGCCGTTGCGGCTCGTGTCGATCACGAAGTGGGTCTCGGCCTTCAGCCCCGTGGTGTTGGCCCGGTACCAGGCATCCGTCTGCGCCGCGCGCTGGTCGCTTGCGGAGTGGAACTGGTTCGCGCAGTCGCTGTAGCCGCCGCGCCCCGCCGCCACGTAGGCGAGGCACTCGCTCACCCAGCGACCGTAGCGCAGCTGGTCGTCGGTCGACTCGAAGTTCGACACGTTGAGGAAGAAGCCCTGCGCCTCGGCGACCCCGGCCTTGGCGAGGCGCTCGGCGGCGGTGCCGACGGGGAGCCAGTTGCTGTTGGTGCCGTCGAGGTAGACGGCCGTGTGCTGCTGCTTCTCGAGGCGGCGCACCGCCTCGCCGAGCGCCTGGTAGCGACTGTCGTCGTCGATCGACTTGTCGGGATGGTCGCAGGCCGACGGCAGCAGCCCGAGGCTGTCGGGCTCGAGGATGACGACGGCGTGCGCGTCGCCGATCGCCGAGGCGAGCGAGCCGATCCAGCCGCTGTACTCGGCGTTGTCTTTCGCGCCGCCTGCCGAATAGTCGCCGCAGTCGCGCCCGGGCACGTTGTAGGCCACGAACACGGGCACCGCGTTCTGCGCGGCGGCGGCGGTCACCGCCTGGTGCACCTGCTGGTAGACGTGCGACTCGTCGCCGCCGTTCAGCCACACGGCGTGCGGGGTGTCGATCATCTGCTGCAGCTTGCGGCCGTCGGCGGCGTCGCTCTTCTTCACCGCGTCGACCGCCTTCTGGATGTCGGCGGCCGGCTCGGGGGCGTACAGCTTCGCATCCGAGCTGAAGCCGCGCACCTTGTCGTCGGGCGCCGTCGTGGGCGCGGCCCCCGTCTGGCCGGGCGAGGGCGACACGGATTCCCCGTGCCGATCACCCCCGTCATCCGCTCCCGACGTGCATCCTGCGAGCAGCACGGCCGCGCACACGGCTGCCGCTACGGCGGCGATGGGTCTCCTCATCGGCAGCCACGCTACCGGGAGGGCGCGGGCGGGCCGCAACCGTGCTCAGTCAGGTCGGAGGAAGCTCAGAGGGTGATGACTCCGTACGCCGGCACGGTGACCGTGCGGCCGAGCACCTCGACCTCGGCGGGCTTTGGGGTGTGGTTGAGCACGAAGCGCACCCCGCCGCGCACCACGGTCTCGACCCCGACGACCGGTGCGGCGAAGGGGGTCTCGATCTCGGCATCCGTCAGCACGCGGTCGGCGAGCGCGTCGAACAGCTCCGCTCCCGGCTGCGTCGCCACGTACCAGGCGGCGCCGCGCCCGCCGGCAGGCCGGCGTGTGATCGCCGCCTCGCCGGCGGCCGCGCCGTCGTCGAACCGGGCGAGCACCTCGGCGTCGTCGACGACCGTGAACTCCTGCCACTCGGTCGCCGTGCCGGCCAACTCTCCGACCACGGATGCCTCGGACCCGGGCCCCTCGTCGCCGGCCAGCGCGCTCGCCGGCAGGGGCGCGAACTCCTCGACCCGCAGGCCCAGCGTGCGCTGCAGCGCCGAGCCCGCCCCGCCGAGGTATCCGCCGAGATACGCGTGCAGATCGCGGTCGAGGATGCCGGTCTGGTAGCCGACGACCAGCTGGCCGCCCGCTTCCGCGTATGCGGCGAGCGCGTCGAGCTCATCGGGCGCGGCGACGTGCAGCGCCGGCACGAAGACGGCGCCGTAGCCGTCGAGCCGCGCGCCCGGCCGGGCGAAGTCGACGACCACGCCGCGCCGCAGCAGCGCCCCGTACCAGTGCATGACGGTGGCCAGGTAGTCGATCCGGGCCGGGTTCGCATCCTGGCGCAGCGCCCACAGCGTGTCCCAGTCCCAGAGGATCGCGGCCTGCGCGTCGACGGATGCGCCGAGCACCGGCCCCTGCGACAGCTCGGCGAGCTCCGCCCCGAGCGCCTGCACCTCGCGGTGCACGCGCGAGTCGGGGCCGGCGTGCGGCACCATCGCGGCGTGGAACTTCTCGGCGCCGGCCTCGGCCTGGCGCCACTGGAAGTGCAGCACCCCGTCGGCGCCGCGGGCCACGGCCTGCAAACCGTGCAGCCGGTTCGCGCCGGGGGGCTTCGGCAGGTTGCGGGGCCGCCAGTTCACGGCGCTCGGACTCTGCTCCATCAGCAGCCACGGCTTGCCGCCGCCGAGCGAGCGCATCAGGTCGCGGGTCGCGGCCAGGTGCACGTGCGCGCGCGGGTCGGCCGGGTCGGGGTACTCGTCGTCGCTGACGAAGTCGAGGCGCTCGGCCCACTTCCAGTAGTCGAGCTCGCCGAAGAACCCCATGAAGTTGGTGGTGACCGGCACCCCGGGCGACAGCTCGGCGAGCACCGCCTTCTCCATCAGGAACAGCTCCAGGATGCCGTCGGAGTTGAACCGCTTCCAGTCCAGCTGCTGCGTCGGATTCCTGAAGGTGGGCGCCGCGCGCGGGGCGTCGACCTCGTCGAAGGAGGCGTACGCCTGCGACCAGAAGTACGTGCCCCAGGCGCGGTTCAGCGCCTCGATCGTGCCGTACTTCGCCTCGAGCCAGGCACGGAAGGCGGAGACGGATTCCTCGTCGAAGGACTCGCTGACGTGGCATCCGTACTCGTTGTTCGCATGCCAGGCCTCGACGGCCGGGTGCCGTCCGTACCGGCCCGCCAGCTCGCGCACGAGCCGCTCGGCGAACTCGCGGTAGACGCGGGAGTGCGGGCTGTACTGCTGCCGGCTGCCGAAGCCGAGCCGCACGCCGCGCTCGTCGACGGGCAGCGTCTCGGGGTGGCGCGCCGCCATCCACGCGGGCGGCGACGCGGTCGCGGTCGCGAGCAGCACACGGATGCCCGCGGCGTGCAGCTTCTCGATCACGGTGTCGAGCCAGCCGAACTCGAACCGGCCCGGCTCGGGTTCCAGCTTGGCCCAGGAGAAGACGCCGACCGTCGCGGTCGTGACGCCCGCGGCCGTCATCAGCCGCACATCGTCGTCCCACACCGACGGGTCCCACTGCTCGGGGTTGTAATCGCCGCCGAAGCGGAACGACGGGAACGGTGAGGACGGGAAGGGTGAGGTCAACGTTCTTCTCCTGGGTCGCTGGTCAGGGCAGTGCTCGGGTCAGGGCGATGCTCGGAGGGCAGCGCCCGCAGGGTCATCCGTTCACGGTGAACCCTTGCTCTTTGCCGTACTTCACGTTGTCATTCAGCCATTTCTGGATGCCGGCGTAGAGATCGGACTTGTCTTGGAAGGCCGGCCCGACGTCATCCGTGTAGATGGTGTTGGCGTACGCCTGCCAGGGCAGGTACTGCCAGCCGCTGATCACCGAGTCGGCCGCCGCGGCGAGCACCTTGTTGATCTGCTGACCGCCGAAGTAGTCGCTCTTGTAGTTGAGGAAGTCGTCCGAGTGCAGGTCGGCCACGGTGGCGGGGAATCCGCCGTCGTCCATGAACACCTTGATGCTCTTCTCGTTGGAGTTCAGCCAGCGCAGGAACGCCGCGCCGAGCACGGGGTTCGAGGCGCCCTTCGGCACGACCTCGGTGCTGCCGCCGTTCTCCGCGGTGACCGCCTCGCCGCCGTCGTAGGTCGGCATCGGGGCCACGGCCCACTTTCCGGCGCCGTCCGGGGCGCCGGAGGTGAGGATGCCGGGCATCCACGCGCCGAGCGTCACGGTCGCGATCGTGCCGTCGCCGAGCGCCTTGTACCACTCGTCGGACCAGCCCGAGATGTTGCCCACCAGGCCCTGGTCGATCAGCTGGCTCCACATGTCGGAGTACTTCTTGACGCCGGCGTCGTCGGTGTTGATGGTGACCTTCTGGCCGTTGATCTTGAACGGCTTGCCGCCCGCCTGCCACATCAGGCTGGTGGCCAGGCCCGCGTCGCCGGTGTCATTGACCAGCCACTTGGTGGGGTCGGCCTCGTGCAGCTTCTTGGCGTCGGCGATGTACTGGTCCCACGTCGTCGGCACGGTCAGGTCGTACTTCTCGAAGACGTCCTTGTTGTAGAACAGCGCCATGGGGCCGCTGTCCTGCGGAAGGCCCCAGATGCCGCCGTTCTGCGTGACGTTCGCCCACGTCGAGGCCGTGTACTTGCTCTTCAAGTCGGCGAAGCCGTACTGGGTGAGATCGGTGAGGTAGCCGGGCAGCTGGAACTGGCCCACGGACTGGTACTCGACCTGCACCACGTCGGGGATGCCCTTGCCCGCCGAGATGGCGTTCTGCAGCTTGGTGTTCGAGTCGCCGGCGCCGCCCGTGTCGGTCAGGTTGACCTTGACCTTGGGGTACTCCTTCTCGAACTCCGCGATCTGGTCCTTCGCCTGTGGCGTCCAGGTCCAGTACTCGATCGTGCCGCCCTTCTTCAGAGCTGCGTCGAGCGCGGCCGCGTCGCTCTTGCCGCCGCCGGCGGCATCGGTGTCGCCGCCGGAGCAGGCGACCAGGGTGCCGCCGAGGAGGGCGGCCAGTGCGCCGGCCGCGAGGGCCCGCGCGATGTTGGTCTTCATTGCTGTGTTTCCTTCCACTTCGTCGTTGGAGGGGATGGGGATGGATGGCGTGGGTGGTGGGTGTTACTGCTTGACGCCGCCCGCGGTCAGTCCCGTCTGCCAGTAGCGCTGCAGGAACAGGAACGCGATCACGATGGGGACGATGGTGAGCAGTGCGCCGGTGATCACCAGCGTGAACACGGGCTGGGCGCCGATGCCGACGGCCTCGGCGTTCCACTTCTGCAGACCGATGGTCAAGGGGTAGAGCTTGGGGTCGTTGAGCATGATCAGCGGCAGGAAGTAGTTGTTCCACGTCGCGACGATGGCGAACAGCGAGACCGTCACGACGCCGGGCGCGAGCAGCCGCAGCGAGATGGTGAGGAAGGTGCGCAGCTCGCCCGCTCCGTCGACCCGCGCCGCTTCCAGCAGTTCGGTCGGCACCGCGTCGGTCGCGTACACCCAGATCAGGTAGAGGCCGAAGGGCGAGATCGCCGAGGGCAGGATCACCGCCCACATCGTGTTCGTCAGCCCCAGCTTGCTGAACATGAGGAACGTCGGCACCGCCAGGGCCGTCCCGGGCACGGCGATCGCGCCGAGGATCACGCCGAAGACCACCTTCCTGCCGGGGAAGTCGTACTTGGCCAGGCCGTAGCCGGCGAGCGTCGCCAGGATCGTGGCGAGACCCGCGCCGACCACGACGTAGATCAGCGTGTTGAGGAGCCAGCGCACGAAGATGCCGTCTTCGTAGGTCAGGGCCCAGACGATGTTGTCGAAGAAGGCGAACTTGCCCGAGAACCACAGGCCGAAGGAGTTCAGCAGGGCGTCCTGAGTCTTGGTCGAGCTGATCACGAGCCAGGCGAGCGGGATCAGCGAGTAGACGACGAAGAGGAGCATGACCACCGTGAGGCCGACCGACTTCTTCGGCCGCAGCGGCGTGAACTGCTTGCGCGCGAGGCGCGGAGTGGCGGCGGACATCTCAGAACTCCTGCCTGCTGCCGCGCAGCTGCACGACGTATGCGATCACGGCCGTGACGACGCCCATGATGATGGCCATGGTCGCCGCGTAGTTCACCTGCTGGCCCACGAAGCTGAGGTTGTAGGCGTACATGTTGGGGGTGAAGTTCGTCGTCACGATGGTGGGGGCGATCGTCTTCAGGATGTTCGGCTCGTTGAAGAGCTGGAAGCTGCCGATGATCGAGAAGATCGTCGCCACCACGATCGAGCCGCGCAGGGCCGGCAGCTTGATCGAGAAGATCGTGCGCATCTGCCCGGCGCCGTCGATCGCGGCCGCCTCGTAGAGCTCGGTCGACACGCTGCGCAGCCCGGAGTAGAAGATCAGCATGTTGTAGCCGACGTACTCCCAGGTCACGATGTTGCCGATCGCGGTGAGGATCCATTGCCGCGTGTACGGCGTGATCAGCTGCACCCCGAAGAGGTCGTTCACGTACCCGGTCAGCCCCATCCGGTCGCTGTACATGAAGCCCCACATGAGCACCGCCACCACTCCCGGCACGGCGTAGGGCAGGAAGATCGCGAGGCGGAAGAACGAGCGCCCGTAGAGCCGGCCGCTGTCGACGGCGAGCGCGGCGATCAGGGCGAGCACGAGCATGATCGGCACCTGCACCACGAGGAACACGAGCACCCGGAGCGCGCCGGACCAGAACTTCGGGTCGGTGAACGCCTGCGTGTAGTTCTCCAGGCCGACGAAGCTCGTGCCGCCGATCAGCTGCGTGCGGAACAGGCTGAGGTACAGCGAGTAGAGCACGGGCGCGATCACGAGGAGCGCGAAGCCGATCAGGAACGGGGTCACGAACCCCGCGCCCGCGAGATTGAGTCTGGTCTTCAGGCGCGCTCGGCGCCGCTCGTGCGCCACCTGTGGCGCGGCCGCTGACATCGTTGTCATCGCTACTTCCGTCGCAGGAACGTTTACGCGAACTGTTTACGTAAACATCGAATGGCCGCGAGCGTAGCATGTGGCCAGTCGCGCGTGTCAAGCATCGTCGCGCGCGCCTCGCATGACGAACACATAACGAGACGCATAACGAGAGAGGCGCCGGGCATGAGCAGCGATCGGATGACCCGGCCCCAGGCTCCCCGCCCCGCGTCCATGCTCGACGTCGCGCGCCTGGCCGGCGTGTCCGGGCAGACCGTCTCCCGGGTGACCAACGGCTCCGAGGCCGTGGCCGCGGACACCCGGGAACGGGTGCTCGCCGCGATGCGCACGCTCGGCTATCGGCCCAACAGCGCCGCTCGGGCGCTCAAGAGCGGCCGGTTCCAGAGCATCGGCGTGCTGATGTTCAGCCTGGAGAACTTCGGCCCGGTGCACGTGCTGGAGGGCGTGAGCAACGCCGCGACGGCGCGTGACTACTCGCTCGACCTGGTGACGATCGGCGACCCGTCGACGGGCGAGATCACGAAGGCCCTCGAGCGGCTGGACCAGGAGCGCGTCGACGGCATCGTGATCGTGCTCGAGGCCCACCAGATCCTCGAGCACGCCATCCGCTTCCCGACGCGCATCCCGTCGATCCTCGTGGACTCGCAGCAGTACGACGACCGCGTGTCGGTCAACGCCGATCAGGCCCAGGGCGCCGAGCTCGCCGTGCGCCACCTGCTCGAGCTGGGTCATCCGACGGTGTGGCACGTCTCGGGGCCCGTGCACCGGATGAACGCGGCATCCGATCGCCAGCTCGCGTGGCGGCGCCTGCTCGAAGCGGAGGGGCGGCCGGTGCCCCCGCCCGTGCTCGGCGACTGGAGCGCCGAATCCGGCTACCGGGCGGGGCTGCGGCTCGCCAGGGACCCGTCGGTGACCGCCGTCTTCGCGGCCAACGACCAGATGGCCCTCGGCCTCATGCGCGCGCTGCACGAATGCGGGCGACGGGTGCCCGACGAGGTCAGCGTCGTGGGCTTCGACGACAGCCCCGACGCCGCGTACTACTGGCCGCCGCTGACCACGGTGCGGGAGGATTTCCGGGCGGTCGGCGCCCTGGCCATCGAGCTGCTGCTCGAGGCGATCGACGGCGAGCGGCACGAGCCGGGGCTGCGCGCCCTGCCCAACACCCTGATCGTGCGCGACTCCACCGCGCCGTACCGCTGAGACCGGCTGCTACCGCCGCAGCGCGCGCCGGGCGAGCCGGTTGCCGACGAACTGGCCGAGCTGCACGATGACGATGATCGTCGCGACCGCGATGTACACGATCGTCCAGTTGTACCGCTGCGACCCCCAGGTGATGGCGTACTCGCCGAGCCCGCCGCCGCCGATCACGCCGGCCTGGGCCGACATGTCGATCAGGCCCACGAACAGGAAGGTGTAGCCGAGCGTGAGCGGGCCGAGACCCTCGGGGATGAGCACGGTCGCGATGATCCGCAGCGGCCCCGCGCCCATCGCGCGCGCCGCCTCGATGACGCCGGGGTCGACGCCGACGAGGTTCTGCTCGACGATGCGCGCCACGGCGAACGAGGCGCCGATCGCGATCGCGAACGTCGCCGCGTACACGCCGATGTAGGTGCCGATCACCCTGATGGTCAGCGGCTCGATCGCGATCAGGAAGATCACGAACGGGATCGGCCGGATGATGTTCACCACCACGTTGATCACCGTGTACGCCACCCGGTTCTCCAGCAGGTGGCCGGGGCGCGTCGCGTACAGCAGCACCCCGATCGCGAGCCCCAGGATGCCCGAGACGACGAGCGAGGCCAGCGCCATGAACAGCGTCTGCCAGATCGCGCTGAGGTAGACGTCGATCGATCCGATGAAGTCGTTCATGCCGTCTGCTCCTCCAGCTCGACCTCTTCCACGAGGTCGACGCCGCGCGCGCGCAGCGCGTCGAGCGCGGCGTCGATCGCGGCATCCGCACCCGTCAGCTCGTAGGTGAGCGCGCCGATCGAGCGCTCCTGCAGCTCGCCGATTCCGCCGAACACGATCTCGTTCTCCACCCCGTGGTCGGCGAACGCGCGCGACAGCTGGCCGGTGAACCCCTTCTGCTCGGGCACCGCGAAGGTGACCAGCCGGCCCGGGTGCGCCGCGCGCAGGCGGGTCAGCGTGTCGGCCGACGGCCGGTCGTGCAGCACGGTCGCGACGAAGCGCGCGGCCGCGGTCGTCGACGGATGCGCGAACACGTCGTACACCGGACCCGATTCGACGATCCGCCCGGAGTCCATGACGGCCACCCGGTCGGCGATCGCCCGGATCGCCTCCATCTCGTGCGTGATGACGATGATGGTCACGCCGAGCTCCCGGTTCACCCGCTTCAGCAGCGCCAGCACGTCGGCCGTCGTCTCGGGGTCGAGGGCGCTCGTCGCCTCGTCGGCGAGCAGCAGCTTCGGGTCGGTCGCGAGCGCCCGGGCGATGCCCACGCGCTGCTTCTGCCCGCCCGAGAGCTGCTCGGGGTAGGCGTGCGCCTTCTCGAGCAGGCCGACGAAGTCGAGCAGGCGCGCCACCCGCGCATCCCGCTCGGGCTGCTTCACGCCGGCGAGCTTGAGCGGAAACGCCACGTTGCCGGCGACCGTGCGCGAGCGGAACAGGTTGAACTGCTGGAAGATCATGCCGATCTCGCGCCGCACCTCGCGCAGCCGCTTCTCCGGCAGCGCGGTCAGCTCGTCGTCGCCGACGAACACGCGGCCCGAGGTGGGCTTCTCGAGCGCGTTGACCAGCCGCACGAGCGTGCTCTTGCCCGCGCCGGAATAGCCGATCACGCCGAGGATCTCTCCCTGCGCCACCTCGAGGGAGAGATCCTGCACGGCGGTGACCGTTCCGGCCGGGGTGGCGTAGCTCTTGCTGACCGCCTCCAGTCGGACGAGTGCGCTCATTACTTCAGCGCCGCCTTCTCCTGCTGCTCGGTCTTCTTGAGCAGGTCCTGCAGCTGCTTCGCGGTCAGGTCGCTGAAGACGGCGTCGCCGCCGTTGACCTGCTCGACCGACTTCTTCACCTGCGGGTCGAGGTAGAGGGCGGCGAGCTTCTGGTACAGCTTGTTGTCCTTGTCCTCGGCGCGGGCGACGAACGCGTTGACGTACGCCTGGGCGGAGGGATCGGTGGGGTCGTCCTTCGCGATGATGTCGGACTTCGGCAGGCCCGCATCCGTCGCGTAGTTCTTGTTCACGATCGCGGCCACGACCGAACCCGACTGCAGCGCACGCGCGGTCTGGGCGGCGTCGAGCGTGGTGATCTTCACCTTCGAGGAGGTGATGTCGGCGGTGGTCGAGAACGGCGAGCCGCCGTCCTTGAGCTCGAGGAGCCCGGCCGACTGCAGCACGAGCAGTCCGCGCGCCTCGTTGATCGCGTCGTTGGGGATCGCGACCTGCGCGTTCGCGGGCAGGTCGGACGGGTCCTGGTACTTGAGCGAGTACAGCGGCAGCGGGTAGATCGCGGTGGGCCCGATCGGCTGCAGGTCGTCGCCGCTCTTGACGTTGTAGTCGGCGAGGAACTCGATGTGCTGGAACTCGTTGAGGTCGGTCTGCTTCTGCTTGAGCGCCGGGTTGGGCTGGCTGTAGTCGCTGAAGTTCACGAGCTTGACCGTGACGTTGTACTTCTTCTTGGCGAGCTCGGTGTAGATCTTCCAGTACGGCTGGGAGGCGTCGGTGACGCCGATCGACACGGTCTGGGGCTTCGCATCGGATGCTTGGGTGCCGGCCGCGCTCGAGGAATCCGGCTTCGCGACGTTCACGACGATGATCACGGCGGCGACGATGACGACGACCGCGGCGATGACGACGCCGACGATCGTGCCGGTGCGTCGGCGGGGCTTCTCGGGCAGCTTCGGGGGGAGTACGGGCTCGGACATGGGTGGTCCTCTCGGTGGTTCTCGGGTGGGAGGACTCCACTATGCGAGGGCCGGCGCGGCCCGGTGAAAACGTGTTGCGAACTATGTAGCAGTGTTCCGCAAGGTTGCGCCGGCGACCCGTTCGCGGCTCGGCGGGCGCCGCGGCACCCAGGCCCAGAGGGCCGCGGCCGCGGCGAATCCGACGGCGCCGCTGACCACGATGCCGAGGCCCAGTCCGGCTGCCGCGGTCACGACCGACAGGATGACGGGGCCGATGCCGCTGCCGGCATCCGCCAGCTCACGCCAGATGCCGAGGAAGGTGGGCCGGCCGATCGCGGGCGAGGTGTCGGCGCCGAGGGTCATGACGATGCCCGAGCCGATGCCGTTGCCGAAGCCCATCACCATGGCGGCGAGCGCGAGCGTGACGGCGCCGTGCGTGAGCGGCATGAGCACGAACGAGATGCCGAGCACGAAGGTCGACGGAACGGCGACCCAGCGCCTGCCGTAGTGGTCCATCACCTTGCCCGCGGGGTAGAAGGTGAGCGCGTCGATGGCGCCCGCGATGCCGTAGATGATCGACGAGGTCGTGGGGGAGAGCCCGAGGTGGGCCGCCCAGAGCGGGATCACGGTCTGCCGGGTCTGCCGGATCGCCGAGAGCAGCAGCACGCCCATGCCGAGGGTCGCGAAGGTGCGCCAGTACTGCTTCGTGATGCCCCAGGTGGTCACCTGCGCGGCGGCCGCCCGGCGCTCCGCGGAGATCTCGAGGTCGGGCACGCGGTACACGATGACGCCGGCGGCGAGGATCGCCACGATGCTCACGTAGTAGGCGCCCGGCAGCCCCCACAGCTGCATGGCACCGGCGCCGATGAACGGGCCGAGGAAGACCCCGATGCGCATCGTGCCGCCCAGGGTCGACAGGGCGCGGGCGCGCATGTGCGCGGGCACCATCTCGGTCAGGTACGACTGGCGCGCGAGGTTGTACACCGAGCTCGCCGCGCCGATCAGCAGCACCCCCGCGCCGTAGAGCAGCAGCGACGCCGGCCCGTCGCCCAGATCGACGAGGCAGAACGCGAGACCGACCAGGGTGACGACGGCCGCGACGATCATCGAGCGGCGCTCGCCGATCCGGGTGGCGAGGATGCCCGAGGGGATGTTCGTGACGATCGACCCGATGCCGAGCAGCGCCCCGACCAGTGCCGCGATCGACGTGGTCGCGCCGCGGTCGATCGCGCTCAACGCGATGACGGGGAGCATCGAACCCTCGGCCAGCCCGAACAGCGTCGCCGGCCCGTAGGCCGACACCGCGATCGAGCGCAGGCGGAATTCTTCGCTCACGCTAACTATTCTGCCGGGGCGCCCGCCGAAAGCTCAGTAATCACCCTTGAGCGACGGCGTGAAGGGTGATTTCGCACCGCTCGGCGCAGGCGTGCGGTCAGTAGCTCGAGCCGCCGGCCGCCGCCGCCCCCGCCAGCAGCGCCCGCGTGCCCGAGACGCCGAGCCGGGTGGCGCCCGCGGCGATCATCGCGCGAGCCTGCTCGATGGTGCGCACCCCGCCCGAGGCCTTCACGCCGAAGTCCGGCCCCACCGTCTCGCGCATCAGCCACACGGCGTGCTCGCTCGCGCCGCCGGCCGGGTGGAAGCCGGTGGACGTCTTGACGAAGTCGGCGTCGGCATCGACGGCCGCCCGGCACACCGCCACGATCTCGTCGTCGCTCAGCACGGCCGACTCGATGATGACCTTCAGCACGATCGGCCTCGGAGCCGCGGCGCGCACGGCCGCGATGTCGCTGCGCACCGCGTCGAAGCGGCCCTCCTTGGCCGCGCCGACGTCGATCACCATGTCGATCTCGTCGGCGCCGAGCTTCACGGCCTCCGCCGCCTCGACGGCCTTCACGGTCGAGGAATGCTTGCCGCTCGGGAACCCGCACACGACGGCCACCTTGAGGTCGGCCTCGAGGGGCACCTCGACCGGAAGCATCGAGGGCGAGACGCAGACCGAGTAGGTGCCGAGCTCGATCGCCTCGGCGACGAGCGCCGCGACGTCGGCGTGCGTCGCCTCCGGCTTCAGCAGCGTGTGGTCGATGTAGCGGGCGACCTCGGTCGGGGTGAGTTCGGCGGCGGCTTCGGCGGCGGATCCGGTCATGCTCCCGATTGTCCCCCACGCGCCGCGGCCGCGCTCGCGCCGACCCGTCGCCAGAACTTCACCATTTGATCTTCATCACAGATCGTAGGGAATACCGATCACTTCGATACCCTTGCATGCATGCAGCGGGGCATTCGCCTCGGCCACGACACCATCAGGGAGCAAGCATGACCGACACGATCGAAATCCCCGGCTACAAAGTCGGCACCTGGACCGTCGACCCCACCCACTCGGAGGTGGGCTTCAGCGTCCGCCACCTCATGATCGCCAAGGTGAAGGGCAAGTTCGAGAAGTTCGAGGCGACGTTCGTCACCGCCGAGAACCCGCTCGAGAGCTCGGTCACCGCCAAGGCGGAGGTCGCCTCCATCAACACCGGTGACGCCAACCGCGACCAGCACCTGCGCACCGGCGACTTCTTCGAGGCCGACAAGTTCCCCTTCATCGAGTTCGTCTCCACCGGCGTGCGCGTCGAGGGCGGCGACTTCAAGGTCGACGGCGACCTGACCATCAAGGGCACCACCAAGCCGGTGACCTTCGACTTCGAGTTCGCCGGCTTCCAGCAGGACCCGTACGGCAACTACAAGGCCGGCGCGACCGCGACCGCCAAGATCAAGCGCGAGGACTGGGGCCTGACCTACAACGCCGCGCTCGAGGGCGGCGGCGTGCTCATCGGCAGCGAGGTCACGATCAACATCGACCTCGAGGCGACGCTCCAGGCCTGAGCCCTGGCGACGGCGCGCGAGGGGTCGCCGACGATAATCGACGGATGAACCCCTCGCGCGGCCGGCCCGCCGGCGTCGATCGCGACGGCCATCAGCTTGCGCGGGCTGGAACGACCCGAGCGCGAACGGCGCCGCCTCGAGGAGACCCCGCTCGATGAGGTCAGTCCCTTTCGTAGAGGCCGTCGAGCCGGCCGCGCGCGACGACCCGCCCGGACTCGTCGAGCGCGAACAGCTGGAACACGTAGTGGTGCGGCCCGTGCCCCGGGATCGGTCCCGGCCCGTGCCAGCCGCGGATGCCGCCCTCGGCGATCCGGGTGATGTCGGGCGCGATTCCGTTCACCCGCGCGTGGGTGATGGGCTTCGGCAGCGGAACGTCGTAGTCCTGCACGAGAAGCATCAGGGATGCGGCATCCGTCGGCACGCCCGACCAGGCGAGCTCGGGCGAGGTGTTGCCGCCCGCCCGCCCCGCGGCCGTCGAGGCCGGCATACGACCGCCGTGCTCGAAGGCGGGGCTGGTCAGGGTCAGGGTCTCGGGCCCCTGCAGCTCGGGGCGGTACCAGGCGAGCGCCTGCTCGCCGGCGCGCCGCGAGCGCAGGGCGCGGCCGATGGGGGATGCGATGCCCATGGTCCTCCGATCGACAGGGATGGTTACGGCAGAGACGGTTACGACAGGGAACCTTACGGCACGGAATATTGGAAGGCTTCCTTACTATACTGACACGGTGAGCACCCCGATCGACCCCGAGGAGCTCGCCGACCAGATCCGCGACATGATGAACGGATTGCGCCGCGCCATGCGCAGCGGCCGCAGCGTCGGCGGGCTCGCCCCCCGGCACGAGGCCGTGCTGGCCTGGCTGCGCCGCAAGAGCCGGCTCACCACGGCCGAGCTCGCGAGGCGCGAGCAGATCACGCCGCAGTCGATGGGCGCCGTGGTCGCCGAGCTGGTCGAGCGCGGCTGGGTGCTCAAGACGAAAGACCCCGACGACGGCCGACGCGAACTGCTCGCCCTGACCGATGCCGGTGCCGCCGTGATCATGCGCACCGACGAAGCGCGGCGCGCCGACCTCGTCGCGCTGCTCGCCACGCGCCTGACGGAGGCCGACCGCGAGCTCGTCGCCCGCAGCCTGGGCGTGATGAAGAAGATCGAAATCGAAGAGGAGTCCTCCTAAGTGACCGACGCGCCGGCTGGTACCGGCCGATTCAGCTGGCGCTTCATCACGCCCGTGCTGATCGGGCCCGTGCTCAACCCGATCAACACGAGCATGATCGCCGTCGCGCTCGTGCCCATCAGCCGCGACCTGCACGTGGCCACCTCGGTGGTCGTGTGGCTCGTCGCGGGCCTCTACCTCGCCAGCGCGATCGCCCAGCCGACGATGGGCAAACTGGCCGACGTCTTCGGGCCGAGGCGGGTCTACCTGGTCGGCCTCGTGGTGGTGCTCGTGGCCGGCATCCTGCCGAACCTCTGGCACACCTTCCCAGCGGTGCTCGTCGCGCGCATCCTGATCGGCATCGGCACCTCGGCCGCCTACCCCTCGGCGATGGCGCTCATCCGGGATCAGAGCATCCGCCTCGCGCGCCAGACGCCGCCCGCGCTGCTCTCGGCGATCTCGATCGCCGCGCAGACCACCGCCGCCGTCGGCCCCGTGCTCGGCGGGCTGCTCATCGGCGCCTTCGGGTGGGAGTCGATCTTCCTGGTGAACATCCCTCTCGCCGCGATCGCCCTGGTACTGACCATCGCTGGCGTGCCCTCCGACGCGACCCGCCCGGAGCGTTCCGGACCGAAGCCCCGCCTGAAGGACGTCGACCCGCTCGGCGTCGCCCTGTTCGCCGGGGCGCTGGCCGCCCTGCTCGTGTTCCTGCTCGACCTGTCGGTCGCGAACCTGTGGCTGGTCGGCCTCACCGTGGTGCTGCTCGGCGTTCTGCTGTGGTGGTCGCTCAGGCGCACGCATCCGTTCATCGACGTGCGCATGCTGCGCCGCAACGGCGCGCTCAGCCGCACCTACCTGCGGATGCTGCTGATCTACTTCGGCGCGTACACGATGATGTATGGCTTCAGCCAATGGACGCAGGGTTCGGCCGGCTACTCGGCCGACCAGGCCGGCTGGCTGCAGCTGCCGACCGCGGTGCTCGCCGCACTGACCTCGGTCGCCGTGGCGCGCAACCGGCGCCTCAAGCTGCCGCTCGTGCTGTCGGGGGCGATCCCCTTCCTCGGCGGACTGCTGCTGATGCTGCTGCACGCCTCCAGCCCGCTGTGGCTGCTGCTGCTCGCCGCCGCGATCTTCGGGGTGCCGCAGGGACTCGCGTCGGTCAGCAACCAGCAGGCGCTCTACCGTCAGGCACCGGGCGACCAGCTCGGCACCGCCTCGGGCCTCTCGCGCACGGCCGTCTACCTCGGGTCGATCCTGTCGTCGGCGGCGATCGGGCTCGCCTTCCCCACCGCGCCGACCGACGGCGGGCTGCACGCCCTCGGCCTGGCCATCGCGGTGATCGTGGGGCTCGCCGCCCTGCTCGCCCTCGTCGACCCCGCGCTGCGGTCGCCGAAGTCGGAACGCGTGGGTGAGGGCCCGGCGCCCGAGTGACCTGAGCGGCAGCCGCGGCGCCAGCCCCCGCGCCCGCGCCGCGCTACTGTGTCGCCGTGGAGCTCTTCATCCTCTGGGTCGGTTTCGCGGGCGCCTGGCTGCTGGTGGCCGGCCCGGTCTTCCAGGCCTCGATCGAGCTGCGCGAAGAGCAGCTCGACCGCGAGAGCATCGTCGCGGCGACCCGGGACGTGCCGCAGCCGAAGCGGGTCTCGGGCTGGTGGTGGCTCCTCCCTCCCGTGGCCTACGTGCTGATGCAGCGCGCGCAGAGCGACCACCGGCAGGCGGCCATGGCGGCCCTGCCGCAGGACTTGCGCGAGCAGTTCGTCGGATTCGCGCAGAAGGCCCGCGGCTGGCTCATCGTCGCGGCGGGCGCCTACCTGATCGCCGGGAAGGAGACGTGGGAGCTCGCGGAGGCGTACGACTGGCCCGTCTGGGTCTTCTGGCTGCTCGTCGTCCTCATGCCGGTGCTGTGCCTCTTCTTCACGGTGAACTCCGTCGTGCAGAGCGAGAAGGCGGCCGGCCACGCGCGGCCGGAGCGACGGCCCCGCCCGGGGCGCAAGAGGGGCTCCGGCTCCGGCGATCCCGAGGTCTGATTCCCGCCACCCGCGCGACCGCGGCGGCGCGAAGATGAAGTCGTGATCCCGAGCACCATCGACCCCGAGGTGGCCTACCGCGCCGCCTCCGGGCGCGACCCGCGATTCGACGGCCGGTTCTTCCTCGGCGTCACGACGACGGGCATCTACTGCCGCCCGTCGTGCCCGGCGCGCAAGCCGCTGCGCCGCAACGCCGTGTTCTTCCCCACCGCGGCCGCAGCGGTCGCCGCCGGCTTCCGCGCCTGCAAGCGCTGCCGGCCCGACTCCCTGCCGGGCTCCCGGCACTGGGATGCGAGCGGCGACCTCGCGGCCCGCGCGGTGCGCGCCATCCGCGACGGCGCCGTCGACGAGCTCGGCGTCTCCGGCCTCGCCCGGCGCCTGTCGGTGAGCGAACGTCACCTGCACCGCATCCTCGTCGCCGAGGTCGGCGCCTCGCCTGCGCAACTGAACCGCACGCGGCGCGCCCAGACCGCCCGCACCCTCATCGAGCAGACCCGCCTGCCGCTCGTCGACGTGGCGTTCGCCGCGGGCTTCGGCAGCGTGCGCCAGTTCAACGACGTCATGCGCGCCGAGTTCGGGTCGCCGCCGTCCGCTTTCGCACGGCCGACGACGGATGCCTCGGCCGGCGCGCCCCTTCTCGGCGGCCCCGCCTCCGACGCCGCGCCGACCATCGTGCTGCGCCTGCGGCACCGGGCTCCCTACGACGCGCAGGCCTTGCGGGCGTTCCAGCGGGCACATGCCGTCAGCGGCATGGACCTGCTCGATGCCGACGGCTCGTTCACCACCCCGGTGCCCGCGCCCCACGGCCCGGCCCTCGCGACCGTCGACTGGGAGGGCTCGGGGGAGGAACACCTCACGGTGCGCATCCGCCCCGCCGACATCGCCGACCTCACCCTCATCGTCTCCCGGCTGCGCCGCTGGCTCGACCTCGACGCCGACCCGCACCTCATCGCCGAGGCGCTCGGCGGCGACCCGCGCATCGGGCCGCTGCTCGCCCGGCGGCCCGGCCTGCGCGTGCCGGGCTCGCTCGACGGAGCCGCCACGGCGCTGCTCACCGTCATCGGTCAGCGGGTCTCGCTGAAAGCGGCCCGCGTGTTCGCCGCGCGGCTCGTCGCCGCGCTCGGCGAGCCGGTCGGCGAGTCGGGCCTGCACGCCTTCCCCGCGGCGAGTGCGGCGGCGGATGCTCCGCCCGAACTGCTGCGCGGCATCGGCCTCACCGGCCCGCGCACCGCCGCGCTGCGCACGCTCGCCGCCGCCATCGCCGACGGGCTGACCCTCGACCCCGGCGCCGACCGCACCGCGACCCGCGCGGCGCTGCTCGCCCTGCCCGGCATCGGCCCGTGGACCGCGGACTACATCGCGCTGCGCGCCCTCGGCGATCCGGACGCGTTCACCCCCGACGACCTCGTGCTGAAGAAGTCCCTCGGGGTGAAGACGGCGCGCGAGGCATCCGTCATCGCCGCCGCCTGGTCGCCCTGGCGCGGCTACGCCCTCATGCAGCTGTGGACGCAGGCCGCCTACCTGGTGTGAGCGGGCCCGGGTGGATCACCCCTTGAGCAACGCCGGGTACCGTGGCCTGGATGCGTGTGACACGGCTGCTCGCTGCGGCATCCGCCGCGCTGCTCGCATGCGCCGGCGCGCTCGTCGCGGGTCCGCCGGCGATCGCGGCGCCCAGCCCGGACGCCGCCGCGCCCGTGAGCGGCACCGCGCCGCCCGACTGCGCCGACTTCGAGTTCATCGCCGCCCGCGGCTCCGGGGAGGACAACTCGACCCCGGCCGCGACGCGGTACACGACGGGGAACCTCGGCATGGGCGGCGAACTGCACGACGTGTACGAGCGCATCGAGCACACGGCGAGCGCCCAAGGGGTGACCGTCGCCGCCTACGGCGTGCCGTACCCCGCGATCGGCGTCGACGTGCTGAGCACCGGCGCGCTGTTCGGCGACACGGCCGCCGCCTACCTCAAGTCGGCCGAGCTCGGCGCGCACGCGGCGGCGGCCGAGATCGAGCGGGTGCACCGGGAGTGCCCTGACACGGGCATCATCGTGGGCGGCTACTCGCAGGGGGCCGAGGTCATCGTCGACGCCGTCAACGAGACCACCGCCGCGGCGCGCGAATCCCTGCGCGCCGCCGTGTTCTTCGGCAGCACCTACTTCACCGCATCCGCCACCGCGCACGACTACGGCAACTACGACCCCGACCTCGACGGCTACCTCGTGCACACGGGCGGGGACCTGGGCGGCCCGTCGACCCCGTCCGGCGAGAACTGGGCCGACGCCTTCGGCGACACCCCGATCTTCGACTACTGCCACAACGGGGACCCGATCTGCGGCCTCGTCGACGACCGCACCATCGACGGCGTGGACTACCCCGTGCGCGACTTCGCCCACATCGTGACCGCGAGCGCCGACGACGACGGGCACCCGAGCATCTTCAGCCAGCACACGACGTACCTGCGCGGAGACACGCTGAACGCGGCCCAGTACCTGCGGCAGGCGATGGGGCTGCCGATCTATTCCAGCGGCGATGCGCCCACGGCGACGATCACAGCGGATGGCTCGGCCGAGGTCGGCGCACCGGCACGGTTCAACGCGGGCGGCACGCTGAGCGATCCCGCCGACCCGGTGGTGAGCTACCACTGGGTCATCGACGCCGGGACCGCCGATGCCCGAGACCTGTACACCGCCGACCCTGTGCTCACCACCACCTTCGACGAGCGCGGCGAGCACACCGTGCGGGTGTCGGTCACGACGACGAGCGGGGCGACGAGCGGGGCATCCGTCAACGTGCAGGTGGTCGCGACGCCCGTGATCTCGCCGTCCGCCCCCACGCAGGTGAAGGGCGAATCCGGCGACGGCACGGCCACGCTCAGCTGGCCCGTCGTCGACGGCGCGGCGTTCTACGCGGTGCGCGACGGACCGGGAAAGCTCCTCGCCGCGTTCACCCCGCTCACGCCGGGCCAGGACACGGTGTCGTGGACGGACACGGGCCTGAAGAACGGCTCACGGCACGACTACCGCGTCTACGCCGTCAACAGCGTGGGCGCGAGCGACGCGTCGCGGCAGGTCACGGTCACCCCGCACGCCCGTGACACGGACTCGGACGCCGACGGCGACCGGCCGCTGGCACTCCCGGTCCCGCGCACCACCCTCGTGGACCCGGAACTCGCGTGGGCCGTCGGCCTCGGCCTCATCGTCGCCGTGCTCGTCGTGACGCTGGTGGCGGGTCGCTCCGGCGGACCGGGGCGCCCGGGCCGGCGCTGAGCGCGCCGACGCTCACGACCCCGCAGCGGCTCAGTACGCCGGCCCGATCCGCGTGATCGCGGCGACCGTGCTGTTCGACGAGGTCTTGCCGTAGCTCTTCCCGCACACGTCGAGGTAGGGGAGCGCCTGCTGCATCTGCGTGGCCGTCCACGGCAGCCCCACCACGGGCGTCTTCTTGCCGTCGCTCGCCTTCGCCTTGGAGGCGATCGAGGCGAGTTCGAGGGCGAGGGTGCGCACGAACGCGGCGCCGTTCGTCGAGTCGTTGAGCATCACCACGACGGTGAGGCCGGTGGCCGGGTCGCTGTAGGCGGCGGTGAGATACCCCGGCACCGCGCTCGCATGCCCGACGAGCGGGCCCATCTTCTCGACGCCGAGGCCATAGGTCGCCCAGGACGGCGCCTTGCTCGAGATGGTGATGGCGGTCTGCTGCTGCTTGGCCAGGCCCGAGTTCACCAGGTCGCCGGCGGCGACCGCATGCGCGATGGAGGCGGTGTCGTCGAGGTCGCTGACCACCGCGCCCGAGGCCTGCATGAAGGTGGGCGACAGGGCCGTCACGTCGACCGTCGCCGTGCAATCCCGGTGGCCGGTGATCGGATCCTCGTCGGCGGCGTAGCCGTGCGCGGCCGGCGAGGGCAGGCTCGTGCCGGAGGGCACGCCCGTCGAGGTCAGCCCGAGCGGCTTCTCGACGTATTCGGCGTAGAGCTCGGACATGGACTGGTTGGTCACCGCCTCCAGCGCCATGCCGAGCAGCACGAAACCGGCGTTGCTGTATCCGAAGCGCTGCCCCGGCTTGCCGACGGGGGTGCCGAGCGCGCTGTTGATGAGCTCGACCTCGTCCCAGGTGCGCTGCGGGTTCGTGACCGCCTGCGGGTAGAGCTCGCTCCAGTAGTCGGCGATGCCGCTGGTGTTCTGGCACAGCTGCTCCAGCGTGTAGTCGCCGATGCCGACGAGCCGGGGCAGATAGGTCGTGACCTTGTCGTCGAGCTTGACCTTGCCCGCCTCGACCAGCTTGAGCAGCACGGTGCAGGTCATCGGCTTCGTGACCGAGCCGATGCGCCAGGACATCGAGGTGGTCATGTCGGGGCCGGACTTCTTGGACTTCGAATCGGATGGCTCGGCCGCGGCCCCCTCCGCCGCCTTCCACTCGCCCGACCACGGAGCCCAGACACCGGCGATCGCCCCGGTCGCCCCGCTCATCTCGAGCGCGCTCTTCAGCGCCTTGTCGAGCGAGTCGGCGGTGGCCTGGGGCATCCGCCCCTCGTCCTGCGAGCCGATCGCGTCGACCGTGGGCTTGTCGTCGCCCAGCGAGCAGCCGGCGAGCAGCACAGCGGTCAACCCGATCGACACGGCCGCGAGCGCGCGTCTCACCCGCCGTCCGATCATTGCCCGCATGTGGTCTCCACCCCTGGAAGTCGCCGTCCCGAACGAGTCTATGAGACCGGGCGACGGGCTTCCCGAGGATGCCCTGACGGCGTGACGTGCTCGTTATGTTGCCGTCTGCGCCACGCGCGGGGCTCGCCCCGCGTCGGCCATGAACCGCTCGACGTCGCGGTCGACCATGATGTCGGAGGGGCGCAGCGGCCGGCTCAGGTACAGCCCGTCGAGCGCCGTGATGCGGCTGAGCGCCACATAGGTCTGGCCGGGGCTGAACGCGCGCGCACCGAGGTCGACGATCGCCTGATCGTAGGTCTTGCCCTGCGACTTGTGGATGGTCACCGCCCACGCGAGCCGCAGCGGGAACTGCGTGAACTCGGCCACGACGTCTTTGCTGAGCTTCTTCGTGGCCGGGTCGTAGCTGTACTTGTGCCGCTCCCACGTGACCGGTTCGACCTCGTGCACGGTGCCTTCGACCTCCACGTGCACATTGCTGGCGATGCGCGTGACCGTGCCGATCGACCCGTTCACCCAGCGCATCTCACCCTGCCCCTGCGTGTCGTTGCGCAGGAACATCACCTGGGCGCCCACCTTGAGGTCGAGCGTCTCCTCCGCCGGGTAGTTGCGGCCGCCGAAGTCGCCGGAGATCTCGGCCTTCGCGGTCTGCATGCGCCCCGGCAGCCGGACCAGCCGGCTCTGGTTGATGCGGGTGACGGCGTCGTTGCGGCTGGCGAGCGTGATGACCCCATCGGATGGCGCGGGCCGGGCTCCCACGGAATTGAGCCGGTCCGCGATCTGCTTGGTGACCATGCCGTGCCGCACCGCGTTGAGCATGTACTTGAACTCGGATTCGTGCTGCCGGTGCACCTCGACCAGCTCGACGATCTTGAGCTCGGCCTCGCGCCAGACCCTGGCGTCGAAGAACCACATCGAGCGGTAGGTGTCGGCGAAGTAGGCGCGCTCCTCCGTGCTGCCCGGAACGGGCGCCAGCTGGTACGGGTCGCCGAAGAGCACGACCTGCACGCCGCCGAACGGCGTCTGCCGCTTGCGCGCCTGACGCAGGCTGCGGTCGATCGCGTCCATCAGGTCGGCGTTGACCATGCTGACCTCGTCGACCACGAGGGTGTCGATGGTGTTCAGCAGCTTCTTCAGCTCGTCGGACTGGTCGATGGGGTGGTCGGCGATGACCCCGATCGGCAGCCGGAACAGCGAGTGGATGGTCTGCCCGCCGACGTTCAGCGCGGCCACCCCGGTCGGCGCGCAGATGACGAGCTGCTTCTCGGTGTTCCACGCCAGGTGGTTCAGCAGCGTCGACTTGCCGGTTCCCGCGCGCCCGGTGACGAACACGTGATCCCGGCCGTGCTCGATCAGGTCGAAGACGGCCTGCTGTTCGCGCGAGAGTGCCGGGGCCACCGTGCCATGTTAGTTTTGCGCGCCGGTCCCCGCCCGGCGCGCCGCGGTCGGCTTGTGCAAATCCGACGTCCGCCGGCGAGCAAGTCGCCGGCTCGAAGAGCGTCTCGCCGCACGTCCGCCCGCGTTTGCGCTACTCGGATCCGCATTGCGCTTCACGGAACCGAGGCGCGCACGGCGGACCCGAGTAGCGCACGGCCCTAGCGGTGCGCGGAGTCCCGCTCGGCCATCCGTTTGAGCATCGCGTTGTACTCGGCGACGTCGGCGTTGCCGCTGCGATCGGATGCGCGGTCCCGCCGCTTCGTCTCCCTGGCGTCGCTTCGGCTCCACTGCACGGCCACGATGACGGCGAGCGCGAACGTCGGGATCTCGCCGATGCTCCAGGCGATGCCGCCGGCCGTGACCTGATCCTGCATGGGGGTCTGGCCCCAGGTGCGGCCCATGGCGCCGAACCACTCAGGCAGGAACATGCCCGAGGCCGACATGATGGTCAGCCCGAAGAAGGCGTGGAAGACCATGGTGCCGAGCAGCAGCAGCAGGCGGAACGGGTAGGCGAGGCGGTACGGCACCGGGTCGATGCCGATCAGCGACTGCACGAACAGGTACCCGGTGATCAGGAAGTGGGCGATCATCCACTCGTGGCCGATGTGGTCGGCCGTGGCCCAGCGGAACAGCGGCGAGTAGTAGAACACCCAGAGGCTGCCGGCGAACAGCAGCGCCGAGACGAACGGGTTGGCCAGCACCTTCGCGACGGGGCTGTGCACGGCGAGCAGGATCCACTCGCGGCCGCCGCGGGAGCCATCCGTTCTCTTCCGGATCGCACGCGCCGCCAGCGTGACCGGCGCCCCAGGGACGAGCAGCAGCGGCACCAGCATGGTGAGCACCATGTGCATCGTCATGTGCGCCGAGAACAGGTAGTCGACGTACATGGCGATGCCGCCGCTCGTGATGTAGGCGAGCACGAGCATGCCGAAGATCCAGCTGATGGTGCGGCCGACGGGCCAGCGGTCGCCGCGGCGGTGCAGCCGCCACACCCCGGCGAGGTAGAAGAAGATGCCGAAGCCCGCCACGAGCAGCCAGAGCGGGTCGACGTCGGCGCCGAAGAGCAGGGTGTGCAGCGTCTCCGGCGGCGGAAGCGGCTGGCCGGTGAGGGTCTCGGCCGGGCTCGTGCCCTCGGCGACCTGCTTCACCGGCGTCGCCGTGCGGGCGAGCGCGGCGGCGATCCCCGTGGCGAAGCCCATGAAGACGAGCTCGGCGACGACGATGCCCCAGAACGGTCCCCGAGCGGCGCCGTTCGACTCCCTCAGCCGCCGGATCAGCCAGTTGCGCTGGGTCGCGCCGAACAGGCCCAGCACGATCAGCATGGTCACCTTGCCGAGCACCAGCGCGCCGTACGGCGTGAGCAGTGCCGCCCAGGTGCCGACCCGCAGTTCCGCGCTGAGGTACCCGCTGTAGGCGACCACGACGAAGCAGACGATCGCGAAGCTCGAGTAGCGGGTGAGCACCGCCACGAGCCGCTCGCCGGGCAGCGCACCGCGGATCAGCACGAGGGTGAGCAGCCCGCCCACCCAGACCGTCGCGGCGACGATGTGCAGGCCGAGGGAGGTGATGGCGAGGTTGTGGCCGCTTGTTCCGGCGGCGTGCCCCTGCAGCGCGATCGGCACCAGCGAGCCGATCGCGAGCGCCGTGACGAAGACGAGCAGGATCTGGCCGCGCACGGCGAAGCACAGCACGGTCACGACCGCCGCGGTGAGCGTCGTGACCAGCCACGCCTGCCCGAGGGCGATCTGCGTGACGAACTGGCTCAGCTGGTCGCTGAACGACTGGGTGAACGAGAACGGCGTGCCGGCCGTGTCGCAGAACGAGAGCACGGTGACGACAGCGGATGCCACGGTCATCACGGCCGCGGACCCGGCGGCCACGTCCAGCGCCTTGTCGAACTCGGGCTTTCCCGGCGCGAGGGCGAACACCGACAGGGCGAGCGCTCCGATCATGCCGGCCGCGGAGAGGTCGACGAACAGCTTCGCGATCGGCAGACCCCAGCGCACCACCGGGCCCGGATCGCTCAGTGCGAGCGGGGCGCTGGCCCCGCCGAAGGCGAGCGCGGCGATCACGGCGGCGAGCGCCCCGAGCACCAGCGCCGCAGGTCCTGCGACACGCTGCACTCTGCTCTTCACCGCACCAGCCTAGGCCGGGGCACCTTGGAGGGCGCCCCGCGCGGAGCCCGGCGGCGCGTGGGGAAGGCATGCAAAAAGGCGCTCACTGGGTGAGCGCCTTTTGCGTCGCGTGCTGCCTTACTTGACGGCGGCCTTGAGCTTCGAGCCCGCGGTCAGCTTGACGCGCTTGCCGGCCGGGATCTTGATCTCGGCGCCGGTCTGCGGGTTGCGGCCGGTGCGGGCAGCGGTCTCGGTGCTCTCGGCGGCGAGCCAGCCGGGGATGGTGACCTTGCCGCCGGCGGCGACGGTCTTGGCGACGGTGGTGAAGAACGCGTCGATCACACCACTGACGGCGGTCTGGCTCAGACCGGTCTCACCGGCGAGTGCGGCGACCAGCTCGGTCTTGTTCAGCGACTTGTCAGCCATGGGGTGTCCTCCTCGGACGATCTGCTGCGTTCCGCAGCGTATTGAGAAGTGAAACGTAATGGCCCGTCGGGCCGGTTCGTTCGGGCCGGTTTGGCCACGGCCAAAGTAGCAGAGAACCGCGGAAACACGCGGAAGTTCGGCGTGTTGCGGCCATGGAAGGATGGCCTCATGACCTCAGCAGACACCTCATCCGGCATCCGTACCGCGCGCGGCAGCGTTGCCATCGTCAACGCCCGCCTCGTGCCCGTCGCCTCCGACGAGATCGAAAACGGCACCATCGTCGTCACCGACGGAGTCATCTCGGCGCTCGGCGCCGACGTGCCCGTCCCCGACGGCGTTCCCGTCGTCGATGCGGGCGGCAAGCCCGTCTACCCGGGCTTCATCGAGGCGCACGGCCACCTCGGCGTGCACGAGGAGGCCGAGGGCTGGGCCGGCAACGACACCAACGAGATGACCGACCCGAACGGTGCCGGTCTGCGCGCCATCGACGGCATCAACATCGAGGACGAGGGCTTCCGCGACGCGCTGATCGGCGGGGTGACCAGCGCCGTGATCAAGCCCGGCTCCGGCAACCCCATCGGCGGCCAGACCGTCGCGATCAAGACCTGGGGCGGGCGCACGGTGGACGAGCAGGTAATCTCCGACGCCGTGTCGGTCAAGTCGGCTCTGGGCGAGAACCCGAAGCGGGTGTACGGCGACAAGAAACAGCTGCCCTCGACCCGGCTCGGGGTCGCCGCCGTGATCCGCGCCGCGTTCGTCGAGGCGCAGAATTACCGCGCGAAGCGGGATGCGGCCGCCGCGAAGGGCGATCCGTTCGACCGCGACCTCGCCAAGGAGACGCTCGTTCGCGTGCTCGACGGCGAACTCGCCTGGGACCAGCACACGCACCGCGCCGACGACATCGCCACCGCGCTGCGGCTCGCCGACGAGTTCGGCTACCGCCTCGTCATCAACCACGGCACCGAGGGGGCGGAGCTCGCCGACGTGCTCGCCGAGCGCGACGTTCCGGTGATCTTCGGCCCGCTGTTCACCTCGCGCTCGAAGGTCGAGCTGCGCAAGCGGGCGATCGCGAACCTCGGGCGCCTCGCCGCGGCGGGCGTGCGCGTGGCCATCACCACCGACCACCCCGTGGTGCCGATCAACTTCCTCATCCACCAGGCGTCGCTCGCCGTCAAGGAGGGCCTCGACCCCAAGACCGCCATCGAGGCGCTCACCGTCAACCCGGCCTCGTTCCTGGGCTTGCGCGACCGCGTCGGCGCGCTCGAGCCCGGCCTCGACGGCGACCTCGTGATCTGGTCGGGCGACCCGCTCGACGTGAACTCCCGCGCCGAGCAGGTGTTCATCACCGGCACGCGCGTCTACACGTGGGATGCCTCCTCCGGCGGCGCGGTCGTCGAGCGGTCCTCCCGCTTCTGATTGTCGCGCCGGTCCCCGCCCGGCGCGAGTCGCTGGCGCGATTCGCCGTCACGCCGCCGAATCGCTGATGGCTGGCTTGGCAGGGCGACCTACGACGAAGGGCTCCCCCTGAGGGGAGCCCTTCGCTCGTTGTGCTGTGGTCTACCAGCTCGACTTGGTGATGCCGGGCAGCTCGCCGTTGTGCGCCATGTCGCGGAAGCGGACGCGGGAGATGCCGTACTTCGACAGCACGCCGCGGGGGCGGCCGTCGATCTGGTCGCGGCTGCGCAGGCGGACCGGCGACGCGTTGCGGGGGAGCTTCTGCAGGCCGATGCGGGCGGCCTCGCGCTCCTCGTCGGTGGCGTTCGGGTTCACGAGCTGCTTCTTCAGCTCGAGACGCTTGGCGGCGTAGCGGGCGACCACGGCCTCGCGCTGCTTGTTGCGGGCGATCTTGCTCTTCTTAGCCATGGTGCTTAGCGCTCCTCACGGAACTCGACGTGCTTGCGGATGATCGGGTCGTACTTCTTCAGCACGAGGCGGTCGGGGTCGTTGCGGCGGTTCTTCTTGGTCACGTAGGTGTAACCGGTGCCGGCCGTCGAGCGGAGCTTGATGATCGGACGGATGTCCTGCTGCTTAGCCATCAGATCTTCTCCCCACGGGCCAGGATGTCCTTGACGACCGATTCGATGCCGCGGGCGTCGATGACCTTGATGCCCTTGGCCGAGACGTTCAGCGTGACGTTACGACGCAGCGACGGCACGTAGTAGGTCTTCTTCTGGATGTTCGGGTCGAAACGACGCTTGGTGCGTCGGTGAGAGTGCGAGATGTTGTGACCGAAGCCGGGAACGGCGCCGGTCACCTGGCACACTGCTGCCATGTGATTCCTCCATCACTACCGATGAGCCTTCACGGCTCATCCCAAGATCTCTTGTCGGCACACGCCAAGCACCTGATCTTGCGAATGGGGGATTGGCATGCACGAACCGGGCCGAGGAGTCCGACCCAGACAAACAGCCAGCTTACCGGGCGGCGTGTCGATCCGCCAAATCGCAGCGGCCGCGCTATCCGTACGCGCCCGCCGCGGGTCGACTCACGGCGCAGCCGTCAACGGAGACGGGACCGGCGCTGCCGCTATGAGATCGGATGCTCCGCCCCGCCGCCGCCCGCGGAGCAGCTCGCGCACAGCCCGAACACGTCGACGATGTGCTGCGGCTGGGTGAATCCGTTCGCCGCGGCGACGCCCTGCGCCCACTCCTCGACCTCATCGGCGGAGATCTCGACGGTGAGTCCGCAGTTGCGGCAGATCAGGTGGTGGTGGTGGCCGGCGGAGGTGCAGGCACGGTAGAGCGCCTCGCCCTCGGGGGACTGCAGCGAGTCGGCGTCGCCCTCGTCGGCGAGCGCCGACAGGGTGCGGTACACGGTCGCGAGTCCGATGGACGAACCCCGGTCGCGCAGCGACGAATGCAGGGCCTGCGCGCTGATGAATCCCTCGGTCGAGCCGAGCGCCTTGCGCACCGCCTCGCGCTGCCAGGTGTTGCGTTTCGCGGTGCTCATGCCAGCGCCCCCTCCTGTGCCTCGCGCACCGGGGCCGGGCGCGGGGCGCTCGAGCGGCGCGTGCGCACCGCGGCGATCGCGCGGCACGCGGCGTAGATGGCGAACGAGATCGTCGTCACGTAGGGGCTGATCGGCACCGACGAGCCCAGGGCCAGCAGGATGCCGCCGACCATGGCCGTGACGCCGAAGGCGACGCTGAGCAGTGGCACGACCAGCGGGGACGCGGAGACCTTGAGGGCGGCCGCGGCCGGAGTGACCAGGATCGAGAGCACGAGCAGGGCGCCGACGATCTGCACCGACACCGCGACCGAGAGCCCGAGCAGCAGCATGAACACGATGGACAGGCCGCGCACGGGCACCCCGCGGGCGGTCGCGACGTCGGCGTCGACGGAGGCGAACATCAGCGGACGCCACACCACGGCGAGGCCGATCAGCACGACGAGGGTGACGGCGATGAGCCATCCGATCTGCGGGTCGTCGATCGCGACGATCTGGCCGGTCAGCAGACCGAACTTGTTGGCGCTGCGGCCCGGATACAGGGCGAGGCAGAGGATGCCGAGGCCGAGGCCGAACGGCATCAGCACGGCGGTGATGCTGTTGCGCTCGCGGGCGCGGGCCCCGAGCAGGCCGATCAGCAGCGCGGCGATGAGCGAGCCGATGATGGACCCTTGCACGACGCCGACGCCGAGCAGCAGGCCGGCGGATGCGCCGGCGAAGGACAGCTCGCTGATGCCGTGCACCGCGAACGCCATGTCGCGGCTCATCACGAACACGCCGATCAGACCGCCGACGAGGCCGAGCAGGGCGCCGGCGATGATCGAGTTGCGCAGCAGCACGATGAGCTCGCCGTAGTCGGCGAAGTTGAAGACCTGGCTCCAGTCGACGGCCGCGATCACAGGGCGACCGCCTCGGCGTCGGACGGGTCGTGGTCGCACAATTCCTCATGGCCGGCGTCGTGGTGCTCGTCGTGCGGGGCGTGCCCGCTGTCGGGCGTGCCGACGACGATGATCCGGCCGCGGGCGCGGATCACGTCGACGGGGGAGCCGTAGAGCTCGCTGAGCACCTCGCTGCGCAGCACGTCGTCGGGGGTTCCGGTGCGGAACCGGCCGCCGGCGAGGTAGAGCACGCGGTCGACCATGCCGAGCACCGGGTTGATGTCGTGGGTGACGAACAGCACGCCGAAGCCGCGCTCACGCCGCTGCCGGTCGATCAGTTCGCTGATCGCGCGCTGGTTGGAGAGGTCGAGCGAGGCGAGCGGTTCGTCGGCCAGCAGCAGGTGCGGGTCGGCGGCCAGCGCCTGGCCGATGCGCAGTCGCTGCTGCTCGCCGCCGGAGAGGCGGGAGACCGGCTTGCGGGCGTAGGAGGTGGCGCCGACCTCGGCGAGCAGGCGGTCGACGACGGCGCGCTTGCGCCGCGAGGGCCAGAACCCCCAGCGTCCGCCGTCGAGGCCGAGGCCGACGAGGTCGCGCGCGCGCAGCGGGGTGCCGTCGTCGGCAAGCTTCTGCTGCGGCACGTATCCGATGCCCGGGTTTCCCGCCCGCACCGGTTCGCCCTCGAACAGCACCTCGCCGCGGGTCAGCCGCTGCTGGCCGAGGATGACGCGCAGCAGGCTCGTCTTGCCGGTGCCGTTCGCGCCGAGCACCGCGACGAACTCGCCCGGCTGCACGTCGAGGTCGACCCCGCTCCAGAGGGTGCGGTCGTCGAAGCGGAGCGTCGCCCCGCGCAGGCTGAGCACGGGGTCGCTGCCGGATCGCGTGGCGTCAGCGGGCAAGCGCTGCTCCGATCGCGTCGAGGTTGGCCGTCATCCACCCAATGTAGTTCTGCCCGGCCGGCAGCGTCTCGGTCACCGGCACGACCGGGATGCCGTTCTGCTTGGCCGCCTTCAGCACGGCCTCCGTCTGCGCCCCGGTGGTCTGCTCGTTGTAGGCGAGCAGCTTCGCCGTCTTCGAGGTGTACAGGGCCAGTGTCTTCTGGAGGACCGTGGGCGCGACATCCGTGCCGTTCTCGATCGCCTCGCTGAACTTCTCGGGCGTGACGTCGTCGAGGCCGATCGCGTCGAGCATGTAAAGAGGTACCGGCTCGGTGATGGTCACCTTCTCGCCCGCGTACTTGTTCTTGAGCTGCGCCTCGGTCGACTCGAGGGTCTTCAGCTCGCCGTCGAACTTCGCCGCGGCCGCCGTGAAGTCGGCCTTGTCGGCCGGGTCGGCCTTTGCGAAGGCATCCGCCATCTTGTCGGCGACCTTCTGCACGGTCGGGAAGTCGTACCAGAGGTGCTCGTTGAACTCGCCGTCGGCCGGGTGCTGGTCGTAGCCGGAGATCTTCGCAGCGGTGAGCACGGTCGCCGTGCTCTTCGCGGCGTTCACCATGGTCGTGACGAAGTCGTCGTAGCCGCCGCCGTTGGCGATGACGACGTCGGCCTTCGAGATGGCGAGCTGATTTCGCGCGTCGGCCTGGTACTCGTGCGGGTCCTTGTCGGGGTCGTCGATGATCGACGTGACGTGCACGTGGCTGCCGCCGACGGACTCGGCGACGCTGCCCCAGACGTCGGTGGAGGCGACGACCTGGACGGTGCCGTCGGATGCGGACGAGCCGGGCTGCCCGGAGGCGCTGCTCGAGCATCCGGCGAGCGCGAGGCCCGCGGCGGCGAGGGAGACGATGAGGGCGGAACGCTTCGAGGTGCGCACGAAGGGGGCCTGTCTAAGTCGAGAACGGATGGCGCGACCCGCGCCGCTTCGTACGCTACGCCTTATTGATAATGATTGTCAAAAGCGTTTGCGGCGCTCAGCGGGGAAGCGCCGCGGCGACGGCGAGGACGCGCTCGATCGCCTCCTCCTCGCCGACGGAGATGCGGATGCCCTCGGCGCCGAACGGGCGCACGGCGATGTCGGCGTCGAAGAAAGCATCCGTCGCCTCGGCCGTGTGCTCCCCGGTCGGCAGCCAGAGGAAGTTGCCCTGCGCCGCCGGCACCGCCCATCCCTGGCCGATGAGGGCGTCGCGCAGCCGGTCGCGGCGGGCGACGATGTCGGCCACCCGTTCGTCGAGCTCCGACTGCCGGTCGAGGCTCGCGATGGCGGCGGCGTAGCCGAGCTCGGTGACGGCGAACGGGATCGCCGTCGCGCGCGCCGCGTCGAGGATGCGGGCCGGGCCGATCGCGTAGCCGACCCGCAGGCCGGCAAGTCCGTAGGCCTTGGAGAAGGTGCGCGTGATGACGAGGTTCGGGAAGCGGCGCAGATACGCCTCTCCGTCGACCGCAGCGGGGTCGGTGACGAACTCGCGGTACGCCTCGTCGAGCACGACGAGCACGTCGTCGGGAACGGCGGCCATGAAGGCCTCGAAGTCGGAGGCGGAGACCGTGGGGCCGGTCGGGTTGTTCGGCGAGCAGACCAGCACCACGCGGGTGCGCTCGGTCACGGCCGCGGCGAGCGCGGGCAGGTCGTGCTCGAGGGTGTCGGTGAGCGGCACCTGCACGCTCGTCGCGCCGGTGACCGTGACGAACGCCGGGTAGGCCTCGAAGGACCGCCAGGCGTAGAGGATCTCGTCGCCGGGGCCGGCCGCGGCGAGCATCAGCTGCTGCAGCAGCGACGACGAGCCGGCGCCGACCAGCACCTCGGCGAACTCGACGTCGAACCGGTCGGCGAGCCGGGTGCGCAGGGCGATCGCGGCCCCGTCGGGATACCGGTTGTACTCGGCCCGCGCGATCGCCGCCTCGAGCACGCCCGGCAGCGGCGGATACGGGTTCTCGTTGCTCGAGAGCTTGAACCCCTCGGGCGAGGGCGAGCGGCCCTGCGAATACGAGCCCAGCGCGGCGATCTCGGGGCGAAGTCTGACGTTCTCCGACACGCTTCAACCGTAGCGGTGCGCCCCTGGCACACTGTGAACCATGCGCTTCCTCGTGAAACTGCTGATCAACGCGTTCGCGCTGTGGCTGACGACGCTGATCGTCTCGGGCGTGCACGTGACGCCGTGGGATGCCGACTCCGGCGGTGCGACCTTCTGGACGTACCTCTTCCTCGCCCTCATCTTCGGCGTCGTCAACGGCGTGATCGGCACCGTGCTGCGCATCGTCGCCTTCCCCCTCTACCTCGTCACCCTCGGCCTGTTCGCGCTGATCGTGAACGGCATCCTGCTGCTGCTCGTCGCCTGGATCTCGAGCTGGTTCGGGTTCGGGCTCAGCATCGACGGCTTCTGGTGGGGCGTGCTCGGCGCCCTCGTGCTCGGCGTCATCAGCTGGATCGTCGGGTTGTTCTTCCGGCCGCTCACCCGGCGCGACAGGGACTGACGGCGCTCCCCCTCACTGCACCTTCGCCGTGCCCGCACCTGCGCCGGGCGCCACATACACCCGCTCGCCGCGCCACAGCGTGACGGTCGCCGTGCCGCCGCCCGTGAAGGCTGCGAGCCGCTCCCGCGCGGCGACCAGGCGTCGATCGGATGAGGCGTCCATCTGCTCGGCCGTGGCCCGGTAGCCCGACATCCGATGCTGCGGCACTCCGCCGCCGCCGGCTGACGCCGAGGCATCCGTGCTCTCGCGCACGACCACGCGGTCGAGGGCGCCCGCGCCCACCCGCGGCAGACCGCCGAGCGTCGGCACCGGGTCGTCGACGTGCTCCACCGCGACGTTCGTGGTCGAGGACGGCACGCTCACCCCGGCGGTCGGCGAGCCGAACGTGACCAGCATCGGCGCCGACACGGCCGCGGAGGAGACGAGCCCCGCGGCGACGATGCCGCCCTGCGAATGGCCGACGGGGAGCACCTCGTCGCCGAGCTGCCAGCCGGCCTGCTGCAACGCGGCCATCGTCGCGCGCGTGGACGCGGCAGCCTCGCCGGCGACGCCGCTCGCGTTCGAGGTGAGATCCCACGGCTCGTCGTCGGCCACCGCGTTCCACTCGACGGTGCCGCCGGCGTAGACGACGAAGCGCCGAGAGCCGTCGGGCTGGTCATAGCGCTCCACCCGCACCTGCGGTGCGCCCTCGTCGGCGGCGGGGATGCGCGCGGCGAGGTCGGCGAACCCCGCGGGCGCCGAGTCGGAGACCGGATCGCCGACCGACTCGACCGTGACGTCGGTCTCCTCGAGCGCGCGGCCGGGCAGCTCGCGCACGAACCACAGCGCGAGCGGCACGTCGACGCTCTCCGCGAACCGCCGCAGCCACGCGTCGAATTGCTCGTCGGTCCACGGCTTCCGGCCGGCCGGCGCGAGCGCGGCGGCCTGCGCCGCGAGCACCGCCAGATCGAAGGCGCCGCCGCCCGCGTGCGCGGCGAGCCACGCCTGGGCCGTCGACAGCCGCTCGGCGATGCCGTAGCGCACCGCGGCCTCGCCGAGGCCGTCGGCCAGAGCCCGGGCCTGCTCGTCGGCGAGGGCCAGCTCGCGGCGGGCCGTCGCCAGCAGCCAGTCCACCTCCCCGGGAGGCACCGGCCCCGCACCGAGGTCGCCGGAGAGCTGCTCGGTGCGCCGGGCGAGCTCGCGCAGCATCCGTTGCGCCTCGAGCAGCGACTCGGTCGTGACCGCGAAGCTGCCGCCGCCCGACACCTCGATGCCGCTCATGACGCACCCGCCAGCACCGCGTCGGCGCGCTCGAGGGCCCAAATCACCGCGACCACGCGATCGCCGACCTCGTCGACGCGGCGCCCGAAAGCCGCGCTCGCCACCCCGTGCCAGCCGTCGGGTCGCGGCAGCAGCGCCCGCAGCGGATAGCACTCGGATTGCACGCCGCGCAGGCGCACGCGCAGGGCAACGGCCGGGTCGGGCCCGGAGTCGGGCAGGCGCATCATGGTCACTTCTCCTCATCCGGCGCGGACGGACTCACATCGTCTCCGAGGCCGGCGACGATCGGATGCCGCGGCGCAGCGCATCGTGGAGAACCGGGGCCGCCCTCCGGCTGTGCGGGGCGAGTCGCGCCGCACCGGCGCTGCGGCACAATGGTTCCCGTGACGTTCGCCTCCGCCGCAGCCGACGAGGCGGACTCTGATCTCTTCCGCGTCTGCTTCGTGTGCAGCGGGAACATCTGCCGCTCGCCGATGGCCGAGGTCGTGTTCCGCGAGCTCGCCGCGGAGGCCGGCGTCGGCGACCGGGTCGTCTCGACGTCCGCGGGCACGGGCGACTGGCACGTCGGCGAGCCGGCGGACCCGCGCACCGTCGCCGCTCTGCAGCGCCATGGCTTCAACGGTGCAAGCCACCGCGCCCGCCAGTTCGACCCCGAGTGGTTCGGCTCGCTCGACCTGGTCGTGGCGCTCGACCACAGCCACAAGCGCATCCTCGACCACTGGGCCCCCGAGCCCGCTCAGCAGAGCAAGGTGCGCCTGCTGATGAGCTTCGCGCCGCGGGCGCGCACCCTCGACGTGCCCGACCCCTACTACTCCGACGAGGCGATGTTCGACACCGTGCTCGCCCTCGTCGAGCGCGCCTGCGCCGGACTCGTCGCGCAGCTCGCGCCCGCCCTCGACAAAGGAACCACCCGATGAACGACCAGCTGCCCGCCCTGCCGCCCCAGCCGATCAGCCCCCTCGACGGGCGGTACCGGGCCGCGGTGAGCGCCCTCGGCGACCACCTGTCGGAGGCCGGGCTGAACCGCGCTCGAGTGCACGTCGAGGTCGAGTGGCTGATCCACCTCACCTCGCGCGGGATGTTCGGCGCCGCCCCGCTCGGCGACGAGCAGGTCGCGCAGCTGCGCGCCTTCGCCGCGAACTTCGGCGACCTCGAGATCCAGGCGCTGGCCGAGATCGAGGCGACCACCCGCCACGACGTCAAGGCGGTCGAGTACCTGATCCGCGGCGAGCTGCACCGGCTCGGACTCGACGCCGTCGCCGAGCTCACCCACTTCGCGTGCACCAGCGAGGACATCAACAACCTCTCCTACGGGCTCACCGTGAAGAGCGCCGTCGAGCAGGTCTGGCTGCCGAAGCTGCGCGCGGCGATCGCGAAGCTCGCCGCGCTGGCCGAGCAGCACCGCGACGCGGCGATGCTGTCGCGCACCCACGGCCAGCCGGCCACGCCCACCACGATGGGCAAGGAGCTCGCGGTGTTCGTGTACCGGCTGAACCGCGTGGTGGCCCAGCTCGAGGCATCCGTCTATCTCGGCAAGTTCAGCGGCGCGACCGGCACTTTCGCCGCCCACCTGGCCGCCGACCCGAGCGCCGACTGGGCAGCGATCAGCCGGGAGTTCGTCGAGTCTCTGGGGCTGACCTGGAACCCGCTGACGACGCAGATCGAGTCGCACGACTGGCAGGTCGAGCTGTACGGCAAGGTCGCCCACGCGAACCGGATCCTGCACAACCTCGCCACCGACGTGTGGACGTACATCTCGCTCGGCTACTTCCGCCAGATCCCCGTCGCCGGCGCCACCGGCTCGTCGACGATGCCGCACAAGATCAACCCGATCCGCTTCGAGAACGCGGAGGCGAACCTCGAGCTCTCCTCGGCCCTGTTCGACACGCTGTCGCAGACCCTCGTCACCACGCGGCTGCAGCGCGATCTGACCGACTCGACCACGCAGCGCAACATCGGCGTCGCCTTCGGCCACTCGCTGCTGGCCCTCGACAACCTCGAGCGCGGGCTGGGCGAGATCGCGCTCGACACGGATGCGCTCGCCAAGGACCTCGACGCCAACTGGGAGGTCCTCGCCGAGGCGATCCAGACCGTCATCCGCGCCGAGGTCGTCGCCGGCCGCTCCACGATCGCCGACCCCTACGCCGTGCTCAAAGACCTGACCCGCGGGCACCGCGTCGGCGCCGACGAGCTCGCCGCGTTCGTGGCCGGGCTCGACATCGGCGACGAGGCGAAGCAGCGGCTGCTCGCGCTCACCCCGGCCGGCTACGTCGGCGCGGCATCGGCGCTCGTCGACCACCTCGCCGACCCGGTCGCGAATCAGAGCCTCTGAATAGACCGATGGTCCCACCCCCAATGCGGGGGTGAAGCGGATGCTTCCGGCTGCTTGCCCCCGAAGGCGGGGTTACCCTCTGGGGTAGAACCGACATTCCACGGGGGGACACGATGGGCGCCGACCAGGCGGGACGATCACGGCTGAATGCCGTTGTTCGTGGTGCCCTGATCGCCGCCGCCGTCGGCGGGGGACTCTTCATCGCGTCTCAGGCGCTCGCCCCTCAGTCGGCTTCCGCCGCCGAAGCGCGGACGACGGCGACCTCGACGCCCACCGGAACCTCGACCGGCGGTCTCGGCGCCGTGGTCGGCAAGACCCTCACCGGCGTCGGCGGAGCCGTCGACCAGCTCGTCACCGGCACCACCGGCGCACTCGACAAGACGGTGACCTCGGTCGTCACCACGGTGGCGCCGGCGAAGGCATCGCCCGCGCCGAGCACGTCGACGACCACGACGACGACGCAATCCTCGACTTCCACTGCCGCGGCGCCCGCGACGCACACGTCGTCGCAGAGCTCAGCGCCCGCGAGCCACCCCGCGGCCCAGACCACCCAGACGGCCGCATCGGCGACGCAGACGTCGACGCACGCGGCGACGCAGACCTCGACTCCGGCCGCCTCCACCGCCGCGGCCACCGACCCGGCACCGGCAGCGACCGCCTCAGACGACTCCCTGCTCGGCGGCACCGTCGACCACCTCGGGAACGCCCTCGGCTCCGTCGGCGGCCTGGTCGACGACACCGTCGACACCACGGCGGGGCTCGCGCAGAACACCGCCGCCGACGTGACCAACGTGCTTCCGACCCCCGTGCAGGACTCGCTGAACTCCGCGACCGCGCCGCTGACCGACACCCTCGACGCCGTCGGCGACGCGCACCTCGTGGGCTCGGTCGTGGGCGGGGTCGCCGGGGTCGTGGACGGCACCGTCGGCGCCGTCGAGCAGGCTCCGGTGCTGGGCGACGTGGTCGCAGGCCTCGTCGGCTCCGACCCCGTCTCATCGCTGACGTCGTCGCTGGCCGACTCCCTGGATTCGACCGTGTGCACCGTCACGGATACCGTCACGGGCGTCGTGCAGGGCACGACCGCCGACGACGCCCCCGCCCTTCCGATCGCCCCGCTGCCGACCCTGCCGTGGCCGCAGTCGCCCGATCCGGGAACCGGCGATCAGACCGGCGCGACCGGCTCCGAGCCGGTCGTCAGCACGCCCACGGGCACCGACCCGACCGCCGAGCTTCCGGGCGTCTCCGCGTCCGCGGACGTCGCCGCCGCGACCGGCGCCGCCGCGACTCAGGCCGCCGCCGCTTCGACGCCAGACGCCGCCGGCGCCACGGATGCCGCGTTCGCCGACCTCGTCGTGCCCTTCGGCCCGACGGCCGTCAGCACCGCCGCCGTCCCGGCGGCGCCGGCCGCGGCATCCGTCGTCATCGTCAGCGGCACGCCCGGCGCGCCGCTGCTGCCGTCGCCCGCCTCGCCCGAGTCCGCGGTCGCCGCGGCATCGTCCGGCGCCTCCGCCGGCGGGCGCGGGGGCGTCACCGACCCGGCCGCGGTGCGCGGCGGTTCGTTCCAGGCCGTGCTCGCCACGGGCTTCACGGCTCGGCCCGACGCCGACGCCGCGCCGCTTTCCCCCGTCTTCGACGACGACGTCTCGCCTGACTAGGTAGCTCGCCCTCTGCCCCCCGCTCGATGCGGGTGCGCGGCGGAGAGACGAGACCCCGGATCGCCTCTGCGATCCCTCCTACCCAGTCAAGGAGAGACTTTTCCATGAACAAGAACCTCTGCCGGGCCCTGCTGTTCGCAGGCTTCCTCGGCGGGCTGTCTCTGGCCGGCGTCGCTGCGGCGAACGCGGCCGAGAGCGACAGCTCATCGTCCCTCGACGGTCTCACGGCGACCGTCACGCAGGTCACCGACCCGGTGACCACCACCGTCGACCAGCTCACGGGCGACGCGCTTCAGACCACCGACACCGTGAACGGCGTGCTCGACGCCGCCGACACGGTCACCGACCCGACCGACATCGGCACCGTGACCGGCACCGTCAGCGACCAGGGCCCCGTCGACTCCACCGTCGGCGACGGCGTGGTCGACCCGGTGCTCGGCGACGACGGCGCCACCGGCGGCCTGATCGACGCCGCCCAGGGCACCGCCGTGGGCGACGTGCTCGAGAACACGACCGGCGACGCCAGCCCCGTCACCCAGGTGCTCGGCGACGGCGCCCTGGTCGAGGGCGGCACCGTGGGCGACGCCGCGAGCGACGTCGACAGCACGGTGACCTCGCTCACGACCGGCGGCGACACCGGCAGCGCGGTCACCGACACGGTGACGGATGCGGTGAGCAACGTGCAGCAGACCGTGTCCGACGCGACCACCGACCTCTCCGAGGGCGACGTGACCGGGCTGGTGTCGGACGCCCTCGTCGACACGGTCGGCGACAGCACGACCGGCGGCGAGACCGCCGACCCGGGCGCCACCGCCGGAGACGCGGTCGACGAGCTCACCGACCCGGTGCTCTCCGACACCGGGCTGACCGAGGTCACCGACACCCTCACTCCGGACGCCGTGGACGACGCGGTCGGCTCGACCCCGGTCGAGGACCTGCTTGACGGGTCGACCTCGCCCGTCGACGACCTGGTGGGCGATGACCTGCTCGACCCGCTGGCGCTCGGCGACGACAGCGTCGTCTCCGAGGTGACCGACCCGGTCACCGGCCTGGTGGATGACGTCACGGGTCTCGACACCACGGGCCTGGTCGACGACGCGCTCGGCGATGACTCGGGCCTGACGGATGTCGTCGGCGACGGCGCGATCGTCGAAGGCGGTCTCGTCGGCGACGCGACCGAGAACGTCGACGAGGTGCTCGACTCCGTGCTCACCGGCGGCGACCTCGCCGACGCGCTCGACGACACCGTGACGGATGCCGTGGACGACACCCTGCAGACCGTGGACGACGCGGTGGACGGCGTCAACGACCAGGTGGTGGACGGCGTCGTCACCGACGCCGTGGACAACCTCGAGGAGGGCGACGTGGCCGGGCTGGTCACCGACGCCGTGAGCGATCTCGGCGACACCCTCACCGACACCGGTCTGGTCGACACCGCCCTCGTGGATGTGCTCGGCGACAGCGACCCGGCCTCCACCGGCACGGGCGGGACCGGGGGCACCGGCGACACGGGTGACACCGGGAACACCGGGGGCACGGGTGACACCGGCAACACTGGTGACACTGGTGACACCGGCAACACGGGTGGCACCGGGGGCACGGGTGACACCGGCGACACCGGCAACACCGGCGACACCGGCAGCACCGGGAACACCGGCAACACGGGTGACACCGGCAACACCGGGAACACCGGCAGCACCGGCGTGAGCGGCGTCACCGCCGCCGACATCACCGGAGCGAAGGCCACGGGGGCGGACCTCGGCTTCACCGCCGACGCGGGCGCCGGCCTCACCGCGGACGCCGAGCTCGGCGCCGCCGCGGCGGGCGACCTGGCCAGCACCGGCACCGACGTGGCCGGCATGCTCGGCTCCGCGCTGGCGCTGCTGCTGCTCGGCATTGTGGCCCTGGTGCTGCGCCGCCGCCCCGGCACGGCACGTCAGGCGGCACGCCGCTGACGCGCTGAAACGCGCGAGCCCGGCGCGGCCGAGACACCTCGGTCGCGCCGGGCCCTCGCGCGCGCATCCGATTCGTCGAAATGCGCTCGTGCAGAACGCCACATCGTCGAAACGTGACGAATCGCGCACCCCGCCACTCGCAGGGTGGGCTCAGAAGCCCCTAGCGGTGCTCTTCGTCGTCGCGGCCGAGCACCGGGCGGGTGCCGCCGTGAGCGGCGTCCTGCTCCTCGATGTCGGCCTCTTCCTCGGCGTCGGGCTTCAGCGACTGCACGAACAGGGCGACGACCACCAGCGCGACGATGAACGCCACGCCGAACGCCACGCCGGCATCCACCAGGGAGCGCGCGGCGATCAGCACGACGAGCCCCGCGAACACTCCGAGCAGCGCCGCCCCTCCGACCAGTTCGGCGGGGCGCAGCACCTCGCGACGCGAGGGCGTGCGGCCGGGTTTCGGGGAAGGGTTGCTCATGCGTGGGACTCCGTTGCTTCATCCGCGTCGAGCGCCGCGGTGGGGTGTGCCCACTTCAGCGAGAAGGCGCCGATCGCGAGGTACACGCCGATGATCACGGCGTAGGCCCCGAGCAGCCCGACGACGAGACGGTGCTCCGGGGGGATGACCAGATAGACGATGGCGAGCACCACGGTCGCGATGCCGGCGAGCAGCCAGTCGCGCGACACGGCCGCCGCCTCGTCGAGCCGGCGGCGTGCCCGCCAGCCGGCCAGCAGCTCGAGCACGCCCGTGATCAGCGCCCACACGCTCACGGTGTAGAGCAGGGCGCCGAGGCCGCCCGAGCGCACCACCAGGGCGACGACGCCGGCGGCGACGCCGACGAGACCCTGCACGGCGAAGAGCGCGCGGAACGAGGCATCCGTCACCAGGAAACCCGACCAGCAGGTCACGAGACCGCCGAGGATCGCGAAGGCGGAGAAGACGCCGAGGCCGAGCGCCGCTGAGTGGCCCTGATCGAAGGTGATGGCAGCGCCGGCGGCGAGTGCGACGACCGCGCGGGCGAACTGAGCAAGCCAGTAGCGGGCGGCCACGTGCACCTTCCTTCGAGACGTGCGGGGATCCTCCCCAGTCTAGTTGCGGTGCGGTTGTGGCTTCACTGAGCGGCGTCGAGCCCCAGCTCCGAGACGACGACCGGGGCCCCCGTCTCTAGCGACCGGTTTCCGGCGATGCCGACGGACACCGCGCGCACCCCGTCGTCGACGCCGGCGATGCGGTGCAGCGGCTCGTCGGAGGAGACCCGCCCGAACACGTGGTCCAGCATCAGGGCGTCGCCGCCGCCGTGCCCGCCCGTGCCGGCCTCGATCGGCACCTCCTCGGCCGGCTCCCAGTGCCGTTGCACGAGGAGCCGCTCCGACGGCGGGCGCACGTCGGCGGCGGGGAACAGCCCCGGCTGGGCGCTGGGGTCGACGACCACGAACCCGTCCGGCCCGCGCAGCACGGCGCCGCGCTCGACCACGTCGAGCTCGGCCCGGCCCTCGGTGCCGTTCACGGCGATGCGGTAGCCCTCCCACGGGCTGTGCGCGTTCAGCGAGTAGCTCATCGAGGCGCCCGTGTCGTAGTCGACGACGAGCGACAGGTTGTCCTCGATCGTGATGCCCGGGTCGAACACGTCGCGGTCGCGCAGGTAGCCGTCGTACTTCTCGGCGTCGAAGTAGAGCCCCTTGTTCTTCGCGTCGAGGGTGAGGTCGAGCGACCACGGGTCTTCCGCCGCATGCCCGGTGCCGCGCTCCGGCCGCGGACCGAGCCCGCGCCGCGCCGCGTTCTCGGCGCCGTAGAACCGCAGGCCTCCGCTCGCGAACACGCGCACCGGCGCCGCGTCGATCCACCAGTTGACGAGGTCGAAATGGTGCGAGGCCTTGTGTACGAGCAGCCCGCCGTTGTTCTTCTTGTAGCGGTGCCAGCGCCGGAAGTAGTCGGCGCCGTGCGCCGTGTCGAGCACCCACTCGAAGTGCACCGAGGTCACCTGCCCGATGCGCCCCGAGGCGATCACCCGCTTCAGCGCCGAATTGCGCGGGCTGTACCGGTAGTTGAACGTGGTCACGAGAGAGCGCCCCGACTCGTCCAAGGCGTGACGGATGCGTCGCACGCCGTCCACGTCGATGGTGAGCGGCTTCTCCACCACGACGTCGGCTCCCGCGAGCAGCGCGCGCGAGACGTACTCGGCGTGGGTGAAGTCGGGGGTCGTCACGATGACCCGCTGCACGCCGTGCTCGGCGATCGCGGTCTCCAGCTCGGCGGGGTCGAAGCGGTGCGGCGCCCGGCCGGGCGGGAACTTCGCCTCGTAGTAGTCCTGTCGGCCGGGGTTCGGGTCGCTCCACGCCACCAGGCGGGCGAGCTCGGGGCGGGCGAGGATCCCGTCGAGGTACAGCTCGGCGCGCGATCCCGTTCCGATCAGGGCGTAGCGTTCGGCATCCGTCATCTCGTGTCCTCTCCTGTGCTCGCAGTACCCGCCGCGCCCGCGGCACCCGGCACGCTCGTCACGAAGTCGAGCCCCAGGCCGGGTCGGTCGCTCAAGGTCAGTGTTCCCCCCGCGAGCGTGAACGGCGCCGCGCGCACGAGGCCGAGCCGGTCGAAGGTGGCGTCTTCGACGATCTCGATCGCCCCCGCGTCGGGCAGCGCGGCCGCGAGCGGCGCCGACAGCTCGGGAAGCAGGTGGAAGGCGAGCCGGGCGCCCGCGTCGGCGACGAGCGCGGCGATCTCGAGCGCGGGGGTGATGCCGCCGACCCGTACCACATTGGGCTGCACCACGTCGAGCACGCCGGCCTCGAGGAACCGCTCGAACGCCCACCGCGAGCGCAGGTTCTCGCCGGCGGCGATCGGCACGCCGACCTCCTCGCGCAGCGCGCGGTAGCCGGCGAGGTCGTCGGACAGCAGCGGCTCCTCCACCCAGGCCGGTTCGACCTCCGCGAGCCGGTCGATCGCGGCGACCGCGGCGGGCACGTCCCAGAGCTGATTCGCGTCGATCATCAGGGCGCGGCCCGGCCCGATCACCTCGCGCACCGCGCGCAGCCGGTCGAGGTCTTCGGCTGTCTCGCGGCCGCCGACCTTGACCTTCACCGCGTCGAATCCGGCCGCGACCCAGCGCTCGGCCTGGGCGACCAGTTCGGGCAGCGGGTAGTGCCGGTTCACGCCGCTGCCGTAGGCGGGCAGCGCGCGGCGGCTCGCGCCGAGCAGCGCGGCGACGGATGCCTCGGCCGAGCGCGCCCGCAGATCCCAGAGCGCCGTGTCCACTCCGGCCAGGGCGATGCCCATCAGCCCGTCGCCCGCCTCGTGCGTCTCCAGCCACAGCCGGCCCCACACGGCGACCGGGTCGGGCTCGAGGCCGACGGCGCGGGGGGCGAGGTCGTCGCGCAGAGCGGCGAGCACCGCGGTCGGGCCGACCGTGGGCGTCCACGCGAAGCCGGTGCCCTGCCGCCCGCTCTCCGTGCTGACCGTCACGACGATGACGTGGTTCTCGGGCGCCTCAGGCCCCCAGGGCCGCGGCAGCCGGGCGGTCAGCAGGCGCGCCTCGACGGCGCGGACCGGATCGCCGAGCTCGGGCAGCCGCTCTGCGGTCGTCGGGTCAGCGGTCATCGGGTGAGCTCGCGCACGACGGCCTCGCCCGCCTCGAGGATCTCGGCGAGCCGCGCCGTCTGCCGTTCGTCGGGGTCGGTGAGCGGCGGCCGCACCGACCCGACCGGGACCCCTTTCAGGCGCAGCCCGGCCTTGATCAGCGAGACGGCGAAGCCCGGGGTCTCGTCGCGCAGGGCGACGAGCGGCAGGAAGAACCGGTCGAGCAGCCGCAGCCGGGCGGGCTCGTCGCCGGCGATGTAGGCGCGGTAGTAGGCGAGCGCCACCTCGGGCGCCATCGCGAACGCGGCCGAGGAGTACAGCGGCATGCCGATGCCCCGGTAGGCGGCCTGGCTGACCTCGGCGGTGAGCAGCCCGTTGAAGAACAGGAAGTCGTCGCGGCCGCTCGACCGCACGGCGACGACCAGCTCCTGGGCCCGGCCGATGTCGCCGGCGCCGTCTTTGATCCCGATCACGCGCGGGTCGGCGGCCAGGGCGCGCGCCGAGTCGGGGGTGAACTGGGCGTTGGCGCGGTGGTAGACGATGAGCGGAAGCGGGCTCGCCTGCGCCACGGCGTCGACGTAACGCAGCAGCCCCGTCTGCGAGCCCTGCACGAGGTACGGCGGCATCAGCAGCACGGCGTCGGCCCCGGCATCCGCCGCCCCTCGCGCCAGTTCGCGCGCGGTGCCGAGCGATCCGCCCGCCCCGGCCACGACGGGAACCCGCCCCGCGGCCGCCTCGACCGACACGGCGACCACGCGCTGCGCCTCGGCCACCGAGAGCGCATGCAGCTCGCCGGTGCCGCACGCGGCGAACACGCCGCCGGCACCGGCGGCGACGCCGCCCGCCACGTGCGCGGCCAGCAGCTCCTCGTCGACCCGGTCGGCCGCGTCGAACGGCGTGACCGGGAAGAACAACACGCTCTCGAACACCAGATCGCTCATGCCGCACCCTCCGTTCCCTGCTGCACATCTCCCTGCTCAGAGTCGGCGAGCTCCGTGCGCCAGCTGCGCTGCGGCCGCCACCCGAGCACCCGCTCGGCCTTCGCGAAGGAGAAGGCGGGCGCCGTGCCGGTCAGACCCGCCGCGAGCTCCTCGGTGCCCGGCACGTAGCGCGGCAGCAGCTCGGCCAGCGGACGGGTGGCCAGCGCATCGGCTGCGCCGACGAAGAAGGTGTCGCCCTGCGGCAGCTCGGGCCCGGCCTGCACCGCGAGGTCGAGGAACGCGGCGGCGTCGCGCGCGTCGACGTAGTTGAACAGCGCGGGCGCCGACAGATCCGGGTCCGCGAGACGCTCGGCGACCGTATGCCCCTGCTGGGTCGGGGCGCCGCGCCACTCCTCCGGCGCGATCACATAGCAGGGCCGGAAGCTCACGAACCGCATCCGATCGCCCACGCTGCGGCCGGCCGACCGCATCGCCTCCTCCACCACGAGCTTCGAGAGCGCATAGGCGTTCCACGGCCGCCGCGGCTCCTCCTCGTCGAGCGGCAGCCGCTCAGGCAGCCAACCGTGCGGGGCGCCGTAGCCGAGCACCGTCGGGCTCGAGGCCGCGATCACGGTGCGCACCCCTCCGTCCCGCATCGTCGCCTCGAGCAACGCGCTCACCAGCGCCACGTTCTGGCGCAGGATCACCGCCTCGGGCGCGCTGAACGGCACGGCGATCGCGGCGAGCGCGACCACCGCCTCCGGCCGTTCAGCGGCGATGACGGATGCGAGCGCGCCCGGGTCCGCGCAGTCGATGACGTGCTCGCGCACAGCGGCCGACCCTTCGGCCGCATCGACCGAGACCACCTCGTGCCCGCGCTCGGCCAGCACCTGCACCACGCTGCGCCCGAGCCGCCCCGAGCCTCCGGTCACCAGCACCCGCATCACTTGCCTCCCGTCGTGGCGATGCCGCGCACCAGGAAGCGCTGCCCGAACAGGAACATCAGGAACAGCGGCAGCAGCGAGATCACCGACATGGCGAACATAGCGCCGTAGTCGGAGCTCGACGACGAGTCGATGAAGCCGCGCAGCGCGAGCGAGACCGTCCAGTGGTCGGTCTTCGTCAGGTAGATCAGCTGGCTGAAGAAGTCGCTCCAGGTCCAGATGAAGGTGAAGATCACGGTCGTCGCGAGCGCCGGCACCATCAGCGGCAGGATCACCTGCACGAAGACGCGGAAGTGCCCGGCGCCGTCGATGCGCGCCGCCTCATCGAGTTCGCGCGGAATGCCGCGGATGAACTGCACCATGAGGAACACGAAGAACGCGTCGGTGGCGAGGAACTTCGGCACCAAGAGCGGCAGGAAGGTGTTCACCCAGCCCAGCTGCGAGAACAGGATGTACTGCGGCACGATGATGACGTGGATCGGCAGCATCAGTGTCGCGAGCATGATCGCGAAGAACAGGGTGCGGAACCGGAACCTGAGCCGCGCGAAGGCGTAGGCGGCCAGTGAGCAGGAGATCAGGTTCCCGACCACGGCGCCGAGCACGAGCACGGCCGTGTTCACCAGGTACTTCGTGAACGGGAACTCCTGCGCCGTCCATCCGTCGGTGTAGTTCTTCAGCGTCAGGTCGTGCAGCACGAGGCCCGGGTCGCGGAAGATGATGTCGTTGGGCTTGAAGGAGCTCACGACGAGCCAGATCAGCGGGTAGATCATGATCACCACGAGCACGATCAGCCCGGCGTGCTTCAGCACGCTCGTCACCGCGCGGCCGATGCTGCGCCGCATCCGCTCGCCGCTCGCCGCCCGTGACGCGGCGCTGTACGTCTCCGTCACCATGTCGGCCGCCTCACCCCTCCTCGTAGAAGACCCAGTACCGGGAGAGCCAGAAGTTGACCGCGGTGAACGCCGCGACGATCAGCAGCAGGAACCAGGCCATGGCGCTCGCGTAGCCCATGTTGAAGTTGCCGAAACCCTGCTGGTACAGGTACAGCGTGAAGAACAGGGTCGAGTCGGCGGGGCCGCCGGTCCCGCCCGAGACGATGAACGCCTGGGTGAAGGACTGGAACGCGAAGATGATCTGCAGCACCAGGTTGAAGAAGATCACCGGTGACAGCAGCGGCAGGGTGATCTCGAAGAACCGCCTCGCCGGCCCGGCGCCGTCGACCTCGGCCGCCTCGTAGTACTGCCCCGGGATCTGCCGGAGCCCTGCCAGGAAGATGATCATCGGCGAGCCGAAGGTCCAGATGTGCAGCAGGATGATCGTGCTGAGCGCCGTGTCCGGGCTCGAGATCCACCCCGGCCCCTGGACGCCGAACACCGCCAGCAGCGAGTTCACGAGGCCCGCGCTGCCGAACACCTGCCGCCACAGCACGGCGACCGCGACCGAGCCGCCGAGCAGGCTCGGCAGGTACATGATCGAGCGGTAGAAGGCGAGACCGCGCATGCCGCGGTTCAGCACGAGCGCGATGCCGAGGGCGAGCAGCAGCTGCAGCGGCACGCCGACCACGACGTAGATCACGGTGACCCGCAGCGAATTCCACAGCCGCGGATCGTCGAACATGTCGAGGTAGTTCTTGAGCCCGACGAACTGCGGCGGCTGCAGCAGGTTGTAGTCCGTCAGCGACAGGTAGAGCGAGGCGACCATCGGGCCGATCGTGATGCAGACGAGGCCGATGAGCCACGGCAGCAGGAACAGGAAGCCGGCCTTGTTGTCCGGCATCTTCTCGCGGGTCTTCTCCCCGCGCTGGCGCATGCTCTTGGTGAGCGTGCGCAGCTCGCCGATGCTGCTCACGTCCGGTGACCTCCTCGTCGCCGTTCGGGTGGGGCGGATGCCGCGTGAAAGCGGTTTCTTCTCCGATGCACGATTATGGGACCGTGGGTCGCGCGCGGTCAACCGCGGCCCGTGCGGATGGGAGAGACCGCACCGGTATCGGTAGACGGTGCCGCTGGAAGGCGTCGATGGAAGGAGGTCGGCATGGCCCGCCGCTCGATGTCGCCGACGATCGTGGACGTCGCGCGCCGTTCCGGGGTCTCGCCCGCCACCGTCTCGCGGGTGATGAACGGCAAGTTCCTCGGCGACCCCGCCGTCGCCGACCGGGTGCGCGCCGCCGCGCAGGAGCTCGACTACCGCCCCAGCACCCTGGCCCGCAGCCTCGCCCTCGGCCGCACCAGCTCGATCGGCTTCATGGTGCCGGACCTCGGCAACCCGGCGTTCCAGGCCGTCCTCACGAGCCTCAGCAAGGCGGCCGCCCGCGACGGCTACCGCGTGCTCGTCGGCGACTCGGCCGAGTCCCCCAGCGAGGAGGGCCCGCTCTCGGTCGAGCTGCGCCGGCGCTGCGACGCCCTCGTGCTGTGCGCGCCGCGCATGTCGGAGAGCGAGCTCACCGCGCTCGCCGACCAGTTCGACCCGCTGGTGCTGATCAACCGGCGCAGCGACGCCGTGGCGGTGCCGTCGCTGTCGATCGACTACGTCACCGGCATCGGGCTGCTCGCCGCGCACCTCTATGACCTCGGGCACCGCACGATCGTCTACCTCGAGGGCCCGGAGGACAGCGTCTCGAACCGCCACCGGCTGCGGGGCCTGGAACAGTTCCAGCGCGACCACGACGACGTCACGCTGCAACGGATGCCGGGCGGCGCCGGCATCGACGCCGGCCTGGCCGCCGCCCCCGCGATCGCCGCATCGGATGCCACGGCCGTGCTCGCCTACAACGACCTGGTGGCCATCGGGGTGCTGCACAAGCTGGCCGAGTTGGGGGTCGACGTTCCGGGCCGGGTGTCGGTGGCCGGCTTCGACGGCATCCCCTTCGCCGCCTACACGAGCCCGGCCCTGACCACGGCCTCCGCGCCCCACGACGAGCTGGGCCGGGAGGCATGGCGGCGCATGTCGGCGCTGCTGACGGGCGCCGATGCGCCGGGCGACCTGCTCCTCGAACCGCGGCTCGAGGTGCGCGCCTCGACGGCGGCGCGCCGCTGACCGCGGCATCCGATCGCACGCGGTGCGCGCGTCCTGACCTCGCCCTCGGCAGCGCCCTTGACAGCGGGCAGGCGCCGCGTGAAGATGCCGTGAAAGCGGTTTCTGACACCGTGGTCGGAGACCGGATCATCACCCGGATTGGAACGGCGCAATGATGCGTACTCGACTCCATCGCCTGCCCCTCGCCGCCGCGGCCGCCGCCTGCGCGGCCGCCGCACTGCTGCTCGCCGGCTGCAGCACCGGCTCGGCGTCGACCGGGGACTCGGGCTACAGCGACTCGAAGAAGGTCACGATCTCGTTCTCCTGGTGGGGCAGCGCAGACCGCCTCGCCACCACCAAGTCGGTGCTCGCCGACTTCCACAAGGCCCACCCGAACATCACCGTCGAGACGCAGCCGGCCGACGACATCAACTCCTACTTCGCCAAGCTCGCGACCGAGACGGCGGCCGGCGACGCCCCCGACGTGATGACGCTCGGCGGCGCCTACCCGCAGGAGTACGGCGCGCGCGGCGCCCTGCTCGACCTCTCCACGGTCTCCAAGTACCTCGACACGAAGCCGTTCACCGCTCAGTCGCTGACCTCGGCGAAGGTGGACGGGAAGCTGTACGGGGTTCCCACCGGGGGCAACGCGATCGGCCTCGTCGTCAACACCGACCTGATCGAGAAGGCCGGCATGCAGCCGCCCACCGCCGACATGAGCTGGGACGACTTCGTCGCGTACGCCGATGAGCTGGGCGGGAAGCTGCCGAAGGGCGACTACGCGCTCGAGATGCAGGTCTCCGACATCCTCGGCGTGTTCGCCGCGCAGGAGACGAAGACGGGCATGTACACCTCAGGCGGCAAGCTCGGCATCACCGCGTCGACCCTCGTCGACTTCTGGAACCTCGAGAAGCAGCTGATCAAGGGCGGCGGGATGCCGCCCGCCGACGTCACCACCGAGACCCAGGGTGCGGCCCCCGAGCAGACCCTAATGGGCCAGGGGAAGGCGGCGATGACCTTCGCCTACAGCAACCTGACGCCCACCTTCGCGCAGGCCTCCGGCGACGACATGACCATCATCGGCGTGCCCGGCGAGAAGCAGGCGGCCCGGCCCGGCACGACCGTGCTGCCGTCGCAGTACTACGCCATCTACTCCAAGTCGAAGAACCCGGAGGCGGCCGCGATCCTGATCGACTACCTGGTCAACTCGCCGGCGGCGGGCAAGAAGATCCTCGCCGACCGCGGGCTGCCGTTCAATCAGAAGGTGCTCGACGCGATCAAGCCCTCCCTCGACCCGGGCAGCCGTGCGGCCGCCGACTACGTGCAGCAGGTGGCCGCGAACGGCCGCTCCGCGCTGCCGCCGCAGCCGGCGGGAGGATCGATCATGGTCGACACCACCAACCGGCTCGACGCCGAGGTGATCTTCGGCCGGCAGACCCCGAAGCAGGCGGCCGACGAGTGGATCAAGACGATGTCGGCGGCTCTGAACAAGTGACCCGGACGGCGTGAGCGACGCTCTCGGGCTCGCGGGCCGCGGCATCCGGTTCGACGCCGACGGCGGCGGGCTCGCGGATGCGTGGCGCCGTGCCGCTGCGCAGCTCGCCGAGTGCACTGCCCCGCTCGGCGGGGGCGAGCCGGTGCTGCTCGAGGGCGGGCCGTACCCGGGCGCGTGGCTGGAGAGCACCGGCTCGATCTCGGCCGAGGTGCTGGCCCGCCTCGCTCCCGGGCTCGCCCGGGCGACGATGCTGCGCTTCGCCCGACTGGCGCGCGCCGACGGGCTGCTGCCGTACAAGATCACCGCCGAGGGGCCCGCGTTCGGCCAGATCCAGCGCGTGACCCCGCTCGCGCGCAGCGCGTGGACCGCCTACCGGCTGGGCGCGCTGGACCGCGGCGATCTCGCCGTGCTGTACCGGGCGCTCGCCGCCGACGACACCTGGGTCGCCCGGCACCGCGACACCCGGGGCACCGGCGGCGTGGAGGCGTTCTGCGCCTTCGACACCGGCCACGACGGCTCGCCCCGCTTCGCCGGCATCCCCGACACGACGCCCGGCCGCGACCCGGCCCGGTTCGACCGCGGCATCCCGCGGCTGCCGTTCGTGGCCCCCGATCTCACGGCGCACGCCGCCTGCCAGCGCGAGCACCTGGCGCTCATCGCCGCGGAACTCGGCGAACCGGCGCAGCCGTGGCTCGAGGCCGCCGCCCGCAGCCGGGCCGCGCTGTGGCAGCAGTGCTTCGACGCCGACGACGGCCAGTTCTACGACCGCGACGCGCTCGGCGGCGCGGTGCGCGTGCCCTCCGACGTGCTGCTGCGCGTGCTCGCGTGCGGCATCGGCGACGACGTGTTCTTCGCCGAGGCGCTACGGAGGTGGCTGCTGAATCCGCGCGGGTTCTTCGCGAGGCATCCGTTCACCACGGTCGCCCGCGCCCACCCCGCCTATCAGCGCGACGTCGAGCGCAACTCGTGGGGCGGCCCGCCCAACTTCCTCGCCGTGCTGCGCGCGCCCGCCGCGTTCGAGCGGCACGGCCGCGCGGCCGAGCTGGCGCTCGTCGATCTGCCGCTGCTGACGGCACTGGCCCGCGCCGGCCGGTTCCCGCAGACCTACGACCCCGACACGGGCGCCCCCGGCTACGCCGAGCGGTACACGCCGGCGATGCTCTGGCTGCTCGACGCGGTCGAGCGCTGCTGCGGCGTCGAGCCGCGGCCCGAGGGTGAGGTCTGGTTCACGGGCCTGCTGCCCGACGGCGTCACCGGCGGCTCGTACCGCCGTGGGGACTTGCGCGTCGACGTCCGGGCCGGCACGCTCACCGCGAGCCGCGACGGCGAGGTCGTCGCCCGCACCCCGGCGGGCGTGCGCGTCGTGACGGATGCCGCGGGTGAGGCTCGCGCGATCGTCAACGTCTCCCCGCATCCGGTCGGCGGCCGGTTCGAGATCGGCGGAGCCGTGCACGAGCTGGAGTTGCGCGCCGACGAGCGGGTCGAGCTCGAGCACGGGCAGGTGGTCGCCCGCACCGGCCCGGTGTTCGTCGCGCCCGGTCAGTAAGCCCCGGCCAGTGAACCCCGCCCAGTGGGCGCCGGACCAGTAGCCGCCGGGTCAGTACGGGTGGGGCAGCGGCCGCACCCGGCCCCGCGTCGTCGTCGCCGGCCACTCCGGATCGGCCGTGAGCACCTCGACCCCCGACGCGGTGGCGAGCACGGTGTCTTCGAGCTTCGCCCCCGGCACCCAGGGGTTCCAGGCGAGCACCTGCCCGTCGTGCACGGTTCCCGGGCTGCGCGGGGTGACCTTCGGGTCGCGGCCGGCGTACCCGCTCGGGCCGCCCTGATGGTGGCGCAGCCACGCCTCGGTGCCGAAGCCATGCCGGCCATAAGCGGCCCGCGCCGCCTCGAGCACCGCGACCAGCGGCGCGCCCAGCACCGTGGCGTCCAGCACCTCCGCCTCCACCTCGCGCAGCCGCGCGTCGCGCTCCTCGTCGGCCGGGTCGGCGCCGCGCTGCAGCCAGCGGGTGAGGTTCACGACGGCGCCCGCGCGGCGCGCCCCGAACGCGAACACGGCCCGCCGCCCGAGCGGCGCGGCCGTGGGCAACGGATGCTGCACGCCGCTGCGCCGCGCGCCCCCGACCAGCACCACGACCGGTTCCGCCCCGAGCTCGTACACGCCGGCGGCGAGCTCGGCGGCGAGGCGCCGCTCGCTCCATTCGGGGCGTGCGGCGGACGCGATCCGGGTGGCGAGCGCCGCGGCATCCGTGCCCAGTCGCCGGAACCGCGCGAGCTCGGCCGGCAGCCGGACCGTGCGCAGCACCCACAGCTCGGCGGCCAGCGCCGCCTCGTCGGCGAGGCCGGCGGCGGATTGCGCTCCGGACGCGGGCAGCGGCTCGTGCCACGGCCGCGGGCGCAGCTCCAGCCCTGCGAGATCGCCGAGCTCCTCGCCCCGCAGCCGCTCGAGCTCGTTCGCCGGCGCGTGCACGATCACCGCGTCGTACCGCACCTCGACGGCGGCCACGGGCGGTCCGCCGAGGGGGACCGCCACCCGCGCCCCGTCGAGCAGCCACGCGACCGTCTCGATGCCGGTCAGCAGCACCCCCTCGAGCTCGCGGGCCGCGAGCAGTTCGCGCACGCGGCGGATCTTCTCGGCCCGCGCGGCGCCCACGCGTTCTTCGGGGAAGGCGTCGTCGCCCATGCGCCGACTCTAATCGAGAAACCGCTTTCTCGTCGGCCTGGCCCGCGCCGCCCGCCCCGAGCGCCGACCACACCTGCGGCCGCGACCGCCGCCCCGCCTCAGTCGGGTCGGTGCGTCTGCACCGGCACCGGCTGCGTTCCCGTCGTGGGCGGCTCATCGTCGGCGGCCAGCGTCGGGATCGACGCGGTGATGACCGAGCCGTCGGGCCGCAGCTCGCCGGCGATGTTCTTCGTGCTCGGCGTCCCGCGGCGGATCGGGCCCTGGTCGGGCAGCGTGATGAGCGCCGGGAATCCGGGCCGCACCGACACCTCTTCGCCCCGCACCTTGAGATCGACCCCGGGGCCGTCCTCGACGGTGAGCTTCACGCTCGCCATCCGCAACTCGACGCGCAGCCGCGAGCCGCGCACCGTGAGCCGGTAGCGCACGCCCTCCCAGTCCGTGGGCAGGCGCGGATCCATGGTGAGCTCGCCCTCGTAGTCGCGCACGCCGCCGAAGCCCCACACCACCGTGCTCCACACGCCGCCGGTGGAGGCGACGTGCACCCCGTCCACGGCGTTTCCGTGCAGGTCGGCCAGGTCGACGTAGACCGCATCGAGGAAGTAGTCCACGGCGAGGTCGCTGTAGCCGACCTCGGCGGCGACGATCGCCTGCGCGACCGCCGACAGCGTCGAGTCGCCGGTGGTCAGCGGGTCGTAGTACTCGAAGTCGGCGCGCTTCTGCTCCATCGTGAACTGGTCGCCCTGCAGCACGAGTGCCAGCACGACGTCGGCCTGCTTAAGCACCTGGAAGCGGTAGATCACGAGCGGGTGGTAGTGCAGCATCAGCGGCAGCTTGTCCCGCGGCGTGTTCGGCAGGTCCCAGAGCTCCTTCTCGAGGAACTGCGCGTCCTGCGGGTGGATGCCGAGGTTCTCGTCGAAGGGGATGTGCATCGCCTCGGCGGCCCTGGCCCACTCGTCGATCTCCGCCTCCTCGACGCCGAGCCGGGCCAGCGCCCGGTGGTAGGCGCTCGGGTCCTTCTCCCTGACCGACCGCATGGCGTCCACGGCGGCGCGCAGGTTCCACCGCGCCATCACGTTCGTGTACAGGTTGTCGTTGACCACGGTCGTGTACTCGTCCGGCCCGGTCACGCCGTGGATGTGGAAGATCTCGCCGCCGTTGTAGCGCCAGAAGCCCAGGTCCGCCCACATCCGCGCCGTCTCGACCAGGATGTCGAGCCCGTCGCCCTCGAGGAACGCCTCGTCGCCCGTCGCGTTCACGTACTGCCCGAGCGCGTAGGCGATGTCGGCGTCGATGTGGTACTGCGCGGTTCCGGCCGCGTAGTACGCCGACGACTCCTGCCCGTTGATGGTGCGCCACGGGAACAGCGCGCCGCGCTGACTCAGCTCGTTGGCGCGCGCCCGGGCGTCGTCGAGCAGGCTGTGCCGGAACCGCAGCGCGTTGCGCGCCGCCACAGGGCTCGTGTAGCTGAGGAACGGCAGCACGTAGATCTCCATGTCCCAGAAGTAGTGGCCGCCGTAGCCCGAGCCGGTCACCCCCTTCGCCGGGATGCCGAGGCCGTCGGCCCGCGCCGAGGCCTGCGCCAGCTGGTAGAGGTTCCAGCGCACCGCCTGCTGCACGGCCGGCTGGCCGAGGATCTCGAGGTCGCTGCGCGACCAGAACTCGTCGAGCCATTCCTTCTGCTCGTCGAACAGGGCACGGATGCCTCGTTCCCGGGCCCGGTCGAGGGTTCGGTCGCACCGGTCGGCCAGCTCCCGCACCGGCACCTGCGCGGCCGTGTGGTAGCTCACCAGTTTCGTCAGCCGGATGGGCACCCCCGGCTGCGCGTGGATGCGGTACTCCTGCTTGGCCAGGTCGTCCTCGAGCGCGTACGACTGCTGCACCTCGTTCGCCGTCTCGATCACGTGGTCGGCGGCGCAGGCGATCGTCATCCGCGAATTGGTGGCGCGGTAGCCGAGCACGCTGCGCCCGCCGCTGTTGCGCTTCAGCCGCGGCTGCAGCACCCGGTCCGTGAACGTCTCGGCCTTGCGCGGGTCGAACGCCGCGTCGCCCCCGGCGGAGCCGATGCCGTACTCGTCCTTGCGATCCTGTCGGTTGATCACCTGGCTCGAGATCACGACCGACGCCTCGGCGTCGACCACCGTGACCTCGTACTCCATGACCACCAGGTGCCGCTCGGCGAACGACGCGAACCGGCGCGAGCTGATCTGCACGCGCGCGCCCTTCGGCGTGCGCCATTCGACCTCGCGCGACAGCACGCCGGTGGAGAAGTCGAGCCGGCGCTCGTAGTCGAGCAGCTCCGCGTCTCCGATCACGAACGGCACGTCGTCGACGTACACGCGGATCACCTTCGCGTCGGGCGCGTTCACGATCGTCTGCCCGACGTGGGCGAAGCCGAACGCGTCCTCCGCGTGGCGGATCGGCCAGGTCTCGTGGAAGCCGTTGATGAAGGTGCCGTTCATGACGCCTTCGCGCGCCTCCTCGTAGTTGCCCCGCATGCCGACGTAGCCGTTGCCGACGGCGAACAGCGTCTCGGTGCGGCCCAGGTCGCGCTTGTCGAGCTGGCTCTCCACGAGAGCCCACTCGTCGACCGGGAACCGGTCGCGGTCGAGGGGGTCGGTCGTCGAGCGCCTCATGCGTGCTCCTTCCGGGCGGCCGCCCGCCAGTCATCCACCAGTTCGCCGAGGTCGTCGACGACCACGTCGGCGCCCGCCTGCAGCAGCGCGTCGCGCCCCGTGCCCCGGTTGACACCGACGACGATGAAGCCCCCCGCCCGGCCGGCGGCCACCCCCGAGGTGGCGTCCTCGAACACGACCGCCCGGTCGACCGGCGCGCCGAGCTGCTCGGCGCCGTACGTGAAGGTGGCGGGGTCCGGCTTGCCGGCGAGCGCGTGCTCCTTCGCCACCTTGCCATCGACCACGGCGGCGAACCGCCCGAGGAGCCCGGCCGCCCGCAGCACGTCGACCGCGTTGGCGGAGCTCGACACCACCGCGGAGGGGATCCCGCTGCCGTCGACCGCGTCGAGGAACTCGATCGATCCGGGGTAGGGCTCCACGCCCTCCTCGGAGAGGATCCGGGTGAACTCGAGGTTCTTCCGATTGCCGAGCCCGCACACGGTGGGGGCGTCGGGCCCGTCCGACGGGTCGCCCTCGGGCAGCTCGAGCCCGCGCGAGGCGAGCGCCGAGCGCACCCCGTCGTAGCGCGGCTTGCCGTCGATGTACTCGAAGTAGTCGGACTCTGTGTAGGGCGCCACCCCGGCCTTCGCGAAGTACTCGGTGAAGAGCCTCGACCAGGCGACACGGTGCACGGCCGCTGTGGGGGTCAGGACTCCATCGAGGTCGAAGAGCGCGGCGCGAACGCCGGCGAACAGCTCTGGCGTCGTCACAAGGGGCACTGTACCCAGTCGTGTCCCACCGGGGCACCCCTTCACCGTGAACAGTTGCGATGACGGATGCCTCGACCGCGCGCTCGTGCTCGGCGGGGTCTCAACCGAGGGTGTTGACGCCGAGGGAGAAGTCGAAGTTCCCGACGCCGTAGCGGGCGAGGCCCATGGTCAGCACGCCGGCTCCCTCCACCCAGTGCGCCATGCTCAGGTCGCCCGTATCGCGCGGGCGCAGACCGAGGCTCTCGATGAAGGCCGCCACGCCGGCCTTCGCCTGCGCGTCGTCGCCCGCCATGAAAACGTCCACCGGCGCCCCATGCGCCAGAACATGGCGGAAGAGGGTGTTGAAGGCCTTCACGACGTGGGCGCTCGCGGGGGCCGCCTGTGCCATCTGTTGCGCGATGGAGGTGTCGTGTGGGACGGCCAGCCCCGTTCCGGTCGCGTTGAACGGGTTGGTGATGTCGACGATGATCTTGCCGGCCAATCCGTCTCCGAACTTGCGGATCACCGGTACGGCGCTCTCGAACAGCACCGCGAGGATGACGATGTCACCGGCCGGGGCGGCGCCGAAGCTCCCGACCGTGGTTCCACCGCCGAGCGTCTCGGCCAGGGCGGCGGACTTCGCTGCGTCGCGGCCGATCACTTCGACGGTATTGCCGCCCTTGACGGCCAGCGCGCCGATGGTGCGGGCCATGTTGCCGGTGCCGATGATGCTGATGTTGCTCATGGGGGTCCTGACTCTCTTTTCGTGTGTCGTTCGGTTCAGAGGGCGGTGGTGCCGCCGTCGGCGACGAGCTCCAGGCCGTTCACATAGCTGGAGTCGTCGGAGGCGAGGAACAGCGCGACGGTGGCGATTTCCTCGGGACGCCCCATCTGGCGACGCGGGATGATGGACTCGAACGCCGCCTTGGCGCCTTCATCCAGCACCGCCTCCTGCATCGGGGTCAGGACCGAGCCCGGGGTCAGGACGTTGACGCGGATCCTGCGGTCGCGCAACTCGTTGAGCCACACGCGCGCCCACGCCTGCTGGGCGGCCTTGCTGCCGGCGTAAACGCTCCAGCCCGGAAAGGCGCCGAGGGACGCGTTGGATCCGGTCATGATGATCGAGGCATTGTCGTTGAGCAGCCGCAGAGCCTTCTGCACGGTGAAGAAGGTGCCGCGCGCGTTGAGCCCGAAGGTGCGATCGAACTGCTCCTCGGTGATCTCCCCGAGCGCAGCGGCCTCCCCGCCGCCGGCGCTGGCCCACAGCACATCGATCGAGCCCTTCTCCCGCTCGACCGTCTCGAACAGACGGTCCAGGTCGTCCAGGTTCGCGGCATCGCCCTGCACGCCGGTGACCCCGTGGCCGATCCGGCTCACCGCCTCGTCGAGAGCGTCCTGGCGGCGGCCCGTGATGAACACGTGCGCGCCCTCGTCGACGAACAGCTTCGCGCCGGCCAGCGCCATTCCACTCGTGCCGCCGGTGATGACCGCGACCTTGCCGTCCAGCTTTCCCATGTTGCTCCTTCGGGTCGGTGGTGCCATGGCACCCGGATGGCGATGCTACGTACACCGCTCAGTGTGCTTACGCTAACAGACTAAGTACACCGATTCGTACCAAACACGGGTAGGATGGAGCCGTGACGGAGTTGGAGAAGGGCCCGCAAGGCCGCCGGCGCGGCAGGGGAGCCCGTGAGCGCATCCTCACCGCGTCGCAGAAGTTGTTCCGGGATCAGGGCATCAACGGCACCGGCATGGACCAGCTCTGTGCGGCGGCCGAGGTGTCCAAGCGCACGCTCTACCAGCACTTCGCCGGCAAGGACGACCTGATCACCGAACACCTGCACCGATTCGACCCGGACATCCTGCCCGAGGTGTTCGACCGCACCGATCTCACGCCTCGTGAACGGCTCCTCGCCGTCTTCGACGTCCATGCGCCGCTGTGCCCGTTCATCCAGGCGGCCGTTGAAATCTCCGACCCGAGCCACCCCGCGCGCACCTACGCGCGCGACTACAAGAAGGCCTTCGCCACCCGACTCGCAGACGCCGCCCGCGAGGCAGGCGCGGACAACCCGGACCGGCTCGGCGAACAACTCGCGCTGCTCCTCGACGGCGCCGCGGCGCGCACCCGGGTCCTCGGCACGGATGCCTTCGCCACCGCTGCCGAGATCGCGACCGCGCTCATCGACGCCGCCATCCCCGCGACGGTTCGGGACTGAGCGCGGACGCGCGCTGTCTCGGCCGGACTTTCGCAGTCTTCCCGAAGCCCTACAACGAGGAACGCTACATCGGCGCCATGTCCGCGAAGCGGGAGTACGCGCCCTGGAAGGCGACCGCGACGTCGCGCGTCGGCCCGTTGCGGTGCTTGGCGACGATCAGGTCGGCCTCGCCCGCGCGGGGGCTGTCTTTGTCGTACATGTCCTCGCGGTGCAGCAGGATCACCATGTCGGCGTCCTGCTCGATCGAGCCCGACTCGCGCAGGTCGCTGATCGCCGGCCGCTTGTCGGTGCGCTGCTCGGGGCCGCGGTTCAACTGCGACAGCGCCACGACCGGCACCTGCAGCTCCTTGGCGAGCAGCTTGAGCGCGCGCGAGAACTCGGAGACCTCCTGCTGACGGCTCTCGACCCGCTTGCCGCTCGTCATCAGCTGCAGGTAGTCGATGACGACCATCTTGAGCCCGACGCGCTGCTTGAGCCGCCGGCACTTCGCGCGGATCTCGACCAGCGTCATGTTCGGGCTGTCGTCGATGTACAGCGGCGCATCGTTGATGCGCGCGCGGGTGGAGGCGAGCTTGGTCCAGTCCTGCTGCTCGAGCCGGCCCTTGCGCAACACGTGCAGCGGCAGAGACCCTTCCGCGGAGAGCAGGCGCATGGCGATCTCGCTGCGGCCCATCTCGAGGCTGAAGAAGATGGTCGGCATGTCGTGCTTCAGCGCGGCCGCCCTGGCGAAGTCGAGCGCCAGGGTCGACTTGCCCATCGCGGGCCGGGCGGCCACGACGATCATCTGACCGGGGTGCAGCCCGTTGGTCAGCTCGTCGAGCTCGGCGAAGCCGGTGGGCACGCCGGTCATCGTGCCGTCCTTGTGGCTGGCCGCGTCGATCTCCTCCGCGGCGGCCTCGATGGCGAGCGTCAGGGGAACGTAGTCCTCGCTGTCGTTCGTGCCCGTCACGTCATAGATCTCGGCCTGGGCGTTGTTGACCAGGTCGAGCACCTCGCCCTCACCCTGGTAGCCCATCTGGGCGATGCGCTCGCCGGCGACCACGAGGCGGCGCAATAGCGCCTTCTCGGCGACGATCTCGGCGTAGAACCCGGCGTTCGCCGCCGTCGGCACCACGCTGGTGAGCGTGTGCAGGTACTCGACGCCGCCGGCCCGCTGCAGCTCGCCGGTCTTGATCAACTCGTCCGTGACCGCGACGACGTCGGTCGGCTCGCCGTGCGAGTACAGCCGCAGAATCGCCTCGAAGACGACCTCGTGCTTCGGCAGGTAGAAGTCGCGCCCCCGCACCACCTCGACGACGTCGGCCACCGCGTCCTTGCTGAGCAGCATGCCGCCCAGCGTGCTCTGCTCGGCGAGCTCGTCGAAGGGGGGCGTGCGCCCACCCGGATACGCGCCGGCGTCGCCGTCGCGGCCGCTACGGCCGCTCCCGCGATCATCGCGGCGGTCCTCCAGGTGTGCGATCGACAATCCGACTCCTCACGTTCTCCTCGGGCGCGCAGAAGCGCCCTGTTCCAACTTCGCATGGGCCGCCGACATCCCCGCGGCGACACCCTCATCGGTGTCGAGCCGCCCCTGTCGGCGAAGCCTTGCGCCACCCTAGGGAGTCGTCTCGGCCGGTCACAACACGGCCTGTGGAAAACCCTGGGGAGGAAGCGTGCGAAACGCCGGGAGCAGTGTGCAGAACGCGTGTGGATAACTGTGGAGAGCTGAGAAATCTCGGCACTGAAATCACGCTTGACCGGCCTTCTTTTCTTCCCCACCCTGTGTGTAGAAAGTTGTTTGGAGTGATGGTCGAAGGTTGATGTTTCGGGCAGGTTGCCTGTGCAAAATGCTGGGGAAAATCGCCCCATTAAATGCTTGTAGCGGCGAGCCGGGGCTCGCCGCTACAGCCAGTGTGCCTGCGGTGCTACTTGGCCGCAACCACCTTCAGCGAGATGGTCGCGACGATGTCGTCACGCAGCTTCACGATCGCCTCGTGGTCTCCCGTCGACTTGATCGGGGAGGTCAGCTCGACGCGACGCTTGTCGACCGAGCCGAGGCCGGAGGCCTCGACCGCGGCGGCGATGTCGGCCGGCTTCACGGAGCCGAACAGGCGTCCCTCGGCGCCCGCCTTGACCGCCAGGGTCACGACGTTCGCCTCGAGCTTCGACTTGAGGTCCTGCGCCTCTTCGATGCTCGCGTGCTCGCGGGCGGAGCGGGCTGCCTTGATGGCCTCGACCTGCTTCTCGCCGCCGCGGGTCCACGGGGTCGCGAAGCCCTGCGGAACGAGGTAGTTGCGGGCGTAGCCGTTCTTGACCTCGACGACATCACCGGCCGAACCGAGGCCGGAGACCTCGTGAGTGAGAATGACCTTCGACATTGTGTCCTCCTTAGCGGCCGGCGCCGGAGTAGGGGAGGAGCGCCATCTCACGGGCGTTCTTGATCGCCTTCGCGATGAGCCGCTGCTCCTGGACCGACACGCCGGTGATGCGGCGGGCGCGGATCTTGCCGCGCTCAGAGATGAACTTGCGCAGGGTGGCGACGTCCTTGTAGTCGATGACACCGACGGTCACGGACTTCGCCGGGGCGGCGTTCTTGCCGTCCTTGCCCTTGCGGATCGGCTTGCGGCGGTCGCCGCTCGACTTTCCAGCCATGGTTGAAGTTTCCTTAGTTGATCAAAAAGGGGGTTTAGAAGGGGGTGTCGTCGCTGTAGCCGCCGGGCGTCGACCACGGGTCGTTCGACGCGGGGGCGTCGACCGGAGCGGCCTGGGCCCACGGCTCCTCGCCACCGCTGCCACCGAAGTTCGAGCCGCCGCGGCCGGCGCCGGACGACTGTGCACGCTGCACCTGGGCGGTGGCGTAACGCAGCGACGGGCCGATCTCGTCGACCTCGAGCTCGATCACGGTGCGGCGCTCGCCCTGCTGGGTCTCGTAGGAGCGCTGCTTGAGGCGGCCGGTCGCGATGACGCGCGAGCCCTTGCTCAGCGACCCCGCGACATGCTCGGCGAACTCGCGCCAGACGCTGGCGCGGAGGAAGAGGGCTTCGCCGTCCTTCCACTCGTTCGCCTGGCGGTCGAAGGTGCGCGGAGTGGACGCGATGGTGAAGTTGGCAACCGCCAGCCCGCTCTGCGTGTAGCGCAGCTCGGGGTCTGCCGTCAGGTTGCCGACCACGGTGATGACGGTCTCGCCGGCCATCGGACTACGCGCCGACCTTCTCGGCGGCCTTGGCCTTCTTGGCCTCAGCCTTGGCCTCGACCTTGGCCACGCGGGCGACGGCCTCCTCGGCGCGCAGCACCTTCGTGCGCAGCACTGCCTCGGACAGCTTCAGCTGGCGGTCCAGCTCGGCGGTCGCGGCCGGGTTCGCGGTGAAGTCGACGACGGCGTAGATGCCCTCGGCGCGCTTGTTGATCTCGTAGGCGAGACGGCGACGGCCCCAGACGTCGACCTTGTCGATCGACCCGCCGTCGTTGCGGACGACGTTGAGGAACTTGTCAAGGCTGGGAGCGACGGTGCGCTCATCGATCTCGGGATCGAGGATCACCATGAGCTCGTACTGATGCATGACTAACCCACCTCCTCTGGACTCGAACGGCTGCGGTATTTCCGCAGCAGGAGGGTATGTGCATCCGTGGCGGCCGGATGGCGCACCACGACAACCTCAATAGCGTAGCGGACGGCCCGGGAATCCGCGAACCCGAAGGCAGCAGGCTCCGGTGCCGACTCGGATGGCCATGCGCGCTCGAATCGTCTTAGCGTGGAGACATGACCGACGCACGCACGACTGTTCCCGAACTGAAGCTCAACGACGGCAACGCGATCCCGCAGCTCGGCTTCGGCGTCTTCCGCGTCGACCCGGCCGAGGCCACCCGAGTCGTCTCGGACGCGTTCGAGGTGGGCTACCGTCACATCGACACGGCGGCGATCTACCGCAACGAGGAGGGCGTGGGCGCCGCGATCGCCTCCTCCGGCATCCGGCGCGACGAGCTGTTCATCACGACCAAGCTCTGGAACTCCGACCAGACCCACGCCTCTGAGGCGCTGAAGACGAGCCTCGACAAGCTCGGCCTCGATCACGTCGACCTGTACCTGATCCACTGGCCGCACCCGAAGGGCGGGCACGCGCTGGAGGCGTGGCAGTCGCTCATCGAACTGCAGCAGCAGGGGCTCGCCACCTCGATCGGCGTCTCCAACTTCCGAATCCAGGACCTCGAGCAGGTCATCGCCGAGACCGGAGTGACCCCCGCCGTGAACCAGGTCGAGCTGCACGTCGAGTTCCAGCAGCGCGAGCTCAAGGCGTTCCACGCCGAGCACGGCATCGCGACCGAGGCCTGGTACCCGCTTGGCGGCGGCGAGGTGTCGACCGCCCCCGCTCTGCTCGAGGTCGCGAAGGCGCACGGTGTGACCCCGGCGCAGGCGATTCTGCGCTGGCACCTGCAGACCGGCAACGTCGTGATCCCGAAGTCGAGTCGCAAGGAGCGCATGGCCGAGAACTTCGACGTGTTCGGCTTCGAACTCAACGACGCCGAACTCGCCGCTCTGGCCGCCGTCGATCGGGGCGAGGCCGGACGCCGCGGCGGGCACCCGGACGAGCTGTAAGGGTCAGCCCTTCACCGCTCCGCTCGCGAGGCCGGCGACGTAGAAGCGCTGCATTCCGACGTACAGCACGATGCAGGGGATCATCGCGACCACGGCGCCTGCGGCCAGGAGACCGAAGTCGACCTGACCGTAGGCGCCCTGCTGCACGTTGACGAGGGCCAGCGGCAGCGTGTAGAGCTTCGCGTTGGTCAGGAAGGTGAGCGCGCCGAGGAACTCCGTCCACGACGCCAGGAACGCGTAGAGCGCCGCCGTCGCTGCACCGGGAAGGATCAACGGGCGCAGCACCGAGAGCAGCATCCGTGTGGTGCCGGCGCCGTCGACGAAACCCGAGTCCTCCAACTCCGGCGGGATCGACTCGAACGCATTCCGCATCACGAACACACCGAACGGCAGGTTGACCGTCGTGTAGAAGAGGATCAGGCCGAGCAGGCTGTTGGTCAGATGCATGCTGTTGAGCTCGAGGTAGAGCGGCGTCAGGATCGCCTGGAACGGCACCATCATTGTCAGCACGATCAGCCCGAACAGCCAGTTCGAGACGCGGAAGCGGAACTTCGCGAAGCCGTAGCCGGCGAGGGTCGAGAGCACCGCCGTCAGCACGGCGGTGACGACCGCCACGATGGCCGAGTTCAGGATGGCTTCCCCGAGGTGCGCCTCGGAGCCCAGATGGGCGAAGTTCTGCCAGGTGAGGTGGAAGAAGGTCGACCCATCCGGCGGGTTCTCGATGACCTGTGCCGGCTGGAACGCGCGGAACAGCGCGAACAGCAGCGGAGCGGCGAACACGATGACGGAGAGGACGAAGCCCGCGACGTACAGCGCGATCTTCGCACCCGACTCCCGACGGCCCGAGACGGTGATGGCGGTCATGCGCGCGCTCCCTTCGCGTCGTCACGATCGCGTAGCAGCCAGAACTGCACCGCCGTGATGATGCCGGTGACGATGATCAGCAGGATCGACTCGGCGCTCGCCGCTCCGAGCTGCAGCTGGACGAACGCCTTGTTGTAGATCTGCAGCACGGCCGTCGTCGTGGCGGCGCCCGGGCCGCCGGCCGTCAGGATGAAGAACTGGTTGAAGGCGAGGAACGACCCGATCACCGAAATGATCAGGCTGAGCGCGATGGTGCGGCGCACCATCGGAATGGTGATCTGCCGCTCCGCCTGCCACCACGTCGCGCCGTCCATGGCCGCAGACTCGTAGACGTCGGCGGGAATCCCCTGCATGCCCGACATGAGCAGCACCATGGTCAGGCCGCTCGCCGCCCAGACCACGAGCACACAGATCAGCCCGGTTGCCAGTGGCCCCGAAACGAGCCACGCGGTCTGCCCGTCGGTGATGTGCAGCGCGCGCAACACGATGTTCACCGCCCCGGATCCGGGCTGAGCCTCCAGCACGAGAAAGAAGCTGAGCGTGGTGAGCCCGACGACGTAGGGGACGAAGAGGATGGTGCGCAGCACCGTGCTGCCCCGGCGCCGCCTTCGCACCAGCACCGCGAGGACGTACCCGAGCACCAGGATCGGCACGGTCACGATGGCGGTGTAGATCAGCGTGTAGAGCAGCGCGTGCCCGAACGCAGGGTCGGTCAGCGCCGACAGATAGTTCGTCAGCCCGATGAAGCGGTACGAGCCGATCAGCGGGAAGTCGGTGAGCGAGATGTACACCGCGACTACCAGGGGTGCGAGCACGAACACCGCCACGAAGGCGACGACCGGAAGCACGAGCGCCAGTCCGGTGCCGCCGGGATGGGTGAGTGGGCCTCGCCTGCGCCCGGTCGGGCGGAGGTGCGTGACGGGACGCGCCGGCCTGCGCAACGCAGGCTCGGGGCGGCTGCTGACGGCGGTCATGCCTGGGTCTCCTTCAAGAGTCTGTCGAAGCCCGCCTGGCCGTCACTGAGGGCGCCGTCGACGTCTCCGTCGAACACCGCCTTCCGGAACATGGCGAGGAACGGGCCGTCCGCCTGGTTGATGGCGAGGTTGTAGGCGAGAGTTCGCGGCGCGTAGCCGAGGTCGAGGTGCTCCAGCGGCGTCGTATCGAGCGGATACTTCGCGCGGAATGCCGCCGTATCGGCATCGCTCCGGATCGGCGTATAGCCTCCGTCGGGCAAGCTCTGCTGCTGGGCTGTCTCGAGCGCGAACTTCGCGAACTCCCAGGCCGCCGACGGGTTCTTGGCGCCACGGGGCATGCACAGGTTGTCACCGCCGTCGAAGAAGCAGCGACCGCCCGTCGGGCCGGGGATGACCACGGGCTTGAGCTTCGCGGCCATGGCCTTCGGCGCCGCCTTGATCACGGCGAAGTTGCCTGGGAAGATCGCGATCTTCCCGGCGAGGAAGTCGCTTCCCCAGTGCGTGGCGGCATCGGCGTAGCAACTCGGCGGCGCCCACTTGTTGCGCCACATCCGACGGAAGAACTCGAGGGTCGTCCGAAGTTTGTCGTTCTTCTCGATGAACCCGGTCTGTGATCCGATTTCACCGCGGAAGACGTCCGCATTCTGAGCCCACAGGTGCGGGAGGAAGGTGAAGCCGAGCGCCCCCTGGCCGTTGCCGGGGAAGGTCCACGCGTAGATGCCGTCCTTCGCCGAGGTGAGCTTCGGCAGCGCTTCCTGCAGCGTCTCGAGGGACTGGGTGGCCTCATCCGGGTCGACGCCGGCTCTGTCGAACAACTCGGTGTTCAACCAGAGCAGGGAGTTGTCGGCGAGGAACGGGACGCCGTACACCTTCTTCCCCAGCGATGCCAGCGACAGGTGACCGGGCGAGAGCTTGTCGCGGTACGGCAGTTCGTCGACGAGCGGGGTCAAGTCCGTGAAGGTGTCGCGATAGATGAACAAGGACGAGTTGATGTCGTCCATGTCGACGAGGTCCGGCACCTCGCCGCCGCGGATCGCCGTCGCCAGCTTGGTCACGTACTCGGCGTCGAGCACGGGGGTGAGTTGCACCCGGATCGCGCTCTGGACCTTGTGGAACCGGTCGATGATCGTCTGCATCCCGGTCTGAGTGGCCGAGCGAGACCAGACCGACACGGTGCCGCGGGCCCGCGCCCCGAATCCCGCGGCCGCGACGTCCGGTTCGGGCAGCGTGCTCGAGCATCCGGCAAGCACCCCGGTGATTGCGGCTGCGGCGCCTGCTCCGGCAAGGCCGAGCAGTCGTCGGCGGCTTATCTCCATTGATAGCCCCTCCGTTTCCCGGCGATTCAGACCGTCGGTATCCACACGCGCATCGGACCGATGCCGCGATTCGCCCACGCGAAATAAGGAATCGCGGTGAGTTGCACCCGCTGCCCGTCGGGCCCCACCGCCGGGAACGAGAGAGTCGTGACGCCCCCGAGCAGGTCGGGTCGGTGCTGCGCCGCGTAGTTTGCGTCGGGGTCGACCCGCAGATCGTCGAGAACGACGCCGTCCGGTTGGTCGGCCTGCTCGATCGCATAGACGAGCGGGCCGCGACGCACCGCGACGCTTCCGCGCACGGCGTCGACTCGGGGGTGCGCGGTGACGACGGATGCCTGAAGCGGCAGCTCGAGTTCGACGACGTCGCCCGGATTGAAGACGCGCCGTACATGCGCATAGCTGCCGGCCTCCACCGCCTGACCGTCGACGGTTGCACCCTCGGCCCACGCGGGGATGCGCAGCGCGAGGTCCGCCTCGCCCCCGGGCGCCGCCTCCACGGTGACGCGGACCGCGCCCTTCCAGGGGTAGTCGGTCTGCACCGCGACGGTGAACTCACCGTCGGCGAGCGCGCCAGTGATGCGAGACGGCGCGTACTGCTGCAGTTGCAGGCCGCGCTCGTCGACCGTCGCGAGATAGCCGCCGAGCTGGGCCAGCGTTCGCATGACGTTGGGCGGGCAGCAGGCGCAGTCGAACCAGCGGCGCCGACCGCTTGCCGCGCTGCGCTCGTTGTCGGCCTCGGCCCCATCGCGAAGGTGCAACGTGTTGACGTAGAAGTACTCGTCGCCGCCGAGGGAGACGCCCGGCATCACCGCGTTGTAGAGCAGATGCTCGATCTGATCCGCGTAGCGCGGTTCGGCGGTGGCGAGCAGCATCCGCCATGCCCACTGCACCGCCCCGATGCCGGCACAGGTCTCGGCGTATGCGCGGTCGGCGGGCAGCTCGTAGGGGTCACCGAACGCCTCGCCCTCCCAGCGGGCACCGAGGCCCCCGGTCACGTACTGCTTGGCCTCAGTCATGGACGCGAATTGCCGGTCAAGCGCCCGCAACAGCTCTTCGTCGCCCGTCTCGACGGCGACGTCGGCGGCGCCGGCGGCGAGATAGACGGCGCGCACCGCGTGACCCTCGACGGTGGCCGCCTCCCGCACCGGGACGCGGTCGGAGAGATACGTCGCGTTCCCGCCGTAGCGCGTGGTGAGCGCGTGGCCGCGCGCCTCGACGAAGTAGCGCGCCAGGTCGAGGTACTCGACCCGGCCCGTCTGGCGGTACAGCTCGACGAGGCCCATCTCGACGACGGGATGCCCGTCGACGTCTTCGCGCCTGCCAGCGCCGAAGGTGCGCACGAGGTGGTCCGCGAAGCGGATCGCGACCTCGAGCAACTCGTCGTGGCCGGTGCAACGCGACTGCGCCACGGCGGCCTGGAAGAGGTGTCCAGCGCAGTAGTGCTCGTGGTCGCGCGCCGGGTTGCGGTAGCGATCGCCGCGGATCTGGATGACAGTGTTGACATACCCGTCGTCCTCCTGCGCGGCGGCCACGAGCGCCGTGATCTCGAGCTGCTCGGCCAGCAGCCCTTCGTCCGGCTGCCGGCCGTACTCCCAGGCGGCCGCCTCGAGCCACTTGTACACGTCGGAGTCGGCGAACACCGGCCCGCGGATCTCACCCTCGAGCGACCCGCCGGCGATGCGGAAGTTGTCGAGGTTGCCCGCCTCCTCGAGCTGGCGCCGTCCGTCGGGAATCGACACTTCCCTGATTCGGCGCTGCCGCCCAGCCCACCAGCCGCCGGTGATGTGCGCGACGTCGATGCCGAGCGGCTGCAGGGCGCCCAATGCGCTGGTTGAAACACCGGTCGGCGACGCGGGCGGTCTCACCGAGGACACGATGGTCATGGCTCTCCCTTGAGTCCAAATCGGAACACGTTTTCTGTCACGCTAGCCCCGCCCGATTTGCGACGTCAACCACAATGGGTTATATCCTTTGCATTCCGCATTTTGGAAAATTTTCTGGAAAGAGTCCGGCCATGGTTACGCCCCGAAAGCGCATCACCGTGATCGACATCGCCCGCGAGGCCGGCGTCTCGCCCGCCACCGTGTCGAAAGCGCTCAACGACACGGGGCAGCTGCGCGAGGCCACGCGGCAGAAGGTGCGCGAGACGGCCGAACGCCTCGGTTTCGTGTTCGACGGCGTCGGCCGCTCACTCGCTTCCGGCCGCACTTACTCAGTCGCCGTGCTGACGGGCGACGCGATCGGCCGGTTCTCCATCCCGATCATGCTCGGCGCGGAGAACGCGCTCGCCGCCGGCAAGATGCTGGTCTTCCTCTGCGACAGCCGCGACGACCCGCTGCGCGAGCAGCACTACCTGCGCAACGTCCTCGAGCGGCGGGCCGAGGGGGTGATTGTGACAGGGCGGCGAACCGAGCCCCGGCATCCGATCGACGCGGCCCTGCCGGCGGTATACGCCTACGCTCCCTCCGACGACCCCGCCGACAGCTCCGTCGTCGCCGACGAGGCGGAAGGGATGCGTCTCATCGTCGACCACCTCCTCGCGCTCGGGCGAGAACGCATCGCCCACATCACCGGGCCGGTGAGCCACTTGAGCGCACGGCTTCGCGCCGACGCCGTGGCGCAACGTCTCACCGAGCGCGGGCTCGAACCGCACGGCGCACCGCTGTTCGGGGAGTGGAGCGAGGCATGGGGACGAGCGGCCGCCGAAGCGCTGCTCGAACACGGCGCACGGATGCCGGATGCCATCACCTGCGGCAGCGATCAGATCGCCCGGGGCGTCACCGAGCGGTTGCGCGAGCGCGGGGTCCGCATTCCGTCCGACATCGCCGTCACCGGCTACGACGACTGGGACGTCATGGTCAGCGGCTCGCGCCCGACGCTCACCACTGTTGACCCCAAACTGGGCCAGATCGGGCGTCGCGCGGCCGAGCTGCTGCTCGACAAGATCGCCGGCCGGGAGCACTCGGGCGTCGAGCGAGTGCCGCCGCGGCTCGTGTCGCGCGCCTCGACGCTCGGCGAACTCTAGTCCCCGCCGGTGACCGCCTTGTTGGCGGCCTTCTGCGCCTGCTCGAGCCCCTTCTTCACCGAGGTGCGCCCGAGGAAGACCTCGTCGAGGTACGGCTTGAACGCCGTGGACGCGTCGGAGAAGTGCGCGCCGACGGGTGCCGGGATGGTCGGCTTGTCGTCGATCACGTCGAAGAAGGGGCTCACGTCCACACCGGCCTTCTTCCAGTGGTCGAAGTAGACCTGCTGGGCGTCGAGCACCGCCGGCAGGTTGGCGCCGGAGGATCCGATGTAGGCGTTGCCCTTCTCGGACCCGAGCCACTTCAGCACCTCGGCGACCTGCTTCTGGTGGGTGCTCTTCGCGTTGCCGACCACGGACACGCCGTTCGTGACGCTCACGGCACCCGCCGGACCGGCCGGCAGCGACACGACCCCCCAGGAGAACTTGACGTTGTCGGCGACGTTCGACAGGTTGTACAGCCCCGACTGGAAGAGCGCGATCTTGCCCTGCTGGAACTGGTTGAGAGTGAAGTCGCCGTCGCTGTTGGTGTCGGCCGCCGACGGCGCAACGTGGAACTCGTTGATCAGGTCGACGAGGTACTGGAAGGCCTGCTCCGTCTTCGGATCCGTGAAGGTGAAGGTGCCGTCCGACTTCTGGAAGGTGCCGCCGTTCGAGCCGATGAACGGCAGGTAGATCGCCTGCAGGTCCTGGGCGGCGCTGTAGCCCCACTGCACCGTCTTGTCGGCGTCGAAGCCGGGCTGGTCGGCGGTCTTCCCGTTCGAATCCTTGGTCAGCTTCTGCGCGACCTTCAGCAGTGTGTCGTCCGCCCCGTGGTCCGGGCTCCACGTGAGCTTCGCGATGTCGGCCTCCGTGAGGCCCGCCTGTTGCACGAGCTCCTTGTTGTAGTACACCGCGATGCCGCCGTCGGAGGTCTGCGGCACCCCCCACAGCGTTCCGTCCTGCGTGAACTGGTCGACCACCTGCGGGGCCCAGGCCTTCTTCGCGCTCGTGCCCAGTGCCTTGTCGACGTCGACGAGGGCGCCGTTCTTCGCGTACTCGCTGTAGTTCTGCGCGTTCATCCAGAACAGGTCGTCGGCCGAGCCGCCGGCCAGGTCTGTGCGCAGCTTGGTGAAATAGTCGGCCCACGGCACGACGTCCACCTTGACCGTGAGGTCGGGGTCCTTCTTGTGCAGGGCCGCGAACGACTGTCGGTACGCCTTCGCGGCGTTCTCGTCCCAGGTGCGGAACGTCAGCGTGGTCGCTCCCGACGACGCCGGCGAGCACCCGGTGAGCAGGGCGCCCGCCGCGGCCAGCAGGGCGGCGGTGGCGACGAGGGCGCGCAGTCGAGGCATCCGTCGTTCTCCTTCTCGGGTCGGTCAGCGGAAGCCGGTGATCGCGATCGAGCGCACGATCTGCCGCTGGAAGATGAGGAACACGATGAGCAGCGGCGCGATCGCGAGCGTGGTCGCGGCCATCACCAGGGTCCAGTTCCCGTTGTACTGGGATTGGAGGCTAGCAGTGGCCACGGTCACCACCTGCCACGTGTTACCGCTTGTGATGATGAGCGGCCAGATGAAGTTGTTCCAGTGCGTGACCACCGTGATCACCGCGAGGGTCGCGATCACGGGGCGCGAGAGCGGCAGCACGAGCTGCAGCAGCACGCGCACGGGACCGGCACCGTCGAGCCGGGCGGCGTCGACGAGATCCTGCGGGATGCCGCGGAAGTACTCGCGCAGCAGGAACACCGCGTACGGCGACCCGAACAGGTACGGCAGCACGAGACCCCAGAAGGTGTTGCGCAGCCCCGCCTCGGTCATCATCAGGTACAGCGGCACCAGGGTCACCGACGGCGGGATCATCAGCGTAGCCAGGTACACCCAGAACAGCGCATCGCGGCCGGGGAACCGCAGCCGGGCGAACGCGAACGCCGCGAGGATCGAGAACGACAGCTGCCCGATCAGCACCACCACGACGACCAGCGCGGTCACCGCGAGGGCGTGCCCGAAGCCTTCCCCCGCCCCGAACAATGCGGAGTAGTTGCGTCCCGTCGCCGGCTGCGGCGCGGCGAGCGCGGGCTCGGTCGCCAACTGCCTGGAGGTCTTCAGCGAGGTCATCACCGAGAGCACGAACGGCGCGAGCGTGAGCACGGCGCCGGCGATGAGGACGAGGTAGACGGATGCGCCGGCGAGCGCGCCGCGCACCCTGCGCCGCCGCTCATCCGATCTCATAGCTGATCCTCCGACGGAAGTAGAGCTGCTGCGCCAGCGTCACCACGACCAGGACGGCGAAGAGCACGAGCGCCATCACCGCCGCGTGACCGAGGTCGAACGCCGTGAAGGCCTCGTGGTAGATCGCGTAGGCGACGACGTCGGTGGCGCCCTGCGGACCGCCCTGCGTGAGCGCGTAGACGGTGTCGAACACCTGGAAGGCGGAGATGACGCTCGTCACCAGCACGAAGAACATGGTCGGTCGCAGCAGCGGCAGCGTGATCGAGAAGAACACCCGCACCGGCCCGGCCCCGTCGACCCGGGCCGCTTCGAGCAGGTGGTCCGGGATCTGCGACAGCCCCGCGATGAAGAAGAGGGTGACGTAGCCGACCTGCGACCAGATGGTGACGGCGGCGATCGCCGGCAGCGCGAGCGCCGGCTCCGTGAGCCACGCCGTGTGCGTGCCGAGCACGGCGTTCAGCGCACCGTAGCTCGGCGCGAAGATCCATTTCCACACCAGCCCCAGCGCGAGGGGCGCGCACACCCAGGGGATGACGTAGATCACCCGGAACAGCGCGGAGCCGGGCAGGCCGCGGGTCAGCAGCACCGCCAGCAGCAGCGCGAGCGCCGTCTGCACCGGCACCACCATGAGGGCGAACAGCGCGGTCACCAGCAGCGCGTGCCCGAAATCGGGGTCGGTGAGCACGTCGCGCCAGTTGGCGAGGCCGACCGGGCGCAGCGGGGCGATGAGGTCCCAGTTCTGGAAGCTCAGCCAGACGACGACGCCGATCGGCACGGCGAGGAACGCGAGCAGCCCGAACAAGCTGGGCGCGAGCATCGCGTAGCCGGCCAGCGCCTCGCCCGCCCGACCGCTGCGGCGGCTCATGGCCGCGCCCGCCACCAGTCCAGCAGCCGCCGGGTCGCCTCCTCCTCGCCGAGCGGCCCCTCGTCGAGACGCAACTCCATCAGGAAGCGCATCGCCTCGCCCACCTCCGGGCCGGGCTTCAGCTCGAGCAGGCGCATCACCTGGTTGCCGTCGAGGTCGGGGCGGATGGCGTCGAGCTCCTCCTGCTCCTTGATCTCGGCGATGCGGGCCTCGAGGTCGTCGTAGGCGAAGGCGAGCCGCTCGGCCTTGCGCCTGTTGCGGGTGGTCACGTCGCTGCGGGTGAGGATGTGCAGCCGCTCCAGCTGGTCGCCGGCGTCACGCACGTACCGGCGCACGGCCGAGTCGGTCCAGGCCCCGTCGGTGTAGCCGAAGAAGCGCAGGTGCAGTTCGATCAGCCGGCTGACGGCGGCGATGGTCTCGTTGTCGAATCGCAGGGCGGAGAGCCGTTTGCGCGCCATCCGCGCCCCGACCAGGTCGTGGTTGTAGAAGCTGACCGCGCCGCCGGGCTCGAGCTTGCGGGTGGCAGGCTTGCCGATGTCGTGCAGCAGCGCGGCCAGGCGCAGGGTGACGTCGGGCGGTTCGCCCGGGTGGCGCGAGTGCTCGTATCCGATGGCCTGGTCGAGCACCGTCAGCGAGTGCTCGTAGACGTCCTTGTGCCGGTGCTCGGCGTCGATCTCGAGCCGGAGCGCCGGCAGCTCGGGCAGCACCGACTCGGCGAGACCGGTGTGGACGAGCAGCTCGAGGCCCGGCCGCGGGGTCTGCGCGGCGAGCAGCTTGACGAGCTCGTCACGGATGCGCTCTGCGCTGACGATCTGCAGCGACTCGCGCATCCGGCTCATCGCGTCCATCGTCTCGGCCGCCACCTCGAAGCCGAGCTGCGCCGCGAAGCGCGCCGCCCGCAGCATGCGCAGCGGATCGTCGCCGAACGACACGGCCGGGTCGATGGGGGTGCGCAGCACCTTCGCCAGCAGGTCGTCCACCCCGCCCGACGGGTCCTCCAGCTTGATCTGCGGGACGCGCAGCGCAAGGGCGTTGACGGTGAAGTCGCGGCGCACCAGGTCGCCGGCGAGACTGTCGCCGAACTCGACCGTCGGCTTGCGCGTCGCGCCGTCGTAGCTGTCGGCGCGGTAGGTGGTGATCTCCACCGTCTCGCCGTCGACCCGCGCGGCGATCGTGCCGAACGCGCGACCGACGTCCCAGGTCGTCTCGGCGAGCGGACCGACGACGCGCAGGATGTCGTCGGGCCGGGCATCCGTCGTGAGATCGAGGTCGTGCACCGCGCGGCCCAGCAGCGCGTCGCGCACGGGGCCGCCCACGAGGGCGAGCTCGAAGCCGGCGTCGGCGAACGCCTCGGCGAGGCGCGAGACGATCGGCGACGTGGCCAGAGAGCGCAGGCGCGCAAGAGAATCGGCCACGCTCTGCATGCCAGCGATCTTAGCGAGGGCACCGGCGGCGCTCCGCGGCCCCTCAGCCGCGCCCCCGTAGACTCGACCGCATGGCGGCAGAGGAGGTCAGGTGCGCCGACGCATGCGTCTAGCGGGCGCCCTGGTCGCGATTCTGCTCTGCATGCAGGCACTGGTCGCGTCCCCCGCGCCCGCCCACGCCGCGACCGACTCCGCGAGCGCTCCGACCGTGCAGGTGTTCGCCGACGACGCCGGCCGGCTCTCCGGAAAACAGAGCCTGTCGGTCACCGTCGTCGTGAAGAACCCGGGCTCCTCGACGATCGAGGCCGGCACCGTGAGCGTTCAGCTCACCCGGTCCGCGATCACGAGTCGCACCGCGCTCGCCGCGTGGCAGAAGTCGCCCGGTTCGCTGCCGCGACGCACGCTCGCGAGCGCGGCGACCGATGCGGTCCCGCCCGGTGCCACGCTGGCCGTCGCGACCCTGACCGTTCCGGCCTCGAAGGTCAAGCTGAGCGGCAAGAGCGCGGCGGTCTACGGGCTGTCGGCGACGGTGAAGACGGATGCCGGGTCTCTCGGCACCGGCACCGGAACGGTGGTCTGGCGGGGCTCGAGCGCGAACAGCCTCGGGGTGGCGGTCGTCATGCCGCTGACGGTCCCGGCCCGCAGCGACGGGCTGATCGGGTCGAACGACCTGGCCACCTACACCGCGCCGGGCGGCTTGTTGACCCGGGAGCTGCAGATCGCCCAGCAGACCCCGTCGCTCACCCTGGGCATCGATCCGATGATCCTCGCGTCGATCCGCGTGCTCGGCAGCAGCGCCCCCCAGAGCGCCCAGGACTGGTTGAGCTCCCTCGCGGCCCTCAGCAACCCGTCCTTCCCCCTGCAGTACGCCGACGCCGATCCCGCCCTCGAGTCGCAGGCCGGGCTCTCCCGGCAGCTCACCCCGATCTCCTTCGATTACGCGATGGACCCAGGCGATCACGGTTCTCCGCTGACCGTCGGCGAGTCGACCGACTCGCCGACGCCCAGCGATTCGGATTCATCCGCGACCCCGTCGCCCAGCCCCACGAGCAGCAGCAAGCTGCCGACCACGGCCGAACTGCTCGACTGGCCCTACACGCTGGGCGGGATCGCCTGGCCGGCGGCCGGCGAGGTGCGTCAGGCCGACGTGCAGACCTTCGCGCGGGGCGGCCTCACCACGACCATCCTGTCGGGATCCAACACCAATGCGGCCTCGCTCACGGGCACGCCCAATACGGTGCTCCCGGTCTCCGGCGGCACGGCGCTCGTCGCCGACGACGGCATCAGCGCCGCGCTCACGGCAGCCATGCGTGCCGCCGATCCTCTCGAACAGTCCAGCACCCGTGCCGCCCTCGAGGCGCAACTCACCCTCGCCGCCGGCTCCGCCACGGACGGCGGCGTCGTTCTGGCAGCGCTCGACCGGTTCTGGCCCGCCGATGTGGGCGCCGCCGTGTCGGCGCTCGAGCTGGTCGCCGGCTCCGGCTCGACGCACGTCTCGAGCCTGCGCGACGCCCTGGTCGCTCCTCGCACCACAGGGCTGCAGCTCGTCGACCACAAGGCTTCGGCGTCCCGAATCAGTCTCGTGGAACGCCTGATCGACCGCGAGGGCGACGAACGCGCCGGGTCCGCCGAGACGGGCCAGACCATCGCGCAGTTCTCGAGCGTGCTGCAGCAGCCGAGCCTGCTGACCGCGCCGACCCGCAATGAACTGCTGTCGCTGCTCGCCGTCGGCTGGACGGGGTCGGCGGATTGGTCGACCGCGGTCACGAAGAACCTCTCCAAGACGGCCGAAGACCTCTCGGCGGTGCAGATCGTCGCGCCGGGCAAGATCCATCAGCTCAGCAGCCAGGCGCTGATCCCGATCACGGTGACCAACCGGCTCGACCACCCCGTGGAAGTGCGGCTGCGCACGCGGCCGTCGTCCCCGCTGCTCGAGATCGACACCGACACCGACCGGGTCATCCCCGCCGATTCCAGCGCGAACGTTCTGGTGCCGGTCAAGGCCCAGCTCGGCAACGGCACGGTGTGGCTGGATCTGCAGCTCTACAGCCGGTCGGGGGTCCCGATCGGCAGCGCCAAGGGCGCCAGCGTCGACGTCCGCGCCGACTGGGAGGGCATCGGCGCCCTCGCGCTCGGCGTGCTGATCGTCGGATTCTTCGCGTTCGGTCTGGTGCGCAGCATCCGTCGTCGCAGGCGCGAAAAGCGGGCCGCCCTCGCTCCGACAGGCGAAGGCGAGGGCGCGGATGGCTAGCATCGGCCGGGCCACCGCCTTCCTCGCCTCCGGAACCATCGTCTCGCGCGCCCTGGGCTTCGGCCGACAGTGGCTGCTCGTGCAGGCGATCGGCGCCACCGGGTTCGTGACCGATGCGTTCAACACGGCCAACAGCGCGCCCAACACGGTCTACGCCATCATCAGCCAGGGCATCCTCAACGCCGTGCTGATCCCGCAGCTGGTGCGGGCGGCCAAGCACAGCGACGGCGGGCGCGCCTACATCAACAAGCTCGTCACGCTGGGCATCTGCGTCTTCGCGTTCCTCACCGTCATCGCGACCTTGCTTGCGCCGCAGTTCATGTACATCTTCGGCATCCGCGGCCCCGAGACGCAGCTCGCGATCGCGTTCGCGTACTGGTCGATGCCGCAGGTGTTCTTCTACGGCCTCTACTCCCTGCTGGGCGAGGTCTTGAACGCGCGCAAGTCGTTCGGGCCGTTCACCTGGTCGCCGGTGCTCAACAACATCGTGTCGATCGCCTCGCTCGCGGTCTTCATGTGGGCCTACGGCCCGCACACGGTCGGCGACACCAGCGCCTGGCCGCCGCTCAAGATCTTCATCCTCGCCGGCGGCGCCACGATAGGCATCGCCGCGCAGGCGCTCATCCTGTTCCTCGCCTGGCGCCGTGTCGGGCTCAGCTTCCGCCTCGACTTCCGCTGGCGCGGCATGCAGTTGCGCGATGTCGGCAGGGCCGCCGGGTGGACCTTCGCCATGCTCGTGTGCACGCAGCTCGCCGGCGCGTTCGAGACCTTCGTCGCGAACTCGGCTTCCGGCGCGCACCGGGCCGGCTCGCAGGCCTTGAGCACGACCTGGCTCATCTTCATGCTGCCGTACTCGATCATCGCCGTGTCCATCGTGACCGCGTACTTCACGCGCATGGCCGAGGATGCACGCGACGCCCGGTACGACGCGTTCAAGGCCGACTACTCGGCCGCCGTCCGGTCGAACGTGCTGCTCATCACGTTCTGCTCGGCCGTGCTCATCCTCACCGCCTTCTCGTTCTCACGCGTGTTCACCGCCGACTGGTTCGCCTACGGGGTGGTGCTCATCGGCTTCCTCCTCGGACTCGTGCCCTCGGTCGTTGGATTCGTGACCCTGCGCGCCCTGTACTCCCTGGGCGACACCAGGTCGCCGTTCTTCTACACGCTGGTGCAGTCGTCGCTCGTCGTGATCGGGCTGCTGATCTGCCTGCGCCTTCCCCTCGACGTGCGCGTGGCCGCGATCGCCGTCACCGTTTCCATCGCCGGCTCCGTGCAGGCGTCGCTGGCGATGTACTTCCTGCGTCGCCGGCTGCGCGGTCTCGACATCCGCAACATCGTGCAGACCCTCGTGCGCAGCTTCATCGCCGCGCTGATCTCCTTCGCCGTCGGCGTCGTCGTCATGCTGCTGCTCAGCCTGATCGACGGCGGCCGGTTCACCGTGGCCACCCCGCTGACCGCCATCGTCTCCATGGCGGTGGCGGGCCTCATCATGCTGGCCGTGTATATCGCCATCTTGCGCGCGTTGCGCACACCTGAATTGGCGGATGTCTGGGCGATCGCCCGGGCTCGCCTCGGCCGCTCCCGGGTCACGGAATAGTTCTGCCTAGGATGTGTTCTACCCCTCTGACGCCTGCCCTCGCGCGGGCGAAAGTCTTCCAAGGAGCAACACGTGCGTGACGTCGTCATCATCGGGTCCGGCCCCGCCGGGTGGACCGCAGCCATCTACGCGGCGCGCGCCCAGTTGAAGCCCCTGGTGATCGCCTCGTCGGTCGAGGCCGGCGGCGAGCTGATGAACACGACGGAGGTCGAGAACTTCCCGGGCTTCCCCGAGGGCGTGATGGGCCCCGACCTGATGGTGAAGATGCAGCAGCAGGCCGAGCGCTTCGGCACCGAGGTGCTGCTCGACGACGTCGTCGCGGTCGAGCTCGAGGGTCCCGTGAAGCGCGTCGTGACCGGCTCGGGCGAGACCTTCGAGAGCCGCACCGTCATCATCGCCACCGGCTCCGCGTACCGGCGCCTGGGCCTTCCCGACGAAGACCGCCTCTCCGGACACGGCGTGTCCTGGTGTGCCACCTGCGACGGCTTTTTCTTCCGCCAGAAGAACATCGCGGTCGTCGGCGGCGGGGACTCCGCCATGGAGGAGGCGACCTTCCTCACCAAGTTCGCCGACAAGGTCACCGTCATCCACCGCAAGGACACGCTGCGGGCCTCCAAGATCATGCAGGAGCGCGCGTTCAGCAACGACAAGATCGAGTTCGCGTGGAACAAGGAGGTGGTCGGCATCTCCGGCACCGAGGCCGTCACCGGCGTCACGCTGCGTGACACGACGGATGGCTCGGAGAGTCACCTCGACCTCGACGGACTGTTCATCGCCATCGGCAACGAGCCGCGCGTCCATCTGTTCCACGGTCAGCTCGAGCTCACCGAGTTCGGCACGATCAAGGTCGAGGGGCGCAGCTCGAAGACCAGCGTGCCGGGCGTTTTCGCCGCCGGCGACGTGATCGACCCCACCTACCGGCAGGCGGTCACCGCCGCTGCGTCCGGCACCGTCGCCGCCCTCGACGCCGAGCACTACCTCGCCGCGTTGGACCAGGCCCAGGTATCCGTCACCGCGGCGGCCCTGCAGGCCGCCAACTAGCGCATCAGCCCCTCATAAGGAGAGTAAGAATATGTCCGCAGCCAAGGCCGTGACCGACGCCTCGTTCGAGGCCGACGTCCTCAACTCCGACAAGACGATCCTCGTCGACTTCTGGGCCGAGTGGTGCGGCCCGTGTCGCGCGGTGGCGCCGATCCTCGACCAGATCGCGACCGAGCACGCCGACAAGATCGAGATCGTGAAGCTGAACGTCGACGAGAACCCGGCGACCGCGGCGAAGTACCAGATCACGTCGATTCCGGCGATGAAGGTGTACCAGGGCGGTGAGGTCAAGAAGACCGTCATCGGTGCCAAGCCGAAGCCGGCGCTCGAGCACGACCTCGCCGAGTTCCTCGCGTAGGTCGCCCGGTCCCTGAGGAGCGCGCAGCGCGTCTCGAAGGGCGGTCCCTGAGGAGCGCGCAGCGCGTCTCGAAGGGCGGTCCCTCTACTTTCGGAAGGCCCCGTTTCATGCGAAACGGGGCCTTCCGCCGTTAAGCCGCCCGTTACGATTGACGAACCGTCGAGATTGGACGAACACGTGACGCAGAGCCTGCCCGCGCGGGGCAACAACCTGGATCCCTGGTACGACTCCTACGCCGCCCGCACCGCTGGGCTGGCCGCCAGCGAGGTCCGAGCTCTCTTCGCCGTCGCGTCACGCCCCGAGGTCGTCTCCCTCGCCGGCGGCATGCCCTACGTGTCGGCATTGCCGCAGGAGCTGGTGACCGGGGCGATGCAGAAGGTCATGGCGGATGAGGGCCCCACGGCCCTGCAGTACGGCTCCGGTCAGGGCGTGCCCCGCCTGCGTGAGCAGATCCTCGAGGTCATGGCGCTGGAGGGCATCAGCGGCTCCGCCGACGACGTGGTCGTGACCACGGGTTCGCAGCACGCCCTCGAGCTGTTCAGCAAGCTCTTCCTCGACCCCGGCGACGTCGTGATCGCAGAGGGGCCCAGCTACGTCACCGCGATGGTCATCTTCCGCTCGTACCAGGCCGAGGTCGACCACGTGCCGATGGACGAGCACGGCCTGCTTCCCGGCGCCCTGCGTGAGCACATCGCCCGCCTCAAGGCCGCCGGGCGCCGGATCAAGTTCCTGTACACCATCCCCACGTTCCACAACCCGGCCGGGGTGACGCTCAGCTGGGAGCGCCGCCTCGAGATCCTCGAGATCTGCGCCGCCGAGGGGATCCTCGTGCTCGAGGACAACCCGTACGGACTGCTCTATTTCGGCGATCGCCCACCCGCTGCGATGCGATCGATCGAGGATGAGGGCGTCGTCTACCTCGGCACCTTCTCCAAGACGCTGGCGCCCGGATTCCGCCTCGGCTGGGCCCTCGCCCCGCACGCCATCCGCGAGAAACTCATCCTCGCCAACGAAGCAGCAGTGCTCTCTCCGTCCTCCTTCACCCAGCTCGTCGTCTCCGAGTACCTTTCGAAGGCCGACTGGCGTGGGCAGATCGACATCTTCCGCGGTGTGTACCGGGAGCGCAAGGAGGCGATGCTCGCCGCGCTGGCCGAGCACCTGCCCGAGCTCTCGTGGACGAATCCGAACGGCGGCTTCTATGTCTGGCTGACGCTTCCGCCCGCTCTCGACTCCAAAGCGATGCTGCCCCGTGCGGTCAAGGAGCTGGTGGCGTACACGCCCGGCACCGCGTTCTATGCGGACGGCGGCGGACGCCACAACATCCGCCTCTCCTTCTGCTACCCGACTCCCGATCAGATCCGGATCGGCATCCGCCGACTCGCCAACGTTGTGAACGGGGAGCTGGATCTGCTCGAAACCTTCGCCGGAACCGGCGAGTTCGCGCCGACGCGCACCGACGGCGTGAGCTACCCGCCGTCGGATATGCGTTGAGCGGCATGAAAGGAACTCCCTGATCATGAGTGATTTCAACCGCCTCAATGTATTGGTGCTGGCAGGAGGCATCTCTCACGAGCGCGACGTCTCGCTGCGCTCGGGCCGCCGCGTCGCTGACGCCGTGCAGGCGCATGGGCACCGTGTCGTCATGCGCGAACCGGATGCTTCGTTGCTCGGCTACCTGGAGGCCGAACGCCCTGACGTCGTCTGGCCCGCACTCCACGGCGCCAGCGGAGAGAACGGCGCCCTGCGCGCGCTGCTCGAGGCGGCCGGCGTCCCGTACGTGGGCGCGCGCCCCGAACCCGCCCGGCTGGCATGGCTGAAACCCATCGCGAAGACGGTCGTGTCGCGAACCGGCGTGCGGACGCCGACGTCGGTCACCCTGCCTCGCGAGACCTTCCGTGAGCTCGGTGCGAGCGCCGTTCTCGGCACCCTGCGCGACCATCTCGGCTCGCCTCTCGTCGTCAAACCGTCCCAGGGCGGGTCGGCGCAGGGTGTGACACTGGTCGACGACGACGCCGAGCTGCCTCGTGCGATGGTCACCGCCTACACCTACGCGGATGTCGCCCTGCTCGAACGCAAGGTCGTCGGCACCGAGATAGCCATCACGGTGCTCGACACAGGAGACGGACCCCAGGCGCTTCCGGCCGTCGAAATCTCTCCGAACCACGGCGTGTATTCGTTCGAAGCGCGTTACAACGCGGGGGAGACGCACTTCTTCACGCCCGCCCGCCTGGCACCCGAGGTTGCCGCCACTGCTGCGCAGGCGGCGGTCGACGCCCACAACGCGCTCGGGCTTCGCCACATCTCGCGGGTCGACCTGATCGTCGACGCCGACGGAACACCCTGGTTCCTCGAGGCCAACGTGCTTCCAGGGCTCACCGAGACCTCGCTCGTCCCCCTCGCCATCCAGGCCGCGGGCTTCGACCTCGGCGCCGTGTACGTCGGCCTCGCACAGCTGGCGATCCGCGACTTCGACGCCGCGCTGCTCGGCCACAGCTGAATCCTGGGCCGTTTCACGTGAAACGGAGGCTCAGCCGGCGTAGTCCGGCTCGCCCAGCTCGCCGAGGATCCGGTTGAGGTCCTGGATCGTGGCGAAGTCGATCGTGATCTGCCCCTTACGCGACGAGAGCGAGATCTTCACCCGCGTGTTCAGCCGGTCGCCCAGCCGCTCGGCGATTTCATCGAGGTGCCCCTTGTGGCGGCCGGCCGTCGGCTTGGTGCGCGTGGGCTTCGGCGCCTTGCTGACGACGGCCTCCGCCTGCCGCACGCTCAGATCCTCATTCACGATCTTGTCGGCCAGACGCGCCATCGACTCGGGGTCCCCGGCCGCAAGGATCGCCCGGGCGTGCCCTGCGGACAGCACTCCGGCCGCCACCTTGGACTGCACCGGGGCCGGCAGCTTCAGCAGCCGCAGCGTGTTCGAGATCTGCGGGCGCGAGCGTCCGATCCGCGCGGCGAGCTCCTCCTGGGTGATGCCGAAGTCCATCAGCAGCTGCTGGTAGGCGGACGCCTCTTCAAGCGGGTTCAGCTGCGCTCGGTGCAGGTTCTCGAGCAGCGCATCGCGCAGCATGTCCTCGTCCTTGGTGTCCTTCACCACGGCCGGGATGGTCGGCAAGCCGAGCGCCTTCGTCGCACGCAGGCGCCGCTCGCCCATGATCAGCTCGTACTTGCCTTCGTCGCCCTTCATCGGGCGCACGACGACGGGCTGGAGCACGCCGACCTCGCGGATCGACGCGATCAACTCGTCCAGCAGCTCCTGATCGAACTCGGTGCGCGGCTGTGCCGCGTTGGGCACGATGTCGTCGGGGGAGAGGTTGGCCAGGCGCGCGCCCGGCACCGCGACGAGATCGGATGCGTCGCCCGATCGCTGCGCGGTCGCGGGCGCCGCAGCATCCGTGGTCGAGAAGAAGACGTCCGTGGGGCGCGCTGCGCCTTCCGTCGACGTCGGAATCAGCGCGCCGATGCCGCGACCGAGTCCTGTGCGCTTTGCCATTACCGAGGTACTCCTCTTCGTGCGATCTCGACTGCGGCCTCGAGGTAGGCGAGCGACCCCGACGACCCGTAGTCGTAGGTGATGACGGACTGACCGTAGCTGGGAGCCTCCGAGATGCGCACCGACCGGGGGATGACCGTGTCGAGCGTCTCCTTCGGGAAGTGCTCGCGCACGTCGGCGGCGACCTGGTGCGCGAGATTGGTGCGCTGGTCGTACATGGTCAGGATGATGGTGGACAGCTTGAGCTTCGGGTTCAGGTGCTTCTCGATCAGTTGGATGTTCTTGAGCAGCTGGCTCAGACCCTCCAGCGCGTAGTACTCGCACTGGATCGGGATCAGCACCTCGGTGGCGGCGACGAATGCGTTGATCGTCAACAGGCCCAGCGAGGGCGGGCAGTCCACGAACACGTAGTCGAAGTCGACCTCCGAGAGGTACTCCTGCAGCGCCCGCGACAGCCGTTGTTCCCGCGCCACCATCGATACCAGCTCGATCTCCGCACCGGCGAGGTCGATCGTCGCGGGAATGCAGAACAACCCCTCGGCTTCGGGGCTGTGCTGCACGACGTCTTCCATCGGCGTCTCGCCCACGATCACGTCGTAGACGCTCGGGGTGCCTTCGCGGTGCTCCACCCCGAGGGCGGTAGACGCGTTGCCCTGCGGGTCGAGGTCGATGACGAGCACTCGCGCGCCGTACTTCGCCAGCGCAGACGCCAGATTGACGACGGTCGTCGTCTTACCGACGCCACCCTTCTGGTTCGAGATGGTGAAGATGCGCGTCTTGGACGGCAGGGGGAGCACCTGCGCTTCCGCCGCCATGCGACGTCGCGTCATGTCGGTGAGCTCGCGCAGCAGCGGGGGAGCCTGGACGGCGTCGTCGTTGTTCTGGTCGGCTTGTTTCACGTGAAACGGTGATCCCTTGCGGTCGGCGTCGAGTGGTCGGTCGTCTTCGCGTCAGTCATTTCACTGTAGCCCGGATGACCCTGGTCACTTCGCTGAGCACTCCCTCACCGAGCACAAGGACTTCGACGTTCCGCACTCTGTACTTCGACAGCTGTTTGGCGGCCGCCTCGATCTCGGCTTGCGCGCCGGCCCCCTTCATGAGAACCAGTTCGCCGCCTGGGCGCAACAGGGGAGCGGCCAGCGGGATCAGCTTGCGAAGTGCGCTCACCGCGCGGGCCGTCACTTGATCCAACGGATGCTCCAGCCGCACGTCCTCCGCGCGCGAGCGCACCACCGCGACGTTGTCGAGGCCGAGGGCCTGGATCTGCTCCTCCAGCCAGGCAACACGGCGCTCCATCGGCTCGATCAGCACGAGGTGTACGTCGGGCCGCGCTATCGCGAGCACGAGTCCCGGCAGACCCGCCCCGCTACCGATGTCGCCGACCAGACCCGGACGCAGCAGCGGCGCGACGACCGCGCAGTTTAGCACGTGCCGGGTCCACAGTCTGGGCGGTTCCAGCGGGCCGATCAGTCCGCGCTCCTCGCCGTGCTGCGCCAGCGCAGCGGTGAATCGTCGTGCGAGTTCGATGCGCTCGCCGAACAGGCTCGCGGCCGCGTCGGGCTCCGGTTCGAGCTCCGTCATCCGTTCCCCTCCGGTTTCACGTGAAACATCCGCCGGGCGCTGCGTCGCCCGTCCCCAGCGCGATGTCGCCAGCAGGCTACGAGCGGGTGATGACGGTGTGGCGCTCTGCTCCCTCGCCGTGCGAGTTGGACACGTAGCCGCGTTCGGCGACCAGGTCGTGGACCAGCTTGCGCTCGTAGGAGGACATGGGCGGGAGCGATGCCTGCACAGCACCCTCCTCGATCTTGGCGATCGCCCGATCCACCAGCGTGGCGAGCTCCTGCTGCCGCACGTCGCGGGAGCCGCCGATGTCGAGGATCAGCCGCGAGAACTCTCCGGTCTGGTTCTGCACCGCAAGGCGTGTGAGCTCCTGCAACGCGCGCACCACCTCCGGTTTTGCGAGTGCGCTCAGATCGCCGGTCTCGGTCGAGACCGACAGGTAGACGCGCTCCCCGCGCACCTCGATGTCGATGTCACCATCCAGATCCGCGATGTCGAGAAGTCCCTCGATGTAGTCCGCTGCGATGTCGCCCTCGTCATCGAGGGTGAGCTCCTCGTCGTCGCCGTCGGCGACGGGCGAGTTCTCTTCAGTGGTGGTGTCGCTCATGATCCCGGGTCCTTCTGGCCTCTAGCGGCGCTTCTTGCCGCGCTTGTTGCTCTTGGGCTGCACGCGCTGCGTGCTGACCCGCTTCACGACGGGTTCGCCGCCTTCCACCGCCGGCTCGGCGAGCACGATCTTGCCGGCCGCCAACTGCGCCTCGCGCTTGCGAGCGAGGCGCTCTTCCCGGCGACGAGCAGCCTCGCTGCCCGGTGTCGGCATGGCGCGGATGACGAGGAACTGCTGCACCATCGTCCAGATGTTGGTGGTGAGCCAGTAGAACATCACGCCGAGGGGGAAGGCGAAGCCCGAGAACAGGAAGATGAACGGCAGGAAGTACATCAGCATCCGCTGCTGCCGGAACTGCGGGCTGTTCTTGGTCTCGTCGGAGATGTTCTTCGACATGATCTGCAGCTGCGTGTAGAACTGCGACGCGACCATGAGCGCGACCATCACGGCGGCGACGATCATCACGGCCGCGTTGTGTTCGTTGAGCGCGTCCTGGAAGCTCATGTGCAGCGGCGCCACATCGAAGAGCGATGCATGACCGAAGGACTTGGAAAGCGCGGCATTCAACGGGCCCACGCCCACCTTGTCGTGCTGCGCGTTGTTCAGCACGGAGAACAAGGAGAAGAAGATCGGCATCTGGATGAGCAGTGGGATGCACGAGGCGAGAGGGTTGGTTCCCGTCTCCTTGTAGAACTCCATCATCTCGCGGCTCATCGCCTCACGAGAGAGCTGGTCGCGCTTGCCCTTGTACTTGTCCTGGATCTTCTTGATCTGCGGCGCGACCTCGAGCATCTTGCGCTGGTTCTTGATCTGCCGCACGAACACGGGGATCAGTGCCGCACGCACGACGATCACGAGGCCCACGATGGAGAGCACCCACGTCAGCCCGCCGGCCGGGTCCATGCCCAGGGCGCTGAACAACCAGTGCCACGCGACGAGCACCAGCTCGACCAGCCATCTGATCGGCCAGAGGATCGTCAGGAAGAAGTTCTCCATCGGTACGGATCAGCCCTTTCCATGGGGGGAGGCGACGACGAACCCGAAACGGGTGCGTCGATAGCGGTGAGTTCGAGAGGGCGGCACGTCATCGACGCCGCCCGCGGCCCACGGGTGGCATCGCGCAACACGACGTGCGGCCAAGGCCCCGCCGACGAAGACGCCGTGCTCTTGCACGGCGCCGAGCGCGTAGGCGGAGCAGGACGGATAGTAACGGCACACGTCGCCGTACAACGGCGAGATCAGGGCCCGGTAGCCGCGCAGCAACGCAACCACGATGTTGCGAGGAAGCAGCCACACGGCGAGCGCGAAGCTGCGGATCGCGGATGTCATCGTGTTCCTGCCCTGTGGATGGCTTGGGAGATCTCGTGATGGAGCGTAGACCAGGAGGCCTGCGCGGAGGCTGGAAGCGCCCGGATGACGATGTCGGCGCCGGCCGGAACCTCGGGGAGCAGATCGTAGGCGGCAGCCTTCAATCTGCGTCGTACCGTGTTCCGAACCGGCGCCGATCCGACGGTCTTTCCGACGATGAAGCCGAAGCGCACCGCGCACGAATCCGGGTTCATGCGCACGTAGACCAGGGTGTGCGGAGCAGGAAAGCGCGACCCCTTGCGTACGACGGCCTTGTAGTCGGCACCTCGAACGATGCGGTTGGCTTTGGCGAGCACCGCCGTACCGAGTGGGTTACGCGCTGAGCTCGGTGCGACCCTTGCGACGACGGGCGGCGAGGATCGCGCGGCCGGCACGCGTGCGCATGCGAAGACGGAAACCGTGCACCTTGGCGCGGCGGCGGTTGTTGGGCTGGAAGGTTCGCTTGCTCATAGTGATTCGTCTCTCGATCTGTGCGCGGGCCACCGCCGATAGCGAGGGCGGACAGGCCGGAAGGATTCTGGAGCACCCGAAACGGGTGCCGAGTCAACCAAATAACTCTACGGGCCGAAGCACACAACTTCAAACCGGCCCCGGGCAACCGTGGATTATCTCGGCTCATTCCTGGGCGGACACGCGCGACACGCCGCGGAACCCTCGTTCTATGCCCCGTTCGGGATTTGTCCACAGCCGCACCGTTCACTACCGTGGCTGACACAGTTATCCCCAGGTCCGTTCGTCGGGCGCCACGTCGCCTTCGGATTCCCAAGAATCGGCGGTGGATAACGGTGTGCATAACAGGGGCGAGACGAGAAACCAGGGGAGCTATGACCGACGGTGACGCCACCCTCGACCAGGCATGGAGGACCATCCTCGCCGCCCTGGAAAAGGATGAGCGCGTCACCCCGCAGCTCTACGGATTCCTCAGCCTCGTCGAACCCAAGGGCATCATGGCAGGAACCTTTTATCTGGAGGTTCCGAACGAGTTCACCCGGGGGATGATCGAGCAGCGCAGCCGCATGCCGCTCCTCGCCGCGATCGGTGCCTTGGATCCCTCGTACGAGGTGACGACTTTCGCCATCGTCGTCAATCCCGAGATCGAGCAGGAGATCCTGCAGACCGGCGAGCCCCTGCCAGCGGCACCGGCGCACACGGCGGTGCGGGAACAGCCGGTGGCGGTGGCGCCGCCGCTCGAGGCATCCGATCTCACCGTCGCCCCGCGGTCGACCGAGACGCGGCTGAACGCGAAGTACAGCTTCGACAACTTCGTCATCGGTCAATCGAACCGGTTCGCTCACGCGGCGGCCGTCGCGGTGGCCGAAGCGCCGGCGAAGGCATACAACCCGCTGTTCATCTACGGGGATTCGGGGCTGGGCAAGACGCACCTGCTGCACTCCATCGGCCACTACGCCATGAGCCTCTATCCGGGGATCCGGGTGCGCTATGTGAGCTCGGAGGAGTTCACCAACGACTTCATCAACTCGATCCAGAACAACCGGGGCGCGAGCTTCCAGGCCCGCTACCGCAACATCGACATCCTCCTGATCGACGACATCCAGTTCCTGCAGGGCAAGGCGGAGACGCAAGAGGCCTTCTTCCACACCTTCAACACGCTGCACGACCACAACAAACAGGTCGTGATCACCTCCGACCTGCCGCCGAAGCACCTCACCGGCTTCGAAGACCGCATGCGCAGCCGCTTCGAGTGGGGTCTCATCACCGATGTCCAGGCGCCCGACCTCGAGACGCGCATCGCGATTCTGCGCAAGAAGGCGCAGAGCGAGAAGGTGATGGTGCCCGACGACATCCTCGAGTTCATGGCGACCAAGGTGTCGAGCAACATCCGCGAGCTCGAAGGAACGCTGATCCGCGTCACCGCCTTCGCGAGCCTCAACCGCACCCCTGTCGACATGAGCCTGGTGCAGACGGTGCTCAAAGACCTCGTGACCCTCGACGACGACAACGTCATCGCACCGGTCGACATCATCACGGCGACGGCGGACTACTTCAAACTGTCGGTCGACGACCTCTACGGCTCCTCGCGCTCGCAGGCCATCGCGACGGCCCGCCAGATCGCGATGTACCTGTGCCGTGAACTGACCAACCTCTCGCTGCCGAAGATCGGGCAGCTGTTCGGCAACCGCGACCACACGACGGTCATGTATGCGAACAAGAAGATCAGCGAGCTCATGAAGGAGCGCCGCTCGATCTACAACCAGGTGACCGAGCTCACCAGCCGCATCAAGCAGATCCGGCGCTGACGATCACCGGTCGACCCCGGATCGCGTCCCCTTGACGGAGGACTTGCATCGGGCCCGGTATTGCCGCGCTTTTTCACACTGTGGAAAACCATGTGGAGAGTTAAGGCATAACTGCCGCAGCGGTGTGGGCGGCTTCGGCGAAGTTGTGAGTCGGATGCCTCCCCGGCCGTGCCGCGTCAGTGCTCGCTTCGCCCTCACACCACAAGCTGCTGACAACTCACACGGATGTAGTTCCCGCCTCTGGCTTCTTCTCCGCCGAGTTATCCACATTCTCCACACGGGTTAAGACCGTTAACGAATCATTCGATGTAAGAGGCTTCCCACAACCTCGACCGTGGGCGCCGACCGGTGAACCTCGCGTTTGTCCGGTGCCCATCCGGCGGCGCTAGCATGGTCAGCGTTCCGTCGATCGACCCGTGAGGGGTGCGTCTTGAGGTTTCAGGCCAATCGCGACGTCTTGAGTGACGCCGTCTCATTCGCCGTCAAACTCCTGCCTCAGCGCACGACCCTCCCGATCCTGTCCGGAGTGCTCATCCGCTCCACGGACTCGGGCATTTCCCTCGCCTCCTTCGACTACGAGGTGTCGGCGCAGACCGAGATCGCGGCCGAGGTGCAGGAGCCCGGCGTGATCCTGGTCTCGGGCCGTCTCCTGGCCGACATCGTGTCGAAGTTGCCGAACGCTCCCGTGCAGTTCGCGACGGACGAGGGGAAGATCTCGGTCGATTGCGGCTCGGCCCACTTCACCCTGCTGTCGATGCCGGTCGAGGAGTACCCGACGCTTCCGTCGGTCGACCAGCCGGCGGGTCTCGTTCCCGGCGACGCCTTCGCGGAGGCCGTCGCCCAAGTGGGTGTCGCAGCATCTCGCGACGATGTGACCCCGGTCATCACGGGTGTGCAGCTCGAGATCGCCGACAACGTGCTGAGCCTCGTCGCCACCGACCGCTACCGCGTCGCCGTGCGGGAGATCGACTGGGACGGCTCGGCCGGAGTCACCGAGGCGACCGCTCTCGTTCCGGCGCGGACGCTGCAGGAGATCGGCCGCACCCTCGGCCACGCCTCGACCATCCAGGTGGCGATCCAGAACAACGACGACCGCGAACTCATCGCCTTCACCGCAGACCAGAAGACCGTGACGTCGCTGCTCATCAAGGGCAACTTCCCTCCGGTGAAGCGGCTGTTCCCCGAATCCGTCGACCACTATGCGGTCCTCAACACCGGCGACTTGATCGAAGCCACGCGTCGGGTGCAGATCGTGCTCGAACGTGAAGCCGCGCTGCGATTCAGCTTCTCCTCCGAGGGTCTCACCCTTGAGGCCATCGGTTCGGAGCAGGCACAAGCCTCGGAGAGCATCGACGCTCTCTTGACTGGGCAGGACACCGTCGTCTCGCTCAAGCCCCAGTTCCTGCTGGACGGTCTGAGCTCGGTGCACTCGGAGTTCGTGCGCATCTCGTTCACCAAGACCGACAACCCCAACAAACCCGGCCCTGTGCTCATCACGAGCCAGACCAGCAGGGAACAGGCCGGGAGCGACAACTACAAGTACCTGCTGCAGCCCAACCTGCTGCTGCGCTAGTAGACAAGAAGAAGGACTCCCATGCACATCGGTCTCGTCGGTCTCGGCAAGATGGGCAACAACATGCGCGCCCGCCTCGAGAAGAGCGGCGTCGAAGTCACCGGCTACGACACCAACCCCGACGTCTCCGACGTCGCCAGCCTCGCCGAGCTGGTGAAGGCTCTGCCGACTCCGCGCACCGTCTGGGTGATGGTCCCGGCCGGCAAGATCACCGACTCGGTCATCACCGACCTGGAGGGGTTGCTCGAGCCGGGCGACCTCGTCATCGACGGCGGCAACTCGAAGTTCACCGACGACTTCCGCCACGCGGAGCAGCTGGCCGCGAAGGGCATCGACTACATGGACGCCGGCGTCTCGGGCGGCGTCTGGGGTCAGCAGAACGGCTACGGACTCATGGTCGGCGGCTCGACCGAGCAGGTCGAGCGCGTCATGCCCGTCTTCGACGCGCTGCGCCCTGAGGGTCCGCGGGAAGAGGGCTTCGTGCACGTGGGCGGGGTCGGCGCCGGCCACTACGCGAAGATGGTGCACAACGGCATCGAGTACGCGCTGATGCAGGCCTATGCCGAGGGCTACGAGCTGCTCGACACCCGCAAGGACATCATCAAAGACGTCACCGGCACCTTCAAGGCTTGGCAGCGCGGCACCGTGGTGCGCTCCTGGCTGCTGGAGCTGCTGGTGCGGGCGCTCGAGGCCGACCCCGAGTTCAAGAACATCGAGGGTTACGTGCAGGATTCCGGCGAGGGTCGCTGGACCGTCGAGGAGGGCATCAACAACGCGGTGCCGCTGCCGACGATCTCCGCGTCGATCTTCGCCCGCTTCGTATCGCGCCAGGAGGACTCGCCGGCCATGAAGGCCGTCGCCGCCCTGCGCAACCAGTTCGGCGGTCACGCCGTGAAGGCCGTCGACTAATCAGTCGACTCTCGCTGGTCGGCTCACCCGCGGTGGGTCGACCAGCGGAGTCCGTTAAAGGAGGAGACGACCGTTGCACGTGAAACGGCTCTCCCTCACCGACTTCCGCAACTATCGTTCGGCGGACGTCGAACTCGAGGCCGGGGTGACGGTGTTCGTCGGGCCGAACGGGCAGGGCAAGACCAACCTCGTCGAATCGCTCGGGTACCTGGCCACCCTCGGCTCGCACCGCACCGCGAGCGATCAGGCGATGATCCGCGCCGGAACCGACAGTGCTGTCATCCGTGCCCTGCTGCGCCATGCGGAACGAGAGCTGCTCGTGGAAGTGCAGCTGAATCGCGGGGCGGCCAACAAGGCTCAGGTCAACCGGTCGGCGGTGCGCACGCGCGAGCTGCCGAGGTACTTCTCGAGCGTCTTGTTCGCCCCAGAGGACCTGGCCCTTGTGCGCGGCGAACCGAGCACGCGGCGCCGCTTCATCGATGAACTGCTGGTGCAGCGCTCTCCCCGGCTGGCGGGGGTGCAGGCCGACTACGCCCGCGTGGTCACCCAGCGCAATTCGCTGCTGAAGTCGGCCCGGGCGCAGGGCCTGCGCGCCGGCCAGCTGACGACCCTCGACATCTGGGACGAGCGCCTCGTCGAGCTCGGCGTCGAGTTGATCGATCAGCGCACGGCCCTCGTCGGCGAACTCGCGACCCCGTTGCGGGAGGCGTATCAGGCGGTGGCGGGGGTCGACCAGCACCCGCGCATCACGCCGCGGCTCAGCATTCTGGGCGCCGTCGGCGACGATGACGAGACGGATGCCGTAGCGGCGGCCGCGCGGAACGTCTCGCCCGAGACGACGGGAGGGATAGGCACGTCCGATCGGTTCCGCGCCGCACTTGCGGAGCTGAGGCGCCGGGAGCTGGAGCGCGGGCTGACGCTCGTCGGCCCGCACCGCGACGAGCTGCTCTTCGAGCTCAACGAGTTGCCGGCCAAGGGCTATGCGAGCCACGGCGAATCCTGGTCGTTCGCCCTCGCGCTCAAGCTCGCGTCGGCCGAGCTGTTGCGGCGTCAGTCGGCCACGGGTGACCCCGTGCTCGTGCTGGACGACGTCTTCGCCGAGCTCGACGCGGGGCGGCGGCGGGCGTTGGCGGCGTCGATCGCCGGCTTCGAACAGGTGTTGATCACCGCGGCGGTGCTCGAGGATGTGCCGGAGGGGCTCGGGGCGCGACTGGTGAGGATCAAGGCCGGCGAGGTGGTGGAACAGTGAGCGACGAGGAGCGGCGGAGCGAGGCATCCGTCGTCTACCTGCGCCTGAAGGCGCTCTTCGGCGGTGCTCCGGCACGCACATCTCGCCGCGCACGTCGTGAGAAAGAGGAGCCGGGGAGCCTGCCCTACGAGCCCGGGCGGGACCCGCGCGGCCTCGGCCAGGTCATGGACGCGCTGACCACCGAACTCGGCTGGGATTCGGAACTGGACAAGGCCGAGCTGATCGGCGCCTGGTCCGAGCTGGTCGGCGAGACGACGGCGGCGAAATCGGAGCCGATCGGGATCGAGGAGGGCGTGCTGACGGTGCGCTGCGCGTCGACCGCGTGGGCGACCCAGCTGCGGCTGATGCGCAACGAGCTGCTCAAAGCGATCGCCGAGCGGTACCCCCGCGCGGGCATCCAGTCGATCCGCTTCAACGGGCCGGACGTACCGAGCTGGAAATACGGTCCCAGGTCGATTCCAGGGCGCGGCCCTCGCGATACCTACGGCTGAGAGGGCAAATCTGTCCACAGGGGCGAAGAAAACGCGTCAGAAGGGCGGCGAAGCCCGGGAAAGCGCTCCCCGCTTGATAGCATGGACTGACACTTCCAGTGCGGTCAGGAGCCCAATTCTCACATGACGGATGAACCGACGACGGCCGGAGCTTCGGATTACGGAGCAAATCAGATCCAGGTGCTCGAAGGCCTCGAAGCGGTCCGCAAGCGTCCGGGCATGTACATCGGCTCGACCGGTCCACGCGGGCTGCACCACCTGGTCACCGAGATCGTCGACAACGCGGTCGACGAGTACCTCGCCGGGTACGGCGACCGCATCGTCATCACGCTGACCAAGGACGGCGGCGTGCGCGTGGTCGACAACGCGCGCGGTATCCCCGTCGGCATCCACCAACCCGAGGGCATCTCGACGGTGGAGCTCGTGCTGACCGTGCTGCACGCCGGGGGCAAGTTCGGCGGCGGCGCCTATCAGGTCTCCGGCGGCCTGCACGGCGTGGGTTCATCCGTGGTGAACGCTCTCAGCCACCGCCTCGAGGTGGAGGTGAAGCAGAAGGGCCACGTCTGGCGCCAGACCTACCACGACGGCAAGCCCGACTCCCCGCTCACCCAGGGCGAGGAGACCGACGAGACCGGCACCACGATCACGTTCTGGCCGAACGGCGACATCTTCGAGTCGATCGAGTTCGACTACGACACGCTGCGTACCCGCTTCCAGCAGTACGCCTTCCTCAACAAGGGCCTCACGATCGAGCTTTTCGACGAGCGCGAGCAGGAGAAGTTCGACGACGAAGGCGAGCCCATCGAGGCCCGCCACGACGTCTTCCTCTACCAGCGCGGACTCGAGGACTACGTCGAGTACCTCAACTCGATCAAGAAGAACGAGGTCGTGAACGAGGAGATCATCCACTTCGAGTCGGAGGACACGGAGAAGAAGATCGCCCTCGAGCTCGCCATGCAGTGGACGACGGCGTACAGCGAGAGCGTGCACACCTACGCCAATACGATCAACACCCACGAAGGCGGCACCCACGAGGAGGGCTTCCGCGCGGCGCTCACCACGCTCGTGAACAAGTACGCCCGCGAGAAGGGCATCCTCAAGGAGAAGGACGACAACCTCTCCGGCGAGGACATCCGCGAGGGCCTCACCGCCGTCATCTCGGTCAAGCTCGCCGAGCCGCAGTTCGAGGGCCAGACCAAGACGAAGCTCGGCAACACCGAGGCCAAGGCGTTCGTGCAGAAGGTCGTGGGCGAGCAGCTCGGCGACTGGTTCGACCGCAACCCGAACGCGGCCCGCGACATCATCCGCAAGGGCATCCAGGCGGCCACCGCGCGCCTGGCCGCCCGCAAGGCGCGCGAGACGGCCCGGCGCAAGAGCCTGCTCGAGGGCGGCGGCATGCCGGGCAAGCTCAAGGACTGCCAGTCGAAGGACCCGTCGATCAGCGAGATCTTCCTCGTCGAGGGCGACTCGGCAGGCGGATCCGCGGTGCAGGGCCGCAACCCGATGACGCAGGCGATCCTGCCGTTGCGCGGCAAGATCCTCAATGTCGAGAAGGCCAGGCTCGACCGGGCCCTGGCCAACCTCGAGATCCAGTCGATGATCACCGCGTTCGGCGCAGGGCTCGGCGAAGAGTTCAACGCCGAGAAGGTGCGCTACCACAAGATCGTGCTGATGGCGGATGCCGACGTCGACGGCCAGCACATCACGACGCTGCTGCTGACCCTGATCTTCCGATACATGCGCCCGCTCATCGAACTCGGCTACGTCTACCTCGCCCAGCCGCCGCTGTACCGCCTGAAGTGGACGAACGCCGAGCACGAGTTCGTGTACTCGGACGCCGAACGCGACGCGCTGCTGAAGGCCGGGCAGGCCGAGGGCAAGCGCATCCCGAAGGAGAACGGGGTGCAGCGCTACAAGGGTCTCGGCGAGATGAACTACGAGGAACTGTGGGAGACCACGATGAACCCCGAGACCCGCACGCTGCGGCAGGTCACCATGGAGGACGCCGCGAGCGCCGACGAGATCTTCGCCACGCTGATGGGCGAAGACGTCGACTCGCGCCGGCACTTCATCCAGAAGAACGCCAAGAACGTCCGCTTCCTGGACATTTGACGGCGTGAGATGCGAAGCAGCGAACCCGTCAAGGTCGAGCGATCGGCCCAGCGGCCGATCGACGAGACCCTGAGCACGAAGGCATCCGTTTAAATGAGTGACGAGACCCCCGTCCCCGAAGGCCCTGGCATCCACGGCAGGATCGACCAGGTCGACCTGCAGTTGGAGATGCAGCGGTCCTACCTCGACTACGCCATGGCCGTCATCGTCGGCCGCGCGCTGCCCGAGGTGCGTGACGGGCTGAAGCCCGTGCACCGCCGTGTGATCTACGGCATGTACGACGGCGGCTACCGCCCGGACCGGCCCTTCTCGAAGTGCGCCCGTGTGGTGGGCGAGGTGATGGGTCAGTACCACCCGCACGGCGACAGCGCGATCTACGACACCCTCGTGCGCCTCGTGCAGCCGTGGACGATGCGCTACCCGCTGGCGCTCGGCCAGGGCAACTTCGGCTCGCCCGGCAACGACGGCGCCGCCGCACAGCGGTACACCGAGACGAAGATGGCCCCGCTCGCGCTCGAGATGGTGCGCGACATCGACGAAGACACCGTCGACTTCCAGGACAACTACGACGGCCGCACCCAGGAGCCGACGATCCTGCCGGCGCGGTTCCCGAACCTGCTGGTCAACGGCTCGGTCGGCATCGCGGTCGGCATGGCGACGAACATCCCGCCGCACAACCTGCGCGAGGTGGCGGATGCTGCGCTGTGGGCCCTCGCACACCCCGAGGCGACCCGCGAGGAGCAGCTCGAGGAGTTCATGAAGCGCATCCACGGGCCGGACTTCCCGACCGGTGCGCAGATCCTCGGCACGAAGGGCATCCAGGACGCCTACCGCACCGGCCGCGGCTCGATCACGATGCGCGCCGTGGTCAGCGTCGAGGAGATCCAGGGCCGCACGGCGCTCGTGGTCACCGAGCTGCCGTACCAGGTGAACCCCGACAACCTGGCGATGAAGATCGCCGACCTCGTCAAGGACGGCAAGCTCGCCGGCATCGCCGACATCAACGACGAGACCTCGGGCCGCACCGGCCAGCGCCTGGTCATCACGCTGAAGCGCGACGCGGTCGCGAAGGTCGTGCTGAACAACCTGTACAAGCACACGCAGCTGCAGGAGAACTTCGGCGCGAACATGCTCGCCATCGTCGACGGGGTGCCGCGGACCCTGCCGCTCGACGGTTTCATCTCGGCGTGGATCGACCACCAGATGGAGGTCATCGTCCGGCGCACGCAGTTCCGCCTGCGTCGGGCCGAGGAGCGCGCGCACATCCAGCGCGGTCTGGTGAAGGCGCTCGACGCGCTCGACGAGGTGATCGCGCTGATCCGCCGCTCGCCCGACGTGGACGAGGCGCGGCAGGGGCTCATGGAACTGCTCGAGGTCGACCAGTTGCAGGCCGACGCGATCCTCGCCATGCAGCTGCGCCGGCTCGCGGCCCTCGAGCGTCAGAAGATCATCGACGAGCTCGAAGAGCTCGAGCGTCAGATTGCCGAATACAAGGAGATCATCGCGAGCCCGGAGCGGCAGCGCACGATCATCAGCGACGAGCTGACGGAAATCGTCGACAAGTACGGCGACGAGCGACGCACGCAGATCCTGTACGGATACGACGGCGACATGTCGATGGAGGACCTGATCCCCGAAGAGGACATGGTCATCACCGTCACCCGCGACGGCTACATCAAGCGCACCCGCAGCGACAACTACCGGGCGCAGCGCCGCGGCGGAAAGGGCGTACGCGGTGCGCAGCTGCGCGGCGAAGACGTGGTCGAGCACTTCGGCGTCACCACCACGCATCACTGGCTGCTGTTCTTCACCGACCAGGGCCGCGTGTACCGGGCCAAGGCGTACGAGGTGCCAGAGGGTGGCCGCGACGCGAAGGGCCAGCACGTGGCGAACCTGCTCGCCATGCAGCCCGACGAGCGGATCGCGACGATGATCGCGGTGCGCGACTACCGGGCGGCGACGCACCTCGTGCTCGCCACCCGCGACGGGCTCGTGAAGAAGACGCCGTTGGCCGAGTACGACACGAACCGCAGCGGCGGCATCATCGCCATCAAGCTGCGCGAGGGCGACGAGCTGATCGCGGCACTGCTGGTGGAGAACACCGACGACATCCTGCTGGTCTCGCGCAAGGGCATGTCGCTGCGGTTCACCGCCTCGGATGAGGCGCTGCGGCCGATGGGGCGCTCCACCTCCGGCGTGAAGGGCATGAGCTTCCGCGACGGGGACAGCCTGCTCGCGGCATCCGTCGTGCATGACGAGGGCTATGTGTTCATCGTCACCGAAGGCGGCTACGCCAAGCGCACGGCGGTCGACCAGTACCGGGTGCAGAACCGCGGCGGCCTCGGCATCAAGGTCGCGAAGCTCGTCGAGGACCGCGGCGACCTCGCCGGCGCGATGATCGTCGGCGACGACGACGAGGTGCTGGTGGTGCTCGCGAGCGGCAAGGTCGTCCGCTCGGCGGTCTCCGAGGTTCCCGCCAAGGGTCGCGATACGATGGGCGTCGTCTTCGCCCGCTTCGCGGATGAGGACCGCATCATCGCCCTGGCTCGCAACAGCGAGCGCAAGATCGAGGAAGACCTCGAGGAACAGGACGCTGAGGAGTCCGGTTCGGCATCGTCCGAGTCGACTGAGCCCGACCAGCCAGAGCCCGAGGAATCGGGCGAAGCGGAGGATTAACGACCCATGACCACGAGCGTTGCCGAAAGGCTTGCCCGTAAGACCGCGAAGCGCCCCGCGTCGAAGCAGGTGCGGTTGAAGCTGGTCTACATCGACTTCTGGTCGAGCGTGAAGATCTCCTTCCTGGCCGGTCTCGCCGTCGCGATCATCGGCGTGGTCGCCTCGTTCCTGCTGTGGACGGTGCTGACCAAGACGGGCGTGTTCGACACCGTCGACCAGCTCTTCACCTCGATCTCGGGCCAGGGGTCGAACAGTCTGATGGACGCCATCGGCCTCGGCAATGTGATGAGCTTCTCGATCATCGTCGGCATCCTCGACATCGTCGTGATCACCGCGCTCGGCGCGGTGCTCGCGCTGCTGTACAACCTCAGCGTGAAGATCACCGGCGGGCTGCTGGTCGGCTTCACGAACAGCTGAGCCGCGCCCTTCGCAGTGGTTTCCCGGGCCGATTTCGCGGCAGGCCACTGCGTCGGGTAACCTTGCACAGGTCCGATTTTCGGGGCTATAGCTCAGGCGGTTAGAGCGCTTCACTGATAATGAAGAGGTCCCAGGTTCAAGTCCTGGTAGCCCCACCACATTTGTCCCCCCCGGGGCCTTAGCTCAGTTGGTAGAGCGCCTGCTTTGCAAGCAGGATGTCAGGAGTTCGAATCTCCTAGGCTCCACAAGAAAACTGGGATGCGCGGAGGCCGCGGACTCATTCCGCCCCGGGATTGACGGAGAACGCTCGCCCGTACCTGGCCAGACAGTGCCAAACCTTCTTCAGCTGTTGCGGATCGTAGCCGGCGCTTGCGCGGGCGCGCCCGATCATCTCGGGGGTGAGCTCGCCGTGCTCGGCGAGCTCGTCTGCGACGTTCGCGATCTCCGCTCCCCGATAGGCGGGATGCCGGCGGATAACCTCCACTGAGGCCCGATAGCCCGGGTGCCATTCGAGCGGGCAGCCAAGGCGGTGGGCGGCGGCTTCGATCGCGGTGCCGCGGTAGGCGGGATCGAGGACCAGCGCCTCGACATCTCTCGCGATGACGACGTCGCCGTGGACGTGGGCCTCGATGTAGTGATCGAGCGGGTCGTCGGTCGGGGGCACGGCGAACGCCTCGCGCAGCCCGAATCGATCGGCGGTGGCGAAGCGCGTCGGCTGGAGGTAGCTATCGGGGTAGCAGAACGTCGTGCGCGCGAGCACGGCGGCCCGGAGCCTGAAGTAGCAGCTCCCGAATCGGGGTGCCGCGCCGTAGGGGTCCGCGGTGAGGTTCAGCGCGCCGTACTTGGGTCGGGCGGCCGGAGGCAGGGCGTCGTAGATGCCGGCGAACATGCGCTGCTCCCACACGAACCGGTCGCCACCGAAGTAGGCGGTCAACCCGCCGCCGCTGACGCCCGTCTCGAACTGCGACTTGTAGACGCCGGAGGAGGCGATGCCGTCGAGAACGGATGCGCCGCCCGGGAGGTACACGTCTGGATGGAAGTGAAGATCGACGCGCGCGGTGTGCTCAAGCGGCTCTCCGGCCGACATGCGGCGGACATGTGCAAGGACGTCGGCGATGAAGTCCGGGTGCGACACGTCCCCAAGGCTATTGCGCCTGGCAGCGGCAGAAGTTCTCGGCCACTTGGTCGTACTCGTGCACGAAGACGAGATCGAGCATGCGGCTACTATGCCAAAGCGGCGGATCGAAGGGGGAGCGGGCATGTCGGATGCTGCTGAGCGGCGGATCCTCATCCACGGGGTGACCGGCTCAGGGAAGAGCACCGCCGCCGTGCGGATCGCCCAGCGGCTCGGTGTGCCGGCGGTCCTCGCCGACGACATCGGCTGGCTGCCCGGGTGGGTGCAGCGCGACCCCGAGGAGCAGCTCGCGCTGGTCGACGCCGCGACAGCCCGTGATGGCTGGGTGCTCGACAGCAGCTACAGCTCATGGCGCGACCTAGTGCTTCCTCGGGTCGACCTGATTCTCGGGCTGGACTACCCGCGGTGGTTCTCCCTGCAGCGCCTGCTGCGCCGCACGGCGCGACGCATCCGTACGCGCGAAGAGATCTGCAACGGGAACCGCGAGTCCCTCGGGCGCGCGTTCGCCCGGGATTCGATCGTCGCGTGGCATTTCCAGACCTGGAAGGCAAAGCGCGAGACCATGCGACGCTGGGCCGCCGACCCGACCATGCCGCAGACGATCCTGTTCCGCACCCCGCGCGAGCTGGATCGGTGGATCGAGGCGCTGCCGGCTCGCGCATCCGTCGACTCATGACACAACGCGGCGACAATGGAGTCATGGGTGCACGCGACATCATTCCCGACCATCTGATCCCACTGCTCGAGGCGCCGAACTACGGATTCCTCGGCACGATCCGCCCCGACGACACCGTGCAGGTGAACCCGATGTGGTTCGAGTTCGACGGTGAGGTGATCCGCTTCACGCACACGACGAAGCGCGCCAAGTACCGCAACCTGCAGCACAACCCGTCGATGAGCCTGGCGGTGATCAACCCGGACGACGTGTTCAACTACGTCGAGGTGCGCGGCAGACTGATCGAGGTCGTGCCCGACCCGACCGGCGAGTTCTATGTGCACCTCGCGCACCGCTACGGCATCACCGACCAGCAGCCGCCGGCGGACAGCCCGGACCGGGTCATCCTCGTGATGAGCGTGGAGCACTACACGACGCAGTGACGCGGGCGACGCCCCCGGCTCACGCCCGCAGCACGCCGGTGAGGCGGTCCTTCAGCCAGTCGCCGGCGGCGATCGACTCGGGCAGCAGGGTCGCGGCCACGAACACGTGGAACGCGTCGGATGCGGTGAACACGGCCACGTCGACGCCGGCCCGGCGAGCGGATGCGGCGAAGTCGCGTACATCCGGATAGAAGATGTCGCGCGTTCCGATGGTGATCGAGGTCGGCGGAAGACCCGAGGGATCCGCGAACACCGGGCTGACGTCGGGGTGATCGACGCCGAACGGGCCCGCCCACAGTTCGCCCGCGATGCGCACGCCGGTCACGGCGAGCATCGGGTCACGCCGATCGAACTCGGCGATCTCGGGGTTGCGCAGGGCGGCGTCGAGCCACGGCGAGAACAGCACGACGTGAGCCGGGGCCGCACTCGTGCCGCGCAGGCGCCGGGCGACGCTCAGCGCGAGCGCTCCGCCGGCCGAGTCGCCGGCGATGATCGGCGCGAGCCCGTCGCGCTCCGTGACGACGCGCACGACCGCGGCGACATCGGACACGCCTGCCACCACATCGCCCGTCGGGGCGAGCCGGTAGTCCGGCGCCACGATCCGGACGCCGAGCGAGTGCGCGAGCGACGAGGTGAGCCACCAGTGCGCCCGCTCGAACTGATGCACGTACCCGCCGCCGTGCACGTACACGAGAGATCGGCGCGACAACTGCACCCCGCGCGGCTCGATGACGGTCGCGTCGAGGGGGCCGAGGCGCGTGCGAGAGATCGAGAGGCGGCGTGCCGCCGACCGGGGCGGCGGCGCGAATCGCTTTCCCACGGATGCCGCGATGTCCGCGCGGGAGCGTGGCTCCGACACGAGGGTATGCCTGCTGCGCAGCAGCGGAAGGGCGAGCATCGTGAGGCGCAGCAGCGCCGAGGGACGCGCGGTGAAGGCATCCGTCATGCCAATACGGTATGCATCGCGACACTAGGCTCGCTCACGTGAGTCTTCGTGTCGCCGCCTACTGCATCATCATCGAGGACGGGCGCATCCTGCTCTCACACTGGAGCGAGCGGGGCAGCGACGGGTGGACGCTGCCGGGCGGAGGGCTCGAGCCCTACGAGGATCCGCGGGACGCGGCGGTGCGCGAGGTGTTCGAGGAGACGGGGTACCGGGCGGAGCTCGACGAGTTGCTCGGAATCGACTCGCACATCGTGCCGACCGAGCAGCGCCTCGCGGACGTGAACGAGCCGCTGCAGGCGCTGCGCATCATCTACCGCGCGCACGTGACGGGCGGCGAACTCACCAACGAGATCGACGGGTCGACGGATGAGGCGCGCTGGATCCAGCTCGACGAGGTGGCGGCGCTGAAGCGCGTCGGCCTCGTCGAGGTCGGGATGCGGATGGCGGGCGTGGAGCTGTAAGCGGCTTCGAGACGCCGCTTCGCGGCTCCTCAGCCGACGGAAGGGAAGAGCGCTTCGCGGCCCCTCAGCCGACGGAGACCTGCGGGTCAGCCCTCGGGGGAGGCGGGCGGCTCGTCCGAGACCCACAGCTCGTCGTCGGCGCGGAAGGTCTGCCAGACGGCGTACGCCACGCCGGCGAGTGCGGCGACGCCGACGCCGATCGCGATGTAGGTGCCGAAGCCCGACTTCTTTTTCTTCTTGGCAGGGACCTTGCCGGTGGCCTGCTTGAGGCGCTTGACCGCCGCCTTGACGCGGGCGTCGTTCGCCACGTCGGCCACGGAGAGCGCCGTGCCGATGGCGGTGCCGACCGCAGGCACGACGGTGTGGTTCACGAAGTCGCCGGCCTTGCTGGCCACCGGCGCCACGTAGCTCTCGTATCCGCCGCGCACGCGCGGCACGAGCTCCTCGCGAGTCAGGTGCTGAGCCTGACGCCCGGCCTCCCGCCCGACGCTGGTGGCGTGCGCCAGCACGTCCTGCTGGTGCGCGAGCAGCGCTTCGGCCTCAGCCTTGAGCTTGCTCAGCTCCTTCGCGCGCTTCTTCGACAGGGTCAGACTCACCGGGTACCTCCTCGAGGGCTTACGGGGGAGTGAAACTGCCTCCCATCTTGCCACCTGACTCCCAGGAGGCAAGCGAGGGGGAAGTACCCTCTATGCCAGTATGGGAATCATGTCCATCCACACGGCCGTGGCCACCATCCACACCAACCAGGGCGACATCGTCGTCAACCTCTACGGCAACCACGCCCCCAAGACGGTGCGGAACTTCGTCGGCCTCGCGACCGGCACCCAGGAGTGGACCGACCCGGCCACCGGGGAGAAGACCACCCGGCCGCTGTACAACGGCGTCATCTTCCACCGCATCATCCCGGGCTTCATGATCCAGGGCGGCGACCCGGCCGGCAACGGCACCGGCGGGCCCGGCTACACCTTCGCCGACGAGATCCACCCCGAGCTCACCTTCAACGAGCCCTACCTGCTCGCCATGGCCAATCGCGGCGGCGGCACGAGCACGAACGGCTCCCAGTTCTTCATCACCACCGACCCGACGCCCTGGCTGAACCGCAACCACACCATCTTCGGCGCCGTCGCCGACGAGGACTCGAAGCAGGTCGTCGCGAAGATCTCGCAGGTTCCGACCGACGCCCGCGACAAGCCGCTCGAAGACGTCGTCATCACCTCCATCGACGTCGTCGACGCGTGAACTGACCCCCCGACCGGCCGAGAGGAAGGACGCGGCGGCGCAGTGACGGACTACCGATCCGACCCGGCCAACTACTGCTACCGGCACCCCGACCGGCAGAGCTTCGTGCTCTGCCAGCGGTGCGGGCGCACCATCTGCGGCGAATGCCAGACGCCCGCTCCGGTCGGCGTGATCTGTCCCGAGTGCATGCGCGAGCAGCGCGCCGAAGCGCGCGAGACGGCGTACACGCGCGGGTCGGGCTACTCCGGTTACGGGGGCGGCGCGAGCGCCCGCCCGCCACGGGTGCGCTCATCGCGGCTGGTGCGCCGCATCACGGGGCTCGCCGCGGCGGGGCATCCGATCGCCACCTACGGGGTGATGGCGGCCACTGCGCTCGTGTTCCTGCTCGGCGTGCTGCCGGTCATCGGCACTTCGGTGCTCGGCGCGCTGTCCTACTCGGCCAACTGGCTCGCGCCGTGGCGCGTGGTCACGCCGATCCTGATCACCGGCAGCCCCCTGTCGGTGCTGTTCGCCCTGCTCAGCATCTGGATGCTCGGGCAGGTGCTCGAGCAGCTGCTCGGCTGGTGGCGGTTCCTGGTGGTCTACTTCGCCAGCGGCGTGACCGGCGGGCTGATCATGCTGTGGGTCTCCGGCTTCTACACGACGGCAGGCGCGTTCGCGTCGATCTTCGGCCTGTTCGGCGCGATGGTGATCGTGCAGCGGCGCATGGGCGGCCGGGTCGGGCCGGTGCTGCTGTTCGTGGCGATCAACCTGGCCATCAACGTCTTCTTCAGCGGATGGCTCGTGCTCGTGATCGGCATCGGAGGCCTCATCGGCGGGCTGATCGTCGGGTTCATCCTGCTCGAAACGCGGCAGGTGCGCCGGCAGAAACTGCAGGTGTGGCTGTTGGTCGGCTACTGCGCCGTGCTGCTCGTGCTGGGCTGCGTGCCGATGGTTATCCACACTGTGTAGAACGGCGCTGGTTATCCACAGCCTTAATAACAGTGGGGATAATCACAGCGCTGTAATTATCCCCAGTGTTGATGGCGTGTGGACGAGCGTCGCTACTTCCAGCGGGTCGTCATCAGGAAGCCGATGAAGGCGACGCCGAACCCGATCAGCAGGTTCCAGGCGCCGAGCGACGGGACCGGATAGGTGCCCCCGGCGACGTAGTAGACGATGATCCACAGCAGCCCGACGATCATGAAGCCGAGCATCACCGGCTTGAACCAGATCGGGTTGCCGGCGTGCTCTCGGGCGGCGGCGCGCTCTTCGGGCGAGAGCTTCGAGCGGGTGTTGGAGGCCATAGCCCGGTAGTTTAGCGGCCCACGTGGATAGAATCGCGCGGGTGAGCGCCCCCGTCAGCACCCCCGGCCCCGCGGCCGACGAAAGCCCTCGTCGCGGCCGGCGGAACCGCGGCGGCGCGCGCGTCTCGATCGTCGGGGTGTTCGGCGAACTCCTCGTCACCGCCGGGGTCATCGTGCTGCTCTTCATCGGCTGGCAGAACTGGTGGAACAGCTGGGTGCTGAACGCCCAGCAGAACGGCGCCGCTTCGCAGCTGAGCAAGGAGTGGCTGCAGGAATCCGGCGAATCCGGCGACGGCAGCACGGCGTCGAGTGCGCCGAGCGGCAGCGGCAGCGGCCAGGCGCAGACCAGCAGCACCATCCCGGTCTCCGACGAGCCGTCGCACGCGCAGGCGGTGGGCATCATGTACGTGCCGCGCTTCGGCACCGAGTGGCGCCGAACGATCCGCGAGGGCACGGGCGACGATGTGCTCAACAGCTACGACGCCGGCGTCGGGCACTATGACGGCACGGCGATGCCGGGCGGCGTGGGCAACTTCGCGGTGGCCGCCCACGACACCGGCTGGGGCAACACCTTCCTGCACATGCAGAACCTGCGGGTCGGAGACAAGATCTACGTGCAGACCAAAGACGGCTTCTACACCTACGCCTTCCGCAACTACGAGTACGTCCAGCCCACCGCCGTCGACGTGCTCCTGCCGGTTCCGCACGAGGCGAAGGCGAAGGCATCCGATCGCCTGCTCACCATGACGACCTGCAACCCGCCGTATCACTCGGTCGAGCGGCTCATCGCCTACGGCGTGCTGGAGTCGTTCTCGAAGACGCCGCCGGCCGCGATCGCGTCGGAGGTGGGCTGATGTACGGCGCGCTGTGGCGGGTGCTGCCCGGCCCGTGGTGGGTGCGGGTGCTCATCCTGCTCGTCCTGCTGGTGCTGGTGCTGTGGGCGCTGGTGACCTGGGTGTTCCCCTGGGTCGACTCGCTGCTGAACGCCAACGAGCAGGGCACGGTGGGCACATGACGCGGGTGCTGGTCGTCGACAACTACGACAGCTTCGTCTACACGCTGAACGGCTACCTGCAGGAGCTGGGTGCCGAGACTCACGTCGTGCGCAACGACGACATCGCACAGGCGGATGCCGCGGCCGAGCTCGCCGCGTACGACGCGGTGCTGCTCTCGCCCGGCCCCGGGAAGCCCGTCGACGCCGGAGTGTCGATCCCGCTCGTGCACGCGGCGCTCGACTCCGGCGCGCCGCTGCTCGGCGTCTGCCTCGGACACCAGGCGATCGCCGAGGCGTTCGGCGGCGTGGTCACCGGCGCCGAGGAGCTGATGCACGGCAAGACCTCGCTCGTGCAGCACGACGGCAGCGCCTTCTGGCGCGGGGTGCGGCAGCCGTTCACCGCCACCCGGTACCACTCGCTGGCCGTGGTCGACGGCACCCTGCCCGAAGAGCTCGCGGTGATCGCCCGCACGAGCGGCGGCGTGATCATGGCGGTGCAGCACGTGCGCGCGCCGATCTACGGGGTGCAGTTCCACCCCGAATCCGTGCTCACCGAAGACGGCTACCGCATGCTCGGCAACTGGCTCGAGGCGGCGGGACTCGGCGGCGCGGCCGCGCGGGCGGCGACGCTCGACCCGCTCATGAAGGCCGGCGGCTGACGCCTAGTCGCCGAAGCAGTAGTAGAGCTGGATCTCCGCGCCCTGCGGCTGATCGCCCACGATCGACTGCCGGATGACCGGCGTTCCTGCCTGCACCTTGCAGCTGCTGTCCGGCTGCGGCGCGTCGACCTGCAAGCCGAGAGCGCTCAGCTCCTGCTGGGCGTCCTGCATCGAATGGCCCGTCACATCGGGAACCGAGACCTTGCCGTTCGACTCGGTCAGGTCGACGGTGTCGCCCTTGTGGGCCTGCGTGTTCTTGGCGGGATCGGTCGACAGCACCGTTCCGGAGGGCTCGGTGGCGGAGTCGGCCAGGCGGACGAAGCCGATCTGGAACCCGGCATCCGTCAGCTTCTTCTGCGCGTCCTTGTCGGACATGCCCGTCACGTCGGGAACCGTGACGGTCGCCTGACCCGAGGAGACGAACACGGTGACCTCGGTGCCCTTGGTCGCCACGAAGCCCTCGTCGGGGTCGCTGCGGATCACCGTGCCCTTGTCCTGCGTGTCGCTGGCCTCGTACTCGACGACCATCTTGAGGTCGGCGTCGGTGAGAGCCTGCTTGGCCTGGGCGAGCGGCTCACCGGCGATCGAGGGGACCGTGGTCGAGGTGTCGCTGATGACCTGGCTCGGGTTCTGGTTCATGATCGCGATGAGCAGCGCGGCGATCACGGCCATGACGGTGAGCACGCCGGCGATGATCCACAGCGCGGGCGGGCGGCTCTGCGTGCGGGGCTGCCGGCTGTCGTCGGCGAGCTGGCGGAAGGACGCCTCGACCTTGGAGACGGGCGCCGGCGGCGGAGCGAAGAGCAGGTCGGCGGGCGCGTTGCTCTTGGGCGCGCGCGGGACGCGGCCGGATGCGGCGACCTCGAGGTCGGCCCGGAACTCGGCGGCGGTCTGGTAGCGCTCGAAGCGGTCCTTCTGCAGGGCCTTGCGCTCGACGGCGTCGAGGGCCGGCGAGACCTTGGGGTTGAGGCTCGACGGCTTGACCGGGATCTCGCTGATGTGCTGGTAGGCGACCTGCACCGGGGTCTCGCCACGGAACGGCGGGCGGCCGGTGAGCATCTCGAACAGCACCACGCCGGTGGAGTAGAGGTCGGTGCGGGCGTCGACCTGCTCGCCGCGCGCCTGCTCGGGCGAGAAATAGCTGGCGGTGCCGAGGATGGCGGTCGTCTGGGAGAGCGAGGCGCTGGTCTCGCTGATGGCCCGGGCGATGCCGAAGTCGGTGACCTTCACCTGGCCCTGGCGGGTGATGAGGATATTGGCCGGCTTGATGTCGCGGTGCACGACCCCGGCGCGGTGCGAGTACTCGAGCGCGGTGAGGATGCCCTCGGTGAGGCGGATGGCGTGCTCGGGAACGATGGGGCCCCGCTCGATGAGCTCGTCGAGGGGAACGCCGTCGACGTATTCCATGATGATGAACGGCGCCTGCACCTCGTTGCCGTCCTCGTCGTGCACGGTGTCTTCGCCGGCGTCGAACACGCGCACGATCGTGGGATGCGCCATGCGGGCCGCCGCCTGCGCCTCCTGACGGAAGCGGGTGCGGAAGGCCGGATCGGTGGCCAGCTGCGGCTTGAGCAGTTTGATCGCGACGGTGCGGCCGAGCCGGGTGTCGACACCCTTGTGCACGTCGGACATGCCGCCCCGGCCCAGGAGCTCGCCGACCTCGTACCGGCCGGCGATCACCCGGCGGAGGTCGGTCACGGGGGTCTCCTGTTCAGTGCTCACTGCGGGAAAGTGTAATCAGGAGAAGCTGAGCGTCGCGGAGGATCACGGCGTCACGCCGGCCCCGTTATCGGATTCATTTCCGGAGCTCGCACTCCCCGAAGAGCTCGTCGACGGAGTGGGGGTGGAGGTCTCGCTCGACGGGTCGCTGATCGGCACCCGCAGAGCCGGGGAGTGGCCCGACTCGTTCTGGCCCGCGCACACCATGGAGTAGGCGACGCTGACAGTCTTGCCGGCATCCTCATCCGGGACGGTCCAGTTGGCGGCGCCGGTCGACCCGTCGACCGAGGCGACCTTCGTCCCGTCGACGTAGAGGTTGCGGCCGGTCAGGGTCTGACCGGAGGGGCAGGAGTCGGCCTTGTTGAACGCGAAGGCGAACTGCGTGCCCGGCACGGCCGGGTCGTCGCTCTGGCTCTGGATCGTCGGGGCCGACGACGGCGCGTTGGGTTTCACCAGGTCGGCGTAGACCGAGAGCGTGATCTGCTCGTCGAACGGCACCGACTGGGTCGGGTTGATCTCGTACACGAGGCCGACCTGCGAGGGGTCGGTGGCCGGGTCACCGGTGAGCACCTGCACGTTGGTCCATCCGCCGGCCGCGAGCTTCTGCCTGGCCTCGTCGGCGGTGAGGCCGATGTAGTCGTCGGGATCGATCATGCCGCGCGTGGCCTGCGTCGCGGTCTGACTCGGCGTCGGGCTCTCGGAGGTGCGGCTCGGGCTCGCCGCCGGCTTGCTCGAGGTCGGCGAGGACGCCTTGTCCTGACCGAAGAAGTTGATCAGCGACCACACCAGGGCGCCGATGAGGATCAGGATCAGGATGATCAGCGGCACCGTCCACGGGTTCCGCTTCTTGGTCTGCCGGGCCTCCGCGCGGGTGGGCGTCGGGGCGGGGGCGGTCGCCGGAACCAGCACCGTCGGCTGCTGCGGGTACATCGTGGTGGCCTGCGTGGGCGCCGCGCTCGTCGAGGGCAGCAGCATCGTGGCCGCGGTCGCGCCCTCGCCGCCGAGCACCGCCGGGACGGCGGCGGCCGCCGCCGCGACGTCGCCGCGGCGCAGCGCCTGGGCGGCGCGCGACAGGTTCGCAGCGGTCGCCGGCCGGTCGGCCGGGTTCTTGGCGATGCACGACATGATCAGGTTGCGCACCGGCTCGGGGATCGAGGTGGGCAGCTCGGGCGGCGCTTCGTTGATCTGCGCCATGGCGATCGCCACCTGCGACTCGCCCGTGAACGGCCGGCGGCCCGCGACCGCCTCATAGGCGACGATGCCGAGCGAGTAGATGTCGGTGGCGGGGGATGCCGGGTGGCCGCTGGCCTGCTCGGGCGAGAGGTACTGCACCGTGCCCATGACCTGACCGGTCGCGGTGAGCGGAACCTGGTCGGCCACGCGGGCGATGCCGAAGTCGGTGATCTTGACCCGGCCCTCGGGGGTGATCAGCAGGTTGCCGGGCTTGATGTCGCGGTGCACGAGGCCGGCCTGGTGCGCGGCCTGCAGCGCGGCGGCGGTCTGCGCGACGATGTCGAGCGTCTTGTCAGCCGACAGGTGGCCCTCGCGTTCGAGGATCGAGGAGAGCGCCTCACCGGGCACGAGCTCCATGACCAGGAAGGCGCTGCCCTCTTCCTCGCCGTAGTCGAAGACGTTCGCGATGCCCTCGTGGTTCACCAGGGCCGCATGCCGGGCCTCGGTGCGGAAGCGCTCGAGGAAGGCCGGATCGCCGAGGTATTCGTCCTTCAGGATCTTGATCGCGACGGTGCGCCCGATCACGAGGTCGGTGGCCTGCCACACTTCGCCCATGCCGCCGATCGCGATCCGCGACTGCAGCTCGTACCGCCCACCGAAGGTGAGTCCTGCCGTGGGTCTCATTCGTTCAGCACCGCCTCAAGTACAGTTCGTGCGATCGGCGCGGCCACGCTGTTGCCCGTGCCGCTCTGACCGAGTCCGCCCCCGTCTTCGACCACGACCGAGATCGCGATATCGGGGTTGTCAGCCGGCGCGAAGCCCGTGAACCACAAGGTGTACGGGTCGCCCTCACCGTTCTGGGCCGTTCCCGTCTTGCCCGCCACGCTGACACCATTGATTCTCGCATTCGTCCCGGTGCCTTCATTGACCCCCCTGACCATCATCTGTGTAACGGTCTTGGCGACGGACTCGCTCGTGGCGCGGCCGTACTCGGTCGGCGAGAACTGCTGCTGCTTCTGCAGGTCGGGCGTGATCACCGACTCGACGAGGTTCGGCTCCATCACCACGCCGCCGTTGGCGATCGCCGCGGAGTCCATGCAGATCTGCAGCGCGGTCGCGCGGTCGCTCTGCTGACCGAACGCGCTCTGCGCCACTTCCGCCGGGTCGTCGTAGCCGGGGTACTGGCTGGTCGACACCGTCATGGGGATCTCGAACTGGTGGCCCCATCCGTATGCCTCGGCCTGCTTCTTGATCGCGTCCGACCCGACCTTGAGCCCGAGCTCGGCGAAGGGGATGTTGCAGCTCCAGATCTGCGCCATCTCGATCGAGACCTTGCCCTTCGACCCGCCGCTGCAGGCGGCGCCGGTGTCGTTGTGGATCACGGTCGACGTGCCGGGCAGCTGGTAGCTCGACGGGTTCGGGAAGGTGCTGTCCTTCGTGTACTTGCCCGACGAGAGGGCGGCGGAGGTCACCACCGGCTTGAACGTCGACCCGGGCGGGTTCAGGTCGGTGATGGCCTTGTTCACCAGCGGGGAGCCGTCCTGCGACTCGAGCTGCTGATACGCCTTCAGGTAGGCGGAGTAGTCGTGCACGGCCAGCTGGTTGGGGTCGTAGTCGGGCTTCGACACCATGGCGAGGATGCGGCCGGTCTTGACCTCCTCGACGACGACCGAGCCCTGCAGATTGCCGAGCGCCTCGAAGGCGGCGCGCTGCGCGACGGGGTCGATGGTCAGCTCGACCGAGTTGCCCTGCGGGTGCTTGCCGGTGAAGGTGTTCTTGAGGCGGGTGAAGAAGTCCGAGGCGGAGGTTCCGGACAGCTCCTGGTTCATGGCCGACTCGATGCCGGTGGCGGCACCCGTGACCGAGGACAGATAGCCCGTCACCGACGAGTACAGTTCGCCGTTCGTGTAGACCCGCTGGTACTTGTAGCGGTCGTCGCTCGGGCGCGACTCGGCGATCGCCTTGCCGTCGACGATGATCGAGCCGCGCTGCACGTTGTAGCTGTCGTTGATGGCGCGGGTGTTGCGCGGGTCGTTGCCCAGCGCGTCGGCGTAGCCGACCTGGATGGCGGATGACGCCACGAAGAGCGCGACGAACATCATCAGCACGACCACGCTGACCCGTTTGAGTTCTCTGTTCACGACGCCTGCCTCGGTTGGTTGCGGACGGTGTCGGACAACCTCAGCAGAAGCGCCGAGATCACCCAGTTCGCCACGAGCGACGAGCCGCCGGCCGCCAGGAACGGCGCGGTCAGCCCGGTCACCGGGATCACCCTGGTGATGCCGCCGATGACGACGAAGGTCTGCAGCGCGACGACGAAGCCGAGGCCGACGGCCAGCAGCTTGCCGAAGTCGTCTTCACTGGCGAAGCCGATGCGGAACGCGCGCGCGACGAAGATCATGTACAGCCCGAGGATGGCGAACAGCCCGATCAGGCCGAGTTCCTCGCCGATCGAGGCGACGATGTAGTCGCTGTCGGCGACCGGCGTGATGTACGGCTGCCCCTGCCCGAGCCCCGTGCCGAGCAGGCCGCCGTGGGCGAGCCCGAACAGGCCCTGCACGAGCTGACCGCTGCCGCCGACCGAGTCGTACTGGTGTTGCGAGAACGGGTGCAGCCAGTTCTCGAACCGGCCGTGCACGTAGCCGAGCTTGGGCAGCACCGAGGAGAGCCAGTCGACCGCGAACGCGCCGCCGACGAGGGCGGCCACGCCCATCAGCGCCCAACTGGTGCGGCCTGTGGCGACGTAGATGACGGCGAGGAACAAGCCGAAGTAGAGCAGACCGGTGCCGAGGTCGCGCTCGAACAGGATGACCGCGAGCGTCATCAGCCAGATCACGGCGATCGGGCCGAGGTCGCGCGCCCGCGGGAAGGTCACTCCGAGGAACCGGGTGCCGACCGCGGCCAGCGACTCGCGGCGCTGCACGAGGTAGCCGGCGAAGAACACCGCGAGCGTGATCTTCGCGATCTCGCCGGGCTGAAAGTTGAGCGGCCCGATCTGGATCCACACCTTCGCCGACTCGTTCTTCGTCCCGATCACGGGCAGCAGCGGGATGAAGACGAGCACGAGGGACAGCAGGCCGCTCAGGTACGTGTAGCGCTGCAGCATCCGATGATTGCGCACGACGACGAGGACGACGATCGCGCACACGATCGCGATCGCGGTCCACACGATCTGGCGCACGGATGCCGCATCCCATCCGCTCGCCGCCTTGTGGATGTCGATGCGGTAGATCTCGGCGATGCCGATGCCGTTCAGCACGGTGGCGATCGGGAGGATGAACGGGTCGGCGTCGGGCGCCGTGAATCGCAGCGTGATGTGCAGGCCGAAGGCGAGCACGCCGAGGGCGATGCCGTAGAAGGCGAGCGACCCGTCGATCTGCCCCTTGGTGCCGAGCTGCACCAGCACCTCGGCGGCCACGTCGATCGCGAACGCGAACACGAGCAGGCCGAGTTCGAGGTTGCGCAGGCGCCGGGGCATCCGGATGCGCGGCACGACGCTCGTCATCGTGCCGACGAAGCCGGTGCGGGTGGACTCAGCCATTGCCGCCCCCCAGCTGCTCGACGATGCGCTCGGCGTCGCCGAGGCTGCCGGCGTCGATGGTCTGCCGGATCTGCTGCCGCTCGAAGGCGCTCAGCTCGTCGACCGGGATGGTCGTGCGGGCGTAGACGTGGGAGAGCGGGAAGGGCCCGAGATCCTGCTGCACGCCCTGGTAGATCGCCACATCGCCCTCCGAGACTCCGATGTAGTAGCGGGTCTGGGTCCAGCGGTACCCGATCACGACGATCGCGGCGAGGGCGAGCGCGGCGATGATGGCGAAGCCGAGCCAGAAGGCGCGGCGCCGGCGGTGGCGGCGCTCGTCCTCTTCGATGAGCTCGGCGAGGTAGTCCTGGGTCTGCGGCTCGAAGTGCGACGGCTCGATCGCGGGCCGGGCCGGATGCAGCAGCGACGGCAGCGGCAGGCGTGCGGGGCGGGGGCGCTCGATGTCGGTGACGTAGGACAGCGGGGCGGCCGCCGAGCCGACGGTGAGCGGCTCGTGCGGCTGATCGCCCCGGTCGATGTCGACGACGATGACGGTCACGTTGTCGGGGGCGCCCGCGTCGAGGCTCGCCTTCAGCAGCCGGTCGGCGACGGTCTTGGGCGAGGCCTGGCTGCCCAGCGCGCGGGCGATCTGCTCCTTCTTGACGAAGCCGGAGAGTCCGTCGGAGCACAGCAGCCAGCGGTCGCCGGGCTTCGTCTCGAGGATCCAGGAGTCGACCTCGGGGTGGGCGTCGACGTCGCCGAGCACGCGCATCAGCACGCTGCGGCGCGGGTGCACGAGCGCCTCCTCCTCGGTGATGCGGCCGGTGTCGACGAGGCGCTGCACGAAGGTGTGATCCGTGGAGATCTGGGACAGCTCGCCGTCGCGCCAGAGGTAGATGCGGCTGTCGCCGATGTGGGCGAGGGCGACGTAGTCGCCGACCCGGATGAGCGCGCTCACGGTCGTGCCCATGCCGGTGAGCTCCGGATGCTCGTACACGGTCTCGGCGAGCCGCGTGTTGGCCTCGAGCAGGGCGTTCTTGAGGGTCTCCCGGGCGACCTCGGGGTCGTCGTACTCACGGTCGACCTGCTTGATGTAGTTGGTGGCGATCGCGCTCGCCACGTCGCCGCCGGCGTGGCCGCCCATGCCGTCGGCGACGAGGAACAGGTCGTGCCCGGCGTAGCCGGAGTCCTGGTTGTTGCTGCGCACGCGGCCGACGTTGCTGACCGCGGCGCCCCGCGTATTGGGCGCCATGCGCTTACCGCCGCAGCTCGAACGTCGTCATGCCCACCTTGATCGGCGTGTCGAGCGGCACCTGCGTGGGAGCGGTGACGCGTTCGCCGTCGAGGAAGGTGCCGTTGGTGGAGTCGAGGTCCTGCAGCATCCAGTCGTTGTTCCACAGCATCAGCCGGGCGTGATGCGTGCTCGTGTAGTCGTCGCGGATCACCAGGCCGGACTCGCTGGAGCGGCCGATGGTGAGCGGTTCGTTGGTCAGTTCGTACTCGACGCCTGCGCGCGGGCCGCCGGTGATGACGAGCTTGGAGGCGTTGAACACGGTCGCCTTCTGCCGGCCGCCGGTCGGCGCGGTGGGCTCGCCGGGCACGGTCGGCACGGAGCCGGTGCGGTCGATGGCGAGGCCGGCGAGCGGATGCTCGTCGTCGGAGCCCAGGGGCTCAGGGGGCGCCTGCCGCGCCGGGGTCACCGGGCCGGTCGGGGCGGCGGCGAGACCGGCGAAGAGGCCGCCGAGCGCGGCGTCGGGGTTGGCAGAGGGGCTGGCCGGCGGGGCGGCGTGGGGGGTGCCGCCCGCGGCGGGGGCGCCGCCGGCCGCGTCATCCGGCAGTCTCTTCGCGCGCGGCCCGAACAGGTCGCTGCGCAGCGTGTAGACGATGACGAACACGAACGACCAGAGCACGATGAGGAAGCCGATGCGCAGCACCAGCAGGGTCAGCGAACTCGCGTTCACGGCTCGCTCCAGAACCCGCCCGGCTGCGGTGCCGCGTCCCGGCGGCGACCCGGGGCCGGCGTTCCGGGGGCGCGGCGGCCGGCGGCCTGCGGCACGACGTCGAAGACGATGCGGGTGCGCCCGGCGGTGATCACGTCGCCGGGGCTCAGCACGGCGGTGGACAGGGGCCGGTCGTTGAGCTTGGAGCCGTTGGTGGAGCCGAGGTCGCGGGCCTGCGCGCGATTGCCGTCCCAGGCGATCTCGACGTGGCGGCGGCTGATGCCGGTGTCGTCGACGGTGATGTCGGCCTCCGACCCGCGCCCGATCACGGTGCGGGCATGGGTGAGCGGATGCCGCTTGCCATTGACGTCGACGACCGGGCTCCAGCGCACGTCCTGCTTGACGTTGCCGGAGTCGACCTCGAGCACGCCGGTGCTGAGACCGGTGTCGGACTGCAGCTCGACCGAGACGGCGCCGGCGAAGGCGTAGTGCTGCGCGCGGGCGTGCTTCTGCACGAAGGAGGTGAGCTCGTCGGTGAGCGCACCGCCCATGCGGCTCATCCGCTCGTAGTCGGCGGGCGCCAGGCGCAGGGTGAAGGAGTTGGGGGTGAGGATGCGGTCGCGGGCGACGACGGCCGCCTTGGTGTCCATCTCGCGCCGCAGGGCGCTGGTGAGCTCGACCGGCTGCAGCCCCGAACGGAAGGTCTTGGCGAACGCCATGTTGACGGCGCGCTCAAGCCCTTTCTCGAAGTTGTCCAGAAAGCCCACGGATCTCCCTGTCGTGTGGTCCTGCTGTTGCATGTTAGCGGCCGGGTCTTCCGCGGGCCCTGGCAACGTGCCCTCGAATGGCGATCGCCCGCGCTGCGTGCTATCTTCTTGCAGGTTGACGTTCGACGTCGGCGACTGATCTCGCGCGAGTGGCGGAATAGGCAGACGCGCACGGTTCAGGTCCGTGTGCCCGTGAGGGCGTGGGGGTTCAACTCCCCCCTCGCGCACCAGATCGAGAAGGCTCCGAGCTCCGGCTCGGGGCCTTCTTCTATATCCGCCGCCCTGCTGGCGCGGGCTATTGACGACCAGCCCGCCGCGGTGGCAAACTCTGCTTGTCCACACGATTGTCGACAATTTTGGATACACAACGATGACGTTGCTATCGATCTTGGGGCTGGGCGAGGCCGGCGGCCGGTACGGCCGTGACCTTGCCGCGGCCGGCGTCGACGTCCTCGGCTTCGACCCGGCGCCGGTGCCGACCCCGACTGGCGTCAGGCGCTGCGATAGCCTCGCGGAGGCGGTCGAGTCGGCCGAGATCGTGATCAGCTTCACCGGTGCGCGAGCGTCGGCCATCGTTGCTCGGCAAGCGTGTGAGGTTATCCCGCGTGGGACCCTCTACGCCGACTTCAATACCGGCTCGCCCGTACTCAAGCGAGAGATCGGCAGGATCGTGGACGCGGCCGGCGCCATCGCGGCCGACGTTGCGGTGTTGGCCCCCGTGCCGAGGGCGGGAGCGAAGACGCCTCTCCTGGTCTCCGGGCCCGGTGCCGATGCCGTAACCGAGTTCTTTCGAGATGTAGTCGGCGCCGAAGCGCAGTCTATTCGTGGCGAGATGGGTGACGCGGCCGCGCGAAAACTGCTGCGGAGCGTCTTCATGAAGGGGCTCGCAGCCGTTGTCATCGAAGCCGACGAGGCGTCTGCAAGAGTCGGCCAGCGCGAATGGCTCCGGGACCAGATGGCGGACGAGCTCGGCCCCGCCGGCCGCGAGTTGCTTGAGCGACTCATCACGGGGACGCGCATGCACGCGGAACGCCGACTCCACGAAATGGAGGATGCCGCGGCGTTCTTGTCGGAGACAGGTGCCCACCGGGAGATGACTCTCGCCGCTGTTGCATGGTTGGACAGGCTCGCGGGAGCGGGGGAACGATCGTGAGCATGACGATCCGCACTCCACTGAATATCGACGGGCTCACTGACGCCATCAAGCAGTCAATTGCGGAGGGTGAGTTCCCGCCGGGTCAACGTCTCACGGAGGCGGCCGTCTCCGAGCGATACGGCGTCGGCCGAACGGCCGTGCGCACGGCCTTTGCTCGTCTTGAGCAGGACGGGCTCGTAGTCAAGGAGCCGAACAAGGGCATCAGCGTCCGATCCGTGTCAGAAGAGGAGGCGATCGAGATCACGAAGATCCGTCGCGCCTTGGAGGCGCTCGCGGCCGAGGAGGCGGCCGTGAAGGCCACCGACAAGGAAATCGCAGAACTCTTGGACCACGTCCGGGAAATGAAGTCAGATCTTGAGGCAGGCGACTTATTCCATTACTCGACGGCCAACGCCGCGATGCACGACAAGATTCTGGCCATCTCAGCCAATCCTCGCCTCTCGCGCATCGTCCAGTCGTTGAAGATCCAGGCCGTCAAATTCCAGTTCCGCACGGCTCTCGCCCCCGGGCGTTCGGCGGAGTCATTCGCGGAACACTCCGAGATCGTGTCGGCCATCGCGGCACGCGACCCCGAGCGGGCGAAGGCGGCCATGGAACTGCATCTCACCCACCTGATCGGGGCGTTGCACAGAACGCGTGCCACCGCGTCGATCCGTGACCCGAAGGAGCCGTGATGGCTGAAGAACATCCCCAACCGAGCGACTATGCGCGGAAGCTCGTCGAGGGTGCGTACGACCTCCACGTCCACGTGGCACCGGACGTGATGAAGCGCCGGATCAACGACATCGAACTCGCGAGACGGTTTCGCGAGCGCCGGCTGGCCGGGTTCGTCCTCAAGTCGCACTACGTACCCACGGCGGAGCGTGCAGAGGTGGTGCGTTACGCGGTGCCCGAGGTGGATGCTCTGGGAGCCATCACGCTCAACGCAGCTGTCGGAGGGTTGAACCCCTCGGCGGTCGACATCGCCGGCCGAGAGGGAGCGCGAGTTGTGTGGTTTCCCACGGTGGATGGACGAAACCAGCGGGACAGCAGGGCCGAACTTCCCCCGGGTGCAGTCCCGCCGATGTGGGCGGCGCTGCAGGACGAGTTGAAGGCAGACGGCCTCGAGCCGGCACCGATCGACGTTCTTGACGGGCACGGCGAGGTCAACGAAGAGGCGCGCGCTGTGCTCAAGCTCATCGCCAAGTACAAGATGACGCTTGCGACAGGGCACCTTTCCGGAACGGAGATCGTGGCGCTGGTGCACGCGGCCCACGAGCTGGGTGTCTCCCGCATCATCGTCACGCACCCAGAGTTCACCTCCCAGCGCCTCGACGTGCAGACGCAGAAGGAACTCGCGGCACTCGGTGCCTTCCTCGAGCGCTGCTTCACTACCCCGCACAGCGGGAAGGTCAGCTGGGATGAGTTGCAAGACCACATCCGCGACGTCGGACCTGAGCACTCGATCCTGTCCAGCGACCTCGGCCAGCCGTTCAATCCACCCGTAGAGGACGGCCTGCCCATCATGGCCGACCACCTTCATCGCGCCGGATTCAGCGACGACGAGATCAGGACGATGGCGGTCGCCAACACTCGGCACCTTGCGGTCATCGACTGAAGGCGCGACCACCCACGGAAAGAATGAAAGGACCAGCGTCGTGACGTCACGAAAACTTCTCATCGTCGGGGCCCACAGCGCCGACTTCGTCTGGCGCGCTGCGGGAGTCGCGGCAAAGACGGTGGATAACGGCGGCGAGGTGCGCATCGTCGCGCTTTCTTACGGCGAGCGCGGCGAGTCCGGCGAGCTCTGGAAGGAGCCGGGTCAGACCGAGGACAACGTCAAGCGCATTCGCCACGAGGAAGCCGAGGCCGCCGCTCGGGCCGTCGGCGCGACCTTCGAGGGGTTCGACCTCGGCGACTACCCGTTGCGCGAGACCCCGGAGGCGGTGGACAGGCTCGCGGATCTGATTCGGGACTGGCAGCCGAACGTCGTGCTCACCCACCCCGACAAGGACCCATTCAATCCGGACCACCCGGTCGCCCACCGGATCGTCGCGCAAGCACGACTGCTCACCTCCGGCGCGGTGGTCGAAGCCGGGTTCAAGACTGCTCCTCCCACCGAGTTCCTCGTCTTCGAACCGCACCAGCCGGAGCTCTGCGGCTTCGTGCCGTCCGTCTTCGTCGATATCACGTCTGTGTTCGAGAAGAAGGCGACGGCTATGGAAGCCATGAAGGCGCAGAGCTACTTGCGCGAGTACTACACGCAGCGCGCTGAGCACCGCGGCAACCATGCCCGCAAGGTCACCGGCAACAAGGCGATCCGACAGGCCGAGGCGTTCCAGCGCCTGATTCCGAACGTCGTGGAGGCGCTGTGATGACCGGGACGCCTTCGGAGGCGGTCGCTGAACTAGCTCGCCTGGGCGCCGCCACCGTGTATGAGGCGGCCGGACGCAAAGGCATGGTCGATGGCGAGTGGATCCGGGTGCTTCCGGGAACGCGCGTGGCCGGCCCGGCCTACACCGTTCTCTGCGCGGACGGCGACAATCGGGGCATCCACGAGGCCATCGCGAAGCTGTCGCCAGGCGACGTGCTCGTCGCCACTAGCCCCAACCCGACCCCCTTCGGTTTGGTAGGGGAGCTGCTCGCAACGCAGGCTGCACACGCGGGTGCGGCGGGCTTGGTTATCGACGGTGGCGTGCGCGACACCGATGATCTGCGGGAACTGGGCCTGCCTGTGTGGTCCCGCTGGGTTCGGATGCGCGGCGCCGCGAAGGACGCCCGGGGAACCGTCCAGGTTCCGGTTCAGGTAGGGGGCCAGACCATCCACCCAGGCGACGTCGTCATCGCGGACGCCGACGGCGTGACGGTTGTTCCTCGCGAGCGTCTCGAAGAGGTGGTCGACGCCGCGCTCGCTCGTGAAGCGAAGGAAAACGGCCTTCGCGTCCGTTGGGAGGCCGGCGAGTTCTCGTACGACGCCTACGGCTTCCGGAAGGAAGACGAGGAGAACGCGACCACCTGAACTAGGAACAACCCCAGCCCCTGACGCAGCGCTCGGAACGGCACGTCTCCGAGCGCAGGGGAGACGCGTCCCGAAATCAGCGAAACAAACAATGGAGTTTGGAGAACCACGATGTCTCAAGCAGCGGCTGCGCCCGCAATCGTTTCCACAGCTGAGAGCCGACGCCGTCTGACCGGCGCTGTCGTCGGTGGCGCGTTCGGCTTCTTCGTCGACATGTACGACGTGTACCTGCCGACGATCGCCCTGGCGCCCGCCACCGTCTACTTCATCCCCGCGTCGCTTCCGGTGGCGACAAAGGCGATCATCACGGCGCTTGTGTTCGTCGCGACTCTGTTCGGGCGCCCCGTCGGGTCGATGATCTTCGGCCCGATCGCAGATCATGTCGGTCGCAAGAAGGTCACCTTGTGGTCGGTCGCAGGCTGCGGAGCCGCCACTTTCCTCATCGCGTTCCTGCCTGGATACGCACAATGGGGCGCGGGAGCGGTCGTGCTCATGATCCTGCTGCGATTCGTCGACGGAATCTTCATCGGCGGTGAGTACACGGGCGCCATGGCACTGGCGATCGAGCACTCACCGCAGGACCGGCGCGGATTCTACGGTTCGCTGGTGGGCGCGGGATTCCCGCTCTCGTACTGCGCGATCGCGGCCATTACGTGGGCGACGTTGCACTTCTTTCCGTCCGGCGGCGCTGACGCCCCGTTCACCGTCTGGGGATGGCGCATCCCGTTCCTCTGCGGCGCTATTTTCAGCGTGTTCTTCCTCATCTATTACTCGCGCGCCGCGAAGGACTCCCTGGCGGTCACGCACAAGCTCCAAGTGACGCGTGTCAAGCACCCGGTCGGCCGGCTCCTCGGTCCCGTGGCCCCGAAGAACTACTGGACGCTCTTCGTCATGATGCTCGGGGTCTGGTTCGCGTCGAACATGGCCTCCAGCCTCCTTGCGAGCACGGCGAAATCCGGGAGCAACGTGGACGCGTCCGGAATCTCGTTGATCATCGTCATCGCACAGTTGATCCACACGGTGCTGTTCCCCGTCTTCGGTGCGCTGTCTGACCGGATCGGCCGCAAGATGTTCTTCATTCTGTGCGGCATAACGACCGGTACGGTCTGCGCCGCCTGCTTCGCCGTGTTCGGGCACGGAGGAGTCATCGGTTTCGGAACGGTCCTTCTGCTTGTCGTCGTGATTCGCATCAGCGGCGCCAGCATGTTCGCCCTCACTCCCGCCTATCTCAGCGAGCGCTACCCGGCGGCTCTCCGCGGTACCGGTTATGGGCTCAGCTACAGCCTCCCCCTGATCGTCACGGGCTTCTACGCCTACTACCAGAACTGGCTGGGCCACATCGTGCCGTTCGCGTACACGCCGGTCGTCCTCCTGGTGCTCGCGGGCGTGCTGATGGTCGTCGGCGGATTCCTCAGCGCCGAGACGCGGAAGTGGGACATCGTGAACCATCCGCTCGAGAAGCAGTACCAGCTCTCGTAGATCAGGGGCCCCGTCAGTCGACGATGCAGGCGGCCCAGCCGGCGTCCTGCCGGCGCGGCGTGCGCAGCATCGCGGCGGCCAGGGTGCGCAGTTCGCGGGTGCGGAACGGCTTGCGCAGGTATTCGTCGGCGCCCGCCTCGCGGCCGAGCTCTTCGTCGCTCTCGCTGTCGCGGGCCGAGAGCATGAGGATGGGCACGTCGCTGAACTCGCGGATGCGCCGGATGGTCGCGAAACCGTCGATCCCCGGCATCCGCAGGTCGACCGTGACGAGGGCCGGCCGGTGCTCGCGCACGTCGGCGATGCCCTTCTCGCCGTGTTCGGCGGGCACGATGCGCAGTCCCAGCTTGGCCAGCACGGCGCCGACGAGATAGCGGATGCTCTCGTCGTCTTCGATCACGACCGCGACCGGCCGTTCCGCCGTGCTCATGGTTGTGGCGCCCACGCGCCGGTGACTGCTCTCACGCCGCCCGTCTTTCCTCACTGGGCCGAAACCCCCCGATGCGATCAACCTAGACGGTCGTCTTGATTCGGCACCAGTCCCCAGCACGGGTCACGCGCGAATGGGACAGCGCGCATCGGACAGCGCCCCCGCGGTGGGTCAGGCGGATCAGTACCGGGTGTCGGCCGCCAGCCGGTCGACGAGATCGCAGGGCGCCGGAACACCCAGACCGGGCAGCGCCAGCAGCCAGTACCGGCGCACGCGCTCGTCGATGTCGGCCGCGGCGGTCAGGCGGCGCGCCACCTGCTGCAGGCCGGTGAATCCCTCGACGAGCACCTCGACCGAGTCATCCGTGCTCAGCGTCGGCTGCGCGTGGTGCAGCTCGACCGCCTCGGCGAGCAGCTCGAAGCTCAGCTCGTTCCAGCCGACGAACGGCGTCGGCGCGACTCCCCGGGCGAGGCTTGCGTCGTGCTGCAGGCCGATCGCGGCGCGCGCCACCACGTCGTCGCGGAAGCGGCGCCCGACGGCGAAGGAGAGCAGGATCATGGCGGCGAGCGCGTCGTGGCCGTCCGAGCGGATGCTGCGCAGCACGCTCGCCCAGTAGTCGAACTGGCTCTCGATGATCTCGCGCGCGAGCGCCTCCTTCGAGGAGAAGTGGTAGCTCAGCGCGCCCTTGGTCTTGCCGAGTCGGGCGCCGATGCCCGACATCGATGCTCCGGCGTAGCCGAACTCGTCGAACTCCGCGGCCGCCGCGCGCAGGATCTCGTCGCGAGTCGAGGAGGCGCGCTGCTGAGGCACGCGCCCAGCTTAGGGGTGACCGTGCCGAAGCGGCCCGTTGCTACGCTTCCCCCATGGCAGGGGATTCGGGACCCAGCGCCGTTGTCATCGAGGACGATGACTCCATTCGGCAGCTGATCGGGGCGGTGCTGGAGCAGATCGGGCTCTCCGTCGTCGCCGTCGGCGACGGGGCCGAGGGGGTGCAGGCGGTGGCCGACCACCAGCCGGTGGTGGTGACGCTCGACGTCAACATGCCGGGCATCGACGGGTTCGAGACGGCCAAACGGATTCGCGCCATCAGCAGCTCCTACATCGTGATGATCACGGCGCGCGATGAGGAGATCGACGCCCTGCAGGGGCTCGGCTCGGGCGCCGACGACTTCGTGCTCAAGCCGTTCCGGCCGCGTGAGCTGCGGGCGCGCATCGAGGCGATGCTGCGCCGGCCGCGCACCGTGGAGCTGCCGCCGGTGCTCGCCGCCACGGCCGAGGCGCCCCGGATCGACCCGGATGCGGTCGTGCTGCGCCACGGCGCACTGGTCGTCGACACGGCGGCGCGGCTGGTCGAACTCGACGGGGAGCAGGTCGACCTGACCCGCAGCGAGTTCGAGCTGCTGACGGCGCTGCTCGAGTCGGGGCGCACCGTGCGCACCAAGGCCGAGCTGGCGGTGCTGCTGCGCGGCGAGAGCTACCTGGCCGACCCGTACGTCAGCGACGCCGACCGGCGCGGCGTCGAGGTGCACATCGGCAACCTCCGCAAGAAGCTCGCGGACGACGCCGCGCATCCGCGCATCATCGAGACCGTGCGCGGGGTGGGCTACCGGCTCACCGCGCCGCGCGGCTGACGCGCACCGGCGCTCGAGGTCGGCGCTGCCGACAGCACAGGCCCCAACAGGACCGGCCTCAACGGCACTGTCCTCAACGGCACTGGCCCCCCGAACTCGGGGTGGGCTTCGGCGACCTTTCGGACCCGGACTCTGGCCGCGCGACGCGGGGCGACGCTAGCCTGTGGAGTGGCGTGCGACGTGTCTGACTTCGTCGCCGCCCCGCTGGCTGCCTCATCGGGTTGAGAGCGCCACGAGAAAAAGGGGGAGGGGCGTCCTCGTTCGGGTCGAGGACGCCCCATTTTCTTGCTTCGGGTTGAGAGCTTCGCGGCCCTCTCGGGGCGGGGCCGCGCGGCCAGTCTGCAGGGCGTGCCGCGAGGGAAGCGCAGGATCACCTCAAGAGCCGCTCAAGGTTGTCGCGAGGCCGCGACCTCGGCCCCGGACCCGCCCCGAAGTGGGGGGCCGTGGCCCCCGGATTGGCCGGTCAGATCGGCCTTGCCCGTGGGTACCCTGACACCAAGGCGCCGCCCCGACCCGACGGTGCTGATCTTTCCGCCCACGGCGACGCGATGGGGTGTCGGTCACGCCGAGAGGAGGGCGCGTTGCCCGCTGCTATTCGTTCCGCATCCGCACCGCGCACCGCGGCGCGGTCCTCGGTGGTGCTCGTCGTCGCCCCCGACGCGCTCGCCGGCCAGGTGGAGTCCGCCCTGAAGGCAGCCGCCATCGCTCCCGAGGTGGCGCGGCCGGCCGTGGCCGGCGACGACCTGGACCGCGCGCCCGTGCTGTTCGTCGTGGAGCATTCGGACGAGGTGGACTGGGACGCGCTGACGTGCTCGCCGGACCGGGACTTCGTGGTGCTCGAGCACGTCGCATCCGATCTCGCCGTGCGCGTCGCCGCGCTCGCCGAGCGCGACGCCCGCCGCCGCGCTCGCCTGGCGGACGCCGAGCGGCTGCGCGCGGAGACGATGCGCATGGTCTCGCGCATGCACCTTGCGCCGACCCCGACGGATGCGACGCGCATCGTGCACGACGCGCTGGCGGAGCTCTTCGCACCGCAGGCGCTCGTGGTGGCGCACTTCGGCGACGGCGACGGCGTCGACGACGACCAGCCCGCCGGGTGGAGCGACGGCGGACGGCTCACGGCCGAGCAGATCGCGGCGCTCCGCCGGGTGCTCACGGCCGAACTCGCCCAGGTGCCCGACGAGGGCGTCGCCGTGCACGACGGCGACGAGGCGTGGTGGCTCGAGCTCGTCGGGCGGCCCGCGCAGCGGCTCACCCTGGTGCCCGTCGCCGACGGCAGAGTCGACGGCGTGCTCGTGCTCGCCGATGCGGCCGACCGGCGGCGCACCTCGTTCGAGAAGTCGCTGCTGAACTACGTCGGCCGGCAGCTCGCGCTCGCGATCGGCGAGCTGCATCTGCTGGAGCGCCAGCAGCGGGTCGAGCACCAGCTGGCCGAGACGTCGGGCGAGCTGCAGCGGCTGCTCGACGAGAAGGACGACCTCGGGGTGATCATCCGGTCGATCGCCGACGCGGTGAACGTCGGCGTGATGTTCTACGACACCGAGAACCGGCCCACCCTGCACAACCGGATGGTGCAGGAGTTCCTGCAGCTCACGGGCTACGACCCGGCGACCGGGCTGAGCAAGCACGTGTACGCCTCCGACCGGCGCACCCCGGTCAAGCAGGGCAAGAACATCGTGTCGGAGACCCTCGAGGGCGACCAGCGCGGCCTGATCTACTGGATCGGCGACCCCGCCGGCGAGCAGCGCGCCATCGTGACCGAGGCGCACCGCATCGTGCGGCCCGACGGCGAGCCGCTCGGCTCGGCCGTCGTCACCTACGACATCACCGACCTCGCCAACGCGATCGAGATCCGCGAGGAGTACCTCGCGACCGTCTCGCACGAGCTGCGCACGCCGCTGACCTCGATCGTCGGATACCTCGACCTGATCGCCGACAGCCACGACGTCGACGCGCTCGGGGTCGGCAACGAGTTCCGCATCATCCAGCGCAACGCCGAGCAGATGCTCGAACTGATCCGCGACCTGCTCAGCACCAGCACCCGCGACCTCAGCCTGCGCATCGAGCCCGCCGACCTGAACGCGCTGCTCACCCAGTCGGCCAGCAAGTTCCGGCCGGCGGTCGCCGCGCGCGAGCACCGGCTCGAGCTCGAGCTGCCGCAGCCGGCGCTGATCGCCCACCTCGACGCCGGCCGCGTCACCCAGGTGGTCGACAACCTGATCTCCAACGCCGTCAAGTACACGCCCGCGGGCGGCCTGATCACCGTGGCCCTCGAGCGCGACGGCGAGGAGGCCGTGATCTCGGTCACCGACTCGGGGCCCGGCATCAGCCAGGCGGACAAGGCGCGCCTCTTCGACCGGTTCTTCCGCTCGCGGGAGGCACGCGAGGGCGCGGTGCAGGGCGCCGGCATCGGACTCACCATCGTCAAGACCATCGTCGAGGCCCACGCCGGCACCGTCGATGTGCACAGCACGGTCGGGCATGGCTCGACCTTCACCGTTCGGCTGCCGCTGCGCGCCGAAGGCACCCCCCTTCCCTCACTGCCCCCGGCGCCGTGAAAGAGGCCGACATGGAAACGCTCACCCACCGCGCCACCGCGGTCGACCGCTCGGCCGTGCACCGGTCCACGCAGGCCGACGTGCTCGTGCGCACCGTCGAACAGCTCGGCGACACCACCTGGAACGCGCACATCTCGCTGCCGCGCAGCCACTGGCTGAACCATCCGCGGCCCGGCCGCGTGCCGCTCACGCTGATGGCGGAGACGCTGCGGCAGGCGGGGATGGCGGTGTGCACGGCGGGGCTCGGCTTCGATGCATCCGTTCACTTCGTGATCTCGTCGATGTCGCTGCAGACGGTGCCCGACCTGCTGGTGTTCCCGCGGTTCGGGGCGCTGGAGGCGGTGCTGGAGGTGGAGTTCCGCGAGGTGACCCTGCGCCGCGGGGTGCCGCACCGGCTCGAGGTCGACTACCTGCTGCCGGGCGCCGGCAGCGGGCATGTCAGCGCGCAGGTGCTCGCCGATCGGGACTACCGGGCGATCCGGCGCAACGCGGCGGCGCTGGCCGACCACCTGCCGCAGACCGCCGAAGACCTGCTGCCGGGGCTGCGCCGCAGGGGCGCGACGGTCACGGCGGGCGTCGGCGTGGACGAGGCGGACCCGTTCTTCTTCGACCACGCCGTCGACCACCTGCCGGGCATGCTGCTGCTGCACTCCGCCGTCGAACTGCACGAGCGGACCGTCGGCCGGCGGCCCGCCGATGTGAGCATCTCCTTCCCCGCCTTCGGCGAGCTGGGGGCGGCCACGCAGCTGCGCGCCGAGGTGCGCGGGGCGGTGGTCGCGTCCGCGTTCACGCAGGGCGGGCGGCTCGTCGCCGAGGCGACGACGCGCGGCTGAGGGGACCACCCTTCGAGACGCGCTGCGCGCTCCTCAGGGAACGGGCGGGCGCGCGGGCGGGACGGGTAGGGCATACTCCACAAGGGAGATGACCCGGACCGACAGCGAGCAGACCACGGCGGCGGCGTGGCGGATGCTCGCGCTCGGCGTCGCCGCGCAGGCCGCCGGCACCCTCCTGGTCTCGACGCCCGCCTACCTGATCCCGTTGCTGCACGTGGAGCGCGGGGTTCCGCTCGCCCAGGCCGGGCTGCTCGCCGCCGCCCCCACCTTCGGCATGGTGCTCACCCTCGTGGCGTGGGGCGCGCTCGCCGACCGGAGGGGCGAGCGCTGGGTGATCGCCGGCGGCCTCGCGCTCACGGCGGTCTGCGCGCTCGGTGCCGCCGCCGCGCACGGCTTCCTCTGGCTGGGCGTGCTGCTGCTGCTCGGCGGGGCGGCGTCGGCCAGCACCAACGCGGCCAGCGGGCGGGTGGTCGTCGGGTGGTTCCCGCGCAGGCGGCGCGGACTCGCCATGGGCATCCGGCAGATGTCGCAGCCGCTCGGCGTGGCCGTGGCCGCCGTGGCCGTACCGCCGCTCGCGGATCGCTTCGGCACCGCCGCGCCGCTGCTGCTGGCGGCCGCGCTGACCGCGGTGCTCGCGGTGCTCACCGCGGTCGGCATCCGCAACCCGCCGCGGGGCGAGGCGCGGGCGGTCGGGGCATCCGTCAACCCGTACCGCGAGAGCGGATTCCTCGCCCGCATCCACACCGTCTCGCTGCTGCTCGTCGTGCCGCAGTTCACGCTGTCGACCTTCGGGCTCGTGTTCCTGATCACCCAGTTGCACTGGGGCCAGGCCGCCGCGGGGGCGGTGATCGCGCTGTCGCAGTTCGTCGGAGCGCTCGGGCGGATCGTGATCGGTTCGGCCAGCGACCGGGTGGGCAGCCGGGTGCGGGTGCTGCGCTGGGTCGCCATGAGCGGCGTCGTGGTGATGCTCGCGCTCGCCGCGGCCGGCGCGCTGCACTGGTCGGCGGTCGGGGCCGTCGTGCTGGTGATCGCGACGACGGTCAGCGTCGCCGACAACGGGCTCGCGTTCACCTCGGTGGCCGAAGCGGCGGGGCCGTCGTGGTCGGGCAAGGCGCTCGGGATCCAGAACACGGGGCAGTTTGTGGCCGCCTCGGCCGTCGGCCCCGGCATCGGGGCGCTGATCACCGCGGTCGGATACCCCGCCGCGTTCGCGCTCGTCGCGGTGGCGCCGCTCGTGTCGATCGCGCTCGTGCCGCGCGCGGACCGGCACCGGGGGTAGCCCTTCGAGACGCGCCCTGCGGGTGCTCCTCAGGGAGCGGGCTTCCGCTGGTTGAGTGGGCCGCGGGGCGGCCGTATTGGAACCTGTAGGACGCCAATCGCCCAAGACGCAGGCTAGGGAGGAGGTTTTCGGCGAAAGTTCCTCCTTACGGTGCGTTTTGGGCGTTTCGGTGCGCGGGCGGTTTCACGAGCGGCACATGTCGACGCGGAGGGCACCGCCGAACCCGGCATCCGATGTGCCGCTGGGCGCGAAGCGTGCGCCTCGGGGGCGCGCCTCGGTCTCCATTCACGCCTGCGGCGTGAGTCGACCGGCGGGGGCGCCTGCGGCGTGAGTCGACCAGCGGGGGGGGCGCCCTTCGAGACGCGCCCTGCGGGCGCTCCTCAGGGAACGGAAAGGGGCGCTGCGCGCTCCTCAGGGAACGGCAAGGCGCCCTGCGGGCGCTCCTCAGGGGAGGGCAAGGGGCGGTGGGCGCTCCTCGGGGGACGGGGCGCGACGCTACGCGGTCAGGGAGCGGAGGTGGCGGTAGCGCTGCGCGTAGGCGTGGTCGGCGCCGATCGGGCAGTCGCAGGCGGTGAACAGCACCGCTCCGGTGCGTTCGTTCGTGATCGTCTCGGCGTGCCACGGGGGCGTCAGCCGCAGAGCCAGTCGGTCGTTGTCGGCGATCGTCTCGCCGGCGAGATAGATGTCACCCATGCCCTTTATGACCCCGCCGGGGCGTGATCGTGACGCGGGCGACGGGCAAGATGGAGGGGTGAGTTGGGTGAGCTGGTTCCGCAAGCCGCGGCGGGACGTCGGGCGCTTCGTGCCGCCCGAGGAGAAACCGCTCACCCCGCTCGAGCTGGTCGTGGCCGACGCGCTGAAGATCGCCTACCACGGCGTGCGGATGGCCGTGAAGAACCACCTCATCGTCAACGCGCTGCGCGACGGCAAGCCCTTCGACGAGGAGGAGTTGATGGACTTCGCCCGCGCCGAGTACGCGCGGCTAGCCGAGGCGAACCTCGACGCGGCCGACCGTGCCGAGGAGCAGCTGCGGCGCGACGAGCAGCTGCCGAGCGGGCGCATCTTCCCGGGCGGCAAACCCGTCGAGGTCGACGAGCGGCACCGGCGCACCCCCGCGACGCTGCGGGCGGTGGCGCAGGCGCTGCAGACGACCGCCGTCGAGGCATCCGCTCTCACCCAGCTCGTCGGCGAGGCGAAGGTGGCCGCGTGGGACGAGGTAGGCGGCGCGCTCGCCTCGCGCCTGAGCGGGCCGCGCATCGAGGACGACCCCGAGTACCTCGCGTTCCGCGACGAGCGGATCATGCGCTTCATCGAGGAGGACCTGAAGGCACTGCGTCCGCAGGAGGGGTTCCACTAACCGGGCCGAACCGGCTCGGCGCCTACACCTGCAACATCACCCCGTGAGGGCCGGGCTTCCGCGGCCCGCGCCCGCGCTCAGCCGAGAGTGAGCGCGCCGTGCGCGGCATGTGGATCGCCCGAGAAGCCCGCCGCCTCGACGGTGACCGCCACGTCGACCGGCACCCAGCCGTCGGAGCTCCAGCGCTGCAGGGGGCGCGTCGAGCCCGTCACGACCACCTGGCCCGTGGCGCCGGCGTCGAGCCAGAGCGGGGCGAACCCCAGCAGCACGCGCTGCGGGAAGTCCGCGGCATCCGTCACGCCGTACAACTGCACGACCTGCCGGCCGCGCCGCTCGCCCGTGTTGCGCACGGTGACCGTGGCCCGGAACGTCTCGTCCTCGACGTCGCCCAGCTCGATCCCCGTGAAGCGGAACGAGGTGTAGGAGAGCCCGAAGCCGAGCGGGAACGCTGCCGGATGGCCGTCGCGGTCGAGCATCCGCTGACCGTGCCAGCGGTCGTAGGTGATCGCGGTGGCGTGCTTGTCGAAGAACGGCAGGTGCGCCTCGCTCGTCGGCACCGCGTACGGCAGCCGCCCGCACGCGTCGGTGCGCCCGAGCAGCACGTCGGCCAGGGCGTGCCCGCCCTCGCAGCCGGAGTACCAGCCGAGCAGGATCGCGGGGACCGTGTGCCGCCACTCCTCGCAGATCACGGCGCCAGCCGTGACGAGGACCACGACCGTGCGCGGGTTCACCGCGGCGACGGCCGTGATCAGCTCGACGTCGCGCGGGCGCAGGCGCAGCGAGTCGCGGTCGCCGCCGATCTCGCCGCCCATCATTCCCGCCGGGTTGCCGACAAGCGCGGTGTCGACGCCGTCGGGCGCCGGCGGATACAGCGCGAGCAGTGCCGGATCGCTCATCGACTCGCCGCCGACGTACTCGCCCTCGTCCTCGGCGGTGTAGCCGACCACGACCACGGCCGCGTCGGCGTCGGCGGCGGCGCGGGCCGCCTCGCTCGGGTCGTCCGCGACGTGCGTGACGGATGCCTCGGGCAGCGCCGCTCGCAGACCCGCGAGCGCCGTGACGACCTCGGGGGAGCGCACGTCGCTCGAGCCGTGGTCGCCCGTGTTGGCGGCGTCGGCGAGGCGGCCGACGACGGCGACGGATGCGAGATCCGCCGGCAGCGGAAGCACCGGCTCCTCGATCACCGGCTCGTTCTTCAGCAGCACCATCGCGGTGGCGGCGGCCTCGCGGGAAAGCGCCCGGTGCTCGGCCGAGAACACCACGGCGGGATCCGGCTCGGGGTCGCGCTCGCCGGCGTAGAAGGCGAGCTGCGTGGCGACGATGCGGCGGGCCGACCGCTCCACGTCGGCCCAGCTCGCCCGGCCGGCGGCGAGGTCGGCGGGCAGGTGCTGCGCGCGCTGCTGCGCGAACGGCTCCTCGACGTCGAGGCCGTTGGCCAGCGACAGTGCCGCGTCGCGCAGCCCCCAGATGAAGTCGGAGACGGTGATGCCGGTGAAGCCCCACTCCTCGCGCAGGATCCGCTGCTGCAGCTGCGCGTTCTGCCCCGCCCACTCGCCGTTGACCGAGTTGTAGGCGGTCATGATCGCGTGCACGCCCTCGTCGACGAGTCGGCGGAAGTGCGGCAGGTACACCTCGTGCAGGGTCTGGTCGTCCGCGGTCACGTCGACCGTGAAGCGAGCGTTCTCCATCGAGTTGAGCGCGAAGTGCTTGGCGACGCCCATCGCGTGCCGGCGCACGCCGCGCAGCAGCGCCGCCCCGAACTCGCCGAGCAGGATCGGGTCTTCGCCGTAGGTCTCCTGAATGCGCCCCCACGCCGGGTGCCTCGGCAGGTTGATGCAGATGCCGCCGAAGAAGTTCGCGCCCTGCGCCCGGATCTCCGCGCCGATCGCCCGCCCGATGCGCTCCTCGAGCGCGATATCCCAGGTCGCCCCGCGCGCCATCGACACGGGGAACGCCGTCGAGCGGCCGACTACCGCGCCGCGCGGGCCGTCGGAGAAGCGCAGGCCGGGCAGGCCGACGCGGTCGACCGCGCCCATGACGATCGGATGCGTGTTGTATCCGTTCACCGCCATGTCGGTCATGCCGGCCCAGAACTCCTCGTCGCCGTCGAGCAGGCCGAGCTTCTCCTCGTCGGTGAGGGCGCCGACCAGCGCGTCGGTCTCGGCGGCGAGCTCGGCGGCGAAGTCGGCGCCGGTGCCGGGGTGGACGACCGCGCGGAGCCGGGCGACGGCGGTGTCGAAGGCCGTGGCGTTGCCGAAGGCCGCAGAGTGGCCGGGTTCTGTCGTCATTGACATGCCGGAAAGCCTACGGGCCGCTTCGGGCGGTCGGTTAGGAGCGTCTGCGCTCAAGCGCTCAGATTTCGGAACATTTTCTACGAGACGTAGAAAATGTTCCCGAATCTGAGTCGTTCGGGGATGTGGGCGACTCTCATGCGCGTCGTGTGCACTGTGCGGGTCGCGAGCATCCTGTTCGGCACGTCTCGCTGTGCTCGGATGCCCGGCAGCACTTCGTATGCGCGCGCCCGCGCCGTGCGGGCGCTGTAGCGTCGGGGGGTGAGCGTCTTCCTGCCCTGCCGTGCCGTGCTGTTCGACAACGACGGGGTGCTGGTCGACTCGAAGCGGGCCGGCGAGGAGGCGTGGATCGAGTGGGCGCACCGGTACGGGCAGGATCCGGAGACCGTGCTCGACGGCATGCACGGCCGGCGCTCGCGCGAGACCGTCGCGCTCTACGTGCCGGCCGACGAGGTGGATGAGGCGGTCGCGGTGATCGACGGCCTCGAGCTCGAGACGGCGCACACGGCCCGTGCCATCCCGGGTGCGGCCGAGCTCGTCGCATCCCTTCCCGAGCCGGCCCGGGCGGTCGTCACCTCGGCGACGCGGCCGCTCGCCGCCGCACGGCTCGCCGCCGCGGGGGTGCCGGTGCCGCGGGTGATCGTCTCCGCCGAGCAGGTCGAGCGCGGCAAGCCCGCGCCCGACCCGTACCTCGCCGCAGCGCGGCAGCTGAGTATTCCCATTTCGGAATGTGCGATCTTCGAGGACAGCGAGAACGGCATCCGGGCGGCGAGGGCGGCGGGCGTCGGCGCGCTGGTCGGCGTCTCCGCGTCGGCGCTCGGCCTCGGCTGCGACGTGGTGATCGCCGATCTCACGCACGCGAGGTGGACCGGCGACGGCCTCGAGATCGCCGGCGAGCTCGAGCGCGCCGGTGCGCCCGACCACTCCGCGTAGCTGAGTCGGCCCGGATAGCCGGGGCAGTCCGCGTAGTCGACTCAGTCCGTGTAGTCGACGAGGGTCAGCCCGCCCTGCCGCGGGCTGACCGTGACCTTGTCTCCGTCCACCGCGACATCGAACGCGGCCGAGAACTGGGCCGTGTTGGTGAACGTTCCCCAGAGGGCATCCGTCGGCGTGGCGACGATCGTGCCCGGCGAGGTCGAGACGACCTCCATCGTCGACCCGCTCTGCCGGAACGCCAGCTTCGGGGCCACGGTCAACTGATACGTCACGCTGTCCTCGGCCGTCAGGTTGAACAGGTTGCGAATGCCCTGGGTGAGCGTGCACCCGGAGGCGAGGGTCGGCTGGGTGAAGCATCCGCTCAGCAGCTTCGACGCGGCCGAAACCGCCTGCTGCTTGAGCTGTGCCGACGGGGCGAGGGTGAGCGAGACCTTCTGGGTGGCGGCGGTGTCGAAGGCGGCGACCTTCTGCGGTGCGGCGGTGAACAGCGCGCTGCTGCTGTGCAGCGCGATGGAGTACACGCCGGGCAGGGCCGGGATCGACAGGGTGCCGTCGCCCTGCGGCAGCGGCAGGGTGACGCCGTCGACGGAGAGGGCGTCGGCGTGGCCGGAGCCGCTGACCGTGACCTGAAGCGTGGCGAGCTTCACGTCGGTGAGGTGCCAGGTCTGGGGGCTGAAGAATCCGTGCTGCTCGCGCTCGAGGCTCATGCGCACGGTGGTGGGCTCGCCGTTCAGTTTCACCGAGACCGTCGCGGTCGCGGTGTCGCCGTCCTGCATCGCGCCCTTACCGGTCACGTCGGCGATGCGCCGGTCGGCCATGGCGTACACCTTGTCGGTGAGCAGCAGGGCGTTGTTCTGCGCGGGCAGGTCGGTGAGGGCGAGCGCCTCCTGCGCCTTGCCGTCGGCGAGGTCCTGCCAGTACTCGGTCGCGACCTGGGCGGGGGATGCCTCGGTGCGCACGTGCTGCCAGGCGACCAGTGCGGCCGCGACGAGCACCAGCACGAGTCCGACGCCGAGCAGAACCCAGCGCGACGAGCGGCGGGGGCGGTCGGCATCCGTCATGCCCCCATGCTGGCATGCCGGTGCGGGTCTCCATTCACGCTGCGCGTGAGTCGACCAGCGTGCACCGTTGGTCGACTCAGCCGCGCAGCGGCGCTCTGCTGGTCGACTCAGCCGCGCAGCGGCTGAATGGAGACCACGCGGCTCACGCCTGGGAGATGCGCACCATGTTGCCGGCGGGGTCGCGCACGGCTCCGTCGCGCACTCCCCAGGGCTGGTCCGTGGGCTCCTGCAGGATCTCGGCTCCCGGGAACGACGCGATCTTGTCGAAGGTCGCCTCCAGGTCGTCCGAGCGCAGCTGCAGCATCTGCAGCTGCCCCTTGGCGAGCAGGGCGGCGAGGGTGTCGCCGTCCTCCTGCGAACGGCCGCCGTGCGGCTGCTCGAGCACGAGCTGGATCTCGGGCTGGGTCTGGGTCACGAGCGTGATCCAGCGGAATCCGCCCTGCGAGACGTCGTTCACGACGGTGAGTCCGAGGGTGTCACGGTAGAAGGCGAGCGCGGCGTCGGGGTCGTCGACGAGCACGTGCACGCCGCTCAAAGAAACGGTCATGGGCCCGAGATTAGGCGGGCGAGACGACGGATGCTTCTCCGAAACTGCTCGGCTTGATCGGCCCGCTCCCTGAGGAGCGCGCAGCGCGTCTCGAAGGGTCGGTCCCTGAGGAGCGCGAAGCGCGTCTCGAAGGGCGCCCCACTACCATCGCCTGGCACCCCGTCATCGCCTTGAGTTCGTCGTGGTTCCGGGCGCGGTAGGCGCTCGGCGATTCGCCGACGAGTTCGGTGAACCGCGCGGAGAACGATCCGAGGCTGGTGCAACCGACGGCGAAACAGGCATCCGTCACGGTCATGTCGCCGCGGCGCAGCAGCGCCTTCGCCCGCTCGATGCGGCGGGTCATGAGATAGGAGTACGGCGTCTCGCCGTAGGCCTCGCGGAAGCGGCGCGAGAAGTGCGCCGTCGACATGAGCGCGGTCTTGGCCAGGGCGGGCACGTCGAGGGGCTGGGCGTACTCGCGGTCCATGCGGTCGCGGGCGCGTCGCAGCCGCCGCAGCTCGTCGAGGTCGGGCATGTGGCTAATTCTCCGTCAGCGGAGCGAGGCGAAAAATACGCAATTTTCGCCCCGCCTCGCGCTCGTACTGGCGGTAGCCGGGCCATTGGCGCTGGATCGTCTGCCACACCGCCTCGCGCTCGTCGTCGCCGATGAGCGTCGCGTGCACGGGGATGCGTCGGCCGCGCCATTCGATCTCGGCATCCGGATGCTTGAGCAGATTGCTCGTCCACGCCGGGTGGGTGCTGCGGGCGAAGTTCGACCCGGTGATCAGCCAGGTGCCGTGATCGGGCACGCACATCAGCTCGGTGCGGCGCGGCTGGCCGGACTTGGCGCCCGTCGTGTGCAGCACGAGCGAGGGCACGAGCAGGCCGCTCGCCGTGACCCGGCCGCCGGTGATCGCGCGCATGAACCGCTCGAACGGCGGCATGACGGTGGGCCCGATGCGGCGGAACCACTTCGTGCGCGACACCCACGCGCCGCCGGCACGCAGGGTACGAAGCGGTGAGGGCACGTGGTCAGTCTGCCCCAGCGCAGCGACCCCGCTGGTCGACTCGCGCCGGAGGCGTGAATGGAGACCAAGCGGGTACCGCGCCCACATGAGCAATGAACTCACGGCACTCGCCCTGAACTGCACGCTCAAGCCCTCCCCGGCCGACTCGAGCACACAGAAGCTCGCCGGCGAGGTGCTCTCCGAGCTCGCCGCGCTCGGCGTGACCGGCGAACAGCTGCGCGTCGTCGACTTCGACGTGCGCCCCGGAGTGACCGCCGACGAGGGCGACGGCGACCAGTGGCCGATCCTGCGGCACCGCATCCTGGGGGCGGACATCCTGGTCTTCGCGACGCCGACGTGGATGGGGCATCCGTCGTCGGTCGCGCAGCGCGTGCTCGAGCGCCTCGACGCCGAGCTGTCGGTCACCGACGACAACGGAGTGAAGGCCATGACCGGAAAGGTCGCCGTGGTCGCCGTGGTCGGCAATGAGGACGGCGCGCACGCGATCGTCGCCGACGTGTTCCAGGCGCTGAACGACGTGGGATTCACCATCCCGGCGCAGGGCTCGACCTATTGGAACGGCGAGGCCATGCAGACGGTGAACTACAACCAGCTCGAGCAGACTCCGCCGGCCGTGGCGGCGACGACGCACACGCTGGCGAGGAACGCCTTCCACCTGGCGGGGCTGCTGAAGGGGCGGCCGTACCTGCCGGCGGTGTAGCTGTAGCGCGCGGCGCGCGGCGCCGGTCGACTCAGCCGCGCAGCGGGTGAATGGAGACCGAGCAGCGTCCCCTTGGTCTCCATTCACGCTTCGCGTGAGTCGACCAGCGGGAGTCTCGATACGCGCTGCGCGCTACTCGACCAGCGATCAGGCGGCGCCGACCTCTTCGAGCTTCGACTGGAGCTCGGCATCCGTCGGCTCGACGAAATGGGTCGCGTCGGGGAACACGATGACGGGGATGTTCTTGCGCCCCGAGATCGCCTCGGCGCGCTCGGCGCCCGTGACCTCGCGCTCGACGTCGACGTAGTCGTAGTCGACTCCGAGCCTGTCGAGCAGCGCCTTGGAGCGACGGCAGTCGCCGCACCACGCGGCGCCGAACATGGTGATCTTGTCGAACGTCTCGGCCATGGCTCAATCGTAGGCGGGCAGTGCGCCGATCAGCTCGCGGTAGAACCGCTCGCCCCGCTCGAGCGCGTCGACGGTGACGCGTTCGTTCACGCCGTGCAGGCCGGTGCGCTCCTCGCTCGACATCGCCAGCGGCGCGAACCGGTAGGTCGCCTCCGGCGCGAGGGGTTGGAAGTGCCGTGCATCCGATGCCTGCATCATCACGTACGGCACGGTGAGCGTGCCCGGGTATGCGGCCCCGACTGCCCGCTCGATCAGCCGCCACTGGGCGGTGTCGGTGCGCGACTCCGCGCTCGGGTCGTGCCCCTCGATCACCTCGATCGAGATGGCCGGGTCGCCGATCGCGCGGCGCAGCACAGCGAGCGTCGAGGAGACGGTCTCGCCGAGGGCGATGCGCAGGTTGAGCACGGCGCTCGCCGAGTTCGGGATGACGTTGTGCGCCCCGCCGCCCTCGAGCACCGTGGTGGCGACGGTGGTCTGCACCATGGCGGCGGGCTCTCCGCCGAGCAGGGAGAGCAGCCGCGCGCTGACCGGCGCGAGCCGCGGCACGGCCTCGATCAGCACGCGGCCGGCGCCGCGGGCGTGGCCGCGGTAGGCCTCGAACATCTGCCGGCTGGTGCGGCTCAGCCGCTTGGGGAACGGGTTGCGGTGCAGCCGGGTCACGGCCCGCGCGATGCGCTCGGGGGCGGTGCGGGCGCGGCCCGGCGTGCTCGCGTGACCGGCGGGCGCGGTGGCGGTCAGCCGCACGCTCAGCACGCCCTTCTCGCCGAGCCCCACGACCGCCGCCGACTGGGGCAGGCCGGGCAGGATGCCGTCGACCACCGCGCCGCCTTCGTCGAGCACGATCCAGGGGCGGATGCCTCGTGCCGCGAGCTCTTCGCTGATCGCCCGTGCGCTCACGCCGGAGGTCTCCTCGTCGCCGCCGAGGCTGAGAAAGACGGGGCGCTTCGGGGTTCCGCCCGCGGCCAGGAGGTTCTCGACGGCGTCGAGCAGCACGACGAGTGCGCCCTTGTCGTCGATGGCACCGCGGCCCCAGACGGTGCCGTGCTCGATCGCGCCGCTCAGGGGAGGGTGCGTCCAGGAGTCGTCCTCCGCCAGCGGCACGGTGTCGTAGTGCGCCATGAGGATGGCGGGGGTTGCGGCCCTTCGAGACGCGGCCTCCGGCCGCTCCTCAGGGATCGAGGTTCTGCCCGCACCCGTTGGCTGAGGAGCCGGCGGAGCCGGCGTCTCGAAGCCTCCGGCCGCCCCACTCGGTGGCTGAGGAGCCGGCGGAGCCGGCGTCTCGAAGCCTCCGGCCGCCGCCTCCCACCGGAAGAGCAGGCCGCGCTCGCCGATGCGCTCCTTCACGAGGTGCTGGTGCACCAGCGGGTAGAGCTCCTCGAGCACCGCCTCGAACTCGGCGGTGCCGTGCTCGACGAGGTGCGCGCTCACGGTGTTCACCCGGATCAAGCGCGAGAGGCGCTCGGCGATCCCGGGGCGTGCGGCCGGGGCATCCGTCATGCCGTCAGCCTAGGGGCGTGCCCGCCGTCTCAAGCGGCCCAAGGTGGGCCGGTCGCCGCCAGTCTCCCAAGACGCACCGGAGGGAGGAGCTTTTCGCGAAAAGTTCCTCCCGAGCCTGCGTCTTGGGATTTTCGCTGCGCGCCGGGTTTGCCGAGCGGCGCTCTTCGCCGCCAGGGGCACGCCGGACCCGGGCTGCGGGGTGCCCGAGGGCGCGAAGTGTGCCCTTCGTGGTGGTGGCGGCGTCGGACCCCAGCCCGCCCGGGCACAAGTGGTGCGATCGGGCACGGGTATTGGGGAATCCGTGTGCCCGATCGTGACGTTTGTGCCCGCGGCGCAGCTCGAGGTCGGCGCCCGTCGGCCGCGCGCCCGCCCCGCACGCCTGCGCGCGCCCGCCCCGCACGCCTGCGCGCGCCCACCCGCGCCCCGGCCGCCGCCGCGCGCCCGTCGGCCGCGCGCCCACCCCGCGGCCGTCGCCCGCGTCGCGGCCCGCCCGTCGACCCTTGTATTAGGGGACGTGCGCAGGGGCCTTTGCCGGTTACGGTCAACTCCTAAGGTTTGAGGGAGAAGCGGTGCTGACGAGCGAGCAACTCGATCGCGCTGTCGGCGCCGTGGTGGCGTCGGCGGCGGGCGACGCATTGGGCGCGCCGTATGAGTTCCAGGCGTCGGTGCTGCCGCCTGAGCCGATCACCCTGCACGCCTCGCCCCCGTGGGAGCTCGGCGAGTGGACCGACGACACCGCGATGGCCGTGCCGATCCTGCAGGAGCTGGCCCGCGGCCGCCGCCTCGACGACCCCGACACCCTCGCGCACATCGTCGCCGAGTGGATCGGCTGGGTGCGGGTGGCCAAAGACGTCGGCATCCAGACCAGGGCGGTGCTCTCCCGCGTGCGGCACGTCACCGAGCAGGACGCCCGCGCCGCCGCCCGCTCCGTGCACGACGAGACGGGCCGTTCGGCGGGCAACGGGTCGCTCATGCGCACCGGCCCGGTTGCGCTCGGCTACCTCGACGCCGGCCCCGCCGACCCGCACGACCGAGCCGACCCGCACGACCGAGCCGACCCGCACGACCGAGCCGACCCGCACGACCGAGCCACCCTCGCCGAGCTGGCCGCCGCCGCCCGCCGCGTCAGCGAGCTCACGCACTTCGAGACGGATGCCGGCGACGCCTGCGCCATCTGGTCGGTGGCGATCCGGCACGCGATCCTCACCGGCGAGTTCGGGCTGCGCTGTGCCCTCGACGTGCTCGAGCCCGACCGCCGCACACTGTGGAACCGCCGCCTCGACGCGGCCGAGGCCGTGCTGCCGTGGCAGCTGACCGGCAACAACGGATGGGTCGTCGCCGCGCTGCAGGCCGCCTGGTCGGCGCTGACCCACACGTCCACCCTCGAGGACGCGCTCGTTTTCGCGGTGCGCGCCGGCAACGACACCGACACGGTGGCGGCGATCGCCGGGTCGCTCGGCGGCGCGCGGTACGGATACTCCCAGCTGCCGACGGCGTGGGTCGAGAATCTGCACGGATGGCCCGGGGGAGAGTTCGCGTTCGGAGCATCCGATCTCGTCGAGCTCGCCACGAAAGCGGTCGGGGCGTGATCGCAGACCGGTTCACGCTCGCCCAGACCTGGTGGGTGGCGAGCGAACTGGTGCGCCGGCACCCGCGGCTTATGATCTCGCGCCGCGAGTCGGAGGGCGCCCCGCCCGTGCTGCTCGTGCACGACGAGGGCGAGGGCATGAAGATCGGCTTCGACCTGAGCACGGCGATCCAGTTCCTGGCCGGCGGGGTGCTCAAGCGCATCGAGTGGGCGGAGCTCTTCGGCTCCAACGAGCCGCTGCAGCTCGTGCGCCGCATCGAGCTCGAGAGTGGGCTCGGCATCGTGGCGACCGCGCCGCCGATGACGGAGCGATCCGTGGTCTACCGGCTGATCGCCAAGCTGCTCGCGCTCGGCGTCGACGACCGGTACACGTGGCACGCGGTGTCGCTGCCCGGGTACCCGACGGCGGGCGCGTGGGCCGGCATGACGACGGATGCCTGGAACCGCACCGTCGACCCCTTCCCCGGTGCGGTCGGGGCGTCGCTCGGGTACTACGAGAGGTCGTCTGGGGCGTTGCGGTCGCGCACCGTGCTGCCGAACCCGTTCTGGGCGCTGATGCGCGATGTCGACACGGTCGCCATCCTCGACGTCGCCGGCCACGCCTACCTGCGCACCGGCTCGGTGGACTTGCTCGCCACATATAGAGGTACCGGCAACTCGCTCGCCCGCACCGCGGTGCTCGCCTTCGGCGACTGGCTGGTCTGACGCGCCCGCCGCCCCCGCCCCGCGCTGGTTGAGTAGGCCGCGAAGCGGCCGTATCGAAACCCGCCCGCGCCCCGCCCCCTCGATGGCTGAGGAGGCGCGAAGCGCCGTCTCGAAGCCGGGCCCGCGCCGCCCCCGCCCCGCGCTGGTTGAGTAGGCCGCGCAGCGGCCGTATCGAAACCTGCCCGTGCGCCGTTCAGATTTCGGAACATTTTTTGACCCCGGCCTCGCCCCGCCCGAACTCAGGAACAGCCTCAACTCGAGCCCCCCACACCCTCCGCTGCCCGCTGCTCCTGAGTTCGGCCGCCGCGGTCACTGCAGCGCCGTGAACACCGAGCCGTCCCCGAACGTCGCGACACCCCCGTGCACGGTGTTCGGCACCTCGAAGACGACGACGCCCTGCGTCTGCTGCCCGGCACCGAGAGTGACGTCGGGCATCTCGCCGTCGTATCCGTACACGTCGGCCTGCTCGTAGATGGTGCCGCTCGTGTCGGTGAAGTTCGCGTCGTATGCGGCGGTGGAGGCGTCGAGCCCGGCATCCGTGCCCTTGACGTGCACGGTGAAGGAGATGTACTTCATGTTGGCGCTCGGCGCCTCGAACTCGTCGTACCCGCGCCAGTCGTCGCTATAGCCGTCGAACCACTCCTCGTAGTCGACCTCGGTGCCGTCGAGCCGGTTGGTGCTCTGCATGGTCGAGTGGGTGCCGGCCGGGTTCGGGTTGTCGTAGGTGGTGCCGACGGTCAGGGCCTTCTCGGCGGCTTCGGCGGCGGCCTGCTCGGCCTTGTCGGCCTCGGCCTGCGCGCTGTCGGCGGCGGCCGTGTCACCCGCCTCGCACTTCTCCTCGGCGGCGGAGTCGCTGTACTCGCTCTGGCACGAGGCCTTCGCATTGGCGGCGTCCTGCGCGGTGTCGGCGGCCGCGGTGTCGCCGGCGGCGCACTCCTGCTGGGCGGTCGCGTCGAGGTACTGCGAGCAGTCGGGCGCGGCGCTGTGCGAGGCGGCGGGCTTGGCAGCGGATGCGTCGTCGCCGCTCGCCGCGCCGCTGCCGCCGCCCACGGCGAGGAGCAGGACGACGAAGGCGCTGACGATCCAGGCGGTGTTGCGCAGGGGGCGGTGGTCGAGCCCGGCGAGCGGGGCGCCGCGCTTGTCGCGCTGCTTGCCGGCGAGCACGAGGATCAGGTCGACCAGGTACCAGATGCCCGCGCCGCCGCAGGTGATCAGCTTGAGGATGCCGGTGCCGACCTTGCCGAGGTAGAACCGGTCGACGCCGAAGCAGCCGAGAAGCAGCGCAAACAGCCAGGTGGCGAGGAAGGACTTGGCGGGCACGGATGCTCCGGGCAGCGGCGCCTGCTGGCCGCCGGGGGCGGCGCCGTAGCCGTACCCGTACCCGTCGTCGGGCGTCGGCGGAACGGGCGGGGCCAGCGGGGTCGTCGGCTGGGGCGGAACGGGCGGGTAGATCTGCGGCTGCGTCGGCTGCGGAAGTTCGTCGGACATGTGATGCGTCTTTCTGTGCGAACGGTTTCTCCACGCGGTCTTGCGTGAAGCACCGGCACCTTTCCGACGACCTCCGACATTGGAGGCCCGTTTCCGCCCCTCAAACCCCCGATCAAACCGAAATCACCCCCGAAGACGGGGGACGTGGGGGAACGCCCGTTCGAAGAATTGCAGGGCAGCGTCTCCCTGCGCCGCCAATAGCGCGCGAACCTTTCGCGCCCGCCCTGCTCCCGCCCCCGCCCTGCTCTCGCCCCCGCTGGTTGAGTAGCGCGCCGGAGGCGCGCGTATCGAAACCAGCGACCCCGCACCCGATTCCCCTATGCCATCCCTTCGTCCTCAAGCGCCGCCTGCCGGCGCCGCTCATCGAAAAGCTCCTCAAGTACCGGCTTGTCCGCCAACTGTGCGCGGATCGCCTTGAGCGCCTCACCCCGCTGGGTGAGCACCACTCCGTTGTCGCACTCAGTTGCAATGAGAGTGGTGCCAGCGCTCCACCCGAATCGGGCACACGTGCCCGCTGGCAACTTGAGACGACCGTCACGGCCGACGGTCAAGTAGAAGGTGCGCGCCATGCGGAAGAGGGTAATCATGTCAACGACCAATGGCGATTGGTCTTCGACTGGGATGGAGGGGAGGCGACCGATGTCCAATTCATCGACCATCACCGATGACCTGTCCACACCGGGCGAGACCTTGCTCAAGGAGTTTCTTGAGCCGTTCGGCATGACGCAGCACGAGCTCGCGACGAGCATCGGTGTAGATCGATCGAAGGTCTCGCGCATCATCCGCGGCCAGCAAGCGATCACCGCTGACATTGCCCTGCGCCTCAGCGCGGTTTTTGGGACCAGCCCGCAGTTCTGGTTGCGCCTGCAGGAGGGTTACGACCTCGCCCGGGCACGTGAGACCACCGAGATCGACGGCATCGAGCCGGTCGCGATCTCCACGCGTTGAGCCGCACACTTGAAGCGGTAGCACCAGACGAAGGCGGTGCGCAGTTCCCACTGCCCACCAGTTGTTTCGAGTGCTTGTCAGCGCGCCGGTCGCGCTAATCCATCTGGCGGTCAGATCTCAGCCTGGGGGTTGCGGCTGCAAGCCGTCGAGTGATCAGATCAGGTGCAGTGATCGCACTGCCGGCAACAACAGCGGTCGCTCCCGCGGCGAACCCCTCACGTACGTGCTCGGGGGTCCACACTCCGCCCTCCAGAATGACCGGAACGTTCGTTCGCGAGCGGATCTTACGCACCAGTTCCGTTGCGGGTCGAGAGGCGTCCTCCGAGTCGCTCGTGTAACCGGCCAAGGTCGTGGCGACGATGTCGGCGCCGGCTTGCACAGCGGCCAGCGCTTCGTTGAGCGTGGCGATGTCTGCCATGACTACGCCGCCCTTCTCATGGACGGCGTGGGCGATCTCCGCAAAGGTTTCGTGCGGGCGGGAGCCGTCGGTCGCCTGTACTGCGACGATATCGGCACCAGCCGATATGAGCTCTACTGCGTCACGCACAGACGTTGTGATGTAGGTGTCGGTACCTGGTTCTCGTTGCTTGCGGATGCCGATGATCGGCAGTTGCGTTCGCTTCCGGAGTTCGGTGACGACCTCGGCGCCGTCGACCCGGAAACCAACCGGTCCGCCAAGTTCTGCCGCTTGTGCGAGCACGGCTAACAGGTGGGCGTCGGATAGCGGACTTCGCGGATCCATCGCCTGAGAGGACACGATAAGTCCGCCACTAATGCGATCAATCACGCCCACGTTGCTCCCTTGAGGACTCCGGCTGCCCTGTTCATCGATCCCTCTTGACTTGACAGGCTGATCACCGATACACCGTCAGGTCGTAGAAGTAGCGATCACCGCGATAGATACTGCGCGCGAACTCGATCCTTCTGCTTCGCGCGTCGTATCCGATGCGGGTGACGTCGAAAGCAGGTCCGAACTCGACGCTTTCAAGTTGTCCTGCCTGAGCGGCGCTGAGCACGGTGGCTTGAATGCGCTGCTCCGCCCTATTGAGGCGCGTGTGGAAGCGGTTCTCGAGCACCTCATAGAGTGATCCGCCCCAGTCCGCCTCAGTGAGGCCCGGCGCGAGGTCGGCCGGAACGTAGCTGTCTTCGATACACATCGGCGAATCGTCTGCAGTTCGAACACGGTGGATGTGGATCACGTCGGCGCGAGGACTGATTGACAGTGCAAACGCGATCTCGGCACCGGCGGGCACGAGAGAGACCGACACATCCCGCGACCCAGGCCGGAGCCCTCGCGAACGCATGTCTTCGCTGAATGACGTGAGCTCAAGCGACTTCGCAATACGCGGTTCGCTCACAAAAGTTCCCGCGCCCTGCTCACGGTAGACCCGGCCTTCCGACTCCAACCGGTCGAGAACCTGTCGTACGGTCAGTCGCGACACGGAGAACTGCTCAGCGAGATCTCGCTCAGTCGGGAGCTTGTCGTGTGGCTGCAGCCCCCCATCGATCAGTCCGAGCATGTGCTGGCGCAGCCGTTCCGTTTTGGTGACGCGAAGGGCGGGGGATTCGTCGGCGTGGCTCGCGGTTCTGGTCATCCTGGCCTTTCAACTCGGCAGTCGCAGCCATAGTAATGGTATTGACCAATCGGGCGTCGTGATGTGTCGCGCATGTAAAAGCATTCCGCAAACCCTGGCGCCGGGCTTGATGCTGGGCCGCGGACTGGGCTATACCAATCTAACCAGCACCTCCTTAATCCCTCCCCAGGAGTTGACATGACCATGAAGTTCCTCGGCCGTCGCGGCCGAATCGCGACCGCAGCCGCGGCAGCGGCGGTCGCAGCGGCACTTGCTCTTGCCGGTTGCAGCGGTACCGCCTCGACCGGAGGTCGTACCACGATCACGTTCTCCTATCTGTGGACGGGAAAAGAGGCGGATGCGCTCAAGCAAGTGGTGGCCGATTTCAACAAGAGCCAGTCGAAGATCACGGTCAAGGCAGTCTCCAACCCGGACCAGACGAAACAGTTGTCGTCGATGTCTAGCGCCAACGGCTCCTTCGACGTCTCGGATTCGTTCGGCTCGAACGTCGGCGCGTGGGCTTCCAAGGGGATTCTCGAGCCTCTTGACGACTACTCATTCGACACCAGCGACTTCATTCCGTCGGTCCTCAAGCAGGACAAGTACAAGGGAAAGTTGTACGCCATGCCGATCGCTGTGCAGGAGTACAAGCTGATCTACAACAAGGCAGAGTTCGCAGCCGCGGGAATAACGTCACCGCCGACCACGATGGACGAGCTTGCTCAGGACGCGGCCAAGCTCACGAAACAAAGTTCCGACGGCACGATCACGCAACTTGGCCTCGGCACCTCGTCGGCGTACAACCTGCTGAGCACACTCGCGTACGTGTTCGGCGGCAAATGGGACACGAACGGGAAACCAAGTCCCACTGACGCGGGGAACATCGCAGCTCTGAACTGGTACAAGACGAACGTGCTGGACAAGTACGGGGCATCGAACATTGCGAAGTTCGAGTCCGGCTACGGCGAGTACATGACTGCCCAGGACCCGTTCTACACCGGCAAGATCGCTATGACGCTCGACGGCGAGTGGCAATCTGCCAACATCGCGAAGGTGGCGCCAAATCTGAAATGGGGCGTGGCGGACATCCCCACCGCAGTTCCTGGGCTCGAGAACGCCACGCAGACCTACAGCAGCATGTTCTTCATCCCGGCGAACTCTAAACACAAGCAGGAAGCGGCGACGTTCATCAAGTACCTCACCGGCAAGAAGGCGATGCTGAGTTTCACGAAGGCGCTGGGCAACCTGCCGGCCCGCACGTCGCTTCTCGACGACTCGTCATACGACTCGCTTCCGGGATTCAGCGTGTGGCTGCAGGGCCTGAAGAGCAAGAACGCGTTCTCGTTCGCTCCTGCCACGTACACAACCCAGTACCAGGCCGACTTGACCTCGGCGTTCAGCTCCTTCGTGCTGGGTAAGGAGAGCGCAGAAGAGGCCATGAAGTCAGTGGCAAGTAAGGCCGCAAGTTATGACCAGTGAGAATGCTGCGGCGCGCCTCCGGGCGCGCCGCAGCCGTCGCTCGCGCAATACGAAGTCGATCTGGAAGGGCCTGGCATTCGCTTCGCCGTTCCTGCTCGGGTTCGTGGTGCTCATCGCTTATCCGATGCTCGCTTCGGCTTTCTATAGCTTCACCGACTTCAACCTGTTTCAGGCGCCGAAATGGGTCGGCCTCGCCAACTACCGGCACATGTTCGGCGACTCGACCTTCTGGCACGCCCTCTGGAACACGCTCTATCTCAGCGTGATCGGCGTTCCGCTCACGATCATCATTGGGTTGCTCGGCGCGCACATTCTCAACTTCCGCATCAGGGGCCAGGCCATTTACCGTGCCTTGGTCTACGTTCCGGTAATCGTCCCCGTCGTCGTCGGCAGCTACCTGTGGCGCTGGATGTTGAACTCCCAGTACGGGTATGTGGATCGGCTCCTGCAGTTGGTCGGCTTGCCGCAGCCGAGCTGGCTCACCGAGCCCCAGTGGGGCAAACCGGCCATCCTGTTGATCGCTCTCTGGACGATCGGGAGCACGATCATCATCTATCTCGCCGCGATCCGTGACGTTCCGCAGGACTTGTACGAGGCGGCTCAGATGGACGGTGCGGGGCCGTGGCGCCGATTCTTCAGTATCACCTGGCCGCAACTGACCCCCGTGACGCTGTTTCAGATCATCGTCGTCATGATCTCTTACCTTCAGATATTCACCCAGCCGTACCTGCTTACACAGACCACCGCCGTCGGGAACGGCTCGGCAGCAAGCGGGGGCGCCGGTGACTCCATGCTGAGCCTGTCGATGTATCTGTTCCAGAACGCCTTCACGTTCCTCAAGATGGGCTACGCCTCAGCGATGGCGTGGGTGCTCTTCGTCCTCACAATGCTCATCACGCTGATCCTGCTTTGGTCGTCCAGGAGGTGGGTCCACTATGACAACCCCGATGACTAAGATCCTCGGTCAGGCGCCGGTGCGTACCACAGCTCGGCGGCGGACCGTCGCTCGGTTCCGGTTGGCTTGGGCGATTGAACGTGTGCTGCTGATATTGCTGGTCGCGGCCTTCTTCTTTCCTTTCGTCGTGATGCTCACCACCGCATTCAAGCCGAGTTCGGACATCTTCCACTCGCCACCGGAGTTGTGGCCGCGGCACTGGACGCTTGATAACTTCGCCTCGGCGCTGAGCACGATTCCGTTCTGGCAGTACCTCGGGAACACGGTGCTCGTGTCAGGGCTGAGCGTGATCGGCGCTCTCGTCTCAGCGCCCTTGGTCGCATACGCGCTCTCAAAAATCAGATGGCGCGGGCGAAACGGCCTACTGGTCGTCGTGCTGGCGACGATGATGCTGCCGCCGCAGGTAACGATGATCCCGGTGTATCTGCTGTGGAACAAGATCGGATTCTCGAACAGCTTCGTGCCGCTCGTGGTGCCGACTTTCCTCGGCACACCGTTCCTCATCTACCTCATCAGACAGTTCCTCGTAGCGGTCCCGGACGAGCTCTTGGAGGCGGCGCGCGTGGACGGCGCCAGCGAGCTCCGCGTCTATTGGTCCATCGTGTTGCCCATCGCCAGGCCCGCTCTCGTCACCTCGGCGGTGTTCCAGTTCGTGTGGGCGTGGACTGACTTCATGAATCCACTGATCTACCTGGGCGACTCGAGTAAGTACACGCTGTCGCTCGGGCTTTACTCCTTCTTCTCGCAGCACGGAGTCGAGTGGGGGCCACTCATGGCCGCATGCGTCTTGTTCACGTTGCCGGCCTTCGCGGTCTTCATCATCGCGCAGCGTTACTTCATCAGCGGCGTCGCCGCCGGCGCGCTCAAATGACTCAGCCACGGGCGGCCATTGGAATTGACATTGGCGGCACCAAGATTCTGGGCACGATCGTCGACACGGCCGGCGCGGTTCGGGAGTCGCAACAGGTTCCGACGCCGGCCGGAGGAGCAGGCCGCATCATCGACGCCACTCGTTCGCTGGTTCAAAGCTTGCGAGCGTCAAGTACGGGCGAACTGATTACTGCGTGTGGTGTGGGCACGGCCGGGGTTGTGGTCGGCAACCAGGTGGTCTCCGCCAATGCATTGATCCCTGACTGGGCGGGGGCGCCGCTTGCTCCGATGCTCGCGGACGAGCTCGGTTGTCCGGTCTCACTTCTTAACGACGTGCACGCCGCGGCGGTCGGTGAGCTCCGGGTGGGAGCGTTGCGGGATTCCTCGCAGGCGCTCGTCGTCGCCGTGGGAACCGGGGTTGGAGGAGCGCTAGTGATGAAGGGCCGGGTTGCTGAGGGCGCTCGCGGCATCGCCGGTTCGATTGGGCACATTCCGGCACCGCACGGCGGCATGCGGACATGCCCTTGCGGTGCTCGAGGGCATCTGGAGGCGTACGCCGGAGGCCGAGGAATGGAGCAGAGCTACCGCGAGCAGGGCGGCGACGTCGGTTCGCTTCGGGATATTGCGGCGCGCGCGCGTGATGGAGAAGCCCTTGCGCGCCAGGTCATCGCCGGCGCGGCCGCTCTACTGGGGCGCGCGCTCGGCGGTTTGGCGAACACGCTGGATCTGGACACCGTGCTCTTGGCCGGCGGCGTCCCTGACATCGGCGGCCTCTACTGGGACGCACTGCTCGAGAGTCTGCGCACTGAAGGCATGCGCAGCGCGGCGGTAAGAGTCGTGCCGGCCCAGCTCGGCGGCTACGCCACTGCAGTGGGGGCTGCGCTGCATTCTCTCGCTCTGACGCGCGCGAAAAGGGCTGACGAGTAGCGCCGGGATTCGGTCAGGTCGCCGGGGCTGAGGTTGAATCACATGCAGTGCGCGTCTGTGATCTCGTAGGTCAAATCGCCACCGGGCGCATTCGGGAAGTCGATTTCGATCGCCGCCCCGTGTGACGGGTCCAAAGCGCCGGTGATCTTGTTGCCGTAGCTGACGACCACGCCGCTCGACGTCTCGAGATTCGCAGCGACATAGACACCGTTGGGGCAGTCCTGCGCGACCGCGATGTCCAGCCAGGCGCAACTCATCAAGCTGCAGGACGCCTCGACAGGTTTGTAGAAGACGAGGCCGTCTGCCGTGGGAGACGGTGTGAATCCGGCCTCCTCGGCAGATTCGTCTGCTTGTGCCTTTTGCCTCGCCAGCTCGGCGGCCGCGTCCTCTACCGCCTGGGCAGCCTCCCGCTCCGCCGCCTCCGCGGCTTCCCGCTTGGCGACCTTTTCATCATGCGATTTCTTTTTCTTGATCGCCGAAGCGTGCGCGGATGCAGCGATGGCGACTTGCCCGCGCTCGAACACCGCGAAGCCGCCGCCGACTGCGGCGAGCAGCAGTGACAGTGCCGTCATCCACGTGACAGTCAGTCTTGTGAGAGGGAGCCGCCTCTGCCGCGCGGTCGCGCGAACGTGTGACTCTGAAGCAGCCCCCGGCTCGCGGGCATCCGGCTCACTCATCGGAGAGCTTCTGTTTGATGAGGGACGTTTGATGGTCGATCGATTCGACCTTCTGATATTCGAGGCACCCCAAGGCGCCGAGGGCGAGCGAACCGGTCGTGAGTGTAACCGCAATGGTGACCCACGGCCACGACCGTCGAACGCGCTGCTTTCGCCACGGCGTCTTTGCGGTGACGAAAGTCTTCTGTCGGATTCCCTCCGCTTCCGTCTCGAGTCGGTATTCCGCCTCGGGAGTCGCTTGCCAGGCGCCGCCGCGGGGCGGACGGACGTTGAATTCACGGATGTACGCGATCTCGTAGTCGGTGAGATACCACGACCAGCCTGACTCAGGCTCCGGGTTCTCACCCCTTACGACTCTGGGGCCATCGACTTGGGTCGTCACGGGCGTCCTTTGATGTGCGAACTGGACAGCTCATCATGACAGTCCCTGGCCGTCCTGGTCGCGCCCCGATTCGGGGGCCCGTCTCGCCCAGGAACTTCCGCGCCGGCTTCCCGAGTGATCAACGCGACAGCTCGCGGCAACATGTGCAGAGGGAGTGTGGCCGTCGTCACCGCTCGTAGGCGAATGAGGTCGAGCGTCCAGAGATTCAGAGGAATTGGGCCAGATGTCGCCCGAGCGCGGCGCCCAGCGGGATGGGCACGGCATTGCCGATCTGGCGTGCGATCTCGACCTTCGACCCCATGAACTTGTAGTCGTCGGGAAAGCCTTGGAGCGCCGGTACTTCCTCGGCGAACGGCCGACATCGCATTCACGCGCGCACGGGTGGCCGTGTTCATCGACGGCTGCTATTGGCACGGGTGCCCTGAGCACTACCGGCGCCCGGCATCCAACGTCGACTACTGGGACGACAAGGTCGTTCGCAATCGTGCGCGCGACGCCGAAACCACGACTCGGCTCGAGGCCGACGGGTGGACGGTGCTCCGATACTGGGAGCACGAATCTCCCGCTGAAGTCGCCTTGAAAGTGGCACAGATGGTCGCTCCGAAAGCCAAGCGGAGCTGAGAGCCCACAAGCACTGGAGGGGGCCTCAGATTCGCGGGCGCAATCAACGTACCGCCCTCGGCTTGTGCTAACGGTAGATCGCCAGGGGCCGCGTGACCACCGTCGGGTAGGTGAATGACTTGTCGTCATCACCGATCGCTACGCCAAGACCTTTGCCAGCCTCAGCGAGCCCGTCAAGCGCCTGGGCAACACCCGCGGCTTCCGTATCGGTTCGTGGAGCGTCACTCATCGCGCGGACTGCCGCGAGCGTTTCGGACTGCCGGAGAAGCGACGTAACTTGACATACAACCATGTACTCCCCATCCATATTCGACTTGTCGCCGACAAAGTGATTTTCGCTTAGGGCGCCAACGACAAGCGGCCGCTCCACCCCAAGCGGTTGTATGTAAACGAGGTTCGCCATTGAACCGTCCGCTCCCTTAACCATGCTCCTTGCCTGATTGGCGATCTGTTTGAGCGTGGCGAGCTCAGCGGCTGGGACCCTAAAGAACGAATCAGGCTTGTTTGCGTTCTCCACATACGAGAAAAACAGTGCGAAAAGCTTGTGCACGGGAGCAAACTGGACTCTTGCCCTCACCTCCAGCGTGTCGCCTACTTCCAGCTCGTTTCGCGTCGCCTCGTTCCAATCCGTTAGCTCTCCCAGGGCATCTTCGGCCTTCAGGAACTGGTACCAAGCCTCAAAGGCGGAGAATGCCGTACGGGTGCGAACGAGATTGGCAGTTATATCGGCAGTCCGTCCCTTCTTTGCTGCAATCTTGGCTGGGCCGTAGCCTAGGCTGGCGTCAAAGCCAGCATCCTTCACTATCTGCGATTGCTCGATGATCTCGTCAACCTTGCCTGACTCGATTGCGCTTAAGGCGTTAACTATGACAGAGTCGTCCAAATACAAAAAGTCTCTGTGCAGCTTCTTCTTCGGTTTCTTGTATCCAGCCATGCTGTAATTCTATTCGCTCGATATACAGGCGCTACCCCGGTCCGTAATCGCCAAGGGTGAAAGGCAGCAGAAGCCCTACTTCACGCTGGGCCTATACGACGCACAAGGCGACGGAGCGCAGCAGACCGGGGTCCTCATGCGTAAGCGGGAAAGAATCGCAGTGCCACGGGCACTAGCTCACCCACTACTTAGCCCCCACACTCCCAACCCAGACCTGATCCCGCGCCCGCGTGATCCCCACGAAGAGCTCCCGCCGGTCCCGGTCCTCGCGCTCCGACGAGGCATCCATCTCGCCGATCGCCCTGCGCTCGGCCTTCAACCGGGGCGCAACCCACGGCACGAGCACGTGCTTGAACTCGAGGCCCTTCGACCGCTTGATCGTGCCGATCTTGAGCGCATCCGTCGTCGTGCCGTCGTACTTGTCGAGCGTGATCGTCGGAATGCCGGCGGCCGCGAACAGTCGCACCGCCTGGTCGACCTGGTACTGGTAGAAGCACAGCACGGCCACGTCACCGACGCTCACGTCGATCGCCTTCGTCGCCGCGCGCACCCGCTCGACCATGGCGGTGTTGTGCGCGACCTTCGTCGGGAACGACGCGAAGACCGGCTTCGGCCCGCGCCGAGGCGCGGTGGGTGCCGAAGCCTGCGCGGCGATCCCCTCGATGTCGGTGTAGCTGGAGCCGGCGACGATCGAGCGCGCCGCCTCGAGGATCTCGGCCGTGTTGCGGTAGTTCGTCTCCATCACGACGCCGCGGTTGCCGAGCGAGACGCCCGCCTCGGTCAGCGTGTAGCCGCCCGGGTAGATCGTCTGCTGCCCGTCGCCGATGAGGGTGAGTGCGTCGGGTGCGTCGCCGGCGATGCGCGCCAGCATCCGTACCATCGCGCACGACAGGTCTTGCGCCTCGTCGACGATGACGGCGCTGTACCCAGTCAAGGGATGCTCGCGCAACACCTGCTCGGCCCGCAGGATCTGGTCTTCGAAGTCGCACACGCCCGCCTCGCGCAGCCGGCGGTCGTAGGCGGTGTAGAGCTTCCAGACATCCGCGCGCTGGTTCGGGCCGAGCTTGCGGTTGCGGCCGACGCGCGCGCAGTCGCGGTACTGGTCGAGAGTGGTCAGCCCGCGCCCCTTGATGACATGGCGCACCTCTTCTTCCCAGTAGTCCTTGTTCTTCTCGATCGCGATGAGCGGGGCGGATGCCTCGGCCCACGCCTTCTCGAACAGCAGGTCTGCGCGCTGCTTGTTCAGGTTCAGCCGAACCCCGTTCTGGCTGAGGATGCGGCTCGCGAGCTGGTGCACGCTCGTGAACTCGACCCGATCGACGAGGTCGGGCGCGAGGCGCGCGAACAGGTTCTTCAGCACCTGCGGCAGCGTGCGCACGTAGGTGGTGACGAGCACCTTTCCCTCGGGATTGCTGCGGGCGAGGTACGCCGCGCGGTGCAGGCCGACGACCGTCTTGCCGGTGCCCGCGGCGCCGCGAATGCGCGACGGTCCGCCGAAACTGCGCCGCACGAGCTTGGCCTGGTCGGGGTGCAGGAACGCCATCCAGTCTTCGATGGGCTTCGACTTCATCGCCTCGAGGATCGCGTCGTCGATCTCGTCGGGGTCGGGCAGGTCGGCTTCCGTCGGGGGCGTGGGCGGGGCCAGGACCGGTTCGGGCACGGATGCGACGACCGGCGCCGGGGAGGGGCTCGGCGCTGAGATCGCGGGGAAGAACTCGACCACCTTGACGAGCACGCGGTCGACCTGGTCGGGGGAGAGGCGGTAGCCGCGGCCCAGGATCTGCGTGACGAGGTCGGCTTCGCCGACGACTTCCACGCGGCCGACAGTGCCCGGGCGGATGCGCTTGTTGCCGGTGAACACGACGATGATGCGCACCTCGCCAGGGGCGAGACCGATCTCACCGAGGGCGGCTTCGGTGTCGTCGGCCAGCTGCTCGAGGCGCTCGAATTCGTCGGTGACGTCTTCCTGGTCGCGGTAGATGCGGCCGGCGGCGATGGTCGGTGAAGCCCAGTTCTTGCTGTCGACGATGAAGACGCCGCCCGGTCCGACGACGACCATGTCGACGTTCGCTCGGCGGGTGCCCGGCCAGCGGCGGTCGGGCAACAGGTGATAGCCGACGCCCGCGAGCCGGGCGAGCAGCCGCGCGGTCTGCTTCTCAGAGGACGCGGCGGCCGCGTAGTTGAGGGCGAGCCGTGCCGCCTCGGATGCCGCCCGCCGATGCGCTTCGGCAAGCAGCCGTTGCCGATCGGCTTCTTCGGCCGCTGAAGCGCCTGCGGACATGGATCCCCCACCGTTGTGTCTGCCTCAATGCTTCGCTCTTGCCGAGCGCGTGCAAAGGCCAACTTCGGGGGTCATTCCTTCGCGGCGCCGACGCTCACGCGGACGCGAACACCGACTCGAGCGGTCGCGCGGAGCTTTGGCTTTGGCCCTCACGCGCTACTCGTCGGTCAGTCTGATGATGATGTCGAGACCGTTGTCGGGGTGGTAGGTCCATGACGCGCTGAAGTCACCCCAATCATCAGTCTGCGTGCCGTCAATGGATCGTGTGCTGTCCATGTGGTCGATGACGGCGTCGGGTGCCTTCAACGCATCGAGCATGCATGCAAGATCTGTGACCGAGAGCTCGCCCGAACCGAAGTCATCGCCTTCACCGTCAAGAAACGCGCTTCGCCCATTGTCCCCGATGACATCCGCGGGTAGGTCGCAGCTCGTGGCGGCCTTGGGGAGCAACTTGAGTCGAGCGGCGGCGGCGGCCTTCTGCTCAGCCTTCTTGTGCGCGGCTGCGGAAGCGTTGGAGAGGCTCACGCCCAATGTCACCGCTACCGCCACGGCCACGACGGCAGCAGCCGCGATGATTGCTCCGAGAAGCCAACGTGGCTGCGCACGAAAGCCTCGCTTGGCTTCCGGAACCGGCCCAGCATCTCTGGCGGTCCCGACCGGAGTAGCTGCCCCGGCGTTGATCGGTGCGGGCTCATCAGTGAGCCGCGCACCGCAGGTGTTGCAGAAGACAGCGCCTTCCGGGTTCTCGTGTCCTTCAGCGCACGTCGTCATCATGGCTGGCTCCCCCAGAGTCATGTCGTCGTCAATGCTTGGCTCTTGCTGAACTGCTGCAAAGGCCACCTTTGGGGGTCATGGAGCATGACCGCGGTTTCCAGTCATCCAACCGAGCGGGCCGGTCGCACTTCCTCGGCGACGACCCAGATCCGTTCCGCGACCAGCGCGTCCGCCGGGGTGAGGCCCTGACGCAACGCGCGCAACCAGCTCGTCCATCTCGCCGGATTGAGCCGGTATGCCGTTCGCGCACCGTCGGGGATGCGAGAAATCATGTCTGGTCGCAGGCGCGACAGCTGCTCGCGAAGGTCTCTGATCGCCTCGCTCAGCTTTGCGAACTCGTCAGGCCGGAACCCGGCGGCGGCGAGCTCGACGGCGTACGCGGCCCAAGTCGCATTCCGGTGGTACTTGCCGTTGCGATGAACCGTTGAGATTCCGGCTCCGACGACGCCGTTCGGGATAGCGATTGGCGGATGGCGCAGAAGCGCCTCGCTCCAGGCGAGCCGGTCCTCCTTCGCAATCGGCGCCCAATAGTCGATGTCAGTGCCTGCAGCCACAGCTCTCTCCTCGTCACGAGGGAGGCACAGCGCGCCTCCGCCGACTTGCCCGCGACGGATGCCTCGGGCCGGTTCTTCCCCTGGGGCACCCCGCTCGACGGAGGAGGGTTGCCGTGCAGCCGGCCAGGTACCGAAGGCTGCAACTCTTGAACCTGAAGTGACTATAGCGGGAGCGCGGGTCTCCATTCATGCACAGCGTGAGTGGGCCAGCGCGGGGCCGAAGAGCGCTACTCAGCTAGCACTCGCCGACGGCCGCACCCGACGCGCACTCGGAGCCGAGGGGCGCTCGGCCGGGGCATCCGATGAGGTCATGGCAGCGGGGTGGCCGCGGGGCTGTCGGCGGCGGCCGCGGCTGCCTCGGTCGCCACTTCGGCCTCCGCGTCGCCCGCCTCGGCCGCGGCGCCAGTCCGGAGGTCGTCGAGCGCCTCGGCCATCTGGCGCACCGCCTGCTCGAGGATCGGGCGCGGGGTGGCGAGGATGAAGCGCAGGAATCCGCGGCCGGCCTCGCCGCAGGCGGCGCCGTCGGTGAGGGCGACTCCGGCGCGTTCGCGGAAGAATTCGGCGGGCGATCCGTCGATGCCGAGGTCGCGGGCGTCGAGCCAGGCGATGTAGGTGCCCTCGGGGGCGCGGTAGCGCATGTCGGGGATGAGCTCTGATTCGCCCTGGGTTTGGTTCCGCTTCCTTTGGGAGGATGAATCATGCCCCGTCAGTTCGCGCCGGAGTTCCGGCAGCGTGCGCTCAGGATGCTGGAAGAGGCGATCCCTGAGCACGAGACCGAGTACTCGGCGATCCGTCATGTCGCCACCAAGCTCGGCATCGGTCCGGAGACGCTGCGCAAGTGGCGCCGCCGGTCCGAGATCGACTCCGGCCAGCGCGCCGGGGTGACCACGGCGGAAAGCGCCGAGTTGAAGCGGCTCAAACGCGAGAACGCCGAACTGCGCCGCGCCAACGAGATCCTGAAGACCGCGTCGGCGTTTTTCGCTGCGGAACTCGACC
>NZ_AULK01000002.1 GCF_000419445.1 Gryllotalpicola ginsengisoli DSM 22003 | reverse complement strand
GAACCCAAACACCCAACCAAAAAGGCCAGATGCCAGGGACAATTGGCATTGACAATGTGCACGCTGTTGAGTTCTCAAGGACCGTACGCACCCGGTCTAGACCTTGCGGCCATCGCACCGGGGCAACTTCCCAAAGTTACCACACCCGGGGCTCGCCTCAACTCGAAACCGAGGGTCGAGACCGGGGTGGGTTTTCCATCCTAATCACCCGAACCAGATCCAACAAGGACCTGATCGACGCGAGATGGCGTCCCGCTTGAGGCCGGCGAGCGCTTCCGCTCAGCCGCACCTTTGGGGTGACGAGTTATTACTTTATGCCGATGCTCGGGTGCTCTCAAATCGTTCTGCAGCCCGGGCGTGTCGCCCGCGGGGCCGGGCACGAACCGCGATTCCTTGCGCTCACGTCAGGCGGAGAAGACGCCCGCCAGTGTCTTCTTGCCCCGCCGCAGCACGACCGGCCGGCCATCGAGAAGATGCTCGCCGATCGTTGCCTGCTCGTCGTCCACCTTGCGGTTGTTGACGTAGACGCCGCCCTGCCCGATTGCGCGCCTCGACTCGCTCAGGCTCGACGTCAGGCCCGTCTCCACCAGCAATTGCGCGATGGCGTCCGAGGGGCGGGCTCGCACGGTGGGCAACTCGCGCAGAGCGGATTCGAGAGTCTCCCGGTCGAGGGCCTGGAGGTCGCCGTTGCCGAAGAGCGCCTGGGAGGCGAGCACAGCAGCGTTCGCGGCATCGGCCCCATGCACGACGCTGGTGACCTCGAGCGCGAGTGCGCGCTGCGCCTCTCTGCGGAAGGGCTCGGTGCGCACGGCCTCCTCCAGCCGCTCGATCTCGGCGCGCGACAGGAACGTGAAGATCTTGAGCAGCGTGACGACGAGCGAATCGTCCTGATTGAGCCAGAACTGATAGAACGCGTAGGGACTCGTCAATTCGGGGTCGAGCCAAACGGCGTTGCCTTCACTCTTTCCGAACTTCTTGCCTTCCGCGTCGGTGATCAGCGGAGTGCCGATCGCGTGGACCGATGCGCCCTCAACGCGGTGGATCAAGTCTGTGCCGCTGGTCAGGTTGCCCCACTGATCGCTTCCGCCGGTCTGCAACACGCAACCGTACTGGCGGTACAGTTCGAGGAAATCGAGGCCCTGCAGGATCTGGTAGCTGAACTCCGTATATGAGATGCCGGCCTCGGAGTTGAGACGCGCGGCCACGGCGTCCTTCTTGAGCATGGTGCCGACCCGGTAGTGCTTCCCCACGTCGCGCAGGAAATCGATGGCGCTGAGCGGGCCGAACCAGTCCAAGTTGTTGACGATCCGGGCCGCGTTCTCGCCCTCGAAGCTCAAGAACCTGGAGACCTGGGCTTGAAGCCGACCCACCCACTCGGCGACGGTCTCTTTCGGGTTGAGCACGCGCTCGGCGGACTCGCGCGGGTCGCCGATGAGCCCGGTGGAACCGCCGACGAGGCCGAGTGGCTTATGGCCGGCCAATTGCAAGCGCCGCAGCAAGAGCAGCTGAACGAGATTGCCCAGATGCAGGCTGGGCGCCGTCGGGTCGAAGCCGCAGTAGTAGGTGATCGGATCGCCGGAGAGGAGCTGCTTCAGCTCGCCTTCGTCGGTGGAGACGTGGATGAGTCCGCGCCAGACGAGCTCATCCCAGATGGTGTCGAAGGACTCGTCGTTGTGTTGCGCGGCCAGGATCTCGGGCGTTGACACGCCCCAACAGTATCAGCGGCCGCCCCGAGAACTGCTGCGCTGAATAAGCCTGCGGGCTTGATGATTCTGGAGTCAAGCTTTAGGGTTTGATCGCGTGCCGGTGAACGGCCGTGACTTGAGGAGGTCGCATGTACGCGATCATCGCCGACCAGATCAACTCCCGATCCACCGCCGACCGCGTCGGCGCGGAGCGAAAGCGCATCGAAGCCGAGTACGGCGACCGCCTGCTGCTTCCACCCGACCGCAGCGCAGGCGATGAACTTCAGGCTCTGACCGACGACGCGGCGACCGCGCTCGAGATCGCACTCGAGCTGACCCGCTCGCAGCAGTTCCATGTGGGCTTGGGTCTCGGTCGGATCCGCACACCGCTGCCGCAGAGCACCCGGGAAGCGACCGGCCCTGCGTTCTTTGCGGCCCGCGATGCCGTCGCCCGAGCCAAAGGCACGGCCGTCCGCCTCGCCGTGCAGCGACAAGCCGGCGCAGACGAGCCGAGCGAGCCGGCGCGAGATGCCGAAGCGCTGCTCACCCTCTTGCTGATCCTGCGCGACCGGCGCTCCGCCGCGGGATGGGAGCTGTACGACCTCCTTCGGCAGGGTCTGACGCAAGCGGAGGCGGCGAAGCGCCTCGGCATCACGGCGGCAGCGGCGAGTGCTCGCGCCCGAGCGGCGCAGATCAGGGCCGAGTTCGCGGCGACACCGGCCCTCACTAGGCTCGTGGCACAGGCCGATCCCGAGACGAAGGAGCCGTAGCCGCGATGACATACGACGACGAAATCTCCCTCGTGCTCGGCCTCGTGTTCTGGGTCATGCTCGCGCTGGTGGTCGCAGGCAGTCTCGTGCTCGCGGTGCTCGCGGGGAAGACGGGCGGGCGCTGGTTCATCATCGGCTCCGCAGCCCTGCTGCTCGTCGCCGTCGTGATGGTGGGCGTGCCGCATCCCGAGGCTCCCCCGGTCATCGAGGCGGTCGTCGCCCTCGCATCCGTCGCGATCTCGGCCTTCGGCGGCAGCCCGGCGGTCAAGACCGTACTCGCGCTCGCGACGCGGCAAGTCGAGGAGGGATCCGCCGGAGGCATCCTCATCGCCGCACCGGAGGCCGAAGGCGACGGACGCACGCGCGAGGTACTGCGTGGCGGGCTGACAATCGGCGTGCTCGAGCGCATCGCGACCAGCGCGTCCATCCTCGCCGGGGTGCCCGAGGCGATCGCGGTCGTCATCGCCATCAAGGGTGTGGGCCGATTCAGCGAATTGGGCGCGTCGGAGGCTCAGGAGCGGTTCATCATCGGAACCTTCGTCAGCCTCGGCTGGGCGGCGGTGTGCGGAGCGCTCGCGCACCTCGCCTGGTAGCGGGACGGTAGACGCTGACGCTCGGATCCCCAGGAATCCAGAAGCGCCACGGGTAGGCCTCGGTGCCGCCTTCGCCGGAGACTCCCACCCTCGGTCCGCTGAGGTGCGGCGACACGCGGACCGGCATCTCGAGGGCGAACGGAGCGGCCAGCGCGTCTGCTCCGTTCTCGTCGAGACGGATGCCCGCGGCGACCGTCAGCCGTGCCGGCCCCCGAGCGAGGTCGCGAGGCGGCACTGTCCCGCGGCGGGCCTGCGCGAGCTGCGCGCCCGCGACGACTTCCGCCGCGCGCAGCAGAACGGCCGAAGCGGTTCCCGCCGGCGAGCAGACGATGTTCGCGCAGGCATGCATGCCATAGGTGAAGTAGACGTATACGTGAGCGGGCTCGCCGAACATCACCTCGTTGCGGCGAGTGCGGCCACGGAACGCGTGCGAGCCGGGATCCGTGCCGTCACCGAGATACGCCTCGACCTCGGTGATGCGCAGCACGACGGAACCGGCATCCGTCTCATGCGTCAGGCGCGCACCGAGCAGGCGCGGCGCGAGGTCGACGGATGACGCGGTGAAGACGTCGCGCGACGGCGAGAAGTAGCCGGTGGACACGGTCAGCCGAAGAAGCGGCCATCGCCGAACACGAACGTCGCGACGATGCCGGCCGCGATCACGAGAGCGGCGACGATGACGATCGTCAGCGTCTGCCACCGCGGACTGGCCTTCTTGTCCGGATTGCGCCGGAACTCGACGAACCGGGCCATCAGCGGGTCTGCTCGGGGGTGACGAGCTCGCTGCTGAGCCGGTGGACGTGCGCCGTCAGCCGCGCGAGCTGCTCGGCCACGCGGGCGGGAGCCGTTCCGGCGACTCCGTCTCGGCTGGCCACCGAGCCCTCCACGGTGAGCACCTCGCGGACCTCCGGGGTGAGCCGGTCGGAGATCGCGGCGAGGGCGTCGTCGTCGACCTGGTCGAGCGCCAGGCCGCGCTGTTCGGCATAGGCGACGAGCTTGCCGGTGATCTCGTGCGCATCGCGGAACGGGACGTGGCGTTTGACGAGCCACTCCGCCACGTCGGTGGCGAGGGAGTAGCCCTCGGGCGCGAGCGCGAGCATCCGCTCGGTGTCGAACCGCAGGGTCGCGACCATGCCGGTGAAGGCGGGCAGCAGCACTTCCAGGGTCGCGACCGAGTCGAAAACGGGCTCCTTGTCCTCCTGCAGGTCGCGGTTGTAGGCGAGCGGGAGGCCTTTGAGCGTCGTGAGCAGGCCGGTCAGGTTGCCGATCAGCCGACCCGATTTGCCCCGCGCGAGCTCGGCGATGTCGGGGTTCTTCTTCTGCGGCATGATCGACGACCCGGTCGAGTAGCCGTCGTCGAGCACGACGAAACCGAACTCCCGGGTGTTCCAGATCACGATCTCCTCCGCGATGCGGGAGAGATCCACCCCGAGTTGCGCGCAGACGAACGCGAATTCGGCGACGACGTCGCGCGACGCGGTCGCGTCGATCGAGTTCGGCGCCACGCGCGAGAACCCGAGCTCAGCGGCGATGAGCTCTGCGTCCAGCCCGAGCGTGTTGCCGGCCAGGGCGCCGGAACCGTACGGCGAGGCGTCGGCGCGGCGACGCCAGTCGACGATGCGCTCGACGTCGCGGCTGAGCGACCAGGCATGGGCGAGCAGGTGGTGGGCGAGCAGCACCGGCTGTGCGTGCTGCAGGTGGGTGCGGCCCGGCATGATCGCCCCTTCGTGGGCCTCGGCCTGCGCGGCGAGCGCGTCGATGAGGTCGATCACGAGTCGCGCGATGCGGTCGGCGTGGTCGCGCAGGTACATGCGCACGAGCGTGGCGATCTGATCGTTGCGGCTGCGGCCGGCGCGCAGCTTCCCGCCGAGCTCCCTCCCGACCTCTTCGATGAGAGCGCGCTCGAGGGCGCCGTGTACGTCCTCGTCGTCCTCGCTCGGCTGAAGGGCGCCGTCGGCGATGCCGCGTTCGAGAGCGTCGAGTCCGGCGTGCATGGCGGTCTCTTCGTCGGGTGTCAGATATCCCGCGGCGGCCAGTGCCTTCGCGTGGGCGTGCGAACCCGCGATGTCGTACAGCGCGAGGCCCCAGTCGAACTGGGTCGATCGGCTGAGCGCGGCGAGCTCGGGGGACGGCCCTCCGGCGAAGCGCCCGCCCCACAGCGCCCCGGCATTGCCTGCGCGGCTGCCCTGCTCGTCGTTCATGCGGTCTCCTTCGCGTTCGCCTCGAGCAGCCACGCCAACAGCGCCTTCTGCGCGTGAAGGCGGTTCTCCGCCTCATCCCAGATGACGGACTGCGGACCGTCGATGACATCGGCCGCGACCTCGAGGCCTCGGTAGGCCGGCAGACAGTGCAGGAAGATCGCATCGGGCTTCGCGTGCGCCATCAGTGCGGTGTCGACGGTGTAACCGGCGAACGCCGCGACGCGGGCCGCCTTCTCCTCCTCCTGCCCCATCGACACCCAGGTGTCGGTGACGACCACATCGGCTTCGTGGAGGGCCTCGGCGGGGTCGACCAGCACGGCGGCGGAGCCGCCGGTGCGCTCAGCGATGCGCGAGGCATCCGTCACGACTTGGACGTCAGGGTCGAAGCCGGCCGGCGTCGCAACGCGCACGTGCATGCCCGCCGTCGCCCCGGCGAGCAGATAGGACTGCGCCATGTTGTTCGAACCGTCGCCGACGAAGGCCAGGGTGAGACCCGAGGTGGTGCCCTTGTGCTCGCGGATCGTCAGGAGATCGGCCAGGAGCTGGCAGGGGTGGAAGTCATCGGAGAGCGCGTTGACCACCGGCACACGGGTGCCTGCGGCCATCTCTTCGAGGCCCGCTTGCGCGTAGGTGCGCCACACGATCGCCGCGACCATGCGCTCGAGCACGCGCGCCGAGTCGGCGATCGACTCCTTGGCGCCGAGCTGCGACTCGCCCGGGTTGATGATCAACGGGCTGCCGCCGAGGTCCGCGATGCCCGTGGCGAAGCTGACCCGCGTGCGCGTGGACGTCTTGTCGAAGATCACGGCGACGGTCTGCGGGCCCGCCAGGGGCTGCGCGGCGAAGCGGTCCTCTTTGAGCCGGGCGGCGAGGTCGAGCACCTCGGACTGCTCGGCGGGCGTCAAATCGTCGTCGCGGAGGAAGTGTCGGGTCATGCGGTCACCTCCGCGCGATCGGCGTCGGAAGACACGGCGGCCAGGGAGGCGGCGAAGCGGTCGCGGAACTCCCGCACCTCGGCCTCTCCGATGATCAGAGGGGGCGCCAGCCGGAGACGGTCGGGGCCCGTCGCGTTGATGATGAGCCCGTGCTCGCGGGCCGAGGCCACGACGGCCTCGGCGACGGGGGCGGTGAGTTTCACGCCGATCAGCAGACCGGCCCCGCTGAGCCCGGCGATCAGAGGAGAGCCGAGCCCGGTGACCACCCGGCGCAACTCGGCACCGCGCGCCCGCGCGTTGGCGACGAGATCGGATGCCTCGATCTCGCCGACCACGGCGAGCGCCGCCGCCGTCGCGAGGGGGTTGCCGCCGAACGTCGACCCGTGCTGCCCGCGCCCCAACAGCTCACCGGCGGCGCCGAACGTGACGAGGGCGCCGATGGGCACGCCGCCGGCGAGGCCCTTGGCGAGGGTGATCGCGTCGGGCGTGATGCCGGAGTGCTGGAAGCCGAACCACTCGCCGGTGCGGCCGACGCCCGTCTGCACCTCGTCGACGATGAGCAGCGCCCCGTGGCGCGCGGTGATCCGACGTGCCTCGGCCAGGAAGCCCTCGGGCAGCTCGACGACGCCGGCCTCGCCCTGCAGCGGCTCGACGAAGAGGGCGGCCACGGTGTCGTCGACGGCGGACTCGAGCGCATCGATCGTGGCGTCGAGGTACTCGACTCCGCCGGGCATCGGCTCGAACGGCGCGCGCAGGTACGCCTTGCCGGTGAGCGCCAGGGCGCCCATGGTGCGGCCGTGGAATCCGCCGTTCAACGCGAGGATGCGGGTCTTGCGTCCGTCGTCGCCGCGGTTCAGGCGCGCGAGCTTGAACGCCGCCTCGTTCGCCTCGGTGCCAGAGTTGGCGAAGAAGACGCGGCCCTCGTCGCCCGTGCCGGCGAGCCGTTTGAGCGTGCGGGCGAGTTCGAGCTGGGGCAGGGAGGCGAACAGGTTGGAGACGTGCACGAGCTTCTCCGCCTGCGCGCTGATGGCGGCGATCAGCGCCGGGTGCGCATGCCCCAGCGCGTTCACCGCGATGCCGGCGAGGAAGTCGAGGTACGCGTTGCCGTCGGCGTCCCACACCCATGCTCCCTGCCCGTGGTCGAGCAGCAGCGGCGGAGTGCCGAACGTCTTCATCAGGTCGGCGTCGTAGCGCGCCGCCCACTCCCCTGTCGTGGCGCTCATGCGACCACCTCCGTTCCGATGCCCTGGTGGGTGAAGATCTCGAGCAGGATCGAATGCGGGATCCGCCCGTCGATGATGGCCGCCTTCGGCACTCCGTGCTCCACGGCGGCCAGGCAGGCGGACATCTTGGGGATCATGCCCGACTCGAGGCCGGGCAGCAGCCGCCGCAACTCGTCGGCGGCGACGCTGGTCAACAGCGAGGAGCGGTCGGGCCAGTTGCGGTAGAGCCCGGCGACATCGGTCAGGATCACGAGCTTCTCGGCGCCGAGCGCAACTGCCAGCGCCGACGCCGCGGCATCCGCGTTCACGTTCAGCGACTGGCCCGGCACGTCGGCGTCCGGGGCGACCGACGACACGACGGGGATGCGGCCGGCGTCGAGTTGCGTGAGCAGCACCTCGGGGTCGACGTCGACGACGTCGCCGACGAGACCGAGGTCGACCTCGTCCCCGTCGACGACGGCACCGCGCTTGCGTCCCTGGAACAGTCCGGCGTCCTCGCCGGACATGCCGAGCGCGAGGGGGCCGAAGTCGTTGATGGAGCGCACGATGCCCCGGTTGATCTGGCCGGTGAGGACCATCCGCACGACCTCCATCGCCTCGGGCGTCGTCACGCGGTAGCCGCCGCGGAACTCGCTGGCGATGCCGAGCCGGTCGAGCATGGCCGAGATCTGCGGGCCGCCCCCGTGCACTACGACCGGTTTCAGGCCGGCGTAGCGCAGGTACACCATGTCTTCGGCGAAGGTGCGCTGGAGTTCGGGGCTGACCATCGCGTTCCCGCCGAATTTGACGACGACGATCTTGTCGCGGAACGCGCCGAGCCATGGCAGGGATTCGATGAGGATCGCCGTCTTGTCGAGCGCGGCCTGACGGGCGGCCACGATCTGGGCGTCGTCGGGATCGATGGTGGTGAGTGTCTCGTCGGTCATGGGTCAGCTCGCGTAGGCGCTGTTCTCGTGCACGTAGTCGTGCGTGAGGTCGTTGGTGAGCACGGTCGCGGATGCGTCGCCGACGTGCAGATCGATCAGGATGTCGACCTGCCGCGGCGCAAGGTCGACGAGTTCGCGCGGCTGGTCCGGCTCGCCGGCGCGGCAGATGCGCACGCCGTTGAAGCTGACGTCGATGCCGTACGGATCGAAGTGCGCTGCGGTGGTGCCGACCGCGGCGAGCACGCGGCCCCAGTTCGGGTCGTTGCCGAAGATCGCCGCCTTGAACAGGTTGCTGCGACTGACGGCGCGGGCCACCTCGACGGCCTCCTCCTCGTCGGCGGCGCCGGCGACGGTGATGGCGATGTCGTGGCTCGCCCCTTCTGCGTCGGCCTGCAGTTGCCGCGCGAGGTCCGCGCACAGTTCGGTCAGCACGGCCGTGAACTCGGCTGCCTCGGCGGCCACCCCGCTCGCGCCCGAGGCGAGCAGGGCGACCGTGTCGTTGGTCGACATGCAGCCGTCGGAGTCAAGCCGGTCGAAGGTGACTCTGGTGGACTCCCGCAGCGCAGCATCGAGCTCGGCGCTGGACAGCACGGCGTCGGTCGTGATCACGACCAGCATCGTGGCGAGCCCCGGCGCCAGCATGCCGGCGCCCTTCGCCATGCCGCCGATCGTCCAGCCCGCCGGTGAGGTACGCTGCGCCTGCTTGGGCCGGGTGTCGGTGGTGCGGATCGCCTCGGCGGCGGCAAGGGCGGCCTCGGGTGTTCCGGCGAGAGCGGATGCGGCATCCGTCACCCCGCTCGTCACCTTGGCCAGGTCGAGTTGCTCGCCGATGAGCCCGGTGGAGCAGACCAGCACGTCTCCGGCGGAGATGCCGAGCAGCTCGGCCACGCGCTCGGCGGTCGCGTGCGTGGTGTGGAAGCCCTGGGCGCCGGTGTAGCAGTTGGCGCCGCCGGAGTTGAGGACGATCGCGCCGATCGTGCCGTCCTTGATCGCTTCGGCGCTCCACAGCACGGGGTTCGCCTTGCAGCGGTTGCTGGTGAAGACGGCGGCCGCATTCTGCAGGGGGCCGACGTTGCGCACGAGCGCGACGTCGGGGTTGCCGGTGGACTTGAGGCCCGCGGGCACGCCCGCGGCGAGGAATCCGGCGGCGGCGGTGACGCTCACGGGGCGACTCCGTTCACGGTCAGGCCCCGGCCTTCCGGCAGGCCGAGGGCGAGGTTGAGGCACTGGACGGCGGCGCCCGCCGTGCCCTTCACGAGATTGTCGACGGCGATGAGCGCCACGACCCGGTTCGCCGCCTCGTCGACGGTGACGCCGATCAGCGCGGTGTTGGCGCCGAGCACGTCGGCCGTGCGCGGCCACTGCCCCTCGGGCAGCACCTGCACGAACGGCTCCCCCTCGTACGCCTGCTCCCACGCCTCGCGGACGAGCGCCCGGTCGACTCCTGGCTTGAGGCTGGCCGTGACGGTCGCGAGGATGCCTCTGGCCATCGGCACCAGCACCGGGGTGAACGACACGGTGGGGTTGTGGGCGCCGGCGAGCCGCAGATTCTGCTGGATCTCAGGGATGTGCCGGTGGCTGCCCCCGACCGCATAGGGATTGGCGGAACCGAGCAGCTCGCTGGCCAGGTAGGGCACCTTCAGGCTCTTTCCGGCGCCGGACGGGCCGACTGCCAGCACGGCGACGATCTCCTCGTCGATCAGCCCGGACGCGATACCGGGGGCGATAGCGAGAGAGACGGCGCTCGCATTGCAGCCGGGCGCCGCAATGCGGGTGGCCCCGTCGAGGCGCTCGCGTAGTTTCCCGTCGCCGGTCGGCAGCTCGGGCACGCCGTACGTCCACGGTTCGTGGTACGGGCCCCCGTAGAAGGCCTCCCAGGCCGCCCGGTCGGCGAGCCGGTGGTCGGCGCCGCAGTCGACGACGACGGCGTCGTCGCCGAGCTCGTCGGTGAGCGCCCCGGAGGCACCGTGCGGAAGCGCGAGCACGACGACCTCGTGCCCGCGGAGGATGTCTGGCGTGGTGTCTTGCAGCGTGAGGTGCGCGAGCGACCGCAGGTGCGGCTGCAGCTCGCTCAGGGGCCGGCCCGCGTTCGACGACGCGGTCACGGTGCGCACCTCGAAATCCGGGTGCCCGGCCAGCAGCCTGAGCACCTCTCCGCCCGCGTAGCCGGAAGCTCCGGCGACGGCGACCGAGTACGTCATGGTTCCACCTTTGTTATCTGGACGGCGACGGGATCCTGGATCACGGCGACGCCTGCGTGGAACCGTTCGAGACGGACTACGCGAGCGCCGCCGAGATTCGGCCGCCCAGAACGCGTCGGCGCAGCACACGCGCGACACCGGCACGTGCGGTGAGGCTGCGGCGGACGAAGGTCATGCCGCCAGCATATAGGCGAGCCCGCATCACTCGCGAACCGTCGCACCGAACGCCTCGGCCGCGCGGGCCGCGCCGGCCAGCTTCGCCTCAGTGGCCTCGGCGGCGGTGAGGGTGCGATCGTCGGCGCGGAAGCGCAGCGCGAAGGTGAGGCTCTTGCGCCCCTCTCCGAGTCCCGGGCCCCGGTAGTCGTCGACGAGGTCGGCGTGCTCGAGCAGTTCTCCGGCCCCCGCGGTGACGGCGCGCAGCACCTCCCCTGCCGGCACGTCGACAGGCACGACCAGAGACAGGTCCTGCGTCGCCGCGGGGTAGGACGAGATCGGCGCGATGTCAAGGCGGCTCGGCGCGAGCGCCATCAGCGCGTCGAGGTCGAGTTCGAACACGGCGACCACGCGGGGCAGGTCGAGCTCCGCGGCGAGGGCGGGCAGCAGTTCCCCGGCCAGACCCACGACGACAGGACCGTCGGCGGTGTCGACGAACAGCTCGGCGGTGCGCCCGGGGTGCAGCGACTTGTGGGTTCCCTGACGCCAGGACAGCTCGGCCCCGACCGCGCGCGCAAGTGTGCGGGCCGCGGCGAGCGCGTCGGCGAGGCCGGAGGGCTCCGCGGCGCGGCCGGGCTGCTTCGGGGTGCGGTCGCCGAGGAAGAGGGCGCCCGCGTGACGCGGCTGCGGGGGGATACCCGCGTTGAGGGATGCGAGAGCGGCGTCATCGGGCCGCGCGGTCGCGGCCGGCAGCAGCTCGGTGCCATAGCGCACGCCGCCGTCGGGCCGGAAGACGACCCCGAGCTCGAACAGGGCGAGGTCGGTGAGTCCGCGCGACAGGTTGCGGTGCGCGGCCTCGATCAGGCCGGGAAGCAGCGTGGTGCGCAGGAACGGCGTGCTCGCGTCGAGAGCGTTGGCGAGCTTGACGGCGGGCACGGATGCCTGATCGGCGGCACCCCACGCGTCGTTCTGCGCGGCCGTGACGAACGGCGTCGAGAGCACTTCGGTCAGTCCGGCGGCTGCCAGCGCGGTCGCAGCCTGGCGCCACAACTGCTGCTGCCTGGTGAGACCGCGTCCCGGCGGCGCGACGGGCAGCACGCTCGGAATGCGCTCATAGCCGGAGATCCGGGCGACCTCCTCGGCGAGGGTCGCCTTGTCGGTCAGGTCCGGCCGCCAGCTCGGCGGCGTGACGACCAGGGCGCCTTCCGTGCGCTCGACCTCGGTGCCGATCTCGCGCAACACCTTCTCGACCTCGTCGCCGGTGTATTCGACGCCGATCAGTCCGGCGACGAACCCGTCCGGAAGCGTGATCGGGGCCGGCGCACTCGCGGCGTGCAGACGCGCTCCCAGCGGCGTGGCGCGCCCGCCGGCGAGCTGTTCCAACAGCTGCACGACGCGGGCCGCGGCCGCCTCGGCGACCTCCGGGTCGACGCCCCGCTCGTAGCGCCGGCTCGCCTCGCTCGGAAGCTTGTGACGACGCGCCGTGCGGGCGATCGAGACGGGGTCGAAGTTGGCCGCCTCGATGAGCACTCGCGTGGTCGTGTCGGAGATCTCGGTGGCTGCTCCGCCCATCACGCCGGCGAGGCCGATCGGCCCCGAGTCATCCGTGATCAACAGGTCTTCGGGATCCAGGGTGCGCGTGACGCCGTCGAGGGTGCGCAGCGTCTCGCCGGGCTGCGCGCGCCGCACCGTGATGCCGCCGCTCAGCTTGTCGAGGTCGTAGCCGTGGATCGGCTGGCCCAACTCGAGCATGACGTAGTTGGTGATGTCGACCGGCAGCGAGATCGAGCGGATGCCCGCGAGCTTCAGCCGGGCGATCATCCAGGCCGGCGTCGGGCGGGTCGGATCGATCCCCTCCACGACGCGCGCCACGAACACGCTCGCTCCGGCTTTGCCTCGGATGGGAGCGCGGTCGGCGATCTCGACGGGGAAGCCCTCGGCCGGCGCATCCGTCGCCACCTGGTCGGCCGGGTCGCGGAACTCGGCGCCCGTCGCGTGCGAATATTCGCGAGCGATGCCGCGGATGGAGAATGCATAGCCGCGGTCCGGGGTGACGTTCACTTCGACGGCGGTGTCGTCGAGTCCGAGTAGGCGGATGGCGTCGGTTCCGACCTCGGGATCGAGGCCGAGCCTCTGGAGCACGAGGATTCCCGCGTGGTCGTCTCCGAGTCCCAGCTCGCGCGCCGAGGCGATCATGCCGTCGCTGAGGTGCCCGTAGGTCTTGCGGGCGGAGATCGGGAACGGCCCTGGCAGCACGGCGCCGGGCAGGGTGACCACGACCTTGTCGTCGGGCTGGAAGTTGTGGGCGCCGCAGACGATGCCGCGTACTCCCCCGTTCTCGGCGCCGACGTCGACCTGGCACCAGCGGATCGTCTTGCCGTTCGTCTGCGGCTCCTCCACGAACTCGAGCACACGCCCGACCACGACCGGCCCTGTCACGTCGAAGCGGTGCACGGCCTCCTCTTCCAGGCCGACCTTCACGAGCGCCGCGTGGACGTCCCCGGGAGTCGAGCCGGGCGCGAGGTCGACGTACTCGGCGAGCCAGCTGAGTGGGACGCGCATCAGACCACCATTCCGAACGCTTGCGAGAAGCGGATGTCGCCCTCGAGGAAGTCGCGCATGTCGCTCAAGTCGTTGCGGAACTGCAGCGTGCGCTCGAGGCCCATGCCGAACGCGAAACCGGAGTACACCTCCGGGTCGACACCGGTCGCGCGCAGCACATTGGCGTTGACCATTCCGCACCCGCCCCACTCGATCCAGCGCGGGCCCCCCTTGGCGGCGGGGTGCCAGATGTCGAGCTCGGCTGACGGCTCGGTGAACGGGAAATAGTTGGGACGCAGGCGGATCTTCGCCTCGGACCCGAACATGACCCGGGCGAAGTGCTCCAGCGTGCCGCGCAGGTGAGCCATGGTCAGCCCCTTGTCCACGGCGAGGCCCTCGATCTGGCTGAACACGGGCAGGTGGGTCGCGTCGAGCTCGTCGGTGCGGTACACGCGACCCGGCGCCACCACGTAGACCGGCAGCTCGCGCTCCAGCAGCGAGCGCACCTGGACGGGGCTCGTGTGCGTGCGCAGCACGAGGTGGCTGCCCACGGGGTCGACGAAAAAGGTGTCCTGCATCGCCCGCGCCGGGTGGTCCTCGTCGAAGTTCAAGGCGTCGAAGTTGAACCACTCGCTCTCGAGCTCAGGCCCCTCGGCCACCTCCCAGCCCATGCCGACGAAGACGTCGGCCACGCGCTCCTGGATCAGGGTGAGCGGATGACGCGCGCCGACGCGCCCCGGAACCGGGATCGCCGTCACGTCGAGCGTCTCGGCCCGCAGCTGCGCCGCCGCCTCCGCCTCCGAGATCTCCTGCTCCTTGGCCGCGAACGCCTGGTTCACCCGGCCACGCGCACCGCCGACCAGCTTGCCGTAGACGGCCTTCTGATCGCTGGGCACGTTGCGCAGCTGTGCGTTCAGGCGGGCCAGAAGCGAGTGCTCGCCGAGGTGCTCGGCGCGCACCGCCTTCAGGGCGGCGGAGTCGTCGGCGGCGGCGATGGCCGCGAGTGCGGCGTCGGCGGCGGCGCGGACGGACTCCTCGTTGAGCTCGGGAGTGTCAGACACGGGAGTCGAGTCTACCGGCGGCGCGCCGGGCGCCGGCGCGTCAGCTGCGCTGCGCGAACGCGGACTCGTAGAGGCACACGGATGCCGCGGTCGCCAGGTTCATGGACTCGGCATGGCCGTACACCGGCACGGTGATGACCCGGTCGGCCTGCTCGAGGTCTTCGTCCTGCAGGCCGCGCGCCTCGTTGCCGAACACCCACGCTGTGGGCGCTGCCAGCAGGTTCTCCCGCCGAGCGACCAGCAGGTCCTCGCCTTTGACATCGGCAGCGAGCACCTGCATCCCTGCCGCGTGCGCGCGTGCGACGACGTCGGCCAGGCCGGCGCCCACCGCGATGGGAAGGTGGAAGATCGATCCGGTGGTCGACCGCACCACCTTGGGGTTGTACAGGTCGACACTGCGGCCGGCGAAGACCACGGCGTCGGCTCCTGCCGAATCGGCTGCGCGCACGATCGTGCCCGCGTTGCCCGGGTCGCGCACCTCCTCCAGCACGGCGACGAGCCTCGGCGCGCCGGCGAAGATGTCTTTGACGGATGTGGGGAACTGACGCACCACGGCAACGAACCCCTGCGGGGTGACCGTGTCAGCCATCGCATCGAGGACCTCTTCGGTGACGAACTCGACGTCGACGCCCGCGTCCTCTGCCGCCTGCGCGATCTCGGTGTGGCGGTCGAGGGCGGTCGGTGTGGCGTAGAGCTCGACGATGAGCTCGGGGCGCCAGGTGAGCACTTCGCCGGCGGCCTGCGGCCCCTCCAGCAGGAACATGCCGGTCTCCGCCCGTGCCGACTTCTTTGCGAGCTTGGCGACGGCGCGCACTCGCGGTGACCTGGGGTTGTCGAGCACGGGCGCAAGTCTACAAAGGCCCGGCCACCGTGACGGTAGCCGGGCCTTGGTGCAGAAGACGCTGTTACGCGACCTTGGGCGCCGAGGTGTCGGCGGGCAGGGCCTTCTTCGCGCTCTCGACGAGGGCCGCGAACGTGGCGGGCTCGTTCACCGCGAGCTCGGCCAGGATGCGGCGGTCGACCTCGATGCCGGCCAGGTTCAGACCCTGGATGAGGCGGTTGTAGGTCATGCCGTTCTGACGGGCGGCCGCGTTGATGCGCTGGATCCACAGCCGGCGGAACTCGCCCTTGCGGGCACGACGATCGCGGTACGCGTAGACGAGCGAGTGGGTGACCTGTTCCTTGGCCTTGCGGTACAGGCGCGAACGCTGACCGCGGTAACCCTCGGCGCGCTCGAGGACGACCCGACGCTTCTTGTGCGCGTTGACGGCGCGCTTGACTCTAGCCATTTCTGTTCGTTTCCTTCGTCAGTCTCGTCGGGTTACTTGGCGAGCAGGCGCTTGATGGCCTTGGCGTCGCTGTTGTTGATGACCTGGTCCTGGTTGAGGCGCCGGGTGCGGCGGCTCGACTTGAGCTCCAGGTTGTGGCGCATGCCGGACTGCTGCTTCTTGATCTTGCCGCTGCCGGTGATCTTGAAGCGCTTCTTGGCGCCCGAGTGGGTCTTCTGCTTGGGCATCTCGTTGTTCCTTACTCGTTCGTCGCCTCAGGCTGAGTGCCCTCAGCCGGCGAACTGTTCTCGGTGTGCGCCCGCGATTCGGCCTTCGCCCGAGCTCGCTGCGCGTTGGCCTCGGCCTTCGCCTCCGCCTTGTTCTTCACCGGGCCGATGACCATGGTCATGTTGCGGCCGTCGATGGTGGGGTTCGACTCCACGGTGCCGTACTCGGCGACGTCCTCGGCGAACCTCTGCAGCAGCCGCACACCCTGCTCGGGGCGGGACTGCTCGCGACCGCGGAAGAGGATCATGGCCTTCACCTTGTCCCCCGCCTGGAGGAACCCGATGGCCCGCTTCATCTTGGTCTCGTAGTCGTGCTTGTCGATCTTGAGGCGGAACCGGACCTCCTTGAGGACGGTGTTCGCCTGGTTGCGCCGGGCCTCTTTGGCCTTCTGCGCAGCCTCGTACTTGAACTTGCCGTAGTCCATGATCTTCACCACGGGCGGCTTGGAGTTCGGGGCGACCTCTACGAGGTCGAGATCCGCCTCCTGTGCCAGGCGAAGTGCGACCTCGATCTTGACGACGCCGATCTGCTCGCCGCTCGGGCCGACAAGGCGTACTTCGGGGACGCGGATACGGTCATTGGTACGGGGATCGCTGATGCGTTTCTCCTCTGTTCAGCGTGTGGTGCGGCTGCCCGGTGGCAACGAGAGGAGAACGACTTCGCCGCGACGCCCGCGCACACACGCGTGCAATCACTCGGCCGACCCCCTGACTACCTGTCCTTGCGAACCGGCGGAGGGTCACGACCCGGTAACCTGATGAAGCGGTCAACGCGGGTGGGAAGTTATTCCACTTTCGTTCCAGGGCGTCGAAGCCCTGGAGCCGAGCACCGAGTCTACCAGAGGCGTACGCGGCAGCGGAATCACCATGAAGGCAGGTCAATGAGCGACGTCGAGGACGCGACGCGAGACATCTCCGAGGTGCCGGCGGCAGAAGTCATCACCACCGTGACGGTGCACCTGATGAGCGCGGCGGCGGTGAAACTGGGCCTCGCCGAGGCGGGCGAGAAGGATCTGGACCTCGACGAGGCGCGCAAGCTCATCGATGCTCTCGCCGGACTCGTCACCGCGGCCGCGCCGCATGTGGGCGACCAGCACGCGCGCCCCCTGCGCGACGGCCTGCGCACCCTGCAGCTCGCCTTCCGCGAAGCCTCGAGGATCCCCGACGAACCGGGCAAGGGCCCGGGCGAGAAGTGGACCGGCCCGGTCACCTGATTCGCCGCATCCGCCCGGCGCTTACCGGGCGGATGCCGAGCCCGTTCGCCGCCTGCGTGCGGGGTTCGCCCAGACGACGCGGTTAGCTTCGACTCGTGGTCAGGCGGCAGGCACTCGCGTGGATCGGGGCTGCCGTCTGCTCCGTCGCCCTCGTCGTCGCCGGAGGGCTGATGCTGAGCACTTTCGCCGTGCACCGTTATCTGCAGACCTCCGCCTCCGCGATGCAGCACGGGGAGGGGGCTGACAGCGAGTCGACCCCCGATCCCGGGCGCGAAGCCCGGATCGCCGCTGCGGTGACCGACCTCACCTCGCTGCCCGGCGTGGCCACGGCGAGCGCCACCGTCACCACGGAGACCGCCGCGACGCCGTCGGCCGAGCGTGGAGCCGTCGGCATCGACTACTCATATGACGTGTCGGTCATCATGAACCCCGAGGCGACGCCCCAGCAGGCCGCCGCCGTCGTGCTCGCGATGATCAAGCAGGTCCCGGATTCCCAGGTGAACCTCGAACTGAGCTCCCCGGCCGGCGACGGGCACGCGGCATCCGTGGTCGAATACCGGCACGCCCTCGACTCGGTGGTCTCCGCGCGCACGGTGACCGCCCTGTCACAAGCCGTTGCGACGGCATCGGCCGTGCCGGGCGTCGAACAGGTCGCCGTCACCGTGCCCTACACCTGGAATCTGCAGCCCGGCGATCTCGACGTGACCTTCGCGGACGACGGGCGCAACCACTCGGGTGCGCTGCGCTCCGCACTGGCCAGCACCGCACTCTCCGGCGTCTCGTGGACGACCTCGAAGTGATATCGCCGGGTCACGCCCGCACGAGCCGCAGCGCGAGAGAGTCGACGCCGTTCGCAACGGCCGGGTCGGCCGCCCATCGCTCGGTGAGACGCGCGACCGCCGCCTGAAGGCCGGAACGGTCGAGCCCTGCGCGCAGGCGCAACCGCACCACGAGCTCCTCCGCACGCAGACGCTGATCGGGGTCGCCCGCGGCGAGCTCCACGCTCTCGGCGTCCGGATCGGCGGCGACGGATGCCTCGAACGCGGCCCGCACCGCCGGGTTGTCGACCGCGGGAATCCATTCCGTGTCGGTGCCGAGCGCGTAGACCGCCGGGCGGCGCAGCACGAACTCGGTGGGGCTCAGCGGATCGATCACGATCAACTGCGTCTCCTCGCTCGCCGCTGCCAGCGCGATCCTCGGGCCGGCGGCGGGAACCGGGCGCGCTTTCGGGTTCCAGGTGGCAAGCGTGCCGACCGAGGTGAACGCCGGCAGCACGGTACGGCCGTCAGGTCCCGCGACCGTCACGATCGACAGCTCCTGAGTCTTGTCGACGAGGTGGCCGGACGGCGCGACACCGACGTCTCCGGCGTGTGCGACGAGCGGGATGATCAAGCGGGCGTGGCGCACCGCCTGCACGACGTCCCGGGCCGTCGCGCTGCCTGACCGGAAGCCCTGCAATGCCGCCAGAAGAGCGGGATCGGCCGATCCGTCGTCGCCGGCCGCCGGATTGGGTTCGAAGCTGCGGCCTGCCCAGAGCCGGCCGGCCGAATCCGCGAGATGGGCCGGCCGGCCGGGAAGAGGACGTGCCCTGTCAGGATCCGGCGACACGCAACGCCTCCGCGAGCGTGAACCGGCCGGCGTACAGCGCCTTTCCGACGATCGCCCCCTCGACGCCCTGCGGCACGAGCGATCGCAGCGCGCTGATGTCATCCAGACTGGAGATGCCGCCGGAGGCGACCACCGGTCTGTCGGTCTTTCCCGCGATCTCGGCGAGCAGCTCGAGATTGGGGCCGCGCAGCGTGCCGTCCTTGGTCACATCGGTGACGACGTAACGCCGGCATCCTGCCTGCTCGAGCCTCTCGAGGACCTGCCACAGGTCGCCGCCGTCGCGGGTCCAGCCGCGGGCGGCGAGGGTCGTTCCGCGCACGTCGAGGCCGACGGCGACGGCCTCGCCGAATCGGCCGATCGCCTCGGCCGCCCAGTCCGGGTTCTCGAGCGCCGCGGTTCCCAGATTCACCCGAGCGGCGCCGAGTTCGAGAGCCTGCTCGAGGGACGCGTCGTCACGTATGCCGCCGGAGAGCTCGATCTTCACCCCCTGCACCTCGTGGAGCACCTCGCGCAGCACTGCGCGGTTCTCGCCGCGCCCGAACGCGGCGTCGAGGTCGACCAGGTGAATCCATTCCGCCCCCTGCTCGGCCCACTCCAGCGCGGCCGCGACGGGGCTGCCGTAGCTGGTCTCGCTGCCCGCCTCGCCCTGGGTGAGCCGGACGGCCTTGCCGTCGGCGACGTCCACCGCCGGCAGCAGTACGAGGGCGGGCAGAGGGGAGTTCTCGGTCATGGTGCTTCCTGATCGGATCGGGTGCGGCAGCCGCGTCACGAGCGCAGCGAGTCGACCCAGTTGGTGAGCAGGCGGATGCCTGCTCGGCCGGACTTCTCGGGGTGGAACTGCGTGGCCGACAGGGGACCGTTCTCGACCGCGGCGATGAAGCGCGTGCCGTGCTCGGCCCAGGTCACCTTCGGCGCGGGGAACGGCGCCAGCGCCTCGAGGCTCCAGTGCTGCGCGGCATACGAATGCACGAAGTAGAAGCGCTCCCGCTCCAGGCCGCGGAACAGCACGGAGCCCTCGGGCACGTCGACCGTGTTCCAGCCCATGTGCGGCAGCACCGCGGCGCCCAACTCGGTGACCTCGCCGGGCCACTGCCCCAGCCCGTCGCTCTCGGTGCCGCGCTCGACCCCGCGCTCGAACATGACCTGCATTCCCACGCAGATGCCGAGCACAGGGCGCCCTCCCGCCAGCCGGCGCTCGATCAGCTCGTCGCCCCGCACGGACCTGAGGCCCGCGATCACCGCCTGGAACGCGCCGACGCCCGGCACGAGCAGACCGTCGGCGTCTATGACAGCGCCGCGGTCGGCCGTCACGGTCACCCGGGCGCCGGCCGCCTCCAGTGCCTTCGCCGCCGAGTGGATGTTGCCGCTGCCGTAGTCGAGGACGACGACCGAAGGGGCGGCCGTCGGCGAAGCATCCGTTCTCGCGTCGCTCACAGCGTCCCCTTCGTGGACGGCACTCCGTTCACTGCCGGGTCCGCCGCCTTCGCCTGACGGAACGCCCGCGCGAACGACTTGAACTCGGCCTCCGCGATGTGGTGCGGATCGCGGCCGTCGAGGACCCGCACGTGCACGGTCAAGGCGGCGTTGTAGGCGATCGCCTCGAAGACATGGCGCACCATGGACCCGGTGAAGTGGCCGCCGATGAGGTGGAACTCGAATCCGGCGGGCTCGCCCGAGTGCACGAGATAGGGGCGGCCCGAGATGTCCACGACGGACTGCACGAGGGCATCGTCGAGCGGCACGACGGCGTCGCCGAAGCGGCCGATGCCGTTCTTGTCGCCGAGGGCCTGTCTGATGGCGGTGCCGAGCACGATGCCCACGTCTTCGACGGTGTGGTGCACGTCGATCTCGGTGTCACCGTGGGCGCGCACGACGAGGTCGGTGAGCGAGTGCTTCGCGAAGGCGGTCAGCAGGTGGTCGTAGAACGGCACCGACGTGCTGATGTCGCTCGCGCCGGTTCCGTCGAGGTCGAGCGAGAGCTCGATGCTCGACTCGCTCGTCTCGCGCGTCAGGGAAGCGGTGCGGGGGGCGGAGCTCATGCCGTTCACCCTACCGGCGAGGGCGAGGCCGCCCGTTTCGGGGAGCCGTGCCGCTCGATGTAACGCGCCATGGCGTCGAGGAACTCGGTCGTCTCGGCCTCGGTGCCGGCCGAGACGCGAAGGTGGTTGGGTATGCCCATCTCGCGGATGATGATGCCTTCCGCCAGCAGCTCCTCGAACACCCCGCGCGGGTTCTCGACCTCGCCGAACAGCACAAAGTTGCTGGACGTGCGGTGCACGAGGAAACCGAGCTCGGCGAGACCGGTGGCGATGCGGTCGCGCTGCCGTTTGATGTCCTCCACCATGGCGAGCATCTCGTCGGCGTGCGCGAGCGCACCGAGCGCGGCCGCCTGGGTGAGAGCGGACAGGTGATACGGCAGCCGCACGAGGCGGAGGGCGTCGGCGATGGCGGGATCCGCAGCCAGGTAGCCGAGGCGGACCCCGGCGAACGCGAACGCCTTGCTCATCGTGCGGGAGACGACGAGGCGCTCGCGGCCCGGCAGCAGCGTGAGTGCGCTCGACTCGCCTTCCGGGAAGAACTCCGCGTACGCCTCGTCGACCACGACGATCCCGTCGGATGCGTCGTACACCGCCTCGATCACCTCGAGGTCCAGAGGCGTTCCGGTCGGGTTGTTCGGTGAGCACAACAGGACGAGATCCGGTCTCACGCGGCGCACCCAGTCGACCGCGCGCTCGCTCGTGAGCTCGAAGTCGTCGTCGCGATCCCCCGCGACCCAGCCGGTTCCCGTGCCGGCCGCGAGCAACGGATACATCGAGTAGGTCGGCGCGAAGCCGAGAGCCGTGCGACCGAAGCCGCCGAAGGCCTGCATGAGCTGCTGCAGGATCTCGTTGGAGCCATTCGCCGCCCAGATGTTGTCACGGGTCAGTCCGTGGCCCAGATAGCCGGCGAGCGCGTCACGGAGCTCCGTGAACTCGCGGTCGGGGTACCGGTTCACCCCGCTCACCGCGGACTGGAGACGGGACATGATGTCTGCCTGCACGGCGTCCGGAACGGGATGGGTGTTCTCGTTGACGTTCAGTTCCACACGCACATGCAGCTGAGGCGCACCATACGGCTCGCGCCCGCGCAGATCGTCTCGGATGGGCAGATCGGAAAGCGACGTCACCCTCTCAATGGTAGGCGCGGCACCTGCGCCGCTAGTGCGCGTACTCGGCCGGGATCGCCAGGGTCTGGCCGGGAGACAGCGACGAGCTCTGCAGCCCGTTCAGATCGACGATCTCGTCGATGACGTCACGCGGGTCGTCGTGCGGCGCGACGCGCTCGGCGATCTGCCACAGTGACTGGCCCGGTTCGACTGTGACGTGACCGAATTCAGCCGGAGCCACGCCGCCACCGCTCGTCGCGGCCGCGCCGCCGGATGCGACGCCGTAGAAGAGCGCCGCCGCGACAAGGGGTGCGGCGGACGCCGTCGCCAGCACGGCGCGACCACGACGGGTGATGCGCAGACGGGAGTGTGCCGCCGCCTGCCCGCCCATGGTGCGAGCGGACGTGTGAACCGCGATGCTGCTCATCTGATGGCCTCCAATGTCGGTACTCGGTTCGGAACATGCGTTCGAGAACTGAAGCGCTTGCGAATCTATCTTCGATTTCATCGAACCTCAACCCCCACCGGATGGCGAACGCCGCGCCGCGTTTCCACGACTCGCTCGAACACATTCCCTATTACCGCGACGTTTGTCGCTACAGTGTGGGCTGACAGCAGAAATGCAAACAGGCACCACTGACATTGGGGACTCTCGTGACCACTGACGCCGCACCGAAACGACGCACGCGCCGCCGCAAGAACCTGAGCGAGAAGCAGCTCGCCATCCTCGACGTGATCAAGAAGTCGCTTGCGGCCCGCGGTTACCCGCCGAGCATGCGGGAGATCGGCGACGCGGTCGGCCTCGCCTCGCTGTCGAGCGTCACGCACCAGCTCCACCAGCTCGAGCTTTCCGGTTACCTGCGTCGCGACCCGAATCGTCCCCGCGCCCTCGAGATCCTCATCGATCCGCCGGCGCCGGCGGAGGAGTCCATGGACTTCGAGGGCAAGGTGCCCGTCGGCGACGCGACCCTGGTGCCTCTTGTCGGCCGGATCGCCGCGGGCGTGCCGATCACCGCCGACCAGCAGGTGGAGGAGGTCTTCCCCCTTCCCCGCCAGCTCGTCGGCAACGGCGAGCTGTTCATGCTCAAGGTCGTGGGCGAGTCGATGATCGACGCCGCCATCTGCGACGGCGACTGGGTCGTCGTGCGGCAGCAGCAGACCGCCGAGAACGGCGACATCGTCGCGGCGATGCTCGATGGCGAGGCCACCGTCAAGGTCTTCCGTCAGCGCGACGGGCACACCTGGCTGCTGCCCCGCAACACCGCCTTCGAACCGATCCTCGGCGATCAGGCCGAGGTGCTCGGCAAAGTCGTCGCCGTGCTGCGCGCCGTCTAGCCGGAGACCGCCGCGTCGATCAGGCCGGCGCGCTCGAGCACGGCCAGCGGCGCCTCATGCTGATTGAGCGTGTAGAGGTGGATCCCCGGTGCGCCGCCCTCGATCAGACGACGGGCGAGGTCGGCGGCGTGCCGGATGCCGATCTCACGGCGCCCCTCCTCCGTCGGTTCCACCTCGAGGGCGACGGCGAGGTCGGCCGGCACGTCCTCGCCGCTCAGCTCGAGCATCCGATGAAGTCTCGCGGGGCTCGTGATCGGCATGATGCCCGGCAGGATCGGGAACTCGACGCCGGCCTCGCGGGCACGGCGCACGAGACGGAAGTAGTCTTCGGCGTGGAAGAACAACTGGGTGATCGCGAGGTTGGCGCCTGCGGCCTGCTTCGCGAGCAGGGTGTCGATGTCCTGGCTGGGCGAGTGGGAGCGCGGGTGGCCGTTCGGGAACGCCGCCACCGCGATCGTCACCTCTTCGCGCCGCTCGGGGTCGACGGCGCGGGCGCGCAGCCCGGGAACGGCGGATTCCCGATACGGTGCGTATTCGGACTGGATGCGGTGGATCAGTTGGACCAGCTCGGCGCCCGTCTTGATCTCCCCCGCCGCGAAACCCTCCGGTGCGTCGGCCGGGGGGTCGCCGCGCACGGCGAGGAAACTGCGGACTCCCGCTGCGAGGAACTCGCGCACGGTCTGCCCGGCCTGTGCGAACGTCGAGCCGACGCAGGTGAGGTGCGCCATGGCCCGTACCCGCGGATGCGTGGCGATGAGGTGCTTGAGCACATCGAGCGACGCCTCGCGCGAGGAGCCGCCTGCTCCGTAGGTGACCGAGACGAAGTCCGGCCCCGCGGCGACGAGCCGGGCGATGCGGGAGGGCAACTCGGCCGCGACCCGCTCGTTCCGCGGTGGATGCAACTCGAACGAGAACGGGACTCGGCTCACGACCTCGCGCCCGCCTCGAGTCGATACGGCTCGAAGGGGGCGATGAAGGTCGGATCGAGCAGTGCGCTCACGTGGGTCCCCTCCGCCGTGTAGGCCGTGGCCGTCACCCGGCCGCGCGCGTGGACGGCCGCGACGACGTCGCCACGATCGTAGGGCACCAGCAGCTCCACCGGAACCGCCGGGTCGCGCAGCAGTCGCTCGATCGCCGCGAGCACGTCGTCGATGCCTTGGCCGGTGCGCGCGCTGGCGAACACGGCCCCGGGCTCCAGACCTCGCAGCACGAGGCGGGTGTCGGGGTCGATGAGGTCCGCTTTGTTGAAGACGACCAGCTCGGGCACGTCGCGGGCCCCGACCTCGCCGATGACGTCGCGCACGGTCTGCAGCTGAGACGCGGGGTCGGGGTGCGAGGCGTCGACGACGTGCACGATGAGGTCCGCGTCCTGCACCTCCTCCAGGGTGGAGCGGAACGCCTCGACCAACTGGTGCGGAAGATTGCGCACGAACCCGACGGTGTCGGCGAGGGTGTACGGCCGCCCGTCGGAGGTCTCGGCCCGCCGGACGGTCGAGTCGAGGGTGGCGAACAGAGCGTTCTCGACCAGGACGCCCGCCCGGGTGATGCGATTGAGCAGACTGGACTTGCCCGCGTTCGTGTACCCGGCGATCGCGACCGACGGCACGGCGTTGCGGCGCCGGTTCGCCTTCTTGGCGTCGCGCGCGGGCTTCATGTCCTTGATCTGCCGGCGCAGCTTCGCCATGCGGGAGTGGATGCGGCGGCGGTCCAACTCGATCTTCGTCTCACCGGGGCCGCGGCTGCCCATGCCGTTGCCGGCTCCGCCGACCTGGCCGCCCGCCTGGCGGCTCATCGACTCGCCCCAGCCGCGCAGCCGGGGAAGGAGGTACTCGAGTTGTGCGAGCTCCACCTGCGCCTTGCCCTCGCGGCTCTTGGCGTGCTGGCTGAAGATGTCGAGGATCACGGCCGTGCGGTCGATCACCTTCACCTTCACGACGTCTTCCAGTGCGCGGCGCTGGCTCGGGGCGAGTTCAGTGTCGGCGATGACCGTGTCGGCGCCGAGGTGTGCGACGATGCCGCGCAGCTCCTCGGCCTTGCCGCGACCGAGGTAGGTGCTGGGGTCCGGATGCGGGCGTCGCTGCAGCAGCCCGTCGAGGACGACCGCGCCGGCCGTCTCGGCGAGCGCGGCCAGCTCGCGCAGCGAGTTCTCCGCGTCGTCGAGAGAGCCCTGCGAGTACACGCCGATGAGCACGACGTTCTCGAGGCGCAGCTGCCGGTACTCGACCTCGGTGACGTCTTCGAGCTCGGTGGACAGGCCGGAGACACGGCGCAGCGCCGCGCGCTCCTCACGGTCGAACTGCTCGCCGTCGTAGCCGTCGCCGGCTGCGGCATCCGTGTCGCTCGACAGCGCCTGCGCGGGGGAGGCGAACAGGGCGTACCCGGAGGCACGCGAGTCGGCGTTCGCAAGAATCCGAGCGACGACGTCGTCGCTCTCGGGGGCGCTGGCGGGGGTGGTGCCCGTGTGATCTTCGGTCATTATTGAGGCTTAACTCTAGTTCTCATCGTGCTGTACGGTTTCTGTCATGTCATCCGGCGACCACTATTTCAGCGCGTCGCCGGAAAGCGCCGCTCGGCTGCGTCCGCTCCACGTGCGGCTCGCGGGTCGGGATCTGGAACTCACGACCGCGTCGGGCGTGTTCAGCCCCGACCATGTGGACGTCGGAACCCAGGTGCTGCTTGCCCACACGCCCACGCCCCCGCCGGGAGGGCATCTGCTCGACATCGGTTGCGGGTGGGGCCCGGTCGCGATCTCCTTGGCGCTCGCCTCGCCGCATGCGACGGTGTGGGCGGTGGATGTCAATGAGAGGGCGCTCGATCTGACGCGGCGCAACGCCGCCGCGGCGGGCGTCGACAACGTCAACGTCGTGACTCCGGAGGATGTTCCGGCCGAGCTGAGGTTCATGACCATCTGGTCGAACCCGCCGATCCGGGTCGGCAAGAACGTGCTGCACAACCTGCTGCAGCATTGGCTCCCCCGCCTGGAGCCGGGATCGGACGCGTGGCTCGTGATCGCTCGGAATCTCGGCTCGGACTCGCTGCAGCGCTGGCTCGGAGCGACCCTGCCGACGACCTTCGCGACGACGCGCGCGGCGACCAGCAAGGGCTTCCGCGTGCTGCGCGTGCGCAACCGGGCCGAGGCCGCGTAGACCCTAGGCGAGGGTCAGCTCTCCGTCGAAGACCAGCTCGGCCGGCCCACTGAGCGCGACGTGCTCGCCCTCCTCGGTCGGGAACATCTTCACCGCCAGCGCTCCCCCGGGCACCTCGACGCGCCAATCATCGGGTGCTCCCTGGCCGGCCCAGTGGCGCGTCGCGAGCGCAGCCGCGACCACACCGGTGCCGCAGGACAGCGTCTCGCCGACGCCCCGCTCGTGCACCCGCATGCGGATGCGGCCGACGCCGTCTTTCACGAGCGGGTCGCCCGGCACCACGAACTCCACGTTCACGCCGGCCGGCGGCTCGGGGTCGAGCACCGGCACATAGCTCAGGTCGAGGCCCTCGAGCTCGGCCTCGTCGGAGAGGGCGACCACCACATGCGGGTTGCCGACGTCGATGCCGAGCCCGGGCCGCGCCACGGCGAGTTCGCGCGCGTTCACGAGCGGCTCCCCGCCGTCCAGCCGCCAGCCGCCGAGGTCGACGCGGTAGCCCACGGCGGAGCGCTGCACGTCGCGCACTCCGGCCCTCGTGCCGATCGGAAGGGTCTCACCGGCGGGAAGCTCGGCCAGACCGCTGCGGGTGAGGAACTCCGCATAGACCCGGATGCCATTGCCGCACATCTCGGCGACGGAACCGTCGGCGTTCCAGTAGTCCATGAACCACTCCGCGTCAGGGTCCTCTTCGAGCGCGGCCCGGCCGGCGGGCAGGTTCGCGGAGCGTACGGCGCGGATGATCCCATCGGCGCCCACGCCGAAGTGGCGGTCGCAGATGGCGGCGATCTGCGCGGGCGTCAGCTCGAGGGAACCGTCGGGGTCGGCGAAGAGGACGAAGTCGTTGCCGGTGCCGTGGCCCTTGCTGAAGCGGAGCGTGATCGCCATTGCTCCAGCCTATCGAGCACCATCCGGGCCCGATCGGCGCCGCCGAGCGTCTCGGTGTCGAGCCATCCGACGCCCGCATAGCGCTTGAACCAGCTCACCTGGCGGCGCGCGTAGCGACGCGTGAGCGCCTGGGTCTGGGCGATGGCGTCGGATTCGCCGAGCTCGCCGCGCAGCTGGGCGAGCGCCTGGGCGTAGCCGATCGCACGGCTGGCGGTGACGCCCTGCTCGAGGCCCTGCTCGCGCAGCGCCCTGACCTCATCGAGCATCCCCGCCTGCCACATGGCGACCACTCGCCGGTCGAGTCGTTCGACGAGCACGTCGCGTGGGGTCGCGAGGCCCACGATGAGCGACGGATGCCACAGCCGGGGCGCCCCGGGCAGCGCGCCGCCGTGCCCCTGCTCGGCGAGCTCGTGCACCTCGAGCGCCCGCACCACGCGGCGGCCGTTGGACGGGTCGACGCGCGCCGCGGTAGCCGGGTCGAGCTGCTTCAGACGCTGGAACAGCGCGCCCGGGCCGTGCTCGTCGAGCTCGCGTTCCAGTCGCGCCCGGACCTCTCGGTCACGGCCGGGGAATCGGAAGTCGAAGACGACGCCGCTGACGTACAGGCCGCTGCCGCCGACCAGGATCGGCACCGACCCGCGGGCGAGGACGCCCTCGATCGCGGCGCGGGCATCGAGCTGGTAGGCGGCCACGCTCGCTTCCTCGGTGACGTCGAGGACGTCGAGCAGGTGGTGGGGAACGCCGTGGCGCTCGGCCGGGGGCACCTTCGCCGTGCCGATGTCCATGCCGCGGTACAGCTGCATCGCGTCGGCGTTGACGATCTCGGCGCACTCCCCGCGCGCCGCCAGCAGCTCGGCGACGCGCAGGGCCAGGTCGGACTTGCCGCTGCCGGTCGCGCCGACGATGACAAGGAGCGGCCCGGCGTTCACGTCACCGCAGGTCGTCGTCGGGACTGTAGATCGGCACCGTGGCGACGGCGGGCGCGCCGGGCGCGCGAAGCGCGGGCATGCCGAGCGAGACGGGGCCACCGGCCGCCGGGGCGCCATGGCTCGGAACGGCGCAGGACTCCGCCTGTTCGCGATCCCACGCATCGCCGGCGCGGGTGCGCCGCACCCGCAAGGGGGCACCGTCGGGCGAGTCGGCAAGCAGGTGGAACGGCGCGGCGTGCGTGACCCGAACGGTCGCGATGTCGCCGGGACGGGGAACGGGGGAACCGGCCGGCACCTCGAAGTGCACGAGCCGGCTGTCTTCGGCGCGCCCCGACATGCGGTGCGTCTCGCCATCCTTCTTCCCCTCGCCGGTGGAGACCAGCACCTCGACCTCACGGCCGACCTGCTTCTGGTTCTCCTCCAGCGAGATGCGCTCCTGCAGCGCGATGAGGCGGTCGTAGCGATCCTGCACGACCTCCTTGGGCACCTGGTCGGCCATGGTCGCGGCCGGCGTGCCCGGCCGGATCGAGTACTGGAAGGTGAAAGCCGAGGCGAACCTGGCCTGCTCGACGACCCGCATCGTCTCGAGGAAGTCCTCCTCGGTCTCGCCCGGGAACCCGACGATGATGTCCGTCGAGATGGCAGCATGCGGGATCTTCGCCCGCACGCGGTCGAGGATGCCGAGGAACTTCTCGCTGCGGTAGGAGCGGCGCATGGCGCGTAGCACGCGGTCGGAGCCGGACTGCAGCGGCATGTGGAGTTGTGGCATGACGGCGGGCGTCTCGGCCATCGCATCGATCACGTCGTCGGTGAAGGCCGCCGGGTGCGGGCTGGTGAAGCGGATGCGCTCGAGGCCCGGGATCTGCCCCGCCGCGCGCAACAGCTTGCCGAACGCCTGGCGGTCGCCGAACTCGACGCCGTAGGAGTTCACGTTCTGGCCGAGCAGCGTGACCTCGATCGCCCCCTGCTCGACGAGCGACTGGATCTCGTTCAGCACTTCGCCGGGGCGCCGGTCACGCTCCTTGCCGCGCAGCGACGGGACGATGCAGAAGGTGCAGGTGTTGTTGCATCCGACCGAGATCGACACCCAGCCGCTGTAGCTGGAGTCGCGCTTGGTCGGCAGTGTTGACGGGAACGTCTCGAGCGCCTCGAGGATCTCGATCTGCGCCTCGTGGTTGTGGCGAGCCCGCTCGAGCAGGCTGGGCAGCGAGCCCATGTTGTGGGTGCCGAAGACAACGTCCACCCAGGGCGCCTTCTCGAGGATGACGTTCTTGTCCTTCTGGGCGAGGCAGCCGCCGACCGCGATCTGCATTCCCGCGTGCCGGCGCTTGACGGCGGCGAGGTGGCCGAGGTTGCCGTAGAGCTTGTTGTCGGCGTTCTCGCGCACGGCGCAGGTGTTGATCACCACGACATCGGGCTCCGCATCGCCCGCGGGCACGTAGCCGGCGGCCTCGAGCGAGCCCGAGAGTCGCTCCGAGTCGTGCACGTTCATCTGACAGCCATAGGTGCGCACCTCATAGGTGCGCACGCGGCCACTCTCATCGAACGCGGCGTCGGACTGCGGGATCAGCGTCGGCGCCTCGCTCGGCCGGGCGTGATCGCGACGGGAGATGGCGATGCTCATGGTGCGTCAATCATACGTAGCGGTCACTGTCGCGCACGACGCGCGGGCGTACTCGCCCGGCGCCGTCAGTGCCGGGTACGCATGGCATCGCCGACGGCGATGCACACCACTTCGGTCGGGTAGCCGCGCCGGTGCAGATAGCCGAACAGACGCCGCTCGGCCGTGGCGTCGTCGAGGTCGCGCAGCTGCCCGACGCGCTTGATCGCAAGCTCGATCGCCTGATCGACCTGCGCCTCCTCGTCGAAGTCGGCGAGGGCGGCGCTGATCGCGTCGTCGTCGATGTGACGGCGGCGCAGTTCGCGCTCAATCGCCTGCCGACCCTGCCCCTTGCGGGCACGGGCGGCGTAGACGAGGGACACCGCGAGCGCGTCGTCGTCGAGCAGGCCCACGGACTCGAGCCGGTCGAGCTCGGCCTCGGCCACCTCGTCCTCCACGCCGCGCTTGCGCAGCACCTGCTGCAGCTCCCATCGGGACATGCCGCGCCGGGCGAGCTGGTGGGTCGAGACGTTGAGTGCGCGGCGCCCCGCCTTCTCTCGCACCCGCTCGAGGGCGGCATCGCCGCTCTCCGGAGCATCGGCCGCGGCGTCAGCATCGGCCACCGCCTGCACCGCCGCGGCCGCGGCTCGGGACTTCGCGCTCGGCTCGGCCCCGGGCAGGTACGCGATGGGAGCGGCGCCGGCGGGCCGAGCCCCGGGACGGGCGCCGTGCTCGCTGCGCCCGCTCGCGCCGGACCGGTCGGACCGGCGCCGATCCGAGCGCTCTTCGTCGGATGGGAAGAACCGGACGACCATGAGGCCCCGCTATGCGCCCTTGCGCTGCTGCAGCTTCGCCGAGATCTCGTCGACCGGTGCCGCCTCGGGAGCCTCGGCGCCCTTCACGACGCCCAGCTTGACGAGGATCTTTTGCTCGATCTCGGCCGCGATCTCGGGATGCTCGATCAGGAAGTTGCGCGAGTTCTCCTTGCCCTGTCCGAGCTGGTCGCCCTCGTAGGTGTACCACGCGCCCGACTTCTTCACGATGCCGTGCTCCACGCCGAAGTCGAGCAGGCTGCCCTCGCGGGAGATGCCGACGCCGTAGAGGATGTCGAACTCGGCCTGCTTGAAGGGCGGGGCCATCTTGTTCTTCACGACCTTGACACGGGTGCGGTTGCCCACCGCGTCGGCGCCGTCTTTCAGGGTCTCGATGCGGCGGATGTCGAGGCGGACCGACGCGTAGAACTTGAGCGCCTTTCCGCCGGAGGTGGTCTCGGGGCTGCCGAAGAACACGCCGACCTTCTCGCGCAGCTGGTTGATGAAGATCATCGTCGTGTTCGTCGAGTTCAGCGCACCCGTGAGCTTGCGCAGCGCCTGCGACATCAGGCGCGCCTGCAGACCGACGTGCGAGTCGCCCATCTCGCCCTCGATCTCGGCGCGCGGCACGAGCGCGGCGACCGAGTCGATGACGATCAGGTCGATCGAACCCGAGCGCACGAGCATGTCCGCGATCTCGAGCGCCTGCTCACCGGTGTCGGGCTGCGAGACGAGCAGCGAGTCGATGTCGACGCCCAGCTTCTTCGCGTACTCGGGGTCGAGCGCATGCTCGGCGTCGATGAAGGCCGCGATGCCGCCGTTCTTCTGCGCGTTGGCGATCGCGTGCAGCGTCAGAGTCGTCTTGCCGGAGGACTCGGGACCGTAGATCTCGATGATGCGGCCGCGCGGAAGGCCGCCGATGCCGAGGGCCACGTCGAGGGCGATCGAGCCGGTGGGGACCACCTCGACCGGCGCGCGCTCGTCACTGCCGAGGCGCATGACCGAGCCCTTGCCGAACTGGCGATCGATCTGAGCGAGAGCGGTTTCGAGCGCTTTCTCGCGATCGGCTGGAGTAGGCATTTCAATCCCTTCGAGAGGACGTGAGCGGTGACGTCTGAGACAGTACGCGCCGCCTCCGACATCGACTGCCGGACGAGCGGGAACGGTGTGAAACTCTGGCGGCGGCCGAGCTGTGCAGGGCAAGTCGCCGATGACGCCACCCTAGCAATCCTCGAACTCGTGTTCGACATCGACACGGCGTGTCACCCGGTTTTTCTCGTACCGCGGCGAGGGATGCACGCCTCAGTGCTTCTTCGGGTCGGGCAGCCCCGCCCCGTGCCGCCGCTCCGCCGGCACATCCGTCGCCTCGCACAGCGCGAGCCACACATCCCGGGCCGGAACGCCGGCCGCGAGCGCCTGCTCGCAGGTGCGGCCGCCCAGCTCGACGATCACGAGGTCGCGCACCAGCTGCCGTCCGTACGCGGCGCCGAACTCGTCGGCGACGGCGCGGTTGAACTCACTCAGTCGCATCTCTTCCAGCCTAGATACGGCGGATGCCCCGGGGCTGTACCCCGGGGCATCCGATGAGAACGTCTGACGTGATCAGCGCTGCGAGACCAGCTCGGCGTCGATGTCGGACGCGAAGTCGTCGGGCAGGGCGTCGGGCACGATCGCGTCGATGCCCTCGAGCACGGCGAGCCGGTCGCCGACCTCGCGCATGATGACCGAGATCGGGGTGTCGAGCGCTTCGGCGACCGAGGCGAGGATCTCGCTCGACGCCTCCTTCTGACCCCGCTCCACCTCGCTGAGGTAGCCCAGCGCGACACTCGCCTTGCTGGCCACCTGCCGCAGCGTGCGACCCTTCTGCAGACGGAAGTCGCGGAGGACGTCGCCGATCTCCTGACGAACGAGAATCATTGGAGCCCCCTTCTCGACCTGCCGGCCGAACGCTTGCGATGTGGAGGGAACACTACCCTGTGGCGTTCCATGCGATGCACTGTAATTCACAATCCCTGCAATCCGCTGGTTAAAGCTGGCAAACGTAACGCGGTCGAAACCACCCCTATTCCGCGAGCCGGGACACGAGCTCGGACACCGCATGACGCACCGCCGCGGCCCGGATCTCCGACCGGTCCCCCGACAGCTGCAACGCGACCGACTCGGTGCGGTCCCAGATCGAGATGCCGAGGTAGACCGTGCCGACCGGTTGCCCGCCCTGCGGGTCGGGACCGGCGACGCCGGTCGTGGAGACGCCGATGTCGGCGGGGCGGCCGTCGACCGCGAGCACGCGGCGCACCCGCTCTGCCAGCTGCCGGGCGACCTCCGGATGCACCGGGCCGTGCCGCTCGAGCAGCTGCGCATCCACACCCACCACGTCGCGTTTGATCTGCGTCGCGTAGACCACCACGCCGCCGGTGACCACGGCCGAGGCGCCGGCCGGCCGCGTGAGTTCGGCCGTCAGCTGACCGCCGGTGAGCGACTCGGCGACGGCGAGCGTCTGGCCGCGCGCGGTGAGCGCGCGGATGAGCTCGGCCGACGCATCCGGAGCGAGCGCCGGCTCAGGCATCCGTGCCCGCATCGCCCCGGTGAAGCCGCACGGCGTTCACCGCGTAGTCGAGACCGGAGACCACGGTGAGCACGAGTGCGACGGCCATCAGCACCCAGTTCACCCAATGCACCCAGTCGCCGAGCAGCGTCCAGAACGGCAGCAGCGCGAGCGAGATGGCGACGGCCTGGAACATGGTCTTCCACTTCCCGCCGCGGCTGGCCGGGATCACCCCCTCGCGGATGACCGCGAAGCGGTAGACGGTGATGCCGATCTCGCGCACCAGGATCACGATCGTGACCCACCACCACAGCTCGCCGAGGATCGACAGCGACACGAGCGCGGCCCCCGTGAGCACCTTGTCGGCGATCGGGTCGAGCAGCTTGCCGAGCTCGGTGACCAGGCCGCGGCTGCGCGCCAGGTAGCCGTCGAGGCCGTCGGTCGCGATGGCGACGATGAACAGCACGGCCGCCCACCAGCGCAGAGGCCCGTCCTGACCGCCGTCGGCGAAGAGCATCCAGACGAAGATCGGCGCGAGCAGGATGCGCACGACGGTGATCGTGTTGGGGAGGTTCAGATTGCTCGGGCGGGCCGGTCGGCTCGGGACGGCACCGGGCTGGGTCATGGCTCCAGCCTAGGCCCGGTGTCGCCGATCAGTCTCGGCCGGTGAGGCCCCACGCGTCTTCGTCGGAACCGCCGTCGACCTCCTCCAGACCGTCGTACTGAGCCCCCACCGCGTCGGTGCCGTAGCGGTCGCCGTGACCGGATGCCTGGGCCGGCGCGGCCGGCGCCGGCGCCACGTCCTCGCCGCGGATGCGGGCGAGCGCCTCGCCGAGCCGGTCCGGCGGCACGAGCACGTCGCGCGCCTTCGAGCCCTCCGAGGGCCCGACGATCTCCCGCGACTCGAGCAGGTCCATCAGGCGCCCCGCCTTGGCGAAGCCGACCCGCAGCTTGCGCTGCAGCATCGAGGTCGAGCCGAACTGGCTCGAGATCACCAGCTCGGCGGCAGCGAGCAGCAGCTCGAGGTCGTCGCCGATGTCGGAGTCGACCTGCTTCTTCTGCTCCGCGGGCACCACGTCCGGCCGGTAGTCCGGCTGCGCCTGGCGCGTGACGTGGTCGACGACCTTCTGGATCTCGGACTCGTTGACCCAGGCGCCCTGCACACGGATCGGCTTGCCTGCCCCCATCGGCAGGAATAGCGCGTCGCCCTGGCCGATCAGCTTGTCGGCGCCCGGCTGGTCGAGGATGACGCGCGAGTCGGTGACGCTCGTGACCGCGAAGGCGAGACGGCTGGGCACGTTGGCCTTGATGAGACCCGTCACCACGTCGACGGAGGGGCGCTGGGTCGCGAGGACGAGGTGGATGCCCGATGCGCGGGCGAGCTGCGTGATGCGCACGATCGAGTCCTCGACGTCGCGCGGCGCGACCATCATCAGGTCGGCCAGCTCGTCGACCACGACCAGCAGGTACGGGTACGGCTTGAGCTTGCGCTCGCTGCCTTCCGGCAGCTGGATCTCGCCGTTGATGACCGCCTTGTTGAAGTCGTCGATGTGGCGGAAGCCGAACGACGCCAGGTCGTCGTACCGCATGTCCATCTCCTTCACGACCCACTGCAGCGCCTCGGCCGCCTTCTTGGGGTTCGTGATGATGGGCGTGATCAGGTGCGGGACGCCGCCGTAGATGGTCAGCTCGACGCGCTTCGGGTCGATGAGCACCATGCGCACCTCGGAGGGCTTCGCCCGCATCAGCAGCGAGGTGATCATCGAGTTCACGAAGCTCGACTTGCCGGAGCCGGTGGACCCGGCCACGAGCAGGTGGGGCATCTTCGCCAGGTTGGCGACGACGTAGCCGCCGCCGACGTCTTTGCCGACGCCGATGGTCATCGGATGCTTGCTGCCGGTGGCCGCCGCGGAGCGCAGCACGTCGCCGAGGGAGACCGTCTCGCGGTCCGAGTTGGGGATCTCGATGCCGATCGCGCTCTTGCCGGGGATCGGCGACAGGATGCGCACCTCGTTGCTGGCGACCGCGTAGGAGAGGTTCTTCGACAGGGCGGTGACCCGCTCCACCTTGACGCCGGGACCGAGCTCGATCTCGTACTGCGTGACCGTCGGTCCGCGGGAGAAGCCGGTGACCTTGGCGTCGACGCCGAACTGCTCGAGCACGCCCGTGATCGCGCGCACGACCTCGTCGTTCGCGGCCGACCGGGTCTTCGGCGGCGGACCGGCGGACAGCGTGTTGGCCGACGGCAGCACATACGGGTGGGCAGGCCGCTCGTCGGCCTTCGCGATCGCGGGCGCCGGCTCTCCGGACTCCCCCACCAGCGGCAGCTTGTCATCGACCGGGATGACCTCGGTCATGTTGTCGCTGCGCAGACCGCCCGCACGGCTCGGTGCCACCTCGCCGGTGTATCGCTTGACGGCCTCCTCTGCCTTGGTGAGTTCGTCGAACACGTCGATGCCGCCCGGCTCGGCCGCGGGCTCCGGCGTGCCCTCCAGCGCCGACGTGAAGCCGCCCTTGCCTGCGCCCTCGCCGAGCACCTCGGTGATGGAGTCGGCCGAGTGGTCGAAGTCGGGATCCTCTTCCCTGCCCGACTTGTTGCGGCGCCACCAGGGCAGCGAACTCGGCGAGGACTCCTCGTCGATCCCGTCGAGCTCGGCCTGCACGGTGCGCTCGGCCTTGGCGGCCTTCGCCGCCTGACGTTCCTCCTCCGACGCCACCGGTGCGCCGAACAGGTAGGCGTACAGCTCGCGGAGCCGGGCGCCGATGCGGTTGGGCGGCGTCTTGGTGATGATGAGCACGCTCAGCGCGGCGAGCAGGATCATCACGCCCGAGGCGCCGTAGGGGGTGATCAGGAAGGTGAGGGACGCCCCCACCATCCATCCGATCACGCCGCCCGCCTGGGCGAGCACGGGCATGCCGTCGACCGGCTCGGGCCGCGAGGAGAAGATATGGCAGAGGCCGGAGATCGAGATCAGCGCGATCGCGAGGCCGATGCCGATGCGGGTGTTGTCGTGCACCGACGAGGGGTGGCGGAACAGCCAGACCGCGAACAGCAGCATGATGACGGGCAGCGCGAAGGCCACCCGGCCGAACAGGCCGCCGAAGGTCCACGCGTCGAGGGTGCGAGCCCAGCCCGCGTTGATGAAGAACCACTCGACGACCGCCCCGGCCACGGCGAGCAGCACGATGAAGAAGGGGCCGCCGTCGCGGCGCTCCTCTTTGGCGAGGGTCTCGGGGCCGAGGGCGCGCGCCGCACCGCCCACGAGGTGCGCGAGCCCGAGCCACGCCTTGACCAGGGCGCCGGCCTCGCTGTGCTCCATCGTCACCGCCTGGCTCGCCGGCAGCTTCTTGGTGGGGGCGGTCTTCTGCCGCGACGACTGAGCGCGCGAGCCGCCGCCCGCCCCGCGGGCGCGCGAAGACGACTTGGTACTCGTGGCCATGGATCCGACCGTAGCCGAGGGGTGCGACGTCGGACGGCAACGGGCGCGGAGAGTCTGTGAGCGGGGCATGAGAAAAGCGGATGCCCCGGCCGGGGCATCCGCTCTCTCCTGCTACGCCTCGATGACGAGCGGCACGATCATCGGCCGGCGGCGGTAGCTCGTGTTCACCCAGCGCCCGACGGTGCGGCGCACGGTCTGGGTGAGCGCGTGGTTGTCGCGCACGCCGTTGCGGGCGGCCTCCTTCAGCGCATCCGCGATCTTCGGTTTCACCGCGTCGAAGACCTTGTCGTCCTCGGCGAAGCCGCGGGCGTGGATCTCCGGGCCGGCGGTGATCTTTCCGGTCGCCGCCTCGACGACGACGATGACGGAGATGAAGCCCTCCTCGCCGAGGATGCGGCGGTCCTTCAGGTCGGCGTCGGTGATCTCGCCCACGCTCGACCCGTCGACGTAGACGAAGCCGATGTCGAGCTGGCCGACCACCCGGGCGACGCCCTCGGTGAGGTCGACCACGGTGCCGTTCTCGCCGATGATCGTGTTCTCGGGCGGAACGCCGGTGGACTGCGCGAGCTTCGCGCTGGCGGTGAGGTGGCGGTACTCGCCATGCACGGGCATCACGTGCTTGGGCTTCAGGATGTTGTAGCAGTACAGCAGCTCGCCCGCCGCCGCGTGGCCGGACACGTGGACCTTCGCATTGCCCTTGTGCACGACCGTGGCGCCGAGCTTGGTGAGGCCGTCGATGACCCGGTACACGGAGTTCTCGTTGCCCGGGATGAGGCTCGAGGCGAGGATCACGGTGTCGCCCTCCCCCAGCTCGATCTGGTGATCGAGGTTGGCCATGCGGGAGAGCACCGCCATCGGCTCGCCCTGCGACCCGGTGGACATGTAGACGATCTTGTCGTCGGGCAGGTCGGCGGCCTTCTTGTAGTCGATCAGCACGTTGTCCGGCACCTTGAGGTAGCCGAGCTCGGCGGCGATGCCCATGTTGCGCACCATGGAGCGGCCGAGCAGCGCCACGCGGCGGCCGTGCGCGGCGGCGGCGTCGAGCACCTGCTGCACGCGGTGCACGTGGCTCGAGAAGCTCGCGACGACGACGCGGCGCGGGGCGCGGCCGATGATGTTGTCGAGCACCGGCCCGATCTCGCGCTCGATGGGGGTGAACCCGGGCACGTCGGCGTTGGTGGAGTCGGGCAGGAACAGGTCGACGCCGTTCTCGCCGAGCCGCGCGAAGGCGCGCAGGTCGGTGAGCCGCCCGTCGAGCGGCAGCTGGTCCATCTTGAAGTCGCCGGTGTGCAGCACGACGCCCGCCCAGGTCGTGATCGCGACCGCCAGCGCGTCGGGGATGGAGTGGTTCACCGCGATGAACTCGAGCGTGAACGGGCCGAGCTTCTCGACCTGGCCCTCCTTCACCAGCAGCGTGTAGGGCTTGATGCGGTGCTCCTTGAGCTTCGCCTCCACGAGCGCGAGGGTGAGCCCGGAGCCGATCAGCGGGATGTCCTGGCGCAGCTTGAGCAGGTAGGGCACCGCCCCGATGTGGTCCTCGTGCCCGTGCGTGAGCACGACGCCGACGACGTCGTCGAGCCGGTCGCGGATGGGGCCGAAGTCGGGCAGGATCAGGTCGACGCCGAGCTGGTCGGGGTCGGGGAAGAGCACGCCGCAGTCGACGATGAGGATCTTCCCGTCGATCTCGTACACGGTCATGTTGCGACCGACCTCACCGAGGCCGCCGGTGGGGAACACGCGGAGCGTGCCGGGCTGGAGTGCGGGCGGATCAAAGACGGCTTCTGCCATGTCTCCTCGATGTTCTGTTGGGTTCCGATCGGATGATGCGGGGATCGGCCCCGCTTAGCGTGTGGCGCCGGCGACCTTCGGCAGCGCGCCGCCTGCGGCGGCGTTGCGGTCGGGGCGGAAGTTGGAGAAGTCCGCGCCGTCGACGTCGCGCACCAGGTCGAGCTCCTGCTCGATGATGGCGGCCTCGAAGTCCTCCGGGCCGACGAGCGGAAGGCGCACCCGCGGGCTGCCGATGCGGCCGAGGCCGTGCAGGATGTACTTCGCCGACACCGTGCCCGGGATGTGCGTCATGACGGCGCGCACCAGCGGCTCGAGCTTCTTGTGCTGCTCGGTGGCGGTCTTCAGGTCGCCGCGGTTCACGGCGTCGACGATGGTGCGGTACGGCCGCGAGGTGATGTTCGCCGTCACCCCGATCAGGCCGCTCGCGCCGATGGCGAGGTGCGGCAGCACGTTGGCGTCGTCGCCGGAGAAGTACAGCAGGTCGGTGTTGTTGAGCACGCGGCTGACCTCGGCGAAGTCGCCCTTCGCGTCCTTCACGGCGCGGATGTTCGGGTGCTTCGCGGCGCGCAGCAGCGTCTCGTACTTGATGGGCACCCCGGTGCGCCCCGGGATGTCGTAGAGGATGACCGGCAGGTCGGTCGAGTCGGCGATCAGCCGGAAGTGGGTCAGGATGCCGGACTGGGTCGGCTTGTTGTAGTACGGGGTGACGACCATGATGCCGTCGATGCCGATCTGCTCGCTCTTCTTGTAGAGCTGGATCGCGTGCGCCGTCTCGTTCGAGCCGCCCGCCTGGATGATCTTGGCCCGGCCGGCCGAGACGCTCTTGGCCACCTCGATGAGCCGCAGCTTCTCCGCATCCGTCAGCGTCGACGTCTCACCCGTCGTGCCCGAGACGACGATGCCGTCGGCGCCGTTCGTGATGACGTCGTCGATGTGCTTCTCCACGCCGGCCCAGTCGACCTCGCCATCCGGAGTCATGGGCGTGACCAGGGCGACGAGCACCTGGCCGAACGGGTTGTCGGGCGCGTGGGACATGCCCTCAGGCTACCTGGCCGCCGGCCCGGCAGGCGACCGCGTAACGGTTCGTCACCGCGCTGCGCGGGCGCGGCATGCGACCTACCCTGGATCGCGATGGACCCCACCTCCGCCGCTGTGTTCGTGATCGCACTGCTCGCCCTTGCCACGCTCGCCGGGGTGCTCTGGCGCGCGCGTGCCGGCCGTGTCGCGGGCCCGCGCGCGCAGGCGCAGGTGGTGACACCGGCCGACGTGACGGATGGCGCGGCCGACGCCGTCTTCGGAGAGCGCGCCACCCTGCTGCAGTTCTCGACGGAGCACTGCGCGTTCTGCCCCGCCACGCGCCGGCTGCTCGGCGCCCTCGCCGAGCGGACTCCCGGGGTGGCCCACGTCGAGGTGGACCTGACCCGCTCCCCCGCGCTCGCCCAGCGCTTCCGGGTGCTGCAGACGCCGACGACGCTGCTGCTCGACGCCGACGGCGCGGTTCGCGGCCGCATCGGCGGACCGCCGCGCCCGACGGAGCTCGAGGCGACCGTCGCCGACATCCTGAACGGAGAAGACCATGTCGCAGCCTGATCCCCACTCCAAGCCCGACCGGGCCGGGATAGACCCGCGTGGCCCGCGCTTCTCGGCCGGCATCACCGCCGTGCTGCTCGCGCTCGACCTCTTCCTCTCCCTCGTCGGCGCGCAGCTCGCCGCCTGGATCCTGCTGTTCGCGATCGCCGTGCTGTTCGCCTGGGGCGCCGTGGCCGGCGTGCAGCGCCACCCGTACGGATGGCTCTACCGGCGCTTCGTGCGCCCGCGACTGGCCGCCCCCGCCGAGCTCGAGGACCCGGCGCCCCCTGCTTTCGCGCAGCTGGTCGGACTCGTCATCACCGGGCTCGGGGTGCTGATCGGCGGCCTGTTCCCGGTCGTCGTGGCGATCGCCGCGGCGCTCGCCCTCGTGGCCGCGTTCCTCAATTCGGCGTTCGGCTTCTGCCTGGGCTGCCAGCTCTACCTGCTGCTCGTGCGCTCGGGCCTGCTGGGCCGCTCGGGAGGGGCTGCCGCGTAACAGCGGGTACTCCTAGGGTGAGGACGGAACGAACCCATCGTCAGGAGGAACCACATGGCACTCACCAGCGAAGCATCCGCGGTCTGGAACGGCGACCTCGCCTCGGGCAGCGGCAACATCACGCTCGACTCGTCGAAGCTCGCCACCTTCGCCTACAACTGGAAGGCGCGCTCGGAGGGAGAGGCCGGGGTCTCCACCCCCGAGGAGCTGCTCGGAGCGGCGCACGCCGCCTGCTTCTCGATGGCCTTCTCGAACGAGCTCGCCTCGGCCGGCCACCCGCCGGTGAGCGTGTCGACCACCGCGGCGGTCAGCTTCGACATCTCGCAGGGCGGCATCACCGGCAGCCACCTGCTCGTCAACGCCGAGGTGCCCGGCATCTCGGAGGAGGAGTTCCAGAAGATCGCCGAAGCCGCGAAGGCCGGCTGCCCGGTGTCGAAGGCGCTGGCCGGGATCCCGATCACCCTCGAGGCCACGCTGGCCTGAGGCATCCGTCGGCCGGGCCGCGTCTCAGTACGTGAGCAGCGCGAACGTCTCGACGCCGCGCGCCTCGAGCGCGGCCCGGCCGCCCAGCCCGTCGAGTTCGAGCGCGACGGCGACACCCACGACGTGCCAACCCGCCCGTTCGATCAGGTTGACCGCGGCGAGCGCCGTGCCGCCCGTGGCGAGCACATCGTCGACGATCAGCACGCGGCTGCCGGGCGGCAGCTGGTCGACGTGCACCTCGAGCGCCGCGGTGCCGTACTCGAGCGCGTACTCCTGGGTGAGCACGGCCCGGGGCAGCTTGCCCGCCTTGCGCACGCTCAGCACCCCGGCGCCGCTCAGCACCGAGGCGGCGCCGGCGATGAGGAAGCCGCGGGCCTCGAGACCGCCGAGGTGGTCGAACCGCCCCTCGAACGGCGCCACCAGCCCGCGTGCCAGGGCGGTGAGCGCGGCCGCGTCGGCGAACACGGGAGTCAGGTCGCGGAAGACGACGCCGGGCTGGGGGAAGTCGGGGACCTGGACGATCAGGCGGTCGACGACGGATGCATCCGGGCTGAGGCTCACCTCAGCAGAGTAGCGGCCGTCCCTCAGCCCGACGCGCGCGACAGCCGGATGGCCTCGCGCAACGCCCAGCGGGCCCGGCGGCGGTCGCCGGAGGCGTCGTAGGCGAGGCCCAGCCGGAACCACGCGCGCCAGCTGGCGGGATCGGCCTCGACGTCGGCCTTGAACCGGGGGAATTCGGCGTCGGCGGCGGCGCGCGCCGCCTGGCGCGAGTCGGTCGCCGGCTCCACGGGAAGCCCTCCCTCGGCGTCGAGCCGCCGCACCAGCTGCTCGGTGCGCCAGCCGAAGAGCAGCTCCCGCCACAGCGCCCACAGGGCGATGAGCGGGAAGACGAGGAGCGCAAGCCCGCCGATGACGCCCCAGACCGAGCCCGACGACAACAGCAGCACCGCGCGCTGCCCGGCGAGCACGATGTACATCAGCAGCAGCGCCGCCATCAGGAGCGCCGCGAACCGGTTCTTCACGGCGTCGTGATCCCCAGGTCGATGAGCGCGTCGAGCCCGACGGCGAGGCCCAGCTGGTCCACGCCCTTGCGCACTGCGAGCAGGATGCCCGACGAATAGGCGGCCGGGCCGAGCACGCTGTGCGTGATGGTCAGCGTCTCTCCTTCGCCGCCGAGCACGACGTCCTGCTTGGCCGAGATGCCGGGCAGGCGCAGGCTGTGGATCGGCACCGAACCGACCTGCTGCCCGCGGGCCCGCTGATCGACGTGCGGGGCCTGCACAGGGCCGAGCTCGCCGCGGGCGGCCTGGATGAGCTCGGCGGTGCGCACCGCCGTGCCCGACGGCGAGTCGATCTTGCCGGGCCCGTGCGCCTCGATGATCTCGATCGCGTCGAAGAAGCGGCTCGCCGCGGCGGCGAAGGCGGTGCCGAGGGCCGAGCCGAGGGCGAAGTTCGGCACCACGATCGCCCCGCGCTCCGGGTGCCGCGCGAGCAGGGTGCGCAGGCCCGCGAGCCGCTCCGCCGACCAGCCGGAGGTGCCGACGACGACGTTGCGGCCGTGCGTGATCGCGAACTCGACGACGCCCGGGCTCACCTGCGGCAGCGAGACGTCCAGCACCACGTCGCTCGGAGCCTCGGGCGCGCCGAGCATGTCCTCCGGAGAGCTCGTGGAGTCGAGCCGCGCCACCACCTCGTAGCCCTCCGTGCGCTCCAGCAGCGCGGTCGCCGCCGAACCCAGCCGCCCGGTCGCGCCCACCACGGCCACCCGAATGCTCATGACGGTCAGCCTAATCTGGGAGCGTGCCCTTCGAGTCCGTGCCCGTGACCGACCCCCGTGCCCGCGAGCTGCTCACCGAGTACTTCGGCTACCGCGCCGCCACCTTCCCCTCCCCCGGCGGCTACGTCGTCGCCATGCCGGCGGACGACGCCTTCACCCCGCCGGACGGCGAGTTCCTGCTGCTGACCGACGACCACGGCCGGGCGATCGGATGCGGCGCCGTGCGGCGCCTCGCGGACGAAGTGCTCGGCGCGCCCGCCCGCAGCGTCTGGGAGGTGAAGCACCTCTGGGTGCGAGAGACGGCTCGCGGCTCCGGGGCCGGCCGGCGCCTGCTCGCCGAGCTGGAGGGACGGGCCGCCGCCCGGGGCGCGCAGACGCTCGTGCTCGACACCAACGCGAGCCTGACCGCGGCGAACGGACTGTATGCCTCCAGCGGCTATTCGCCGATCCCCGCGTACAACGACAACCCGAACGCGACGACCTGGTACCGCAAGGACCTCCGCTAGGCGTCGGCTAGTACGGCAGCACCTCCGGCAGGCCCGTGCGCCACTCGGCGGGCAGGTGCCCCAGGTCGTTGAAGACGATCAGCTCGGGCGGCTTCGCCGGCCGGTGCCGGATCACCGTCAGGGAGGCGTGGGCCGCGTTGAGGCCCAGCCAGCGCCACGACGGGGCTCCCATGACCTCGCGCACGAACCATCCGACCACGAAATTGTGCGTGATCAGCAGGTCATGCCGTTCGGCGCGCGAGGGAGCCAGGAACTCGGCGACCGCGTCGTCCATCTGGGCGCGGCCGGCTTCGATCTCGGCGGGCTTGACCCCGTGGAAGAAGCTCTCGTACGCCCGGGGCATGCCGGGCACGGGCCCGGAGGGGATGCAGTCGAAGAGCAGGTTCGACGGCTCGGGCTGGAGCGCGGGCAGCCTGGCCGAGAGCACCTGCGCGGTCTGCTCGGCGCGCTGCAGCGGCGAATGGAACACTCCGGTGAACGGCACCCCGCCGATGCGCTCGGCGAGCATCGTCACCTGCCGCTTGCCGCGGGAGGACAACGGCCCGTCTTCGAGCCCGTGCTCCGCATCGAGTTGCTCGCCGTGCCGCACGAGGTACAGGTAGTGCGTCATCCGAGCCCCAGGTGCGCGAAATCGGAGTCCGCGACGGGCCCGACCGCCACGAGCGTGCGCGGGCGCGCCAGCAGTTCCCGGGCCAGCTCCCGCACGTCGGCGGCCGTGACCAGGGCGAGCCGGCGCAGGCTCTCGTCGAGATCGGCGAACTCGCCCATCGTGATCTCGGCGCGGCCGAGCCGGGTCATGCGGGTGTCGGAATCCTCGAGAGCGAGCGCAGACGAGCCGGACAGCTGGCCGACGGCGCGGCGCAGCTCCTCCCCGGTGATGCCGTACTCGGCGAGGCGCGCGAGCTCGTCAAGCACCAGCTCGGCGACCTGCGGCGCCTTCTGCGGCGCGCAGCCCGCGTACACCCCGAACACGCCCGCGTCGGAGAACCCGGACGCGAACGAGTACACCGAGTACGCGAGCCCCCGCTTCTCGCGGATCTCCTGGAACAGCCGGCTCGACATGCCGCCGCCGAGCACGGAATTGAGCACCGCGAGCGCCCAGCGCCGATCGTCTGTGGCCACCGGCCCGGGCATCCCCAGGAGGAGGTTCGCCTGCTCGACCGGGCGCGAGACGGTCACGACGGATGCCGCGGGCTGCAGCTCGGCCGCGCGGGCGGTGCGACGGGGGCTCGGCCCCGAGGCATCCGTCTCGCCCAGGGCGGCGAGCGCCGCCGTCACGTCCGCCACCAGTCGCTCGTGGTCGACGGCTCCGGCCGCGGCGACCACGATGTTGCCGGGCCGGTACGCGCTGCGGTAGTGCTGCCACACGCCGTCTCGGGTCGCGGCGCGGATCGTCTCGGGCGTGCCGCCGATCGGCCGCCCGAGCGGATGGCCGGCGAGCACGCTCTCGTAGAAGCGTTCGCTCGCCACGTCGGCGGGGTCGTCCTCGGCCATGGACAGCTCTTCGAGGATCACCTGCCGCTCGTTGTCGAACTCGTCGGGATCGATCAGGCTCGAGGTCAGCATGTCGCCGATGACCTCGACCGCCATCGGCAGGTCCTTGTCCTGCACCTTGGCGTAGTAGCAGGTGTACTCCTTGCTCGTCGCGGCGTTGTGCTCGCCGCCCACGGCGTCGAAGGAGGTGGCGATGTCCAGCGCGCTGCGGGTGGCCGTGCCCTTGAACAGCAGGTGCTCGAGGAAATGCGTGGAACCGTAGCTGGCGCTGTGCTCGGCGCTCGCGCCGGTCTCGTCGCGCGAGCCGACGGTCACCCAGAAGCCGATGGTCGCGCTGCGCGCGCCGGGGACGCGCTCGCTGAGCACGCGCACGCCGCCCGGCAGCACCGTGCGTCGCACCAGTGCGTCACCGGAAGCGGCGAACGCCAGGTCGGGTGCATCGAGGGGGAGGCTGACGGCGCCGTTCATCACTGACCACCCTATGCAGCCGAGCGTGCCCCGCGCATCGGCGCGCCCGGCGGGGCGGAGGTCGCTGCGGCGCGGGCGTCTCGGCCTCCTCGGCGTTGTCCCCTTGAATGAGGACAAGGCCCGATATACTGCAACAGCAACCTGGCCCGACCCGGAGGACCGCTTGACGACGTTCGCCCCCCGCCATGACCGACCGCCCGCTCCGGCGAAGGTCAAGATCCTCGAGGTGGCCGACACCCTGTTCTACACGGAGGGCATCCACACCGTGGGTGTCGACCGGATCATCCAGTCGGCCCGCGTGACGAAGGCGACCTTCTACAAGCACTACCGCTCGAAGGACCTGCTCATCGTCGCGTACGTGCAGCGGCGCCACGAGCAGGCCGTCGAGCTCTTCGAGCAGGCGCGGGCGGGCGCGCAGACGCCCGCGGACGAGTTGCGCGCCCTGTCGGACCTGATCCGCCGGGTCGCGACGCAGCCGAACTACCACGGCTGCCCGTTCATCAACGCCGCCGCGCAGTTCAGCGACCCGGAGCATCCCGCACGCAGGGCGGTCACCCGGCACCGTGAATGGGAGCGCGCCGTGCTGGTCGACATCCTCGAGCGGCTGTCCCACCCCCGGGTCGAGGAGGCCGCCGACGATCTGATGCTCTTCCGCGACGGGGCGCTCAGCGGAAGCAACGTGGGCGACCCGGTGCGTGCCGGGCTGGCGCTGGCCCGCGCCGTCGAACGCGTCATCGCCGAGCGCAGCCCGACCGCGCTCGCCGTCTGACGGAGGGCCCGCCGCTCAGCGCTCGTCGATGGCGCGATCCAATTCGAGCATCTGCGAGCGGGTGAGCCGTACGGCCGCCGCGTCCATCAGCGGCTCGAGTTGATCGGCCCTCGTCACGGAGACGATCGGCGCCACGACTCCGCGCTTGGCCAGCAGCCATGCCGCGTGCGTCGTGACCGGCGCGACCTCGAGCTCCGCCGAGACGCGGTCGAGCGCCACGGCGATGCGGTGCGGGCGCCCACGGCCGACCAGCACATCGGTGGCACGCTCGGGCGCGGGCGCGACCACGCGGGTGTTCACCGCGAGACTGAGCTTCGCGTTGCGGCCCCACCCCGCCAGCACCTTCTGCGGCAGCGACGGAGCGGCCAGCGCGAGCGACGCCGCGCTCGCGTCGGGCAGGAGCGCGAGGCCCTGCGCCGCGGCCACCATGCGCACCTCGTCGGCGCTCCGGGGCGCCGACGTCGCGTCCCAGGCGTTGCGCACCGCCACGAGACGAGGCAGCCCCTCCGCCGCGAGCAGACGCGCCTGCAGCAGCTGGTCGGCCGTCGCCGCCGACGCGGCAAGGTACCGCACCTTGCCCTCGGCCACGAGCTGCTCCGCCGCCCCGAGCTGCTGCTCCATCGAGAGCTCGGCCGAGCCGAGGTCGAGCACCAGCAGGTCGACGTGCTCCACGCCGAGGCGGGTGAGCGAGGCTTCCACCGCGCGTCGCAGCCGGGCGCCGCCGGCGAGACCGGATGCGTCGCGCGTGAGGGACGGGGACAGCGCCAGCACCGCTGCGGCGGGCCGCTCGCGCTTCAGCCACAGCCCCACCACCTCCTCGCTGCGGCCGGAGCGGTCGACGTCGACCACGTCGATCAGGCCGCCGGCGCGCACGGCGAAACGGTGCAGGATACGGCCCGCGGCGACCTCGTCGACCTCCGCGAGGCGGCCCGCCCCCAGTGCGAAGGGGTACACGGAGAGCTCGGAATCGCCCACGCGGCGCGGAGCCACGATGGGCACCGGCCGGGTGAGCGCGCCGTCGTCGGCGAAGATGCCCGCAGGCGCAGCCTCCTGCGCGGCGCCTCGCCCCGAACTCGCGACGTGGTCCCTCGCCCCGCGTGGTGAGAATTCGCCCATGCCGGCCCCCCGTTGTCCAACTCCGCGGGCCGTGCGGCCTCGGCCCCGCTTGTCAGTGAGGGTATGTCAGCCCGCCGACATCGCCGGCCGCGAAACGCGCAACCGTTATCAAACGTTCGACTCGAGGTCGGAATCCGTCCTCGGCGGGCGAGAACGACGGATGCCCGCCCCGGGGGTCCGGGACGGGCATCCGTGCGTGTGTCGGGCGGTCTACTCGGCGGCCACCGGCTCCTCGGCCGCGGCCTCGCCGACCTCGGCCTCGGCGATCACCGGGGCGAGCGAGAGCTTTCCGCGGTCGTCGATCTTGGTGATCTCGACCAGGATCTTCTGCCCCACGCCGAGCACGTCGTCGACGTTCTCGACCCGCTTGCCGCCGGCCAGCTTGCGCACTTCGGAGATGTGCAGCAGGCCGTCCTTGCCGGGAAGGAGCGAGATGAACGCGCCGAAGGTCGCGATCTTGACGACCGTGCCCAGGAACTGCTCGCCGACCTCGGGGTTGGTCGGGTTCGCGATCGCGTTCACCGCGGCGCGCGCGGCCTCCGCGCTCGGGCCGTCGGTCGCGCCGATGTAGACGGTGCCGTCCTCCTCGATGGAGATCTCGGCGCCGGTCTCGTCCTGGATGCCGTTGATCGTCTTGCCCTTCGGGCCGATCAGCTCGCCGATCTTGTCGACCGGGATCTGCACGCTGATCACGCGCGGCGCCGTGGGGGCCATCTCGTCGGGACCGTCGATGGCCTGGTTGATCACGTCGAGGATCGTCGTGCGCGCGTCCTTCGCCTGCTTCAGGGCGGCGGCGAGCACGTGCGAGGGGATGCCGTCGAGCTTGGTGTCGAGCTGGATGGCGGTGACGAACTCGCTGGTGCCCGCGACCTTGAAGTCCATGTCGCCGAGGGCGTCCTCGGCGCCGAGGATGTCGGTCAGCGCGGCGTACTTGGTCTCCCCGTCGACGGTCTCGGAGATGAGGCCCATCGCGATGCCCGCGACCGGCGCCTTGAGCGGCACACCGGCGTTGAGCAGCGACAGCGTCGAGGCGCACACCGAGCCCATCGAGGTGGAGCCGTTGGAGCCGAGGGCCTCGGAGACCTGGCGGATCGCGTACGGGAACTCCTCGCGGCTCGGCAGCACCGGGACGAGGGCGCGCTCGGCGAGGAAGCCGTGGCCGATCTCGCGGCGCTTCGGGCTGCCCACGCGGCCGGTCTCGCCGGTCGAGTAGGGCGGGAAGTTGTAGTGGTGGATGTACCGCTTGTGCGTGATCGGGCTCAGCGAGTCGATCTGCTGCTCCATCTTGAGCATGTTCAGCGTGGTGACGCCCAGGATCTGGGTCTCGCCGCGCTGGAAGATGGCGGAACCGTGCACGCGCGGGATGACCTGCACCTCCGCGTCGAGCGGACGGATGTCGGCGAGCCCGCGGCCGTCGATGCGCACGCCCTCGCGCAGCACGCGGCCGCGCATGACCTTCTTGGTGACCGACTTGTAGGCGGCGGACACCTCGGCGGCGGCCGACTCGGGCAGCTCGCCCGCGTCGATCTTCGCGGCGATCTGCTCCTTGACGCGGGCCTTCAGCTCGTCGTCGGCGTTCTGGCGCTCGATCTTGTCGGCGATGCGGTAGATGGGGCCGAGCTCCTCGAGTGCGAGCTGCTCGACGGCCTGGTAGGTCTCCGCGGTGTAGGGCAGGAACACGGGGTAGTCCTGCACCTCCTTGGCCGATTGCGCGGCGAGCTTCGCCTGCGCCTCGACGAGGGTCTTGATGAACGGCTTGGCCGCCTCGAGCCCCTGGGCGACGACCTCTTCCGACGGCTTGGTGGCGCCGGCCTTGATGAGGTTCCAGCTGCTCTCGGTCGCCTCGGCCTCCACCATCATGATGGCGACGTCCTCGTTGCCCTGCGCGTCGGTGACGACGCGGCCGGCCACGACGATGTCGAAGACGGCGTTCTCGAGCTGAGAGTGCTTGGGGAAGGCCACCCACTGGTCGTCGATCAGGGCCAGGCGGACGCCCGCGATCGGGCCGGAGAACGGCAGGCCGGAGATCTGGGTCGAGGCGGATGCGGCGTTGATCGCCAGCGCGTCGTAGAACTCGTCCGGGGCGATGGACAGCACGGTGACGACGATCTGCACCTCGTTGCGCAGGCCCTCGACGAAGGAGGGGCGCAGGGGGCGGTCGATCAGGCGGCAGACGAGGATCGCCTCGGTCGAGGGGCGGCCCTCGCGACGGAAGAACGAGCCGGGGATCTTGCCCGCGGCGTACGAGCGCTCTTCGACGTCGACGGTCAGCGGGAAGAAGTCGAAGTTGTCCTTCGGCTGCTTGCTGACGCTCGTCGCGGACAGCAGCATGGTGTCTTCGTCGAGGTAGGCGGCGACGGCGCCCTGTGCCTGCTGGGCGAGGCGGCCGGTCTCGAACCGGACGACGCGCTTGCCGAACTTGCCGTTGTCGAGAACGGCCTCGGCGTACTTGATTTCGGGACCTTCCATCGAGGTCTCTCTCCTTCGGTCTTTCCGCATCGCCGTGTTGCGATGCAGGCGTACGTCAGGAGCAGGAAACGTCACAGAATCGAGTCGGACTCCTCCGCCCGGGCTCGTGCTGGCCACCAGTAGAAGAACGCGGAAGCCCGTGCTTCCGAAATCCACCACCGAGGACCAGCGCCTGTCGGGCCTGCTCCTGTTTGCTGTCGATGCTATCAGCAGGCGCGTCAGTGGCGGCCGAGCGCGAGCGTGGCGCGCGCCGCGTCGACGAGTTCGACGCCGTAGCCGCGCCCGAAGCCGGCCGCGTGCACGGCGAGCGGGTGCAGCTGGTGCACCGGCACGCGCTCCCGCCAGCCGGGCCGCAGCGGATGCGCGCTCTCATAGCCGGCGAGGATCTCGCCGAGGAAGGGCGCTCCGAACAATTGCAGCATCGCGAGGTCGGTCTCGCGGTGGCCGCCGTGCGCCGCCGGGTCGATCAGCACGACCCCGTCCGGCGAGAACAGCACGTTGCCGTTCCACAGGTCCCCGTGCAGCCGCGCCGGCGGCTCGTCGTCGTCGAAGGCGCCGTCCGCGACGAGTTCGCAGGCGTCACGGATGACGCGGGCCTCGTCCGCCGTCACGCTGCCGGCCTGCTCGGCGACGGCGAGGAACGGCAGCACCCGGTCGCGGGCGTAGAACGCACCCCAGCGCTCCTCGTGGGCGAACGGCTGCGGCCGCTTGCCGATGAAACCGGGGCCGTCCCACCCGTCGGGCGGGGCGCCGAAGGCGGCGGCGCCGGCGTCGTGGGTGACCGCCAGCGCGCGGCCGAACTCGCGGGCCGCCTGTGCGGACGGCCGCGCGGACGGCACGCGCTCCAGTTCGATGCGGCCGGGCGAGACGCCGATCACGCGGGCGACGCGGGCGCCGCCGGCATCCGTCGCCTCGGCCAGCCAGCGCAAGCCGGCCGCCTCGGCCTCGAAGAAGCCGGGCGGCGCCGACGGGTTCTGCTTGACGAGGGTGTCGCTCATCTCTCCCTCAGAATACGGACGCCGTCGGCAATGCTCAGCCGCGCTGGGCACGGTAGCGCGCGAGCTCGCCCTCGAGCTCGTCGATGCGCCGTCGGTCGCGCTCCCGCAGCGCCGAGGGAATGGTGAGCAGCAGCGCCAGCAGGACGCCGATGATCGCGCCGAGCCCGTTGGATTCGAGGTCGCGCACATCCGACACCCGCCCCGGGATGTACCGCTGAGCGGCTTCGATGGCGAGGGTCATGCCGAAGCACAGCAGGATCGCCGCCCACCACAGCCTGCGGCCGAGCAGCAGCACGAAGAACACGCCGACCGGGATGAACATCGCGATATTCGCCGCGAACTCGACATGGGCGTAGGTGAGCTGCTCCGACAGCCGCGGCCAGCGGTACTCGGTCACCCGCCGGGCGAACACGAGCAGCCGGTACACCCACTCCTGCTGGTGGTTGTCGAGGGGCTGCGGGCCGAGGGTGATCCAGGCCACTCCCGCTAGATAGAGCAGGGTGAGGGGGGCCAGCACGGGATGACGACGGAACATCAGACTCGGGCTCCTTCCAACCGCACATCGACGGCGAACGGCCGGGCCGTGCCGACGATCTCGGCCTCGACCACCGCGTAGCGGCCGGAGGCCTTCAGCTCGTCGAGGCGCTGCTGCCAGGCGACCTGCGCCTGGTCGCCGAGGCGCCCGGCACGGTAGGCGACGCCGTCCACCACGAGATAGACGGCGATGTCACTGCGCAGATTCCACCAGTTGCCCGCGTCGGGTACGAGCACGGCGGGCAGCCGCTCGCCGCCGCGGGCGCGTGCCGCCTCGATTCCGTGCTGGTCGCGCCGGGCGTCGGCGACGGTGATCGGATGCCCCGTGCCGGCGACCGGCACCAGCTCGAGCCCCTCCAGCGATCGCAGCTGCCCTTCGGCCGTGAACTGCGGGCCGCGGCGCCGTGCATCCGTCGCCACGTAGATCGCGGACGCGACCGCCGCCGCGATCGTGACCGCGAGCAGCACGCGGAAGGCGCTTGCCGCCCCGACGTCCTGCGCGGTCCCGGTGGCCAGCATGAGCAGCACGACGACCACCCAGGGCAGCGGCGTCCACCGCCAGAAGGGCTTGCGTCGGGGCCGGGGCACGGGATCCTCTTCTTCGTAGTCGACGACGGATACGGGAAACGGCCGCCACAGTACAGTGGCGGCCGTCCCAGAGCCTGAAAAGGCGAATTGAAAAGACTAGCGGCGCAGTCCCAGGCGCTCGATCAGCGAACGGTAGCGCTCGATGTCGATCTCCTGCAGGTATCCGAGGAGGCGGCGGCGCTGGCCGACCAGGATGAGGAGGCCACGACGCGAGTGGTGGTCGTGCTTGTGCTCCTTCAGGTGCTCGGTCAGATCCTTGATCCGCTTCGTCAGGATGGCGACCTGGACCTCAGGGGATCCGGTGTCACCGGGGTGGGTAGCGTACTCGTCGATGATCGCCTTCTTGGCCTCTGCATCAAGTGCCATGGATGGGATCCCCTCTCTCTCGTTCTCTCGTTGCGCGGTGCCCGGGGCCGGATGCCTGAGCTCTCTTGATCCGCGGCCGATTGACGGCAACCTCCAGAGTCTAGCAGAGCACTGCGGGCACTCCGGGGCCGGGTGAACTTCCGGCAAACCCGGGTACGTTGCGGGGCGCCGGCAAGGTCGTGTTTGGGAGTGTGGCACGAGTGAAATCCCGATTCCGTGCTGATGTGCAGGGCCTGCGCGCCATCGCGGTGGCCGCCGTGCTGCTCTCCCATGCCGGCGTGCCCGGCGTCGACGGCGGCTACGTCGGCGTCGACGTGTTCTTCGTGATCTCCGGATTCCTCATCACGGGGCAGCTGCTCGGGCGGCTGTCGGAGCAGGGGCGCATCGGATTCGCCGACTTCTACGCCCGCCGCGCCCGCCGCATCCTGCCGGCGTCGTTCACGGTGCTGGCGCTGACCATCGCCGGGGTGCTCGTGTGCGTGCCACCGGCGCTGCGCCCGCAGTCGTTCTCCGACGCCGTGGCGGTCGCGCTCTATGTGCCGAACTACGTCCTGGCGATACGCGGCACGGACTACCTGGCCGACACGGCGCCGTCGGTCTTCCAGCACTACTGGTCGCTCGGGGTGGAGGAGCAGTTCTACCTGCTCTGGCCCGCGCTGCTGCTCGGGCTGTGGGCGCTGGCGCACCGGGTCCGGCGGCGCCGGGTGCTGGTGGGTGCCGCGATGGCGGTCGTGATCGCGGTCTCGCTGGCGATCGAGGTGGCGCTGACCGGACCGTCCCAGCCCTGGGCGTTCTTCTCGCTGTGGACCCGCGCGTGGGAGCTCGCCTCGGGCGGCCTGCTCGCGATCGGCGCTCCCCTGCTCGGCCGCGTCCTGCGGCCGGCCGTCTCAGCGGTGCTGGGCTGGGCAGGTCTCGCGGCGATCGTCGCCGCGTGCGCGCTGTTCGGCTCGGACACCTCCTTCCCTGGCATCGCCGCCGTGCTGCCGGTCGCCGGCGCCGCCGCCCTGATCGCGGCCGGGTGCGTGCCGGTGCGCTGGGGGCCAGGGCCGCTGCTGTCCACCCGGCCGTTCCAGTTCGTCGGCGCGATCTCCTATTCGCTGTACCTGGTGCACTGGCCGCTGCTGCAGCTCACGCAGGCGCGGGTCGGCTACGAGTCGCCGCTTCCGCTCTGGGCGACGTGCCTGCTCGCCGCCGTCGCGGTGCCCATCGCGTGGGCCATGTACCGCTTCGTCGAGCAGCCGATGCGACGGATGCGCCGGCTCGCCGCCGCCCGCCCGCAGCGCTCGCTGCTGGCCGCCGGAGCCGGCAGCGCCGTGCTGGCGTGCCTCGCCGTGACGGCCCTGTCGGGGGCGAGCTCCACGCGGATGTACGTCGACGAGGCCGTGCCGCACACGGCGCCGACCGCGCCGCCGGTGGGCACGCCGTTCGTACCCAGCAACCTGGAACCGTCCCTCGCCGCGGCCAAGGACGACAACGCCGAGCTGTACGACGACGGCTGCGAGTTGGGCTTCTCCGAGTCGACGCCGAAGCCGTGCTCCTTCGGCAAGGACGGGGCGCCCCGCATCGTCCTGTTCGGCGACTCGCAGGCGGCCCAGTGGGCGCCCGCGCTGGAGAAGATCGCGAAGCAGAGCGGATATCAGCTCGTCACCCAGACGAAGAGCGCCTGCGCCTCGGTGCTGGAGGACCACGTGCGGGACGGCGCACCGTATCCGTCCTGCGACCAGTGGCGCGACGCGGTGCTGCGTGAGCTCGCCGCGGACCCGCCGGAGGTGCTCGTGCTGGCCGATTACGAAGGCGAGGAGTTGCCGGACGGATCGTCGACCAAGCAGCAGTGGTCGCAGGGCCTCGCCGCAACCATCGTGGCGGTGCCGGCCCAGACCCGCATCGTGCTGCTCTCGGACACCCCCGACTTCGGGACCAGCCCCGTCGACTGCCTGTCGGCGCACCTCGACGACACGGCGGCGTGCGCGCGCGAGGCATCCCTCGCGTTCAAGAAGCCGGTGAGCGAAGCGGTGCGCGAGGCCGCCGACAGCACGCGCGCGGAGTTCGTCGACATGACGGACTACTTCTGCGCCCGCACCTGCCCGCCGATCATCGGCGGCCGGCTCGTGTACCGCGACTCCCACCACATCACGGCCACGTTCTCGGCGGCGCTGGCGCCCGCGCTGAAACGGAGGCTGGCCCCCTACCTGCCGTAATCTGGATCGGTGAGCGACCCCGACCATCCGGCGCCGGCGACAGCGGTGCGCCGCTCGGTCTTCGTCGACACGGCGCCGCTCAGGGAGAGCCCGCTGTTCGCTCGGCTGTGGATCGGCAACGCCATCGCGGGGATCGGCAGCCAGATCACGATCGTCGCCGTCGGCCTGCAGATCTACGACATCACCCGCTCGACCCTGGCCGTGTCCTTCGTGGCGCTGTTCGCGCTCGTGCCGATGGTTGTCTTCGGCATCTACGGGGGGATGCTCTCCGACGTGTTCGACCGGCGGCTGGTCGCCCTCGTGTCCGCGGTCGTCGCATGGTGCTCGACGGCGGGCATCTGCGCACTCGCCTGGCTGCACGCCGACGTGGTCTGGCTGCTCTACGTGCTCACCACCGTCAACACCGTCGCGGCGACGGTGCTCGGCAGCGCACGGTCGGCCATCCTCCCCCGGCTGCTGCGCAAAGAGCTGCTGCCCGCGGCGAGCGCGCTGCAGGGCATCTCGATGGGGATCATGATCACGGTCGGGCCGGCTGTCGCCGGGGTGCTCGTCGCCGCTGTCGGATTCGGGCCGACCTACACGATCGACGTCGTCACCTTCACCTTCGCGTTCCTCGGGATCCTGTCGCTGCCGAAGATCCTGCCCGAGGGCGATGCGGCCAGGCCGGGCCTCGAGTCGCTGCTCGAGGGGGCGCGGTTCCTGCGCCGCGCGCCGAACATCCGCATGTCGTTCGTCGTCGACATCATCGCGATGACCTTCGGCCAGCCGCGCGTGCTGTTCCCGGCCGCCGGGGCTCTGGTGCTCGGCGGCGGGTCGATCACCGTCGGGGTGCTCACGGCCGCCTACGCCATCGGCGGGCTGCTGTCGAGCGTGTTCTCCGGCCCGCTGGGACACGTGCGGATGCACGGCCGCGCCGTGGAGCGCGCCGTCGAGGCGTACGGCGCGGCGATCCTCGCCTTCGGCGCCGTGCTCGCGGTGTGGACCTTCCACGACTTCGGGGCCACCTCCGCCGGCTGGGCGCACGTGCACCTCGGCGGCGTCGCCCTGGCCGCCATCACCCTGGCGCTCGCGGGCGGGGCCGACAACGTCAGCTCGATCTTCCGCAACACGATCCTGCAGGCCTCGGCGCCCGACGCCATGCGCGGCCGCATCCAAGGCGTGTTCGTCGTGGTCGTCACCGCGGGGCCGCGGCTCGGCGACCTGTACATCGGCGCGATGAGCCTCGCCGTCCTGTGGCTCGGCCCCGCACTCGGCGGCGCGTTGATCGTCGTGCTGATCTTCACGCTGGTGCGGGTGCAGCGCTCCTTCCGCGACTACGACGCCCTGCATCCGTCGCCCTAGGGGCTTTTCGACTTACTTGACGTCCAGAAGGTCGATCACGAAGATCAGCGTCTGCCCGCCGAGCGGGTGGCCGCTGCCGGCCGGCCCGTACGCCAGGTGCGGCGGGATGGTGAGCTTGCGGCGGCCGCCCACCTTCATGCCGGGGATGCCCTCCTGCCAGCCGGCGATCAGGCCGCGCAGCGGGAACTGGATGGACTGCCCGCGGTTCCACGACGAGTCGAACTCCTCGCCCGAGTCGTAGCCCACGCCGACGTAGTGCACGTCGACGGTCGCGCCGGGCTTGGCCTCGGCGCCGTCGCCTTCGATCAGGTCCACGATCTCCAGCTCGGTGGGGGCGGGACCCTCCGGCGCGTCGATCTCGGGCTTGGTCTTCTCGGTGTCTGCCATGGGGTCCATCCAACCGCCTTCGCGGCGGCGGGCGCAAAATCCTGCAGCCGATCCGCAGGGGACTTGCCGCCGCGCGGCGGCCGCGCGACAATGCCGCCAGGAACTCGCCGACGTTCATCGAGTTGCAGGCCGGGCCGCACCGACGTCGGCGAGTTTTCTGTCTCCAGCCGCTACGAGCGCAGCACCGCCTCGCGGTCGGCCGTCACGGCGCGCAGCAGCCGCCGCTCGTCCTGCCGGGCGCGCTCGCGCCCTCGGCCGGTGACGATGCGGCGCCGCGCGTAGGCGAGCGCCGTGGCGTCCCGGATGAACCGGCGCACCGCCTTCCGGGCTGCGCCGCCCCGCCGCTTCGCCCAGCGCCGCGCCTGCCTGCGCCCGGCCACCGTGCCGAGCATGTCGACTTCGGCCGCCGTGAACCAGCCCGCCCGCGCGTACAGCGACAGGTTCTCGTAGGTGAGGGCCGCGTCGCGACGCCTGGCGAACAGCACGAAGACGGTGAACACGGCGAAGATCGGCAGCTCGACGATGAGGTAGAAGAAGAACGCCCCGCTCTCGTCGAAGGCCGAGCCGAGATTGAACCCGGCGTGCAGCAGGATCGCCGCGACGAGGCCGGCGGCGAACAGCGCCGCCGTGCCGAGGCGGCTGCGCCGGGTTCGCACGGCGATGCCCAGCGCGATGCCCGTGCACGAGGTGAAGACGAGGTGGGCGAAGGGCGACAGGATGCCGCGGACGTAGAAGGTGTACGCCAGATCCGCCTCTCCCCCGCCCACGAGCGCAAGCCCGAAGTACTGGATGTTCTCGACGAAGGCGAAGCCCGCGGCGATGGTCGCCGCGTAGACGACCCCGTCGACCGGGCCGTCGAAGGTGCGCTGCGCCAGGAGGAAGATGATGAGCACGCCGACGCCCTTGGCGATCTCCTCCACGATCGGCGACTGCACGGTGATGGTGAACAGCTGGTCGCGGGTGACGCCGATGCGGTTGCCGTATTCGTTGAGCGTCTGGTCGACCACGAGCGCCGCGAAGATCGACACGCCCGCGCCCCAGAGGAACGCGAAGGCGCGCGCGATGAACGGCTCGGGCTCCCACCGGTCCACCCAGCGCACGACCGCGAGCACGGCCACGAGCGGCACGAGGGCGACCAGCCCGTTGACGGCGACCCCCACCACGCCGAGCACGGTGACGAGGTAGGAGACCACCCACATGACGGCCATGGCCGCGGCGCAGATGCCCACCACCACGGCCACGAGGGATCCCACGGGTGCCCGCGGCCGGGCGTAGGCGGGCAGGGCCGTCGGGATCGGCCCCGTCGTCGACGCCGGCGGGGCGAGCGGGTCGGTGGCGGGCATGGCGAAGGTCGGTGATCAGCCCGTTCGCGGGCGCAGGGCGCCGCGGTCGGCGACGACCGCGTCCAGAAGCATCCGCTCGTCGTTCTGCGCCTGCGCCGTGTCGTACCCGGCCGCGATGCGCTGCCTCGTCTGCGCGAGCTTCGTCGCGTCGGCGATGAGCGCCTTCATCGGCGCCTGCACGCCGTGGGCCGCCGCCCAGCGCTTGGCCTGCTTGCGGCCGGCCCCGGTGCCGAGCATGACCACCTCCTCCGGCGTGAACCAGCCGGCCTCCTGGTACACCGTGAGAGCGGCGCGCGTGTCGGTCTCCTCGGAGCGGCGGGCGAGCAGCACGAGCCACACGACGACGCCGAACAGCGGCACCTCGACGAAGAGGTACGTCGTGAACAACCCGCCGACCGTGGTCGTGAACAGGCTCACCGAGTTGAACGCGCTGTGCAGGATCGCCGCACCGGCGTAGCCGAGCAGGAACAGCCCCGCGATCTGCAGCGGGTGTCGCCGGCGGCTGGCGAGGCCCAGCGCGGCGCCCGTGCACGCGGTGAAGACGAGGTGCCCGAACGGCATCAGCAGGCCGCGCAGGAAGAAGGTGACGGCCAGACCGTAGCCGCCGTCGTCGTGCAGCGACTCGGCGAAGTACTGGATGTTCTCCACGAAGGCGAAGCCGGCCGCGACGGTCGCGCCGTACACGATGCCGTCGACGGGCCCGTCGAAGGTGCGGCGCATGACGAGGAACACGAGCAGCACCCCCAGCCCCTTCGCCCCCTCCTCGACGAGCGGCGCCTGCACGGTCGCCTGCAGCGCCGCGTCGGGCTTCACGTGCGCCGCATAGTCGTACACCTGTACGGTGAGGTCGACGAGCAGGGCGATGACGATCGACACCCCTGCTCCCCAGAGGAAGGCGAAGACGCGCACGCCGAGCGGCTCCGGCTCCCACCGGTCGAGCCACCACACCACGAGCAGCACGCCGGTGAGCGGGATCAGGGCGACGACGAGGTCGAGGATCACGCCGGCCGGCCCGAAGGCGAGGCCGAGGTAGGCGAAGGCGAGCACCACCGCCATGGCGGCGACGACGATGCCGGCGGCGCCGAGGACCCGCACCCCGAGACCCGCGCGCGGGCGCGGCGGCGGGGTCCAGGCGGTCAGCGTGGGGGCGACGGATGCCGGTGCGGCGGCCGGCTGCGGCGAGGCGTCGCTCATGACGTCGTGAACACCTTTCCTGGATTGAGGATGCCCTGCGGGTCGAACACCGCCTTCAGCTGCTGCTGAAGACGGTACACGTCGGCCCCCAGCTCGTCCACGAGGTGGTGGCGCTTCAGCACGCCCACCCCGTGCTCGCCCGTGAGCGTGCCCCCGAGGTCCAGCGCCGCCCGGAACAGATCGTCGGCCGCGTCCCAGATCTTCTGCTCCATGCCGTTCTCGAGCACGAAGTTCGGGTGCAGGTTCCCGTCGCCGGCGTGCGCCGCCGTGGGGATGCGCACACCGTGCCGCGCCGACACCTCGGCGATCGCGTCGAAGGCGTCGGCGAGCCGGGAGCGGGGCACCGACAGGTCTTCGATGAGCACCTCGCCGCTCGCCTCCAGCGCGGGGTGCATGGCTCGCCGGATGGCGAGCAGCTGCTCCCCCGTCGCGGCATCCGTCGACACCCTCGTCTGCCCGCCGTCGGCCTCGATCAGCTCGACCGCGCGCAGCACGGTCTCGGGCGCCGGGGACTGGTCGAACTGCACGAGCAGGAAGCCGTCGCCGGCCGCCGGGCCCATCGCATCGCGGATGACCGCCGCGCCGAGGTAGGCGCGGACGGCGTCGAGGGACTGGCCGTCCAGCAGCTCCATGACGGCCGGCCGCAGCTGCGCGCCGACGATCGCGGACGCCGCCTGGGCCGCCTGCCGCACCGCGGGGAAGAACGCGCCGATCGTGACCACGTCGCCCACCGGGCGCGGCAGCACCCGCACCGTCGCCTCGACCACGACGCCGAGGGTGCCCTCGCTGCCCACGAACAGCGCGGTCAGGTCGTAGCCGGTCACGCCCTTCACGGTGCGGTGCCCCACGCTGATCAGCCGGCCGTCGGCGAGCACGACCTTGAGCGCGAGCACGGCCTCGCGGGTGACGCCGTACTTGGCGCACAGCAGTCCGCCGGCGTTGGTGGCGATGTTGCCGCCGATCGTCGAGATCGCCTTGCTGGCGGGGTCGGGGGCGTACCAGAGGCCGTACGGCTCGAGCGCGGCGTCGAGGTCGGCGTTGATGACGCCGGGCTCCACGACGGCGATCCCGTCGGCGGGGTCGATCTCGAGGATGCGGTCCATGCGGTCCAGGCAGAGCACGACGACCCCGTCGCCGCCGGTGGCGCCGGCGGCGAGCCCCGTTCCCGCGCCGCGCGGCACCACGCCCACGCCGAGCTCGTTCGCGATACGCAGGGTCGCCTGCACCTGCCAGGCGGAGGTCGCCTCCACCACCGCGAGCGGCGCGCCGGGCGAGAGCCAGCCCGACTTGTCGGTGCGGACTGCGGTCAGGCGCTCGGGATCGACCGTCACGGCCTCCCCCAGTTCGGCGGTCAGACGGGCGACGATGTCCTGCATGCCTCCGATGCTACGGCGCGCCTAAGATCGAGCCGGAGAGGAGTGCGCGTGACCACGGTGACGGTCGTGATCCCCGCCCTGAACGACGCGGAGATGCTGCGCCACGCCCTCGCCGCCCTCGCCGCGCAGACGCGGCCGGCCGATGAGGTCATCGTCGTCGACAACGGCAGCACGGATGCCACGGCCGACGTCGCCCGCGCCGCCGGCGCCCGGGTGCTCACCCAGCCGGTGCGCGGCATCATGTCCGCTTCCGCCACGGGCTACGACGCGGCCCGCACCGATCTCATCGCGCGCATCGACGCCGACTCCCGGCCACCGGCCGACTGGCTGGAGCGCATCGTCGCCGAGTTCGACGCCTCCCCCGCCATCGATGTGCTGACCGGTCCGGGAGCGTTCTACGGCGAGCATCCGATCGCCAACTGGCTCGGCGAGCACCTGTACATCCCCGCCTACTTCCACATCGTCGGCCCGTGGCTCGGCACGCCGCCGATCTTCGGCTCCAACTTCGCCATGCGGGCCGAGGTGTGGCGCCGGGTGAGCGACCTGGTGCACCGCGACGATCCGCGCGTGCACGACGACCTCGACCTCGTGCTGCACCTGCCGCCCGACGTCGTGGTGCGCTACGACGAGACGCTGCGGGTGGGCGTCTCGGCGCGGCCGCTGGAGACCTGGCGCGGCTTCGGCCGGCGGCTCGCCTGGGCGTACCACACCTTCGCGGAGCACTGGCCGGAGGCCTCGCCGTGGGCGCGGCACTCGGCGAAGCGGGCGTTCGCCGACCCCGCCGAGCGCGAGCGGATCGCGCAGCCGCGCTAGGCCGCCGGCTGCTGCACCCGGCGGAAGAGCTGCACCATGTCGAGGGCGAGCTGGTGCGGGGTGGTCTCGCACGGGCTGTGACCGGTCGCGTAGATCGCGACCTCCGCCCCGATCTCACGGGCGAAGCGACGGTAGCGGCGCGGTCGCCACAGGTCGCGCTCGCCGGCGACGACGAGGAGCGGGATGCCCGAGGCGCGCAGCTCGGCCCGGAGGTCGGGGGCCTGCATCATGAGCCCGACCATGCCGTCGATGCTTTCCCGCCGGTGGTGCGCGAGCCGGGCGTTGGCGAACGCGAAGCGCTCGGGCGTGACCTTGCTGAAGTTGGTGCGCACGTTCCAGATCATCGCGGCCGCGCCGACGCGCGCCGTGTAGAACCAGAACCGGGTGAGCCAGCCGAGGATCTTGACCCCGCGGAACACCTGCCCCGCCAGCGGCGGGCTCGCGAGCAGGGTGAGGGTCTTGACGAGGTCGGGGCGGTCGCGCACGACGAGCTCGGCAACGATGCCCGCGAAGGAGAAGCCGAGCAGGTGTGCGGGTGCGCCGGACTCGAGGAAGGCGATCATGTCGGACTCGAACAAGTCGTACGTCCACCCCTCGGCGCCGGCCGGGCCGGCCTCGGCCGACTCGTACTGCCCCGCCAGGTCGTAGCTCTGCACGAAGTACCCCTGACCGGCGAGGATCGGGGCGAGCAGCGCGAAGTCCTCCTTCGACCCGGTGGCCCCGGGCACGAGCACGACCCGCTCGCCGGATGGGTCGCCGATCTCCCAGGCGGCCAGCGCCCCGCTCGGCGCTGCGAAGCGGAACGCGCGGGTGCCCTCGGGCGCCTTCGCCCAGTCGATCTCGGGCAGATCCTCGTCGAGGCCGTACGCGTGCTCGGCGGTCAGAGGAAGGCTCATGCAGGCTGCTCCGCGGTCTGGAAGGTACGGATCATGTCGAGGGCGAGTTGATTGGGCGTGGTCTCGCACGGGCTGTGCCCGGTGCGGTACACCGCGAGCTCGGCGCCGATCCTATCGGCGTACTCGGCGTGCAGGCGAACCGGCCACAGGTCGTGCTCGCCGGTCGCGATGAGCAGGGGGATGCCGGCGGTGGCGACCTGCGCGGTCACGTCGGGCACGTCCATCATGAGCGCCATGATGTCGTCGACGCTCTCGCGGCGGGTCAGGGCGAGACGGTCGCGCACGAACCGCAGACGACTCTCGTCGACGCCGTTCTTGTTGGTGGTGATGCCCCAGAGCATGAGCCCGGCGGCCTGATGCGGGGGGATGAACCTGCTCAGCGCGCCGACGATCTTGATCCCTCGGAACACGTTGCCGGTCAGCGGCGGCGCGGTGAGCAGGGTGAGGCTGCGCACCAGCTCCGGCCGGCGGGCGACGACGAGCTGGGCGACGACGCCGGCGAACGAGTAGCCGAGCACGTGCGCCGGGGCGCCGGACTCGAGGAAGGCGATCATGTCGTCGACGTACAGCGGGTAGTCCCAGCGGCCGGTGAGCGGCGAGGGGCCGGCGCCGTGCGACTCGTACTGGCCGGCCAGGTCGTAGGACTGCACGAAGTAGCCGGCGTCGACGAGCGGCGGGGCGAGCAGCAGGAAGTCCTCCTTGGAGCCGGTCGCCCCGGGGACGAGCACCACGCGCGGGTCGTCCGGGTCGCCGAGGGACCATGCGGCGAGGGATCCGCTCGGCGCGGCGAAGCGGAACGCGACCGCCCGCGGATCCGGCGTCGACCAGTCGATGGGGGCGATGCGCGCGTCCAGTTCCACCGCCGCCTGGCGCAGCTCGGTCGCCGTCTCCATATCTGACATTCTGCGCTTTCTCGGCTCACGCCTCCGCCGGCGCCCCGGACAGGCGCTCGGGGGCGAGCTCGCGCTCCACCTGTTCGCGCGTCATCAGCCCGGATTCCACGACGAGGTCGGCGATGCTGCGCCCGGTCAGCAGCGCCGTCTTGGCGAGCGCGGCGGCGGCCTGGTAGCCGATCACGGGGGTGAGGGCGGTGACGACGCTGACGCTCGAGCCCACCATGGCGGCCAGCCGCTGCTCGTTGGCGGTGATGCCCGTGACGCAGTTCACCCGCAGCGTCTGGAAGGCCTGCCGCATCCAGGTCACCGACTGCAGCAGAGAGTGCGCGATGACCGGCTCGAACGCGTTCAGCTGCAGCTGCCCCGCCTCGACGGCCATGGTGACGGTGACGTCGGCGCCGACCACCGAGAACGCCACCTGGTTCACCGCCTCGGGGATCACCGGGTTCACCTTGCCGGGCATGATGCTCGAGCCCGCCTGGCGCGCCGGCAGGTTGATCTCGCCCAGTCCCGCCTGTGGCCCGGAGGAGAGCAGGCGCAGATCGTTGCAGATCTTCGACAGCTTGACGGCCGCGCGCTTCAGCGCGCTCGAGAAGGTCATGAACACGCCGGTGTCGCTGGTCGCCTCGATCAGGTCGGGTGCGGTGACGAGTTCGAAGCCCGTGATCTCGGAGAGATGACGGCGCACGGATGCCGCATACCCCGGCTCCGCGTTGATGCCGGTGCCGATCGCCGTGGCGCCCAGGTTGATCTCGCGCAGCAGCGGCAGCGTGTCGGTGATCCGGTCGACGTCCTCGCTCATCGTCGTCGCCCAGCCGTGGAACTCCTGCCCGAGGGTCAGCGGCACCGCGTCCTGCAGCTGGGTGCGGCCGATCTTGAGGATGTGCCGGAACTCGTCCCCCTTCGCGGCGAACGCATCGCGCAGCATCCGCATCTCGTCGAGCATGCTGGTCAGCGAGAACATCAGCGCGAGCTTGACCGCGGTCGGGTAGACGTCGTTGGTCGACTGGCTGCGGTTGACGTCGTCGATCGGATGCAGGAAGCCGTAGTCGCCCTTGGGCCGGCCGGCCAGCTCCAGCGCGCGGTTCGCGATCACCTCGTTGGCGTTCATGTTCGTCGAGGTGCCGGCTCCGCCCTGGATCACGCCGACGACGAACTGGTCGTGCAGGGCTCCGTCGATGATCTCCTGGCAGGCGGCGTCGATGAGCGCGGCCTTCTCGGGGGCTAGCACGCCGAGTTCGACGTTGGCCCGGGCGGCGGCCTGCTTCACCGAGGCGAGGGCGCGCACCAACTCAGAGTAGACCGAGATCGGCCGTTTCGAGATGGGGAAGTTCTCCACCGCGCGCGCCGTGTGCACGCCCCAGTACGCCTCGTCGGGAATCTGTCGCTCGCCGAGCGAGTCCGCTTCGATCCGCACGCTCCCACCCTATGGGGCGCGGGGTCGCAACGGCGGGGGGTCGTCGGAGGTGTCGCGGTAGACCCGGCCGCCGGGTGAGCGCCAGTAGTCGTGGCCGCGCGGGCCGACGCTGACGGCCCATTTCGTCTTGTGCTTCAAGGTGTGGTCGGATGCGCACAGGGCGTGCAGGTTCGACGCATCCGTCATGCCGCCCTTGGCCCAGTCGAGGCGGTGGTCGATGTCGCAGCTGGAGGCGGGTCTGATACAGCCGGGTGCGGTGCAGGTCTCGTCGCGGGCGAGGACGAAGCGCTTCAGGTCGGCGCCGGGAGGGTAGTTCTTGCGGCCCACGCCGAGGATCGCCCCGTCCACGGGGTCGGTGAAGATGCGGGTGAGCGTGGCCGAGCCGCCGACCAGGGTCTTGGCCCGACCCCGGGGTATCGGCACAACACCCTCGATCGTCGCCTGCCGCCTGGAGTCCGGGCAGTCGATCAGGTTCAGCACGGGCACGTACACGTTGACGGTCGGCCTCACCTCGAAGGGTGTGCCGCGCCCGAGGAGGATGTCGGCGAACACGTCGGCGCGTTTCTCGTCCACGCTGCGCTCGCTGTAGGCGGTCAGCCACGCCATGCCCTCGTCGTCGGGCTCGATCCACACGCCGCGCTTGCGTGCGGCGCGGGCGTGCCGAGCATCGAGCGATTCCGCACCGTAGCGGCGGGCCAAGACGGCTGCTTTGCGGCGCAACTGGGCCGCGGTCAGCCCGGCCGCGATGCGTGAGATGTCGTCGTCGAACCAGTCGAGCACCATCTGGTCGTCGGGCAGTTCGGCGGCTTTGTCGAGGATGATGCGCGCCTTCTGCGAGGTGAGCTCGCCGGACCGGAATGCGGCCCAGGTGCGCGGCAGGTCACGCCTGAGGCGACGACCGCTGGAGAGCTTGGCCGCGACCTGCCCCTGGCTGAACCCCAGTTCGAGCGCGAGGCCGAGGATGGCCGATCGCTGGGCGAGACCATCGGCTTCCGGATGCGTCTCGACCCCGGGCTCGAGTTCGATCTGCGGATGTGCGACAGCGTTGTCGACGACGTCGCAGATGGCCGCGATCACCCGCGCCTCGGCGATCGCCTGCTCGCGCAGCGCCGCACGAGCCTCGTCGAGACCCTGCTCGCGCACGCGCTCCCACGCGCTCTGCGTCGGAGTCCCGGTCTTCATGCACGGCAGTCAAGCAGCCACCACCGACATCGACGGACTGCGGCGCGTGAAGCCGTGATCGGCAGCCCGACGCCCGGGAAAGGCGTCAGCTGATCCGGCCGAGCCAGCGGCGGATCAGCTTCTGCCGGGCAGGTGTGTAGGGCGGGGCGACGAGCCGCATCGTGTCGGGCTTCAGCGGTTTCGAGATGACGGCCTTCTCGTGGCTGAAGGTGGTGACCGAGCGATGCCCGTGATACGCGCCCATGCCGCTCGCGCCGACGCCGCCGAACGGCAGCGAATGCACGGAGAGGTGGGCGAGGGGGATGCCGAAGCCGACGGCGCCGGAGCTGGTCTCGGTCAGGAAGCGGCGCTTGGTGCGCGCATCCTCTGTGAACACGTACAGCGCGAGCGGCTTGTCGTGCGTGTTGATGAACCGGATCGCGTCGTCGAGTCCGTCGACGGTCACGAACGGCAGGATCGGGCCGAAGATCTCCTCCTGCATCACGGGCGCCTCGCGCGGCACGTCGGCCAGCACGGTCGGCGCGAGGTACCGCTCGGCGGCGTCGGCCTGCCCGCCGGCCACCGTGGTCCCCGCGCCGAGCAGCCCGCGCAGCCGCTGGAAGTGCCGGTCGTTGACGATGCGCCCGTAGTCGGGGCTGGCCTGCGGGTCGGCGCCGAAGTAGCGCTTGATCCACCGGGCGACGGCGGGGCCGAGCTCGGCCTGCACGGCGGCGGTGGCGAGCACGTAGTCGGGGGCGACGCAGGTCTGCCCGGCGTTCACGAACCGCCCCCAGGCGATGCGGCTCGCGGCCGCGTCGAGGTCGACGGTGTCGTCGACGTAGGTGGGCGATTTGCCGCCGAGCTCGAGGGTGACGGGGGTGAGGTGCTTCGCCGCGGCCTCCATCACGATCTTCCCGACCGTGCCGTTGCCGGTGTAGAAGATGTGGTCCAGGCGCTGGCCGAGCAGCGCGGTGGTCTCGGGCACCCCGCCCTCGACGACGGCGACGGCGTCGCGGTCGAGGTAGCGCGGCACGAGTTCGGCGAGCACCGCCGAGGTGGCGGGAGCCAGCTCGCTCGGCTTGAGCACGACCGCGTTGCCGGCCGCGAGGGCGCCCGCTGCCGGGCCGAGCAGCAGTTGCACCGGGTAGTTCCAGGGGGCGATCACGGCGACGACGCCGAGAGGTTCCAGCACGACCCTCGACCGCGCGGGCAGCAGCGCGGGCGGCGTCGGCACCGGGCGGGGCCTCAGCCACCTGCGCAGCTTGGCGGAGATCGCGTCGATCTCGGCGACCGTGAAGCCCGTCTCCATGAAGTGGGTCTCGGCCGGGGCCTTGTGCAGATCCGACCACAGCGCGTCCTCGATCGCCGCGCCGTTCTCGGTCAGCAGGCGGCGCAGCGCCTTCAGCTGGGCGAGGCGCCAGGCCAGCGGCTTGGTGCGGCCGGTGTCGTAGGTCTGCCGCAGGGCCGCCACGGTCGCAGCGACGGATGCCGCGGCGCCGGCCCCGGCTTCGGCGGTGGAGGTCATGGCCGCCATGCTACTGCTATTGACGCGCGGTCAATAGCAGGTCCTCCGCCGCCTCGGGACCGGCGTCCGGCAGGAACGTGACGATGAGCCGCGCGCCCTCCGCCGAGTCCGGCTCGAGCCGCCAGATGCGCCGCAGCGGCGTGCCGGTCAGCTGCTGGTGCACCTCGAGCGCGCCGCCCGTCCACCCCGCCCACGCCGCGTACGGCACCTCGGGCAGCTGCTCCTCCGGCCAAAGCGCGGTCCGGCCGGGCACCCATCCGCCGCGTCCCGCGACGAGCCGCTCGGCCACGATGCCGGAGCCGGACAGGACGAGGGCCACCTGGTCCGGCGCGAACTCGACCGTCAGCTCGTCGACGCCCAGCCGGTTGCCCTGGAGGCGGAAGCGGATGCCCGACAGGGCGGCCTCGCGCGACGCATCCGCCTCATCGAAGACCGGGTCGGGCACCCGCCGGCCGCCGGGCGTGAAGACGGCGCCGTCGGGGTGCCCGGTGGGCGGGGCGAAGGCGGGGTCGACGCCGGGAAGCAGGTGGCGCCACGCCGTCTCGAGGATGCGGTTGGCGTCGAACGAGCCGGAGGTCGTCGCGACGACGAGCTGCAGCTCGGGGATCACGGCGGCGAACTGCCCCCACATCCCGTCGGCACGGAAGCCGTGGGTCGAGCGCCAGAGCTGGAAGCCGTAGCCGATGCGCGACTCGTGGCTCGCGAACCATGGGTTGCGGGTCTGATGCGCGCTCGCCGCCTCGACGTAGTCGGCGGGCACGAGCTGCCTGCCCTCCCAGCGGCCTCTCTGCAGCAGCAGCTGACCGAACTCGGCGAGCTGGCGCGTGGTGAGCTTGAGCCCGGTGCCCGCGTGCTCCTGGCCGCGCGGATCCCGCTCCCAGTGCGGGCGCGGCCAGCCGAGCGGCTCGAACAGCCGCGGCTGCAGGAAGTCGGTGAGCGACAGGCCCGTGCGCCGGCTCACCGCGGCGCCGAGCACGTAGCTGGCGCCGGTGTCGTAGACGAAGTGCTCGCCGGGCGGGTACGGCGCCGCGAGCTCGAAGAACACCCGCACCCAGTCGCGGTCGGGCATCGGCCGCATCAGGGCGAAGCTGTCGCGGTCGTGCCCCGTGGTCATCGTGAGCAGGTGCCGGATGGTCTGCCCCGGCACCTCGGGGTGTTCGGGGAAGACCGCGTGCGTCGGCTCGTCGAGGCCGAGCGCCCCCTCGGCGATCGCGAGGCCCACAGCCATCGAGGTGAAGGCCTTGCTGACCGAGAACATCATGTGCGGCTCGTCGGGCGCATACGGATGCCACCACGCCTCGGCCGCGACGCGGCCGAACCTCGCGATGACGAGGCCGTGCACCCCGAGCCCCGCCGCATCGACCGCGTCGGCGAATGCCGTGACCGCGGCCGGATCGATGCCGACGGAGGGCGCCGAGCTGCGTTGCATCGCCATGCGTTCGACACTACCGGGCGGGCTGCGCCATTCTGGGAGCCATGCCCCTGTCCTGGACGCTACACGGCGACGGCAAGGCGATCGCCCCCGACGCCATCGTCGCGCCCGGCGAGCGCCTCAGCTGGCCGCGCACCATCGGCATCGGAGCCCAGCACGTCGTGGCCATGTTCGGCGCGACCTTCCTCGTGCCGCTCATCACGCACTTCCCGCCGGCCACGACGCTGCTGTTCTCCGGAATCGGCACGCTGCTGTTCCTCGTGATCACCGGCAACCGGCTGCCGAGCTATCTGGGCTCCTCCTTCGCGTTCCTCGCGCCGATCGCGGCGGCGATGGGCGCGAAGTACAGCCACACCGCGGCCCTGCCCTCCGCGCTGTTCGGCATCGTCGCGGTCGGCGTGGTGCTCGCCCTCGTCGGGCTGCTGGTGATCTGGACCGGCACGCGCTGGATCGACCTGCTCATGCCGCCGGTGGTGGCCGGGGCGATCGTCGCGCTGATCGGCTTCAACCTCGCCCCCACCGCCGGCTCCAACTTCCTCACCGCGCCGCTGACCGCGGCCATCACCCTGGCGGCGATCGTGCTGATCGCCGTCCTGTTCCGCGGCCTGATCGGGCGGCTGTCGATCTTCCTCGGGGTGGTCGTCGGCTGGATCGCGGCGGCGCTGCAGGGCCAGGTCGACCTCTCGGCCGTGGGCTCCGCCGCCTGGGTGGGGCTGCCGGAGTTCCACCTGCCGGCGAACCCGTTCGACGGCAGCAAGCCGACCTGGTCGCTGCTGGCCGCATTCCTGCCGATCGTGCTGGCCCTGATCGCCGAGAACGTGGGGCACATCCGTGCCGTCGCCGCCATGTCGGGGCAGCCGGAGCTGAACCGCCTGACGGGGCGGGCCCTGTTCGCCGACGGTCTCTCGACGACGCTCGCCGGCCTCTTCGGCGGCAGCGGCACCACCACCTACGGCGAGAACATCGGCACGATGGCGGCGACCCGCGTCTACTCGACCGCCGCCTACTGGGTCGCGGGCGTCTTCGCCATCCTCCTGGGGCTGTGCCCCAAGGTGGGCGCCGTGATCTATTCGATCCCCTCCGGCGTGCTGGGCGGCGCGACCGTCGCGCTGTACGGCCTGATCGGCGTCATCGGCATCAAGATCTGGATCGACAACAAGGTCGACTTCTCCAAGCCGCGCAACCAGTTCACGGCCGCGATCGCACTCGTGATCGGCATCGCGGACATCACCCTCACCTTCGGCCGGGTGCAGATCGCGGGCATCGCGTTCGGGGCGATCGCCGCGATCCTCGTGTACCACGCCATGACCTGGATCGGAAGGGTGCGCGGCACCTCCTGAGGCGTCATGACCGGCTCACGTACCATCGGCCTGGTGAGCGACCTCGCCTCGTCCCGCCGCCGGCTGCGCGACTGGTTCCTGAACGGCATGACCGACATCCGCGGCACCCAGGTGGGTCCGCACGGGGCGGAGACCGAGAAGACGCATTCCTGGTGGCGGGTGATGTGCCTGACCGGTGTCGACTACTTCTCCACCCTCGGCTACCAGCCGGCCATCGCCGCGCTCGCCGCCGGCCTGCTCTCCCCCTTCGCCACGGTCGTGCTGCTCGTCATGACGCTGTGCTGCGCGCTGCCCGTGTACCGGCGCGTCGCACGGGAGAGCTTCCGCGGGTCGGGCTCGATCCAGATGCTCGAGCGCACCCTGCCGTACTGGTGGGGGAAGCTGTTCGTACTCGTGCTGCTGGGCTTCGCGGCGACCGACTTCATGATCACCATCACGCTGTCCGCAGCGGATGCCTCGGCCCATGCACTCGAGAATCCGCTGACACCGCACTGGTTCACCGGCACCGGTTGGCAGATCGTCGTCACACTGTTCCTCATCGGACTGCTCGGCGCGGTGTTCCTGCGCGGGTTCCGCGAGGCCATCGGCATCGCGATCGCGCTGGTCGGCTCCTACCTGCTGCTGAACGCGATCGTGCTCGTGGTGGCGCTCGGGCATGTGGCCGCACGGCCGCCGCTCCTGACCGACTGGTGGAGGGCGGTGACGACGATGCACGGCGGCTGGCCGCAGATCATCGGCATCTCCCTGCTCGTCTTCCCGAAGCTCGCGCTCGGGCTCTCCGGATTCGAGACCGGCGTCGCCGTCATGCCGCAGATCACCGGCGGGAAGAACGACACGCCGAAGCATCCGATGGGCCGGATCCGCGGCGCCAAGCGCCTGCTGACGGTGGCGGCGCTCATCATGAGCGTGTTCCTGATCACTTCGAGCGTGGCGACCACGCTGCTCATCCCGCAGCGCGAGTTCCAGCCGGGCGGGCACGCCAACGGCCGCGCACTGGCGTACCTCGCCCACGAGTACCTCGGCTCCGCGTTCGGCTCGCTGTACGACCTCTCGACGATCGCGATCCTGTGGTTCGCCGGCGCCTCGGCCATGGCCGGCCTGCTCAACCTCGTGCCGCGCTACCTGCCCCGCTACGGCATGGCTCCGCAGTGGGCGAGCGCGGTGCGGCCGCTCGTGGTGCTGTTCACGGCGATCGCGTTCCTCGTCACCCTCGTCTTCAGGGCGAACGTCGACGCGCAGGGCGGCGCGTACGCCACCGGCGTGCTGGTCCTGATGAGCTCGGCCGCGTTCGCCGTGACCGTCTCGGCGCGGCGCCGCCGGCAGCGCCGGCGCACGATCGCGTTCGGTTTCGTCACGGTGGTGTTCCTCTACACCACCGTCGCCAACGTCATCGAACGCCCCGACGGCGTGCGGATCGCGATGCTGTTCATCCTCGGCATCCTCGTCGTCTCACTCGTCTCCCGCGTGCGCCGCTCCTTCGAGCTGCGCGCCACCTCGGTGAAGTTCGACGACCGCGCGCTCGCCTGGCTGCAGGAGCAGGCCGACGACGAGTCGGGCACGATCCGCATCGTGGCGCACGAGCCGGGCCCCGACACGGAGGACGAATACCGCAAGAAAAGCCGCTCGGAACGCTTCTACAGCCACATCCCGCAAAGCAACAGCATCATCTTCCTGGAGGTGCTGCCGAAGCCCCGCGACGTGGAGGACGCCTCCGATTTCGTCGAGGACCTCGTCGTGCGCGGCGTCGAGAAGCACGGATACCGCGTGCTCCAGCTCGAGAGCATCTCGGTTCCGAACGCCATCGCCGCCGTGCTCCTCGAGATCCGCGACCTCACCGGCGTCGTGCCCAGCGTGTACTTCCAGTGGAACGAGGGCAATCCGGTCTCCAACATGGCCCGGTTCCTGCTCGACGGAACCGGCGAGATCGCGCCCGTGACCCGCGAGGTGCTACGCGAGGCGGAGAAGAACCCTAGGCGCCGGCCGATCGTGCACGTGAGTTGACCTCGGCGATGAACCGCTGCAGGCGCGAGTACACCTCCTGCGACTCGGGGTGGCCGGCGTACTGCTGCCAGGTGTGCTCGGTGTTCTTCGAACTCCACTCGTAACTGAGCAGTTCGACGGGGACTCCCTTCGCCTCGGCCGCACGCACGAAGTTGAGATTGGCTTGATAGAAGATGTCGCGTTCGCTGGTCGTCACGAGCGCGGGCGGGTAGTTCTCGTCGAGCCACTCGATGGGGCTGAGCCAGCGGCTCGCCCGCTGCAGGGCCACCGGCTTCATCCGGGCGCGCCGATAGCCGGGCAGCAGCATGCGCACGAAGTCGTGGCTCATGATGAAGCCCGGCTCGAAGACGACCGAGAAGTCGACGGCGCCGCAGTGCAGCACGAGGCCGCCGAGCTCGCGGCGGGTGATCGCCGTTCGCAGACCGTAGTGATCGGCGAGCTCGGGCCGGGTCGTCATCGCCGCGTACAGCGCGGCGATCTGCGCACCCGCGCTGTCGCCGCCGAGCACGATCGTGCCCGGATCGCCGCCGAAGTCGGCGATGTGCGCCGCCACCCACCGCAGCGCGTCGTTCGCGTCGTGCAGCATGTGCCGCATGTGGAAGCCGCCGCGCAGGAGCCCGGCAGTGCGATAGTTCACGTTGACCACGACGATGCCGGTGTCGGCCTGGACCGCGCAGTACTTGGTCAGCGCCGCCTTGTCGCCGCTGGTCCACCCGCCGCCGTGGAAGTAGACGTACACGGGCAGGCTCTCGCCGCCTTCGGCGGCCGAGCGCGGCGTCAGCACGTCGAGGTGCTGGCCGCGGTGACCCTCACCCACGTAGTCGATGTCGAGCTCGTACCGCACCGTGGTCAGCGGCTGCGCGTTGAGCCACCTCGACTGCACCGGCGTGAACGGCGCCATCATCGCCGTCCACAACCACGGTCCGACGGGGAACGGGGCGCGGCGGCTACCCGAGCGCCGAGACATCGATCAACTCCAGAAGGGCGCATCCGTATGCCGTCTCGGCGTCGTCGCCGTCGAAGAACGAGCGCTCGCCGCCGCGTTCGACCTCGACGCGCCACGTGCCGTCGGCGAGCCGGGTCAGGGTGCGGAAGGTGCCGCCCAGCATCGTGCGCAGCTGGTCTTCGCGGGGGATCCACAGCGCCTTCTCGATCGCCACGGAATCGAGCGCCCACTCGGTCGTGCCGTTGAATCCGAGGATGGTCCCGGTGTCGAACTCATGCGGCTCGATCGTCATGTCGGAGACGGTGAAGGTCTCCTCGCCGGTGAACTCCGGGCTTTCGATGCGGAACGCGTCACCCGAGACCGGATGCCATTTCAGCCCGGCCTCACGCAGCTGCCGGGCGAGCGAGCTCGCGATCATGCGGCCATTATGGCCCGCCCGCCTCAGGGTGTCCGGGGCGGGGAATGATTCTGGCACTCTCCCTGTTGGAGTGCTAACGTAAGGACAGGTTGAGTCGATGAGACTCAGGTTCCGAAGACCGAAAAAGGAGTTGGTTGTTATGGCAATGAACTTCGACCCGCTGCGTGAGTTCGACCGCCTGGCGAACTCGTTCTTCGACCGCCCCGCCGGCCCCCGACTGATGCCGATGGACCTGTACAAGGACGGCGACACCTACGTGCTGTCCGCCGACCTCCCCGGCATCGACCCGGGCTCGGTCGACATCGACGTCGACGGCCAGCTGCTGACCATCCGCGCCCAGCGCACCCTCGCCTCGGGCGACGGTGTGAAGTGGCTCACCCGTGAGCGCCAGGGCGGCACCTTCCTGCGCCAGCTGAGCCTCGGCCAGGGCATCGACACCGACCGCATCGCCGCCGACTACTCGAACGGCGTGCTCTCGATCACGATCCCGATGAGCGAGAAGGCCAAGCCGCGCAAGATCGCCGTCACCGCCCACGAGGGCCACGAGCAGCCCGCCGTCGGCCAGTCGCAGCCCCAGTCGCAGGCTCAGCCCCAGTCGCAGGCTCAGCCCCAGCCCCAGAGCGAGGCGCAGCCGGCGCAGGCGTAACAGCGAAGCACAGGACCCCGGTTCCCACCGGGGTCCTTTTCTTTTGCTCTACTTTCTTTTGCTCTACTCCGGCACGACGACGAGCTTTCCGCGCACGTGGCCGCCCTCGAGCCGGTCGTACGCCTCGCGGATGCGCTCCAGCGGGTAGACCGCCTCGATCGGCACGACGACCCGGCCCTCGGCCACGAGCCGCACCACCTCCGCGAACTGCTCGTCGGTGGCCTGCGGATTGCCGATGCCCTGCGCGCCGCGATGACCGCGCGCGGCGATCGTGTTGATGCGCTCGAGCGGCACGCCGAGTTCGAGGGCCGCGTCGACCGACTCCGGCCCGTGGTTGTCGAGCGCCGCGGTGTAGCCGCCGGGTGCGGCATCCCTCAGCCGCTCCACCAGGCCGTCGCCGTACGCGACCGGGATGACGCCGAGCGAGCGCAGGAAGTCGTGGTTGCGCTCGCTCGCGGTGCCGACCACGGTGGCCCCGCGCAACACCGCGAGCTGGCACGCGATGACGCCCACTCCCCCGGCGGCGGCGCTGACGAGCAGGGTGTCGCCGGGGCCGACGCCCACCCTGTCCACCGCCGCGATCGCGGTGCGCCCGGCGACCGGCAGCGCTCCCGCCGTCGGCCAGTCGAGCCGTTGCGGTTTCGGAGTGAGGACGCCGTCCTCGTCGACGATCACGAAATCGCCGATCGCCTCGTTGCGCTTGCCGCCGATCACGGCGTCGCCCACGGTGTACCGGGTGACGCCCTCGCCCACTTCGTCGACCTCGCCGGCGAAGTCGAACCCGACGCCGGTGGGCGGCACGGCGCCGTAGTTCTTCGCGTGCTCGGCGTCGTGGAAGATCTTGTAGTCGGCCGGATTCAGGCCGTTCGCGCGCACCCTCACCCGCAGCTGCCCCGGGCCCGGATGCGGCGGATCCAGCTCCGCGATGTAGAGCACCTCGGTGCCGCCGAACCGGTCGAATCTCGCGAATCTGGCCATAGCGCCATTATGGAGGCGTGACCGACACCGCCCCCGTGGCCAAGAAGATCCCGACCGAGCGCACCTTCCACGGCGACACCGTCGTCGACGAGTACGAGTGGCTGCGCGACAAGGACGACCCCGAGGTGATCGCTCACCTGACCGCCGAGAACGCCTACACCGAGGCGCAGAACGCCCACCTGGCCGGGCTGCGGCAGACCATCTTCGACGAGATCAAGTCGCGCACCCTCGAGACGGACCTCTCCGTGCCGGTGCGCGAGGGCGGCTTCTGGTACTACTCGCGCTCGTTCGAGGGGAAGCAGTACGCCGCGCACTGCCGGGCGCCGATCTCCGGGCCCGACGACTGGACGCCGCCGACGCCGGCGCAGGTGGATGCGGGCACTCCGGCACTGCCGGGCGAGCAGGTGCTGTACGACGCCAACGTAGAGGCCGAAGGTCTGGATTTCTTCTCGCTCGGATCGTTCGACGTCTCCGCCGACGGGCGCTTTCTGGCCTACGCGGTCGACACCGAGGGCGACGAGCGCTACACGCTGCGCATCCGCGATCTGGCCAGCGGCGAAGACCTCGCCGACGAGGTGCCGAACACCAGCGCGGGCGCCTTCTTCTCCCCGGACGCAAAATACGTATTTTGCACCACCGTCGACGACGCGTGGCGTCCCGACACGGTGTGGCGGCACGAGGTGGGCACGGATGCCTCCGCCGACGTCGCCGTCTTCCACGAGCCGGACGAGAAGTTCTGGGTCGGCGCCGGGCTCACCCGCAGCCGGCGCTACATCGAGGTCGGGGCGGGCTCGTCGATCACGAGCGAGTCCTGGCTGATCGACGCCTCGGACCCGACCGGCGAGCCCGTGGTCGTCTGGCCCCGGCGCGAGGGGGTCGAGTACTCGGTCGAGCACGCGGTGGTCGGCGGCGAGGACCGGCTGCTCATCCTGCACAACGACGGCGCCCTCAACTTCGAGCTGGTCGACGTACCGGCATCCGACCCCCGCGCCACGCCGCGCGTGCTGCTCGCGCACGACGCGGGCGTGCGCCTGGAGGACGTCGACGCGTTCCGCGACCGGCTCGTCGTCGAGTACCGCCGCGACGGGCTGTCGCGTCTCGGCGTGATCCCGCTGACCGGGGACGGCTACGGAGAGCTCGCCGAAGTGGGGTTCGACGAGCCGCTGTACACGGTCGGCGCGGCGGGAAACCCGGAGTGGGAGCAGCCGACGATCCGGCTCGGCTACGGCTCGCTGGTGACGCCGCAGACGATCTACGACTACGTGCCCGAGACCGGCGAGCTGCGCCTGCTGAAGCAGCAGCCGGTGCTCGGCGGCTACGACCCCGGTCGATACGAGCAGCGGCGCGAGTGGGCGACGGCCGAGGACGGGGTGCGGGTGCCGATCTCGCTGGTGTATCGGCGCGACCTCGTCACGCCCGGCACGCCCGCGCCGCTCGAGCTGTACGGCTACGGCTCGTACGAGCACAGCATCGACCCGTCGTTCTCGACGGCGCGGCTGTCGCTGCTCGACCGCGGCGTGGTGTTCGCGATCGCCCACGTGCGCGGCGGAGGCGAGCTCGGCCGCTACTGGTACGAGGACGGCAAGAAGCTCGCCAAGCGGAACACCTTCACCGACTTCGTCGCCGCCGCGCGCCACCTGATCGACACCGCCTGGACAGCCCCGAACCGGATGGTCGCCGAGGGGCGCAGCGCCGGCGGGCTGCTGATGGGCGCTGTCGCGAACCTCGCCCCGGAGCTGTTCGCGGGCATCCTGGCCGGCGTGCCGTTCGTGGACGCCCTCACCTCGATCCTCGACCCGTCGCTGCCGCTCACCGTCATCGAGTGGGACGAATGGGGCGACCCGCTGCACGACGCTGCGGTGTATGCGTACATGAAGTCGTACAGCCCGTACGAGAACCTGCGAACGGATGCCTCGTACCCGCCGATCCTCGCCGTGACCAGCCTCAACGACACCCGGGTGCTCTACGTCGAGCCCGCCAAATGGGTGGCGCGGCTGCGCGCCCTCGGCGCCCCCGCGCTGCTCAAGATCGAGATGGTCGCCGGCCACGGCGGGGTCTCCGGCCGCTACAACGCGTGGAAGGAGCGCGCCTGGGAGCTGGCCTGGATCCTCGACCGCCTCGGCCTCGCCTCTGTGGAGAACTGAGGCGGCCGGGACGCGCGCTCAGCCGAACAGGAGGGCGGCCTCGTCGTAGCGGTGGCGGGGGACGGCGTTCAGGCGGCGCGTCGCATCCGTGATGCTCGCGCTGACCACCTCGGTGCCGCGCAAGGCGACCATCGTGCCCCACTTCTCCTCGGTCACCGCGTCGATCGCCGCCAAGCCGAAGCGGGTGGCGAGCACGCGGTCGTAGGCGCTGGGCGCCCCGCCGCGCTGGATGTGGCCGATCACGGTCGCGCGCGACTCGATGCCGGTGCGCTCCTCGATCATGGGGGCGATGATGTCGGCGATACCGCCGAGCAGCGGACGGCCGAACGGGTCGAGTCCCTTGTGCGAGTGCGCGCCGTCCATGCCGTCGAGGTGGAAGCCCTCGCTGACGACGACGACCGGGGCACGGCCGCGGTCGCGCACCGACTCGACCCACTCGCAGACCCGCTCGATCGACTGCGGCACCTCCGGGATGAGAATCGCGTGCGCTCCTCCGGCCATGCCGGCATGCAGGGCGATCCAGCCGACGTAGCGCCCCATCACCTCGACGACCATGCAGCGCCGGTGCGACTCGGCGGTCGTGCGCAGCCGGTCGATCGCATCCACGGCGATGCCGACGGCGGTGTCGAAGCCGAACGAGTAGTCGGTCGCCTGCAGGTCGTTGTCGATCGTCTTCGGCACGCCGACGATCCGCAGCCCGTCGTCGCTGAGCCGCCGCGCCGCGGTGAGCGTGCCCTCCCCGCCGATCGCGATGATCGCGTCGATGCCGTTGCGGTCGAGCATCCGCTGGATGTTCTCGGGGCCGCCGCCGGATTCATACGGATTCGTGCGGCTCGAGCCGAGGATCGTGCCGCCCTCCTTCGACAGGCCGCGCACGCGGTGCCGGTCGAGCGGGATCATGTCGCCCTCGACGACGCCCTTCCAGCCCCACTTGAAGCCGACGAACTCGTGGCCGTACACGCGGTCGCCCTTGAGCACCGCGCCGCGGATCACGGCGTTGAGACCGGGGCAGTCGCCGCCCGAGGTCAGGATTCCGATACGCATCGCGCTGCGCTCCTTCGCTCAGTGACTCTATTCCGTGCCGTCACCGGCCGGATACCCCGAGGGCGCGGGCGAGCTTCGACCCGGACGACGCCGGCCGCGCCCCGGCCGCCACCAGGCGCTCCTCGATCGCGTCGAGCAGCGCCGCCCGGTCGGCGGCGGTTCCGGCGCTGCCGGCGTCGAGCAGCTCGGCCTCCCACTCCTGCCACCGCCGCTCGACGCCGTGCAGCAGATCGGTCGCGGCGACGTGGTCATCCGCCAGCTCGACGAGCGCGCCGCCCGCGGCATCGCGCAGCACCGTCGCCACGCGGTGGTTGCGGATGCGCGCGATCGGCACCAGCTCGGCGTCGCCGACCAGCTCGGCGAGCGCGGCACGCACCTCGGCCGGGACTTCCTCGCCCCCCAGCGGGAACTGCTGCTCGGTGCGCCCCTCGGCCTGCGGCGGCCACTTGATGTGCCAGCCGGCGTCATGGCCGCCGACCCGACGGCGCACGGCGACGTGCCGGTCGGCGAGGGTGAGCTCCGGCGTGTCGAAGTAGGTCGCGTCGAGGTCGAATCCGTTCGGTTCGTCGGCGGCGACGACCCGCGGCAGGCCCGTGAGATCGGGCATCCGTGCGCCCTCGTCGACGTCGTATTTGCGCTCGATCTCGACGCCCGTGCTGCTCATGTGAACAGTCTGCGGCACGGGCCGGATTCATCCCGAATCGGCACTCGACTCCCCCTGTCGGCTCGGGCTACTCTGACCGCATGAGCGACAGTCGCGTGGATGATTTCGACGACGACGACCTCGACCTTGAGGACGAGGCGCCCGAAGACGTCGAGGACTACGAGCCCGACGACGAGCTGTACGACCCGGATGACGTCGACGTCGAGGACTACGACGAAGACGACGAGGCGCTGCCCGACGACGAGCGCCCGGTGCCCTTCGACGACGAGTACGAGGACGACGACGAGTTCGACGACCTCGACGACGACTAGCGGCCCAGCGCGTCGCGCAGCAGCGCGACCAGCGCGTCGAGCTGCACGGATGCCTCGGACGTCGGGTCCACGTCGGAGCCGTCGAGCGCCCGCGCCGCGAGCGACTGCTTCGCGTCGATGAGCTCGGCGATCTTCGCGTCGATCGTCTGCGCGGCGATGATGCGCCACGCGGTCACCGGCTCCTCCTGACCGATGCGGTGCACGCGGTCGATCGCCTGGGTCTGCTCGGCAGCCGTCCAGGACAGCTCGGCGAGCACCACGTTGGAGGCGACCTGCAGGTTCAGGCCGACGCCCGCGGCCGTGAGCGAGCACACCGCGACGGCGACGTCGGGGTCGTTCTGGAACGCGTCGATCTGGCGCTGGCGCTCGAGCGAGGTCTGGTCGCCGCGGATCGACGCGGTGCGCAGCTCGCGGGCGGCGAACGCCTCCTCCGCCTGGTCCATGACGTCGATGTGCTTGGCGAAGAAGACCACCTTGCCGGCCGAGCGGGCCAGCTGCGCGGCGTAGTCGGCCGCGAGGCCCGCCTTGGCCTGGCCGATGCGGCGCACCATGGTGAAGACGTTGTCGCCGGTCTTGGCGTTCTTCGACTCCTCGAGCTCCGCGTGGGCGACCATGCGGATCAGGTGCTCGGTGCGGGCCTCCGAGTCGCCCTCGAAGTCGCGGCCGACGCCGGCGGCGAGTGCGCGCTCGTAGCGCGAGACGAGGCGGGCGGCGAGCTCGCGCTCGGCGGCGCGGATGGAGCGGCCCAGCTCGTCGTCCAGTTCGACGGGCAGGTCGACCACGCGGCGCGAGGGCAGGTCGGCGGCGACGTCGATCTTGCGGCGGCGCACGATGCCCATGTCGATGACCGCCTCGCGGGCCTCCGGGTAGAACTCGTGGTCGGCCGGGGTCAGGCCGGTCTCCTCGAGCCGGTCCATCAGCTCGCGGTTCGGCTTGTCCCCGTCGATCCAGCCGAGGAACTGCCAGATCGCGCGGAAGTCGTCGATGTCGTTGATCAGCGGCGTTCCGGTCAGGGCGATCAGCAGCGGCTCGCCGCCGGGGGCCGTCTTGCGGATCGTGTCGGCGATGCCCAGCACGTAGCGGGAGCGCTGCGAGTGCAGGTTCTTGATGAAGTGCGCCTCGTCGACGACCATGCCCCGGAACCCGAGTTCGGAGATCCAGGCGAGGTGCCGGTCGAGCACCTCGTAGTTCACGATGACGACGTCGGCGAACGCGTCGAGGCCCTCGCCGTCGCCGTGGATGACCGTCGCCCGGCGGTGCGGCGTCCACCGCTCCACCTCGCGCGCCCAGTTCACCTTGACGACGTTGGGCACGACCGCGAGCAGCGGGTACGCACCGGCGACGGATGCGGCGAGCAGTGACTGCGCCGTCTTGCCGAGGCCCGGCTCGTCGGCGAGCAGGAAGGTGCGGTGGCCGAGGCGCGCCGCCTCGACGAACTCGGCCTGGTGCTTCATCAGCTCCATTCCGGGCGGGGCGTAGCGGTCGATGCGCGGCGCCGGCGGCAGCTCCATGCTCGCGATGCGGCCGCCGGAGCCCTGCTCGAAGGACTTGAAGAGCGGACCGAGGAGCTCCCACGAATCGAGGCGGCGGCGCGGTGTGGGGGCGGCCTGCGCGGCGTAGCGGGAGAAGTCGGGGGCCAGGAACGGGTTGGACAGCTGCTTGGCCTTCACCGACTGCGGGATGACCTGCTTCTCGGCGAGCTCGGCGGTGAGCACGGGCTTCACGTCGAGCACCTTCGGCTCCTCGACGGTGATGATCAGGTCGTCGGGGCTGAGCTCCGTGCCCGACTCCAGCAGCCAGTCGCGGCGCAGCTTCTGCGCCGCCGCCGACGGGGCGGAGTCGGACTCGAGCAGCTGGATCAGGCTCGTGTCGCGCGCCGCCGTCTTGGCGAGGATCTGCGCGATGCCGTCGAGCCGCTTCAGCTGCTCGGCGCGCTGCGCGTCGCTCAGCTCGGGATCGGACTTCGCCCGCGCGCGCTCCTCGCGCATCAGCAGGGCGATGACCTGGAACTTGGTGCGGTTCGTCGGCCCGAGCTTCTTGCCGCCCTGGGCCTTCGCCTCGACTTCGCGCACGCGCCGGGCGAGCACGGGGATGAGGCCGTCGTTGTTCTGATGACGGCGTCCGGTGCGCCGCTGCTGCGCGACGCGTTCACCGGTCTGGGACATGGTCCTCCACGAACGTGTTCGTGGCCGCACGCGCCGCAGGGACGCTTTCGGCCGATCTGGGACGGGACCCAGGCCGCGGCACGAGCGTGCTGGAGAACCTGCACGGGCCGCGACGGAGCGGGAATCCGTCGCTGTGGGCCAGTTTACAGGAAGATGCGGCACAGGCATCCGCCGCGCCGGTCACGAACCGGGCGTCACCCGCACCAGCACGCCGCACGCGATGAAGCTCGCGGCCGCGGCGATCGACAGACCGCTCAGCACGACGCCCGGCAGGGCGAGCGGGAACACGGGGTTCCACAGCACGACGACGGCCGCCATGACGGCCGCCCACCACCACTGCCGCCCCTGGACGGCGAACCATCCCGTGATGGCGGCGAGGATCGCCACGCTGTAGTCGATCCACACGTAGCCGTCCGTGCCGATCAGCGCGAGGCCCGCCATGGCGACGATCGCGCCGAGGAAGCCGGGCGCGAGGGCCATGCGGACGGGCTGCGGGGCGTTGCTGGGGCGGGGCACCCGGCAACTTTACTTGGCGAAGGCCTAGTCGATCGCCGAGGCGCCCTTGCGCAGCAGGAACGCCGACGGAGCCCCCGCGCAGTGCGAGCGCACCGAGACGGTCGACTGCCCGGCCAGCAGCCGGAAGTCGGTCTCCTCGAGCCGGGACATGGGGACCCGGCGCAGTTCCGCGTCGGCGGCGATGCCGCAGATCGCGAACACGACGTCGGGCAGCTCCTCGCCGTCGGCGACGTCGTCGAGGTAGACGATCGGAGCGCCGGAGCGGTCCAGCGGAAGAACGCTGAGGATCGCGGATGCCGCGGCCTCGGTCGACACTCCGGAGAGGTCGATGACCGGGCACGGTCGAGACGCATCGGAGACGTCGATCTCGCCGGCGGTCAGCGTCAGCCACTGACCAGGCTCCATCTCGTCGAGTGCGGTCAGGAGCGTGCCGGTGAGCAGAGGGTCGAGGTTTTTGAGCACGGGGTTGCCTCTCAGTCGTGCCGTGAATGACTCCCCTCAACCCCGAGGAGACAGTAAGCCGTGCAGCACCCGAGCGCCAACGCCCCCGTGCGGGGGTGGGGCGTGTCGCGGCCCTCGTCAGCGCGTGCTGCGCGGCAGGATGATCGCCCGCGAGGAGGGCGGCTGGCCCCGGAGAGTCTCGAGCGCCGGCTTCAATTCGGACAGCAGCGCCTGGTACCCGGCGGGCGTCAAATGCAGCTCGTCTTCCGTGTACTCGTGCTTCAGCCCGCCATCGTCGGAGGCGAGCACCGGCCACGCGTCGAGGTACTGCGCGCGCACCGTGGAGGCGTACTGGCGCACGTGCGTGTTGACCTCGCGGATGACGTGCGCGTACTCCGGCTGCCGGGGCAGGATGCCGATCACCAGCAGCTGCGCATCCGGCAGCGCCTTGCGCAGCTTGAACAGGATCGTCTCGGTGTTGCGCACGATGTGCTCCACCGGCTGCCGCCAGGCGAAGTCGTTGGTGCCGATCAGCAGCACCACCGTCTGGGGCTGCGCGGCGATCACGTCGTCGAGCCGCTCGAGCAGGTCGTCGGTCGTGTTGCCTCCGACACCGAAGTTGATCACCGACTCGTCGGGCAGCCACGCCTGCCAGTCGCCGCCGGCGGTCAGGCTGTCGCCGACGAACGCCGTCACGCGGGGAGCACCGTCGTCCCGCATCTCGCCCATGCGACCTACGGTACCCGGTCGCCGGTTCAGTGCACGAGCGTGCGGCCCATGATGGCGCTGCTCAGGGCGTCGACGGGTTCCGCGGCGGCGTGCGGGTTGGCGATCAGGGTGAAGTCGATGTCGCCGATCTCGGGCAGGCCCAGGCGGTTCGTGACCTTGACCAGGTCGGCCGGGATGAGCGTGCGGGGGAAGACGGCGACGCCGAGACCCGCGCGCACGGCCGACAGCACCCCGTTCACCTCGCGCGTGTTGCAGGTGATGCGCCAGGTGCGCCCGGCCTTCTCGAGGGCGCCGATCGCCATCTGCCGGCTCATCGACGGGTCCTGGTACGAGACGAGCGGCACCGGCTCATCGGGCGCGAGCTGGATGCCGTCGAGCGCCATCCACACCATCTGGTCGGTGCTGACCCGCACGCCCTCGCCCGCGCCCGGGTTCTGCTTGATGAAGATCAGGTCGAGCTGGCCGGCCGCGAGCCGCCGGTGCAGCGAAGCGGACTGCCCCACCGTGAGTTCGAGATTGATCTGCGGATGCCGCTGCCGGAACTCCCTCAGGATGCGCGGCAGTTGCGTCATCGTGAAGTCATCGGCGGCGCCGAAGCGCAGCCGTCCGCGCATGGCCTTGCCGGAGAAGTACGCGTCCGCCGCCGCGTGCGCGGCGAGGATGCTGCGGGCGAAGCCGGCCATCGCGTCGCCGTTGTCGGTGAGCCGCACCTGGCGGGTGTCGCGGTCGACGAGCACGCGCCCGCACGCGCTCTCGAGCCGGCGCACATGCTGGCTCACGGTCGGCTGGCTGAGCCGCAGCTGCGCGCCGGCGCGGGTGAAGCTGCCGGTCTCGGCGACCGCCAGGAAGGTCTGCAGCAGCACCGGGTCGAACATCGTCGTCCTCGTCCTCCGCCCCGCCCGCGGGGCATTGCCGTTCGTAATGGGAGTTATTGACGCCATTCTAAGGACTTATCGAAACGATACGACTAGCGTGGCATCCGTTGTGAGCGCCGCGAATCCCCCCACCGAGCCCCTGTTGACCCTCGACGAGCGCCCGCGGTGGCGCGACATGTTCGCCTCTCTGCGCGTGCCGAACTACCGCCTCTACGCCACCGGACAGATCGTGGCGACCACCGCGCAGGGCATGCAGCGCATCGCGCAGGACTGGATCGTGCTGCAGCTCTCGGGCAACGTCGCCGACGTCGGCGTCACGGTCGCCCTGCAGTTCGCGCCGATGCTGCTCTTCGGCCTCATCGGCGGCGTCGTCGCCGACCGCTACCCGAAGCGGGTCATCCTGCAGGTCACTCAGTCGGTCACCGCGCTGCTCGCGGCCACCATGTCGGTGCTCATCCTGACCGGATCCATCGAGGTCTGGATGATCTGGATCATCGCCACCCTCGGCGGCTTCGCCACCGTGCTCGACAACCCGGCCCGGCAGTCCTTCGTCTCCGAGGTCGTCGGGCCCGCCCTGTTGCGCAATGCGCTCAGCCTCAACTCCTCGACCTTCCAGCTCGGGGCGCTGATCGGGCCGGCGGTCGGCGGCGTGCTGCTCTCCGCCGTGGGCGGCGGCTGGTCGTTCGCGCTGAACGCCCTCGCCTGCCTCGGCACCGTGTATGCGCTCAGCCGCATGAACCCGGCGCAGCTGATCGCCGCGCCGCCCGCGACGCGCCGCAAGGGCCAGCTGCGCGAGGGCCTGGAGTACGCGGCCCGCAAGGACGAGATCCGCTTCACCCTCGTCGTGCTGTGCGCCGTGTCGCTGTTCATCTACACGATGCCGGTCCTGCTCACCGCCTACGCCGACCACGTCTTCCGCGTCGGCCCGAGCGGCTACGGCATCTTCAACTCGCTGGTCGCGGTGGGCGCGCTCAGCGGCGCGCTGCTGTCCACCCGCCGGCGCGGCGTCAGCCTGCGGCTCGTGATCGTCGGCGGAGCGATCCTCGGCCTGGTGCAGGGCCTCGCCGGCATCGCCCCGCAGATCGTGCCGTTCGCGATCCTCCTGATCGGCGCGGGAATGGCCCAGCTGCTCTACTTCACGGCGTCGAACTCGCTCGTGCAGATGTCGAGCAACATCGCCATCCGCGGCCGGGTGATGGGCGTGTTCGTGCTCATCCAGCTCGGCGGCCAGTCCATCGGCGGACCGATCATGGGTCAGATCGTCGACCGCTTCGGCGCCCACACCGGCATGGTCGTCTCCGGGGCGGTGCCGCTGCTGGTCTCCCTCGTGGCGGGCGCCGTGCTGGTCAAGCGGCGGGGCGGCAGCCTGGTCCGGGTGGCCCGGCGCGCCGTGCATCTCGGCGTGTAGGGGCCGCGGCGCCAGGCATCCGATCGGTCGCCAATAGGCTGGGAAGCATGCCTGAATCCGTCGTGCTCGCCGTCGACTTCGGCGGCACCAAGGTCGAAGCCGCCCTGGTGAACGGGGCGGGCGTTCTGATCCCCGGCTCGCGCAGCCGTCTGGCGACCGGCCGCGAGGCCGAGGTCGCCGCGCTCGAGGCGTCGGTGCGCGGGGTCGTGCGGCATGCGCTCGACATGCTGCGCGCGCGGGGCGATCTCGAGCTGGCCGGCGTGGGCATCGGATGCGCGGGGCCGGTCGACCGCACGGCGGGCACCATCTCCCCCCTCAACGTGCCGTCCTGGCGGGGCTACCCGATGCGGGAGCTGATCGGCGACGCGGTCGCGCGGGCCGGCTTCGACGTGCCGGTCGCGCTCGAGATGGACGGCGTCGCGATCGTGCTGGCCGAGCACTGGGTGGGCGCCGCGCAGGGCGTCGACAACGTGATGGGCATGGTGGTCTCCACCGGCGTCGGCGGTGGCATCATCGCGCACGGCCGGGTGATCACGGGCCGCACCGGCAACGCCGGCCACATCGGGCACGTCGAGGTCGCCGGCATCGTCGGCGAGGACACCTTCGGCAACCGGGAGGTGCTCGAGGCGATCGCGAGCGGCCCGCACACCGTCGCCTATGCGCGGCGGCACGGGTTCGCCGGCGCGACCGGGGAGGAGCTCGCCGCCGCGTACCGCGAGGGCGACCCGGTCGCCGTCGATGCGATGAAGCGCACCGGCCGAGCCGTCGGCAAGGCGATCGCGAGCGCCGCCGCGCTGCTCGACCTCGACGTCGTCGCCATCGGCGGCGGGTTCTCGCAGGCCACGCCGGACCTGTTCGACTTCATCCGCGAGCAGGTGGCCGCGCACCACTTCGAGTTCGTGCGCAAGGTGAAGGTGGTGCCCTCCGGGCTGTCGGGCGAGGGCCCGCTGATCGGCGCCGCGGCGCTGATCTTCAGGAGCGAGCTGCTGCCGCCCAGGTAGGCGCCGCGGGCTCGCGGTCCAGGAAGACGGGGCTCACGCCTCGGGCTGCTCCGGGCGGGAGGCCGCGTCGGCGGCGAGCAGCGCCCGCGCCTCGACCACGTCGCGGCCCATCTGCTCGATCAGCGCGGGCACGCCCTGGAAGGCGACCATGCCGCGGATGCGCGCCACGAAGCTCACCTCGACCTCGTGGTCGTACAGGTCGAGCTCCTCGCCGATGACGTGCGCCTCGACCTGCTTCTGCGGCACGCCCTCGAAGGTCGGGTTGTTGCCGACGGAGATCGCGGCAGGGTGCCGCACTCCCCCGTCGGCGAGCCAGCCCGCGTACACGCCGTCGGCCGGGATCAGCCCCTCCGACTGCGGCGACAGGTTCGCGGTCGGGAAGCCCAGCTCGCGGCCGCGCTTGGCTCCGTGCACGACGACCCCGCGCACGGTCGGCGGGTGGCCGAGCAGACGCTGCGCCTCGGCGATGTCTCCCGCGGCGAGCAGCTCGCGGATGCGGGTGGAGGAGACCCGCTCCCCCGTCTCGCCGACCACGTCGTCGATCAGCTCGACGTCGAATCCGTGCTGGGTGCCGAGCCCGTTCAGCAGCGCGAGGTCGCCCGCGTTGCCCTTGCCGAAGCGGAAGTCGGAGCCGACCAGCACCAGCTTCGCGTGCAGCGCGTTCACGAGGTAGCGCACCACGAAGTCCTCTGCGGCGACGTCGGCGAGCTCGCGGTCGAAGTGCAGCACGAGCGCCGCGTCCACGCCGGTCCCGGCGAGCAGGTCGAGCTTCTGGTCGAGGCTGACCAGCGAGTCGGGGCAGCGCTCGGGGGCGATCACCTCGAGCGGGTTGCGGTCGAAGGTGACCACGGTCGAGACGAGGCCCTGCTCGCGCGATCGCCCGACCAGCCTGCCGAGCACCGCCCGGTGCCCCGAGTGCACGCCGTCGAACTTGCCGATGGCCACGGCGCTCGGCCCGAAGTCGGCCGGCACCTCGATGAGCTCGCGGAAGACCCTCACCGGCGGTGCGCCCTCAGCCACCACATGCCGGCCAGCGGCAGCACGAGCGGCACGAAGAAGTAGCCCTGGCCGAACACCGTCCACACGGTCGCGGTGTCGCCGAAGGCGTTGCCCGAGCCGGGGCCGAGCGCGTCGGGGAGGAACGCGGTGACGCATCCGATCACGATGACGCCGGCGAATTCGATCGAGACGGTGATCCAGGCGATGCGGTACCAGACGCCGCGGTGCACGATCAGCGCGACCGTGGCGAGGATGTAGACGACGGCGGATGCGGCGGAGACGCTGATCGCGACCGGCGCCTTCGAGAAGTGGTCGATGATCTGGTAGACGCTGCGACCGGCCGCCGCGAGCACGAGCACGCCGTACACGGCGACCAGCACCGCCAGGGTGCCCGTGTCGACGATCCTCGGCATGGCGGCCGAGAGTCGCTCGGTGACGGACTTGGTCTCAGACATCGCTTCTCGATTCTAGGGGCGCGGATGCGCGCCTCAGGCGCCCTGCACCCACCAGATGACGCCCATCCGGTACAGCATGACCGCGACGGCGAGGCCGATCACGCCGAGCACGACGACGCTCCATCGGCTGCGCTCGACCAGCGCCCAGGCCATGCCGAGGAACGGCAGCAGGGTGGCCGAGACCAGGTACATCCAGAACTCCAGCAGGCTGCCGGTGGGCGGGTTGCCCGCGAGCGGCGCGACGATCGCGACCACCACCTGCGCCAGCAGCAGCAGGCCGACGAGCGCCATCGCCCCCATGCTGAGGTCGTTCGGCGCCCTGCCGACGATGCCGAGCACGAGGCAGAGCAGGCCCGCGGCGAGGGCGACCGCGATCTGCGCGTACATGAACCACTCGATCACGGCTGCGCCTCCGGCTGCGGGAAACCCGTCTCGACGCGCACGACGCCCGTCTTCGAGACGGAGACGAGGGCGACCAGGCGCCCGTCGGGTGCGATGGCGGCACGGATGCCGGGGCCGCCGGCCTGCGCGAGCGCCAGCTTCTTGCCGTGGCCGAGGTCTACGGCCTGCTGCTCGTCGAGATCGAGCCGGGGCACGAGCCGAGTGGCGGCGTCGGCCGGCGCCAGCAGCACGTCGGCCGGCGCCACCGCCCCGTCGGTGAGCGCCGCGAGCGGCGTCGCCGAGGCCACGTCGAAGGGGCCGACGGCGGTACGGCGCAGGGCGGTCAGGTGGCCGCCGACCCCGAGCGCGGCACCGAGGTCGCGGGCGAGCGCCCGGATGTAGGTGCCCGAGGAGCAGGCGACGCGCACGTCGAGGTCGATCACGCCCTGCTCGGGCAGCCGGCGGATGCTGCGCACCTCGAAGGCGCTCACGGTGACGGGCCGTGCGGCGAGCTCCACCTGCTCGCCGGCGCGGACGCGCGCGTATGCCCGCTCGCCGTCGACCTTGATGGCGCTGACCGAGCTCGGCACCTGGAGGAGGTCGCCGGTCAGCGCGGCGACGGCGCGGGCGAGCTCCGCGTCGGCGAGCGCGGCGACGGCCGAGGCATCCGCTTTGCCCGTCTGCTCGCCCTCGGCGTCGTCGGTGTTCGTCGCCTCGCCGAGCCGGATCGTCGCCTCGTAGACCTTGTCGGCGCCGACCACGTGCGTGAGCAGGCGCGTGGCCATGCCGAGGCCGACGATCAGCAGGCCGGTGGCCATCGGGTCGAGGGTCCCGGCGTGCCCCACCTTCCGGGTGTTCGCCGCGCGCCGCACCCGGGCGACCACATCATGGCTGGTGAGACCCTGCGGCTTGTCGAGCAGCAGGATGCCGTGCGGGGAGGTCACAGGCCCAGGGTAGTGACCGCCGCGAGCCCATAACCTGGGAGGCATGCGCGTGGCAGTGATCGGAGCCGGGGCCGTCGGCGGCACCATCGCCTCGCTGCTGGATCGGGCCGGGCACGAGGTCGAGGTGACCGCGCGCGGGGCGACGCTCGCGGCGATCCGGGAGCACGGGCTGCGCCTCGACGGGGCCTGGGGCGAGCACACGGCGCGCCTCGCGGCGTCCGAGACGCTCACGCGAACCCCCGAGCTCGCGTTCCTGACCACCAAGGCGCAGGACGCGGAGGCGGCGCTCACCGCCAGCGCCGAGCACCTGCGCGGGACGCCGCTCGTCGTGGTGCAGAACGGGCTCGAGGGGCTCGACACGGTGCACCGGGTTCTGCCCGGCGTCGAGGCGTTCGGCGCGCTCGCCCTGTACGCCGCGCAGAACGTCGAGCCGGGCCGGGTGACCGTCACCGCCGCCGGAACGACCGTCGTCGACCGGTCGCGCGAGGCGACCGCGCTGCTCGCCTCGGTGATGCCGGCCCGGGTCACCGACCGGTTCCGCGGCGCGCAGTGGACCAAGCTCGTGATCAACATGGTCAACGGCACCCCGGCCGCCACGGGACTGTCGGTGCAGCAGACCGTCGCCGACCCGCTGCTGCGACCGGTCGTGACGGGGCTGATCCGCGAGGCGGCGCGGGCGGGGCTCGCGCACGGCGTGCGCTTCGACGCCATCCAGGGGCTCAGCCACCCGGTCGTACGGCTGGTCGCGGTCGCGCCGCCGTGGGCGGCCGCGCTGGTGCCGCGGCTGATGGCGCGGCGCATGGGCGAGGTGCCGAACCTGGGGTCGACCCTGCAGAGCATCCGTCGCGGCCGGCGCACCGAGATCGACTACCTGAACGGCGCCGTCGTCGCGCAATCCGCAGAGGTGGGGCTCGCGGCGCCCGTGAACGCCGCGATCACGGATGGCGTGCATGAGGTCGAGCGCTCGGGGCGCTTCTTCACGCCGGCCGAATTGTCCGCGCTCGTCGCGGCACGCGTGGCCCGGGTCAGCAGGAGTCGCTGAGGATGCGCTTCGGCGCCTTCGGGTCGCTCGTGTCCACGACGGCGGAGGCGGAGAAGAACGGCGAGGCGTCGGCCAGGTACTGCTCGTCGGCCTGAGCGCCCTGCGCGTCGACGTAGACGGTGTAATGCCAGATGCCCTTCAGGCCGCCCAGCAGGTAGGCGCCGTCGACGAGGAGCACGGCGTCGGCCGGCGCGGTCTTCCACTCGCTGATGACGGGCTGGTCGCGCTCGGCGTCGAACGCGGCGGTCTGGAAGCCCGTGCTGCCGCCCATCCGCCAGGGGTCGATCAGCACCCGCCGGAAGGTGATCTCGTCGTACGCGCGCTCCCCCGCGCCGCGGTCGGCGCGCGGTTTCAGGAAGTCGCGCATCGAGGCGCGGAAGGCCGGCGTGCCGGCCTCGGCGAATACGGCGGCGAGGTCGTCGGCGACGGCGTCGGCGCCCGAGCCGGGGAAGCCGTCGACGCCGATGATGCGGCGACCGCGCGGGTAGTTTCCGGCGATCTCGTCGCGCAGGCCGCGCAGGAACTAGATGCGCGGAGTCGACACGAGCTGCATGGCCGCCAGCCTACGCTGGAGGGGTGATGCCCGCCCCCGTCTCCGCCGGCCCCGAGGCGCTGGCCGAGCGGGTGAACGGCTGGTTCCGCGAGCATGCGCGCGAGCTGCCCTGGCGCGAGAGCGGATGCTCCCCCTGGGGCATCCTCGTCAGCGAGTTCATGCTGCAGCAGACCCCCGTCGCCCGGGTGCTGCCGCAGTGGCGGGCGTGGCTCGAGCGCTGGCCGCGCCCCGCGGACCTCGCGGCGGTGCCGCCCGGCGAGGCGGTGCGCGCGTGGAACCGGCTCGGCTACCCGCGGCGCGCGCTGTGGCTGCACGCCTGCGCGGTGGCGATCACGGAGATGCACGGCGGTGAGGTGCCGCGCGACGTGGACACGCTGCTGGCTCTGCCGGGCGTCGGCCCGTACACGGCGCGCGCCGTCGCCGCCTTCGCCTACGGGGTGCGGGTGCCCGTCGTCGACACCAATGTGCGCAGGGTCATCGCCCGCGCCGTCAACGGCCACGCCGAGCCCGGTCCGCCGTCCACCGCGCGCGACCTCGCCGCGATGGAGGCGCTGCTGCCGGAGCATCCGCTCGACGCGCGCGTGTTCAACGCCGCCGCGATGGAGCTCGGCGCCGTGGCCTGCACAGCCCGCGCCCCGCGCTGCGTGGACTGCCCGATCGCCGACGCGTGCGCGTGGCGGGCGGCGGGCTACCCGGCCTACGACGGGCCGCGCCGGCCGGTGCAGAAGAAGTACGAGGGCAGCGACCGGCACGTGCGCGGCCTCATCCTGCGCGAGCTGCGTGCGGCGCACGCGCCCGTGACGGATGCCGGGCTCGAGCCGCTCTGGGACGACCGGCGGCAGCTCGCCCGGGCCCTCGACGGGCTCATCGCCGACGGCCTGGCGGTGCGGGAGGGCGACGGCTACGCGCTGCCGTGACCGGATGTCGGCGGCAGACGCTACTGTCGCCGCATGACGGTCGAGGTGGTGCCGGCGACGGCCGAGCGCTTCGAAGATCTGGCGACGATCATCGGGCCGAGCACGCCCGGCGGCGACGCGTGCTGGTGCCTGTCGTGCCGGCTCACCTCGAGTGAGAACTCGCGGCTCGTCGGCCCTCAGCGGGAGGAGAAGGTGCGAGAGCTCACCCGGCAGCCGGTCGTCCCCGGTCTGCTCGCCTACGTCGACGGCGAGGTCGCGGGCTGGGTCAACACCGGCCCGCGCGCGGCGATCGGGCGGCTGCAGCGCTCGCGCACGATCCTGCCCGTCGACGACGTGCCGGTGTGGTGCGTGCTGTGCTTCGTCGTGCGCAAGGGCTTCACGGGGCGCGGGCTCACCCGCGAGCTGCTGCGAGGCGCCACGGAGTTCGCCCGGGCGCACAGCGCGCCGGCCATCGAGGGCTATCCGATCGACCCGGCCGGGGGTTGGGTGAGCAGCGCGTTCCTGTACGTCGGCACGGCCTCCACCTTCGCCGCAGAGGGGTTCGAAGTGATCGGCTCCACACTCGCCACGAGCGGCCGCCTGCCCCGGCTCGTGATGCGGAAGCGGCTGTAGCCTGACGGGATGCCCGACTCCCCGCTCTCCGCCTCGCCGTACGCGGTGCTCGGGGTCGACGCCGGTGCGAGCGACGACGAGCTGAAGCGCGCCTACCGGCGCCGGCTGCGCGAGACGCACCCGGACACCGGCGGCTCGGCCGAGGAGTTCCGCGCCGTGCAGGAGGCGTGGGAGCGCATCCGCACCCCCGAGGCGCGGGCGGCGTTCGACCGGGGCGGCCCGAGCTACGCCCGAGGCGCCGACGACGGCGATTTCGTCGCCTCGGCGGCGGGCCGCGGCGCGGAGCGGCGCGACACCCGTCCCCGGGCGCGCAGCTACGGGCATCCCGGCGGATGGCGCCGGGAGCGGTACCTCGCCCTGATGCGCGAGTGGGCGGGCCGAGGCGTCGAGCTGCCCGACCCGTACGACCCTGCGCTGGTGCGCAGCGCGCCGTACGAGATCCGCCACACGCTGGCCGACGCGCTCGCCGAGGAGGCGACGGCCAGGCAGCTCGCCGAGCTCGGCATCGGCTACACCGTGTGGCACGACGTGCTCGCCGTCGACGGCATGAGCAAGATCGACCACATCGTGCTCGGGCCGACCGGGCTCTTCGCCGTGCAGTCGGAGGACTACGGCGGCCCGGTGACGGTGCGCCGGGGCGAGCTCGTTGCAGCCGCCGACGGCGTGCAACTGGACGGCGAGCCGCTGCACGACCTCGGCGTCCGGGCCCGCCACCTGGGCCGCGCGCTCGGCGTGAAGTTCGCCGGCGCGATCGTCGTGCTGCCCGACGACGCGCTCGAGCAGCCGGTCGTCGAGGCGGGCCGCAGCCGCGGCATCGCACTCCTGGCGGTGCAGCACTCGGTGCTCGGCCACCTGCTGCGTACCGGGGTTCCGGGGGCGCCCCGGGCGCAGGGCGTCGACCTGTTCGAGGTGCGCACGCGGCTGCAGCAGGGGCTGCGCTTCATCTGACAATCTGCGGATCCGACTTGCGCAGGACCCGTCCGCGTCAGAGGATTTAGGTAATGCTTACCTTACCGACCGCCCCCGATCGCGTGCGGGCCGAGCGCCCCGCCTATCGGCCGTACCGCGTGGCGGTGCGTGCGGTCGCCGAGCTCTCACCGACCTTCCGCCGCGTCACCTTCACCGGCGACGAGCTCGACGTGTTCGGCAGCGCGTGCCTCGATCAGCGGATCAAGGTGATCTTCCCGCACGAGGCCGACGACGCTCCCCGCGGCTTCGACCACCTCGGCGTCTTCGACCCCGACTGCATCGCGCAGGGCGCCTGGTACGACCGGTGGCGCGCCCTGCCGGAGGAGCTGCGCAACCCCTTCCGCACCTACACGGTGCGGGCCGTGCGCCAGCAGCAGCGCGAGATCGACGTCGACTTCGCCCTGCACGGCGACGCGGGCCCGGCCAGCCGTTGGGCGAACCGCGCCCGACCCGGCGACGAACTCGTGGTCGTCGGGCCCGACGACCTTTCCGCCGGCCGGCTCGTCGGCATCGACTGGCGCCCCGGCGGCTGCGGCGAGCTGCTCCTCGTCGGTGACGAGACCGCCGTTCCCGCGGTCTGCGGCATCCTCGAGTCGCTCGGCGACGAGGTGCGGGCCACCGCGTTCCTCGAGGTGCCGGAGCCGGGCGACGTGCTCGACGTGCGGCTCGCCCCCGGGCACGAACTCACCTGGTTGCCGCGCGGCGGCCGCGAGCGCGGCGCAGAGCTGGTCGAGCAGGTGCGGGGGTGGGTCGCCGAGCACCGGCACATCGTGACGCCGGATGCCGCCGCGGCGGTACGCCCGGGCGCATCCGTCGCGCTCGACGAGTCGGACGTCGAGGCCGGCCTGGTGTGGGACGCCCCGGACGGCGCCCACGACGGCTTCTACGCCTGGATCGCCGGCGAGACCTCCACCGTCGTGACGCTGCGCCGCCACCTGGTGCGCGAGGTCGGCGTGGACCGCAGCCGTGTCGCCTTCATGGGGTATTGGCGCCGCGGCCGAGCGGAGCTCTCCTGACGTGGCCGCCGGCAGGCCGGCCGCGGTGCTCGCGGGCGGGGTGATCGCGCTCGCCGTGCTCGTGCTGCTGAGCCTCGGCCTCGGGGCGCAGCCGCTGTCGCCGGCGGCCGTGCTGCACGCCGTCGTGCACCCGCACGGCACCGACGAGGCCGAGCGCATCGTGAACGGCCTCCGGCTGCCGCGCACCCTCGTGGGACTCGTCGCCGGCTCCGCCCTCGGCATGGCGGGCGCGGTCATGCAGGGCGTGACCCGCAATCCGCTGGCCGACCCCGGGCTGCTCGGCGTGAACGCCGGCGCGTCGCTTGCGGTCATCGTCGCGATCACGCTCTTCGGCGTCACCTCTCCCGCGGGCTACGTCTGGTTCGCCCTGGCCGGCGCCGCCGTCGCGGCCGCACTGGTCTACCTGGTCGGCACGACCGGGGCGGGCGGGGCGACCCCCGTGAAGCTCGCACTGGCCGGCGCCGCGCTCACCGCCGGCCTCACCTCGGTCGTCACGCTCGTGCTGCTGTCGCACAGCGACGTGTTCCAGCAGTTCCGGTTCTGGCAGGTCGGCTCGCTCACCGGCCGCGGGCTCTCCGCCGTGGGGCTGGCCGCGCCGTTCGCCGCCGTCGGCGCGGCGCTCGCCCTCGTCGGGGCCCGCTCGCTGAACATCCTGGGCCTCGGCGACGACGTCGCCCGCGGCCTCGGCCAGAACGTGCGCCTGGCGCGCGGCGTGTGCGCCCTCGCCGTCGTGCTGCTCGCCGGAGCCGCCACCTCGATCGCGGGGCCGATCGTGTTCGTCGGGCTCGTCGCCGCGCACGCCGCACGCCGGGCCGCGGGCGCCGACTACCGCTGGATCGTCGTGCTGTCGGCCGTGGTCGGCCCCGCACTGCTCATCGCCGCCGACGTCGTGGGCCGCTTCGTCGCACCGCCCGGTGAGCTCGAGGCCGGCATCGTCGTCGCGATCATCGGGGCGCCCGTCATGATCGCGCTGGTGCGCCGCCCGCGCCTGCAGGTGGCCGCATGAGCGCGACCACGATCACGGATGCCGCGGCCGAGCCCGCCGCGGCCGTGCGGCGCGCCCTCGCCGCGGCCCGCCGCCGGCACCTGCTCGTGCTCGCCGCCCTGGCGGCCGCCGTCGTGCTGGTCGCCGCCGTGACCCTCTCCGTGGGCGACGTCGGGATCTCCCCGGCCCGGCTCGCCGCGACCCTCGTCGGCCAGGGCGACCCGCTGGAGAACCTGGTCGTGTTCACGCTGCGGCTGCCGCGCTGGGTCACCGGGGCGCTCGTGGGGCTCGCGCTGGCGCTGGCCGGCTCGCTGTTCCAGAGCACGCTGCGCAACCCGCTGGCGAGCCCCGACGTGATCGGGGTCTCGGGCGGGGCGAGCCTCGCCGCCGTCGCCGCCATGCTGGTGTTCCATGCCACCGGTCCCGCGGTGCCGATCGCGGCCTTCTGCGGCGCCGCGGTCGTCGCGGCGGTGATCGGCCTGCTCTCCTGGCGGGAGGGCTTCGCCGGGCAGCGCTTCGTGCTGATCGGCATCGCGGTCGCGTTCCTCGTCAACGGCGGGCTCGGCTACCTGTTCACCCGCGCCGACGTGCGCGATGCGCAGCAGGCCCTCGTGTGGACGGTCGGCAGCGTGAACGATCCCAGCTGGGCTGAGACCGGGCTGCTCGCCGCCGTGCTCGTCGTGCTCGTGCCGCTCGCCTTCTGGCTGGCCCGGCCGCTCTCCGTGCTCGCGCTGGGCGACGATGCCGCGCACGGGCTGGGGGTGCGGCCGGCCCGGACGACGATCGGCGCGATCGCGGTGGGCGTGGCCCTGGCCGCTTCGGCCACGGCGGTCGCGGGTCCCGTCGCATTCGTGGCGTTCGTCAGCGCGCCGGTGGCGCGGCGCCTGGTCGGTGCGGGCGGGCTGCAGCCGGCGGCATCCGCTCTCACCGGCGTCGTGCTCGTCACCGCCGCCGACGCGATCGCCGCGCACCTCGGCGACTTCCAGGCGCCGGTCGGCCTCGTCACCGGCGTGATCGGCGCGCCGTACCTGCTCTGGCTTCTCACCCGCACGGAAGGAGCGTCCGCGTGAGCGACATCCTCTCCCCCGCCGCGCCGCGCACCGTCGCCGCGCAGGGGCTCAGCCTCGCCTACGACGGCCGCGTCGTCGTGCCCGGGCTCGACCTGGAGCTCGCCACCGGCCGGATCACGGCCATCGTCGGCGCCAACGGCTCGGGCAAGTCGACGCTGCTGCGCGGTCTCGCCCGGCTGCTCAAGCCGCAGGCGGGCGTCGTCACCCTCGACGGCGAGGACGTGCGCGGCATCCCCGGGCGCAGGCTCGCCCGCATGCTGGGCATCCTGCCGCAGGAGCCGGTGGCGCCCGACGGCATCACCGTCGCCGACCTGGTGATGCGCGGCCGGCATCCGCACCAGGGCGTGTTCGGCGTGCGCGACCGCGCCGACGACGCCGTCGTCGCGGAGGCGCTGCGGCTCACCGACGCGCTCGAACTCGCCGGAATGCGTGTCGCGGAGCTCTCCGGCGGTCAGCGCCAGCGGGTGTGGATCGCCATGGCGCTCGCGCAGAACCCCGACGTGCTGCTGCTCGACGAGCCGACCACGTTCCTCGACATCGCGCACCAGGTCGACGTGCTCGACCTGCTGGCCGACCTGAACGCCCGGCTCGGCACCACCGTCGTGATGGTGCTGCACGATCTCAATCTCGCCGCCAGGTACGCCGACGAGCTCGTCGTGATGTCCGGCGGGCGGCTGCTCGCCTCCGGCTCCCCCGCGGCGGTGATCACCGAGCCCCTCCTCGCGGAGGCGTTCGGGCTCACCGCCCGCGTGATCGCAGACCCGGTGACGGGATCGCCCCTCGTGGTGCCGATCACGCACCGGCGCACCTTCGAACGAAAGGAAGACAGATGACCACACGGGCGCGCCTCCTCGGCGCCGCCGCTGCCCTGGTGGCCGCGGCCCTCGCCCTCGCCGGCTGCTCCTCGAGCGGGGGCACCTCGCCCTCCGCCGGGTCGAGCGACCAATCGAGCACCTCCTCATCGGCGGTGACGATCAAGGACGCCTTCGGCGAGACGACGATCAAGGAGAAGCCGAAGCGCGTGGTCACGCTCGGCTGGGGCTCCACCGACGCGGCCATCGCGCTCGGCGTAGACCCGGTCGCGATGCCGTTCCAGCAGTACGCGGGCGACAAGAACGGCGTGCTGCCGTGGATCAAGGATGCCATCGAGGAGAAGGGCATGAAGATGCCCACGGTGCTGCCGAACACCACCGACGACCCGCCCTATGAGGCGATCGCGGCGGCCAAGCCCGACCTGATCCTCGCCCCGTACTCCGGGCTCACCGCGAAGCAGGACCGCCTGCTGAAGGCCATCGCGCCCACCGTCGCGTACCCCGACCAGCCGTGGGCGACGCCGTGGAAGGACATCATCACGATCTCCGGCAAGGCGCTGTTCGAGCCCGACAAGGCCGAGCAGGTCATCGACGAGATCGACGACAAGATCACGAAGGCGGCCGAGGAGCACCCCGAGTTCCAGGGCAAGACGATCGCCGAGGTGTGGGACTCCTCCGACACCTTCTACGTGTACAAGAAGGAGGACCCGCGGGTGCAGTTCGCGCTCGACCTCGGCTTCACCTCGGCCCCCAGCGTCGAGGAGCTCGCGAACGGCGACCAGAGCTTCTACTACACGCTCAGCCATGAGAAGGTCGATCAGCTCACGAGCGACGTGCTGGTCTCCTACGCCGACACGGATGCTGCGCAGCAGCAGTTCCTCACCTCGAGCTGGGGCTCGGGAATGCAGCAGGTGAAGAAGGGCGCCGTCGCGAAGCTGACCGGCCCGGCCTTCATCTCCGCCGTCTCCCCGCCCACCGCGCTGTCGCTGTCGTGGGGCCTCGACGACTACGTCAAGGCGCTATCGGCGGCGGCGAAGGCGGCCGGGTAGCCGCACGCCTCCGGACGGTTCTGGACGTCACGGAGACACGAAAGCGCCCCGGAGCCTGGAGCTCCGGGGCGCTTTCCTTCACGCATCCGTCGTCGACGTCAGTCGTCGTCCTCGTCCTCGTCGTCCTCGCGCGGCGTGAGGTACGGGTCGGGGTCGCCCGCGTACCGGGCCGACGACGCCAGCGCCGCCACCTCGGAGTCGCGCGCGGCGGCCTGCTTGAGCAGCTCGTCGATGTGCGCGGCGTTCTCGGGGATCGCGTCGGCGATGAACTCGAGGGTCGGGGTCAGGCGCGCCGTGATGTTGCGCCCGACCTCGCTGCGCAGCATGCCGGTCGCGGACTTCAGTGCGGCGGCCGAGGCGCGGCGCTCCTCCTCCGTGCCGTACACGGTGTAGAAGACGCTCGCGTGCTGCAGGTCGCCGGTCACCCGCACGTCGGTGATCGTCACGAAGCCGAGCCGGGGATCGCGGATCCCCTTCTCGAGCCGCTGCGCGACGATCACCTTGATGCGGTCGGCCAGCTTCCGCGCGCGTTCCGGATCAGCCATCAGACCCTCGGCTTCTCCCGCAGCTCGATCGTCTCGATCTCGTCGCCGACCTGGATGTCGTTGAACTTGCCGAGCCCGATACCGGCTTCGAAGTCCGCGCGCACCTCGGTGACGTCGTCCTTGAAGCGGCGCAGCGACTCGATGGCGAGGTTGTCGCCGACCACGACGCCGTCGCGGATGACCCGCGCCTTGGCGTTGCGGGTGATGGTCCCGCTGCGCACGTAGACGCCGGCGATGTTGCCGAACTTGGAGGAACGGAACACCTCGCGGATCTCGGCCAGACCCGACTGGACCTCTTCGAACTCGGGCTTGAGCATGCCCTTGAGCGAGTTCTCGATGTCCTCGATCGCGTTGTAGATGACCGAGTAGAAGCGGATGTCCACGCCCTCGCGGGCCGCACGCTCGCGCGCCTTGACGTCGGGCCGCACATTGAAGCCGACGATGATCGCGTTGTCGATCGTGGCGAGGTCCACATCCGACTCGGTGATCGCGCCGACGCCGCGGTGCAGGATGCGCAGCTGGACCGAATCGTCCACCTCGATCTTGAGCAGCGACTCCTCGAGCGCCTCGACGGCACCGGAGACGTCACCCTTGATGATGAGGTTGAGCGACTCGACCTTGCCCTCTTCGAGAGCACGGGTGAAGTCCTCGAGGCTGATGCGCTTGCGGGCGCGGGCCAGCTGGGCGTTGCGCTCGGCCGCCTCGCGCTTCTCGGCGATCTGACGGGCCGTGCGGTCGTCCTCGGTCACGATGAACGTGTCGCCGGCGCGGGGCACGGTCGACAGACCCTGCACCTGCACGGGGCGCGAGGGCAGCGCCTCCTCGACGGTGTCGCCGTTCTCGTCGAGCATGGCGCGCACGCGGCCGTAGGCCGTGCCCGCCACGATCGAGTCTCCGACGTGCAGCGTTCCGGACTGGATGAGCACGGTGGCCACCGCGCCGCGGCCCTTGTCGAGCTTCGCCTCGATCGCGACACCGCGCGCCGCCTTGTTCGGGTTCGCGCGCAGGTCGAGACCGGCGTCGGCGGTGAGCAGCACCGCGTCGAGCAGATCGGTCAGGCCGATCTTCTCCCGGGCGGACACGTCGACGAACATGGTGTCGCCGCCGTACTCCTCCGCCACGAGGCCGAACTCGGTGAGCTGCTGGCGCACCTTCGCCGGGTTGGCGTCGGGCTTGTCGATCTTGTTGACCGCCACCACGATCGGCACGTTCGCCGCCTGCATATGGTTCAGCGCCTCGATCGTCTGCGGCATGATGCCGTCGTCCGCCGCGACCACGAGGATCGCGATGTCGCTGACCTGAGCACCGCGGGCACGCATGGCGGTGAACGCCTCGTGACCCGGGGTGTCGATGAAGGTGATGGCGCGGTCGACGCCCTCGTGCTCCGTGCGCACCTGGTACGCACCGATGTGCTGCGTGATGCCGCCGGCCTCGCCCGCGATGACGTTCGTCTCGCGGATCGCGTCGAGCAGTCGCGTCTTACCGTGATCGACGTGGCCGACGACCGTGACCACCGGGGGCCGGGGCAGCAGGTCCTCGTCGGACTCGTCCTCGAGCTCCTGGTCGAGGTCGATGTCGAAGCCCTCGAGGAGCTCCTTGTCCTCGTCCTCGGGCGAGACGATCTGGATCTTGTAGCCCAGCTCGTCGCCGAGCACCTCGAAGGTGGCCTCGTCGAGCGACTCGGTCGCCGTGGCCATCTCACCGAGGTGGAACAGCACGGTCACCAGGTCGCCAGGGCTCGCGTCGATCTTGTCGGCGAAGTCGCTGATCGACGCGCCGCGACGCAGACGGATGACGGTGTTGCCGTCGCCGCGCGGAACCTTGACGCCGCCGATCGACGGCGCCTCCCGCATCTCGAACTCTTGCCGCTTCGTGCGCTTCGACTTGCGGGCCTTGCTCTTGCCGCCGCCGCGACCGAACGCGCCGGCCGTGCCGCCGCCGGGGCCGCGGCCGCGGCCGCCGCCTCCACCGGGGCGCGGGCCGCCGAAGCCGCCGCCGGGCCGCTGGAAGCCGCCGCCCGCGCCGCCACCGCCGCCGGGGCGCTGGAAGCCGCCGGGCCGGTTGCCGCCGCCGCCGGCGCCCTGCCGCTGGAAGCCCTGCCCGGGACGCGCGCCGCCGGGGCGCGGAGCACCGGGGCGGGGCGCGCCGGGGCGCGGAGCACCCGGGCGAGGAGCCTGCGGGCGCGGGATGTTGCCCGGATTCGGGCGCTGGCCCATCCCCTGCTGCGAGGAGAACGGGTTGTTGCCCGGGCGGGGCGTGCCCGCCGGGCGCTGACCCATCCCCTGCTGGGACGAGAAGGGGTTGTTGCCGGGGCGCGGGGTGCCCTGGGGGCGGGGCGCCTGCGGGCGGGGCGCCGAGGTCTGCGCGGAGCCGCCGCGGGAGTCATCCGCCGCCGCCGGCTGGCCGCCCGACTGCTGCGGGCGCGAGGCGGCCGGCTTCTCCGGCTTCTGCTGCGTGGGGGTCTCGGGTGCCGTCGTCGGCTGTGCCGCCTCGGCGGCGGGTGCCGGGGCCGGGCGCGGGGCCGCGGGCTTGGCCGGGCCGGGCTTGGCGGCCGGCTTGGCCGACTCGTTCGCGGCCGTCTTGGTGACGAGAGCCGGGTTCGACGCGACGTGCGCCTTCAGCTTGCGCACCGCGGGCGGCTCGATCGTCGATGAAGGACCCTTGACGAACTCCTTCAGTTCGTCATTGAGGATCTTGACCGCTTCCTTGCTGTCGATACCCAGCTCGGATGCGATCTCGTGTACGCGTGGTTTTGCAGCCACATCTCTCCTGTTCCGAGGCCCGCCCTCGGATCAGGGCAGGCGCTAGTGGTGGACGGGTCTCATTTCGAGCCGCTCATCAGTTGTTGTCCATCAGCCGTTCAGCCTGTTCTCTATCTGCTGCGTGTCCAGCACGCCCGGCACCCGCAGTGCGCGGCCGAATGCCTTGCGCTGCAGAGCCTTCTGCATACATTGCGTGGTCGGGTGGAGCCACGCGCCCCTGCCCGGAAGTGCGGCGGATTCATCCACCACGACTTGGGATCCTTGGGCGACGACCCTCAGAAGAGAGGACCGGGGAGCGCGAGAACGGCACCCGATGCACGTTCTGACGGGTTCCATTCTAGACCCCTGACCCACACGGCCGAGCCACCGGCGGTTTTCCCCCGCGGCCTACTCGGCCGAGTCGGGCTGGATGTCGATCTTCGCCCCGGTCAGCTTCGCGGCGAGGCGCGCGTTCTGCCCCTCCTTGCCGATGGCGAGGGAGAGCTGGTAGTCGGGCACGAGCGCCCGCACGGCCTTCAGGCTCTCGTCGACGACATATGCGCTGGTGACCTTCGCCGGGCTGAGGGCGCTCGCGACGAACGCCGCCAGGTCGGGCGAGTAGTCGACGATGTCGATCTTCTCGTTGTTCAACTCGGCGGTCACGGCGCGCACGCGCGAGCCCATCTCTCCGATGCACGCGCCCTTGGCGTTGATGCCCGGCTCGGTGGCCCGCACCGCGATCTTCGTGCGGTGGCCCGCCTCGCGCGCCAGCGACACGATCTCGACCAGGCCGCCCGCGATCTCGGGCACCTCGAGCGCGAACAGCTTGCGGACCAGAGCCGGGTGCGTGCGGCTCACCGTGATCTGCGGGCCCTTGGCCCCCTTGGCGACCGAGGTCACGTAGACGCGGATGCGCGAGCCGTGCGTGTACTCCTCGCCCGGCACCTGCTCCTCGGGCGGCAGGATCGCCTCGACCGTTCCGAGGTCGACGTGCACCATGCGCGGGTTGGGGCCCTGCTGGATGATGCCGGCGACGATGTCGCCCTCGCGCCCCTTGAACTCGCCGAGCACCGACTCGTCCTGGATGTCGCGCAGGCGCTGGTTGATGACCTGCTTCGCCGCGAAGGCGGCGATGCGGCCGAAGTCGCTGGGGCTGTCCTCCGCCTCGCCGATGACGTTGCCGTCTTCGTCGTACTCGGGCACGAAGACACTGACGTGGCCGGTCTTGCGGTCGAGGTGCACGCGGGCCGCCGGCGCCTTCGCCGCGGCATCCGTCACCTGCTGGCTCTGCCCGGGGTGCGCGGGCGCGCCGTGCCGGTGGTCGGCCTGGCCGGTGTGCTTGAGGTAGGCGGTCAGGATCGCCTGCTCGATGATCGTCACGAGCTCGTCGAACGGGATCTCCCGCTCGCGCTCCATCAGTCGCAGGACACTGAGGTCGATGTCCACGTCTCCGGCCTCCCCTATTCACTTCGGTATTCAGTTCGGTGTTAAGTTCGAAATCGGCGCGGGAAACGCGCACTGAACAGTGCCCGCGTCGCCCCGCGGGCTAAACGGCGAGTCTAGCGGAACAATCGGCGGCGGCTGAAGGCCCCAGCCGCGCCCGTGCCGCCGGTCAGCGCCAGCCGAGCGCGGGGGCGACGTGGGTCAGGATCGACTCGATGAGGTGGGCGTTGTATTCGACGCCGAGCTGGTTCGGAACGGTGAGCAGGAGCGTGTCGGCGGCGGCGATCGCCTCGTCTTCGGCGAGCTGCTCGATGAGCTCGTCGGGCTCGGCGGCGTAGCTGCGGCCGAAGATCGCCCGGGTGTTCTGGTCGAGGTAGCCGATCTGGTCCTCCTCCTCGCGGCCGGCGCCGAAGTAGGCGCGGTCCTCGTCGGTGACCAGGGCGAAGATGCTGCGGCTGACCGAGACGCGCGGCTCGCGCTCCCAGCCCTGCTCCTTCCACTCCTCGCGGAACAGCCGGATCTGCTCGGCCTGCTGCACGTGGAAGGGGCGGCCGTCCTCGTCGTCCTTGAGGGTCGAGCTCTGCAGGTTCATCCCGAGCCGCGCCGCCCACTGCGCGGTCCTGTTCGAGCCGGCGCCCCACCAGATGCGCTCGCGCAGGCCCGGCGAGTGCGGCTCGGGGCGCAGCAGCCCCGGCGGGTTCGGGAACATGGGCCGCGGGCTCGGCGCGGCGAAGGGCTCCCCCTCGATCACCTTGAGGAACACCTCGGCGTGGGCGCGTGCCATGTCGGCATCCGTCTGGCCGTCCTCGGGCTCATAGCCGAAGTAGCGCCAGCCGTCGAGCACCTGCTCGGGCGAGCCGCGGGAGATGCCGAGCTGCAGCCGGCCGCCCGAGATCAGGTCGGCGGCGCCCGCGTCCTCGCTCATGTAGAGCGGGTTCTCGTAGCGCATGTCGATCACGGCCGTGCCGAGCTCGATGCGCGAGGTGCGCGCGCCCGCGGCGGCCAGCAGCGGGAACGGCGAGGCGAGCTGCCTGGCGAAGTGGTGCACGCGGAAGTACGCCCCGTCGGCGCCGAGCTCCTCGGCGGCGACCGCCAGCTCGATCGACTGCAGCAGCGCGTCGGAGGCCGAGCGCACTCGGGAGTGGGGCGACGGCGTCCAGTGGCCGAAGGAGAGGAATCCGATCTTCTTCACTGCGCCTGCAACCCCTCGCCCGGCGCCGTTATGCCGACAGGGCCGCGACGGCGTCGGCGACGGGCATCGTCTCGCGCGAGCCGCTGCGGCGCTCCCACAGCTCGACCTGGCCGTCGGCGGCACCGCGGCCGACCACGAGCACGCGCGGCACGCCGATCAGCTCGGCGTCGCCGAACTTCACCCCGGGGCTCACCTTGGGGCGGTCGTCGTAGAGCACGTCGAGGCCGGCCTCCTCGAGCCGCGCGATGACCTGCTCGGCGACCGTGAACGCCGTGTCGTCCTTGCCGGTGGCGACGACGTGCACGTCGAACGGCGCGACGGATTCCGGCCAGATGAGGCCCTTCTCGTCGTGGTTGTCCTCGGCGATGGCGGCCAGGATCCGGGTGACGCCGATGCCGTAGGAGCCCATGGTGACGGTGACGAGCTTGCCGTTCTCGTCGAGCACCTTGAGGCCGAGCCTCTCGGCGAAGAAGCGGCCGAGCTGGAACACGTGGCCGATCTCCATGCCGCGCTCGAGCGTGACCGGCCCCGAGCCGTCGGGGGCCGGGTCGCCCGGCTTCACCTCGGCCACTTCGACCACGCCGTCGGCGGTGAAGTCGCGGCCGGCGACGAGGCCGAAGACGTGCTTGCCGGGCTCGTTCGCGCCCGTGATCCACGCGGTGCCGTCGACGACGCGCGGGTCGACGAGATAGCGGATGCCGGAGCTGCCGTGCTCCCCGAGCACGGCGGCCTGCCCGCGCACCGGCCCGATGTAGCCCTTCACGAGCTCGGGGTGCGCCCGGAAATCCTCCTCGGTCGCGGCCTCGACCTCGGCCGGGGCGAACGCCACCTCAGCGCGCTTGTCGTCGACCTCGCGGTCGCCGGGTACGCCGACGACGACCAGCTCGCGAGTGCCGTCGGGCTGGGTGAGGGCGAGCACGACGTTCTTCAGCGTGTCGGCGGCCTGCCACTGCCGGCCGTCGTCGCGCGGGTGGTCGCGGTTCGCGGCGGCCACCAGCGTCGCGATCGTCGGGGTGTCGGGGGTGTCGAAGACCTGGGCGGGGGGCAGCCCGTCGACCGGCAGCGGCGCGGGGGCCGTGGTGCGGAACGCCTCCACGTTCGCGGCATATCCGCCGGCGGACTGCACGAAGGTGTCCTCGCCGATGGGGGTGGGGTGCAGGAACTCCTCGCTGCGCGCGCCGCCCATCAGTCCGTTGTCGGCGTTGACGATGACGTAGTCCATGCCGAGGCGCTGGAAGATGCGCTCGTAGGCGTCGCGCTGCTTCTGGTAGGAGGCGTCGAGGCCCGCGTCGGTGTAGTCGAAGGAGTAGGCGTCCTTCATCGTGAACTCGCGGCCGCGCAGCAGGCCGGCGCGCGGCCGGGCCTCGTCGCGGTACTTGTCCTGGATCTGGAAGATCTGCAGCGGCAGGTCCTTGTAGCTCGAGTACAGGTCCTTGACGAGCAGCGTGAACATCTCCTCGTGCGTCGGCGCCAGCAGGTAGTCCGCGCCGCGGCGGTCCTTGAGCCGGAAGATGGTGTCGCCGTACTTCTCCCAGCGGCCGCTGGCCTCGTAGGGTTCGCGCGGCAGCAGCGCCGGGAAGTGCACTTCGAACGCGCCGGCCGCGGCCATCTCCTCACGGATGATCCGCTCGATGCGCTCCTTGACCTTCAGCCCGAGCGGCAGCCAGGCGAAGATGCCCGGCGCCTGCCGGCGGATGTATCCCGCCCTCACGAGCAGCCGGTGGCTCGCGACTTCGGCGTCGGAGGGGTCTTCGCGCAGCGTGCGCAGGAAGTACGTGGAGAGACGAGTGGGCACGGGACGATTTTTCCACAGTCCGCCGAGCAGCCTGACTGGTATCATCCGCGATACCATATCCTCCATGGCCATGACGCTGCGCTTGACGGATGACGAGACCGAAGCCCTGCGCAAGCGCGCAGAACTCGAGGGCCGTTCCATGCAGGAGGTCGCACGCGAGGCCGTGCGCCGCTACATCGAGACCACGAGCAAGCGGGAGCTGCTGCAGCAGGCCATGGACAGCGAGCTGACGCGGTACGCCGAGGCTCTGCGTCGGCTCGGTGAGGAAGAGTGATCTACCACGACGTCGACGATCTCCTCTTGCTGGCCTCCGTGGCGCTGGGCGGCGATGCGGCCGTGCGCGAGCTCGGTCTGCTCGAGTCCGCGATCGCGAGGCCGCAGGCGAGCTACGCCGGCGAAGAGCTGTATCCGACCGTGCCGTTGAAGGCCGCGGCATTGATGCACTCCATCGCCAAGAACCGTGCGCTTGTCGACGGCAACAAGCGGCTCGCGTTGTCGGCGCTGCTCACGTTCCTCTGGATGAACGGATTCCAGCTGACGATGAGCAATGACGAGGCATACGTCTTCACCAAGCAGGTCGCGTCGGGCGTGCTTGACGATGCGGAGGCCATCGCAGGGGTGATGGAGGCGAACATCCGATCGCGTCGGTGAACGGGTCACGCAGCCGTTGCGACGAGAGCGCCGCACTTCGAGCCGCTGTGACTCGCCGGCTCAGTGGCCGACGGTGACCGTCGGCTCGCCGAGCGGTGCGTCGGCCCCCATCTCGGCGGCGATGCGGTTCGCCTCGGCGATCAGCGTCTCGACGATCTCCGCCTCGGGCACGGTCTTGATGACCTCGCCCTTCACGAAGATCTGACCCTTGCCGTTGCCGGAGGCGACGCCGAGGTCGGCCTCGCGCGCCTCGCCGGGGCCGTTCACGACGCAGCCCATCACGGCGACGCGCAGCGGCACGCTCATGCCCTGCAGGCCCTCGGTGACGTTGTTCGCCAGCGAGTACACGTCGACCTGGGCGCGGCCGCAGGAGGGGCAGGAGACGATCTCGAGCTTGCGCTCGCGCAGGTTCAGCGACTGTAGGATCTGCAGGCCGACCTTGACCTCCTCAACGGGCGGGGCGGAGAGCGAGACGCGGATGGTGTCTCCGATTCCCTCGCCGAGCAGGATGCCGAACGCGGTCGCCGACTTGATGGTGCCCTGGAACGCGGGCCCCGCCTCGGTCACGCCGAGGTGCAGCGGCCAGTCGCCCCGCTCGGCGAGCATGCGGTAGGCCTTCACCATCACGACCGGATCGTTGTGCTTGACGGAGATCTTGAAGTCGTGGAAGTCGTGCTCCTCGAACAGCGACGCCTCCCACACGGCCGACTCGACGAGGGCCTCGGCGGTCGGCTTGCCGTACTTCTGCAGGATGCTCGGCTCGAGCGATCCGGCGTTCACGCCGATGCGCAGGGAGACGCCGGCGGCGGCGGCGCGCTTGGCGATCTCGCCCACCTGGTCGTCGAACTTGCGGATGTTGCCCGGGTTGACCCGCACCCCCGCGCATCCGGCGTCGATGGCGGCGTACACGTAGTTGGGCTGGAAGTGGATGTCGGCGATGACCGGGATCTGGCTCTTCTTCGCGATGATGGGCAGCGCCTCCGCGTCGTCGCGGCTCGGCACGGCCACACGGACGATGTCGCAGCCCGAGGCGGTCAGCTCGGCGATCTGCTGCAGCGTGGCGTTGATGTTCGTCGTGGGCGTCGTCGTCATCGACTGCACGCTGACGGGGGCGTCGCCGCCGACCAGCACGCTGCCCACGCGGATCTGGCGGGACTTGCGACGAGGAGCGAGGGTCTCGGGCACCTTGGGCATGCCCAGATTGATTGCTGCCACGAAGGGCAGTCTACGGATGCGGATGCAACCGCACCTGAATGTTCAGCCCGCGGAAATGGGCTTCACGATGTCGGCGTAGGCGAGCAGCAGCTCCATCGCGATGAGCACCGTGACGACGCCGAAGGTGATCGGCATGAGCCGCGCCATGTCGACGTGCTTCGGGGTCTTGCCCCGGCGGAAGATGGCGAAGAACCATCGCTTGCCCTGCTCCCACAGGGCGCCGAGGATGTGGCCGCCGTCGAGCGGGAGCAGCGGGATCATGTTGAACACGAACAGCGACATGTTGAGCGCCGCGATGATCGACAGCAGCCACTCGAGGCGGTCGGTGAACGCGAGCGAGGTGTCGCTGGCGACCTCTCCCGCGAAGCGGCCCACGCCGATCAGGCCGACCGGGCCGTTCGGGTCGCGCGCCTCCGCGCCGAAGGCGGCGTTCCACACCTGCACCATCCGCTGGGGCAGGTTGAGGAAGATGCCGGCGACGCGGCCGAGGTTGTCGCCGACCATGCCGGGCACGGCGGAGACCGGCTGGCGGATGTACGCCGTGGTCGGCGTGATGCCCACGACGCCGGTCTCGACGATCGATTCGTGGCCCTCTGCGTCGTAGACGGCCTTACTCGAGCGCACCGGGGTGACGTGCAGGGTGCGCTGCTTGCCGTCGCGCTCGACGACGACCGTGAGCCGGCGCCCCGCCGCCTTCTCGATCATGCTCGAGAGCTGGTCGAAGGTGCGGATGGGCGTGCCGTCGACGGACAGCACCTTGTCGCCCGCGCGCAGGCCGGCCGCGGCGGCGGGCGAGGCCGCGTCGGAGGAGTCGCAGCTCTGCGAGGTGGAGGTCGCGGGTTTGAGGCACTGGGCGACGGATGCGACGGTCGTCGAGGACCCCGGAACGCCGACGCCCACCGTGATGATGCCGATGACGACGACCGCGATGACGAGGTTCATCACGGGGCCGGCGAACATGATGATGATCCGCTTCCACGGGTCCGCGGCGTAGAAGGCGCGGTGCTCCTCACCCGGCTGCACGGTCTCGGCGCTGGTCTGGCGCGCGCTGTCGATCAGCTCCGCGAGGCGGCCGCGGCGCGGCTGCTCGCCGTCGGGCCCGGGCGGGAACATGCCGGTCATGGCGATGTAGCCGCCGAACGGCAGCGCCTTCACCCCGTATTCGGTCTCGCCCTTCTTCCGGCTCCACAGCGTCGGGCCGAAGCCGACGAAGTACTGGGTGACCTTGACGCCGAAGATCTTGGCGGCGGTCAGGTGCCCGAGCTCGTGCAGGCCGATCGAGATGCCGATGCCGGCGACGATCACGACGATGCCGAACAGGAAGAGGAGCGCGGAGACCACGCGGGGACGATAACCGCGCCGGCTTTGAAGGTGCCGTAAGCAGGCTATGCGGGTCGTCGCGCGTGAGGCGCGAGCATCCGCTGCTCATCTAGGCTCTGAGGTCATGACGAACGGATCCGCCCGCCCCACCAAGAAGGAGCGGCAGAACGCCGCCAGAGAGCACGCCCGCCAGCTTCGCGAAGAGGCCAAGAAGAAGGCCCGCAGGCGGCGCATCTTCACCCAGGTGGGCGTCGGAACCGGCATCCTCGTCGTGCTCGTGGTCGCCGCGATCGTCATCGTGCAGATCGCCAAGCCGGCCTCGACCGCCGGACCCAAGAACATGGCCAGCGACGGCATCGTGCTGACCAGCACCACCAAGGCGGTCTCGACCCCCGCCATCCCGAACGGCGGAAAGCCGACCCCCACCAAGCAGGACAACGACGACGGCAAGGCGCACATCCTGCTCTACGAGGACCTGCAGTGCCCGGCGTGCCAGTCGTTCGAGGAGACCAACGACGACCAGATCGCGTCGTGGCTCGACGCGGGCACCGCCACCATCGAGATCCACCCGATCGCGATCCTCGACCGCATGTCGGGCGGCAACCGCTACTCCTCCCGCGCCGCGAACGCGGTCGCCTGCGTCGCGCAGTACGAGCCGAGCAAGTTCTGGGCCGTCAACAAGGCGTTCTACGACGACCAGCCCGAGGAGAACACGGGCGGCGCCACCGACAAGGAGATCATCGCCAAGATCAAAGCGGGCGGCGTGAGTTCGTCGAAGGTGACCGCGTGCGTGAAGTCCGAGAAGTTCAAGGGCTGGGTGACCGAGGCGACCGACCGCATCACGCCCGTGGGCACCAAGTTCCCGAACTCGTCCGTCAAGGTCGCATCCACCGGTTTCGCCACCCCGACCGTGCTCGTCAACGGGAAGAAGTACACCGGCAGCATCACCGACGCCGCGGCGTTCAAGTCCTTCGTCGAATCGGTAGCGAAGGGCACGACCAGCGCGACCGCGACGCCGACGCCGAGCGCGTCGTCCGCGGGCTGACGCGGCGGGCTGACACCGGGGGTGCCGCCCGTTAGCCTCAAGGCATGACGGGCGGCAACCACCTGGTGATCGGCGCGGGCCCGATCGGCCGCGAGCTCGTGCACCAGCTCACCGAGCGCGGCGACCAGGTGCTCGTCGCCACCCGCAGCGGCACGCGGCTGCCGCTCGCCGAGGCGGTGACCGCCGACGCATCCGATGCCGCCGCGCTGATCGGGGCCGCCGAAGGCGCGGACACGATCTTCCTGTGCAGCAATCCGGCCGTGTACGCGGCGGACGAGTGGCAGCGGGTGTGGCCGCCGATCTTCCGCGCCGCCATCCAGGCGGCCCGGTCGAGCGGTGCGGGGCTCGTCGTGATGGGCAACCTGTACCCGTACGGCAAGCCCGAGGGGCCGATGACCGAGTGCTCGCCCGAGATGACCACCGAGGCCAAGGGCGTGGTGCGCAGGGAGGGCTGGGCGGCGGTGAAGGCAGCGCACGACGCCGGCGAGATCCGCGCGGTCGAGGTGCGCGCGAGCGACTACTTCGGCCCGGGGGCGGGCGGCACCGCGCATCTCGGCGAGCGCTTCTTCGGCCCGATCATGGCGTCGAAGACGGCCTACGTCGTCGGCGACCCGGCGATGCCGCACAGCTGGAGCTACCTGCCCGACATCGCCGCGACGCTCGTCGCCGCCGCCGACCACACCGGCCCGTGGGGCCGGGTGTGGCACGTGCCGTCGGGCCTGCCGCACTCGCGGCACGAGATCGCCGACACCCTGAACGACTGGTTCGACGCGCACGGCAAGGCGGCCGGGGTGCCGCAGTGGCTGCTGGCGGGCCTCGGCCTGTTCAGCCCGCAGTGGCGGGGCGTCTACGAGTCGAGCTACCAGTTCACGGCACCCTTCGTGCTCGAGGCGACCGAGACCGAGCGGATGCTCGGGGTGCAGGCCACCCCGTGGCCGGCCGCCCTGCGCGAGACGGCCCAGAGCTACCGGCCGCTCAGCTGACTCAGCCGACGGCGGCGATCAGCCGGTCGGCCTCGCGCCGGGCCCACTCCTCGGCGGCCGCGAGGCTCTCGCGGCTGAGCGGCGCCTCGGGCTGGTGGGCGTCGACGACCCGCTGCACCGTGTCGACGATGTCGAGGAATCCGATCGATCCCGCGTGGAAGGCCGCGACCGCCTGCTCGTTGGCGGCGTTGAACACGGCCGGATAGGTGCCGCCCGCCTCGCCGACGCGCTTCGCGAGCGCGACGGCCGGGAACGCCGCCTCGTCGAGGGGCTCGAAGGTCCAGGAGTGCGCGGCGCTCCAGTCGATCGGCGCGCCGACTCCCGGCACCCGGTGCGGCCAGTCGAGGCCCAGGGAGATGGGCAGGCGCATGTCGGGAGGGCTCGCCTGCGCGATCGTGGACCCGTCGACGAACTCGACCATCGAGTGGATCACGGACTGCGGGTGCACCGTGACCTCGATGCGGTCGAAGGGCACGTCGAACAGCAGGTGCGCCTCGATCACCTCCAGGCCCTTGTTGACGAGGGTCGCGGAGTTGGTGGTGACCACGAGCCCCATGTCCCAGGTCGGGTGGGCGAGGGCCTCCCGCGGGGTGACCTCGCGCATCTGCTCGCGGCTGCGGCCGCGGAACGGGCCGCCGGACGCGGTCACGACCAGTCGGCGCACCTCGGCGTGCGCGCCGGAGCGCAATGCCTGGGCCAGCGCCGAGTGCTCGCTGTCGACCGGCACGATCTGGCCGGGCGCGGCCGCCCGGGTGACCAGCTCGCCGCCGACGATCAGGCTCTCCTTGTTGGCCAGCGCCAGGGTGCGGCCGCACTCGAGGGCGGCCAGCGTCGGCCCCAGGCCGACTGAGCCGGTGATGCCGTTGAGCACCACGTCGGCGTCGACCTCACGCACGAGCGCTTCGGACTCGGCGGCTCCGAGTGCGGTGGCCCGGACGCCGAACTCCGCCGCCTGGGCGGCCAGGCCCGCGGCATCCGTGCCCGCGCTCAGCCCGACCACCTCGAAGCGGTCGCGGTTGGCGCGCACCACGTCGAGGGCCTGCGTGCCGATCGATCCGGTGGAGCCGAGGATGACGACGCGACGCACGCGCCCCAGCCTAGCCAGCCGCGCCGTGCGAGGTGACGAGGATGTCGATCACGAAGACGAGGCTGTCGGTGGCCTTGATGCCGGCGTCGGAGTTGCCGCTGGAGCCGTAGCCGTCGGCGGGCGGCATCATCGTCACGACCTGCGAGCCGACCGTCTGGCCGACCAGGCCCTTGGTGAAGCCCGCGACCACGGCGTTGGTCTGGAAGGTGGCGACCGCGCGGCCCCAGCTCTCATCGAAGACCTTGCCGGTGCGCCAGTTCACGCCCTGGTACTGCACGGTGACGAAGTCGCCGGACTTCACGGTCGCGCCGGTGCCCTTCTTCAGCACCTCGACCTGCGTCTTCGTCGGCGCCTTGGCGCTCTTCGGGATCGTCACCGTGGGCTTGCCCGAGGACGCGGTCTTGACGGCGGGGAAGCCGCTCTTGGCCGCCTGCGCCTTGCCATTCGCCTTCGCGGTGGACGGCAGGTCGGGGGCGACGTAGAGCAGGTCGCCGATGAACACCACGGTGTCGGTCTCGGCGACGCCGAACTGCGTCGAGTCGACGCTGGAGCCGAACGCGGTCTTGGCGGTCTCGGCCAGCACGACGCGCGAGCCCTCGGTGACGCAGCCGAACAGGTCGTCGAAGACCGGAACGGCCTCGCCGCTGCCCGCGGTGAACGAGAACGCGGCCTGACCCGAGTAGCCTTCGGCGTCGATCTCCTTGCCGGTGGTGCCGTCGTAGAAGCTGAAGGCGCCGAACAGGGTGCGGCCGGTCTGGGCCTTCGCGCCGTCACCGGTGGTCACGACGGTGCGCTGCGGCGTCTTCGCCGCCAGCTTCGCGGGAACGGTGGCCTTGGGCGCGCTGCCCACGTCGCCGGAGACGGTGACGGCCTCGGACTGGGCGCCGCTCTTCACCGAGCAGCCGCTCAGGGCGGCGGAGGACGCGGACGGCATCGACGTCGAACTCGACGAGTCGGACGACCCACCGGATCCGGAGCACGCGGTCAGCAGCAGGGCGGCGACGGCCGCGATGGACAGGAGGGGGGCGATTCGACGCACGGAAGACACTCTCGTTGGGATCGGGGGCGAACCCCCAGTCTGCCCCACCCGCCTTTGTCCCGCCTCCACGTAGGGTGTCGGCGTGAGCTCCCGCGACCGTGCCCTGTGGGCGGCCCGCGCCGCGGCCGCCGCCGTGCTGGTCGTGATCGTGGTCGCGCTCAGCATCCTCACCTCCTCCACCGTGCACGCGTCGAGGGCGGATGCCGCGGCCGGCGCCGTCTCGCCCACGCGGGCGCACGAGCTGCCCCGGTTCGAGGCCGGTGACATCATCAGCGACGACGCCTTCTACGACGCCGACGCGATGACCGAGCAGGGCATCCAGGACTGGCTGCTGGCCATGCCGTGCGCGCCGACCGATCTCTCCCCGTGCCTCGCCTTCTACCACCAGGCCACGCGCACCGTCGCCGCGGACGGCAACTGCAGCGCCTACCAGGGCGAGGCCGACGAGACGGCGGCGCAGATCGTGTACAAGGTGGCCCACGCCTGCGGCATCAGCCCGCGCGTGCTGCTCGTGCTGGTGCAGAAGGAGCAGTCGCTCATCACCCGCCCGAGCGCGTACGGCTACCAGCGGGCCACCGGCTACGCGTGCCCCGACACGGCGCCGTGCGATGCGAAGTACTTCGGCTTCTTCAACCAGCTCTACAAGGCGGCGTGGCAGTTCCGCGAGTACGGCGACGCGAGCGACGGCTGGCGGTACCACGTGGGCCGGGTGCGCATCGCGTATTCCCCGGACGCCTCGTGCGGGGCATCCGTCGTCGACATCGAGAACCAGGCCACGGCGAACCTGTACAACTACACGCCCTACCAGCCGGACGCGCAGACCCGGGAAAACCCGTCGGGGCCCGGCACGCGCTGCTCCGCCTACGGCAACCTGAACTTCTTCCGGCTCTACAACGCCTGGTTCGGCGACTCGCGCGCCACGCACGTGCCGCTGTGGTGGGGAGAATGCCTCTCGCACCTCGGCGGCAGTACATGCCGCTCGGGGAATTGACGTGGACTACTCTCAGGGGGATGGCTGAGAACGCAGGGCCCGGCGACGACGCGGGCCGGGTCGCGGAGGACGCCGACGAGCCGGCCGAGGCCGGGCGCGTCTCCCGCGCGAACGACCGGCTGTACCGCCTCGCGCAGTGGACGATCGCACCGCTGGCCCGGCTCATCTACTGGCCGCGGGTGATCGGGCGGGGGAACGTGCCGAAGACCGGGCCGGTCATCATCGCGAGCAACCACCTGTCGTTCATCGACTCGGTCGCGATCCCGATGGTCGCGCCCAGGCGCGTGCAGTTCCTCGCCAAGTCCGCGTACTTCGAGGGCACCGGCCTGTCGGGCCGCCTGCAGCGGCTGTTCTTCACCGCCGTGGGCGCCGTGCCCGTGGTGCGCGGAGCGGGCAGCGCCGCGCAGGAGGCGCTGGAGCAGTCGCGGCGGATCATCGAGTCGGGCAGTGCGTTCGCGCTCTACCCCGAGGGCACCCGCTCGCTCGACGGCCGGCTCTACAAGGGCCGCACCGGCGCCGCCTGGCTCGCGCTCACGACCGGCGCCCCGGTGGTCCCGGTCGGGCTCAAGGGCACCGACGAGTTCCTGCCGGTGGGGGCGAAGATCCCGCGGTTCAAGCGGATCACCATCGAGTTCGGCGAGCCGATCGACCTGAGCCACTACGGGCCCGCGACGTCGGGCAAGGCCAGGCGCCAGGCCACCGACGAGATCATGGCCGCGATCCGGCGGCTCTCGGGGCAGGAAGAGGCCGGCGTGTACAACGAGTCGCCGCCGGCGAACACCGTCGAGCGGGTCAAGCGGATGCTGCACCCGGAGCGCCGCTAGCCGCATCCGCGGCCACGGCGGTCGGCTCGTGCCGCACGGGGAAGTTCACCGATGCGGCGATGAAGCACTTGCGCGCCGCCTCGTGGTGCAGCTCGTTGGCCAGCTGCAGCTGCGAGGCATCCGCCACCGTCACGCGCGGCCTGAGGGTGACCTGCGTGAAGTGCCCGCCGCCGTCGGCGGTCTGCTGCATCTCGCCGACCGGCTCGTCGGCGTAGGCGAGCACCGTCAGCCCGTGGCTCGCCGCCACGTGCAGGTAGCTGAGCAGGTGGCACTGGGAGAGCGCGGTCAGCAGCAGTTCCTCCGGGTTCCACCGGTCGGCGTCGCCGCGGAACGCCGGGTCGGCGCTGCCGCCCAGCTCGGCCTTGCCCTCGGCGCGCACGACATGGTCGCGCCCGTAGTCGCGGTAGCCGCTCGTGCCGGTGCCGCGGTTGCCGGTCCACTCGAGCGACACGGCGTAGCGATGCGTCAGATCCACGCCGCCAGTCTCGCACCGCGGCAGGGGGCGCCGGGCCCGCGGCTACACTGCACAGCATGACCGACACCCTCTCGCCCCAGTCCGCGGACGTGAACGACGAGGCGCGGGCGGCACGGTGAGCGACACGGCGCGAACCCCTGGAATCTCGGATCTGACCTCGGTGCGCTCCCGCGCCGCGGGCACGGCGACCGTCGCCGACTCGGCCGAACTGGCCGTGGTCGCGCGCGGCGACTTCATCGAGTCCCGGCACGCCGGAAGCGCCGTCGTGCTGGGGCAGGACGCGACCGTGCTGCGCGAGCTCGGCGACCCGTCCGCCCCGGTCTTCCCCCGCTCCGCGCTGAAGCCCTTCCAGGCGCTCGCCGCGCTCTCCGCCGGCGCCGAACTCGACGGCGCCGAGCTCGCGGTGGCGACCGCCAGCCACTCCGGAACTGCGGAGCACGTCGAGGCGGTGCGCGGCATCCTCGCGAGGGCCCGGCTGCCGGAGACGGCGCTACAGTGCCCGCCGGCGCTTCCGGGCGACCCCGAGGCGCGGGCATCCGTCAGCGCCGCCGGCGCCGCGCCCGCCCCGGTCTTCATGGAGTGCTCGGGCAAGCACGCGGCGATGCTGCTCGCCTGCGTCGTGAACGGCTGGGACCCGGCCGACTACCTCGCGGCCGACCACCCCGTGCAGAAGCACGTGGTCGACACGATCGAGCGGCTCACGGGCGAGAAGGTCGTCGCCACGGCGACCGACGGATGCGGGGCGCCGACGCACGCCATCACGCTGACGGGCCTCGCGCGGGGCGTCCAGCGCATCGCGACCGCGCAGGCGAGCTCCCCGTTCCCGCTGTACAAGAAGGCGGCGGCCATCACCGGCGCGGTGCGCGCCGAGCCGTGGGCGATCGCCGGGCCGGGCCGGCCGGACTCGGTGCTGGCCGCGTCGCTCGGCGTGTTCTCCAAGCGCGGCGCGGAGGGCGTGCTGGTGGTCGCGGCGCCGGACGGCACCACCGTCGCGCTGAAAGTGCTCGACGGGTCGCACCGGGCGGCGGCCATCACCGCGCTGACCCTGCTGGTCAAAGCCGGAGCACTGCCTGCGGCATCCGTCGCGGCCGTGCTGCCCGAGGTGGTCGAGCCGGTGCTCGGCGGCGGCGTGCCGGTGGGCGAGATCCGGCCCGTCATCTAGCCGAAACAGAGGCCGCACTACTCTGGGTGGCATGCGTATCGCCGTCCCCCGGGAGATCAAGGACAACGAGTTCCGGGTGGCCATCACCCCGTCGGGCGTGGACGCCCTGGTGGGTGCGGGCCACACCGTCGTCGTGGAGAGCGGGGCCGGCCTCGGCTCGTCGATCTCCGACGAGGAGTACGCGGCGGCCGGCGCCGAACTGGTCGCCGATCCCGCCCGGGTGTGGGGCGACGCCGAGCTGATCCTCAAGGTGAAGGAGCCGATTCTCCCCGAGTACGGCTACTTCCGCCCGGGCCTCGTCATCTTCACCTACCTGCACCTTGCCGCCGACCCCGAGCTCACCCGCGCGCTCGTCGACTCGGGCGTCACCGCCATCGCGTACGAGACCGTGCAGCTGCCGAACCGCCAGCTGCCGCTGCTCGCGCCGATGAGCGAGGTGGCCGGCCGCCTGGCGCCGATCGTCGGCGCCGCGACGATGATGAAGCCGGCCGGAGGGCCGGGCCTGCTCGTCCCCGGCGTGCCCGGCACGCGCCCCGCCGACGTCGTCATCATCGGCGGCGGCGTCGCCGGATCGAACGCGATCACGACCGCCGTCGGGCTCGGCGCGACGGTCACCGTGCTCGACACGAACATCAACCGGCTGCGCGAACTCGACGACCTCTACCAGGGGCGCATCCGCACCATCGCCTCCAACCCGTTCGAGATCGACCGGACCGTCACCGAGGCCGACCTCGTCGTCGGCGCCGTGCTGATCCCCGGCGCGAAGGCGCCCAAGCTCGTCGGCAACGAGCTCGTCTCGCGCATGCGCCCGGGCAGCGTGCTCGTCGACATCGCGATCGACCAGGGCGGATGCTTCGCCGACAGCCACCCGACGACGCACACCGCGCCCACCTTCCCGGTGCACGGCTCGATCTTCTACTGCGTCGCCAACATGCCGGGTGCGGTCGCCCAGACCTCCACCTATGCGCTGACCAACGCCACCCTGCCGTACATCCGGGCGATCGCCGGGGTCGGCTGGCAGCGCGCCCTGGCCGCCGACCCGGCGCTCGCGCTCGGGCTGAATGTGCACGCCGGCAGCGTCGTGAACGCCCCGGTGGCCGAGGCGCACGGCCTGCCCAGCGGCAACCTGGCCGAGGCGCTGGCGATCGCGGCCTGAGCGGCCCTGCCGCCGGGCTGATCACGCGGGCTGCAGATCACGCGGCCTGCAGGGTGCAGCGGCGGGTGCGTCCGTCGGGGGCGACGAGCCAGCACGCGCCCGAGCCGGGTGCCAGTGGCGGCGGCAGCACGCGGCTGCGCGCGACGGCGCGCACGTCGGAGGCGTCGCAGCCGACGAACACGAGCGGATGCCGCGGCCGCAGCGCGGCGAGCAAGCCCCAGCGCCCCAGCCACGCGTCCGGGTCGCCGACCAGCAGCAGCCCCTGCACCGTGTCGGCGAGGAGCGACTCGGGCACCGGCTCGCCCGGCAGCGGCGGCCGGCACAGGTCGACGATGCGCTCGGCGGGAAGGCCGAGGGCCCGGGCGCGGGAGATCACGCGCGCCGGGCTGCGGGTCACCACGACGCTCATCTCCCCCGGGCCGGGCACGAGCGGCACCTCGTGCGGGGGCTCGGCCGCGGGCGGGGCGCTCTCGAGGCGCAGCTCGGGTGCGAGGAACTGCACGCGCCGTCCGCGCCACACTCCGCCGCCTGCGGGCATGGCCTCGTCGAACAGCTCGGCCGGCGCCCCGGCCAGGAGGTGGTCCTGGCGGGTGGCCTGGCGCAGCAGCACGGTCTCGCGGGCCAGCTCGAGCACGGAGCGCAGCGCGCCGCTCGCACGCTGCACGGAGACGACGGCGTGCACCCCGGCCGCGGGGCCGTCGCGCAGCACGCGGGCGAGCCGCTCGCACCACACCGCCGCGTAGTCGTCGCCGAGCCTGGCGACGACCGCGTCGGCGTCGTCGATCGCGAGCAGCACCCGCGCCTCTGCGCCGAACGGGGCGTCGCAGCGCTCGGCCGCCGCCTCCACCGCATCCCACGCCGACTCGCGCTCGGCGCCCACCTGCACCGTCTCGAGCCCGCTCGCCCGGGCGATCAGCCGCAGCAGCGAGCTCTTGCCGCTGCGGGCGGCGCCGGAGACGACGAGCGGGGTCTCGGACAGGGCGAAGCGCACGGCGTCCTGCCGCTGCTCGTCGGGCAGGTCGACGAGGCCGATCACCTCGGGCCCGGCCGCGGGCAGCTGGGCGCGGGTGAGCACCGGCGGCAGCGGGTCGAGCCACGGCCGGCGCGGCGCGGGCCCCGCGGCGGCCGCATCGACGAGCGCGGCGATGTCCGCGTCATCCGTGCGGGCGATCTGCACGGCGGTCTCGGCGCCGTCGATCGCGATGACGCAGCGCCCGGGCGTCGACGCCGAGATGAGGCTGGCAGAATCCGAGCCGACCACCCAGCGGCTGTCGGCGGCCGACTGCACGCGCAGGCTGAGCCGCAGCGGGCAGTTGGCCACCAGGGCGTCGCGCATGACGCCGGCCGGCCGCTGCGTGGCGAGGATCAGGTGCACCCCCAGGGCGCGGCCGCGGGCCGCGATGTCGATGAACAGGGGGCCGAAGTCGGGGAAGGCGTCGATCATCGCCGCGAACTCGTCGACGACGATGACGAGGCGCGGCAGTGCGCCGCGCGCCTCGGCGACGTCGCGCACGCCGAGGCGCGCCAGCTCGGCCTCGCGGTGCCGCAGCTCGGCGGCGAGGCTCGAGAGCGCCCGGGCCGCCTCGCCGTGGGCGAGGTCGGTGATCACGCCGACGCAGTGCGGCAGCCGCTCCAGCGGCCGGAAGGCCGTGCCGCCCTTGAAGTCGACGAGCAGCACGACGACCTCGTCGACGCCGCGGCCGGCCACCATGCCGGCCACCCAGGTCACCAGCAGCTCGCTCTTGCCGCTGCCGGTCACGCCGGCAACGACGGCGTGAGGACCGTCGGTGACGAGGTCGACACCGTGCACCCCGCGCAGGGTGCGCCCGAGGTTGGCGGCGAGGCCGCGTCCGCCGGCCGGCGGCAGGTCGGCGAAGGACACCTCGGTCGGCAGGGAGCGCGCGGCCGCGCCGAGCCCCAGACCGGCCGCGCGGCGACCCAGCTCGGCGGCGAAGCGCTCGGCCTGCTCGCGCGAGACGAGCTCGGGCACCACGGACGCCTCGAGCGGCGCCTCGGCCCCGTACTGCTCCACCCGCGCGGTTCCGGGGGCCGTGACGGTCACGAGCGCCCGGTAGCCGGGCGGCACGGCCCTCGCCTCCGGGAACAGGCCGATGCGCACCGCCGCCGCGGCCGTCGCAGGGGCGTCGGCGTGCGGCAGGCCGGCCAGCCAGTCCCACTCCCCCAGCGCGTACCCGGCGGGGTCGGCGACGTCGGGTGCGCCGAGCGCGCCGGGCGGGTGGGCGGCGTACAGCTGCACGAGCAGCGCGCGGGCGTAGGCGCGCGCGAGCACGGGATGCCCGCACACGGCGACGCCCTCCCCGGGCGAAGCGAGCACCGGTGCGGCCTCGAGCCTGCCCGCCCGGCGCTGCAGCTCCTGCTCGTCGACCTCGCGCGCGTCGCCGCTGAGCGCGAGGGCGCTGCGCACCACCCCGGTGCCGAGGCGCACGACCGGGTCTCCGGATGCTTTCCACAGGGCGGCGCCGGCGACCGAGGCGAGGGCGGCAGCGGTTCCGGGGGCGCGGCGCTCGAGCATCCGCCGCTCGTCGTCGTGGGCGGCGTCGATGCGCTCCCGCAGCAGGTCCAACTCGGCGGCGCGCTCGGCCCGCGCCGCCTTCGACTCGCGGCCGCCGCCCCGGCGCGCCTCGACGAGCGAGATCACCGCGCCGATCGGCCCGAGCGCCGCGAAGGCGAGCGCGTACGGCGAGCGGGTGATGAGCCACATGACGGCCGCCATGACGACGGGCGTGAGGAAGGCCGCCCACGACATGCGCGCGGGGCGCGGCTGCGGAGGTCGCGGCGGCAGGCTGAGCGGGCTGGTCACGCGGTCCAGGGAACCACGGTGCGCGCATCCGTCGCCCGCCCTGCCGGCGGGCTGTGGAGAACTACCCGATGGTGAGGTGCTGGTCGCCGATCTCGACGCGGGAGCCGCGGGCGACCCGGTAGCGGCGGCCGGGTTCGCACACCCGCCGCTGCCCGTCCGGCGAGACCACCGCCGTGCCGTTGGCGGAGTAGCGGTCGAGCACCCACAGCTCGCCGGCCTCGACCCCGAACTCGAGGTGCGTCTTCGACACCGACCGGGTCGGGTCGGCGATGGTGATGAGCTGGTCGAACTGCTCGCCGGCGGGCGTGACCGGCTTGCGGCCGAGCAGGCCGCTGCCGGCGACGATGACGCGCTCGCCCGTCGAGGCGGCGATCACCCAGGTCGGCACCGGCTCGGCGAGGTTGCCCTGGTCGGGCAGAGCGGATGCCTCGATCACCGGCGCCGGCATGCTCGGCGCGACGGGGCGGGCGGTCGGCCCGTCGACCACGGCCCCGGAGACGATGGAGGTGTCCGACGCGCGCCGGTCGTCGACGGGAGCCCGCAGGTACGGCGTCGCCTCGACGGCGCTGCCGCACTCGCCGCAGAAGATCGCCCCCTCGTACAGCTCGCTTCCGCACACGCGGCATCTCATGGGTGTCGGGTCCTTTCGGGTGGTGCCGACCTCACGATAACCCGCGGCCGGCGGCGCGAAGACCCGTCACGCCGTGACGGGCCCGCTGCGCGCCCGGCGCCGACCCCCAGTGCGGGGGCGGCCGGCGGACGACTCGGGCGTCTCGAGCACGTCGACGACGATCACGCTGACGTTGTCGCGCCCGCCGTTGCCCAGCGCCGCCTCCATCAGCCGGTTCGCGGCGTCTGCGGGCGAGTCCCCGATGGAGAGGAAGTGCCGCACGCCGTGCTCGGTGAGCTCCTTGGTCAGACCGTCGGAGCACACCAGCAGGCGGGCGCCGGCGCTGATCGGGATGAGCCAGAAGTCGGGAACCGGATCCTCGTTGAAGCCGACCGCGCGGGTGATCACGTTGGAGTGCGGGTGCACCTCCGCCTCGGCGGGGGTGATCATGCCCGCGTCGAGCAGCTGCTGCACGATGCTGTGGTCGACGGTGAGCTGGTCGAGGGTGCCGTCGAGCAGCTGGTACACGCGGGAGTCGCCGATGTTGAACACCAGCCAGTACGCCTCTCCGTCGTGCAGCGTGAGGGCGATGCCGGAGACCGTCGTGCCCGTGCCGAGATCGGTGAGGCCCACCCCGCGGCTCATGTCGTCGACGGCCGCGCGCAGCGCGTCGCTCACCGCGTCCTGCGCCACGAAGCCGCTGCCGAGCTGCTCGGCCAGTCGCGTGACGACCGCCGCCGAGGCGAAGTCGCCGGCCGTGTGGCCGCCCATGCCGTCGGCGACGGCGAAGATCGGCGAGCGCGCGAGCAGGCTGTCCTCGTTCACGGCCCGCCGGTGGCCCTTGTCGCTGACCGCCGCCCAGGCCAGGCTCACGCGTGCGCCGTCGCGGTCGGGCAGCACGATGTCGTGCCGGCGGCTGCTGCGACCGATCTGAGTCACAGAGGTCTCCTGCGTGGAGGGGCGTCGAGGGGATGTTCTTCCCTGTACCTTAGCGGCACCGCGCATTCCGCCGTGCGCCGGGGCCGGCACCCGCTCACTCGCCGATGAACGACATCACGTGCTTCACTCGCGTGTAGTCCTCGAAGCCGTACTGCGACAGGTCCTTGCCGTAGCCGGAGTGCTTGAAGCCGCCGTGCGGCATCTCGGCCACGATCGGGATGTGCGTGTTGATCCACACGCAGCCGAAGTCGAGCCCCTTGGCGAAGCGCATCGCCCGCCCGTGGTTCTGCGTCCACACGCTCGAGGCGAGGCCGTACTGCACGCCGTTCGCCCAGCGCAGCGCCTCGGCCTCGTCGCGGAAGGTCTGCACCGTCATCACCGGCCCGAAGATCTCGTTCTGGATGTGCTCGTCGTCCTGCCGCAGCCCGTCGAGGATCGTCGCGTCGAGGAAGTAGCCCTTCTCGCCGTGCCGCGTGCCGCCCAGCGCCACCGAGGCGTGGCCCGGCAGCCGGTCGAGGAAGCCGGTGACCCGCTCGAACTGGGCGGCGTTGTTCACCGGGCCGAACAGGATCCCCTCCTCGTGCGGCGCGCCCGTCTTCGCGTTGTCGCGGGCGTACGCCGCGAGCGCCGCGACGAACTCGTCGTGGATCTCCTCCTGCACGAGCAGCCGGGTGGCGGCGGTGCAGTCCTGGCCGGCGTTGAAGTACCCGGCGGCGACGATGCCCTCCACCGCCTTCTCCAGGTCGGCGTCGGCGAACACCACGACGGGCGCCTTGCCGCCGAGCTCCAGGTGCACGCGCTTGAGATCGGATGCCGCGGCCCGGGCCACCTCCATGCCCGCGCGCACCGACCCGGTGATCGAGACCAGCTGCGGGGTCGGATGCTCGACCATGGCGGCGCCGGTGCCCCGGTCGCCGACGATCACGTTCAGCACGCCGGCGGGCAGGAACTCTGCGGCGACCTCGGCCAGCAGCAGGGTGGACAGCGGCGTGGTGTCCGAAGGCTTGAGCACGGTGGTGTTGCCGGCGGCGAGCGCAGGGGCGAACTTCCACACCGCCATGTTCAGCGGGTAGTTCCAGGGCGTGACCTGCCCGACGACGCCGATCGGCTCGCGCCGGATGAAGCTCGTGTGGTCGGCCATGTACTCGGCGGCCGCCCGGCCCTCGAGGTTGCGCGCCGCTCCGGCGAAGAAGCGGATCTGGTCGACGGAGACCAGGATCTCGTCCTCGACGAGGCTCGCGCGCGGCTTGCCGGTGTCCTGGCTCTCCAGGTCGGCGAACTCCTCGGCCCGCTGCTCCATCGCGTCGGCGATGCGGAACAGGGCGAGCTGGCGCTCGGCCGGCGTGGTCTCCCGCCACGTCTCGAAGGCGGCGGATGCCGCGGCGAAGGCGGCGTCGACATCGGCGGCCGTCGAGACCGGGGCCTCGGCGTAGACCTCCTCGGTCGCGGGATCGATCAGGTCGAGGGTGCGCTCGGCACGCGCATCCGTGAACTCGCCGTTGATGAAATTCTGCAGAGTACGCGTCGTCGACATGCGCGGGAGTCTACCGATTCCGTCGCCAAACGGCTGCCCTTCTGCGGATTCCCTTGCAGCACATGATTCGCGCTGACAGAATCGCACGCATGACGACCGCGACCCGGCATAGTGCGCTGCGACCCGCGCAGCTCGACGACGTGTCGAAGGCCATCATCGAGCAGCTGCAGGAGGACGGGCGGCGCTCCTACGCCGAGATCGGCAAGGCGGTCGGGCTCTCCGAGGCGGCGGTGCGCCAGCGCGTGCAGCGGCTCACCGAGGCGGGCGTCATGCAGATCGTCGCCGTCACCGACCCGCTGCAGCTCGGCTTCTACCGCCAGGCGATGATCGGCGTGCGGGTCAGCGGCGACACCCGCCTCGTGGCCGACCGGCTGGCCGCGCTGGAGGCGGTCGACTACGTCGTGCTCACCGCCGGCGCGTTCGACATCCTCGTCGAGGTGGTGTGTGAGGACGACGACGAGCTGATCGCACTGCTGAACTCCGAGATCCGCGCCATCGAGCACGTCGTCTCGACCGAGACCTTCGTCTACCTCAAGCTGCACAAGCAGCACTACAACTGGGGCACCCGCTAGGCCGGCCCCGGAAGGAACTGATAACCATGACCGACACCGTCAACGCGCCATCCGTGTACTCGGCCGCCGAAGAGGCCGCCCTGAAGACCAAGGCGAAGGACCACCTGTGGATGCACATGGCCTCGCAGGGGCCGCTCGAGGCGGGCGAGACGCCGATCATCGTGCGCGGCGAGGGCCACACCATCTGGGACGCGAGCGGCAAGTCGTACCTCGACGGGCTCGCCGGGCTGTTCGTGGTGAACGCCGGGCACGGCCGCCGCCGGCTGGCCGAGGCGGCCGCGAAGCAGGCCAGCGAGCTGGCGTTCTTCCCGCTCTGGTCGTACGCGCATCCGGCCGCGATCGAGCTCGCCGACCGGCTGGCCGACTACGCCCCGGGCGACCTGAACCGGGTCTTCTTCGCCACCGGCGGCGGGGAGGCGGTCGAGACGGCGTTCAAGCTCGCGAAGAACTACTGGAAGCTCGTGGGCAAGCCGCTGAAGCACAAGGTCATCTCGCGCGCCATCGCCTACCACGGCACCCCACAGGGCGCCCTCGCGATCACCGGCCTGCCGGGCATCAAGGCGCAGTTCGAGCCGGTCACGCCGGGCGGGTTTCGCGTGCCGAACACCAACTACTACCGGGCCGCGGAGGCCGGGTTCCCGGGCGGCACCGAGGAGGAGTTCGGCATCTGGGCGGCCGAGCGGATCCGCGAGATGATCGAGTTCGAGGGCCCCGACACGGTCGCCGCGGTCTTCCTCGAACCGGTGCAGAACTCGGGCGGATGCTTCCCGCCGCCGCCCGGCTACTTCCAGCGCGTGCGCGAGATCTGCGACGAGTACGACGTGCTGCTGGTCTCCGACGAGGTGATCTGTGCCTTCGGCCGCATCGGCTCGATGTTCGCCTCGGTCGACTTCGGCTACCAGCCCGACATGATCACCTGCGCGAAGGCGCTCACCAGCGGCTACTCCCCCATCGGCGCGACGATCGTCAGCGACCGCATCTACGAGCCGTTCCGCACCGGGGAGAACAACTTCTACCACGGCTACACCTTCGGCGGGCACCCGGTGTCGGCCGCGGTCGCGCTCGAGAACCTCGACATCTTCGAGGAGGAGGGGCTCAACCAGCGCGTGCACGACAACTCGCCGCTGTTCCGCGCCGAACTCGAGAAGCTGCTCGCGCTGCCCATCGTCGGCGACGTGCGCGGCGCGGGCTATTTCTTCGGCATCGAGCTGGTCAAGGACAAGACGACGAAGGAGTCCTTCACCCACGAGGAGTCCGAGCGGCTGCTCAAGGGCTTCATCTCGCACCGGCTCTTCGAGAACGGGCTCTACTGTCGGGCCGACGACCGGGGCGACCCCGTCATCCAGCTCTCGCCGCCGCTGACCGTCGGGCCGGCCGAGTTCGCCGAGATGCGGCAGATCCTCGAGGGCGTGCTGACCGAGGCCTGGACGAAGATCTGAGTTGTTTGGTGCGCCGGTCCCCGCCCGGCTCACCGCGGTCGGCTTCTCGAGTCATTGCGTCCGGCGGCGAGCGAGTCGCCGCCTCGCGGAGCGTCTTACGCCGTCAGTCGGCCAGCTGGGCTTCGAGGTAGGCGACCGTGTCCTCCCAGCCTGTGACGGCGTGCGTGCGCACGCCCGTGCGCACGACGGGGTAGTCGTTGCCCTCGGGGTCCAGCCGGTCGCCGACGAAGATCATGTCGGCGACCGGGATGCCGCTCGCCGCGGCCAGCTTCTCCATCGCGTAGCCCTTGTCGACGCCCTTGCGGGTGATGTCGATCGAGGTCGAGCCGCCTGAGCGCACCGACAGCTCGGGCAGCTGCAGCTGCACCGCGGCGGCGAGTCGGTTCTTCTTCTCGCCGGTCGGATCCCACGCCTTCTTCGCCTCGACCGGCGCCTGCTGGCCGAGGGCCGAGAAGGTGATCTGCGAACCGCGGTCCTCGAGGATCGGCCCCCAGGTTTCGGACTCCCAGTAGCCGAACTCCTTCGCCGTGGTCTCGACCGCGGCGAGCGCGGCCGTCTTCTCCTCGGCGGTGAGCCCGTCCTCATAGCGCAGAGCCCACTCGCCGTCGTCGTACCGCCAGTACTGGGTGCCGGTGACCGGCATGAGATGCAGGCGCGAGAGGCCGTCGGGCGAGGCATCGGCCAGCCGGGCGATCACCTGCTGCCGGAACTGCGCGATCTGGCCGCCGGAGATGATCGCGACGGCCGCGCGGTCGAGCAGCCGTGCGAGCACAGAGGCCACCGGCCCGGGCAGCGGCGCCTTCGACGGGGCGAGCGTGTCGTCGAGGTCGAAAGCGAAAAGGCGGGCGTCGATGGGCATGCGGGTCCTCAGCGAGACGGGGGTCGGGTCACCTGGATGCTACTTGACCACCACGGCGAACCATTGCCGCGGGGGTGCACCACCGCCAGGATGTGCGTGAGGGGAGGTACCGATGAGGCCCATCAGGGCACTCGTGCTCATCCCCGCTCTCGGCGGCGCCCTGCTGTTGGGCGCGTGCGCCGGTCCGGGCGACGCGGGCTCCGTCGAGGTTCCGCCGTCCGGTCTTCCGACCGCGACCCCTACGGCGCCGACCTCGCCGGCTGCCACCACGGCGCCCGCGGACGCCGACGTCGTCATCCGGGTGATCCCCGACCGCACCGACGTGCACCGCGGAGACGATCTGCCCGCCACCGTGCGCATCGAGAACCGCACGGGGAAGGAACTCGACTTCTCTACGGCCCTGTGCAACGGCAAAGTTCCGATCGGGCTCGAGAACGAGCGGATTCCGTTCCAACCGGCGATCGCCGCCATCGGATGCACGGCCTGGCGGCTCCCCGCCGCAGGATTCAGTTATCGGGCGACGATCAGCACGCGCTACACGGAGTGCCTCGAGCCGAGCGGCACCTCGCTCGAGTCGCCTCCTCCCCCGCGCTGCTCCCCCGACGGCAGCATCCCCGCGCTGCCGGCCGGAACGTACCGGACGGCCGCAATGCCCGGCGTCGCGCGGGTGTCGGTCGCCGTCGCCGACCCGGTGACGGTCGAGTTGACCGGCTAGCGCCCCGGCCGCAGGTAGGCCCACTCGGGCAGCATGCCCTGCGCGAGCACGGTCTGCAGCAGCTCGGCGAGCCCGTAGGAGGGGTCGTGCTCGCGCGCCGCGTCGACGAAGCGGCCCGCGACCGACCCGCGCCCCTGCGACCAGTGCAGCCAGGCGAGCACGGTGAGCGGCACGTGCGCGACCGCGGCGGGGGCGAGCGCGGCCAGGCGCGACACGAGGCGGATGGCGCGGCCGATGCGCTGCTCGTCGGGGCGGTCGGTCGGCCGCAGCCCCATCAGGTCGAGCGCGATCGTGTCGTCGCCGGGCCCGATCTCGCCCTCGGCGATGCGGTCGGCGACGTCGAGCAGCTCGAACCCCCGCTCGCTGCCCCACGCCCAGGTGTACAGCACGGCGTCGCGGAACTCGGGCCACAGCAGCAGGGTGAGCAGCCCCGCCAGCTCGTCGCTGGACGCGCGGGACGGGTCGAAGGCGAGCGCCTCTTCCGCCTCCTCGACGGGGCGGAACACCTCGCGCTCGCGCATCGCCCGCTCGAGGCTCGTCACGAAGCCGCGGCGGGCGAGCTCACCGACCGGCGGCAGCCGGGTGAGGTCGTCGACGCCGTCGGCGACCGGGGCGGTGCCGTCGTCGCCGGGAGCGGGCTGCTCGAGCTCGTCGAGGGGGTGCACCTCGCCCGCATCATGGCCATCGTAGGCGCCCCAGCCGTCGTCGGCGACGCAGAGGGCGTCGTGCACTTCGAACCCGGCGCGCAGCAGCCGCTGGATGAGCGGCCGCACGAAGGACGCGCGCGGCACGTCGCCGCCGGCCGCGAAGCATCCGTCGGCGTAGACCACGACGATCAGCTGCCGGATGTCGGGGACCTTGCACAGCATGCCCACGATCGAGGTGATGAAGCGCCGCTCGACGAGCTCGGCGGACGGCTCGGGCAGGTCGATGCGCATGGTGGAGACGCCCGCACGGTCGTGCAGGTTGAGGAACACGATGCTGCGCCGCGGGCGATAGCCGAGCAGGCGCGGCACGGTCGCGAGCACATCGCGAGGCGAGCGGAGGCGGATGAGCGGGGCGGGGTCGGCGGTAGTCATGCGCGACAGCATGGGCGAGGCATCCGTCGCCGCGTGCGCCCGGATGTCCGAACTGTCAGCAACCCGCCCGCCCGGCCGCCTGTGCGGGGGAAGTGGCGCTACACCTCGTCGACCGCCGCGCCCGCGAACTGCGACTGGTAGAGCCGCGCGTACGCGCCGCCCGCCTCGAGCAGGGAGGCGTGGGTGCCCTGCTCCACGATGTCGCCGTGCTCCATCACGAGGATGAGGTCCGCGTCGCGGATCGTGGAGAGCCGATGCGCGATGACGAACGAGGTGCGCCCGGCGCGCAGGGCGCTCATCGCCCGCTGCACGAGCACCTCGGTGCGGGTGTCGACCGAGCTGGTGGCCTCGTCGAGGATGAGGATCGACGGGCGGGAGAGGAACGCGCGGGCGATGGTGAGCAGCTGCTTCTCCCCGGCGGACACGTTCGCCCCCTCGTCCTCCAGCACGGTGTCATAGCCGTCGGGAAGCGAGTGCACGAAACGGTCGACGTAGGAGGCGCGGGCGGCTTCGAGGATCTCCTCCTCGGTCGCATCCGGCCGGCCGTACGCGATGTTGTCGCGGATGGTGCCGGCGAACAGCCAGGTGTCCTGCAGCACCATCCCGATCGCCCCGCGCAGCTCGGCGCGGCGCAGCCGCCGCGTGTCCACGCCGTCGAGGGTGATGCGGCCGGAGACGGGATCGTAGAAGCGCATCATCAGATTCACGAGCGTCGTCTTGCCGGCGCCGGTCGGCCCGACGATGGCGACGGTCTGCCCCGGCTGCGCCTCCATGTCGAGCCCCGTGATCAGAGGCGCGTCCTCGCTGTAGGAGAACACCACGTCCTCGAAGCGCACCCGGCCGCGCACCTCGGGCATCGGCTCGGCGTCCTCCGGGTCGGGCGTCTGCTCCTCCGCGTCGAGAAGCTCGAACACCCGCTCGGCGCTCGCGACCCCCGACTGCAGCAGGTTGGCCATGGAACCCAGCTGGGTGAGCGGCTGGGTGAACTGCCGGGAGTACTGGATGAACGCCTGCACGCTGCCCAAAGACAGGGCGCCGCTGGTGATCATCAGGCCGCCGACGACGGCGATGACGACGTACACGAGGTTCCCGACGAACATCATCGCCGGCATGATGATGCCCGAGATGAACTGGGCGCCGAAGCTCGCGGCGAACAGCTCGTCGTTCTGCTTCGCGAAGCGCTCCTCCACCTCGCGGTGCCGGCCGAACACCTTCACCAGCGCGTGGCCGCTGAAGGCCTCCTCGATCTGCGCGTTGAGCACGCCGGTGCGCTGCCACTGCGCCACGAACTGCTTCTGCGAGCGCTTCGCGATCTGCTGGGTGACCACCATGGTCAGCGGGATCGTGATGAGCGAGATGATCGCGAGCACCCAGCTGGTGAAGAACATCATGAACAGCACGCCGATCACGGTCAGCAGCGACTGCAGCAGCTGGCTCAGCGTCTGCTGCAGGCTCTGCTGCACGTTGTCGATGTCGTTCGTCACGCGGCTGAGCAGTTCTCCCCGCTGCATCCGATCGAAATAGGAGAGCGGGAGGCGGTGGATCTTGGCCTCGACGTCCTGCCGCAGCCGGAACGCGAACCGGGCGACGACGCCGTTCATGATCCAGCCCTGCAGCCAGCCGAACACGCCGGCGATGGCGTAGAGCACGAGCACCCAGGCGAGCACGTGGCTGAGCGCGGCGAAGTCGATGCCCTTGCCCGGCGTGAAGTCGATGTGCCGCAGCAGCTCCGCCTGCTGCTGGTCGCCGCTGCGCTCGAGCCCGGCGATGATCTGCGCCTTCGAGGTGCCCGCCGGAGCCTGCTTGCCGACCGTCTCGCCGATGAAGCCCGAGAACACGAGGTTGGTCGCGTCGCCGAGCAGCTTCGGGCCGACCACGGTGAAGACGACGGATGCCGCGCCGAAGAGCACCACGACGGACACCAGCAGCCGCTCCCCCCGCAGCCGCCCCAGCAGGCGCCGCGCGCTCGGCCAGAAGTTCATCGACTTCTCCACCGGCATGGCCATGCCGAACGGGCCGCCGCCGCCCGGGCCGCGCCGCACGGGTACGGGTCGCTGCTGGCTCATCGTGCCTCCTCGGCGGTCAGCTGGGAGCCGACGATCTCGGCGTAGGTGGGATTGCCGGCCAGCAGCTCCTCGTGGCTGCCGCGGCCGACGATGCGGCCGTCGTCGAGCACGAGGATGAGGTCGGCGTCGATGATGGTCGAGACCCGCTGGGCGACGATCAGGAACGTCGCGTCGCGCTCCTCGCGTTTCAGCGCCGCCCGCAGCCGCGCATCCGTCGCGAGGTCGAGCGCGGAGAAGGAGTCGTCGAAGATGTAGATCTCCGGCCGTTTCACGAGCGCGCGGGCGATCGCGAGCCGCTGCCGCTGCCCGCCGGAGACGCTCGTGCCGCCCTGCGCGATCTGCGCCTCGAGGCCCCCCTCCATCTCGCGCACGAAGTCGGCGGCCTGGGCGATCTCGAGCGCGCGCCACAGCTCCTCGTCGCTCGCGTCGGGCTTGCCGTAGCGCAGGTTGGAGGCCACGGTGCCCGAGAACAGGTACGGCCGCTGCGGCACGAGTCCGATGCGGCTCCAGAGCAGGTCGGGGTCGAGCTCGGCGACGTCGACCCCGTCGACGTAGACGGTGCCGGCGGTCGCGTCGAACAGACGCGGCAGCAGGTTGACGAGGGTGGTCTTCCCGGCGCCGGTCGACCCGATCACGGCGACGGTCTGCCCGCGCTCGGCGCGGAAGGAGATGTCGCTGAGCACGGGCTGCTCGGCGCCCGGGTAGTGGAACCCCACCTCGAACAGCTCGAGCGTGCCGGTCTCACGCAGCTCAGTCACCGGCCGGGCCGGCGGCACCACGCTCGGCTCGGTGTCGAGCACCTCGCGGATGCGGCTGGCGGCGACCGCGGCGCGCGGCACCATCACGAACATGAAGGTGGCCATCATGACCGACATCAGGATCTGCACGAGGTAGGAGAGGAACGCGGTCAGCGCGCCGACCTGCATGCCGTCCTCGACCCGGAACGCCCCGAACCAGATCACCGCGACCGAGGAAAGGTTGAGGATCAGCATGACGATCGGGAACATCGTCATCATCCAGCGCCCGGCCTTGAGCGCCGCCTCGGCCACGTCGGCGTTGACCGCCGCGAAGCGCGCGGTCTCGACCGGCTCGCGCACGAATGCGCGCACGACGCGGATGCCGGTCAGCTGCTCACGCAGCACGCGGTTGACGGCGTCGATGCGGCCCTGCATCTTCCGGAACCAGGGCACCATGCGGCTCACGATCGCGCCGACGCAGATGAGCAGCAGGGGCACCGCGACCGCGATGATCCAGGACAGCTGCAGGTCCTGCTGCAGGGCGAGGATGACGCCGCCGACCGCCGTGATCGGCGCGCTCACCATCATGGTGCAGCTCATCAGCACGAGCATCTGCACCTGCTGCACGTCGTTGGTGGTGCGGGTGATCAGGCTGGGCGCGCCGAACAGCTGCACCTCGCGCTCGCTGAACGCGCCGACCCGCGTGAACACGGCGAGACGGATGTCCCGGCCGAGGCTCATCGCGGCCCGGGCGCCGAAGTACACCGCGGTGATCGCGCACGCGATCTGCCCCAGGGTGATCAGCAGCATCCAGCCGCCCGTGGTGATGATGTAGGCCGTGTCGCCCTTGGCGACGCCGTTGTCGATGATGTCGGCGTTGAGGGTCGGCAGGTACAGGTTCGCGATGGACTGCCCGAGCTGGAACACGAGCACGCCGACCAGCAGGCGAGAGTGCGGCCTGAGGAACCTCGTCAGGATGGAGCGGAGCATCAGTCCTTCTTTCCGGCGATGCCGTAGAGGGCGAACTCGACGAGCTCGTCGAGTTCGACCGGGTTCGAGGCGTGGAACGGCTCGATGGAGGTGACGAAGGCGAGCAGGCGCAGCAGCGGCGCGATCCGCTCGACCGGCACGCCGAGCCGGGCCACGTCGGGGGCGAACAGCTCGGCGAGCACCTCGCCGTAGCCGCGGCCCGCGTCGGCGGTGACCGGGGGCCGCTCCCGCATGCCGACGGCGGCCATCATCGCGAAGACGCCCGCGAATCGCTGCTGAAGCATGGAGATCACCTGCCGGACCTTGAACTCGAGCGGCAGGCTGCGGTCGATTCCCGCCAGCTGGTCGCGCAGCGGCTGCGGGTCGAGGTACTTCGCGATGGCGGCGTCGACGAGGGCCTGCTTGTCGTCGAAGACGCGGAACACCGTGCCCTCGGCGACACCCGCCGCCTCGGCGATCTGCTTGGTCGTCACGCCCGCGCCGTGGGCGAGCAGCAGCGGCACGGTCGCCTCGACGATGTGGGCGCGACGGTCGTCGGGGCTCATCGCCGGGGCACGCCGGGACGCCGGGGCCTCGGCCGATGCATCCGTCGAACTCACACCGCGACTGTAGTGAGTGAGCACTCACTCCGCAAGGGCGGTCAGACGAACGCGGCGAACGTCACACGTACGCGGCGAACAGCGTCGAGATCTCCCGCACGTCGTCCGGCGACGGATGCCACGCGCTGGCGGCCTGCGCGTTGGCGTGCACCTGCTCAGGCTTGGTCGCGCCCGCGATCACCGAGCTGAGCCCCGGCTGGGCCAGCAGCCAGCCGAAGGTCGCCTGCAGCATGGTGATGCCGCGCTCCTCGCAGAACACCTGGTAGCGCTCGAGCAGCTCCCACGGCGCCTCGTCGACGAGGTTGCGCCGCTGCTGCATGATGCGGGTGTCGGCGGGGCCGCCCTCGCGGGTGAACTTGCCGGTGAGCAGGCCGTTCTGCAGGGGGAAGTAGGGCAGGAAGCCGAGGCCGTACGCGCGCACCGCGGGCAGCACCTCGCGCTCGGCGGCGCGCTTCAAGAGGTTGTACTCGTTCTGCGCGCTGATGAACTTGGGGTGGCCGGCGAGCTGGGCGCGGTACTCGGCGTCGGCGATCTGCCAGCCGGTCAGGTTGGAGTGGCCGATGTAGCGCACCTTGCCCTCGGTGATCAGGTCGTCGAGCACCTCGAGCGTCTCCTCGATGGGTGTGACGGGGTCGGGCGTGTGCAGCTGGTAGAGGTCGATCCAGTCGGTGCGCAGCCGGGTGAGCGACGCCTCGACGGCGCGGCGCACGTAGCGGCGGGAGCCGCGGGCGCCCCAGTCGGGGCCGTTGGCGCCCTGCATGTCGCTGCCGAACTTGGTGGCCAGCACGATGCGGTCGCGCTTGCCTTCCAGGGCGGCGCCCATCAGCGTCTCCGACAGGCCGCGCTCTTTGCCGTAGATGTCGGCGGTGTCGAAGAGCGTGACGCCGGCGTCGATGGCGGCGTGCACGACGGCGGTCGTGCCCTCCTGGGTTTCCGTCGCGGTGCCGGCGCGGCCGAAGTTGTTGCAGCCGAGGCCGACGGTGGAGACGATCAGGCCGGAGCGGCCGAGGGGGCGGTATTCGATGTCGGGCATGTCTCCGAGCCTATTGGCCGCGCGCTCGGACGGGTTAGGGATTGCGTGCGAACGCGGCATCCGTGCGCTCGAGGACGCGCAGGATGTTGCCGCCGGCGAGCGCGGCGAGCTCGTCGGCCGACCAGCCGCGCCGGGCGAGTTCGGCGAGCAGCCGGGGGTAGCCGTCGACGCCCTCGAGGCCGACGGGCATGTCGTCGGTGCCGTCGAAGTCGCCGCCGAGGCCCACGTGGTAGATGCCTGCGACGTCTCGCGCGTGCTCGACGTGGTCGGCCACGGTCGCCACGTCGACCAGCGGCTTCGCGCCGGTGCGTCCGCCGTCGCGCCAGGCGCGGTACTCGGCCGAGACGAACTGCGGCACGAAGGTGATCATGATCACCCCGCCGTTGCCGGGCAGTCGCTCGAGCACGTCGTCGGGCACGTTCCGCGGGTGGTCGTTGAGCGCCCGGCACGAGCTGTGGCTGAAGATCACGGGGGCGGATGACGCGTCGAGGGCGTCGTGCATGGTCGCCGGCGCCACGTGCGAGAGGTCGACCAGCACGCCGAGGCGGTTCAGCTCGTGCACGAGTTCGAGGCCGCGGTCGGAGAGGCCGCCGTGCCGGGGCTCGTCGGTCGCCGCATCCGCCCACTCGGTCGTGCTGTTGTGGGTGAGGGTGAGGTAGCGCACGCCCAGGCGGGCGTACTCGCGCAGCACGGCGAGCGAGCCAGCGAGCTGGTGGCTGCCCTCGGCGCCGAGCAGGCAGGCGATGCGGCCGCCTTGGCGGGCCCGGGCGACGTCGGCGGCGCTGCGGGCGAGCTCGAGGTCGCCCGGGTAGCGGGCCGCGGCGCGGTGCACCCAGTCGATCTGCTCGAGGGTCTGCACGACCGCCTCGGCGCCCTGGCCCTCGTCGGCGACGTAGACCGACCAGAACTGGGCGCCCACTCCCCCGGCCTTGAGGCGCGGCAGGTCGGTGTCGAAGCCCTCGAGGTGCCCGTCGAGTCCCTCGACGGAGTAGTCGCGCGTCAGGCGGCTCTCCCAGGCCCAGTCGTTGTGGCCGTCGATGATCGGATGCTTCGCCAGGGCTTCGCGGACGATGTCGGCGCTCTCGCTCATGCCCTCATCCTTCCGCACCCGCGGGCGGCTGGTCGACGCGTGCCGCGACTTCCCCCGCACAGGCGCCGGGTGTGCGGAGTTTGTGACCGATGTCCGATTCCCGCCAGCTGGTGTCGGCGCCCCGGCCTATGGTCGAAGCCATGACCACCCCGATCCCCCTCTTCCTGGTGCGCACGAGCTCGCCCATCGGGCGGCTCGAGCTCACGAGCGACGGCGACGCGATCACCTCGCTGTCGATCGAGCGCGGCGGCCGACTGCCGCTCGAGACGCTGCCCGAGAATCCGAACGCGGTGCTCGACGAGGCGGTGCGGCAGCTCGGCGAGTACTTCGCGGGCACCCGCACGGCCTTCGAGCTGCCGCTGCACCTGGCCGGCACCGACTTCCAGAAGGCGGTGTGGCAGATCCTCGCCGAGCTGCCGTTCGGCGAGTGCACCTCCTACGGCGAGATCGGCCAGCGGCTCGGGCGGCTCACCGGCGGGCGCGCCGTGGGCGGCGCCGTCGGCGCCAACCCGGTGCCGCTCATCATCGGCTGCCACCGCGTGCTCTCCTCCACCGGTCGGGTGACCGGCTACAGCGGCGGCGAGGGCATCCCGACCAAGCTCTGGCTGCTGGCGCACGAGGGCATCGTGCTGGCCGCATGAGCGCCTACCTGAGCGCGGTGCAGGGCGCCGACGGCCGGTTCCGCTGCGCCTGGTCGGTCTCGAGCCCCGACTACATCGCCTACCACGACGACGAGTGGGGCGTTCCGCTCACCGACGACCGGCGCCTGTTCGAGAAGATCTGCCTCGAGGGCTTCCAGGCGGGGCTCTCCTGGATCACGATCCTGCGGCGGCGGGAGGGGTTCCGGGCGGCGTTCGCCGGTTTCGACCCGGCTCGCGTCGCGGCGTTCGACGAGGCCGACGTCGCGCGGCTGCTCGCCGACGAGCGGATCATCCGCCACCGCGGCAAGATCGAGGCGACGATCCAGAATGCGCGGGCGATGCTCGAGCTCGACGTGCCGCTCGCCGAGCTGGTGTGGTCGTTCGCGCCCGACGCGTCGGCGCGTCCGCGGCCGACCGGTGACGGCGACATCCCCGCCGTCACGCCCGAGAGCACGGCGCTCAGCAGGGAGCTGCGCCGTCGCGGCTTCCGCTTCGTCGGGCCGACCACCATGTACGCCCTGATGCAGTCGGCCGGCCTCGTCGACGACCATGTGGCGGGCTGCTGGCGCGCGGGCTGAGCTGCCGTCGGGCCGAAGGGCACCCCTAGACGCATCCGTTCCCATCGCAACGCGTGCCACCACGACTGCCCGACCGCAGGTGGTGACTTCGGGGGTGCGCGTTGCGGCTACCGGATGACGTGTGCCCTTCGGCCCGACTTCCACTGAGCATATCTCACTAATGAGATGCGCGCCATGTGGTCGACGAGATCGTTAGGATGGGCCGGCGGTCACGAGCGTGACGGTGTCGACGATGCCGTCGGCGGCCGGCTCGCCGGCCTCCAGCCGCAGGCCCTGCTCGCGGCTCCACTCGATCAGCTCGCCCACCGTGCCGGGAAGTGCGCTCGCCAGGGCGACGGCGCGCGCAAGGCGCCCCTTGGCGTGCTTGTTGAAGTGGTTCAGCGCCCGGCGGCGGCCGGCGCCGTCCTCGGCGACGACCTCGAGTCGCACAGCGCCGTGCCGGCGCGGCAGCGGGCCGAGCGCCGAGTAGCCCTGAGACCGGGCGTCGACGATGAGCCCGTCCTCGCGCGCGAGCGCGGCGGCCGCCGCCTCGGCCCACAGCTGCTTGAGCCGCGCCCCCGGCAGCCGCGCGTCGTGCGAGAGCCGGTAGTCGGGGATCGGATCGAGCGCGCCGATCGGCCCCAGCACCGCCGAGTGCACGACGGCGGCGCGGCCGAGCCTCTCGCGGGCCGGCTCCGGCAGGCCGCCGGCGTCGAGCGCGTCGTAGAGCACCCCCGTGTAGCGGTCGACGGCGGGCATGACGGGGGATGCCTCGAGCACCCGGTTCTTCGCGACCTCGCCGTGCTGCCTCGGTCCGAGCTTCAGCGCCGCGACCGCCGCGTCGTGGTCCTGGGCCAGGGCCGACACGGCGTCGAGGGTGCGGCGGCGCGCATCCGTCAGCGTCGGGAATCGCAGGGAGGCGAGATCGAGGCGCGAGCCGGGCACGCCGCCCGGCCGTTTCGTCTCGGACGGGGGAAGCAGCAGGAGCACGGGAACCCTTCGAACGGTGCGAACGGAGCGCAGACAGGAAGTCCCGTCCCCGCTGAGCGAGGACGGGACTTCCCTGACAGCGAGTGCGAGGAGCTAGACCAGTTCGGCCTCGCTGGCGACGATCGTGACGATGTCGGCCGAGACGGAGAAGTAGCCGCCCTCGGCGTTCGCCGTGATGCGCTCGCCGCCCGGCAGCGTCAGCCGCACCTGACCGTGGGCGAGCAGGGCGAGCAGCGGCTCATGGCCGGGCAGCACGCCGATCTCGCCGTCGGTGGTCTTCGCGACGACCATCGCCGCCTCGCCCGACCACACCTTGTGGTCGGCGGCGACGACGCTGACCTTCAGCAGGCCCGCCATGCTTAGGCGTTCTCCTTCTGGATCTGCGCCCACTTCTCCTCGACGTCGGAGATGGCGCCGACGTTGAAGAACGCCTGCACGGCCACGTGGTCGAAGTCGCCGCGGGCGATCGCGTCGAAGGACTCGATCGTCTCCTTGATCGGCACCGTGGAGCCCTCGACGCCGGTGAACTTCTTCGCCATGTAGGTGTTCTGCGAGAGGAACTGCTGGATGCGGCGCGCACGCTCGACCGTGATCTTGTCCTCTTCCGACAGCTCGTCGACGCCGAGGATCGCGATGATCTCCTGCAGCTCCTTGTTCTTCTGCAGGATCTGCTTCACGGTCGTGGCCACGCGGTAGTGGTCCTCGCCGATGTAGCGCGGGTCGAGGATGCGGCTGGTCGACGCCAGCGGGTCGACGGCCGGGTAGAGGCCCTGCGACGCGATCTCACGCGACAGCTCGGTCGTCGCGTCGAGGTGCGCGAAGGTGGTGGCCGGCGCCGGATCGGTGTAGTCGTCGGCGGGCACGTAGATCGCCTGCAGCGAGGTGATGGAGTGGCCGCGGGTCGAGGTGATGCGCTCCTGCAGCACACCCATCTCGTCGGCCAGGTTGGGCTGGTAGCCCACGGCCGACGGCATGCGGCCGAGCAGCGTCGACACCTCGGAGCCCGCCTGGGTGAAGCGGAAGATGTTGTCGATGAAGAGCAGCACGTCCTGCTTCTGCACGTCGCGGAAGTACTCGGCCATGGTCAGCGCCGAGAGGGCGACGCGCAGACGCGTCCCCGGCGGCTCGTCCATCTGGCCGAAGACCAGGGCAGTCTTGTCGAAGACGCCGGCCTCCTCCATCTCGTGGATCAGGTCGTTGCCCTCACGGGTGCGCTCGCCGACGCCGGCGAACACCGACACACCGCCGTGGTCGGCGGCGACGCGGTAGATCATCTCTTGGATGAGCACCGTCTTGCCGACGCCCGCACCGCCGAACAGGCCGATCTTGCCGCCCTGCACGTACGGGGTGAGCAGGTCGATGACCTTGATGCCCGTCTCGAACATCTGGGTCTTCGACTCGAGCTGGTCGAAGTTCGGCGCCTTGCGGTGGATCGGCCAGCGCTCGGTGATCTCGAGCGACTCGACGGGCACGTCGAGCGGCTCGCCGATCACGTTGAAGACGTGGCCCTTCGTGACGTCGCCGACGGGCACCGAGATCGCGGCGCCCGTGTCGCGCACCTCCTGGCCGCGCACGAGACCGTCGGTCGGCTTCAGCGAGATGGCGCGCACCAGGTCGTCGCCGAGGTGCTGGGCGACCTCGAGGGTGATCTCGTGCGTCTGGTCGCCGAGGGTGATCGTGGTGGTCAGCGCGTTGTAGATGTCGGGGATCGCGTCGTGCGGGAACTCGATGTCGACGACGGGACCCGTGACACGGGCGACGCGGCCGACGCCGGGAGTGGCTGCGGCTGCGGCACCGCTGGTCTCGGCGGTGATGGTCATTATCTGTCTCTCTTTAGTCTCTGTCACAGATGTTCGGGTCAGGACGCCAGCGCGTCGGCGCCGCCGACGATCTCGGAGATCTGCTGCGTGATCTCGGCCTGGCGGGCGTTGTTGGCGAGGCGCGTGTAGTTGGTGATCAGCTTGTCCGCGTTATCGGATGCCGACTTCATCGCCTTCTGCGTCGCCGCGTGCTTCGCCGCGGCGGACTGGAGCAGCGCGTAGAACACGCGCGACTCGATGTACGCCGGCAGCAGCCGGTCGAGCACGGTCGCGGCGTCGGGCTCGAACTCGTACAGCGGCAGTACTCCCCCGTCGCCCTCGGGCAGCTCGTCGGCGGAGAAGTCCTCGGTCAGTTCGAGCGGCAGCAGGCGGCGCACGACCGGGGTCTGCGTCATCATGCTCACGAAGCGGTTGAACACGAGGTGGATCTCGTTGACGCCGCCGTCGGCCTCCTCGCGGGTGAAGACGTCGATCAGCTCGTCGCTGATCTCCTTCGCCAGCTCGAACTCGGGCTGGTCGGTGGCACCGACCCAGCTCTTCGCGTACTCGCGGCGGCGGAACGCGAAGTAGCCCACCGATTTGCGCCCGACCAGGTAGAAGACGACCTCCTTGCCCTGGCTCTTCAGCAGCTGCTCGAGCTCGAGCGCCTGCCGGATCACCTGCGAGTTGAACGCGCCGGCGAGGCCGCGGTCGCTCGTCATGAGCACCACGGCCGCGCGCGTGATCGACGCGGGCTCGGTGGTCAGGATGTGCTGCACGTTCGAGCGGGCGGCCACGAGGCCCACGGCGCGGGAGAGCTCGGTGGTGTACGGGCCGGCCTCGTTCACTCGGGCCTGCGCCTTCATGATGCGGCTCGCGCTGATGAGCTCCATCGCGCGCGTGATCTTCTTGGTCGTCTGGGCCGAGCGGATTCTCGCTCGGTAGGCGCGGAGTTGGGCTGCCACTACTTCCCCTTGGCGATCTTCTCCTGCTCGACCGACTCGGCCTCGAGGGCCTCGTACTGCTCCGTGCCGGGGGCGACCAGGGGCTGGCCCTCACCGGTCTGGAACTCGAGCTTGAACTTGTCGATCTCGGTGGTGAGCGCGGCCACGGTCTCGTCGGAGAGCTGGCCGGTCTCGCGCAGGGTGTCGAGCACGGTCGAGTTGCGGCGCAGGTGGTCGAGGAACTCGCGCTCGAACCGCAGGATGTCGGAGACCGCGACGTCGTCGAGCTTGCCGTTGGTGCCGGCCCAGATCGAGACGACCTGCTCCTCGACGGGGAACGGCGAGTACTGCGGCTGGCGCAGCAGCTCCGTCAGGCGCGCGCCGCGCGCCAGCTGGCGGCGGGAGGCGGCGTCGAGGTCGGAGGCGAACATCGCGAACGCCTCGAGCGAGCGGTACTGCGCCAGCTCGAGCTTCAGCGTGCCGGAGACCTTCTTGATGTGCTTCAGCTGCGCGTCGCCGCCGACGCGGGAGACCGAGATGCCGACGTCGACCGCGGGGCGCTGGTTGGCGTTGAACAGGTCGGACTGCAGGAAGATCTGGCCGTCGGTGATCGAGATCACGTTGGTCGGGATGTACGCCGAGACGTCGTTCGCCTTGGTCTCGATGATCGGCAGGCCGGTCATCGAGCCGTGGCCGAGGTCGTCGGAGAGCTTGGCGCAACGCTCGAGCAGGCGCGAGTGCAGGTAGAACACGTCGCCCGGGTAGGCCTCGCGCCCCGGCGGGCGGCGCAGCAGCAGCGACACGGCGCGGTAGGCCTCGGCCTGCTTGGTCAGGTCGTCGAAGACGATGAGCACGTGCTTGCCGCCGTACATCCAGTGCTGGCCGATGGCCGAGCCGGTGTAGGGGGCGAGGTACTTGAAGCCGGCCGGGTCGGAGGCCGGGGCGGCGACGATGGTGGTGTACTCCATCGCGCCGGCATCCTCGAGGGCGCCCTTCACCGAGGCGATGGTCGAGCCCTTCTGGCCGATGGCGACGTAGATGCAGCGCACCTGCTTGTCGGGGTCGCCGGACTCCCAGTTCGCCTTCTGGTTGATGATCGTGTCGATCGCGATCGCGGTCTTGCCGGTCTGGCGGTCGCCGATGATCAGCTGGCGCTGGCCGCGGCCGATCGGGATCATCGCGTCGATCGCCTTGATGCCGGTCTGCAGCGGCTCGTGCACGCTCTTGCGCTGCATGACGCCCGGCGCCTGCAGCTCGAGGGCGCGGCGGCCCTCGGTCGCGATCTCGCCGAGGCCGTCGATCGGGTTGCCGAGCGGGTCGACGACGCGGCCGAGGTAGCCGTCGCCGACGGCGACCGAGAGCACCTCGCCGGTGCGGGTGACCTCCTGGCCCTCCTCGACGCCGTCGAACTCGCCGAGCACGACCACACCAATCTCGTTCTCGTCGAGGTTCAGCGCGAGGCCCTCGGTGCCGTCTGCGAAGCGCACCAGCTCGTTCGCCATCACGCCGGGGAGACCCTCGACGTGGGCGATGCCGTCAGCGGCGTCGAGCACGTGGCCGACCTCGGTGGTGGTCGCCTTGCCGGGCTCGTACGACGTGACGAAGTCCTTCAGCGCGTCCCGGATGTCATCGGGGCTGATGGAGATGTCTGCCATCTTGTTTCCTTTTGCTCTGCGAGGCGGCTGGCCTCAGTGTGAAGTCGTGCGTTAGGCGAGCTGGAGCCGCACGTCGTTGAGGCGCGTGGCGATGCTCGAGTCGATGACGTCGTCGCCGACCTGCACGCGCAGGCCGCCGATGATCGTCGGATCGATGACGGTGTTGATGGCGATCGCCCGACCGTAGCGCGCCTGCAGCGCACCGCGCAGGCGGTCCCGCTGTTCCGTCGTCAGCGGGCGGGCGGTGGTGACGGTCGCGAGCACCGCGTCGCTCTGGTCGGCGGCGACCTGGGCGGCCCAGCGCAGCGACTCACGGATGCCCCGTCCCCGGGGCTCCATCACCAGCTGGCGTGCGATCGCGAGCGTCGCCGGCGAGACCTTCCCGCCGAGCAGGCGCTCGACGACCCCGGCCTTCGCGGCGGGCTCGGCCAGCTTGCTGCGCAGCGCGAGCTCGAGCTGCGGGTCGGAGGTCACGGCCCCTCCGAAGGCGAACAGCTCGTCCGTGATCGACACCGAGTCGGGGGCGCTCTGGGCCAGGGCCCGCACCCCGGCCTCTTCGAGACCGTCGATGATGTCGGCCGGGCGCGACCAGCGCTGCTGGGCGGCGGCCTTCAGCACGGCGAGGGTGCCCGGTGCGACCTTGCCCGAGAAGGCTCGCTCGACGAGCGCGGCCTTGCCCGCGGCATCCGCTGTCGGGTCGGCCAGGACCGACCGCAGCTGCGCCGACGAGCCGAGCAGGCGCGCGACCTGGAGCAGCTCCTCGCCGACGGCCAGGTCGACGGCGCCGCCCTGCTGCGCGAGGGTGTCGCGCAGCGCGGTCGTCGCTTCTCTGGTGGCACTCCCCATCAGGCCTGCGCCCCTGCCTTACCGGTCTCGCTGGCCTCGAGGTCCGCCAGGAAGCGGTCCACGACGCCAGCGGCCTTCGCGTCGTCCTTCAGAGACTCGCCGATCACGCCGGAGGCGAGGTCGATCGCGAGCGAGCCGACCTCGCTGCGCAGTTGCGCGGCGGCCTGCTTGCGCTCCATCTCGATCTGCGCCTGGGCGGCCGCGGTGACGCGGGCGGCCTCGGCCGCCGCCTGCTCGCGCTGCTCGGCGATGATGCGCTTGCCCTCCTCACGGGCCTGCTCCTTGATGCGAGCGGCCTCGCTGCGGGCATCCGCCAGCTGAGCGGTGTACTGCTCGAGCAGCGCCTCCGCCTTGTTCTGCGCTTCGTCGGCCTTGGCGATGTTGCCCTCGATCGCGGCGGCGCGATCGTCGAGCATCTTCAGGAAGCTCGGGATGAACTTCCAGACGAAGAACGCCAACACGACGAGGAAGCACAGCGTCGCCCAGACGAGGTCGGACGGCGCCGGAATGAGCGGGTTGATGCTCTCCTCGGCGGCAACGACTGCGTGGGTCATCACGCCTCCTTACTCGATGCTGACGGGATTACGAAGTGAAGATGTAGTACGTCGCGATGCCGATGAACGCGAGCGCCTCGGTGAACGCGATACCGATCCACATCAGAGTCTGGAGACGCGAGGAGAGCTCGGGCTGACGTGCCACGCCCTCGATGGTCTTGCCGACGACGATGCCGACGCCGATGGCCGGGCCGATGGCCGCGAGGCCGTAACCGACGGTGGCGATGTTGCCGGAGATAGCAGCGATGTCCACTGTGTGTGTTTTCCTTCCGTGAGGGATGGGCGGCGGATGCCGGCCCGGTTAGTGCTCTTCCGCCACTGCCAACTGGATGTAGACAGTGGTGAGGATCGCGAAGACGTAGGCCTGCAGCAGGGCGACCAGCACCTCGAAGAGCTGGAACGCGAAGCCGAAGGCGAGGGTGCCCAGGCCGAAGGCCTTGAAGGCCGCGGGGGCGTAGAGGAAGAAGAAGGTCGTCGCGCTGAAGAAGAGCACCAGCAGCAGGTGGCCGACGATCATGTTCATCAGCAGTCGCAGCGTCAGCGTGACGGGGCGGATGATGAACGTCGAGATGAACTCGATCGGCGTCACGATGATGTACAGCACCGGGGGCACGCCCGCCGGAAGGAGCGCGTTCTTGAAGAACAGCTTGGGGCTCTTGCGCACACCCGCGTAGATGAAGGCGATGTAGGCGATGACCGCGAGCACGAGCGGCACGCCGATGACGGAGGAGCCGGCGAGGTTCAGCAGCGGAACCACGCCCGTGATGTTCATGAACAGCACGAAGAAGAAGATCGCGGCGATCAGGGGCAGGAAGCGGCGGCCGTCCTTCTTGCCGAGCAGGTCTTCGACGACGCCGACGCGGATGAAGTCGAGGCCCATCTCGACCACGGACTGGAAGCGGCCCGGCACGACCTTCATGGCACGGGTGCCGATCCACATGAGCACGATGAGCGCGATCGTCGCGAGGATGCGGATGAGCATCACGCGGTTCAGCTCGAACGGGGTCCCCTCGAACAGCACCGCCTGCGGGAAGAACTCCTCGATCGTCGGGCCTTGGAATGTCTGACCGTCGTTGGCCGCGGCTGGTACCAACAGGTTCACAGCGTTACTGAACAGCGCTATCTCCTGATTCCGAGCACCGTGCACCTGCTCGAGGCGACGATGGAATTGTGCTGCCGAGCCCTGCGCGGAAGCCCGCGGAGCAAGACAGGGGGATCTCCCTCACTCTACTAGACATTTGAACTCGCTTCGAAACGGATGGCCGGGCGTCGGCGCGCAATACCGGGCATCCGGGCGCCTCGGGACTATCCTCACGACCCGCTCGCCCCGATCGGGATGCGGGAACGGATCACGACCGCGACGTCGACGACGAGCGATCCGATCACGGCGGCGATGAGGCTGAGGAAGAGCACCAGGGGGTCGATCCACGGCTGCCCCTTCAGCACGACGGCGAGCAGGATGAACACGAGGAACTTCAGCAGCCAGCCGCCGAGCACGATGGCGAAGAAGATGCCGGCGAACAGTTCGCCGCCCGCGTAGCGGTTGGCGAAGATGATGCTCGCGGCGGTGATGCCGAGGAACACCAGGGCGATCACGGCGCCGATCAGCGCGCTGACCACCCCGATCCCGCCGGAGAAGATCGCGCCGAGCACGACGGCGACGACGGCGATGCCGCCGGTGATGATCGCGTCCCAGAGCAGGGCGCGCTTGAGCACGCCGGTGATGGCGGGGGTGTCGTGGCTCATGAGGCTTCCTTGTCGACGGCGCGCGCCGACGCCTGCTTCGCGTTCTGAGACGACGGATGCGGCACCGGGGCGAGCACGCCCGTGTCGGCCGCGGTGACGCGCTTGCGCCCGAGCGGCGAGAAGGTGATGGCCGCACACACGACGAGCCCGACCACGAGGAAGGTGAGCGCGACCCACGACGGCAGCGCAGGCGAGAAGGAGAACAGCAGCATGCCGACGGCCACGACCGCCGTCCACGCGTAGAAGATCAGCACGGCGTGGAAGTGGGAGTGGCCCATGTCGAGCAGGCGGTGATGCAGGTGCTTGCGGTCGGCCGCGAACGGCGACTTGCCGGCCGCGACGCGGCGCACCACGGCGAGGCCGAAGTCGAGGAACGGCACGATCAGCACCGCCAGCGGCAGCACGATCGGCAGGAACGCCGACAGCAGCTGGGTGCGGCCCACCTGCGAGCTGAGCTGGTCGGGCGGGAACTGGCCGGTCACCGCGATGGCGCTCGCGGCCATCAGCATGCCGATCAGCAGGGCGCCGGCGTCGCCCATGAACATGCGCGCCGGGTGCCAGTTCAGCGGCAGGAAGCCGGCGCACGCGCCGATGACGATGACGGTGATGACGGAGGCGAGGCTGAAGTAGTTCAGCGGGCTCGTCTTCACGGTGATCGAGTAGGTGTAGATGAGGAAGACGCAGTTGGCGATCAGGGCGATGCCCGCCACGAGCCCGTCCAGCCCGTCGATGAAGTTGATCGCGTTCATCACGAGCACGATCGCGAACACCGTGATCACGACGCTCGTCACCGGCGACCACACGGTGAGCCCGCCGACCGGGAAGGAGAGGATCTGCACACCGAACCAGGCGACGATGCCCGCGGCGACGAACTGCCCGGCGAGCTTCGTCATCCAGTCGAGGTCGATGACGTCGTCGATCACCCCGATGACGACGATGAGCAGGCTGCCGCCGAGGATGCCGAGCACGGGCTTCGGGTCGGCGAACACGACCTGCAGCAGCGGGAAGTGACTGGCGACGACGAACGCCGCCCCGAAGGCGATGAGCACGCCGAGGAACATCGCGACGCCGCCCAGACGCGGCGTGGGCCGAGTGTGCACGTCCCGCTCGCGGATCGCCGGGTAGAGCTTGAACCGCAGGGCCACTTTGTAGACCGCGACCGACAGCCCGAAGGTCACCGCCGCTGTGAACAGGCCGAGCAGGACGAGGAGGGTCATGCGGGGCCGGTCTCCTGAGCGGGCTCCAGCTCGAGCTTGTCGCCGATGACGGCCCGCAGCTGATCGGTGGAGATCACCCCGGAGCGCAGGATGCGCGTGCCGCGGCCGGAGGCGAGACCGGTGGCGTCGACGATCGTGGACGCCTCGCTGGCGCCGGCGTCGCCGGCTCCCTCGTAGTCCGTGCCGGCGCGGCCGGCGTCGAGGTAGACGGCAATCGAGTCGCCGAGCATCTCGGCGGCCTCCGCGGCGGTGCGGGCGGCGGGCAGACCCGTCTTGTTGGCGCTGGAGACGGCCAGCGGCCCGGTCTCGCCGAGCAGTTCGAGGGCGATCTTGTGGTTGGGCATGCGCAGGGCGACGGTGCCGTGCGTCTCGCCGAGGTCCCACACGAGCGAGGGCTGGGCGTGCAGCACGACGGTCAGGCCGCCCGGCCAGAACGCCTCGGCCAGCTGCCGCACCTCGTCGGGCACCGATTGCGCCAGCGCGTCGAGCGTCTTGAGGTCGGGGATGAGCACGGGCGGCGGCGCCTGGCGGCCACGCCCCTTGGCTGCGAGCAACTTGGCGACGGCCGCCGCGTTGAAGGCATCCGCGGCGACGCCGTAGACGGTGTCGGTGGGGATCACCGCGAGGTCGCCGCGGCCGAGGGCCTGGCGGGCGAGGCGGGTTCCAGTGAGCAGCTGGTCCGGGTCGGAGCAGTCGTAGATCGAGGGCATGACGGCTGAAGTCTAGCCGCGCGCCCTGCGACCGGGCCGGGCGGCGCGGCGCGGGCGGAAGAGTTCCGGCACGCGGCGCGGCGTGGCGGGCTCGACGCGCCGGCACGCTCGCACGATCCCTTCCTTCCGGGCGCGGCCCCTCACGGCCGCAGAGCGGTCGTGGCGCGGTCGCGGCCGGCGAGGTCGGGGTGCGTGGCGGGGGCGCGCCAGCCGTCGGCGGCGAGCAGGTCACGGATGGCCCGTCCCTGCAGCTCCCCGTGTTCGATCACGAGCAGCCCGCCGGGGTGCGCGAGCCGCAGCGCCGTGCGCGACAGGGCGCGCACGAGATCCAGCCCGTCGGGGCCGCCGTAGAGCGCCATCGCCGGGTCGAACAGCCGCACCTCGGGGTCGCGGGGCACCGCGCCGTCGGGCACGTACGGCGGGTTGGAGATCACGACGTCGACCCGGCCGGCGAGCTCCGGCAGCAGCCCGGGGTCGGCGAGGTCGCCCGCCAGGAGCGTCGCGTTGGGCGCGCCGACCGCCTCGAAGTTGCGCTGCGTCCACGGATACGCCTCGGCCGACTTCTCCACGGCCCACACCCGCGCGGTCGGCACCTCGGTGGCCAGCGCGAGGGCGATCGCGCCGCTGCCGGTGCCGAGGTCGACCGCGATCGGCTCGGGCACGGCCGCCGCGCGCAGGGCGTCGATCGCGAGCTGGGCGACCTGCTCGGTCTCGGGCCGAGGCACGAACACGCCCGGGCCGACCGCGAGCTCGAGTGCGCGGAACGCGGCGGAGCCGGTGAGGTGCTGCAGGGGCTCGCGCGCCGCCCGGCGGGCGGCGAGGGTGCGCACCGACGCGGTCTGGGCGGCGTCGGCCGCGGCATCCGTGATCGCCATCGCCTGCACGCGCCCGCGCGAGACGCCCAGCACGTGCCCGACGATGAGCAGCGCGTCGACCTCGGGCGACGGCACCCCCGCCTCCGTCAGCTGTTCGGTGATCTCGCCGAGCAGGGTGCGGACGGATTCGGCGTGGTCGCTCATACGCCCTCCAGAATAGGCTGGCGGCATGGCCCGAATCCTTTCTGACATCACCCAGGCGGTGGGCGGCACCCCGCTCGTCAAGCTCAACCGCGTCGTCGGCGACGTGCCCGCCACCGTGCTCGCGAAGCTCGAGTTCTTCAACCCCGCCTCCAGCGTCAAGGACCGCATCGCCGTCGCCATCGTCGACGCCGCCGAGAAGGCGGGCGCCCTGCAGCCCGGCGGCACGATCGTGGAGGCCACCAGCGGCAACACGGGCATCGGCCTCGCCATGGTGGGCGCCGCCCGCGGCTACAAGACGATCCTCGTCATGCCTGACACGATGAGCACCGAGCGGCGGATGATCCTGCGCGCGTTCGGCGCCGAACTCGTGCTCACCCCCGGCGCCGACGGCATGAAGGCCTCGATCGCGAAGGTGCAGGACATCGTCGCCGAGACGCCCGGCTCGATCTGGGCCCGCCAGTTCGAGAACGAGGCGAACCCCGCGATCCACTACGCGACCACCGGCCCGGAGATCTGGGACGCGACGGATGGCGCGGTCGACGTGTTCGTCGCCGGCGTCGGCACCGGCGGCACGATCACGGGCGCCGGCCGGTATCTGAAGGAGCAGAACCCCTCGGTGCACGTCGTCGCGATCGAGCCCGCCGAGACCGAGGTGCTGCGCGGCGGAGCGCACGGCACGCACAAGATCCAGGGCATCGGCGCGGGCTTCGTGCCCGAGGTGCTCGACCGCGAGGTGTACGACGAGGTGTTCCCCGTGCCGAGCGACGAGGCGATCGCCACCTCGCGGCGACTGGCCACCGAGGAGGGGATCTTCGCCGGCATCTCGGCCGGAGCATCCGTGTACGCGGCGATCGAGCTGGCCAAGCGGCCCGAGTTCGCGGGCAAGACGATCGTGGCCGTCGTGCCCGACACGGGCGAGCGCTACTTCTCGACGGCCCTGTTCCGGCACCTGGCCGACGCCGACTCCTGACGTGCCGGCGCATCCCCTCCGCGCGCTGCGGGAAGACGTGGCCGCGGTCAAGCGCCGCGACCCCGCCGCGCGCAGCACGGCCGAGATCCTGCTCGCGTACTCGGGAATGCACGCCGTGTGGGCGTACCGGGTGGCGCACCGGTGGTGGCTCTCCCCCGGGCTGAAGCTTCCCGCCCGACTGCTCTCGCAGTTCGCTCGGGCCCGCACCGGGGTGGAGATCCACCCGGGCGCGCGCATCGGTCGCCGGCTCGTCATCGACCACGGCATGTCGGTCGTCATCGGCGAGACGGCCGTCATCGGCAACGACGTGCTGATCTACCACGGCGTCACCCTCGGCGGGAAGGAGCGCCGCGGCGACGCGAAGCGCCACCCGACCGTGGGCGACGACGTGGTGATCGGCGCGGGGGCGAAGCTCATCGGCGACATCTCGATCGGCGCGCACTCGGTGGTCGGGGCGAACGCCGTGGTGACCAAGGACTTTCCGGAGCACTCGGTGCTGACCGGCGTGCCGGCGGAGAATCGGGCGCGGCGCGGCTGATGGCCGCGGCATCCGTCGCCCATGGCGGTGGCGGCGCCCTATCGTTCGTCACAAATCGCGCTCATTCGGGGCGCGAGCGCCATTCGTGACGAACGGCGTTTCCGGCCGGGCGTCGTTCGTCACGATTGGCTCGCCTCCGGGCAGTCACGCGCCGAAAGTGACGACTCGCGGCAGGCGCGCCGATGGCGGCACTGCATGGTGGCGGCGGCACGCGTCGAGACGACGCGCGATGGCGGTCTCGCGCAGGATAACGCCGGTTCGGGTCGACTCGGGGTGCCGTTTCGAGACGCGCCTGCGGCGCTCCTCAACGAGCGGAACCGGGGAGCGCGCCGTGGGCGCGTTACGCCGCGTCGGAGTCGCCGAGGGCGGCGAGGCGCGCCTCTTCGTCGGCCTGGATGGCCGAGTCGATGACGGGGTCGAGGGCGCCGTTCATCACCTGGTCGAGGTTGTAGGCCTTGTAGCCGGTGCGGTGGTCGGCGATCCGGTTCTCGGGGAAGTTGTAGGTGCGGATCCGCTCGGAGCGGTCCATCGAGCGCACCTGCGACTTGCGGGCATCGGATGCCGCGGCCTCCAGCTCCTCCTGCTGCCGGGCCAGCAGCCGGGCCCGGAGCACGCGCATCGCCGCCTCGCGGTTCTGGATCTGCGACTTCTCGTTCTGCATCGAGACCACGATGCCGGTCGGCAGGTGGGTGATGCGCACGGCCGAGTCGGTCGTGTTCACGCTCTGGCCGCCGGGGCCGGAGGAGCGGAACACGTCGACGCGGATGTCGTTCGGCGCGATCTCGATCTCCTCGGGCTCGTCGACCTCGGGGAAGACGAGCACGCCGGCGGTCGAGGTCTGGATGCGCCCCTGCGATTCGGTGACCGGAACTCGCTGCACGCGGTGCACGCCGCCCTCGTACTTGAGGTGCGCCCACACGCCGTCGGCGGGGTCGGTCGCGTTCGACTTGATCGCCACCTGCACGTTGGTGAAGCCGCCGAGGTCGGTCTGGTCCTGCTCGAGGATCTCCGACTTCCAGCCCTTCGAGTCGGCGTAGTGCATGTACATGCGCAGCAGGTCGGCGGCGAACAGGGCCGCCTCCTCGCCGCCGGCGCCGCCCTTGATCTCGAGGATCACGTCGCGGCCGTCGTCGGGGTCGCGCGGGATCAGCAGACGGCGCAGCTTCTCCTGCGTCGCATCCCGCCGCTGCTCGAGCTCGGGCACCTCGGCGGCGAACGCCTCGTCCTCCTTGGCCAGCTCGCGCGCGGCCTCGAGGTCGTCGCCCGATTGCTGCCAGTCCTCGTAGGCCTTCTTGATCTGCGAGAGCTCGGCGTAGCGCCGGTTGACCTTCTTGGCACGCGCCGGATCGGCGTGCAGCGCCGGGTCGGCGAGCTGCTTCTCGAGGTCGTGGAATTCGTCGAGCAGTCCGGAAACAGACTCGAACATCAGCGGTGGTTGTTCTCGTGCCCGTGCGAGTGGCCGTTGCCCGCGGCGGGCATCGACTTCTGCATCTGCACGAGGAACTCGACGTTGGACGTCGTCTCCTTCAGCTTGCCGAGCACCACTTCGAGCGCCTGCTGCGGGTCGAGCCCGGCGAGGGCGCGGCGCAGCTTCCAGGTGATCTTCACCTCGTCGGGGCTCAGCAGCATCTCCTCGCGGCGGGTGGAGGACGCGTTCACGTCGACCGCCGGGAAGATGCGCTTGTCGGCCAGCTGGCGCGACAGGCGCAGCTCGCTGTTGCCGGTGCCCTTGAACTCCTCGAAGATCACCTCGTCCATCTTGGAGCCGGTCTCCACCAGCGCCGTGGCGAGGATCGTCAGCGAACCGCCGTGCTCGATGTTCCGCGCGGCGCCGAAGAAGCGCTTGGGCGGGTAGAGCGCGGAGGCGTCGACGCCGCCGGAGAGGATGCGCCCGGACGCCGGCGCCGACACGTTGTAGGCGCGGCCGAGGCGGGTGATCGAGTCGAGCAGCACGACCACGTCGTGGCCGAGCTCGACGAGGCGCTTGGCGCGCTCGATGGCGAGCTCGGCGACCGTGGTGTGGTCCTCGGCGGGGCGGTCGAAGGTCGAGGCGATGACCTCGCCCTTCACCGTGCGCTGCATATCGGTGACCTCTTCGGGGCGCTCGTCGACGAGCACGACCATGAGGTGCACCTCGGGGTTGTTGGTCGTGATGGCGTTGGCGATCTGCTGCAGCACGATCGTCTTGCCGGCCTTCGGCGGGGCGACGATCAGGCCGCGCTGGCCCTTCCCGATGGGGGCGATCAGGTCGATGATGCGCTGGGTCAGCTTCTCCGGCACCGTCTCCAGCCGCAGGCGCTCCTGCGGGTAGAGCGGGGTGAGCTTGCCGAACTCGACGCGGGTGGCCGCCTCGTCGACGCTCTGGCCGTTGATCGAGTCGACCTTGACCAGGGCGTTGTACTTCTGCCGGCCGTTGCCGTCGCCCTCGCGGGGCTGACGGATGGCGCCGACTACGGCGTCGCCCTTGCGCAGGCCGTACTTCTTGACCTGGCCGAGCGAGACGTACACGTCGCTGGCGCCCGGCAGGTAGCCGGTGGTGCGCACGAACGCGTAGTTGTCGAGCACGTCGAGGATGCCGGCGACCGGGATCAGCACGTCGTCCTCGGTCAGCTCGATCTCGCCCTCGTCGCCCGCGGTTCCGCGGCTGCGCTTGCGGTCGCGGTAGCGGCCGCGACGGCCGCCTTCGGCCTGCTCGCCGTTCTGCTGCGGTCCGTTCTGGCCGTTCTGGGCCTGCTCCTTCTGGGGCTGGTCCTGCTTGGGCTGTTCCTTCTCGCCGCCCTGCAGGTCCTGGTTGTCGCCGCGCTCGCCGCCACGGCCGCGGCCGCGCCGGTTGCGGCGGCGACGGCCGCCCTCCTGCTGTTCGCCGTTCTGGTCCTGCGGCTTCTCGGCCTGGTCGCCTTCGGCGGGCACGGATGCCTCGGGAGCCTGCTCCTGCGCCGTGTCGGCCTCGGCGGGCTTCTGCCCGCGCGCGGCCTGGCGCTGCTCGGCCACGGCGTCGAGGGCGGGAAGGAGTGCCTCGACACCGGTGAGACCGGCGTTCACGTGCCCGGTGGCGGTCACGTTGCCGCCGGTGGTGACGCGGCGGCCGCGGCGGCCGCGGGGGGCCTGCTCGGGGGCCTGGTCTCCATTCGGCTGCTGCGCAGCCGAGTCGACCGGCGTCTCGGGGGCCTGGTCTCCATTCGGCTGCTGCGCAGCCGAGTCGACCGGCGTCGTGGCCGAGTCGACCGGCGGGGTGGGGAGCTCGAGGGGCAGCTCCTCGGCGGGGCTCACCTCGTCGGCGGGCGTCTCGGCCGACTCGGCCGGCGCCTCGGGGGTCGTGGGGGTCTCGGGGGACGCATCCGTCTCGATCGCGTCGACGACGTCGGCCGCCTGCTCGCCCCGCGCCGCCTCGATGGCGGCGATCAGCTCGCCCTTGCGCAGCTTGGCTGCGCCGGCGATGCCGAGTTCGGTGGCGAGGGCCTGCAGCTGCGGCACGCGCAGCCCGGTGAGGTCGAGGTCAGCGGTGGTCTCGCTGATCACATCAGTCACTTGTCAGGGATTCCTATCTCCGAAGGGCGCATGAGGGCCACATCGGGAAGCACGTCGCATGCGAGGTGCGCTGCGGATCGTTCCGCGTCACGCACGTCGGTTCTCGGGTCGAGTCTCAGCTCGGATGCGACAGCAGTACGTGTATCTGATCCACCCTTGAGCCGAGCACACCAATGGCTTGGGGCTCTGGCGGGTGATGCTGCGATTCTAACACCGGGCTTCAGCCGCTCGTGCCACCCCCTACGGGTGTCGTGGCGTCGGCATCGGCGGGGGTCACCGTGGCGCCTTTGAAGTCGACGGCGAGCATCAGCGCGTCCCACGGCACGGTGCTCTCGGCGGCGACCAGCTCGGCGGCGGCGAGGCGCTGCGCAGGCTCGGGGCACAGCACCAGCACCGAGGGCCCGGCGCCCGAGACGACGGCAGGGAAGCCGCGGCCGCGCAGCAGCCGGATCAGCGCGTCGCTGTCGGGCATCGCCTGCGCCCGGTAGCTCTGGTGCAGCTTGTCCTCGGTCGCGGCGAGCAGCAGCTCGGGGCTCTGGATCAGCGCGGCGATGAGCAGCGCCGAGCGGGAGACGTTGAACACGGCGTCCTCGTGCGGCACCTGAGCCGGCTGCATGGTGCGGGCGAGCTTGGTCGGCACCTCCTGCGCGGGCACGAAGACCACGGGCGAGACGCCGCGGTGCACGTTGAGCTTCTTGTGCTGCGGGCCGCCGGGGGTGAGCCACGCGATGGTCAGCCCGCCGAACAGCGCCGGCGCCACGTTGTCGGGGTGGCCCTCGAGCTCGGTCGCGATCGCGAGCAGCTCGGCGGAGTCGAAGGGGCGCTCGCCGGCGAGCTCCAGCAGCCCCTTGGCCGCCATGACGCCCGCGACGATCGCCGCGCCGGAGGAGCCGAGGCCCCGCCCGTGCGGGATCGCGTTGTGCGCCACCAGCTCGAGGCCCGGCAGCGGGGCGCCGCGGCGGGCGAACACCTCGGCGATCGTGGCGACGACCAGGTTCGAGGCATCCGTCGCGACCGTGCCGTCTGCGCCCACGCCGTGCACCTCGACGTGTGCGCCCGGCTCGGCGCGCACGGCCACGTCGACCTCGTCGTAGAGCGAGAGGGCGAGGCCGAGCGTGTCGAAGCCGGGGCCGAGGTTGGCGGTCGTGGCCGGCACGCGCACGTGCACCGCGGTGCCCGGCGCGAGCGGGGTCATACGGATGCCTCGGCCGGCGCTTTCTCGAGCCCGATCGTCGCCGCGACGGCCGCCGCGTCGACCGCGACGACGGTCGGCTGAACCTCGCTGCCGTCGGCGGTGCGCAGGGCCCACTGCGGGTCCTTCAAGCCGTGACCCGTGACGGTCACGGTGACGGTCGACCCGGCCGGGATCTCGCCCGCCTCGGCCCGCTCGAGCAGGCCGGCGACGCTGATCGCGCTCGCGGGCTCGACGAAGACGCCCACCTCGGCGGCCAGCAGCTTCTGCGCGGCGAGGATCGTGTCGTCGTCGATCATGCCGAAGTAGCCGGAGGTGGTGTCGCGGGCGGCGAGCGCGAGGTCCCACGAGGCGGGGTTGCCGATGCGGATCGCGGTCGCGATGGTGTCGGGCTCGGTCACCGGGTGGCCGAGCACGATGGGCGCGGCGCCTGCCGCCTGGAATCCGAACATGCGCGGCAGCTTCGTGGTCGCGCCCGACTCGGCCTCCTCGACGAAACCGCGGGTGTAGGCGGTGTAGTTGCCGGCGTTGCCGATCGGGATGAAGTGGAAGTCGGGGGCGTCGCCGAGCGCCTCGACGATCTCGAACGCGGCGGTCTTCTGCCCCTCGATGCGGTCGTTGTTGACCGAGTTGACCAGGTGCACCGGATACTGCGCGGCGAGCTCGCGGGCCACGTTCAGGCAGTCGTCGAAGTTGCCCTTCAGCTGCACGATCTCGGCGTCGTGCACGATCGCCTGGCTGAGCTTGCCGAGCGCGATCTTGCCCTCGGGGATGAGCACGACGGCCTTGATGCCGGCGTGCGCCGCATAGGCGGCTGCCGAGGCCGAGGTGTTGCCCGTGGAGGCGCAGATGACGGCCTTCGCGCCGTGCTCGAGCGCCTTGGAGATGGCCATGGTCATGCCGCGGTCCTTGAACGACCCGGTCGGGTTCATGCCCTCGAACTTGATGTGCACGTCGGCGCCGGTGCGCCGCGAGAGCGCGGGTGCGGGGATCAGCGGGGTGCCGCCCTCGCCGAGGGTGACGATCGGCGTCGCATCCGTCACGTCGAGACGGTCGCGGTACTCGCGCAGGACTCCCTGCCACTGGTGGGCCATGGCTATTTCGCTCCTTTGGTTTCCCGGCCGCGTCAGGCGCCTTCGATGCGCAGCACGTGCGCGATGGACTTCACGACCCGGCTGCGCCGCAGGGCGGCCACGGTGGCGGCCAGCGACGCCTCGGGCGCGGCGTGCGTGCCGATCACCAGGGTAGCCGTGGGGCCGTCGCCGCCGTCGCTCGTGGTCGACTGCTGCATCGTCTCGATCGAGGTGCCGTTCTCGGCGAAGATGCGGGCGATCTCGGCGAGCACGCCCGGCTGGTCGGTGACGTGCAGGGTGACGTGGTAGCGGGTGATCGCCGCCGAGATGGGCAGCACGGGCAGGTTCGCGTGGGTCGACTCGGCGACGCCCGGGCCGCCGGCCACGTGCCGCCGGGCGGCGGAGACGACGTCGCCGAGCACGGCGGAGGCGGTCTGCACTCCCCCGGCGCCCGCGCCGTAGAACATCAGGCCGCCGGCCGCCTCGGCCTCGACGAACACGGCGTTGAACACGCCGTGCACGGCGGCGAGCGGATGCGTGCGCGGGATGAGCGCGGGATACACCCGTGCCGACACGCCCTCGCCCCCGTCCGGCGCCGGGATGCGCTCGCAGATGGCGAGCAGCTTGACGACGTAGCCCATGGCGTGCGCCCGGTCGACCTGCTCGCGGGTCAGGTCCTCGATGCCCTCGCGGTAGACGGCGTCGAGCGGCACGTTGGTGTGAAAGGCGAGGCTGGCGAGCAGAGCGGCCTTCGCCGCGGCGTCCCAGCCGCCGACGTCGGCGGTCGGGTCGGCCTCGGCGTAGCCGAGCTCGGTCGCGGTGGCCAGCGCCTCGGTGAAGCCCTCGCCGAGCGTGTCCATGCGGTCGAGCATGAAGTTGGTGGTGCCGTTGACGATGCCGAGGATGCGGGTCACCCGGTCGCCGGCGAGGCTCTCGCGGAGCGGGCGGATGATCGGGATCGCTCCCCCGACGGCGGCCTCGTAGTACAGCTGCGCGCCGACCTGCTCGGCGGCGTCGAACAGCTCGGCGCCGTGCGTGGCCAGCAGCGCCTTGTTGCCCGTGATCACGTCGGCGCCCGAGTTCAGCGCCTCGAGGATGAGCGTGCGGGCCGGCTCGATGCCGCCCATCAGCTCGATGACGATGTCGGAGCCGTGGATGAGTTGCGCCGCGTCGGTCGTGAACAGCTCGCGCGGCAGCTCGACCTCGCGCGGCTTGTCGGGGTCGCGCACGGCGATGCCCGCGAGTTCGAGGCCGGCGCCGATGCGGCCGGCCAGCTCGTCGGTGCGCTCGAGCAGCAGCTTCGCCACCTGCTGGCCGACGGTGCCGGCGCCGAGCAGGGCGATCTTCAGAGTGCGGTATTCGATCATGCGGTCTCTCCGGGCGCCATCGCGCGGGCCAGCACGTCGTGCTCGGTCTCGCCGCGCACGATCACCCGCGCCTCGCCGTCGCGCACGGCGACGACCGCGGGACGGGGCAGATGGTTGTAGTTGCTCGACAGCGACCAGCAGTATGCGCCGGTCGCCGGCACGGCGACCAGGTCGCCGGGGGCGACGTCGCCGGGCAGGTAGTCGGCGTCGACGACGATGTCGCCCGACTCGCAGTGCTTGCCCGCGATGCGGACGAGTGCGGGTGAGGCATCCGATGCCCGGCTCACGATGCGCACGCTGTACTCGGCCTGGTAGAGCGCGTAGCGCGCGTTGTCGCTCATGCCGCCGTCGACGCTCGCGTACAGCCGGGTCGCGGTGCCGCCGGTGGGCAGGGACACCTCGACGGCTTTGGTGGTGCCGACCTCGTACAGGGTGACGCCGCCGGTGCCGACGATCGCCCGCCCCGGTTCGAAGGCGAGGTGCGGCACGGGGATGCCGAGCGCCGCGCACTGCGCCGCGACGGCGTCGGCGATGCGGTCGGCGAGCTGCTCGATCGGGGTGGGGTCGTCGGCGGCGGTGTAGGCGATGCCGAAGCCGCCGCCGAGGTTCAGCTCGGGCACAGGGCCGCCTTCGAGCAGCCGCGCGTGCACCTCGAGCAGGCGGCGGGCCGACTCGGCGAAGCCGTCGGAGCCGAAGATCTGCGAGCCGATGTGGCAGTGCAGGCCGACGAAGTCGAGTTCGTCGTGCGAGCGGATGCTGCGCACCAGCGGCTCGACGTCGGCGAGCGGCACCCCGAACTTCTGGTCCTCGTGCGCCGTGGCGAGGAAGTCGTGGGTGTGGGCGTGCACGCCCGAGCTCACCCGCAGCCGCACCCGCTGGCGGCGGCCGTGGCGGGCGGCGACCTCGGCGACGCGGCCGATCTCCTGGGAGCCGTCGATCACGATCGTGCCGAGGCCGACCTCGGCGGCACGGTCGAGTTCGGCGGCGGACTTGTTGTTGCCGTGCAGGCCGAGCCGGGCCGGGTCGACGCCGGCGGCGAGGGCGACGGCGAGCTCCCCGCCGCTGCAGGTGTCGACGTTCAGCCCCGCCTCGGCCACCCAGCGGGCGATCTCCGTGCTGAGGAACGCCTTGCCCGCGTAATACACGGTCGCCGTGGTGCCGATGCGGGCGGCCGCCGACCGGAACGCGGCGAGGGTGCGCGCGGCGCGGTCGCGCACGTCCTGCTCGTCGACGACGTAGAGGGGGGTGCCGAACTCGCGGGCGAGCGCCGTGAGCGGCACTCCCCCGAGGTGCACGACGCCGTCGGCGCCGCGCTCGGCGCTCGCGGGCCAGACGGCCGCGGGGAGCGCGTTGGCATCGGACGGCTCGGCCAGCCGGCTCGGTGCGAGGGGGTTGGCGACCACGGGCGACCTCGGGGTTGAAGCTGATGGTGAAGCTGATGCGCAGGGGCGCTGCTGCCCCGGTGGGGCGCGCTCAGCCTACCGAGCGCGGCGCGCGGCGCCGAAATCGCGATGCGCGGGTTGCTTGCGCTACTCGCATCCGCAGTGCGCGCCACAGACCCGAGTGGCGCGGCGCGGATCCGAGTAGCGCACCGGCGGGGCGGCGGTCACGAGGAGGGGCAGGTGGCGTGCCGGTTGAAGGTCTTCTCGTCGAGGGAGAAGTCCTCGGCGCCGAAGGTCACGTCGACGCGGCTGCGGCTGATCGAGATCGTGCCGACGTCGAGCCCCTCGGGCAGGTACGGGGCGATGCACACGTCCACCGGCTTGCCGTCGAACAGTCCGCCGAGGATCGACTTCACGTCGAAGTGCACGGGGCCCGAGACGACGTTGACGCTGATCGGGTAGAGCCGCACGACGTCGCCGTCGGCGACCGGCCGCACGGCGGCGGAGTACGTGATCGGCACGCCGAGCACCTGCGTGGTGGCCACGTAGGTCACCGACTTCGAGCCGAGGCGGATCGCCGCCGAGGGGTCGGGCAGGGCGACGAGGCTGTTGACGGATGCCTCGGAGGCGTGCAGCGCACCCTGCACCCGCCCGAGCACCGGCGGCTTCGCGAACGACCGGTCGATGCGCACGTCGTAGGCCTCGAGCGTCGCCGATACCGAGCCTCGGCTGGTGGCGATGTCGGGAGCTTCGACGTCCACCTGGTCGAAGCTGCCGCGCAGGTACTGGTAGATGAAGGAGAATCCGCGGACCGTCACCCGGAGGTCGGGTGTGGCCAGCCCTTCGGGCAGCGCCTTCTCGATCTCCGACTGCATGCGGTATTCGGCATATGACCGCAAGCCGGAGTCGGCGGCGAAGGCGAGGGCGACGAAGGCGAGCACGCCCACGAGCCACCAGGCGAGCACGCGGGCCTTTCGGGTCGCTGCCATGGCGATCGCTACATCTTCTCCGGTGCGCTCACGCCGAGCAGGGCGAGACCGTTGCGGATCACCTGCCCGGTCGCATCGTTGAGCCATAGCCGGGTGCGGTGCACCGGCTCCACCGGGTCCTCCCCCAGCGGGATGACGCGGCAGTTGTCGTACCAGCGGTGGTAGAGGCCGGCGATCTCCTCCACGTAGCGCGCGACGCGGTGCGGCTCGCGCAGCTCGGCGGCCTGGGCGACGATGCGCGGGAACTCCTGCAGGCCGCCGAGCAGCGCCGACTCGGTCTCGTGGGTGAGCAGCTCGGGGGCGAATTCGCTGCGGTCGACGCCCGCGGCCGCGGCGTTGCGCCCGACCGAGGCGGTGCGGGCGTGCGCGTACTGCACGTAGAAGACCGGGTTGTCGTTGCTGCGCTTGCGCAGCAGCTCGGGGTCGAGCTGCAGGGGGGAATCTGCCGGGTAGCGCGCGAGGGAGTAGCGCAGCGCATCCGTGCCCAGCCACTCGATCAGGTCATCCATCTCGATGATGTTGCCCGCGCGCTTCGACAGCCGGGCGCCGTTGACCGACACGAGCTGGCCGATCAGCACCTCGATGTCCCGCTCGGGGTCGTCGCCCGCCGCGCCGGCGAGGGCCTTGAGCCGGTGCACGTAGCCGTGGTGGTCGGCGCCGAGGAGGTAGATCTTGTGCGCGTAGCCGCGATCCGACTTGCTCAGGTAGTAGGCGGCGTCGGCGGCGAAGTAGGTGTAGATCTCGCTGTCGGAGCGCCGCACGACGCGATCCTTGTCGTCGCCGAAGTCGGTGGTGCGCACCCACACCGCGCCGTCGGCGTCGAAGACGTGGCCCTGGGCGCGCAGCCGCTCGATGGCGTCGTCGATCAGGCTCGTGCCGGTCTCCTCGGACTTGGCGTGCAGGGTGCGCTCGCTGAAGAACACGTCGAAGTGCACGTTGAAGTTCTCGAGCGACCGCTTGATCTCCTCGAGCTGGCGGGCGTAGGCAAGCTCGCGGGCGGTGATCAGCTGCTCGTCTTCGGGCCGCTGCAGCAGGTCGGGCACCTCGGCGAGCACGTGCGCCGCGAGGTCGGCGATGTACTGGCCGGGGTAGCCGCCCTCGGGCGTCGGCTCGCCCTTCGCGGCGGCGAGCACGCTGGCCCCGAACTTGTCCATCTGCGCGCCGGCGTCGTTGATGTAGTACTCGCTGACGAGGTCGGCGCCGGAGGCCTTGAGCACCCGCGCGATCGAATCGCCGAGGGCCGCCCACCGGGTGTGGCCGATGTGCAGCGGGCCGGTCGGGTTGGCGCTGACGAACTCGAGGTTGATCGTGCGGCCGGCCTGGGTGTCGTTGTGGCCGTAGGAGTCGCCGGCGTCGACGATGGTCTTCGCAAGCAGGCCCGCGGCGGCCGCGTCGAGGCGGAAGTTCAGGAAGCCGGGCCCGGCGACCTCGACGGATGCCACTCCGGGAATATTCGCCGCGGCATCCGCGATCTCGGTCGCCAGTTCGCGGGGGTTCACGCCCAGCGGCTTGGCCAGGCGCAGCGCGACGTTGGACGCCCAGTCGCCGTGATCGCGGTTCTTCGGCCGCTCGAGGACGACCTGCTCGGCGGTGAGCTCGGGGCCGTTCTGCCCGCCGTCGCCCTCGGCCCGGCGCCGCTCGACGATGGGGGCGACGAGGGCGAAAAGGTGGGCGGAGAGTTCGGCGGGGGTCACAGGTAACGATTCTATGGGAGGCCCCCGGGGCGCGGCCTGGACGCCCTCGGCCGCTTGATAGAGTCGCGGCCATGAGCACCGACCGCCCCTCCGCCCGTCTGTTCAGCGCTCTCGCGGTCGGTGCCCTCGCGGTCACCGCGCTTGCGGGGTGCAGCATGTTCGGGGGCAGCAGCGCGACGCATCCGTCGTCGACGTCGTCGGCCACGAGCTCGGGCGATGCGGCGGGCGGGTCGGACGGCTCCGGCGACTCCTCCGCGTCGGCCTCGGCGACCGCGTCGGCCTCGCCCACCCCGACGCCCACGCCGACCCCGGTCACGCTCACGCAAGAGCAGGTGTGGACCTCTCAGCAGGTGTACGACTTCAACCCCAACTTCTCCCCCTCCCCGAGCTACCAGGTCTCCTCGGGCAGCGCCGCGGACAAGCTCGTCAAGCTCTCCGGCGTCAGCTACGGCTGGGTGAACGAGTCCAGCGGCAACATCATCGAGATCGCCGTCGCGAAGCCGGCCGCGGAGACCTTCGACCAGTACAGCGGCCAGGTCGCGCAGTCGGCGCAGGTCGTTCCCATCGACAACGCGCCGGCCGGCACGGTCGGCTACTTCAGCACCTCGGGCGATGTGGGCACGCTGCAGGTGTTCACGAACAACGGCTACTGGATCGTCATCGACTCGAAGGAGTTCATCGAGCCCGGCGACGCGTACCAGATCGCCGACGACGTCATGGGGAACCTGAAGTAGTGCGTCTGAGGTAGCGCGCCGGAGGTAGCGCGCCGGAGCGTCGGCGCCCGGGACGTCAGCGCCCGGGACGTCAGCGCCCGATGCGGCCGAGCCGCTCGGCGAGCGCGTCGGGCACGAGCTTCGCCGCGACGACGATCGCCTTGTAGCGCAGCGACGGGATCGTGACCGCCTTGCCGCGGCGCGCGTCGCGCAGCGCCACCCGCACCACGTCGGGCGCGGCCAGCCAGAGCGGGTCGGGGATGCGGTGCTCCAGCGGCCCGCCGAGGCGCTGGTGGAACTCGGTGCGCACGAAGCCCGGGGCGACCGCCGTGACGGTGACCCCGCGCGGCTTGTAGACGAGGTTCGCCCAGCGGCTGAAGGAGAGCAGCCACGCCTTCGCCGCCGAGTAGGTGCCACGCGGCGTGAAGCCGGCGACCGAGGCGATGTTGATGATCACGCCCTCCCCCGCGGGCAGCAGGTGCGACAGGGCCGCGTGCGTCAGGCGCAGCGGCACCTCGACGAGGATCCGCAGCATGCCGAGCTCGTCGTCGACGTCGTTCTCGTCGAACGGCTTCCGCAGGCCGAATCCGGCGTTGTTGACGAGCACGTCGATGCGGTTCACGGATGCCGCGACCCGGGCCTCCACCGCCTTGATGCCCGGCGTGGTGAGCAGGTCGGCCGGCAGCACCTCGACGGCGACGTCGTGCGCCTCGTGCAGCTCCTCGGCCAGCGCGTCGAGGCGCTGCTTGTCGCGGGCGACGAGCACGAGGTCGAGGCCGGCTTCGGCCAGCTGCCAGGCGAACTCGCGGCCGATGCCGGCCGAGGCGCCGGTGATCAGGGCACGCGTTCCGAGGGATCGGGTCAGGGGCATGAGACCATCTTGACAAATCGGATCAGCGATATATCGTTAACGTGTCTTCGACCCTTCGAGACGCGCTCCGCGCTCCTCAGGGACCGCCCTTCGAGACGCGCCTCGCGCTCCTCAGGGACCTCACTACAGAAAGGAGTGCTCATGCACTCGCACCACGAATTCAGCCCCCGTTTCCACCACGACCCGCGCCTCGGCCGCGGCCGCTTCGGCGGCGGCTTCGGCCCGGGCTTCGGCCCGTCCTTCGATCCGGCCGACTTCGCCCGCGGCGGCCGCGGGCGCCGGCGCGCCTCGCGCGGCGACATCCGTGCCGCCATCCTGTCCCTGCTCGCCGAGGGCCCGGCCAGCGGCTACGCCCTGATCAAGGCCATCGGCGAGAAGACCGACGGCCTGTGGGTGCCGAGCCCCGGCTCGGTGTATCCGACTCTGCAGCAGCTCGTCGACGAGGAACTCGTCGTCCCCTCGGGCGACGGCCGCCGCACCGAGTACGCGCTCTCCGACACCGGCCGCGCCTACGTCGAGGAGCACGCCGACGAGCTCGAGGCCGCCTGGCAGGCCGCGCCGAGCCGCCCCGAGGGCGACGCCGACCTGTTCGCGGCCGTCGGCAAGCTGATGGGCGTCATCCACCAGCTGCGCTTCGTCGCCGACCCCGCCCAGCGCAAGGCCGCCGCGGAGAAGATCGACGCCCTGCGCAAGGAGCTCTACCAGCTCCTCGCCGAGTGATCACACGCGATTCGTCGGAAAGTGCTCTCCGGCTGTCCCCGGGGAGCACTTTTCGACGAGTCGGCGGCGGCCCACGCATCCGTTCGTCAGAAAGTGTTCGCCGCTGCCGCCCGGAGCGCGATAACCGACGAACGGCGATCCACGCTCGGCGGTTCGTCAGAAAGCGCTCCTCGTCGGCGGCTCGGGAGCACAAATCGACGAATCGCCCGAGGCGCTCCCGGCGGTTCGCCGGAAAGGGCTCAGGATGGCGCGGGCCCGCGCCAGAAGTGACGAATCGGCGTGCCGGGTGGGGGCCGTAGCCGACACGCGGGACCCAGGCCCGGCTCAGAAGGCGCTGCGGCCGGTGATGTGCCGGCCGATCAGCAGCTCCTGGACCGACTCGGTGCCCTCGAAGGTGTGCAGCGCCTCGACATCGGCGAAGTGCCGGGCCACCCGGTTCCCGATCAGGATCCCGTTGCCGCCGAGCAGGTCGCGCGCATCCGCCGCGACCGCCCGTGCGGTGCGGGTTCCGCTGTATTTGGCGACGGATGCCGCGGCCTCGCTCAGCCGCCCCGCGTCGGCCTCCCGACTGAGCTGCACGAGCAGCGTCTGCAGCTGGGTGATGGCCGCGAGCATCCTCGCCAGCCGGGCCTGCACGAGCTGCGTCGCCGCGAGCGGCCGGCCGAACTGCTCGCGGGCCTGCGCGTAGTGCACGGCGGTCTCGTAGCAGGCGGTCGCCTGCCCGAGCGCCGACCACGCCACCGTGAGCCGGGTCGCGATCAGCACCGCGCCCGCGTCGCGGAAGGCGTGCGCGCCGGGCAGCACGGCGTCGGCCGCCAGCTCGACGCCGTCGAGGCGCACGTGCGCCTGGTGGATCGCCCGCAGCGAGAGCTTGCCGCGGATCGGCTCGGCCGAGTAGCCGGGTGAGGACTGCGGCACGAGGAAGCCGCGTACGCGGCCCTCCTCCTCCCCTGCGGTGACCCGCGCCCAGACGACGGTGAGGTCGCCGCCGGCGCCGTTGCCGATCCACTTCTTCTCTCCGTCGAGCACCCAGCCGCCGCCGGTCACCGGCCGGGCGCGGGCCTCGAGGGTGACCGAGTCGGAGCCGTGCGCGGGCTCGGTCAGTGCGAAGGCGCCGACCTTCTCGCCGCGGGCGAGCGGCCCCAGCCACTGCTCCTGCTGGGCCGGCGAGCCGAGCAGGGCGATCGCCCGCAGCACGAGCCCGCCCTGCACGCCGGCGATCGCGGCGACGGAGCCGTCGCCGCGGTTCAGCTCAGCGGTCGCGAGACCAGCAGCGAGGCGCGACTGGTGGGGGCATCCGTCGACGTCGACGCCGTCACGCAACAGGTCGAGCGCACCCAGCCGCGGCACGAGGTGCGCGGGGTACTCGGCGCGCTCCCACCAGCCGGCGATGTGCGGCAGCACCTCGGCCTGCACGAACCCGCAGGCCCGGTCGCGCCACGCGAGCTCGTCAGCGGCGAGACCGCGCAGCACGCCCGCCAGGTCGGGATCGAGCGGCTCATCGAGGGGGACGTCGTCGGCCATGCGCCCAGTGTGCCCCTCGAGCACCCTGGCGCCCAGCCGGCATCGTTCAGATGACGGGCGGGATCGAGGTCTGCGAGAGGCCCTTCGAGAGGTAGTACGTGACGACTTTCGCGTGGCAGGTCAGGCACATCCCCGCATAGTTCTCGCTCGCCCCCACATCGCTGACCGATTTGCCGCACGCGGTGGTCGGCGAGGGCTGGCCGCTCCCGTCGAGTTGCACGATGTGCAGGGCTTCCGTGTCGTCGGGATTGGCCCCGCAAGGCCTGAGACGCGTGGGCACGAACTTGGCATAGAGGTTGTCGACGAACGTCGGCCACGGAGCAAAATTGGGCACGATTGGCATGAGGATTTCTCTACTCTGCCGACGTTAACGCGTCTACCCCCAGTTCGGAGACGGCGCGCGCGGCCTCCGTCCGGTTCCGGACGCCGAGCTTTCCGAGGATTCGGCTCACATGCACGCCCACCGTTCGCTCGCTGATGTAGAGCTCCCGTGCAATGTCGCGATTCGACCTTCCTTGCGCGACGAGTTCCAGCACCTGCCACTCGCGTTCGCTGAGCCCTGCTACGCGCGGAGAGGCGGCGGGCTCGGCGCTGCCACTCCCGTCGGCGATGCGCACGCCGCCCGCGCGAGCACCGGCCTCCACCCGCTCCGAGAGCGGCCGCGCACCGAGCGCCGTCGCGATCTCATGACTCCGCGCCAGCAGGGCGCCGGCACTCCCGAGCGCGCGTGATGTCAGCGCGCGCATACCTGCTCGATAGAGGGCGTACGCCTCGTCGAAGGCGGCCTCACGACCACGTGCCGCCTCGGCGATCTCGACCCACTGCTCGACGGTGTCCGCATCGTCGAGCCGCGCCCGTTCGGCCACACAGAATCGCCGCAGGTTCTGCTCGAACGACGACAGCTCTTCTTCGCCGAAGATCTCGATCGCCGCCATGAGACGTCGCACTGCGGCGCTGGAGGATGCAAGTGGATTGCGAGGGAAGGTCCGCTCGTAGGCGTCTGCATGGGCGCGCAACGCCAGACGGGCGGCGTCGAGCAGCATCACGGGGTCGTCCTGCTCGATCAGATCGTCGAGAATCCCGTCGATCTTTTCGGCCGCTTCGAGGGGACGGCCACCCCACAGTGCGAATCCAGCCTCGACGAACACGAGTTGCAGCGCGTACACGCCGTCACCGAACTGTCGCCTGGCCTCGGCGAGGTGCGCCTCGGCATCGCCGCGCTCGCCGCGCAGAGTGAGGATCTCGACGATTTCGCTGTGCAGGTAGAGCCCCATGCTCGCGGAAGACTGCTCGCTGAGCGCGGCGCGGGCCACTGCGAGAGCCTCGTCCCACTCGCCGACCGTCGCCAGTTCTGAGACGTAGTTGCTCGTGATCGACGAAGAGATCGAGAGGACCGGCCCGTATTTGGAGCAGTTCGCTAGCGCTTCCCTGGCGACGTCCAGCGCTTCGCGGTGGCGCTCGGCGATTCCGACGACGAAAATCAAGTTGCCGTACGCGCGCACGACCGCCTCGAGGTCGTCGGCGGCGAGCGCCAGGCGGGCGCACTCCCGCAGCTCGGCCTCGGCGAACTCGCCGGCCCCCGGGGCCGGCTCGGGCACCATCGTGCCGGCGACGGCCCGGGTGATCCGCGCGTCGAGCTGTGCGTGGCATGCGCCGGCGGCCGCGGCATCCGTCATCGCCGTCTCGGCCTCGGCGACGCTCGCCGCCATGTCGCCCTGGTTCATCAGGTCGAGGGCGAGGGCCGCGCGGGCGCGGGCGCGCAGCGCCAGCCGCTCGCCCGAAGCCCCGTCGAGCAGCGCGAGCGCCGTGCGGAAGCTGTCCGCGGACTCGGCCACCCGCCCGTCGGCCGACAGCAGCCGGCCCCGCTCGAACGCGATCCGCGCCGCGTCGACGCCGGGCGCGGTCTCGGCCTCGTCGAGCAGCTGCAGCGCGCGGGTCACGTCGCCGGCCCAGTGGTACGCGGGCACCGCCTCGAGCAGCAGCGCGGTGCGGGCCGCCTGGTCGGGCGCCGGCAGCGCGAGCAGCTCGCCATAGCCGTCGCGCGCCGCCGCAAAGGCGCGCGCGGCCAGGGCCGAGCGCGCCCCGCGCAGCAGATCGGCGCGCGCCGCCTCCTCCTCGCCGGCGGCGAGCCGGTGCCGGCCGAGTTCGAGGGCGTGCTCGTCGTCGTCCTCCCCGTAGCGGCCGATCAGCAGCTTCGCCGCCAACTCGTGCACCTCGCGCCGGGCTGCGTGCGTGCTGGTCGCCTCGAGCACCTCGCCGATCAGGGCGTGACGGATGCGCACGCTGTCGCCGACCGCGGTGACGATGTCGCGCTCCAGCAGCTCGCCGATCGCCTCGGCGCACCCGATCGCGGCGAGCTCGTCGGCGCCCACCGAGCCGCCGAGGGCCGCCACCACCGACGCCAGCCGGCGCGCGGTGTCCGACACGCCGCGCAACTCGAACTGCAGCAGCTTCTCCAGGTCGCTCGGCAGCCCCGGGCGGCCGCCGTGCCGGGCCAGCCGGCTCGCGAAGAACGGGCTGCCGGCGGCCCGGGCGGTCAGCCGCGCCACGACCCGCTCCTCGAACTCGGGGGCGGCGCCGCGGATCAGCTCGGCGATCGCCGCGTCCGGCAACGGCGCCAGCTCGATCGTCTCGGCCGCCTCGAGCCGGGTGAATTCGCCGAGGAACTCCATCACCTCTTCGGAGGCGTGCACGGGGCGGCTCGTGACAATGAGCAGCATGTCCTGGTCGGCGAGCTTGCGGGCGATGAACCCGAGCAGGTCGAGGCTCGCCGGGTCGGCCCAGTGCAGGTCCTCCACGATCAGCACGAGCGGGTGCTCGCTCGCGACGGCGGTCAGCGTCGCGATGACCGCCGCGAACAGGCGGGCGTGCGACATGGCGGGGTCGGGCGGAGCGCCGGCCGGGGCATCCGTCGTGCCCGCCAGAATCGGGGCGAGCCCGGCCCACACCTCGTCGGTGACCGCGCCGCGCAGCTCGGGATGCTGCTGCTGCAGGTCGCGCACCAGATCGGCGAGCGGGCCGAAGGCGAGACGCGTCGCGCTCGACGGCGTGCAGTTCCCGCGCACGACCGTGTGGCCGCGGGCGGCGGCGGTGCGGGCCACCTCGTCGACCAGGCGGGTCTTGCCGGTGCCCGCCTCGGCCGAGACCAGCACCGCTGTCGGAACGCCCGCCTCGGATGCGTCGAGGTAGGCGATGAGCCGCGCGAATTCGGGTTCGCGGCCGACCATCCGGGGAGCGGGACGGGCCATGGTGAGCACAGCGTAGCGGGCGGCGGGCTCGCGCGATACACCCGGCGTACGTAGCCGGCCGCCACGCGAATACGTCATGTGACGGATTCGCCCGGGGCACCCGTTCGGCAAGGCTCGAGGCATGCTCATCACCGACCCGCAGGCGATCGACACCGTCTCGCGCCTGGAAGCCCGAGGGTTCTTCGGCGGCTCCCGCGTCACGGCGGTCGAGCCGCTGCACCGGCGCAGCCTCTGCTACCGGCTGCGGCTCGCCGACGGCCGCTCGCTGTTCGTGAAGCGCCGCAGCCGCGCCACCGCCGAGTCGCTGGCGGCGAGCTTCGCCTATGAGCGCCGGCTGACCGACGCGCTCTCCGCCCGCCGCATCCGCATCCCCGCGGAGTTCCTCGCGATCGCCGCCGACGACGACGAGATCCTCGTCACGGAAGACCTGGTCGGCTACGCCCCGCTCGGCGAGCGCCGCGCCGAGGCGGGCGGCGCGAGCGAGGAGTGGGCGTACGAGGTCGGCCGGCGGCTCGCGATGCTGCACGTCGCCACCGCCTCCACGTTCGGAGACGGCGACGACGAGGGCGAGCTCGACCCCGAGCTCGACCGGGTGCGGCTGCCCGAACGGCTGCTCGCCGCGCTCAGCGTCGTCGCCCCGAGCGCCAACGCCGCCTGCTCCGACGGGTGGGTCGAGATGCTCGCGCTGGTGCGGCACGCCGGCATCCTGCGCGGGCTCGAGACCGCCGTGTCGCACTGGTCGCCGGCCTGCATCATCCACGGCGACGTCAGCGACGACAACATGCTGTGCGCCGAGACGGTGGCGGCGCGCGAGCCCGTCGTCTTCGTCGACTGGGAGTCGGCCGGCTACGGCGACCCCCGGTGGGACGTGGGATGCCTCGTCGGCGACGTGCTCTCGACGTGGCTCGCCGGCCTCGACTTCCGCGACGGCACGACCCTCGCGGAATGGATCTCCGACTCCGCCATCCCCTTCATCGACGTGCTCGCCGAGCTGCGCGCGGCGCTGGCCGGCTACGAGTCGCTCGTCGCCGCCTCGCGGCACGACCGCCGGCAGTGGGCGCGGTTCGCCGCGTTCAGCCTGCTCGAGCGGCTCGCCTCCTCCGCCGCATCCGTCGACGCGCTGCCCCCGCACGCCCTCGCCTACCTGCAGGCCGCCGAACAGCTCGCGCTGCGGCCCGACGCCGCATTGGAGCTGGTCGGATCATGACCGCCGTCGCGCACGCCTCCCCCTGGTCGTCACCGCGCACCTCGTCGTTCCCCGACGCGGGCCCGGGCGAGGCCCGCCCGCCGCGGGCGTCGATGCGCTGGTACCCGCTGCTGCGCCGCATCGCCCGCGAGGTCGGGCCGCAGCCGGGGCCCGACGCCGAGGAGCTGGCCCGGCGCCTGTACGCCGCCTACTTCCACGCGCACGGGAACCCGCAGGCGTGGCCGCCGCGCACCGACGCCGGCGTGCTGCGGCCCGTGCCCGGCGTCGACGGCGCGTTCGCCGCGCGCCTGGCCGCCTCCGCCGGGCCGCGCCACCCGCAGTGGAGCCGCATCGTCGGCTACTTCACCGTGCACGGCGCGGCGCGCGCCACCCGGCCGCCCGAGCCGACGGTGCGCTGCTACCTGAACCTCCTGCCCGAGGCGGCCCCGCGCGTGTTCGCGGCGGCGACGGCGGCGCTCGAGGCATCCGCTCTCGTGTTCGCCGGCAAGCTGCTCGACAACCCGCGCAACTTCGGGCGCCCCGACGCGGCCGTGTTCTACGCCGGTCGGCGCGACGCCGCCGCGCTCGCCCGTACGATGCTCGCGATGCGGGCGGATGCGCCGGAGGCGTTCGGTGCCGAGGTGCCCGGCTTCACCCGCGAGTTCGCGCCCGGCGTCGCGATCGCCGACGACCCGGGCGCCGGCGTCAGCTTCGGGCTGCACCGGTGCCGGCTGGTGGCCGAGGCGCTCATCGCCGCCGGCGACGGCGACCCGCACGAGCGGCTCGGCGCGATCATCACCACGATGCTCGCCGCCGGGGTCGACCCGGCGCGCCCCCACCTCGGACCGGGGCTGCCCGAGTTCGACCTCGACGGCGGGGAGGGCTGACCCGAACGGCTCTCCTCCGCTCGGCCGGGCCCGGCGCCCCCTCATCCCCTCTTCCGCCGGGTCAGACCGGCATCGGACCCCCAGCCCCACCCGAAGCGGCTGGGGGTCCGGTGCGCCGGCGTACGAGCGGGGCTAGGCCCCGGCGAGCAGCGCATCGACCGCCTGGCCGACCGTCTCGTCGGCGAACCGGTACCCGTCGCGGAGCAGCACCGCCGGCGCGACCTGCTGGTCGGCGAGCAGCAGTTCGCGGCCGGCCTCGCCGAGCAGGCCGATGAGAGCGGATGGCGCGGGCAGCCGGTACGGGCGACGCATCCGTTCTGCCAGCGCGCGGCCCAGCTCGGCGGCCGTCGCCGGGGTCGGCCCGACCAGGTCGACGGGCCCCGACACCGGCGAGCGCAACAGGTGAACGAGGGCGCCGACCTCGTCGCGCAGGCTGATCCACGGCCAGTGCTGGCGGCCGGAGCCCAGCGGCCCGGCGAGGCCCGCGCGGGTGAGCAGCATCAGCGGGCGCATCGCCCCGCCGGGGCCGACCACCACGCCGGTGCGGGCCAACACGGTGCGCACGCCGTCGGGGGCGGCGGAGGCGGCCTCCTCCCACTCGCGCACCACGCGGGCGAGGAATCCGTCGCCCGGCGCCGAGGTTTCGTCGAGCACCTCACCCGGCCGGGAGCCGTAGAAGCCGACGGCGGAGGCGTTGATCAGCGTGGCCGGTGCGGGCCCGGCGGCCGCGGCCTGCCGCAGCGCGGCGGTGATCGTGGTGGTCGCGTCGAGGCGCGAGCTCAGGATCTCGCGGCGGTAGGCCGGGGTCCACGGCAGGCGGCTGAGCGACGCGCCGGACAGGTTCACGACGGCGTCGGCGCCGGCGAGCGCGGCGGGGTCGAGGCGGCCGGCGGCCGGATCCCACGCCACCTCGCCGGGCGCCTGCGGCGCGCGGCGCACCAGCCGCACGACCTCGTCGCCGTCGGCTGCGAGGCGGCGTGTGAGCGCCCGGCCGATCATGCCGCTGGCTCCCGAGATCACGACGCGCACGCGCTCATCCTCTCCCGGGACCCGCGCCGAGAGGTGCGGAATGTGCCTTCAAGCCGGGCTTCAAAGGTGATTTCAGGCCGCTCGGCGGGCGGCATCCGCTCAGAGCGCGTCGCGCGCCATCACCGAGAAGTCGCTCGACCCGAACCCGGCCTGCTGCGCCGCACGCGCCGTCTCGTACACGACCTCGACCGCGCGCAGCGGCCGGTCGGCCGTGGAGATCATGAGGCCCAGGTCCTTCGCGAGCGCGTCGAGCGTGAACTGCGCCGGCTCGAAGACGCCCGAGCGCACGAAGTCGCCCTTGAGGCCGGCCATCGCGGCCAGCGGCGTCTTGTCGCCGAGCAGCTCGAGCACCTGGTCGGTGGTCAGTCCGCCGCTGTGGCCCAGCACGAGCGCGTCGGCGAGCGCCTGCATCGTGGTGGCGACGGCGAGGTTGGCGACGAGCTTGGCGGATGCCGCGGCCTGCGGCGTTCCGTACACGTGCACCCGCTCGGGGTCGGCCCACCGGGTGACGAGCGGCCGGGCGGTCTCGACCGCCGCCGGCGACCCCCCGATCAGCACCCCGAGCGTGCCCTCGCGGGCCGGGACGACCGTGCCGATGACGGGCGAGTAGACGTAGGTGACGCCCCGCTCGGCGGCCCAGGCGGCGAACTCGGCGGCGTCGGCGGGCGACACCGTCGTCACGTCGATCCAGGCGGCGCCCTGGCCGAGCAGGCCCTGGTCGACCACCACCTCGCGCACCGAGTCGGGGCCGAACAGCACGGTGATGACGGCATCGGCCCCCTCCACCGCGGCGGCCGGCGAGTCGGCGGCCGTGGCGCCCCTCTCCGCGACCTCCTGGCGCGGTTCGGGGCTGCGGTTCCAGACGGTCACGTCGTGGCCTGCGTCGATCAGATGCATCACGAGCTCGCGGCCCATGCGGCCGAGCCCCAGGAAGGCGATCTTCATGACTCGATTGTCCCCGTCCGGGCGCCGGGTGACACGTGCGGCGGCCGCGTTGGTCGCAGCGGCTCAGCGCCCGCCCTTGGCGAGGTAGTCCTTGCCGTCGTACACGAGGTCGAGCACCTCGATGACGCCGTCGCGGATCGCGAAGAACTCGGCGAAGCGCACCACCCCGCCCGGCATGACCGCGTCGTACAGCACGGCGGAGCCTGCGCCGTCGTGCACCTCCTGCACCGGGTCGATGCGCTGCACCGCCTGGATGAACCCCGAGACGCCGCGCAGGAACGCGTCCGGCGCATCCGGCCGGTGCCCGGCGAGCGAGCCGGTGAAGTCGAGGTGGTCGGACAGCAGGGGACGAAGCCCTTCACCCGCGCCGAAGGCCTCCGGCCCGCCGGTGAGGATGCGGTAGTACTCCTGCAGCACCGGCGGGGCCGACGCCGAGACCACGTTCGCCATGACGGCCTCCTCAGGTGTCGGTCGCCATTGTGCTCCTGAATCGGCCGGGCGGGAACATTGACCAGCGTTACGTCGCCGCCGATGCCGCCGGTGCGCGGCCGATTAGCGTGGCGCCATGGCAGACCGCGAATACGGCTTCCGCACCCGAGCGGTGCACGCCGGCAACATCCCCGACGCCGCGACCGGAGCGCGGGCCCTTCCCATCTACCAGTCCAGTTCGTTCGTCTTCGACGATACGGCCGACGCGGCGGCGCGCTTCGCGCTGCAGAAGTACGGCAACATCTACTCCCGCCTGGCGAACCCGACGGTCGCGAGCTTCGAGGAGCGTGTCGCGAGCCTGGAGGGCGGGCTCGGCGCCGTGGCGACGGCGAGCGGGCTGTCGGCGCAGTACATCGTCTTCGCAGCCCTCGCCGGCGTCGGCGACCACATCGTCGCCTCGGCCAATCTGTACGGCGGCTCGATCACCCAGCTCGACGTCACCCTGCGCAGATTCGGGGTCGAGACGACCTTCGTGAAGTCATCCGATGCCCCCGCGTATGACGCGGAGGTCACGGAGAAGACCAAGGCGATCTTCGTCGAGACCATCGCGAACCCGTCGGGCGAGATCGCCGACCTCGAGGCGCTCGCGGAGGTGGCGCACAGCCACGGCATCCCGCTCATCGTCGACTCGACCGTCTCGACGCCGTACCTCAACCGGCCCATCGAGTGGGGCGCCGATGTGGTGACCCACTCGGCCACGAAGTTCCTCGGCGGCCACGGCACCACGCTCGGCGGGGTGGTCGTCGAGAGCGGGCTCTTCGACTGGAACACCGAGAAGTTCCCGCTGTTCGGTCAGCCTGTTCCGAGCTACGGCGGCCTGCAGTGGTCCGGCAACTTCGGCGAGTACGCCTTCCTCACCCGGCTGCGCGCCGAGCAGTTGCGTGACATCGGGCCCGCACTGGCCCCGCACTCGGCGTTCCTTCTTGCGCAGGGCGTCGAGACGCTGCCGCTGCGCATGCGGGCGCACGTCGACAACGCGCGTGCGGTGGCCGAATGGCTCGAGGCCGACCCGCGGGTCGAGCGCGTCGCGTGGGCCGGTCTCGACTCGCACCCGCATCACGAGCGCGCCCAGAAGTACCTGCCCCTGGGCCCCGGCTCGGTGTTCTCGTTCGAGGTGAAGGGCGGGCGCGCGGCGGGGCAGAAGCTCATCGAATCCGTGCAGCTCGCGTCGCACCTGGCCAACATCGGCGACGCGAAGACCCTCATCATCCACCCCGCATCGACGACGCACGCGCAGCTGTCCGAGCAGCAGCTGATCGATGCCGGCGTGCTTCCCGGCGTCGTGCGCCTCTCGGTCGGGGTGGAGGACCCCGACGACATCATCTACGACCTGGACCAGGCCCTCGCGGCCGCTGTGGAGGTGTGACATGGCCGACGCACTCGTCGAGACGCGGCTCACGAACGGACTGAGCTGTGAGCTGCCGCCCGATTCGCCGCTCGCAAAGCTGTTGAAGTCGCAGCGCACCTGGAGCGGGCCGGATGCGCGCACGCGGCAGCGCATCCTGCGCTCGGCGCACTCCGTCGCGATCGTCGGGGCGAGCCCCAACCCGGCGCGCGCCTCGTACTTCGTCGGCACCTACCTGCTGCAGTCCAGCGACTTCCGCGTCTACTTCGTCAACCCGAACGCCGCCGAGATCCTCGGCCGCAAGGCGTACCCCGACCTCGCCTCGCTGCCCGAGGTGCCCGACATCGTCGACGTGTTCCGCAAACCCTCCGACATCCCGGCGGTCATCGACGAGGTGGTCGCCGTCGGCGCGCCGACGATCTGGGTGCAGCTCGGGATCTGGAACGAGGAGGCGGCCCGCTACGGGGAGTCGAAGGGGCTCACCGTCGTCATGGACCGCTGCATCAAAGTCGAGCACGCGCGCTTCCACGGCGGACTGCACCTACTGGGGTTCGACACGGGCGTGATCTCGGCGAAGAGACTCGCTCGTTAGCGTCGTCGTGCGACACATCAGGTCACGCGCGGTAACAGGTGGCAACGCTTCGTAACCGGCCGGCACCCCGGCCGACACCCCATCCCAGACGGAGGACCTCGGCAGATATGCCTGACCCCAAGCAACTGATCGTGAACGTGTTCGAGATGGCGTGCGTGAGCCACATCACGCACGGCCTGTGGCGCCTGCCCGGCAACAACCGGCTGCGCTACGGTGAGCTCGACTACTGGACCGAGCTCGCCCGGCTCGTCGAGCACGGCGGCCTCGACGGCATCTTCCTCGCCGACGTGGTGGGGGCGTACGACACGTTCCGAGGGTCCGCCGACACGGCCATCCGTGAAGGCCTGCAGATCCCCAACCTCGACCCGCTGCTGCTGATCCCGGCGATGGCGGCGGTCACCGACCGCATCGGCTTCGGCGCCACGTTCTCGACCACCTACGAGCCGCCGTTCGCGTTCGCCCGCCGCATGTCGACGCTCGACCTGCTGACCAAGGGCCGCGTCGGTTGGAACATCGTCACCTCCTACCTGCCGAACGCGGCGCGCAACTTCGGGCTGGAGGACCAGATCCCGCACGACGAGCGGTACCGCATCGCCGACGAGTACGTCGACGTGCTGTACAAGCTGTGGGAGGGCTCGTGGGACGACGACGCGATCGTCGCTGACCCCGCCTCCGGCGTCTACGCCGACCCGGCGAAGGTGCACGCGATCGAGCATCGCGGCGAGCACTTCCGCGTCGCCGGGCCCGCGCTCGGGGCACCGTCGCCGCAGCGCACTCCCCTGCTCTTCCAGGCGACCGGGTCGCCGGCGGGCATCGCCTTCGCCGGCAAGCACGCCGAGGTCGTCTTCACCGGCGGGCGCACCGCCGACGACTTCCGCCGCAACGCCGAGGCGATGCGCGACGCGGCCGAGCGGCAGGGCCGCGAGCGCGGCGACGTGAAGTTCGTCGTGCAGGCCGGCGTCGTCGTGGGCCGCACCGATTCCGAGGTCGCCGACAAGCTGCGCATCTACCGCGAGAACACGAGCGTCGACGGCATCCTCGCCCACGCGGGCTTCCCGTTCGACATCACCGCGTATCCGCGCGAGAGCCCGCTTTCCGACGCCGTGACGGATGCCGGGGCCGCAGGCCACCCGGCCGTGGCGCGCTTCCCCGAGGGCACCACCGTCGGTCAGGCGCTCGATCAGCTCGTCAAGACGCGGCATGACAGGTTCTTCGTCGCCGGCACCCCGGGCGTCGTCGCCGACGAGATCGAGCGCTGGCTCGACGACGACGGCATCGACGGCATCAACCTGCGGCAGTACCACTCCTTCGGCACGGTGCAGGACTTCGTCGAGCTGGTGGTGCCCGAGCTGCGCCGCCGCGGGCGCATCCGCGAGCACGAGGCCGGCGAGACGCTGCGCGAGCGGTTCTTCGGCACGCCGCGCCTGCCCGAGCGGCACCCGGCCGCCCGCTATCGCGGCGGAAAGAATCTGTCAGTTTGAGTTGACAGGTGGCCCCCGTCGGCGCACACTGTAGCCATGTCAAAAGAAACTGACACGGCAGCCGACCTGGGTGTGCAGCTGCGTACTGCGGACCCCGCCACAGGGCTGCGGGCCGCCGGCGCCCTGCGCCGCATCGCCGAGCTCGTCGAGGCGACGCACGTGGCCGAGGCCCGCCGCGCCGGCTGGTCGTGGGAGCAGATCGGCGACGCGCTCGGCGTCACCCGGCAGTCCGTGCACACCAAATACGGGAAGAAGGGGACCGATGTTTGAGACGTTCGCGAAGTCGACCCGCGTCGCGTTCGACGACGCCAAGTACGAGGCCGCCCGGCGTGGCGACCGGCGGGTGGGCACGGATCACCTGCTCATCAGCCTGCTGAACGAGCCGGCCATCGCGACGGCGGTCGGCGCCGACGCCGAGGCCGCCCGCCGCGCCGCCGAGGCGCTCGACCGGGGCGCGCTCAAAGCGGTCGGCGTCGACCTGGGCGACTACCGCGCCCCCGGGCGCGCTTCCCTGGGCAGGCACGTGCCGCTCACCGCCGGAGCGAAGTCGGTGCTGCAGCGCACGCTCGCGATCGCCGCGAGCGAGAAGTCACGGAGCCTCACTCCGCGGCACATGATGCTCGCGCTGCTCGAGCGCCCCGCCCCCGACCCCGCCGCCGACCTGCTGGCCGCCCTCGGCACCGACCCCGACCGCACCCGCGAGCGGCTCGCCGCCGTGTGAACGCGCAGGCCGGTCATCGGGTGACCCTTCCTGGCTCTCCCCACGCTGTCTACAAACGACTGGGGCTATTGCTTCCTTGTCGAAGCGACCAGCCACGCCGCAAGACCACCCAAAGCCAGCGTGACCAACCCGAGTGTGACGAACACCACGGCATGCGGGTTGCCAATGGCGCCGATGAGAAACATTGCCGCCACGATCGGAGAAAGTACAAGGGCCATCCACCCGAAAGATCGCGTGAGATCCGGGTTCTTAGAGCGCATGCGTCGCCCTCTCTGCCGATGTCCAGTCGCTCATCGAGTACCCGTCACATCGCGCGAGCAACCGAGCGGCGACCGGGCGTGCTCGGTCGAGCGCTAGCGGCTACGCCTGATGCGGATGGCGAGCGGACGTGCGACGGCTCCGAAGATTGCGGTCCCGACGAGGGTCAAAACAAACCGTCACCAGGCACCGTCGCCTAGAACTGACAAGACGCCCAGCGCGGCCGTGCACAGCAGCATGGGCGCGCGGTCAGCGGGTCAGCCAGACCCGGGTCAGCGCCCGCGGGTCGCTGAGCGGATCGCCGTGCACCAGGCTGAAATGCGTCGACCCCACGCCGAGCACACCGGCGCCCGGCACCCCGAGCAGCTCCCCGGCCTTCCAGGTGACGGCGGCGAACGCATCCGTCGCGGGGATGCCCGCGTCGATCATCGCCTCGTACTCCCAGCCGAGCTGGTCGGCCCGCAACGACCCGCCCCCGGCATCCGTGCCCGCCACGACGCGCACGCCCGACTCGTGCGCGAGCCGCACGGCCTCCTCGCCCTGGCGGCGACGCGCCGCCACCCGGTCGGCCGGGGCCGCGACGTCGGGCGCGGTCGTCCGGAACGACTCCCAGGAGCGGAAGATCGCCAGCGTGCTGACCAGCGCCGTGCCCGCCTGCCGCATCGCCTCGGCGCTCTCGGGGGTCAGGCCCATGCCGTGCTCGATGCTGTCCACGCCGGCGCGCGCGCCGGTGAGCAGGCCGTCGGAGTTGGTGGCGTGTGCGGCCACCTTGGCTCCCCGGTCGTGCGCGGCGGCGACCGCCGCGGTGAGCTCGGTGAGGCTGAACGGCGAGACGCCGGGCTCCGGGCCGTCGAGGTAGATCTTCACCAGGTCGGCGCCGACGTCGAGCTGCCGCAGCACGGCGTCGGCCAGCGAGTCGGTCGGCTCGAGGTCGATCGCGATGCCGGGCGGGTAGGTGCCAGCGCGGGTCAGCCAGGTGCCGCCGGCGACCACGTGCGGCCGGTCGGATCGGCCGCGCCATCCGTCGCGCACGACGACGTTGAGCGGCACGCCCTCCTCGCGCCCCGCGTCGAGCCGCCACGGCGACCCCGCGTCGCGCACCCACCACACGCCCGCCGCGGCGAGCCGCGCGCCGTTCTCCTCGGCCACGGCGAGCAGCTGATCGGTCGGATCGGTGACCCGCTGCACCCACCGCGCCCCTCCCGGCAGGGTGACGTGCGCGTGGCAGTCGACCAGGCCCGGGATGAGCGTCGCCCCCGACCCATCGATCCGCACCCGCGACTCGTCGCCGGCCGGCGGCTCGCCCTCGCCCAGTGCGGTGATCGCCCCGTCGCGCACTGTGGCCCACATCCCCGTGCGCAGCGGACCGCGCCCGTCGAGCATGGCGACATCGCTGATCAGCACATCGGATGCCTCGAGCCGCGAGTTCGCTCGCGTCGCGTCGGGTTCCGTCATGGCCTTCACTCCTGCCCGAGGTCGTACACGGTGGTGTTCCATTCGATCTTCGGTGACGAGGTGGTCACGGCGATCGCGCCTGTTGCCGCCGCCGGGTTTTGATACTCGACGGTCGCCTTCTGGCTGCCGCTGGACGTCGAGCAGTCGGCGATCAACTTGTGACCCGACGGAACGCTGACCGTCACCGAGCCCTTGCCGGAGCAGCTCGCCTCGATTCCGATGTGCTCTCCGGCCGCGATCTTCACCTGAGACAGGTGACGGTCGCCGTGCCCGACGGTCACCGGGAGAATCGTCTGGCTTTGGACATGCGCGGTGAGGTCGGCCAGACGTGGCTGAGGCTGCTGCGCGCATCCCGCGAGCGCCAACGCCGACGCGGCGAGCGCGGCGAGTGCGGCGCGGCGCGATGCGGTCATGTGTCAGAACCTAGCGGCGCCGCCGTCGTCGATGTAGCTCAGACACGAGTCGCCGCCGTCAGCTAACGCCCGGCGAGCTCTGCGACGACCGGGGCCATGGCGTCAGCCGCCACCGACCCGAAGACGAAGTAGGAGAAGCCGATCTCCTCGCGGCGCCGCTGCAGCTCGTCGATCGCCGCCGCCGGATCGTCGGGCAGCGCCATGAGCGAGCCCGCCGCGTGCAGCGCGGCGGTGTCGAGCCCGGGCTGCGCCATGAACGGGGCGGTGATGTCGCCGACGACGGCGACGTGCTGCGCCAGCTCGAGGCCGCTGCCGCGCAACTCGCCGACCCGCGCCGTGATCTCGCCCCGGCCGTCCTCCGGCCCCAACACGAAGGTCGCCGCATCCGCGACCTCGGCCGCGAGCTTCCGCGATCGCGGTCCGCCCACGGCCATCGTGACGGGCGTGTGCGCCTCGGCGCCGTCGAGCTCGCGCAGAGCGGCCACGGTCTCGCGCATCCGCGCGAGCCGTTCGGCGCCGGAGACCCGCGGCAACCCCTGCTCGGTCTCGATGCCCGGGCGGCCCAAGCCGACCCCCATCTCGAAGCGCCCCTCGGTGAGCACGGAGAGCGAGTGCGCCTCCCACGCGGTGCTCCACGGCTGGCGCAGCGCGGAGGCATACACCCAGGTGCCGACCCGCAGCGGGGCGAGCGCCGCCGCGGTGGCGAGCGTCGGACCGGGCGCCGGCTGGAACCCGGGCACGTCGGGCATCAGCAGGGCCGAGTAGCCGCTGTCGGCGATCCGCCGCACCTGCTCCCGCCAGGTCGCCAGGTCGCTCCTGACCGGGGCGACCACCCCGAACCGGAACGGCCGCGGCCCGTCGGTCGTCTCCCCCATCGCATCCTCCTTCGGCGCGGGCGCACCCTCTGCCGACTTCCTACACCCCCCGACGAGCGGATGCGCACGGGGCCGGCCCGGATCGCGGCGCTGCCTGCGTCACGGCTAGAACGGAACGGAGGAAGCAGGCCGAAGTAACGCCGCCTCGGGCAACAGCGTGGAAAATTCGGTGCCCCATGAAGGATTCGAACCTTCGGCCTTCTGCTCCGGAGGCAGACGCTCTATCCCCTGAGCTAATGGGGCCAGGGCTTCCCCAGGCTATCAGAGGCCGGCCGGGTTCCCCGCGTCGTCGGCGCGAGGCATCCGTCAGCCTCGAGCGCGCCCGTCGTCACGCTCGCGCCACTCGCACCGAATCGCGCGCCCGTCACGGCAGGCGCGCCAGTGCACCGGAGTAGCGCAAGCGCGCCTCGCCGGGCGCTCGAGGACTTTTGCCGCACGGCCCGGCTGGTGACGAAGAAGGTGTACCGACCCGCAGAAGGAGGCACGTTCATGACCAAGATCGGCATCATCCTCGGCAGCACCCGGCCCGGCCGCAACGGCGAAGCCGTCGCCAAATGGGTGCTCGAGCACGCCTCGCAGCGCACCGACGCCGAGTTCGAGCTCGTCGACCTCAAGGATCACCCGCTGCCCCACCTCGACGAGCCGATTCCGCCGTCGATGGGCCAGTACCAGGGCGAGCACACGAAGGCGTGGGCCAAGAAGGTCGCCGAGTTCGACGGATACGTCTTCGTGACGCCCGAGTACAACCACTCCACCTCGGGGGTGCTCAAGAACGCCCTCGACTACGTGTACGCCGAGTGGAACAACAAGGCCGCCGGCATCGTCAGCTACGGCTCGGCGGGCGGCGCCAGGGCGGCCGAGCACCTGCGCCTGATCCTCGCCGAGCTGCAGGTCGCGACCGTGCGCCAGCAGGTGGTGCTGCCGTTCGCGACCGAGTTCGAGAACTTCAGCGTCTTCAAGCCCGGCGACTACAACCTGCAGGCGCTTGACGTGCTGCTCGACCAGCTCGTGGCCTGGAGCACGGCGCTGAAGCCGCTGCACGCCGAGACGGCGAGCGCATCCGTCTAGGCCCCGGACGCAAGGGAGGGCTCCTCGTTCCCGAGGAGCCCTTACCTTGCGCCACTCGCGCAGACACGCGCGCCCGTCACGGCAGTCGCGCCAGTGCGTACGAGTAGCGCGAGCCAGTGCGCCGCCGGTTACGCCGCGATCTTGCCGGCGAGCGCCTTCGCGTGCGCCTCGGCGGCCGCGTGCGAGGCGGCCAGGTTCTCGCGGGCCTTCTCGACGAGGCCGGCCATGGCCGGGGTGACCTCGGCGAGCGTCAGCTCGGTCTCGATGATCTCGAGCTCGAAGCCCCACACGTCGACGAGCACGCGCTTGATCCAGTCGGTGGCGTGGTCCCAGCCGAACTTCGGCGTGCCCTCGCTGTAGCCGCCGCCGCGGGCGATGATCAGGTAGGCGGGCTTGCCGGCATGCTTCGGCGGCACGTTGCCGGCGTTGAAGTCGGCGGTGGTCAGCATCAGGTCGGCCCAGGTCTTGAAGTGCTGCGAGACGCCCCAGTTGTAGAACGGCACGCCCAGGATCAGCGCGTCGGCGCCCGCGACCTCGGCGGCGAGCTCCTCGGCCAGCGCGACGGCCTGGTTCTGCTCCTCGCTGCGCTGCTCGGGCGCGACGAAGCCGGCGAAGGCGGCGGTCGCCCACGCGTCGGAGGGCAGCGGGGTGGTGCCGATCTCGCGGCGGATGACGGCGGTGTCGTCGCCGAGCTCGGCGACGATCGCCTTCTCGAGGGTGTCGGCGACGGCGCGGGTGACCGAGCCCTCGACGCGGATGCTGGAGTCGAGGCGGAAGACGGTGCTCATCGGAAAGCTCTCCTTGAAGTCGGTGAGGTGCTGAAGTCAGCGTTGTTCACAGCAGATCATCTGCCGTGCAGACGATAATAGGCATAGACGATCTGAAAAATCTCATGCATGCCCGACCGGGCGGCACAGGCAGCGGATAGGGTGAGCGGCATGGCGAGCACCACGGAGCGAACGGCGGACCTCGGCTGGTCCCTCGGCACGCTGCTGCGCGGCTACCTGAAGCTCTCCGCCGACGCGCTCGGCGAGCTGCCGGGCGGCCAGCGCGGCTACCAGGTGCTGTCGATCGCCGGCTCCGGCTCGTGCAGCAACCAGGCCGAGATCGCCGAGACGACGGGCCTCGACCGCACCGTGCTCACCTACCTCATCGACGACCTCGAGAAGGCCGGTCTCGTGGTGCGCACCCCCGACCCGCGCGACCGGCGCGCGCGCCGCGTGAGTCTGACGGATGCCGGCACCAAACGTCTACGCACCCTGACGACCCGCATGCGCGAGGTCGAGGAGCAGCTGCTCTCCGGCCTGTCCGACGCCGAGGCCGACACGCTGCGCAGCATCGTCGCCCGCGCCGCGCAGTCCCTCGACGAGCAGCCGGAAGAGGTCTGCCAGCTCGTCGACTCGGTGAGCAGCGAAAACGGAGCGGCGGGCGGCCGATAGACGGCCGCCCGCCGGTCACGGCTCTCAGGCGGATGCTCAGGCCTGGCCGTGGCTCGCGCGGCTGCGGCGCGACACGGAGTCGACGATGACCGCGATGAGCAGCACGGCCCCGGTGATGACGTAGCGCACCGACGCGTCGAGGTTCAGCAGGGTCAGGCCGCTCGAGATCGACTGGATGACGACGATGCCGAGCAACGCCGACCACGCCGACCCGCGCCCGCCGAAGAGGGAGGTGCCGCCGATGACGGCCGCGGCGATCGCGTTGAGGTTGACGTCGCCCGATCCCGCGCTCTGCGTCGCCGCAGAGAGCCGGGCGGCCGAGAGCAGGCCCCCGACGATCGCGAACACGGAGCACAGCACGAACACCGACAGGTACACGAAACGCGTGTTGATGCCCGCTCGGCGCGCGGCCTCGACGTTGCCGCCGACCGCGTAGATGGAGCGGCCCCACCGGGTGCGGGTGAGCAGGAAGTTCATCAGCACCACGAGCGCGATGAAGAACACGAACATCACCCCGGTGCCCCGGTCGCGCGCGAGCACCAGTTCGATGAGCGACAGCACGACCGCGAGCGCCACGACCTTGATCACCGTGATCGACAGGGCCGGCACCGACAGCCCCGCCGCCCGGCGGCGGCGGGCACGGCGCAGGTCCGAGAACAGCACGGCGAGCGCCGCGACGAGGGCCAGCAGGTATCCGAGCCACGGCGGCAGGAACCATCCGTTGGCGAACTGGACGATCCAGCTCGAGAAACTGAGGTTGATCGAGCCGAGCGGGCCCAGGACCCACAACTGCACGCCGAGGAAGCCGAGCAGCCCGGCGAGCGTGATGACGAAGCTCGGCACGCCGAAACGGGTGAACAGCATGCCGTAGAGCGCCCCGATCGCCACACCCGCGGCGATCGCGACGATGACGGCGAGCAGGATCGGCCAGCCGAGCTTGGTCATCCCCACCCCGAGGATGGCCGCCGCGAGGCCGCTGACGGATCCGACGGAGAGGTCGATCTCGCCGAGCAGCAGCACGAGCACCACGCCGAGCGCGATGACGCCGACCGGCGCGCACTGCAGCGCCAGGTCGACGAGATTGCTCGCCGAGAGGAACTTGGGGTTGAGGATCTCGAAGATCGCCCAGATCACGACGAGGCCGACGATGACGGGAAGGGATCCGAGGTCGCCGGCGCGCACCCGGCGGCCGAATCCACGGATCGCGCCGCCCAGTCCCTCCTCTCGGATGAGACGCTCGTCCTGCAGGTCGACCGCGAGTTGCTGCGCGCGCGTAGCCGGCCCGGGCGCAATGCCGACCGGGCGCTCCGACTCGTTGCTCTCGTGTGCGGACATCCGCTAGTTCTCCTTCGGTTCGTCGCTGGAGGCCGCTGCGCCGCGCCGCGTGACGGGGTTGTCGGTTGCGCCGGTGATGGCGGCGATGATGTCTTCGTAGCTCACCTCGGCGACGTCGAACGTGCCGTTGTTGCGACCCAGCCTCAGCACGGCCACGCGGTCGGCGACCGCCTGGACATCGGCCATGTTGTGGCTGATGAGGATCACGCCGAGACCCCGTTCCCGCAGCCGCTCGACGAGGTTGAGCACCTCGGCGGTCTGGGCGACGCCGAGCGCCGCGGTCGGCTCGTCGAGGATGACGATCTTCGGCTCGCCGATGAGCGAACGGGCGATCGCGACCGTCTGCCGCTGGCCGCCTGAGAGGGAGGCCACGGGGATGCGCACCGAGGGGATGCGCGCCGAGAGCTGACGCAGCAGCTCCCAGGAGCGCTTCTCCATCTCCTCGTCATTCAGCGTCAGTCCGCCGACCTCCCGCCCGAGGAAGAGGTTCGAGACGACGTCGAGGTTGTCGCACAGGGCGAGATCCTGGAAGACCGTGGCGATGCCGAGCTGGCGCGAGGCGGTCGGGCTGGCGATCGTCACGGGGCGCCCGGCGAAGGTGATCGTGCCGGTGTCATGGGGATGGACGCCGGCGAGGATCTTGACCAGCGTCGACTTCCCCGCGCCGTTGTCGCCGACGACGGCCACGACCTCGCCGGGGTAGACGTCGAGATCCACTCCGCTCAGCGCCTGCACGGCACCGAAGCTCTTGCCGATGCCGCGCAGCGACAGCACCGGTTCACGCGCTGGGGCCGCCGGGGCGGGCAGGGTCTCTTGCATCGTCACGTGAATGCTCCTCCTCGGGCTCGGGGCCCGTGACATGCCGGCCCGGCGGGGGCGGCGCTCGTCCGCACCCCCACCGGGCCCGGCCGGACTACTTGATGCCGTACTTCTGGCACGCGGCCTTGAACTGCGCGGTGCAGATCTTCGAGGCCGAATCCGCTCCGTAGAACTCGTCCTTCACGACCGTCGACTCGACGTTCTCCGCGGTCACGGCGACCGGCTTCAGCAGGAACGACGGGATGGAGGCGTTGCCGTTCTGCGTCTTGACCGTCGTCGAGGCCTTGTCCTTCTTCCCCTTGGCGAGGTCCACGGCGAGCTGCGCCGCCTGCTGCGCTTCCGGCTTGATCGCCTTGTAGACGGTCATGTACTGCTTGCCCGCCAGGATGTTCTGGATGCCGGTGAGCTCGGCGTCCTGCCCGGTGATCGGCACCGGTCCGAACCCGGCGGCCTGCTCGGCGGCGATCGCACCGCTGGCCGTCGAGTCGTTCGCGTCGTAGATGCCCTTGATCTTGTCGCCGAACTTCGTGATCTGGCCGGAGACCCAGTCCTGCGCCTTCGCCGGGTCCCAACCCGGCACCTGGTACTCGGCGAGGATCTTGTAGCCGCTGGTCTTCAGCACGCTGTCGGCGCCCTCCTTGAACTGCGTCGCGTTGTTGTCGGTCGGAGAGCCGTCCACCTGCAGGATGCCGCTTCCGGAGGGCACCCCGGTGTCCTTGAGACGCTTCACGAGCGCCTGGGCCTGAAGCTGCCCGACCTTCTCGTTGTCGAAGGAGATGTAGTAGTCGAGATCCGGGCTGTCGATGAGGCGGTCGTAGGCGATGACCGGAACGTTCTTGGCCTTCGCCTCACTGACGACGGATGCGGCGGCCTCCCCGTCGAAGGGATCCAGGACGAGCACGCTCACCCCCTGGGTCAGCATCGACTCGGCCTGCTGCTGTTGCTTGCTGGCGTCGCCGGTGGCGTTGGCGTACAGCACGGTGCATCCGGAGCACAGCTTTTTCACCTCGGCGGTGAAGAACGGCTTGTCGGCGGATGCGTATCGAGCCGTGACCGCGTCGGGCAGAAGCAGGCCGATCTTGGCGTGCGCGGCGTCACTGGACGAGCCGCTGCCGGAACCGGTCGAGCCGGCGCCGTTGGAACACGCGGTGAGCGCACCGGCAGTGAGCACGACGGCCGCCGCAGCGACCGCGGCCTTGCTCAGCGTGGCAATCTTCATTGAAAACCTCCGAGTTGCAGCCGCCCCCGTTGGCGGCGACAAAAGCCTTGCAGTGACCCCGATTGTCGTCAACTCTTGAACGCAAGCCCGTCATAACGGCTTGGCATCAATTGGCGGGCTGGCGCCGATGTGATTCGAGGGTCAGCGAGTCGATGGCGAGCGCCGCGGCGCCGAGCGTGGGAGCCCGCACCCCGAGCTGCCCCTGCACGATGTCGGGGACCTGGTCATGGCCCACGATGACGGATGCCTCGACGGCGTGCCGCAACGGACCCAGCAGCAACTCGCCGGCGCGGGCGAGTTCCCCGTCGACGACCACGCGCTCCGGATCGAGGATGTTGCACAGGTTGGCGGTCGCCGCGCCGATCGTCCGCCCGGCGTCGGCGAGGACCCGCATGCACGCGGCATCCCCCGCCATCGCCCGCAGCACGACGTCGCCGAGCTTGAGCCCGCGGTACGTGCCGGCGAGCGCGTCGAGCAGCGCCGGGCCCCCGGCGACGGCCTCGAGGCATCCGCGCTTGCCGCACCGGCACGGCGGGCCGTCCTGCTGCACGACGGTGTGCCCGAACTCCCCCGCGACCCCGCTGTGCCCCCTCAGCACGACTCCGTGGACGATGAGGCCCACCCCGATTCCGTCGCCGATGTCGAGCACGATGGCGTGCTGCCTGCCCCGCGCCGCGCCCGAGCGCTGCTCGGCGAGCGCCGCCAGATTCGACGCGTTGTCGACGACCACCGGGCAGCCGACGCGCCGTTCCAGCACCTCGGCGACGGCCACGCCGTCCCACCCCCGCATGATCCCCGGCCGGGCGATGAGGCCGCTGCGCCGGTCGTACGGCGCCGGTAGCGCGAGCCCGACGGCGAGCAGCTCCGGAGGGGTGGCCTCCACCGAATCCACCATGTCCGCCAGCATCAGCGCGACCCGGTCGAGCTCGGCATCCGCACGATGATCCTTCGCCAACGGCATGTGGTGCTCGGCCACGACGGTGCCGGCGACGTCGGAGACGGCCACGCGCAGGTGGCGGGGCGCGACGTGCACGCCCGCGACGAGGCCGAGCTTGCGCGCGAGGGTGACGTGCTGCGAGCGGCGCCCGCTGCGGGTGCTGGGGCTCGTGTGCAGCACCCCGGACTGCGTCAGCTCCTTGACGATGTTCGATACCGTGGCCGGGCTCAGTCCGGTCGCGCCCGCAAGCTCGATCTGGCTGAGCCCCCCGTACCGCTTCACGGCGTCGACGATCCGAGCCCTGTTGGCTTCACGAAGTGAAGACTGCGACCCGGGAGTGCGACGCCTGCTCACCACGCGACAAATGTACAAGGGCGCCCGGCCACGGGGCCGTCCCGCGGCGACGACCGTGACCATCTCGAGACACGGCCGAGCGCCGGCCCGGCTTAGCCGGCCGGCTCGGTCACGAAGTCGATCAGCTGCTCGACCCGCCCCAGCAGCGCCGGCTCCAAGTCGGCGTAGCTGCGCACCCGCGACAGGATGCGCTGCCACAGCCGGGCGATGTCCTCCTGGTTCTCGTGCGGCTGCCGCAGCGCGGCGGCCACCCCCTTCTTCCACTCGAGGTGCCGCGGGATCTCGGGCCACTTCTTCAGCCCGATCCGCTCGGGCTTGACCGCCTGCCACACGTCGACGAACGGATGCCCCACGATCAGCACATCGCGGCCGTACGGCCCCCGCGCCACCGCCTCGGCGATGCGGCTCTCCTTCGAGCCGGGCACGAGATGGTCGACGAGCACCCCGGCGCGGCGGCCGGGCGCCGGCTGGAACTCGGCGAGCAGCTGCTCGAGGTTGTCGACGCCCTCGAGGTACTCCACCACGACGCCCTCGACGCGCAGGTCGTGCCCCCACACCTTCTCGACCAGCTCGGCGTCGTGCCGGCCCTCGACGAAGATGCGGCTGCCGCGCGCCACCCGCGCCTTCACCTCGCCGGCATGCATCGATCCGGAGGCGCTGCGCGCCTTCCCCTGCGGCCGCTGCGCCGTCGGCTTCACCAGCACGGCCGGCTTGCCGTCGACGAGGAAGCCGTGCCCGAGCGGGAAGACGCGCACCTTGCCGAAGCGGTCCTCCAACTGCACCAGGCCGCCCTCGGCGATGCCGACCACCGCCCCGACGAACGCTTCTCCCCCGGCCTCGTCGAGCACCTCGACCACGAGGTCGCGCTCGGCCGGAACGGTCTGCGGCTGCACCACCCCGCGCCGCCGCCAGTTCTTGTCGGCCAGCACGTCGGTGCCGTACGGGTCTTCCCAGGTCACCCGATCGACGCTACCGGGACGCGGCGAAGGCCACGATGAGCGCCACGCCTGCCGTGACCAGCCCGGCGGTGAGGCATCCCGCGCCCGCCCAGAGCAGCACGAAGAGGGGCCCCGGTCGCTGCGGGTCGCGCCCGAGCACGGAGAGGAAGAAGCCCGAGGGCATCAGGATCGCGGCGGCCGGCGCGCCCCAGCGTGCGATCTCGGCCCACGGCTCGGGCACGGCGGCCAGGTCGACGAACAGCCCGACGACGAGACCGAGCACGAGCAGCACGGCGGCGTGCGCGTGGCCGGCGCGGAAGAAGGCGGTCTGCAGCGCGTTGGCGGGCACCCGGCGCCGGGCGACGCGGGTGAGGAACCACCCGCCGGACTCGACGCCGACGAGCGAGAGCAGCAGGATGCCGCCGAGCAGCATCGTCTCCGGTTGGATAGTCACGGTATCCAGTATTGGATAGCGGTACTATCCAGCGCAAGGGAGGAACGCGTGAAGATCTCGGAGCTCGTCGAAACCAGCGGAGTGCCGCTGCCGACTGTGAAGTACTACCTGCGCGAGGGGCTGCTGCCGCCCGGTCGCTCGACGGGCCGCACCCGGGCGGAGTACGGCGACGAGCACGTGCACCGGCTCGCCGTCATCCGTGCCCTGATCGAGGTCGTGGGCCTGTCGGTGCAGCAGGTGCGCACGATCCTCGCCCTCATCGAGACCGCGCCGCGCTCCCCCGCCGAACTGTTCGACGTGCTCGGCCGGGCGGTGGGCACGCTGACGGATGCCTCGCAGCCGGCGCCTGCCGAGGACTACCCGCGCGCCCGCGCCGCCCTCGAGCGGCTCGGTCAGCTCTACGACCCGCGCTACGCGGCGGTGGCGCAGCTCGAGCGGGCCCTGGCGGCGGCCGAGGCCGCCGGGGTGCCGGCGACCCCCGAGCGCATCGACGTCTACGGTGCGGCGATGCGGCAGGTCGCGCAGTTCGACCTGGAGGAGATCCCGGAGGAGCCGGCCGCCGCGGTCGAGTACGCCGTCGTCGGCACGGCCGTGCACGGACCGGTGCTGGCCGCGCTGCGCCGGCTCGCGCATCAGGATCTCGCCGCGCAGCGACTGGGGATCACCGGCGCCGAGTAGCGTGAACGGCATGACGGCATCGAAGAAGATCCTGTTCCTGGGCGGCACCGGCACCATTTCGACGAGCTGCGTGGCGCTCGCCCTCGAGAAAGGGCACGAGGTGACCGTGCTCAACCGCGGCACCAGCCCGCGGCCGCTGCCGGAAGGGGCCGAGGCGCTCACGGGCGACGTCAGGGACGTCGCATCCGCTCGCGCCGCGCTTGGCGGCCGCGAATTCGACGTCGTCGCCGACTTCCTCTCCTTCACGCCCGAGCACGTCGGCACCGCCCTCGAGCTGTTCGAGGGGGCGACGGGCCAGTACGTGTTCATCAGCTCCGCCTCCGCCTACCAGAAGCCGCCCGCCCGGGTGCCGATCACCGAGTCGACGCCGCTCGTGAACCCGTTCTGGCAGTACTCCCGCGACAAGATCGCGTGCGAAGACCTGATCGTCGAGGCGGTGCGCGAGCGCGCCCTGCCCGCCACGATCGTGCGGCCCTCGCACACCTACGACGCGACCAACCTGCCCACCACGGGCGGCTGGACCGACGTGGCACGGATGCGCGCCGGCAAGCCGGTGGTCGTGCACGGCGACGGCACGACGCAGTGGGCGATCACGCACTCCCGCGACTTCGCCGTCGCGTTCGTCGGGCTGCTCGGCAACCCGCTCGCGATCGGCGACACCTTCCACATCACCGGCGACCACGTGCCGACCTGGAACCAGATCTACACCTGGCTCGGGCAGGCGGCCGGGGTCGAGGCGCCCGAGCTGGTGCACGTGGCGAGCGAGACGATCGGCCGGGCGCTGCCCGAGGCGCTTCCCGGGCTCATCGGGGACAAGGCGCACTCGATGGTCTTCGACAACAGCAAGGTGAAGGCGCTCGTGCCGGAGTTCGCCACGACGATCCCGTACTGGGAGGGCGCCGTGGAGCAGATCGCCTGGTACGACGCGCACCCGGAGCGGCAGCAGGTGGACGCATCCGTCGACGCCGCGTTCGACGCGCTCGTCGCGCACGCGCGCTCGTTCGGCGGGTAGGTGCCCGGCGACCCGGGCACAGACGGTGCGATCGGGCACGAGTTCTGCGCGGAAGCACTGCCCGATCGTGACATCCGTGCCCGGCGATCCCTGCGCGCCCGGCGCAGGCGTGGGTAGTGTTTGTGCATGGCAGCGCGATTCCTCGTCGTCCCCCAATGGCAGGGCTCGGGTTCGTCGCGCGCGATGCGGCTCGCCGACGGCGCCAACGCCATCGCCGGCGACCTGCCGGCGTCGGCGACGACCCCGGTCGAAGTGCGCATCGAAGCCGGTGAATCCCTCGGCACGGGCGTCAACCGCTACTCCTCGATCCAGGCGGTGAAGCGGCAGGTCGACGCGGTGCTCGACACCTTCGGCCCCGACGAGACCGTGATCGTGATCGGCGGCGACTGCGGCGCCGACCTCGCGGGCGTGGAGCGGGCCGTCGCCGACATCGGCCCGGACGACCTCGCGCTGGTCTGGTTCGACGCGCACGGCGACCTGAACACGCCGGAGACCTCGCCGTCGGGCACCTTCAGCGGCATGGTGCTGCGCACGCTGCTCGGCGACGGCGCCGAAGGGCTGGTGCCCTCCGCGCCGCGGCTCTCCCCCGACCACGTCGTGCACGCCGGCGCCCGCGCCCTCGACGACGCCGAGGTCGACTACCTCGCCTCCAGCGGCATGCGCGCCCTCGCGGTCGACGAGCTCGGCACCCCCGACGCCCTGGTCGAGGCCGTCGCGGCCACCGGAGCCACGCACATCTACCTGCACGTCGACCTCGACGTGCTCGACCCGGCCGTGATCGAGGGCGTCGGATACCCTGAGCCGTTCGGCCTCAGCGTCGACGAGTTGACCTCGGCGATCCGGGCGCTGCGCGCGAGGTTCGAGCTCGCGGGCGCGGCCGTCACGGGCTTCGCCCCCGCCTCCCCGGAGGCGGCCGCCGGGGACCTCGCGCCGATCCTGCGCGTGCTCGGCGCCCTCACCCGGCCCGCGCCCGGCGACGCGGCGAACGCCTCGGGCGCGCAGCAGCCGTCGTCGGCGCACTGAGGGGCGCGGCTGCCCCGGCCGGGGCGGGTCGGCGCCGGCATCCATATCGCAACCGAATCGCATCCGAATCGGGAGGAGAGCCATGACGGACTTCGACGCGATCGTGATCGGCGCGGGCGCCGTCGGCGAGAACGTCGCCGACCGCGCGGTGCAAGGCGGCCTGAAGACGGCGATCGTGGAGGCGGAGCTCGTCGGCGGCGAGTGCTCGTACTGGGCGTGCATGCCCTCGAAGGTGCTGCTGCGCAGCGGCGCCGTGCTCGCCACCGCCCGCACCGTGCCCGGCGCCCGGGAGGCGATCACGGGCGCCCTTGACGCCGCGGCCGTGCTGCGCCGCCGCACCGAGTTCACCCACGACTGGGACGACGACTCGCAGGTCGAATGGCTCGAGAGCGCGGGCATCGAGTTGATCCGCGGCCACGCCGTGTTCACCGGGCCGAAGACGCTCGAGGTCACCGCCGCCGACGGCACCGTGACGGAGCTGACCGCTGCGCACGCCGTCGCCGTGGCGACCGGCTCGGTCGCCGTGCTGCCCGACATCCCGGGGCTGAAAGAGGCGGAACCCTGGACCAGCCGGGAGGCGACGAGCGCGGCATCCGTGCCCGCCTCGCTCGCCGTCATCGGCGGCGGAGTCGTCGCCGCCGAGCTGGCCACCGCGTTCACCGCGCTGGGCAGCCGGGTCACCGTGATCGCCCGCGGCCGGCTGCTGGCGAAGCAGGAGCCGTTCGCCGGCGAGGCGGTCGCCGACGCGCTCACCGGGGCGGGCGCCGACGTGCGCCTCGGCACGCAGGTCGAGCGGGTCGAGACGGATGGCTCGCGCCACACCCTGCACCTCGCAGGCGGCTCCACGGTCGTCGCGGAGAAGATCCTCGTCGCCACCGGCCGCGCGCCGCGCACCGGCGACCTCGGCCTGGACGTGCTCGGCATCACACCGGGCGGGTGGCTCGCCACCGACGACTCGATGCGCGTCCTCGGCCCGGACGGGCAGCCGCTCGACGGGCTGTACGCCGCCGGCGACGTCACCGGCCGGGCGCTGCTCACCCACCAGGGCAAGTACCAGGCGCGCATCGCCGGCGACGCCATGGCCGCGCGTGCCTCGGGCGCCCCCGTCGACACCGCGCCGTGGGGCGTGCACGCGGCGACGGCCGACCACGCGGCCGTGCCGCAGGTGGTCTTCACGAATCCCGAGGTTGCGGCGGTGGGGCTGACGGCGGCGGAGGCCGAGCGGCGAGGCATCCGTACCCGCGTCGTCGACTACGAGCTCGGCCAGGTGGCGGGCGCCTCGATCCACTCGAACGGCTACCGGGGCACGGCGCGGGCCGTCGTCGACGAGGACCGGCGCGTGCTCGTCGGGGTGACCTTCGTCGGCCCGGACGTGGGCGAGCTGCTGCACGCCGCGACGATCGCCGTGGCCGGCGAGGTGCCGCTCGAGCGGCTGTGGCACGCGGTGCCGTCGTATCCGACGCTCAGCGAGGTGTGGCTGCGGCTGCTCGAGACCTACGGCCGGCCGCGGGTCGTGGCCCCCGAGCCCGACGATCCCGCCTCCTCCGCCGCCGGGTCGGACGCGTGAGGCTGCTCGCCTGGCCGGGCTACCTGTTCGCGACCGCGGTCGGCCTGGCCTGGGGCTTCCTGCTCAGCACCGGCCCCGTCGAGCGGCGGGCGGGGCTGTTCGTCTTCACCGGCCTGCCGCGCTGGGCGTTCGGCCGCGGCGGATCCTGCGTCGGCGGCTGCTACCTCACCGCCGACAACGCAGGCGACACGGTGCTCGAGCACGAGGCCGTGCACAAGCAGCAGTGGCAACGGTACGGCATGCTGTTCCCGCTGCTGTACGGGCTCGCGGGGCGCGACCCGCGGCGCAACCGATTCGAGATCGAGGCGGGACTCGAGAAGGGCGGATACCTGTGAACCAGCGCGTCGTCGTCATCACCGGAGCCAGCTCCGGCATCGGCCGCGCCGCCGCGATCGCCCTCGCGGCGCGCGGCGCCCGGGTCGCCGTGGTGGGCCGCAACCCCGAGCGCACCCGGGCCGCCGCGCACGAGGCCGGGGCCGAGCCGTTCGTCGCCGACTTCGACCGGCTCGACGACGTGCGCGCCCTCGCCGACGCGCTGCTGGCGCGCTACGACCGCATCGACGTGCTCGCCAACAACGCGGGCGGGCTCGTCGCGCAGCGGGCGCTGACCGCGGACGGCCACGAGCGCACCTTCCAGTCCAACGTGCTCGCCCCGTTCCTGCTCACCGAGCTGCTGCTGCCCCGGCTCGCCGAGACGGCCGCGCGCGACGACGTGCCCGAGGGCGGCGTGCGGGTGCTCGCCACCGCCAGCATGGCGAACCGCTGGGGCCGGCTGCGGCTCGACGACCTCGACTGGGCGCAGCGGCCGTACCAGGGCGGCTGGCCCGCCTACGCGGCGGCGAAGCTCGCCGTCGTGATGTGGATCCGCGAGCTCGCCGAGCGGCTCACCGGCACCGGCGTCGAGGCGTTCTCGGTGCACCCCGGCGTGGTCGCCACCAACTTCGGCGACACCTCCTGGCTGCTGAAGCTCGGCAACGCCGTGCTGTTCCACCACGTCGGGCGCTCGGCCGCGAGCGGCGCGGCGCCCCTCGTCGCGCTCGCCGGCGCCGAGCGGGTCGCCGCCGTGAGCGGCAGCTACTTCTCCCGCTTCCGCGCCGCCGGCGCCGTCGGAGCTCAGGCGCTCGACCCGCGGCTGCGCCGGCAGCTCTTCGACGAACTCCAGCGCCTCGCCGACGTCACCACACCGGACCTCACCACACCGGAGGCCGACGGCGACTCCACCGGAACCGCCGCTCCAGCTGCGCGCTGAGCGCCAGCAGGGTGGCCTCGCCGCCGGGGCGGCCGATGAGCTGCACCCCCATCGGCAGGCCGGCGGGCGCGGCATCCGTCGGCTCGGTCCAGTGCACGGGCACGGTGATCGCCGGCAGACCCGACACGTTCACCATCGACGTGAACGGCGTGTAGCGGCACTGCTGCTCGAAGTTGCGGTCGGGGTCGGCCGAGTCGTACCAGCCGTGGGGGCGCGGCGTCATCGCCATCCCCGGGGTGATCACGGCGTCGAAGGGCGCGAGCCGGGTGATCATGGCGCGCTCGAAGGCGGCGAGGCGGGCCAGCGCCTCCGCCAGCTCGCGCGCGGTCCGGCGCCGCCCCTCGGCCACCAGCCACTGCGTCAGCGGCTCGGTGAGGGCCATCCGTTCGTCGTCGAGCGGGATCGCCGCCGCCCCCGCCTGCCACACGGTACGGAACGCGGGCGCGTACGTCTCGTCGGGTTCGAGCGAGGTCGTCTCGACCCCGTGGCCGAGCTCGGCGAGCGCGCTCACCGCGGCCTCGAGGGCGACGGATGCCTCCGGCGAGACCTCGATGTCGTAGGCGGCGTCCCACGCCGAGCTCGTCATCACGGCGAGCTGGAAGCGCCGGGTGCCGTCGAACAGCTCGCCGCGCACGGCGGCGGCGAGGAACGGGCCGCCGTCGGGGGCGCGCAGGGCGTAGTGGTGGTCGATGCGGCCGTCCGGCGTGCGGGCGATCATGCCGTCGAGCAGCAGCGCCGCGTCGGCCGTGGTGCGGGCGATGGGGCCGTTCACGACGAGTCCGCCGAGCGAGGCGACGCCGCTGCCGGCCGGCACCAGGCCGCGGCTCGGCTTGAGGCCCACGAGGCCGCACGCGGCGGCGGGGATGCGGATCGATCCGCCGCCGTCGGAGCCGGGCGCGAAGGGCAGCAGGCCGGCCGCGACGGCCGCCGCCGCGCCGCCGCTCGAGCCGCCGGCGTTGCGGGTGAGATCCCACGGGGTGGCGGCCGGCGGGCCGACCAGGGTCTCGGTGTAGCTCGGCATGCCGAACTCGGGCGCGGCGGTCTTGCCCAGGCTGATCGCGCCGGCCGCGTCGAGCTGCGCGACGATCTCGTCGGACTGCTCGGGCACGAAGCCCGCCATCGCGCGCGAGCCGAAGCCCGTCGGCACGCCGGCGCGGTTCCAGAGGTCCTTGTCGCCGAGCGGCAGGCCCCACAGCGGCGCGGTCTTCGGCAGCTCTGCCTCCACCCGCCGCGCCCGGTCGAGGGCCTGCTCGGCGGTGACGGTCGCGAAGGCGCCGATCCGGGGGTTGATCCGGGCGATGCGTTCCAGGTAGTGCCGGGTGAGCTCGGTCGGCGTGACCTCTCCGTTCTGCAGCAGCTGCCACTGCTGCAGCGCCGTGAGCTCGTGGAGGTCGCCGGGATCGGTCACCGCCCCAGGCTAGGTGCTGCCGGGCGAAGCATCCGTTTGCCCGGCGGGCACAACGAGCCGGCGCCCGAGCCCGAGGCGACGCGCGATGGGCTTTTCGCGCGCGATAACCACAGTTCGGGCCGCCTCGGGGCTCTTCTCGATGTTCCCCCGACGACGACGGGCGGGCCGGCACCGGGCGAACGCGCATCGGATGCGCGCGCCCGATCGCGCCTCGTCGACCGGCGTTGCATCCGTGACCGGCCGATCCGGGAATCGTTACTCTGAAGGACGAGCGCGAGGAGTGCAGACGATGTCGTTCATGTCGTGGTTCAAACGGGGGCGCAGCGCGGAGGCGTCCACCGTGCAGCAGAGCGAGCCGACGCGCTACGAGACCGGCTTCGTCAAGCTCATGATCATGTTCGGCATCCCGGTCACCGACCCGGCCGAGGGCGACGGGCCGCCGCCGCGCATGATCGTGCGCGGCAACTGGCAGCGCATCGTCACCCTGCGGCCCGACGAGTTCGGCTACCCCTACGGCACCATCCCCCGCAAGATCCTGCTCTGGCTCGCCGGGCGCGCCCGCGAGACCGGCAGCCGCACCGTCGACCTGGGCGCCACGCCCGAGGAGTTCACCGCGCAGCTCGGCCTCGCCCCGCATATGGCGCGCGAGGTGGTGTGGCAGACGCAGCGGCTGTTCGGCGCGCAGCTCACCCTCGGCGACGGCACGATCAAGCCGGGCACTCCGAAGACCGTGACCCTGCGGGTGGCCGAGGAGTTCCGGCTCTGGAACTCGCACCGCGGCAGCGTGACGCTCGCCGAGTTGCTGTGGCGCTCGATCAGCGAGCACCCCTCCCCCGTCGACTGGGAGAAGGTGCGCGACTGCGGGCTCTCGGCAATCGCGATGGACTTCTACGCGTGGCTCAACCTGCTGGCCGTGATGGACCTCGACGAACCGCAGCAGCTCTCCTGGGCGCGGCTCGAGGAGCTGTTCGGCCACCAGCTCGAGCCGGCGCAGTTCCGCACCGAGCTGGAGGCGGCGGTGGCCCAGGTCGGGCCGCTCGTGCCGCAGGCCGAGGTCGGGCTGACCGACCGTGGCCTGACCGTCGGCCCCGCCTGAGCGGGGGCGCTACTTGCGGCGCAGCGACTTCTGCATCGTGACGGTGCCGAGCCAGCGGCCGAACTTGAAGCCGACCTTGCCCATCCGCCCGACCTCGGTGAAGCCGAGCTTGCGGTGCACCGCGATCGACGCATCCGCCCCCTGGTCGGCGATCACGGCGATCACCTCGCGGATGCCCGCGGCCTTGGCCTTGTCGAGCAGCGCCGAAAGCAGCGGGGCGCCGAGGCCCTTGCCGGTGGCCGCGGGGCCTAAGTAGATCGAGTTCTCGACCGTGTACTTGAACCCGGCCTTCGACGACCACGGCGAGACCAGCGTGTAGCCGAGGATCTGCCCGCTCGGGCTCTCGGCGACGAGGAACGGCATGCCGGCCTTGCGGATGTGCTCGTACTTCGAGCGCCACTGCCGCAGCGTCATCGGCTTGTCGTCGAAGGTCACCGTCGAGTTGGTGACGTAGTAGTTGTAGATCTCGCGCACGTGCGGCAGGTCGGCCGGCGTCGCATCGCGGATCGTGTACGAGAACGGGGTCTCCTCCGGCGCGGGCTTGCGCAACCGCCGCGGCAGCACCCGGCGCCCCGTCTCGTACTCCTCCTCCAGCACCCCTTCAGCGTAGAGCCCCTGCCGCTGGTCGACTCGACGGCGCAGCCGGCGAATGGAGACCTGCGGCCCCTCGGTCTCCATTCACGCCTCCGGCGTGAGTCGACCAGCGGGGCGTCGACCAGCGGGGGCTCAGAGCGACCAGTCGACGGGCGCGGCGCCCTGCTGCTCGAGCAGTGCGTTAGCGCGGCTGAACGGGCGCGACCCGAAGAACCCGTTCGAGGCCGACAGGGGCGACGGATGCGCCGACGCGATGATCGGCGTCGACCCGAGCAGCGGGCGCAGGGTGCCCGCGTCCCTCCCCCACAGGATCGCGACCAGCGGGCCGCCGCGGGCCACCAGCGCCCGGATGGCGTGCTCGGTCACCGCCTCCCAGCCCTTGCCGCGGTGCGAGGCGGGGGCGCCGGGGCGCACGGTGAGCACCCGGTTCAGCAGCATCACCCCGTGCTCGGCCCACGCGGTCAGATCGCCGTGCTCGGGCGTGGGCACGCCGAGGTCGTCGCGCAGCTCCTTGTAGATGTTCTGCAGCGAGCGCGGCACCGGCCGCACGTGCCGCTCGACCGCGAAGGACAGCCCGATCGGATGCCCCGGGGTCGGGTACGGGTCCTGCCCGACGATCAGCACCCGCACCGCGGCCAGCGGGTAGGAGAAGGCGCGCAGCACGTTCGGCCCGGCCGGCAGGTAGCCGCGGCCCGCCGCCACCTCGGCGCGCAGCCAGTCGCCCATCGCCGCGATCTGCGGCGCGACCGGCGCGAGGGCCTCGGCCCAGCCCGCGTCCATCGCGCCCTCGGCGGCGAGCTGCTGGAGGGACTTGCCGGGCACCGCTCAGCCGTCCACCGCGGTGTCGGCCCCGGCGTTCACGGGCGGCAGCGCCGACCAGGGGAATGCGATCCACGCATCCGTCTCACGCCACACGAAATCGGGGCGCAGGATCGTGCGCGGCTTGACGTACAGGCAGACCGTGCGCACCTCGGCGCCCATCTCGGCGAGCAGCTCGCGCACCAGGTGCAGGGTGCGGCCCGAGTCGCTCACGTCGTCGACGAGCAGCACCCGCTTGCCGGCCAGCGCCCCGCCGTCGAGCATCGGCGGCAGCACCACCGGCTCGGGCAGCGTCTTCTCCATCTCGGTGTAGAACTCGACGTTGAGCGCGCCGCACGCCTTGACGCCCATCGCGTAGGAGATCGACCCCGCCAGCAGCAGTCCTCCGCGCGCGATCGCGATGACGACCTCCGGGGTGAAACCGCTGTCGAGCACCTGCTTGCCGAGCCACCGCGAGACCTCGCCGAACTCGGGCCAGCCGAGCACTTCGCGCCCCTGCTCGTCGAAGACGACATCCGGTGCGACGGGGTCCGAGCTGCGCATGCAGCAAGGCTACCGGCAGGCCGGGTGCGCGGGCTGCGCCGCCTGCCGCGCGCGGTCCGCTAGCATCCGGGCATGACGACGACCGGGCGGGCGGGCGCAGGCGGGGCGGCGAGCGCGGCGCGCATCTCGGCCTCCTTGATCGGATGGCTCTTCCTGGTCGAGCTCACGAGCGGGGTCCTCCAGGGCTACTACGTTCCGCTCGCCTCCGACATCGTGAAGCACCTCGGCGTGAACGACGCCGACTACAACTGGTTCGACGCCGCTCAGCTGCTGCTGTCGGCGATCGTGGTGCCCGTGCTCGCGAAGCTCGGCGACATGTTCGGGCACAAGCGCGTGCTGCTCGTGTCGATCGCACTGACGGCGGCGGCGAGCTGGTGGCTGGCCTTCGCCGGCGGATTCGGCAGCTACCTCGTCGCCTTCGCGCTGCAGGGCTTCTACGTGGTCTGGCTGCCGCTCGAGGTGGCGCTGATCTTCGACCGCGGCCGCCGCGGCGAGCACGCCGTCTCGGCGACCCGCCGCGCCGCCGGCCTGCTCGTGGTGGCGCTCGAGACCGGAGCCATCGCCGGGGCGCTGGTGTCGGGCATGATCTTCTCCGCGACCGGTAGCGTGCCCGGCACGCTGATCGTGCCGGCGGTCTGCGCCACCCTGGTGTTCTTCGCCGTGCTGTTCGGGGTGCCCGAGTCGGAGCCGCTGCCCGGCCGCCGGCTCGACTCGGGCGGTTTCGCCCTGCTCGCGCTCGCGCTGCTGCTCGTCACCGGAGGCCTGACGCTGATGCGGCAGGAGGGCCCGGGCGAGCTGTGGGTGTGGCTGCTGATCGCCCTGGGCCTGGCGGTGCTCGTGCCGTTCGGCCTGCTCGAACTGCGCCGGCCCGACCCGGCGATCGACCTGCGGGTGATGCGGCAGCCGGCGATGTGGCCGGTCATCGCCACTGCCGGCCTGATCGGCATCAGCCTGCTCGGGGCGCAGGCGCCGCTGTCGACCTTCGCCGGCACCGACCCGGCGAACGGGTACGGGCTGGGGCTGTCGGCGTCGCAGCGCTCGCTCGTGATCGGCGTGTACCTGATCTCGCTCATCGTCGGGGCGCTGCTGCTGCCCGTGGTGTCCAGCGCGCTCTCGCCGCGCACGGGACTCATCGCGGCATCCGCTCTCGTCGCCGTCGGGTACCTGCTCTTCCTGCCGTTCCACGCCTCGACGCTGCAGGTGCTGGTCAACATGATCATCGCGGGCTTCGGCGCGGGCGGCCTGGTCGGGGCGCTGCCCGCGGCGGCGGCCGCGATGTCGCCGCGCGGCCAGACCGGGGTGGCCACGGCCATGACGAACACGACGAAGACGATCGGCGGGTCGGTGGCGTCGGCCGTCTTCGGCGTCGCCCTGCTGGCGGGCGCCTCGGGCGCCGTCGCCTCGGGTGCGGCGAGCCTCGCCGGCTATCTCACCGTGTGGGCGATCTGCGGCGGCGGGGCCGTGGCCGCCGTGCTGCTGCTGCTCGTCGTGCCCCGCAGCGCGTTCTCCGATGCCGCGGCAGAGGCGCCCGCAGACCCCCTCGGCACTCTCGCCGACAGCGCCGAGCGCCCCTGACGCGGGTACGGAAAACGCCCCGAAAGCCGGGAATAACTCAGCTCGGCCCCGCGTCACTCATGTCGACTTGAGCCGACACGACTCAGGAAGGAGGAGAGTGATGATGCTGTACGACAACACGTTCCGTGAACTCGATCGCCTCAGTGACGCGTTCTTCTCCGCCCTCGCGGGCACGGGGTCGACGGGCGCCCCCGTGAACCTGCGGCGCGAGAGCGACCGCTACGTGCTGGAGGCCGACCTGCCGGGGTATGACCCGCAGTCGATCGACGTTTCCGTCGACGGGCAGTGGCTGACGATCCGAGCCGAACGCTCGGCACAGTCCGAGACCGAGAAGGCGCAGTGGCTCGTGCGCGAGCGCAGCGCCGAGAGCACGGTCCGGCAGTTCGCTCTGGGCCAGGATGTCGACGTCGACGCGATCACCGCGGACTACCAGGACGGCGTGCTGAAGGTCGTGCTGCCGGTGCTCGCCGAGGCGCGGCCGCGCAAGATCGCGGTGGGCTCCTCGCCGACCCAGCAGTCGATCACGACCGGCACCGCCCAGCAGGTCGAGGCGACGCACGCGGCGCAGCCCGAGGAGGCGAGCGCCGAGGGAAAAGCCCAGCCCGCGCATTCGTTCGCGTCCTGACGCGATGGATCCCGTGGGGCCGCTCCGGCGGCCCCCGGGCACGGATGCGCGGGAACATTCCGGTCCACGTCCACCGAGCCCGGGCGGCATGATGAGCGCAGATCTGAACGCGGCCGAGCTGCTCGACACCGTCGACCGCATCGAGCCCGCCGCGCCGGAGGACACGCGCGACGTGCGCGACCTGCACCTGTCGGCGCCTCCGATGGACGGTGAGCGGGTCGCCGACGGCCTGCCGGTGGGCACGCAGGCGCCCGACTTCGCCCTCCCCGACAAGGACGGGCGCATCGTGCGGCTCTCCGACTTCCGCGGCGCGCCGCTCGCGCTGGTGTTCTACCCCCTCGACTGGAGCCCCGGCTGCAGCGTGCAGCTCGAGCTCTACCAGCAGGAGTACGACGAATTCGCCTCCCGCGGCGTGCAGCTGATCGGCGTCTCCGTGGACTCGATCTACAGTCACGGGGCGTGGGCCGCGGTGCGCGGCATCCGCTACCCGCTGTTGTCCGACTTCCACCCGCACGGCGAGACCGCCAAGCGCTACCGGGTATGGCGCGAGGCGGACGGGCACAGCGAGCGCGCCGTCTACCTGGTCGATGCCGACGGCGTGATCCGCTGGGTGCACGTCTCGCCGCGCCTCAGGCAGCTCCCCGACTTCGACGAGCTCGTCGCCGCGCTCGACACGGTGCGTGCGACGGCTCCCTCTTCCCCTGCGGAGGTGACCACCTCATGACGATGATCCAGGACGTCACGCCCGGCTACGTGCGCCGCAGCGTGCGCACGGTGCCGGTCGCGATCTACGGCAACCGCTGGTGCGGCATCACCCAGATGATCCGGCGCGCGCTCGACCGCGCCGGCGTCGACTACGAGTACGTCGACCTCGACGCCCACCCCGAGATCGACCACAAGCTGCGGATGCTCGCCGCGGGCGGCCTGCGCACCCCTGTCGTCTACGTCGACGGCGAGTGGCTGATGGAGCCGAGCCTGCGGCAGGTCGAGGCCGCGCTCGCCCGGCACGGGGCGGTGCCGCGATGGTGACGACGGCGCCCGCCGCCGCGATCGTCGCCTGCCCGGCCTGCGGTGCGCGCAACCGGGTGCCGCAGTCCCGGCGCGGCAAGGTGCGCTGCGCGAAGTGCCACGAGGCTCTGCCCTGGCTCGTCGACGTCGACGACGCGAGCTTCGACGAGGCGGTCGCGGGCGCCAGCCTGCCGGTGCTCGTCGATGTGTGGGCGCCGTGGTGCGGCCCGTGCCGCATGGTCGCCCCGGTCGTCGAGTCGCTCGCGCGCGAGTTCGCCGGCCGGCTCAAGGTCGCCAAGGTGAACTCCGACACGTCGCCGGGCGTCTCGGCGCGGCACAACATCTCGAGCATCCCCACGCTGCTGCTCTACCGCGACGGCGCCGAGGCCGACCGCATCGTCGGGGCGAGACCCGCCGCCGAACTGCGCTCCTGGGTTTCCCAGAAGCTCTAGAGCAGTTCGGAGTTCACCTCGAGCGGGCCCCGGTGCAGCGCGTACTGCGCGGCCTGGGCGACCGGGCGCAGCACGATCAGGTCCTGATTCACGTGCCAGGGCTGCTCGAGGGCCTGGACGATGACGGATGCGACGTCGTCGGCGGTCAGCGGATGGTCGACGCCCTCGTACACCGCCTCCGCCTGCTCGCTGGAACCGAGGCGCTTGAGCGAGAACTCGGGCGTGTGCACCATGCCCGGCGCGACCTCCATGACCCGGATCGGCTCGCCCTTCAGCTCGAGCCGCAGCGCGCCGACCAGGGCGTGGGCGGCGAACTTCGCCGCGTTGTAGCCGCCGCCGCCCGCGTACGCCTGCAGACCCGCGGTCGAGGTGACGGTCAGGACGTCGGCCGACCCCGCCTGCTGCGCCCCGCGGCGCAGCAGCGGCAGCAGCGCCGAGACCACCCGCTTGACGCCGAGCACGTTGACGTCGAACATCCACTGCCAGTCCGCGATCGAGCCCGCCTCGACGGTGTCCGAGCCGCGCGCGCCGCCCGCGTTGTTCACGAGCGCGTGCACGGGCCCGGTGGCCTCGAGGTGGGCGCGCAGCGCGGCCACGTCGTCGTCGGAGGTGACGTCGGCGACGAAGGTCTCGGCGCCGGTGGCGGCCGCGAGCGCCTCCAGCCGGTCGGCGCGGCGGGCCACCCCGACCACCTGCCACCCGTGCTCGCGGAAGCGGCGTACCGTCGCCTCTCCGATGCCCGAACTCGCCCCCGTCACGACGACCCTGCGTGCTTCTCCCATGCGGCAACTCTAGGGTGAAGCAGGATGAGTTCTCCGACGACACCGACGAGCCCGGCGGCGCCGCAGCGGCCGGAGCCGAAGCCGAAGAAGCGCGTTCCGTTCTGGGACAACGCGCGCTGGATCGCCGTCACCATGGTCGTGATCGGCCACGCGGTGCTGAAGCTGATCGCGGGCAGCGACCTGGCCTACGCGTTCTACCTGTTCGTCTACACCTTCCAGGTGCCGGTGCTGGTGCTGGTGAGCGGATACTTCGCCAAAGCGGACCCGCCGAGCGGGCGGCAGCTGAAGCGGCTGATCACCGACGTCGTCATCCCCTACGTGGTCTTCCAGTCGATCTGGATCGTGATCCAGTGGGTCACCCTGCCCACGCATCCATTCTCGCTCGACTACTCGGCCGCCAAGTGGACGCTGTGGTTCCTGATCGCCCTCGCCATCTGGCGGCTCGTGCTGCCGTACCTGGCGATGCTGAAGTTCCCCTTCCTGATCAGCGTCGCCATCTCGTTCGTCTCCGGCTACGCGAGCAACACGGATGCGACGCTGTCGCTGTCTCGCGTGGCGGCGCTGCTGCCGTTCTTCGTGCTCGGCTGGGAGCTGCGGCGCCGCTCGCACCTCTCGGAGGCGTGGCTCGCGGCGGGAACGAAGGCGGTCTGGTGGGTGCGGTCGGCCGCGATCGCGGTGCTGCTCACCGCCGCGGTGACGATGTACCTCGGCATCGACGCGTGGCGCGACCTGCTGATCCGCCGCTTCCTGCTCTTCGACGAGGAGTACTCGAGCTTCGGCTACGACCAGTGGTGGGCCGGATTCGTGCGCCTGCTGGTGATCGCGCTCGCGCTGATCATGACCGCGGCCGTGCTGGTGCTCGTGCCCCGGCGGGGCACCGTGTTCACGCCGTGGGGCGGCGCGACGATGTACATCTACCTGCTGCACTCGTTCTTCCTCTACCCGCTGCGCGAGTCGGGCTGGCTCGAGGCGCACAACACGCCGCTCGTGCTGATCGGCGTGGTGCTGCTGTCGATCGCGATCTCGGTGCTGCTCTCGCAGCCGTTCGTGAAGAAGGCGCTGCATCCGCTCGTCGAGCCGAAGGCGGCGTGGCTGTTCCACAAGCGTCGGGCGCCCGCGTAACGGCGCGGTCTCCATTCGCGCCGCGCGCGAGTCGACCAGCGGGGGCGGCTGCGCCGTGAGTCGACCAGCGGGGGCGGGGAATGTGACGTCGTGTGTCCGGGGTCATTGCCGCCCACGGGCGGCGCTCCTAGCGTTCAGGTGATCCCACGCGACCCGAACGCACGAGCACTCAAGGAGCACCCATGACCGCCGATCCGTCGACCTGGCAGTTCGAGACCAAGCAGATCCACTCCGGCGCGGGCCCCGACCCGGTGACCAACGCGCGCGCGACGCCGATCTACCAGACCACCTCCTACGTCTTCAACGACGCCGACCACGCGAAGAACCTCTTCGCCCTCGCCGAGTTCGGCAACATCTACACCCGCATCCAGAACCCGACGCAGGCGGTCGTGGAGGAGCGCCTCGCCGCGCTCGAGGGCGGCACCGGCGCGCTGCTCGTCTCGAGCGGCCAGGCAGCGGAGACCTTCGCGGTGCTGAACATCGCGCAGGCGGGCGACCACATCGTCTCCTCCACGTCGATCTACGGCGGCACCTACAACCTGTTCAAGTACACGCTCGGCAAGCTCGGCATCGAGGTCACCTTCGTCGAGAACCAGGACGACGCCGACGAGTGGCGCCGCGCGGTGCGCCCGAACACGAAGCTGTTCTTCGCGGAGACGATCGGCAACCCCAAGATCAACGTGCTCGACATCGAGACCGTCGCCGGCATCGCCCACGAGAACGGCGTGCCGCTGATCGTCGACAACACCATCGCCACCCCGTACCTGATCCGCCCCTTCGAGCACGGCGCGGACATCGTCATCCACTCGGCGACCAAGTTCATCGGCGGCCACGGCACCACGATCGGCGGCATCATCGTCGACGGCGGCACGTTCCCCTGGTCCGAGCACGCCGACCGGTTCCCGGGTCTCAACGAGCCCGACGAGTCGTACCACGGCGTGCAGTACACCCAGGCGGTCGGCGACGGCCTCGCCTACATCATCAAGGCCCGCGTGCAGCTGCTGCGCGACCTCGGCAGCGCCATCGCGCCGATCTCGGCCTGGCTGCTGATCCAGGGCCTGGAGACCCTCTCGCTGCGCATCGAGCGGCACGTGCACAACGCGCAGCAGATCGCCGAGTTCCTCGAGCAGCACCCGGATGTGGCATCCGTCAACTACGCCGGCCTGCCCACGAGCCCCTGGTACGCCGCCGCGAACAAGTACGCCCCCAAGGGCGTCGGCGCCGTGCTGTCGTTCGAGCTGAAGGGCGGCGTGGACGCCGGCAAGCGCTTCGTCGAGAGCCTCGAGCTGTTCAGCCACCTGGCGAACATCGGCGACGTGCGCTCGCTCGTCATCCACCCCGCGTCGACGACGCACTCCCAGCTGACCCCCGAGCAGCAGCTCACCACCGGGGTCACCCCGGGCCTGGTGCGCCTGTCGGTCGGGCTCGAGAACGTCGACGACCTGAAGGCAGACCTCGAGGCGGGCCTCGCGGCGGCGCGCGGCGTCGCCCAGGCATCCGTCACCGCCTGATCGCCGCAACCGGCCCGGCCCCCGCGTAACACGACGCGGGGGCCGGGCCGCGGCAGGGCAGAATCGTCGCTAATGGAATGGCAGACCGCGGAGGACAGCGAGCCGTCGAGCTTCATCACCGACGCGCAGGTGCGCTCCCTGCTGGGCAAGCCGCCGGCGACCGGGGCGTGGCGCGAGACCGACCCGCCCGGCGACCGGCGCTTCGTGGGCATCGGGCCGTTCGAGTTCGAGAGCGGGCAGCGCCTGCCGTTCGTGCGCATCGCGTACGAGACCTGGGGCGAGTTGAACGCGGATGCCTCCAACGCCGTGCTCGTCGAGCACGCCCTGACGGGCGACAGCCATGTGCTGGGCGACGCCGGCCCGGGCCATCCCACCGCGGGCTGGTGGAGCGGCGTGGTCGGCCCTGGCAAGGCCATCGACACCGACCGCTGGTTCGTCGTCGCCTCCAACATGCTGGGCGGATGCCAGGGCAGCACCGGCCCCGCCTCCGCCGCCCCGGACAGCGAGGCCTGGGGGCCGCGCTTCCCGTTCACCACGATCCGCGACCAGGTGCGGGCGCAGGCGGCGTTCGCCGACCGGCTCGGCATCCGCCGCTGGGCCGCGGTGATCGGCGGATCGATGGGCGGCATGCAGGCGCTCGAGTGGGCGATCGGATACCCCGAGCGGGTCGAGCGGCTGGCCGTGATCGCCGCTCCCCCGGTGACGACGGCCGACCAGGTCGCCCTCAACTCGGTGCAGATCGAGGCGATCCGAGCCGACCCGCTGTTCCGCGGCGGCTCGTATTATGAGGCCGCGCCCGGCGAGGGCCCGCACCGCGGCCTCGCGCTCGCCCGGCGCATGGCGCTGCTGAACTACCGCAGCCCGAACGAGCTCAACGACCGCTTCGCCCGGGCCTGGCAGAGCGGCCTCAGCCCGCTCGGGGCGGGCGGGCGCTTCGCGGTCGAGTCCTACCTCGACTTCCACGGCAACAAGTTCACCCGGCGCTTCGACGCGAACAGCTACATCACGCTGGTCGGCGCCATGAACTCGCACGACGTCGGCCGGGGGCGCGGATCGGTCGAGGAGGCGCTCGCGACGGTGTCGGCGCGCACGCTGGTGGTGGGCATCGACACGGACCGGTTGTTCCCCATCGAGGGTCAGCAGCGGATCGCCGCGGGCATCCGTGGGAATATCGATGGCAGGGACGCCGTCGTGGTGCGCTCGCCGTACGGTCACGACGGGTTCCTGATCGAGTCCGAGCTGATCGGGGCGCAGCTGTCGCGGCTGCTCGCCGACTAGCGCGGCCACACCGCCGACACCGCCGACACCGCTGGACGAGGCCGCATGGAACGCATACAGAAGGAGCGAGACCGGCTGCTGGCCGCGACCGCGCGCAACATGGGGGCGCTCACGACCCTCACCGCGCTGCTGTGCCTCGTGCTGCCGCAGTCGTTCGAGCACATCTGGGTGCAGGTCGCCGCGATCGTCGCGCTGCTGGTGGTGTTCCTCGGCTTCGTGCGCCTGCGGGTGAACACGCCCATGGCGTGGCTCGCCTGCCTGGACGTGCTCGCGATCGGCACGGTCGTGCTGGTCGGCGCCGCCGAGAAGGAGCCGACCATCGCCGTCGTCTACGGGCTGGCCTTCGTCGCCGGCGGCAGCACCGCGTCGGTCGGCGTGCTGCTCGGCACCACCGGGCCCCGGATGGTGCTGTGCGCGCTCAGCTTCGTCGCATCCGTCGCCGCTCTCGTCTACGCGGTCAGCGACGCGAACTTCCGGGAGGGCCGGGCCGAGGCGGTCGCCGTCGCCTGCTGGATCTTCGGCATGATCCTCGCCGTGTGGCTCGGCCGCGTGGTGCCGCAGACCATGCGCCGCATCGCCAACATGAGCGAGGCGTACCGCGCCGAGCGCGTCGCGACCGAGACCGAGGCGCGCCGGCGCCAGGGCGCCCGCCTGCTGCACGACACGGTGCTCGCCACGCTCACCCTGCTCGCCCACTCCGGCGTCGGGGTGAGCGAGAACGCGCTGCGCGAGCAGGCCGCGCAGGACGCCGCCCTGCTGCGCCAGCTGCGCATGGGGCTGACCCCCAACCCGGCGGCCAGCGGCGAGTACAAGCTGCGCCCCGTCGAGGAGTCCACGCTGGGCAACACGCTCGAGTCGGTCAAGCAGCGCTTCCGCCGCATGGGCCTCGAGGTCTCCTGGCACGGCAAGGGCCAGGTGCTGCTGCCCAGCGAGACGCTCGACGCGTTCCTGCTCGCACTCTCCGAGAGCCTCGAGAACGTGCGCCGCCACTCCGGCGTCGGCGAGGCGCACGTGACCATCACCGACGACGACACCAGCGTGCGCGCCATGGTCACCGACGACGGCGTCGGCTTCTCGATCGAGTCCATCGCCCCGGGCCGGCTCGGCTTCACCGAGTCGATCGTCGCCCGGCTGCGCGACGTCGGCGGGAACGCGCGGCTGTTCTCCGCGCCCGGATCGGGCACGACCGTGGTGCTGGAGGTGCCCAAGTGAGCCATGTGAGCCATCAGGCCATCGCTGAGCCGGCGGCCCCGCGCACCCGCGCGCAGACCCCGACCGTCGAGCGGCTCGCCTTCGGCCTGAACCTCACCGCCGACGTGATCGTCGTGCTGTGCCTGCTCTTCGCCCTCGGGGACTTCCACTTCCACACCTCCGCCGTCCCGGCGCTCAATCTCGCCGCGTGGCTGCTGCTCATCGCGACGATCCTCATCACCCAGCTCGGCCTCGGCCACCGCATCACCCTGCCGCGGCACTGGTACCACATCGCCCGCATCGCCTTCGCCGTCGTGATCGTGCTCGACATCTTTGGCGTCTACGGCAACGTCGGCAGCCAGGTCACCGGGCCCTACCCGATGGCCGCGATCGCCGTCGGCGCCGGGCTGCTCACCTTCGCCACCGACCAGAAACGGCACAGCGTCGCCATGGCCACCGGCGCCCTCGGCGTGCTGCTGCTCGCCGACTTCGCGTTCACGGCGCGCGGCAGCGTCAGCGACTTCGCCCCCTCCATCGTCAACCTGGCCATCGCCATGGTGCCCCCGTTCGTCGGCCTCGGCATCACGCGTGCGTTCGACGCGATGCTGCAGTTCCAGGCCGACCTGTCGCAGGCGCAGGGCACGACGAGCGCCTCCGGGGCGGGCCTCGGCCTGTCGGCCACCGAGCAGCTCGTGCAGCTCGACCGCGACGCCGAGGAGCTGCTCGACGGGGTCGCCACCGGCCGCACCGCGCTGCCGCTGACCGAGGAGCTCGCCGAGCGCGCCTCCACCATCGCCACCCAATTGCGCCTCGGCCTCGTCGCCGGCAAGAGCCAGACCTGGCTGCACCACGCCCTCACCGAGTCCAGCGTGCTCGGACCGGTCTCGCACGTCGACGACCCCGACGGGCTCGCCGCCCAGCTCGCCCCCGACCAGCGCGACGGCCTGCTCAGCGCGATCTGGATGTTCGCCGGCGACGGGGAACGCGTCGCCCAGTCGCTCACCGTCACCGTGCGCCGCCGCAGCGCGGTCGGCGCGCAGAACCCGCGGCTCGCCATCACCATCGAGGTCGTCGGGGTGCCCCGGCGCCGCGTCGACCAGGCGGCATGGCAGGCGATCGCGCGCGTCGGGCGCTATTCCGAGACGTGGGATGCGCCTACGCTGAGGATCGACGTCGAGTGCGCGCTCGACGTGGTGGCCGACCGCTAAGGGGCCGAATGCAACAGAATATGCTCAGCACAAGCATCCGTCGCACCAAGCTTCGATCCCGGCGAAGCGAAGAGGAGACAACGTGACAGGCCAACCCATCAGGATCGCCATCGTGGACGATCACCGGATGATCCTCGGCGCGCTCACCGAGTGGATCCGCAACGTGGCCAACGACATCGACGTCGTCGAGACGGTCGCGAGCTGGCCCGAGCTCATGACCAGCGCCAAGTTCCCCGTCGACGTCGTGCTGCTCGACCTCGACCTGAAAGACAACATCCCCATCTCCGTGAAGCTCGCGACGCTCAAGTCGGCGAACGTCAAGACCGTGCTGATGAGCGCCTACTCCGATCCGAACGTGGTGCGCGAGGCGCTCGCCTCCGGCGCGCTCGGCTACGTGGTCAAGAGCGAGGACGCCGCGATGATCGCCGAGGCCATCCGCTCGGCCGTCGCCGGCGAGTCGTTCATCTCCGCCGAGCTCGACCTGGCGCTCAACACCACCGAGGGCAGCGGCGGCCCGAAGCTGAGCGCGCAGGAGCGCCGGGTGATGGCCCTCTACGGCGCCGGCGAGCCGGTCAAGTCGGTGGCCTACAAGCTCGGCATCAGCGACGAGACGGCGAAGAGCTACTTGAAGCGCATCCGCGAGAAGTACCGCCTCGCCGGGTACGACGTCGGCACCAAGGTCGCGCTGCGCAAGCGCGCCATCGCCGACGGCATCCTGCTGCACAACGACTGAGCTGGTTCGCGCGCGGGTCCCCGCCCGGTGCGGCGCGGTCGGCTCGGGCGGGCTCAGCGTTCGGCGGCGAGCAAGCCGCCGCCTCGTGGAGCGTCCTACTTGGTGACGCTGGTTGCGCATAGCGATTCGTCACTTTTCGCTCTTTGAGACGCCTGCGTCGACCACTTTCGACGAATCGATGCCGGCCACCGACGATTCGTCGAATTGTGCTCGCGCCGGCGCATTCGCCGACGCTTTTCGACGAGCGGATGCCTGCACCGCCGGCGATTCGTCGACTTGTGCGCCCCGGGCCGTCGGCGGGGACGATTTTCGACGAATCGACGGCCCGCCCGCCCCCGGGCTACACGTGGGCGAGGTCCAGGGGCTTGGTGTGGCGCAGCTCGCCGCGGCGCTTCTCGATGATGAACGACACGATCGCGATGCCCATGCCGAGCAGCGTCAGCCCGATGCCGATCCAGATCGGGGCCCGGTACCCGAGGCCGAGCCCGACGACCACGCCGCCGAGGTAGGCGCCGAGCGAGTTGCCCATGTTGAACGCCGAGTGGTTCAGCGCCGACGCGATCGACTGGGCGTCGTGGGCGACGTCCATCAGCCGCAGCTGCACCGCCGGCGAGACCGCCGACGAGGCCGCCCCGACCAGGAAGATGCCGACGATCAGCAGCGCCGGGATGTGCGCCACGATGCCGGTGAACGCCAGCGTGACGATCACCGCGAGGAAGGCGCCGATGATCGTCTTCGGCGCCGAGCGGTCGGCGGTGTGCCCGGCGACGAGGTTGCCGACGAACATGCCGACGCCGCACACGACGAGCGACACCGGCACCCACGGCTGCTGCGGCAGGCCGGCGACGTCGGTGACCAGCGGCGCGATGTACGTGTACAGGGCGAAGAACCCGCCGAATCCGATCGCGCCCATGCCGAGTGCGAGCCACACCTGCGTGTGCCGGAACGCCGACAGCTCGCGGCGGATCGTCTGGTGCCGGTTGCCCGGGCTCCACGGCACGGCGATCGCGACGGCCAGGAAGGTCACGGCGAACAGCCCGGCCACCACCCCGTAGGCGACGCGCCAGCCGAAGCTCTCCCCTACCCAGGTGATCGCCGGCACCCCGACGATGTTGGCGACGGTGAGCCCGGTCAGCACGAAGGCGACGCCGCGCGCCCGCTTGCCGGGCCCCATCAGCGACGCGGCGACCAGCGAGGCGATGCCGAAGTACGCCCCGTGCGGCAGCCCGCAGATGAAGCGGAAGATCAGCAGCGTCGGGAAGTTCGGCGCGAGGGCGGCCGCCGCGGTCGCCAGCGTGAACGCGACGAGCAGCCACAGCAGCAGCTGCTTGCGCGGCAGCTTCGCGGCCGCCGCGGCGATCGTCGGGGCGCCCACCACGACGCCGAGCGCGTACGCGCTCACCATCAGCCCGGCCTGCGCGTTGGCCGCCTCGTGGCTGCGTGCCCACACCCCGGGCAGCATCGCGTGCGCGATGTCGGGCAGCAGGCCCATCGCCACGAACTCGGTCGACCCGATGGCGAAGCCGCCGATCGCGAGCGCGATCAGAGCAAAACGAATGCGGGCCGGCGACAACTGCGTCGGCCCGCCGGGCTGGAGGGACATGCCTGCGATTGTACGTGCCGCCTCGAAACGATTCGAGCGGGTTTACATCGAGTTAATCGGATGCCTCGGCCGAGGCATCCGCGTCGCCCAGAGCCCGCTCGAGCCGCTCGATCTTGCCGTCCAGCTCGCCGGTGCGGCCGGGGCGGATGTCGGCCTTCAGCACGAGCGAGACGCGGCTGCCGAACGGCAGCACGGCCTCGGTCGCGCGCTTGACGACGTCGAAGACCTCGTCCCACTCGCCCTCGATCTCGGTGAACATCGACGAGGTGCGGTTCGGCAGCCCCGAGGCGCGCACGACGGCCACGGCGGCGGCGACCGCGTCGTGCACCGAGCCGTCCTCGTGCGCGGACGGGCCGCCCGAGGGGGCGACGGAGAATGCGACGATCATGATCAGGTTCCTCTCCGGCTGCCCGCCTTCCAGAGCGCCACGAGCGCCCAGGCGAACAGCGCGATCTCCAGCAGATTGCGTACCCCGATGACCAGCAGCATCCACGTGTGCGCGCCGGTCAGGGCGCCGTAGTTCCACGGATAGATCACCTGGCTGAGCGCCGTCATCACGAGCACCATGACCGCCGGGGCGCGGAAGCGGCGCGCCGCGACCAGCAGCCCCATCATCACCGGCACGGCGAACCAGCTCTGGTACTGCGGCGACCCGACCTTGTCGAAGGCGCAGAACGCCGCCGTGAACCCGAGCGCCAGCAGGGCCGCCGCGAGCCGCGGCTCTGCCTTGCGCAGCGCCGCCCGCAGGCCGAGGAGCGCGGTCGCGGCCACGGCGAGCCCCATGCCCCAGTCGGCGGCCTTCGCGAGCACGGCCGCCCCGGGCCCCTCGACCTGGTAGGTGTAGATGCCGGTGTCGTAGTAGATGCGGGCGTGCGGCACACCTGCGCGCACCGCCCAGAGCAGCGAGGTGGCGAACGGCGACTCGATCTGCAGGCCCCGGCCGGCCTGCTGCCCGATGAAGCTGAAGACCTGGTGCGCGCCGCCGAGTGCGGCATCCGCCACGACGATCGCCGCGGTCGCGGCGAGGGCGCCCACCAGCACCCGCCAGCGCTCCTTCACGGCGATGACGAGGGCGGCGACGATCGCGGCGGGCCAGAACTTGACCCAGGCGCCGAGGGCGAGCAGCACCCCGGCCAGGGCCGGCCGGGTCGCGAGCGCCACGACCCCCATCACGGCGAGCGCGACCGAGATGATGTCGAGCCGGCCGAGCGCGACGGGGCCGAGGGCGGCGATGCAGGCCAGCCAGTACCACGCGGCCTTCGCTCGCTGCACGGTCGGCTGGGCGGTGAGCAGGGCGAAGGCCGCCGCGTCGAGCGCGGTCACGAGCACGAGCCAGAGGGCGCCGTAGCCGTCGTGCCCGCCGAGCAGCGGCAGCAGCATCGGCACCAGGGCGAGCACGGGGTAGACCCAGGCCTGGGTGATGCCCGGCCACTGGCCGTAGTCGCGGGCCGCTTCGGCCCAGACCCGGTAGAAGCCGGTCACGTCGTTGAAGGAGTCGCCCGTGATGCCGGGCTTCAGGCACAGCCCGGCGATGACGAGGTGCACGAGCAGGAACGCGGGCCACAGCAGCGTCCGACGTCGGGCCAGCGCGCGCATGCCGCCAGCCTATCGGCCGGCCGGGCCGCGCCCCGGCCCGCCTCGGCCCGCCCCGTGCGCTACTCGGATCCGCGCTGCGCTACTCGGCAACGAGGCGCGCACGGCGGATGCGAGTAGCGCAAACCCGCGGGCCGCCGGCCGGGCCGCTACCGGCGCGCGGCGAGCAGCTCGGCGACCGTCGCGGGCAGGGCCGCCGCGATGTCGAGCGCGACGATCGGCCCGCCGGCCGAGGCGCGGCGCCCGGCCAGCCCGTGCAGCGCCGCCGCCGAGGCGGCCAGCTCGGCCAGCGCGGCGTGCCCGCGCGCCTCCACCCACGAGGAGTGCCCGGCGACCAGCGCCCCGAGCACGCCGCCCAGCACATCGCCGCTGCCCGCCGTGGCGAGCCACGGGGTGCCGAGCGAGACGACGATCGGCTCCCCGCCCGGGGAGGCGATGTGGGTGCGCGAGCCTTTGAGCAGCACGGTCACGCCGAGCGCGTCCGCGGCGCGGGCGGCGGCGGATGCCGCATCCGATCGGATCTCGTCGAGCGAGAGCGGCGCGCGCGAGTCGGCCAGCGCCCGCTCCAGCTCCCGGTAGTGCGGGGTGACGACCACGGGGCCCTTCGCGTCGGCGACCCGGTCGAGGGCCCCGGCGTCGGCGACCACCGGCACGCCGGCGCGCATCGCGGTGAGCACGCGCAGCTCGTCGTCGTGGTCCCGCTCGCTCGCGGCGGGCATGCCGGAGCCGACCAGCCACGCCTGCACCCGGCCGGCGCCGGTGACGATCTCGGGTCGGCGCTGCAGCACGAGCCGCGACGGCGCCTCCGGCCCGAGGTAGCGCACCATGCCGACGCCCGTGCGCACAGCGGCCTCGACGCCGAGCACCGCCGCCCCCGGGTAGCGCTGCGACCCGGTCGCGACCCCCAGCACGCCCCGGGTGTACTTGTCGTCGTCGGGGCCGGGGGCGCGCAGGATCCGCGCCAGGTCGTCCTCGGTCCACTCGCGCTCGGCCGTCATGCCTCCACGATAGGTTCGGATGCGTGACCCGCACTCCCCTGTCCCTGCCCGGCCGCACCGTCGTGTTCGACTACGGGGAGGTCATCTCGCTCACCCCGAGCCCGGAGGACCGCGAGGCGATCCGCGCGCTCGCCGGCGTCGACAGCGACGTGTTCTGGCCCGCCTACTTCGCGCACCGCGACGGCCTCGACCAGGGCACCGCCGGGGTGCGCGCCTACTGGGAGGCGATCGCCGCCGACTGCGGCGCCCGGTGGGACGACGCGCGCATCCACGAGCTGTGGGCCGCCGACTTCCGCAGCTGGCTGACCGTGAACCCAGGCACGATCGAGGTGCTCGCCGACCTCAGGGCGGGCGGCACCCGCATGGCGCTGCTGTCGAACGCCGGCCCCGACTTCGGCAGCTACTTCCGGCACGGCCCGCTCTCCGACTTCTTCGACGCGTTCTACGTCTCCGGCGAGCTGAAGCTGCTCAAGCCCGAGGCGGCGATCTACCGGCACGTGCTCGACGACCTCGGAATCACCGCCGCCGAGGCCGTGTTCACCGACAACAGGGCCGACAACGTGCAGGGCGCCGAGGCGCTCGGCATCACCGGCCACGTGTTCACCGACCCCGAGTCGCTGCGCGCGTTCCTCGCGTCTCTGGCCGCGTAGCCCGACCGCGCGCGTCGACCATCCGACCTCCGACCTCACGCGAAGGACCCGATGCCCTCCCAGCTGTTCACCCCGCTCACCCTCGGCCCGGTCGAGTTCCGCAACCGCGTCTTCATCGCCCCGATGTGCCAGTACTCGGTGCACGAGCGCGACGGGGTGCCGACCGACTGGCACCTCGTGCACCTCGGTTCGCTCGCCTCGGGCGGCGCCTCGCTCGTCATCACGGAGGCGACGGCGGTCAGCCCCGAGGGTCGCATCTCCCCGCAGGACACGGGGCTGTGGAACGACGAGCAGGAGGCCGCGTGGGCGCACATCGTCGCGTTCCTGCACGAGCGCGGCGCGAAGGCCGGCATCCAGCTGGCGCACGCCGGCCGCAAGGCCTCGACGTACGCTCCGTGGGGCCAGGAGGGCAGGCACGGCACGGTGCCGGCCGACGAGGGCGGCTGGCGGCCCGTCGCGCCCTCGGCGGCGCCCTACCCCGGCTACGACACGCCCGAGGCGCTGGATGCCGCGGGCATCGAGAAGGTCGTCTCCGACTTCCGGGCGGCGGCGGAGCGCAGCATCCGTGCCGGCTTCGACGTGCTCGAGGTGCACGCCGCCCACGGCTACCTGCTGCACCAGTTCCTCTCCCCGCTGTCGAACGCGCGCGACGACGAGTACGGCGGGGCGCTCGAGAACCGCGCGCGGCTGCTCGTGCGCGTCGTCGACGCGGTGACGGATGCCGTGGCCGGCCGCGCCGCCGTCTTCGTCCGCTTCTCGGCCACCGACTGGACGCCCGGCGGCTGGACCGAGTCCGACACCGCCACCGTCGCCGGCTGGGCGCGCGACGCCGGGGCGGTCTTCTTCGACGTCTCGAGCGGCGGGAACGCTCCCGCGCAGATCCCGGTCGGGGCGGGCTACCAGGTGCGCTTCGCCCACTACGTGAAGTCGCTGGCCGGGGTGCCGACCGGCGCGGTCGGCATCATCAACGCCGCCGAGCAGGCCGAGCAGATCGTCGCGAGCGGCCAGGCCGACGCGGTGCTGATCGCCCGGGAGGCGCTGCGCGACCCGCACACGCCGCTGCGCTGGGCGCGCACCCTCGGCGTCGACGGGCCGGCCGCCGCCTGGCAGCCGCAATACGAGCGCGCGAAGCTCTAGCATCCGTCGCGCCGCACGGCGCCCCGCCTTGCGCTACTCGGATCCGCGCCCCGCGACTCGTATCCGAGTAGCGCACTGCGGATCTCAGTAGCGCAACACCGCGCGCGCCGGGCTAGGACCGGCGCGACCAACCTGCACTCGCGACGTGTGCACCGAACCCGCCATAGCGAAGCGGCGACTTGCTCGCCGCTGAGCGCAGCGACTCGCGCCGGGCTAGGACCGGCGCGAAGAACGAACTGTCGCGTCGTGCACCTCGCCCACGAGCTCCTCGAGGATGTCCTCGAGGAACACCACGCCGACCGTCGCACCGGCCGCATCGACGACCCGGGCCAGGTGCGTCGCCCGGCGCCGCAGCACGGCCAGCACGTCCTCGATCTCGGCGTCGTCGGCGACCACCACGAGCGGCCGGATCGCCGCCGCGGGGATCGGCCGGTCGAACGCCTCCCCCTCGAGTTCGAGCACGTCCTTCAGGTGCACGTAGCCCGACGGCTGCCCCTGGTCGTCCTCGATGACGTAGCGCGAGAACCCGTTCTTCGCGACCGCCCGCTCGACGTCGGCGGGCGTCGCGGTCGCCGGCAGCCGCACCAGCTTGTCGAGCGGCACGCTGACCTCGCTGGCGCGCTTCATGCTGAACTCGAACGCGTTCGAAAGCGTGCCGGTGGAATCCTGCAGCACGCCCTCGCGGGTCGACTGCTCGACGATCGTCTCGACCTCCTCGAGCGTGAACGCCGAGACCGCCTCGTCGCGCGGCGTCACCCCGAACAGCCGCACCACTCCGTTCGAGGTGGCGTTCAGCGCCCGGGTGATCGGCCGCACGACGCGTCCGACCGCGACGAGCGGCGGCGCGAGCAGCACCACGGCGCGGTCCGGGAAGGAGAAGGACAGGTTCTTCGGCACCATCTCGCCGAGCACGACGTGCAGGAACGACACGAGCACCAGGGTGATCACGAACGCGGCGACGCCGATGCCGTCCTCCGACAGCCCGGTCAGCGCGAGCGGGCCCTCCAGCAGGTGGTGGATCGCCGGTTCCGACACGTTCAGGATCAGCAGCGAGCACACCGTGATGCCCAGCTGCGTGGTCGCGAGCATCAGGGTGGCGTGCTCCATCGCCCACAGGGCGGTGACCGCGCTGCGCTTGCCGCGCTCGGCGGCGGGCTCGATCTGCGAGCGGCGGGCGGAGATGACGGCGAACTCGGCGCCGACGAAGAACGCGTTGGCCGCAAGCAGCACGACCAGGCAGACGATCCCGGCCCAGTCAGGCACGACGATCACCGCCCCGGCCGCCCGCGTCGGCAGGGGCGACGGATGCGTCATCCGCTCGCCCCGGCGTGAACGAGAGCCGGTCGATCCGGCGCCCGTCCAGGCTCTCGACGCGCAGCATCCCCCCGGCGACCGCGACTTCGTCCCCCGGCTCGGGAAGCCGCCCGAGCGTCGCCATCACGAAGCCCGCCACCGTCTCGTACCGGTCGTCCTCCGGAACCTCGACGCCGGCGCGGTCGAGCAGCTCGTCGGGGCGCAGCATGCCGCTGAACTGCACCACGCCGGCCGCGTCGCCGGTGCCGCGCACGATGTCGATCGGGCCGGTGTCGTGCTCGTCGCTCACCTCGCCGACGAGCTCCTCGACGAGGTCTTCGAGGGTCGCGACGCCCGCCGTGCCGCCGTACTCGTCGACGACGACGGCCATCTGCAGGCTGCGGGCACGCAACTCGGACAGCAGCGCGTCGAGCCGCATCGTCTCGGGCACGCGCAGCGCCTCGGCCTGCAGCGCGCTCACCGGCACCCGGGCGCGGCGCTCGCGCGGCACGGCCACCGCCTGCTTGACGTGCACGATGCCGGCGATGTCGTCGATGCCGTCGTCGACGACCGGGAACCGGGAGAACCCGGTCTGGCGGGCCAGCTCGATGACGTGATCCGCGTGGTCGTCGCGGCGCACCGTCTCGAGCCGGGGGCGCGGGGTCATCACGTCGCTGGCGACCCGGGCCGAGAACATCAGCGTGCGGTCGAGCAGGCTCGCCGTGTCCTTCTCGAGCATGCCCTGCTCGGCAGAGCGGCGCACCAGGGCGCTCAGCTCCTCGGCGCTGCGGGCGCCCGAGAGCTCCTCCTTGGCCTCGACGCCGAACAGCCGCAGCACCGCCGACGCCGAGCCGTTCAGCAGCGCGACCGCGGGCCGGAACACGGTCGTGAACGCCGACTGGAACGGGATCACGAGCTTGGCGGTCGCGATCGGCAGGGCGAGCGCGAAGCTCTTGGGCACCAGCTCGCCGATGATCATCGAGGCGAGGGTCGCGATCACGACGGCGATCACGGACGAGATGCCGACGGATGCGGCATCCGCGAGCCCCACAGCCGTGAAGAGCGGCGCGAGCAGGGCCCCGATCGACGGTTCGAGGGTGAAGCCGGTGAGCAGCGTGGTGAGCGTGATGCCGAGCTGCGCGCTGGAGAGGTGCGTCGAGGTGTGCCGCAGCGCGGCGATCGTCATCGACAGGCGGGTCTCGCCGCGATCGCGCCGCGCCTCGAGGTCGGCGCGGTCGAGGTTGACCAGCGCGAACTCGCTGGCGACGAAGAAGCCCGTTCCCACGGTGAGCACGACGCCGATGGCGAGGAGGATCCACTCAGACACGCGGCGCCGATCCCGAGGTCACGGGCTTCGTACTATGGCCGATCGGCTCAGACGGGGGTTCGTCCATGGTCGCCTCAGTGTATCCGCCGCACCCCCGCTCGCGCCGTCCGCCGCGGCACCGCTTGCGCTACTCGCACCGACTGGCGCGCCTGGTGTGGAAGTAGCGGGTGTCTGCCGGAGTAGCGCAACCGCTCGCGCTCGAGAGGCGCGACTTCCCCTGCACAGCTGAGACCACCAACGGGTTCTTCACGGATGCCGCACCCCTCGCGCCCGGAGGAGACCCGCATCCCGCATCATCGTGCGCCATGGACCGCTCACACGCATTCGCCGCCGCTCAGGAACTCGGCCTGGAACTGACGAGCGACGCGCGGGGCCGGGCGACGGAGTCGACCGCGATCCGTCGCGACGCCGGCAAGGGCAAGTACGTCAGGGTGGCGCCATCCGTGTTCCTCGACCGCGGGCGGTGGGAGGGTCTCGGCCCGGACGACCGCTTCCGCGCATTCGTCGTCGGCATGGCCACGACCATGGAGCCCGACGTCGTGTTCTCCCACTTCTCAGCGGCGGCCCTTCTCGGTCTCCCTAGTCTGCACGCGTGGCCTCGCCGGGTGCAGGTGACGATCCCGCCCGCTAGCGGTGGCCGGTCGACCGGAAACGTGCAACGCTACGGCGCGGCGTTACGTGACGACGAGGTGGTCGAGGTCGCGGGATTCCTCGTGACCTCGCCCGCGCGCACGGTGATGGACGTCGCCCGCATGGCCCCCTTCGCCCCGGCGGTTGCACTGGCCGACGCCGCGCTGCATCGCAAGCGGAAGCCCGCGCCCTTGCTCACGATGGCGGACCTCGCCGCCGAACTTGACGAGCAGCGAGGCCGTTACGCGTTCGGCAAGATGCGCCGCGTCGCGGAGTTCTCGACGACGCTCTCGGACTCGGTGCGCGAGTCGGAGAGCCGGGTGCTCATCCACGAATTGGGTTTTCCGCAGCCGGTGCTGCAGCAGCCGTGGTTCGACCGATCGGGCCACGTCGGCGACACCGATTTCTGGTGGCCGGAACACGGCCTCGCCGGCGAGTGCGACGGTCTGGGGAAGTACCTCAAACCCGAGCTGCTGCACAGAAGGACGACGGCGCAGGCGGTGATCGCCGAGAAGCGCCGCGAGGATCGCATCCGTGCGCTCGGCGCCGACTTCGCCCGCTGGGAGCCGGCGTTGCTCGCCCACCGTCCCGGCTTCGCGCGGCTTCTGCGCGACGCGGGTCTGCCGCAGCGCCCCCGCTCGCGCTACTGACCCGGACTGGCGCGCCTGTCGTGCAAGTGGCGCGTGTCGGTATGAGTAGCGCAAACAGGACAGGAGCCGCCCTACCAGCTCACCGGCAGCGGCTTGCCCTCCTCGTAGCCGGCGGCCGACTGCACCCCGACGAGCGCGCGCTCGTGGAACTCCGCCACCGTGCGCGCCCCCGCGTAGGTGAACGACGAGCGCACCCCCGTCGTGATCATGTCGAGCAGGTCCTCGACCGACGGGCGCAGCGGGTCGAGGTAGATCTTCGACGACGAGATGCCCTCGGCGAACAGCTCCTTGCGCGCCCGCTCGTAGGCCGACAGCCGCTCGAAGCGCTCCTTCACGGCCTTGGTCGAGGCCATGCCCCAGCTCTCCTTGTACAGCCGGCCCGACTCATCCGTGTGCAGCGTGCCGGGTGCCTCGATCGTGCCCGCGAACCACGACCCGATCATGACGGATGCCGCACCTGCGGCCAGCGCGAGCGCGACGTCCCTCGGGTACCTGACCCCGCCGTCGGCCCACACGTGCTTGCCGAGCTCGCGCGCCGCCTCCGCGGTCTCGAGCACCGCGGAGAACTGCGGCCGCCCCACCGCCGTCATCATGCGCGTGGTGCACATCGCGCCGGGCCCGACGCCGACCTTGAGGATGTCGGCGCCCTCGGCGACGAGATCCTGCACGGCGGCCGCGGTGACGATGTTGCCGGCGGCCAGCGGCAGCCCGAGGTCGAGCCCGGCGACGGCGGAGAGTGCGCGGCGCATGCCGTCCTGATCGCCGTGCGCCGTGTCGAGCACGAGCACGTCGACGCCGGCCTCCTTCAGCGCGCGGGCCTTGCCGACCACGTCGCCGTTGATGCCGATGGCCGCGGCCAGCCGCAGCCGCCCCTGGTCGTCGACGGCGGGCCGATAGATGGTGGAGCGCAGCGCCGAGGTCTTCGACAGGGTGCCAACGACGCGGCCGCCGGAGACCACCGGGGCGAAGTCGAGGCCCGAGGCCTCGAGCAGCTCGAAGGCGGCGCGCCCGTCGGGGATCTGCGCCGCCTCGAGCGCCGTCAGGTCGCCGTGCACGAGGTCGCCGAGGCGGGCGTCCGGCGGCACGTGCGCGAGCCGCGGCGCCGGCACGGTGCCGAGGTACTCGCCGCCCGCGTCCTCGAGCACGATGCCGTGGCCGGGGGCGGGCGGGATGCGCAGCAGGGCGTCGGCGGCGGTGTCGTCGGGCGAGAGCACGAGCGGCGAGTCGAACGCGGTCGGCTGCTCCTTCACCCAGCGGATCGCCGCGTCCAGCTCGTCCGGGTGCATGTCCTGCGGCAGCACCCCGATGCCGCCGCGGCGGGCGAGGGCGGCGGCGAGGCGCGGTCCGGTGACCGAGTTCATGTTCGCCGCGACGATCGGGATGGTCGCGCCGGTGCCGTCGCCGGGCGCGAGATCCACGTCGAGCCGGCTCGTGACGCCCGAGCGGCTGGGTACCAGGAACACGTCGGAGTACGTCAGGTCGTGGTGGGGCGCCTCGCCGTAGAACCTCATGGTTACGAGGCTATGCCGTGCCGCGGGCTGCGCCACCCCGGGGGCCTCGTCGCCAAGGGTGTACCGCGGAGGACTAGGCTTGAGACCCGTTGATGCACACGGGCGTGCGCCCGGTGTCGAATCATTTGCACGTCAATGGAGAAGGTGGGCGATCGGCTGTGGCAAGCCAGTTGACGGGAACGGAAGAGGGCAAGTTCGGCGCCAATGATTGGCTCGTCGAAGAGCTCTACGAGCAGTACCTCGTCGACAAGAACTCGGTCGACCAGTCGTGGTGGCCGATTCTGGAGCAGAAGAAGGCGGATGCCTCGGGCGGCGCCTCCTCGGCATCACCGGCCGCACCCCCGCAGCCCGCAGCGGCGGCTCCGGCGCCCGCGCAGACGACGCAGTCCCCGGCCCCGGCACAGACCCCCGCGCAGACCCAGGCTGCTGAGCAGCCCCAGGCCCCGGCATCCGCGCCCCGCCCGGCCGGCCAGCCGGTCGCGCGCACCACGTCGGTCGCGCCCCGGCCGACCCCGGTCCCGGCGGACGCGCCGGCGGCGGCCCCGAAGAAGGACGAGGCGCCCGAGGCCGCACAGGTCACCCCGCTGCGCGGCATGGCCAAGTCGCTGGCCGCCAACATGGACACGAGCCTCACGGTGCCGACCGCGACGAGCGTGCGCACGATCCCGGCCAAGCTGATGATCGACAACCGCATCGTCATCAACAACCACATGGCCCGCACCCGCGGCGGCAAGGTCAGCTTCACCCACCTCATCGGATGGGCGCTGATCAAGGCGCTGAAGCAGTTCCCGAGCCAGAACGTCTACTACGACGTCGTCGACGGCAAGCCGTCGGTCGTGAAGCCCGCGCACATCGGCCTCGGCATCGCGATCGACCTGCCGAAGCCCGACGGCAGCCGCTCGCTGCTCGTCCCCGCGATCAAGCGGGCGGAGACGCTGAGCTTCAGCGACTACCTGGCCGCCTACGAGGACCTGGTGAAGCGGGCGCGGAACAACAAGCTCACCGCGGACGACTTCTCCGGGGCATCCGTCTCGCTCACCAACCCCGGCGGCATCGGCACCGTCCACTCGGTGCCGCGCCTGATGAAGGGGCAGGGCTGCATCATCGGCGCCGGCGCGCTGGAGTACCCGGCCGAGTTCCAGGGCGCGAGCCCCGACACGCTCGTCGACCTCGGCATCTCGAAGACGATCACCCTGACCAGCACCTACGACCACCGGGTCATCCAGGGCGCGGGCAGCGGCGAGTTCCTCAAGATCGTGCACCAGCTGCTGATCGGCGAGCAGGACTTCTACCACGAGATCTTCTCCGCGCTGCGCATCCCCTACGAGCCGATCGTGTGGGCGCAGGACATCAACGTCGACCTCGCCCACCAGGTCAACAAGACGGCACGCGTGCACGAGCTGATCAACTCGTACCGGGTGCGCGGCCACCTGATGGCCGACATCGACCCGCTCGAGTACAAGCAGCGCACCCACCCTGACCTGGAGATCAAGAGCCACGGCCTGACCTTCTGGGATCTGGACCGCACCTTCGTCGCCGGCGGCTTCGCGGGCAACTACGGCGAGATGAAGCTGCGCGACATCCTCGGCGTGCTGCGCGACTCGTACTGCCGCACCGTCGGCGTCGAGTACATGCACATCCAGGACCCGGAGCAGCGGGCGTGGATGCAGAGCAAGCTCGAGCGCCCCTACGTCAAGCCGGGGCACGACGAGCAGCTGCACATCCTGTCGAAGCTGAACGAGGCCGAGGCGTTCGAGACCTTCCTGCAGACCAAGTACGTCGGGCAGAAGCGGTTCAGCCTCGAGGGCGGCGAGTCCACCATCCCGCTCATCGACACGCTGCTGCAGGGCGCGGCCGACGAGGGTCTCGACGGCGTCGCGATCGGCATGGCGCACCGCGGCCGCCTCAACGTGCTCACCAACATCGCGGGCAAGACCTACGGCCAGATCTTCCGCGAGTTCGAGGGCCAGTTCGAGGGCTCCGGCTCGGGCGACGTGAAGTACCACCTCGGCACCGAGGGCGTGTTCACCGCGCCCGACGGCAAGGAGGTGCCGGTGTACGTGGCGGCCAACCCCAGCCACCTCGAGGTCGTCAACGGCGTGCTCGAGGGCATCGTGCGGGCCAAGCAGGACCGCCGGCCGCCGATGACGTTCCTCACCCTGCCGATCCTCGTGCACGGCGACGCGGCGCTGGCCGGCCAGGGCATCAACGCCGAGGTGCTGCAGATGTCGCAGCTGCGGGCCTACCGCACCGGCGGCACCATCCACGTCAACATCAACAACCAGGTCGGCTTCACCACCTCGCCCGACGAGGGGCGCAGCTCGGTGTACTCGACCGACGTGGCCAAGACCATCCAGGCGCCGATCTTCCACGTGAACGGCGACGACCCGGAGGCCGTGGTGCGCGTCGCGCGGCTCGCCTTCGAGTACCGGCAGAAGTTCCACCGCGACGTGTTCATCGACCTGGTCTGCTACCGCCGCCGCGGCCACAACGAGGGCGACGACCCGTCGATGACGCAGCCGCTGATGTACAGCCTGATCGAGGCGAAGCGCTCGGTGCGCAAGCTGTACACGGAGGCGCTGGTCGGCCGCGGCGACATCACGGAAGAGGAGTACGAGGCCGCCCACCGCGACTTCCAGGAACGCCTCGAGCGGGCGTTCGCCGAGACGCACGAGGCGCAGACCTCGCCGATCCCCGTGATCACGCAGCCGGATGCCCCGGCCGACGCCCCCGCCGGCGAGCTGGCCAGCACCGGGGTGTCGGAGGAGGTCATCCGCACCGTCGGCGACGCCTTCGACAACCCGCCGGCCGGCTTCACGGTGCACAAGAAGCTCGTGGCCCTGCTCAAGAAGCGCGTCGAGATGAGCCGCTCGGGCGGCATCGACTGGGGCTTCGCCGAGCTGCTCGCCTTCGGCTCGCTCGTGCTCGAGGGCACCCCGGTGCGACTGGCCGGCCAGGACTCGCGCCGCGGCACCTTCGCGCAGCGCCACGCCGTCCTCCACGACCAGGTGAACGGGCAGGAGTGGGTGCCGCTCGGCAACCTGTCCGAGAACCAGGCCCGGTTCTACGTCTACGACTCGCTGCTGTCGGAGTACGCGGCGATGGGCTTCGAGTACGGCTACTCGGTCGAGCGCCCGGAGGCGCTCGTGCTGTGGGAGGCGCAGTACGGCGACTTCGCCAACGGGGCGCAGACGGTGATCGACGAGTACATCGCCTCGAGCGAGCAGAAGTGGGGCCAGCGCTCCTCGGTCGTGCTGCTGCTGCCGCACGGCTACGAGGGCCAGGGCCCCGACCACTCGTCGGCGCGCATCGAGCGCTACCTGCAGCTGTGCGCGCAGAACAACATGACCGTCGCCCGGCCCTCGACGCCCGCGTCCTACTTCCACCTGCTGCGCCGCCAGGCCTACGCCCGGCCGCGCAAGCCGCTCATCGTCTTCACCCCGAAGGCGATGCTGCGCCTGCGCGGGGCGACCAGCGACCTGCCCGCGTTCACCTCGGGCCGCTTCGAGCCGGTGATCGACGACCCCGATGTCGCCGACAAGTCGGCGGTGCGCCGGGTGCTGGTGTGCGCCGGCAAGCTCTACTACGACCTGAAGGGCGAGCTGGCGAAGTCGCCGAACCCGCAGCTCGCGGTGGTGCGCCTCGAGCAGTTCTACCCGCTGCCGAAGCAGGAGCTCGAGTCGGTACTCGCCGGCTACCCGAACGCCGAGCTGGTGTGGGTGCAGGACGAGCCGGAGAACCAGGGTGCCGCGCCGTACATGGTGGAGGCCGCCGCGCGCTCGGGCAAGCGCTCCTTCCGGGTCGTCTCGCGGCCGGCATCCGCTTCGCCCGCGGTCGGCGCCGCCAAGCGCCACGCGGTCGAGCAGGCGGACCTGCTCAAGCGCGCCCTCACCCTCGGGGAGTGACGATGCCGGCGCCGAGACGAGCCCCGGGTCTGCCTATCTGGGCGGATGCCACGAGCCCCGACGTCGACGCGTCGCTCGCGTTCTACCAGGGCCTGTTCGGCTGGACGCCGTACGCGCCGGGCGGCGAGTACGGCCGCTACGTCACCTTCTTCCACGACGGCAAGCCGGTCGCCGCGGTCGGCCCCACCTGGAACGAGGGCGAGCGGCCGCTGTGGAAGCCGTACTTCCAGACGGCCGACTCCGGTGCCACCGCGACGGCGGTGACGGCGGCGGGCGGGCGCGTACTCGCGCCGCCGATTCCCGTGGGCGACGCGGGCACGCTCGCGATCTTCGCGGATGCCGCAGGGGCGGTCTTCGGCACCTGGGAGCCCGGCACCATGTCGGGTTACGAGCTGTGGGGCGAGGTCGGCTCGGTCGTCTACACCGAGCTGCATGCGGGCGACTACCGGCTGCAGCTCACCTTCTACGGCGAGGTGCTGCACTGGGCGACCGCGGTGATGAGCGACAGCGACGCGTTCCGCTACACGACCTTCGGCCCGGGCGAGCCGGGCGACGTGGTGGGCGGCGTCTTCGATGCGACGGATGCGCTGCCCGAGAGCTCACCCGGCGAGTGGAAGATCTACTTCGGCACGGCCGGCGTGGCGGCATCCGTCGCGCGCGTGCGCGAGCTGGGCGGCGAGATCGTGCGCGAGGTGTGGGACAGCCCGTTCGGTCGGATGGCGGAGGTCGCCGACCCGGTCGGCGCCCGCTTCCTCCTCAACGAGCGCGCTGACGTCGGCTGAGGAGGCGGCGCAGCCGCCGTCACCTCCGTCGGCTGAGGAGGCGGCGCAGCCGCCGTCACCCCGTCGGCTGAGGAGGCGGCGCAGCCGCCGTCTCGAAGCCCCTACGCGTGCGTCTGCAGCTGACGGATCTTCGTCAGCACCTGCAGCCGCAGCTCCTCGGGGGCGGTCTCGCGGCAAGCGCGCTGCACGGCTTCGATCAGCACCACGCCGACGCGCTCCTCGTCCGCGCAGCTGGCGCAGTTCGCGATGTGCTCGCGGATGTCCGCGGCTTCGTTGGCCAGCAACTCGTGGTGCAGGTACTCCTCGAGGTCCTTCTTGGCCTTGTCGCAACCGCAGTCGGTCATTGTGTGCTCCTGGCAGGTGAGGCCGCGATCCCCCGGTCGCGGGCGTAGTCGGTGAGAAGATCGCGAAGCATCCGCCGGCCACGGTGCAGGCGGCTCATCACGGTCCCGATCGGTGTCTTCATGATGTCGGCGATCTCCTGGTAGGAGAATCCCTCGACGTCGGCGAAGTAGACCGCCATCCGGAAGTCCTCCGGGATGGACTGCAGCGCGGACTTCACGGCGGAGTCGGGCAGGTGGTCGATCGCCTCGGCCTCGGCCGAACGGCTCGCGCGCGCCGTCGTGGATTCGGCGCCGCCGAGCTGCCAGTCCTCGAGGTCGTCGATGGGGCTCTGATACGGCTCGCGCTGCTTCTTGCGGTAGCTGTTGATGAAGGTGTTCGTGAGGATGCGGTACAGCCAGGCCTTGAGATTGGTGCCCTGGTGGAATTGGGCCCAGGCGGCGTACGCCTTGACGAAAGTCTCCTGCACGAGGTCCTGCGCGTCCGAGGGATTCCGCGTCATGCGCAGCGCCGCGGCATAGAGCTGGTCCATGAACGGCAGCGCCTGCTCCTCGAAGAGGCGGTCGGGGGAATCGCTCGAGAGAGCGAGGTCGTCGGTCATCGCGGCCCAGTCTACGTCCGAGACGCGCACCGTCTCCGGTTCCATCAGGCGCACCACCGTCGCTGTCCTCCCGAAGTCTCGACTGCCGAATCCCGGTATCCTGCAACCGATGCAGTCGCGCACCTATTCCGCTTCGGACTTCGACCCCTACGGCGACCGTCAGCGCCCCGAGAACCCGGAGCTGTGGCCCGCGCCGGTGGCGGACGGTCCGCTCGACGCGGTCGTCGCCCTGCCGGGGTCGAAGTCGCTGACCAACCGCGAGCTCGTGCTCTCCGCCCTGGCCGACGGCCCCTCCACGCTGACCGCCCCGCTGCATTCGCAGGACAGCGATCGGATGGTCGAGGCCCTCGCCGCTCTCGGAACCCGGATCGAGCGCGTGCCGTCGGCGCACCCCTTCGGCGCCGACCTGCGCATCAGCCCCGCCGACGAGCTCCTCGGCTCGACCACGATCGACTGCGGCCAGGCCGGCACGGTGATGCGCTTCACTCCCCCGCTCGCCGCGCTCGCGCTCGGCCCGACCACCTTCGACGCCGACCCCTCCGCCGTCGGCCGGCCGATGCACGCGATGATCGAGGCGCTGCGGGCGCTCGGCGTCGACCTCGCCGACGAAGGCCGCGGCAGCCTGCCGTTCACCGTGCACGGCACGGGGAGCGTCGAGGGCGGCGAGATCACCATCGACGCCTCGGCCTCCAGCCAGTTCGTGAGCGGCCTGCTGCTCTCGGCGCCGCGCTTCGAGCGCGGCCTCGTGCTGCACCACTCGGGGCAGCGCTTGCCGAGCCTGCCACACATCGAGATGACGATCGCGACCCTCGCCGCGCGCGGGGTCACGGTGGAGACCCCCGCACCCGGCACCTGGTCGGTGGCCCCGCAGCCGATCCGCGGCAGGGACGTCGCGATCGAGCCCGACCTGTCCAACGCGGCGCCGTTCCTCGCCGCCGCCGTCGCCACCGGCGGCCGCGTGACGATCACCGGCTGGCCGGAGTCCACGACCCAGGTCGGGGCGGATCTCGCCACGCTGCTGCTGAAGTTCGGGGCATCCGTCACCCGCGACGGCGACCGGCTCACCGTCACCGGCGGGCCCTCCATCTCCGGCGTCGAACTCGACCTGTCCACCGGCGGCGAGCTGGCCCCGGCCCTCGTCGCACTCGCGGCGCTGGCCGATTCGCCGAGCGAGATCACCGGCATCGGGCACATCAGGCACCACGAGACCGACCGGCTGGCCGCCCTCGCCGCCGAGGTGAACGGGCTCGGCGGCAGCGTGACCGAGTTGCCGGACGGCCTGCGCATCGAGCCGCGGCCGCTGCACGGCGGCGTGTGGCGCAGCCACAAGGACCACCGCATGTCCACGGCCGGCGCGCTGATCGGGCTCGTCACCCCCGGCGTCGAGGTGCACGACATCGGCGCGACGGCGAAGACGCTGCCCGAGTTCCCGGAACTGTGGCACGGCATGCTCGAAAAGGCATACACGCCTTGACCTGGTGGTCGGGCGACGACGCCGACGACGACGAGCCGTACGCGGAGTACGACGAGTCGGCGGTGCGCGTGCGCCCGAACCCGAAGGGCAGCAGGCCGCGCACCAAGCAGCGGCCCGAGCACGAGGACGCCGTGGTCGGGCGGGTGCTCGGCGTCGATCGCGGCAGGTACACGGTGCTGATCGACGAGGACCGGCCGACCGAGCATCAGGCGGTCGCCTCCCGCGCCCGCGAGCTGCGCCGGCAGCCGATCGTCACCGGCGACCGCGTGGACCTCGTCGGCGACACCAGCGGCGCGCCCGGCACGCTGGCCCGCATCGTGCGCATCGGCGAGCGCACCACGCTGCTGCGCCGCTCGGCCGACGACACCGACGAGGTGGAGCGCGTCATCGTGGCGAACGCCGACCAGATGCTGATCGTGGTCGCCGCCGCCAACCCCGAACCGCGCATCCGCCTCGTCGACCGCTATCTCGTCGCGGCGTTCGACGCGGGCATCGAGCCGCTGCTGTGCGTGACGAAGACCGACGTCGCCGACCCGGCGCCGTTCCTCGCGAACTTCGCCGGTCTGGAGCGTTTGACCGTCTTCACGAGCTCGCCCGCGCACGTGCCGCTGGACGAGCTGAACGCATGCCTCATCGGGCATACGACCGTCGCGGTGGGGCACTCGGGGGTCGGCAAGTCCACCCTCGTGAACGCGCTCGTCCCCGACGCGCACCGCGCCATCGGCCACGTGAACGAGGTGACCGGGCGCGGCCGGCACACCTCGAGTTCGACGGTCTCCCTGCGCGTGCGATCGGATGCCGGCACCGGCTGGATCATCGACACCCCCGGCGTGCGCAGCTTCGGCCTCGGCCATGTCGACCCGGCCAACATCCTGCGCGGCTTCCCCGACCTCGACCGGGTCGCGCAGGAGTGCCCGCGCGGCTGCACGCATCTGCCGGACGCACCGGACTGCGCCATCGCCGAGGCGGTGGAGCGCGGTGAGCTCGGCCCGAGCGGCGCCGCGCGCCTCGACTCGCTGCAGCGCCTGCTGCTCGCGCTCGCCGGCTGAGCCCTCACCGGGTGCGGCCCACCCTGTGCTGAACCGGTTCAACTGCCGCTATCGTTGTCGGCGACAACCCACGATGACGAGGTCGGTGGAGAGGCAGGTGGCCCGCATGTCGAAGGTGACGATCGCGACGATCGCCGAGCGGCTGGGCGTGTCGAAGGCATCCGTCTCCTACGCGCTCAACGGCCGGCCCGGCGTCAGCGATCAGACCCGGGAGCGCGTGCTCGCCCTCGCCGAGGAACTCGGCTGGCACCCCAGCTCGAGCGCCCGCGCCCTGTCGCGCTCGAGATCGGATGCGATCGGCATGGTGCTGCGTCGCGACCCGACCCTGCTCGGCACCGAGCCCTACTACATGCGCCTGCTCGAGGGCGTCGAGGACGTGCTCTCGCAGGCCGGGCAGAGCCTGCTGCTGCGCATGGTCGGCACCGCCCCCGGCCGCGACATCGAGGTGTACGAGCGCTGGGCGGCCGAGCGACGGGTGGACGGCGTGATCGTGCTCGACCGGGCCATCGACGACAAGCGCCCGGCCCTGCTCGACCGGCTCGGCCTCCCGTACGTCCTGCACGGCGTGCTGCCCGGAGACGAACCGGGCGCCGAGCGCATCGAAGACCAGCATCGCGACGCCGAGCAGCTGGTGCAGCACCTCTTCGAACTCGGCCACCGCGACGTCGCGCACGTCACGGGGCCCCTGGGCTACGCACACGAGCTCGACCGCACCCAGGCGGTGACGCGCGAGGCGGCCGCGCGCGGCATGCGGGTGCGCTTCCTCGAGGCCGACTACACCTTCGACAGCGCCGAAGCCCTCGTGACCGGCCTGCTCGGCGAGCCCGAGGTGCCGACCGCGATCATCGCGTCGAACGACCTGATGGCCCTCGGCGCGCTCTCGGCGCTGCGCAAGGGCGAGGCGCAGGGCCTCGCTCTCGTGAGCTGGGACGACTCGGTGCTGTGCCGCTTCTCCTCCCCCACGATCACGGCGCTGGACAGGTTCCCCGACGAGCAGGGCAGGCGCAGCGCGACGCGCCTGCTGCAGCTGCTCGCCGGCGAGGAGCCGACGGCCGTGCGACCCACGCCGAGCTCGCTGCTCGTGCGGGAATCGAGCCGGGCCGCCAGTGCGTCAGACGCGCCACAGGGCGCGATTGCGAACTGAATCGGTTCAGTTATGCTTGAGGCGATCGAGCGGCGGCCGACCGGCGTCGGCGGCTGTTGCCGCGCGGTCGATCACACCATGAGCACACCCACACCGTGCACAAGAGACAAGGAAGTCACATGGCCAAGAAAAGAGTCATGCTCGTCGGCGCGCTCGCGGCGGCGACCGTGGCCATCGCCCTCAGCGGCTGCAGCAGCAACTCCGGCTCGAGCGACAAGAACGTCACCCTCGAGTACTGGGCGAGCAACCAGGGAACGAGCCTCGCCAACGACAAGAAGGTGCTCACGCCCGTTCTGAACAAGTTCACGAAGCAGACCGGCATCAAGGTCAACCTGACGGTCATCGGGTGGAACGACCTGCAGAACAAGATCAACACCGCGATCTCGAGCAACCAGGGCCCCGACGTGGTCAACATCGGCAACACCTGGGGGCCCGCGTTCCAGGCATCCGGCGCGTTCGTCGACCTGAGCGAGCACGCCGACGCCATCGGCGGGCTCGACAAGTTCGCCACCACGGCCCTGAACGCCGGCAGTCAGAAGGGCAAGACCGACCACCCGGCATCCGTGCCCCTGTACGGCCTGGCCTACGGCCTCTACTACAACAAGGCGCTCTTCAAGGCGGCCGGCATCACCACGCCGCCCACCACGTGGGAGGAGTTCGTCGCCGACGCCAAGAAGCTGACCGACCCGTCCAAGGGCCAGTACGGCGTGGCCATCGCGGGCGCGTCGTACACCGAGAACGTGCACTTCGCGTTCCTCACCGCCGCCCAGAACGGCGCCGAGTTCTACGACGGCGACAAGCCGACCTTCACCTCCGACGCGATCGTCTCCGGCGTGCAGCGCTACCTCGACCTGATCGGCAAGGACAAGGTGGTGAACCCCGACGACGCCCAGCTCGACAACGGATCCGACCCGCTGCAGGAGCTCGCGCAGGGCAAGGCCGCCATGGTGCTCTCGCAGAACAACGCCGACGCGACGCTGCTCTCGCAGGGCATGAAGGAGGGCGACTACGGCGTGACCAACCTGCCGTGGCCGGCCGACACCCCCGCGGAAGACCAGATCTCGACCTTCCCGGCCGGCATCAACATCGCGATCTTCAGCTACACCCAGCACCTCGACCAGGCGCTCAAGTTCGTCAAGTACATGACGAGCGAGGACACCCAGGCGACGCTGGACAAGCCCTACAAGACGCTGCCCGTGCTGAAGGACGCATCGCCGTCGTTCACCGACGACGCGGACGAGGCGAAGGTCTTCACCACCGCCTACAACGAGCAGTCGAAGGTGCTGCCGCAGGTCGCGACCGAGGGTGACTTCGAGTCCGCCGTCGGCAAGGCCGTCACCAACCTGATCGCCGACATCGCCCAGGGCAAGAACGTCAGCGCCTCGGACATCAAGAAGGCGCTGTCCGACGCGCAGACCACCGTCGAGGCCGCCGGATAACCAGCCGGCGGCACTCCTCCCGCGTGGGGCGCCTCGGCGCCGCACCCGCCTGAGGGCCGTCGCGAGCTTCGCGGCGGCCCTCGGGCGCACCACACCGGAGGAGTCCCTTCCACGGGAAAGGAAGACCAGACCCATGTCGGCAACGACCGCGCCGTCCCCGAGCGGCGCACCGGGGCGCAGCGGCCTGCGCAAGGGCTGGTGGCTGCCCTACGCGCTGCTCGGCCCCGCCGTCATCTTCGAGATCCTCGTGCACATCATCCCGATGGTCACGGGCATCTGGATGAGCTTCATCAAGCTCACCCGCATCTACCTGAGGAACTGGGGCCAGGCGCCCGTCGTCGGCCTCGGCAACTACAAGACGTCGCTCGACTTCTCGTCGTCGATCGGCCAGGGCATCCTGCATTCGTTCCTGATCACGTGCGGGTTCACGATCATCGTGCTCGCGCTGTCCTGGGGCTTCGGCATGGCGGCGGCCGTCGCGCTGCAGCGCCCCTTCCCGGGCCGCGGCCTGTTCCGCACGGTCTTCCTGATCCCCTACGCCCTGCCGATCTACGCCGGCATCATCACCTGGAAGTTCATGTTCCAGCGCTCCACCGGGGCGATCAACCACATCCTGGTCGACCAACTGCACCTGCTCGGCGACAAGCCGTTCTGGCTGATCGGCGGCAACGCGTTCTGGGCGATCGTGATCGTCGCGATCTGGCGCACCTGGCCGTTCGCGTTCCTGATGCTGATGGCGGGGCTCCAGTCCATCCCGAGCGACGTGTACGAGGCATCCGCGGTCGACGGCGCCAAGCCGTTCCGTCAGTGGCGGTCGATCACGCTGCCGATGCTGCGCCCCGTGAACACGGTGCTGATCCTCGTCATGTTCCTGTGGACGTTCAACGACTTCAACACGCCGTTCGTGCTGTTCGGCTCGACCGCGCAGCCGCCGGCCGGGGATCTGATCTCGTTCCACATCTACGACGCCTCGTTCCTGACCTGGAACTTCGGCTACGGCAGCGCCATGTCCGTGCTGCTGCTCGTCTTCCTGCTCATCGTCACGAGCATCTACCTGCTCGTCATCAACCGGAGGTCGCAGCGTGCGTGAGTCTGCCGGCATCAAGGTCTTCCGGGTCGTCACGATCGTCGTCCTGACGGCGTTCGTGATCGTCCCCCTCTACGTGATGATCACGTCCTCGCTCAAGCCGCTCGGCGAGGTGCGCAACGCCTTCTCCTGGTTCCCGCAGCACCTCACCCTGACCCCGTACGTCGACATCTGGTCGACGGTGCCGCTCGCGCAGTACTTCGCGAACAGCGTCGTCGTGTGCGTCATCGCGACGGCCATCAGCCTCGTGCTGGCGATCTTCGCCTCGTACGCCGTCTCGCGCTGGCGGTTCAAGGGCCGCACCGTGTTCACCACGACGGTGCTGTCGACGCAGATGTTCCCCGGCGTGCTGTTCCTGCTGCCGCTGTTCCTGATCTTCACCAACATCACCACCGCGACCCACATCCCGCTGATCGGCACCCGGCTCGGCCTGATCATCACCTACCTGACGTTCACGCTGCCGTTCTCGATCTGGATGCTCGCCGGGTACTTCGACGGCATCCCGCGCGAGCTGGACGAGGCGGCGATGGTCGACGGCAACGGCCCGATGGGCGCCCTGTGGCGGGTCGTGCTGCCCGCGGCGCGTCCCGGCATCGTGGCGGTGGCGATCTACGGTTTCATGACCGCCTGGGGCGAGGTGCTGTTCGCCTCGGTGCTGACGACGCAGCAGAACCAGATGACGCTGGCGATCGGCCTGCAGCAGTACTCGACGCAGACCAACGTGTACTGGAACCAGATCATGGCCGCCTCGCTGGTGGTTTCGGTGCCGATCGTCGTCATGTTCCTGCTGCTGCAGCGCAGCTTCGTCGCGGGGCTGACGGCGGGCGCGGTCAAGTAATCTCGAGAGAGATGAGCACCACCAGCGAGGAGACCCTGCCCAGCAGCATCCGTCTCGCCCCCGGCGACCGGGCGCCCGGCTTCACCCTCCCTGACAAGGACGGCCGGCCGGTCTCGCTCTCCGACTTCGCCGGAGAAGACGTGATCGTCTACTTCTACCCGGCCGCGTCGACCCCCGCGTGCACGACGCAGGCCTGCGACTTCCGCGACAACCTCGGCGAGCTGGCGGATGCCGGCTACGCGGTGCTCGGCGTCTCGAAGGACGCCCCCGCCGCCCTCGCGGCGTTCGCCGCGGCCGAGCACCTCGACTTCCCGCTGCTCTCCGACGAGTCGCTCGAAGTGCACCGCGCGTACGGCGTGTGGGGGCAGAAGCAGCTCTACGGCAAGACGGTCGTGGGCGTGCTGCGCTCCACCTTCGTCGTGCGCCCCGACGGCACGCTCGCGCACGCCCTCTACAACGTGAAGGCGAAGGGGCACCTGAACATGCTGCGCAAGAAGCTGAAGCTCGCCTAACGGCGCGGCGCGTCGTCGACGGATGCCTCGGGCCGCCGGCCGACCGCGCGCGTCACCTGCGGGGTGAACAGCAGCCCCAGGCCGACGAGGCCGAGCACGAGCAACGCGACGCCGAGCCCGGCTCCCCCGATCAGATCCTCGAACGCGCCGGCGGCGACGGCGAGTTGCACCAGCTGCCACACGGTCGCGAGGCCGCGCATCCACGAGGCCGCGAGCCACGCCCCCGCGGCCGCCGCGCCGACCCAGAGGAAGCCGATCACCACGCACACGAGAAGCGCGACACCGTCGGCCTCCGACTTCGCACCATTGCCCGCCAGCGCGAGGCCCGACAGAATGACTGCGGCGAGCACCGCGACCGCCTCGATGCTGAGCAGGGCCGCGAGCACGGTGAGGAGCGGGGGCCGTGTAGCAGATGAAGATTGCAGGCGTGTGTTCACAGAGTTATCCCATACGAAACTATTGATCCGGGGGTGTCCCCCGTGGGAGGATATCTGAGTTCGAGTTTTCGCTCACGGGGCTGTGGGCAGGTCTAGTAACCCACCGGATTCAGGCCCTGTCACTCGACTTTCCTGTTCGCCGACGAGGCGCCACCCGAATCTCCTCGTCTGCCTGCTGTAAGACCAGAAGGAGCACACGTATGGACTGGCGCGACAAAGCCGCTTGCCTCACCGCCGACCCCGAGCTGTTCTTCCCGGTGGGCAACACGGGCCCGGCCGTCGACCAGATCGAGAAGGCCAAGGCCGTGTGCGGCCGTTGCACCGTCACCGAGATCTGCCTGCAGTACGCCCTCGAGACCGGTCAGGACTCGGGCGTGTGGGGCGGTCTCTCCGAAGACGAGCGCCGCGCCCTGAAGCGCCGCGCGGCCCGCGCCCGTCGCGCCAGCTGAGCGGTACGCCGCGCACCGCGCTCCACAAGCGAGCGACTTGCTCGCCCGCGAACGCGGGAACCCGAAAAGCCGACCGCGGTGCGCCGGGCGAGCACCGGCGCACACGACAAGCACAGCCCTCAGCTCAAGCCTTGCTTGAACTGAGGTACCTGAGCGGGATCTCCACCGTCACCTCGGTGCCGGCGCCCACCATGGTGTGCCAGTCGATCGCACCGCCCAGTTCGCCCTGGATCAGGGTGCGCACGATCTGCGTGCCGAGGCCGCTGCCGACCTTCCCTTCGGGCAGCCCGACTCCGTCGTCGATGACTTTCACGGAGAGCATCTCCCCCGTGCGTTCGGCGACGATCTGCACCTCGCCCGAGCGGTCGGCGAGCCCGTGCTCGACCGCGTTGGTGACCAGCTCGGTCAGCGCCAGGGCGAGCGGCGTGGCGTATTCGCTCGGCAGCACACCGAAGGTGCCCGACTTGGTCGGCCGCACGGTGGTGTTGTGGCTCGAGGCGACCTCGGTGATGAGCATCAGCACGCGGTCGAAGACCGTGTCGAAGTCGACGGCCTGCGCGAGCCCTTCCGACAGGGTGTCGTGCACGACGGCGATCGCCGCCACGCGGCGCATCGCCTGACCGAGCGCCTCCTTCGCCTCGTCGGAGTGCGAGCGCCGGGCCTGGATGCGCAGCAGCGAGGCCACCGTCTGCAGGTTGTTCTTGACCCGGTGGTGGATCTCGCGGATCGTCGCATCCTTGGTGATCAGCTCCCGCTCCTGGTGCCGCATCTCGGTGACGTCGCGCACCAGCACGATGGCGCCCACGCGCTCGCCGCGGTTGCGGATCGGAATGGCCCGCAGCGAGATCGTCACGCCCCGTACGTCGACGTCGGTGCGCCACGGCGCACGCCCCGTGACGACCAGCGGCAGTGATTCGTCGATGGCGGTGTGCCCGGTGAGCAGCGAGGTCGTGACCTCCGCCAGCGACTCGCCCTCGAGCTCGTCGGTGAACCCGATGCGGTTGAACGCGGAGAGGGCGTTGGGGCTCGCGAAGGTGGTGATGCCCTCGACGTCGAGGCGGATGAGGCCGTCGGACGCGCGGGGGGCGCCGCGGCGCGGTCCGCTCGGCGCCCCGAGGTCGGGGAAGTCGCCCGTGGCGATCATGGCGAACAGGTCGTTCGCGCAGTCGTTGAAGGTCAGCTCCTGACGCCCGGGCGTGCGGGCCTCGCTGAGGTTCGTGTGCCGGGTGAGCACCGCGATCGGGGCATCCGTCGTCTTCGCGCTGCTCGACCCGAGCCGGCGCAGCACCGGAACGGCGCGCACGCGCGTCGGGGTCTCCTCATACCACTCCGGCGCGCTCGAGTCGACGATGCGGCCGGTCTCGAACGCCTCGGTCACCTGCTGCCGCCACTCGGGGCGGATGCTCTGCCCGACGATGTCGCGGTAGAAGAGCGTCGCCGCGCTGGAGGGGCGCGAGTGCGCCACGGCGATGAACCCGTCGTCGGTGGGAACCCACAGCACGATGTCGGCGAAGGCCAGATCGGCCAGCAGCTGCCCGTCGCCGACCAGCATGTGCATCCACTCGATGTCCTCAGGAGTGGAGCGGCCGTGGGCGATGACGAGGTCACTGAGGGTGGACACCCTGCCAGTCTAGGGCGGCGCCTGCGGCCGGATCCGGGGCGGGGCGGGGCCGCCCCCGCCGGGCAGGGCGGGTGCGGCGGCGACCCGGTGCGGGCTCCTCGACGCCGAGGATCGGCCCGGTCACCAGCTGGCGGACGGCCAGGCGCGCGGCCGAGCGGGGTGCCACGGCGGCAAGGGGCTGGGCGGTGCGCATCGCCAGGTCGAACGCCGGCTGGTCCTCGGGCACCAGCGCCGCCGGCACCATGCCGCCGAAGCGCTCGAGCGCGGCGGCGATCTGCGCCTCGGGGCGGGCGCCGACGACGCCCTCGCGCACCCGGTTGACGACGACGTGGCTCCGCGCCCCGGCGGCGAGCCGGGCGGCCTCGGGCTGGCAGCGCAGCAGCCGTGATAGACCGACCGGGTCGGCGGCGCCGACGCAGACGAGCTGCGTCGCCGCCTCGAGCGCCGCGAGGGTGGCCGCGTTCCGGCGCGGGGCGAACAGGTCGCTCGCGATCTCTTCGTCGGCCTCGAGGTTGAACCCCACGTCGACGACGACATGCTGGAACCAGCCGGCGAGCGCGGCGAGCACACGGCCGACCCGGTCCTGGCCGAGCTCGGGCCAGCGGGAGGCGCGGGCGATGCCGGTGAGCACGGCGAGCGCGCCCCGCGGGGTCGGCACGTACTGGGCGACGCGGTCGATCTCCACGCGGGTGAGCTGCCCGGCTCCCGCGAGCCGGCAGGCGGCGGCGAAGCCGGGCGCCTCGTCGAGCAGACCGAGCCACGGCGCGACCGAGCCGCCGTAGCTGTCGGCGTCGACGAGGGCGACGTGCGCGCCGGTCAGGGCGAGCTCGGCGGCGATCGACACGGCGAGGCTGGTGCGGCCGGGTGCGCCGGTGGGCCCCCACACGACGATCACGGATGCTTCCCCGCCCGGCCCGTCGCCGCCGCCGGTCGGGGCGGCCGGGGTCTCCAGCATCCGTTCGAACTCGGGCCAGTCCGCCGGCTGCGGCACCACGTCGGCCACGCCCGCCCCGCGGGCCAGGGCGCGCGCCTCGTCGTCGGCCGCGATCGCGACCAGCCGGGTGCCGGCGGAGGCGGCCGCCTGCCGCAGCTCGGGCGTGATGCGCAGCGGGGCCGCTGTGACCACGGCGATGTCGACGCGGTGCGCGGCGAGCACCCCGGCCAGCTCGCCGGCGGTCTGCACCCGGGCGAGCACCGCGTGGCCCGCATCGAGCGCGCCGGTCAGCAGCGCATCCTCCGCGTGGCGGTCGAGGCAGAAGGCGAGCTGGGCCATGTCAGTCCCCCGCCGGGAGCACGGACACGACGTCGCCGTTCGCGATCGCCTCGAGCAGCGACGGCGCCGACTCCTTGGGGATGCGAACCTCGACGGAGACGCCCGACGAGGAGCCGAGGCCGTCGTCCGACACGAGCCGCACCACCGTGGCGCCGGATACGAGGACCTGCGGCGGGGAGGACGTGCCGCCCGTGGCGGGGGCGGCGGCCGCCCACACGTCGACGGCTCGGCCGGTGTCGACCGACTCGGGCAGCTGGCCGTCGACCTCGACGACGACGCTCGTGGTGTTCTGCCCGGCGGCGGTGCCGAGCGCACCCCGCGGCACGAGCTCCCCCTTCTCGACGGTGCGGGTCACGACCGCGCCCGGCTTGGGCGGGGCGGCGAGGTAGGAGGCCTGGGCGGAGCCCAGCCGCACCCGGACCGCGACGATGTCGTCGGCGTCGATCCGGTCGCCCGCGGCGAGCGCGTGCCGTGCCGCATAGACGACCTCGGTGCGGTCGGCGAGCGCCAGCAGGGTGCTCACCCCGGCGATGGAGGCGACGACGAGCAGCACGCCGACGACGAAGCGCGGTTCGAGCCACACGGGCCGCGGGCGGGGCGGGACGGCGACGGGCTGTGTCATGCCGACCATGGTGGAGCAAGCGGCCGACTCTGGGCGCGAAGTTATCCACAGTGCGGACGCGCGCGACGCGGTGCGGTCATAATCGACAGCATGGCCCCTCAGTCCGCAGGCGACGCGATCCGGTTCCTCACCGTCGCCGACACGGCCGAGATCCTCAACGTCGAGGTCTCCGAGGTGATGGCGTTGGTCGAGTCGGGCGAGCTGCCGGCGATCCAGGTCGGGCCGCAGTGGCGCATCGAGCGCGAGGTGCTCGAGTCGTACATCTCGAGCCTGTACGAGCAGCAGCGTCGCCGTGCGCTGTGGGAGCAGTCCGACTTTGCGAGTCTCGCCGAGCTGTCGGGCGGCACGATCATCCGGCCCGAGTAGCGCTCACACCGCGACGCGGGCGAGGGCCGACAGGGCGATGAGCCGCAGTTCGGTCACCGCGCGGGCACGCCGGGCCGCGCCGCGCTCGTGCACGGCGAGCTCGAGGTGGTCGGCGCCGACGCGGTCGATCGTGCCGTGCACCGGCACGGCATGCCCGAGCGCGAACACGTCGACCGGCACGCGGCGGCGGGCGAGGTCGCGCAGGGGCACTCCGACGCCGATACGGGCGGCGAGGGCCTCGCGGGCGGCGCCTGAGGGAGGCATCCGCTCGCTGCTCGCGCGTGCCTGCTCGAGCGTGAGCGAGAGCGCCGTCACCGCGTCGAGGCGCACGATGCATGCCCCGGCGTCGGCGAGGTCGGCGGAGAACCAGTCCTTGCCGACCGTGCCGGGTGTGAGGCTCAGCACCGACCCGTCGACGAGTTGCGCACGGATGCCCGAGCCGAGGCCCGCGAGCGTCGACAGCCGCTCCCGCAGGGTCAGCCGGGCCAGCCGCAACCGCTCCTCCTCTGCCTCGCGTGCGGCGCCCTGGGCGGCGAGCTCCGTCTCGAGCTGACCCTCGAGATCCTCGAAGAGCTTGTCGAAGCGCATGCCGGGCACGGTACCGCGGTGTCTCGTGCCCGGGCGCGAGTTGCTAACAGGGCACATAAACCCTGGACACCCGCGTCTGCCCCCTGAAAGAGTCACGTCACCGATCTCACGCACAGGGGTCGGCGGCATCGTCTTCGGGGGAATCACGCACATGAGCCCACAGTCCGCTGCGGCGCAGCGTTCACGCATCGACACCGACGAGTTCTTCGGGGTGCAGCGCACCACCGACCTGCCCGACCCGGCGCCGCTGATCGCCAACCTGACGCGCTGCGTCATCGAGATCGTCGCCGGGGCGCGCGATCTCGAGCAGCTCTCCCGATGGGTGACCGAGGGGGTCTATCTGGGGCTGATGCGCCGGGCCACCTTCGCCGCGCGGGCACGATCGCTGAAGGGCGTGGCGCCGCAGCGGCCGCGCCTGGTCATCCTCTCCACGCACACCTGCGAGCCGGCGCCCGGCGTCGTCGAGGCGGCCGTCGTCGTGCAGATGCCCGGCCGCGTGCGGGCGGTCGCCCTGCGGCTCGAGGGGCTCGACCGCCGCTGGCGGGCGACGAGCATCAGCCTGCTGTGACGGCGGCCGCGTCGCGGCGGGTCAGCCCCGACGACGGTTCTGGGCGCGGCGTTCGGCGCGGTTCTGCGGTGCCGGAGTGTCGGCCTCGGAGCGCTGGCCGAAGGCCCCGCGCGAACCGCCCTGGGCTGCGGCCGGGCGGTCGTCGGTCTGCTGCGCCTCGCGGCGCCGGGCGGCGCGCTCCGCGCGTTCCGTCGCGGCGCGGTCGACCTGGCCGCCCTGTCCGCGCACCTCGACGCCGCCCGAGTCGCTCGGCGCGGTGTACGACAGCCCCTGCTGCTCCTGCGACTGAGTGAGCCCCTTCGCCTCGACCCCGGCGACCTCGCCGCCGGCCTGCGTGACCTCGACATCGAGGTTGAACAGGAAGCCGATGGTCTCCTCGCGGATCGCGCCCATCATCTGCTGGTACATCGCGAAGCCCTCGCGCTGGTACTCGACCAGCGGGTCGCGCTGCGCCATGGCGCGCAGGCCGATGCCGTCCTTGAGGTAGTCCATCTCGTAGAGGTGGTCGCGCCAGCGGCGGTCGATGACCGAGAGCACCACGCGCCGCTCGAGCTCGCGCATCGCATCGGAGCCGAGCTGCTCCTCGCGGCGCTGGTAGGCCAGGTGCGCGTCGGAGAGGATCTCGCGACGCATGAACTCGCGGTTGATGCGGCCCTTCGACCCGGCCTCGGCCACGACCTCGTCGATGGTGATGCCGACGGGGTACAGCGTCTTCAGCTCGGCCCACAGGGCGTCGAAGTCCCAGTCGTCGCCGTTGCCCTCGCCGGTGTGGGTGTCGAGGATCTCGTCGATGACGTCGTCGAGGAACTTCTGCACCCGCTCGTGCAGGTCGTCGCCCTCGAGGATCTGGCGGCGGTCGGCGTAGATCGCCTCGCGCTGCCGGTTCAGCACGTCGTCGTACTTCAGCACGTTCTTGCGGATCTCGGCGTTGCGGGCCTCGACCTGCGCCTGAGCCGAGCGGATGGCGCGGCTGACGATCTTCGACTCGATCGCCAGGTCGTCCGGCGTGCCCGCCCGCCCCATCAGCGACTCGGCGGCGCCGGCGTTGAACAGGCGCATCAGGTCGTCGGTGAGCGACAGGTAGAAGCGGCTCTCACCCGGGTCGCCCTGACGGCCGGAGCGGCCGCGCAGTTGGTTGTCGATGCGGCGCGACTCGTGGCGCTCGGTGCCGAGCACGTAGAGGCCGCCGGCCTCCTTGACCTTCTCGGCCTCCTCGGCGACCTCGACCTTGATGCGCTCGTAGGTCTCGTCCCACGCGGCCTGGTACTCGTCCGGCGTGTCCTCCGGGCTGAGACCGCGCGAGTTCAGCTCGGCGACGGTCAAGAACTCCACGTTGCCGCCGAGCATGATGTCGGTGCCGCGGCCGGCCATGTTCGTCGCGACGGTGACCGCGCCGAGGCGGCCGGCCTGCGCGACGATCGCGGCCTCACGGGCGTGGTTCTTCGCGTTCAGCACCTCGTGCTTCACGCCGCGCTTGGCCAGCAGTCGCGACAGGTACTCGCTCTTCTCCACCGAGGTGGTGCCGACGAGCACCGGCTGGCCCTTGGCGTGGCGCTGCACGATGTCCTCGGCGACCTGGGCGAACTTCGCCTCCTCGTTCTTGTAGACGAGGTCGGGCATGTCCTTGCGGATCATCGGCTTGTTCGTGGGGATGGGCACGACGCCGAGCTTGTAGGTGGACATGAACTCGGCCGCCTCGGTCTCGGCGGTACCGGTCATGCCCGACAGCTTCTTGTAGAGGCGGAAGTAGTTCTGCAGCGTGATGGTGGCGAGGGTCTGGTTCTCGGCCTTGACCGGCACGCCCTCCTTCGCCTCGATCGCCTGATGGATGCCCTCGTTGTAGCGCCGGCCCATCAGGATGCGGCCGGTGTGCTCGTCGACGATGAGCACCTCGTCGTTCATGACGACGTAGTCCTTGTCGCGCTTGAACAGCGCGTTGGCCTTGATCGCGTTGTTCAGGAAGGAGATCAGCGGGGTGTTCGCCGACTCGTAGAGGTTGTCGATGCCCAGATAGTCCTCGACCTTGGCGATGCCGGACTCGAGCACCCCGACGGTGCGCTTCTTCTCGTCGACCTCGTAGTCCTCGCCGGGCACGAGGCGCGTGGCGATGCGCGCGAATTCGTTGAACCAGCGGTTCGCCTCGCCGGAGGCGGGGCCGGAGATGATGAGCGGGGTGCGCGCCTCGTCGATGAGGATCGAGTCGACCTCGTCGACGATCGCGAAGTTGTGGCCGCGCTGCACCATGTCGCTGGCCTGCCACGCCATGTTGTCGCGCAGGTAGTCGAAGCCGAACTCGTTGTTGGTGCCGTACGTGATGTCGGCGGCGTACTGCTCGCGGCGCTCGGCCGGCGACTGGCCGGCGAGGATCACGCCGGTGCTCATGCCGAGGGCGCGGAAGACGCGGCCCATCAGCTCGCTCTGGTAGGACGCGAGGAAGTCGTTGGTGGTGACCACGTGCACACCGCGGCTCGGGATCGCGTTGAGGTAGGCGGCGGTGGTCGCGACGAGGGTCTTGCCCTCACCGGTCTTCATCTCGGCGATGTTGCCGAGGTGCAGGGCGGCGCCGCCCATGATCTGCACGTCGAAGTGCCGCATGCCGAGGGTGCGCTGGGCGGCTTCGCGCACGGCCGCGAACGCCTCGGGCAGCAGGTCGTCGAGGCTCTCGCCGTCGGCGTAGCGCTCGCGCAGGTGGACGGTCTCGTCGCGCAGTTCTTCGTCGGTGAGCGCTTTGAAGTCGTCTTCGAGCGCGTTGACCGCGCGGGTGTACGCCTCGAGGCGACGGCGTATGCGACCTTCTCCGACGCGCAAGACCTTTTCGAGAACTGAGGCCACGGGCTTATCTCTCCCCTGTGTCGGGCGGTGAACCCGATCAGTCTACCTATGGCGCTCTGTCATGAAGCTGACCGGGCGGCGCCCTTCGGAGGCGCCGCCCAGCCGGCGTTCGCGCTAGTCGACGGCGGCGAGCTTGCGCGCCGCCGTGGCGGCCTCCTGCAGCTCGTCGGCCTCGTCGTCCAGCTGGATGACCCCGTAGTCCCAGCCTTTGCGGCGGTACACGACGCTGGGGCGGTTCGTCGCGCTGTCGATGAAGAGATAGAAATCGTGTCCGACGAGCTCCATGTAGTAGAGCGCGTCGTCGACCGTCATCGGCACGGAGGCGAAGGTCTTGGTGCGGATCACGACGGGGCAGTACTCTTCGCGCTCCTCCTTCTCCTCGGGCGTCTCATCGGCCACGACCGGGATCTCGCCGGTGCGCACCTTCGTGAGCACGTCGGCGGAGACCGGGGTGAGGTCGGTGCCGGCGAAGGCGGCGCTGGACGCCTCGTGCAGCGAGGTGGGGCGATGCGCCCCGCCGCGGTGCACCTTGCGGCGGTCCTTGGCCCTGCGCACCCGCTCGAGCAGCCGGCCGATGGCGATGTCGAACGCCGCGTACTTGTCCGCGGCGGTCGCCTCGGCCCGCACCACGGGGCCCGGGCCGACGAGCGTGAGCTCGACCCGGTCGTCGCCCGGGGTGCCGTTGCGCTCCGCCAGCCGGCCCAGCTTGACCTCCAGCACGAGCGCGCGTTCGGCGAGATGGGACACCTTCTCGGCCTTCTCGGTCACGTACTCGCGAAAGCGGTCCGTGATGCCGACGCCTCGTCCGGTGATGTCGATTTCCATCGCGACCTCCTGTTCCGGTGCGCCCCCCACCGGGATGCCGGTGGGGTCATCCGCACCTGCTTGGTGCCGTCGAATCTAGCCCCGTTCACCGAGGTTGTCACGGACGATTTCCCTGCGTTTCCCGCTCGTTTCCAGTGGGGGTATGCGGCGTTTCGTGCGTGCCACGACGACCGCGCCGAGCACCGTCGCGCCCGCGGCGCGCAGGGCGCGATCCGCTTCCAGCAGCGTCGCCCCCGACGTGGCGATGTCGTCGACGACGAGCACCGCGCGGCCCCGGGGCCGGCCACGGGCGGCGAGCCAGCCGCGCCGGTTCTCGCGCCGGGCGTCGGCGCCGAGCGCGGCCTGGTCGGCCGCCTTCCGCACCGCGCGCAGCAGACGGCTGTCGCGGTAGCCGGCTCGCGCGAGCAGCAGCCGCACGTGGTCGTAGCCGCGCCGCCTGCGGGCGGCGCGCGTCGAGGGGATCGCGGCGAGCTCGACCCGGCCGCGCGCGGCGGGGGGCGTGGCGGCCAGTGCGGCGCGCACGGCCGCGCGCAGCGCGTGGGCGAGAGCGGATGCGGCATCCGTGCGCCCGCCGTCTTTGAACGCCAGCAGCACCTGCCGCGCCGCCCCGGCGTACTCGACGGCGAACCAGACCGGCAGGGCGGTGCCGTCGCCGCGGGGCAGCTCGGTGCGCGCGGGCGAGGCGGCCAGCAGCGCGCCGCGGCAGGCCGCGCACAGTGCCCGATCGGGCGCGCCGCAGCCGGCGCACTGCGTGGGGGCGAGCACCGCCCAGGCGTCCAGCAGGGCGTCGCGCACCCGCGGGGGAAACCGGTCGAGGAGGGCCATGGCGAGGATCCTGCACCGAGCGGGACCGCGCGTGGACGCCGGCCGGCGCGCCTGTGGAGGGTCAGCCGCGACCCTGCTGCACCGCGAGCACCGTCACCTTGTCGGCGGCGCTCTGCCAGCCGTTTCCTGCGGGCGTCTCGAGGTCGCCGCCCGAGGTGAGCACCCAGTACTGCGAGGCCGGGTTGCCGCCCGCGACGGTGACCCCGCCCGACGGGCCGCTGGTGGTGGACCGGGTGCCGCCGATCGACTGGGAGACGATGGCCGTGCCGCCGCCGGGCGCGTTGCCGAGCACGACGACGGTGAGCTCGTCGGTCCAGGCGAGCGACAGCCCCTCGCTGAGTCCGACGTTGCCGAGGTCGACCGGTTCGCCGATCCCCGTCGGCCGCCCGTCGCTGTTGCGCGCGATGCCGGCCACCATGACGTGGCTCTGCCCGTCGGTGGTGCGCACCAGCGCCGCGAGGCGGGTGCCGTCGCGGGAGATGCCGAAGGAGATCAGCGTCCGCGCGTTGCTCCAGGCCGGGTCGAGGTCGACCGTCGTGCCGTCGGGGTAGGCGACGTGGATCGCCGCGTCCGGCGAGGCGGTCGCGGACCATACGGCGCCGCGGTTGTCGACGGACGGGGCGATGAGACCGGTGCGGTCGTCGACCAGCACGGGCGAGGCCGCCTGCGCGTTGATGGCGTACACACCCTGCTTCGCCTTGACGGCGGCGGCGCTGCCGTCGGCCGTGACGCTCACGGCGCTCGGCTTCAGCGACGCGATCTTGCCGCCCACCGCCTCGAGCGAGGTGGAGACCTTGCCGCTGGTGAGGAATCCGAACTTCCCGCCCTGCAGGACGAGCGGGTTCACGTTGACCGCCGGGTCGTGCACGGCGCCGGTCGCGCTCGGCGCGCCGGACGGGCGATCCACTCCGGCGATCGAGAGCTGCACGTCGGTCACCGATCCGGCCCCGCTCAGGCTCTCGGTGAGCTGTTCGTCCATGCGGTCCAGCGTGGCCGAGTCGGCGCTGCCCGCAGCCGAGTTGAGGTCGACCATGGCCGTGCCGTCCTGCACCGGCACCGAGCCGCTGACCAGCTGCGTGCCGCTGGGGAACGCCGTCGCGACGGCCTCCTTCAACCACTCGGAGGGGCCGGCCAGCAGCGCCTTCACCACGCGCGTCGACAACGATGCGCGGGTCGCCGGGAACCAGCGCTCGTCGGGCACCAGGTAGCGGAAGTCGGCGCTGTAGAAGTAGAGCGTCTGCGGGCTGAAGACGGTCTGGAACCGGTTCGAGTCGATGACGATGCCGTCGGGCGCCTTCGAGATGCGCCACTGGCCGTCCTCCTTCGTGAAGGAGTACTGCAGCGGGATGGGGGCGTGCGAGTCGGCCGTGAGGTAGTTGCCGGCCTGGTCGACGAAGGCCACCGGCTCGACGTCGAGGGTGAGCTGGGTCGAGTTCACGCGGGTCGGGTCGTCGCGGCCCGTGCCGCGGTCGACGGTGACGGATGCGTCGGGGTTCCACTGGCTCGCGAAGGAGCTCGCCAGGTACTCGCGGGCGATCTGGTAGCCGTTGTCGGGGCTGACTGCGGCCGCGATGAATCCGCTGAGCACCTCGGCCTGGGTCTCCCCCGCGACCGGGCTGGAGGGGTGGTAGTCGATCTGGCCGAAGCCGTCGTCCTGCGAGGCGGCCTTGCCGCCCTCGGCGACCGGGCCCGAGCGCGGGATGGAGGCGCAGCCGGCGAGCAGCACCGCCGCGGCGCAGGCCGCGGCGAGCGCGCGCAGCATCCGTCTCATCGTCTCTCGCCGCATCACGCCACCTCCTGCGTCCGCGGCGGCAGCGGGATCGGCGACCCTTCGACGGCCGCCCGGCCGCGCGGCAAGGTGAGCCGGAAGCAGGAACCCTCGCCCGGCTGCGACCAGACGTCGATGCGGCCGCCGTGGATGGCGGCGTCCTCCTGCGAGATCGCGAGCCCGAGCCCCGTGCCGCCGATGGTGCGCTGCCGGGAGGGGTCGCCGCGCCAGAACCGGTCGAAGACGTGGCCGAGGTCGGCCTCGCTCATGCCGATGCCGCGGTCGCGCACGGCCAGGGCCACTGCGGTCGGGTTGCTGTCGACGATGACGTCGATCGGCCGGCCCTCGCCGTGCTCGATCGCGTTGCCGATCAGGTTGCGCACGATGCGGCGCACCCGGCGCGCGTCCATGGGCACCTCGGCGTAGCCGCCGGGCGCGCGCAGGCGCAGCTCGGTGCCGTGCGCGCGGGCGAGCGGGGCGAACTCGTCGATGACCTCCTCGGCGAGGCGCACCAGGCTCGACGGCTCGAGCTCGAGCGCGACCGATCCGGCGTCGTAGCGGCTGATCTCGAGCAGATCGGACAGCAGCAGGTCGAAGCGCTCGACCTGGGTGTGCAGCAGCTCGGCGGTGCGGGCGGTGACGTCGTCGAATTCGTCTTTGCGGTCGTAGAGGTGATCGGATGCGAGGCGGATGGTCGTCAGCGGCGTGCGCAACTCGTGGGAGACGTCGGAGACGAAGCGCTGCTGCAGCTGCGACAGGGTCGCCAGCTGCGTGATCTGGCGCTGCAGGCTGTCGGCCATGGCGTTGAACGAGCGGGCGAGACTCGCCAGCACGTCCTGCCCCTCCTCGGGCAGGCGCACCTCGAGGTCGCCGGCGGCGAGGCGCCGGCTGGTGGCGGCCGCGAGCTGGATGGGCGCCACCACGAAGCGCACCACGACGTAGGTGAGCGCGCCGATCAGCACCACGAGCGCGGCGCCGGCCAGCAGCAGGGTGCGCTGCACGAACTGCAGGGTCTGCTCCGAGTCGGAGAGGTCGTAGCCGAGATACAGCTCGTATGCACCCGCCGTGGGCAGGGTCACCTGCGTGCCGACCAGCACGCCCGGATGCGTCACCGGCGGGTTGCCTGCGGAGTACGGCAGCGCGACGGGCTGCGAGAACAGGGTGCCGGGGTGGGCGTCGACCCGCGCGGCCAGCTCGGAGCTGATCAGGTCCTGCGGGATGCCCACGGTGTAGTCGGTCGGGGCGGCCGCGTCGGGGGTCTGCCCGGGCACGCGGATGAACGCCATGATGCGGCTGCTGGAGGCGCCCTGCACGACCGTCTGCACCGTCAGGCCGAGGCCCAGCAGGGTCGCCGGGTCGCTGGAGTCGGTGGCGTCGAGGCTGGACTGCACCTGGTTCTGCGCGCGCGCCGCGTCGCGCAGCGCCTGCTCGAGGCGGGACTGGTACAGGTCGTTGCCGACCGAGTAGGACACCACGAGGCCCGTGATCAGGATGGCCACGCCGGAGAGCAGGACCGTGATCAGCACGGTGCGGAACTGCAGGGAGCGCCGCCACATGCGCGCGGCGGCGCGCGGCCACTCGGCCGGCCGGCGCAGCAGCGCCGCCGGGGATCGAAGCGCCGCGATGGTCATGGGGGGAGATTAAGCCGTGCTGCCTGCGCGGTAGCCGACCCCGCGCACGGTCATCACGATCTTGGGGTTGTCGGGGTCGTGCTCGACCTTCGCCCGCAGCCGCTGCACGTGCACATTCACGAGCCGCGTGTCGGCCTTGTAGTGGTAGCCCCAGACCTGCTCGAGCAGCATCTCGCGGGTGAACACCTGCTGCGGCTTGCTCGCGAGCGCGAGCAGCAGGTCGAACTCGAGCGGGGTGAGGTTGATGCGCTCGTCGCCGCGGCGCACCTCGTGCGCGGCGACGTCCATGACCAGGTCGCCGACGCGCACCGTGGTGGTCTGCTGCGCCGACTGGGCGGGGCGCAGCCGGGCGCGCATCCGTGCCACCAGTTCTTTGGGGTTGAACGGCTTGACCATGTAGTCGTCGGCGCCGGACTCGAGGCCCCGCACGACGTCGGCGGTGTCCGACTTGGCGGTCAGCATGATGATCGGCGTGCCCGACTCGGCGCGGATGCGGCTGCACACCTCGATGCCGTCGACGCCCGGCAGCATCAGGTCGAGCAGCACCAGGTCGGGGGTGGTCTGGCGGAACACGTCGAGCGCCTGGGAGCCGTCGGCGCAGAACACCGGGTCGATGCCCTCCGACCGCAGCACGATGCCGATCATCTCGGCGAGTGCCGTGTCGTCGTCGACCACGAGTACGCGTGTGCTCACTTCATCCCCAGATCCACACAGAAAACGACGCTCATCCTGCGCTGGCCTCTAGGTTAGTGGGTGTGAGCGATCCGACCGCGTGGCAGCGCCCCCAATACGGGTCCGGCCCGGCATGGGCGCCGCCGCCCCGGCCGGGTCTGCTCCCCCTGCGCCCCCTGACCTTCGGGCAGCTGCTGGCCGCCCCGTTCCAGCTGCTGCGCCGCAACCTGCGAGCACTGTTCTGGCCGGCCGCGCTCATCCAGGCGGTCGTCAGCATCGCCGCCGCCGCCATCGTCGGCGGGGCGGCGGTGGTCTTCGCCGAGCGGGTCTCGCACGCCACCGCCGACGACACCGACGCCATCGTCGCGGGCGGGGTGGGCCTCGTCGTCGTCGCGGCGATCATCGCCATCGCGATCAGCGTGATCGGCAGCGGGCTGCTGCAGGGCATCGTCGTGATCGAGGTCGCCAACGGCACCCTCGGGCTCACGCCGCGCGCGGGGCAGCTGTGGCGGGCGACGCGGGGCCGCCGCTGGGCCCTCATCGGGTACCTGGCGCTGCTGTCCGGGGGTCTCCTGCTGCTGTTCCTGGTGCTCGCCGCCCTCGTGGCGGCGCTCGTCGTGCCCGGCGCGCAGGCCGGCGGTGGCGGCGGCGGGGTGCTGATCGCCCTCGGCGTGATCATCGGCCTGATCGGCGGCGCCGGCGCGGCCGTGCTCGCCGCGTGGCTGTGGGGCCGCACCTCGCTCACCCCGGGCGCCATCATGCTCGAGCGGGCCGGGGTGCGCAGCGGCATCTCGCGCTCGTGGCAGCTCACCCGCGGCGGCTTCTGGCGCGTCTTCGGCGCCCAGTTCCTCGTCATCGCGATGTGCGCCGTCGCGGCGCAGATCGTGCAGTTCCCGCTCACCATGCTGTACGAGGTCGCGCTGGGGCTGGTGTTCCCGCTCGGCGACTCGTCGGGCGGCGGCACCCAGACCGGCCTCGCCATCGGGTCGACCGTGCTGGTGTACCTGGTCAGCTTCGTCATCGGCACCGTCACCGCGATCGTGCAGGCCGGTGCGGCGGGCGTCTGCTACGTCGACCAGCGGATGCGCCGGGAGGGCCTCGACCTCGTGCTGGCCCGGCACCTCGAAGACCGCCAGGCCGGCCGCCCCGTCGGCGACCCGTTCGCCGCCCCCGACTTCTCGAGCCGCCCGCACCCCACGGCATGATCGTGCGCCTCGCGGCCGACGCACCGCCGCTCACCCCCGACGACGATACCGCGCGGCGGTGGCTCGGCGACGAGCTCTCCAAGCCCGAATACCAGGCGGCGCGGCCGACCTGGTTCGACCTGCTCAGCCAGCGCGTCAAGGACTGGTTCGAGTCGCTGCAGCTGCCCGGCGGGGGCCACGCCTCGGCCGGCTGGCTTGCGGTCGCCGCGGCGGTGGTCGTGGTCGGCCTGCTCGTGGCGGCGTTCGTCGCCTACGGCATGCCGCGGCTCGGGCGGCGTGCCGTCCGCCCGTTCTCCGGCGCCGTGGCCGACAGCCGCTCGGCGGCCGAGTTGCGGGCGGCCGCCGACGCCGCCGCCTCCGCCGGCGACTGGACCCTCGCCGTCATCGAGCGCTTCCGCGCGATCGCGCAGTCGCTCGACGAACGCACCGTCATCCGGTTGCGCCCCGGCACGACCGCCCACGAGGTCGGCCGGCAGGCCGCCCCCGCCTTCCCCGTCGAGGCCGCGGCGCTGCGCGACGCCGCCGACACCTTCGACCGGGCCCGCTACCTCGGCCGCGCCCAATCCGAGGCCGACCACGCCAGGCTGCGCGAGCTCGACGCGCGGCTCGCGCAGGCGACCCCCGTCCTCGAGGCGGCGCACGCGTGACCGCGACGGATGCCGCAGCCCCGCTCACCCCGACCCTGCGGCAGCGCGCGCGGCGCGGCCGCGGCTGGCTCATCGCCGCGGCGATCGCCGTGGTCACCGTGGTCGTGCTCCTGCTGCTGGCGAGCCTCGGCGCCGATTCGGCGCGGCCCACGCTCGACCCGGAGAGCTCGAGCCCGACGGGCGCGAAGGCGCTGCTGCAGGTGCTGCGCCGGCACGGCGTCGACGTCGAGGAGGCGTCCTCCTTCGCACAGGCTCGCCGCGCGGCGCTCGCCGCCGAATCCGGCCAGGTCACGCTCGCCCTGTACGACCCGAACCGGCTGATCGACGCCGACCGGCTCGCCGCCGAATCCGAGCTGTCGGCGCGCACCGTGCTGATCGCCCCACCCTCCGGCTACGCCGAGCAACTGCAGGAGGCCGGGCGCGACGTCGCGGTGATCTCCTCGGCCGAGCCGCTGGAGAACGGGCACATCCTCGAGGGGGCGAACGCCGGCAGCGCCATCCGTCTGCTCGGCGGCACCTCGACCCTGATCTGGTACACGCCCGGAGCCGCCGACCTGCCGGCGGGCACCGAACCGACCACCATCGCCGACCTCGCGCCTGGCTGGGTCACGCCGGTGATCCTGCTCGCCGTGCTGGTGACGGTCGCCGCCGCGCTGTGGCGCGGCCGCCGCTTCGGGCCGCTCGTCGTCGAGGACCTGCCCGTCGTGGTCCCGGCGGGCGAGACCCTCGAGGGCCGGGCGCGCCTCTACCAGCGCAGCGATGCGAGGCTGCACGCGCTCGACGCGCTGCGCATGGGCGCCGTCGCCCGTCTGGCCGGCCTGCTGGGCCTCGGCCCCGCGGCGCGCGTCGACGACGTGGCCGCCTCCGCCGCGGCCGCCGCACGCCGGCCGGTGGCCGAGGTGCGCGCGCTGCTCGTCGAGCGGGTGCCGCGGGGCGACGGCGAGCTGGTGCACCTCGCCCGCGAGTTGCAGGAGTTCGAGGCATCCGTGCGCGCCGGCGTGCCCGACCGACCCGCCCGACCCGCCTCCTGAACCGTCCCCGACCACGAGAAGAATGGCAGCGATGACAGCAGAAGACGATCAGCTCAGACAGTCCTTCGCGCGGGTGCGCGCAGAGGTCGGCAAGGCCGTCGTGGGGCAGGGCGGGGCCGTGAGCGGCCTGATGATCGCCCTGCTCGCGAACGGCCACGTGCTGCTCGAGGGCGTGCCCGGGGTGGCCAAGACGCTGCTCGTGCGCACCCTGTCGACGGCGCTCTCGCTCGACACCAAGCGGCTGCAGTTCACCCCCGACCTGATGCCGGGCGACGTCACCGGCTCGGTCGTGTTCGACCCGGCGAAGGCGGCGTTCGAGTTCCGCGAGGGGCCGGTGTTCACGAACATCCTGCTCGCCGACGAGATCAACCGCACGCCGCCCAAGACGCAGTCGGCGCTGCTGGAGGCGATGGAGGAGCGGCAGGTGTCGGCCGACGGGGTCACCCGCAAGCTGCCCGACCCGTTCATCGTCGCCGCCACGCAGAACCCGATCGAGTACGAGGGCACCTACCCGCTGCCGGAGGCCCAGTTGGACCGCTTCCTGCTCAAGGTCACCCTCGAGCTGCCCGAGCGCGACACCGAGGTCGAGGTGCTGCGCCGGCACGCATCCGGCTTCGACCCGCGCGACCTCGCCGCCGCCGGGGTCACGCCGGTGCTCAGCGCGGACGAGCTCGCGGCCGCGCGCGCCGCCGTCACCCGGGTGGGCGCCGGCGACGACGTGCTCGGCTACCTGGTCGACCTCGCCCGAGGCACCCGGCACAGCCCCTCGGTGCGGCTCGGCGTCAGCCCCCGCGGCACGACGGCGCTGCTCGCGGCGGCGAAGGCGTGGGCGTGGCTGTCGGGCTACGACGCCATCACGCCCGACCACGTGAAGGCGATGGTCGTGCCGGTGTGGCGGCACCGCATCCAGCTGCGGCCCGAGGCCGAGCTCGAGCAGGTCAGCGCCGACGGCATCCTGCGGTCGATCATGCAGCAGGTGCAGGTGCCGATCTAGTGGGCGCTCTTCCATGGTGCTGACCGGCCGCTTCACGCTGCTGCTCGCGATCGGGGTCGTGCCGGTCGTGCTGTTCGGCAGCCTCGCCGGGGCGGGGGCCGCGTTCGCCGCGCTCGGCGCCTGGGTCGTGCTGTGCGCACTGCTCGCCACCGTCGACGGGCTGCTCGCTGGCTCGCCGCGCGCCGTCGCGCTCGAGCGCGAGCTGCCGCCGCGCGTGCGCCTGTCCGAGTCGGCGATCTCGACGCTCTTCGTGCGCAACGTGGGGCGACGGATGCTGCGCGCCCGCGTCCGCGACGGCTGGCAGCCCTCCGCCGGAGCGCCCCCGGAGCGGCCGCTCGTGCGCGTGCCGCCCGGCGAGCGGCGGGCCGTCGTGCTCACCCTCACCCCGACGCGCCGCGGCGAACGGCACACCCGGCAGGTCACCGTGCGCTCCCTCGGCCCGCTCGGGCTCGCCGGCCGGCAGGCGACGCTCGCCGCGCCGGGCCGGCTGCGGGTGCTGCCGCCCTTCCACTCCCGCAAGCATGTGCCCTCGCGCCTCGCCCGCCTGCGCGAGCTCGACGGGCGCACCTCGGTGATGGTGCGCGGCCAGGGCACCGAGTTCGACTCGCTGCGCGAGTACGTGCGCGGCGACGACGTCAGGTCCATCGACTGGCGCGCCACGGCGAGGCGCGGCGAGCAGCCGATCGGCGCGGGCACCACCGCCACGATCCCGCGCCTGGTCGTGCGCACCTGGCGGCCGGAGCGCGACCGGCGGGTCATCCTCGTGCTCGACTCGAGCCGCACGGCCGCCGCCCGCATCGCCGACGAGCCGCGCTTCGACACCGCGATCGAGGCGAGCCTGCTGCTGTCGGTGATCGCCGACCGGGCCGGCGACCGGGTCGACCTGCTCGCCTTCGACCGCCGGGTGCGCGCCCGGGTGCACGCCGCCTCCGGCGCCGAGCTGCTCTCGCGCGAGGTCGACGCCCTCGCCGACGTCGAGCCCGAGCTGCTCGAGATGGACTGGACCGCGATCCCCGGCCAGGTGCGCGCGCTGTCCAGCCAGCGGGCCCTCGTCGTGCTGCTGACCTCGCTCGACTCGATCGGCTCGGCGCGGGGGCTGCTGGCGGTGCTCCCGCAGCTGACGGCGAAGCACACCGTGCTCGTGGCATCCGTCACCGACCCGGCGGTCGCCGAGGCGACCGGGCACCTCGACGACCGCGCCGAGACCTACCGCGCCGCCGCCGCCGAGCGGGCCCTGCTCGACACCCGCCGCCTGGCCGACGCGGTGCGCGGCCTCGGCGCGCACGTGGTCACCGGCACGCCCGAGCAGCTGCCGCCGGCCGTGACCGACGCGTACCTCGCGCTCAAGGCGGCCGGGCGGCTGTAGCCGCCGGCGAGAGGGGGGCGAGCGGGCGGGGCGCGAACGCGGTGCATGCGCGGTAGGGCTGCGGTTTTCCCCGAAAACGTGTGCCCTTCAGCGCGCCTACCGCTGTGCGGCTGCAGCCGCGCGCAGCCTGCGGCGCAGGAACACGAGCTCGACCCGCTCGTGCCATGCCAGGCGGCGCAGCAGCTTGACGCTCGTCCAGATCGACTCGGTGTCGGCCATGTGGCCACGCGATGGCCTCGCGCGTACGCCAGTTCGCCCGAGCCGGCTGAGCGACGGATTCGTCCTTGGTCGTCCGCTCCTGGGGCACTGTCCCCTCCGGTTCACCCCGCGCTTGTTTTGAGTTGGTCAAAACAACGCTAGGGTGAGGAGCGATGCCGACGAACTGGGAAGCCGCCCTCCGCGAAGCGGGCCTGCGCGTGACCCGGCCCCGGCTCGCCGTGCTGGACGCCCTCGAGGCCGAGCCGCACGCGGAGGCCGACGACATCGTGCGCCGCGTCGAGGCGGCGCTCGGGCAGACCAGCCCGCAGACCGTGTACGGCGTGCTGGCCGCGCTGGAGGCATCCGATCTCGTGCGCCGCATCGACCTGCCCGGCAACGCCTGGCGGTACGAGACGCGCGTCGCCGACAACCACCACCACCTCGTCTGCCGCTCCTGCGGGCGCGTCGAGGACGTCGACTGCGTCGTCGGCGCAGCCCCCTGCCTCACCCCGGGCGACACGCACGGATTCACCGTCGAAGCCGCCGACGTGGTGTTCTCGGGGCTGTGCCCCGACTGCTCCCCTCTCCCCTCTGATCCCCACGATCAGCCGACCAGGAAGGACACCGATGACTGACCAAGAACACGGCGCCATCACGACCGATGAGCCCATGGAGGAGCCGGGCGCCGCGACGTGCCCCGTCGTGCACGGCGAGAGCCTGCCGGAGCCGACCCGCGGCGACGCGAACCGGTTCTGGTGGCCCGACCGCCTCAACCTCAAGATCCTCGCCAAGAACCAGCCGTCGCAGAACCCGCTGGGCGAGGACTTCGACTACGCCGCCGCCTTCCAGACCCTCGACCTGGCCGAGGTGAAGAAGGACATCGCCGAGGTGCTGACCACCTCGCAGGACTGGTGGCCGGCCGACTTCGGCCACTACGGCGGCCTGATCATCCGCATGGCCTGGCACAGCGCCGGCACCTACCGGGTGATGGACGGCCGCGGCGGCGCCGGCACCGGCCAGCAGCGCTTCGCGCCGCTGAACAGCTGGCCCGACAACGTCAACCTCGACAAGGCGCGCCGCCTGCTGTGGCCGGTGAAGAAGAAGTACGGCAAGAACATCTCCTGGGCCGACCTGATGATCCTCGCCGGCAACGTCGCGCTCGAGACCATGGGCTTCCCGACCTTCGGCTTCGCCGGCGGCCGCGTCGACGCGTGGGAGCCGGACGACGACGTGTACTGGGGCGCCGAGACCGAGTGGCTCGGCAGCGACAAGCGCATCCTGAACGCCGACCGCGACCTGGAGAAGCCGCTCGCGGCCACCCACATGGGCCTCATCTACGTGAACCCGGAAGGCCCAGAGGGCAACCCCGACCCGGTGCTCGCCGCGCACGACATCCGCGAGACGTTCAAGCGCATGGCGATGAACGACGAGGAGACCGTGGCGCTCATCGCCGGCGGCCACACCTTCGGCAAGACGCACGGCGCGGGCCCCGACAGCCACGTCGGCCCGAACCCTGAGGCCGCCGACCTCGAGGAGCAGGGCCTGGGCTGGAAGAGCACCTTCAAGTCCGGCAAGGGCGACGACGCGATCACGAGCGGCCTCGAGGTCACCTGGACGTACCACCCCACCCGTTGGGACAACGAGTTCCTGCACATCCTCTTCTCCTACGAGTGGGAGGTGTTCAAGAGCCCGGCCGGCGCCTGGCAGTGGCGCCCGAAGGGCGGCGCGGGCAGCGACATGGTGCCCCTCGCGCACAGCGAGGGCCGGCGCGAGCCGCGCATGCTCACCACCGACCTGGCGCTGCGCTTCGACCCCGCATACGAGAAGATCGCGCGCCGCTTCCTCGAGGACCAGGACGCGTTCACGGGTGCCTTCGCCCGCGCCTGGTTCAAGCTGACGCACCGCGACATGGGCCCCAAGGTGCGCTACCTCGGCCCCGAGGTGCCCGCCGAGGACCTGATCTGGCAGGACCCGCTGCCCGCGGCGACCGGTGAGCCGATCGGCGCGCCTGAGATCCTGCAGCTGAAGGAGAAGATCGCAGCCTCCGGCCTGCGCATCGACCAGCTCGTCTCCACGGCGTGGGCCTCGGCCTCCTCGTTCCGCGGCAGCGACAAGCGCGGCGGCGCCAACGGCGCGCGCATCCGCTTCGAGCCGCAGCGCAGCTGGGAGGTGAACAACCCCGCCCAGCTGGCCACCGTGCTGCCGGTGCTCGAGGGCATCCAGGCGGAGTTCAACGCGGGCTCGGCGAAGAAGGTGTCGTTGGCCGACCTGATCGTGCTCGCCGGCGGCGTCGGCGTGGAGCAGGCGGCGCAGGCCGCGGGCTACACGATCGAGGTGCCGTTCACGCCGGGCCGCGTGGACGCGCTCGAGGAGCAGACCGACGTCGAGTCGTTCTCCTACCTCGAGCCGGTGGCCGACGGGTTCCGCAACTACTACGGCCCGCAGGCGACGCAGCGCGCCGAGTACCACCTGATCGACCGCGCCAACCTGCTCACCCTGACCGCGCCCGAGATGACGGTGCTGGTCGGCGGCCTGCGCGTGCTCGGCGCCAACTTCGACGGCTCGAAGTACGGCGTGTTCACCGACCGGCCGGGGCAGCTGACGAACGACTTCTTCGTCAACCTGCTCGACATGGGCACCGAGTGGAAGTCGCTCGACCCGGGCAAGCACGCCTACCAGGGCACCGACCGCAGCACCGGCGCGCCGAAGTGGGTCGGCACCCGCGCCGACCTCGTGTTCGGCTCGAACTCCGAGCTGCGCGCCGTCGCCGAGGTGTACGCCTGCGACGACGCGGCGGAGAAGTTCGTCACCGACTTCGTCGCCGCCTGGACGAAGGTCATGGAGCTCGACCGCTTCGACCTGCGCTGAGTGCGCTGACGCGGTGACGCGCTGAAGCGCTGAAGCCGGAAGGGCCGGCCGGGTGCATCCCGGCCGGCCCTTCACGCATGACGGATGCCTCGGCGTGAGGCATCCGCTCTCGTCAGTCCGGCAGCCGGTCGGGAAGCTTGCGCAGCGTGCGCAGCGGCGAGAACGCCACCACGATGAGTGTCGCGAGCAGCGTCAGCGCGACGCCGAGCCACATGGTCGGCACGATGCCCATCCAGCCGCCGAGCACGCCGGCGACCGCCGACGAGATCGGGGTCACGCCCCAGACCACGAAGCGGATCGACGCGTTCATCCGCCCGAGCAGCCGCGGCGGGCACAGCCGCTGCCGGAACGAGACCTGGGCGATGTTGTACAGCACGACCGAGAACATGAACACGAACATGCCGGCGATCATCAGCACGATCGACGCGCCCGGCCACACGGCGGCCAGCATGAACACGGCGCCCCCCGCCGTGAACAGGAACGAGCTCCACACGATCGTCGGCCCTTCGCCGAGCCGCTTGGTGAACCATCCCGCGGCGAGCGCGCCGAGGATGCCGCCGGCCGAGCCGATGCCCTCGACGACGCCGAATACGGATGCCGGCAGGCCGAGCTCGCGCAGGATGAACAGCGGCATCAGCGTGGTCATCAGGCCGCTCGCGAGGTTGGAGGCGCCGGTGTTGATGGTGATGCGGCGCAGCAGGTCGTGGGTGAACACGAAGCGCAGGCCCTCGCCGATCTCCTTGACCAGCGACGCGTGCGCCTCGGGCACGTGCTTGGGCTCGTCGTCGCGGATCGTCGAGACGGCGACCATGGAGACCACGTAGCCGATCGCGGTCGCCACCAGCAGCAGGGGCGCCTTGAGGAAGGTGAGCAGGAAGCCGGAGAGGGCGGGGCCGCCGACCCGGGCGACCTGGGCGCTGGTCTCCAGACCCGAGTTGGCCGAGGAGACCTGGTCGGGCTTGACCAGCCTGGGCACGATGCTCTGGTAGGTGACGTCGAAGAACACGGTCGCCCCGCCGACCACCGCCGCCACGGCGTACAGCTGCCAGATGTGCAGCGCGCCGAACGCCCACGCGGCCGGGATGGTCAGCAGCACCGCCGCGCGCACGCCGTCGGCGGCGATCATCACCCGGCGCTTGCGCATCCGGTCGACCCACGCGCCGACCGGCAGCCCGATCAGCAGGAACGCGAGCTGCTGCGCCGCGGTGAGGTAGCCGACCTCCTGCGAGGTGGCGTGCAGCATGACCACCGCGATGACGGGGATCGCCAGCGTGCCGAGGTTCTCCCCCACCTGGCTGAGGCTCTCGCCCACCCACAGCCGCACGTAGTTCGAGGTGCGCCACACCGATCCCGAGGCGGGCACGGGCGGATGCTGCGGGGGTTCGGCCGACTCGGCGGCGGGGCCGAGCGGCGCGGCATCCGTCAGCGGGTCGGATGCCGCGCCTGCGGTCTCGTCGCGAGAGTCGGTCACGCGGCCATCTTGGCAGACGGGCGGGCCGTCGCCGCTGCGCCCGGCTCGCGCCGCGCGGCGGGCGGCACGCGCGATCGCGCCAGGCTAGCGCCGCGCGCCGTCAGCCGGCGACGAGCTGCGTCGCGCCCCGGTCGGCGGCCTGCAGGTCGCCGGTCTCTCCCGCGAGGTGCGCGCGCCGGCCGATCACGAGCATGTAGAAGAGGAATGCGGCGAGCGCCACCGCCCCGATCGCGATCTTGGCCCACACCGGCAGCGGCGATGGAGTGACGAAGCCCTCGATGATGCCGGAGACGAGCAGCGACAGGGTCAGCCCGACCGCGACGGTGAACAGGGCGCGGCCCTCTTCCGCGAGGGCGCGGCCGCGGGTGCGCGGACCGGGGGCGACCCACGCCCAGAAGATGCGCAGGCCCGCCGCCGCGGCGACGAAGATCGAGGTGAGCTCGAGCAGCCCGTGCGGCAGCACGTAGGAGAAGAACACGTCGCCGCGGCCGTAGGCGAACATCGCGGCGGCGTCGACGCCGAGGTTCACGGCGTTCTGCAGCACGACGTACGGAACGTAGGCGCCGGTGATGCCGAAGGCGATGCACTGGGCGGCGATCCAGGCGTTGTTGGTCCACACCTGGCCGGTGAAGCTCGCCGCCGGGTTCTCGCTGTAGTAGTCGACGAAGTCGTGGTCGACGAGCTTCTTGAGATCCGCGCTCTGGCCGAGGGTGGCGAGCACGGCCGGGCTGGCGTCGACCCACCAGGCGAACAGCACCGCGATGAGGATCGTCGCGAACGCCACGGCGACGGTCACCCAGCGCAGCCGGTAGAGGGCCGCCGGCAGCTGCAGCACGAAGAACCGCGGGATCGCCTGCATCGGGTTGTCGGCCGCGCCCGTGAACCGCAGCCGCGCCCGGGCCAGCGCGATCGACAGCCGCTCGGCCGGCACCGACGGGCCCGCCGCCGAGGTCATGGCCGACAGCTGCGCCGACCCGGTCTGGAACAGCTCGATCAGCTCGTCGGCCTCGCGCCCGTCGAGGGTGCGCTTGCGGGCGAGCCACGCCAGGCGCTCCCACTCCCCGCTGTGGGCGGCCGTGAAGGCGTCGAGGTCCATTGTGCTTTGATGATAGCCATGGCGAGCCCGGCACCCCAGGCGTCTGTGGACGAGCTGATCACCGGTGAGGCGGTCGCGCTCTCGGTGCGGCCCGCCGGCTTCCTCCAGCGCTCGCTCAGCGGCCTGATCGACATCGCCGTCAGCGTCGCCGTGCTGCTGACGCTGTTCGCGCTGCTGGCGGCCGCCGCCCCCGTGCTCGACGAGGCCGCGCTGCAAGCGTTCGCCATCGTGATCGTGGTGGTCTCGCTCGTGCTGCTGCCGATCGCCGTCGAAGTGCTGAGCCACGGCCGCTCGCTCGGCCGGCTCGCCATCGGCGCCCGCATCGTGCGCGACGACGGCGGGGCCGCGGGCCTCCGGCACGCGTTCATCCGCGCGCTCACCGGCACCGTCGAGCTGTACCTGACGGTCGGCGGGCTCGCGGTGCTGGTCGCGATCCTGCACCCCCGCTCGAAGCGGCTGGGCGACATCCTCGCGGGCACCTATGCGCAGTACGAGCGGATGCCCCGCCTCTCCCCCGCCCTCATCCCGGTGCCGCCCCAGCTGGCCGGGTGGGCCGCCGTCGCCGACGTCGCCGCGCTGCCCGACGCGCTCGCGCGGCGCATCAGCGGGCATCTGGCGCATGCGGCGAGGCTCAGCCCGGAGGCGCGCGCCGGGCTCGGCGAGGAGCTGGCGCGGGAGGCATCCGTCTATGTCAGCCCGCTGCCGAACGTCGACGCGGCGACGTTCCTCGCCGGGGTGAGCGCGCTGCGCCGCGAGCGCGAGCTGCGCGCCCTCGACGCCGAGGCCCGGCGGCTGGCCGCCCTCACCCCGGCGCTCTCCCGCCGCCCCCACGCCTTCCCCGACCGGTAGCCGGGGGACGGGGCGGCCCTCCTCCCCTCCCGAGACGACCCGCGATGGGGTTATCCGGCGTCATACCGCCGCTTCGGGTCGCCTCGCCGTGCCGGTTCCCCGGCTGCACGGCGCCGCCCCGATCGATTCGTCGATAAGTGCTGTGAGGGCGTCCCCGGCGAACGAAAATCGACGAATCGACGCGAGACGCCGGCCCGAGCGCCGATCGATTCGTCGAATTGCGCTGCCGGGTGGCCTCCACAGAGCGAAAATCGACGAATCGGCGTCTGCCTCCGGCGGCGGCGCGCCAACAACCAGCTCAGTACCTGTAGTCGTCGCGCTTGTAGGGGCCCTCCTTGGGCACGCCGATGTAGGAGGCCTGCTCGTCGGTCAGCTCGGTCAGTTCGACGCCGAGGGCGGGCAGGTGCAGCCGGGCCACCTTCTCGTCGAGCACCTTCGGCAGCGTGTAGACCGCGGTCGGGTACTGCTCGGGCTTGGTGTACAGCTCGATCTGCGCCAGCACCTGGTTCGAGAACGAGTTCGACATGACGAACGACGGATGCCCCGTCGCATTGCCCAGGTTCATGAGCCGCCCCTCCGACAGCACGAGGATGCTGCGGCCGTTCGGCAGCCGGTACTCGTGCACCTGCGGCTTGATCTGCACTTTCTCCACGCCGGGCAGCGCCTCGAGGCCGGCGATGTCGAGCTCGTCGTCGAAGTGCCCGACGTTGGCGACGATCGCGAGGTGCTTGAGCTTCAGCATCTGCTCGACGGTGAGCACGCGGGTGTTGCCGGTGCAGGAGATGAAGATGTCGACCTGGTCGGCGACGGAGTCGAAGCGGGCGACCTGGAATCCGTCCATCGCCGCCTGCAGCGCGTTGATCGGGTCGACCTCGCTCACGATGACGCGCGCGCCCTGGCCGGCCAGCGCCTCGGCGGCGCCCTTGCCCACGTCGCCGTACCCGGCGACGAAGGCGACCTTGCCGCCGATCAGCACGTCGGTGGCCCGGTTCAGCCCGTCGATGGCCGAGTGGCGGATGCCGTACTTGTTGTCGAACTTCGACTTGGTCACCGAGTCGTTGACGTTGATCGCGGGGAACAGCAGGCGGCCCTCGCGCTCGAGCTCGTAGAGGCGGTGCACACCGGTCGTCGTCTCCTCGGTGACGCCCCGGAGCTCGGCGGCGATGCGGGTGAAGCGCTGCGGGTCGGCGGCGAGGGAGTCGCGCAGCCGGTCGAGGATCACCCGGTACTCGCGGCTGGCCCCCTCCGGCGCATCCGGCACCGCGCCCTCCTTCTCGAAGCGGTGGCCGAGGTGAACCAGCAGGGTGGCGTCGCCGCCGTCGTCGAGGATCATGTTGGGCCCGGTCCAGTCGGCGCCGGCCGCGGCGGCCTCGGCCGACCAGTCGAAGATCCGGTCGGTGCACCACCAGTACTCCTCGAGGCTCTCGCCCTTCCAGGCGAAGACCGGGACGCCCCGCGGTTCGGCGACGGTGCCGTCGGGGCCGACGACGACGGCCGCGGCCGCCTCGTCCTGGGTGGAGAAGATGTTGCAGCTGGCCCAGCGCACCTGCGCGCCGAGGGCGGTGAGGGTCTCGATGAGCACGGCGGTCTGCACCGTCATGTGCAGGCTGCCGGCGATGCGCGCGCCCGCGAGCGGCTTGCTGTCGCCGAACTCGGCGCGCAGGGCCATCAGGCCGGGCATCTCGTTCTCCGCGAGGCGGAGCTGGTGGCGGCCGGCCTCGGCGAGGGCGGGGTCGGCGATCTTGAAGGGAACGGCCGTGGTCTGAGCGGCGATGGTCATGGCGCCATTCTGGCCCCGGCGCCCCGGCTTGTCAGTAGCGGCGTTTCAGCACCGGCGTTTCGCGCCGGGGCCGGCAGCCCGGCGCGCTCAGCCCGCCTGGCCGAGCGCCTGATGCCGCACGACCTGCCAGCCCTGCGGCACCGACAGGCGGTCGGCGTGCTCGGCGCACAGGTCGTAGCCGTGCGGGGCGCGGGCCGGGGCGAGGGGCCCGATGACCACCATGGAGTCGGCGTAGTCGTAGGTGAGCGTCGCGACCGCCTCACGCCGGCAGGAGGCCTTCGAGCAGATCCGGTCCATCGCGCTCCAGCCTACGCCCCGCCCTCGGGCGCGCCGGGACGTAGGATGCGAGACATGCCCCGATCTCGCCGCCGCCAGGCGGAACCCGCGAGGCCCGTGACGCGGCGCAACCGCCACGGACGAGGAGTGCGCGGTCCGGTGACCGGCCCGCACCTTCCGCTGCTGCAGGGCCGCATCGACTTCTTCGAGATGTCGGTCGCCTCCTGCGCCGACTACCTCAAGGGGCTGTGGCCGCAGGAGCTCGGCGACGTGCGCTTCGAGATCGCCTCGGCTCCGGCCGGGGCGCTCGGCCCCGACGAGGTCGAGCGCTGGGCCGTCGACCACGCGCGGCGCCGCATCACGCTCTTCCGCGTGCCGATCGAGCGGCTCTCGAAGCTGCACCGCAACGACGACGTGCACCGCCGGCTCGTGATCGAGAACTGCGTGTTCCGGGCGGTGGCCGAGTACCTCGGCAAAGACCCGTGGGAGCTCGCGCCGGAGCGCTACCGCCACTTCTGAGCCGCCGGATGCGGCATCCGTCGTCTACTGCGTGTAGACGTCGAGCGGGCTCGCGTTCGCGCCCGGCGGAGCGATGGTGTAGCTCGCGGCCAGCCCGTCGCCGCGATAGCCGACGGATGCGTACACGCCGTGCGCATCCGCCACGGTGATCACCCCGGCCTTGGTGATGGGCACGCCGACGGATGCGCCGGCCCCGACCGCCACCTTCTTGCCGCCGCCGGCCCCGCCCAGCGTCAGGGAGACCGCCGAGCGGCCGGGGTTCATCAGGTGCAGCACGCCGCTCGGCCCGTGCGCGACCGGGATCGCGACCGCGCCGCTGAGCGTGCGCGCCGCGGCGTACCACGCGAAATCGGTGCCGCTGCTGCCGACGATCGTCGACTTCGCCGACCCGACGACGGGCACCGAGCTGTCGACCGTGATGGTGTAGGTGCCGTCCCCCAGGCCGGTGATCGGGACCTCCGAGACCACGCCCGGATCGAGCGTCACCGTGCGCGGGTTCACCCCGCCCTTGCTGCCCTGCTCGGCGCGCGTCGAGACGGTGATCTTGGCGCTCTTCGACCCGGGCACGTAGACGCGCAGCACGAGGGCAGAGCTGTCGTCATCGGATGCGGCCTGCGTCTGCGCCGCCGCACTCGAGGCCACCCCGGGGATCACCAGGTGCGTCGACGGCGACGCGGTGACGCCCGCCACCTCGACGCCCTGCGGGGTGACGCCGGCGACGGAGCTCTGCTGCAGATCGGCGACGACCGTGCCGCCGTGGCTCGTCACATGGATCACGGTCGCGCTGGCGTCGGGCGCGATGCCCGCGAGCGAGACGACCTTCTGCGAGTGCGGCTGCACCAGGATGCCCTGGGTGCCCGGAGCATCCAGGTGACCGCTCTCGGAGTACACGTCGAGGTCGACGTTCGCCGCCACCGCGTTGGGGTTGGTCAGCAGCACGAGCCCGGTCTCGCCGAGGCTGGCCGAACCGGCGGACAGCCACGAGTCGGCCACGGGCTCCGGGCACAGCGCGGCCGCGATGCCGTTCACCTCGGAGCCGGCGTTGCGCTCGGACTGCGCGGCGGCGATCAGCGGCGCGGAGCTCGCACCCTTCTTGGCCGGGACCGAGTAGGCGATCGGGTCGTTGCCGGTGCCGGAGACGTCGGACGCCTTCAGCTGCGTCGGCGAGCCGAGCGCGCTCGAGCCGCCCGCGGTCGTCGCAGCCTGGCCGATCGTGGACAGCGACGTCGCGGTGCCGCCCGTGGCGAGGGACAGCAGGCCGCCGGGGCATGCGGCCTGCGCGTCGGCCGGAACCGGGGTGACGTGCGCGGGCCGGTCGGCCGCGGTCGTGTCGGCGATCGGCACGGTGAACGCGGCGCCGACGAGGGCGGCGGAGGCGGCCAGGCCGATGACGCCGACGGCGGCGCGTCCGCCGATGGTGGTGAGGGCTCGTGCGGTCATCGGATCTCGGATTCCTCGGCGTCGTAATCGGGCGCGACCCCGGCGTAGGCGGGCTCGAGCTCTTCCGGCGACAGGGCCGGCTCGTCGATCGGTTCGTCGGCGATCGGGGTCTCGGCGGGATCCGCCGGTTCCGTCCCGGGGTCGTCTTCCGTCTTCGACCGCGGCATGCGGCCGAGGCCGCGCCCCTGCGCCTCGCCGAGCCTGCCGGTGGGCACCGAGAGCAGCACGGCGGCCCCGAACACCACGATCAGCATCAGCCGCACGAGCGGCGCCTGCCATCCGCCGGCCGCGGCGGGGATCTGCGCCGACGGCACGTCCTCCGCCGTGCTCCACAGCGTGCCGGTCGTGGTCGTGCCGACCTCGACGAACAAGGGGTTCGCGTTGAGGGCGACCGCGGCGCGGCGGGCGAGTGCTGCCGGCGCATCCCCCGTGCCCGACTCGACGAACACGAACGAGATGCCGTAGTGCTTCAGCGCGCTGTCGGCGTCGTAGCCGCCGAGCGAGGCGAGGTTCGCCGCGAGGGTGGCGAGCCTGCCGTCGTCGGCGCCGCCGTCGGTGTTCGTCGAGGCGAGGGTGCTCTGCCCGATCAGGGTGGTCCCCGTGCCGTGCACCACGCTCGCGGTCAGGGCGCCGTCGCCGATCGGCGAGATGACGAGCGTGGCCATGCGCGGGTCCTGCCCGGCGGAGGCCATGACGTAGGCGGGCAGCTGTCCGGCCTCGCCCGCGGTGACCGCGGCGCGGCCGAGGGAGGAGCTGAGCGACAGCGGCACGATCGCCACGAGCACGGCGACGGCGGCCACCCACGCGGGCGCGGAGGAGAACCGGCCGAGCGAGACCAGCGCGAGGCACGCGGCGCTGATCAGCCCGAGCCAGTACAGGCTGAGCCCCGACCCGGTCCACAGCGAGACCGTCTCGGCACCGCTGTGCTGGAGGGCGACGTGGGAGGCGACGAGCGCGGTGGCCAGCCCCAGCAGGGCGCCGAAGACGGCGGCCGCGGCGCGCAGCGTGCCGCGCAGGAACAGCGCGACGAGCGCGAGCACGACGATCGGCGCGATCAGCACGGCGAGCAGTGTGGTGCTCGCCCCGTCGGACCAGCCGAGCGCCTCCCCGAGCTCGTGCCAGCCGCCGTCCGTTCCGCCCGGGAAGCCGAGCAGCAGCTGCCACACGGCGGACTTCGAGCCGGCGACGGGCACGCCCGGGTCGGCGAAGATGCGCAGCGGATGCCCCGCGCCGATCTGCACCAGGGCGAGCGGCAGGAACAGCGCGACCGTCGGGATCGGCACGGCCAGCGCGCGCACGGCGCCGCGGCCGCTGACCGCGGTCCACACGAGCCACGCCGCCGCGAGTGCCGGGATGAGGGACGGCGTACACGCGGCGACGGCGGCCGCGAGCAGCGATGCGGCCCCGGCCCCGGCCCAGGACCGGCGGGCCGCGACGCAGGCGAGCATCAGCCACGGCAGCAGCACGTGGGCGAGCACGGCGGCCGGTCGGCCGGCGGCGAGCGCGGCCAGGAGCGGCGGCGCGAACGCCCAGGCGAGGGCGAAGACGGCGCGCAGGCCGCCGCGGTAGGTGAGCCGCGCCGCCAGCAGCCAGGCGCCGAGCGCCGCGAGCGGCATGGCCCCGAACCAGAGCAGCACGAGCGACAGCGACGGGTTCCAGAAGGTCAGCGAGCCGAGCACGGCGAGCACCGCGTTGAACGGGTCGCTCGGGCCGGCGAATCCGACGCCCACGTCGCGCCAGCCCCAGCCGATGCCGCTCCACAGGGCGCTCACCGAGTCGGGCAGCGGCAGCAGGCCGCCGCCGCCGATCGCGTCGGCGCCGAGCAGCCTGGCCTGAAGGGCGACGGATGCGACGAGCGCGGCCAGCACGACCCATCCGCCGCCCGTGCCGAAGAAGTCGATGTCGTGCCGCTCGCCGCCCATGGCCGTGATCGCGGCCTCGCGGGCCAGGGCGCGCCGGCGGCGCACCTCGCCGACGGGCACGCGCAGCGGCGCGATCGCCGACCAGCCGACGCGGCGGGCCAACTTCAGCCGCCGCCTGGCCTCGCCGATGCCGCCGGCGCCGAATGCGACCGCGAACGCGGCCGCCAGCTCGCCGCCGATGGCACCCGGCTGCTTGGCCAGCAGCCAGCCGAGCGACCGCAGCACGGCCAGCGGCACGAGCGACAGCCAGTGCACGACCAGCGCCCAGCCGGGCGCGTAGGCGAGTCGGCGGTGCAGCTGGGCCGCGCGGCGGGCGCGGAAGCCCACCTTCATCGCGCCGGTGCGCCGGGAGATGCGGGGGCCGACGATGCCGTCGCCGGCGAAGGCGACGCGGGCGTCGGGGGCGACCACCACGCGGTGGCCCGCGAGCCTCGCGCGCACGCAGAAGTCGAGGCCGCCGTCCACGACGGGCAGGCCCTCGTCGAGGCCGCCGACCTGGTTCCACACGGTGTGCCGCACGAGCATCCCCGCCTCGGGAACGCCGAGCACGTCGGACAGGCCGTCGTGCTGCGCCTGGTCGAGCTCGTCCTCGACGATCGGCACCGTGGCGCCGAAGCGGGTCATGGAGACGCCGAACTGGCGCAGGAAGGAGCGGTCCTCCCAGTCGACGATCTTGGGGCCGGCGACGGCGACCGACGGGGAGACCTCGACCATCGCGAGCAGGTGCTCGAGCGCGGCGGGCTCCGGTGCGGTGTCCTGGGCGAGCAGCCACAGCCACTCCCCCTCGCTGCTGGGCGGCTCGATGGCGCGCACGGCGGCGGCGGTGGCGGCGGCGAAGGAGAGCTTCTCCTTCGTGGCCAGGTACTGGGTGGGGCGGAATGCCGAGATCGCGGGGTCGGCGTCGCCGGTCGACGCCACGTCGATGACGACGACGGAGTCGGGGCGGCGGGTCTGTGCAGCCAGGGAGTCCAGTGTGCGCTGCACATGCGTCGACCCGCTGCGGACGACGAGGATGGCGGTGACTCTCTGAAGCATCGCGGTAAGCCTAGGTAACGGGCGCCGCGAGGCCGGGAGCGACATACCCGGCCGGGAAATCGGCCCCCGTCAGCCCGCGCGCTTGCGCAGCTTGCGGCGCTCGCGCTCGGACAGGCCGCCCCAGATGCCGAAGCGCTCGTCGTTCTGCAGCGCGTACTCGAGGCACTGGGCGCGCACCTCGCACGACGCGCAGATCTTCTTCGCGTCGCGGGTCGAGCCGCCCTTCTCGGGGAAGAACGCCTCAGGATCGGTCTGTGCGCACAGCGCGTCGGTCTGCCACGCGAGTGCGTTCTCGTCGTCGTCCTCCGTCGCCTGGCGGACGCCGGGCACGCCGAGGCGCACCGGGTCGACGAACCAGTCGTCGGGCACCGCGGAGCGATAGCCATCGGTCATATCGGACTCCCCTTTCCCCTCGGGCTGCGTGGACGCAGCCCCCTGTCTGACGGTGCCGCGCGTCATGCGCTTGACCAATTACACCCGTGTAATTCGCTCCGCGTCAAGTCGCGAATGTTAGGCCTTCGACCCCTGCTTGAAGGTCCCGGGCGTGTCGGCGTGTCGCGGCGGCGCCCCTCACGCGCCCTGCAGGACCGCGCCCGCGGTGGCGAGGAACAGCTCGCCGGCGCCCGCGATGCCGAGCGCCCCCTCCTCCGGCGTGATGTACACCGCCTGTCCGCGCTCGAGCAGGTGCGAGCCGGTCGCCCCGGTGAGCGTCAGCCGGCCGGCCGCGGCGAAGGCGACGGCGGGGGCGGCCAGCTCGAACGGGAGGCGGACGGCCGGGGCATCCGTCTCGCGCACGACGTGCACGAGCTGGAAGTCGGGCACGTCGGGGCGGAACAGCCGGGCGCCGTCGCCGAGCGGGGCGGGCTCGAGCAGCGGCGCGGGCAGCGGGGTGAACTCGAGCACGCGCAGCAGCTCGGGCACGTCGACGTGCTTGGGGGTGAGGCCGCCGCGCAGCACGTTGTCGCTGGCCGCCATCAGTTCGATGCCGAGCCCGCGCAGGTAGGCGTGGATGTTGCCCGCCGGCAGGTACAGCGCCTGCCCGCGGGTGAGCCGCACCTGGTTCAGCAGCAGCGACAGCACGACGCCCGGGTCGCCGGGGAATGCGTCGTCGAGGGTGATCACGGTCGCGAAGTGCCACAGCGCCGGGTCAAGCGCGTCGACCTCGCGGAAGTCGTCGGCGCCGCGCTCGGCGAGCAGCAGCCGGGCGGCGTGCACCGCCTCGGCGACGAGGGCGGCCACGTCCCCGCCGCCGGCGAGCAGCCAGGCGACCGCGTCGCGCAGCGCCTCGACCTCGTCGGCGGGCTGGGCCAGCCGACCCTGGAACGCGCCGAGCGCCGCCGACGGCTCCCCCGACTCCTGCGCCGCCGACACGAGCGCGGCCACGTCGGAGACGGCCTGCGCCCGGGGGCGGAAGCCGCACAGCGCGTCGAAGGTCTCGCTGAGGGCCACGATTATCTCGGGCTTGTGGAACGGGTCCTTGTAGTTGCGGTGCGGGGCATCGAGCGGCACGCCCGCCGCGTTCTCCCGCTCGAAGCCGGCGGCCGCCTGCTCCGGCGACGGGTGCGCCTGCAGGGAGAGCGGCGAGCGGGCCGCGAGCACCTTGAGCAGGAACGGCAGGTGCGGCTCCCGCCCCGCCCGGCGATCGGCGTCGGCGAGCGCGGGCCCGAGCGCGCGCTCCGGCTCGGCGCGGATCCACGCGGCGAGATCGGATGCCCCGGGCACGGGGTCGACCAGCCGCGCCGGCGAGCCGGGGTGGGCGCCCAGCCACAGCTCCGCCTCCGGCGCGCCGGAGGGCGCGAGGCCGCGCAGCCCGGCGATCGCGGTCGTCGACCCCCAGGGGTAGTCGCGGGGGGTGTTGTCGATCCGCACAAACATCCGGCGCTCTCCCGTCGCTTTCTTGCTAGCCGAGCCACACCACGCTACCAACGGCCCGCGCGGCGCCCGTAGCCTGATCCGCGTCCCACCCGCATGTCGCAACGGAGCACATATGACCATCGCAGCCCCGACCGTCTTCGAGCCCCTCGTCTCCGATTTCTACGGATTCGCCGACGACCTGAGCGACGACGAGAAGCGGGCCCTCGCCGAACTGCGCGCCTACCTCGAGGCGGAGGTGAAGCCGCTCGTCACCCGGCACTGGGAGGCCGCGACCTTCCCCCGCGAGATCGTCCCCGGGCTGCACGAGCGGGGTGTCGCGAGCTTCGCCTGGGAGGAGACCCGGCCGTTCCCGAACTCGGCCGTCTTCCGCGGCTTCGCCGCCCTCGAGCTCGCCCGGGTCGACGCATCCGTCGCCACCTACGTCGGCGTGCAGAACGGCCTGGCCGCCGGATCGGTGGCCGCGTGCGGCAGCCCCGAGCAGCGCGCGCACTGGCTGCCGAAGCTCGCGAGCGGCGAGGTGATCGGCTCGTTCGGGTTGACCGAGCCGCTGTCCGGCTCCGACTCCGCCCAGGGCCTGCGCACGACCGCCCGCCGCGAGGGCGACCGGTGGGTGCTGAACGGCGCGAAGCGCTGGATCGGCAACGCGACCTGGGGCGACATCACCGTCATCTGGGCCAAGGACGAGGCCGACGGCCAGGTCAAGGGCTTCATCGTGCCGAATTCCACCCCGGGGTTCACCGCCACCAAGATCGAGAACAAGCAGAGCCTGCGCATTGTGCAGAACGCGGACATCGTGCTCGAGGACGTGGTCGTGCCCGACGAGTACAAGCTCGCGAACGCGAACAGCTTCAAAGACACGGCCCGCGTGCTGCGGGCCACCCGCGCCGAGGTGGCGTGGGAGGCGGTCGGGGTCGCCATCGGCGCCTACGAGGCGGCGCTGAAGTACACGAAGGAGCGCGTGCAGTTCGGCAAGCCGATCGCGGGCCACCAGCTCATCCAGGATCTGCTGGTCAAGTCGCTCGGCAACATCACCGCCTCGCTCGCGCTCGTCGTGCAGGTCTCCAAGATGCTCGACAAGGGCGCCCAGCGCGACGAGCACTCGGCGCTCGCGAAGTCGTACACGACGGCACGGATGCGCGAGGTGGTCGGCTGGTGCCGTGAGGCGCTCGGCGGCAACGGCATCGTGCTCGACTACGACGTGGCGCGCTTCTTCGCCGACGCCGAGGCGATCTACTCCTACGAGGGCACCCGGGAGATGAACACCCTCATCGTCGGCCGCGCCATCACCGGCCAGGCAGCCTTCGTATGACCGGTTGCTGAGAGGCGCACCGATACCCTTAGGCGCATGAGGATTCCGGGGCGACGGCTGCATCCCGCGGCGGGCGCGCTGGCCACCCTGACCTTCTTCACCCTGTTCGCCGGGGACTTCTGGCGCGACCTGATCGGGTGGCCCGCCTACCTCGCCCTCGCCGGCGCCCTCGCGCTCGGCAACGCGGCCTGGCTGATCGCCGCCCGCCCCCGGCTGCCGCCGCGCAAGTGGCCGAAATCGCTGCTGCTGTTCGTCGCGCTCGCGGCCGCGGCGATCGCCTGGTCGCACTACACCGACGGCGGGTCTCGCGACCACGGCGTCGTCGCGCTCGGGCTGCTGGCGCTGCTCGCCGCCGGCACGGCCGGGCTCGTGGGCGGGCTGCTGCTCGGCCTGGACGGGCTGCTGCGGGTGCTCGGCTGGGCGCTGCGCCTGGTCACCGGCCTCTCGCTCGGCTTCGAGCTCGTCGTGGCGCTCCTCGTGCGCCACCCCGTGCTGCCGCTCGCGCGCGTGCCCGGCGTCGACTACTCCGGCCACGTGCCGCAGGCCTACTACTGGAGCCGGGACGACCTGCTCCACGGCGGCGCGATCCAGGGCATCGTCGGCAACGCGGACCTGCTCGCGATGTGCGCGCTCCTCGCGCTGATCGTGACGGCGCTGCAGCTGGCCGCCCGGCAGTCCACCCCGCCGGTCGGCTGGTTCTGGATCGCCGTCGCCGCCGTCGACCTCGTGCTGGCCCGCTCGGCGACGGTCACCGTCGCCGCCGTCGGCACGGCGGTCGTGCTCGGCTTCGCGCTGTGGGCGAGGCGCCGCGACGAGGCCAGGCGGGCACCCATCTACCTCACCGCGCTGCTGCTTCTCGCGGCATCCGTCGCGGGGGTGCTCACCGGGTGGCAGGTGTTCACCTCCGCGCTCGGCAAGGAGCCCGACCTCACCGGCCGCACCGACATCTGGCAGTCCGTGATCGGGCTCGCGCAGCAGCACCCGGTCTTCGGCTGGGGCTGGCTCGGCTACTGGGCGCCCTGGGTGGAGCCGCTCGACGGGCTCGCGGTGCGCGGCGGGGTCGAGTACCTGCAGGCGCACGAGGCGTGGCTCGACGTGTGGCTGCAGCTCGGCGCCGTCGGGGTCGTGGTGTTCGGATGCCTCGTGCTTTCGACCCTCGTACGCGCCTGGTTCCTCGCCGTCGACCGCCCCGCCTCGCCGCCCGGAGCGCCGGTGCCGCCCTTCGCCGCGGTCACGCTGCTGCCGCTGCTCGTGCTCTCGGCCCAGCTCGTGCAGTCGCTGGCGGAGAGCCGGATGCTGATCGAGAGCGGCTGGGCGCTGCTCGTGGCCTGGTCGGTCGCCACGAAGGCGGCCCGCCCGTGACCTCCGCGGGCCGGTGGCGGGCGTTCGACGAGCCGCTGCGCGCGCTGTTCGAGTCGGGGCGGCTGTCCAACGCGCTGTCCCTGACCATCGTCGGCACCGCGTTCACCACCTTCGCGCTGCTGAAGCTGATGGGCTGGCCGGGCCTCATCGGCGTGCTCGGCACCCTCGTGGTGCTCTCGGTCGCCTCCTTCGCCGCGCACCGGGCCGCCATCGAATGGCAGGGGCTGCTGCCGATCTCGCTACTCGTGTTCGTGATCTGGTCGGCCCTGAGCACGGCCTGGAGCTCCGACCCGGGCACGACGCTCGCGTCGGCGCTGTACCAGTGGTCGTGGGCGTTCCTCGGTATCTACCTCGCCCTCGTGCGCGACACGATCCAGGTGGTGCGCGTCGTCGGCGACGTGCTGCGCTTCCTGCTCACCCTCTCGCTCGCGCTCGAGGTGCTGAGCGGGCTGCTCATCGACATGCCCATCGCGTTCCTCGGCATCGAGGGGAACATCGCGCACCTGGGCCCCATCCAGGGCCTGTTCGGCAGCCGCAACGCGCTCGCCCTCGTCTCGGTGATCGCCCTGGTCACCTTCTTCGTCGAGTGGCGCACCCGCTCGGTGACCCGCGGCCGGGCGGCGTACTCGCTGCCGCTGGCGGTCATCTGCCTGCTGCTCACCCGCTCCCCCGTGGCCGCCGTCGTGATCGTGGTCGTGGTCGCCGCCGCGCTCGCGCTCAGCCTGCTGCGCGGGGTGGCCGACGAGCGGCGGAGGTTCAGCTGGCAGGTGACGCTCGCCGTCGCATCCGTCGTCGTCGGGATCGTCGCGTGGGCGCTGCGCGACCCGATCATCGCCGCCCTCGACGCGGGCCATGCGCTGAACGTGCGGCACGCCCTGTGGATCCGGATGTGGGACCTCACCAAGGTGCATCCGCTGATCGGGTGGGGCTGGGCCGGCATCTGGCGCGACGACCAGGCGCCGTTCGTGATCGCCGACCTGCTCGTCGGCGGCGAGCATCAGAACGGCCTGAACGCGTACCTCGACGTGCTGCTGCAGCTGGGCGCGGCGGGGCTGCTGCTGTTCGGGGTGCTCGTCGTGCTCGCCCTCGGGCGCAGCTGGCTGATCGCGTCGAACAAGCGCAGCGTCATCCACACCTGGGCGCCGCTCGTGCTGATCGCGCTGCTGGCCACGAGCGCGACCGAGTCGGTGACGCTGGTCGACTACGGATGGCTCCTGCTGGTGGTCTGCACGGTCAAGGCGTCGCAGAACATGAGCTGGCGCAACGCCCTGCCGCACGCGCCGGCCGGGCCGGCCCTGCGCTGAGCCGCCGGGCTCAGGCCGGTTGCAGCAGGTCGCGCACGATGTCGAGCCTGCCCTGGCTGGCGAAGCGGCCGTAGCCGCCGCCGCGGGCCAGCCGCGCGACGCCCGGCAGGCGCGCCGGTCGCGCCCGGGGCAGCTGCGCCCGGGCGGTCTCGAACGCGGCCTTCGCCCTGGCTGCGGCGCGCACCTGCGCCGGGACGCGCTGCCCGAGCGCGTCGAGCCGGTCGGCGAGCGTCGTGAACACGGCCCCGAGCCGCTCGTTGCGGGTGCCGCGGGGCTCGCCGAGCACCCGGCCGATCTTGCGCCGCAGGGTCGGCTCGACGACGCCGATCTGGTTGGCGCCGTGCAGCCGGTAGTCGATCGTCGGCTCGCGCAGCACGCGCAGGCCGCCGAGCGCCGCGGCGATGGCAGCGAGCCACTCGTCGTGCACCCACAGCGGCGGGAACGGGAGGGCGGCGTCGAGCAGTTCGCGGCGGAAGACGACGGTCGCGCCGGTGGCCAGGTTGCGCCGCAGCACGGCGTCGATGCCGCGGCCCGACTCGATCAGGCCCAGCTCGGCTTCGCCGACCTCGAGCCGCCCGAACAGCGTGCCGCCGAGCGGCACGCCGGCTTCGTCGACGAGGCGCGCGTCGGTGTGCACGAGCAGGGCCGCGGGGTCGGCGTCGAGCAGCCCGGCGGTCAGCTCCAGCTTGTCCGGGCGCCACACGTCGTCCTGGTCGCTCAGGGCGATGTAGTCGCCGCGGGACGCGCCGACGGCCTGCTCGAAGTTCTTCGTGACGCCGAGCGGCGGGTCGTTGCGCAGCACGCGCAGCTCGGGTGAGGCATCCGTCATCGTCTCGGCGACCACGCGCAGCGTGCCGTCGGCCGACGCGTCGTCGGACACGATCAGCTCGTCGGCGCCCCTGCTCTGGGCGAGGATGCTGCGCACCTGCTCGGCCACGAATCGCTCGCCGTTGTGGGTGCACAGCGCGACCGAGACGCTCATTTGGTCACGTTCACCGTCACACACGGCTGCAGTTGCACGTTCTTGCTGCGCACGCCGCTCGAGTCGAGAGCCCAGACGCACACGGTGTGCTTGCCCTTGCTCACCTTGGTGCGCAGGGTGCCCTGGTAGCCGTGCCTGCTGCCGAAGCCGGGATAGAGCTTGAGGAAGTCGGGACGGGACGTGTTGGCGGCCAGATCGCCCACGTTCACGCCGTCGAGCTTGACGCGCACGGAGATGGACGCGGTGGTGTCGGGGTCGAACGTCCACCCGTGCAGCGAGATGCCGCTCGTGGTCGCGCTCGTCGCGCCGTTCATGCCGACCGGCTTGCTGCCGAGCACGGTGCCCGTCACGCAGCCGAGCTGCGGATTGTCGTGGCTCTTCGGCTGGTCGACGGCGTAGATGCAGATGGTGTGCTTGCCGGGGCTCGCCTTCGCGGTCGTCTGGAACGCGTGCGCGCTGCCCCAGCCCGGCCAATCCTGGGTGGAGGCGGTGCCGGACTTGTTCGCCGTGATGTAGCCGATGCGGACGCCGTCGACGCGGACGGCGAGAGTGACGGGCGTGGCGGAGTCGGGGTCGATCGCCCAGCCCTCGACGTGCAGGCCGCCCGGCACGGGGTACACGGTGGTGCTCACGCTGCCGACCGGCGGGCCGGTGGGCACGTTGTCGATGGTGGCGCAGCCGATGCGCCGGTTGGATCCGGCGCCGACGTTGTCGCCGCTGACGCACACGGTGCGCTCTCCGGCCTCGGTCGAGGGCAGGTCGACGGAGAAGCCGTGCGCGCTGCCGAGCGCCGGGTATGCGGCGGCGGCCGCGGTGCTGGCGCGGTTCGCGACGAAGGTGGTCTTCTGTGCGACGCCGTCGATGGAGGTGCGCACGGTGAGCGCCGCGCTCGTGTCGGGGTCGACCATCCACCCCTCGACGTGCAGGGTGCCGCCGGGGCGCAGCTGGGCCGAGGTGATCGCGCCGACCGGGCTGGTGTCGGTCACGGTCACCGTCTTGCAGCCGAGCGGCGTGTCCTTCCCACCTCCGACGTTCAGCCCGGTGACGCAGATCTGGTGGGTGCCGGCCGTGGCCGCGAAGGTGACGTCAAAGCCATGCCTGGCGCCGATCTCGGGGTACACGGCGGCCACGTCGGTGCGGGTCACGGAGGCGCGCACCGTCTTGGGCGAGGCCCCGTCGACCGTGATCTTCACGTTGGTCGGGTTGGTCGTGTCGGGGTCGGAGACCCAGCCGCGCACGCGCACGGATGCGGTCAGGGCGGTGGCCGAGTCGAAGGCGCCGAACGGCGGATTGCCCGAATCCACCGGGTCGCCGAACCAGTTGTTGAACCACACCCAGAAGTTGCGGTTGCCGTACGCGGAGCATCCGTCGCCCGTGCCGCCGAGGTTGGCGAGCGCGGCGGCGTTCGGGGTGTACGGCGTGTAGATGTACAGGTCGAGCGTCGCCTGGTTCTTGACGTCGACGGTCTTGGCCCCGCAGGAGCGGGTCGGGCTGTACAGGATCTGGTTCTGCCCGATGCGCCAGGCGACCCCGTTGTAATTCACGTAGGAGCCCTGCGCGGCGTACTGGCCGTAGAGCTTGAACTGGTTGGCGGCGCCGTAGACCTGGTTGAAGAAGCCGTAGTACAGGCTGTCGCAGGCCGCCGTGTCGGGGCATCCGTAGCCCATCGCGCTGCGGTACATGTACGAGGTCGGCGCCTTGGAGGTGACCAGCCCCTGCTCCTTCTGCAGGGTGACCAGCAGCACCTGCGGGTTGATGCCGCACGCCACCGCGACCTTGTAGACGATCGCCGCGGCCGACTCGCTGGCGGAGCCCGGGTACTGGGCGCACCGCGTGGTGGCCGCCTTCGTCGGGGTGGACTGCTTGTAGTAGTACAGGCAGGGAGTGCTGCCCGTGGTCGAGGCGCAGCCCGACTCCCGGGTGCCGAGGAACGACTGGATGCTCGCCGCCGACATGGTGGACGTGTCGAAGAACACGTCGTCGCTGATGATCTCGCCGGGGTCGAAGTCGGAGCCGCTGAGCGCGGAAGCGCTCTGCCCGGCGGGGACGAGGGTGAGCACGGCGAGCAGCACCGCCGCGAGAACGGCGATGACCGCACGCGGGCGGGAGGGCGAGACCTGCTCGCGGGCGGGGAGGGCGCGCATGACCTTCTGACCTTAACCCATCAGTTGAAGGTTTTCCGCCGCGGGCGGGTTTTCGCCCCCTCCCCGTCCAGGGGTCATCGACCGGAGGTCACTGGGTTGCGGTGATGGTCACACACGACCCGAGGCGCGCATTCCCTCCGCTCCCGACGTTGAGCCCGTACACGCAGACCCGGTGGTCGCCGAGCGACTGCTTCTTCTTCAGCGACTGGTAGAAGCCGTGCGCCGTGCCGTAGCCGGGGTACTTGGCGGCCGCCGTCGAGTTCGCGTCGTCGGCCACGATGCGCCCGAACTCGACGCCGTCGACGGTCACTAGGACCGAGATCGGGTCGGCCGTGTCGGGGTCGAGGGCCCAGCCCCACACCGAGACGCCGTTCGTCGAGCCCGTGATCTTCGTCAGCTGCCCCGTCGGCTTGCCCGACAGCACGGTCACCTTGTCGCAGGACAGGCGCGGGTTGCCGCCGCTCGGCGTGTTGATGGCGTAGACGCACACCGAATGCGTTCCCGGGGATGCCGCGACGTCGATGGAGTAGCCGTGGTCGGCACCCCAGTGCGGGTAGCCGCGCGACACGTCGCTGCGGGCGGTGTCGGCGAGCTGGCGGCCGGCCGCCTTCCCGTCGACGTAGACGGCGACGTCGATCGGACCGGTCGTCTCGGGGTCGAGCGCCCAGCCCTCGACGTGCACGCCGTTCGGCTCCGGGTACTCGGTGGTCACCTTGCCGATCGGCAGACCGGGGGTCACCGCTCTGGCCTGCTTGCAGCCGAGCTTGGTGTTGCGCGAGCCGGCGCCCACGTTGACGGCGCTGGCGCAGATGGTATGCAGGCCGCCGGACACGTCGAGCTTGACGTCGAAGCCGTGCCGCACCCCGGCGTCGGGGTACACCGCCGCGAGGTCGTTGCGGGTCAGCGACGCGCGCACCGTCTTGACCGTGTCGGCGTTGCCGTCGACCGAGATGCGCACGTTGGTCGGGTTGGTCGTGTTCGGGTCGAGCACCCAGCCCTTGACCTCGATCTGGCCGCTCAGGCCGACGGCGCTGTCGAAGGCGCCGAGCGGAACGCTGCCGGCGTCGTTGGGCGGCCCGAACCACTTGCTGAACCAGACCCAGAAGTTGCGGTTGCCGTACGAGGAGCAGGTGTCGCCCGTGCCGCTCAGGTTGTCCAGGGCCGCCTGGTTCGGCGTGTACGGGGTGTAGATGTACAGGTCGAGGGTGGCCTGGTTGACGATGTTCACCGTGCGGGAGCCGCAGGAGGTGTCCGGGTTGTAGAGGATCTGGTTGGTGCCGATCTGCCAGGGCTTCCCGTTGTAGTTGATGTAGTTCCCGCTGGGGGCGTACTTGCCGTAGAGCTTGAACTGGCGCGCCGCCATGAACACCTGGTTGAAGAATCCGTAATACGTGCTGTCGCAGGCGGCGGTGTCGGGGCAGCCGTAGCCCATGGCGCTGCGGTACATGTACGAGGTCGGCGCGGTCGAGGTGACGAGCCCCTGCTCCTTCTGCAGGGTGACGAGGATCACCTGCGGGTTGATGCCGCAGGCGCGGGCGACCTTGTAGATGATGGTCGCCGCCGACTCGCTGGAGGAGCCCGTGTAGGTGGAGCACAGCCCCGACTCGGCCGCCTTGGTGGTCGTCGCCGTCTTGTAGTGCGACAGGCACGCCGTGGTGCCGGAGGTGTGCGTGCAGCCCGACTCCTGCCCGGCCACGAAGGACTGGATCTGGCTGACCGACATCGACGTCGAATTGAAGAACACCTCGTCGCTGATGATGTTGCCCGGGCTCCACTGGTTGGGCGTCACGTTGAACGCCTGCGCCGTCTCGCCGGAATCCGTCACGACCGCCGTGGCGAAGGCCAGCCCCGCGGCGAGCGCCAGCGCGAGCACGCGCAGCAGTCTCCTCGGCCTCATCCGATCACGCCCCCCGTTCATCGATCACACCCCCGCCAGCTCACGTCTCGAACGGTGGCGATCCGTCGCCGGCAGATACGGATCGCGACCGGGGATGCCCCAGCGGCGGCGCACCTCGTCGAGCTCCCATTTCAACACGACGGGTTCTCGGGTGCGCGACTCGAAGTGGTAGAAGCGGGCGCGGTTGGCGTAGAGCACCTTGAGCCCGGCCCGCCGCACCTTGTAGCTCAGGTCGACGTCGTTGAAGTTCACCGACAGGAGCTCGTCGAGTCCGCCGATCTCGAAGTAGGTGGAACGGCGCAGGGCGGCGCACGCGGCGGTCACGCCCGAGACCTCGCGGTCCACGTCGAGCACGGCGAAGTCCCCGGGCTCGCCGCGGCTGAGGTTCTGGAACGGGTGGCCGTAGCCGCGGTTCTGGTAGTAGTGCCCGGCGTGCTGGATGTGGTCGTCCTCGAAGTAGAGCTGGCCGCCGGTCATGCCGACCTCCGGATCCTCCAGCGGCGCGCAGAGCTCCTCGAGCGCGCGGTCGGAGGCGGCTTCGGTGTCGTCGTTGAGCAGCACGATGATCTCGCCGGTCGAGGCGAGCGCGCCCACGTTGCACTTCTCGCTGAAGTTGAACGGCTTGGTGTACTCCACCAGGACCAGCTTGTCGCGCGCCACCGCGCGCAGCTCGGTGAGCACCTCGCTCGGGGTGGACGTGTCGTACACGACCACGATCTCCAAGTCCTCGTGCCGGGTGCGGGCGAGCAGCGACCGCACGGCCTCGACGACGAACACGCGCTCCTCGCCCCAGACCGTCCCGGATCCGCCCCGGGTCGGGATGACGACGCTGATCCGCGGCAGGGCGTCCAGGTCGCGGCGGATCGCGACGACCCCGGGCCACGCGCCGCGCTCGGCGGTTCCCGAGCGGCCGGTGCGCTGCAGGTGCTCGGCGACGGCCCGCACCTGGGCGTCCCACGCGTACGGCTTGGCCTCGGCCGACGACGCGGTCGAGGAGCGGTGCACCCGCCAGTGGTAGAGGATCTCGGGGATGTGACGGATGCTGCGGGCGCGCTCGGTGACGCGCAGCACGAGGTCGTGGTCCTGCGCCCCGTCGAAGCCGGGGCGGAAGCCGCCCAGCTCGCGCACGAGCGCCGTGCGCAGCACGGACACGTGGCCGGTGTACATCTGGTTGCGCATCCGCTCGGGCGACCAGTCGGGCTTGAAGAAGGGGTCGACGAATTCGCCGCGCTCGTCGAGCTTGTCCTCGTCGCTGTAGAGGTAGTCGGCCTCGGGGTGCCGCTCCAGCTCCTGGGCGATGCGCACCAGGGCCACCGCGGACAGCGCGTCGTCGTGGTCGAGCAGCACGACGAACTCGCCCGTCGCCGCCTCCAGGGCCGCGTTCGAGGCGGCCACGATGCCGCCGTTCTCGGGCAGCGTCACCACCGTGACGCGCGAGTCGGCGGCGGCCGCCCGGCGCAGCACGTCGCCCACCCCGGGGTCGGTGCTCGCGTCGTCGGCCAGCACGAGCTGCCAGTCCCCCCAGGACTGCCGCAGCACCGAGGCGATCGCCTCGTCGAGGAACTCGATGGGCGGATTGAACACCGGCACGAGCACGCTGAACAGGGGTCGCTCGTCGACGGCCTCCGTCATCGGCCGATCCTCCTGCGCATGGCCTGCGGCACGCTGAGCACGGCCGAGCCGACGCGCCAGGTGCGGGAGCCGTGCACCCGCTCGAGCTGCTCGTCCAGCGCCTTCCGGTACTCCTCGATCTGGCGGGCGTGATCCCGGTGCTCGGCGGCGAGCAGGTGCTTGAGCGCCTCCTTCTCGTCCTCGAGCTCCCCGATGCGCACGAGGGCGCGGCCCAGCTCGGTCTGCTCGAGCTCGGCGACCCGCTCGAGCAGGTGCGTCTCGGCCTCCGTCGTGCCGATCAGCTCGCTCTCGGCGCGCAGCAGCTCGTGCTGCAGGTTGCGGATTAACTCGACGAGCTCCGCCTTGGTCTCCCTGCCGGTCACGGCGCGCGCGGCCAGGGCCGCTCGCGCCGACCGCGCTGCGGACTGACTCTGGTCGTGCGTGGTCATTTCCACTCCCTGTTCCGTGGGCGTCATGCCGCTCCCGAACCGCGGCGCTGGACGCGCGCCCGATAGCGCGCGACGACGGCGCCGACTCCCCCGTTCTTCAAGTAATACCCGACGCGCTGCAGGTCGCGGCGCCACCCCGAGTAGTAAACCTTGCGGGTGCGCGGCCGCCCCGCGCGACGTGCCGCCTTCGACGAATCCGCCGCCACCGGGGCCCGGTCGGCCGCGTAGCGCGGATGACGCGCGAACTGGGCGAGCGGCTCGAGCACCGTCGACCAGGCGAAGCGGGAACGCACCCGCGCGACGTTGCGCACCGCCTTCTCGCGCGCGCCCTCGTCGTAGAGGAACTCCTCGAGCGCCGCGGCCAGCGCGTCGACGTCGCGCTCGGGCACGACCCGGCCGAGGCCCTCGGCGCGCACCAGGTCGGCGAAGGAGTCGCCGTCGGTCGTGACGATCGGCAGCCCGGCCCACAGGTAGTCGAGGATCCGGGTGCGGAACGAGTACGTCGTCTCGACGTGCTGGAAGTGCGTCGAGACGCCCAGGTCGGCGTCCAGCAGCACGTTCTGCCGCTCGTCGTAGGCCACCCAGGAGGTGTTGAAGAAGACGTGGCGGTCCTCGAGCCCGAGGTCGCGGGACACCTCGCGCGCCCGCGTCGCCGCGCGCATCTGCGGCACGTGCGGGTTGGGGTGCTGGGTGCCCATGAAGAACAGCCGCACGTCCGGGTGGGTGCGCGCGACGACCGCGACCGCGCGCACCAGCGTCTCGGGGTCGAACCAGTTGTAGATGCCGCCGCCCCACACGATGACCTTGTCGTCGGGGCCGATGCCGGGGATCGCCCCGCGGATGCCGGGCCCCGTGCGCACCGGATCCTCGTCGGGGATGCCGAACGGCACGACCGCCAGCAGGTCGTCGAGGTCATTGTCGCGCGAGTAGGTGTAGGGGTTGATCCGCCCCACGGCGGCGAGCTGGCCGAGCCAGAAGCTGCGCTGACGCTCCGAGGCGCAGAGGAAGAAGTCGCCGAGCTCGAGCTGATGGTTGAGCAGCTCGTTCGCCTCGGCGACCTGCGTGTCCCACTGGGCGCGCGGCAGGTCGCGGCCCTGCTCGAGCTGCTCGAGGTGCAGCGGATCGTAGATGTCGACGACGATCTTCTTCGCCGACTGCGACAGCACGCCGAACAGCGCCAGGGCGTGGCCCTGCAGCACGACGACGTCGGCCCAGCGCTCCAGCTCGGCCATCGCGGACTGCTGGTGGTGGGTGACGGTGAGCACCTCGAAGCGCTCGTCCTCGGCCGCGGCCGGGGCGGCCGCCGTGGTCGAGACGAGCTTCACGTCGTTCTCGCGCGACAGCACGCGCGCCATGTGCCATGCGCGGATGGCCGGCCCCGCCATCCGCTCGCCGATCGCGTCGCCCGTGATGATGAGCACGTGGCCGCGCGGCGCAGCCGGCTCGAGCACGCCGAGCGCGTCGACGATCTTCGCGTAGCCGGCCAGGTAGCTGTCGATCGGATACGCCGGCTCGTCGGTCTTCCCGAACAGCGCCCGCAGCTCGCGGTCGCTGCGCGTGCGCGTGGCCTGGATCTTCGCCCGCGACTCGGCGAGCCCGGGCAGCTCCTCGACGAGGCGGTCGATCGCGTACACGCCCGCGAGCAGCTGCTTCGACACCTTCTGGTCGGGCAGCCGATCGTCGTCCGCCCGGCGCAGGTCGAGGGCCTCGGTGTCCACCCCGGCGCGACCGGTCGCCCGGCGCACCGCGAGCAGGGCGGCCGCCCCGAGCACCTGGCGCAGCTCGTCGTCCTCGAGGTTCTTGAACAGGGTGAACAGCGCGTTGCGCTCCAGCAGGTACGTCTCGTGGTAGTCGCCGAACTTCGACATCGAGGCGTGGTGCTTGTGGTACGCGAGCGAGGCCGGCACGAAGCGGAAGCGGTAGCCGAGCAGGTTCAGCCGCCAGCCGAGGTCGACGTCCTCGTAGAACATGAAGTAGCGCTCGTCGAAGCCGCCGAGGGCCTCGTAGACGTCGGCGCGCACGAACATCGCGGCGCCGGTGCCGAAGAGGACGTCGCGCGGGCTGCTCCACTCGGGCCGGTCCCGCTCCCCCGCGTGCGGCTTGTAGCCCATGCCGTACCAGGTGATCGCGCTGTCGACGTAGTCGACGTCGGCGCCCTCCCAGTCCAGCACCTTGGAGGCGACGGCGCCGATGTCCCTGCCGGCGTCGAACTCGGCCATGGCGGCGCGGATCCACTGCGCGTCGGGCCGCGCGTCGTTGTTGAGGAACGCGACCACCTCGCCGGTGGAGGCGGCGACGCCGAGGTTGCATCCGCCGGCGAAGCCCAGGTTCTCCTTCGACGGCACGATGCGGGCGAGCTCGCCGACCTCCGCCGTGAGCCGCTCCAGGCTGTCGTCGCCCGAGGCGTTCTCGACGACGATCACCTCGAGGCGCTCGCGCGGCCAGTCCAGCTCGTGCAGGCCGCGCACCGCGGTGATGGTGTCGTCGGCGCCGCGGAAGTTCACGAGCACGACGGAGACGACGCCCTCGCGGCGCTTCGACTGCGCGCGGGCGCTCATCGCGACCCTCCCCCGACGAAGCCGAGGTAGCCGTCGATGACGGGCCCGGCCTCGCCCACGGCGCGCACCTCTCCGTTCTGCAGCCAGGCGGCGTGATCGCACATCTGAGTCACCAGGTCCATGGAGTGAGACACCAGGATCACCGTACGCCCCTGCTGTTTGAGGTCCGCGAACTTCTGGCGGCACTTCTCCTGGAACTCGGCGTCGCCCACCGCGAGCACCTCGTCGACCACCAGGATGTCGGGGTTGACGTTGATCGCGATGGCGAAGCCGAGGCGCACGTACATCCCCGAGGAGTAGTTCTTCACCGGCTGGTCGATGTAGGCGCCGACGCCGGCGAATTCGATGATGTCGTCGCGCTTCTCGTCGAGCTCCTTGCGGCTCATGCCGAGGATGGAGCCGTTGAGGTAGATGTTCTCGAGCCCGGACAGCTCGGGGTGGAACCCGCTGCCGACCTCGAGCAGCCCGGCCACGCGGCCCGTCGCGGTGATGGTGCCGCTCTCGGGCCAGTAGATCTTCGTCAGGCACTTCAGCAGCGTCGACTTGCCGGATCCGTTGCTGCCGATCAGCCCGAAGGTCGAGCCGCGGGGTACGTCGAAGCTGACGTCGCGCAGCGCCCAGCGGTCTTCGTACACGCTCTTGCGCCGGCGCATGATCGCCGACTTCAGCGACTGGTTGCGCTCGTGGTACAGGCGGAACCGCTTGTTGACGTGGTCGACGCGCACGGCCACGCCGGTGTCGGCGGATGCGTCCAGCGGCAGGTATTCGATCGTCATAGCGCCTCTGCCAGCTTCCTCTCGTTGCTGCGGAACACCCAGAGCCCGAGCACGAGCGACAGCAGCGCGGCGACCGTGACGTAGAGCATGGTGCCGCCGTCGGGCCAGCGGTTGTCGTAGAGCAGGTTGCGGAAGATCTCCACGAACCGCTCCATCGGGTTGAGCCGGTAGAGATCGATCAGGGTGAAGCCGGTGCCGGGGATCGTGCCGATGCGGTCGGACTGGGCCTGCATCAGGTTGATCGGGTAGATCACGGGCGTCAGGTACATCCAGATCTGCATGACGATGCCGATCAGGTACTGGGTATCGCGGAAGTGCACGTTCGCGATCGACAGCATCAGGCCGATGCCGGTCGCGAACGCCGCGAGGATGACCATGGTCAGCGCGACGAGCGGGATCCACGGCCACACGAAGGCGCCGCACAGCACCAGCGTCACGAGCAGCACGCCCATCTCGAACAGCCAGTTGAAGCCGATCGCGCCGACCGAGGCGAGCGGCAGCACGAGCCGGTTGAAGTACACCTTCTGCACCAGGCCCGTGTTGGCGATGATCGAGCCCATGCTGGTCTGCACCGTCATGGCGAAGAAGTTCCACGGCAGCAGCCCGCACAACAGCCACACCGCGAAGATGTCGAGGCCGCTCGGGTCGCCCGGGTCGGGTTGCACCCGGATGATGAACGAGAACACCAGGGTGTAGATGAGCATCGCCGCCAGCGGGTTCACCAGCGACCACAGCCGGCCGATGATGGTGCGCTTGTACTGGCCGCGGATGTCGCGCAGCGTCAGGTTCGCCAGCAGCTCGCGCGACGCCCAGATCTCCTTGAGGTAGTTCACGCGTCCGCCTTTCCCCGCCGCCGGCGCCGCATCACGACGAGCACCCAGATCGCGGCGATCACCACGACCGTGCCGCCGGAGACGATGCCGCCGGTGATGATCCCGGGCGTGCGGTAGTGCAACTCGACCGTGTGCTTCCCGGCCGGCACCCGCACGGCGCCCGCCGCGTGCTCGGCGGGGAGGATCTTCGCCGCCTTGCCGTCCACGGTGGCCGACCAGCCGTCGCGCAGCAGCGAGTCGGTGACGACGAGCCAGCCGCTGCCCTGCGCGTCGACCGAGTACTTCTCCGTATTGAGATCGGATGCCTCGGTCTTCACCGTCGCGGGCCCGGCGCTGCCGACCGGGGTGGACTCGGTCGAGCTCGAGAGCACGACCGTGTCGTCCGGAAGGCTCGGGTCGTTGAGCTCGGTCAGCTGTTGCTTCGTCGACGTCGCGACCACGGCGGAATCGGCCCAGCGCACCCGGTCGAGCGCGGTGGCCCGGTGGTAGATCGTGGCGTCGCCGGTGTGCACGACGGTGATGCCGTCGTCGCGGGGCACGGTCACGGCCACGGCGGCCTTGCCCGAGGCATCCGTCGCCACCGAGAACCCGTCGCCGACGCCGGTCGCCGAGATCTCGGCGTACCAGGCGGTGCCGGAGGGGATGTCGTCGCCCGCGATCGCCACGTTGCGCCCGCCCGAGTTGAGGGAGCTCAGCCAGGTGGAGGTGCTCGCGAGCACCTTGCCGTCGGAGGCCCGGCGGATCTTCACGGTCAGGTCGACGCCGCCGCTCGTGTCGGCGTCGATCGTCGGCATGCTGAAAGTGACGCCGTGCAGTGCGCCGTGGAAGACCTCGCTGTCGATGGTGCCGGTTCCGACCTGCTGCGAGGTGCCGGTCTTCGGCGCGGTCACCGAGGGCCGCGAGTCGGGGTCGCTCGGGTCGGCGGCGACCTCGGAGCCGGCCGGGTTCTCGGTGCTGGGCTGGCCGAGGATGGCGGTCTTCGGGTCGGCCACCAGGTAGCTGACGCCGTAGCGGTCCAGCAGCGGCTTCTCGACGTTGGCCTGCAGGTCCTGCCCGCTCAGGGTCGTGTAGGTGGGCGAGGCCATGGCGTTCGGGTCGATGGTCAGCAGCACCTCCTTCCACTCCTTCGTCTGGAAGGCGTGGCCGACGAGCGAGCGCAGCCCGTAGACCGAGTTCGTGCCGGGCAGCATGGCGGTGCCGATGTTGGCGAAGCGGTCGTCGCCGAGGTGCTTCTCGAGATACTCGTGCGCCGCCGTCTCGGGGTAGAAGGTGTCGGTCGGCGACGTGGGCCACCAGGAGTGCACCACGTACAGGGCGGGCACGACGACGGCGACCGGCACCAGCACGCCCGCGACGATCGAGATCCAGCGGCGGCGCCAGATCCACGCCGCGACGGCGAGACCGCCGATCACGACGGCGATGCCGGCGGCCTGGATGATCTCCTGCTTGAGCTGGGGCACGTACGGCGTCGGCACGTTCCACAGGATGTGCTTGGCCTCGTAGGCGACGAGCGCGGCGAACACTCCGCCGGCCAGCACCGCGGCGACGCGGCGCACGAGCCGCGCCCGGGCACCCGGCTCGCGCAGCTCGGCCCACTCCTCGCGCAGGCCCTTGGGCTGCAGGATGTTGGCGAAGCCGAAGGCGGCGACCACCGCGCCGCTGAACTCGATGATCGATCGCACGCGGCCGATGGGACTGCTGGAGAAGACGGGCAGCTTGTGCACGAACTCCTGCACGGGGCCGCCGAGGTAGACGGCGATGACGCCGATCGCGGCGGCCAGGACGAAGAAGACGAGCGGATGCACGCGCCGCACGACGCGGGAGGGGATCAGCCCGGCGCATCCGATCAGCGTGACGGCGGCGATGCCGAGGTACGAGAACGACTCGATGGGGCTGATGCCGGCCCAGCTCGGGCCGGTGCTGCTGATGCCCTGGATGTCGGGCACGTAGGTGGTGAGGAGGTTGAGCGGGGTGAGCGGGCCGAGGCCGCCGCGCGCGGAGAAGTCGATGATGCTCAGGGCGTTGAGCACGAACGGGATCAGCTGCCACGCGGACAGCAGGGCTCCGGCGCCCACCCCGACGAGGGCGATGACGCCGCTCAGGATCACCTTCCGGAACGAGCGGTGCACGAGGATCGCGCGGACCAGCACGTATGCGGCGCCCAGGTAGAGCGCGTAGCCGACGATCGCGGGGAAGCCGCCGAGGAGCATCGACATGACGACGAATCCGACGGGCAGCACGTCGACCCACTTGAGGCTGACCGCCGCCCGGTCGAGTGCCCAGAACAGGATCGGGATGTAGGCGGCCACGCGCGACTGCGGCCAGTTCGTCCAGGCGATCATGAAGCCGCTCGACGAGTAGATGAGCGCCGCGATCGCCCAGGTGGCGCTCGGCAGCTGGAAGCGGCGCAGGAACAGCGACATGCCGACGGCGATGAGGGCGATCTCGCTGAGCTTGACCCACGCGGCGGCCATGTACGACGGGAACACCCACCACGCCCAGGAGACGGGCGAGAAGGCGCCGGTGTTCGGCAGGCCGCCGAGTTCGACGCCGCCTGCCGTGTACGGGTTCCACATGGCGAAGGTGCCGTGCCTGGCCGCCTCGACCAGGAGGATCAGCTGCGGCGCGACGGCGTCGACCGTGTCGCCGACCATGCTGTTGGTCGTCTTGCTGGTGGACTCGAGCGCCGACGCCCAGGGCGCGTAGCCCTTGATCAGCGCGGTGCCCGTGAAGGTGCCGTGGCCGATCAGCGACGGCCCGATGCCGATCACGGCGAATGCCGCGAGGGCGAGCCAGCAGACCGCGGCGACCCAGAACGAGCCCGACCTCAGGGCGCTCGCGACGCGGTCGCGGATGCCGGCTGTTCCGGACGTTCGGGCTGCAGTAACCGTGGTTTCAGTCATTCAAAGTCGTTCGTCTCGTCGTCCTTCGCCGTCGGCGCACGAGATGGCGCGCGAAGGAGCAGGCGCGGCGAAGCGGCGCACCGCGTTGGAAGCATAGCGGCTCGTCGGTGGGTGACCGCCGAGCCCCGCCGGGCCCCGCCGCGCCGCGGCGCGCTGGGGCGCGCTGGGGCGCCTCGCAGACGGATGCGGAATACTCACTGGCGATGCCTGAACGAATCCTGCTCATCAACAGCGACCTGGCGAAGAACCGCGGCGACCGCGCGATCGCCGAAGGGAACATCCAGCTCATCCGCTCGAAGTTCCCCGGCGCCCGCATCGTCGGCATCTCGCAGCACCCGGAGCGCGACTCGGCCTGGTACGGCATCGAGTTCCTGCGCATGGACTTCCAGTCGCTGAACCCCCTCGACCTGCTGCGGCTGATGCGCGCGGCGCGGCACGCCGACCGGGTGCTCTGGGGCGGCGGCGAGATCCTCAAGGACTACACGAACAAGGCGGCGCTCTGGTATTGGGTGATCAAGATCACGCTGGTCACGCTCGTCAATCGCGAGGTGTACGGCGCCTTCCAGGGCATCGGGCCGACCTCGAGCCCGCTCAGCCGGCGCCTGATCACCGGCATCGTCGACCGCTGCGCCGGCTTCATCGTGCGCGACGCGGAGTCGTACCAGAAGCTGCGCTCCTGGGGGGCGTCGTCGCCGAACCTGCTGCACTCCTCCGATCCCGCCGTGCTGCCCGAGCCCGCGCCCGTCGACGCGGCGCTGGCACAGAAGCTGCGCACCGTGTACGGCATCGACGAGCAGTTCCTCTCCGACGCGATCTACGTCGGCCCGCGCGACTGGTTCCACTACCGCACCGGCGGCGTCATCCCGTTCAAGTACAAGCGCCGCCTGGCCGCCCTGCTCGGCCGCACGCCCCGCCCGAACGAGGCGAACGCCCGCTACCGCGAGCACCTGGTGGCGATGATGCGCGAGCTCACCACCCGCTTCGACGCGAACGTCATGCTCGTGCCGATGCACCTGGAGGAGGGCGACGGCGAGCTGTGCGAGCTGCTGCGCTCGGCCGCCGCCGACCCGGGCCGGGTGCGCGTGGTGGACCGCGACGAGCTGAGCCCCGCCGAGCTGCGCTCGGCCATCGCGGGCTGCAAGGCGGCGATCGGGTTCCGCCTGCACTCGAACATCATCGGCGTGAGCGCCAACGTGCCGAGCCTCAACATCTACTACGTCGACAAGGGCCGCGTGTTCTTCGACCAGATCGGGCAGAGCGCGCGCAGCATGCCGATCGAGCGGGTGCTGGAGGACGACTTCGCCGCCGTCGAGTTCGTCGAGCGCTTCGGCGAGCTGCTCGAGAACGGCGACGCCATCCGCGCCGAGCTCGCGCAGGCGACCGAGCGCCTGCGCGCCGACGTCGTCGACGCCTTCGACCGGGTCTTCGCCCGTGGGTGACGCACGCGACTTCCGCGAGGTGGAGGACGTCGCGGAGCAGGCGGAGGAGACGGCGGCCAAGAAGCCGGCGCCGCGCTGGCGCCGGATCGCCATGCGGGCGATCCCGATCCTCTTCTATGCGCTGCTCGCGGTGTTCCTCGTCGACTACCTGCGGTCGATCGACTTCAGCAAGCTGCGCGACGCCCGCTTCGAGCCCTGGTACTTCATCATCGCGACCGTGCTCGGCCTGCTGTTCCGCTACTGGGGCGCCTTCATCTGGACGGTGCTGCTGCGCTCGCTCGGCGCACGGCAGGTGCGCATGAACGCGACCCTCGTCTACGTGTACGCGAAGTCCTGGATGGGCCGGTACATCCCGGGCACCGCGCCGTGGATCCTCGGCAAGATCTTCTTCGCGTCCAAGCAGGGCATCTCGCGCAACAAGCTGGCCGTCAGCTCCCTGCTGGAGGGCGCGCTGCAGGTCATCGTGCAGCTGCTCTTCGCGCTCGTGCTGCTGCTGTTCGACCACCGCCTGGCGATCTTCACCCCGCAGCTGAAGTGGCTGCTGGCCGCCGCCGCGTTCGTCTGCGTCGTGCTGCTCGTGCCGCCGGTGTTCAACGCGGTCGTCTCGCTGGCCTACCGCGTGCTGCGCCGCCGCCGGCTCGACCGCGAGCACCTGGCCGACGCGCGCACCGTGGGAACCGGCTTCGGCCTGTACGCGATCGGGTCGTTCGCGAGCGGCCTCTCCCTCTTCTTCATCTCCAAGACGGTGTACCCCGAGCTGCCGTACCACCAGCTCTCCTTCGTCATGGGGGTGAGCACCCTTGCCGCGGCGGTGAGCATGATCGCCGTGTTCGCGCCGAGCGGCCTGGGCGTGCGCGAGGGCATCCAGCTCGCGCTGCTCAGCGTGATCATGCCGACGGAGATCGCGCTGACCATCACGGTCATCATGCGGCTGTGGTCGGTGGCCTGCGACTTCGCGTTCTTCGGCTTCGCCTGGGTGCACCGCGCGGTGGCGGGCCGCACCACCCGCGTCGAGGAGGCGGTCACCTCGGAGATCGACCTGGCGCTCCCCGCCGACGCATCCGCCCCGCACCGCGAGGAGCGCGGCCGGTGACCCGCCTGCTCGTCCTCGCCAGCACCTACCCGGCGCGCGCCGACGACGGCACGCCGCGCTTCGTGCAGGATCTCGCCCGGGCCGAGGCCGAGGGCTTTGAGACGCTCGTGGTCGTGCCTCGGGTGAAGGGCGCGCGGCGGGATGACCGCGACGGGGCGGTGCGCGTGCGGCGCTACGCCTACTTCCCGCGCCGCTTCGAGACGCTCGCCGACGGGGCGATCATCGAGAACCTGCGCGCCCGGCGCTCGGACTGGCTGCAGGTGCTGCCGCTGTTCGCCGCGCAGTTCTTCGCGGTGCGCCGCGCCGTGCGCGAGTTCCGGCCCGACGTGGTGCACGCGCACTGGATCATCCCGCAGGGCGTCATCGCCCGGCTCGCGGCCCGCGGGGTGCCGATGCTGCTGTCCTCGCACGGCGCCGACCTGTACGCGCTGAACGCGGGGCCGCTGCGGGCGCTGAAACGCTGGGTGGTGCGGGCCGCGGGCGCCATCACGGTGATGAACGCCGACATGAGAGAACGGATGCTCGCGCTCGGCGCCGCCGAATCCGCGGTGCGCATCGAGCCGATGGGCGCCTACCTGCCCGAGCTGCCGCCGCGCGAGAGCGCGGGCGAGGGCCCTGTGCAGCTGGTCTTCCTGGGGCGGCTCGTCGAGAAGAAGGGCGTGCACGTGCTGCTCGAGGCTCTGCGCGCGCTCCCGGCGGACGCCTACCGCCTGACCGTCGCGGGCGACGGCCCGATGCGCGCGGAGCTCGAACGGCTCGCCGCCGGGCTGCCCGTCGAGTTCGCCGGCACGGTGGGCCGCGCCGAGGTGGCGCGCCTGTACGCGAACGCGGACGTCGTGGTGGTGCCCTCGGTGCCCGCCGCCAGCGGCGACCGCGACGGCCTCCCGGTGTCCCTGCTCGAGGCGATGAGCGCCGGCAGCGCGATCGTCGCCAGCGACGTGGCGGGCGTCAACGAGGCCGTCGCCGACGGACAGACGGCGCTGCTCGTGCCGCCGGCCGACGCATCCGCTCTCGCGGACGCGCTGCGGCGCGTCATCGCCGACGGCGAGCTGCGCCGGCGGCTGGGCGAGGCCGCCGCCGAGCGCTCCGCGTGGTTCACGGTCGACGCCGTGGGCGAGCGCTACCGCGCGATCCTCGCCGCGCTGGTCCCTCGCCGCTCGGGCGCGGCTCAGGGTCGGTGACCGGCCCCCGGGTAGAATGACGGGGCGCCGAATCCCGGCCGCACCGCGACTGACAAGGCGATCATGAGACTCTTCATCCAGATCCCGTGCCTCAACGAGGAGGAGACGCTGCCCCTCGTGCTCGAGTCGATCCCCCGCCGGATCGAGGGCATCGACGAGATCGAGATCCTGGTCATCGACGACGGCTCGAAGGACCGCACCGTCGAGGTCGCCCAGGAGCACGGGGTGACCCACTTCGTGCGGCACACCCGCAACATGGGCCTCGCCCGCTCGTTCCACGACGGCGTCGACTACGCCCTGCGCCACGGCGCCGACATCCTCGTCAACACCGACGGCGACAACCAGTACCCGCAGCAGATGATCCCCGAGCTCGTGGCGCCCGTGCTGCGCGGCGAGGCCGAGATCGTCGTCGCCGACCGGCAGACGGCCAAGATCGCCCACTTCTCGCCGTTCAAGAAGCTCATGCAGCGCTTCGGCAGCTGGGTGGTCAACAAGGCGGCCGGCACCGACCTGCCGGATGCGGCGAGCGGATTCCGCGCCTACAGCCGCTACTCGCTGATGCGGCTGAACATCGTGACCCAGTTCTCCTACTGCATGGAGACCATCATCCAGGCGGGCAACAAGCGGCTCGCCATCACGAGCATCCCGGTCGAGACGAACCCGAAGACGCGCGAGTCCCGGCTGTTCTCCAACATCTTCCAGCACATGTGGGAGTCGGGCCTGGCGATCCTGCGGGCCTACCTGATGTTCAAGCCGTACAGCGTGTTCGCGACGATCGGCACGGTGCTCGGCATCGCGGGGCTGATCCCGTTCATCATCTTCCTGGTCTACGCCGCGCAGGGCTCCTCCGGCGGCCACCTGCAGTCGCTGCTGGCGGGGGCCACGCTGCTCACCGGGTCGCTGCTGTCCTTCGTGATCGGGATCGTCGCCGACCTCACCCGCATCAACCGGATCCTGCAGGAGGACCAGCTCGAGCTGACCAAGCGCCAGCACTACGGGGACGCGCTCTCCGCCCGCGGGCACCTGATGTCGCAGCAGTCCGCCGACGACGGCGACCTCGACGCGCCGCGCAGGATCGCCTAGCAGCGGTGGCGGACCCGGAAGGTGTGAGCCGCGAGAGCGACGCCGACCCCGCCCTCGCCGCGGTCACGGTCAGCTACCGCTCGGAGGCGGCGCTGGCCGAGCTGCTCGAGTCGCTGACCGCGGGCGTCGTGCGCCCGGCCGTCACGGTCGTGGTCGACAACGACCCGGCGGCGTCGCTGCGCCTCGACGAGCGGTCGGCCGACTCAGGGATCCGGCTCGTGCACGCGCGCGACAACCTCGGCTACGGCGGCGGGATCAACCTGGGCGTCGCGCAGCTGCCGCCCGAGATCGAGTGGGTGCTCATCACGAACCCGGACGTGCGGGTGGAGGCATCCGCTCTGGCCACGCTGCTCGACGTCGCCCGGCGCGAGCCGACCGCCGGCGCGCTCGGGCCGCGCATCCTCGAACCCGACGGCCGCGTCTACCCCTCGGCGCGGGAACTGCCGTCGCTGCGCACCGGCATCGGGCACGCCCTGTTCGCCAACGTGTGGCCGGCGAACCCCTGGACCCGGCGCTACCGGGGCGAGAACCGCGCCACGAGCGGGCAGTGGCGCGAGACGGGCTGGCTCTCCGGCTCCTGCCTGCTCGTGCGCCGCGCCGCGTTCGACGCGATCGGCGGCTTCGACGACGGCTACTTCATGTACTTCGAAGACGTCGACCTCGGCGCCCGCCTCTCCCGCGCCGGGTGGCGCAACCTGTACGTGCCGGGCGCGAGCGTGGTGCACACGGGCGCCCACTCGACGCGGACCGCCGCCGAATCGATGCGCGCCGAGCACCACCGCAGCGCCTACCGCTACCTCTCCCGCAAGTACAGCGCCTGGTATCTGGCGCCCCTGCGCCTCGGCCTCCGGGTGGCGCTGGCCGCCCGGGCCCGTCTCACACGCCGCGGCTAGGCTGCCACTCATCATGACGACTCTGCGCGCGATCGCCGAAGACGCCTCCGCCCACCGCCGCCATGCCTCCGGGCCGAAGCTGCCCGGCCTCGCCCGGTACGTGCGGGGCCTGACCCGCGGACTCATCGCCTCCGCTCCCCCGGGCTGCGACGTCGAGCTGATCCTCGCCGCGCACCCGCCCGAGGAGGTCGCCGAATTCGAGTCGTGGTTCCCCGGCGCGGCCGGCACGCACGTGCTGCCGCTCGCCCGCGGACCGCTCGCGGCCGCGTGGGCGGCCGGCGCGCCGCTGACGGCGGGCGGCGGGGTGATCCACGCGCCCACCCTGTTCGCGCCGCTCGGCAAGCACGACCCGGCGCTTCCCACGCAGGTCACGGTGACGGTGCACGACACGATCGCGTGGACGCATCCGGCGTCGCTGGGCCACGCCCAGGCGGCGTGGACGAGACGGATGGCGCACCGCGCCGCCTCCCGCGCGGACGCGATCGTCGTGCCCACCCACGCCGTGGCCGACCAGCTCTCCGAGCTGCTGCCGGTGGCCGACCGGCTGCGCGTCATCCCCGGCGCAGTGGACCCGGAACTCGTGCTGCCCGAGGACCCGGACGTGCGCGCCTCCTGGCTGCAGCTGCCCGAGCGCTTCGTGCTCACGGTCGGCTCGATGGATCCCCGCACCGGCGTCGACGCGCTCGTGCGCGCCGCCGCGCTGCCCGACTTCCACGGGCTGCCGCTGCTCGTCGTCGGCGACGACGAGTGGCACGGGCAGCGCATCTCGCTGACCGCGATGCAGCTCGGCCTGCCGGAGGGCCGGGTGCGCGCGCTCGGCCACGTCGGCGACAGCGACCTCGCCCTGCTCCTCTCGCGCGCGGCCGCGTTCGTCGCGCCCGGCCGCTCGGCCGGCTTCGGGCTCGCCGCGCTGGAGGCGCTGACCTTCGGCGCCCCGCTCGTGCACTCCGACGCGCCGGCCCTCGTCGAGGTCGCCGGCGGCGCCGGCGTCGCAGTGCCGCGCTCCGAGGCGGGGTCGACCTTCGCCGAGCGTCTCGCGGTGGCCGTCGGGCAGGTCGTCACCGACGCCGAGCGCGCCGAGAAGCTCCGCATCGCGGGGCTCGACCGGGCGAAGGCGTACAGCTGGGCCGAGTCGGGCGCGCGGGTCTGGCAGCTGCACGCCGAGCTCTGAGCGGCGCCTACCGCGGGCCGGCTGCCGCCCGCCGGCTCAGCCCGACGCCGCCGGCGTCGGCGTCGGCGACCCCGTCTTCAGCGTGCGCTGCACATAGCCGTGGATGGCGTCCCAGTCCGGGTTCGTCGGATCGGGCACGAGCGGCGGCACCAGGTCGAGGCTCACGACCGGCTGCTTCTTGGTCTTCAGCGCGAGGTCGACGAAGTAGCCGAGCATCGACTGCGGCACGTCCGTCTTGACCACCTGCGAGCCGGCCTTGGCGATGTCCTGGAACTTGGCGAGCACGTTCGCGGGGTTCATCTGGGCGAGCATCGCCTCTTCGAGCTGCCGCTGGCGGGCCATCCGATCGTAATCGCTCGTCGTCTCGCGGCTGCGCGCGTACCACTGCGCCGTCTTGCCGTCCATGTGCTGCACGCCCGGCTCGATCCAGCCCTCGACGCCCTGCAGCTTCCCGCTCGCGTCGGGCAGCCCGCCGATCGGCAGCTTCTCCTTCACGTCGATCGTGACGCCGCCGAGGGCGTCGATCAGGTCGGAGAAGCCCTGCATGTCGATGAGCACGTAGTACTGGATCTTGAGCCCGGTGGCGCCCTCGAGCGCGTCGCGCATCGCCTCGATGCCGGGCTCGCTGCCCTCCGCCTTCGCCTTCGGGTAGTAGTCGGGCTTGTACAGCTCCACCTCGGTGTAGATCGAGTTGAGCATGCAGACGTCGACGTCGCAGCGGCCGCCGGTGCCGTAGCCGTCGGGGTAGTCCTTGAGCATGGGCGACCCCTTGGAGAAGGGGATCTGGTCGAGGTTGCGCGGCAGGCCGATGTTGACGGCCTTGCCGGTCTTCGCGTCGATGCTGACCACCGACATCGAGTCGGGGCGCAGCCCCTCCCGGTCGGGGCCGGCGTCGCCGCCGAGCAGCATGATGTTGTACCGGCCGTCGACGGGCGGCTCGCTCGCGGTCGCGCCGAAGACGTCGCCGAGGGCGCCGCGCGCGCTGCCGACGAGCACCGAGCCGTAGCCCGTGCCGCCCACCAGCGCGACCAGCATGACGATCGTGAACGCGGCGATGCCCGACCGGGCCGACTGGGCCACCTTCACCAGGCGCACGAGGCGCAGCGTGTCGAGCGTCAGGATGACCCAGAGCACGCAGTAGGCGATCATCAGCCCCTGCAGGATCACCAGGGTCCAGCCCTGCGTGAACACCTCGAACAGCCATGCGCGGTTGAGCAGGTAGAGCAGCCCGAGCAGGATCGCGACGGCCCACAGCACGAGCGTCCCGACGATGCCGATGCGGCCGAACCTGCGGTTGCCGGCGAGCACCTGGGCGCTGCCGGGCAGCAGCAGGTTGGCGACGACGAGCCACCAGCCGCGGCGGCGCATCACCGCCTCGGACCGCGTCTCCGGATGGCGCAGCGGGTACGTGACGCTCATAGGCTCGCGGCGAGGGCCGTGTTCTTCTGCTCGACCAGCTGCTCGAGCTCGCGGGCGTACTCCGCCACCTTGGCGGTGAGCTCCGCGTCGCCCGAGGCGAGGATGCGGGCGGCGTACAGCCCCGCGTTCGCCGCCCCGTTGATCGCCATCGTCGCCACCGGGATGCCCGCCGGCATCTGCACGATCGACAGCAGCGAGTCGAGGCCATCGAGGCGGGCCAGCTGCACCGGCACGCCGATCACGGGCAGCGTGGTGACGCTGGCGATCATGCCGGGCAGGTGGGCGGCGCCGCCGGCGCCGGCGATGATGACACGGATGCCGCGCGCCGCCGCTTCCTTGCCGAAGGCGATCATCTTCTCCGGCGTGCGGTGCGCCGAGACGACCTCGACCTCGTAGTCGATGCCGAACCGGTCGAGGCTCTCGGCGGCCGGCTTCATGGTCGGCCAGTCGCTGTCGGAGCCCATGATGATGGCGACGCGCGCCGAAGCGGAGCTGATCGGTGGCATGCCGCCCATGGTAGGGAAGGCGACCGGGCACGAGCCGGTACGCCACGCGGTTCGCCATCAGCCGTTCAGCGGCGGCCCGTTATGCTCGGGCGCGATGAGTTCCGCCATCGCACCCGCGCCGACCCGTCGCGTCGAATTCCCGTACCTCGACGGCATCCGCGGAGCGGCCGCCCTGATGATCGTCCTGTACCACACCTTCCTCTTCACCGGGATGCGCGGCGACGCCCAGCGCGCCATGCCGCATTGGGCGCACATCGTGCTCTACGGATACCTCGGCGTGCCGCTGTTCATCGTGCTGTCCGGCTACGTGCTGATGCTGCCGGTGGTGCGCACCCCGGACCTCTGGTTCCCGAAGGGGTTCCGCAACTTCGCGCTGCGCCGCGCCCGCCGCATCCTCCCGCCCTACTACGCGGCGGTCATCCTGTTCAGCGCCATGATCTGGGCCGTGCCGCTGTTCGACACGCCCCACGGCACCCAGTGGGACACGAAGATCCCGGTCAATTACAACCACGTGCTCTCGCACCTGCTGATGATCCACGACGTCTTCGCCGACTGGATCGGCAAGATCGACGGGCCGCTGTGGAGCGTGGTGGTGGAGTGGCAGATCTACTTCATCATGCCACTGCTCCTGCTGCCGATGTGGCGGCACTTCCGGCCCTGGTCGATCGCCGTCGTGTTCGCGCTGCTGGCGTGGATCGCCCCGGTGTTCCACGCGCACCACTGGCTGTACCTGCATCCGTGGCTGCTCGCCCTCTTCGTGATGGGAATGTGGGCCGCGGACCTCACAATGCGCGAGAAGCGTCCCCGTTTCCTCGGAGCGATCGCGGCCGTGAGCTGGCTGGCGATCCCGGCGGCGGAGTGGGCGGGCCACCACTACCACATCCCCGAGGCGAACATGCTCGAGTTCGGCGTGGGGGTGCCGCTCGCGTTCACCCTCGCCTGGGCGGGGCGCCGCACCGTGGAGCGCGGCCGGACCCCGTTCGTGCTGGAGCCGTTCGCCGCCCGCCCGATGCTGCGCCTGGGCCTCGTCTCCTACTCGGTCTACCTCTTCCACAGCCCCTTCATCGCCTTCGCGAACCTGCTGCTGCTGCCGCTGGGCCTGAGCACCGTGCACCAGTACCTGCTGCTCACCTTCGGGGTGGTGCCGGTCGTGCTGGCCATGTGCGTCGGGTTCTTCTGGCTGATCGAGCGGCACTTCCTCAACCAGCGCCAGCGGCACGCGGAACGCGAGCTGCGCGAGGAGGACCGGGATCCGGCCGCCTCGCCGGCGGCGGCGCAGCGGCCCGGCGCGGTGCCGGCCGGGGCGGCTCACCTGCCCCTTGCGGCCCGGCGAGACGCTCCGGCGACGGACGTGTAACCACCACGTAAATATCCCCCTTTTGGGGGACTCTTCCAGGTTCGCTTCTGCAAGACTGCCAGGCGATGCAGTACGAACAGGCCCCGACCACAGCCCGCCCGACCGCACCGACCACCCCCTCCCCCGCGCCCCGGGCCGCGGGCACCACAGGTGCGCGCTCCGACCGCTTCCGCCCCGACATCCAGGGGCTGCGGGCGATCGCCGTCGCCGCCGTCGTCGTCTACCACGGCGGAGTGCAGGTTATCTCCGGCGGCTACGTCGGCGTCGACATGTTCTTCGTCATCTCCGGCTTCCTGATCACGACGCACCTGCTGCGCGACGTGCTCGCCACCGGCAAGGTCGACTTCGCCGGCTTCTACGCCCGCCGCGCCCGGCGCATCCTGCCCGCGTCCTTCGCGGTCGTGATCCTCACCCTCGCCGCCGCGTTCCTGTTCATCCCGCCTGCGCAGATCAAGCAGGCCGCCGACGACGCCATCTGGACCGTCTTCTACGTGCCCAACATGGCGTTCGCCGAGCGCGGCACGAACTACCTGGCGCAGACGGATGCGCCGAGCCTGTTCCAGCACTACTGGTCGCTCGGCGTCGAGGAGCAGTTCTACCTGCTCTGGCCGCTGCTGCTCGTCATCTTCTTCTTCATCGCCCGCCGCTCGCGCCTCGCGCTCGGGTTCTTCCTCGCCGCGGTCGGCGCGGTCTCGCTGTGGCTGTGCGTGCAGTGGACCCCCACCGCCAACTCGTGGGCGTACTTCTCGCTGCCCGCCCGCGCGTGGGAGTTCATGGCCGGCGGCCTGATCGCCCTGCTGCTCTCGAGCGGCATCGCCCTGCCCAAGTTCCTCGGCGCGCTGCTCGGCTGGGCCGGCATCGCCGGCATCGCGTGGACGGTGCTGACCTACACCGACTCGACCTCGTTCCCCGGCACGGCCGCGATCGTCCCCGTGGCCGCGACCGCCGCCGTCATCCTGGGCGGCGCCCGGCCGGCGGTCTACGGCCCCTTCGGCCTGCTCGGCATCGCGCCGATGCGCTGGGTGGGCGAGATCTCCTACTCGCTGTACCTCGTGCACTGGCCGCTGCTGACCATCGCGCAGGCGGCCGTCGGCTCGTCGCATCCGATCTCGCTCACCTGGCGCGTGGTGATGATGGTCGCCTGCGTGCCGCTGGCCTGGCTGCTGTACCACTTCATCGAGAACCCGATCCGCCGCTCGAGGTCATTCGCGAACGCGGGTGCCGCGCCGGCGCTGATGGGCGCGGTCATCATGTCGTTCGTGCTCGTGCTCGCCGCGACCGGCCTGTCGAGCTACGCCGCACGCGCCCCGCAGACCGCCGACAAGGCGGCCGCGACCCTCACCGACGTGGGCGTGCAGGAGCACCCGAAGGGCACCGACTACGTGCCCAAGAACCTGACGCCGTCCCTCGCCGATGCGAGCAACGACAACCCGGTCGTGTACTCCGACGGCTGCCACCTCGAGCAGGACGGCACGACGCCCAAGTCCTGCGTGTTCGGCACCGACAAGTCGGCGCCGCGCGTGGTGCTGTTCGGCGACTCGCACGCAGCCCAGTGGTTCCCCGCGCTCGACACCCTGGCCGAGAAGGGCGAGATCTCGCTGCAGGTGGAGACCAAGTCGGGCTGCCCGGCCGCGTCCCTCGACGTGCTGTTCAAGGAGGGCGAGCGCGTCGTCACCTACCCCGAGTGCAACGAGTGGCGCGACGCGGTGCTGCGCAAGCTCGCCGACAACCCGCCGGCCGCCGTCATCATCTCCGAGCTGACGGACGCGACGAAGGCCGACGGCCAGGACGCGACCGCGACCGACTGGGAGAACGGCCTGGAGGAGACCCTGAACAAGCTGCCGGCCGGCGCGAAGAAGCTCGTGCTGGGCGACACGCCGTTCCCGGGCCAGGCGCCGACCGACTGCCTCTCCGGCAATCTGACGGATGCCTCGGCGTGCGACCTGCCGCTCTCGGCGGCCGCCTCCGACAAGCTCGAGAAGTCGCTGAAGACCGCGGCCACCGCGGGCTCGGCGGAGTACCTCTCCCCGACGCCGTACCTGTGCAACACGGCCGACTGCCCCGCGATCATCGGCAACGTGCTCGTCTACCGCGACGGCTCGCACCTCACCGCGACCTTCGCGAAGAGCCTGGCGCCGCTCTTCGAGGCCCGTCTGTCCGACCTGATCGGGGCGTCGGCGGCCGGCAGTTGACCGCTCGGCGAGTCGCGCGGGCCCTCATGGCAGACTTGCCGCTGTGACCGACCAGCCGACCGCGCCGAGCCGGGTCACCGTCGTGATGCGCACGAAGGACCGTGAACTCCTGCTGCACCGTGCCCTCGCGTCCGTGGCCGCGCAGACCTACCCGCACTACACCGTCGTCGTCGTCAACGACGGGGGAAGCCCCCTCGACCCATCGACCCTGCCGGCCGGGTTCGCCCCCGGCGGCGAACGGGCCGACCGGCTGGTGCTGGTGGAGAACGCCGAGCCGGCGGGGCGCTGGGCCGCGGCGAACCAGGGGGTGGCGGCGCACGACGGCCGCTACGTCGTGCTGCACGACGACGACGACACCTGGGAGCCCGGGTTCCTCGAGCACACGGTGGCGTTCCTCGACGGGAACGAGGGGTACGCGGGCGTCGTCGCCTTCACCGACATCGTCACCGACCGCGTCTACCCGGAAGGCGCGTACGAGCTCGGGCGCCAGCCGTTCGCCCGCGACATCGAGCACATCACGCTGCACGAGATGTGCCGGCACAACCTGTTCCCGCCGATCGCGTTCCTCTACCGCCGCTCGCTGCACGACGAGCTCGGCCCGTACGACGAGTCGATGCGGGTGCTGGCGGACTGGGAATTCAACCTGCGCGTGCTGCGCCGCCACGACATCGGCATGGTGCGCGAGCCGCTCGCCAACTGGCACCTGCGGGAAGAGGACTCGGGCGACGAGTTCGGCAACGTCACCCTCTCCCGGCAGACGGAGTACGAGGAGGACCGCGCGCGGCTGCTCAACAAGCTGCTGCGCGAGGACCTCGACCACGGCGCGCCGGGCGTCGGATGGCTCGTGAACCGGCTCTACTTCGAGGATCAGGCCGCCCGCCTGCGCGAGCAGCCGTGGCAGGGGCGCTACGACGAGCTGGTGCAGCACGTCGCGCAGGTCGGCGAGCACACCGTCGAGGCGGTGGACACCCACGCCGGTGCCCGGGCGCACACGCTGCTCGAAGCGGCGGAGAAGCAGGCGGAGCACCTCGACGAGCGCCTCGACGCGATCGGCGCGGCGCTGTCCGACATCCGCCAGGTCGCCGGCGGCGTGGTGCGCGACGTCGCCTCGCGCCTGTACGGCCGGGTGCGACGCGGCCGGAACGACTGAGCCGCCCCTCGCTACCCCTCGAAGAACGCCGCGGCGGCGCGCGCCTCGGCGAGCACCCGGTCGAGGTCGGCGCCGCTCACCGTAACGTGGCCGACCTTGCGGCCGGGGCGGGACTCCTTGCCGTAGCCGTGCAGCTTGGCGGCCGGGTGCGCGGCCATCGCCTGCGGGTAGCGCTGCTGCAGGCTCTCGCCGACGGGGCCGCCGAGCACGTTCACCATCACGGTCCACGGGTCGCGGGGGCGAACGTCGCCGAGCGGAAGGTCGAGCACGGCGCGCAGGTGCTGCTCGAACTGGCTGGTGACGGCGCCGTCGATCGACCAGTGCCCGCTGTTGTGCGGGCGCATCGCGAGCTCGTTGACGAGCACCCGGCCGTCGCGCGCCTCGAACAGCTCGACGGCGAGCATGCCGGTCACTCCGATGCCCTCGGCCACGCGCACGGCGATGTCCCGGGCGACCTCGGCGACGGTCGTGCCCGCCCCGTCGACGGCGACGGCCGGCTCCCCCGCCGTCGGGGCGGGGGCGATCACCTCGGCGCACACGCCGCCCTTCTGCACGGTCTCCACCACCGGGTAGGCGACGATCTCGCCGCTCGGGCGACGGGCCACCTGCTGGGCGAGCTCGCGGGTGAAGTCGACCAGCTCCTCGGCCAGCAGGGCGCCGCCACGGCCGTCCTCCGCGAGCGCCTGGAACCAGTCATCCGCCCCGCCCTTGTCGTCGACGACGCGCACGCCCTTGCCGTCGTAGCCGCCGCGAGCGGTCTTCACGACGGCGCGGCCGCCGTGCGCGTCGAGGAACGCCCCCAGCTCGTCGGCGGACTCGACCGCGGCCCAGTCGGGCACGGGCAGGCCGAGCTCGGCGACCTTGCGGCGCATGACCAGCTTGTCCTGCGCGTAGAGCAGCGCGTCGGGGCCCGGGTGCACGGGGACGCCGGCATCGACGAGCGCGTGCAGCACGTGCTGCGGCACGTGCTCGTGGTCGAAGGTGATCACGTCGACCGTGCGGGCGAAGTCGAGCACGGTCGCCTCGTCGCGGTAGTCGCCGACGGCCGTGGCCGCGAGGCCGGCGCTCATGCCGGGCGCCTCGGCCAGCACTTTGATGGTCACCCCGAGCTCGACGGCGGGCGGGATCATCATGCGGGCCAGCTGTCCTGCGCCGATCACACCGATGGTGGTGGGGGTGCTCATGGAACTCCTTCGACGGGTCGGGGGTGTCCCTTCATTCTTCCGCACGGGCGGGCCCGGGCCGGCGCCGCGGTGCCGGCGGGCGCGGGGTCAGCGGCCGGTCCAGACCGTGGTCTGCCGGGTGATGGCCGGGCTCTGCATGACCTGCCGTTGCGCGGTCTGCAGGCTGGCGGCGTTCTCCATCAGGTCGTGCAGGGCTCCCTGCACGGTGCGCGCCTGCGGGATGTCGCGCAGCACGAGAGCGGTCTCGCCGCCGACCGTGATGCGCAGATTGCCCGAGCCGAACATCGACTGCAGCGGCCCGCGCCGCAGCTCGACCTCATAGCCGCGGGAGTGCAGCAGCTCCTGGCGCACCCGGACGAGGAATCCGCTGCGCACGACGATGCGCCGCGTGGTGATGATGATGCGCCGGCTGAGCCAGGCGGCGAGCGGCAGCACGCACAGCAGGATGGTCAGCAGGGTGGCGGCGGCGAGGATCGACAGGCGCGCCCACATCTGCTCGAACTGCTGCCCGTAGTACCCGTAGGCGCCGCAGATGGCGATGAACGCGACACTCGGCCAGAACATCGCCCGCGCGTGCGGCCTGAGCCGCGCGACAACGCGTTCGGCAGGCGGTGGCGGGACCGCCGCCGGGGCACCCGGCGCCGCCGAGCGCGGGGCGTCCGGTCTGGCCATGTGCCATTAATACCGCAGGTGGGTCACGTCGCCGGCCGCGACGGCCCGGGAACCGGCATCCGTTACCACGACGAGACGTCCGGCGGCGTCCAGCCCGCCGGCGCGGCCGGTGAGAGGCGCGCCGCCGGGCAGTTCGACGCGCACCTCGCGGCCGATGGTGGAGCACTCGCGTTCCACGACCGCACGGATGCCGCAGGCTTCGGCGTCCCCTCCCGCGTTCGCCAGCTCGTACAGCAGCACCTGCAGCCCCTCGAGGTAGGCGGCGAGCAGCGCGTCGGCGTCGGGGTGCGGGGCGCCCTCGAGGCGCAGCGAGGTGGCGGTCTCGACGGGGAGGTCGGCGCGGTCGATGGTGAGGTTCACCCCGCAGCCGATCACGGCGCCGTCCCCGCCGGGCAGCAGCTCGGCGAGGATGCCGCACACCTTCCGGCCGCCGATCAGCACGTCGTTGGGCCACTTCAGCTCGACGCGGTCGGCCGGAGCGGCGGTCTCGGTCGCGGCGTCGGTCTCGGCGTCCGGCTCGGCGTCGGCGCCGGCGTCGGTGTCGGCAAGGGCCGAGCGGATGGCCCGCGCCATCGCCACCCCGGCAAGCAGAGGCAGCCAGCCGTATGCGTCGGCCGGTAGCGCCCCGGGAAGCGCGGCGGGGCGCACCAGTACCGAGGCGGCGAGCGAGGTGCCGGCAGGCGCCTGCCACTGCCGGCCGAGGCGGCCCCGGCCCGCGGTCTGCTCGTCCGTGGCGATGACCGCGAGGTGCGGCCAGCCCGAGGCATCCGTGCTCGCCGCCTCGACCAGGTCGCTGTTGGTCGACCCGGTTCTCTCCTTCACGACGAGCCGCGACGCGATGCGCCGCGTCCTCACCATCTCCTCCGCCTTCACGCCCCCCATTCTTCCCGGCCGCCCGCCTCGCGCCTCGCCCCCGCCTGCCCCGCCCACCCCGCGCTCCGGCGATTCGTCACTTTTCGCTCCTGCAGCGGCCATGAGCGACCGATCACGACGAACCGCCGGAACCGGCCTTCTCGATTCGTCGATTTGCGCTCGAACCGGCCCTGTGACGAGCCGTTTTCGACGAATCGACGACCTGCGAATCGACGACCTGAATCGACGAACGGATGCCGCCGCCGCACCCTCCCCGACCAACATCGGGCCCCGGATTTGTGGGGATCCCTGCACGGGGCCCGCCGCCGGCCCGAAGGTAAGGTGGGGCCGTGACCGATCAGCCCGCCGCGACGGACCGCGCGGCCGACCCCGCGACCGAGACCGCAGCCGAAGCAGCAGCCGAGGCCGCACCCGACCTCTCCACCACCGCCGGCCGCATCGCCGACCTGAAGCGCCGCTACGACGAGGCCGTCACCCGCAAGGAGGAGGCGAGCGCCGCCAAGCAGCACTCCAAGGGCAAGCTGACCGCCCGCGAGCGCATCCTGGGGCTGCTCGACCCGGGCACCTTCATCGAGTTCGACGAGTACGTGCGGCACCGCTCCACCGGCTTCGGCCTGGAGAACCGCCGCCCCTTCGGCGACGCCGTGATCACCGGCATCGGCGCCGTGAACGGCCGCCAGGTCGCCATCTTCAGCCAGGACTTCACCACCTTCGGCGGCAGCCTCGGCGAGGTCGCCGGCGAGAAGATCGTCAAGGTCATGGACCACGCCATCAAGACGGGCGTGCCGATGATCGGCATCCTCGACTCCGGCGGCGCGCGCATCCAGGAGGGCGTCGTCGCGCTCGGCAAGTACGCCGAGATCTTCCGCCGCAACACGGCCGCCAGCGGCGTGATCCCGCAGATCTCCATCGTGGTCGGCCCCGCGGCGGGCGGCGCGGTGTACTCCCCCGCGCTGACCGACTTCGTGATCATGGTCGACAAGACGAGCCACATGTTCGTCACCGGCCCCGACGTGATCAAGACCGTCACCGGCGAAGACGTCGGCTTCGAGGAGCTCGGCGGCGCGCTCACCCACAACAAGCTCTCCGGCGTGAGCCACTACCTGGCCACCGACGAGGACGACGCCCTCGACTATGCCCGCAGCCTGCTCGGCTACCTGCCCGACAACAACCTGAGCGACCCGCCCGTCTACGACGCCGAGCCCGAGCTCGAGGTCACCGACCTCGACCGGGAGCTGAACGCGATCATCCCCGACTCGCCCAACCAGCCGTACGACGTGACGGCGATCATCGAGCACCTCGTCGACGACGGCGAGTTCCTCGAGATCCAGCCGCTGTTCGCGCCGAACATCGTGATCGGATTCGCGCGCATCGAAGGCCGCTCGGTCGGCATCATCGCCAACCAGCCGAACGCCATGGCCGGCACGCTGAACATCGACGCGGGCGAGAAGGCGGCCCGGTTCGTCCGGTTCTGCGACGCGTTCTCGATCCCGATCCTCACCCTGGTCGACGTGCCCGGCTACCTGCCCGGCACCGACCAGGAGTGGACCGGCGTGATCCGCCGCGGCGCCAAACTGCTGTACGCCTACGCCGAGGCGACGGTGCCGCTCGTCACCGTGATCACCCGCAAGGCCTACGGCGGCGCGTACATCGTGATGGGCTCCAAGCAGCTCGGCGCCGACATCAACCTCGCCTGGCCGACGGCGGAGATCGCGGTGATGGGCGGTCAGGGCGCGGTGAACATCCTCTACCGCAACCAGATCTCCGAGGCGCGCGAGCGCGGCGAAGACGTCACGGCCCTGCGCCAGAAGCTCGCCACCGAGTACGCGTACAACGTCGCCTCGCCGTACCTGGCGGCCGAGCGCGGCGAGCTCGACACGGTGATCGAGCCGGCGGCGACACGCGTCGCGATCATCAAGGCGCTGCGCTCGCTGCGCACCAAGCGCGCCGCGATGCCGCCGAAGAAGCACGGGAACATCCCGCTGTGACCCCGCCGCCCGACCCGTCGGCGGCCGCCGGCGACATCCGCTTCGTCACCGAGCACCTCACCGCGGAGGAGGTCGCCGCCGCCACCGCCGTGCTCACCGCCGCCCTGCAGCAGCAGGCGCAGTCCGCCGACCCGCGACTCGAGGCGCCGCGCGCCTCCGCCTGGAGCCGCTCGATGCGCCTGCGCGAGCCCCTGCCCCGCAGCTGGCGCAGCTTCCAGGGCTGAACCGCCCGCACGACGACGTGAGACGCTAGACGGATGCCTCAGCGCCACCGCCCCCGCACCCCGGCGGCCCCGGACCCCGCGGTCGGCACCGAGATCGAGCTCGAGCTCACCGGCGTCGCCCACGGCGGCGTGATGGTCGCCCGGCACGAGGGCCGGGTCGTGTTCGTCGCCGACGGCATCCCCGGCGAGCGCGTGCGCGCCCGGGTCACCGCGGCGAAGAAGAGCTTCTGGCGCGCCGACGTCGTCGAGGTGCTGCGGCCGAGCCCGCACCGGCGCGAGCACGTCTGGCCCGAGGCATCCGTCGACCGCGACCCCGCCGAACGCGCCGGGGGCGCCGAGTTCGGGCACATCGCCCTCGCCCACCAGCGCGAGCTGAAGCGCCAGGTGGTCGCCGACGCGCTCGCCCGCTTCGCGCACCTCGAGCGCGAGGTGATGGTGCAGGCGCTGCCCGGCGACGACGAGGGCAACGGCATCGGATGGCGCACCCGGGTGCGCCTGCACGTGTCCGCCGACGGCGCCGTCGGCCCCTACTCGGCCCGCTCGCACACGGTGGTCCCGGTGCGGTCGCTGCCGCTCGCGGCCCCCGCGATCGCCGAGGCGGCGCCGCTCGGCGCGCGGCTCAGCGATGCGGCATCCGTCGACCTGATCGCGCCGTCGACGGGAGGGGCGATCTCGCTCGTGACCGGGCGCGACGGCCGCGGCCCCCGGCGGGAGCCGATCGTGGAGCGCGTCGGCGAGCGCGAGTTCCGGCTTCCGGCCGACGGCTTCTGGCAGGTGCACCGGCTCGCGGCGCAGACCCTCACCGACGCGGTGCGACGGGCCGTGGACCCGGACCGGGTCGACCCGGCGGCCGACAACCTCGACCTGTACGGCGGGGTCGGCCTGCTGGCGGCCGCCTTCGGCGACGCGTTCGGCCGCTCCACCCGCATCACCAGCGTGGAGAGCAACCCGGAGGCCACCGAGTTCGCCGGGCGCAACCTCGCGGACTGGGTCGGGGCCCGCGCCGAGACGGGCCGCGTCGAGCAGTGGCTGCGCGGCCGCGCCGCCCGCGCGACGGCCGCCGAGCGGGCCAGGCAGCGGGCGGCGACCGTGGTGCTCGATCCGCCTAGGGCGGGCGCCGGCAAGGCGGTCGTCGACGAGCTGCTCGCCCTCGCCCCCGCCCAGCTCGTCTACGTGGCCTGCGACCCGGTGGCCTTCGCCCGCGACGCGGCGCTGTTCGCCGCCGGCGGCTACGAGGTGCGCGCGCTCGAGGCGTTCGACCTGTTCCCCCACACCCACCACCTGGAGCTGGTCGCCTCGCTCACTCCCGCGCACGCGTAGCACCGCGTCCCCGAGGGGTCGGTACCATGCTTGCCATGGTGACTGTGGCGATCGTCGACGATCACGAGTCGGTACGCATCGGGCTGCGCGCCGCCTGCCAGAACGCCGGGATCACCGTGCTCGACGAGGCGGCGAACGTCGCCGGCCTGCTGCCCGCGCTCCGCAACGCCCCGGCCGACGTGGTCGTGCTCGACCTGTCGCTCGGCGACGGCTCGTGCGTGACCGACAACGTCAAGCGACTGCAGAGCGCCGGCAGCTCGGTGCTCGTGCACTCCATCGCCGACCGGGTGCAGGCGGTGCGCGAGGCGCTCGCGGCGGGCGCCGCGGGCGTGATCCCGAAGTCCGCACCCACCGGCGCCGTCATCGACGCGATCCGCACCGTCGCGGGCGGCGGCGTGCTCAACAACCTCGAGTGGGCGAGCGCGATCGACGCCGACAACGACTTCGCGCGCGCCAAGCTCGGCCAGCGCGAGCGCGACGTGCTGCACCTGTACGCCTCTGGCCTGCCGCTCAAGGCGGTGGCCGCGCAGCTCGGCATCGCGCACTCCACGGCACGCGAGTACCTCGACCGCATCCGCGTGAAGTACATCGAGGTGGGCCGACCCGCCCCGACCAAGGTCGATCTGCTGCGCCGCGCGGTCGAAGACGGCATCCTGCCGGGGCTCGCCGCGGACGCCGCGGGCGGCACGAATGAGCGCCCCTGAGCCGTCCCGCCCGGTGCCGCCGGCCAGGCGGCACCCCCTCACGCGCGACCGCATCGAGACGATGGTCTCCCGCGCCATCGTCGGTTTCGGGCTCGTCTTCGGCGTGCTGGTGCTCCCCGACCTGCTCGCCGCGCAGCCGCACCTCGTGCAGCCCCTCGGCGGGCTGCAGGCGGCCGCCCTGTGCCTTTCGCTGATCACCGCAGCCACCGCGGCCCTGCTGCGGCGCGCCGTGGCGGCCGCGACCGCCGCGTTCGCGGTGCTGTACCTCGTCGAGCTCGTGCTGTGGCCGGTCACCGACCAGCGCGGCGACGTCGACGGCACCTCCTGGTTGTGGATGCTCTGCACCGTCGCCGCCGCGTATGCGACCGTGGCGCTGCCGGCGTGGCTCGCGGGCGTGTACGTGTTCGTCTCGGCCGGGCTCTTCGCCTCGGTGCTGTGCGTCGTCAGCGACGGCGCGGACGGCCGCACCGCGCTGCTCGACTGCGTGTACTCGGCGCTGGTCGGCTGCGTCATCCTCACCATCGCGACGATGCTGCGCAGCAGCGCGAGCCGCGTCGACGCCGCGCAGCGGGCCGCCCTCGACAACTACGAGCACGGCCTGCGCGAGCACCTCGGCGAGGCCGAGCGCGTCGAGGTCGACGCCCTCGTGCACGACAGCGTGCTCACGACCCTGCTCGCCGCGGCCGGTGCGCGCACCCCGGAGGCGAAGCAGCTCGCCGCGCGCATGGCCGCCGACGCGCTCGGCCACCTGTCGTCCGCGGCTCCCGTCGCCGACGCCTCGGCCGAGGCGACGACGGATGGCGCGGCCCTCGTCGCCTCGCTGCACCGCTCCGCCGGTTCGCTGCCGCATCCGGCGGAGGTACGCACGGACGGTCCGCCGCCGCCCGCCGTGCCCTCGCCGGTCGCGGAGGCGCTGCACGCGGCATCCTTGCAGGCCTTGCTGAACAGCTCGCAGCACGCCGGCGGCGCCGAGGTGCACCGCCGCGTGACGGTGACCGGGCTGCCCGACACCGACCCGCCGGGCGTCCGCATCGTGATCGCGGACGACGGCGCGGGCTTCGACCTCGCCGACGTCGCACCCCGGCGGCTCGGGCTCGCGACGTCGATCATCCACCGCATGGAGGTCGCCGGCGGCGCCGCCCACGTCGCCTCGACCAAGGGCGCCGGCACCGTCATCACGCTCACCTGGCCCGCGCCGCCTCGCGCGCGCGAGCGCGGCGAGCAGCGGCACGACGAGGTGCGGGCGTGATCGCCCTCAGTCGCACGGCGATCATCTGGCTCGCCGCGCTGTTCTCCGCCTATCACGTGGTGCTAGCGCTCACCTCGCTCGACGTGCCGCGCTCCCCCGTGCCGACCGTCGTGTCGCTCGTGCTGTTCGCGGCCGCCATCACGCTCAGCCTGCTGCGCCCGAAGGCGCGCACGCTGCCGCTCGGGGTCGCGTTATTCGACCTCGCCGTCGCCGTGGCGCTGCCGCTCGCGGTGACCTCGCAGCTCGACCCGGACCGCTCGAACGGCTACGCCACCTGGCACGTCGCGGCCGTCGGCACCCTGCTCACGGTCGTCATGGTGCGCGGCCGGGAGTGGATCGCCTGGGCGGGCCTCGCGTTCCTGACGGTGCAGTCGCTGATCTGGGCGGGGTTCGCAGCCCTGGGCGACCTCGGCGTGATCGGCAGCATCGTCTGGGTCGTCGCGGCCAACGTGGTCATGTTCGCGGTGCAGAAGACCGGGGAGGACGCCGAGCGGTTCGCGCAGGTCGAGCGCAAGGCGTCCGCGTGGCGGGCGGCGTACGACGCCCACGTGGTCGAGCGGCAGCGCCGGCTCGAGCACACCTACACGCTGGCCGAGCCGCTGCTCACCGAGATCGTGCGCACCGGCGGCGACCTGAGCGAGGAGCAGCGCCGGGAGTGCCTGCTGCTGGAGGCGATGATGCGCGACGAGATCCGCGGGCGCGGGCTGCTCGACGACGAGGTGCGCCGGGTCGTGACGGATGCGCGGCGCCGAGGCGCCTCGGTGAGCCTGCTCGACGAGGGCGGTCTGGACGAGCTGGGCGAGGCCGACCGGGCGCGCGTGCTGCGCCGGCTCGCGCGGGCGATCGCCGGATCCGACGCCGACACGCTCATCGTGCGCTCGGCGCCGCGCGACGGGGATGCCGCGGTCACGGTGGTCGGACTCGACGACGGCGCCGCCGAGGACGACGTGGCGCTGTGGCTGGAGATCAAGCCCTGACGGCGATCAACACCGAGACCGAGCCGGCACTGCAGACGACGGGCGCGGCTTGCGGCGGGGGCGCCGAGCGCCCCCACCGGAAGCAACGAGCCGGAACGACAACCCGAATGTCTTCCCGACTCCCCCCAATGACATCCGCCCACATACCCTATTCGGCGAATGATTGAGACAGCCTCTGCTCGAGAGAGAGTCGCTGTTCATAGACATGCTCTACGAATCGCCGGAGTCGGCACAGTCGTCTCTTCGGGGGACAGTCCGGGGGACGGCGCGCGGGCCGTATCGTGAAAGCCTATGCGCGTGTATCTCGCCTCGACCTCCCCGGCCCGCCTGATGCTGCTGCGACAGGCGGGCATCGAACCCGTGGTGGTGCCGTCGCAGGTCGACGAGCCGGCCGCCGTGGCCGCCGCGGAGGCGGAGCACGGCATCCTCACCCCCGAGCACACGGTGCAGCTGCTGGCTCGCGCCAAGGCCGAGGCCGTCGTCGGCACGCAGGTCGACGGCGCCCCCATCGACGGGCTGATCGTCGGCGGCGACAGCGTGTTCCACATCGACGACACCGTCTTCGGCAAACCGCACCTGCCCGAGCTGGCCACCGAGCGCTGGGGCCGGCAGCGCGGCCGCACCGGCGTGCTGCACTCGGGGCACTGGGTCATCGACCACCGCGGGGGGCGGGTGCGCGGTGCGGCGGGTGCGACGGCCGCGGCATCCGTCACCTTCGTCGACGACATGACGGATGCCGAGATCGAAGCGTACGTCGCGAGCGGCGAGCCGCTCGAGGTGGCCGGCGCGTTCACGATCGACAGCCTCGGCGGCCCGTTCATCGAGCGCATCGACGGCGATCCCTCGACGGTCGTCGGCATGTCGCTGCCGACCCTGCGCCGCCTGGTCCGCTCCCTCGGCGTGGAGTGGACCGCGCTGTGGAACCGCCCCCGCGCCTCCTGAGCGCGGCGCCGAACCGCCGCGGAAACGACAAAGCTTCCGAGAGACTTTTGTCGGTGGCGGCCAAATCCGGCTTGGTGCCGGTCCGTAGGCTGAAGGGGTGCCCCACATCTCAAAAGTCCTGATCGCCAACCGCGGCGAGATCGCGGTCCGAGTCATCCGAGCGGCAAAGGACAGCGGGATCGGGTCGGTCGCGGTCTACGCCGATCAGGACCGGGACGCCCTGCACGCCCGCCTCGCCGACGAGGCGTACGCGCTGGGCGGCACCACGAGCGTCGAGACGTACCTGGTGATCGACAAGCTGCTCTCGGTCGCGCGCCGCTCCGGCGCCGACGCCGTGCACCCCGGATACGGCTTCCTCGCCGAGAACGCCGACTTCGCCCGCGCCGTGATCGACGCCGGGCTGACCTGGATCGGCCCGAGCCCTGAGGCGATCGAGCGGCTGGGCGACAAGGTGAGCGCGCGGCACGTCGCCGAACTGGCCGGCGCACCGATGGCGCCCGGCACGCTCAACCCCGTCGCGGACGCCGACGAGGTGCTCGCGTTCGCCGACGAGCACGGCCTGCCGGTCGCGATCAAGGCCGCGTTCGGCGGCGGCGGCCGCGGCCTCAAGGTCGCCCGTACCCGTGAGGAGATCCCGGAGCTGTTCGACTCGGCCACCCGCGAGGCGGTGGCCTCGTTCGGCCGCGGCGAATGCTTCGTCGAGAAGTACCTCGACACCCCGCGCCACGTCGAGACGCAGTGCCTGGCCGACGCCGCCGGCAACGTCGTGGTCGTCTCGACCCGCGACTGCTCCCTGCAGCGCCGCCACCAGAAGCTGGTCGAGGAGGCGCCCGCGCCGTTCCTGACGGATGCGCAGCGCGAGGAGCTCTATCGCGCGTCGAAGGCGATCCTGAAGGAGGTCGGCTACGTCGGCGCCGGAACCTGCGAGTTCCTCATCGGGAAGGACGGCACGGTCTCGTTCCTCGAGGTGAACACCCGCCTGCAGGTGGAGCACCCGGTGTCGGAGGAGGTCACCGGACTCGACCTGGTGCGCGAGCAGTTCCGCATCGCGGCAGGCGGGCTGCTGGATTACCCCGACCCCGAGCCGCGGGCGCACTCCTTCGAGTTCCGCATCAACGGCGAGGACCCGGGCCGGAACTTCATGCCGGCCCCCGGTCCCGTGCGCGTGTTCAAGCCGGCCGCAGGCCCCGGCGTGCGCGTCGACTCGGGCGTGCAGGCCGGCGACGAGATCTCCGGCGCGTTCGACTCGCTGCTCGCCAAGCTGATCGTCACGGGCGCGACCCGGGAGCAGGCGCTCGAGCGCGCCCGCCGTGCGCTGGACGAGTTCGAGGTGGCCGGGCTTCCGACCGTGCTGCCCTTCCATCGGGCGATCGTGCGGGATCCGGCGTTCGCCCCCGACGGCGGCGAGCCGTTCCGGGTGCACACGCGCTGGATCGAGACCGAGTGGGCCGGCGGGGTTCCGGCGTGGACCGGCGCGGCCGGCGAGCCCGCCGCGGATGACGAGCGGCACGCGGTCGTGCTCGAGGTCGACGGCCGGCGCGTGGAGGTCTCCCTGCCCAGCAAGCTGCTGCTCTCCCCCGGCACCCGCCGCGCCGGTGCCGCGCCGCGCCGTGCGACCCGCGGCGGCGGCCGCACGGGCGGCCCCGCCGCCTCCGGCAACTCGGTGACGGCGCCGATGCAGGCGACCGTCGTGAAGGTCGCCGTCGAGGAGGGCGCGGAGGTCGTCAAGGGCGACCTCGTCGTCGTGCTCGAGGCGATGAAGATGGAGCAGCCGCTCACCGCCCACAAGGACGGCCGGGTCACGGATCTGAACGCGCAGGTGGGCGCGACGGTCGCCTCCGGCACCCGGCTGCTGAGCATCGTCTGATCGCCGAATCCGGAACAATCGACCGCCTCGTCAGCTTCGGCGGCTAGGGTGCCCTTCGACGACCCCGACGTCGAAGGGAAGACGATGCGACGAATTGCTCTCACCGTCGCCGCAGCGCTCACCGGCCTCGCGGTGGTGTTCGCCACGGCGGCACCCGCGTCCGCGACGGACACGGGAGCGCCGGACTCCGGATACCTCCAGGGCTTCGACGTGAGCAATTTCCAGCCGTCGGCCGACATCGCCGGCGCCGCTGAGGACGGCGCGAAGTTCGTGTTCGTGAAGTCGGGCGACACGATGTCGCTCAACGACCCGGCCTACACCCCCAGTTCCGACTTCGACGAGCAATGGGAGGAGGCCGGAGAGGCGGGGCTGATCCGCGGAGCCTACGTCGTGGCGGGCATGGGCGACGGCAGCAAGGCATCCGACCCGCGCGCCGAAGCCGACGCGTTCGCCGACCACGTCGGGGAGCTCCTGAGCGAGCCGAACGTGCTGCCTCCTGTCGTCGACCTCGAGGCCGGCAAGACCACCCACTGCTGGATGTCCTCCGACGAGACCCACTGCTGGATGTCCTCCGACGAGGACTGGGTGAAGGACCTCTCCGCGAACCGCGCGCGGATGGTCACGTGGCTGCAGGCCTTCTCCGCCGAGGTCAAGGCGCAGACCGGCCGCACCCCGATCATCTACACCAACTCCGACTGGTGGAACTACTGCACGGGCGGCAGCACGGCGTTCGCCGCGAACCGGCTCTGGATCGCCGACTGGTCCTCGGCCACCGCGCCGACCCTGCCGAAGGGCTGGAGCAGCTACGCGTTCTGGCAGTGGCGCGAGGACGCCGACTCGTCGGACGGCTTCCCCGGCGATCAGGACGTGTTCCACGGCACCGCGGCGAGCCTGCAGACCCTCCTCACGCCGCTGCCGAAGAAGCCCAAGCCGACCGTGACCGGCACGGTGAAGGTGGGCAACACCCTCACCGCGCACGCCGGGGACTGGGGTTCGGCGCAGCTGCGCTACCAGTGGTACGCCTCGAGCAAGGCGATCAGCGGGGCGACCTCGTCGACTCTGCCGCTGTCCGCCGGCCTGTACGGCAAGACGATCACGGTGCACGTCATCGGATCCGAGGCCGGCTACGCCGGGGCCGAGACCGGCTCGACGGCCACCGCGCGCGTCGCGGCCGGCACCCTGAAGTCGGTCACGCCGACGATCAGCGGCACGCTCGCCGTCGGCCACACGCTCACGGCCGTGCGCGGCACCTGGACCAGCGGAACGACCTACTCGTACCAGTGGTACGCGTCGAGCACCGCCATCAAGGGCGCCACCGGAAAGACGCTGAAGCTGACCAGCGCCCTGCGCGGCAAGACCATCACGGTGCATGTGACCGGCCGGAAGACCGGCTACGTCACGGCGGTCAGGGGGTCGGCGAGGTCGGCTCCCGTACGGTAGCCGCCCGCCCCGCGAGCGACAGCGTCACGAGCTGCAGGCTGATCCGCTTCGTCATCGCGGCGATCGAGTCGCGCCCGGTGAGGTCGGTGGCCAGCCACGTGCAGATCAGCCAGACGATGCCGCCGGAGATGATCGCGATCTTGTCGCGCGTCTCCTCCGCCTGCGGCTCGGCCACGGCGGCACCGAGCGGCGAGTGCTGCAGGATGCGCCGCGCTAGCAGGCCGACGCCCGCGTCGATCAGCTGCCGCGTGCTCGGTCCGTTGAACACGCGGCGGTAGAAGTCGCCGTGCTCGGCCAGGTGCTCGAGCAGCTCGTGCACGATCGGCTCGAGCGCCGAGAGCCACGCCTCCAGCGACGAGCTCTGGGGCACGCGGTCGGCCACGCGCACGTCGTCGTGGCGAGAGAACTCGGCGTCCAGCCGGGCGATCGCCGCGTCGCTGGCGAGCTGCGCCAGGTCGGTGAAGTGCTGGTAGAAGGTCGGGCGGGTCACGCCGGCCGCGCGCACGACCTGGGTGATCGAGATCTGCTCCAGGTCGACCTCGTCGAGCAGTGCGGTCATCGCGGCGACGAGCGCGGCGCGCGAGCGCACGGCACGGGGGTCGGCGGGTTGACCGGTCACAGAGGAATGATGCCACGTTCCCGGCGTGCTTTACAGGTGTAAGATAGTCGCGGTCGGCAGCACCGGCAGGAGAGGACCCGACAGTGAGCACACCCTCGAACGAGACCCGCAAGCGCAACCGGGCGGTACGCATCGCCATCGCGGCGATCGCCTGCATCCCCCTCATCTACGGCGGCGCCCTGATCTGGGCGAACCAGGACCCGACCCATCGGCTCGACCAGGTCCCCGCCGCGGTCGTCGACCTCGACAAGCCCGTGACCAGCGACGGGAAGACCGTGGCCGTCGGGCGCGAGGTGACGAAGAACCTGCTTGCCGACGACTCGAGCCAGAACTTCGACTGGGTCGAGACGGATGCCTCCACCGCACGCTCCGGCCTGAAGGACGGCACCTACCTCGCCGTGCTCACCCTGCCCCGCACCATGTCCGCCGACGCGGTCTCCACCGGCGGCGACGAGCCGATGGCGGCGAAGGCCTCCGCGGTCACCATCACCACCAACGACGCCGACAACTACATCGTCGGCACCATCTCCAAGTCGGTCGGCACCGCGATCACCGAGTCCGCCTCGGCCGAGGTCTCCCGCGACTACCTCGAGCAGGTCTATCTCGGCATCACCGACCTGCACGACCAGCTCGACGAGGCGGCCGACGGGGCCGAGAAGGTCTCGGACGGCGCATCCGATGTCGAAGACGGCGCCGACTCCCTCGCCTCGGGCAGCGCCCAGAGCGCGTCGGGCGCGAAGCAGCTCGCCTCCGGGCTCAGCACGCTGGCGCAGGGCGCGAGCAGCCTCGCCGACGGCACGCAGCAGGTCGCGAGCGGCGCGGACACGCTGTCGCAGGGGGCCTCGCAGCTCGCCTCCGGCGCGGACACTCTGAGCAGCGGGCTCACGCAGCTGCAGCAGAAGACCTCCTCCCTGCCCGACGACACCGCCACCCTGAACCAGGGCGCGCAGCAGCTCGCGGACGGGCTCTCCGACGCGAAGTCCGGGTACACCACGGGGGTCGATCAGCTGGCCGACGCGTGCGCGCAGATCCAGGCCGACCCGGTGCTGAAGCTCGACCCGGTGGGACAGCAGCTGTGCGCCGGCATCGACCAGGTGGCCGGTGCCAAGAACGCCGACGGGCAGTACGCCAACAGCGCCGCCGTGCGCGCCGGCGCCGCCGCCGTCGCCGACGGCACCCAGACGCTCGCCGACCAGGCGCCGACCCTGAGCTCCGGCATCGCGCAGGCCGCCTCGGGCGCGCAGACCCTCGACGGCAAGCTGCAGGACGCGGCGTCGGGCGCGAAGACGCTCGCCTCCGGGGCGGAGCAGTCGGCGCAGGGTGCCGCCCAGCTCGACTCCGCGGCGGCGCAGGCCTCGGCCGGGGCATCCGATCTCGCCAGCGGGACCGCGCAGCTCGCGAGCGGCGCCTCCAAGCTCGACTCGGGGGCGGGAACGCTCGCCTCGGGCGCGAAGACGCTGACGAGCAAGCTCACGGATGGCGCGGCACAGGTGCCCACGTACACGACGGCCGAGCGGGCGCATCTCGCGAAGGTCGCCGCGCAACCGGTCGCGTTCAAGCAGACGCACCTGAACGCGGTGCCGAGCTACGGCTACGGCCTCGCCCCCTACTTCATGGCGCTCGGCATGTGGGTCGGCGGGCTGTCGATCTACATGCTGCTGCGGGCGATCCCGCACCGCGCGCTCGAGCGGGGCCGACCCGGCTGGTTCTCCGCCGTACTCGGCTACCTGCGCGGGGCCGGCGTCTCGATCGCGCAAGCGGCGGGCATGTACCTCATCGTCACGCTCGCGATCGGCGTGCACCCGGATCACCCGGCCGGCCTCGCGCTGTTCCTCGGCCTCGCCGGGCTCGCGTTCACGGCGGTCAACCACGCGCTGATGGTGCTGTTCGGCAGCCGCGGCCGGTTCCTCGGGCTGCTGCTCGTCGTGCTGCAGCTGTCGGCCGCCGGGGCCACCTACCCGATCCAGACCACGCCGCGGTTCTTCCAGGTGATCCACGGGGCGCTGCCGCTCACCTACGCGGTGAACGCGATCCGCTCGCTCATCGCCGGCGGCACCGCCGGCGTGCCGCAAGGCGTCGCGGTGCTCGTGTGCTGGCTGTTCGGCGCGCTGGCCGTCTCGGTCGGCGTCACCGCCTGGCGCCGCGCGCGGAAGCAGGAGATCCTCTTGCCCGACTTCGCCGTGTAGCCATCTCCAGGTCCCTGCGTCCGCTTGCGCTACTCGCGCAGACTCGCGCGCCTGTCGTGTGAGTGGCGCGTGTCTGTGGGAGCAGCGCAATTCGACGAGGCGGGGGTGCTGCTCAGCCCACGATGTGCATCGCGCGGGCTGCATCCGTGATGCTGCCGGAGAGGGAGGGGAAGACCGCGTAGGCGCGGGCGACCTGGTCGACCGTGAGCCGGTGCTCGACGGCGAGCGCGAGCGGGAAGATCAACTCGCTCGCGCGCGGGGCGACGATCACGCCGCCGATCACCGTGCCCGAACCGGTGCGGGCGAAGATCTTCACGAAGCCGTCCTTGATGTTCTGCATCTTGGCCCGGGCGTTGACCGAAAGGGGCAGCTTGTAGATCTCGCCCTGGGCGAGGCCGTCCTCGATCTGCTTCTGGTTCCAGCCCACCGTGGCGATCTCGGGCTGGGTGAAGATGTTGGAGGTGACGTTGCGCAGCTCGATCGGGTTGACCGCGTCGCCCATCGCGTGGAACACCGCGGTGCGCCCCTGCATGAACGCGACCGAGGCGAGCGGCAGCACGTCGGAGCAGTCGCCGGCGGCGTAGATGTTCGGCACCGAGGTGCGGGCGACCCGGTTGACGCGGATGTGCCCGGACTCGGTCAGCTGCACGCCGGCCTCCTCCAGGCCGATGCCCTGCGTGTTCGGGACGGAGCCGACCGCCATGAGGCAGTGCGAGCCCTCGATCTCGCGGCCGTCGGAGAGGCGCACCCGCACGCCGTCGTCGGTGCGCTCCACCGAGGCGGCGCGCGACTTCGACAAGAGCGTCATGCCGCCACGGGTGAACACCTTCTCGAGGATCGCCGCCGCGTCGGAGTCCTCGCCGGGCAGCACCTGGTCGCGGCTCGAGACGAGGGTGACCTTGGCGCCCAGGTTCATGTAGGCGGAGGCGAACTCGGCGCCGGTGACGCCCGAGCCGACGACGATGAGGTGCTCGGGCAGGTCCTGCAGGGTGTACAGCTGGGTCCAGGTGAGGATGCGCTCCCCGTCGGGCTTCGCCGACGGCAGCTCGCGGGGGCTCGCGCCGGTCGAGATCACGATCGTGTCGGCCTCGATGCGGTCGAAATCGGTGCCGTGGCCGCCTCCGGCGGTCGAGACGACGACCGCGTTCTCGCCGTCGAGGCGGCCCACCCCGTCGATGATCTTCACCCCGGCGCGCACCAGTTCGGCGCGCATGTCCTCGCTCTGCTGCCTGGCCAGGCCGAGCACCCGCTTGTTGACCGCGGCGAGGTTGACCGCCACCTCGGGGCGGGTCGGCTTGCCGGCATCCGTTCTCGTATAGAACTGCACGCCCAGCCCGACCGCGTCGGGGATGTTGCGCGCCGCCTCGGCCGTCGCGATCAGCGTCTTCGAGGGCACCACGTCGGTGATGACCGCCGAGCCGCCGATGCCGGTGCGCTCGACGATCGTGACGTCGGCGCCGAGCTGCGCGCCCGCCAGCGCCGCCTCGTAACCCCCGGGGCCGCCGCCGATGACCGCGATGCGCTGCTTCCGCTCGAATTCGAAGGCCATGCTTGCCATCTTGCCGCACCCGGGCGGCGGGTCGCGAGGTGAGCGGATGCCTCGCGCCGGCGCCTCCCCTACGCGATCAGGACGATCTTGCCGAGCACGTGCCCCTGCTCCAGCTGCGTGAACGCGTCACGCACCCGCTCCAGCGGGTAGGTGGCGGCGATGGGCACCTCGAGCTCGCCCTCGGCCACGAGCCGGGCCAGCTCGGCGAGGTTCTCGGTCGTCGTGCCCTCCATGCTTCCGACGGTCTTCGCGCCCACCTCGCCGGCCGCTTGGAAGGAGGTGATCGAGTCGATGCGCTCGGGGGCGACGCCGAGGTCGATCGCGAGGCGCACGTACTCGGGGCCGTGCAGGTCGAGCACCGCGTCGACGCCGTCGGGTGCGGCCCGGCGCACCCGGGACGCGAGGTCGTCGCCGTAGGGCACGAGCGTCGCCCCGTGGCCGGCGAGCCACTGCGCGTGCCGCTCCGAGGCGACCGCCAGGACCCGGGCGCCGGCCCGGGCGAGCAGCTGCACGGCGAAGACGCCGACCCCGCCGGTGGCGCCGGCGACGAGCACCGTCTCCCCCGGCTGCACGCGGATGGCGTCGACGGCGGCGACCGCCGTCACGCCCGCGACCGAGAGCGTGGCCGCCGCCTCCCACGGCACCTGCCCGGGCTTCGGAACCAGCTGGTCCGCGGGCACGAGCACCTGCTCGGCATGGCTGGAGCGCGCCCACGACCAGCCGATGACCTCGTCGCCGGGCGTCCAGCGCGTCACGTCGGGGCCGACCGCATGCACGACGCCCGCGAAGTCCGTGCCTTCGCCGCAGGGCAGCTCGGTCTTGAACCGCTGCTCCAACCGCCCTTCGCGGATGCTCGCCTCGCCGGGGTTGATCGCCGCCGCCCGCACCTCGACGACCACCTCGCCGGCGCCGGGCGCCGGGATCTCGATGTCGTCGATGCGCAGCACCTCGACGCCGCCGAACTCGTGGAATCGCACTGCCTTGGTCATCTGGCCTCCTGTCGCCGCTCGCCTCACCCGGTACCAGCTTCCGGGCCGGTCGATGCATTCCCGTCGGCGCCCTGGCCGCGCCCGTGGCGGCACCGGTCCCCTCGCCCGGTGCCCGAATAGACTCGCCGCATGGCCTTCAGCTCCGCCCTCGACGATCCCGAAACCGACCCCTTCGACATCGCCCGCGAGGCGGCGGCGCAGATCGCCGAGCGGACCGGTGTCGACCATCACGACATCGCCCTCACCCTGGGCAGCGGCTGGGGCAGGGCCGCCGAGCTGATCGGCGAGACCACGCACACCATCACCGCGACCGACATCGTCGGCTTCCGCGCCCCGAGCCTCACCGGGCACCTGGGCACCCTCCGCTCGATCCTGCTGCCCAGCGGCAAGCGCGCCCTCGTGATCGGCGCCCGCACGCACTACTACGAGGGGCACGGGGTGCGCGCGGTCGCCCACTCGGTGCGCACGGCGGCGGCCACCGGCGCGAAGATCATGGTGCTCACCAACGGCGCCGGCGGCATCAAGCCGCACTGGAAGCCCGGGCAGCCGGTGCTGATCAGCGACCACATCAACCTGACCGCGAACTCGCCGCTCGAGGGCGGCACCTTCATCGACCTGACCGACCTGTACTCGGCCCGGCTGCGGGCCCTCGCCCGCGAGGTCGACCCGAGCCTCGACGAGGGCGTGTACGTGCAGTTCCGCGGCCCGCACTACGAAACGCCGGCCGAGGTGCAGATGGCGAAGATCATCGGCGGCCACATCGTCGGCATGTCGACCACGCTCGAGGCGATCGCCGCCCGCCAGGCCGGCATGGAGATCCTCGGCCTGTCGCTGATCACGAACCTCGCCGCCGGCATCTCGCCGACGCCGCTGTCGCACACCGAGGTGCTCGAGGCGGGGCGGGCGGCCGAGCCGGTGATCTCCGAGCTGCTGGCGAAGATCGTGGAGCGCCTGTGACGGCGGCGGATTTCGACGGGCTCAATCCGGCGGATTTCGACGCGGTCGAGGCTGCCCGCGCCTGGTCGGCCCAGGACCCGGACCCCGAGACGAAGGCCGAGCTCGACGGGCTGATCGCCGCCGCGGAGGCGGGCGACGCCGGCGCCCTCGCCGAGCTGCACGCCCGCTTCGACGCCCGGCTCGCGTTCGGCACGGCGGGGCTGCGCGGCGAGCTGGCTGCGGGTTCCAATCGGATGAACCGGGTGCTCGTCGCCCAGGCGGCGGCGGGGCTGGCCGCCTATCTCCGGCGGAGGTTCGGCGACGAGGCATCCGTCGTCATCGGCTACGACGGGCGCAAGAACTCGCGCGTGTTCGCCGAGGACTCGGCCGAGCTGTTCGCCGGCGCCGGCGTGCGCACCGTGCTGCTGCCGCGCCTGCTGCCGACGCCGGTGCTCGCCTTCGCGGTGCGGCACCTCGGCACCTCGGCCGGCGTCATGGTGACCGCCTCGCACAACCCCGCCCGCGACAACGGGTACAAGGTCTACCTCGGCGGAGGCGACGAGGGGTCCCAGATCGTGCCGCCCGTGGACGCGGAGATCGCGGCGCACATCGACGCCGTCGCGGCGGCCGGGCCGATCACCGCGCTGCCGCGGTCGGCTGCCTATGAGACCGCTGACGAGTCGCTCGTGTACGCCTACGTCGCCCGCACGGCGGCGGTCGCGGGCGAGCTTCCCGACGGCGTCGAGCTCGACGTGGTCTACACCGCGATGCACGGCGTGGGGTGGGACACCGCCTCGCGGGTGTTCCAGGCGGCGGGCCTGCCGGCGCCGCTCAGCGTCGCCGCGCAGCAGGAGCCCGACCCCGCGTTCCCGACCGTGGCGTTCCCGAACCCGGAGGAGCCGGGCGCGCTCGACCTCGCCGTGGCGACGGCCCGCGAATCCGGCGCCGAGCTGATCGTCGCGAACGACCCCGACGCCGACCGGCTCGCGATCGCCGTGCCCGACCCCGATGCGGACGGCGGCTGGCGTCGCCTCAGCGGCAACGAGGTCGGCCTGCTGCTCGGCTGGGCCGCCGCCGAAGAGGAAGCCGGCCGGCCCGGCGGTGCTGACCGCGGCACGGCGGTGCTCGGCGCGTCGATCGTCTCCTCCCCCGGGCTGCGCGCGATCGCCGAGCACTTCGGGCTCGGTTTCGCCGAGACGCTGACCGGGTTCAAGTGGATCTCGCGCGTGCCCGGGCTCGTGTTCGGCTACGAGGAGGCGCTCGGCTACCTCGTGAACCCCGAGACGGTGCGCGACAAGGACGGCATCTCGGCCGCCGCCCGCCTGCTCGCGCTCGCGCTGCGCTGGAAGGCGTCCGGACGCACCCTCGCCGAGCAGCTCGAGCAGATCGCGGGCGAGATCGGCTGGTACGCCAGCGGGCAGATCTCCCTGCGCGTCACCGACCTGGCCGAGCGCGGGCGCATCCTCGACCGGCTGCGCGCCGAACCCCCGCGCGAGCTCGGCGGAGTGGCGGTGACCGGGTTCGACGATCTGCTGCGCGGCGCGGGCGCGCTGCCACCCGACAACGTGCTGCGGCTCACCCTCGCCGACGGCTCGCGGGTGATGCTGCGCCCGAGCGGCACCGAGCCGAAACTGAAGGTCTACCTCGACGCGCGCGGCACGTCGCGAGCGGATGCGGAGGCGAAGGTCTCCGCGCTCGATGGGGCGCTGCGGGCGATGCTCGGGGCGTAGCGGCGCTGCGGGAGGGCGGCGGTGCGAGGCATCCGTCTCACCGTCGCGGCCGCGCCGCGCCCGCTCAGCCGAGCGCGTCTTCGAGCTTGCGCTCGATCTCGCCCACGTCGAAGTAGTTGTCGATCACGACGACGTCGGCGTTGGTCTTGCCGATGCTCTCGACGAGCTCGGGCGAGGTGAGGATGACCTGCGCGTTGGCGGCCGCCGTGCCGACCGAGGCGACGTCGGAGGCGGACACCGAGGCCCGGATGCCGAGCCGGTCGAGGGCGCGTTCGGCGTTGACCTTGAGGATGGCGGACGTTCCCACGCCCTGACCGCAGATGGCGACGATGCGCTTCACGTCAGGCGCCTTTCCGGAAGATGCGGCGCACCTCGTCGGCGCTCGTCGCGGAGGCGAGCGCCGGGATGGCCGCGGGGTCGTTGAAGATGTTGGCGAGCTCGGCCACGTGGGAGACGTGCGCGTCCGCGCCGCGCACGGCGAGACCCACGACCACCGAGACCGGGTCGTTGTGCGGATGCCCGAACCGCACCGGCTCGGCGAGCGTCACCACCGCCAGGCCGTCGGCCTTCACGTCGCGCCCGGGGCGCGCGTGGGCGAGGGCGAGACCGGGGGCGATCACGATGTAGGCGCCGAACTCGTCGACGACGTTGATCATCCGCTCGGTGTACATGGGGCTCACGGCCCCGGAGCGGACGAGCGCCTCGCCGGCGAGCCGCACCGCAGCCCGCCAGTCGGCGGCGTGCGCCCCGAGCTCGACGGCGGCGTCGGGGGGCTCGGGCAGGGGCATGCTCCTCAGTTTACCGGCGCGGCCGACGAGTTCTACACCGCGTCGAAGCCGAGGGCGATGCGGTCGACGAGCTCCTCCCGGTCCTCCAGCGGCAGGAACGCGGCCGCGGCGGCGTTCAGCTGGAACGTCTCGAGATCCTGCAGGTCGTAGCCGAAGGTGTCGGTCAGCAGCGAGAGCTCGCGGCTGAGCGAGGTGCCGCTCATCAGCCGGTTGTCGACGTTGACGGTGACGCGGAAGCCGAGCTGGTAGAGCAGGTCGAACGGATGCTCCGCGATGGTCTCGCCCCAGCGGGCGATCGCGCCCGTCTGCAGGTTCGAGCTGGGGCTCGTCTCGAGGGCGATCTCGCGGTCCTTCACCCACTGGCTGAGCAGGCCGAGGGAGACGTAGGTGTTGTCGTCGTCCTGCCGCTCGACGACGAAGTCCTCGGCGAGGCGCACCCCGTGGCCGAGGCGCAGAGCGCGGCCGTCGAACAGGGCGGAGCGGATGGAGTCGAGGCCGTCGGCCTCGCCCGCGTGCACGGTCACCGGCAGGTACTCGCCGGCGAGGTAGTCGAACGCGGCCCGCATCGTCGAGGCGGGGAAGCCCGCCTCGGGGCCGGCGACGTCGAATCCGACCACGCCCGCGTCCCGGTGGCGCACAGCCAGCTGCGCGATCTCCATGGTCTGGGCCGGGTTGTGCCGCAGGCTCGTGATCAGCTGGCCGACACGGATGAACCCGCCGGCAGCCTCGACCGCGGCGACGGCCTGGTCGATGCCCGCCTGCACCGCCTCGACGGCCTGGTCGAGGGTGAGCCCGCGGGTGAGGTGCTGCTCGGGCGCCCAGCGGATCTCCCCGTAGATGACGCCGTCGGCGTGCAGATCCTCCACGAACTCGCGGGCGACGCGGGTGAGCTGGTCGGCGGTCTGCATCACGGCGACGGTGACGTCGAAGGTCTTCAGGTACTCGACGAGGCTGCCGGCGTTGGACTGCCGCGCGAACCAGGAGCCGAGGCGCGCCGCATCCGTCTCGGGCAGCTCGACGCCCGCCTCGTCGGCGAGCTCGACGATGGTCTGCGGGCGCAGGCCGCCGTCGAGATGGTCGTGCAGGCTGATCTTCGGCAGGGCGTTGATGCTGACGCCGGACAGCAGGTACTCCCGATCAGGTGCGCTCATGCGCCTCAGGCTAGCGGGCGCCGGGGGGGGCGGGCGGTGGTTCGTCGCTTTGTGTTGGTGGCGCCCGGGGCTCCGGCGCCCGGTTCCGTCATTCGTCACTTCTTGTCCATCCGTGCTGTTGCCGAGACGATTCGTGACGAGTCGGCGAAACGCCCGCCGGTGATTCGTCGAAATGACCCCGTCGTTCGGCGCGTGCGCGCACTTTGTGACGAACGGATGCCTGCGTGCCATGCCGGCCCACGACCGCCGCCTCTTCCCCCGCACAGCAAGGTTCTGAGGCGATCCGTCCACATTTGGACGAATCGAGCCAGGGACCCCGGCAGCCCAGCCGCCAAGATCCCTGCCCATGAGCAGATCCCCCTTGCCTGATGGCTTCCGGCAGCACGACTTCTCAGTCTCCGCAGCGCTCGACGCGGGAATCAGCCGCGGCCGCCTGCGCGGCGCCGACCTGCGTCGCACCTTCCACGGCGCCCGCAGCACTGTTCCGCTGCCCCCAGCCGAGTCCGAGCCCTCGCGCGCGGCGGCGCTCAGGCGTCTTCGCGAATATCGGCCGCTACTGCGCGAGGGCCAGTTCTTCAGCGACGTGTCCGCCGCCGTGCTCTGGGGGCTGCCCCTGCCGTGGCACCTGTACGCGGAGCCTCCGCATGTGGCGACCACCTGGCCGGCGCGTGCACCGCGAGTGGGCGGCACGATCGGCCATGCCTATCAGCAACCTCGCACGCTCCGCCGAGGCGACTGGGTGCTGCAATCACCCGCCGACGCGTGGTGCGGCCTCGCACCTCATCTCACGGTGGACGAGTTGGTGGCCGCCGGCGACGCGCTCTTCTGGCGGCAACGGAAGCTGACCACAAGGGCGCGCCTGGGCGCGGCCATCCGGCGGTTCGGAGGGCGACGCGGTGCCGTGAAGCTTCGCGCCGCGTTCGCGCTCATCCGTGAAAACGCGGAGTCCGCGAAAGAGACCGAATGGAGGCTCGCCATCATGCGGGCCGGGTTCCCCGAGCCGGAGATCAACTACCCGCTCTACGACTCCGATGGGAAGCTGATCGCGGTCTTCGACCTCGCTTACCCGCTGTGGGTGACCGGGATCGACTACGAAGGCCAGCACCACGCCGCGAATGCGGAACAGTTCGCTCACGACATTCGGCGCTACAACGCGATCCGCCGGGCGGGCTGGGCGGACATCCGGATCGCCGCGAGGTCCACTCGCGCCGAGATCCTGGACGATCTCGAGGCGGAGCTGCGGAGGCACGGGTGGCGACCGGATGCGCCATCCGTTGCCTTGATCGATTCGTCACTTTCAGCGCGCCGGGCGCCCGCGCCCAGCCGATTTCGACGAATCGGCACGATGCCCTCAGCCGATTCGTCGGATCTGGCGCGCCCGCCCGCTCGTAAGCGCGAAAAGTGACGAATGACAGCAGACAGTCGGGCGGGGCGCACCCCGACCGATCCCAGAGAGGGCCACTACGCCGTGATGCGCTCCACCACCAGCGGGGCGGCGGACGGCGCGGCCGACGCTTCGCCGATCTCCCACGCACCGTCGAGCGCCTCCAGGGCGCGGTCGAACCGGGCCGGGTCGTCGGCCGCGAGGGTGAACAGCGGCTGCCCGACGGTCACGGCGTCGCCGGGTTTGACGTGCAGTTCGATTCCGGCGGCGTGCACCACCGGGTCCTCCTGCCGCGCGCGCCCCGCGCCGAGACGCCAGGCGGCGATGCCGAAGGCGAGGGCGTCCTCGCGCAGCACGACTCCGGAGGCGGGCGCCTGCACGGTGTGCGTCTCCCGCGGCTCGGGCAGCGGGGCGTCGGGGTCCCCGCCCTGCGCGACGACGAATGCGCGCCACCGGTCCATCGCCCGCCCGTCGGCAAGCGCCGCCTCGACGTCGGCGTCGGGGCGTCCGGCGAGGCGCAGCATCTCCCGCGCGAGATCGATCGTGAGCGCGACGACATCCGACGGCCCGCCGCCTGAGAGCACCTCGAGCGCCTCGCGCACCTCGTTGGCGTTGCCGATCGCCCGCCCCAGCGGCGTGTTCATGTCGGTGAGCAGCGCCGAGGTCGCCACCCCGGCGTCGGTTCCGAGCTCGACCATGGTCTGCGCGAGCTCGCGCGCCCGGTCGAGATCGTGCATGAACGCGCCGGAGCCGAACTTCACGTCGAGCACGAGCGCGCCGGTGCCCTCGGCGATCTTCTTGCTCATGATCGACGAGGCGATCAGCGGGATCGCCTCGACCGTGCCGGTCGTGTCGCGCAGCGCGTAGAGCTTCTTGTCCGCAGGTGCGAGCCCGGGGCCGGCGGCGCAGATCACCCCGCCCACGTCTCCGGCCAGCTGGGCGAAGATCTCCTCGTTCGACAGGGTCGCCCGCCACCCCGGAATCGACTCGAGCTTGTCGAGCGTGCCGCCGGTGTGCCCGAGCCCCCGCCCCGACAGCTGCGGCACCGCCACGCCGAACGAGGCGACCAGCGGCATCAGCGGCAGCGTGATCTTGTCGCCCACGCCCCCGGTCGAGTGCTTGTCGACCGTCGGCTTGCCGAGCGCCGAGAAGTCGAGCCGCTCGCCGGAGGCGACCATCGCGAGCGTCAGGTCGCGGATCTCCTCACGCGTCATCCCGTTCAGCAGGATGGCCATCGCCAGCGCCGACATCTGCGCGTCGGCGACGTAACCTCGCGTGTACGCGTCGACGAGCCACCGGATCTGCGGCGTCGACAGCGCGCCCCCGTCGCGCTTGGCACGGATCAGGTCGACGGCGTCGAACGGCTCGATGCTCACGGCGGGCCTTTCGTTCAAGTTGACGGGGACAAGTAGACGGGGACGAAGCGAGCGGATGCGCCGTGCGCGGCGATCGAATGAAGCGGATGCCGCGGCCGCGTCAGCGCCCCGCGTACTCCTCCAGCTGCCTCGGGCCGAACGCGTCGGGCAGCACCTCGTCGATGGTCTTGACCCCCGAGACGGTCTCGAGCAGCATGCCCGCGGCGGAGTGCTCGTAGAGCAGCTGCCGGCAGCGGCCGCACGGCATCAGCACGCCGCCGTCGCCGTCGACGCAGGTGAAGGCGACGAGCCGGCCGCCGCCCGACATGATCAAGTCGGAGATCAGCGAGCACTCGGCGCACAGCGTGACCCCGTAGGACGCGTTCTCGATGTTCGCGCCCTTCACGACGCGGCCGTCGTCGGCGATCGCGGCCGCACCCACAGGGAAGTTCGAGTACGGCGAGTAGGAACGGCGCATCGCATCCGTTGCGGCCGCGCGCAGCGCGTCCCAGTCGATCTCGGGCTCTTCCGGCATCGTGCTCAGCCTTTCACGTACGGCACGCCGTCGGCGGCGGGTGCCCGGGATTTCCCGACCAGGCCGGCCACGGCGAAGATCGTGACCAGGTACGGCAGCATCAGCAGGAACTCGCTCGGCACGGGCGAGCCGATGATGCCGAGCGTGTTCTGCAGGTTCGACGCGAAGCCGAACAGCAGGGCCGCGAGGGTGGCGCGGATCGGATCCCAGCGGCCGAAGATGACGGCGGCGAGCGCGATGTAGCCCTGCCCGGCGGTCATCTCCTTGGTGAAGATGCCGACGGAGCCGAGCGTGAAGAACGCGCCGCCGAGGCCGGCGACCGCGCCGGCCAGCGAGACGTTCCAGAACCGGGTCCCGTTCACGTTGATGCCCACCGTGTCGGCCGCCTGGGGGTGCTCGCCCACGGCGCGCACCCGCAGCCCCCACCGGGTGTGGAACAGGCCGTACCAGACCGCGGCGACCGCCACGTAGGCGATGTACACGATGATGCTGTGGTCGAACAGCACCGGCCCGATGACCGGGATCTGGGCGAGGCCCGGAATGGGCAGGTCGGGCAGCGTCATGCGGCGGTTCAGGTGCTCGGGGTCGGCGGCGAGCACCTTGGAGTAGCCGAAGTTGGTGAGGCCGGTGACGAGCACGTTGATGACGACGCCGACGATCACCTGATCGACGAGGTACTTGATGGCGAACGCGGCGAGGATGAACGCGACCAGCACTCCGGCGGCCGCGGCGGCCACCAGGCCGGCGGTCATGCTGCCGGTCGAGGAGGCGACCAGCGCCGAGCAGAACGCGCCGGCCAGCAGCTGGCCCTCGATGGCCACGTTCACGACGCCGGCGCGCTCGCCGATCACGCCGCCGAGGGCGCCGAACACCAGCGGCACCGACAGGGTGACCGCGCCCAGCAGCAGCGAGGTGAACGGCAGCGGGCGGTCGCCCTCGGCCGCCCAGTCGAGGAACCCGACCAGGAACACGACGGCGAACACGGCGGCGAACCATCCGGGCACCCGGCCGCGGGCGGCGACGTACCACCAGGATGCGGCGGCCATCAGCACCGCGACGATCGCCAGCGCGATGCTCACCGGGGCGGACGGCACGGTCAGGTCGGGCAGCTTGATCGCGTCGACGCTCTGGGTGAAGCGGAACGTCGTGTGGCCGGATCGGGCGAACGCGATGAACAGCACGACGGCGCCGAGGGCGAAGACGGACAGCGCGATGGGCACCTTCCAGCTGCGCACCTCGACCTTCTCGAGGACGATGGGCGAGGGGTCGGGCAGGTGCGGGGTCTCGGTCGCGGCGGTCACTGGCCGTGAGCCTCCTTCACAGCGGGGCGGCGGCGCGCCTTCGGCGCCGTGCCCGGGGTCGGCAGCCGGAAGATCGCGCGCACCAGCGGCGGTGCCGCGATGAACAGCACGATGATCGACTGCACGATCAGCACGATGTCGACGGGCACGTCGTTCGCGGCCTGCATCAGGTATCCGCCCGACTTGAGCGCGCCGAACAGCAGCCCGGCCGCGAACACGCCGGCCGGGCGGGAGCGGCCGAGCAGGGCGACCGTGATGGCGTCGAAGCCGAGGCCGGCGTCGAAGCCCGACGAGAAGCCGCCGGGCGCGGCGGCCAGCACCTGGTTCACGCCGGCGAGCCCGACGAATCCCCCGGCGATCGCCATGCCGTACACGTACATGCGCTCCACGCCGATGCCGGCGGTGCGGGCGGCGCTCGGGTTCTCGCCGACCGCGCGGAAGCGGAAGCCGAGGCTCGATCGGCTCATCAGCCACCAGTAGGCGAACGCCGCCGCCACGGCCAGCACGAACGCCCAGGTGACCGTGTAGCGGACGCCGAACAGTCCCGGCAGCTGCGCCGCGGCGGGGATCGCCGGCGACTTGGGGTTGTTGGTGCCCGGTGCCTGCAGCGCCCCCGGCGTGCGCAGCAGGAAGGAGATCAGCTCGAACGCGACGTAGTTGAGCATGATCGTCACGATCACCTCGTGCGCGCCGGTGCGGGCCTTGAGCCAGCCGACGATGCCGGCCCACACCGCGCCGCCGACGATGCCGGCGAGCACCGCCACGATCAGTCCGAGCGGGAACGGCATCGGGAAGGACCAGGCGACCCAGCCGGCGAACGCGCCGGCGATGAGGATCTGCCCCTGCCCGCCGATGTTGAACAGGCCGATGCGGAACGCGAGGGCGATGCCGAGGCCGCCGAAGATCAGCGGGGTCGCCGCCGACAGGGTGTTCATCAGCGGCTGGATGCCGCTGGCGAAGTCGGTCTTCCCGGTGTTGTAGATCGCGCCCTGGAAGAGCGAGGTGTAGGCGCCGCCGACGGCGTTCCAGATCGCCTGGAAGGTGTCGGAGGGCCGGGCGAAGAAGTAGCCGGACGCCTGCTGCACGGCCGGGTCGGTCACCGCGATCAGCACCGCGCCGACGACGAGCGCGATCAGCACCGCGAGCACCGAGATGACGAGGCTTCCGCCCATGATCTCGCGCAGCAGGTTCTGGCCGCGGCCCGGTTCGGCAGGGGCGGGCACGGATGCCTCGGGCGTGCGCTCCTCGGGCGTGCGCGCTTCGGTCGCCTCGCTCATGCCGCCTCTCCCGCCGTCTCGGGCGCCTCGCCCGCCATCATCAGACCCAGCACGTCACGCGGGGTGTCGCCGGGCACGATGCCGACGATGCCGCCGCGATACATGACCGCGATCCGGTCGGCGAGCGCGACGACCTCGTCGAGCTCGGTAGAGACGACGATGACGGGGATGCCCTCGTCGCGGGCGGCCACGATGCGCTTGTGCACGAACTCGATCGAGCCGACGTCGAGGCCGCGCGTGGGCTGTGCGGCGACGAGCAGCCGCAGCTCGCGGGAGAGCTCGCGGGCGAGCACGACCTTCTGCTGGTTACCGCCCGACAGCCGCCCGACGGGCGTGTGGATCGAGGGGGCGCGCACGTCGAACTCCTCGAGCTTCTGCTGGGCGAAGGCGTTCAGCGCCTTGCTCTGCACGTTGGCGCCCTTCACGAACGGCGCACCCGAGGAGCGGTCGAGCATGAGGTTCTCCGCGACGCTGAAGGCGCCCACCAGCCCGTCCTCGTTGCGGTCCTCCGGCACGAACCCGACACCGGCGTCGAGCACCTCGCGCACGGTGCGGCCGACCAGTTCCCGGCCGTCGAGACGGATGGACCCCTCGACGCGCGGCTGCAGCCCGAGCAGCGCCTCGGTGAGCTCGGTCTGCCCGTTGCCCTGCACGCCGGCGACGGCGAGGATCTCCCCCGCCTGCACGGTGAATCCGACGTCGTTGACGACCTTCTGCCCGAACTCGTCGATCACGGACAGCCGGTCGACGACCAGGGCGTCGCCCCGTGGCCGGGCCGGCTCCTTGTGCACGGTCAGCTCGACCGAGCGGCCGACCATGAGCGAGGCGAGCTCGGCGTTGCTCGCCGTGGGCTCGGCCTGGCCGACCACCTTGCCGAGACGGATGACCGTGATACGGTCGGCGACCTCGCGCACCTCGCGCAGCTTGTGGGTGATGAAGACGATGGCGGTGCCCTGCTCCTTGAGCTGCTTCATGATCGCCATCAGCTCGTCGGTCTCCTGCGGGGTGAGCGCCGCGGTGGGCTCGTCGAACACGAGCACCTTCGCGTCGCGGCTGAGCGCCTTGATGATCTCGACGCGCTGCTGCACGCCGACGGGCAGGTGCTCGACGACCGCGTCGGGGTCGACGTCGAAGCCGAACCGCGCCGAGATCTCGCGCACCTTCGCGCGCGCCGCGGCGAGGTCGAGCCGGCCGAGTCCCCGGGTCTGCTCGTGGCCGAGCATGACGTTCTCGGCGACCGTGAAGACGGGGATGAGCATGAAGTGCTGGTGCACCATGCCGATCCCGGCCCGCATGGCGTCGCCCGGGCCCGCGAAGTGCTGCGCCTCGCCGTCGAGCAGGATCTCGCCCTCATCGGCCTGGTACAGGCCGTAGAGCACATTCATCAGCGTCGACTTGCCCGCGCCGTTCTCACCCAGCAGGCAGTGGATCTCCCCCGGCTCGACGGTGAGCGAGATGTGGTCGTTCGCGGTGAGGCTGCCGAAGCGCTTGGTGATCCCGCGCAGCTCGAGTCTCATACGGGTCAAACTACCTTTCACACAACGGTCGAGCGAGAGACGCTCTACGAGGCGGCGACTTGCTCGCCGCCGAACGCGTCTCTCGCTCGACTCGACTGCGGTGCGGCGGCCGGGGACCGCCGCACCAGACAGACACAGTACGGTCGAGCCTTGACGACAACGACCGGCCGGGCGGCGAAACCCGCCCGGCCGGCCGTCGTTTGGGGGTCAGGACTTCGGGCTGGCGGGCGAGTCGACCTTGATCGACCCGTCGATGATGCCCTGCTTGATCTTGTCGAGCTCGCCCGACAGGCCCGGGTCCACCTTCGACTCGAAGTCGTGGAACGGGGCCAGGCCCACGCCGTCGTTCTTCAGGGTGCCGACGTACGGCGTGTTCGAGAACTTGTCTTCGGCTGCGGCCTTCACGACCGCCTCGACCGACGGCTCGATGCCCTTCTCGACCGAGGTGAGCAGGATGCTGCGCACCGACGGATCCGTGTTGTACACGTCCGCGTCGACGCCGATCAGCGCGATGTCCTTGCCCGAGTTCTTGATCGCCGTCGCGGCGGACTGGTAGATCGGGCCGCCGACCGGCATGATCACGTCGGCGTCCTGGTCGATGATGCCCTGCGCGGTGTTCTGCGCGGTGTCGTTGGCGTCGAAGCCTCCCGTGAAGGAGCCCTTCTGGCTCTCCTCGTTCCAGCCGACGACCTTGACGTCCTTGCCCTTCTGCTTGTTGTAGTAGGCGACGCCGTCGGCGAATCCGTCCATGAAGATGGTGACGGTCGGGATCTGCTGGCCGCCGAAGGTGCCGACGACGCCGGTCTTCGAGTAGCTCGCCGCGGCGTAGCCGCCGAGGAACGCCGCCTGCGCGGTGTCGAAGATGATCGGCTGCACGTTGTCGGCGGTGATCGAGTTGTCGTCGATCGTGGCGAAGTCGGTGTCGGGGTTCTGCTTCGCGGCCGCCTTGGTGGCGTCGGCGAGGTTGTAGCCCACGGTGATGATCAGATTGCAGTTCTGCGCCACCATGTTCGAGATGTTGGGCTGGTAGTCGGCGTCGGTCTTCGACTCCGCCTTCTTGTAGTCGACCCCGAGCTCCTTCGACGCCTTGACGAGGCCGTCGTAGCCCAGCTCGTTGAACGAGTGGTCGTCGAAGCCGCCGGCGTCCGAGATCATGCAGGGCACGAAGTCGCTCTTCGCCCCCGCGCTCCCGGACTCGCCCGACGTCGACGGGGCCTGACCGCAGCCGGCCAGCAGCGCGATGCTGCCCGCCGCCGCGACCGCCGCCAGAGCGGCCTTGCGTGCTGTGTTCTTCACCGTGTCCTCCATGTGATGCAAGCGTGCTCGTCGCGCGTGCGTGCGCGGGCACCGAATGACGGTATCCGACGGCGCGGAGGCGCCGGAAATCCGCGCGGAGTTCTTAATCGTGCCGTTACACCGCGCGGGCCGAACGGGGGCGGGGGATGCCTCGGCCGAGGCATCCCTCGCACGCCGTCGGCGCCCCTACAGCACGTTCGACGACCCGGTCAGCTTGAGCGCGTCGACGACCGCCTTCACCCGCTGCGCGTGCTCGGTCGTGGTCACGAGCAGGGCGTCGGGGGTGTCGACCACGACGATGTCCTTGACGCCGATCAGGCTGATCACACGGTTCGACTGGCTGACGACGATGCCGCTGGCGGCATCCGAGAGCACGCGGGCGTGCTCGCCGAGGATGGCGAGGTCGGTCTTGCGGCCGCCGGAGTTGACCTTCGCGAGCGAGGCGAAGTCGCCGACGTCGTCCCAGTCGAACAGCCCGGGAACCACGGCCATGCGCCCGTCGCCGGCAGCCGGCTCGGCGATCGCGTAGTCGATGGCGACCTTCTCGAGCTTCGGCCAGATGCGGTCGACCGCCGGGCCGCGCCGGGCGGGGTCGTCCCACGCGGCGGCGAGCTCCTGGATCTGCTCGAGCAACTGCGGACGATTGCGCTCGAGCTCGGCCAGCAGCAGGTCGGCGCGGGAGATGAACATGCTCGCGTTCCAGAGGAACCGGCCGCTGCGCACGTACTCCTTGGCCGTGTCGAGGTCGGGCTTTTCGACGAAGGAGTCGACGGCCCTGGCGCTGGGCGCGCCCTCGATGTGCAGTCGGGCGCCCTCGCGGATGTAGCCGAAGCCGACGGCCGGTTCGGTCGGCTTGATGCCGACCGTGGCGATGAATCCGGCGTCGGCGACCTGGACCGCCTCGCGGATCGCTTTCTCGAACAGGTCGAGCCGCCCGATCAGGTGGTCGGCGGCGAAGGAGCCGACGATGACTCCCGGCTCGCGCCGCTCGAGGATCGCTGCGGCCAGGCAGATCGCGACCGTCGAGTCACGGGGGTCGGCCTCGAGCACGATGTTGTGGTCTTCCAGCGCCGGCAGGTGCTCCTCGACGGCGGCGCGGTGGGCGCGGCCCGTGACGACCATGATGCGGCCGGGGCCGGTCAGCGGCAGCAGGCGATCCCAGGTGTCGCGCAGCAGGCTCTTGCCGCTGCCCGTGAGGTCGTGGAGGAACTTGGGGGCGTCCTGCCGAGACAGGGGCCAGAGGCGCGAGCCGACGCCGCCCGCCGGGATGATGGCATGGAAGCGGTCCATGGCGTCCGCGCTGCTGGTCATGGGCACAGCGTAACCGGCGGCAAAGTTACACCCGTGTGTTTTCCCGGTTCACAGCCGGTTCACCGTCGGGCCACGACGCGCTCGTACTTTTCGAATCATGCGGGTAGCTGTGGTCAGCGAAAGCTTCCTCCCCACGGTCAACGGCGTCACCACCAGCGTGTGCCGGGTCCTCGAACAGCTGTCCCTCGCAGGCCACGAGGCGATCGTGATCTGCCCGGCCACCGCCCGGGTGCCGAGCGAGTACGCCGGCTTCCCCGTGCACGCGGTGCCGGCCATGGCCTACCGCCAGTTCCCCGTCGGGCTGCCGAGCCCCCAGGTCGCCCGGCTGCTGGCCGACTTCCGCCCCGACGTGCTGCACGCGGCGAGCCCCTTCCTGCTGGGCGCGCAGGCGATCGCCGCCGCGAACCGCCTCGGCATCGGCTCCGTGGCGATCTACCAGACGGACGTCGCCGGCTACGCCCGTCGCAACCGGCTCGGCATCGCCGCCCACGCCGCCTGGCGGCTGCTGCGCTGGGTGCACGAGGGCGCGACGCTGACCCTCGCCCCGTCCACCACCTCGCTCGCCGACCTCGAGGCGGCGGGCGTGCCCCGGCTGGCGCTGTGGGGCCGCGGCGTCGACATCGAGCGCTACCACCCGCACAACCGGCTCTCCTCCGAGACCCGGCGGCTGCGCGACTTCCTCTCCCCCGACGGCGAAGTGGTCGTCGGCTACGTGGGGCGCCTCGCCCCCGAGAAGCAGGTCGAGCGGCTGAGGGCCCTGCGCGGCATCCCCGGGATGCGGCTGGCGATCGTCGGGGACGGCCCGGCCGCGGCATCCGTGCACCGCGCCCTGCGCCCGCTGCCTGTGACCTACCTCGGCCGGCTCTCCGGCGCCGACCTCGCCGCCGCCTACGCGGCGCTCGACGTGTTCGTGCACACCGGCGAGGAGGAGACCTTCGGCCAGACCATCCAGGAGGCGCACGCGAGCGGCCTGCCCGTCGTCGCCCCCGGCGTCGGCGGGCCGCTCGACCTCGTCGAGCACGGCCTGGACGGCTACCTGTTCCGCGACGACCACGAGATGCGGATGCAGGTGAAGGCGCTCGTGGCCGACGGGGCGTCGCGGTTGCGGATGGGCGAAGCCGGCCGCCGCGCGGTGCTCGGCCGCTCCTGGCCGGCGCTGTGCGAGCAGCTCTTCGGGTACTACGAGACCGCGATCACGACGGCCACGGTGCCCGAGAGCGCCGTCGGCTGACCCGGCGGAGGGCCTGATCGGCCCACGGTTTACCTGATCGGCGCAGGGTTTATCCTCAGGGGTTGGATTCCTCACCGTTCTGATGCCCTAGGGGGTGGTAGCTCATGGCCCAGCGCAGGCTCCGCGTGATGCCGATGCCGTTCGTGAACCGTCGGACCCCCGTACCGAGTACCGCCCCGACGCCGGTGCAGCAGCCCGCCCGGCCCGGCCGGCGCACCATCGTCGACTCGGCCATCTACGAGAACGGCATCCGCGTCGCCTCGCCGGGAAGCCTCGCCGAGACCTTCCGCGCGCTGCACTCGAGCAACGGCGGCATGGCGTGGATCGGCCTGTACCGACCGAGCGAGGCGGAACTGCATTCGCTGGCCGACGAGTTCGACCTGCACGAGCTCGCCGTCGAAGACGCCATCTCGGCGCACCAGCGGCCCAAGCTCGAGCGCTACGACGACGTGCTCTTCGTCGTCCTGCGCGCCGCCGACTACCTCGACGTGCCCGAGGAGGTCGCCTTCGGAGAGCTGCACGTCTTCATCGGCCGCAACTTCGTGATCACGGTGCGGCACAGCGAATCGCCCGACCTCTCGCACGTGCGCCGCCGCATGGAGGCCGATCCGGAGCTGCTCGCAATGGGGCCCGAGTCGGTGCTCTACGCCATCATCGACACGGTCGTCGACGAGTACGCGCCGGTCGTCGCGGGCCTCGCCAACGACATCGACGAGATCGAGACGCAGGTCTTCGACCGGCTCGACTCCAACGTCTCCCGCCGCATCTACGAGCTCTCGAGCGAGGTGATCGACTTCCAGCGCGCGACGCATCCGCTTGCGACGGTCGTCGAAGCGCTGCAGCAGGGCAGTGAGAAGTACGAGGTCGAGGAGGAGCTGCAGCGCAAGCTGCGCGACGTCGCCGACCACCTCACGGTCGTCAACGAGCGGGTGGACGGGTTCCGGTCCATGCTGCGCGACATCCTCACCGTGAACGCCACCCTGGTCACCGAGCGGCAGAACGCGCGGATGGCGCAGCTGTCGGAGCTCGGGCACAAGCAGGGCGAGGACACCAAGAAGATCTCCGCCTGGGCGGCGATCCTCTTCACCCCCTCGCTGATCGCGAGCATCTACGGCATGAACTTCTCCCACATGCCGGAGCTGCACTGGGTGTGGGGCTACCCGTTCGCGGTGTTCCTCATGGTCGTCCTCGCCGTGCTGCTGTGGTTCATCTTCCGCAAGCAGAACTGGTTGTGACCGCCTGATTTATCTCGACATCGAGACAACTTAGGCCCGCCTTACTGACGTCGGCGGCCCCGGCCGCCATAGACTGGGCGGGCAGATGACGGATGCGTCGCAGCATCCGTCGCACACAGCCAGGGAGGGTTGTTCGTGTCAAGCCAGACGATCGAAGCCCCCACGCCGAGGCCTTCTCGGCTGGGCGGAACGCTCTATCGAGGCCGCGAGGGAATGTGGTCGTGGGTGCTGCATCGCATCACCGGCGTCGCGATCTTCTTCTTCCTGCTGGTGCACATCCTCGACTCGGTGGTGCTGAACTTCGGCCCCGATGCGTACGACCGCGTGATCGGCACCTACAAGAACCCGGTGCTGGGCCTCGGCGAGGCGGCGCTGGTGGCCGCGATCGTCTTCCACGCCCTGAACGGCATCCGGATCATCCTGATCGACCTGTGGAGCAAGGGCACCCGCTACCAGCGCGCCATGTTCTGGATCGTCGTGATCCTGTGGGCGGTGCTGATGGCCGGCTTCCTGCCGGTGCACCTGCACAACGCGTTCACGGAGGGGCAGTGACCATGGCGACCATCGACGCACCGCGCACCGTTCCGAGCCCGGCCCGCCGCCGCGGCCGCGGCAACTGGGAGAAGTGGGGCTGGATCTACATGCGCGTCTCCGGCGTGCTGCTGGTGATCCTGATCTTCGGCCACCTGTTCGTGAACCTCGTGGCAGGCGACGGCATCAAGGCGGTCGACTTCGCCTTCGTCGCCGGCAAGTGGGCCTCGCCGTTCTGGCGGGTGTGGGACGGCCTGATGCTCTGGCTCGCCCTGATCCACGGCGGCAACGGCATGCGCACCCTGGTCAACGACTACGCCTACCGCCCTACCGTGAACCGCGCGCTGAAGTGGGCGATCTTCCTCGCCGTCGCGATCCTGATCGTGCTCGGCACCTACACGGTGACCGCCTTCGACCCGTGCCCGAGCGACCCGTCGCTCAGCTTCTGCCAGTAGCCGCACGCATCCGTCAGTAATCGATAGAGAGCCGAACAGAGAATCCGCACGTGACAGATCAGACCGTCGCCTCCGAGTCCACCGTCGTCGACGGAGTCCACTACCACGAATTCGACATCGTCATCGTCGGCGCCGGCGGCGCCGGCATGCGGGCCGCCATCGAGGCCGGCCCCGGGGCGAAGACCGCCGTCATCTCGAAGCTCTACCCCACCCGTTCGCACACGGGCGCCGCGCAGGGCGGCATGGCCGCCGCGCTCGCCAACGTGGAAGAGGACAACTGGGAGTGGCACACCTTCGACACGGTCAAGGGCGGCGACTACCTCGTCGACCAGGACTCGGCCGAGATCCTCGCCCGCGAGGCGATCGACGCGGTCATCGACCTCGAGAACATGGGCCTGCCGTTCAACCGGACGCCCGAGGGCAAGATCGACCAGCGCCGCTTCGGCGGCCACACCCGCGACCACGGCAAGGCGCCCGTGCGCCGGGCCTGCTACGCGGCCGACCGCACCGGCCACATGATCCTGCAGACGCTGTTCCAGAACTGCGTCAAGCTCGGCATCAACTTCTTCAACGAGTACTACGCGCTCGACCTGATCATGACCGAGGTCGGCGGTCAGCGCCGGCCGGCGGGCGTCGTCGCACTCGAGTTGGCCACCGGCGAGCTGCACGTCTTCCACTCGAAGGCCGTCATCTTCGCCACCGGCGGATTCGGCAAGATCTACAAGACCACCTCCAACGCGCACACCCTCACCGGCGACGGGGTCGGCATCATCTGGCGCAAGCGCCTGCCGCTGGAGGACATCGAGTTCTTCCAGTTCCACCCGACCGGCCTCGCCGGCCTCGGCATCCTGCTCACCGAAGGCGCCCGCGGCGAGGGCGCCATCCTGCGCAACGCCTCGGGTGAGCGGTTCATGGAGCGCTACGCCCCCACCATCAAGGACCTCGCGCCGCGCGACATCGTCGCGCGCTGCATGGTGCAGGAGGTGCGCGAGGGCCGGGGCGCCGGCCCCAACAAGGACTACGTGCTGCTGGACTGCACGCACCTCGGCGCCGAGGTGCTCGAGACCAAGCTGCCCGACATCACCGAGTTCGCCCGCACCTACCTCGGCATCGACCCCGTCACCGAGCCGGTGCCGGTGATGCCGACCGCCCACTACGCCATGGGCGGCATCCCGACCAACAACAACGCCGAGGTGCTGCTCGACAACGACACGGTGGTCCCGGGTCTGTATGCCGCCGGCGAATGCGCCTGCGTGTCCGTGCACGGGTCGAACCGCCTCGGCACCAATTCGCTGCTCGACATCAACGTGTTCGGCAAGCGCGCCGGAAACAACGCGATCGAGTTCGTCAAGTCGGCCGAGCTGCCGCCGCTGCCGGAGGACCCGGCCGCCGACGTGCGCAACATGGTCGAATCGCTGCGCGCCTCGACCGGAACCGAGCGGGTCGCCGACATCCGTCGCGCGCTGCAGGAGACGATGGACACCAACGCCCAGGTGTTCCGCACCGAGGAGACGCTCACCCAGGTCTCCGCCGACATCCACGCTCTGCGCCAGCGCTACGCGAACGTCGGCGTGCAGGACAAGGGCAAGCGGTTCAACACCGACCTGCTCGAGGCGGTCGAGCTGGGCTTCCTGCTCGACATCGCCGAGGTCGTCGTCTACGCCGCCCGCAACCGCAAGGAGAGCCGCGGCGGCCACATGCGCGAAGACTTCCCGAAGCGCGACGACGAGAATTACCTCAAGCACACGATGGCGTATCTGACGGGAGACCCGCACTCGGCCGACCCGTCCGACCACATCAAGCTCGACTGGAAGCCCGTGCGGATCACGAACTACCAGCCCATGGAGCGGAAGTACTAGGGACCAGGAGGGTTATTCACCATGTCGACCGCAACTCAAGAGACTGAGCCCGTGACCCCGGCTCCCCTCCAGTCCTTCACGGTGACGCTGATCATCCGGCGCTACGACCCCGAGGTGGATCAGGAGCCGCACTGGCAGGACTTCGACGTCGAACTGTTCCCCACCGACCGCATCCTCGACGCGCTGCACAAGATCAAGTGGGAGCAGGACGGTTCGCTCACCTTCCGCCGCTCGTGCGCGCACGGCGTGTGCGGCTCGGATGCGATGCGCATCAACGGCCGCAACCGGCTGGCCTGCAAGACGCTGATCAAGGACCTCGACGTGACGAAGCCGATCTACGTCGAGGCGATCAAGGGCCTGCCGCTCGAGAAGGACCTGATCGTCAACATGGACCCGTTCTTCGAGTCCTACCGCGAGGTGCAGCCGTTCCTGCAGGCGCATCACGAGCCCGAGCCCGGCCGGGAGCGCCTGCAGTCCCCCACCGACCGCGAGCGCTTCGACGACACCACCAAGTGCATCCTGTGCGCCGCGTGCACCTCGTCGTGCCCGGTGTTCTGGACCGACGGCCAGTACTTCGGCCCTGCGGCGATCGTCAACGCGCACCGGTTCATCTTCGACTCGCGCGACGACGAGGCCCAGGTGCGCCTCGACATCCTCAACGACAAGGAGGGCGTGTGGCGCTGCCGCACGACCTTCAACTGCACTGAGGCGTGCCCGCGCGGCATCCAGATCACCCAGGCGATCGCCGAAGTGAAGCAGGCGGTGATCACCGGCCGCGTGCGGTAGCCGGGTCCGGCTCCGGGTGCGCTGTCGGCGGCGCCCGACCGGAGGGCCGGGGTGAGGCGAGTGCGGTCGGGCGGCGCCCGACCGGAGGGCCGGGGTGAGGCGAATGCGGTCGGGCGGCGCCCGACCGGAAGAATAGACGGCATGGAGCGCAAGACCGCCGCCGCCGAGGCCGTGCAGCGGGTGCAGACGCTGGCCGAGCGGGCGCAGCCGCTCGTCGAGCGCGTGCAGGGCTGGCGGCCGGTGCGGGTGCTGCAGCGCTTCGCCGACCGCGACGGCCCGCTGCTGGCCGCCGGCATGTCGTATCAGGCGGTCTTCGCGATCTTCGCCGCGATCTGGGTCGCCTTCGCGGTGGCGGGCATCTGGGTGCGCGCGAATCCCGCGATCTACGAGGCGCTGCTCGACATCCTCGAAGAGGCCGTGCCGGGCCTGGTCGGCACGCACGGCGTGATCCAGGTCTCCGACCTGAACCAGGCGAGCGTCACGCTGACCGTGACCGCGTCCGTCGCGCTCGTCGGGTTGGTGTGGACGGCCGTCGGCTGGCTCGGGAGCACGCGCACGGCCATCCGCTCGATGTTCGGACTGGGCAAGGACCCGCGCAACTTCTTCGTCCAGAAGCTCGTCGACGCGGCCCAGGCGCTCGCGTTCGGCGTGGGGCTGATCGTCGCCGCCACCCTGTCGGTCACGGCGACGCAGCTGCTGCAGGTGGTCTTCGTCTGGTTCGGCCTCGGCCCGCACTCGCCGGCCGAGGAGGTCTCGGTGCAGGCCGTCAGCCTCGTGGTGGTGTTCCTGGTCAACTCCGCGACGCTGGCGGGGATGTACCGGCTGCTGTCGCGCGTGTACATCCCGCGGCGCCACCTGATGGTCGGCGCCGGCCTCGGCGGTCTCGCGCTGACCGTGCTGAGCATCCTGTCGGGGCTCGTGATCGGAGGCGCCAGCCGCAACCCGCTGCTGGCCTCGTTCGCGGCATTCGTCGGCCTGCTGATCTGGTTCAACTTCGTCTGCCAGGTCATCCTGATCGGCGCAACGTGGATCGCCGTCGCGATGGAGGACCGCGGCATCTCGCCGCGCAAGCTGACCGCGGAGGAGGCGCAGCTCGAGCGCGCCCGCGCCGAGTTCCGCGCCCGGCTCGAGCAGGCGACCGAGGCGGCGCGCGCCGCGACCGCCGCGTACACCGCAGCGAACGGATGGCTCAGCCGCCGCCGCGCACGCCGCGTGCTCCTCGAGCGCATGCACGAGCTGCAGCTCGTGCGGGCGAGCGACCCCGACGGCGGGCCGCAGTGCGAAAGGGGCGAAATCGCCCTTCGCGCGACGAGTGAAGGGTGATTTCGCACCGCCCGCCGGAACGTCGGGGGCGTCTCGCCGGAAGGCCGGGGCGTCGGGGGCGCCGACTAAGCTGGAGCGCATGGCTTCGCCCCTGCGCATCGCGACGATCAACGTCAACGGAATCCGTGCCGCGTACCGCAAGGGCATGGGCGACTGGGTGAAGAAGAGCGGCGCCGACATCCTCGCGATCCAGGAGGTGCGCGCCTCCACCGACGACCTCTCGGCGCTGCTCGGCGAGGAGTGGGACATCCTGCACGACGAGGCCACCGCCAAGGGCCGCGCCGGGGTCGCCCTCGCCAGCCGCCGCAAGGCGGAGATCCACCGGGTCACCTTCGGCGACGAAGACTTCGATTCGGCGGGCCGCTGGCTCGAGGCCGACTACGACGTCGACGGCACGGTCGTGACCGTGGTCAGCACCTACGTGCACTCGGGCGAGGCCGGCACGCCGAAGCAGACCGAGAAGTACAAGTTCCTCGACGCGCTGCTGAAGCGGCTGCCCGAGCTCAGGGAGCACAACCCGCTGTCCGTGTTCATGGGCGACCTCAACGTCGGCCACCGCACCCTCGACATCAAGAACTGGAAGGGCAACGTGAAGCGCGCCGGCTTCCTGCCCGAGGAGCGCAAGTACTTCGACAAGATCTTCGGCGCCGAAGACGAAGACGGCTACAACACCGGGAAGGCGGGCCTGGGCTGGATCGACCTGGGCCGCAAGTTCGCCGGCGAGGTCGACGGCCCCTACACCTGGTGGTCGAACCGCGGCCAGGCCTTCGACAACGACACCGGCTGGCGCATCGACTACCAGGTCGCCACCCCCGAGCTCGCCGCGAAGGCGACGCGGTACCACGTCGACCGCTACCCCAGCTACGACGCCCGGTGGTCCGACCACGCCCCCGTCGTCGTCGACTACCAGATCTGAGGAACCCCCACCGCATGAGCAAGCCCCGCCTGTTCTCGGGCATCCAGCCCTCGTCCGATTCCCTGCACCTCGGCAACTACCTCGGCGCCCTGGTGCAGTGGCGGGCGATGCAGAACGACTACGACGCGTTCTTCTGCATCGTCGACCTGCACGCGCTCACCAACGCGGCGCACGACCCGAAGAGCCTGCCGGCTGCGACGAGGGGCCTCGCCGCGCAGTACCTCGCCTGCGGCATCGAGCCGGGCAAGTCGACGCTGTACGTGCAGTCGCACGTGCCGGCGCACACCGAGCTGACCTGGATCCTGAACACGATCACGGGCTTCGGCGAGGCGAGCCGCATGACCCAGTTCAAGGACAAGTCGCAGCGCTTCGGCACCGAGAACCAGACGGTGGGCCTGTTCGACTACCCGGTGCTGATGGCCGCCGACATCCTGCTCTACCAGGCCGACGTGGTGCCGGTCGGCGACGACCAGACGCAGCACGTCGAGCTCACCCGCAACCTCGCCGAGCGGTTCAACTCGCGCTTCGGCGAGGTGTTCACGGTGCCGAAGCTGCAGACGCCCGAGGAGGGCGCCCGCATCTACGACCTGCAGGAGCCGACCTCGAAGATGTCCAAGTCGGCCGCCAGCGACGCGGGCCTGATCTGGCTGCTCGACGAGCCGTCGGTCACCCGCAAGAAGATCATGCGCGCCGTCACCGACACCGGCAGCGAGGTGCGCTTCGACCGGGGCGAGAAGCCCGGCGTCTCCAACCTGCTCGAGATCTACACCGCGATCACGGGCCAGACGGTCGCCGCGGCCGAGGCGGAGTTCGCCGGCCGCGGCTACGGCGACTTCAAGCGCGCCGTCGCCGACGCGGTCGTGGCGGAGCTCGAGCCGGTGCGCACGCGCACCCTCGAACTGCTCGACGACCCCGCCGAGCTCGACCGGCTGCTCGCCGTGGGCGCCGAGCACGCGGCCGAGGTCGCGGCGGGCACGCTGAAGGCCGTCTACGACGCGGTCGGGCTGCTGCCGCGCCGCTGAGATCGGATGGCGCAGCCCCCTGCGCCCGACGAGGTGCCGCTGCACGGTGCGCAAGCATCTCGAGCGTGTCTACGACAAGCTCGGCGTGCACGACCGGCAGCAGGCGGTGCGCACCGCGGGGCGAGTTCCCGAAGCGCACCCGGGCGGTGCCGCCGCCGCTCCTGCTGGCGATCGCGCGCTAGCGTGGCGGGGTGGAACCCGTCACCCTGCGCACCGCGCGCCTCGTGCTCTCCGTTCCCGAGCCGGACGACGTCGACGACATCGCCGCCTACTGCACCGATCCGCTGTTCGAGAAGTACCTGACCACGCCGTGGCCGTACCGGCGCGAGCACGCCGAAGACTTCGTCACGCAGTTCGTGCCCTCGGGCTGGCGCTTCGGGTCCGAGCTCGTCTGGGCGCTGCGCGAGCGGCCCGGCGGCCCGCTGCTCGGCGTGGTCGGCCTGCACCGCCGCCGGGCGCTCGAGCCCGAGAGCCGCGACGTGGGCTATTGGCTCGGCGCCCCGCACCGCGGCCGCGGCTACATGGCCGAGGCGGTGCGCGCCGTCGTCGACTGGTTCCAGGCGAGCGAGCCCGGCGGCCTCGTCTACTGGGAGTGCGCCGTCGGCAACGTCGCCTCGGCGCGCACCGCCCGCGCGGCCGGCTTCCGCTACACCGGCACCGGCCCGTCCCAGGTCGCCATGCGCGACGGCTCGCATCCGCCGCACTGGCACGGCGAGCGCCGCGCCGGCTCCGTCGGCGAGCCGGCACTGCCGTGGCCCGACCAGGTCCACGTATGAGCGCGCCCGCCGTGGTGCTCTTCGACCTCGACGGCACGCTCTTCGATCACCCCACGGCGTTCGCGCGGGGCATCCTCGCGCACCTGCGCTCACTCGGCGAGCCGTACACCGTCGACGACCCCGCCGAGACGGTCGCCGCCTGGCAGCTGGCGGAGGACCGGCACTACGAGCGCTACCTGGCCGGCGAGCTCGACTACGACGGGCAGCGCATCGCCCGGGCGCGCGAGTTCACGGCACGGTTCGGGGTGACCGGGCTCGACGACGACGCCCTGCTCGACTGGTTCGCGGGCTACCACCGCGACTACCGGGAGGCGTGGTCGGCCTACGACGACGCGCTGCCCGCGCTGGACGCGCTCGAGGAGGCGCTGCCCGGCGTGCGCTTCGGGATCATCACGAACGGCGAGCTGGCGCTGCAGCTGCGCAAGGTCCGGCTGATCGGTGCGGCCGATCGGATGGCGGAGGTGATCGCCTCCGGCGACGTCGGCGCCGCCAAACCGGACCCGGCGATCTTCGCGCACGCCGTCGAGCGCTTCGGGGTGCCGCCGGCCGACGCCGTGTACGTCGGGGACAAGCTGCGCGTGGACGCGCTCGGCGCCGCCGACGCGGGGCTGCGCGCGGTGTGGATCGACCGCGGCGAGGTGGGATGGGGCGCCTACGCGGGAGAGGCGGCGGAGCGGGGCATCCGTCGCATCGTGTCGCTCAGCGAGCTGCCCGCGCTGCTCACGCCGGGTTCGCCGCGTCCGCGGTGACCGCCTCGGCGCGGTTCGCCCGGGCCCGCTCGCGCCACCAGACGAAGAATCCGGTCAGGGTGAAGGCGCCGTAGAAGACGTACATGGCGGCCGACGCGTAGTAGTGGGCGCTGAACAGCAGGGGCACGCCGACGACGTCGACGGCGACCCAGATCAGCCAGAACTCGACCCAGCCCTTGGCCATGCCGTAGGTGGCCAGCAGCGAGCCGACGAAGACCCACGCGTCGGACCAGACCGGCTCGTACGAGCCCAGGGCCCGGAAGATCGGGGTGAGCACCAGGGTGCCGCCGACCATGCCGACGGCGAGCCAGATGCGGGTCGGCCAGGAGGCCCAGCGCGGCTCGACCGCCCCGCCGTCGAAGTCCTCATCACGGCGCGCCCAGCGCACCCAGCCGTAGATCGAGACGACGATGAACATCACCTGGCGGCCGGCCTGGCCGAGCAGGTTCACCGGGTTCGGGGTGTCGAAGACGGCGCCGAGGAACACGGTGAACAGCAGCGCATTGCCGACGATGCCGACCGGCCACGCCCACACCTTGCGGCGCATGCCGCCGAGGGCGCTGATCAGGCCGAACAGGTTGCCGATCACCTCGCGCCACAGCACGGTCTGATCGCCGATGTGGAGTTGGGCATCGAAGAGCCAGCGCAGCACGGTCACGGTCGATGATAACCGGCACCCGTACCGCATATTCCAGCGCACGCGCGCGGGTGTTACGCGGAATAAGCGCGCTCGTGACACGTTGGCTACACTTCGACACAGCAAAACGTGCTCCGGGGTCGGTGAGAGTCCGAACCGGCGGTGACAGTCCGCGACCCCCTCCGACAGGCGGGGTTGAGCCGGTGGAATTCCGGCACCGACGGTGAAAGTCCGGATGGGAGGCGCACGGCGTGCCCGTCTGGGCGCGTTTGCGACGTTCGCGTCGTCCCCCGGGGTTCCAACCAGGAAGGACGACCATGACCCAGCAGCGGTTCGCGGCGGCCATGCGGCACGCCCTCGAGCTCGCCGCGCGCGGGCCCGCCCGGGGCGTGAACCCGCGCGTCGGAGCGGTCGTCCTCTCCCCCGCCGGCGAGGTGCTCGCCGAGGGCTGGCACCGCGGCGCGGGCACCCCGCACGCCGAGGTCGCCGCGCTCGAGGAGCTCGATCCGCAGCAGGCGGCGGGCTCGACCGTCGTGGTCACCCTCGAACCGTGCAACCACACCGGCCGCACCGGCCCCTGCGCACAGGCGCTCATCGACGCCGGCGTCGGGCGCGTCGTCTACGCCGTCGCCGACCCCGGCCGCCGCTCGGGCGGCGGCGCCGAGCGGCTGCGCCGGGCCGGCATCGACGTCGTCTCCGGAGTGCTCGCCGACGAGGTCGAGGTCTTCCTCGACGACTGGCTGTTCGCCGCCCGGCACGCGCGCCCGTACGTGACGCTGAAGTGGGCGGCGAGCCTCGACGGCCGCACGGCCGCAGCGGATGGCTCGAGCCGGTGGATCACCGGCGAGACGGCCCGGCGCCGGGTGCACGAGCAGCGCCGCGCGAGCGACGCGGTGCTCGTGGGGACCGGCACCGTGCTGGCCGACGACCCGAGCCTCACCGCGCGCGGCCCCGCCGGCGAGCTGCTGCCCGAGCAGCCCGTCCCCGTCGTGCTCGGTGAGCGGGCGGTGCCCGACGACGCCGCCGTGCGTCGGCATCCGAAACCCGTGATCGTGCTGCGCACCCGCGACCTGCCGGCGGCGCTCGAGCAGCTGCAGCAGCGCGGCATCCGCACCCTCTACGTCGAGGCCGGACCGACCCTCGCGAGCGCCTTCGTCACCGCGGGGCTCGTCGACGAGTTCTCGGTCTACCTCGCCCCCACCCTCCTGGGCGGCCCGCGCACCGCCCTCGCCGACCTCGGCGTCGCCTCGATCGACGAGCAGCGCCGCCTCTCCCTCATCGACGTCGAGAGGCTCGACGACGACCTGCTGATCACCGCGCGGCCGCGGTAGTGAGGAGTACCCCTGTGTTCACCGGAATCATCGAGGAGATCGGCGAGGTCACCCGCGTCGAGCAGCACGGCGACGCCGCCCGCATCACGGTGCGCGGGCCGCTCGCGGTGCAGGGCGCCGGGCACGGCGACTCGATCGCGGTCAACGGCGTGTGCCTGACCGTGGTCGACCTGTCCGGCGACGAGTTCACCGCCGACGTCATGCGCGAGACGCTCGTGATGTCGACGCTCGACCGCGTTGCCGTCGGCGCCCACGTGAACCTCGAGCGCGCCGCCCGGCTCGGCGACCGGCTGGGCGGGCACCTCGTGCAGGGCCACGTCGACGGCACCGCCGTCGTGCTCTCCACGCAGGACGGCAGCGCCTGGCGCGTGCTGCGGCTCTCGCTCACTCCCGAGCTCGCGCCGCTGGTGGCGCGCAAGGGCTCCATCGCCGTCGACGGCACCTCGCTCACGGTCAGCGCCGTGGGCGGCGACCGGCTCGACGGCTACTGGTTCGAGGTCTCGCTGATCCCCGAGACGCTCGCCGCCACGACACTCGGCGCGCGGGTGTCGGGGGATCGTGTCAACATCGAGACGGACATCGTGGCGAGGCAGGTGCAGCGGATGCTGGAATTCGGCGCCGCGGGCGACGTCGACTCCTATCCGAGCAGTGTCAGAGAGGGGGCCGGTGCATGAGCATCGCGACCATCCCCGAGGCCGTCGCCGCGCTGCGCGACGGCCGGCCCGTCATCGTCGCCGACGACGAGAGCCGGGAGAACGAGGGCGACGTGATCCTGGCGGCGCAGTTCGCCACTCCGCAGTGGCTCGGCTGGACCATCCGTCACACCAGCGGCTTCGTGTGCGCCCCGATGACCGACGAGATCGCCGACCGGCTCGAGCTGCCCGTCATGGTGGTCGACAACCGCGACCCGCTCGGCACCAACTACACCGTGAGCGTCGACGCGGCCGACCGCGCCTCGACCGGCATCAGCGCGAGCGACCGCGCGCACACGCTGCGCGTGCTCGCCGACCTCGACTCGACGCCGGCGTCGCTGAACCGGCCCGGGCACATCCTGCCGCTGCGGGCGGCGGGCGGCGGGGTGCGCGAGCGCGCCGGGCACACCGAGGCCGCGGTCGACCTGATGAAGCTCGCCGGCCTCACACCGGTGGCCGCCATCGCGGAGGTGACGGAGGACGACGGCGAGATGATGCGCCTGCCCGGGCTGATCGCCCTCGGCGAGGAGGCCGGGCTGCCGGTCGTCACCATCGCCGGGCTGATCGGGTACCTGAACGAGTTCCACGCGGATGCGCGCCTCGAGAGCGCCACGCCGATCCCGGAGACGAGCAGCGTGACCTTCGAGGTCGAGACCACCGTGCCGACCACGCACGGCCCGTTCCGGGTGCGCGCCTACCGCGACCGCATGACCGGCGCCGACCACGTGGCGATCATCGCCGGGCAGCCGCCGCGCCATGGGGCGCTGGTGCGGGTGCACTCGGAGTGCCTGACCGGTGAGGCGTTCAGCTCGCTCAAGTGCGAGTGCGGGCCGCAGCTCGACGCGGCGCTGAAGACGATCCAGGCCGACGGCGGCGTGGTCGTCTACCTGCGCGGGCACGAGGGCCGCGGCATCGGCCTGATCAACAAGCTGCGCGCCTACCGGCTGCAGGAGGATGGGCTCGACACCCTCGACGCGAACCTCGCGCTCGGGCTGCCGGTCGACGCGCGCGACTACACGGCCGCGAGCGACATCATCAAAGACCTCGGCATCGACTCGGTGCGGCTGCTGACCAACAACCCCGACAAGGTGACCCAGCTCGAGGCGCACGGCGTGACGGTCGACGAGCGGGTGCCGCTCGTCGTCGGCGTCGGCGCGCTGAACGCCGGGTACCTCGAGACCAAGCGCGACCGCATGGGGCACGAGATCTCGTCGCTCGGGGTTCATCACCAATAGGGCTTCGAGACGGCCGCTGCGCGGCCTCCTCAGCCCACGAAAAAGCGAGACGGCCGCCGCACGGCGTATCGTCACCGTCGGTCGAGTAGCCGCGCACGCGGCGTATCGAGACCCATCAGCGAAAGGAAACCATGGCCGGATCCGGCGCCCCCACCCGACTCGAGCCGATCGACGCGAGCGGCCTGCGCGTCGTCATCGTCGCAGGCGGCTGGCACGAGCAGATCACCGACGGGCTGATCGCCGGCGCGGTGCGGGTGCTCGAGGCATCCGGCGCCACGTACTCGCTGGTGCGCGTGCCCGGCTCGTTCGAGCTGCCCGTCGTCGCGAAGACGATGCTGCAGGGCCCCGCCGACGCGGTCGTCGCGCTCGGGGTGATCATCCGCGGCGGCACCCCGCACTTCGAGTACGTCTCGGCGGCGGCCACCGACGGGCTCACCCGCGTCGCCCTCGACACCGGCAAGCCGGTCGGATTCGGCGTGCTCACGCTCGACGACGAGCAGCAGGGGCTCGACCGGGCAGGGCTTCCGGGCTCCAAGGAGGACAAGGGTGCCGAGGCCGCCCACGCCGCCCTCGCGACGGCCCTCACGATCCGGGCCGTGGGCCGCTAGGCTGCTCGCCACGAGCCTCGTCTCGAGACTCGCACGAGACTCGCCACCGGAGGGGAGACGGCGCGATGACGGCACGACCGCTGCGGCGCCAGACGATCGTGGCGTGCAGCCCCGCGGCGGCCCGCGAGCTGTGGCTGCACGGGCTCGACACGTGGTGGCCGCTCGACGGTTTCAGCGTGTTCGGCCCGGATTCGACGGTCGAGGTGCGCGACCGCGACATCGTCGAGACCGCGCCCGACGGACGCACCGCGGTGTGGGGCACGATCACGAGCGACGAGGACGACCGGCTCGCCTTCACCTGGCACCCGGGCCGGGGCCCGGAGACCGCATCGCAGATCGCCGTCACCTTCGTCCGCGCCGCCGAGGAGGCCACCCTGGTGACCCTGGTGCACGACGGGTGGGACTCCTACCCCGACCCGGAGGCCACCCGCGCCCACTACGCGACCGGCTGGGCGACGGTGCTCGACCGCCTCGCCGCGACGAGGGCGGCGCCCGGCGGCGCAGACCTCTGGCTGGTCCTGGAGCACCGGGCCGGGCCGGCCAGGCCGCCGGGCGGCGTGTTCTCCTCGCCCGACTTCCGCAAGCACCTCGCGTTCCTGACCGCGCTGCGTCAGGACGGCCTGCTCGTCGCCGCTGGTTCGCTGCCCGACGAGGCGGGAGCGGGGATGACGATCGTGCGCGTCGGCGACGCGGCGGCCGCTGCCGCGGTCATCCGCCGCGCCGAACTCGACGACGGCTCCGTCGTGGCCGGCCTGCTCGAGGTGCGCGCCCGGCCCTGGAACGTCGCCCTCACGGGCTGACGACGGCGGGAGCCGCGGTGCCGGCGCGGCCCGACGAGCCCGCCGCGCTCCGCGCCGCCCGGTAGACGCCGCCGACCAGCAGCAGCATCGCGGCGGCGCTCGCCGCGACCAGCCACAGGAAGTCCCAGTGGCCGCCCGCGATCGCGAGCACCAGTTCGACCAGCGGCATGCCGGCGAGCACGGCGATGAGGGGGCGATCCGTGCGGGCGTCGAGCGGCGTCATGAAGCGGCCCCGCCAGAACACGGCGAAGAGCACGAGCGGCAGCACGATCGCGGCCGCGAGGGTGACCCACTGGCCGTTCGTCGCGGGCGGCCACGTGGTCCACGCGGCGTCGTCGTAGCCGACCCGGGCGAACAGCACCAGCCGCGACAGCGGGGAGCCGAGCGTCGCGAGCGCGGCGAAGACCGCGAGGATCGGGTAGACGACGCCGACCACGCGGTTGTACCCGCTGCGCCGGTGCCACCACCGCCCGAGCATCATCCACGCAGCGCCGGCGCCGACGAGGAACATCCAGGAGGTGAAGTTCATCACCGGCTCGCCGAAGATCGACACCGGCGTCGACGGGGTGTGGAAGGTCCAGTGCCCCACCACGCCCTCCTGGGTGCGGTAGATCTCGTGCGTCTCGACCGGATCGAGCGCGAAGTCCTGGATCACGGCGAGGCAGCCGGCCCCGAGCGGCTTGAGCCAGGCGGGCACCGCCATGCGGTCGACGAGCTTCAGGGCCGCGTAGTAGACCATCGCCTCCATCAGCAGCACCGCGAGCGGAACGTTGAAGTACATCAGCAGCGACCGGCCGTACTGGTACCAGCCGACCACCGTCGCGAGGTTCTCGTACGACCCCGCATACAGCAGCGCGAAGGCGCCCACCTCGATCGAGATCGAGACCGGATGCCGCTCATGGCGGGCGATGTAGGCGAACACCCACACGGCCAGCGCCAGCATGAGCGCATCCTGCAGGATCCAGACCGGGACGAAGGTGAACGCACCCATGCGGTCTCCTAGGGCCGGAACGCCATCAGGATCACGACCACCACGAGCAGGATCGTCGTCACGCCCGCCGTCGCCGCGACCGCGGAGTACGCCGCGGGCCGCACGGGCTTGTCGCCGGCGATCGTCGCCTCGCCCTGCTCGATCTCCTCGGCGCCGCGGCGCAGGTTCGGCACGACGACGAACACGCTCAGCACGAACGCGGCGAGGTAGAGCAGCACCGACAGCCACACCCACAGGTGACCGAACGAGATGTGGGCGGCGCCCTCGGCCGCGAAGCCGAGCAGGAACACCAGCAGCGACAGCCAGCTGAAGATCGACACCGACGTCGTCAGCGAGCGCACCTGCGCCGCGTTGCGCACGCGCAGGGCGCGCAGGCCCGTGTGCGGCAGCAGCGCCATCGGGCCGACGATGAACACGGCGAGGATCACGTGGAGGGCGATGAAGACGTGGGCCATGACGATGACGATACCCGCGCGACGGATGCCTGCGGCGGCGGCTCGGCGGGACGCATCCGTCGTTCGGGTGCGCAACCCGGCCCGCGCCTCACGTAAGCTTGGAGACCTCACCGCCACAAGCGGTTCTCTCCCGACGCGTCTCGCCGATCGCACGACCCGATCCACGGCTTGAGGAAAACGCGGCGCATCGCACTGTCTCACGACGAAAGCCCCCATGTCTGTCTCTGCAACCCTCGAGGAATCCAATATCGCCGCGGCGAATCCGCGGGGCCGGGTCATCCTGGCCAGCCTGATCGGCACCTCGGTCGAGTTCTACGACTTCTACGCGTACGCGACCGCCGCCGTGCTCGCGTTCCCGACCCTGTTCTTCCCCACCGGCGACCCGACGACGGCGCTGCTCGCCTCGTTCGCGACCTTCGGCGCGGCCATGGTGGCCCGCCCGATCGGCGCCATGTTCTTCGGCCACTTCGGCGACCGCATCGGCCGCAAGGGCACGCTCGTCGCGTCGCTGCTGACGATGGGCATCGCCACCTTCCTGATCGGCCTGCTGCCGAGCTACGCGACCGTCGGCTGGGTGGCGACGCTGATGCTGATCGTGCTGCGCCTCGCGCAGGGCTTCGCGCTCGGCGGCGAATGGTCCGGCGCGGCGCTGATCGCGACCGAGAACGCCCCCGCGGGCCGGCGCGGCTGGTGGGGCACCTTCCCCCAGCTCGGCGCGCCGATCGGGTTCATCATCGCCAACGGCGTGTTCCTCGTCATCAACACGGTCTGGCCCGGCTCGTTCCTCGCCTGGGGCTGGCGGGTGCCGTTCCTGTTCTCGGCGGTGATGGTGATCATCGGCCTGTGGGTGCGGCTGCGGCTCGTCGAATCCGAGACGTTCCGCAACGCCGTCAAGGCCGACGTGATCGCCAAGCTGCCGCTCGCCGCCGTGCTGCGCCGCAACTGGAAGGGCGTCGTGCTCGGCACCTTCTACATGCTGGCCACCTACGTCGTCTTCTACCTGATGACCACGTTCACGCTCACCTACGGCACGAAGCTTCCGACGGATGCCGCGGCCGCAGCCGCCGAGAAGGCCGGCACCCCCTTCTCCGCGTCGGCCTACGTGCCGGGGCTCGGCATCCCGTACACGCACTTCGTGCTGATGCAGATCCTCGGGGTGATCTTCTTCGGCGTCTTCACCCTCATCTCGGGACCGATCGCCGACACCATCGGCCGCAAGAAGCTCATGGTCGGGGTGACGGTCGCCATCATCGTCTTCGGCGGCACCTTCGACCTGTTCCTGCTGCCCCACCCCGACGCGACCTTCGAGGGCGCGCTCGTGCAGGCGTTCCTCGTGATCGGGTTCACGCTGATGGGCATCACCTTCGGGCCGATGGGCGCGCTGCTGCCCGAGCTGTTCCCGACCAACGTGCGGTACACCGGCTCGGGGGTCGCCTACAACATCTCCTCGATCCTCGGCGCGGCGCTCGCCCCGATCATCGCCGTGGCGCTGTGGAGCGCCACCGACGGCGACCCGTGGATCGTCGGCGTGTACCTGTCGGTGATGGGCGTGCTGACGCTCATCGCGCTGCTGATCGGCCGCGAGACGAAGGACGTCGACTTCCACAACGAGCTGGCGTAGCCGGGTCGGGCGGGGGCGCACCGGCCGCCGCAGCCGGGCCACAGGAGGCGAACCTAGAATCACTCGCGCCATGAGTGACGCCGCCGCAGCCCCCGCCCGACCCGCACGCCGAGGCTTCGGCCGCCGCACCGCCGACGAGGGGCCGCGCGCGAGCTTCCGGCAGCTGCTGCCCTACCTCACCGAGCACCGCCGCGTGCTCGTCTGGGTCATCGCCCTGTCCGTGCTCGGCGCGGCGGCGTCGCTCGCGCAGCCGCTGCTGGTAGGCCAGGTCATCCAGCGCGTCGAGCACGGCACGCCGCTCGGCCGGCTGGTCGCCGCGCTGGTCTCGCTCGTGGTGATCGCCGGGCTGATCTCGGGCTACCAGCACTACCTGCTGCAGCGCACCGGCGAGGGCGTCGTGCTCGCGAGCCGCCGCCGGCTGGTCGCACGGATGCTGCACCTGCCGATCCGCGAGTTCGATCAGCGCCGCACCGGCGACCTGGTCAGCCGCGTCGGCAGCGACACCACCGCGCTGCGCGCCGTGCTCACGCAGGGCCTCATCGACGCCATCGGCGGCACGGTCACCTTCGTCGGCGCGCTGATCGGCATGGCCGTCGTCGACCCGGTGCTGCTCGGCCTCACGGTGCTCGTCATCGGGCTGTCGGTCGTGGTGGTCACGCTGCTCGCCGGCCGCATCCGCGCCGCCTCCGGCAAGGCGCAGAAGAAGGTCGGCGACCTGACCTCCGCCGTCGAGCGGGCGATCTCCTCGGTGCGCACGATTCGCGCCGCGGGCGCCACCGAGCGCGAGATCGAAGCGGTCGACGACGACGCCCGCGGCGCGTGGAGCATGGGCATCCAGGTCGCCCGCATCTCGGCCCTGGTCGTCCCGGTCGCCGGCATCGCCCTGCAGGTGTCGTTCCTCGTCGTGCTCGGCATCGGCGGCTACCGTGTCGCCGCGGGCGACATCTCGATCGCCTCGCTCGTGACGTTCATCATCTTCCTGTTCATGCTCGTGATGCCGCTCGGCAACGCGTTCGGCGCGATCACCTCGGTGAACTCGGCGCTCGGGGCGCTCGGCCGCATCGAGGAGATCATCGCGCTGCCCGCCGAGTCCGAGGAGGACCGGCCGCAGGCATCCGTGCACGACGCGTCTCAGGCGGCGCCGGCGCTCGCCTTCGAGCACGTGTCGTTCGCCTACCCGCCGCTTCCCGGCGAGAGCGAATCGACGCCGGTGCTGACGGATGTCTCGTTCCAGGTGCCGCGCGGGCGGCGCACCGCCCTCGTCGGCCCGTCGGGCGCCGGCAAGTCGACCGTGCTCGCCCTGATCGAGCGGTTCTACGACCCGAGCTCGGGAGTGATCCGCTTCGGCGGGGTCGACATCGCCGCCCTGCCGCGCGACGAGCTGCGCGCCCAGCTCGGCTACGTCGAGCAGGACGCGCCCGCGCTGGCCGGCTCGCTGCGCGACAACCTGCGCCTCGCGGCGCCCGAGGCGACGGATGACGCGTGCCGCAGCGTGCTCGAAGCCGTGAACCTCGGCGAGGTGCTCTCGCGCTCCCCGCTCGGGCTGGACGCCCCCGTCGGCGAGGAGGGCGTCATGCTCTCCGGCGGCGAGCGGCAGCGGCTCGCGATCGCCCGCGCGCTGCTCCCGGCTCCCCCGGTGCTGCTGCTCGACGAGTCCACCTCGTCGCTCGACGGGCGCAACGAGCAGCTGATGCGCGAGGCGATCGACGCGGTCGCCGAGCACCGCACCCTCATCGTGATCGCCCACCGGCTGTCCACGGTCGTCGACTCCGACCAGATCGTCGTGCTCGACCACGGCCGGGTGGTGGGCGTGGGCACGCACTCGGAGCTCGTCGAAACGGTGCCCTTGTACCGCGAGCTCGCCAAGCACCAGCTGCTGGTCTAGCGACACGCGGGGGCATTGCCAGCCCATTGCCGGTTTCACGGGTTCCGGCGCACCTAGGCTGGCAGTAGCGATCGGCGACCTGCCTTTGGCGCGAATACGGCCCCCGGGCCGCTGATCGGATGGATGACCTCATCTCGACCATCACTTCTGCCGGACTTCTGGAAGGCCGGCTCGGCGCGATCCGCGCCACCGCCGCCGGCGATCCGACCGACGCCCCGGCCGTCTCGTACACCGAGGTGTCGCGCCAGGTGAAGGCGGAGGGCCTGCTCGCCCGCCGCCCCGGCTTCTACGGCCTCGTCGTCGCGGCCCTGCTCGTCGCCTCGGCCGCCGTGATCACCGGCATGGTGCTGCTCGGCGAGAGCTGGTTCCAGCTGCTGCTGGCCGCCGTGCTCGGGCTCATCCTCACCCAGTTCGCGTTCCTCGCGCACGAGGCCGCGCACCGGCAGATCCTCGCTACCGGCCCCGCCAACGACCGCCTGGGCCGCTTCCTCGGCACCTTCGTCATCGGCATGAGCTACGCGTGGTGGCTGAACAAGCACAACCGCCACCACGCCAACCCGAACCAGGTCGGCAAGGATCCCGACATCGCCGTCGACACGATCTCCTTCCTCGAGGAGGACGCGGCCCGCGCCACCGGCGTGCTGGCCTGGATCACCCGCCGGCAGGGCTACCTGTTCTTCCCGCTGCTCACCTTCGAGGGCGTGAACCTGCACGTCACGTCGTTCAAACTGCTGTTCGGCCGCGACGAGGTCAAGCACCGCAAGACGGAGATCGTGCTCATCGCCGCCCGCTTCGTGCTGTACTTCGCCGCGCTGCTCTGGCTGCTGCCGCCCGGCATGGCCGCCGCGTTCCTCGGCGTGCAGCTCGCGGTGTTCGGCGTGTACATGGGCGCCTCCTTCGCGCCCAACCACAAGGGCATGCCGATCGTGCCGGCCGACGCCCGCCTCGACTTCTTCAGCAAGCAGGTGCGCACCTCGCGCAACATCCGCGGCGGCTGGTGGGCGACCGCCATGTTCGGCGGCCTGAACTACCAGGTCGAGCACCACCTGTTCCCCAGCATGCCGCGCCCGCACCTCTCCCGCGCGCGTCTCATCGTGCGCAGGCATTGCCTGGCCACGGGAGTCCCCTATACTGAGGCGACCCTGCCCGAGTCGTACGCGATCGTGATCGCCTACCTCAATCGGGTCGGACTGCAGGCTCGCGACCCGTTCGTGTGCCCTGTGGTCACCCAATACCGACGCGCATAATGCGCAAGGCGTTCGCAGCACAGATGCGGCGGACGAATCGGACCGCATCCGCGGTTCGTGACAGTAGAAAAATAGAAAGACGACGATATGGCCACCGGCACCGTCAAATGGTTCAACTCCGAAAAGGGCTTCGGCTTCATCGCCCCTGACGACGGCTCCGCCGATGTCTTCGCCCACTTCACGGCAATCTCTGGCAGCGGCTACCGCGAGCTGTCCGAGAACCAGAAGGTCGAATTCGACACCGAGCGCGGCCCGAAGGGTCTGCAGGCGGCGAACATCCGCCCCCTGTAAAGACTGACTTCAGCCTCACGATCGCGTCGGGTCCCGCAACCGCGGGCCCGGCGCGATCGGTCGTTAACGGCCTGCTGCCGCTGGAGCCCTGTTTCGCCCTACTTGAGGAACAGCGCCTTGAGCCGAGTGGTGGCGAGCACCAGGCCGACGGCGACCATGCCGGCGAAGTAGACCACGTGCCACAGCAGCGCCGGCGTGATCACCCCCGTGGTCAGGCCGCGCACGAGCTCGATGCCGTGCCACAGCGGCAGGCACTCGATGACGATCCGCACCGCCGGCGGGTACACCGTGATCGGGAAGAACGTCGAGGACAGCAGGAACATCGGCAGCAGCACGAAGAAGATCCAGTCGAGCTGCGTGAAGGTCTTCATGAAGCTGACCACGCCCATGCCGAGGCTCGCGAAGCCGAAGGCGATGATGAGCAGCGCCGGCAGCGCGAGCAGCGCTGTCCACGACAGGGTGAGCCCGACCGCCGCCATCACGCCCATGAACGCGAGCCCGTAGAGCGCCCCCCGCAGCAGCGCCATCAGGATCTCGCCGAGCGCCACGTCGAGGGGCCCAAGCGGGGTGGCCAGCATGCCCTCGTAGAGCTTGCCGAAGTTGAGCTTGAAGAACACGTTGAACGTCGAATCCATGACCGCGCCGTTCATCGCCGAGGTGGCCAGCAGCGCCGGCGCGATGAACGCCGCGTAGCTGACCTGCCGGCCGCCGGTGTCGACGGTGCCGATCAGCGTGCCGAGGCCGACGCCGAGCGACAGCAGATAGAGCACCGGCTCGAGGAACCCCGAGGCGACCACGAGCCAGTTGGTCGAGCGCGTCGCCAACCAGCTGCGCGACATCACCGCGCCCGGGTTGCCGGCGAACACCGAGCCGAGCCAGCGCGACGAGCGGCCTTCGGCGCGAACGGATGCTTCGACTGCGCTCACTTGTTCAACCTCTTCCCTGCGATGCGGCGGGCCAGCTGCCAGCCGACGACGAAGGTCGCGACGAGATACGCCAGGTGCACGGCGACGAGCCATCCGGGTTCCCCGGCGCCGTAGGTGAGGTCGCGGGCCAGCTGCGTTCCGTGCCACAGCGGCGAGATCCAGCCGATCCACTGCAGGTAGACCGGCATCAGCGCGAGCGGGAAGTAGGTGCCGGAGAACAGCGTGAGCGGCATCACGACGAAGCGCAGCACGAGCGTCTCCTGGCTGGCCTCCTTGTCGAGCGAGGCGATATACGCGCACAGCGGGCCGCCGAACGACAGCGCGGTGAGCAGCGCGGCCAGCACCGACAGCACGCCCCAGCCCGACGGCACCGCGCCGAAGAGGGCCATCAGCGCGAAGTAGACCAGCCCGTTCAGCACGACGCGCACGCTCGTGGCCAGCACGTTGCCGTCGATGATCTGCCCGGGCGACAGCGGCGCCGCGTTCATGCCGAAGAAGATCGGATTCCACTTGAAGCCGACCCGGATCGGGAAGATGAACTCCTCCGACGCGGTCTGGAACGCGGCCGCGGTCAGCAGCGCCGGCGCGACGAACACGAGGTAGGACACCCCGTCGACGCTGCCGGAACCCTGCCGGATCAGCGAGCCGAGCCCGAGCCCCATGGCGAACAGGTAGAGCACCGGCGTGCCGAGGGCGGGGAACACGAACGAGGTCCACGCCTGGCGGGCGGCCCGCAGCCGGTGCTCGAGCACGTAGAGGGCGCCGAAGCGGCGCGGCCGCAGGGCCGCGCGGAGGGCTGCGGCCGAGGCATCCGTGCTGGGCCCGTCGAAATCGTTCGTCGTCGCCGTCGTCATTCGATCAGGCTCCGCCCGGTGAGCCGCAGGAAGACGTCTTCGAGCGAGGAGCGCCGCACGAGCGAGGTGATCGCCTCGAGGCCGCGGCCGCGCACCGCCTCGAGCGCCCGCTCGCCGTCGTCGGCGTAGATCAGCACCCGGTCGGGCAGCACCTCGATGCGCTCGCCGACGCCGGCGAGCTGCTCGGCCGCCGACGCGTTGCGGGCGGAGCCGAAGCGCAGCTCGACCACCTCGCGGCTCGAGTACCGGCGGATGAGCGAGGCAGGCGACCCCTCGGCCATGATCTGGCCCTTGTCGACGACGACGAGGCGGTCGCACAGCTGCTCCGCCTCGTCCATGTAGTGGGTGGTCAGCACGAGCGTCGTGCCCTGCTCTTTGAGGCGGAACAGGCGATCCCAGAGGATGTGCCGCGCCTGCGGGTCGAGGCCGGTGGTCGGCTCGTCGAGCAGCAGGATGCGCGGGTCGTTGATCAGCGCCCGCGCGATCGTGAGCCGCCGCTTCATGCCGCCGGACAGGTCGTCGATCTTCGTCTTCGCCTTGTCGGTCAGCTGCGCGAACTCGAGCAGCTCGCCCGCGCGCTGCTTCACCAGCGCACGCGGCAGGCCGAAGTAGCGGCCGTAGACGATGAGGTTCTGCAGCACGGGCAGCTCGACGTCGAGGTTGTCGCTCTGCGGCACCACGCCGAGTTGCGAGCGGATCTCGGGCCCGTACCGGTTGGGGTCGAGCCCGAGGATGCTCAGCTCGCCGCCCGTGCGCGGCGAGACCGCGCCCACCATGCGCATCGTCGTCGACTTGCCCGCCCCGTTGGGCCCGAGCAGCCCGAAGGACTCGCCCGGCGCGACCTCGAACGAGATGCCCTTGACCGCGTCGAAATCGCCGAAGCGCTTGACCAGGTCGGTGGCGGTGATGACAGGCGTTGGCACGAGACCAGAACCTAGCGGATGCCTATGACATCGGCATGCGGCGCGGCATGAGCCGGCCGCATCCGTCGCCCTCGGCGTCGCCTTGTCGGCGGCCGGTCGTCAGCGCACGAAGCGGGCCGCGACCTCGTCCGAGGCGGCGATGCGGATGCGTTCGGCGTGGTCCTCGCGCATCTCGGGCAGGGCGTCGAGCCGGAACCACGCCGCCTCGGAGTTCTCGCCGTCGGCCGGGTACGGCTCGCCCGAGACGTAGCGGCAGCGGAACAGGATGTCGATATAGCGGGAGCGGTCGCCGTTGGGGTAGACGATGACGCGGTCCTCGGCGTTGACGCGGGCGAGTCGCTCGGCGACGGCGACGACGTCCGCCTCTTCGAGCACCTCGCGCTCGGCGGCGACCGCCGGCTGCTCGCCGGGGTCGATGATGCCGGTCACGGCGGTCCACTCGCCGTTGTCGGAGCGCTTGACGAGCAGCACCTCGCGCGCCTCCCCCTCGCCGCGCAGCACGACGGCGGTGACGCCGGTGAGCCAGAGCTCGTCGTGCCCGACCTTCTCGCGCAGCTTGAGGATGAAGTCGGGGGTGGGCACGGTGTCTACGCTATCCGCCCAATCCGGTGTGCTCGAGCTCCGGTGCATCCTCACCGTGGATCGCACGGGCGAGGGCGTCGCCGAGCAGCGGCCCCATCGTGAGCCCCGCCGCCCCGTATCCGGTCGCCAGGAACAGGCCGTCCATGCCGCGCACGGCACCGACTGACGGCAGCGAGCCGTCCGGCAGCGGCCGCAGCCCGACGCGCGTCTCGATGAGCGTGGCGTCAGCCAGGCCCGGCGCGATCGCCAGGGCGTCGTTGAGCACGTGCGCCTGACCGGCGGCCGTCACGCGCGGGTCGAACCCCGTGCCCGTCTCTCGCGTGGCACCCACCGCGATGCGCCCGCCGTCGAACGCGACGATGTAATGATGCGAGAGCGGATGCACTGTGGGCCAATCCCCGGTCTCGGCGGCGAGGCGCAGATGAGTGATCTGCCCGCGCTGCGGCGAGACGGGGACCCGTACGCCGAGCGGCGCCAGGAGGGCCGCGCTCCACGCCCCGGCGGCGACCACCACGACGTCGGCGTTCGCCGCCTTCCCGTCGACCGCGGCGCTAACCCGGCCGCGGTCGTCGCTGAGGGCGACCGAGCCGCCGACGACCTGCGCCCCGCGGCTGACGGCGGCGTGCAGCAGCGCATCGCGGAGCGTGCGCCCGTCGACCCTAGCGCCGCCGGCGATGTACACAGCTTTAAGCCCGGATGAGAGCGGCGGGAAGAGGCGCCGCGCGGCGGCATTGTCGATGCGCTCGACCGATCCGACGAGCTGCGGGGCGGCCTCGGCGCGTCGGATGACGCGGGCCGCAGCGTCGTCGAGAACGTTTTCATCCTCGTTCACCAGAAGCGCGCCGCTGCGGCGGAAGTCGGTGCGGGAGACGCCTGCTTCCGAAAGCGTGCGCAGCAGCGCGGGGTAGAACGCGGCACCAGCCTGGTAGAGCTCGAAGAAAGGGCCCTCGCCCGAGGCCGACCACGGCTGAATGATGCCGGCGCTCGCCGCGGTGGCCTGACCGGTGTGGCCGGCATCGACGACGGTGACGGCGCTGCCCCGGCGCGCGAGTGCGAAGGCGGTTGCTGCGCCGGCGATGCCGGAACCGATGACAAGCGCAGACGGCGCGCTCGGTGCGGAGGTCACGGCTTCACGGTCCTTGTCGTCGGCGACACGTCGAGCCCGTGCTCGTGCGGGGCGGAATGGGTCGAGACCCAGATCGCGTCGACGGGCTCCGAGGTCAGGTTCGCGATGGTGTGCGGGGTTCCCGACGAGAAGTGAACGCCGTCGCCCTCGCCAAGCACGAGCTCGTGGTCCCGGAGCCGCAACCACATCGAGCCGCGCACGACATAGGCGAATTCTTCGCCCTCGTGCGTGGCGAGCGGGGCGATGGTGGAGGTCGGGTGGATGCGGACGTAGAGGGCGTCGAGCTCCTGCCCGTCGAACGCCGTCGGGAGCCGGTAGTACTCCCGTTCGCCGACCGACATGGTCGGTCGTGCCGCCGCCGCTGCCGCGCGCCACAGGGCGAATTCCTGAGGCGCCGGCTCAGCGGTGTGAGAGGAGTCGAGCAAGTCGGCCGGAGTGATGCTGAGTGCGGCCGAGATCGCGAACAGCGAGGTGAGCGAGAGCGAGCACTCGCCGCGTTCCACGAGCGAGAGGAAGCTCGAGGACAGTCCCGCATGGCCCGCCAGCTCGCGGAGCGAAAGGCCGCGTTCCCGGCGGCGCTGCCGCACCCGCTCGCCGACTTCTTGCAGCGAGGGAGAGAAGCCGGATTCGCGCGCGGGGCCCGGGGCGATCGCCGGGGCGTCGCTGTTCGTCATCGTGTCCTCCTCGCCGGGCCGCTGCTCACGGCTGTGCCGGCACCACATGGTGCCGGTCGATCTGTTCGACCGTTTCGCAGCCGAGGCTGCCCATGACGCTCTCGAGTTCATCATGCAGGTGCTGGAGGATTGTACGGGCACCCAGCGACGGGTCTTCGTGAGAGCCGGCCGCGAGCCCGAAGGCCATCAGCCTGCCGACGCCCACCGCGGTGGCGCCGAGCGCCAGCGCTTTGGCGATGTCGGTGCCGTGCCGGAATCCGCTGTCGATCAGGATCGGCACGTCGGGGCCCACCTCCGCGCGGACCTCCTCCAGCCGGCGCAGGGGGGCGATCATTCCGTCGAGATTGCGGCCGCCGTACGCAGACATGTAGATGCCGGCAGCGCCGGCATCGACCGCGCGGCGTGCGTCGCGGGCGGAGACGACGCCCTTGAGCACCCACGGCAGGGTCATCTTTGCCGCGAGCGTCTCGAGGCGCTTCCAGTCCCAGCGCGGCTGGGTGAAGTTCATCAACTCGTCCAAAGCGTGCCGGCTTGCACCGCCCGGTCCGTAGTTGCCCTGGCCGTAGTAGCGATTCAGGTCCAGGCCGTTCTCGCGCATCCGCTCGCGCCAAGCACGGGTCGGGGCATCCGTGAAGCAGAGAAATCGGTACCCGGCGGCGGCCGCCCGCTCTTCGAAGCCGAGCACGTGCTCGTCTTCCGCGACGAGCGCCACTTGCACGCCGCCCTGCTGGCCGGCGAACTCGGGGGCGAGCTCGACGAGGCTGTCGGAGGAGCTCTCCGACACGATGCCAGTGATGCCCGCCTCTCCGATGGCGCGGGCGACGGCGGCGTAACCGGCCGGATGCAGCGCCTTGTCGTATCCGAACGGCGACGCGAAGACAGGCATGCGCAGAGTCATGCCGAGCAGTTCGATGCCCAGTCGGGGACGCGAGAGTCCGGTGAGCATGTCGGGATCAAAGGACCACAGCCCGAACGCTGCGCGGTTGGCCGCAAGCGAGGACTCCCCGCTCGAGCCGCCCTCCACATAATCCAACAACCGCGGACTGAGGTTCGCCTTGGCCTCGGCGATCACAGATCGCACCGTCGGCAGATGACGCGTGACCGCCATGATGTCCTTCCCTTAGCGAGGCTGTTCAGATTCTGGACGCCCCGAACGGAGACTGAGCGTACGAGAGTCCGTGACGTTTGTAAATACTGGACACGCCGACGCTTCGCTTCGACTTCGCACCCTGGAATCTCGCCATATTTCCGGCAAATTTCGGGCCGATCTCGATCACGAGACGAATTCACCCGACCGCTGTCCAGTATTCAAGATCATGGCTAACGTCCCGTTGTGTCCAGTAAATCGATCGTGTACGGAGGCTGCTCGTGAGGTCTCACGCTGTCGGCGTGTTCCTATTCCGGCGCCTGCTGGAGTTGGTCGTCCTCGTGCTGGTGATCTCGTTCCTCGTGTTCACACTCGAGTACCTCGCACCCGGCAGCATCATCGACGCCCTGCTCGGCACCGCTGACAAGTCGCCGGAAGTCGTCGCCGCGATGCGTCACGAGTACCACCTCGACCAGCCGTTCATCGTGCAGTACCTGCTGTGGCTGAAGGACGCCGTGCACCTAGATTTCGGGCGCTCGATCATGCTCAACGTCCCCGTCATCCAAGCCATCGTCTCGCGGCTGTCGGTGACCCTGTTCCTCGGCGTGTTCGGCTTCCTCATCGCAGTCGTCGCCGGTCTCACGCTCGGCATCGTGGCCGCCGTCAAGAAAGGCACGGGAATCGACCGCGGGACCGTCGGACTCACCGTGCTCGGCGTCAGCGCGCCGACTTTCGCAACGGGGCTGATCCTGCTGTGGGCTTTCGCGATAATGCTCGGCTGGTTCCCCGTCATCGGACAGGGCGACCCGACGTTCACCGACCGGCTCTGGCATCTCACCCTGCCCGCCGTCGCGCTCGGCATCGCCGGCACCGCGCTGATGACCAAGATGACCCGCGCTGCACTCATCGCCGCGCTCGAGCAGGACGCGATCGGCTTCGCGCGCAGCCGTGGCGTCGGCTGGTGGCGGATCCTCTTCGTCTACGGCTTGCGCAACAGCCTCGTGCCAATCCTCACGGCCGCCGGGATCGTGATCGCCTCGACCCTCACCGGCTCCGTCCTCATCGAAGAGACCTTCAGCCTGCAGGGCGTCGGCACACTGCTGATCTCTTCCATCCAGAACAAGGACATCCCCGTAGTCCAGGGCGCCACCGTTCTCATCGCGGTCTTCGTCATCGTCATCAACACCCTCGTCGACATCGCGTATCTCGCCGTCGATCCGCGCACCCGAGGAAAGGCGGCAACAGCGTGACCGGCACCATCACCGCTCCCGACACCGGGCTGCTCTCCCCACGCCGCGCGCGTCGTGCGCGCCCCGGGTTCGTCGTCGCGGCCTCGTTCGTCATCGTCGCGCTCGTCGTGCTCTGCGCCCTCGCCGGAAACCAGCTGGCCCCCTACCCCGCCGGCAAGCAAGACCTCATGCAGACGCTGGAGCTGCCCTCCGCCGCCCACCTGCTGGGCACCGACGACCTCGGCCGCGACGTCTTCTCGCGCATCATCGTCGGGGCCGGCTCCGCCCTCGCCGGGCCGCTCGTCATCGCGCTCGGCGCCATGGTGATCGGTACACTGCTCGGCCTGCTCGCTGGGTACCGCGGCGGCCTGGTCGAAACCATCGTGATGCGCTGGGTCGACCTCATGTACGCCGTTCCCCAGTTGCTCATCGCGATCGTCATCGTGGGCGTGCTCAACGGCAGCTACTGGGAGGCCGTACTCGTGCTCGTGATCCTGACGGCGCCGGGAGACACCCGCATCATTCGCGGAGCGACCATCGCACAGCGCCGGCTGCCCTATGTGGAGGCGCTGCGCGTGCTCGGCGTGCCCGGTCGACGCATCCTGCTGGGCCACATCTGGCCCACCCTCATGCCGCTCACGGTCGCGCAGACGTTCCTCAACTTCGCCACCAGCCTCGTCTCCCTCGCATCGCTGTCCTTCCTCGGGCTCGGCGTCGCACCCGGCGCCGCCGATTGGGGACGCATGCTCGCCGAAGGGCGCGAGCTCATCGCGACCAACCCCTGGACGGCGATCGCCCCCGGCGTCGCGATCGCTCTGACGGCGGCCAGTATGAACATCGTCGGCGACTGGCTGCACGAGCGCCTCACCGGAAGGAACAGCCGATGACCGAAGCGGCGCTCTCCACTACGGCCCCGGTGCTGGAAGTAACCGGCCTGACCATCACCGGCCCCGCGGGCCCGATCGTCTCCGGCGTCGATCTGGACCTCCGGCCCGGAGAGGTGATCGGCATCGTCGGCGAGTCCGGCTCGGGCAAGTCCATGACCGCCCGCGCCCTGATGGGCATCCTGCCTAACGGTGTTCGCGCGTCCGGAAGCGTGCGCTATCAGGGCCGCGAACTCCTGCCCGGCCGGCCGGGGCGCCGACTGCACGATGACTTCGCGATGGTCTTCCAAGACCCGTTCACCATGCTCAATCCCCTGATGCGCGCCGGGCGGCATATCAGCGAGACGCTGCGCGACGAGCGAGGCCGTCGCTTGCGGTCGCGGGAGGCGCGCGCCGAGGAGCTGCGTCGGCTGGCCGAGGTGGGCATCGCCGACCCCACCGTCGCCGACCGGTATCCGTTCGAGCTGTCCGGCGGGATGCGGCAGCGGGTCGGCATCGCCGCCACACTGTCCTCCAACCCGCAGGTGCTCATGGCCGACGAGCCGACGACCGCGCTCGACGTCACTACGCAGGCCGAGATCCTGAATCTTCTGCGCGGACTGCAGCGCGAGCGGGGCATGGCGATGATGCTCATCACCCACGACCTCGGCGTCGCGTTCAGCATGTGCGACCGCATCTTCGTGCTCTACGCGGGGCGGCTGATCGAGCAGGCGCCGACTCGGCAGCTGGCCCGACTGCCACTGCATCCGTATACCCGCGGCCTGCTCGATTCAGACCCGCCCGCCGATCGTCGCGTCGTCAGCTTGAGCTCGATGCCCGGCTCCGTGCCCCGTGCCGCGGATGTGCTGGACCGCTGCCCCTTCGCTGAGCGGTGCGCCTTCGCCGCGGAGCAATGCCTTACGCCGGTGGCACTCGCCCCTGTCGGTGAGGGTCGTGAGAGCGCCTGCGTGCGCGTCGACGAGATCCGGGAGCAGCTGAGCGTGCCCGCGCTTGCGCCCGGCACCGCTGCGACCGCGACGGATGAGCGCGGCGGCGAGACGCTGCTGGCCGTGTCAGAGCTCGGCAAGCGGTTCAGCCGGGCCGGGCGCCACGTGGACGCCCTACGCCAGGTCACCCTGCACGTTCAGCCGGGCGAGAGCGTGGGCATCGTCGGGGAGTCCGGCTCGGGTAAGACGACGCTGGGTCGATGCATCGTCGGTCTGGAGACGCCGACGACCGGCAGCATCGTCATCGACGGACAGGACGCGAGCGACTACGGGGCGCTGCCACACTCCGCCGCGGTACGGCTGCGCGGTACCGTGCAGATGGCGTTCCAGGACCCGTACTCCACGCTCAGTCCAGCCCGCTCCATCGGGGCGATGTTGCACGAGGCGGTGCGGCTCAGCGGCGAACCGGGCTCGTCGTCAAAGCGCATCGCGGAACTGCTCGAACTGGTCGGCCTGCCGGCCGGATATGCGAAACGGATGCCTTCCGCCCTTTCAGGCGGCGAGCGACAACGCGTCGCACTGGCCCGGGCGCTTGCGAGGCGGCCGCGACTGATCGTGTGCGACGAGATCGTCTCCGCACTCGACGTGTCGGTTCAGGCACAGATCCTGAATCTGCTCACGCGTCTGCAAGCCGAACTCGGCGTCGCCTACCTCTTCATCACGCACGACCTCGCCGTCGTTCGGCAGGTCACCGACCGCGTCTACGTGCTGCGGCACGGCGCCGTCGTGGAGAACGGCCCGACGGAGCTCGTCCTGGAAGCGCCTCGAGCCGATTACACGAAGAAGCTGCTCTCGTCCATACCTGCCCGTCTCGATAGCACCGCCTGAATCCGCACCACTTTCAATGCTCCTCCCGCACACCAACCCTCCACAGAAAGCAGATGCCATGAGTTCCACCTACTCACCCGGTCGCCGCCGCGGTCTCGCCGTGGTCGCCGTCGGCGTCGCCGCCGCTATAGCACTCGCCGGATGCTCCTCCGGCTCCAACGCGTCGAGTTCGACGCAGCAGACCACCCTGAAATGGGCGATCGCCTCCGCCCCGCGCGCCCTGGACACCTACGGCGACTTCAGCTCCAACGCTGAGGTCGTGGATTCGCTCGTCTATCAGAACCTCGTGACGCTTAAGAACCTGAAGCTCGAGCCGAGCATCGCCAAGAGTTGGAAGGCGACCGACTCGACGCACTACGTCTACGAGCTCGACCCCGACGCCACCTTCTCGGACGGCAATCCGGTCACTGCCGACGATGTCGCATATTCGTTCAACCGCATGGTCGCCGAGGGTTCCACGTCACAGGCGATTTCGCACTTCAAGACGCTCAAGAGCGTCGCCGTCACGGGCGACCACGAGGTCACGGTCACGCTCACTCAGCCCGATGCTACCTGGATCTACGACCCCCTCTTCGCGCCCATCGTCGAGAAGAGCGTGGTCGAGAAAGCCGGATCCCAGTACGGCGCACCCGGCAGCAAAATCATCGGCTCCGGGGCGTACAAGGTGGACACCTACTCGGCCGACAGCGGGATCAAGCTGACCCTCAACCAGAAGTTCTGGGGGAAGAAGCCGGCGATCAAGGAGGTCGACTTCAGTTACATCGCCGATCCCAGCAGCCTCGCGCTGGCGTTGCGCTCCGGTGACGTGGACGGCTCCTTTGGCATCTCCCTGTCCCAGATATCGCAGTTCTCCAAGCTCGATGGGGTGAACCTGGTCGAGGGTGACGGCCTTTCGGTCGTCTCGCTGATGATGGACCTGGACACCAAGCCGTTCGACGACATCCACGTGCGGAAGGCATTCGCCTACGCGTGGGATGCGAAGTCGTTCGTGAACAACGTGCTCGACAAGCACGCCGACGTGGCGAACGCCATCACTTCGCCTGGCTTCTGGACGAACCTGACGAGCGACTCCGAGACCGACAAGATCCTGTCCTCGGTCCCGAGCTACTCGTTCGATATGACCGAGGCCAAGAAGGAGCTCGCCGAGTCCAGCGTGCCGGACGGTTTCTCCACCTCCATCAGCTACCCCGATTCCCGCCCCGAGCTCGGACAGGCGTTGCAGGTGCTGGCGCAGAACCTCAAGAAGTTGGGTATCACGCTGACGGTCAAGGAGATCCCGTACGCCCAGTGGGTGACGCTGATCAGCGCCCACAAGGACCTCACGATCCAGATCGCGCAGTGGAACCCGGACTACCCGGACCCGAGCGACTTCATCGTCAGCCAGTACCTGTCGACGCACGCCGTGGAGAACCAGTACAACCTGTCGAACTACAAGAACCCCGAGGTCGACAAGCTGATCAACCAGGAGCTCGCGTCCAGCAGCGACAGCGAGCGAGCGACCCTCATGCAGCAGGTCTTGCAGAAGGTCGCCGCCGACGTGCCGAACGTGAACATGTACTGGCCGCACACCGTCATGGCCATCCGCGGCCCCTTCACCTACTCGAACTACAACGGGCTCTACTACAGCGGGATGTGGGTCGACAACATCAGCCAGAAGTAGACATCCCCACCTGCTCCCGGGCCGGCCGGCCCTCCTGTCCGGCCGGCCCCGGGCTACATAGATCGGAAACCATGCCCGAACCACTCTCACTCGACCCGCGCACGACCGCGCTGGTGTCGATCGACATGCAGAACAGCGTGGCGAACCACGCCGCCGCACCTCATCCGGCCTCCGACGTGGTCGACCGCGTGGCGCAGCTGGCCGAGTCGCTGCGTGCGGCTCACGGCTTCGTCGTCTTCGTCCGCACCAGCTTCTTGCCTGACGAATCCGACGCCGTTCGCCCCGCGATCGACGCGCCCCGGCACATCCCGGAACGCGAAGCGGGGTGGGACCGTATCGTCGCACGCCTGGAACGGCGCCCGAACGAGCCGGTCGTCACCAAGCGCAGCTTCAACGCCTTCCACGCCTCCGACCTCGACCACCAGCTGCGCCGGCACGGCATCCGCACCGTGATCCTCGCGGGTATTTCGACGAACTTCGGCGTCGAGGGCACGGGACGCGCGGCGTACGACCTCGGATATGACATCGTTTTCGCCGAAGACGCCATGTCGGCGAGCACGGCGGAACTGCACCGCGCCTCCCTCACCGGGGCTCTGCCGTATCTCGGCCGCATCCGCCCGACCGCTCAGATCATCGCCGCTCTCGAGGCGAACCGAGCGGCGGCATGAACGCCCCGCACGTCGCCGTCATCGGCGCAGGTGTGGTGGGGGCGAACATCGCCCATCGGCTTGCGGCGCGTGGCGCCCGCGTCACCATCTTCGACGCGGGCAGCCCGGGCGGCGGGACCAGCGGGTCGTCGATCTCCTGGCTCTCCACCTTCCCGCAGATTGCGAACGCTACTCCGGCCATGGTCGCCTACCGTCGCCGCACGCATGAGCGGTTCCGCGAGCTCGAGGCCGAGCTCGGCGGCGGATGGATGCACTGGACGGGAACCCTGACGTGGGCCAACGGGCAGACAGCGGCGCGGCTCGAGCGCGACTACCTGGCCATGCATGACCTCGGGTTGCCCGTGCGCCGTCTCACCGCAGACGAAGCCGCAGCGTTCGAGCCCGGTGTGCGCATCCCGCCCGAGTCGACGGTCTATCTCGAGGACGGCGGAGGCTGGGTCGACGCCCCTGCGCTCATCACCGCGCTGCTGCGCCGGGCGACCGATGGCGGGGCGCGCGTGCTCACGGGCACGCCGGTGACCTCGCTCACCCAATCCGGCCGCGGGTGGCGGCTGACCACCCCGAGCGGCGAGCACGAGGCCGACGTCGTCGTCACCGCAGCCGGAATCTGGTCCAGCCACGTCGCCGCTCTCGCCGGCGCTCCCGTGCCCCTTGATCTGCGGCCGGGGCTGATCGTCTACAGCTCCCCGCTCGCCACCGCGCTGCGCAGTGTGCTCAACGGCCCTGAGTTGAACATCCGCCCCACCGCCTCCGGCGGTGCCGCGATCCACTGGCGTGGGGAGGACACCTATACGGGCCACGGCTACAACGCCGCCGACCCGAACGCCGTGTTCGCGGCCGCGGCCGAGGTGCTGCCAGAGCTGGCGGGCGGCGCGCCGGAGCGCGCCTCCGTCGGCGTGCGACCGGTGCCGCCCGGCGGCCCCGTCGTAGGCTGGCACCCTTCCGCACCCGGACTATTCATCGCCGTCTCGCACGGCGGAGTCGGCTGGGGGCCGCGTTGGGGCGACATCGCCGCCGCCGCGATCCTCGACGGCGAGGAGGACCCGCGCTGGGGCGCTTTCGCGCCGGATCGCTTCTTCCGCAGCCCGCTTCCTGCCCCCACGACGACGAGCCAGCACGCGCTCGGCCACGTGCCGGCGCAGATGTAGTCGCGCCATGACCCTGCTGATCACCCTGCCGGACAGTCCCCTGGTCGAACGTCTCGGCTCACCTCCGGCCGACACGGACTATTTGATCTGGGACATGCAGAGCGCCCCACCGACCGCCCGGCCCATCGGCCTCGCGGTCATGCCCTACATGGCCCCCGCGTCGACCCTTCGCGTGGTCGGCGACAGGGCCGTGACCGCGGTCCAGTCGCTGAGCCTCGGCTACGACGGTGTCGCTGAGGTGCTGCGCAGTGATGTGGTCTTCTGCAACGCCAAGGGCGTGCATGAGAAGGCCACGGCCGAACACGCTCTGGCACTGATCCTGTCCGCGCAGCGCGAGCTCGGCGAGTTCGCCCGGGCACAGACCGAGCCCTCCCCGCCCTGGGACCAGCGCTTCACGCCCGGGCTAGAGGGTGCGACCGTCATGATCGTCGGGGCCGGCGGCGTGGGCGCTGAGCTTGATCGGATGCTGCGCGCACTCGGCCTGCAGACTATTCGGGTCGCCCGTACCGCCCGCCGCGATGCCGATGGCGACGTCCATCCGACCTCCGCGTTGCGGGAGCTCGCCGCCCTGGCCGACATCGTGGTGTTGGCCGTCCCCCTCGACGCCACGACCCGCCACCTCGTCGACGCCGCGTTCCTCGCCGCCTGCCGGCCGGGAACGCTCATCGTCAACGTGGCGCGCGGGCCCGTGGTCGACACGGCCGCGCTGACCGAGTCGGTCCGCTCAGGCCTGATCCGGGCGACGCTCGACGTCACCGACCCGGAGCCGCTGCCGGGCGGGCATCCGCTCTGGCGGCTGCCCGGCGTGACAATCACTCCGCACGTCGCCGGCCGAACGCATCGCATGTGGGACCGCGCTGCGGCGCTCATCCTCGACCAGGCCGACCGCCTGCGGCAGGGCCTGCCTCTGCGTAACCGAATCGCGCTGCATCCGATCGACGCGTCACACGGATCGGCCGCGAGCCCTGGGGAGTTCGAGACATGAGCGCGGTGGATGCCGAAGTGGCCGTCGTCGGGGTCGGCACCATGGGCAGCATGGCGCTGTGGCAGCTGGCACGACGCGGAGTGCGCGCCATCGGTTTCGAGCAGTTCCGCGTGGGCCACGAGTTGGGCGCCGGTGTCGGAGAAGCCCGCCAGTTCCGCTCGAACTGGCTGGAGGACGCGGTTCGCGACGTCATGCCCCTCGCCGAAGGCGAATACCGGGCACTCGAGGCGGAAAGCGGCCTCTCGCTGCTCACGATCACCGGAGGCCTGACGATAGGACCCGAAGATGCACCGGGAATGAGCGAGCTCCTCGACCGCATCGCCGAGGCAGGAGAAGCGCCGGTGCTGCTCAGCCGGGACGAGATGGCGCGGAAGCATCCGCAGCACGTGCTCGAAGGCGACGACATCGTGATCTGGAACGAGCACACCGGTTTCATCCGGCCCGAGCTGGCCATCGCCGCCGCCGTGGACAGCGCCCGTGGCAGGGGCGCCCGCATCGTCGAGGACTGCCGGATCACGCGGATCGACCCGGACTCGGACGGGGTCACGTTGCACGCGGGCGACCAGGTCTGGCGCGTGCGCCGCGTGATCGTCACGGTCGGCCCCTGGATCTGGCGGTTGCTGCCCGCCGGGCCCGGCGGGGGTGACCTCGGCCGGCTGCTGTTGACCTGGTTCCCGACGAGGGACGCCACGGCGTTCGCCGTGGGCCGCTACTCGACGTTCACGCGCCACACACGCGAGGAGACCATATACGGTTTGCCGAGTCTGTGGTCAGGCACGGTGCGGGTCGGTTTCGCCGGTCCGCGCTCCCGGTTCGACGACCCGGACGAGCTCGACCGACTGCACGTTCCCCGCGAGGATCTCGAGCGCATCGAGGCACTGGTTGCGCGGCTGATGCCCGGCCTGGTCCCCACGGTCATCCGCACCGGTACGCACCTGGACTCGTACACGAGGGACGGCCAGCCCCTCGTCGGCGCCCTCGACCCCGCGGGCCGCGCGATCGCGGGGGCCGCATTCGCCGGCCGGGGGTTCAAGATGGCTCCCGTGATCGGTCGGATTCTCGCCGACCTCGCAGCGGACGGCGGAACCGACCTCGACATCACCGCGTGGCGCCCGGACCGTTTCGCCGCCGGTCCGGCACCGCTCTAGCGGTGCCGCTGGGCCTCGACCCACGCCTCCAGCCCGGCCGCGTCGATGGGAAGCGCGGCGTCGAGAACCTCCGCTCCCGTCGGCGTCACCAGCACGTCCTGCTCGATGCGCACGCCGATGCCGCGCAACTCGGGCGGCACGAGTTGATCGTGGGCGTGGAAGTACAGCCCGGGCTCGACCGTGAGGACCATGCCCGGGGCCATCGCGGCGCTCTGCGACTCGACGGGCGTCAGCGCCGAGCAGTCGTGCACGTCCAGCCCGAGATGGTGGCCGATGCCGCACACGAGCCAACGCCGGTGGTGCTGACCCGCGGGTGAGAGCGCCTCGTCCACCGAGACCGGAAGCAGTCCCCAGTCGGAGAGGCCCTGTGCGATCACCGCCATGGCGGCGTGATGGAACGCTGTCCAGGGTCGGCCGGGGGCGACCTCGGCGAGACCTGCGCGATGTGCCTTTTCGACCAGGTCGTGCACCTCGCGCTGTATCGGCGTGAACTCTCCCGAGGTGGGGATCGTGCGGGTGACGTCGGCCGTGTAGAAGCTGGTGGCCTCCACGCCCATGTCGAGCAGGAGCGTCTCTTCCGGGGAGACGGGACCGTCGCAGCGCACCCAGTGCAGCGTCGGCGCGTGCTTCCCGCTGCCGACGATGGTGGCGTATCCGACGTCGTTGCCGAAGGTGCGCGCGTGCCGATCGAAGGTGCCCTGCAGCCAACGCTCGCCGCGACCGGCGAGCGCAGCCGGCAACTCGGCGGCGACCGCCGCGAATCCGCCGACGGTCAGGTCGACGGCGTGGCGCAGTTGGCCGATCTCCCATTCGTCCTTGATGGCCCGCAGTTGCGAGATCACGTGCGACAACTCGCCCCCCGCGCGGTCGGCGTAGGGCGGTTCGAAGCCGCCCGCGATGAGCGTCTGCGGATCGTCGAGGACGTCGCCGAGCTCGTCCGTCGTTCGGACGTCGAGCCCGAGCGCTTCGCTCCAGTCCGCCGGTGACGGAGCCGCGCCCACCCACAGCTCGCCATGGGCGGCGGATGCGAAGAAGTCGGTGTCGCTCGGATACGCCGGCTTGGGGATATAGAGGGTCGCGTCGTGGCCGGCGCCGGCCGGGGTGAGCACCAGCACGGCGTCCTCGATGGCGGCGTAACTCAGCCAGACGAACTCCGTGTGCGGACGGAACGAGTACAGGGTGTCATTGGCCCGCACCGGGGCGCGGCCGGCGGCGATCGCGAGCGTGCGGCCGGGGAACGCGGCGGAAAGGCGGGCGCGGTGGGCCGCCGCAGCGTCAGCGGCACCCGAGACGACCGGCGGCGTCCGATCGGGTTCACCCCATCCGGTCGCCATGTACGAGGCGAATGCCGGCACCTCGCTCAGCTTCGGCGGCCGAGTGGCAGGGTCGACGCCGCGGTAGGGGTCGGTGGTGAGGTCGGTCATCTCTTCTTCTTTCCGGTCGAGGCGAGCAGTCGGGTCATCCGTGATCGGATGCGACGGGCACCGGCGCCGTATGCAGCAAGCGCCGCGCATCCCACTCCGCCGGGATCGTGGGCACGGCCGCCAGCAGGGTTCTCGTGTAGTCGTCGCGCGGAGACTCGAAGACCTCGTCGCGCGACCCGCACTCGACGATGCGGCCCTGGTTCATCACCGCGACGCGGTCGGCGAGGCGGCGCACGACCGCCAGATCGTGCGCGATGAACAGATAGCTGAGACCGAAGTCGTCCTGCAGGTCGGCGAGGAGCTCGAGGATGCGCGCCTGCACGGAGACGTCGAGTGCGGAAACGGCCTCGTCGCAGATCACAAGCCGAGGTCGCACGGCGAGCGCGCGGGCGATGCCGATGCGCTGCGCTTGGCCTCCGGAGAACTGCCACGGATACCGGTCTATGTGATCGGGGTCGAGCCCGACCCTCTCCATCAGCTCTTGGGCCCACCGCCGCCCGGCCGAGGCGTCGACGCCTTGATAGCGTCCCGGCGCGGTGATGATGCGCCCGACGGTGTGCCGAGGATTGAGACTCGAGAACGGATCCTGGAAGACGACCTGCACATCCTTCCGGAACGCAGCCAGGGTTTCGGCGTCGGCGTGCGTGACGTCGTGGCCGGCGAACGAGATGGTCCCCGTCGTCGGTTCGATCAGCTTCGCCACCATCCGCGCGGTCGTGGACTTGCCCGACCCCGACTCGCCCACGACGGCCAGTGTCTCCCGCTCGCCGATCTCGAAGCTGACGTCATCGACGGCCGTGAACGGATGGGTCCGCGAGCCGTACACCTTGCTGAGTCCGCGCACGTCGAGAAGTGGGACGTGTTCGGGGGCGTCGGCGGGCTGCTTGTCGGGCCCGGCGGGCCGGTCACGTGCCTCGAGCGGGTCGCTGATCCGGGGGATGGCATCGAGCAGCTCCTGCGTGTACGAGGAGGCCGGGGTGCAGAAGATCTGCTCGGTCGGGCCGGCCTCCATGGTGTCGCCGTGCCGGAGGACCACGACGTCGTCGGCGACCTGGCTGACCACGGCGAGGTCGTGCGAGATGAACAGCATCGCCGCATCGGTCGCGCGCTGCACTTCGCCGAGCAGATCGAGGATGCGAGCCTGCACTGTCACGTCGAGCGCCGTGGTCGGCTCATCGGCGATGATCAGATCGGGTTCGAGGCACAGCGCCATCGCGATCATGATCCTCTGCCGCATGCCGCCGGAGAACTGATGCGGGTACTGGTCGACCCGGCTCTCGGCGTCACGGATGTGCACGCGCTTCATCGCGTCGATGGCGACCCGGCGCGCAGCACGCCGAGAGCCGCCGCGGTGCGCGCGATAGGTCTCCTCGATCTGCAAGCCCACCGTGTAGTACGGGTTCAGCGAGGAGAGCGGGTCCTGGAAGATCATCGCCATCCGCTCGCCGCGCAGCTTCTGGAGCCGATGCTCGCTGCATCCGATCAGCTCGATGCCGTCGAAGGTGATGCCGCCGCTGATCTCGGCGCCGGGCGGCAGCAGGCCCATGATCGCCAACGACGTCATCGACTTGCCCGAACCCGACTCTCCGACGAGCCCGAGCGTGCGCCCGCGTTCGAGCGTGAAGTCGAGGCCGCGCACCACCTCGGTTCGTTCGCCGCCGACGCGGAACGCGACGGTGAGATCGGACACGCTCAGCAGGGGGCTCACCGGGGGATCCTCACGCGCGGGTCGAGCACCGTGTACAAGATGTCGACGACGAGATTGGCGACCACCACGAAGAATGCGACCAGCAGCGTCACGCCCATGATGACCGGCTGGTCGTTCTTCGTGATGGAGTCGGACGTCAGCTTGCCCACCCCGTTCAGCCCGAACACGGTCTCGACGATGACGGCCCCTCCCAGCAGCGCCGCGAAGTCCATGCCGAACATCGTCACGACCGGCGTCAGGGCCGGCCGCAGCGCGTGGCGGCGAATGACGAGCGACGAAGGCAGCCCCTTGGCGCGGGCGGTGCGCAGGAAGTTCTCGCTCAGCGTCTCGATCACGCTCGCGCGCACGAGGCGCAGGTACATGGCCGCGTAGCCGAAGGCGAGCACGATCCAGGGCATCAGGTAGTTCGCGAACCACTGGGTCGGGCTGTCGGAGAACTTCACAGCGCTGGGGAACGGGAGCCAGCGCAACTGCACGACCAGCAGGTACTGCAGGATCAGCGCGACGAAGTAGTTCGGCAGGCTGATGCTGCCGAGCGCCACCGTTAGCCCGGCCCGGTCCCACCAGGTGCCCTGCTTGATGCCGCCGATCACTCCCCCTACGATGCCGGCGAGCAGCCACAGCACGGCGGCGCCGATGGCGACCGTCGCCGACACCGCCAGCCGCGAAGAAATCATCGACCAGACCGCCTGATGGGTCTGGAAGCTGAACCCGAGGCACGGGAACGTGCACGGCGTCGCGGTCGGCCCCGTGCCGTACTCGGTGCCTGCGAAGAAGTGCACCACGAACTGCACGTATTGCAGCCAGAACGGCTGGTCGAGCCCCAGCTCGTGCCGGATGGTGGCGATCGTCTCGGGCGTGCAGGCCTTGCCGCAGATGGTCACGGCCGGGTCGGGCGACAGCCAGAAGAAGATGCCGTAGGTGATGATGCTGATCAGCACGAGGACACCGATGGCGAAGAGCCCGCGGCGCAGCAGGAACCCGGCCATCAGGCTTCCCTCCCGTCGAGCACCTTCTGGGCATGGTCGCCGATCACGATGAATGACATGACCGTGAGGAACAGGAAGGCGCCCGGGATCAAGAAGTAGGTCGGGTCGACTGTGAACCAGTTGACGGATGCCGCGATCATCTGCCCCCACGAGGGTGTCGGTGGAACCACGCCCACGCCGAGGAAGGACAGCGCTGCCTCGGTGCCGATGTAGCCCGGGGCGGCCATGGTGGCGAGCACGATGATCGTCCCGCGGAGATTGGGCAGGACCTCCGCGAACAACTGGTGGCGCAGTCGGGCCCCGGAGACGCGCGCCGCCTCGACGAACTCGCGCTGGCGCAGGCTCATCGTCTGACCCCGGATGACCCTGGCGATGTACGGCCAGCCGAAGACGGACAACACGCAGATCAGAAGCAGTGTGCGGTTGCCGTCGGGCAGCGCCGACAGGATCGCGATCATGAAGATCAGCGCAGGGAACGCCATCAGGATGTCCATGAGCCGGGAGATGACGGTGTCGACGACGCCGCCGAAGTAGCCCGCGACGGTGCCGAGCACGACACCCACCACGGTGGTCACCGCGGTCGTCGCGAGCGAGATCGTCAGCGAGACCTGTGCGCCGTAGACGATGCGGGCGAAGATGTCCCGCCCCGTCTGCGGTTCGACCCCGAACCAGTGGGCGCCGCTCACCCCTCCGAAGGCGCCGATCGGCATTCCGCCGAGGTCAGAGTCGACTGCGCCGCTGTGGAACGCGTTCGGCCCGCTGCCCTCGATCGCCGTCAGCACCGGTGCGAGCACTGCGAGCAGCACGAGCAGCACGAGGAAGCCCGCGGCCGCCACGACCTGGGGTTTGGCCAGCAGGGCACGAACGACACGTCCGCGACCCGGGGTGGAGGCGGCCGGGCCCGCCTCCACCTCGGTGAGGCCGAAGGAGGCCTCCGCGTTGGGAACCGTCACGTCGCTCGTGCCTACTTCGACGGATCGAGCAGACCGACGGTGGCGAAGTTCACTCCGCCGGCGCGTTGCGGGTCGGAGTAGGCCCCGCCCACGTTCGACCCGACGAGGCTCACCGCCTTCGCGTAGTAGAGCGGAACCGTCGGCGCCAGTTCGTTGATCTGCTTGTCGAGGGCCGACCACGCCTTGTTGGCCTCGGTCAGGTCAGTCATCTTCTCGATCTTCTCGATCTGGGCGTTCACCGCCGGGTCGTTCAGCTGCGCCACGTTGGAGTTGCCCTGGCTGAAGATCTGGCTGCCCTGGAACAGCGGCGGCAGGAAGGTGGATCCGGACGCCCAGTCGGGGCACCAGCCGGTCACGGTCATGTCGTGCTGTTCGCTCGTGGTGCCGATGGTCTGGTAGAACGACGCCGCGTCGATCTGGTTGATCTTGACCGTGATGCCGACCTTCGCCAGTGCCTGCTGGATCGCCTCCGACTGGCTGATCATGGTGTCGGTCTCCCGCGTGTCCAGGATCAGCGAGAGGTTCGACACCCCGGCAGCCTTCAGCAGTTCCTTCGCCTTGGCCGGATCCCCCTTGCTGTCCTTGCTCGGATACAGGTCGAAGCTCTGATATCCCGGCGTGTTCGACGGCAGCATCGTGTTGGTGATCGTCGCCAACTGGTTTCCGCCGGCCGCGTCGACGACCTGCTGTTTGTTGATGGCGTAGCTGATCGCCTGCCGCACCTTGACGTTGTTAAGCCCGGGTTTCGTCGTGTTCATCACGAGGTACGTCGTACATCCGGACTCACCCTCCACCACGCGGGACTTCAGCTGGGGGGTCTGCAGCTTGGCGAGCGAGGAGGGCAGCACGCTGTTGCCGGAGATGGTGTCGACGTCCTTGCCCTGATCGCTGATCAGCCGCTGGTCGACTGTGGCCGCATCGACCCCGAAGGTGAAGTCGATCTTGTCCGGGTACGCCTTGCGCACGCTGTCGGTGCTCGCCTTCCAGTACGGGTTGCGCACGAGGGCGATCGAGGATCCCTGCGTGTAGCTCTTCACCTCGTACGGGCCGGATGACACGGGTTTCTGGTCGACGCTCGTCTCGGTGACCGTGTCCGGGTCGTCGGGGAACGGCGTGAACACCGGCTCGGTGAGCGCACTGGCGAATTCGGGCACCGACTGGTTGAGGTGGAAGACGATGGTCGAGTCGTCGGGGGTCTCGATCGACGACAGGTCGCCCGACTTGTACGGCCCCTCATAGTCCTTCGGCGCGTCCAGATACAAGCGCGCGTAAGGTGCGCCGACTGCCAGTTTGGGGTCGAAGGCACGTTCCACACCGAACTTGACGTCCTTGCTGGTGATCGGCGCACCCGTGCTGAAGTAGATGTTCTTCTTCAGATGGAAGGTCCACACCGTCGCATCCGCATTGGACTGGCCCATGTCGGTCGCGAGGTCCGGCACCACCTTCGACCCTTCGCCCTTCTTCGACGAGAACGTCGTGAGCGTGCGGTAGATCAGCTGATAGAAGTTGATCACGCCGGCGTCATAGCCCTGTACCGGGTCGAGGTGCGAATACGCCGTCGTCTGGATGACGTTCAGCGTTCCACCCTTCTTGGGCGTCGCGGCGGCACCCGAGGCGCTGCTGGTCGAGCTCGTCCCGCCGCTGCACGCGCTGAGGGCGAGGGCGACGGAGACGGCGAGCGCGATGCCGGCGATGCCGGCTCTGCGGCGGAGCTTCGTGGCGGTTCACTTCCGTTCTATGAGGGGCGGGGCGTGGAGGAGAGGCGGGGGCGCGTCAGCCGGTGCGCAGCCAGACGCGCATGCCGTCGGGACGGCGATTGCCCCACAGGTGGTAGGGGCGCAGCACCGCTCGCGCGGGGGTGCCGGGCGGCGCGGCGGGCGTCGGCCAGCGCGGATACAGTTCCGCGGTCGGCTCGGGCACGATGAGCACGGGGACGGTGATCGCGACGTGAGCCGTGGCGAGACCGCCGCTCGGCTCAAGTGCGGAGAGTTCGGCTGAGGCGAGCGAGTCCGGGGCGATCAGCACGTCGTCCAGGTCGGCGTCGCTGGCGGATGCGTCGATGTCGGCGCCCTCGACGCAGTACAGCAGCGGCCCGCGCTGCACGGCCAGGCCTCCGCGCACAGCGTCCACGTGCGGGTGGGCGACATGGCCGCGCACGGGCATGTCGAACTCCGCGACGATGACGTGGCCCTCGCGGACAGGGCCTGGAACCTCGGCCCAGCCGCCGGCCTCCGCCCGTCGGGTGCTGCCGTCGACCGTCAACGTCATGCCGTCGGCCCATGACGGCACGCGCAGCGCGAGGCGCCGGATCGAGGCATCCGTGTCGACGCCGAGCACCCGGATCGCGACGCGACTGCCCCACGGGTAGGCGGTGTCGATGTCAAGCCGCACTCCGCCGGTCGAGATGCGCCCGCTTGTGTATCCGACCAGGCGCAGCGTGTCGCCCTGGGTGACCGCGAGGTGCTCGTGCAGCTGGGCCGTCCAGCGCAGGACGTTGGGCGGGCAGCAGGGGCAGACGAACCACGGCTCGCGCAGAGGTCTGCCGTCACGAGGCACGCGGTGGTCGGCGCGTCGCTGCAGCGGATTGTCGTAGAAGAACGCGGTCCCCTCCTCGGACAGCCCCACGGCGTAGGCGTTGTACAGGACGCGCTCGTAGAGATCGGCGTAGCGGGTGTCGCCGGTGCCCAGCAGCATGCGCCAGCTCCATTGCATGACGGCGATCGCGGCGCAGGTCTCGCTGTAGGCACGGTCGGCCGGCAGCTCGTAGCGGTCGCCGATCGACTCGTCGGCGTGGCGGCTGCCGAGCCCTCCTGAGATGTGCAGCTTGGTGGCCGACATGTCGTCCCACAGGCGCGTCAAAGCGGCGAACAGCAGGTCGTCTCCGCTCTCGAGCGCGACGTACGCTGCCCCGGCCGCCAGGTAGCCCATCCGCACCGCGTGACCGTGCACGCTCGGCATCCGGGTCAGGGGTAGCTCGTCTTGGAAGTAGTCGTGCTCGAAGATCGACGCCGGGATGCTGCGGTGGCCCCGCCGGTCCACGAACAGCCGGGCGAGTTCGAGGTAGCGCGGGTCGCCGGTCTCGCGCCCGAGCTCCACCAGGGCCATCTCGACCTCGGGGTGTCCGCAGATCGCGGACTGCCCGGTCGGCCCGAACCTCGCCCACGCGAGGTCGGCGAAGCGAACGGCCACATCGAGAAGCCGGTCGTCGCCGAGTTGCCGGCGCGCCGCGATCGCGGCCTGGATGAGGTGGCCGAGGTTGTACAGCTCGTGGCCCCACGTCAGGTCGCTCCAGGGCGCCCGGCCGTAGCCGGGGTTCTGAAAGGCCGAATTGAGATATCCGTCGGCCGCTTGGGCCCGCACGATGAGCTCGACCGCCTCCTCGAAGAAGGAGCGAAGCTCCGGCGCGGCGTCGCTGCCGGCGAGAATGTATGCCAGCCCTTCCAGCGTCTTGTAGACATCGGTGTCGAGGAACGGGTAGCGCCCGCGGTAGGCGGCGCCCGTGCCATCCGCGATCGTCCGCAGGTTGTCGAGGTTGCCGGCGGCGCGCAGCTGGCCTACGACGTGGCTGGCAGTCGCCGTCGCGTTGCGGCGCTGCCAGCGACCGAGTTCGCCGTCGCCCAGTGAGACATCGTCGCCGGCCAGCGGCCGCACCGCGAGCGCGCGGGGCGCGACGGCGGGACCGCGGCTGCCTGCTACCGATGTCATGACCGGTAATATGTCACGTATCGCGGCAACGTGGTGTTACGTCGATGTTTAACCCGTGTCGGAGTGCGTGCCGCGGTCAGCCACGCCAGCTCACCCTCGCGGCCGCCGGGCCCCTAAAGTACGTTCGTAGACTCGACGAGCGCGCAGGCCTCCTTCGCGCTCCAGAAGGGGGGCCGAAGGTGGCAAATCCGCCCACCGCCGCGCACACCGCCGGCGGCGCGATCACCAAGCCGTCCAGCCTGCGGGCCCAGGTGCAACGCGCGATCTCGGCCTCGATCGTCTCGGGCGAGATTCCGCCGGGGGCGGTCATCTCGGTGCCGACCCTGGCTGCGCAGTTCCAGGTGTCCGCGACCCCGGTGCGCGAAGCGATCCTGGACCTGGAGAAGCGCGGCTTCGTCGTCGCCCTCCGCAACAAGGGGTTCCGCGTCACCGACGTCGATGAGGATGCGCTACGTCAGATCGTCGAGGTGCGCCGCCTGTTGGAGCCCGAAGCGATGTACCGGCTGGCGCCGGACTTCGGCAAGCGCGACGCGAAGCAGGCCAGGCGCTTGGCCGACCGCATCGTCCGCGGTGCCCGCGACGAAGACCTCAATGCCTATCTCGCTGCCGACCATGAATTCCACCTCACGCTGCTGGCCATGCTCGGCAATCCGCTGCTTGTGGAGCTCGTCTCCGACCTGCGCGAGCGCACGCGCCTAGTCGGCCTGCGCACTCTGCTGCATACCGAGGAGCTCAACATCTCGGCGGAGGAGCACCACCGCATCCTCGATCTGCTCGAAGCACACGATGCGGACGGCGTGCGGACCCTGATGGAGCGGCACATCGGGCACGTCGTCGGGTGGTGGTCGGGACAGCGCGAAGACTCGTAACACCGATGAAATGCGGTGTGTGACATATTACTAGTCAGCGGCGTCGAGCTACGGCGTCGGGTGAGGACGTGATGCACAGCGACGCGATCGTGATCGGCGCGGGCGCCGTCGGCGCCGCCTGCGCCCGCGCGCTCGCGGGAGCCGGCCTCACGGTCACCGTGCTCGACGCCTCCGGGGCGGCCGCCGGCACGAGCGGCCAGGGCGAGGGCAACCTGCTCGTCTCCGACAAGCTGCGCGGCCCCGAACTGAGCCTCGCGATGCGCTCCCTCGAACTCTGGGACGGGCTGCAGCGCGAGCTCGACGACGAACTGCCGCCCGGCATCCCGCCGCTCGAATACGAGCGCAAGGGGGGTCTCGTGGTCGCCACCACCGATGACGGGGCGGCGCCGCTGCTCGACTTCGCCGCCCAGCAGCGCGCGGCCGGCATCGACGCGCGCCCGCTCACCGCCGCCGAGGCGCTCGACCTCGAGCCGGACCTCAACCCCGCGGTTACGGCCGCTGTCTTCTACCCCGAGGACGCCCAGGTGCAGCCCGTGAACGCCACCGAGGCGCTGCTGGCCTCGGCGCGCGCCCGCGGTGCGCGCACCGTGTTCGGTGCGCGCGTGATCGCAGCGCTGCCTGCCGCATCCGATCGCCTGACCGGCGTGCGCACGACACGCGGCGACTTCACCGCCGACCACGTGATTCTCGCCGCCGGCCCGTGGTCAGGAGAGGTCGCGGCGTGCCTCGGCGCGAGCCTGCCCGTGCGCCCGCGCCGCGGCGTCGTGCTGGTCACGACCCGCATGCCGCACCGCATCTTCCACAAGGTCTACGACGCCGACTACGTGGCCGCCGTCGAATCGGATGCCGCGTCCCTGCAGACCTCGAGCGTGATCGAGTCGACCGCCGGCGGCACCGTGCTCGTCGGCTCCTCCCGCCAGCAGCGCGGCTTCGACGACGCCCTCGACCTCACGGCCGTCCGCGAGATCGCGGAGAAGGCGACGCGCGTGTTCCCGTTCCTCGCCGGCGCCTCGGTGATGCGGGTCTACGGCGGCTTCCGGCCGTTCCTGCCCGACCATCTGCCCGTGATCGGGCCCGATCCGGCCGTCGCCGGCCTGTGGCATGCCACCGGGCACGAGGGCGCCGGCATCGGGCTCGCGCTCGGCACCGCCGAACTGCTACGCGACCTCGTCACCGGCCGTGCGCCGCAGCTCGAGCCGGGCGCGTTCGCGCCGTCGCGCGGCACGCTGGCGGCCGCATGAGTGCACGGATGCTTCCGCCGGAGCGGGACCCGATCGCTCCCGCCGCCCCTGAGGCCGTGACGATCATCGTCGACGGTATTCCTGTCTCGGGGGTGGCGGGTCAATCCGTGGCGGGCGTCATGCTCGCCGCGGGCCGCCTGGCCTGGCGCACGACCGCGGCCGCGCGCAGGCCGCGCGGGGTGTTCTGCGGCATCGGCGTCTGCTTCGACTGCCTCGTCGAGGTCAACGGCGCCCGCGACGTGCGCGCCTGCCAGCGCATCGCCCGCGACGGGGACGTGGTGGCCTTCCAGGACGAGACGCTGCCGGGAGGTGCCGCGTGACCCGGGTCGCCGTGGTCGGCGCAGGCCCGGCCGGCCTCGCCGCGGCGAGCGCCGCCCTCCGCGCCGGAGCCGAGGTCACCCTGCTCGATGCCGCCGCCGCGACGGGCGGACAGTACTGGCGGCACCTGCCGCCCTCGCGGCCGGCGGCCCGCGAGGCGCGGCTGCACCAGGGCTGGCGCGACTTCACGATGCTCTCGCGCGCCGTCGCCCGGCATCCGCGGGCGACGGTCATCGCCGGCGCCCAGGTGTGGGCGGTCGAGCCATGCGCCTTTGGCGACCGGGCGCCGACCCTGCAGTACGCCGTGGGCGACGCCGACGGCTCCGACCGTGACGTGCGCACGCTCTCCCCCGACGCGCTCGTCCTCGCGACGGGCGCCCACGACCTCACCCTCCCCTTCCCCGGCTGGGATCTGCCCGGCGTGTTCACCGGCGGCGCGGCGCAGGCGCTGGCGAAGTCCGAGCGGGTGGCCGTCGGCGAGCGCGTCGTCGTGGCCGGGGCGGGGCCGTTCCTGCTGCCCGTCGCGGCATCGCTGCTCTCGGCCGGCGCCGAGGTCGCGGGCGTGTTCGAAGCGAGCCCGGCCGGAACGCTCGCCGCGGGATGGGCGTCGGGGGCGGCATCGGTCGCGGCGATGCCGCACAAGCTCGGCGAGCTGGCCGGATATGTGGTCGGTCAGCTGCGCGGGCGCGTGCCCTACCGGGCCGGCGCCGGGGTGATCGCGGCGCACGGCATCGACCGCGTCGAGGCGGTGACCGTGGCCGCACTCGACGCCGACTGGCGGCCCATCCCGGGCACCGAGCGCGTGATCGCCTGCGACGCCGTGGCCGTCTCACACGGCTTCACGCCGCGGCTCGAGTTGGCGATCGCCGCCGGCTGCGCCCTGGCGGATGATTTCGACAAGCTCAATCCGGCGGGTCTCGACGGGCTCGACCCGGCGCATTTCGACGGGCTCAATCCGGCGGGTCTCGACAGGCTCAATCCGGCGGAGCCCGCCGCGCCTCGCCCCTGGTCGCGCTTCGTCGCGGTCGACGACGACCAGCGCACCAGCGTGCCCCGCGTCTTCGCGGCCGGCGAGGTGACCGGCATCGCCGGAGCCGACGCCGCGCTGCGCGAGGGCGGCCTCGCCGGATGGCTGGCGGCCGGAGGCGACCCCGGCGACCGGCGCGTGGCCGCCGCCCGCCGCCGCATCGCCCGCTACCGCGGCTTCGCGAGGGCGCTCGACGCCGCCCACGGCATCCGCCCCGGCTGGACGGACTGGCTGACCCGCGAGACGACGGTGTGCCGCTGCGAGGAGCTCAGCTACGGGCGGCTGACCGATGTGCTCGAGGCGACCGGCAGCCGCAGCATCCGTGCCCTGAAACTCGCCACCCGCGCTGGGCTCGGCCCGTGCCAGGGCCGCATCTGCGGCCGCACCGTCGAGTCGATCGCCGCCGCGCGCAACGGCGCCCCCCTCGACGGCGTCGTCATCGACCGGCGCCCCATCGCCGCCCCGATCCGCTTCTCGGAGCTCGCGCGGCTCCCCCACCCCGAAGAAAGGCACGAGCCATGACCACCCTCGATCTCGGCGGCGTCGTCGTCGCCACCGCGCTGCCCTACAAGGACGACCCCGCCGCGCCGGCCGGCCTCGCCGTCGACTACGACCGCTACGCCGAGCACTGCGACTGGCTGCTCGCCAACGGATGCCGCGGCGTCGGCCCGAACGGCTCGCTCGGCGAGTACTCGTCGCTCACCGACGACGAGCGCCGCCGCGTCGTGCAGACCGCGGTCGCCGCCAATCAGGGCCGCGGCATCGTCATCGCCGGCGTGCACGCGCCCGGCGCGCACCTCGCCCGCGGCTGGGCCGAGCTCGCCGGCGAGGACGGCGCGGACGCGGTGCTCTGCCTGCCGCCGACCATGTACCGCTCGACCCCCGCCCAGCTGGTGCGCCACTTCGAAGAGGTCGCCGCGGTCGGGCTGCCGGTGATGATCTACAACAACCCGATCGACACCAAGGTCGACCTCACCCCCGAGATCGTCGCCGAGCTCGCACAGATCCCGAACATCGTCGCCATCAAAGAGTTCTCCGGGGACGTGCGCCGCGTGCTCGAGATCAAGGAACTGTGCGACATCCAGGTGATCGCGGGCGCCGACGACCTGCTCTTCGAACTGCTCGTGGACGGCGCCGTCGGCTGGTTCGCGGGCTTCCCCAACGCGTTCCCCGCCGAGTCGGTCGAGCTGTACGACCTCGTGCGGGCCGGCGAGGTCACCCAGGCGCTGGAGCTCTACCGCCACCTCGTCCCGGTCTTCCGGTGGGACTCGCGCACCGAGTTCGTGCAGGCCATCAAGCTGTCGATGGACTTGATCGGCCGCTACGGCGGCCCGTGCCGGCCGCCGCGCTACGCGCTCACCCCGGAGCACGCGGCGCAGATCACGGCGGAGACCGAGCACGCCGTCCGGGCCCTCGAGGCGTACCGTGCCGCCCACCCCGCGGCATCCGTCGGGGTCGCGTAACGTCCAGACATGCGCTCCTCCCGGCTGATCCCCGCGATCGACACCCACACCGAGGGCATGCCGACCCGCGTCGTCACCGGCGGCGTCGGGGTGATCCCCGGAGACACCGCCAATGAGCGGCGCCTGTACGCGATCGAGCACCTCGACGGCCTGCGCCACTTCCTGATGGACGAGCCGCGCGGTCACGCCGCGATGAGCGGCGCCATCCTGCAGCCGCCGACCCGCCCCGACGCCGACTGGGGCGTGCTCTACATCGAGGTCTCCGGCTTCCTGCCGATGTGCGGCCACGGCACGATCGGCGTGGCGACGGCCCTCGTGGAGGCCGGCATGGTCGAGGTGGTCGAGCCGGTCACGAGCATCCGTCTCGACACGCCCGCCGGTCTCGTCATCGCGCGCGTCGCGGTGAGCGACGGCCACGCCGACGCGGTCACGATCGAGAACGTGCCGGCCTTCGCCGAGCGGCTCGACGCCGTCGTCGACGTGCCGGGCCTCGGCGAGGTGCCGTACTCGCTCGCCTTCGGCGGCAACTTCTACGCCATGGTCGAGCTCGACGCGGTCGGCCTGCCGTTCGACCGGGCCAGGCAGCGCGACATCCTCGACGCGGGCCTCAAGATCATGGCCGCGATCAACGACACGGATGCCCCGCACCACCCCACCATCGACGGGGTCGACCACTGCCATCACGTCGAGTTCCTCGCGCCGGGCTCCGACGCGCGCTACTCGCGGCACGCCATGGCGATCCACCCGGGCTGGTTCGACCGCTCCCCCTGCGGCACCGGCACCTCCGCGCGGATGGCCGAACTGTGGGCGCGCGGCGAGCTGCCGCTCCAGACCGACTTCGTCAACGAGTCGTTCATCGGCTCGCGGTTCACCGGCCGACTGATCGCGACCACGACCGTGGGCGAGAAGGCCGCCGTGGTGCCGACGATCACGGGGCGGGCGTGGGTGACGGGGCTCAACCAGTACGTGCTCGACCCGAGCGACCCGTTCCCGCACGGGTTCGTCTTCTGAGGCGACGCCCCGGCGCGCGTCGGCGCCGCGGCCACCCTCACCGGTGCTGGTCGCTGCGCTCGTGGTGCGCGAAGGTGCGCCGCGTCGTCAGGTCGGCGCCGGTGAGCACGCCGCCGCGGCCGAGCAGCCGCCCGTACTGCCAGTTGGACAGGCCGAGCTCGGGCTGGTTCAGCGCGTACTGCCCGTCGACCCAGCGGGTGAACCCGTCGCCGACGAACGGCGCGTTGACCCCGGCGCGGAACCGCGCGTGCGCGTCCCCGTCCGCCGAGATCAGCGCGGCGACGAACTGCGGGCTGTGCGCATTGAACAGACGGATCGCCTCATCGAGATCCTCCACGACCGCGATGCTCAGCTCCGGGGTGTCCTCCCACTCCCACTCGGTGCCGAGCTGCTCGACGGCGATCGGGGTCGCGCGCGGCTCGCGCCGCACGCCCTCGGCACGGCGCACGTCGATCTCGCGGGCGAACTCGCCCTCGGGCAGGAACGACGCGGCGGAGTCCACGACGTGCAGGCGCGCCGTGCCGCCGCGGGCGGCGGCCGCCTCGTCGGCGGCGCTCAGCAGCACGGGAACGAGCTCGGCCGCCCGCTCGCGCACCACGACGGCCACGTTCAGGGTGTTGCACACCTTGCGGTCCAGCGAATGGCGCACAGCGCCGGCGAAACGCTCGGTGTCGGCGGCCCGGTCGGCGACGAGCCAGGCGCCGCCGGTTCCGTGCGCGCTGACCGGGATGCCGCTCTGCCGGGCGACGCTGCCGAGCTCGGTGACGGCCGCGCCCGAGCCGCGCACCACGGCGAGCGCGAGCCGCGAGTCGCTGAACAGCGCCCAGCCGGCGGACCGCTCCCGCACCGGGATGAGGGAGAGCGCGCCGCCAGGCAGCCCCGAGGAGCGCAGCGCCGGCTCGAGCGCGTGCTCCCGGATCGCCTGGGCGGTGCCGAGCGCGTCGCCGCCGATCCGCAGCACGGCGGAGTTGCCGGTCGCCAGCACGCCCGCCGCGTCGGCGAACACGTTCGGCCGGCCCTCGAACACGAATCCGATCACGCCCAGCGGCGCCGCCACGATCTCGACCGACCAGTCCTCGTGCTCGACGCGGGTGAGCGGCGGGGTTTCGCCGGCCGCCGCGCGCTCGTCGAGGTGGTGGGCCCAGCCGCGCAGTCCGGCGACCATGTCGGCGCGCATCCGCTCGGAGACCCGAAGCCGGGTGGTGGAGCGCCCCTGCTCCCCGGCGCGCTGCACATCGGCCGCGTTCGCCTCGGCGATCCTCGCCCACACGGCGTCGACGGCAAGGGCGTCGGCGAACGCGGTGTAGAACGCCCGCACCGGCTCGTCGCCGATCGTGCGCAGCTGCGCGAATGCCTCCGCCGCGGCGTCGACCTGCGCGGTCACCGCCTCGCGCACCGCGGCCGGCACGTGCAGCAGCGCCCCGGTCGTCTGCACGACGTGCAGCTGATCGCCGGGCCGGAACGCCTCGGCGAGCTCGGGCGGCACCGTGGTGAAGCGGTCGCCGCCGAACGGGATCACCGCCCCCGCGCTCAGGCCGGTCAGCACACCTTCCAACGCCATACCCCCGCCCCGCTCACCCGAACGGGTTCGGGGTCATCGTGTACTTCACGGTTAGGTACTCGTGGATACCCTCGAAGCCGCCCTCGCGGCCGAGCCCCGACTGCTTCACCCCGCCGAACGGCGCCGCCGCGTTGGAGATCACGCCGGCGTTCAGGCCCATCATCCCTGTCTCGAGCCGCTCGATCATCCGCTGCCCGCGGGCGAGGTCGCGCGTGTACACGTACGACACCAGCCCGTACTCGGTGTCGTTGGCCAGCCGCACCGCGTCGTCCTCGTCGTCGAACGGCACGATCGACAACAGCGGCCCGAAGATCTCGGTGCGCAGGATGTCGCTGCCGGGGGCGACGTCGGAGACGACGGTCGGCTGGTAGAACGTTCCGGGGCCGTCGAGCGGGGAGCCGCCGGTGCGCAGCGAGGCGCCGCGGTTCACGGCATCCGTCACCAGCTCGTGCGCCTTGGCGACCGCCCGGTCGTCGATCAGCGGCCCGATCGTGACGCCGTCGTCGGTGCCGCGCCCGACCTTGAGGCCCTGCACCCGCTCGGTGACGCGGCGGGCGAACTCGTCGGCGACGCCGCGCTGCACGATGAATCGGTTGGCGGCGGTGCACGCCTCGCCGATGTTGCGGAACTTGGCCGCCATCGCCCCGTCGACCGCCTGGTCGAGGTCGGCGTCGTCGAACACGACGAAGGGCGCGTTGCCGCCGAGCTCCATCGAGGTGCGCAGCACGTTCTGCGCCGCCTGCGCGATGAGCACGCGGCCGACCTCCGTGGAGCCGGTGAACGACAGCTTGCGCAGCCGCCCGTCGGCGATGATCGGCTTCGACAGCGCCGACGCCGAGGTGGTCGGCACGATGTTCACCACGCCGGCCGGCACGCCCGCGTCGGCGAGCAGCTGCGCGAAGTACAGGGTGGTCAGCGGCGTCAGCTCGGCCGGCTTCACCACGACCGTGCAGCCGGCGGCGAGCGCGGGCGCGATCTTGCGGGTCGCCATCGCGAGCGGGAAGTTCCACGGCGTGATCAGGTAGCACGGCCCGACCGGGTGGTGCGAGACGATCATGCGGCCGGTGCCCTCGGGGTTGATGCCGTAGCGGCCGGAGATGCGCACCGCCTCCTCGGCGAACCAGCGCAGGAACTCGCCGCCGTAGCCCACCTCGCCGTCGGCTTCGGCAAGCGGCTTTCCCATCTCCAGCGTCATCAGCAGCGCGAACTCGTCGCGGCGCTCCTGCAGCAGCTCCCACGCCTTCCGCAGGATCTCGCTGCGCACGCGCGGTGCCGTGCGGCCCCACTCGGTCTGCGCGGCGGCCGCCGCGTCGAGGGCACGGATGCCGTCCTCCGGCGTCGCGTCGGCGACGGTGTGGATCACTCGTCCGGTCGCCGGGTCCAGCACCTCGAAGGTGCCGCCGCCCGACGCGTCGACCCACTGGCCGCCGATGAACAGCCCGGTGGGCACCTTCGCCAGCAGCTCCGCCTCACGGGCGCTGGTCGCGGTCTCGATCGTCATCTCTCACTCCTCCACGTCGGCGCTCGTGGCGAGCACGGCGCCGGCAGCCTTCAGTTCGTCGAGGGCGGCGCGGCTCGTGGCATCCGCCACGCCCGCCACCAGGTCGGTGAGCACGCGCACCCGCTCGCCGTCGTGCAGCGCGTCCAGCGCGCTGGCCCGCACGCAGTAGTCGGTCGCGATGCCGGCGACGTCGAGCTCGTCGACCCCGTGCGCCTGCAGCACCTCGCCGATCGTCTTGCCGAAGTCGTCCGCACCCTCGAACGCCGAGTAGGCGGGCTTGCCCTGCCCCTTCTTGATGTGCACGTCGATGCGATCGGATGCGAGGGCCGGGTGGTACTCGGCCCCCTCGGTTCCGCTCACGCAGTGCACCGGCCAGGTGTTCACGTAGTCGGGGTCGGCGGCGATGTGGCCGCCGTTGTCGCTGTCGGGGTCGTGCCAGTCGCGGCTCGCGATCACCAGGTCGTAGGCGCCCGGCTTGCTCTCGAGCAGCTTCGTGATCCCGGCGGCGACGGCCGCTCCCCCGTCCACGCCGAGGGATCCGCCCTCGGTGAAGTCGTTCTGAACGTCGACGATCAGCAGCGCCCGGGCCATATGCCCGAGTCTATTTCGCTAGCTGTTCGAGAGGTTGCCGCCGCAGGTGTAGATCGCGGCCGCGAGGGAGTCGATCGCGGACTTCGCGCTGTCGCCGACGTTGCCGAGGGCGTAGATGGCGAAGGTGAGCTCGGTGCCGTCCTTGGCGTCGATGATGCCGGCGAGGGTGTAGCCGCCGACGATCCACCCGGTCTTGGCGTGCACGTGCCCGGCGGCGACGGCCGAGTCGCCCTGGAACCGCCCGTACTGCGCGGCGAGCGTGCCGGTCTGCCCGGCGACCGGCAGCGAGTCGTAGATCAGCCCGAGACCGGACTCGCGGTTCAGCACCTTGATCATGAACTTGGTGAAGAACGACGGGGGCACCCGGTTGTCGGCGGACAGCCCCGAGCCGTCGACGATGGTGAGGCCGGTGGTGTCGACGCCGAGCGTCTTCAGCGCGGCCTTCTCGCCGGCGTCGATCGCGGTGAAGGTGTTGCCGGCGCCCTCCTTGATGGCGGTGAGGCGGGCGAGCATCTCCATGACGGTGTTGTCGGAGTTCTCCAGCGCCTCGTTCAGCAGGGTCGAGACGGGCTGCGAGTAGACGACGCCGAGCTGCTTCGCGCCGCTGGGGGCGGTGCCGCTCGAGACCGTCACGTTGCCGCCGAGGGCCTGCGCGAACGCCTGCCCGGCGGTGCCGACGGGGTCGGTGCCGCGGGGCGACTCCAGCTTCGTCGGGTCCTGCTTGTCGCCGTCGACCATGAGGGCGGCGATGTACGCGGTGGAGCCCTGGTTGACGCGCTCCTCCTGCTCGTCCCAGCTGGACTGCCACATGGGGCCGCCGAAGAGCGAGGCATCCGTGACGACCTCGGTGATCGGCTGGCCGGCGTTGGCCGGGTCGGCGTTCCACGCCGCCTTCACCTGGGCGGCGAGGTCGGTGAGGGTGGGGGCGCCCTGGAACCAGGAGCCGTTGCCGCGGCTGAGCGTCGGGTCGCCGCCGCCGACGAGCACGACCTGGCCGGGCTTGGCGCCCTTGACCACGGTGGTGGCGATCTTGGTCTCGCTGCCGAGCGCGGCGAGCGCGCCGGCGGCCGTGATCGTCTTCATGATGCTCGCGGTCGGCGCCGGAGTGGTGCCGTTGCGGTCGAACAGCACCTCGCCGGTCTTGGCGTCCATCACCTGGGCTTCGAGCGTGCCGAGGCGGCCGTCGGCGGCCTCGGCGGCGACGGAGCAGGTCTTGAGCGCCTCGGCCGGCGCGGCCGGGTTCGCGGTGGGCCGCGGGGTCACGGTCGGGGTCGGGGTGGCCGACGGGGTCGGCGTCGCCGAGGCGCTCGGCGTGGCCGAGGCCGAGTGGGAGGAGGGGGCGGGCGCCGTCAGCGCGGCGGGCTGCTCGGGCGCGGCTGAGGCGCCGGCCGCGAAGGCTCCTGCACCGATGACGACGAACGCGCAGGCCACCGCGGCGACGAGCCAGGTGCTCGGGTGGGTGCGGATCGAGGTGAGCACCCCGCCCCACGCGCGGGAGGCGAGGGATGCCGGCGCGGCGGCCGCCCGGGCGGGCGCCGGGCCCGCCTCCACGGCGTCGGGAACGGTCGTGAACGGCTCGGTGGGCGGCAGCTCGGCGCCGTCGCGGGGGTCATTCGGGTCGTGCACCCTGGAACTATAACCGGGGCCGCCTGGGAGGCCGGGTGGCGCGGGAGCGGGCCGGAGCGGACGGGTCGGATGCGCTCGCCAGCGGCGCCGGCGGCCGCGATTGCGCCGCACGCAGCGGGTCGAGGCGGGTCTCCTCGAGGTCGAGCAGCGCCTGCGCCTGAGCGAGCACGCGCGTCGGGTAGCTGCCCAGCCGCTGCTCTTCGATGAGCTTCTCGCGCTCGGCCTGCACGACGAGCAGCCGCAGCCGGTTGAACAGCCGGTGCGGCTGCTCGATGAGCGGGGCGTCGCGCGTCTCGGCGCGCTCCCACGCCGCCTCGGCCCGCAGGTTGGAGGCGCGGCGCACCCGTTCGAACACCTCGGGGTCGGCGCCCTCGACCTCGGCGGGCACCCGGGCGGGGTCGTCGAGCGCGTTCAGCCCGGCGTCGCTGATCGTGTCGAGCAGTTCGGCCAGCTGCCGCCGCTCCGTCTCGGTGTCGCCGCTCGTGAGCCTGAGCGCCCGGATCAGCCACGGCAGCGTGCCGCCCTGCAGCACCAGGCTCACCACGGCGACGGTGAACGCGATCAGGATCAGCTGCGGACGGTAGGAGATGTAGTCCGCGCGCGGCAGCGACTGCGCGGCGGCGAGCGTCACCACCCCGCGCATGCCCGACCAGCCGAGCGCCACCCCGCCCCTCCAGTCGATCCGGTTGTCGCGCACCTCGTCGAGGTCGGCGCGGCGGCGCGGGTAGCGCCGCTCCAGGTACGCCTTGCGCCGCGCCTGCCGCCGGCTCTCGACCGGGTGGGTGCGGTAATAGGAGATGAAGAGCCACTGGCGCAGCATCCGTCTCTCATCGTGCTCGGCGCGGCGGCGCAGGCCGTAGACGAGCGGGCCGATCCACACGAAGCGGATGACCATCAGCGCCAGCACCGCGAGCAGGCCGATGCCGACCGACTCCCACACGCCGAGCGGCTGCCCGTCGACGTCGGCGATGAGCGGGCGGATCTCGAGCCCGATGACGAGGAACACGGCGTTCTCGAGCAGGAACTGGACGGTGCTCCAGTTGATGCGCTCGCTGATGCGCGCCTGCGGGGTGAGGTGCCGCGGGCCGTAGCTGCCGGTGTACAGGCCGGCGACCACGACCGCGAGCACCCCGGAGGCGTGCAGCGCCTCGGCGGGCATGAACGCGACGAACGGCACGACGAGCGAGAGGGCCGTGTCGAGGGTCGCCTCGGTCAGCTTCGCGCGCACCCAGACCGTGGCGATGCCGGCGGCGACGCCGATCACCAGCGCGACGACGACGGCGTAGAGGAAGTCGAGCACGCCGGCCCAGGGCGAGGCGAGGGCGCCGGCCGCGGCGGCGGTCGCCGAGCGCAGCAGCACCAGGGCGGTCGCGTCGTTGACGAGGCCCTCGCCCTCGAGCAGGGTGAGCAGCCGGGGCGGCAGGCCGAGCCGGCGGCCGATCGAGGTGGCGGCGACCGCGTCGGGCGGGGCGATGATCGCACCGAGCGCGATCCCCGCCGCGAGGTTCAGGTCGGGCAGCAGCTCGAACAGCAGCAGGCCCGAGCCGAACGCCGTGACCGCGACGAGCACCACCGACAGGCTCGTGATCGGCGCCAGGTTGCGGCGGATGTCGGTCAGCGGCACGTTCAGCGCCGCCGCGTACAGCACCGGCGGCAGCACCCCTTCGAGGATCAGCTGCGGCGAGACCTGCAGGTCGGGCATTCCGGGCAGGTACGACAGGCCGACGCCGACGACGACCAGGATGATCGGGGCGGCGATGCCGAGCTTGCGCGCGAACGCCGCGACCGCGACGATCACGGCCACGCCGAGCACGACGTAGACGCCGAGTTCCATGTGAGAAGCCTATGAAGGCGAGGGCGGTCGCACGCGCCCGCGCCGCCTCACCCGGCCCGGCCCCGGCCGGCGGGCCCGGCGACGAAGTCCAGGATCCGCCCCCACTCGCTCGCGATCGCGAGCGGACCGGCGCCGCGCACGAGCTCGACCCGGGGGCGCTGCAGGCGGCGGGCGAACCAGCGCGCGTCGCGCCGCCCCATCCGCTCGTCGTGCGCGCCGTAGACGAGCAGCACCCGGGCGCGCACCGAGCGGGCCACCCGCGACCAGTCGCGCAGCCGCAGCATGCGGCGGTCGCCGGCGATGCCGGCGTCGCCCTGGCGCACCGACTCGTCCAGCATCCGTTCGAGCCGTTCGCGCAGGCCGGGCACACGCAGCGCCGGATCGTCGTCGCGCGCGCCCAGCACGGAGAGGTCGCTGATGCCCGTGCCGGCGACGATCGCCTCGTGGGCGAGCTGCGGGTCACGGTGCTGCAGCGACCACTCGCGGGCGCGGCGGGCGCGCACCCCGTAGTCGCGGTTGCGGGGCCTCGGGGTCTGCACGAGCACGACGCGACGGATGCGCCGGGGCCGGGCGGCCGCGAGCTCGAGCGCCGCGAGACCGCCGAGGCCCCAGCCGACGATCCCGTCGACGCGGCCGCCGCCGCGCTCCACCAACTCCTCGACGGCCGCAAGCTCCTCGAGCGTGCTGTCGCGGCGGATCGGCAGCGCCGGCAGCGGGTCGCTGGAGCCGTAGCCGGGCCGGTCGTAGGAGACGATGCGCGCGGCCGCCGCCTGGGTGGCGCGCGGGTCGGGGTCGAATCCGGATGCGCCTGGGGCGGGGTGGCACAGCAGCACGGTGCGCTGCGCGGCCGGATCGCCGAGCACGGAGATGCCGAGGGCGCGGCCGGAGGGCAGGCGGAGGTGGCGTGAGCTCATGGAGGGACGGGTACCCGCGAACCCCGCGGCATCACGCCCGCGGGGGCGGCCCGCCCGGACGTCTACTTGCCGTGGCCCTTCTGCTGGCCCTTCTTCTGGCCGGGGCTCGGGTCGGCCCCGCCCGAGGACCCCGAGTCCTTCTGCGCACCGTGCGGCTCGGCGGTCTGCGCCGGCGCCGGCGCCGGGGCGGCGCTCGCCGGGGCCGAGGGGGTGGGCGCGACGGACGGCCGCGTGTCGGCGGCGGGGGCGACCGACCGGGTCGGGTCGGGGTTCGCGGCGTCGGTGGGCGCGGGCGCGCTCGGCCCGTCGGTCGGCGACGTCGTCTCGCTGTGCCCCTCCACCGCCGCGAGCCCGCCGGCCGCGGCGGCCACCACGGCGGCGGCCGCGAGCGCGATGACCATGCGGCGACGCGGGCGCGCGCCGGCCCGCCGCCTCGCCTCAGCGTGCGCCGCCGAGCGATCGGATGCCCGCCCCCGCGCCTCCCCGGCGAGGCCCGGCAGCGGCATCGTGGCGGCGGTCTCCTCCGCCGCAAGGTCCGTCGCCATGCGCGCGGTCTGCGCAGGCTCGGCCTCCGCAGCTTCGGCCGCCGCGAGCGCGGCCCCCGCGCCGGCCATCGGCTCCGTCGCGGTCGCGAGCGGTTTGGTCAGCGCCGCGGTCTCGACCTCGGCGCCGAGCCGCACCCCGGCGACGGGCAGCGCCGCCGCGACCTGCGCCACCTCCGCGGCGGCGGGCCGCCGCTGCGGGTCGCGCGCCGTCATCGCCGCGAGCAGCTCCCGCCACTCGGCGGGCAGCCCCGCCGGCGGCACGGGGTCGCTGCTGAGGCGGGCGACGGCCGACTCGACCGCCGCTCCGGGGAAGACGCGCCGGCCGGTGAGGCATTCGATGAGCACGAGCCCGAGCGAGTAGACGTCGGCGGCGGGGGTCGCCTGTTGCCCGGCGACCTGCTCGGGGGCGAGGTACGCCGCGGTGCCGATGATCTGCCCGTCGGCGGTGATCCGCTCGTCGCCGACGAGCTGGGCGATGCCGAAGTCGACGAGCTTCGCGGTCACGCTGCCGTCGCCGCGGCCGGTGAGGAGGATGTTCTCGGGCTTGAGGTCGCGGTGCACGATGCCCTCGTCGTGCAGGTAGGCGAGCGCCTCCCCCAGCTCCACGGCGAGCTGGGCGGCGAGCGCCACGTCGGGCCCGCGGCCGTCGAGCCGGCGGCGCAGCGAATCGCCGCGGATCAGCTCCATGACGAGGAAGCCGGTGCCCGCGCTGCCGTCGGCCCACTCGGCGTCGAACAGGGTGACCAGGTGCGGGTGGCTCGCCTGCGCGAGCAGCCGCACCTCCCGCTCGCGGCGTTCGATGCGGTCCTGGTCGGTTCCGACGGCGTCGTCGGCGGCGAAGACCTTCACGGCGACGTCGCGCTCGAGCTTCGTGTCCCACGCGCGGTACACGGTGGCCATGCCGCCGCGCCCGAGCGCCTCCCGCAGCAGGTAGCGTCCGGCGAGTTCCGTGTCGCCGCCGGCCCTCTGACGCGGGGGCTCGTCGATTCCAGGCATCCGCTGACTCCTCTTCGCCTCGGGGTCCGGTACCCGGGTGCGGGTGCGGGTACCTGTCGCCACGTGAAGATCACACCCGAATCCGCACTGTCCGACATCTCGGAGCTGGCCGCGCAGTTGCGCGTCGACTCGATCCGCTCGAGCACGGCGGCCGGCTCGGGGCATCCCACCTCCAGCATGTCAGCCGCAGATGTGCTCGCCGTGCTGATCAGCCGGCACCTGCGATACGACTGGCAGGACCCGGGCGCCGAGGCATCCGATCACCTCATCTTCTCGAAAGGCCACGCCTCGCCGCTGCTGTACGCCGTGTTCAAGGCGGCCGGGGCCATCGACGACGACGAGCTGATCAGCACCTACCGGCGCTTCGGCGCGCGGCTGCAGGGGCACCCGACGCCGGCGCTGCCGTGGGTCGACGTCGCGACCGGATCGCTCGGGCAGGGCCTGCCCGACGCCGTCGGCGTTGCTCTCGCCGGGCGCTACCTCGACAAGCTGCCGTACCGCGTCTGGGCGCTGTGCGGCGACAGCGAGTTGGCCGAGGGGTCGATCTGGGAGGCGCTCGACAAGGCCGCCTACTACAAGCTCGGCAACCTCACCGCGATCTTCGACGTGAACCGGCTCGGCCAGCGCGGCGAGACCGACCTCGGCTGGGATGTCGAGGCCTACCGCCGCCGCGCCGAGGCGTTCGGCGCCCGCACCGCGGTCATCGACGGCCACGACCTCGCCGCGATCGACGAGGCGCTGGGGCAGGCCGGCGCCGACCCCGAGCGGCCGCTCGTGATCATCGCGAAGACCGTCAAGGGCAAGGGCTTCTCGAAGGTCGAGGACAGCCCCGACTGGCACGGCAAGCCTCTGCCCGAGGATCTCGCGAGCGAGGCGATCGCCGAGCTCGGCGGCGAGCGCGACGTGACCGTCGAGGGGCCCAAGCCGCCCGGGGGCTCGCCGCAGCGCGCGGCGGCGAGCGGCGGAGACGGCCCGACGTACGAGGTCGGCGACAAGGTGCCCACCCGCAAGGCGTACGGCGACGCGCTGCTCGCCCTCGGCCGGCGCGACCCGCTCGTGGTCGCCCTCGACGCCGAGGTGAGCAACTCGACGCACTCCGACGAGTTCGCCAAGGAGCTGCCCGAGCGCTTCTTCGAGATGTTCATCGCCGAGCAGCAGATGGTGGCCGCCGCCACCGGCATCGCCGTGCGCGGCTACACCGTGTTCGCCTCGACCTTCGCCGCGTTCCTCACCCGCGCCTACGACTTCATCCGCATGGGCGCGATCTCCGGCGCCGACCTGCGCCTCGCGGGCTCGCACGCCGGCGTCGAGATCGGCCCCGACGGGCCGTCGCAGATGGCGCTCGAAGACCTCGCCATGATGCGCGCGGTGCACGGCTCGACCGTGCTGTATCCATCGGATGCGACGAGCGCCGCCGCCCTCGTCGAGGAGATGTCGCGCACCCCCGGCATCAGCTACCTGCGCACCACGCGCGGCGGCTACCCGGTGCTCTACCCCGCGTCCGAGCGGTTCCCGCTCGGCGGCTCCAAGACGCTGCGCTCGAGCGACGCCGACCGGGTCACGGTCGTGGCCGCGGGCGTCACCCTGCACCAGGCCCTCGCCGCCGCCGACCGGCTGGCCGAGGACGGGGTCGCGGTGCGCGTGATCGACGCCTACTCGGTCAAGCCCCTCGACGAGGCCGGGGTGGTCGCCGCCGCCGAGGCGACCGGCGGCCGCGTCGTGACCGTGGAGGACCACCACCCCGAGGGTGGGCTCGGGTCCGCGGTCGCGGATGCGCTCGCGGCATCCGATCTCGACCAGCCCCTGCGCCTGCGCCGCCTCGCCGTCTCCGGCATGCCCGGCTCGGGCACCACCGACGAGCTGCTCGGCTGGGCCGGCATCGACGCGGCGGCGATCACGGCGGCGGTGCGGGAGCTGCTCGGCGCTACCGTGGGAGCATGACCTCCCAGCACCAGGCGCCCGAGACGACCGGCGAAGACCGCGAAGCGACGACGACGTTCTCCGAGCTCGGCCTGAGCGACGCCGTGCTCAAGGGCCTGAAGGACGTCGGCTACGAGACCCCGTCGGCGATCCAGGCGGCGACCATCCCGCTGCTGCTCGAGGGCCGCGACGTCGTCGGCCTCGCCCAGACCGGCACCGGTAAGACGGCCGCCTTCGCGCTGCCGATCGTCTCGCGGCTCGACGTGTCGCAGAAGACCCCTCAGGCGCTCGTGCTCTCCCCCACCCGCGAGCTCGCGCTGCAGGTGTGCGAGGCGTTCGAGAGCTACGCGGCGCACGTGCGCGGCGTGCACGTGCTGCCCGTGTACGGCGGCCAGGGCTACGGGGTGCAGCTGTCGGCGCTGCGGCGCGGCGTGCACGTCGTCGTCGGCACCCCGGGTCGCATCATGGACCACCTGGAGAAGGGCACCCTCGACCTCTCGCAGCTCAAGTACCTGGTGCTCGACGAGGCCGACGAGATGCTCAAGATGGGCTTCGCCGAAGACGTCGAGACGATCCTCGCCGAGACCCCGGCCGAGAAGCAGGTGGCGCTGTTCTCGGCGACGATGCCGGCGCAGATCCGCCGCATCTCCAAGAACTACCTGCGCGACCCGCAGGAGGTCGCGGTCAAGACCAAGACCACGACCTCGGCGAACACGACGCAGCGCTACCTGATGGTCTCCTACCCGCAGAAGGTCGATGCGCTCACCCGCATCCTCGAGGTCGAGAACTTCGACGGCATGATCGTCTTCGTCCGCACCAAGAACGAGACCGAGACGCTCGCTGAGAAGCTGCGCGCCCGCGGCTACACGGCGGCGGCGATCAGCGGCGACGTGCCGCAGGCGCAGCGCGAGCGCACCGTCGAGCAGCTCAAGTCGGCCAAGCTCGACATCCTGGTGGCGACGGATGTCGCGGCCCGCGGCCTCGACGTCGACCGGATCAGCCACGTGGTCAACTACGACCTGCCCATCGACACGGAGTCGTACGTGCACCGCATCGGCCGCACCGGCCGGGCCGGGCGCAGCGGCGCGGCGATCAGCTTCGTGACGCCCCGTGAGCGACGGATGCTCGGCGCCATCGAGAAGGCGACCCGCCAGCCCATCACGCAGATGCAGCTGCCCACGGTCGAGGACATCAACGCCACTCGCCTCACCCGCTTCGACGACGCCATCACCGCGGCGCTGGAGGACGGCGAGCGCATCTCGAAGTTCCGCGACATCATCGCCCACTACGTCGAGCACCACGACGTGCCCGAGGCCGACGTGGCTGCCGCCCTCGCTGTGGTGGCGCAGGGCGACGAGCCGCTGCTGCTCTCCCCCGACGACGTGCTGGCGCCGCCCGCCGAGCGCGGGGAGCGCCGCGGCACCGAGGGCCGCCGCGAGCGCACGGATGCCCTGGGCGCCGGTCGCCGGGATCGCGGCCGCCGCTCCGGCACCGCCCTCGCGCCCTACCGCATCGAGGTCGGCAAGCGGCAGCGGGTCGAGCCGCGTCAGATCGTCGGCGCGCTCGCCAACGAGGGCGGCCTCAGCCGCGACGACTTCGGCGCGATCAAGATCTTCCCCGACTTCTCAATCGTGGAGCTGCCGGCGGAGCTCGGCGGCGACACGCTGCGCAAACTCGAGAGCACCCGCATCGGCGGCCGGCTGATCGAGCTCAAGCCCGACCGCGGCCGCAAGCCCCGCCGCCGCGAGGCGTAGGGCCGAGGCGCATCACGGCCACGGAGCCGTAGGGCCGAGGCATCCGTCGCGCTCGCGGCACCTCGGCCCTACGGCGCACCTTTTCGGCGAAACGGTGAGCCCGTCGCTCACTTCACCGCCTACTGCACCTGCTGCACGTACACCAGCGCGAGCCGCGCGTTGTATCCGCTGGTCCCGTTGGTCCCGAACTCGACGTCCACGACCTGCGGCGCATCGAGCGTCACCGTCTGCGCGATCTGTGTGGCGGCGCCGGTCGAGGTCGCCGTCTGCTTGGTCGCCGTGCCGCCCGCAGTCACCGTGCTGTAGATCTGGGTCGTGCTGCCCGAGCGGGGCGCCTGCACGGTCACGATCTTGAAGGTGCCGGCCGGCAGCGTCAGGTGGTAGGTGACCGGCTTGTTGTAGTCGGCGCCGATGTAGGACGAGCCCCAGTCCAGCGGATCGCCTGTCACCAAGGTCGAGGCCGCCGTCGAGTACCCCCAGGTCGAGCCGGCCGTCGTCCCGTCCCACTTCTGGTCGGTCGCGTCGTTCAGCAGGTCGGGGAACGCCTGCTTCACGCCGGCGTACAGCGATCCCGCACCCGAGCTCGAGGAGCCGGAGTCGATGAAGTAGCTCAGGTCGTCCGGCGTCACGAGGACGGTCGCGCTGAACCGCTGGTACACGCCGGAGGACAGCTTGACGCTCGTCTTGCCGGTGACCGTGACCGTTCCCAGCTCGGGTGTGGCGGCGACGGCGCCGGCGGCGGTGTCCGCCCAGGTGACCGGCACGGAGGTTCCGTCGAAGGTCAGGCTGGTCGGCAGCGCTCCGCCCGACGGCACGGCGACCGCCCCCATGTCCCGCACGTCGGCGCTGTCGTCCGGCGAGACCAGCCGGCCGGCGGCGGCCTCCAACCGTGCGGCGAGGGCGTTCGCGCCTTCGGTGTCGAGCCCGTACGGCGACGGATGCTTCAACGCCCACTCCGCGTCCGAGCGGATGCTGGCGAACGGCGCCCAGCTCTCCGCGTTGTAGTCGCTCTGCTCGAGCCCGGCGGTCTTGTCGACGGCGGCCTTCAGAGCCGTCGTGTCGGCGGCGGCGGAGTCGGCGTTGGCGGTCACGACGCCGACGGCGTCGATGTCGATCTGGGCGGAGTTCGCCGTCTCGAAGGTGACCGTATGCTTGCCGTCGCGCAGTCCGCGAAGCTCGAAGGTGGTCCGCTCGCTGCCGGCGCTCTGGGTCGCCGCATCCGCTTCGACCTCGACCCCGTCGACGATGACGTTGAGTGTCGTGGCACCGGTGTTGCTGCCGATGATGTCGAGCCCGGTGCCCCGGAAGGTGTACGACATCGTCGCTCCCTGGCCGGTGGAGAAGGACGCGGTGCGCTGCCACTCGTACATCCCCTGGCCGTTCAGGTGGTTCCACTGGTCGTTGAACTGCAACACCGGCTTCGAGGTGTCGGCCCAGCTGGTCTGGTGCATCCCGTCGATGATCTGCGTGTAGTACGGGGTGTAGCCGGGCACGGTGGTCACCTTCAGGTTGTCGAACTCGGTGAAGGTGAAGCCGGAGCCGAGCTGGATGCGGCCGGTGGCCTGCGGGTCCGGGTCGGTGTACGAGGCGACCTGCGCGCCGTTGATGTAGGCGGTGTACACGTTCCCCGCGACCTGCACGGCGAGGTTGTTCCACGCGCCCGCTCCTGCGGCGAACTTGGTCGCCGGCTCGCTGCTCGCGTCGCCCTGCGCGACGACGGTGCCGTAGCGCTGCAGGGTCCAGGCGCCGGTCGGGTCGACCTGGAGCTCGGCAGCGGAGACGTCCTGCCCGTTGCCGTCGCCGCCCTGCTCGCGGGCGCCGACGCTCGCGTAGCTGCCGCTCTCGTCGTCAAACTTGACGTCGACGGAGACCCGGTAGTTGGCCCAGCGGTTGTCGCCGATCGTGGTCATCGGGTCCCCGCTGTTCCAGGCGCTGCCCACCATGCCGGTGCCGATCTGCTGGCGCAGCACGCGGCCGTGACCGGGGTCGGTGGTGGCCACGGACTCGAACGCGCCGTTCGTATCATCCGTGTAGCGCGGCGTGGCGCCGTTGTCCTCGGGTTGCACGTCGGGTGTTCCCGCGGGTTTCGCTTCCGCGCCGCGGCTATCCAGGTAGGACTCGCCGGAGTCGACGAGCTTGCCGGTGCGCGGGTCGTACGTCTTGACGTCGGGCTCGTTGGCGTAGTCGAAGTCGTCGGCGTACAGGGTGTCGTCGCCGGTCACCCCGTTGGTCCGGCCGGTCGAGTCGGTGTCGAGCACGTCGCGGTCGCCCTGGTTGGAGGTGTACTCCGTCGAGGTGGGCAGCGTGTTGCCGTATCCGTGCCGGGCTTCCAGCACGCCGTCGTCGTTCCGCACGGCGTGGTCGAGGGTCGTCGCGGTCACGGCGGAGTACGGCTTCACCGTGACGGTGTAGACGCCCTCGCCGTCGGGCTGGATCTCGTCGATCGGCTTCACGTAGTTGGCGTCGTAGGCCTCGCCGGCGTCGGCCGCACGGGTCTCCCACACCTCCATCGTCTTGTCCGAGCCCAGGTTCATGCCCGGCGCGGAGATCTTGTAGGTCTTCGTGTACTTGCTGTCGTTGATCATGACGGTCGAGAAGTCGGACCCGTCAGGGGCGGCGAGGGTCGTGTAGGACGCGCCGCCCGCGCTGGCTCCTGAAGGCGGATTCCCCGTGCCGAGCGCGCTGCCGGAGGCCTGCGGGATCGCCCGCCAGATGCCGTTGGCATCGGCGTCACCGGTGGGGTTCTCCCAGCCGAGGGTCGCGAACTGGGTGAACTGCTCGAGGACCGCCAGGCCGCCGTCGTAGTAGATCCAGCCCGACCACGGGTCGCGAGCGCTGACCAGTTCCTTCGACGAGTACTGGAACCCGTCGTAGAACGATCCGATCGCCGGCTGGAAGATGTACAGGCTGCGGCGCGAGTTGGCGAAGCCGGTGGTGATCCAGTTGGCCATCTCCAGGGGGCCGTTGGTGCCGCCCATCGAGGTGCCGGTGCCGCCCTGGCCGTCGCTGTTGGTGTTGTTCGGGCGGTCGGCGGTGCTCGAGAAGGTGGCCTGGCCCTCGGAGTTCCAGACCTCCTTGTCGAGCACGTCGGCGATCTTCTTCAGGTTTCCGTGCGCGTCGTCGGCGCTGCTGTAGTGGAATCCGACGACGTCGACGGCGTCCCGCAGGGACGAGTCGTCCGGGTCGGTCATCTGGTCGCCGAAGCTGGTCGGCGGCGTGCCGACCGTGTCGGCGGCGACTGTCTTGATGCTGTGGAAGAGCTTCTCCTCCGTGGCGGATTTGAAGCCATTGTTGGGGTCGTCGGCCGTGGCGCCCTCGTACCCCTTGGTGTCGTTGCGCAGCCACGAGGAGAACTCCTTGTAGAGGGCGACGTTCGGGCTGCCGGTCTCGTTCGTGTCGGGGTTGATCGAGCCGACCATGATCCCGTACTCGCGGTACGCGGCGAGGACGGTGTTCTTGAACCAGATGTACTCGTCGGCGTCCGTCTTCACCCAGGCCGGGGTATCCCAGCGCAGGATGCTGACCTGGATGTCGTGCTTCGCGACCTTCTGCGCGTCCGCGGCGAGCTGGAACCCCGGCTCGCGCTCCACGTTGGGGTATTCGTCGCGGGTGCGCATCGTCGCGGGGTTCGGCCCGGTGGAGGTGTTGCGGTCGTTGCCCATCTCGATCTTGACCGTGTCCATGATCGGGTGGTCGCCGCCGAAGAGCGTCTCGATGAGCTGCCAGTACTTGTCGGGATGCTCGGCCTTGTAGTCCATCAGCAGGGAGCTGGTGGAGTTGGCGCTCAGGACCCCGAAGCCCTTGAAGGTGAGACCGTTGCGGTTCTGCGCGGCCGCGGCCACGTCGGACCCGTTGACGGTGATGCTCACCGGGTCTTCGGGTGCTGCTGCGGCCGGGCTGGGCGCGGCGGTTGCGACGATTCCCGGCAGCACGGCGGCGACGAGCGCGAGGCAGACGATGCCGGCCCGAGACCGCAGTGAACGGATGCCGGAACGCCGATGAGGAAAGACGGATGGTGCCATGTCGATCTCCTGGTACGCACGCGTCATCCGGCTCGCCGAGCGCGGTGATCGTCGGTGATCACGGGCTGAGCCGGACCGCGTGCCGTTGAAACTACGCCGGGCCCAAGGGCGCAACAAGAACTCGCACGAGCTCAACCACAATCGATCACAACGCATCACGGCCACGGGAACGAGGCGCGTCACGGCCGCGAAGCAGTAGGGCTGAGGCATCCGTCGCGGAGTGCGGTGCCTCAGCCCTACGGCTCACTTTTCGGGCGAGAACGTGCGCCCCGGGCTCACTTCTCCGCCGGGTCGTAGTAGGTGAACTGCGCGAGCAACTCGTCCCGCGCATCCGAGAGCTCTCGCCGGTCGAGAGTCACCGCGGTCGCGAGTAACTTGCTCGGATCTGCGCGTGCGACTCCTCGACGCTGATCGCGTCACGATTGCCACGCATGTGCTCGCCGAGGCGCTCGGCCGCTTCAGCGTTCCAGGCAGCGTCGATGTCTGCTTGATCCACCGGCTCGTCGCTCTCATCAAGTGTGAGCAGGACTTGATATGCCAAGTCTGCGCGCTGCTCGCGCGACAGTGCGCGAGCGCTCTTCATAAGCTCTGCGACTTCCGGTGCCATGGACCGAGTGTACGGCGGACTTTGACCGGCCCGAGTGAGACAAGGACTTCAGTGGAGCCGCCTGTGGGAATCGAACCCACGACCTATTCATTACGAGTGAATCGCTCTGCCGACTGAGCTAAGGCGGCGTGGCGGCCGGGGCCGCACACGAGCCCCTAGCTTACAGGATGGAAAAGGGGTCAGACGTTCACCCGGGCGAGGGCGTGCAGCTGGTCGAAGGAGTGCTTGAGGCAATCCGCCAGCTCCCCCTTGCCGTCGTTCTCCGCCCAGCTGGCCCACGCGTGCCGCATGCCTGCGAACGCCACGAACACGACGAGCCGCGCCTGCGAGTGCAGCTCCGACCGGTCCTCCGCGAGCTCGGGGACATCGGTCACGAGCCGCCGCTCGACCATGCCGATCACCTTCTGCGTCAGCTCCTCCATGTTCTCCATGCGCTGGCGGAAGAGGTGCGGGTACTTCAGCATCAGCTTCATCCGCTCGCTCTGCAGTTCGCGGATCTCGCGCGCCTCGTCGGCGCCCTTCGAGGCGACGACGCTCGCGAGCAGCAGCCGCACGCCGTCGAGCACCGGCTGGTCCGGGCCGCCGTGCACGAACGCCTCGATCTCGGCCTCGTCGGGCCCGATCGGGTCGCTGCCGATGACGGCGGCCTCTTTGGTAGGGAAGTAGTTGAAGAAGGTGCGGGGCGAGACGTCGGCCGCTTCGGCGATCTCGTCGACCGTCACGTTCTCGAGTCCGGAGTCGAGGGCGAGGCGCAGCGCCTCCCGTTCGATGGCCCGTCGGGTGGCTGCGCGCTTGCGCTCCCGCAGCCCGGGCTCCTTGAGATCGGTCACGTTCCTATTATCGTTGCAGTGCCTGCAAATTTGCACCACCGGCCAACATTTTGACGAGAAACGACGAGAGACGGATGCCTCAGCAGTTCGGATCCTCGGCCGGAACGGTTCCGTTCACGAAGTAGTCGTCGACGGTGCCCGTCACGCACGAGTTTGACTGGCCGTAGGCGGTGTGCCCATTGCCGTGGTAGGTCACGAGGTGCGCGCTCTCGAGCTCCTTTGACACGTCGACGGCCTCCTGGTAGGGCGTCGCCGGGTCGTTCGTGGTGCCCACCACGAGGATCGGGGCGGCCCCGGGCGCCGACACCGGTCCGAGCGGATGCGTGGCTCTCACCGGCCACCCGTCGCAGGCGATGCCGCCGTAGCTCTGGTACTTCCCGATGGTCGGCGCGATCTGCTCGAGCTTCGCCGCCTCGGCCCGCATGTGGGCGAGGTCGTCGTCGAAGGTGTAGTCGACGCAGTCGATGGCGCTGAACGCCTCGATCAGGTTGCTCGAGAACTTCCCGTCGCTGCTGCGGTCGTTGTACGAGTCGGCGAGCAGGAAGGCGACCTTCGCGCTTCCGTTCGCGACGTCGCGGAACAGCACGTCGAGATTCGGCCACGCCGACTGCGAGTACAGCGGGGTGATGATCGCGGTCACGAGGGTCGTCGAGCCGAGCATCCGCCCGTCGCTGTTGCGGATCGGGTTCTGGTCGACCTGCTGCAGCAGCTGCCCGATGCGCGACAACGCGCTGTCGACCGAGCCGGAGAACGGGCAGGTCTTGTCGCTGCCGCCGAGGCACCACTCGAGGTAGGAGCGCAGGTTCGACTCGAACCCCTTGGTCTGCTCTTCGACGAGTTCGTCGTAGCTCTTGGCCGGGTCGGTGACACCGTCGAGCGCCATGCGGCCGACGTTGCCCGGGAACAGGTCGGCGTACACCGAGCCGATCACCGTGCCGTAGCTGAAGCCGAAGTAGTTGACCTTCGCGTCGCCGACGTCCGAGCGCAGCATGTCGAGGTCGTGGGCGGTGCTCCAGGTGTCGATGTGGCCGAGCAGCGCCCCCGTGTTCTTGAGGCACGCCTTGCCGAATGCGGCGGTCGAGGCGCGGGCCGCGGCCAGCCACTCGGTGCTGCCCCGCTGACCGGGCAGGATGTCGTAGAGGTACTTGGTGAACTCGGTGTCGTCGTAGCAGCTGACGGCGGTCGAGGCGCCGACCCCGCGCGGGTCGAATCCGACGACGTCGTAGTGCTCCTGGATCGTCTTGTCCATGTCGCCGACGTTGCTGCGCACGAAGTCGACCGCCGACTCCCCCGGTCCGCCGGGGTTGACGAACAGCGAGCCGAGGCGCTTCCCGGTCGCCGGCTTGCGGATCAGCGCGAGGGTGATCTGGGCGCCCGACGGCTTCTCCCAGTCCAGCGGCGCCTTCGCCTTCGCGCACTGGAAGCCGCCCGAGCAGTCGGTCCAGACCAGCGCCTGGCTGTACAGCTTGCGGGTCGCCGCCGCGTCGGCCGCCGCCTGCGCGCTCGCGCTGGCGCCCGGCGTGGTCGAGGTCGTGGGGGCGGATGCCGCGGGCAGCGGCGTCGACGTCTGCGTCGGCAGCTTCTGCTGGCCGAGGGAGCACCCCGCCAGCAGCAGCGCCGCCGCGACGGCCACCGCGCCGGCGCGCAGGAGCCGCCGGGCACGTTGCGGGCCACGGCCGTGCCGGGTGCCCGTGGCGCGGCTCACGAGCCCACGCCGATCGCGGTGACGAGCATCGCCTCGAGCGCGAGGGTGGGGTTCACGTTCGCGTCGATGCGGGTGCGGGCCTCGGCGATCGAATCCATGGCGGCCAGCGAAGCGGCGGGCGTGGTGGCGGCGGCGTGCCGCCGGAGCTCGTCGGCGCGCTCGGCGTTGACGAGGGCGGCGTCGCTGCTGAGCTGCACCATCAGCACGTCGCGGTACAGCGAGAGCAGGTCGACGAGGATGCGGTCGAGCCCGTCGCGCAGGCTGCGGGTGGCGCGCCGCTTCTGGTCCTCCTCGAGGGCGCGCAGCTGGCCGCGCAGCGCGGGGGGCACGGTGCCGCCGGGCTCGACGCCGAGCGAGCGCAGCGCCTCTTCCCGCTCCTGCGCGTCGCGCTCCTCGGTGATCGCCTTGCCGTCCTCGCTCGCGATCTGCAGCAGCCGCGCGGCGGCGAGCACCGCGGCCGAGACGGTGTTCACGCCGAGCACCAGGTCGAGCGTCTCGTCGCGGCGGGCGCGGGCGTCGGCGTTGGTCGCGAGCCGGCGGGCCATGCCGATGTGCGACTGCGCGTGCCGGGCGGCCTGCTCGGCGAGGGCCGGGTCGACGCCGTCGCGGGTGGTGAGCAGCTGGGCGACGTCGGCCACGGTGGGCACGGTGAGCCGCACCGTGCGCACGCGGGACCGGATGGTGGGCAGCAGGTCGGTGTCGCTCGGGGCGCACAGCACCCACACGGTGCGCTCGGGCGGCTCCTCGAGCGATTTGAGCAGCAGGTTGCTGGTGCGCTCGGTCATGCGGTCGGCGTCTTCGATGATCATGACGCGGTAGCGGCCGACCGACGGCGAGTACTGGGCGCTGCGCACGAGCTCGCGCACCTCGTCGATCGAGATGATCACCTTCTCGGTCGACAGCACGGTGAGGTCGGGGTGCGTGCGGGCCTTCACCTGCGCATCCGTCACGGGGTCGCCGTCGGGCCCCGCGGTGCTCAGCAACGCGCTCGCGAACGCGAACGCGAGGTTGGAGCGGCCCGAGCCCGGCGGGCCGGTGAGCAGCCAGGCGTGCGTCATGGCGTTGCCGGAACCGGCGGCGCGCTGGCCGGGCCGGTCCGCGGCCGCCGCCGCGCGCAGCACGGCGATCGCGTCGCGCTGCCCCGTCAGCTCGGCCCACACACTCATCTGACTCAGGCTACCGAAGCGGTCCGACGCTCTCGCCGCCCGTCAACAGGGGCTCGACGCGCTCGCGGATGCGCGCGGCGATGCGGTCCGCGGGCTCGGTCGCATCGAGCACGGCCCAGCGCTCGGAGTCGGCCTGCGCCATCGCGAGATAGGCGGCACGGATGCGCTCGGAGAACTCCAGAGCCTCCGCCTCGATGCGGTCGTACGCCTTCTGCGCGCTGACCAGGCGCTCGCGCGCCGCGGCTGGATCGAGGTCGAGCAGGATCGTCAGCCGCGGGTACAGCCCACCGGTCGCCCACTCCGACAGCCGGCGCACCTCGGCCGGGTCGAGCACGCGGCCCGCGCCCTGGAACGCCACCGACGAGTCGATGTAGCGGTCCTGCACGACGACGTCGCCGCGCTCGAGCGCCGGCCGCACCTTCGTGGCGATGTGGTGGGCGCGGTCGGCGGCGAACAGCAGCGCCTCGGCGCGCGGGGCGATGTCGCCGCGGTGGTGCAGCACGATGTCGCGGATCAGCTGCCCGACCTCGGTGCCGCCGGGCTCCCGGGTCGCCGTGACCGTGCGCCCGGCATCCGTCAACCAGGCCGCCAGCCGGTCGATCTGCGTCGTCTTGCCGGAGCCGTCGAGCCCCTCGACCGTGAGATAGAGGCCCGCGGTCACTTCTTCGCCGTCGTCCGGCGGGAGGTGCTCTTCGCGGTCGACGAGCGGCGGGTCGGCTTCTTGGCCGGGCCCTTGGCCCGCTTCTCGGCCAGCAGCTGCACGGCCCGGTCGAAGTCGATCGCCTCGACGTCCTCGCCGCGCGGGATCGTCGCGTTGGTCTCGCCGTCGGTGACGTACGGCCCGAAGCGGCCCTCGCGCACCCGGATCGGCTTGCCGCTGACCGGGTCGGGGTCGAACTCCTTGAGCGCGCTGGAGGCGCGGCGTGCGCCGTACTTCGGCTGGGCGAGCAGCTCGAGCGCGCGCGGCAGGTCGATGTCGAAGATCTGGTCCTCGCTCTCCAGGCTGCGGGTCTCGGTGCCCTTCTTCAGGTAGGGCCCGTAGCGCCCGTTGGCCGCCACGATGGGCTCTCCCGTCTCCGGGTCCTCCCCCACGGTGCGCGGCAGCTCGAGCAGCTTCAGCGCGGTCTCGAAGTCGATCGTGTCGACGCTCATCGACTTGAACAGCGACGCGGTGCGCGGCTTGGGCGCGTCGGCCTTCTTGGTCTTGCGCTTCGGCTTGGCCTCGGGGTCGGCGACGGTCTCATCGGATGCCGCTTCCGGCAGCACCTCGGTCACGTAGGGCCCGTACCGGCCGTCCTTCACGACGATCTGCGTGCCGTTCTCGAGCGTGCCGAGCACCCGGTCGCCCACCTCGGGGGCGTCGGCGAGCTCGCGGGCCTTCTCGGGCGTCAGCTCGTCGGGGGCGAGGTCGTCGGGGATGTTCACCCGGCGCGGCGCGGCGTCGGGGTTCGCCGGGTCGGCGACCTCGAGGTACGGGCCGTAGCGGCCGATGCGCAGGGTGATGTCGTCGGCGATGCGGATCGAGTTCACCTCGCGCGCATCGATCTCGCCGAGGTTGTCGACGACGCCGCGCAGCCCCCGGTGGTTCTCAGTGCCGAAGTAGAAGCCCTTCAGCCAGTCGCGGCCCTCCTCGTCGCCCTCGGCGATGCGGTCGAGGTCGTCCTCGAGCTCGGCGGTGAAGTCGTACTCGACGAGGTCGCCGAAGTGGTCCTCCAGCAGCCGCACGACCGAGAACGCGATCCAGTTCGGCACGAGCGCCTGCCCGCGCAGGGTCACGTAGCCGCGGTCGATGATCGTCGAGATGATCTGCGCGTAGGTCGACGGGCGGCCGACGCCCATCTCCTCCAGCGCCTTGACGAGGCTCGCCTCGGTGTAGCGCGGCGGCGGGGTGGTCTGGTGACCTTCGGCCTCGACGCCCGCGTTCTCGAGCCTCTGGCCCTCCGTCAGCGGCGGCAGCTTGGCCTCGGTGTCGCTGCGGTCGGCGTCACGCTCCTCGTCGCGCCCCTCCTCGTACGCGTGCAGGAAGCCGCGGAAGGTGATCACCGTGCCCGACGCGGAGAACTCGGCGACGGTGCCGTCGAGCTCGCCGCCGACGACCTTCGCCTCGATGGTGACCGACGCGGTCTGGCCCTTGGCATCGGCCATCTGGCTGGCGACGGTGCGCTTCCAGATCAGGTCGTAGAGCTTGAAGTCGTTGGCCGACAGGCTCTTCCGCACCTCGTCGGGGCTGCGGAACACCTCGCCGGCCGGGCGGATCGCCTCGTGCGCCTCCTGCGCGTTCTTCGACTTGCCGGTGTACACGCGCGGCTTCTCCGGCACCGTGTCGGCGCCGTACAGCGCCGCGGCCTGGGCGCGGGCCGCCTTTGTCGCCTGCTGCGACAGGGACGGCGAATCCGTGCGCATATAGGTGATGTAGCCGTTCTCGTACAGCGACTGCGCCACGCTCATCGTCTGCCGCGCGCTGAACCGCAGCTTGCGCGCGGCCTCCTGCTGCAGCGTCGAGGTGGTGAACGGCGCGGCGGGGCGGCGCGAGTACGGCTTCGACTCGACCTTGCTGACCGCGGCGGTCGTCGAGTCGGCGTTGAGCGCGTCGGCGAGCGCGTGTGCGCTCTCGTCGGTGAGCACGGATGCCGCGCTCTTCAGCTTCCCCTTGTCGTCGAAGTCGCGCCCCTGCGCCACCCGCTCGCCGTTGAGCCTGACGAGCCTGGCGCCGAACGGGGCGGTGTCCTCGCCGGGCGTGAACCGGGCGCTCAGATCCCAGTAGCTGGCGGGCACGAAGGCCAGGCGCTCCCGCTCGCGGTCGACGACGAGCCGGGTGGCCGGCGACTGCACGCGGCCGGCCGAGAGGCCCGGGGCGACCTTGCGCCACAGCACGGGGCTGACCTCGTAGCCGTAGAGGCGGTCGAGCACGCGGCGGGTCTCCTGCGCGTCGACGAGCTCCATGTTGATGTCGCGGGTGGCGTCGCGGGCGGCCTCGATCGCCTCGCGGGTGATCTCGTGGAAGACCATGCGCTTGACCGGCACCTTCGGGTTGAGCACCTCGCGCAGGTGCCACGCGATGGCCTCGCCCTCGCGGTCTTCATCGGTGGCGAGGATGAGCTCGTCGGCATCCTTCAGCGCGCGCTTGAGTTCGGTGACCACCTTGGTCTTGCCGTCGGAGACGACGTACCAGGGCTTGAAGCCGTTCTCGACGTCGACGCCGAACTTGCCGAGGGGCCCCTTCTTCTTGTCCGCAGGCAGGTCTTTCGGCTCGATGAGGTCGCGGATGTGGCCGACCGAGGCCATCACCTCATACCCGTCGCCGAGGTACTGGGCGATCGACTTCACCTTCGTGGGCGACTCGACGATGACCAGCTTCTTGTTGCCTGGCACCTGACTCCTTTTGGTCGACGCGTTCGACGCGTCGTGACTGTTGAATGTGATTGCGGCGCTGCGGATGACGCACTCCCGGTGCGGATGCGTGGCCTTGCAGGCACACCATACACAGTGTGAACGGGGCGGCCGCTGCGAAATATGCCCCCCTTGCCGCGGCGGCCCGGATGAGGACAATGAGCGTCATGAGTACCACAACAGCGCGCAGGACGTACACCGCGAAACTCACGGACGGCCCGCTGGAAGGCAAGACCATGAGGGCCGCGTTCCTCGAATCCGGCGACCCGCAGCCGCGCATCAGCATCCCGGCGAACGACCGGGGCAAGCGCTTCGTCTACTCCCGCAGCGGGGCGATCAGCGAGTTCGACGAGAGCGACGGCGCCCCGAGCGTCGTCGACTACCGCTACTTCGGCGCAGACTTCTCCTAGCCTCGCGGCGGCGGAATCACGGCGTGCCGGGAGGGCCGGCGCGGGCGCGCGCCGAGACCTCGAAGGAGAGGTAGCGGGCCCGGGCCGAGACGAGCGCCACCGGTCCGCTGGTCTCGCACGAAGCGAGTTCGGCACCGTCGAGCGTCGCGGCGCGGCGCGCGTTGTCGCACGGATACCCCGCCGAGCGCCCCGAGATCGTGTCGGCCGCGGCGAGAGCGGCCGCGTCGGCGGCGTTCTGCACGTTCTGCTGCGCCGCCACCGCCCCGACCGCCGGCAGTGCGGCGCCCGCGAGCAGCACCGTCGCGCCCAGCACGCCGACCGCGAGCACCGACCCGCTCATGATCCGTCCTCCGCATCCGGGTCGGCCGGCCCGAGCGCGCAGCCGCGGGCGTGCAGTTCGAGCCGGCCGAGGCCGACCGGGCCGAAGTGCGCCTGCTGGGTGAGGGCGACGCAGACGAACGCCCCGTCGGTGCTCTGGGCGATCGAGGCGCCGGAGGCGGCGGCGGCCACCCGGGAGCGCATCGTGCCCGGGTCGTCGCCGCGCGCCAGCATCCGTGCCCCGCTCGAGGCCGCGGAGGCCAGCGCAACCTGCTGCGCCACCACCTGCACGGCGCCGAGGCAGAGCGCGAGCACCATCAGCACTCCCGGCAGCACGACGGCGAACTCGGCGGTCACGGTGCCGCGTTCGCCGCCGCGCGAGGCGATCCGGTCAGCTGCCGACCGTGAGCGCACGGTGCACCAGGTCGGTGAGCATGCTGCGCACCTCGTCGCCTTTCAGGATGACGACCAGCAGCCCGGCGAAGCCGACGGCGGCCATCGTGGCGACGACGTACTCGGCGGTGGCCGAGCCGGCCTCGTCGGCGAGCGCCCGCGCACGGGCGGTCAGGGTGCGGAACGGGTTCATGGGTTCTCCTGTCTTCTCTTGGCGCGGGCGGATCGATCATGGGGCAGAGTGCCGACGTCGCAGCGCGCGGACCCCGCGGAATGTGGAAAGTCAGCCGAAGGTCACCCCTGTGGAGGAGAACAGGGCCACCAGCACGGGCACGACGCCGAGCAACATGAACGCCGGCAGCACGCACACCGCGAGCGGCAGCATGAGCCGCACCGCGACCGCGGCCGCGGCCGTCCGCCCCATGGCGTCGGCGTCGGCGCGTCGCCGCTGGGCCTCGGCGCGCAGCAGCCCGACGGTCGGCACTCCGGCGCGGGCGGCGAGCGCGAGCACCCGGTCGAGCGCGCGGGCGTCGGCCTCGCGGGCCGGCACGGGCAGGAACGCCGCGTACGCGTCGACGACGGATGCCACGAGCCCGCGCGCCCGCTCCACTGAGGCGCCCGACGCCATCGCCACCGCCATCAGCTCGAGTTCGAGACCGGGCACGAGCTCCCGTGGCTCGGCGCGGGCCAGCAGGCGGCGGCTCCACCGCTGCGAGGCGAGCATCAGCGCGAGGCCCGCACCGAGGCACGCCCACCCCACCGGCGTGGCGAACAGCACCCGCGGGGTGTCGAACCCCATGCCGAGTCCGAACAGCAGCGCGACCAGCGGCAACGCCCCGACCAGCCGGGCCGTCGACCGGGGGCCGGCGAACGCGACGCCCAGCTCCCGGTGCAACGCCGCCGCATGCGACAGCTCGGCGGCGAACCGCTGCAGGCACGCAGCCAACGGGGCGCCCGAGCGGACCGCCACCGCCCAGGCGGCCGCGAACAGCCCCCACGCGATCGACCGGTGCCGGGCGGCGCCGGCGCGCGGGGCGCCGCCACACACCGCGGCAATCGCCTCGGAGACGTCGTCGGCGCGCCCCGCGGCGGCCGCCGCCTGCGCAACCACCACGCCGGGGTTGAGCGCCGACGGGCCCGCCCGCGGCATCCCCCGCCCGCCGCCGACTGGAGGCCCGCCCGCGGAGCGGTCGCGCGCCGCGGCCTCGGCGTCATCCGCCGTCTCGGCCACGTATGCCCACGCCCGCTCGGGCGTCACTCCGGCGGCCAGCAGCACCCCGAGGCGCTGCGCGATCGCGGCCACCTCTTCCAGCGCGTCGGCGGTCGAGCGGGCGGGCGCAGCGCGCGGCGCCGGCGCCGGAGCATCCGTCGCCCGGCTCATGCCGCGACCGCCTCGAGCCGCCCGCCCGGCCCGACCTTCAGCCGGCCGAGCGCGGCGACGCGCCGGCGGCCGCCGCGGCGGTCGAGCTGCACGACGAGGTCGACGGCGCTGGCGGCCTGCCGCGCGACCGCCGTGTCGTCGAGTCCGGCGAGGGCGCCGAGCGCCTCGATGCGCGCCGGCACGTCGGCCAGCGAATTGGCGTGCAGCGTGCCAGCGCCGCCGTCGTGGCCGGTGTTGAGCGCGCCGAACAGCTCGCGCACCTCCGCTCCGCGGCACTCCCCCACCACCAGCCGGTCGGGGCGCATGCGCAGCGCCTCGCGCACGAGGCGCGCGAGCCCGATTCCGCCGGCGCCCTCGAGATTCGGCTGCCGGGCCTCGAGCGACACCACATGCGGATGCGCCGGGCGCAGCTCCGCGACGTCCTCCACGACCACGATGCGCTCGTCGGGTGCGGCGAGCGACAGCAGCGCCGACAGCAGGGTCGTCTTGCCGGACCCGGTGGCGCCGGCGATGAGCAGGTTCTGCCGGGCGGCGACCGCCTCGCGCAGCCGCTCGGCGACGGCGGGCGGCATCATGCCGGCGGCGGCCAGCTCGTCGAGCGTGAGGCGCGCGGCGCGCGGCACCCGGATCGAGATCACGGTTCCGCCGGTCGAGATCGGCGGCAGCACGACGTGCACGCGCACGCCGTCGCGCACCCGCACGCTCGCGATGGGCGAGGCCTCGTCGACGTGGCGCCCGCCGAGCGCCACGAGCCGCACCGCGAGGGCGCGCACCTCGTCCTCCGCAAGCCGCCAGAGCGGGTCGCGCCGCAGGCCGGCGCCCTCGTCGAGCCACAGCGCGCCGTCCGAAGCGACGAGCACGTCGGTCACCGCAGGCAGCGCGAGATAGGGGGCGAGCGCGCCGAACTCCGACCAGTCCGGGGCGGGCACGGATGCCTCCCCCGAGGCGCCCGGGAAAGGGATCGGCGGCCCGGCTTCTCTCCCGGCATCCGCCCGCGCCTGGCTGATGCGCCGGGCGCTGACCGGGCCGCCGCGCGACCGCATGTCGGCGCCGCCGCGCCGGGGCACGAAGGGCTCCGGCGGGGTGGATGCGGCGGCGGGTCGATCGGTCACGCGAGGCACGGTAGCCGCGGCATCCGTCGCCCCTGCGGGCGTGAGCGCGGAATCGTGGAGAACCGGGCGCGGCGCGGGGGTGTGCGGGGGAAGTGGGAGCCTAGGGTCTCCATTCACGCTGCGCGTGAGTCGACCGGCGGGGGCTTCGAGACGCCGGCGGGGCCGGCTCCTCAGCTGGCGAGACACCGACCCGTTAAAAGAAGGGGGCGGCACCTATTGGGGGGAACAGGTGCCGCCACAGCGACGCGCCAGTTGGGGGGAACTTCACGCGCCGCAGGCTGGATACGAAATCCGGCCGTGTTCAGTGTACGGCATCCGCAACGCAACGCAACGTCCATTTCTGAACCCGTTCACCGCACCGGCGATACGGTGGACTCCGTCGGCGGGTTCGCCATTAAATAATGACGAGCGCGCCGTGCCTCGCAGGGCCGCCGGGCGCGGCCCAGCACGCAGTCCACACACCGCAGGCACCTGAAGGCAACTCGCAAAGGAGCGACTCTCGATGGCCGATACGATCGACAACCTGTTGCACGAAACCCGGCGCTTCCCGCCCAGTGAGGAGTTCGCCGCCAACGCCGTCGCGAAGGCGGACCTGTACGAGCGCGCGCGAGCCGACCGGCTGGGCTTCTGGGCCGAGCAGGCACGCGAGCTGCTGCACTGGAGCACCCCGTTCACCACGACGCTCGACTGGTCGAACCCGCCGTTCGCCAAGTGGTTCGCCGACGGCGAGCTGAACGTCGCCTACAACTGCCTCGACCGGCACGTGCTGGCCGGCAACGGCGACCGCGTCGCGCTGTACTGGGAGGGCGAGCCGGGCGACAGCCGCGCCATCACCTACGCCGAGCTGACCAGCGAGGTGAAGAAGGCCGCCAACCTGCTCACCGCCCTCGGCGTCGGCGAGGGCGACCGGGTGGCGATCTACCTGCCGATGATCCCCGAGGCGATCATCTCGATGCTGGCGGTCGCGCGCATCGGCGCCGTGCACTCGGTCGTGTTCGGCGGCTTCAGCGCCGAGAGCCTGCGCGCCCGCATCGACGACGCCAACGCGAAGCTCGTCATCACCGCCGACGGCGGCTGGCGCAAGGGCAAGGTCAGCCCGCTCAAGCCCGCCGTCGACGAGGCGCTCGCCCTCGACCACGGCGACGGCCCGGCCGACTCGGTGGAGCACGTGCTGGTGGTCAAGCGCGGCGACAACGACATCGACTGGGTCGACGGCCGCGACCTGTGGTGGCACGAAGAGATCGCGCAGGTGAGCGACGAGCACGAGGCGAAGCCGTTCGGTGCGGAGCATCCGTTGTTCATCCTGTACACCTCGGGCACGACGGGGAAGCCGAAGGGCATCCTGCACACGAGCGGCGGATACCTCACCCAGGCCGCCTTCACCCACAAGAACGTCTTCGACCTGAAGCCCGAGACCGACGTCTACTGGTCCACCGCCGACGTGGGCTGGATCACCGGGCACACGTACGTCGTCTACGGCCCGCTCGCGAACGGCGCGACCGAGGTGATCTACGAGGGCACCCCCGACCACCCCGAGCCGGGCCGCTGGTGGGACATCGTCGAGAAGTACCAGGTGTCCCTCTTCTATGCGGCGCCCACGGCGATCCGCGGGTTCATGAAGCAGGGCCGGCAGATCCCGCTCGCGCGCGACCTGTCGTCGCTGCGCCTGCTCGGCTCGGTCGGCGAGCCGATCAACCCCGAGGCGTGGATCTGGTACCGCGACATCATCGGCGGCGGCCGCACCCCGATCGTCGACACCTGGTGGCAGACCGAGACCGGCGCCATCATGATCTCCGCGCTGCCGGGCGTGACGACGCTCAAGCCGGGCAGCGCGCAGGTGCCGCTGCCGGGCATCTCCATCGACGTGGTGACGGATGCCGGCGAGCCGGTGGGCCCCGACGAGGGCGGCCTGCTGGTCGTCACGGAACCCTGGCCGTCCATGGCCCGCGGCATCTGGGGCGACCCGGAGCGGTTCAAGGAGACCTACTGGGATCGGTTCAAGGAGCGCGGCTACTACTTCGCCGGAGACGGCGCCCGGAAGGACAAGGACGGCGAGATCTGGCTGCTCGGCCGCGTCGACGACGTCATGAACGTATCGGGCCACCGCCTCTCGACCGCCGAGATCGAGTCGGCGCTGGTGGCGCATCCGCTCACCGCGGAGGCGGCGGTCGTCGGCGCCTCCGACGAGACGACCGGCCAGGCCGTGGTCGCCTTCGTGATCATCAAGGACTCGCAGAAGTCGGCCGCCGCGGCCGAGGACGTCGCCAGTGAGCTGCGCAACCACGTCGCCGCCCAGATCGGCCCCATCGCCCGGCCCCGGCAGGTCTACGTGGTCAACGAGCTGCCGAAGACCCGCTCGGGCAAGATCATGCGCCGGCTGCTGCGCGACGTCGCCGAGGGCCGCGAGATCGGCGACACGACGACCCTCGCCGACACCACGGTGATGCAGGTGATCGCGACCGCGGTGCACTAGCGCGCCGCGGATTTCCCAAAACGCACGCCAGGGAGGAACTTTCCACAGAAAGTTCCTCCCTGCGCTGCGTGTTGGGCATTTCGCTCCACAGGCCGCCGCCCGGCGGGCTCACCGTCCGGCGACAAGCCGCACCCTCGACGGCATGACGGTTCGCACCCTGCTGAGAGACAACCTGGGCATCGTGACGAGACGGATGCTTCGTGCCGAAGGCGTCACGGATCACAAGCTGCGCCGCTGGATCGCGGACGGCCAGCTGATCCCCGTCAGTCGCAGCGTGGTCGCTCGGCCGTGGGCCGACCCGGCCCTCGTGCGTGCGGTCGCGCTCGGCGGCAGGCTCGCGTGCGTCTCGGCAGCGCGGTTGCGCGGCATCTGGGTCGTCGACGACGGCAGGCTGCATGTGGCGTTCCGCGCCAACCACAGCCATTTCGTCGACGACGGTGTCGAGCCGCGGCCGCGTGCCCACTGGGACAGCGCACCGCTCGATCCCCTCGGCGACCTGATCTACCTCGAGTCAGGCCTCAACATGCTCTGAGTGTCCTCGCGGATTCCGGACTCGAATCGGTCACGCGCGTGAGGCTCATCCTCGAGGGAGTGCCGTGCCGCGAGCAGGTCGTCATCGACGGACACCCTGTCGACCTGCTGATCGGCGACAGGCTGATCATCCAGCTCGACGGCAAGCAGCACCTGGAGGACTCGGGGCAGCTGGCTCGCGACCGCCGGCAGGACCGCCGGCTGAGGCGGATGGGATACACCGTCCTGCGCTACGGCTACGCCGAGGTGATGCACGACTGGGCCAGGGTGCGGGCGGAGATCGCCTTCCACCTCGGCCACGGCTCGCACCGAATCTCCCAAGACGCACGATAGGGAGGAACTTCTGCCGAAAAGCTCCTCCCTAGCCTGCGTCTTGGGATTCTCGCATCGCCCGGTCGAGCGAGGGGCCCCGCCCGCGCCTACTCGAATTCGAGCACCAGCTCCACCTCGACGGGCGAGCCGAGCGGCAGCGCCGCCACCCCGACGGCCGAGCGGGCGTGGGCGCCTGCGGCGCCGAAGACGTCCCCGAGCAGCTCGGAGGCGCCGTTGATGACGCCGGGTTGACCGGTGAACGAGGCATCCGATGCCACGAAGCCGACGACCTTGACCACCCGGGTGACCCGGTCGAGCGAGCCCAGCACCGAGCGGGCGGCGGCGAGCGCGTTGACGGCGGCGATGCGTGCGTACTCCTTCGCGTCATCGGATGCCACGAGCCCCGGCCCCTCGCCGACCCGGCCGACCGCGGGCAGCGAGCCCGAGACGAACGGCAGCTGGCCGGCGGTGTAGACGAGGGAGCCGGTGATCACCGCGGGCACGTACGCCCCGGCGGGCGCGGGCACCTCGGGCAGCGTGATGCCGAGCTCGGCGAGGCGCGATTCGGCGGAGACGGGGGCGCCCATCAGGACTCGTCCACCGGGCGCTTGAAGAACGCGATCAGGCCGCCCTCCGGGCCCTGCGCGACCTGAACCAGCTCCCATCCCTCGGAGCCCCAGTTGTTCAGGATCGCCGTCTCACGGTGCAGCAGAAGCGGGGTAGTCACGTACTCCCAGCGAGCCAAATTCTCTCCTCGATCGATGCGTACGAATCCGCGCGAATGCGGGAGCGCCCGAGCCGGTTGCCAGGTTCCCGTCTGTATCTTGAATCCTATGTCTGCCCGAAATGTCACTGCCACAGGTGTGATCGGCGGCCTCATCGGCTTCATCGCGATGAGCGTGGTCGCAGGCCTGCTGGTCGCCGCGGCGGTGACCCCGGCGGTGGCGGTCACCGGCATGGCGGCGAACAACAGCATCGGTGTGTTCGAGGGTCTGCCCGAGTACATCAAGATCGACCCCTTGGCGACGCGTTCGACGATGTACGCGACCAAGAACGGCAAGCCGCAGGCGATCGCGACCTTCTACTCGCAGAACCGCATCATCGACAAGTGGGACCAGGTCAACCAGATCGTCAAGGACGCCGCGGTGAGCGCCGAGGACCCGCGCTTCTACGAGCACGGCGGCATCGACCTCGAGGGCACCGCCCGCGCCATCGCGGTGACCTACCTCGGCGGCAGCGGCGACGTGCAGGGCGGCTCGTCGATCACGCAGCAGTACGTCAAGAACGTGCGCCTGCAGACCTGTGAGAAGTACAACGTGCTGGTCGACGGCACCGGCGATGCGCAGAAGAAGGCGCAGGCCGAGATGGACAAGAAGTACCAGGACTGCTACGACGAGTACACGCAGCAGACTCCCGCCCGCAAGGTGCAGGAGATGAAGCTCGCCATCGGCCTGGAGAAGAAGTACACCAAGCGCGAGATCCTGCTCGGATACCTCAATATCGCCGGCTTCGGCGGCCAGATCTACGGCATCGAGTCCGCCGCCCGCTACTACTTCGACACGACGGCGGCCAAGCTCACGCTGGCGCAGGCCGCCACGCTCGTCGGCATCGTCAACAACCCGAACAAGCTGCGCATCGACCTGACCGACAAGGAGTCCCCCGACAACGGCCCGAAGTCGGGATACAAGCTGGCCAAGCAGCGGCGCGACTACGTGCTCTCCTCGATGCTGAAGAACAAGAAGATCTCCAAGGCGCAGTACGAGGCGGCCGTCAAGACCCCGATCAAGCCGAAGATCACCCCGCAGCCCTCCGGCTGCGCGCAGGCCGCGAAGTACGACGCCGCGTTCTACTGCCAGGCGGTGATCAACGAGCTGCAGAGCAACACCGTGTTCGGCAAGACGCAGGATGATCGCGACGAGCTGCTGAACCACGGCGGCCTGAAGATCTACACCGCGTTGAACCTCGACCTGCAGTCCAGCGCCCAGGCCAATCTCAGCGCCTACATCCCCGCGACCCGCGCCGGCATGGACCTCGGCGCCGCCGACGTGTCGGTCGAGGTGGGCACCGGCCGCGTGGTGATGGCGGTGCAGAACCGGCCGTACAACACGACGAATACGCTGCAATCGGATTCGACGACCGTCGCCTACCCCTTCGATTACCAGCACGGCGGGTCCGCGGGCTTCCAAACGGGGTCGTCGTACAAGACCTTCTCGCTGATCGAATGGCTGAAAGAGGGCCACGCGCTCAACGACTACGTCAACGCACCCACGGGCACCGTCACCATTCCGCAGTCGAACTATCACGCCTCCTGTCAATCGGGCCCCTTCGCCGGAACCTGGACTCTGGGCAACGACACGGCCGGCGAGGGCGGGCGGATGACCGTGCTCACCGCGACCAAGGAGTCGGTCAACACCGCGTACGCCGTCATGGGCGAGCAGCTCGACATGTGCGGCATCCGTGATGTCGCGAAGTCGCTCGGCGTGAAGCCCGCGTACCCGTACGAGCGCGAGTACAACTCGGCGGGGCAGCTCGTCATCGTGAAGGACGACAACGGCAAGCCGGTTCCGAGCCAGCTCAACTACCAGCCGGCGTCGATCCTCGGCACCAACTACATCGCGCCGGTCGACATGGCGGTCGCCTACGCCGGCATCGCCAACAAGGGCAAGACCTGCTCGCCGATCTACATCGACAAGATCGTCGACGCGAACAACAAGTCGCTCGCGGTGCCGAAGTCGACGTGCACGCAGGCGATCGACCCGAAGATCGCCGCGACGGTGGCCTACGCGCTGAAGACCCCGTTCCAGGCCGGCGGCACCGCCCAGGCCGCGAACCCGGGCGACGGCGTGCCGATCATGGGCAAGACCGGCACCTCCGACAACTCCGAGGAGAACTGGCTGGTCTCCTCGACCACCAAGGTCGCCAACGCGGTCTGGGTCGGCAACGTGTCGGGCAACGTCGGCTTCCAGAGCCTGACCTGGCCAGGGCCGAACCAGGGGCGCAACGTCAAGTTCAGCGTCGTGAAACCGATCCTGCAGGAGCTGAACCGCGTCTACGGCGGCAGCGAGTTCCCCGCACCGGACGACAAGCTGACCAACGGCGAGCAGATCCCGGTGCCCGACCTGAGCGGCAAGACGGTCAGTGAGGCGAAGTCCATCCTCTCCGGCCTCGGCTTCACCTACCAGGACGGCGGCGAAAAGGACTCCTCCGTCGAGAAGGGCAAGGTCGCCGGCACCAACCCGGGCGCGGGCAGCAAGGCCAGCAAGGGCTCGGTCGTGCAGGTCTACACCTCGAAGGGCAACCTGGTGAAGGTGCCGAACGTGGTGGGCAAGTCGGTGGCCGACGCCACGAAGACACTGCTCGCGGCGGGCTTCCACGTGAAGGTCAGCGGCAGCACGTCCGGCACGGTCTCCGCGCAGAGCCCCGGCGCCGACTCGGAAGCGAAGGAGGGCGCCGAGGTCACCATCACCGTCAAGGCGGCGGCCAAGAGCAGCGGCGACGGCGACAGCGGCGGCTCGTCTCCGGCCCCCGGCGGCGGCGGTCATGGCCACCATTAGCCCATCCCGGTCCAACGGATGGCGCGGCGCGGGCTCCCTCGTCACGACCGGCGCCGCCCTGGCCGCCGGTGCGCTCGCCTGGGGCGCCCTCGTCGAGCGCAACCTCTTCACCCTGCGCGAGCACATCGTGCCGGTGCTGCCGGCCGGCGCCGAGCCGATCCGGATGCTGCACCTGAGCGACCTGCACATGGCGCCGTGGCAGCGCGACAAGCAGGCCTGGATCGCGGCGCTGGCCCGCCTGCAGCCCGACCTGATCGTCGACACCGGCGACAACCTCGGGCACCGGGACGGCCTGATCGGGGTGGCGGCCGGGCTCGAGCCGTTCCGCGGCACGCCGGGGGTGTACGTGTGGGGCTCGAACGACTACTTCGCGCCGAAGCCGCGCAATCCGATGAAGTACTTCACCGGCCCCTCCCGCCTGCACGGCGAGGCGACCCGGCTCGACATCGACGCGCTCCGGCGTTACTTCGACGACCTGGGGCTGACCGGCCTCAACAACACGGCGGCCGCGATCACGGTCAAGGGCACCCGGTTCGAGTTCTTCGGCGTCGACGACCCGCACCGCGGCTACGACCGGCTCGACCTCGTGGCCGGCGCGATCGACGAGCTCGAGGAGAGCTTCGACGAGGAGTGGGGCTTCGAGACGCGCCAAGGCGCTCCTCAGCCGGCGGGGAAGGGGCGCCGCGGCGCTCCTCGATCGCCCCAGAACTCCGTGGTGCGCATCGGCGTCGCGCACGCGCCGTACCAGCGGGTGCTGAACGACTTCGTCAACCACGGCGCGCAGCTGATCCTCGCCGGCCACACGCACGGGGGCCAGATCTGCGTGCCGGGCTTCGGCGCGCTCGTGACCAACTGCGACATCCCCCGCCAGCAGGTGAAGGGGCTGAGCATGTGGCAGCACGCCCGGCGCTCCTCCTACCTCAATGTGAGCGCGGGACTCGGCACATCGATCTACGCGCCGGTGCGCTTCGCCTGCCCGCCCGAGGCGTCGCTGCTGACGCTGGTGCCGACGGCCGAGGCATCCGTCGCCTAACAGCTCGCGCATATCGGGCGCGTAACAATGGGTCGATCACGGCGCCCACTGAGAAAGCTCCCACCCTGCCTGGGTACCCTCTCCTCCGTGTCTGTCTTCGCGTCGTTCCGGGGGTCCCGCTCAGGTAGCAAGGTCGGCGCGATCGCGTCCTTTCTGGGGCTGAGCGTCCTCGCCGGCGTGCTCGTCGGGGCACTGCTGTCGCCCGCCGCGTTCGCGAGTTCGACCATCGTCAACAAGGGCTCCGATGCCTTCAACTCCCTGCCCGACTATCTGAAGATCGACCCGCCCGACCAGTACACGGCGTTCTACGCCACCAAGGGCGGCCAGTGGGTGAAGATCGCGCAGTTCTACTACCAGAACCGCGTCGACGTGAAGTGGAACCAGGTCGCGCAGACCGTCAAGGACGCCGCGGTGGCGACGGAGGATCCGCGCTTCTACAAGGAGGGCGGCGTCGACATCATCGGCACGCTGCGCGGCGCGACCAGCACCGCCCTCGGCGGCAGCGTGCAGGGCGGTTCGTCGATCACCCAGCAGTACGTGAAGAACGTGCTCGTGCAGCGCTGCGAGAGCGAGTACTCGGTCGACGCGAACGCGACGAAGAAGCAGCAGAAGCAGCAGGAGAAGAAGCTCAACGACTGCTACCAGGACGCGGCCGGGGTCAGCGTGGATCGCAAGATCCAGGAGATCCGCTACGCGATGGGGCTGAGCAAGAGCTACTCGAAGAACGAGATCCTGCTCGGCTACCTCAACCTGGTCGGCTTCGGCGGCTCGACCTACGGCGTCGAGGCCGCCGCCCAGCACTACTACAGCACCAGCGCCGCGAAGCTCGACCTGAACCAGGCGGCGACGCTGGTCGCGATCCTGAACAACCCGGCCAACCTGCGCATCGACCAGACCGCGAAGGAGAACCCGGGCAGCAACCCCGACAACGGCTACAAGGCCACCAAGGACCGCCGCGACTACGTGCTCGAGCGGATGCTCGTGAACGACAAGATCACGAAGAAGCAGTACGAGGAGACGGTCAAGCAGCCGATCACGCCGAAGCTGAAGGACGTGCCGTCGGGCTGCTCCACGGCGCAGCAGTACGACGCCGGGTTCTTCTGCGACTACGTGCAGGACATCATGCTGTCGGACAAGGCCTTCGGCAAGACGGCCGACGACCGGCGCCGCCTGTTCCGCCAGGGCGGGCTGAACGTCTACACGACGCTGAACCTCGACCTGCAGTCCACCGCGCAGAGCTCGCTGGACGCGGTGATCCCGCACTCGACGACCTACGATCTCGGCGCCGCCAACGTGTCGATGGAGGTCGGCACCGGCCGCGTCGTGACGATGGCCGAGAACAAGACGTACACCGCGGGGGCGACCTCCGATCCGGGGGCGACGGCGGTGAACTACACCACCCCATACGAGTACGGCAGTTCGGGCGGGTTCCCGACGGGCTCGTCGTTCAAGCCGTTCGTGCTCGCCGATTGGCTGGAGAAGGGGCACACCCTCTACGAGACCGTGAACGGGTCGAGCACCTGGTTCAACTACCAGGACTTCAAATCGACCTGCGGGTCGGATGCTCCCTACGGCGGCAACGCGCTGTTCCAGGTGCAGAACGACGAGTCGTGGGAGGCCGGCTACCGCTCGGTGCTGTCGGCGACGCAGCTGTCGGTGAACACGGCCTACATGGCCATGGCCGAGCAGCTGAACCTGTGCGAGGTGCACGAGCTCGCGAAGTCGATGGGGGTGGACAGCGCGAACCCGGCGAACAAGTGGTCGACCGCGCCGACCAGCGCGATCGGCGTGAACTCGGTCTCGCCGCTGCAGATGGCCGAGGCCTACGCCGGGTTCGCCAACGGCGGCATGACCTGCACGCCGATCGCGATCGACAAGATCACCCGGATGGATACGGGCAAGTCGATCACCGTGCCGAAGACGACGTGCACGCAGGCCATCCCCAAGGACATCGCCGACGCCGTGATCTACGCCCTGAAGACCGTCATGGTCTCCCCGGGCACCGGCGCGCTCGCCAACCCGGGCGACGGCATCCCGCTGTTCGGCAAGACCGGTACGAGTGACGAGGCGCAGCAGAACTGGCTCATCACCTCGACCACGAAGGTCGCGCAGGCGACGTGGGTCGGCAACACGGGTCCGCAGTCCGAGTGGGTGAACATCCGAAAACAGAGCTTCACGAATGCGACCACGGGGGCGTACGTCTACGGCGGCGACGCCAAGCTCGTGGTCGCGAAGCCCATCATCGCGGCGCTCAACGCCGTCTACGGCGGCGGGGACTGGCCCGCGCCTTCGAGCGAGCTGCTGTACGGCTCGAACTACCAGCCGCCGGCCACGACCGCGCCGCAGCCCAGCACGACGGCGACGCCCTCGCCGTCGGCGTCGGCGACCTCGCAGCCCTCGCAGACGTCCCAGCCGAGTCAGCAGGCCTCGCAGACGAGCCAGCCGAGCCCGAGCACGGGAACGGACACCGGCGCGGGCAGCGGCGACAGCGGAGGCGATGCCGGCGGCCTGCTCGGCGGCGGTGATCAGACGGAACCGACACCGGGCACCGGCTGACCTCCGGGGCCGGGCCGCATGGTCTGCGCCGCTCACACGATCGGGTAGACTGGCCGAGGCCCTTCGGGGCCGACCGGGGTATAGCGCAGCTTGGTAGCGCGCTTCGTTCGGGACGAAGAGGCCGTGGGTTCGAATCCCGCTACCCCGACATTCGTGAAGCCCCCTCCGCAAGGAGGGGGCTTCGTCGTTCCGCGGCGCCGCCTCCCCGTTCCCGATGGCTGAGGAGCCGGCGCAGCCGGCGTCTCGAAGCCCGCCCTTCGAGACGCGCTCCGCGCTCCTCAGGGAACGGGCTTCGAGGCGCGCGTCAGAGGAGGGGCCAGGGCACCGCGTGCCAGCCGATCCGCGGCTCGGGGAACCGCGCCTCGTCGAGCAGCAGCTCGCACCGCCAGTCGAGCACCTCCACCTCTGCGGAGCTGAGCAGCCCCGCGAGCTCGGCGCCCAGGGCACCGGTGAGGGCGGCGCGCAGCCGCGCGACGCCCGCGAGCTCGTCCGGCCGCAGGGCATCCCCCGCCCACCCCCACAGCACGGTGCGCAGCTTGTCGTCCTCGTGGAAGGTCAGCCCGTGGTCGACCCCGTGCCGGTGCCCGTCGGGCATCTCGAGGATGTGCCCGCCCTTGCGGTCGGCGTTGTTGACGACCACGTCGAAGACGGCGATGCGGCGCAGCTCGGCCGAGTCCTCGTGGGCGATGGCTACGGGCAGCTCGGGGTCGCCGACGGCGTCGAAGACGCGCCGCCGCCCCGCCGTCATCCGCTCGCGACGCGGCACCAGCTCGACCGCGCGTCGGCCGCGGCCGGGCTCTCGCCACAGCTGCACCATGCCGGGCCCGAACGGCCCGTCGCGCACGCAGGTGGGCGGCACGATGTTCCAGCCGAGCGCCTCGGAGACGAGGTACGCGGCGAGCTCGCGCTGGGCGAGATCGCCGTCGGGGAAGTCCCACAGCGGCTTCTCCCCCGCCGACGGCTTGTAGATCACGGCGGTGTCGCCGACGCGGCCGAAGAACGCGGCGTTCGACGCGGAGGGGATGCGCGAGACGAGCTCGATCTGCCCGTCGCCGAGCTCGGCGGCGATGGTCATGACGCGGTCCCGGGGCGTGCGGGGGCGGCATCCGTCAGCGCGGTCGCGTCGCTCGCGTTGCGGGCGAGCACGGTCGCGCCGTCGGCGTCGTAGCGCACGATCGAGACGGATGCCGGGGCGACGGTGATCTGCTGGAACCGGTCGAGCGGCAGTCCGGACGCCTCGGCCAGCACCGCCTTGATGATGTCGGCGTGCGTGACGGCGGCCCACACGGCGCCTGGCCCGTGGTCGTCCTCGATGCGGCGGTCGTGCCGGGCGATGGCGGTGAGGGCGCGGGCCTGCATGCCCGCCATGGATTCTCCGCCGGGGAAGGTCGCGGCCGACGGGCGGGACTGCACCACCGACCAGAGCCTCTCGCGGGCGAGGTCGGCGAGAGCGCGGCCCTGCCACTCGCCGTAGTCGCACTCGATGAGTCCGCGGTCGATGGGCGCTGCGGGGGCAGGGGTTGTCTGCTGGTGGTCGAGGATCAGCCGCGCGGTCTGCCGGCAGCGCAGCAGCGGGCTCGAGACGACCGCGGCCAGCGGCACGGCGGCCAGGCGCTCGGCGGTGCGGGTGGCCTGCTCCCGCCCGGTGTCGTCGAGTCCGACGCCGGCGGCGCGCCCGGCGAGCACTCCTCGCGCGTTCGCGACGCTGCGCCCGTGCCGCACGAGGATCACCGTGGCCATGCCGCCAGCCTAGGCAGGCGCGTGCACGAGCGGGTGATCGGATGCGTCGGCCGACGTGACACGGCCGAGGGCCGGGTACTCCCCCGTGGTGAGCGACGACGGCACGGCGCCGAAGAAGGAGCAAGAGCGCGTGTTCCTGCGGCCGCCGGGCCGCAAGCTCATCGTGTTCGGCTTCGTGCAGCTCGCCAACTGGCTCTTCCTCATCGGGGTGAGCGTCGTGGGAGTCGTGCAGGGTTATCTCGGGGCATGGTTCGGCGTCGTGCTCGGTGCACTGTTGGTCGGTCTCCGCGTGTGGATCCTCCGCCGGTACCTGCACGCGTATCGGCAATACCGCCGCACGCGCAGCGACCTCGACCGGACCTAGGTGGCGGTGACGCGGGAGCGGGCGGTGGCGGCGCGAAACTCGCTTCGATCGTTACCGGGAGGTGGTCGCCGACGCGGCGGGCCGCTACCTTGTGGGCATGGCGACTCCTCGGCCCTACTTCCTGTTCCCCGGCACGGCACGTGAGGCGCTCACCCTGTACCAGCGCGTGTTCGGCGGCCAATTGCAGTTGAACACGTTCGCCGAATTCAGCCGCAATGACGGCCCCCCTGACGACATCGCCCACGGCGTGCTGACCGGGCCGGTCTCGCTCTACGCGGCCGACGCGGGCGCCGACGAGGCGACGTTCAGCAGCACGGGGCTGATGTTCGCGCTGCTCGGTGACGGCACGCCGGCGCAGTTGCACGCCTGGTTCGACGGCCTGGCTGAGGGCGGCACGGTCATCGACCCGCTGCAGGAGCGCCCCTGGGGAGCCAGCGACGGCCAGGTCATCGACGCCTTCGGCGTGAAGTGGCTGCTCGGGTACGAGCAGCCGGCCGAGGGCGAGGATTAGCGAGTCTGTGTCCTGGCCGCTCTCCGTCGGCAAGAGATTCGGCGCAGCACCGCCGTCGCTGCCGAAGCGGCGCGTGGGCCCATGGCCCGCGCCCGCGCATCCAGCTTTCCGCGCTACTTCAGCCCCGTCTCAGCGATCCCCTGCACGAACTGACGTTGGAACACCAGGAACACGACGATCACCGGAATCATCGAGAGCAGCGTCACCGCCATGATTTGATCCCAGGGGTGCGCATACGCGCCGTTGAGTGAGTTGAGACCGACCGACATCGTGAACTTGTCCGGTGTCTGCAGGGCGATCAGCGGCCAGATGAAGTCGTTCCAGCGCCACACGAAGGTGAGAATCGTGAGTACCGCGATCAGCGGGCCGCTCATCGGCAGCACGACGCTACGGAAGATCTTGAACTCGCCCGCCCCGTCCACCCGTGCGGCCTCGATCAGCTCATCGGGTAGCGCCACGAGGAACTGGCGGGCGATGAAGATGCAGATCCCCTGCGCTGCGCTCGGCAGGATCACCGACCAATACGAGTTCACGAGTCCGAGCTTCGACACGATCACGAACTCGGGCACGACGATCACCTGGATCGGCACCATGATCGTGAGAAGCATGAGTGCGAAGATCGCGTCTCGGCCGCGGAACCTGTACTTCGCGAACGCGTATCCGGCCAGCAGGCTGATGACCACCGAGATCACGACACTCGCCACCGAGGTGATCGTCGAGTTCAGCATCCACAGCCCTATCGGCTGGCTCTTGAAAACGCGAGCGAAGACGCCGAGGTCGACCCGTGACGGCCAGAGGGCGAAGCCGCCGCTCTGCGCGAGACCCCCCGGGCTGATGGCCGTGACGAAGACCCAGTAGACCGGGAAGAACATCAGCAGCGCGCCGGCAACGAGCAGCGCCCAGACCACCCACCGGCCGACGCTGTTTCGCTCCCGCTTCGGCCGAGGCGCGGGGGATGCGGGAGCCGTCGAAGCCGCCGCACCGTTGGCTGCAGTAATCGTCGTCATGCGAAGTCCTCCGACTTCCGAGAGAGGCGGCTACGCAGCCACGTGAGAACGAGCAGCGCGACCACGAGGAAGATACCGACGGCCGAGGCGTAGCCCATCTTCCCGTCTGTGAAAGCCGACCGGAAAATGTACTGGATCAGCACTGTTGTCGAGAAGCCAGGACCGCCGCCGGTCATCACGTAGATCACGTCGAAGGCCTGAAGTGAGAACACGATGTTCAACACGATGAGCAGGTAGGTCGTCGGGTTCAGCAGCGGCCACGTGATTGACGCGAACCGACGCCAGTTGCCGGCACCGTCGATCTGGGCCGCCTCGAGAAGTGACGGATTGATGCCCTGCAGGGCTGCCAGGTACGTCACCATGCAGAAGCCGATTCGCCCCCACACCACGGCGAGGATGATGGTCACCATCGCCCAATGCGGCGAACTGAGCCAGTCGATCCGTGGCAACCCGATGGTCTGCAAGAACGCGTCGACGATGCCGTCATCGCTGTTGAACATCCACACCATCACGAGCGAGACCGCGACGCCCGAGACGACCATCGGCAGGAAGTAGAGGCTGCGGATGATGCCGCGACCGGGCAGCTTGCGGTTCAGCATCACTGCGAGCAGCAGCCCGAGAGCTGTACTCGTGGGCACAGTGCCGACGGTGAACACTATGGTGTTCCACACGCTTGTCCAGAACAGCGGAGCAGTCAGCATCTGCTGGTAGTTCTGCAGCCCGACCCAGGTACCGCCTCCGAAGACCTGCACGTTCTGGAAGCTCAGCACCACGGCCGCGATGATGGGCGCGAACGCGAACACTGCGAAGAGCACCAGGCTCGGGCTGATGAAGGCCCAGGGCGCCACGCGGGCTTCGCGCCGCGACTTGCGCCGCCCCGCCTGGCTGTTCCGCTGAGGCAACGGAGCCGCCTCTCCTCCGTCGCCCCGACCCGTCGCGCCCTTGGTGACGCTGTGGGAGATCACGTTGGTCATGAGGACGCATTCTTGATTCCGTCGGCGATGTTCTTCGCGGTGGCCTTCGGCGTCTGCTGCCCGATGAAGCAGAGGTCGAGTTGGTCAGCGAGAACCTGGTTGATCGCGGCGAAGTCGGGCAGCGTCTCCACCTTCGCCATGGCAGCGGGAACCGTCGACGCCTGCTTGCTGAACACGGCCATCTGTTCCTTGTTCGACTTGAAGTTCAGTTGCGTGTTCATCAGCTGGGTGCGAACCGGCAGGAACAGGTCGTTCTCACAGAAGTACTGCATGTTCTGCTGATTGCACACGAATTGGATGAAGTCGGCCGCGACCGCCGGGTACTTCGAGTCCTTCGACACGGAGAGCAGGTTGCCGCCGAGATCGGATGCAGCGGACTGATCCTTCGGCATGTAGGTGATGTTCCACTTGTCCTGCGGAAGCGCCTTGCCGATGTCGCCCATGATCCAGTCGCCCCACATCATGAGGCCGACCTCGCCGCTGGTGAAGGTGTTCTCCACCGCCGCCGTAGTCGAGCCCTTGATCGTGTTGGACTTCGGAATCAACCCGTCCGAGTACAGCTTCTGGAACCATGCAATGGCCTCGACGCCCTCGGTCGTGTTGATCGCCGGCGTCTTGCCGTCGTCTTCCATCAGCTTGCCGCCGTGCATGTACAGGATCGGAAGCCAGCGGTAGGCGGTGTTCACTCCCTCGAAGCCATATGCGACGGCGGACTTGCCCGTCGCCTTCTTCACCTCGCGGGCGAGCGAGACGAGCTCGTCCCAGGTCCACGCGTCATCGAGGCTGGCCGGGGGCTTCGCCCCGATCTGGTCCATCACATCCGTGCGGTAGTACGTGCCGAAGGTGTCGGTGTGCTGCGGGACGCCGTGCACCTTGCCGTCCAGCTGGGCAGCGCTCCAGAACGTCGAACCGAAGTCCTTCCCGTAATCCTTGGGAAGGTAGTCGTCGAGCGCGATGAAGCCGCCGTTCGCCGCCCAGCGTCCGATCTGCTGCCAGGTGTTGCGGATGATGTCGGGAGCGTTGCCGCCGGCCAGCTGCGTACTGAGGTACTGATTGAAGTCACCGTTCGGCGTGACCTGCACCTTGATGTTGACGCCGGGATACTTCTTCTTGTAGTCGGCGGCGAACTTCTTGTAGGTCACGATGTCGGCCGCGATATTCCACGTGGTCAGTACGAGGTCGGCCTTCGTGTTGGGGCCGACGGTCGCCTGCGACGATGCGGCGCCCGTGGAGCACGCTGCGAGAGTCGAGCCGAGCGCCACGGTTCCTGCGGCTGCCGCGGCGTAGCGGAAGACCTGGCGCCGAGTGAGGGCGTTATCGCCGCTGGACGAAAAGGGGGAAGACATACAAACTCCTTTGTTCGTAGGTGGTGGACGCGATCGACGTCGCACGGCGTCGGCCGCGCTTCATTCAGAGAGCGGGAACCGTCTCCTGTTGAGAGGGCGCCGGGGAGGCATCCGTTACGTCGTGGCGGCTCGAGGAATGCCGCAACGCCTCGGGCAGAAGTGCCGAGTGCGCTTCGATCAACTCATCCGTCATCGAGTGGATCTCATCGAGGGTGAGCAGGGCAGCAGTGAGCGGGTCCAGCGCCACAGCGTGGTAGACGCTCTCGCGGTCGCCGGTCAGTGCCGCGCGCACAGCCAGCGTCTGCACGTTGACATTTGTGCGGTTCAGCGCAGCGAGTTGCAGGGGAAGATCGCCGATCTCGGTCGGCTGCACCCCGTTGCGGTCGACGAGGCACGGGACCTCCACGCACGCGTCTGAGGGGAGGTTGGTGATGAGAGAGGTGGCATTGGGCACGTTGCCGTAGATCACGCTCGGCTGGCCGGTCACCAGCGAGTTCACGATGGTCGCCCCGTATTCGACCGAGGGGGCGAGCTCCTTCTTGAGCTTCTGCAGCTGCTCGTCGATGTCGCCCTGCTCGTCGTGAGAAGCGCAGATCTCGTAGTAGTCCCACCGTTCCGGGATGAACTCCGCGACGAGGTCGGGGTTCTTGCGGAAGTACGGCAGGTACTCCGAGGCGTGATGGCTCGACTCGGTTTCGAAGTAGCCGAATGCCTCCATGATCGAGGTGCGGACCTGCTCGTTGCCGCCCTCGTAGTTGCTCTCTTCCTTAGCAGCCTCGCTGTGGTCACCCTGGTCGGAGACCAGTCCCTGTGCTGCGCGCCCGCGCAGATGACGCGCGCGCATCGTCTCGCGCAGTCGTGGGTAGAGGTCTTCGCCGTTGCGCTCGAACTTGAGGATCCAGGCTTGGTGGTTGATGCCGGCGGAGATGAAGTTCACCTCTTCGTAAGGCACTCCCAGAGTGCGGGCGAGCATGCGAGTCGTGCCCTGCACGCTGTGGCACAACCCGACCGTGTTGAGGCCTTTGGCGTTGAGGAAGGCCGTGGCCATCGCCATGGGGTTGGCGTAGTTGATGAACTGCGCATCGGGGCACAATTCGAGCGCGTCGGCCGCGATGGCCTCATAAGCTGTGACCGAGCGGAGGAACCGGAACACTCCTCCCGGGCCGACCGTGTCGCCGACGGTCTGGTCGACGCCGTATCGCCGCGGGATCTCGACGTCGTGGCGGTACGACTCGATGCCACCGACCTGGAAGGTGATGATCACGACGTCGGCGTCGCGAAGCGCCTCACGTCGGTCGGTCGTCTCGATGATGCCGGTCTCGAATCCGTGGTGCGAGGCGAGCTCGCGAGCCGCCGTGGCCGTGCGCTCGAGGCGGTCCGCGTTGATGTCCATGAGGCACAGCTGCCCTGAGCGCAGAGCAGGGAAGCTCAGCAGGTCGCCGATGAGCCGGAAGGGGAACACGAAGCCACCAGCGCCGATGATGGTGATCTTTGGCTTGGTCGAAGTGGAAGACATATCGGCAGGCTAGGAGCGGCACGGCCGTCGGCACTTCCGTCTCCGAAACGAGATCTTCCAGGATCCTCAGGTGTGGTTATCGTGAGTCCGTGCACCAAAGGCGGCTGCGAACAACAGGTCTGGTTTCCGACGTCGTGGTCGAGGACCCGGCGATCTGGGTGCGACGCGGACAGGCTCCGCTGATGCAGAAGCCTCACCGCCACGACGACCTCGAATTGAACTATGTGGTGAGCGGCTCGCTCGACTATCTCTTCGGCGGCAGCCCGCTGCAGGTGAAACAAGGCCAGATCGCGGTGTTCTGGGGAGCGACGCCGCACCGGCTGGTTGACGACGAGATCCCCGCCGATAGCGACAACTGCTGGGTCCACATCCCCTTGGCGACCGTCTTCGGCTGGGGCCTGCCCGACTCGAATTTGAGCGACTTGCTGACCGACCGCCCGATCGTGCTTCCCGCCGAGGCCGCCGGGAGGGACGTCGAGTCGATGTTCACGTCGTGGCTGACCGATCTCGACGGCAGTGACACCGAGCAGTTCGCGCTACTTGAGATCCACGCGCTGGTGAGGCGACTGCTCCATTACCACCTGATGCACGACGCGAGGCGCACTCTGGACGGCGAGGACTCCCGATTGCACAACGACGGCATGCAGCACGTCGTCCAAATGGCGCGGTTCACCGTGGCGAACTTTCGCTCCAACATCTCACCCGCCGACATCGCGCGGGCAACGCACCTCAATCCGAATTACGCCATGACTCTCTTTCGCGAAACCGTCGGCACCACGCTCGGCAAATACCTGACGCGCTGCCGGATCGCGGAAGCGCAGCGACTGCTGCTGACAACGTCGATGAATACGGCCGAGATCGCCCACGCCGCGGGCTTCGGCTCGCAGAGCAACTTCTATGCGCACTTCACGCGCGACACCGGGCTGTCCCCCAGCGCGTACCGGCACACCTTCGGGTGATGCGATTCGGGCCGGCTCGACGTCCGCCGGTTTTCCTCCGGAACCCTTAGTAGTCGGAACGGAAGCATCGTTCCCAAGGCGCCGCTTCGGCTGTGCCGCGCGACCGCTACGCCGCGGCCATGTGCGGGGCGACGGCCTTCGCGGCGGCGACGCGCTCGTGGTGCCGCACCACGAGGTGCGAGACGAGCACGGCGACGCAGGCGACTCCGGCCCAGATGCCGAGCACCGCGGCATCCGTGCCCCATGCCTGGCCGGGGAAGTAGACCAGAGCCGTCACCGAGTTCAGCCAGCCCGCGCCGGCCCAGAAGTCATTGAGCGCGGCGAAGAAGCCGGGCTCGAGCGCCTTCTGGAAGATGCCGCCCGACGAGGTGAAGTTCAGCTGCACGAAGAGCACGGTCATGGCCAGCACCGTCCAGCTGCGCAGGATCGGCATGAGGGCCACGCCGATCCACATCACGAGGGCGTCGTAGAGCCACGAGATCAGCCACACCTGCACCACGTTGCGGTCGAACACGTGGTACACGTATGCGGCGATGCCGACGATGATCGCGGAGACCACGGCCGAGGCCAGCACCGGCACGAGCACACGCGCGAGCAGCCCGTGCTTGCCCGTCACGGCGGCGACCGCGGCGGCGACCGCGTAGCCGCCGACCGACAGACCGACCAGCAGGAAGAAGATGCCCTGGCCGGTGGCGTCGTGCTTGCCGACCGGTGCCACGTCGACCACGTTGTACGGCAGCTTCAACTGGAACGCGATCGGCTGGAACGCCTTCTGCACGACCTCGGCCGTCGTGGCCGAGGCGGCGGTCGCGATGTAGAGGTTCGCCTGGGTCGACGTCGTCTCGAAGGCGCCGGCGAGGGTGCGGTCGTGCACCAGCTTGCGCGCCTCGGCGGCGGTGGCCACGGTGCGCACGTCGAGCTGGTCGGGCGCCTGGTCGTTCAGCTTCTCGGCGAACACCTGCGCCTGCGCCCCCTGCCCCACGATCGCCACCGGCAGGTGGTGCGGGGTCGGCTCGTGGAACGCTCCGAGGTACGCCAGCGTCATGCCGATGCCGAGCAGCACCGGCACCAGGATGTGCAGCCCGAGGTGCTTCCACATCGAGTGGTGCGGCCAGATCGGGCGGCGCGGCGCCGAGTGCGTGGCGGGTTGGGCGTGGCGAGTCGGTTCGGGCTCGGTGCCGGGCGACGTGGTCGACGGATGCTGCGCCGTCAGCGCGATCTCAGAACTGGTCATCAGGGGCGCCAGTCTACACTTCAGTTGCATTTCACAACTGATTGCGCAGCGGGCACTATTGCATGGTGCGCCCCGGTCAGCGGTGCACTAGGTTCACGGTGTGGCCAGCACCAAGAACCCGAAACCGAAGGCCGCCCGGTCAGAGCTGCTCGGGCAGATCTTCGAAGAGATCAGCGTCATCACGCGTCGCAGCACGGCGCGGGCCCGGCGCCTCGCGGCTCCCCTGACGTTCGTCGAGCACTCGCTGTTGCAGTTCATCGGCTCGACCCCCGGCTGCCGCGCGACCGACATCGCCGCAAGCTTCCACCTCAACCGGTCGACGGTGTCGCGGCAGGTGGCCGGGCTGTTCGAGCTCGGGCTCGTCGAGTACGCCCCGCACACCGAGGATGTGCGGCAGCGCGGCCGGGAGCTGCGGCTCACCGAGCACGGCAAGGCTCAGCTGAACGCGGCGCAGGAAGCGCAGCGCACCGCGATGTTCGACCGGCTCGCGGACTGGAGCGACGCGGAGGTCGCCGAGTTCGCAGAACTGCTCGCCCGCTACAACAAGAACGAGCCCGAGGTGCGGTAGCGGCCCCCGCCGGTCGACTCACGCGCAGCGGCCCCGCCGGTCGACTCACGCGCAGCGGCCCCGCCGGTCGACTCACGCGCAGCGTGAATGGAGACCGAGGGCCGCAGGTCTCCATTCGCCGCCTCCGGCGGCGAGTCGACCAGCGGGGAGACCCGGGCGGCGGGCTTCGAGACGCCCGCTCCGCGGGCTCCTCAGCCGGCGAGGTGGGGACGGGGTTTCGATACGGCCGCGTCGCGGCCTACTCAACCAGCGGAGGAGGCGGAAGAGGCGGAAGAGGCCGAGGGAGAGGCGAGCGATTTCGCGAGCTCCAGCGAGTGCACGCGGCCGGCGGCGGTGGCGCCGGCCGGCTGCAGCATCAACTCGTCGACTCCGGTGGAGTCGAGCAGCGCCAGCAGCTGACGCTTCACCTCCGCAGGCGTCCCGATGGCCTGGCGGGCGTTGCGGTGCGCGATGAACTCCAGCTCGAGCGGGCTGAACTCGTAGGCCAGCGCCTCATCGACCGACACGGGCTCGGGCTTGTGGCCCTGACGCATCCGGATGAAGGAAATCGCGCCGGGCAGCATCTCGCGACGCACGACGTCGGGCGACTCATCCGTGATCAAGGTCACCGCGATCATCGCGTGCGGCGCCTCGAGGAATTCGGAGGGGCGGAACGCCTCGCGATACAGCCCGAGCGCCTGCTCGGTGTGGTCGCTCGAGAAGTGGTGCGCGAACGCGAAGGGCAGCCCGAGCGCGCCGGCGACCTGGGCCGAGAAGCCCGACGATCCGAGCAGCCAGATCTCGGGGGCGTCGCCGAGACCGGGCACGGCGAGCAGCTTCGACATCGGATTCTCGGGCGACATGCCCCCGTGGAAGAAGCCGATGAGGTCGAGCAGCTCCTGCGGGAAGGTGGAGGCGTCGAGGCCCTCCTTGGTGCGGCGCAGCGCGAGCGCAGTGGCGCCGTCGGTGCCGGGCGCGCGGCCGAGGCCGAGGTCGATGCGGTCGCCGTAGAGCGCCTTGAGCGTGCCGAACTGCTCGGCGACGACGAGCGGAGCGTGGTTGGGCAGCATCACCCCGCCCGAGCCGACGCGCATGCGCTCGGTCACCGCGGCGACGGCTCCGATCAGCACCGCCGGCGAGCTCGACGCGATGCCCGGCATGCCGTGGTGCTCGGCGAACCAGTAGCGGTGATAGCCGAGCTCTTCGGCACGGCGGGCTATGGCGACGGATGCGGCGACCGCATCCGCATTCGTCTGGCCATAGCCCCGCCACGCGAGGTCGAGCACGTTCAGGGGAACATCGGCGAGCGCGGTCATCTCTCGTGCCAACGCGGGGGCGGGTGCGGTGATTCCGCCCCCGGCGTCTCACCGAAACAGCACCAACGGATGCTTCACGCCGCACATACCCGCAACGAGTGCGATTTCGGCGGAAGGGGTTTCGCTGAGACGACAGTAGATGCGGTTATGGCTGGGGCGAAGCATCCGTTTGCGTCGTTTCGGCAGCCATCGCCCGCTGGTCGACTCATCCGCGCAAGCGGGTGAATGGAGACCCGCGGACCTTTGGTCTCCATTCACGCTTCGCGTGAGTCGACCACCGGGTTGGCGGCCACCACGTGGCGCTCGATCGCGGCGAGCGCGTCGTAGCGGGCCATCGACTCGGCAATGCGGCGGGCCGCGGCGCGGTACCCGGCGCCGGCCCGCACCCGGTCGATCGCTGCCGACACGGCCTCGACCGTCGGGGTGCCGGTCTTGAGGTCGACGCCGGCTCCGCTGTAGGCGATGCGGGCGCAGACCTCGGGCTTGTCTTCGGTGTCTCCGGCGGCGATGAGCGGGATGCCGTGGGCCAGGGCCTGCTGCACTCCCCCGTAGCCGCCGTTGGTGATCATCACGTCGACCTGCGGCAGCAGCCGGTCGTAAGGCAAGTAGGCGGCGACGCGAACGTTGGCGGGCAGCTCTCCGAGGGCGGCGACGAGCTCGGCTTCGCCGTCGGCCCGGCCGGTGCTGACCACGAGCAGTAGGTCGCGCTTGTCGGCCGCCGCGCGAATCGTCGGAATGATCAGGCGGGTGAGGTCGCGGTTGTCCATGGTGCCCTGGCTGACGTGCACGACCGAGCCCGCCGCGGCGAGGTCGCCCCACCACGGGGGCAGCGCCGCGCCGCCGCCCGCCGACGCGGGCAGCACCGGCCCGACGAACTCGACCGACGGCGGCAGCGCCCGCGGATACTCGAACTCGGGCACGGTCAGCTGCAGGAAGCGGTCGAAGGATCCGGTGAAGTCCATCACCCAGCCGGTCAGAGGCGCAGCACCGACCTCGGCCATCATCTGCTGCGCGAGTTGCTGGGTGCGGCGGAAGACGACCTTGCTGAGCAGCAGTTGAAGCATCCGATTGCGCAGCCGCGTCGCCGCCGACCGCCCCGGCTGCAGCCCCATGCCGTACGGCGCGACCTCGGGAGTGCTGTAACTGAGCGGCAGCACGCCGATGCCGATCACGGGCGGCCGCCCGCTCGGGCCGGCGGTGAGCAGTGGGGCGACGCCGAGGAAGGCGATGTCGCCCATCACCACGTCGGAGCTGCGCTCGGCGATCGCCTGCTGCACGGTCGCGTACTGGCTCGGGATGGTGCGGATGAACATCGTCTGGATGTCGTACTGCGCCTGCGCGATGCCGCGGTACTTCTCGCGGTCGGGCAGGAAGGACGCCTGGTCGCGGTCGTCGTAGTCGGCGGGGCCGGTCAGCGGCACGTGGGTCATGCCGCCGGCACGCACGGCGTCGCCGAAGCGCGAGCCGGTGACCACGGCGACGTCGTGGCCGTGGTCGACGAGGTTGCGGCCGATGGCGAGCATCGGCGTCACATGGCCGTAGTTCGGGGTGGCGCACAGCAGAACGGATGACACGGGTTTTCCCCTCTCAGGCGGCGCCGCCGCTCCATTGATTACAGCGCTAGTGTATTCACTATGCCGACGACGACAAGCCCCGCACCCGGGGGCCGGGCGCGCTCGTTCCCGCGCCGGGCCGAGCAGGCGCGCCGCACCCGCGCGGCGATCGTCGGCGCCGCCGCGCAACTGTTCACCGAGCTCGGCTACCAGCGCACCACGATGCGCGGGATCGCCGAGCGCGCCGGGGTGTCGGTCGAGTCTGTGAACCTGGCCGGCCCCAAACGGGCGCTGCTGGCCGCCGCGTTCGAGGTGACCTTCGCCGGGGAGGAGGGCGAGCACTCGCTAGGCGAGCGCGAGGCGTTCCAGCGCATCTTCGCGCAGGCCGACGTGGGCCGGGTGATGGACGACTACGTGCACACCGTGACCGAAGGCATCGCCCGGTCGTCGGCGATCTGGCGTGCGGTGCGTTCGGCTGCCGACGCCGACCCCGAGATCGCGCAGATGTTCCACGGGATGCTGGAGCGGCGGCGCGACGACATCCGTCTGGCTGCAGGCTGGTTGGTCGAGCGCGGTGTCGTCGAGGCATCCGCTCTCGACGAGACGGCGGCCACGCTCTCACTGCTGGTCGCACACGAGACTTATGAGCACCTGGTCGGCCAGTTCGGCTGGTCGCAGCGCGCCTACCGCGACTGGGTGCGCGCGGGCATTCAGCGGCTGGTGCTCGACGGGCACGGGGCATCCGTCAAGCGAAGGAGAGATCGTGAATGACCTGCCCACCGCCACGGAGACTGCGCTCTGCGATGCGTGGGCGTGGCTCGCCGAGCGTCTGCCCGGCGGGTGGGCGGAGCCGGGGCCGGGCATGCTGGCGGCCGTGACCGGGCTGCCGGCTCCGACGCTCAACGGGGTGTGGTGTCGTGCCGCCGGTGAGGGCACCGGGCGTGGGGACGCCGGCCTGGTCATGGGAATGCTCGAGCGCGTCGCCGCGGCGGGACTGCCGCACTGCGTGCAGTTCCCCGTCGGGGCCGGCGCCCTCGCCGAGCTCGCGCGGGCGCGCGGTTTGACCCGCGATGCGGATCTTCCGCTGATGCGTCTCGACGCGACCCCGAACGCTCCGGAGGTGCCCGAGCTCGAGGTGCGCCGGCTGCGGGCCGAGGAGGCGGACCTGCACGCGCGGGTCGCGGCCGCCGGCTTCGGTGCGCCCGAGAGCGTCTTCGCGCCTCTCGTCTCGCCGCCGCTTGCCGGCGACCGCGACCTCGGTTACTACGTCGGCTCGGTGGCCGGCGAACCGGTGGTGACGGGGCTCGGCCTGCGCCGCGGCGTCAGCGTGGGCGTCTTCAACGTCGCGACGGTTCCCGACGCGCGGCGACGCGGGTACGGCGCTGCGCTGACCGCCGCGATCGTGGCGGATGCCCGCAACTCCGGCGCGTCGTGGGCCTGGCTGCAGTCCAGCGGTGCCGGGCACGGCGTGTACGAGCGACTCGGCTTCGTCGACGTCGCGCTGTGGGAGTGTTGGGTCGGGGCGTGAGTGGGACGAGTATCGAATACTTTTTCACAACCACGCCGCCGGGAGCGGCCAATGTCAGGGGCGCCCTCTACCCTTGACTCTATGAGTTCAGAACATGTGTTTGATTCCGCCGTCGACGCGTCAGACATGATCGAGCTCGATTTCGTTCTGAAAGACCTCTGCGCCGATCGGCTGCGACGAGTGCAGGCGCTCGATGCGCAGATCGCGCAGCTGCAGGCACAGCGCCAGATCGAGCTTTGGCACGTGGGCGACGACGCCCTCGAGAAGGCGCGTATCGATGCTGAGGATGCCCTGGCGACCGGCGCCGACGTGAGCGAGCAGCGCTGCCGCGAGTTGCGGTGGCGTGCTGCTGCGATGGAGGTAGCAGCCGCGACCCGCGTCAGTCCGCGCACGGCGGCGGCCCAGCTCGGCGGCGCGTGGGAGCTCATCGAGCACTGCGAGGTCGCGCTGGCGGCACTGCAGTCGGGCGAGATCTCGCTGGGTCATGCGCAGGCAATCGTGCGCGAGACGTCCGATCTCGATGATGCGGCGCGCGAGGCGGTGCAGCGCGAGGCGATGCCGTGGGCGCGAAAACTGTCCGTCGGGCAGTTTCAGCATCGGCTTCGGCTGATCGCCGACACGGTGCAGTCACAGCCCCTCCCCGACCGTCACGAGCGCGCGGTGGCCGCGCGCCACGTGCGGGTCGAGGGCGCCCGCGACGGCATGGCGTGGTTGACGGCGTATCTTGATGCGACGGATGCCGCGGTGATCGCTACCGGCATGCGCAATGCCGCTCACGAGGCGCAAGCGCACGGCGACACTCGGACGCTGCGGCAGCTGGAAGCCGACGTGCTCGTCGAAGTGCTCGCCCACGGCACAGTGACCATCGGCGCAGTGACAGGTGGGGCGGGCGCGGGCACTGCTGAGAACGCCGACGAGGGCGCCGCCCCTGTCATCGCGGCTGGGGGCAGCGCGACCTGTGCCACGATCGCCGCCCGCGCGCCGATCTCTGTGAGCGTGCTCATTCCCGCCGCAACGCTCGCGGGCGGTGACGCGCCGGCGAGCATTTCCGGCATCGGCATGATCGACCCGGTCAAGGCGCGCGAGTTGGTCGCCCGGGCTCCGAGCCTGCGTCGAATCCTCACCGATCCGATCACCGGCGCGATCGTCGACTTCGACCGCAAGACCTACCGGGTGCCCGCCGAGCTGAAACGCATCGTGCAACTGCGCGACCGCCACTGCCGCGCGCCCGGGTGCAATGTTCCGGCCGAGCAGTGCGAGGTCGACCACACCATCGCCTACGCCCGCGGCGGCCCCACCCGGCTCGGCAACTTGGCCTGCCTGTGCGCGAACCATCACCATGTCAAGCATGAGGCAGGGTGGGGCCTCATGCAGTACGCCGGTGGAATCCTCGAGTGGATCTCACCGACCGGTCGTCACTACCGCACCGAGCCCGAGATCCCGATCGCCCCGTCGCCCCCGCACTCCGCCCGCGCCGCAGACGACGACGCCGTTGACGACGACGCGCCGTTCTAGGAGTGCCGCGATAGGTATGCCGCTCGAATACTGTGCTTCCGGCGTGCCCACATTTCGCCCCACCCTTATAGAACTGTTCCTCTCGACGGCCGGATGGACAGCATCTCCACCTGCGCTTCGGGTGGCGCATCGACGGCGAGTCGCACCGCGCTCGCAATGGTCCGCGGCTGCACGAACGTCTGCCCGGGCCCTTTGCGCTCGATGACGCCCCGCCCCATGTCGGTATCGACATAGCCCGGATGGACGGAGGTGACGCGAACCCCGTTCGTGCGCTCTTCTTCCCGCAGGCAATCGGCCATCGTGCGCAGGGCGAACTTCGTGCCCGTGTAGACGGAGCCGCCTGCGTAGGAGAACAGCCCCGAACCGGAATTCAGCATCACGATCGTTCCGCGCGCCGCGCGCAGGGCCGGCAGCAGGCGGGCCGTCAGGTCCGCCACGGCGAACACGTTGACCTCGAACTGCTTCCGCCAGTCCTCGCGCGTGAACGTGTCGAACGGCCTCTCGTCCGCGACGCCGGCGGAGTTGACCAGCACGTCCAGCTCGGTGAGGCCCAGCTCGGCCACGGCCGCCGCGGTCTGCGCCTCCGACCCAAGGTCGCACACGAACGGAACTAGATCCGGAAGCTGCGAGCGCAGCGGCGCGAGTGCCTCGGCCGTGCGGGCGCCGGCAATGATCGTGTGCGTCGACGACAGCTCGAGCGCGATGGCCTTGCCGATGCCGCGCGACGCTCCGGTTACGAGTGCGACGCCGCCGCTCACACCGCCGTCGCAACCCGCCGCGCCGCCGCGACTTCCTCGAACCGGTTGGGGTTCATGAACTCGATGTCGGCGTACAACTCCTCGCCGGTCGCCAGCTGCGCCAGCAGTTCGCCGACACCGGCGGCGTGCTTGAAGCCGTGGCCGTGGTCACCGCCGGCGATGATCAGCCGCGGGTCGTCTCCAGGTCGGCCGACCAGGAACTGGCCGTCGGGCGAGTTGGTCACCATGCACGGGATCACCTTCACGGGAGTGGGGTCGATCTCGGGGAAAGTGTCGGCGATCCACGAGGAGAGCTGGTCGATGTCCTCGTGCGGATGGACGTACCGGTCGACCGTGTCGGCGTCGATGGCGGTGAAGGGAGCCTCGCTGTCCTCCATGCCGATCTTGATCAGGTGGTCTTCGCTCGAGCCGTGACCCCAGAGATGGCGGCCGTCGGGCAGCTCGTGGATGAACGCGGGGAAGCTCGAGAGGTCGAACGAGCTCGTGGCGTCGTCCTTCGGCTTCCACCAGAACAGCGGCGTGCGCCGCGGCCCCAGCGGAAGTTCGGGAAGCAGCTTCTTGTTCCAGGCCCCGGTCGACACGATCACTTGCTTCGCTTCGATGATCACGGTGGGGGTGAGCACCCGCACGCCGGCATCCGTGAACTCGATCGACGTGACTCGGGTGTCGAGCAGGGCGCGCCCTCCTGCCGCGATGCCCGCCTCGCCCTGAGCACGCACTGCACGCTCGGGGTAGCAGATCCCTGCTTCCGGGTCGAAGACGGCGACCGTGTTCTCATCGATGCCGGGTTCGGCATACATCGGGTAGGCGGCGGTGAACTGCTCGTGGTCCAGGTGGGTCACCGGCAGGCCCGCCGTCTTCGCGGCGAGGGCCGCGCCGGCGACAGGCCGCGACGTCGGCGCCCCGGAGGAGACGCAGCCCACCTGGTTCACGTACACCTCGTCGTTCGCGGCGCCCAGCGCCGTCCACAGCTCGAGGGATTTGCGCGCGACGGCCGACAGGCCGGGGTGCTCCTGGCACGCGACGCGGAAGAGCCGGGTCACCCCGTGCGAGGACCCGAGCGGATGCCCCAGCCCGAAACGCTCGATGCCGACGACGTCGACGCCCCGGGCCGCCAGCCGCCAGAACGCGGCCGATCCGAATGCGCCGAGGCCGACGACTGCGACATCTGTCGTGATGGTTTCCACGTGTTCTCTCTCCTTCTTTCAAGCAGCGGCCGTGCGCCGGAAGCGCATGCGGTCGGCTGCGGTGACATTCGTGACGAAGCGGTTCGGGTGCAGGAATCCGATCGGCAACTCGGTGCCGTTCTCGGTCGCGTAATCCGCCGCCGCGAGGCCTATGGCGGGCGCCATCTTGAAGCCGTGCCCGCTGAACCCGCCGAGCACGGTGACCCGCGGGTCCCACTGCAGCGGGCCGACGTAGGGGTCATGGTCGGCCGTGTAGCCGTCCATGTAGACGCCGATGCGCACCGGCTCGGGGATGAGCCCGGGCATCAGCTCGCCCACGGCGTTCCGGATTTCCTCGAACAGCGCGTCGGGAACGGTGCGGTCGAGCGCGTCGGGATCGCCGACACGGTCCCATCCGTTGTTCAGCCCGACCTTCACGGTCGCGGCATCGAGCGACGGCCACCCCGAGATGTCGTATCCGTCGGTGACGCGCGCGAAGACGGGGAATACATCCTCGGTGTACGCGGCGGGCTGCTTCGCCTGCCACCAGGTCATCGCGATGCGCACGACCTCCGTCAGCGGCGCGAGGCCGAGCAGCAGTTGCGACGTCCAGGCGCCGGCCGCGACGATGAGGCGGCGGAACCGGAAGAGCTCTCCGTCGGCGAGCACGGTGACGGCGTCGTCTTCGAAGCGGATCTCGTCGACGCGTGAACGGCGACGGATGCGCGCGCCGAGGCTCTCCCCGGCCCGCGCGGCCGAGGCGACCGCGAGCTCGGGCCGGAGGAAGCCCGACTCCCGGTCAAGGATCGCCGCCTGGCCGGCGCTTATGCGGTGCTGCGGGTACCGCCGCTGCATCTCCTGCGCGTCGAGCACCTCGTGGTCGATGCCGTGCTCGTCGATCGAGCGCTGCACGCGGGCGAGGAAGTCGCCGCCCTCCTCGCCGATCATGAGCGCGCCGTTCACGTGCAGCAGGCTCGTCTCGGTTGCCGCCTCGAGCCGGCGCCAGAGCAGTTTCGAGAGGCGCAGCAGCGGCACGTAGCGGCTGCTCTCGAAGTACGCAGTGCGGAACAGCCGGCTCTCTCCCCCGGCGCCGGCCCGGTCATGGCCGGGCGCGAACTGCTCGAAGCCGATCGCGGACACTCCACGTTGTGCCAACTGCCAGAGGGCCTGCGAGCCCATGGTTCCGACGCCGACGACGCCGACCTCTGCATCGAAGCCCACGCTCAGAGGACCTTCGAGAGGAAGCCGGCCAAGCGCGGCGAGGTCGGGTTGTCGAACAGCTCGTCGGGCTTGCCCTGCTCGACGAGCCGGCCGCGATCCATGAAGACGACGTGGTCGGCGGCCTGCCGAGCGAAGCCCATCTCGTGCGTGACGACGAGCATCGTCATGCCGGCTTGCGCTAGCCCGGACATCAGGTCGAGCACGTCCTTCACCAGCTCCGGATCGAGAGCGCTCGTGGCCTCGTCGAACAGCATGATCTCGGGCTTCATCGCGAGCGCGCGGGCGATGGCCACGCGCTGCTGCTGGCCGCCCGACAAGCTGGACGGACGGAAATCCCGTTTATGGGCGAGCCCGACATCGTCCAGGCTGCGCATCGCGAGCTCGCGCGCCTCCGCCACCGGCAGCTTCCGCACGTCCCGCAGCGGCAACACGATGTTGTCGATCACCGTGCGGTGCGGGAACAGGTTGAAGTGCTGGAACACCATACCGACGCGCCTGCGCAGCAGGTCGGGGTTCGCCCGGGTCACGTCTTCACCGCCGAGCAGGATCGTGCCGCTCGTCGGCTCCTCCAGGCGATTCACGCAGCGCAGCAGTGTCGACTTCCCCGACCCGGAGGGGCCGATGATGCACACCGTGTGACCGGTGCGCACCGAGAGGTCCACGCCGTGCAGCACCTGGTTCTTGCCGAAGGTCTTGGAGATCCCCTTGAGCTCGAGGCTCGCCCCCGTCGTCCCGTCGATCAGATGGGCGACGCCGTTCGTGGTCGGTGCGGTCATCGCTTCACTCCCTTCCCACGGCCGCGCGGGCCGGCAGAGGCACCTCGGCGACGAGGTCCTCGTCGAGCGTGGTGGCGTCGGAGACCGCACGCCCGTGCCGCAGCCGCCGGTCGATCACGTTGACGAGGTGCGTCAGCGGCACGGTGATGATCAGGTAGAAGACTCCGGCTGTGAACAGCGGCGACAGGTTCGCGTAGGTCACGGATGCGTCCTCGCCGACGCGGAACAGTTCGCGCTGTGCCGTGGCGAAGCCGAGGAAGTAGACCAGGCTCGAGTCCTTGACGATCGCGATGAACTGGTTCACGAGCGAGGGCAGCACACTGCGGATGCCCTGGGGGATCACGACCTTCCACATGGCGGCGTTGTAGCTCATGCCGAGCGCGCGGCACGCCTCCAGCTGCCCCTTGTCGATGGCGAGGATGCCGGCCCGGAAGATCTCCCCGATATACGCGCCTCCGATCAGGGCGAGCGCCATGATGCCGAGCGGGTACGGGTTGCCGTGGGTGATCGGGTTCACGATCGGGGCGAACCCTCCCCCGATGGCGAGGATCGTCAGCGCGGCCGGCAGCCCGCGGAAGATGTCGGTGTAGATGCCGGCCAACCACCTCAGCACCCGGCTGTTCGACACCCCGAGCGCGGCGAGCACGAGGCCGATGACGATGCCGATTGCCGTCGCGATGATGGCGATGAACAGGGTGTTCCAGAGCCCGTACTTGAGGATGTCGGGCAGCGCCACGACAAGGTACTGCGGATTGAGGAAGGTCGAGATGAGGTTCTGGATGGTTTCCACGATGGTCACGCTCCGCGTTCCGTCGCCGCGGCTCAGCCGTCAGTCGGCTCGAACTGCTTCGGCACCGGCTGGTCCGGGTAGTACTTCTTGTCGATCTTCAGCCACTTGCCGGAGGAGATGACCTTGTCGATCGCCTTGTTCAGCGCGGCGAGCAGCTTCGGGTTCTTCTTGCTGACGGCGGCGGCGACCGGCATGTCGCTGACCTCGATGTTGATCGGGATCGACATCGAAGGGTTGGCCTTCGCGAGGGCCTGCGCCGGCGGCGCGTCGTCGAACAGCGCGTCGACGCTGTGGGCCTTGAGTGCCTGGTCCATCGACGGCTCGTCGGGGAAGCGCACGATCGTGGCCCCGGGGAAGTTCTTCTGCGCGTAGTCGTCCTCGATGCTGCCCTGGAGCAGGCCGAGCTTCTTGCCCTTGAGGCTGGCCGGGTCATCCGTGATCGACGACTCGTTGGTGATGACCGAGATGTAGCCGATGAAGTAGATGTGGGTGAAATTGACCATCTTCTTCCGCTCGGCGGTGACCGACGACGAGGCGAACTCGACGTCGAGTTGCTGATTGGCGACGGCCGGGAGCAGCGCCGAGAAGTCCTCCTGCACGAATTCCGGCTTCAGGCCGGCCTCCTTCGCGACGGCGCGCGCCATGTCGACCTCGAAGCCGACCAGCTTGCCGTTCTCCGTGTACGCGTAGGGCTTCTGATTGCTGGTCGTGCCGATCTTCAGGACCCCGGGGGTGAGAGTGCCGAGGTCGTCGGTGGCGTCGCTTGACGACGCGGCGCCCGAGCAGGCGGTGAGGGTGAGGGCGACAGAGGCCGCAGTGGCCAGCATGGTCGCTCGGACAGCGTTGCGGTGCACGTTGTTCTCCCTTGTGACAGCGGACGGAGTGGTCGGGTGATGCGTTGAAACTTCACGGTAGGTGATGTATCGGATCGATAGAGCAGATGAAATAATGCTGAAACAGGCTTTTTACTCCCCCGAATCAGGGACAAAGCACGATTCACCGGAATGAGACCATGCGGTCCGGCACCGCGCTCGACAGGAGGCACCAGTGGATTTACGCGACCTACGCGCGTTCCTCGCCGTGGCGCAGGATCGGAGCTTCACTGCCGCCGCCGCGCGACTGGGAGTGGGCCAGTCAGCTCTGAGCCAGACGCTCTCCCGCCTCGAGCGCGAGCTCGGCGTCGCCCTCTTCGATCGCGGCCCTCGCCGAGCGCCGGAGCTGACCCCGCACGGGCGGGTGCTCGCGGCCGAGGCTCGCGCGCTGCTCGTGCACGCATCCGCCGTCGAGGCCGCCGTGACGGACGACCCCACAGCCTTCATCCCGCTGCGCGTGTCGGGCATCTCGTCGGTCTTCGCCGGGCTGATGCCGCGCATCATTCCGCAGCTGAGGGCCGATCGCCCGCAGACGAAGGTGACGCTGCGCGCGCTGGACCGCCAGGACGTCTCGTACGAGCTCACCGCCGGGCACATCGACGTCGCCTTCGAGCGGTACCTCGACGCCCCGAGCGGAATCGACTTCGAACTGCTCGGAATGGAACCGCTCGTGGCCGCCGTGCCGTCGTCGCATCCGCTCGCGTCTCGCACGTCGGTCGACCTGAGCGATCTGCGCAGCGAAGCGTTCGCCATGTTCCACCGCGACTCGTCTCCCACGGCGTTCGACTCGATCACGGGCGCGTGCCTGCGCGCGGGGTTCTCGCCGACCATCCGGATGTACGCCGAAGACGACGTCGTACTGCTCTCCACGATCGCGAGCGGGCTGGTCGTTGCGGTCGTGCCGTTCCTGACGTCGCTGCACGCCTTCGAGGGCGTGACCTATGTGCCCGTGCGCGACGAGGACGCGCGCACTCCGCTCTCGCTGCTTCGCCGCACGGGCGAGAAGCTGGATGCCGCCGACCGGCTCGCCGAGATCACCCGCGCCGAGCTGCACCGGCTTGCGAAGGACGAGAAGCAGCGCGGACGCCGGGCGATCAGCTTCCCGAAGTCCGCGCGTTCCGCTGGTTGAGTGGGCCGCCCGCCGGTTCTCTCCTGTCGGTCGAGTAGGCGGCGCGCCGGCCCTCCCCCGTCATCTACCTCCCTCGGCTGCGCGCAGAAACGGAGCTTTTGCACGACGCGCCGGGACGAGCGCCGCAACGCCCGGCGTGTCGCCACTTTTTCCGTTTCTGCGCGGCCTACTCGACCGGCTTGGGCGAGGCGGCGGCCCGGCGTGCCCGGCGCGAGCGCAGCACCGAGGTGACGATCAGCGCGACCGCGCCGGCGATGATGGCTCCGCCGGCGCCCCACACGGTGGCGGCCGAGATCGAGGTGCCGTTGAGCGGCAGCGTGCTGACCGGCGGGTCGGCGGCTGCGCAACTGCTCACCCCGGAGACGGTGACGACTCCCGATGAGCTGCGCTGCGTGCCGGGCTCGACCAGCGACACCTGGTAGGTGCCGGCGGCGCCCTGCGGGAAGGTCAGCCGGATGTCGGCCGCCCCGGCATCCGTCGCGACGACCTGGAACTGCTCCGCCCGCATCGCGACCGCCGTGAACTGCGCCAGCGCGGGCTCGGCACCCTCGCCCGTGACCGTCAGCTGAAGCGCGGCCCCGGGGTCGAAGGTCGCCGCCGCTGCGTGGTGGCTAACCGTCGTGCAGGCCGACACCGTTTCCGCCCACCCGTCGGGCAACGGCGGGGTGTACTGGTCGGCGTATGCGGCGGCCGGAGCCCCGACACCGATGATCGTTGCGACGGCCGCGGCGGCCGACACCTTCGTCAGAGTGCGCATGACATCTCATCTCTCTTGCGTGAGTATTCCTCACGTTAGAGACGGATGCCTCGGCGCGATGCCCCCAGACGTGGCGCGCCCCCAATGGGCGGCACCGGTTGGGGGTGCGTTGCGCGGGTCGGCTCACGCACCGCGTGAATGGAGACCCGGGGCCGCAGGTCTCCATTCCGCCGCTGCGCGGCTGAGTCGACCAGCGGCGGGCGGGGGCTTTTCTCCAGGGGCACGTTTCGCGCCTGTGGGCAGATCGGATGCGCCGTTCGGCGGTGCCCTTCGCGTCGAAGTGTGCCGCTAGCGAAAAGGGCTCCACCGCGAAACTCCCAAGACGCAGCGTAGGGAGGAGGTTTCTGCGAAAAGCTCCTCCGTAGCGTGCGTCTTGGGAGATTGGCGTCGGGCGGGTTTCGATACGGCCGCGGGGCGGGCTACTCAACCAGCGGGGTTTCGATACGGCCGCTTTGCGGCCTACTCAACCAACGAAACTGCCGCACCCCGACACGCAGAAAGGGGCGGGATCCGAGGATCCCGCCCCTTTCTAGGGAACTGCTTCCGACTTAGGCCTTCGCGCCCTGGCGACGGACGACCGTGCGGACGGTGACGAAGCCGGCACCGAGGGCGATGACACCCGCCGCGCCCCAGATGGTGGCCAGCGAGATGTACGAACCGGTCGAGGCCAGGCTGCCGGTGGCGGCCGTGGTGGTGCCGGAGACCGCGCCCACCGTGACGGTGATCGGGTCGGAGGCGTTATCCGCGGCATCCGTGAAGACGACGGTGTAGGTGCCGGCCTCGGAGAAGGTCAGCGTGGCGCTCAGCGAGCCGTCATTAGCCGCGTTGCCGACCGAGACGTCGGCGGCGTCGGCGGTGAACGCACCAACCGTGACGGTGCCGGGGCCGGTGACGTCAGCGGTGACAGCGCTACCCGGCTCGAAGGTGCCGGCGACGATGTTGAACGTGACCGTCAGGTTGTTGACGACGGTGGTGACCGAACCCGCACCGGGCGTGTAGGTCTCGGCGTTGGCAGCGATCGGTCCGCCGAGAACGGCGGCACCGACGATGGAGGCGGCGACAAGCGCCTTGGTCAGCTTCTTCATGAGTCTCGGGTTCCCCTTTGTGTCGATTGATGCGCCATCACAGTCTTCTCCCCCACCCCGACGGGACCGGCAGAAAGGTCATCGCGCTTCGCTTGCCGCTGACTTTACGGCATGCTCACAGGCTGAGCCTAACCCCTGAATTTCCGGTATGTAAACAAAATTCTTGGGCTGTCCCACCTACTGGGGAGTAAACGGGCTCTTCGGACTTCAGGTGGGGGTGGTGGGGTCGAGGCCGCCGGCGATGAGGAGCATTCTGAGTCGGTAGTTGTCGTAGTTGCGGAAGCCGCGGGCGACGCGGCGGGCGAGTTCGATGAGTCCGTTCACGGCCTCGGTGCCGCCGTTGGATGAGCGACCTGTGGTCCAGTAGGCCAGGAACGCGTCCCGCCAGCGGGTGAGGGTCTTGCCGAGGCGGGCGATCTCGGGGATCGGGCAGGACGGGAACGAGTCGAGCACCTGCTCGGCGATCTTCTTGCCCTCGGCGAGGTCAGCGCGGCGGTAAGCGTCGCGGAGCTTCTGGGCGCATTCGTAGGCGACCTCGACCTCGACGTGCTCCTCCCGCCCGGCGAACGCGTCGGCGAGGCGCTGAGTCTGTCGGTCGGTGAGGTTCTCGCGTCCGGCGCGGAGGGTGTTGCGGATCCCGTAGAGCGGGTCGCCCCTGCGGCCACGGTGGCCGAGGGTGTCCTGCTGGACGCGGCGACGGACCTCATCCACGGCCTGGGTGCCGAGCTTGACGACATGGAAAGCGTCGAGCACGGCGACCGCGTCGTCGAGCTCATCATCGAGGGCCTTCTTGTATCCGGCGAACGGGTCCAGCGTCGCGATCTGCACCTGGTCGCGGAACTGCTCGCCGCGTTCCTGCAGCCAGTCGGCGTAGGCCTTCGCGGAACGACCGGGCACGAGGTCCAGCAGCCTGGCGCGGACGCGTCCGCTGGCGTCACGGGTCAGATCGACCATCCCGGTCAGTTCCTTCGGACCCCGCCCGCCGTCTTCGACCGGCTTGGTCGAGACGTGGTGCCAGAGGTGCTCATCGACGCCAAGGGTGGTGACACCAGTGAAGCGGGACTCGTCCGCTGCGCGGCGCTCCAGCACCGGCTTGACGTGCCGCCACACCGTTTTCCAGGACACCCCGAGCTGCCGGGCGATGCCTTGCACCGAGGCGTTCTCCCGCCGCATCTGAGCGACCGCCCACGAGAGGGCCCGGGCCGTGAGCTGCGCCCGCGAAGCAGCAACGGCAGTGTCCTGCTCGGTGAACGACTTCTGTGCGCACGCATCATCGACGCAACGCCACCGGCGCTTGCGCCATCGCACCCGCACCGGCCCTGCGCCCATCGGCGCGTCGATCAACACGAGCGTCTTACGGCCCCTGGACTCGGCGACCTGCCCGCATCGCGGGCACCCCACCGACCCCGGCGGTGACTCGACATCGATGACGAGCACCCCATCGCCGCGGCGCTGCGCAGCGATGACGTGAAGCCCGCCGAGACCGACGAGCACATCACAACGATCACAGTAGACAACAGAAGATGGGCACGCGGCGGCGCACCCCGTAGCATCGGGCACGGGTCGAGGACTCCCGGGGAAGGGTTGCTTGGTCGCTACCGATCCTCGGGCCCTCGACCCGCCTCACACCACTACGCCACGGCCCGGCACAACCCCCAGCCCCCACCCGAAGTCCGAAGAGCCA
>NZ_AULK01000001.1 GCF_000419445.1 Gryllotalpicola ginsengisoli DSM 22003 | reverse complement strand
TCCAGAACCTCTGGTCGGATTCCGGGTCCAGGAGCAGGTCGTAGCGGATCATCCCGTCCGCGCGTTCGGCGCGTTTCAACGACCTCGCCTCGAACCGGGCCTGCGCGTCACGTTCGGCGGTGCGGGCGTCCAGGCTCGCGCGGATGCGGCGGGCGGCGCGGGCGAGCTCCTCGGCCCGCCACCCCGATTCCCACGCTGCGTGGATCAGCTCGAGCACGGCGTCCCGCCACAGCGGGGCATGCTGCGGACCGGGTGGGGTGCCGAGGGCGGTGACGAGCGCGTCGCCGTCCGCGGCCGACAGCCAGCCGTTGCGCACCGCGACCCCCACCGGCGCGTCCCACGAGCCGGGCAGCCCCGCCAGGTACTCCACGGGCCGCTCGCGCGGTTCCGCGTCCGCATCCGGTGCGGCGGGGGCGACGTGCTGCGCGGTCTCCAACAACCCGCCGACCCGCACGAGTCTCGCCGCCTCACCCCGGCTGGTGCCGGTGACCTGCTGCACCAACTCCGCCCCACTGCGTAACCCCGAAGCTTGGGCGAGCCCGTCCTTGCCCAGCTCCCGGGCCGAACGGCGGTCGATCTCCGCCGCGCGCACCGCGATCGCGGCCGACAGGCGGGCCTGCACCCCGGATAGGGCGCGCACCTGCGCGGTCAGCTCGATGCCGGACAGGCCGGCCACTTCGCCGGCATCGGCCAGCACGGCGGCCACCTGGTCGTCCAGGTTCCGCAGCGCCTCCAGCATCGAACTCATGCCACACACTCTAAAAGCACCCACCGACATCCGAGACCCCGAACATCGAAGATGTGTACAACCCCGCGCAACCCCAGTCGAGTGTGCAAAATGACGTCAGCAGCCGCCTCGGACGACGCCGACCCAGCCGCCCCAGCCGCCCCAGCCGCCCCAGCCAGCCCAGCCGACACTGCCGACGCGTTGGCGCACAGCGCCGCCGCAGGGCCCCGCCCTCACCACCGCCACGCGCCGCCCCGCGTCACGACGACGCCTCAGGACCCGAAGAACTCCTCCGCCAGAATCCCCATCAGGATCTCGTCGTGGAAGGCTCCGTCGTGGAACACCACGTCGCGCCGTCGCCCCTCGACCACGAAGCCGGCCTTCTCGTACGCGCGCACCGCCCGGCTGTTGTACGCCCACGTGCTCAGCCCGATGCGGTTCAGCCCGAGTTCCCGGAACCCGTACCCGACCATCAGCCGCGCCGCCTCGGGGCCGTACCCCTGTGAGGCGAACTGCGGACCGAGCATGATGGCGAAGGTCGCCGCGCGCGCCGGCATCCGTGCGCCCCAGAGCGAGGTGTGCCCGATCAGCTGCTGCGTCGCGACCAGCTCGATGCTGAAGCCGGCTCCCGAGCCGTCCTTGCTGCCGCTCCACGTGCGGATCTGCTCGATCACGTCGGCCTGCGGCAGCGGCTGCACCCGCACCTGCTGCAGCACGCCCCACTCGGGCCGGTTGTACCAGTCGGCGAGCACCGGCAGGTCGTCCTCACGCGTCGCGCGCAGCCGCACCCGGTCGCCCACCAACAACTCTTCCCCGTAGCGGTATGCGTCGTCGCTGCCCGTCCACTGCGCCATGCGTCCGACCTTATCTGCGCCGATGCGCGCCGACGCAAGGCGGATCCCCTACCGGCACACGGCCACCGGCAGCGGCCGCTCCTTCCCGATCAGATACCGGTACCTCTCCACCTCGGTGAACCCGAAGCCCGAATACAGCGCGAGCGCCGCCTCATTGCGGGCGAGCACCTGCAGCCACGCATCCGTCACGCCGTGCGCCGCGCCCGCCGCCAACGCGCCCGCGACCACCTGCCGCGCCAGCCCGCGCCGACGGAACCGCGGCAGCGTCGCCACGCAGTACAGGCCGCCCCACGAGCCGACGAGCGCCACGCGCGCCACCGCCGCGACGACGCCGTCGACCGGCAGCGCGGCGTACAGCGCGGGCACCCCGGTCAGGATCGCCCGCGCCACCTCCCGCTCCGCAGGCCCGCCGCGGCCGTCCACGGCCCACCACGCATCGAGCCACTCCTCGGACGGCGTTCGGGTGACAGAGACGGATGCCGCGGCCGCCGGCTCCTCGCGCACCGGCGCCGCCATCACCACCGTCTCGTCGACCAGCGCGTACCCGCGACCGATCAGCCGCCGAGCCGCCGCCTCGTCGGCGCCGGTCAGCTGGAACACCGGGGGCAGGCCGCGCGCGCGGTAGGCCGCCTCGACCTCGGCGATGCCGCCGGCCGAGGCATCCGTCGCACCCGCGACTGCGCCCGAACCAGCACCCGCCCCGGCCTCGCCCGCCCACCACGCCGAGTTCGCCCGCTTGGTCACGCCGTGCGAGAACCGCGCCCGCCATCCGCCGACCTCGGCCCGCTCGAGGGCCGGCCACCCGGCGTCGGCGAGGGCCGCGTACGAGGGCCCGGTCACACCGCCTCCCTGAGCCGCTTCGCAGGCCGTGACGCGGCGACGGCCAATCCGACCGTGACCGCGGCGAGCACCGCCGTGACCCCGAAGCCGAGTGCGAGCAGCGCGGCGGGGGCCGCGCCGTCCGAGACGCCGAGCGAGTAGATGCCGCCGGTCAGCAGACCGCCGACCGCGACCGAGGCCGTCTCGGCGAATGCCGCCGCCGTCGCCACAGGGGTGACGTGGGCCGGGTCGAGCTCGTCGAAGTTGGCCGACGACTGCACGGGGTAGGCGAGGCCCATGCCGACGCCGATCAGCGCCGCCGCGCCGACCGCGACGCCGACGGCCACCGCGCCGGCGCCCCAGACCAGCACCGCGCCGAACGCGACCACGCCCACGAGGGTCAGCGCGGCGCCGATCGGCGCGCGCCCGAAGTGCCCCTGTGCCCGCCGCGCGGGCAGCAGTCCGAGCAGCGACCACGCCGTCGCCGCGACGCCGACCGTCGCCCCGCCGATCAGCACCGTGGAGTGCAGCGCGTCGATGATCGCCAGCGAGAAGACCGCGTCGGCCGAGGTGTACACGACGCACAGGCCGAAGAACGCGCCGAGCGTGACGAGCCGTCGCCGGTCCTCCGCCGCCCGGGCGAGCAGCACGATCGACAGGGCGACGGCCGCGGCGAACGCGACCACGTAGGCGACCAGCGCGGCGACCCCGTGCGCCGACGACGCCCAGGAGGCGACGCCGATCGAGGCGACCACGCCGAGCCCGATCCACGGGCTCACCCGCCGCTGCCCCGCCTGCTGCGGGATCACCGCCGAGTTCAGCGCGATCGCGATCCGCGCTGCGATCACGAGCACCGCGGGCCACACCATCGCCCAGCGCCATCCGACCGAGCCGGCGATCGCCGCGTTCACCGGCGGCCCGACGATCGACGGCACCAGCCACATGAAGGCGAACAGCCCGAACACCCGCGGCCGCAGCGCGTCCTCGTACAGCGAGGCGAGCGCCGAGTAGCCGAACCCGGCGACGACGCCCGCGCTCAGGCCGCGGATGACGCTGCCGACGAGGATCCACACCATCGCCGGCGCGAGCGCCGAGAGCGCGGCGCCGGCCGCGAACATGACCGTCGCGATGCCGAGCGCGCGGTTCAACCCCAGCCGCAGCAGCACGCCCGGCCCGAGCGCGAGCATGAAGACGCTGGCGAGCGTCGCGGCGGCGAGCGTCGCGCCGTACAGCTTCGAACCGTCGAGATCGGATGCCGCGAGCGGCAGCACCGTCGAATACGCGATGCCCTGCACCGCGGCGCCGAACTCGGCCAGCATCAGCGCCATCAGCAGCCGGCCGCGCCGGCCGGCGAAGACGGCACGCAGGCCCGGCGCATCCGTCGTCAGCTGCGGCCCCTCCACACGGCGAGCCTAGGCGCTACGTCTGACGCCACCGTCCCCGCGCCCCTGGCCCGGTTCCGAGCGGCGGCCGCGCGCGAGCTCGTCGAGCGTCGGCACCTCGCGGGTCTGGTCGAACATGTGCGACAGCTCGTCGACGTCGTCCGGCGCGAGCACCGGCGCCTCGGCCTCCTCGGGCTGCGCGGTGTCATACGAGACTTCGGCGTCGGCCGGCACGGCTACCGGCTTCGACCAGCGCAGGCGGTAGCGGCCGAGCAGGCCGCGGCGCAACTGCGCGCCGGGCAGCAGCTCGGCGACGGCGGCATGGACCTCGGCGAAGGTCTGCGTCGTCGCCGGGGCGTCCTCGGTCACGAACTCCGGCCGGTACATGCCGCGCCAGGAATAGAAGAGGCGCAGCCCCTCGGCCAAGGGCTCTGCGGCGGCGGCCCAGGCGGTGTCGAAGGGGGTGGCGGGGCGGGCGGTGCCGACCACGAGCAGCGAGCCGCCCGGCTTGAGCAGTTCCCGGGCGCGGAGCAGCGCCGGTCGTAGCGGCAGCTCCTGCAGCGTCGAGACCATCGTGATGACGTCGTAGCTCGACGGCTCGAGCCCCCACTCCGATGAGAACTCCGACACCTCCACCGCAGCCCCCGGCACGAACTGCAGCGTCTTGCGGGCCTGCCCGACGGCCACCGGATCCCGGTCGATTCCCACAACGGCATGCGACACCTCGGCCAGCCGGGCGACCAGCGTGCCGTCGCCGCACCCGACGTCGAGCACATCGCCGGCGTGCTCCGCGGCGATGCGGACGATCCAGGCGTGGTAGGCGGCGTCGCGGTTCCAGACGCCGCGCTCGTCGTGGGGCATGACCCCCATAGTGGGCACCCGGAGCACTGCGGCGGGCGAGACACGCCGCGCCCGGACGAATGCCTCCTGCGTGATAATCTCGGGCCGGAATCGAGGACCCATGAGCACCAAGGATCTGAACGTGGCCGCCTTCGAGGTGCTGCCCACTCCGCGAGAACTTCAGGCCGAGCTGCCCGTCAGCGCCGCCGCGGCCGCCGGCATCGCCGCCCACCGGGCCGCCATCGACGCGATCATGCAGGAGCAGGACGACCGCCTGCTCGTCGTCGTCGGCCCCTGCTCGGTGCACGACCCGGAGGCCGCCCTCGACTACGCGCGCCGCCTCGCCCCCGTCGCCGAGCGCCTCAAAGACGACATCCTCGTCGTCATGCGCGTCTACTTCGAGAAGCCGCGCTCGACCGGCGGGTGGAAGGGCCTGATCAACGACCCGCACCTGAACGGCACGCACGACATCTCGACGGGCCTCAGGGTCGCCCGCCGGCTGCTGCTCGACATCGTGGAGCTGGGCCTGCCCGTCGGCTGCGAGTTCCTCGAACCGGTCAGCCCCAACTACATCGCCGACCTCGTCAGCTGGGGCGCGATCGGCGCCCGCACCACCGAGAGCCAGATCCACCGCCAGATGGCCTCGGGCCTCGGCATGCCGATCGGCTTCAAGAACGCCACCGACGGCGACGTGCAGGTCGCGATCGACGGATGCACCGTCGCATCCCAGCAGCACACCTTCTTCGGCATCGACGAGGACGGCCGCGCCGCCATCGTCAACACCCGCGGCAACGACGCCGGGCACATCATCCTGCGCGGCGGCCGGTTCGGCCCGAACTACGGCACGAACAACGTCATCCACGCCGCCCGCCTGCTCGCCCGCGCCGGGTTCAGCCCGCGCATCATCGTCGACGCCAGCCACGCCAACAGCGGCAAGAGCCACATCCGCCAACTCGAGGTCGCGCACGAGCTGGCCGCGCAGATCGCCGACGGCGAGCCGATCGCGGGCGTCATGATCGAGAGCTTCATCGAGCCGGGCAGACAAGACCTGACGGATGCCGGGCTCGACGGCCTCACCTACGGGCAGTCCATCACCGACGCGTGCATCGGATGGGCCGACACCGAGGCGCTCCTCGACGACCTGGCCCGCGCCGCCCGGCGCGCGGCACGCTTGGAGCCGATCGACGTATAGGCCGTCGCGGTTCGTCACCGATCGCACGATTCGTCACCGACGCCGCCATGCTGCAGGGTGACAGATCCTGCGATCGGTGACGGATCGTGCGACGTCTTACGACTCGTCGAAGCCGACCGTGAGCTTGCGCAGCAGGGTTCCGAGCCGGGACTGATCGGCGACCGACAGCGAGCGCAGGATCTCGGCCTCGGCATCCACCAGCCGCGTGATGGCCGCGTCGACATGAGTGAGCCCCTGCCGGGTCATCCGCACCAGGATTCCGCGCCCGTCCGCCGGATCCTGCAGCCGCTCGACGAATCCGCGCTCGACGAGCCGGTCGATGCGGTTCGTCATCGTGCCGCTGGACACCAGCGTCTGCTGCAGCAGCGCCTTGGGGGAGAGCTGGTACGGAGCGCCGGCCCGGCGCAGCGCCGCGAGCACGTCGAACTCCCATGACTGCAGGCTCGAGCGGGTGAACGCCGCCTTGCGCGCGTTGTCGAGATGCCGCGAGAGCCGATCGACCCGCGAGAGCACCAGCAGCGGTGCGAAATCGAGGTCGGGGCGCTCGCGCACCCATGCCTCGACGATGCGGTCGACCTCGTCCTCTGCCGGCATGGGGTCATGCTATCCAGCGCCACGCCTCTGGCAGACTTGAGGGGCGCCGCGAGCGAGCGGCCCGGCGCGATCCGCGATGGTGTAACGGCAGCACGACGGCCTTTGGAGCCGTTAAGTCCTGGTTCGAATCCAGGTCGCGGAGCACCCGCACCCGCACCCGCACCCGCACCGCGTTACGCTCGCCGTAGCGAAGGAGCTCGGATGTCTGATCAGCCAGCGCATGGCTCGTGTCTCGTCGTCGGCGTCGTCACGGGCAGGGAGCATCAGCCGGATCACGTCGTGCAGGAGGCGGCCCTGCTGGCCCGGAAGCTCGGCGACGGGCTCGTGATCGCGACGGTCGATCCGGCCAGGTACGAGGTGCGCCGCAATCCGGACGGGTCCGTCGTGGCGTTCGACATCGACCCCGACCTCGGCGAGGAGGTGCGCGAAGAGTTCGACGCGTCAGCGGCGGATCACCTCGCGTCGCTGGTCGAGCCGACGGGCGTCCCTTACTCGTTGCGCGCACTCGCCGGCGAGCCGGCCACCGAACTCGCCGCACTCGCCGACGAAGTGGATGCGGATGCGATCGTCGTCGGCACCCGCAAGCCCGGCCTCCGCACCGGCGCCTACGAGTTCTTCAACGGCTCGGTGGCGGTCCACCTCGCGCACCGCCAGCACCGCCCCGTGATCGTCATCCCGCTCGACCCGGTCGCTCCGGGCGAGAAGCTGCCGTGGCACGAGCGCTGAGGCTCGAGCAGCACTGACGGATGCCTCACCGCCGCACCCGCACCGCCAGGCGGCCAGTGCCGCGCAGCCGCCGGGCGATGAGGATGCCGACGACGAGGTTCGGCACCCAGCCCAGCCATCCGAGCGTCGGGTAGAGCAGCTCGAACGTGCCGGTGCCGAACACCAGCAGCAGGCCGACCCACACCCGCAGCACGACCGCCGCGAAGGTCAGGGAGAAGTTCACCGTCATCCAGAACCGGTGCGCCGTCACCGAGCGGCGCACGGCCATCGCGTGCGCGGCGGCGACGAGCGTCACGACCCAGGTGGCGCCGAGGGTGAGGAATCCGCTCGTGACCATGACGCGCCCGCCCGGCAGCGTGCCGGCGTAAGCATGGAAGGCGACGACGATGCCGAACGCGGCCGAGATCGCCACCGAGCCGGTGTACGTCCATCCGATCACGCGGTGCGCACGCAGCCGCCGGTCCGCGGCCGCCGTCACGATGTTGACGGCCCCCGCGACGAGCGCCACCGAGCCGAAGAAGATGTGCACCGTCAGCGCTGCGTCCTCGGCGCTGAACGTCGCCGCCTGCTGCGAGAAGTAGTACCGGGCGACGACGGGGAAGAGAGGAATGACGACGAGGTGCACACCCCCGAACACGACCGCGACGAGGATGCTGGGCGCGAGGATGAGCGCGCCGGCGAGGGTCGCAGCGCGACGGCCTTTCTCGACTCGGGTGTCGAGTACCACGAGCGGAAGCTAGCACCGCTCCCACGGCGCGCAAAGACCCCGATGACATCGGTCTGGAAGAATCGACGCATGACCGATCAGCCCCGCATGAACGTCGAGTCCTTCAACCTCGATCACCGCACCGTCAAGGCTCCCTACGTGCGCCTCGCCGACCGCAAGCAGCTGCCGCACGGCGACGTCATCGTCAAGTACGACGTGCGCTTCACCCAGCCCAACTCCGGCCACCTCGACATGAAGACCGTGCACTCGGTCGAGCACCTCTTCGCCGAGAAGAGCCGCAATCACAGCTCGCAGGTCGTCGACTTCTCGCCGATGGGCTGCCAGACCGGCTTCTACCTGATCCTGCAGGGCGAGCCCTCCTATGAGGAGGTGCTCGATCTGATCGAGAAGACCCTGACCGACATCACCACCGCCGACGAGGTGCCCGCGGCCAACGAGGTGCAGTGCGGCTGGGGCGCCAATCACTCGCTCGAGGGCGCGCAGCAGGCCGCCGCCGGTTTCCTCGCCAAGCGCGACGAGTGGGCCCAGGTCACGGCGTGACCGACGCGCCCGCGCCGCGCGCCGCGATCCTCGTCGCGATGGAGGAGGAGGCGCAGCCCTTCCTCGACCGCGCCGAGCATCACGGCGAGACCTTCGCCCGCGAGCGGGGCCACGGCATGCGGCGCGACCTGGTCATCGACGGAATCCCCGTCGCGCTGATCCGCAGCGGCATCGGCTTCGCCAATGCGACGGCGGCCGCCGCGTACGCGTTCTACACCTTCGGCGCATCCGTGCCCCTGATCAGCGCCGGCACGGCGGGCGGGCTCGCCTCGGGCATCCGGGTGGGGCACGTGGTCGTGGGCGAGCGGTACGTGAACATGAACGCGGATGCCACGGCCTTCGGCTACTCGCTCGGCCAGGTTCCGGGCATGCCCGAGCACTACGCGGGCGACGAGGAACTGACCGCCCGGGCGATCGCCGCACCGCACGGCGACGACGTCGGCACGGGCGTGGTCGGATCGAGCGAGGTGTTCGTGACGGAGAAGCGTGCGCTGAAGTTCCGCGAGGACTTCCCCGACGTGGTCGCCGTCGACATGGAATCGGCCGCGATCGCGCAGTTCGCGCACACGCACGGGCAGGCGTTCGTGTCGGTGCGGGCGATCAGCGACCTGTGCGCGCCCGACGGCACGGAGTTCCTGACGCACGTCGACGGCGCCGCCGAGCGCTCGGCCGACGTGGTGGTCGGGTTGCTCCGAGCGCTCGGCTGACGCCGCCGAGAGGGCCGCAGGCGGGCTATCCGCTCACCGGCTGCGCGCTGCCCTGACCCACGAGCTCGCGCGCGATCGCCGGCACGAACTCGGACAGGTCGTCGGGGAAGCGCGAGGTGATCAGCGTCCAGCCGTCGGAGTCGTCGCGCACGAGCGGCGCGTCGACCCAGTCGCCGCCGGCGTTCTTGACGTCGGTCGACAGCGACTTGTACGAGGTCAGCCGCTTGCCGCGGGCGAGCCCGGTGTCGACCAGCAGCCACGGTGCGTGGCAGATCGCCGCGATGGGCTTGCCGGCCGCGGCGAACTCGGTCGCGATGCGGCGCGCATTCTCGTCGCCGCGCAGGGTGTCGGCGTTCAGCGTGCCGCCGGGCACCACCAGCACGTCGTACTGCGAGGTGTGCACATCGGCGAAGGTGGCGTCGGGCAGCACGTGCGGCCCCTCCGCGTCGTCCATGATCCGGGTGCGGATCTCCTCCGGGTTCGGCGCGGCGACGGTCACCTCCGCGCCGAGCTTCTGCAGCCCCTCGAGCGGCACCTGGAGCTCGTCGCGCTCGGTGCCGTAGTTGGTCGAGATGATGAGCACCTTCTTGCCGTTCAGTTCGGCCATGTCCAGCTCCTTTCCCTCGAACAGTCCTCGAACGGTTCCCCGGCCGGGCCTCGAACAGCCCCGGCCGATCGGGGCCCATCGGAAAGTGTGCCCAGCCGGAGATGGAATGATTGCCTGCGTGACCGACTCCCGCCTCGCCATCGTCGTCCTCGCAGCCGGTCAGGGCACGCGCATGAGGTCCGCGACGCCGAAGGTGCTGCACGAGCTCGCCGGGCTGCCGCTCATCGGCCACGTGTTGCACACGGCGCAGGCGCTCGACGCGGCGCACCTGCTCGTCGTGGTGCGGCACGAGCGCGACCGCGTCGCCGCCGCCGCGACCGAGCTCGCGCCGACCGCCGTGATCGTCGACCAGGACGAGATCCCCGGCACCGGCCGCGCCGTCGAGCAGGCCGTCGCCGCCATCCCCGCCGGCTTCGACGGCGACCTGCTCGTGCTCTCCGGCGACGTGCCGCTGCTCGACGCCGACACCCTCGCCCGGCTGCTCGAGGCGCACCGCGCGTCCGCCGCGGCCGGCACCCTGCTCTCCACGACCGTTCCCGACCCGACCGGCTACGGGCGCGTGGTCCGCGACGCCGAGGGGGCGCTGCAGCGCATCGTCGAGCACCAGGACGCGAGCGAGGCCGAGCGCGCCATCGACGAGATCAACTCGGGCGTCTACGTGTTCGGCGTGAATGCGCTGCGCGACCAGCTCGCGAGCCTGACCGTCGCGAACGCGCAGGGCGAGAAGTACCTCACCGACGTGATCGGCGCGCTGCGCGAGGCGGGCATGGACGTCTCGGCCGTGCCCACCCCCGACAGCTGGAAGCTCGAGGGCGTCAACGACCGCGCCCAGCTCTCCGCCGCCGCAGCCCGGCTCAACGCGCTGATCGTGCGCGGATGGCAGCTGGCGGGGGTGACGATCCAGGATCCCGAGACCACCTGGATCGACCTGCAGGTGCGGCTCGAGCCCGACGTCACGATCCTGCCCGGCACCCAGCTCAAGGGCGCCACCGTGGTCGCCGAGGGCGCGACCGTCGGCCCCGACTCGACGCTCACCGACACCGAGGTGGGCAGGGGGGCGACGGTGACGAGAACGGATGCCACCCTGGCGGTCATCGGAGACGGAGCATCCGTCGGCCCGTTCGCGTACCTCAGGCCCGGCGCGGAACTCGGCCCGGACGGCAAGATCGGCACCTTCGTCGAGGTGAAGAACGGGCGCATCGGCGCGGGCGCCAAGGTGCCGCACCTCAGCTACATCGGCGACGCCGAGATCGGTGCGGGGGCCAACATCGGCGCCGGCGGCATCACCGCCAACTACGACGGGGTGGACAAGCACCGCACCGTGATCGGGGCGGCGGTCAAGACCGGCGCGCACAACGTGTTCGTCGCGCCGGTTAGGATTGGGGACGGAGCCTACACGGGCGCAGGCACGACGATCCGCAAGGATGTGCCGGCGGGTGCGCTCGCGATCGACGTGGCTCCGCAGCGGAACCTGGACGGCTGGGTGCACACCCATCGACCCGGGAGCGCGGCCGATCTGGCTGCGCAACAGGCGATCGGTTCTGAGCACGCTCAGGACTAGGAGGGCAGAGTCGGTGTCGGGAATCAAGGCGACAGGTCAACGGCGGCTCGTGCTCGTGTCAGGGCGGGCGCACCCCGGACTCGCCGAAGACGTCGCCCGCGAGCTCGAGATCGAGCTGCTGCCCACCGATATCCGCACCTTCGCCGGCAGCGAGGTGTACACCCGCTTCGAGGAGAGCGTGCGCGGCGCCGACATCTTCGTCATCCAGTCGCACACCCGCCCCATCAACGAGTGGCTCATGGAGCAGCTCATCATGGTCGACGCGGCCAAGCGCGCCAGCGCCAAGCGCATCACCGTCGTCGCCCCCTACTACCCCTACGCCCGGCAGGATAAGAAGGGCCGCGGCCGCGAGCCCATCTCGGCCCGCCTCGTCGCCGACATGTTCAAGGTGGCCGGCGCCGACCGCATCATGTCGGTCGACCTCCACGCCGCGCAGATCCAGGGCTTCTTCGACGGCCCGGTCGACCACCTGTTCGCGATGCCGGTGCTCCTGCAGCACTTCCAGAGGTCGCTCGACCCCGAGACGCTCACCGTCGTCTCGCCCGACATGGGCCGGGTCAAGGTGGCGGATGCCTGGAGCGACAAGCTCGGCGCGCCGCTCGCGATCATCCACAAGCGCCGCGACCCGAAGGTGCACAACGACGTCTCGGTGCACGAGATCGTCGGCGACGTGCGCGGCCGGGTCTGCCTGCTCGTCGACGACATGATCGACTCGGGCCGCACCATCGTGAAGGCCGCCGAGGCTCTGAAGGACAGCGGCGCGACGGGCGTCGTCGTCGCCGCGACGCACGCCGTGTTCAGCGACCCGGCGGTGGAGATCCTGCAGAGCGAGTTCATCGACGAGGTCGTCGTCACCGACACGCTGCCGCTGCCGCCCGAGAAGCGCTGGGACCGCCTGACCGTCCTCTCGATCGCCCCGCTGCTCGCCCGCGCCATCCACGAGGTGTTCGAGGACGGCTCGGTCACCTCGATGTTCGATGGAGCCGCGTAGGTCTCGCGCGCTTTCCTGCGCCTACTTCGACGCCGGCGCCTGCCGGTCCTGCACGCTGCTCGACGTCCCCTACGACGACCAGCTGGCCGGCAAGCAGGCCCGCGCCCGCGAGCTGCTCGACCCGTTCGGAGACATCGCGTGGCTGCCGCCCGTCGCGAGCGCGGTGGGCGGGTTCCGCACGAAGGCCAAGATGGTCGTGGCCGGCACGACGGATGCCCCGACCCTCGGCATCCTCGACCACGATGGCCGCGGCGTCGATCTGGAAGGCTGCCCCATCGTCGCTCCTGCGATCACGGCGGTGCTGCCCGACCTCGCCGCGTTCATCACGCTCGCCCGGATCGTGCCCTACGACGTGCCGGCCCGCCGCGGCGAGCTCAAGCACCTGATCGTCACGGCCTCGTCGCGCGCCGAGCTCATGGTGCGCTTCGTGCTGCGCTCGACGGAGTCGCTGCCCCGGCTGCGCAAACACCTGCCGGCGCTCCTCGAGCGCGTGCCGCAGGCCGTCGTCGTCACGGCGAACCTGCTGCCGGAACACAAGGCCGTGCTCGAGGGGGAGGAGGAGATCGTCCTCACCGAGCGCAGCACCCTCGAGCTCCCCACGGGAGATGTGACGCTCGAGCTGCTGCCGAAGAGCTTCGTGCAGACCAACGAGGGCATCGCCGCGCAGCTCTACCGCACCGGCGCCGCCTGGGCCGCCGAGTCCGCCCCGCGCACGGTCTGGGACCTCTACTGCGGCGTCGGCGGCTTCGCCCTCCACGTCGCCGCCCTGCTGGCTGAGGAGGCCGCGCAGTCCTCTCCTTCGTCGGCTGAGGAGGCCGCGCAGCGGCCGTCTCGAAGCCCCCGCCCCCACCTCACCGGCGTCGAGCTCAGCCCCGACGCCGTCGAGAGCGCCCGGCGCGCAGCATCCGTCGCCGGCGTCGACGCCGAGTTCATCGCGGCCGACGCCACCGCCTGGGCGCGCGAAGCCGGCCCACGCTGGTCGACTCACGGCGAAGCCGGCCCACGCTGGTCGACTCACGGCGAAGCCGGCCCACGCTGGTCGACTCACGGCGAAGCCGGCTCGCGCTGGTCGACTCACGGCGAAGCCGGCTCACGCCGGTCGACTCACGGCGAAGCCGTGAATGGAGACCGAGCCCCCGATCTCGTGATCGTGAACCCGCCTCGCCGCGGCATCGGCCCCGAGCTCGCCGGCTGGCTCGAGTCGAGCGGGGTGCCGCGGGTGCTGTACTCGAGCTGCAACGCCGTCTCGCTCGCCCGCGACCTCGCCGCGATGCCGAGCCTGAGACCGGTGCGCGCGCAGCTGTTCGACATGTTCCCGCACACGACGCACTTCGAGACGCTGGTCCTGCTCGAGCGTGTAGCGTCGGGAACATGACCGCCCCCGCCAGACGGATCCTCCGCCTCGCGCTCGCGATCCTCGCCGTCGGCGTCGTCGTCGGCATCTCGTCGGGGCTGCTCAGCCTGCTGCTGCACGGCTTCGAGCAACTCGCCTTCGGCTACGTCGAAGACCACTCCACCCCGGGCGCCGAGGGGGCGCCGTGGTGGCGCCGGGGCGCCGCGGTGATCATCGGCGGCGTCATCGCCGCCGTCGCCTGGTGGCTGCTGCGCCGCGGACCGCGCGCCGTGCCGAGCGTCAAGGCCGCGGTCGACGGCGCCCGCATGCCCTGGTGGCAGACAATCGTGCACGCGGTGCTGCAGATCCTGATCGTCGGCACGGGGGCGCCGGTCGGCCGCGAGGTCGCCCCGCGCGAGCTCGGTGCCCTGGTCGGCGGATGGTTCACCTCCGCCTTCCGCATCGACGGCCGCGAGCGGGCCGTGATCGTCGCCGCCGGAGCCGGGGCGGGCCTGGCCGGCGTGTACAACATCCCGCTCGCAGGCGCCCTGTTCGCCGTCGAGATCCTGCTCGCCGAGCTCACCCTCGAGACCGCCGCCGTCGCCCTCGGCGTGTGCGCCGTCGCAGCGCTCGTCGCGAGCGTCGTCGAGGGCTACGAGCCCTTCTACGTGATCCATGGCGCGACGTCCTCCTGGTCGCTCGCGGTCTTCGCCGCGATCTTCGGACCGCTGTTCGGATTCCTCGGCTACTGGTTCTCGCACTGGGGAGCCTGGGCCGAGCGCCGCCGCGCAAAGGGCGCCACGATCCTGTGGCTGCTGCCCGCGGCATCCGTGCTGACGGCGGTCGTCGCGATCTGGCTGCCCGAGGTGATGGGCAACGGCCGCGCGGTCGCGCAGGCGGGCTTCAACACGGCCGACTACACGATGATCGGATGGCTCGTCGCCGCGTTCCTCGCCAAGGGCGTCGTCACCCTGGTGACCATCCGCAGCGGCGCCGCCGGGGGAGTGCTCACCCCGGCGATCGCGCTCGGCTCGTCGTCGGGGGCCGCCATCGGGGCGCTCTGGGTGCTGCTGTGGCCCGGCTCGTCGGTCACCGCGTTCGCGGTGGTGGGCGCCGCGGCCCTGCTCGCATCCAGCCAGAAGTCGCCCTTCACCGCGATCGCGATCGTGTTCGAGCTGACGCACGCCTCGCTCGAGTTCCTCGCGCCGCTCGGGGTCGCCGTCGGCGGGGCGATCCTGATCCGCCGCCTCCTCGACACCCGAGCCGACCGCATCCGGCAGCTGGACCTGTAGTCCTCCGTTTTCATCCGCCGATTCGTCGATAAGTGCGCCCCGCCCCGGGCCGACGCGCACTTTTCGACGAATCGCCGCCGGCACCCCATGCGATTCGTCGAAAAGCGACGGCGAGGGCGCCTTGACGAGCCGTTTGCGACGAATCGACGGGCGTCCGACCGCCGCCCGAGCCTAGTGCCAGCTGGGCTCGGTCTCGATCTCCGACCGGTCGCCCGACCACAGGGTGTGGAAGGTGCCCTCCTTGTCGACCCGCTTGTAGGTGTGCGCGCCGAAGAAGTCGCGCTGCGCCTGCACCAGCGAGGCCGGCAGGCGCTTCGCCCGCAGCCCGTCGTAGTACGCCAGCGACGACGAGAACGCCGGCGACGGGATGCCCGCCTCCGCCGCCGACACCACGATGCGCCGCCACGCGCCCTGCGCGCCCGCCACCGCGTCGCGGAAGTACGGCGCGAGCACGAGGGCCACCAGGTCCGGGTCCTGCTCGTACGCCTCGGTGATCCGCGAGAGGAAGCGCGCCCGGATGATGCATCCGGCCCGCCAGATCTTCGCGATCTCGCCCTTCTTGATGTCCCAGCCGAACTGCCGTGCCCCCGCGATGATCTCGTCGAAGCCCTGCGAGTAGGCGATGATCTTCGACGCGTACAGCGCCTGCCGCACGTCCTCGATGAACGCGTCGGGGTCGCTCGGCTTCCAGTCCTCGCTGTCGGGGCCGGGCAGATCGGATGCCGCCTGCCGCTGCTCCGGCTTCGACGACAGCGACCTCGCGAACACGGCCTCGGCGATGCCCGACACGGGAACGCCCAGGTCGAGCGCGTTCTGCACCGTCCAGGCGCCGGTGCCCTTGGCTCCGGCCTGGTCGAGGATGACGTCGACGAGGGGCTGCCCGGTCGAGGCATCCGTCTGGCGCAGCACCTGCGCCGTGATCTCGATCAGGTACGACTCGAGGTCGCCCTTGTTCCACTCGTCGAACACGTCGGCGATCTCGGCCGGCGTCTTGCCCGTGCCGCGGCGGATCAGGTCGTACGCCTCGGCGATGAGCTGCATGTCGGCGTACTCGATGCCGTTGTGCACCATCTTGACGAAGTGGCCGGCCCCGTCGGTGCCGACGTGGGTGACGCAGGGCGCGCCGTCGTCGGCGCGGGCGGCGATCGACTCGAGGATCGGGCCGAGGGTCTCGTAGGCCTCGTCCGAGCCGCCGGGCATGATCGACGGGCCGTTGAGCGCGCCCTCCTCGCCGCCGGAGATGCCGGTGCCGACGAAGTGGATGCCCGTCTCGCGGATCGCCTGCTCGCGGCGGATCGTGTCGTGGAAGTTGGCGTTGCCGCCGTCGACGATGATGTCGCCCGGCTCGAACACCTTGGTGAGCTCGTCGATCACCGCGTCGGTGCCGCGGCCGGCCTGCACCATGATGATCGCGGTGCGCGGGGTGGACAGCGACGCGGCGAACTCCTCGTAGCTCTTCGCCGGGATGAAGCCCGCCTCGGGATGCTCGGTGATGAGCGCCTCGGTGCGCTCCCAGGTGCGGTTGAAGACCGCCACCGTGTTGCCCTCGCGGCTGGCGAGGTTGCGGGCCAGGTTGGAACCCATCACCGCGAGGCCGACGACGCCGATGTTCGCTTTCTGCGACTGCTCTGTCATTCCTTCACCCTAGGGCGACGGATGCGCTCACGTCAGGTGCGTGGGGGAGGATGGGGCCATGAGCACCGCCAGCCCCGAGTTCTTCCCGCCCATCGTGCTGATGGGGGTCAGCGGCTCGGGCAAGAGCACGATCGGAGACCTGCTCGCCGAGCGGTCGGGGCGCATCTACATCGACGGCGACGACCTGCACCCGGAGTCCAACCGCGAGAAGCTGCGCGCCGGCATCCCGCTCACCGACGCGGACCGCGAGCCGTGGCTGCACAGCATCGGCCGGCGTCTCGCGGTGGGCGACGGGGTGATCATGGCGTGCTCCGCGCTCAAGCGCTCCTACCGGGACCTCCTGCGGTCCTATGCGAAAAATGCGTATTTTGCGCACCTCGACGGAAGCAGGGAGCTGCTGCTGCAGCGCCTCGGCTCACGGCACCACGAGTTCATGCCGGCGAGCCTGCTCGACTCGCAGCTGGCGACGCTCGAGCGGCTCCAGCCCGACGAGTTCGGGGGAGTGTTCGACATCGCGAAGACCCCGGAGGAGATCGTGACGGCGATCGGGGCCGCGCTCGCCGCGGGGCAGCCGGTCGACATCCAGGCGCCGGCGCCCGGCGACATCATCTGCGAGTGAACATCATCTGCGGGTGATCCGCACCACTTCATGCGCGCTGCGCTCGAGGAAGTCGACGAGCTCCTCCGGCGGCAGCTCGGCGTTCATCGCCCCGTCCACGAGCGCCTGCTCGGCGAGGGCGACCCACGCGCGCAGCGCCACGCGCAGCCGCGGTGTCGGCTCGGTGCCGAGGTCGGCGAACACGGCGAGGACGCGCTCGGTCTGCGCACTGCGCACCTCCTCGACGATCTGGCGCACGTTCTCGTCGCCGGCCGCGGCGCCGCGCACCAGCGAGTAGAAGGTGAGCCGGTGCTCGCGGGCGAACGAGACGAACCGCTCGAGGGTGTCGTGCAGCCGTTCCACCGGCGGCAGTTCGAGCCGCGGCTCGGTGGCGCGCATCAGGCTGTCCCGCGCCGTTCCCACGATCTGATGGTGCAGGCCCGTCTTCGAGCCGAAGTAGTAGAACAGCAGCCCCCGGGAGACGCCCGCCTCCGCGGCGAGGAACTCGATCGTGATCGCCTCGAGCGGCCGATCGGCCAGCGCGTTCACCCCGAGCGTGACGAGTTGCCGGCGCCGCTCGTCGGGGCTCAGCCGCGTGCGGCGGTCGGGGGAGGGCATGCCTCGAGCATATCCAGCGACACTCCGGGGCACCGGACTATTTGACTGACAGTCAGTAGCGTATGTAACCTCTTCGGGGAGTGACGACGACGTCACCCTTCCACGTTCTCAAGGGGGAGAAGATCAATGAAGCTCAGCAAGATGACCCGGTCGCGCGGAGGGCGCATCGCCCTCGCCGGCATCCCGGTGGGCATCGTCGCAGCGGTGCTGATGGGCGGGGTCGCCCAGGGTGCGGTCCCCGTGTCGTTCTCGATCTCGGGCACGTCGTTCACGATGGCCGGCACCGAGCTCGACGGCACCTCGTTCTCGCAGTACGGCGGCATCGCCAAGATGAAGGACGGCAAGGAGACCCCCGTCGCGATCGCGAACATCGGGCACGCCACCATCGCGAACCTCTGCCAGGCCGTGCAGACCGACTCTCCGCTGGGCAAGGTCGGCATCGTGATCACCGCCGGCCAGGACAAGCCGGTCGAGGCGACCGATCTGCAGATCGGCATGACCGACCTGCAGGGCAACGCGGTGTTCAAGAACGTGCGCATCGGCACGGATGCCGCGTCCGTGGTGACCGATGCGAAGGGCTCCGCCGGTGACTTCGCCCAGGATTCCGACGGCATCACGCTGACCGACTTCAAGCAGGTCGCCTACAGCACGACGGCGGCCACGCTGGCGCTGACCGGCATGCACATGAAGGTGGTCACCGACGGCAGCGGCTGCTGACCGATCGTGAACGCCCGTCGCTCGCGCGCTGAAGCGCGCCCGCAGACCAGGCGGTCCGGCTTCGCCGCCTGGCGTCGCGAGCGCCCGTTCTGGGGCGCCGTGCTGGTCGCACTGAGCGGCATCGAGCTGTTCTTCTCCGGCCAGCTCGACATCGGCAAGATCCACATCCAGCTGGGCCTCGAGGGTCTGCAGGCGTTCATCATCCCGATGGTGATCGTGCTGCTGGGCGTGCTGATCGCCCTCATGCCGGTGCACCGCATCTTCTACGGCGTGATCGCTCTCGCCCTGGCGCTGTACTCCCTGATCGGCGTGAACCTGGGCGGATTCATCATCGGCATGCTCCTCGGCGCCATCGGCGGCGTGCTCGCCGTGTCGTGGATGCCGCCGCAGCGCGAGCCCGAGCCCATGACCGCGACCGAGTCCGAGCCCGAGTCCGAGTCCGAGTCCGGTCAGGAGCGCTCCGACCCGCGCCCCGGGCAGCACCTCTACGACGAAGACGCCGAGCACCACGCCCAGCCCGTCATCCCCCCGTCGCTGCGCCGGCGCTCGGGCGTCCTGGCGGCCGTCGCGGCCGTCACGCTGGCTCTGGTCGGCACTGCGCCGCAGGCGGCCCGGGCCGCCGAGCCCGCGCATCCGTCTGCCGCTCAGGCCGGCTGCGTGCTGCTCATCTTCTGCTCGGGCGACGACTCGAGCAGCAGCCCGACGCCGAGCGCCAGCTCCACCCCGAGCCCGAGCGCCTCGTCCTCCTCCGACCCGACTTCCACCGCCGATCCGAGCGGCGGCGGCCTGATCACGACCGACCCCGACGGCGACACGACCGTGCAGGCGCCGGATTCCGACCGCGACTCGGCGCCCGACGACGGGCAGGAGCCGGTGACGAAGGCCGACGACTCGTCGCCCGCAGACGACACCCCGCTGGTCAGTCTCGGCGCCGACAACTCGCACGGCATCTTCACCCTGCCGTCCGCCGACGTGACGGCGAGCACGGCGCAGATCGGCGGCATCAGCAACGCGGGCATCGTCACCGTGCCGCTCGCCGACGGCACGCGCGCGACGGCGATCCGCGTCGAATGCTCGTCCGTGAAGATGGACGGCTTCGAGCTGAGCACGCTGAACCGCGGTGCCGGCGTGCAGCTCGACACCGACATGGTCATGAACGGGCACGTCGTGCTGTGGATCAACCGCGTCGGCACGAAGTGGGGCGACGGCGAGGGGCTCGAGCAGAGCCTGAAGGCGAATCCGCTCACCCTGCACCAGCTGCTCACCCTGTTCGGCCAGGGCAAGACGGTGATCGGGCTGCTCGGGGCTCAGGCCGACACGCTCACCTACACCCAGTTCCACGAGCAGGTGCACGGCTGAGCCGCGCACCTGCTAGCCTCGAGCCGATCCGCAGGCCTCCGACCCGGGAAGGGGTGATGACCATGACTGAGTTCTTCGGCGCCTCCATCACCCTCACTTCCCTCGAGGCCGCGCTCTAGTCGACCGCCGCGGCCTCCGCACTCATTGGAGACCGCAGTGTCCTACTTCGGCGACGACTTCGTCGTCCCCGCCTTCGCCGACGTCGAGCTCGGCGAAGGCCAGCGCTGGTCCACGTGGCCGGCCACCACCCCGACCGAGCGCGGCCCCGAGCCGCGGCCCGACTGGGTCGTCACCTCCGCCGGCGCCGTCGACACCGAGCTCGGCGTCGTCAAGTCCGGCAAGGAGGCCGAGCTGTACCTCATCGAGCGCGCGGTGCCCGGTGCGTCCGGCGAACGGCCGGGCGAGGCATCCGTGCTCGCCGCAAAGCGGTACCGCACCCCCGACAACAGCGACTTCCACCGCTCCTCGGCCTACACGGAAGGCCGCCGGGTGCGCCGCAGCCGCGACCGGCGCGCCATGGAGCGCAAGTCGAGCTACGGCCGCACCGTGGCGGCCGGTCAGTGGGCGGGCGCCGAGTTCGGTGCCCTGTGCTGGGCGTGGCAGCGCGGGCTGCCCGTGCCCTACCCGGTGCAGATCTCGCACACCGAGATCCTGATGGAGTTCATCGGCCGGGACGGGGTCGCGGCGCCCCGGCTCGCGAATGCGCCGCTCGAGCGCGACGAGCTGATCGGATGCTTCGACCAGGTCGTCGCGATCCTGCACGGTTTCGCTTCCGGTCAGTGCGCCCACGGCGACCTGTCGCCGTACAACCTGCTGGTGCACGACGGCCGGGTCGTGGTGATCGACCTGCCGCAGATCGTCGACGTGATCGGCAACCCGAACGGCTTCGAGCTGCTCGAGCGCGACGTGCGCAACGTGTGCACCTGGTTCGAGCGGCGCGGCGTGCCGAACGACCCCGACGCGCTGTTCGCCGAGCTGTGCGCCGATGCCTTCGGGTGACGGGACCCGCTGGTCTCCATTCGCCTGCGGCGAGTCGACCGACGGGTTCCGTCCGTTGGTCGACTCACGCGCAGCGTGAACGGAGACCCGCCGGCCCCGGGGAGACCTACGCCCGCGGCCCCGGCCGGTTCGCCCGCAGCACCTCGAGGCGCGCCCGGTACTCCTGCTCGTCGATGTCGCCGTTGGCGTACCGCTGCGCGAGCGTCTGCTCGGCCGAGGACGTCTGCGCCCCGTAGTGGTATCCCCACCAGGCGCGGCGCCGGCGGCCGAAGACGATCGCGAGCACGACGATGACGGCGATCCAGAACAGCGGGATGAACAGGAAGAAGGGCCAGAAGGCGGCGTGGTACATCATGAGCGTTCCTTTCTCGAACGGATGCCTCCAGCGTCGCCGCCGGACGGGCGCGGCGGATCCGCCGAAAGGAGTGATTCCCGCTACTCCGCCGGGACCAGGAGCCGAGAGCCCCGTAGGCTGTCGGCCGACGGGGGAGGGCGAGGATGCTCACGGAACGGATCGAGCTGCGATCAGGCGGCCGCATGCGCGCGGCGACCGCCGTACGGGCCGAGGAGAGCGCAGGCGGCGCCGTGTTCGTGGGCTTCCACGGCTCCGGCGGCACGGGCGAGCAGCTGCTCGGGGCGATGGCGGGTCAGCTCGACTTCTTCCTGCGGCACGGGGTGGCGGTCTTCCCCGACGCCTACGAGAAGCTGTGGAACGACTCCCGGCGGGGTTGGAACCCGCCGTCGCGCGCCGGCGGCGTCGACGACGTCGAGTTCACCCGGGCGCTCGCCCGCGAGGCGGCCGCGCGTTTCGGCGCCGACCCGGCGCGGCTCTACGTGTACGGGCACTCGAACGGCTCCTCGCTGGTCGTCCGGCTGCTGCACGAGGCTCCGGCCGAGCTCGCCGGCGCCGCGGTGATCGGCGCCGGGCTGCCCGTGCCGGACAACCTGCTCGCCGACGACCGCGGACCGGCGCCGGTGCCCGTCGCGATCCTGCACGGCACCCGCGACCGGCTGGTGCCGTACCGCGGCGGCCGCAACTCGATCTACGGCACCGGCTCCCGCGGCCGCACCGAGTCCATCCCCGAGACCGCCCGCTACTTCGCCGCCCGCAACGGGCTGCCCGTGACGCCCGCCGTCGACACCGTCGCCGGCGACGGGCGCATCGAGGTGGTGCGCACCGCGTACGGCCCGGGCACGGCGCATCCCGTGCACCTGTACACCTTCGCCGGCCTCGGCCACGTCATCCCCGGCGCGGGCCCGGGCAACCTGCTGCTCGGGCGCAACACCCGGGCGTTCCGCACCGTCGACGCGCTCGCCGAGGTGTGGGGCCTCGCCGCTCAGCCGACGAGCCCCGTCTCGTAGGCGGTGACCACGAGCTGCACCCGGTCGCGCGCGTCGAGCTTGGTCATGATCCGCGACACGTGCGTCTTCGCGGTCAGCGGGCTCAGGAACAGCTGCGCCCCGATCTCCTGATTGGTGAGGCCCCGGCCGACCAGGCGCAGCACCTCGCGCTCGCGCTCGGTGAGCGCGGCGAGCCGCGATTCGTCGATCGGATGCCTCCACCCGGCCGACACCCGATCGAGCAGCCGCTTCGTGACCCCGGGGGAGAGCAGCGCCTCGCCCGCCACGGCCACCCGCACGGCGCGGATCAGGTCGACCGGCTCGGTGTCCTTGACGAGGAAGCCCGCCGCGCCGGCCTTCAGCGCGCGGGCGACGTACTCGTCGAGCTCGAAGGTGGTCACGATGACGACGTGCACGGCCGCGAGCTCCGGGTCGGCGGCGATCCGCTCGGTCGCCCACAGGCCGTCGCCGTCGGGCATGCGGATGTCCATCAGCACGACGTCGGGCCGCTCCCGACGCACGACCTCGAGCACCTCGCGGCCGCTTCCCGCCTCGCCCACCACTTCGAGATCGGCTTCCGAGTCGATCAGGCTGCGGAAGCCGGCCCGGATGAGCGCCTGATCGTCGGCGACGACGACCCGGATCATCCCCGGCCCCCGATCGGCAGCCGCGCGAGGACCTCGAAGCCGCCCTCCGGCCGCGGGCCCGCCTCGAGCGCGCCGCCGAGCAGCTCGGCGCGCTCGCGCATGCCGAGCAGTCCGCGTCCGTCGACGGATGCCTGGGCCGCGCCCCCGACGCCGTCGTCGGTCACCCGCACCGCGAGCCGCCCATCCTCCTCGACGACCGCCACCTCCACGTGCCGCGCCCGCGCGTGCCGGCCGACGTTGGTCAGGGCCTCCTGCACGATGCGGTAGGCCGTCTGCTGCACGGGGAGCGGGATGCGCGAGGCATCCGTCACCTCGAGGCGCAGCGCGACGTCCGTGCCCGGCGTGCGCGCGCCCTCGGCCAGGGCGGGAAGGTGCGAGAGCTCGGGTTCGGGCGCGAGCGGCGCGTCGGCGCCGTCGCGCAGCACGCCGAGCACCTGGCGCACCTCGGCGAGCGCCGTCCTGCTCGAGTCCTTGATGCTGGCGAGCGCCTCGGCGGCCTTGCCGGGCTGCTGCTCGAAGAGGTGCAGCCCGACCGAGGCCTGCACGTTGATCTGGCTCAGCGAGTGGGCGAGCACGTCGTGCAGCTCGCGGGCGATGCGCACCCGCTCGGCCTGCGCCTGCTCGGCCTGCCGGGCGGCGGTCTCGCGCCGCCACTGCTCGCGGCGTTCGTGCCGCGAGCGCGCCGCCTCAGGGATCGCGAGCGAGGCGACCGACAGGATCGTCAGCGGCACGAGCCAGAACACCTCGAGCCGGTCGCCCGACAGCAGGGACGCCGCGGCGACCGCCAGCCAGTACGCGGTCACCCCGCCCCACGCCCATGGCCGGGCGCCGTGCAGCACGGCGATCGCGACCGCGAGGAACACCGAGAGGTAGAACGCGGCCCCGAGCCCCTGGGACGCCGAGAGTGTCACGCCGGCGATGGCGGCGGCGGAGACCGCGGCCGACAGCGGGCCCGGCCGGCGGCGGATGACGACCAGCACGGCCGGCCCCGCGAGCGCCAGCAGCACGAGGCCCGCCGCGACCCAGACCGAGACCGGCTGCGACGCGTTCAGGGGGCCGACGCCGGCGAACGACGAGCCGTGCCGCGCGCCCCAGCGGCCCGCGTGCAGGCCGATCGCGCCGAAGGTGCTGCCGAGCTGCACGAGCGCTGCGACGACGACCGGCACCCAGACGCGCACGGCTGATCGTCGCTGCTCCGGCATGCGCCCCAGCGTAGGAGTGCGAGGCGCCCGGCGGCATCCGCCCGCGGTGCGCAGACCGGCTACTCCCCAGGGAGTAGCGCCGCCGCGCTGATAGCATGGGCGGCGAACTTCGGCGAGGGACGCCCGGCTCGGGCATCCGTTATCGACGCGGTGGAGGTGGCTTCACGTCCTTTCCTCACGCTGTCCTGCGTTCGAGTTGAAAACCACATCAGACGTGGGCGCGAAGCCCACCGAATCTACGGAGCATTCACATGGCTGACGAACTCAAGCTGGTCGCGGAGGTCCGCGACTCCTTCGGCAAGGGCGCTGCGCGCAAGATCCGCGCCGCCAACAAGATCCCCGCCGTGGTCTACGGCCACGGCACCGAGCCGCGTCACGTCACCCTGCCGGGCCACGAGACGATGCTGCTCGTGCGCAAGGCGAACGCGGTCATCGAGCTCGACATCGCCGGCACCCCCGCGCTCGCGCTCGTGAAGGACGTGCAGCGCGACCCGGTGCGCCAGATCATCGAGCACGTCGACCTGATCGTCGTGCGCAAGGGCGAGAAGGTCACCGTCGACGTGCCGGTGCACGTCGAGGGCGAGCCGTTCGGCAGCGCCATCGCCGAGCTCGACCAGCAGACCCTGTCGGTCGAGGCCGAGGCCACCAACATCCCCGAGCGCCTGGTCGTCGACGTCGAGGGCAAGGAGGCCGGCACGCACATCACCGCCGGCGAGCTCGAGCTGCCCGCCGGGGTCAGCCTGCTCACCGACGCCGAGACCCTGGTCGTCGGCATCGTCGAGCCCGCCGCCCCGGCTGCGGAGGAGACGGAGGCCGCCGAAGGCGCCGCCGAGGCCGAGGCCGCCGAGGAGCCCGCGGAGGAGTCCGCCGAGTAGGTCCCCCGTTCGCTGAGGAGCGGCCGCAGGCCGCGTCCCCCGTTCGCTGAGGAGCGGCCGCAGGCCGCGTCTCGAAGCGCGCACGAACCCCGCGAAGGCGGTCGCCCCACCAGGGGCGGCCGCCTTTTCGCGTATCTTGGTGAGTCATGGCCCCAGCACGCGACCCGTGGCTCGTCGTCGGTCTCGGCAACCCCGGTCCGGCCTACGCGAACACCCGCCACAACGTCGGGCAGATGGTCGTCGACGAGCTCGCGGCCCGCGCATCCGCCTCGTTCAAGTCGCACAAGACCAACTCGCACGTCGCCGAGGGGCGCACCCGGCCCGGCGGCCCGAAGCTGATCCTCGCCAAGTCCAACGGCTACATGAACACCTCGGGCGGGCCGGTGTCGCAGCTGCTGCGCTTCTTCTCCCTGACCCCCGAGCAGCTCATCGTCGTGCACGACGAGCTCGACATCCCGTTCGACACCCTGAAGCTCAAGTTCGGCGGCGGCCACGGTGGCCACAACGGCCTGCGCGACATCATCAAGGCGATCGGAACGGGTGACTTCACGCGCGTGCGGGTCGGCGTGGGCCGCCCGCCCGGTTCGACGGATGCCGCGGACCACGTGCTGAAGCCGTTCTCGGCCGCCGAGCGCAAGACCCTGCCCATCCTCATCGCCGACGCCGCCGACGCGGTCGAGCTGATCACCACCGAGGGCCTGACCGCCGCCCAGTTGAGGTTCCACACCAAGACGGCGTGACCCGGGGGAGCGGCCCCGCGTAGGAACGGAGATCTCGCGCGACACGCCGTCCGCGGGCCCGGTCGGGACGGCGTGTCGCCCAGAATCTCCGTTCCTATGCATCCCGCTCGGCGAGCTCGTCCGGCAGAATGCCGACGTGACGGGGGAGCGCGCGACGATCTGGTGGGACTTCGACGGAACGCTTGCCTATCGTGACGGCCTGTGGTCGGCCGCGCTCATCGCTGCCCTCGACCGCGTGCATGCCGAGCATGGTCTCGCGGTCGACGATGTGGCCCTCGGTCTGTCGACCGGTTTCCCGTGGCACTCGCCCGAGGCACTTCACAACGAGTTGACGGATGCCGCGGACTGGTGGGCGCGGCTTCAGCCGGTGTTCCTCGCGGCATACGAGAGCGCGCGGGTCGATGCCGAGATCGCTGCAGACGCAGCGTTGCTCGTGCGCGAGATCTTCGTCGACGTCTCTGGCTGGCACCTCTTGGCAGGAGCACGAGACGCAGTGGAAGCGACCGCAGCTGAAGGCGTCCGTAACCTCATCGTCAGCAACCATGTGCCTGAACTGCCCCTGATCGTCGAAGGTCTAGGAATATCCGGCTGCTTTACGGCGATGGTTAATTCGGCGGTCGTCGGAGCTGAAAAGCCGCACCCGTTGATCTTCGAAGCCGCCCGCCGGGCATCGGTTCCTGATGCGCCGATCTGGATGGTGGGCGACAATCCGAAAGCCGACATCGAGGGTGCCGCCATGGTCGGCGTCCCCGGCATCCTCGTCGGTAAGAACTCGGAACTCACGGCGCTGGACGCCGCGCGCCGCATCATCACCGAACTCGGCTGACTACAGCAGCGTGTAGTCGATCTCGAGGAAGTCGGCGACCTCGCTCTGCCAGTGCTCGCGCACGAACGCCTCGTGCAGCGGGTGCGTGAAGTAGCCCTCGTACTCGGCCTGGGTGTCGAACTCCATCGACAGCCCGAAGGTGAAGTCGTTCTTGGCGCCGATCTGGCGCAGCCGCTCGAAGTCGCGCACCCCCGGAACGGCGACGAGCTCCGCGGCGGCGTCGAGGAACGCGGCCTCTTCGGCGGAACCCGCGGGATGGACGAGACGGAAGGCGACGGTGTGCCGGATCATGCCCACACCCTACGGGCGAGCGACCGGGCGCGTCGGCTGCTGCGCGACGAGTTCGCGGCGCAGCGCGGTGTCGGCACCCGCCCGTAGACTTGATCGAGTGGTACTCGAGGGATTGATCGAGGCGCTTTCGCGCGCCCAGACGTTCGACGACGCCCTCGCGTACGCGAGCCGCAGCGCCGACTTCTCGCTCACCGACGGCCTGCGCGCGCCGCTGCTGGCCGGGCTGATCGGCAAGCGCCCGCCCGAGGCGCGCGCGCTGCTCGTCGTGACCGCCACCGGCCGCGACTCCGAGGCGCTGCGCACGGCGCTTCCGCCGTTCCTGCCCGACGCCGAGATCGTCGATTTCCCCGCCTGGGAGACGATGCCGCACGAGCGGCTGAGCCCCTCCGCCGAGATCGTCGGGAAGCGCCTGACCGCCCTGCGCCGGCTGCAGCAATGGAGCAGGCAGCCCGGCGCGACGCATCCGATCGTCGTCGTCGCCAGCGTGCGCGCCGCGCTGCAGCCGGTCGCCGACAACCTCACCGAGATCGAGCCGATCGAGCTCGAGACGGGGCACCGCGGCTACGACCTCGACCGCATCACGCAGCGGCTGGTCGACCTCGCCTACTCGCGCGTCGACATGGTCACCCGGCGCGGAGAGTTCGCGGTGCGCGGCGGCATCCTCGACGTGTTCTCGCCGGTGGCGGAGCACCCGTACCGCATCGACTTCTTCGGCGACGAGGTCGACCAGATCCGCTGGTTCTCCGTCGCCGACCAGCGCTCGCTCGCCGAGCCCGTGCGCACCGCCGTGCTTCCGCCGAGCCGCGAACTGCTGCTCTCGGACTCGGTGCGGCAGCGGGCGCGCGAGATGCAGCACGAGTTCCCCGGGCTCGCGTCGATGCTCGAGAAGATCGGCCAGGGCATCCCCGTCGAGGGCATGGAGTCGCTCGCGCCCGCCCTCGTCGACCGGCTGGTGCCGATCACGCACTACCTGCCCGAGGGCGCCGCCGTCGCCGTCGTCGCGCCCGAGCGCGTCGCCACCCGCGCGGTGAGCCTCGCCGAGACGAACCGCGAGTTCCTGGCCGCCGCCTGGAGCGCCGCCACCGTCGGCGCCGCCGCCCCCATCGACCTCGACGCGGGCGACTTCCTCACCCTCGAGCAGCTGCGCGCGAGCAGGCCCGGCCAGGCCTGGTGGACGCTCTCGCAGTTCCACGCCGGCGAGGCGGCTGACGCCGTGCGCATCGACGCCGACGCGGTGCCCAGCTTCCAGGGCAACGTGTCCGGCGCGCTCGACCACGTGGGCGGGCTGCTCAAAGACGGATGGCGCGTGCTGATCGCCGCCGCCGGCCAGGGCCTCGTGGGCCGGGCCGCCGACGTGCTGGCCGAGGCGGGCCTGGCCGCCCGCGTCGTCGACGACTACCCGGCCGATGCCGAGCCGGGGGTCGCCTACCTGGTCAAGGCTCCGGTCGAGCACGGCTTCCAGCTGGCGGGGGAGGACGGCGGGCCGGGGCTCGCGCTGGTCGGCGAGACCGAGTTCTACGGCCGCACCGTCGGCTACGACAGCCGCCAGGTCAAGAAGCTCGGTAGCCGGCGCAAGAACGTCGTCGACCCGCTGCAGCTCAAGCCCGGCGACATCGTGGTGCACCAGACGCACGGCATCGGCAAGTTCGTCGAGCTGGTGCAGCGCGAGGTGTCCACCGGCGGGCGCAACGCCGTGAAGACCAAGCGCGAATACCTCGTGCTGGAGTACGCGCCGAGCAAGCGCGGCCGGCCCGGCGACAAGCTCTACGTGCCCACCGACCAGCTCGATCTGCTGACCCGCTACGTCGGCGGGGAGGAGCCGGCGCTGTCCAAGATGGGCGGCAGCGACTGGGCGGCGGCGAAGTCGAAGGCGCGCAAGGCGGTGCGCGACATCGCCGTCGAGCTGGTGAAGCTCTACTCGGCGCGGATGGCCGCGAAGGGCTTCGCGTTCCCGCCCGACACGCCCTGGCAGGCCGAGCTCGAGGAGGCGTTCCCCTTCGTCGAGACGCCCGACCAGCTGAAGACCATCCAGGAGGTGAAGGCCGACATGGAGCGGCCGATCCCGATGGACCGGCTGATCTCGGGCGACGTCGGCTTCGGCAAGACCGAGATCGCGGTGCGCGCCGCGTTCAAGGCGGTGCAGGGCGGCAAGCAGGTCGCCGTGCTCGTGCCCACGACGCTGCTCGTGAAGCAGCACTTCGAGACCTTCTCCGAGCGGTTCGCCGGGTTCCCCGTGCACCTGCGCCAGCTCTCCCGGTTCCAGAGCGACAAGGAGGCGAAGGAGACCCTAGACGGGCTCGCCGACGGCACCGTCGACGTCGTCATCGGCACGCACCGCCTGCTCACCCAGGGCGTCGTCTTCAAAGACCTGGGACTCGTGATCGTCGACGAGGAGCAGCGCTTCGGCGTCGAGCACAAGGACGCGCTGAAGAAGCTCAAGACCAACGTCGACGTGCTCGCGATGAGCGCCACCCCGATCCCGCGCACGCTCGAGATGGCGGTGACCGGCATCCGCGAGATGTCGACCCTGCAGACGCCGCCGGAGGACAGGCATCCGATTCTCACCTTCGTCGGCCCGTACTCGGACAAGCAGACCGCCGCGGCGATCCGGCGCGAGATCCTGCGCGAGGGCCAGGTGTTCTTCGTGCACAACCGGGTCTCCTCGATCAACCGGATCGCCACACACCTGGCCGAGTTGGTGCCCGAGGCGCGCATCGCCGTCGCGCACGGGCAGCTGCCCGAGCACGTGCTCGAGCAGATCGTCGTCGACTTCTGGGAGCGCAAGTTCGACGTGCTGGTCTGCACGACGATCATCGAGACCGGGCTCGACATCGCCAACGCGAACACGATCATCGTCGACCGCGCCGACAAGTACGGCCTGTCGCAGCTGCACCAGCTGCGCGGCCGGGTGGGCCGCGGTCGCGAGCGCGCGTACGCGTACTTCCTGTGGGATGAGAACAAGCCGCTGTCGGAGACGGCGCACGACCGGCTGTCGACCCTCGCGGCGAACAACGACCTCGGCTCGGGCATGCAGATCGCGCTGAAGGACCTCGAGATCCGCGGCGCCGGCAACCTGCTCGGCGGCGAGCAGTCGGGCCACATCGCCGGCGTCGGCTTCGACCTGTATCTGCGCATGATCGGCGAGGCGGTGGGCCAGTTCCGCGGCGAAGTGGCCGAGGGGCAGACCGAGCTGCGGCTCGAGCTGCCGGTGGACGCGCACATCCCCGAGGACTACGTCGACTCGGAGCGGCTGCGGCTCGAGGCGTACCAGAAGCTGTCTGCCGCGAGCGGCCCGGCCGCGAAGGACGACGCCATCGACCTCGTCGTCGAGGAGCTCACCGACCGCTACGGCGAACCGCCCGAGCCGGTCGCCAACCTCGTCGCCGTCGCCCGGCTGCGCCGCCACGCCCAGCTCGCCGGGCTGTCGGAGGTGGTCACGATGGGCTCGAACCTGCGCATCGCGCCCGCCGACCTGCCCGACTCGCGCCAGGTGCGGCTGCAGCGGATGTATCCGGGCTCGCGCCACTTCGCCCAGCAGCGGGCGATCTCGGTGCCGATCAAGCAGGTGAACGGGCAGCCGCTGCCCGACGCCGAGCTGATCGCGTGGGTGGGCGAGCTGCTGAACGCGATCTTCCCGCTGCCGGCGAAGGATGCGCAGGACGCCCCCGACGCGAAAGCGTCGGCGTAGCGCCGGCGGGGCCGCGAAGGCGTCGGCGTAGCGCCGGCGGGGCCGCGAAGGCGTCGGCGTAGCGCCGGCGGGGCCGCGAAGGCGTCGGCGTAGCGCCGGCGGTCTGCGACTCAGGCCGCGGTCGTGCCGAGCAGCGCGCCGATCACGAACGTCACGGCGAGGGCGATCGCGCCGCCCACCACGACCCGGATGGTCGCCCGCAGCGGGGGAGCGTCGCCGAACCGGGCGCCGAGCCAGCCGGTCAGCGCCAGGGCGAGCAGCACGGCGCCGAAGGTGACCGGGATGCGCGGCGGAACGGGCACCAGCACGATCGTGAGGAACGGCAGCAGGCCGCCGCAGAAGAACGCCAGCAGCGAGGCCAGCGCGGCATGCCACGGGCTCGTGTCCTCCGGGTCCTCGTCGGTCTGACCGCGTGCGGCGCGCGCCCGCAGTGCGTCGCGCTGCGAGCTCACCGAGACGTACTCGCCGAGCGCCATGGACAGTGCGCCGCCGACGAGGGCGGCCAGGCCCGCCAGGAGGATCGGATGGATCGCCTCGGTGCCGCCGGCGACGCCGACCACGACCGCGGCGACGGAAACGATGCCGTCGTTGGCGCCGAGCACTCCGGCGCGCAGCCAGTTGAGCCGGGAGGCGATGCTCCCGGGCTGCCCCGGCACGGCCTGGGCGGCGGGGGCGGTGCCCAGCAGTGCGCGTATGGGGGCGAGGACGGTCGGCATGCACTCATGGAACCACCGCCGACCGCCGCCTGTATAGCAAGGTGAGGCATGCCTAAACGCCTGGTCAGCGCGCGTTAGTGAGGCTGTCCTAAGACGTGATCGGATGCTCCCGCCGGTTGCGCCTCGCGAGCAGCGCCACGAGCACCGCGCTCACGACGATCGACACCGCGGAGCCGAGCAGTACTGCGAGCGTGCCCTGGTCCGCGACGGTGTGGTCGTCCGAGAACGCGAGCTCGTTCATCAGCAGCGACACGGTGAAGCCGATGCCGCCGAGCGCCCCGACGGCGACGAGCGCCCGCAGCGGCAGCGGTGGGTGCCCGCCGCCCCGGCCGACGAACGAGCCGATCCAGCCGCCGAAGGTGATGCCGATGATCTTCCCCACCGGCAGCGCGACGAGGATCGCCCAGAACGGGGCCGACAGGCCCGAGAGCCCGACGGCGGGCACCGTGACGAGTGCGGCCGAGAAGGCGAACAGGGGCAGCACCAGCCCGTTCGACCAGGGCTCGAGCCGGTGGGTGATGCGCCCGGCCGGCCGGCGTGCCATCACCGCGCCCAGCGCGACTCCTGCGATCGTGGCGTGGATGCCGGACTGGTAGGTGTACCACCAGGCGAGCACCCCGGCGATCACGAGCAGCACCAGGATCGGCAGCCGCAGCCCGCCCCGGCGCACGAGCAGCGAGAGCAGCCCGAAGGCGGCGACGCAGGCGGCCGCGGCGAGCAGCATCCCCGGGTCGACCCCGGTGGTGAAGAACACGGCGATGATGACGATCGCCATCAGGTCGTCGAGCACGGCCAGGGCGAGCAGGAAGACCCGCAGCCGGTTCGGCAGGCCGCGGCCGAAGACGGCGAGCACCCCGAGGGCGAAGGCGATGTCGGTGGCGGTCGGGATGGGCCATCCGTGCCCGAAGCCGTGCGGCGCCGCGATCAGCGCGTAGACGAGCGCCGGCACGACCACGCCGCACACGGCGGCGATCGCGGGCCTGACCGCCTTGTGCCACGAGTTCAGCTCGCCGGCGACGAACTCGTGCTTGAGCTCGACGGCGACGATGAAGAAGAAGATCGCGAGCAGCCCATCGCTGATCCAGTGGCCGACGCTCAGCGCGCCGAGCTGCGCATGCTGCACGTCGTGCAGGAACGGGCCCGCGCCAGTGTTGGCGAGGATGAGCCCGAGGGCGGCGGCCCCGAGCAGGAGCGCGGCGGCCGAGCGCTCGGATCGGATCAGACTCACGCTTGCCTCCAGGCAGGTCGGACGAGCGCCGACCAGACTTCCCGGCTCACCGGCCCTCAGCCTACAGAATGGGCGTATGCCGCAGACCGAGAGCGCCCTCGACGGCTTCGCCGCCGCCATGTCCGAGGTGATGGACCGCTGCGTGTGGACGCAGCGCGAGACGCACGAGAGTCTCGTGCCGTACCTGATCGAGGAGAGCTACGAGCTCGTCGACGCGATCGAGTCCGGCCGCCGCGACGACCTGCTCGAAGAGCTCGGCGACGTGCTGTGGCAGGTGGTCTTCCACGCCGAGATCGCCAAGCGCACCCCCGGCGAGGGCTTCGACATCGACGACGTCGCGGCGAACGTCACGGCCAAGATGGTGCGCCGGCACCCGCACGTCTTCGGCGACGAGGTCGCCGAGACTCCGGAGGACGTGGTGCGGTTGTGGACCGCCGCGAAGGCCGCCGAGAAGCGCGACCGCACGAGCGTGCTCGACGGCCTGCCGCAGCACCTGCCCGCGCTCGCGCTCGCCGACAAGATGATCGGGCGTGCCGGCCAGGTGGGCGTGACCGTGGCGACGGATGCCGCAGCCGAGGCATCCGTCGATGATGAGGCCGCCCTCGGCGACGCCCTGCTCGCCCTCGTCGCCCGCGCCCGCGCGCAGGGTCTCGACGCCGAGCGGGCCCTGCGCACCCGGCTGCGCGGCCTCGCCGACGAGGTGCGCGCGGCGGAGTCGGGCTAGGCCGGAACCGCTTCGGCCGCCTCGGCTCCCGCCTGCTGCCGGCGGTGGGCCGGCATGAAGAACACCGCAACGAGCAGCGCCACCGCGACGGCCGCGATCGACAGGTAGACGAGGTGCATGGCCGTCATCAGCCCCGGCCCCTCGGGCACGCCGGCCGCGTTGAGCCGCACGTGGCCGTTAACGACGGCGCCGAAGATCGCGACGCCGATGGCCGAGCCCATCGACCGGGCGAACATGTTCGATCCGGTGACCGCGCCGCGCTCGCTCCACGACGCGGAGGTCTGCGCGGCGATCAGGGTGGGCACGGCCGTGAGCCCCATGCCGGCGCCGATCACGAAGCAGAACAGCGCGACGAGCCAGATCGACGACTGCGCTCCGAGCGTGAGGGTGAGCAGCGCCCCGAGCAGCACGAGCGACGAGCCGATCACGGAGGTGACCCGGAAGCCGTGCCTCAGGTAGATGCGCCCCGCCTGCGAGGCCGACAGCGGCCAGCCGAGGGTGAGCGCCGCGAGCGCGAAACCGGCGATCAGCGCCGAGGCGCCGAGCACGTCCTGCGCGTAGATCGGCACGTACGTCGACAGCCCCATCACGATCACGCCGATCACGAGCGACGCGATCGTCGAGGCGGCGACGACGCGCCGCTTCAGCAGACCGAGCGAGAAGATCGGATGCTTCACCCGCAGCTCCACCGCCACGAACGTCCCGAGCAGCGCCGCCGCCGCGACGAAGATGCCGATCGAGACGGGGGAGTCCCACGCCCAGGAGGAACCGCCCTCGAGCAGGCCGAGCAGCAGCCCCGTCGTGCCGCCGGCGAGCAGCGCGGCGCCGAGGTAGTCGATGCCCTCCCGCTCGCCCTCGCCGTGTGCCTTCTCGAGGTAGGCGCGGATCAGCATGAACCCGGCGATCAGCGCGAGCGGGATGTTGATCCAGAAGATCCACCGCCACGCGCTGAGCTGGCTGAACAGGCCGCCGAGGGTGGGGCCGACGACCGAGGCGATGCCCCACACCGAGGCGAGGTACCCCTGCGTCTTCGCGCGCTCCTCGAGCGTGAAGATGTCGCTCGTGATGGTCATCGAGATGGGCAGCACGGCGCCCGCGCCGAGCCCCTGGATCACCCGCGCCCCGATCAGCACCGGCATCGACCAGGCGGCCCCGCACAGGATGGAGCCGAGCAGGAACAGCCCGATGCCCACCAGCAGCAGCCGCTTGCGGCCGAGCACGTCGGCCAGTCGCCCGTAGATCGGCACCGACACCGCCTGCGCGAGCAGGTAGACCGAGAACAGCCACGGCAGCTGCTGGAAGTGGCCCAGGTCTTTCGCGATCGAGGACGACGCGGTCGCGATGATCGTCGAGTCGAGGGCCACGAGGGCGGTGGCGAGCATGAGGGACAGCAGGATCGGGCCGCGCTCCGAGCGCAGGCCGACCCCGGCGGGTCGTTCGGGCATGCGACGTACAAGTGAGCGCCCTCCGGCGGATATTCCCGCCTCCGCGGGCCTGCCATCATGGGAGCTATGGCCCCTGACGTGAACCCGCCTCGCGGCATGCGCGATTTCCTGCCGGCAGAGAAGGCCAAGCGGGAGCAGCTGCTGTCCACGATCCGAGACCAGTACCGGGCCCGCGGCTTCGAGGAGATCGAGACGCCGGTCGTCGAGGACGCAGCCCGGCTGCACTCGGGGCTCGGCGGCGACAACGAGAAACTCGCCTTCGGCATCCTGAAGCGCGGCCTCGACGCCTCCGATGTGGCCCGCGCCGCGGCATCCGATGACCTCACCTCGCTCACCGACCTGGGGCTGCGCTTCGACCTGACCGTGCCGCTCGCGCGGTTCTACGCCACCAACCGGGCCAAGCTGCCGCCGGTGTTCAAGTCCATCCAGATCGCGCCGGTGTGGCGGGCCGAGCGCCCGCAGAAGGGCCGCTACCGCCAGTTCGTGCAGTGCGACATCGACATCATCGGCGAGGCCGGGCCGCTGGCCGAGATCGAGCTGATCACGGCGACGGCGGCGACGCTCACCGCGCTCGGGCTGCACGGATGCCGCATCCGCATCAACCACCGCGCGATCCTGCGCCACCTCATCGCCTCGTGGGGGGTCGCCGCGAAAGACACCGAGCGCGCCCTCATCACGATCGACAAGGAGGACAAGATCGGGGTCGACGGCGTCGTCGCCGAACTGACCGCCCTCGACATCCTGCCGGAGAGCACGGCGGAGCAGGCGCGCCTCGACCTCGGCGAACTCGCCGACGACGGCTGGGGGCTCGCGGGGGAGGGCGCGCCCGCCTGGCTCGACCAGTCCGCCTACGCCGAACTGCTCGGCATCCGCGACGCGGTGAAGGCGGCGGCCCCCGACGTGCCGCTGATCTTCTCGCACAACCTGGTGCGCGGCATGGGCTACTACACGGGGGCGATCTTCGAGATCCAGCACCCCGAGTTCGGGTACTCGCTCGGCGGCGGCGGCCGCTACGACGGCATGATCGGGCGCTTCCTCGGCAGCGACGTGCCGGCGGCCGGCTTCTCCATCGGCTTCGAGCGGATCGTCGACCTGATCCCCGACCCGGCGCCCTCGGGCGACGAGGCCGTGGTGCTCGTGCACGACAAGGACGTGCCGCCGCAGCGGCTGATCTCGCTGCAGGCCGAGCTCATCGCCCAGGGCCGGCGCGTGCGGCTCGAGAAGCGGGCGAAGAACGTCAAGGCGCTGCTCGCCCGCGCCGCGGAGTCCGGCTACGGCGCCTTCGCCAACGTGCACGCCGACACGGCCTCGGCCGATGAGCTGCAGCTTCGGCCCCTGGCGTGACCAGGCGCGCTCACTAGAGTTGACAGGGACCTGAGACCCGGGTCCGCCCGCCCCATCAGAAGGAGACGAAACGTGGCTGCAATCGAGGCCGTTGGCGCTCGCGAGATCCTGGACTCCCGTGGCAATCCGACCGTCGAGGTCGAGGTGCTGCTTGACGACGGAACGGTGTCGCGCGCGGCCGTCCCGTCCGGCGCGTCGACCGGCGCGTTCGAGGCCTACGAGCTGCGCGACGGCGACAAGGAGCGCTACCAGGGCAAGGGCGTGCGCAAGGCCGTCGACGCCGTGCTCGACGACCTCGGCCCCGCCGTCGAGGGCATCGAGGCGACCGAGCAGCGCATCGTCGACCAGACCCTGATCGAGACCGACGGCAGCGAGAACAAGTCGACCCTCGGCGCCAACGCCATCCTCGGCGTCTCACTCGCCGTCGCCCGGGCCGCGGCCGACTCCGTCGACCTGCCGCTCTACCAGTACCTCGGCGGGCCGAACGCCCACGTCCTGCCCGTGCCGCTGTTCAACGTGATCAACGGCGGCGAGCACGCCGACAACGGCATCGACTTCCAGGAGTTCTTCCTCGCCCCGATCGGTGCCGAGACCTTCTCGGATGCGCTGCGCTGGGGCGCCGAGACCTACCACGTGCTCAAGAGCGAGCTGAAGGCCGCCGGCTTCGCCACCGGCCTCGGCGACGAGGGCGGCTTCGCCCCCGACCTGCCCAGCAACCGCGAGGGCCTGGACTTCCTCGTCAAGGCGATCGAGAAGGCCGGCTTCACCCCCGGCTCCGACATCGCGGTGGGGCTCGACGTCGCGGCGACCGAGTTCTTCTCCGACGGCGTGTACCGCGTGGAGAACAAGGACTGGACGGCCGCGGAGCTCACCGACTACTTCGTCGGCCTCGTGAACGACTTCCCGATCGTCACGATCGAGGACGCCCTCGCCGAGGACGACTGGGAGAACTGGAAGACGCTCACCGACGCCCTCGGCGACAAGGTGCAGCTCGTCGGCGACGACCTGTTCGTCACCAACCCGACCCGGCTGGCCAAGGGCATCGAGCTCGGCGTCGCCAACTCGCTGCTGGTGAAGGTGAACCAGATCGGCACCCTCACCGAGACCTTCAACGCGGTCGAGCTGGCGCACCGCGCCGGGTACACCACGATGTTCTCGCACCGCTCGGGCGAGACGGAGGACACGACGATCGCCGACCTCGTCGTCGCCGTGAACTCCGGGCAGATCAAGAGCGGAGCCCCCGCCCGCAGCGAGCGCGTGGCGAAGTACAACCAGCTGCTGCGCATCGAGGAGGAGCTCGGCGACGCCGCGGTCTTCGCCGGCCGCACCGCCTTCCCCCGCTTCGGCAAGTAGCACCCGCCCCGCTGGTCGAGTAGCCGCATAGCGGCGTATCGAGACCCCGTTGGTCGAGTAGCCCGCATGCGGGCGTATCGAGACCCGTTGGTCGAGTAGCCGCATAGCGGCGTATCGAGACCTTCGAATTCCCCGAATCAGATCTCGATACGGCGCTTCGCGCCTACTCGATCAGCGGGTGCCCATACTCTGACTGACATGCCGAGCTCAGCACGACCCGCCGCGGATGCGCGCGGCTGGCTGCGAGGCATCCGCTTCTCGTGGTTCGCGTTCGTCATGCTCTGCGTGATCGTCATCGGCGTGCTGATCATCGCGCCGACCGCGCGCCTGTACGCCCAGCAGCAGGACCAGATCGCGAAGCTCGAGAGCCAGAACTCCGCCAAGAAGGCGAAGGTCGAGAGCCTGAAGAAGCAGGTCGACGACTGGGACGACCCGGCCTACATCCGCGCACAGGCCCGCGAGCGGCTGCTGTACGTGATGCCGGGGGAGACCAGCTACCTCATCATCGACGACCTGCCGGCCACCGCGAGCACCGCGAAGCCCACCGTGACCACGCAGGTGCAGGAGAAGACCGGCGACTGGGCGGGCACCCTGGTGCGCTCGATGCTGACCGGACCCGCCGAGCAGTACGCCAAGGAGCAGGCCGCGAAGAAGGCTGCCGCGAAGAAGGCCGCCGCGAAGAAGGCTGCAGAGCAGAAGGCGAAGGCGAAGCAGTCGGCCACGCCCAGCCCGGCGACGACCCAGTGAGTCTTGCGAGAATGGCGGGATGACCGCGCCCCAGTTCGAGCCCGCCACCGAGCGCGACGTCGCCGTCGTCACCGCCCAGCTGGGCCGCCCCGCCCGCGGCGTGCTGGGCATCGCCGCACGGTGCGTGTGCGGCAACCCGACCGTGGTCGCCACGGCGCCCCGCCTGCCGGGCGGAACCCCCTTCCCGACCCTCTACTACCTCACCCACCCGGCCGCGACCGCCGCCATGTCGCGCCTCGAGGCCGACCACGTGATGGCCGAATTCCAGGAGCTGGTCGAGACGGATGCCGCGGTGCATGCCGCGTACGAGGCGGCCCACCGCGCCTATCTCGCCGACCGGGAGTCGATCGAGGCCGTGGAGGAGATCCGGGGCTTCTCGGCCGGCGGAATGCCCGATCGGGTGAAGTGCCTGCACGCCCTCGCGGCCCACTCCCTGGCCGCCGGACCGGGCGTCAACCCCATCGGCGATCTCGCCCTGGAACGTGGGGATTGGTCGCCAAACGTCTGCGAGTGCGCCGATTACGGCCTCTGAATCACGGACTGTAGGCTAGGGCCACACCTGTTCTTCGAGGAGACGCATCACTGTGCCCAAGATCCTGATTGTCGGTGGCGGTTACGCCGGTTTCTACACCGCGTGGAAGCTGGAGAAGTCGCTTCGTAAGGGTGAGGCCGAGGTCACCATGGTCGACCCGCTCCCTTACATGACGTACCAGCCGTTCCTCCCCGAGGTCGCCGCGGGCTCCATCGACCCGCGTTACGCGGTGGTCAACCACCGCCGTCACCTCAAGACCACCAACATCATCTCGGGCCGCGTCACCTACGTGAACCACGCCGAGAAGAAGGCGACCATCACCCCGCTCGTGGGCGAGCCGTACGACGTCGACTACGACCACGTGGTGATCACCGCGGGCGCCGTGAGCCGCACCTTCCCGATCCCGGGCGTCGCCGACGAGGCCGTCGGTATGAAGAACATCGAGGAGGCCGTGTACGTGCGCGACCGCCTCATCACCAACTTCGACAAGGCGGCTGGCCTGCCCAAGGGCGACCCGCTGCGCGAGCGGCTGCTCACCGTCACCGTCGTCGGCGGCGGTTTCGCCGGCATCGAGGCGTACGCCGAGCTGCGTTCGGCCGCCTCGGCCCTGCTCAAGTACTACCCCGAGATCGAATTCGACGACATCAAGTTCCACTTGGTCGAGGCGATGGGCCGCATCATGCCCGAGGTGTCGCTCGAGACCAGCCACTGGGTCGTCAACCGCCTGGCCGAGCGAGGCGCCCCGATCCACCTCGACACGCAGCTCTCCAGCGCGGTCGGCGGCAAGATGGAGCTCTCCAACGGCGACAGCTTCGAGAGCGACCTGCTGATCTGGACGGCCGGCGTCATGGCCACCCCGACCGTCACCCGGCACACCGACCTTCCCGTCGAGGCGCGCGGCCGCATCACCACCGAGGCGAGCCTGCGCGTGATCGACGCCGACGGCACCCCGATCGAGGGCGCCTGGTCGGCCGGCGACGTCGCGGCCGTGCCCGACCTGACCGGGAAGGGCGTCGGCGGCTTCTGCGTGCCCAACGCCCAGCACGCCGTGCGCCAGGCCAAGCTGCTGGCGAAGAACCTCGTGGCCGTGCTGCGCGGCGAGGCGCCCAAGGACTACGTGCACAAGAGCCTCGGCGCGGTCGCCGGCCTCGGCCTCTACGACGGCGTCTTCCAGTCGGGCAACCTCGCCATCAAGGGCTTCGTCGCCTGGCTGATGCACCGCGGCTACCACGGTCTGGCGATGCCGACGTGGGAGCGCAAGTGGCGCGTGATCTTCGGCTGGATCGGCAACTTCTTCCTCGGCCGCGACTTCGCGACGCTCGCCGCCGTGCAGCAGCCGCGCGTGGCGTTCCAGGAGTTCGCGTCGCGCCCGAAGCCGCCGGCACCGGTGGCCGAGACCCCGGCTCCGGCCGCCGCGCCCGCCGCCGCTGCGGCGCCGGCCGCTGCTCCGGCTCCGGCCGCAGCGCCTGCCGCCGAGCCCGCTCCTGCGCCGGCCGCCGAGGCCGCTGCGACCGAGACCAAGCCGAGCGCCGCGACCGAGGAGGCCGCCGCGAAGAAGCCCGCGCCGCGCACGCGCGCCCCGCGCAAGACGGCCGCGCAGAGGGCCGCCGAGGCGGAGTCGGCCGAGAAGACCGAGCCCGCCGAGAAGCCGGCGGAGTAGGCATCCGATCTCACGACCGAGGGCTCGCCCGCTGAGGGCGGGCCCTCGTCGCGTCTAGCCTGGATGCCGGCGCGAGCCACGCCCCCGTAGCCCAATTGGCAGAGGCAGCGGACTTAAAATCCGCCCAGTGTCGGTTCGAACCCGACCGGGGGTACCGTCGGCGCCGCCCGTCGCACGATCGGGCGCACTTCGCACGATATGGCACCCGTTCTCAGCGATTTCGCCTGCGTTATCGTGCGATCTGCGCCAAAACGAGAACGGATGCCCCGCAGCGCCCCGCCCGCGCCGTCTCTCCTTCGGCTCGCGCTCGTAGACCACGGCCGACCAGTGGTTGTCCAGCTCGTCCCAAGCGGCCCGGCCGCCGTAGGTGAGGCCGAAGCGCAGGTTGAGCAGCGGCCCCAGCACGTCGAGCACATCGGGCACGAACGGCGTTCCGGGCGGGAAGCGCAGCCCGAAGCTGTGGATGATACCGTCGTCGGCCGCCCGCAACCACACGCCCCAACCCTGGTCGACGGGCGTGCTGACCACCCGGAACACCAGCGCGGGGTCGAAGTCGGCGGGCACGAGGTCGTCGGCATCGGTCATGCGGCCACGCTACACACCGGCCGCCCGCGACGCGGGTCTGGCGATCCCCGCCGTGCCCGGCGCAGACTGAAGGTGGGGCCGGCCGGCCTCGGCAGGATGCACAGCGCGGTGCCCCGAGCGAAAGGCGCCGTGACATGCCCAGACGTGCGGCCAGGGTGGCCCTGGCGATCGCCGCGACCGTCGCCGCGGTCGTCGCCGCGGGGCTGCCGCTCTACGTCTTCCCGCACAGCGACAAGCCGGCGAAGGCCGACGCCGTGATCATCCTCGGCCCCGGCTACGCCGATCGTCGTGCCGAGGCGCAGCGCCTCGTCGACGAGGGCTACGCGCCACGCATCTACCTGTCGGTGCCCGCCTCGCAGCTGCACGGCGGCGCCTGCTCCTCCGTCGACGTCACCTGCTTCGTCCCCGACCCGTTCACCACCCGGGGCGAGGCCCGCTTCACCGAGCGCATGGCGGCGCAGCAGCACTGGTCGCGCGTGATCGTCATCACCGGCGGCTACCACGCGACCCGGGCGCGCTACATCTTCGACAGCTGCGCCACCTCCGTGGACGTGCGGCTGATCGGCGTGCGCGAAGCGCTCGGCCCGCTGCACTGGGCGTACCAGTACGCCTATCAGACCGCGGCGTTCGGCAAGGCGTTCCTGCTCGGCTGCGCCGGCGCGTGAGCGCACGACTTACCCGGTGACGGATGCGCGCGCGTCAGATCCGCCCGATCCAGTCCACGTGCACCACGGCCTCGCCGGCCTCCTCCGACGCCGCGAGGTCGACCGTGGCGCGGATGCGCCAGTCGTGGTCGCCCGCCGGGTCGGCGAGCGTCTGCTCGACCTTCCACGCGCCGGCCTGCTCGTCGACCGCGAACAAGGCCGCCGATCTCGCCGCGCCGTCGGTGCCGATCTCGTCGTGCTCGGCGTAGTACGCGTCGAGGAACGCCGGCCAGTCCACGTCGGGGTCGAGCTCGGCGAGCTCCTCGTCGCGCTCAAGCGCGGCCAGCTGCACCCGGCGGAACAGCTCGTTGCGCACGAGCACGGTGAAGGCGCGCTTGTTGGTGAGAATGCTCGGGGGAGCGGGCGGCACGACCGGGGTGTCGTCCGTGACGACCGGGTTCGCCAGGTCGGCCCACTCGTCGACGAGCGACGAGTCGACCTGCCGCACCAGCTCTCCCAGCCACTCGATGATGTCGCGCAGCTCGTCGTCCTTGGCCTCGTCGGGCACGGTCTGGCGGATGGCGCGGTAGGCGTCCGACAGATACCGCAGCACGAGCCCCTCCGAGCGGGCCAGCTGGTAGTGCTGCACGTATTCGGCGAACGACATCGCCCGCTCGAACATGTCGCGCACGACCGACTTGGGGGAGAGCGAGAAGTCGCGCACCCACGGCTGCCCGGCCGCGAACACCTCGAACTGCTGCTCGAGCAGCTCCTCGAGCGGCTTGGGGTAGCTGATCTCCTCGAGGCGCTCCATGCGCTCCTCGTAGTCGATGCCCTCGCGCTTCATCGCCGCCACCGCCTCGCCGCGTGCCGCGAACTCCTGCTGCGAGAGGATCACCCGCGGGTCATCGAGCGTCGCCTCGATGATCGAGACCACGTCGAGCGCGTAGTGGCCGGTGCCGACTCCCGTGACTGCCGCTTGGTCTCGGTCTCCATTCACGCTGCGCGTGAGTCGACCCGCCGCATTCGCCTGCGGCGAGTCGACCGGCGGATGCGCCGGCTCGAGCAGCTCGATCGCGGCGAGGGCGAACGGCGAGAGCGGCTGATTCAGGGCGAAGTTGGGCTGCAGCTCGACGGTGAGGTGCACCCGGCCCGAGGCATCCGTCGCCACGACGCCCGCCGCGACCAGCGTGCGGTAGATCCCGAGCGCGCGCCGGGCCAGCTCGTACTGGCGCGCACGCGGCTGGTGGTTCTCGAAGATCAGCCGGCGCATGTTGGCGAGCGGATCGCCGCCGCGGGCGATGACGTTGATGAGCATCGCCGCCGTGACTTCGAAGTGCGGCACGAGCGGTTCGGGTTCGGCGGCGACCAGCCGCTCGAACGAGCCGCGGCCCCAGGTCACGAATCCGGCGGGCGGCTTCTTGCGCACCACCTTCTTGAGCTTCTTCGGATCGTCGCCGGCCTTGGGCAGCGCGGCGGCGTTCTCGATCTCGTGCTCGGGCGCCTCGACGACGACCGTGCCGGCCGTGTCGAAGCCGGCGCGGCCGGCGCGCCCCGCGATCTGATGGAACTCGCGGGCGGTCAGCTGGCGCATCCGCGTGCCGTCGAACTTCGACAGGCCCGTCAGCAGCACCGAGCGGATCGGCACGTTGATGCCCACGCCCAGCGTGTCGGTGCCGCAGATCACCGGCAGCAGCCCGCGCTGGGCGAGCGTCTCGACCAGCCGGCGGTAGCGCGGCAGCATGCCCGCGTGATGGACGCCGATGCCGGCGCGCACGAGCCGTGAGAGGGTTTTGCCGAACGAGGTGGTGAAGCGGAAGCCGCCGATCGCCTCCGCGATCTCGTCGCGCCGCTCGCGGCTCGCGATGCGCAGCGACGACAGCCCCTGCGCGAGCTCGAGGGCCGCCGCCTGCGAGAAGTGCACGACGTAGACCGGCGCCTCGCGATCCTCGAGCAGGCGCTGCACGGTCTCGTGCACCGGCGTGTCGACGTACTCGAACGACAGCGGCACCGGCCGCTCGACCCCGGTCACCTGCGCCACGTCGCGCCCGGTGCGCCGCTTCAGGTCCTCCACGATCGCGGTCACGTCGCCGAGCGTCGCCGACATCAGCACGAACTGCGCCCGCGGCAACTCGAGCAGCGGCACCTGCCACGCCCAGCCGCGGTCGGGGTCGCCGTAGTAGTGGAACTCGTCCATCACGACCTGGTCGACGGGCGCGTCGGCGCCCTGCCGCAGCGCCAGATTCGCCAGGATCTCGGCCGTGCAGCACACGATCGGCGCATCCGGGTTGACGCTCACGTCGCCCGTCACCATGCCCACGTTGTCAGCGCCGAATACCTCGGTGAGCGCGAAGAACTTCTCGCTGACCAGCGCCTTGATCGGGGCCGTGTAGTACGAGCGGCCGCCTTGGGCGACGGATGCCGCGTGCGCCGCCACCGCGACCAGAGACTTCCCCGTGCCGGTCGGGGTGGACAGCACGAGGTGGGAGCCGAGGAAGACCTCCATCACCGACTCGTCCTGGGCCGGGTAGAGGGTGATGCCGCGGTCTGCGGCCCAGGCGACGAATGCCTCGTACATCGCGCTCGGGTCGTAGGGGCCGGTCAGGCGCTCGAGCAGGCTCAGGGGCATCCGTCCCAGTCTAGGAGCGGGGTGTCACGCCGACCGCCGCCGCAGGGTGACCGCGCCCACGACGATCGCGCCGACCACCCAGGCGCCGATGAAGCCGATGCGGGTCCACACCCAGGCGTCGTCGTGGGTGCCCTGGGCCACGGCGGTCAGCGCGTCGATCGCGTGCGAGAGCGGCAGCCAGTCGCCGATCGTGTGCAGCACGTCGGGCATCTGGTCGCGCGGCACGAAGATGCCGCCGAGCAGGATCTGCGGGAAGATCAGCGCCGGCAGGAACTGCACCACTTGGAACTCGGTGCGGGCGAAGGCGCTCGCGAACAGCCCGAGCGCGGTGCCGAGCAGGGCGTCCACGACCGCCACCGCGAACAGCAGCCACATCGACCCGTCGATGTCGAGCCCGCACACCCATACCGCATACGACACGGCGACCGCCGTCTGCACCAGCCCGAGCAGCCCGAACGCGAGTGCATAGCCGACGATGAAGTCGCCCTTGCCGAGCGGCATCGCCAGCAGCCGCTCGAGGGTGCCGGTGCGCCGCTCGCGCAGCGTGGTGATGCTCGTGACCAGGAACATCACGATGAACGGGAACAGCGCGATCATCGCCGGGCCGATCGAGTCGAACACCCGGGTGTCGGTGAAGATCCAGGCGAGCAGCCCGATCAGCAGGCTCGGCACCACCACGAGCAGCGCGATCGTGCGCGGGTCGTGGCGGATCTGCGTCAGCACGCGACCCGCCGTCACGAAGGTGCGCCGGAAGCTCATCGCCCCGCCTCCTTGCTGCGGATGATCTCGAGGAACGCCGCCTCGGCGTCGGGCGCGCCGGTGGCGTGCAGCAGTCCTTGCGGGGTGTCGTCAGCGATGATCTCGCCGTCGCGCATCAGCAGCAGCCGGTCGCAGCGCGTCGCCTCGTCCATCACATGGCTCGAGACGAACAGGCTGACCCCCGACTCGGCCAGCTCGTGGAACAGGCTCCACAGCTCGAAGCGCAGCACCGGGTCGAGACCCACGGTCGGCTCGTCGAGCACGAGCAGCTCGGGCTCGCCGAGCAGCGCCGCCGCCAGCGACACCCGGTTGCGCTGGCCGCCGGAGAGGCTGTGCACGACCTGCCCGGCCTGCCCGGCGAGCCCGGTCTGCTCCAGCACCCGGTCGACGTCGCCGGCGGGCGCGCCGAGCACCCCGCGGAAGTAGCGCAGGTTCTCACGCACCGTCAGGTCGTCGTACACGCTCGCGGCCTGGGTGACGTAGCCGATCCGGCTGCGCAGCGCCCGGCTGCCGGCGGGCCGGCCCAACACGGTGACGCCACCGGCGGCGACGCGCTGCACCCCGACGACGCAGCGCATCAGCGTGGTCTTGCCGCTGCCGCTCGGGCCGAGCAGGCCGACGACCTGCCCGCGGGGCACCGTCACGGTGAGGTCGCGCAGCACCGTGGAACGCCCTCGGCGCACCGAGAGACCGTCGACGGCGATGGCAACGTCGTTCATCACGTGATGAATTATTGACTCGGATGCCCCGGGCGTCAACCCCTCGCCCGTGCCCGCCGCTCAGCCGAACAGGTGCCGCTGCACGACCGGTCCGACCCGCTCGACGAGCTCCTCGGGGGTCGCCGACGCCAACGGCTCGAGCTCGAGCACGTAGCGGGTGACCAGCAGGCCGACGATCTGGGAGGCGGCCAGCGTGGCGCGCAACTCCGCGTCCGGCGCATCCGTCACCCGCGCGAGCCGGCTGAGCACTTCGCGCGTGATGAACGCCTTGGCGAGCGTCGCCACGGGCTTGCCGGCCACGGCGGCGCGCACCAGGGCCACCGCCCGCTGACGGCGACGGCGATCCTCGAGCTGCGTCGTGATGAAGCGGATGATGCCCGCCCCGATCTCGTCCCGCGGCCCGGCGAAGAGCCGGTCGAGCTCCTGGTCGGGCCGCACCGGGAACTGCACGGCCGCGGCGAGCAGCCCCGCCTTGCCGTCGAAGTAGTGGTGCACGAGCGCGGGGTCGACCCCGGCCCGGCGCGCGACGGCGCGCAGCGAGGTGGCGTCGTAGCCGTTCTCGGCGAACTCCGCCATCGCCGCCTTCAGGATGCGACTGCGGGTATCGGCGGATGCGGCGGCCCGCGGCCGCCCACGCCGGCGTGGGGCGGCGGCATCCGTCTCAGGCTCGGCGGTCATGCCAGCAGGGTACGCGCCCGCAGGCGCCGCGCCGGTGAGGCGGGTTTCTTGGAGTGAGCCGACAAGGGCCCGGGAGCCGCCGATGGCATCGATAGGATGTCGCCAGCGCGGGGGATCGAGCCCCCGGGCACATCGTCCGTCCGAGGAGCTGCTCGCCATGCTGTCCTGGCTGATCCCCGTCATCGTCATCGTCGCGATCCTCGTGATCATCGGCATCTGGTACTGGGCCACCTACAACTCGCTGATCACCCTGAACGTCCGCGTGGACGAGGCGTGGAGCGACATCACCGTCCAGCTGAAGAGGCGCGCCGATCTGCTCCCGAACCTGATCGAGACGGTGAAGGGCTACGCCTCCCACGAGAAGTCCGTGTTCGAGGACGTCACGAAGGCGCGGGCGGAGACCCTGTCGGCGCAGGGGCCGGCCGAGGCATCCGTCGCGGAAGGCCACCTGCAGTCGGCGCTGAAGAGCATCTTCGCCGTCGCGGAGGCGTACCCGCAGCTGCAGGCCAGCCAGAACTTCCTGCGCCTGCAATCCGATCTCGTCGACACCGAGGACAAGATCCAGGCCGCCCGGCGCTTCTACAACGGCGGCGTGCGCGAGTACAACACGAAGATCAGGCAGTTCCCCTCCAACATCGTCGCCAAGAACATGCACTACACCGACCGCGAGTTCTTCGAGGTCCCCGACACCGCGGCGATCTCCGAGCCGCCGCGCGTGCAGTTCTAGCCGGCACCGGAGGCCGATCCGCCGCCGATGTACCGCGCCATCGCGCGAAACAAGCGCAACACCGTCTTCTTCATCCTGTTCTTCCTGGTGCTCGTGGGCGCCGTGTCGTACGCCGTGAGCTACCTGATGGGCGGCGGCTGGTCGATCGCGATCATCGCCATGGTCATCGCCCTCGCCTACGCCGTGCTGCAGTACTTCACGGCCGGCGCGCAGGCGGTCGCCATGGCGGGCGCCGTCGAGATCCAGAAGGCCGACCACCCCGTGCTGTGGCAGACGGTCGAGAACATCGCCATCTCGACCGGGATGCCCATGCCCAGGGTGTACATCGTCAACGATCCGGCGCCCAACGCCTTCGCCACCGGGCGCGACCCCGAGCACGCCGTGGTCGCGGCGACCACGGGGCTGCTCGAGATCATGAACCCCACCGAGCTGATGGCCGTCATGGCGCACGAGATGGGGCACGTGCGCAACTACGACATCCGCGTCTCGACCGTCGTGTTCGGGCTGGTCGTCGCGATCGGATTCATCGCCGACATCTTCATCCGCTTCGCCTTCTACGGCGCCGTCTTCGGCGGCGGCAACCGGCGCGACAACAACAACGGCGGCGGGGGAGGCGGCAACCCCGTCGTGCTCGTGCTCGGCCTCGTCGCCGTCGTGCTGGCGCCGGTCATCGCCGCCATGGTGCAGGCGGCCATCTCCCGGCAGCGCGAGTACCTCGCCGACGCGACGAGCGCCGAGATCACGCGCTACCCCGAGGGACTCGAGTCGGCGCTCGCGAAGCTCGGCGACTACGCCCGCCCGATGCGGCGCCAGAACACCTCCATGGCGCACCTGTGGATCGCCGACCCGCTGCGCCCGTCGCTGATGTCGCGGCTGTTCTCCACCCACCCGCCGATCCCCGACCGCATCGCCCGCCTCCAGCAGATCGGTCAGGGCTTTTAGGGGCTACGCCGCCGCTCGGGCGAGCTCCGCGGCGAGGGCGGGGGCCAGGTCGCCGCGGCCGACGACCGCGACATCCGTCAGACCCTGCCACTCGGCCGTCTCGCGCAGCAGCGGCGCCAGCCGCTCGGCGACCGGCCCCGGCGCGCGGCCCTCTTCGACCCACGCGCTCTGCACCCGCAGCACGCCGGCCTGCCGGTCGCTCTTCAGGTCGACGCGGCCGACGATCTCGTCGTCGACCAGCACCGGCAGCACGTAGTAGCCGAACACGCGCTTGGGCGCCGGCGTGTAGATCTCGATGCGGTAGTACATGCCGAACAGCCGCAGCAGCCGGTCACGCTCCCACACCACCGGGTCGAACGGCGACAGCAGCGCCGTCGCCGAGACCGCGCGGGGGGCGCGCGCCCCCGCGTCGAGGTACGCGGCCACGGGCCGCCCGGCGCTCTCCCACCCGCGCACGTGCACCCGCTCGACCTCGCCCGCCTCCACCAACTGCTCGAGCACGGCCTTCGTCGGGGCCACCGCGAGCCGGAAGTAGTCGGCGACGTGCCGCACCGTGCCCACGCCGAGCGCGACCACCGCGCGGCGCACCAGCTCGAGCCGCGCCTCGTCGTCGGGCACCGACGCCTCGAGAACGGATGCCGGCAGCACCTGTTCCGGCAGAGCGTAGCGCCGCTCGAACCGGGTGCGCCCGGCCGTCACCAGCTCGCCGGAGCGGAACATCACCTCGAGCCCCTGCTTCACCTCGGACCAGCCCCACCACGGCCCCTGGCGCACATTGGCGTCGTGCTCGATCTCGCTGGCCGCGAGCGGCCCCTTCTCGGCGAGCTCCCCGCGCAGCCACGCGATCGTCGACGCGCCCGCAGTGAGCCCCCAGCTGTCCTTCCCGGCCAGGTACTTCTCGGCGAATCGGCGCTGCCGGAATCGGAACAGCGGGTAGTCGGCGATCGGCACGAACGCCGCCTCGTGCGCCCACACCTCGGTGTACCCGGACGTCGAGCGGGGCGTCGTGGGCCGGAACAGCATGCGGTCGAGCAGCGCCCGGTCGTACCCGCCCAGGCGGGCGAAGGCGGGCAGGTAGTGCGAGCGCTCGAACACGTTCACCGAGTCGATCTGCAGCAGGCGCAGCCGGTCGAAGAGCAGATTCAGCTGCCGGGTGCCCACAACCGCGGGACGGGGCCGGCCGAAGCCCTGTGCGGCCAGGGCGATGCGCCGGGCGGCGGCCGGGCCGAGCGTCTGAGTCATCGCCGACCAAGCTACCGCGGGGCACCGACATCGCCCTCTCGCGGGGACCTAAGCTTCGAGCATGACCGCTCCTCGGCCATCCGATCGCACGCGCAGCGCGTTCCTCTCCCGCTTCGGCCGCAGCGACCTCGCCACGAGCGCGGACCACGAGATCGACCGCACCCTGCCGCGCGGCGTGCTGCTCGCCTCCGCGTGGTCGTGGCGTCTGCTGCTGATCGGGGCCGCGATCGCCGTGCTCGTCTTCGTCGTCATCCAGCTGCGGCTGATCGTGATCCCCGTGCTGGTCGCGATCCTGCTGTCCGCGCTGCTCGTGCCGCTGAAGGACCTGCTCGTACGCGCCCACGTGCCGCGCTGGGCGGCCATCGTCATCTGCATGATCGCGACCTTCGTCGTGATCTCCGGCCTGTTCTTCCTCGTCGGCCAGCAGGTGCGCGCCGAGTCCCACGAGCTGCGCCGGCAGACCCTGCTCGCTGTCGAGCACCTGCAGGTGTGGCTCACCGGTCCGCCGTTCAACCTCACCGACCAGCAGATCGGCGACTACGTCGACGGCATCACGCAGGCGGTGCAGACCGACAGCAAGGTGCTGATCAGCGGCGCGCTCTCCATCGGCTCGACCCTGGGGCACGTCGCCACCGGGCTGCTGCTGACCCTGTTCAGCACCCTGTTCATCCTGATCGACGGCGCCGGCATCTGGCGCTGGGTGGTCAGCGTCTTCCCGTGGCGAGCCCGTGCCGCCGCCGACGGTGCCGGCCGCGCCGGCTGGACCACGCTGCGCAGCTTCGTGCGGGTGCAGATCCTCGTCGCCTCCATCGACGCGCTCGGCATCGGGGTCGGCGCCTTCCTGCTCGGCCTGCCGCTCGCGGTCCCCGTGGCGGTGCTGGTCTTCCTCGGCTCCTTCATCCCCATCGTCGGTGCCGTCGTCACCGGCGCGCTCGCCGTGCTCATCGCCCTCGTCTACAAAGGGGTGTGGTTCGCGCTGGTCATGCTGGCCGTGGTGCTCTTCGTGCAGCAGCTCGAGGGGCACGTGCTGCAGCCGCTCATCATGGGCAGCGCCGTGAAGGTGCATCCGCTCGCCGTCGTGCTCGTCGTCGCCGCCGGGTCGCTGCTCGCGGGCATCCCCGGCGCGCTGTTCGCGGTCCCGATCGCTGCCGTGCTGAACACGATGATCGGATACGTCGCCGAAGGCCGCTGGAAGACCGAGCACGCACCCCCGCCGGCGCGCTCGCCCGTCGTGCTCTGGCAGGTGGTGCCGCGCGCGAGGGCGCGGCGCAGCGGCGCGGCCGGGTCGCCCGGAGCCCGCCCCTAAACTGTGCTGATGAGCAGCACCCCCGAGCCCTTCGCCGCCGTCTACGCCGGGCCGACGCTCGCCCAGATCGAGCACGCGCGCGAGGTGGTGGCGCAGGTGATCCAGGCCACGCCCATGGAGCACAGCGCCTATCTGGAACAGGTGCTGGGCGTGCCGGTGTGGCTCAAGGCGGAGAACCTGCAGCGCACGGGGTCGTACAAGATCCGCGGCGCCTACTACCGGCTCAGCCGGCTCGCCGAGGACGAGAGGGCGCGCGGTGTCGTCGCCGCCTCGGCGGGAAATCACGCCCAGGGCGTCGCGCTCGCCGCGCACCGGCTCGGCATCCGGGCCACCATCTTCATGCCGCAGGGCGTCGCCCTGCCCAAGCTGCAGGCGACGCGGGCCTACGGCGCAGACACCGTGCTGCACGGCCCGACGTTCACCGAAACCCTCGCCGCCGCCCTCGAGTTCGCCGAACGCACCGGCGCCGTGTTCATCCCGCCGTACGACCACGAGGACGTGATCACCGGCCAGGGCACCCTCGGCCTCGAGATCATGGACGAGGCGCCCGACGTCGACACGATCGTCGTCCCGATCGGAGGAGGCGGGCTGATCGCCGGCGTGGCGCGGGCGGCCAAGCTGCGAGCGGATGCCTCGGGCCGCAGCATCCGCATCGTGGGCGTGCAATCGGAGAACGCCGCCGCCTACCCGCCCTCGCTCGCGGCCGGCGAGCAGGTGGCGGTGCCGGTCGGGCCGACCATCGCCGACGGCATCGCGGTCGGCCGCCCCGGTGACCTGAACTTCCCGATCGTGCGCGAGCTCGTCGACGAGATCGTCACCGTCACCGACGACGACATCGCGCGGGCGATCCTCGTCCTGCTCGAGCGGGCGAAGCTCGTGGTCGAGCCGGCGGGCGCGGCGGGCGTCGCGGCGATCATCGCCGGCAAGGTGCGCGCGAGCGGGCCGACGGTGGCGGTGCTGTCGGGGGGCAACATCGACCCGCTGCTCATGCAGCGGGTGATCGCGCACGGGCTCGAGGCATCCGCTCGCTATCTCACCGTGCGGATCATGCTGCCGGACCGTCCCGGCCAGCTGGCGACGATCTCGCAGATCCTCGCCGAGGTGAGCGCGAACGTGGTCGAGGTGCTGCACACGCGGCACCACAACGGGCTGCAGATCAGCCAGGTCGCGATCGAGATCTCGGTCGAGACGCGCGGCCCCGAGCACCGCGAAGAGGTCATCCGCCACCTGCGCGAGGCCGGCTACGACCCCGAGGTCGAGTACACGGAGTAGGCGTGGCGATCGACCTGGTCGAGCCGGACGAGGAGCGCTGGGCGGCGCGGTGCGGCGGATGCGGCGACGGGCGCACCTTCTGCCGGAAAAGGTATGCCCGTGCGTGGCTTCGCCGCGCGACGTAGTGTGATCGCGTGAAGTGCGCGTCCGTCCCGAAGCGCGCCGGCACGACGTCGATCGCGACGACGCGTAGGGCGCAAAAAATCCGATAGGGCACGCGGATGCTTGGCAATCGCGTGCCCTATCGGACGAAGTGTGCCCGATCGTGCGAGGCGGTCGGGCGGGGCGCTGTTACTGGCCGGTCCAGGTCTCCACGTTCTTGATCTCGACGGAGATCTCCTTGCCGTTGGGCGCGGTGTAGGAGGTCGAGTCGCCGATCTTCAGGCCGAGGATGGCCGAACCGATCGGGCTCTGCTCGCTGTAGACCGAGTAGTCGCTGTCCTTCGCGATCTCGCGGTTGCCGATGACGAAGGTGTCCTCGCTGCCGGCGATCACCGCGGTGACCAGCGTGCCGGGCTCGACCACGCCGCTGCTCTCGGGCGCGACGCCGACCTTCGAGTTCTTCAGCAGGCTCTTCAGCGTCGCGATGCGCGCCTCCTGAACACCCTGCTGGTCCTTGGCGGCGTGGTAGCCGCCGTTCTCCTTGAGGTCGCCCTCCTCGCGCGCCGCTTCGATGCGCTTGGCGATCTCGGCGCGCCCCGTGGTCTCCAGATAGGTGAGCTCCTCGTGGAGGCGGTCGTACGCCTCCTGGGTCAGGAACGTGACCTGGGTCTCCTGGGACATGCTTGCTCCTTGCTCGGCGGCGTCGAGTGACGCCGCCTAGATCGGGATAAATACACGCCCCGACGATGAAGCGTCGAGGCGTTGACCTGAAAGTCTACGGCAACCAGCACTTGTCTAGCGAGCCTGAGACCCCCGGCTCGTACGTGACCAGGGTTTTCGTGACCTCGCGGCGGCCGCTCGCGCCGGTGTCGAGATGCACGACCGCGTACCCGACCACGGTGAAGTCGACGTTCTGCGCCTGCACCGCGCACGAGACCTTCGTGTGCGGGGGAGCGTCGACCGTGAAGCTCACCTGCACGTGGCTCGAGTCGACCACCTGGTTGGCGGTGTCGGTCGCCTGCAGCGACGCGGTGCTCGACCCGAGGCCCGAGCCCCACACCGCCCAGAGGATCATGACGAGCGCGATGAACGCGCCGAGCGAGATCAGCAGCCAGCGCATCCGACGGCCCTGTGCGGCGGTGCGGCCGTAGCGCCGGTCGATGGCAGGGCTGCCAGCGGGCATGTCGCTCCTTCGAAGTAGTCTGGACAACGATACGGCCCGAAGCTGAGGCGCCGATCACGAGCAGGAAGGCGGCGGGTGACGCGACGGCTGATGGCGGTTCACGCCCATCCCGACGACGAGTCGAGCAAGGGCGCTGCGACGTACGCGCGCTACCTCGCCGAGGGCGCCGAGGTCATGGTGGTCAGCTGCACCGGCGGGCAGCGCGGCGACATCCTCAACCCGGCGGTCGAAGACGTCCCCATGGCGCACCGCGACATCGCCGGGCTGCGCCGCATCGAGATGGCCGCCGCGCAGGCCGCGGTCGGCTTCGAGCACCGCTGGCTCGGCTACTTCGACTCCGGCCTGCCCGAGGCCGACGAGCCGCTGCCGGCCAACTGCTTCGCGCTGATCCCCGTCGAGATCTCGGCCGCGCCGCTCGTGCGGCTGATCCGCGAGTTCCGTCCGCACGTGCTCACGAGCTACGACGAGCAGGGCGGATACCCCCACCCTGACCACATCCGCAGCCACGATGTCGCGGCCTACGCGCTCGAGGCGGCCGCCGACCCCGAGCGCTACCCCGAGGCCGGTGAGCCGTGGCAGGTGCTCAAGTACTACTACGACCGGCTGTTCAGCACGCAGCGCGCCCGGGCGATCTACCAGCGGCTCACCGAAGTCGCCCCCGACTCGCCCCTCCTCGAGGAGTTCGCCAAGATGCGCCGCTGGATGGAGGAGACGCCGTACCTCGCCACCACCCGGGTGTACGTCGGCGACCACCTCGAGGCGCGCGACGCCGCGCTGCGGGCGCATGCGAGCCAGGTCGCACCCGACCACCCCTTCTTCTTCTGGCCCAATGACGTCGTGCGGGAGGCCTGGCCGACCGACGACTACCAGCTCATCGACGCGAAAGTTCCCGTAGTGACCCCTGAGACCGATCTGTTCGCCGGCATCCCCGAGGGAGAGGCCGAGTGAACGGCGCATCCGTGCTCACCTGGCTCGCCGCCGCGAGCCCCTCGCCCACGCCGAGCGTTCCCGCCGCCGACTCGGTGACGCCGGGGCCGTGGGGGTTCATCGCCATCTTCGGCGTCGCGCTGGTCGTGCTCGCCCTGATCTGGGACATGGTGCGCCGGGTGCGCCGCGTGCGTTACCGCGCCGAGGTCGCCGAGAAGCTCGACGCCGAGGAGCAGGCCGCGCGTGGCGGGAAGGCTGAGCAGTCGGGCTCCGACCACCGCGCGTAAGGCCGCAAGACGCTCTTAGAGGCGGCGACTTGTTCGCCGCCGAAGGCATGGACTGCCGGGGTCGACCGCGCCGCGCCGGGCGGGGACCGGCGCGCTAACCAGCGTTGAACGGAGGATCCAGCGCCAGCACGAGCATCGCGGCCCAGTGGCAGGAGAACGAGACGGCCGTGAGCGCGTGGAAGACCTCGTGGAAGCCGAAGCGCGTCGCTGTGCGGCCGGGCCACTTGAAGCCGTAGACCACGGCGCCGAGCATGTAGCTCAGGCCCCCGACCCCGATCAGGATGCCGGCCGCGATCGCGGCGGGCGTCACGAACGGGTTGAACCCGGTGGCGGCGCACACCGCGACGCCCACCCAACCGAGCACGAGGTAGAGCGGCACGTACAGCCAGCGCGGCGCGGTGATCCAGAAGATGCGGAAGAAGACGCCGGCGAGCGCGCCGGCCCAGACCACCGAGAGCACGAGGGCGCCCTGCCACACGAGCGGCAGCATGGTGAGCGCAGCCGGCGTGTAGGTGCCGGCGATGAGCAGGAAGATGTTGGCGTGGTCGACGCGTTTCAGCGTCAGCTTGACGGGCGGGCTCCAGTTGAAGCGGTGGTACAGCGCCGAATTGCCGAACAGGACGATCGAGGTCGCCATGAAGATCGCGGCGCCGGTCTTGGCGGCCGCGCCGTGCGCCAGGCAGATCAGCACGATGCCGGCGGCGACGGTGACGGGCGTGGTCGCGGCGTGGATCCAGCCGCGCCAGCTCGGCTTGACGTCGATGAGGGCGGGGGAGGGGCCCTGAGCTGCGGTCGTCATTTCGGCAGCCTAGTAAGTTGGGCCTGTGAGTGAGCGACGCGGTGCGGTGGGACGCGGGCTTCTCTACGGGCTTTACCAGAAACGACTGCGCCGCGAGCTCGCCGCCGTCGGCCCCGACGCCCTGCCGCATCACGTCGCCATGATCATCGACGGCAACCGGCGCTGGGCGAGGCAGCTGGGCTACTCCACGGCGGAGCACGGCCACCGGGCCGGCGCGGCGAAGATGATCGAGTTCGTCGAGTGGTGCGACGAGCTCGGCATCCGTGTCGTCACGCTCTACCTGCTGTCCTCCGACAATCTGAGCAACCGCTCCAGCGCCGAGCTCGACGCGCTGATGCGCATCATCGGCGAGCTCGCCCTCGACCTGTCGGGGTATCGCGACTGGCGGGTGCAGCACGTCGGGTCGTACGCGGGGCTGCCGGACGAGCTGGCCGAGGCGCTGCGCACCGCCGAGCAGGCCAGCCGCGACAAGCCGGGCCTGCACGTCAACCTCGCCGTCGGCTACGGCGGCCGCAAGGAGATCACGGATGCGATGCGCGCCATCGTCGCCGAGCACCACGCCGCCGGCCGCAGCCTCGAGGACCTGGCCGAGACGCTCACGCCCGACCTGATCGGCGAGCACCTGTACACCGGCGGCCAGCCCGACCCCGACCTGGTGATCCGCACCTCCGGCGAGCAGCGCCTCTCGGACTTCATGCTGTGGCAGAGCGCGCACAGCGAGTTCTACTTCGTCGAGGCGCTCGGCCCCGACCTGCGCGAGGTCGACTTCCTGCGCGCGCTGCGCGACTACACCCGGCGCGAGCGCAGGTACGGCGGCTGAGACGCGCGCGGCCCGGCGACGCAGTGGCGACGGGTGTCTGACACCGCGCCCCCGCCCCCGGTTAGGTCGGCTGCCATGGGTTCCGGCACAATCATCGCTGGGAGGCATCTGTGACTGACATCGACGATTACCGAGCGGGGTTCCTGGAAGAGCCGGGTTACCTCGACTACGGGCGGGTCGGGCCGATCTCGCGGGCCGTGCAGGGCGAGCTCCACGCGACCGCCGACATCTTCGCCCGGGCCCGGTTCGGGTCGCTGGCGAGCCTCGCGCACGAGGACGAGCGGGTGCGCGCCGCGGCATCCGCCCTCACCGGGTTCCCCGCCGACCGGATCGCCTTCCAGCCGTCGACGTCGCAGGCGCTGATGCAGGTGATGTTCGGGCTCACGGGCAAGGTGCTGCTGTCTCCCGCCGAGTTCCCGGCGCTGCCCTTCGCCGCGCAGCGGGCGGCCGAGGCGCTGCACGTGCTCGAGCCGGTGTGGCTCGGCACCGCCCACGGCAAGGTGACCCCGAGCGAGCTGCGCGAGCAGCTCACCGACGACGTCGTCGCGGTCGCCGTCAGTCTCGTCGACTCGCGCACCGGCTACGTCGCCGACCTCGACGGCATCCGCCAGGTGATCGGCGACCGGCTGCTCATCGTCGACGCGATCCAGGGCTTCGGCGTCGTCGACGCCCCGTGGGAGGTCGTCGACGTGCTCGCGACCGGCGGCCAGAAGTGGGTGCGCGCCGGGTGGGGCACCGGGTTCCTCGCGCTCAGCGAGCGGGCTCTCGGCGCGCTCACCCCGGTCTTCTCGGGCTGGGTCGGCACCGACGTCGCCGAGCCGTACGACATGCTCGTGCCCCCGGCGCACGCGGCGAGGGCGTTCACCGTGAGCCACCCCGACCGGGTCGCCCAGGCGTGCCTGGCTGCCGCGCTCGAGGAGATCGCCGCGGTCGGGGTGCCCGCCATCAACGCGGCCGTCGCCGAGGGCGTCGCCCGGGTGCTCGAACTGTGCGACGAGTTCAGCATCTACGTCGCCTCCTCCCGGGCGGTCAACGAGCGCGCCGGCATCGTCGTGCTGGAGCCCGAGCCCGAGGCGCTCACCCGGCTCACCGCATCGCTGTTCAACCACGGCATCACGGCGACGACGCGTGGCGGCGCCGTGCGGCTCAGCGTGCACGCGGCGACGAGCGAGGAGACGCTCGGCATGCTGCGCGGCGCGTTCACGTCGTACGGCAGCGCGTACTGACGAGAGGTGGGCGACGGATGCTGCGCAGCATCCGTCTCGCCCGTTAATGCGGGTGTAACAAAAACGTCGCGTGTCGGGGCTGGCGGATCGAATTACACCGACGTAACTTGTACCGCATCGGGCACGGCGCCCGGTCGGAGTGGCCACATAAGTTCACTTCGCGATCCTTACGGCCACTTCGCCAGAACAGTGAACCGAGCGCGGCCCAGGGGTCGCGTCGGACGGGAGTGGTTGTGGCTTCAGTTTCGACCAGACAGCCGGCATCGCACGAGAAGGGGGAGGTTCCGGGGCTCACCCGCCAGACGGAGAAGACATACGTTCTCGACACGTCTGTGCTGCTCTCGGATCCGCGGGCGATCTTCCGCTTCGCCGAGCACTCGGTCGTGATCCCGGTCGTGGTCATCAGCGAGCTCGAGGGCAAGCGGCACGACCCCGAGATCGGGTACTTCGCCCGCCAGGCGCTGCGGTTCCTCGACGATCTGCGCGTGGAGAACGGCAGGCTCGACTTCCCGGTGCCGGTGGGCGACGGGGGATCGCTTCGGGTGGAGCTCAACCACTCGAACATGACCGTGCTGCCGTCGGGCATGCAGCTCGGCGACAACGACTCGCGCATCCTCGCGGTCGCGATGAACCTCTCCAACGACGGGCTCGACGTGACGGTGGTGTCGAAGGACCTGCCCATGCGCGTCAAGGCGTCCTCGATCGGCCTCGCCGCGGAGGAGTACCGGGCCGAGCTGGCCGTCGACTCGGGCTACACCGGCATGGCCGACATCGACCTCTCGGCCACCGAGATGGCCGCGCTCTACGAGCACGAATCGCTCGAGACCGACACCGTCGACGGGCTGCCGGTCAACACGAGCCTCATCATCCACTCCGAGCGCGGTTCCGCACTGGGGCGGGTCACCGGGGAAGGCGCCATCCGTCTCGTGCGCGGCGACCGCGACGTCTTCGGCCTGCACGGCCGCTCGGCCGAGCAGCGGCTCGCGATCGACATGCTGCTCGACCCCGAGGTCGGCATCGTGTCCCTCGGCGGCCGGGCCGGCACCGGCAAGAGCGCCCTCGCCCTGTGCGCCGGCCTCGAGGCGGTGCTCGAGCGGCAGCAGCACAAGAAGATCATGGTCTTCCGGCCGCTGTTCGCCGTCGGCGGGCAGGAGCTCGGCTACCTGCCGGGCGACCAGCAGGAGAAGATGAACCCCTGGGGCCAGGCGGTGTTCGACACCCTCGGCGCACTCGTCTCCGACAACGTCCTCGACGAGGTCGTCGAGCGGGGCATCCTCGAGGTGCTGCCGCTGACGCACATCCGCGGCCGCTCGCTGCACGACGCGTTCGTGATCGTCGACGAGGCGCAGTCGCTCGAGCGCAACGTGCTGCTCACGGTGCTCTCCCGTGTCGGCCAGAACTCGCGGGTGGTGCTCACCCACGACGTGGCGCAGCGCGACAATCTGCGGGTCGGGCGCCACGACGGCGTCGCCGCCGTCATCGAGACGCTGAAGGGCCACCCGCTGTTCGGCCACATCACGCTCACCCGCTCCGAGCGGTCGGCGATCTCGGCACTGGTCACCGAGCTGCTGGAGTAGGGGACCACGAGCGAGGAAGGCCCCGCGCCTCACGCCGCGGGGCCTTCTCCTGTCGCGGGCGGATGCTACGGGTGGGTCATGCTCAGCACGTCGAGCTTCTCGTCGAGCTGCTCCTCCGTGATCTCGCCCCGCTCGACGTAGCCGAGCGCGACGACCGCCTCGCGGATCGTGATGCCCTCGGCGACCGCGTGCTTGGCGATCTTCGCCGCGGCCTCGTAGCCGATGATCTTGTTCAGCGGCGTCACGATCGACGGCGACGATTCGGCCAGCGCGCGGGCGCGGTCGAGGTTCGCCTCGAGGCCGCGGATGGTCTTGTCGGCGAGCGCGCGGGTGACGTTCGACAGCAGCCGGATCGACTCGAGCAGCGCCGACCCCATCACGGGGATCGCGACGTTCAGCTCGAACGCGCCGGATGCTCCGCTCCACGCGATGGTCGCGTCGTTGCCGATCACGCGGCTCGCGACCATCAGCGTCGCCTCGGGGATGACGGGGTTGACCTTGCCCGGCATGATCGACGAGCCCGGCTGCAGGTCGGGGATGTGCAGCTCGCCGAGGCCCGTGTTGGGACCGGAGCCCATCCAGCGCAGGTCGTTGCTGATCTTCGTCAGCGACACCGCGATGGTGCGCAGCGCGCCGGACGCCTCGACGAGCCCGTCTCGGTTGGCCTGGGCCTCGAAGTGGTCGCGCGCCTCAGTGATGGGCAGCTCGGTGTCGTCGACGATGAGCTGGATCACCTTCTGCGGGAAGCCCTTCGGAGTGTTGATGCCCGTGCCCACGGCGGTGCCGCCGAGCGGGACCTCGGCCACGCGCGGCAGCGCGGCGCGCACCCGCTCGATGCCGTAGCGGACCTGCGCGGCGTATCCGCCGAACTCCTGCCCGAGGGTGACGGGCGTCGCGTCCATCAAGTGGGTGCGGCCCGACTTCACCGCGTCCTTCCACAGCTCCGCCTTCTCCTCGAGGGCCACCGCGAGGTGGTCGAGGGCGGGGATGAGCTGGTCGATCAGCGCGCTGGTGACGGCGATGTGCACCGAGGTGGGGAACACGTCGTTGGAGGACTGCGACGCGTTCACGTGGTCGTTCGGGTGCACCGGGCTGCCGAGCCGGCGGCCGGCCAGGGTGGCGAGCACCTCGTTCATGTTCATGTTCGACGAGGTGCCGGAGCCGGTCTGGTACACGTCGACCGGGAACTCGCCGTCGTGCTTGCCCGCGATCACCTCGTCGGCGGCCCACGCGATCGCGTCGGCGATCTCGGGGGCGAGCGTGCCGAGCTCCTTGTTGGCCAGTGCGGCCGCCTTCTTGATCCGGGCCAGCGCCGCGATCTGCGCCGGCTCGAGACCCGTGCCCGAGATCGGAAAGTTCTCGACGGCCCGCTGCGTCTGGGCGGCGTAGAGGGCGTCCTTGGGGACCCTCACCTCGCCCATCGTGTCGTGCTCGATGCGGTACTCGATATCCGTTTCGCTGGCCACTTCTCTGTGTTCCTTCTTCGCTTTCCTTCGTCGTACGGGGCGGATGCCCCGCGCTCGTGTTCCTTGCGGCTACGAGAGCCCGATCAGCACGTCGGGCACGGCCGTGCCCTCGCGCAGCCGGTAGTTCGCCCCCACCACGCCCAGTTCGCCGTCGACCACCTTGCGGCTGATCAGCTCGCTGCCGGTGAGCAGGTCGGTGACGGTGTCGCGCAGGTGCTCGCGGCCCACCTCGTGCGCGTCGAGCGCCGCGGCGTCGACCGGCTCGTCGCCGCGCACCCGGGCGACGCGGCGCACCGCGGGCACGATGGGCGCGATGAGCTGCGAGATGTTGGGGCTGAGGGCCTCGGCATCCGCCGCCTGCGAGTCGATCGCGGCGCGCACGGCACCGCACTCGTCGTGCCCGAGCACGAGGATCAGCGAGACGCCGAGCACGCCGACGGCGTACTCGAGCGAGCCGAGCACCGAATCGGATGCGACCTGCCCGGCGTTGCGCACGACGAAGGCGTCGCCCAGCCCGAGGTCGAAGATGATCTCGGCGGCGAGCCGCGAGTCGGCGCATCCGAAGATCGCGACCACCGGGTGCTGGCCCGAGGCGAGGTCGCCGCGGCGCTCGACGTCTTGACGCGGATGCTGCGGCGTGCCCTCGACGAAACGCCGATTGCCGTCCTGCAGGATCTGCCATGCCTGCGCCGGGGTGGTGCGTGCCATTACTTCGTGCTCCCGCCCAGCTGGCCCGCCAGGGCGGTGGCCAGCTTCGTGAACTCGGACGGCTTGGCGGTGCCGGCGAGCACCGCCGTGCTCACGCCGTGCGTGGCCACCATGCCGTAGCTGAACTCGTCGGTCGTCGACTGACCGTCGCGGTTGTCGTAGACGACCCATTTCACGCCGTCGATGGTGCGCACGCCCGTGGCGCGCGCCTGATCGAGCTCGTCGGCGATCCAGGTGTCGTTCGCCTTGAAGCCCTGGTCGAGGCCGATGTACTGGTCGCTCGGCGTGATGAAGCCGATGTGCCACACGTCGACGCCGCCCGACTGGTCGCTCTCGCGCAGCTCGGCCGCGTTGGCGCTCCAGCTCTTCGGCAGATCCGGGTCGAGCAGCGGATCGGGCTCGGCGCCGGTGCCCTGGCTCGCGACGGAGCGCCAGTCGACCGGCTTCAGAGCGTCGCGCGGGGTGCTGCGCGGCACGAGCAGCACGATCACGAGCACGACGCCGAGGGTGACGATGAGCGAGAAGACGAGGTTGTTGATGGTCTGCCGCTGGCGGTGCAGCCGGCTCGACTCTGCCTTGCGGGCCGCTGTCTCGGCCGGGGTCTCGGGACGCCCGAGTTCGGCGACGACCGGACCGGCCGGCTTGTGGTCACTCATTCGGCCGACTCGACCGCCTCTGCCGGGCTCTGGCCGCTGCGCGCGGCGTCGAGGCGGGCCTTCGCCCCGATCAGCCACTCCTCGCAGCGGCGGGCGAGCGCTTCGCCGCGCTCCCACAGGGCCAGGGACTGCTCCAGGCTCACGTTGCCCTGCTCGAGCTCGGCGACGACGCGCACGAGCTCGTCGCGGGCCTGCTCGTACGTCAGCTCTGCGACGTCGGCGGGGGTGGGGGAGGGCACGGCGTTCATTCTACTTTTCTCCCTTCGAGGGGGCATGGCGCCCGGAGGAGACGGCGTCGAGGGCGCCGTCGGCGAGGGTGATCAGGAGCGGGGAGCCGGCGGGCGCGGCATCCGTGCTCTTCACCACGTGGCCGCCGGTCTGCACGATCGCGTAGCCGCGGTCGAGGGTCGACTGCGGCGAGAGGGCGCGCAGTCGCGCGGTGAGCTCGCGGGTGGTGTTCTCGGCCCGCTCGATCGCACGCTCGGCGAGCTCGGCGCCGCGGGCGACGTAGCGGGTGAGCTCCTCGGCGCGGGTGTCGACGATCCAGCTCGTGGTCGAGAGCGCCGGCCGGCTGCGCAGCTGCGCGAGCCGGTCGATCTCGTGGTTCAGCAGCCCGGTGACGCGCAGCTGCATGCGGGTGCGGGCCTGCTGCACGCGCACCAGCTCGTCGGAGACGTCGGGCACCACCCTCTTGGCCGCGTCGGTGGGGGTCGAGGCGCGCAGGTCGGCGACCTCGTCGAGCAGGGGGCGGTCGGCCTCGTGGCCGATCGCCGAGACGAGGGGCGTCTGCGCGGCCGCCGCGGTGCGCACCAGCGTCTCGTCGCTGAACGGCAGCAGGTTCTGGAAGTCGCCGCCGCCGCGGGCGACGATGATCACGTCGACCTCGGGGTCGGCGTCGAGCTCACGGATGGCGGCGGTGACCTCGGCCGCCGAGCGATCGCCCTGCACCGCCGCGTACACGGTACGGAAGCGCACCGCCGGCCAGCGCAGCAGCGCGTTCTTCTTCACGTCTTTCTCCGCGTCGGAGTCGCGGCCGGTGACCAGCCCGATCAAGTGCGGCAGGAACGGCAGCGGCTTCTTCCGCGCAGCGTCGAACAGCCCCTCGGCGGCCAGCTGCCGCTTGAGGCGCTCGAGGCGCTCGAGCAGGTCGCCGAGGCCCACGTGGCGCAGGTCGTAGACCACCATCGAGAGGGTGCCGCCCTTGACCCAGTAGTCGGGTTTGACGAGGGCGACGACGCGGTCGCCCTGGGAGAAGTCCTGCCCGAGGCGGGCGAACACGCTGGACCACAGGTTGAAGCCGACCGTGACGTCCTGGTCGAGGTCTTTGAGCTTGCCGTAGACGTTGCCGTTGCGCACGTTCCACTGGGTGAGCTCGCCCTCGATCCACACCGTGCCGAGCCGGTCGATGTACTCCTTGAGCTTGGTGGAGAGCAGGCGTACGGGCCACGGCGACTCGAGCGTGGCCGGTGCGTCTGACATCGCCGTCCTTTCTCAGGGTGGTGGTGAGCCCGCGACCTAGACTGAACGCCGTGAGCGACTCTTCGATCAGCCTGGGCATGCCGCGCGTCGCGTCTGCTCCGGGCCGGCTCAAGGATATCCCGGTGGTCGGACAGAAGCGGGTCCTGCTGGCGTCTCCGCGGGGCTACTGTGCAGGAGTCGACCGGGCCGTCGTGGCTGTGGAAAAAGCGCTCGAGCGCTACGGCGCGCCCGTCTACGTGCGCAAGCAGATCGTGCACAACAAGCACGTCGTGGCCACCCTGGAGAAGAAGGGCGCGGTCTTCGTCGACGAGGTCGACGAGGTGCCCGAGGGGGCGCACGTCGTCTTCAGCGCCCACGGGGTCGCGCCCTCCGTCGTCGACGCCGCCGCGGCGCGCGGACTGCAGGCCATCGACGCCACCTGCCCGCTCGTAACCAAGGTGCACCGCGAGGCCAAGCGCTTCGCCCGCGACGACTACGAGATCCTGCTCATCGGCCACACCGGCCACGAAGAGGTCGAGGGCACCGCCGGCGAGGCGCCCGACAACGTCACGGTCGTCAACAGCCCCGCCGACGTGGCGACCCTCGAGGTGAAGGACCCCGAGAAGGTCGTCTGGCTGTCGCAGACCACCCTCTCCGTCGACGAGACCATGGAGACGGTGCGGCGCCTGCGCGAGCGCTTCCCGCTGCTGCAGGACCCGCCCTCGGACGACATCTGCTACGCCACCCAGAACCGGCAGGTCGCGATCAAGAAGGTCGCGCAGGACGCCGACGTCGTCATCGTGGTCGGCAGCGCCAACTCCTCCAACTCGGTGCGTCTCGTCGAGGTCGCCCTGGAGAACGGCGCGAAGGCGGCGTACCGCGTCGACTACGCCAGCGAGGTCAAGCAGGAGTGGCTGGACGGTGCCGCGACCGTCGGCGTGACGAGCGGTGCCAGCGTACCCGAGGTGCTCGTGCAGGAGTTGCTCGACGACCTCGCCGACGCCGGCTACACCGAGGTCACCCCCGTGCAGACCGCCGAGGAGGACCTGATGTTCTCCCTGCCGCGCGAGCTGCGCACCGACCCGTCCGGCAACCGCGACGCCCGAGCCCTGGGCGGACGGGCGCGATGAGCGACGAGCATCCGCGCCCGCGCCCCCAGTACGGCGAGTACGCGACCCCCGAGGAGCAGCGCGCGGCGATCAAGAAGCCGTCGCCCGAGCAGCTGGGTGCGATGCAGTACGGCGAGGTGACGGATGCCGCGCCGCAGGCTCCCGGCACGACGCATCCGCCCCACCCGCCGGCCCCGTACCAGCCCGGCGCCTACCCGCCGCCCCCGCAGCAGAGCCCGTACCACCCGTATCAGCCCTACCAGCGCCCCTACCCCGAGAGCCGCCCGCAGGGCCCCGGCGTCGGCGACCGGATCGCGACGCTCCTGCTGCTGGGCTTCGGCCTGTACACGGTGCTCGACATGGTCGAGGTCGCGGTCGCGGGCGGGCCCCCGACCGAGGACATGGCCACCTCCGGGAGCGCAGAGCTGGCCGCCGCATTGCCCGGCTGGGTGTGGACCGGCGCCGCGGTCGTGTACGTGGTGGTCTGGTTCGTCGGCCTGTTCGCCTCGATCGGCGCGATCCGGGCACACCGGCGCGCGTTCTGGGTCCCGCTCGTCGCCGGCCTGGTCGCCGTGGTGCTGCTGCTCGCGCTGATGACCATCGCGATCGGCCAGGACCCGTCGATCCTGCAGCACGTGCCCACGACGCCGGATCAGGTTCCGAACGACACGGGCATGAACACCTGATCCGGAACGCCCCGGGTAGCGTGAGGCGCATGGCCGAGATCACGATCGAGGAAGTCACGCGGTTCGGGGACGAGATCGCCGAGACGATCGAACGGCTGCTGCCCGCCCTGTCGGAGAGCGCGGTCTACGACCGCGAGCTCGTGCGCCGCATCGTCGAGAGCGAGGCGACGCACCTGTACGCGGCGCGGCTCGACGGGCGGATGGCCGGGGTGGCCTCGCTCGTCGTGTATCCGATCCCCACCGGCATCCGTGCCCACGTCGAGGACGTCGTCGTGGACGGATCCGCGCGCGGGCGCGGGCTGTCCCGCCGGCTGCTCGCGCACCTGATCGAGGAGGCGAACGAGCGCTTCCATGCGCGCACCATCGACCTGACCTCGCGACCGAGCCGCGAGGCGGCGAACCACCTCTACGTGACGAGCGGCTTCGTCAAGCGCGACACGAACGTGTACCGCTGGCAGCCGGGCGCCTGAACAGCGCCGCCTCCCGCCGGTCGACTCGTCGCCGCGCCGGTCGACTCGCCGAAGGCGAATGGAGACCAAGCGGCCCCGACCGGGCCCTTACGCCGCCTTGCCCGCCGAGCCGAGCTGCTGCGTGGCCTCGATGACGCGCTTCGCCATGGCCGACTCGGCGACCTTGCCCCAGGAGCGCGGGTCGTAGCGCTTCTTGTCGCCGACCTCGCCGTCGATCTTCAGCACGCCGTCGTAGTTGGCGAACATGTACCCGGCGATCGAGCGGGTGAAGGCGTACTGCGTGTCGGTGTCGATGTTCATCTTCACGACGCCGTTGGAGACGGCCTCGGCGATCTCCTCCGCGCTGGAGCCCGAGCCGCCGTGGAAGACCAGGTCGAGCGGCTTGGGGCCGTGGCCGTACTTGGCGGCCAGCTCGACCTGGATGTTGCCCAGGATCTCGGGGCGCAGCTTGACGTTGCCCGGCTTGTACACGCCGTGCACGTTGCCGAAGGTGAGGGCGGCCATGTAGCGGCCGTTCTCGCCCCAGCCGAGCGTGTCGACGAGCTTGGATGCGTCCTCGAAGGTCGTGTAGAGCTTCTCGTTGATCTCGCCCTGCACGCCGTCCTCCTCGCCCCCGACGACGCCGACCTCGACCTCGAGGATCGCGCCGATGTTCTTGGTGCGCTGGATGACGTCGGCCGCGATGGCCATGTTCTCGGCCAGCGGCACCGCCGAGCCGTCCCACATGTGCGACTGGAAGATCGGCTCGCCGCCGGCCTTCACCTGCTCTTCGCTTGCCTGGAGGATCGGGAAGAGGAAGTCGTCGAGCGCGGGCTTCGGGCAGTGGTCGGTGTGCAGCGCGACGGTGATCGGGTACGACTTCGCGACCTCGGTGGCGAAGCGTGCCATGGCGATCGCGCCCGTCGCGCGGGCCTTCACGGTGTGGCCGGCGAAGTAGTCGGCGCCGCCCGTGGTGACCTGGATGATGCCGTTCGACCCCGCCTCGGTGAGGCCCTGCAGCACGGCGTTGATGGTCTGTGAGGACGAGACGTTGAAGGCGGGGTACGCGAACCCCTCCCGCTTGGCCTTGTCGAGCATCTCGGCGTACTGATCAGGGGTGGCGATGGGCATCCGCGTCTCCTTCGAACCGTAGTGGACTGCGTTTTTCAGCCTAGGGCGATTCGGTCAGTTCGAGGGCGGTCAGGGGGCGCGGAACTTCGTCGATTCTTTCCGGTTCGGGAAGGTCGGCGAGCTTCGCCGGGTCGATGCCCGGGAACTGGCGGGCGGTGACGAGCACGCGGGTCTCGAGCGCCCCGGCGAAGCGGTTGTACGAGTCGACGGTGCGCTCGATCGCCTTGCGCAGCGCATCGGCGTGGCCGGCGAGCGTGCCGATGCGCGAGTAGAGCGTGTTGCCGAGGTCGAAGAGCTTGCGGGCCTCATCGGTGACGGCCTGCTGCTGCCAGGTGACCGCGACCGTCTTGAGCACCGCCCACAGGTTCACCGGGGAGGCGAGGGCGACGCGCCGGCCGAAGGCGTAGTCGAGCAGCGCCGGGTCGGCCTCGAGGGCGGTGGAGAGCAGCGACTCGCTCGGCACGAACGCGATCACGAACTCGGGGCTCGCCTCCAGGCCCTCCCAATAGGCCTTCTTCGCCAGGGCGTCGATGTGCGAGCGCAGCGCCTTGACGTGCTGGCCGAGCAGCGCCGCGCGTCGCGCCGCATTCTCGCCGCCGGCCGTCTCGGGGATCGCGCTCGCCTCGAGATAGCTCTCCAGCGGCACCTTCGCGTCGACCGCCAACTGCTTCCCGCCGGGGAGACGGATGACCATGTCGGGCCGCAGCGTGCCGGCATCCGTCGTGATCGTCGCCTGCTCGGCGAAATCGACGTGCTCGATGAGGCCCGCCGCCTCGACGACCCGGCGCAGCTGCGTCTCGCCCCACACGCCGCGCGTCGAGTTGGAGCGCAGCGCCCCCGCCAGCGACTCGGTCGTGGCGCGCAGCTGCTCGTCGCTCGCGCGGGCGAGGCGCAGCTGCTCGGCGATCGACCCGTACTGCTGGGCGCGCTCGCGCTCGAGCTCGCCGACCTTCTGCTGCATCGCGGCGAGCGACTCGCGCACCGGGGCGAGCGCCTGCAGCACCTGGTTCTGCTGCCGCTCCCGCGCCTCGCGGGCGGCCTGGTCGGCGCGCAACTGCTCGGCCGCCTCGCGCTGGGCGGCGAGCTGCTCGCGCAGCGCCGACACGGTCGCCTCGGCGGCCGCGAGGTCTTCGCGCAGACGGATGCCGCCGGCGTCGGCCTCACGCCGCCGCATCAGCGCCAGCACCGCCAGCGCGCCGATGACGAGGCCCGCGGCGAGGCCGACGAGCAGGGCGATGGTCGGGTTCATGCCCTCAGTCTGCGGGCGACCGCCGACATCGGTCGTGAGGCGGGCTGGGCGGGCCCACGGTCCGGTTCCGCGGGCCGAGGGTCAGGCGGCGGCCCGCACCGCGCCGAGCTTGCCCACCTTGATGGCGCAGGCGCGGGCCAGCCCGATGATGTCGTCGACCCCGTGGCGCCGGGCGGCGTGCACCATGATCGCCGCGCAGGCCTCGGCGTCGGCGGCGGCGTTGTGGTGCTCGAAGTCCTCGAAGCCGGCGGCCATCGCGGCGCTCGGCAAGCGGTAGGAATCGAGGTGGTAGGTCTTGCGGGCGACCTGCAGGCTGCACACGTAATCGGCGACCGGCACCTCGAGCCCGGTGGCGGTGCACGCGCCGCGGATCACGCCCATGTCGAAGCCGGCGTTGTGCGCCACGAACGCGTCGCCGTCGGCGAAGGCGACCAGGTCGGGCAGCTGCTCGGCCCAGGTCGCGGCGCCGTACACGTCGGCGGCGCGGATGCCGTGGATGCGGATGTTCCACTCGAGGAACTCGTCGTGCCCGGCCGGTGGCCGGATCAGCCAGTAGGCCCGGTCGACCACCTTGCCGCCGCGCACCTTGACGAGGCCGACGCTGCAGGCGGATGCGCTGGAGGAGTTCGCGGTCTCGAAGTCGATGGCGGTGAAGTCCAGGGGCACGCGGTCATGTTCGCACGGGCACCTGACGGCGCCGTGACCGGGTGCGGCGTTTCCGTTCCGCAGGGCCTGACTTCCGCTGGTCGAGTAGGCGCGCAGCGCCGTATCGAGACCTCGGCCGGCTGCCCGGCATCCGCCCCGTAAACTCGTCACACGTGGCTCTCACTATCGGAATCGTCGGTCTTCCCAACGTCGGCAAATCGACCCTCTTCAATGCGCTGACCAAGAACGACGTGCTCGCGGCGAACTACCCGTTCGCGACGATCGAGCCGAACGTGGGCGTCGTGAACCTGCCCGACCCGCGCCTCGACAAGCTGGCCGAGCTGTTCCATAGCGAGCGGGTCGTGCCGGCGACCGTGTCGTTCGTCGACATCGCCGGCATCGTCAAGGGAGCCAGCGAGGGCGAGGGGCTCGGCAACCAGTTCCTCGCCAACATCCGCGAGGCCGACGCGATCGCGCAGGTCGTGCGCGGCTTCACCGACAGCGACGTGGTGCACGTCGCCGGCGAGGTCGACCCGCGCGGAGACCTCGACACGATCAACACCGAGCTGATCCTCGCCGACCTGCAGACCCTCGAGAAGGCCCAGCCGCGCCTGGAGAAGGAGGTGCGCGGCAAGAAGACGGATGCCTCGGTGCTCGCCGCCGTCAACGACGCGATCGCCGCCCTGTCGGAGGGCAAGGTGCTCTCGCACGTGCCCGGCCTCGATCTGGCTGCGCTGCGCGAGTTCGGGCTGCTGACCGCCAAGCCGGTCATCTACGTCTTCAACGTCGACGAGTCGGTGTTGACGGATGCCTCGCGCACGGCCGAACTCGAAGCGCTGGTCGCACCCGCCAAGGCGGTCTTCCTCGACGCGAAGATCGAGTCGGAGCTGATCGACCTCCCCGCCGACGAGGCGCTCGAGCTGCTGCAGTCCACCGGCCAGGAGGAGTCGGGCCTCGACCAGCTCGCCCGTGTCGGCTTCGACACCCTGGGGCTGCAGACCTATCTGACGGCCGGCCCGAAGGAGGCCCGCGCCTGGACGATCCACAAGGGCTGGAAGGCGCCACAGGCCGCCGGCGTGATCCACACCGACTTCGAGAAGGGCTTCATCAAGGCCGAGGTGATCTCGTTCGACGACCTGGTCTCGCTCGGCTCGGTCGCGGAGGCGCGCGCCCACGGCAAGGCCCGCCTCGAGGGTAAGGACTACGTCATGCAGGACGGCGACGTGGTCGAGTTCCGGTTCAACGTCTAGGGCTGGGCTGTAGATCGCATCAGGGGCTCACGTCTTGCGCAAGAACCTGCGCCGTGGGGCGCTTCGTCCGCCGTCACTCATACATCCGCGATGATGCAGCAATGGGATGGTTCGCAGTTCGTAGCGTCATCAAGTTCGACGATGTCTTCGAGGAGCGGATCGTCCTATTCTCGGCGCCCGGATTCGACTCCGCGTTGAAGCGCGCGGAAACCGAGGCACACGAGTATGCCGCCGAGGTCGGCTCCGGCGTCGTTCTCGACCTTCACCAGGCGTATGCGCTTTTCCAGGAGCGCATCGGGGACGGCACGGAGGTGTTCTCACTCATGCGTACGAGCGACCTTGATCCCCAGAGATACCTTTCGACCTACTTCGATACGGGTGACGAGCTCCAGCAGCACTGATACCGGGTCTCCGGAGATCGCTTCGCGAATCCTGCTCCGCCTGGCCTGCACCGCAGTGATCCTGCGTGCTGGTGCCTGACCGCCTCATCAGACGTCCCGCACGTACGCGAACGCCGCCTCGGCGAGCTCGACCGGGTCGAGCGCGGACTCGGGAGAGAGCACGAACCACTCCTTGAGCGGCCGGCTGCGCGTCGGGTCGAAGCGCACGCCCTCGCCGGCCCCGACGAGCTCGGCGACCGTCTCCCGCGGCAGCTTGAAGGTGAGCCCGCCGAACTTGGGCACCAGGGCGAAGATCTTGCCGTCGACCCGCAGCGAGTTGGCACCGAACGACCGCTTCGCCGGGTCGGGCGGGGTGACGCCGGGGCGCGTCGCGAAGAGGGCGACGAGCAGCGCGAGCTGCTCCTCGGCCGCGGCGTCCGTGCTCACCCGATCAGTGTGCTGCCGCCGGGGCGCCGCCGCCAGGGCGCAGACGTCACGATCGGGCACAACGGATGCACGGAAACCGTGCCCGATCGTTCCGTTTGTGCCCGCGCCGCCAGCCCACGGCCCCGCCCGCCTCGCCGCCGCCCGCGCCCCGGGCTAGGGTCACTCCCCATGGAACTGCGCTTCAGCGGCGAGATCATCTACTGGCGCGGGCCGGCGCCGTTCCTCTTCGTGCGCATCCCCGAGGCGGAGAGCGACGACATCGCCGCCGTCGCGCCGATGGTGACCTACGGCTGGGGTGCGATCCCGGTGAACGCGCGCATCGGCGGCACCGACTTCTACACGGCGCTGTTCCCCAAAGACGGCGCGTACCTGCTGCCCGTCAAGGTCGCCGTGCAGCGCGCCGAGGGCGTCGACGTCGGCGACGTGGTCGACGTCGAGCTGTCGGTCGGCGGCGCATCCCGGCGCTGACGCGGGCACCCGTTTGACGAAGGCCCTCGGCGGAGGCAGGCGCGCCTCCGTCCCGACCAACGCCGCTGCCGGCACCACCCCGACCCGGGTACGTTCCCCACATGGCCACCCGCAGCGACGTCGCCACCTGGATCGACGGCGTCATTGAAACCCTGCTCGCCCTCGAGGAACCCGTGCGCCGCGACGAACCCGACGCGGTGCACAAGGCGCGCACCGCCACCCGCCGCCTGCGCGTCGTGCTGCCGCTCGTGCCGGGCGAGGCATCCGCGCGGGCGCAGAAGCAGCTGCGGCGCTACGGGCACCGGCTCGGCGCGGCCCGCGACCTCGAGGTGCGCGCCGCGCTGGCCGAGCGGATGCTTCGCGAACTCGGCCGCACCCGCGGCAAGGCCGATGCCCGCCGCAGACTCGTCGACGAGGTGCGGCGCGAGTACGCGGCAGCGCACGGGCGCGTCGTCGGGTTCCTCGACGGGCCGGGCTACGGCAAGCTGCGGCGTGCGCTCGAGGAGGTGCGGGAGCCCGCGGCATCCGTCGACGAACTCGCCGTGCTACACGCCGCACGCAAGGCCGCGCGCGCCCTGCGCTACCTCGCCGAGGCCTACGGCGACCTGGAGAAGGCGGCGGCGGGCGAGGCCGTGCAGGATGCCCTCGGCGAGCACCGCGACAGCGAGCTGTTCGCCCGCGACCTCGACGGCGCCGACGACCCGGTCTCGGCGGAACTGTGCCGTCGGGCCCGCCGGCGCGCGAACGAGCTGGTCTCGAAGCAGTAGCCGGCCCGGCGGCCGCGCCGTCGGGGGCTCGGGCCGCGCCGCGCGAGTCGAGAGGCGACGCGACTCGCAATACCGCGCGATTGGGAATACTGGGGGAGTGGCCCAAGCCCTCTCCCGCGCCTCCCGCCGGCGCCGCACCGTGCTCCAGATCGTCGTCGGCGTCATCGTGCTCGCCGTCGCCGCGGCCCTCGTGCTCTCGCTGAGCCAGAGGTCCGGCACCACCGGCAGCGCGTCCGGCGCGACCCCGACCGCCACGGCCACCGCCACCGGCACTCCCGCGGCGGCCGCCGTCGCCCGCGACGTCGCCGACGTGCCGGCATCCGTCTTCGACCAGGTCGGGGTGGGAACCGCGCAGGCCGCCCCGACGCCGCTCAGCGACGCACCCGCGCTCACCTCCGACGGCAAGCCCGAGGTGCTCTACGTCGGCGGCGAGTTCTGCCCCTACTGCGCCGCCGAGCGCTGGGGCCTCGCGGTCGCCCTCGAGCGCTTCGGCGACCTGCACGACCTCGGCACGACCACTTCCTCGTCCAGCGACACGGATCCGAACACGGCGACGCTGGACTTCCACGGGGCGAGCTTCACGAGCGACTACCTCTCGTTCACCGGCAAGGAGACCGTCGATCGCGACCGCAACCCGCTCGACTCGCTCACCGGCGCCGAGCAGAAGATCGTCGACACCTACGACGCGCCGCCGTACACCGACCAGAAGGGCACCATCCCCTTCGTCGACATCGGCGGCGTCTACCTGCTGCACGGCGCGCAGTACGACCCGTCGCTGCTGCAGGGCAAGACGCACGCGCAGATCGCCGCCGCGCTCGACGACCCCGACTCGGCGATCGCCAAGGCGGTGATCGGCACCGCCAACACGCTGACGGTCGCGATCTGTGCGGCCACCGGCGACACGCCCGCCGCGGTGTGCGGCTCGTCGGGCGTGAAGGCGGCCGCGGCGGCGATGAAGGCGGCCGAGTAGCCTCAGCCGCGCGCCGCGATCGAGAAGGTTAGCGGCACCCGGTCCCGCCCCTCCGGCAGCACCCAGCGGCCGTCGGGCACGCCGTGCGAGTCGGTGAGCTCCACCATCCACGGCAGATACCGCCACGGCAGCGTGTCCTGCTCGCCGAACCCCTCGATCGCGAGGCCCGCGCCGAGCAGCGCGCCGACGATCTCCGAGAGCGGATGCGGCCACTGGTACGTCGTCGTATTGCGCAGTCGCGCGTCGCCGATGTAGCTGAAGTCCTCGTCGAAGCGCTGCGCGCCGCCCGTGCCGAAGTAGGGGTACCGCACGACGAGCAGCTCGTCGTCGCGCTGGTCGTCGAGCGCCGTCAGCATCGGATGCGCGTCGCGCACGTAGAACAACCCGCCCGGTTTCAACAGAGATCGAATGCTGCGCGCCCACGCCGCGAGATCCGGCAGCCACACGAGCGCCCCGATGCTCGTGTAGACCACGTCGAACCGCTCGCCCACCGCGTCGCCGGCCTCGTCGACCGTGCTGTGCACGAATGCCGCGTCGAGCCCGGCCCTCCCGGCGAGCTCGCGCGCCGCGGCGATGGCCGCGCCGGAGAAGTCCACGCCGGTCACCCGCGCGCCGAGCCGCGCCCAGCTCAGCGTGTCGGTGCCGATGTGGCACTGCAGGTGCAGGAGGGACAGCCCGGCGATCGAGCCGGCGGGCAGGTGCGGGGCCATCAGCGCGAGATCGTCGCGCACCACGGTCGACAGCCGTGTGGGGTCGGCGGCGAAGCCGTCGGCGTCGTAGGCCACCAGGTGCCCCGCCACCCGTTCGTCCCAGTTGAGCCGGTTGACCTCGACGTGTTCGCCGTGCGACATGCTGCGAGCGTATCCGCGCTCTGGCGTGACAGCGCCGACTTCCGTTAACGTCGATCCGTGCCTGACGACCTGGACAGTGACCATAGGGCCCGACTCGCCGCCGTCTACGACCCGCTCGACCCCGACCGGTCCGATCTCGAGGTCTACGCCGACATCGTCGCCGAGTTCCGCGCGCGCCGCGTGCTCGACGTGGGGTGCGGAACCGGCACCTTCGCCCTGATGCTGGCCGGGCGGGGCATCCGCGTCGTCGCGGTGGACCCGGACGAGGCATCCGTCGACCTCGCCCGCCACAAGCCCGGCGCCGACGCCGTCGAGTGGATCGTCGGCGACGCGACCACGCTGCCGGCGCTGTCGGTCGAACTCGCCACCATGACGGCGAACGTGGCGCAGGTGTTCCTCGACGACGCCGAGTGGGAGGCGACGCTGCGGGGGATCCGCGAGGCGCTCGTGCCGGGCGGCGTGCTCGTCTTCGAGTCGCGTCGGCCGGAGCGGCGCGCGTGGGAGGAGTGGACGCCCGAGCGCACCCGGGTGAGCGCCGAGGTCGAGGGCTACGGGCACGTGGAGGCGTGGAACGAGGTGCTCGAGGTCGCCGGGCCGCTCGTGACCTTCCGCTCGACGAACGCGTTCGACGACGGCACCACGCTCGTGGTCGAGGAGACGCTGCGCTGGCGCACTCGGGAGGAGCTCGAGGCGTCGCTCGCCGCCGCCGGCTTCGAGGTGCTCGAGGTGCGAGACGCGCCGGACCGGCCGGGCCGCGAATACGTGTTCATCGCCCGCGCGGTCGAGGGCGCCGAGGACTGAGCGGCGCTCGGAGCGCCCCGGCGCTCGCCGCGGGCCGCGGCGGGCACTAGCGTTCCGCCCATGGACGACGACGAGAAGGCGATGCTGCTGCACTACCTGCAGCGGCACCGCGACGCGATGGTGTGGAAGCTCGACGGGCTCACCGAGCGCGAGGCGCGCTGGCCGGCCACCCCGACCGGCACGAACCTGCTCGGCCTGGTCAAGCACCTCGCCCACGTCGAGTACGGATACTTCGGCCAGGTCTTCGACCGACCCGTCGACGACCCCCTGTTCCGCGATCTCGACGAGGCCGAGGTCAACGCCGACATGTGGGCGACGGCCGACGAGTCGAGGGATGACATCGTCGGCTTCTACCGCCGCGCCTGGGCGAACACGGATGCCGCGGTCGCGGCCCTCTCGCTCGACGCCGCCGGCTTCGTGCCGTGGTGGGGGCCGGAGCGCGGGCACGCGACGCTGCGCCGGGTCCTCGTGCACGTCGTCCAAGAGACCGCCCGCCACGCCGGTCACGCCGACATCGTGCGCGAGGGCCTCGACGGGCAGGCGGGCTTGTCGCCGGCGGTCTCCAACCTGCCGGAGCAGGACGCGGCGTGGTGGGCGGACTACGTGAGCCGGCTGAAAGTCGTCGCCGAGCAGGCGGGGCCGGGCCGCACGGAGTGAGGCCCCGAGCGCGAGGGCGCTCGGGGCCTCAGCACGGCGGCCGCAGCTGCCGGGCTACTCGCCGGCCTTGGCCAGCTTCTCCAGCGTGGCGTTGTTCTTGTACGCCTCGACGGCGTTCTCCTTGGTCACGAGCACGGGGGTGAGCTCGATGGCCGGCACGTTGAAGACGCCGTTGTTGTTGTTCTTGTCGTCGACGGTCTTGGGCTTCTCACCCTTGCTCAGGGTCGACACCAGGTCGATGGCGGCCTGCGCCTCCTTCTGGGTGTCCTTGTAGATCGTCGAGTACTGGGTGCCGTTCATGATCAGCGGGATCGAGTCGGTCTCCGAGTCCTGACCGGTCACGACCGGGTTGGGCAGGCCGGCCGACTTGGTGGCCTGCAGGATGGCGCGGGCCAGGGTGTCGTTCGGCGACAGCACGCCGTCGAGCTTGGTGCCCTTCGCGTAGTTGGCGGTGATCAGGTCGGTCATGCGCTTCTGCGCGTTCTGCGCCAGCCAGCCCTGGGTGACCGCCTTCTGGAACGTGGTCTGACCGGAGACGACCTTGAGGGTGCCGTCGTCGATCTTCGGCTGCAGCACGCTCATCGCGCCGTCGAAGAACACCTTGGCGTTGGCGTCGTCCGGGGAGCCGGCGAACACCTCGATGTTGTAGGGCCCGTCGCCCTTCTCTTTCTTGAGGCCGTCGAGCAGGGCCTGGCCCTGCAGCTCGCCGACGTGGAAGTTGTTGAAGGCGACGTAGTAGTCGACGTTCTTGGTGTTCAGGATGTTGCGGTCCCAGGCGATGACGACGGCGCCCGCCTTCTTCGCCGCGGCCACCTGCGTGCCCAGCTGCGATCCATCGGCTGCGCCGATGATGATGGCCTTCGCGCCCTTCGTGATCATGCTGTTGATCTCGGACTGCTGGCTGGGCACGGGGCTGGTGGCGTCCGCGTACTGGATGATCGACTTGAAGCCGGCCTTCGCGATCGACTTCTTGAAGTCGTCACCGGCGAGCACCCAGTTCTGCGAAGTCTTGGCGGGGAGGGCCACGCCGATCAGCGAGCCCTTCGGGATGGACGAGCCGGAACCGGAGTCCGAACCGGCGTCGGTGCGGCCGGTCGAGCAGCCGGTCAGGGCCAGCGCGGCCGCGGCCGCGACCGCGGCGACGCCGAGCATGTACTTCTTGCGCATGTAATTGCCTTTTCTCTCTTCATCGAGCCGGCGGGCGCCTATGGGCGGCCGCCGTTTTCTCCTGCCGCAGGTCGTGCGATTACGGCAGGGAGACCTTGGTCTGGTCGTCGATCGACTGCGGCTGCACGGCTTCGGCCGGCTCGCCCTCGCGACGACGGAACTGGTTGAACATGTTTCCGATCAGCGACGGACGGCCCTGAGTCTTCGAGTAGACGTCGAACGCGACCGCCAGCAGCAGCACCAGACCGCGGATGATCTGCTGCAGGTTCGATTCCACGTTGATCAGCTGCAGGCCGTTGGCCAGCAGCGCCATCACGAGGGCGCCGACGATCGAGCCGGCGACGGTGCCGATGCCGCCCGACACGGCGGCCCCGCCGACGAAGACGGCCGCGATGGCGTCGAGTTCCCAGCCGGTTCCGTCGGCCGGGCCGGAGGCGCCGGCGTAGCCGACGTAGACCATGCCGGCGACGGCGGCGAGCAGCGACATGTTCGCCATCACGAAGAAGTTGACCTTGCGGATGTTCACGCCCGACAGCGCCGCCGCGTTGGCGTTGCCGCCGACGGCGTACACCTGGCGGCCGAAGACGGTGTTCCGGGTGATGAAGCCGTACAGGATGGTCAGGATTCCGGTGATGATGGCGACGATCGGGAAGCTCGTTCCGGCCGAGCCGGCGGCGAACAGGTAGGTGCCGATCAGGGTGACGAGCACCAGGATGCCGGTGCGCACCACGCTCACCCACAGCGGGGGCAGCTCGGCGCGCATCTTGCGCCGGCGGGCGCGGCCGCGGGCCTCGACCCAGATCAGTGCGGCGATGGTGACGAGGCCCAGGATCAGGGTGCCGTTGCTGAACCCGGTGTTGGGGCCGAAGTCGGGGATGAACCCGCCGCCGATCTGCTGGTAGTCGTCGGGCACGGCGACCGAGGTCGAGTTGCCGATGAGCTGGTTGGCGCCGCGGAAGATGAGCTGCCCGGCGAGCGTCACGATGAACGCCGGAACGCGCACGAACGCGACCCAGAAGCCCTGCCACGCGCCGACCAGGGCGCCGATCACGAGGCCGAGCAGCACGGCCTGCCACCAGTCCCAGTGCCATTCGCTCATCGCCTGGGCGACGATGATGCCCACGAATGCGGCCACCGAACCGACCGAGAGGTCGATGTGCCCGGCGATGATCACCATCACCATCCCGAGCGCGAGGATCAGGATGTAGCAGTACTGCTGGAACACGTTGATGACGTTCGTGGGATTGAGCGTCAGGCCGTGCGTCAGCCCCTCGAAGATCGCGATGATCAGGATCAGCGCGATGATCATGCCGTACTGGCCCGGGTTGCCGCCGCGCGAGCCGAACAGTTGACGGAGGTGTTTCATTTAGATCAGTGCATCCTTCTTGACGCTGGTCATGCTGCGCATGAGGGTCTCGGGGTCCGCCTCCGCCGCGGGAAGCTCGTTGGTGATGGCGCCTTCGAAGATCGTGTAGATCCGGTCGGAGAGGCCGAGGAGTTCGGGAAGCTCGGAGGAGATCAGGATCACGCCCTTGCCCTGGTCGGCGAGCTGCTGGATGATCCGGTAGATCTCGAACTTGGCGCCGACGTCGATGCCGCGGGTGGGCTCGTCGAGGATCAGCAGGTCGGGGTCGGTGAACATCCACTTCGACAGCACGACCTTCTGCTGGTTGCCGCCGGAGAGCTTCGAGACGCCCTCCTCGACCGTCGGCACCTTGGTGCGCAGCCGCTTGCGGAACTCCTCGGCGACGTCGTACTCCTTCAGCGCGTCGACCACGCCGCCGCGCGAGATGCGCTTCAGGTCGGCGGAGACGGTGGAGCGCTTGACGGTGTCGAGCAGGTTCAGGCCGAGCGACTTGCGGTCCTCGCTGACGTAGCCGATGCCGTTCTCGATCGCCTGGCGCACGCTGTTCACCTTGATCTCGCGGCCGTCCTTGAAGATCTGTCCGGAGAGGTAGGTGCCGTAGGAGCGGCCGAAGATGCTCATCGCGAGCTCGGTGCGGCCGGCGCCCATCAGCCCGGCGAATCCGACGATCTCGCCGCGGCGCACGGTGAAGCTCTCGTTCTTGCACACCAGGCGAGACGGGTCGAGCGGATGCTGCACCGTCCAGTTCCTCACCTCGAAGAACACCTCGCCGATGTGGGGCGTGCGGTCGGGGAAGCGGCTCTCGAGGGAGCGGCCGACCATTCCGCGGATGATGCGGTCCTCGTCCACGCCGGTGTGCACGTCGAGCGTCTCGATGGTGCGCCCGTCGCGGAGGATCGTGATGTTGTCGGCCACCTGCTCGATCTCGTTCAGCTTGTGGCTGATGATGATCGAGGTCACGCCCTTCGTCTTCAGATCGACGATGAGGTTGAGCAGGTGCTGCGAGTCGGTCTCGTTGAGCGCCGCGGTGGGCTCGTCGAGGATGAGCAGCTTGACGTTCTTGTGCAGCGCCTTCGCGATCTCCACGAGCTGCTGCTTACCCACGCCGATGTTCTTGATCTGCGTGTCGGGGTCGTCGTCGAGGCCGACACGCTGCAGCAGCTCGCGGGCGCGCAGCTGCGCCTCCGTCCAGTCGATGACGCCGCGGCGCCCGATCTCGCTGCCGAGGAACAGGTTCTCGGTGATCGACAGCTCGGGGATCAGCGCGAGCTCCTGGTGGATGATGACGATGCCCGCCTCTTCGGACTGTTTGACGCCGTTGAAGCGCATGATCTCGCCCTGATAGACGATGTCGCCGCTGTAGGTTCCGTACGGGTAGACCCCGGACAGCACTTTCATGAGCGTCGACTTGCCTGCGCCGTTCTCACCGCAGATGGCGTGGATCTCGCCTTCCGCGACGGAGATGCTCACGTCGGACAGCGCCTTGACGCCCGGGAACTCCTTGGTGATGGAGCGCATCTCCAAGATGGTGGGTGTGGTCACCGTTGCTCTCACTCCTCGTCGTGCACGACCGCGACGGCGGGAGGCGGGTGAGGACTCCGTCGTCACGGTGGGGGTTCCGATGTGAACGATCACACGCAGAACGGTGGAGATATTACGCCGGAATCGGCGCGGCATGTCAATTCCGCATCCCCGGCGCGTCCAGACCGGTCGGTCACCGCCGCCTCGGCGCCGCGGTCGAGGCGCGGACGACGAGCTGCGGCTCGACGTCCCCGGGCGAGGCGTCGGTGCCGTCGACGAGCATGCGCACGCAGCGGCGGCCCAGCTCGTCGAAGTCCTGGCGCACCGTGGTCAGCGGGGGCCAGTAGTGCCGCGCCGACGGCACGTCGTCGAAGCCGACGACGCTGATGTCGCCGGGCACGTCGAGGCCGAGCTCATGGGCCGCGTGCATGACGCCGAACGCCATCTCGTCGTTGGAGCAGAAGAACGCGGTGCAGTCGCGCACGACCATCAGCTCGCGGCCGGCGTAGTACCCGAAGTCGCTCGTCCAGTCGCCCCGGATCGGCGGCAGCGTCGGCAGGTCGCGGTCAGACAGCTCGAGCAGGTAGCCCTGCATGCGCGCATCCGCTTCGATCCAGTCCTGCGGGCCCGCCAGGTGGCGGATGTACTCGTGGCCCTGCTCGGCGAGGTGCGCGACGGCGGCGCGCGCGCCGGCCATCTGGTCGACCCACAGCGCCCGCGGGTCGCCGTCGAGGCCGGAACGCAGCGTGACCGTGGGCGGCAGATCGGACATCGCCGCCAGGGTGTCGAACACCCGCTGCTGAGGCGCGATCACGATCAGGCCCTCGACGTCCTGGTCGATGAGGCGATCGATCGCGGCCGAGATCGTCTCCGTGTCGACCTCGGTGATGTGCGCCGTGCTGACGTACAGCCCCTCGGCCATGGCGGCCGACTCGATGGCCTGGATCGTGAGCGCCGGGCCGTAGGTGGCGCGAACGGATGCGAGAACGCCGATCATCCGCGAACGGCTGGTCTTCAGCGCCCTCGCGGCCCGGTTCGGCCGGTAGTGCAGCTGCTCCATGGCCGCGAGCACGCGTTCCCGCGTCTCGTCACGCAGCGCGGGGGAGTTGTTCACCACCCGCGACACGGTCTGGTAGGAGACTCCGGCGAGCTGTGCGACGTCGCGCATGTTGGGGGCGCGCACGCGCTGCGGCTCCGTGGCTGCCATCGCCCACCCCTCATCGGCTCGGTGCGGGATGTGGTCGTTCACATCCGCACGCCATTATGCACGCTCGCGGATGGCGGGCTTCGGCCCGAGGTTTTCGCTACGATGATCGCGGCAAGACCAGCAACCGAATATCGGGCCTATCGGTCGCCGCGGGAGAGCTCCTCGAACCAGGAGGGGCACCGAAGGAGCAAGTCCTCCCCGTCAATCTCTCAGGTACGCGTACCGCGGCGAACGGGCCACTCTGGAAAGTGGATTCGCTTCGCGGATCCCGCCGATGGTGAAAGCACTGCGGTGCGAATCTCTCAGGCCCAGCTACAGAGGGGGAGTTCCTTCCATTCTTCGGAAAAGAGAACTCTGTGTCTGATCGACTGTCCCCGCTGCACGAGGTGCACGCCGCAGCGGGTGCCGTGTTCACCGACTTCGCCGGCTGGCAGATGCCGGTGCGCTATTCCAGCGACCTCGCCGAGCACAAGGCGGTGCGCGAGGCGGCCGGCATCTTCGACCTCTCGCACATGGGCGAGATCCTGGTGGTCGGCCCCGGAGCGGCGGCCGCCCTCGACTACGCGGTCTCCGGCCGGATCTCGGCGCTCCAGCCCGGCCAGGCGAAGTACACGCTGCTGCTGAACGACGCCGGCGGCGTGCTCGACGACCTGATCGTGTACCGCACGGGGGAGGACCGCTTCCTCGTCGTGGCCAACGCGGCGAATGCCGGCACCGTGGCCGGCGAGCTGCGCGGGCGGGCCGACCGCTTCGACGCGCAGGTGCACGACGAGAGCGACGACGTCGCCCTCATCGCCGTGCAGGGGCCGCGGGCGCTCGAGGTCCTGCTGAACACGGAAGGGTTCGCGCTCGACGGCGGGCACCCCGACGGCGAGGACGTCGCCGACGCGCTCAGCTCGCTGCGCTACTACCGCGCGCTCGCCGGCAACTTCAACGGCAGCGCCGTGCTGTTCGCCCGCACCGGCTACACCGGCGAGGACGGCTTCGAGATCTTCGTCTCGCCCGATGCGGCGCGCGCGCTGTGGGGGGCCCTCGTCGAGGCCGGCGCCCCCTTCCACCTGGTGCCGGCCGGGCTCGCCGCCCGCGACACGCTGCGGCTCGAGGCGGGCATGCCCCTCTACGGCCACGAGCTCGACGCCGAGACGCTGCCCGTGCAGGCCGGCCTCGGCCGGGTCGTCGACCTGGGCAAGCCGGGCGACTTCGTGGGGCGCGCCGCGATCGAGAAGGGGCCGGCGCCCGAGGCATCCGTGCTCGTCGGCCTGCGCGGCGAGGGCAAGCGCGCCGCCCGCGCCGACTACCCGGTGCGCGACGAATCCGGCGCGACCATCGGCCGGGTCACCTCGGGCGCGCTCTCGCCCACCCTCGGCTTCCCCATCGCGATGGCGTACGTCGCTCCGAGCCACGCCGCCGAGGGAACCGTCGTCGCCGTCGATATCCGCGGCACGGCGCATCCGTACCTCGTCACCCCCCTTCCCTTCTACAAGCGAAAGAAGACCAGCTGATGGCCGCTCCGCAGAACCTCAAGTACACCGCCGACCACGAGTGGGTTCGGGTCGACGGCGACGTCGCGACCGTCGGCATCACCGACTACGCGCAGAGCGCCCTCGGCGACGTCGTCTTCGTCGAACTGCCCGACCTCGGCGAGGTGACCGCATCGAGCGTCATCGGCGAGATCGAGTCGACCAAGTCGGTGGGCGAGCTGTTCGCGCCGGTCACGGGCGAGATCATCGAGGTCAACGACGCGGTCGTGGCGAACCCCGAGCTCGTCAACTCCGACCCGTACGGCGACGGATGGCTCGTGCGGGTGCGCGTCGCCGAGCTGCCCGAGCTGCTCGACGCCGAGGCCTACGAGAAGCTCACGGGCGAGTAGCCGCATGACGATCGCCGACGCCGTCCGCACCGCACTTCCGTCCGCCCGCGAGCTGTTCGCCGACCGCCACATCGGCGCCGACGGCGACGAGCAGCGCACCATGCTCGAGGCCGTCGGGTACCCGAGCCTCGAGGCGCTCGTGCGCGCCGCCGTGCCCGAGTCGATCCAGCTCGACGAGCGCGCCGCCGCGCCGGGCTCGATCCCCCAGGCCGCCACCGAGCGCGAGGTGCTCGCCGAGCTGCGCCGCATCGCCTCGGCGAACACGGTGAACCGCTCCTTCCTCGGCCTCGGCTACTACGGCACGGTCACCCCGGCGGTGATCCAGCGCAACGTGCTCGAGAACCCGAGCTGGTACACCGCCTACACCCCCTATCAGCCGGAGATCTCGCAGGGCCGGTTGGAGGCGCTGATCAACTTCCAGCAGCTGGTCTGCGATCTCACCGGACTCGACATCGCGAACGCGTCCATGCTCGACGAGGGCACCGCGGTGGTCGAGGGCATGCTGCTCGCCCGCCGCGCGTCCAAATCGAAGTCGAACCGCTTCGTCGTCGATGCCGACGCATTCCCGCAGACCCTCGCGCTGCTCGAGGGCCGGGCGGCCGCGCTCGGCATCGACCTCGACGTGCTGCCGCTGGCCGAGACCGACCCCGCCGCGCTCGGCGACTGCTTCGGGGTGTTCGTGCAGTACCCCGGCGCGTCGGGGCGGCTGTGGGATCCGGCATCCGTCGTCGCCGCCGCGCACGAGCAGGGCGCGCTCGCCGTCGTCGCCGCCGACCTGCTCGCCCTCGCGCTGGTGAAGGCGCCGGGCGAGTACGGCGCCGACATCGCGGTCGGCACCTCGCAGCGCTTCGGCGTGCCGATGGGCTTCGGCGGCCCGCACGCCGGCTACATGGCGGTGCGCACCGGGCTCGAGCGACAGCTGCCGGGCCGCCTCGTGGGCGTGAGTCAGGACGCCGCAGGCAAACCCGCCTACCGGCTCACCCTGCAGACCCGCGAGCAGCACATCCGCCGCGAGAAGGCGACCTCCAACATCTGCACCGCGCAGGTGCTGCTGGCCGTGATGGCCTCCATGTACGCCGTCTACCACGGCCCGCGCGGCATCCGAGCCATCGCCCAGAAGGTGCACCTGACCGCCGCCCTCGCCGCCGAGCGCCTCCGCGGGGCCGGCCTCGAGGTCGTGCACGAGCACTTCTTCGACACGCTCGCGGTGCGCGTGCCCGGCCGGGCCGACGAACTGGTCGCCGCTGCGCACGAGGCCGGCGTGCTGATCCGGCGATCGGATGCCGACACCGTCGGCCTCTCCTTCGACGAGGTCTCCGCCTCCGACGCGGAGGCCGTGGGCGCGGCGCTCGCCGTGTTCGGGGTGTCCGACGCGGCCGTGCCGCTGACGGCGGCCGCACCCGGCGAGGGCGACGACGCGATCCCGCAGCCGCTCGTGCGGGAATCCGATTACCTCACCCACCCGGTGTTCAACTCGTATCACTCCGAGACGGCGATGATGCGGTACCTCAAGCTGCTCGCCGACCGCGACTACGCGCTCGACCGCGGCATGATCCCGCTCGGGTCGTGCACGATGAAGCTCAACGCGGCGACCGAGATGGCCGCGGTGACGTGGCCCGAGTTCGCCGAGCTGCACCCCTTCGCGCCCGCGTCCGATGTCGCGGGATACCTCGCCCTGATCGGGCAGCTCGAGACGTGGCTCGCCGAGCTGACCGGCTACGACACGGTGTCGCTGCAGCCGAACGCGGGCAGCCAGGGCGAGCTCGCGGGGCTGCTGGCCATCCGCGGGTACCATCGCTCGCGCGGCGACGACCGGCGCACGGTGTGCCTGATCCCGCAGTCGGCGCACGGCACCAACGCGGCATCCGCGGTGCTCGCGGGCCTGCGCGTCGTCGTCGTCGCGACCGACGAGAACGGCAACGTCGACCTCGCCGACCTGCGTGCCAAGGTCGAGCAGCACCGGGACGAGCTGGCCGCCCTGATGATCACCTACCCGTCCACGCACGGCGTGTACGAGCACGACGTGGTCGCGATCACGGATGCCGTGCACGAGGCCGGCGGGCAGGTGTACGTCGACGGAGCGAATCTCAACGCACTGCTCGGTTACGCCGAGTTCGGCCGCTTCGGCGGTGACGTCTCGCACCTGAACCTGCACAAGACGTTCTGCATCCCGCACGGCGGCGGCGGGCCGGGCGTCGGGCCGGTGGCGGCGAAGGCGCACCTCGCGCCGTTCCTGCCCGGGCATCCGATGGCGCAGTCGAACGAGCACGTGGGCCTCGCACACGGCGGCGCGCCGGTGTCGGCGGCGCCGTTCGGCTCGCCGAGCATCCTGCCGATCTCGTGGGCGTACGTGCGCCTGATGGGCGCAGACGGACTGGCGCGGGCGACCGGGTCGGCGGTGCTCGCGGCCAACTACGTCGCCGAGCGACTGCGCGGTCACTACCCGGTGCTGTACGCCGGGGAGAACGGGCTCGTGGCGCACGAGTGCATCCTCGATCTGCGGCCCTTGACGGGCGAGACGGGGGTCACGGTCGACGACGTGGCCAAGCGGCTGATCGACTACGGCTTCCACGCGCCGACGATGTCGTTCCCCGTGGCGGGCACGCTGATGGTCGAGCCCACCGAATCGGAGGACCTGGGCGAGCTCGACCGGTTCTGCGATGCGATGATCGCGATCGAGCGGGAGGCCCGGCGGGTGTTCGACGGCGAGTGGCCCGCCGACGACAATCCGCTGCGCGGGGCGCCGCACACCGCCGAGTCGGTCATCGCGGGGGAGTGGACCCACCCCTACTCCCGCGAGTCGGCCGTGTACCCGGCGGGGCAGGCGCAGGTGCGGGCGAAGTACTGGCCGCCCGTGCGCCGGATCGACCAGGCGTGGGGCGACCGCAACCTGTTCTGCGCGTGCCCGCCCCCGGAGGCGTTCGCGTAAGCGAACGCCTCCGGGGCGCGCCCCTACGTGAACACCCCCGGCCACAGCGCCACGGCCAGCGGGTAGCCGACGAAGGAGACCACGTCGAGCAGGGTGTGCGCCACGACGAGCGGCGCCGTGCGGCCCCACCGCGCGTACGTCCAGCCGAAGACGACGCCCATCACCGCGTTGCCGAAGAACGGGCCGATGCCCTGATAGAGGTGGTACGAGCCGCGCAGCACGGCCGACGCGACGATGGTCGCCCAGGTGCCCCAGCGCAGCTGCCGCAACCGGGTGAAGAGGTATCCGACGACGATGACCTCTTCCTGCAGCGCCGCCCGCACGGCCGACAGCACGAGGATCGGCACGGTCCACCAGTGCGTGTCGAGCGGCGCGGCCTGCACGTCGACGGTGATGCCGACCACCCGCCCGAGCGCATAGAAGGCGAGCCCGGGCACACCGATGCAGGCGGCGAGCAGCGCGCCCGCCCCCAGGTCGCGGCCGGGCCGCCGCCAGGTGAGCCCGATGCGTTCGAATCCGGACCGCCGCGGCTGCCACAGCAGGTACAGCGCGAGCGCGACGGGGAAGAGGTCGAAGAACACCCCGAGCAGCTGGTAGGTGAAGTCGAGCCACTCCACCGGCGACTGCGAGGCGTTGAGCGCGGTGGACTGCTCGGCGAGCGGCTTGCCCGAGCTCAGCAGATAGACGAGATCGACGAGGGCGTAGACGGCGGATGCTCCGAGCGAGAGCCCGAGCACGATGCCGGTCTCCCACCACAAACGCCGTCTCACCTGAGAATTCCTCGCTCCAAAGGGGCGTCTGTGTGCCGCGTTACGCACATGTAACGGTTTGTTCGCTGGTTTGGAGGGGCGGCAAGGGGTTGCATATCTTGCTTTCTATCAAGAGCGCCGCAGGGCCCCCAGGGCTTTGCTGTGTCTGCCGCATTCCTACAGGAGGAACATTGAAGATCAAGCGAATCGGGGTGGCGGCTGCAGCATTGGCGGCGACCGCCGCCCTGGCGCTGACGGGCTGCTCCAACAGCGGTTCGGGCGGTGACGACAACTCCGAGGTCAAGAAGGACGTCTCGATCACGGTCGCCCAGAACCAGCCGTTCGTCTCGTACAACTCAGGGTCCGCCAACGGCAACTCGACGTACAACTCCAACATCACCTACATGACGACGTCGAGCTTCAACTACTACAACAACAAGTCGCAGCTGGTGAAGAACACCAAGTTCGGCACCTACAAGGTCGAGTCGCAGGACCCGCTGACCATCAAGTACACGGTGAACAAGGGTGTCAAGTGGAGCGACGGCGACCAGGTGGGTGCCGCCGACCTGCTGCTCGACTGGGCGGTCGGCCAGAGCAAGTACAACAACGAGAAGGGCGTCAACTTCTCCTCCGCGACCGCGGGTCTGCTCGACCTCGTCTCGGAGGTTCCGACCGTCGGCGATGACGGCCGCTCCGTGACGATCAAGTACGACAAGCCGTACGTCGACTGGGAGACCAACTTCGGCGTCGGCCCCGTGGCCGCGCACGCGGCCTACGAGCAGGCGTTCCCCGGCACCAAGCCGGCCGACGCCGACAAGGCCGTCATCAAGGCGATCCAGGACAACGACACCGCGACGCTCACCAAGCTCGCCAAGTCGTGGTCGACCGCGTTCGACTTCCCCGGCGACCTGCCGAGCGACAAGAGCCTGTACCTCTCCGACGGCCCCTTCATCATCCAGAGCCTGAAGAAGGACCAGTACGTCACTCTGGTCAAGAACAAGGACTACAACTGGGGCCCGAAGCCGAAGGCGAGCAAGATCACGGTGCGGTTCATCACCGACCCGACCGCTCAGGTGCAGGCGCTCCAGAACGGTGAGATCGACATCACCTACAGCCAGGCCGACCAGGACACCGTCGCGGCTCTGAAGAAGCTGTCGGGCGTCACCACCTCGGTGAACTCGGCGTCGACCTACGAGCACATCGACCTGACGATGGACAACAAGGGGCCGTTCGACCCCGCGACCTACGGCGGTGACGCCGCCAAGGCGCTCGCGGCGCGCAAGGCGTTCCTGATGACGATCCCGCGCCAGCAGATCATCGACAACCTGATCAAGCCGATCCAGTCGGACGCCAAGCTCGATGACTCGCTCACCTACCTGCCCGGCTTCGACGGCTACGACGAGTCGGTCGCGCAGAACGGCATGAAGGCCTACGACAAGGTCGACATCGCGGGCGCCAAGGCCGAGCTGGCCAAGGCCGGCGTCTCGGGCTTCAAGGTGCGCTTCCTGTACGCCAAGAGCAACCCGCGCCGTGCGGCAGAGTTCGCGCTGATCAAGGCGTCGGCGGCCAAGGCCGGCATCACCGTGGTCGACGACGGCAACGACGACTGGAGCGAGATTCTCGGCAACGGCTCGTACGACGCCTCGCTGTTCGCCTGGTCGTTCAGCTCGACCGCGGTCACCGGCGGCGAGCAGCTCTTCGAGAGCACCGGCGGCGGCAACTACAGCGGCTACAAGAGCGCGACCGTCGACAAGCTGTACAGCGAGCTGGACGGCACATTCGACAAGTCGAAGCAGCAGGAGATCCTGCAGCAGATCGACAAGCAGCTCGTCTCCGACGGCTTCGGCACGACGCTGTTCCAGTTCCCCGACGTCACCGCGTGGAACAACAACGTCAAGGGCGTGAAGTACGCGCCGCTGACGCCGAACGTGTTCTGGAACTTCTGGGATTGGACCAAGTAGGGCTGACGTACCCTAATTGAGACGCCCGGTTCCGTCAGAACCGATCAGGGGGTGCCGGGGCGAGGACATCGCCCCGGCACCCCCGAATGTCAGCCGTCGCACAACCACCGGACACGATCCTGCAGTGCGTGTGCGCCGGATCGCAGAAAGAACAGCCATGAACACTCTCCTCGCCACTCGGCGTGAAGCACGGGGGATCGCCCCGTGCTGACCTTCCTCTCCCGGCGCCTCGTCGCGTCGATCATCGTGCTTCTGCTCGCGTCGTACCTCGTGTACATCCTCTCGGCCAACGCGGGCGACCCCCTCGCCGAACTCCGCGTCGGAACGGCGAAGAACCAAGAGGCCCTCATCCAGATGAGGGCGCACCAGCTGCACCTCGACATCCCCACGCCGCTGCGCTACTTCCTCTGGCTCGGCGGCATCCTCCAGGGCTTCGTCGGCCACTTCACCCTCGGCGTGAACGTGCAGGGCGAGCCGGTGACCGGCCAGATCGCCGACGCGGTCGTCGTCACCATCCAGCTGATCGTCGCGAGCACGATCCTCGCCATCGTCTTCGGAATCCTGATCGGCATCACGACGGCGCTGCGCCAGTACAGCGGCTACGACTACACCGTCACCTTCCTGTCGTTCCTGTTCTTCTCGCTCCCGTCCTTCTTCATCGCGGTCATCCTGAAGGCCTACGTCGGCATCGCGTTCAACAACTACCTGGCCGATCCGCACGTCGCGTGGTGGGCCTACGTGATCCTGCCGCTGGTCTCCGGCGGCATCTGGACCGGCATCATCGGCGGAAACGCGCGCCGCCGCTGGATGACCTTCGTGATCGCCACCCTCGCGACCCTGTTCGCCGTGGTGTTCGTCGCCGTCACCAATTGGCTCGAGACCCCGACGCTCGGCGCCGCGGACATCCTGCTGGTCGCGATCGTGGCCGGCGGTCTCGCCGTGCTGATCACCGCGCTCACCACGGGTCTCGAGAACCGCAAGTCCCTGTACACGGCTCTCACCACCGTGGCCGTCGGCGTCGCGCTCTACTTCCCGTTCCTCGCGATCTCGGACAGCCTCAACCTGCTGTCGCTGCTGGGGCTCGGCGTCGTCGCGGCAGCGGTGGGCCTGCTGATCGGATGGCTCTACGCGGGCTACGACCGCTGGCAGTCGGCCCGCACCGGCGCCATCGTCGCGGTCGTCACGGGCCTGGTCATCGTCGCGAACCGTCTGATGCGCTCGTGGCACACCTACGTCGAGTACGTCGCCAACGGCCGCCCGATCGCGACCGTCGGCGCCGTCACCCCGAACCTCGACGACATCTCGACCAACTTCTGGATCCACAGCCTGGACACGTTCACGCACCTGCTGCTGCCGACGATCTCGCTGTGCCTGATCTCGATCGCGAGCTACAGCCGGTACGCCCGGGCCAACCTGCTCGACGTGCTGAACTCCGACTACATCCGCACCGCGCGTGCCAAGGGCCTGAACCAGCGCACGATCGTCATGCGGCATGCGTTCCGCAACGCGCTCATCCCGCTGACCACGATCGTCGCGTTCGACATCGGCTCGCTGCTCGGCGGCGCGATCATCACGGAAACCGTCTTCAGCTGGTCGGGCATGGGCAACCTGTTCAACCAGGCGCTGAAGGTCGTCGACGTCAACACGCTGATGGGCTTCTTCGTCGTGACCGCCATCGCCGCGATCGTGTTCAACTTCCTGGCGGACCTCGCGTACTCCGCCCTCGACCCCCGGATTCGAGTCACCGCATGAGCAACATCCCTCCCATCGACCCGCAGTCCAACGAGGCGGCGACCAGCGTCGAGGTCGTCGAGAACCTCGAGCAGGCGCCGAGCGCCATCGAGCTCAAGGAGGTCGAAGGCCTCAGCCAGGGCCGGATCGTCCTGCGGCGCTTCCTGCGCCACCGCGGCGCCATGATCTCGTCGGGCGTGCTGATCTTCGTCATCCTGCTGGCCTACTCGGCGCAGGGGCTGCACCTGCCGGGCATCGACACCCCCGGCTGGTGGCCCTACAAGTTCACCGACACGGGGAACGTGATCAACGGCGGCGTGCCGTCGTGGAAGCATCCGTTCGGCCAGGACTCGCTCGGACGCGACATGTTCGCCATCGTCATGCGCGGCTGCCAGCAGTCCCTCATGATCGTCGCCGTGGTCGGCATCATCTCGACCTTCATCGGCGTCGTGGTGGGCGCGCTGAGCGGCTACTTCCGCGGCTGGATCGACACGCTGCTGATGCGCCTGACCGACGTGGTCATCATCATCCCGCTGATCGTGCTGACGGCCACCCTGGGCCGCAAGTACGGGGCATCCGGCGCCCTCGCCCTCGCCCTCGTGCTCGGGCTCGCCTCCTGGACCGGCCTCGCCCGACTGGTGCGCGGCGACGTGCTCGGCCTGCGCGAGCGCGAGTTCGTCGACGCGGCGCGCGTCGCCGGTGCTTCGCCGTGGCGCATCATGTTCGTGCACATCCTGCCGAACGCGATCGGCGTGATCATCGTGAACTCGACGCTGCTGATGTCTGCCACGATCCTCGTCGAGGCGGCGATCTCGTTCCTGAACTTCGGCGTGCAGCTGCCCGATGTGTCGCTCGGCAGCGTGATCGGCACCTACCAGGCCGCGTTCGCGACGCGGCCCTGGCTGTTCTTCTGGCCCGCCGGGTTCATCGTGATCATCGCCCTCACGATCAACTTCATCGGCGACGGTCTGCGCGACGCGTTCGACCCGCGGCAGAAGCGCCAGCTGAACAAGGCCGCCCGCAGGTCGGCGGCCGCGGCCCGCGAGAAGGCCGCCTCCGCCGCCCGCGCCGAGAAGGCGGCCACCGCCCAGTGAGGTCAGCGCACGAGAGCGAGGCAGAGCACCGTGATCGCCGCGAGGGCGGCCAGCACGGCGGCTTCGCCGCGCAGCCAGTGAGTGCGCACGCCGGTGCCCTCCACCCTTCCGGAGTCGAGGTAGCCGGCGTCGCGCAGCTCCTCCCAGTAGCGGCGCACGTAGAGCGCCGCGAGGCCCGAGTCGCTGGTCGGGATGTCGCTCGGACGGATGCTCCCGCCCGGTCCGAAGGTCGACTCCGGCAGGCCGCGCAGATCGCGCGAGCGGATGCGCGCCGAGTCGTCCTTCAGCATCGCGTCGGGGCGCACCACCGAGCCGCCGTGCGCACCGAACTCGGGGCCGACCGGGCGGGCCTGACCCGCCGCCCGCAGGCCGGCGAATCGGCTCGGCGCGGGGGCCGCCCACGCGGTCACCTTGCCGGCCGTCGTCTCGATCGTCAGGGCGTACTTCGTCTCGACGCCCTCGACCGCCGGCCAGCTGATGTCGTGGCGGCGCAGCAGGTTGCGCACCTCGACGCCCGCCAGCCCGATCGTCACACTCGGCGACCAGAACAGCAGCCACATCAGGAACGCCGCGAGCAGCACGAGCGGACCGAAGCGCAGCAGCTGCAGCCAGTAGCCGTACACGCCCATGCTCACGAGGGTCGCCGCGCAGACGGCCCACACCAGCACCGTGGCCACCAGCCCGAAGCGGGATCTGAGGGTCTTCGACTCTTCGGTCACTCGCATCCCACCATCGTCCCAGATCCGGCCGTGACCTCGGCCCGGCCGCCCCACGAGTAGAACTCCACGAGAGAAACATCCATGGCACACACCGACACTCCCGTCCTCGAAGTCACCGACCTCGGCGTCGACTTCTGGGTGGACGGCACCTGGTACCCCGCCGCGATCGGCATGACCTACGACGTGAAGCCGGGGGAGGTGCTCGCGATCGTCGGCGAGTCGGGAAGCGGCAAGAGCTCCAGCTCCATGGCGCTGCTCGGCCTGCTGCCGTCGAACGCCCGCGTGACGGGGTCGATCAAGCTGAACGGCCGTGAGCTCGCCGGCCTGACCGAGGGCCAGCTGCGCCAGATCCGCGGCAAGGACGTGTCGGTGATCTTCCAGGAGCCGATGACGGCGTTGAACCCCGTGTACACGGTGGGGTTCCAGATCGTCGAGTCGCTGCGCCTGCACCTGCACTTGAGCCCCGCCGACGCGAAGAAGCGGGCGATCGAGCTCCTCAAGATGGTCGAGATCCCGAACCCGGAACTCGCCTTCGACAAGTACCCGCATCAGTTCTCCGGCGGTCAGCGCCAGCGCGTCATGATCGCCATCGCGATCAGCTGCGACCCGCTGCTGCTCATCGCCGACGAGCCGACGACCGCGCTCGACGTGACGGTGCAGGCCGAGATCCTCGACCTGATGCGCAACCTGCGCACGCGGCTCAACAGCGCGATCGTGCTGATCACCCACGACATGGGCGTCGTGGCGGACCTGGCCGACAAGATCATCGTGATGAAGGACGGCGAGATCGTGGAGGCGGCGCCGATCCGGGAGATCTTCACCGCGCCCAAGCATCCGTATACGAAGCAGCTGCTCAGCGCGGTGCCCCGCCTGCAGGTCTCGGACCGCGCGCCGGGCACCGACCCGTTCGCAGGCGCCGAGACCGTGCTGAAGCTCGAGGACGTCGCGATCGAGTACCCGAAGCACGGCCGCATCCCCGCTTTCCGCGCCGCCGACGGCATCGACCTGGAGATCCGCAAGGGCGAGGTGGTGGGGCTGGTGGGCGAGTCGGGCTCGGGCAAGACCACGATCGGCCGTGCCGTCGTCGGCCTGCTGCCCGTCGTCAGCGGACGCCTCGAGGTGGCCGGCCGCGACTTGGCGGGCGCCACTGCCAAGGAACTGCGCGAGATCCGCAAGCAGATCGGCATCGTCTTCCAGGACCCGGGCTCGTCGCTGAACCCGCGCTTCCCGATCGGCCAGTGCATCGGCGAGCCGCTGCTGCTCTCCAAGCAGTTCGACAAGAAGGCCATCGACCGCCGCGTCGAAGAGCTGCTCGACCAGGTCGAGCTGCCCCGCTCGTTCCGCAACCGCTACCCGCACGAGCTCTCCGGCGGCCAGCGCCAGCGCGTCGGCATCGCCCGCGCCCTGGCCCTCAAGCCCAAGCTGCTCGTCGCCGACGAGCCCACCAGCGCCCTCGACGTGTCGGTGCAGGCGCGCTTCCTCGACCTGCTGCAGGAGCTGCAGGAGGAGCTGCAGTTCGGCTGCCTGTTCGTCAGCCACGACCTGGCCGTCGTCGACCTGCTGGCCGACCGCATCGCCGTGATGCACAAGGGCCGCCTGGTCGAGCAGGGCACCGCCGACCAGATCCTGCGCGCGCCGAAGGAGGCGTACACGCAGCGCCTCATCGCCGCCGTGCCGGTGCCCGACCCCGACGAGCAGCGCGCGCGCCGCGAGACCCGCTCGGCGCTGCTGTCGGCCGGGGCCGACGCGTAGAGCGCACCAGCTGTCAGGGCGCCCGGCGCCACCGCCGCTAGAATGAGGCGGCGGGCGCCGGGCGCCCTTTCTGCTGTGCGCCGCACACGCCCCCCATCTTCTTTTCCAGACTTCTTCTTCACGAACGGATGCTTCATGGCTATTCGCCCCCGTCACGATCTGCGCAACGTCGCGATCGTCGCCCACGTCGACCACGGCAAGACGACCCTGGTCGACGCGATGCTGAAGCAGACGGGCTCCTTCGGAGAGCACGCGCACGTCGAGGAGCGCGCCATGGACTCCAACGAGCTGGAGCGTGAGAAGGGCATCACGATCCTCGCCAAGAACACGGCGATCTCGTACAACGGCGCCCACGCCGCCGCCCACAACCCCGACGGCCCGATCACCATCAACGTCATCGACACCCCCGGCCACGCCGACTTCGGCGGCGAGGTCGAGCGCGGCCTGTCCATGGTCGACGGGGTCGTGCTGCTGGTCGACGCCTCCGAGGGGCCGCTGCCGCAGACCCGCTTCGTGCTGCGCAAGGCGCTCGAGGCGAAGCTGCCCGTGATCCTCGCCGTCAACAAGACCGACCGGCCCGACGCGCGCATCGACGAGGTCGTGGCGGAGGCGCAGGACCTGCTGCTCGGCCTCGCATCCGATCTCGCCGACGCCGTGCCCGACCTCGACGTCGACGCACTGCTCGACGTGCCCGTCGTGTACGCCTCGGGCAAGGCGGGCCGCGCCTCGCGCAACCAGCCCGCCGACGGCTCGCTGCCCGACAGCGAGGACCTCGAGCCGCTGTTCGAGGCGATCCTCGAGCACATCCCGGCACCGACCTACGACGACGAGGCGCCGCTGCAGGCGTGGGTGACCAACCTCGACGCCTCGCCGTTCCTCGGCCGCCTCGCGCTGCTGCGCATCTTCTCCGGCACCATCGCCAAGGGCCAGACCGTCACCCGCGTGCACCACGACGGATCGACCTCGAACGCGCGCATCACCGAGCTGCTGATGACGAAGGCCCTCGACCGCTTCCCGGCCGAGAAGGCGTCGGCGGGCGACATCGTCGCGGTCGCCGGCATCGAGGACATCATGATCGGCGAGACCCTCGCCGACCCCGACGATGTGCGGCCGCTGCCGGCGATCCACGTCGACGAGCCGGCGATCTCGATGACGATCGGCATCAACACCTCGCCGCTCGTGGGCAAGGTGAAGGGCCACAAGCTGACCGCCCGCATGGTGAAGGACCGCCTGGACCGCGAGCTGATCGGCAACGTGTCGCTGCGCGTCGTCGACACCGGCAACCCCGACTCGTGGGAGGTGCAGGGCCGCGGCGAGCTCGCGCTCGCGATCCTCGTCGAGCAGATGCGCCGCGAGGGCTTCGAGCTGACCGTCGGCAAGCCGCAGGTGGTCACCCGCAAGGTCGACGGCAAGGTGCACGAGCCCTACGAGCACCTCACCATCGACATCCCCGAGGAGTACCTCGGCGCCGTCACCCAGCTGCTCGCGGCGCGCAAGGGCCGCATGGAGAACATGTCGAACCACGGCACCGGCTGGGTGCGCATGGAGTTCATCGTGCCCTCCCGCGGCCTGATCGGCTTCCGCACCGAGTTCCTCACCACGACCCGCGGCACGGGCATCTCGAACGCCATCTCGCACGGCTACGACGAGTGGGCGGGCACGATCAACACCCGCAACAACGGCTCGATCGTCGCCGACCGCGCCGGCGTCGTGACGCCGTACGCGATCATCGGCCTGCAGGAGCGCATGACCTTCTTCGTCAACCCCGGCGACGAGGTGTACGAGGGCATGGTCATCGGCGAGAACAGCCGCGCCGACGACATGGACGTGAACATCACGCGCGAGAAGAAGCTGACCAACATGCGCTCGTCGACGGCGGACAGCTTCGAGTCGATGACCCCGTCGCGGCAGCTGTCGCTCGAGGAGTGCCTCGAGTTCGCCCGCGAGGACGAGTGCGTCGAGGTGACGCCCGAGACCGTTCGCATCCGCAAGGTGGAGCTCGACGCGACCGCCCGCGGCCGCGCCGCCGCCCGCGCCAAGCGTCAGGACGCGTAACTCTCCGTCTCGCTGGTTGACTCACGGCTACCGCCGACTCCGCTGGTCGACTCACGGCTACCGCCGACTCCGCTGGTCGACTCACGGCTACCGCCGTGAATGGAGACCTGGGACCCTCTACGGCCGCAGCCGCCCCGGCCGCCCCGTGGCCGGGGCATCGGATGCCTCGGCGATCGGCGCCACGTCGTCGGCGAGCTGCTGCGCCGCCTGCAGCCCGGCGCCGATGAGGCTCGACCCGCGCTGGCCGAGCACGACGCCGATGAGAGTGACCGTGCCGTTCGCGGTGTCCCGCTCGGCGCGGAACATGAAGCACCCGCCGGCGGCCTCGTCCGAGCCGGTCTTCATGCCCACGAATCCGTCGTGGCCGAGCAGGGAGTCGGTGTTCGTGATCTCGCCGGCGACGGGGATGGTGTAGCTGCGGGTCGCCATCATGGCGCTGAGCGTCGCGTCCTTCGCGACCACCTGAGCCAGCCGCAACTGGTCGAGCGCGGTGGAGACCGTGCCGGGGTCGTAGCCGCTCGGGTCGGTATACGTCGTCTGCGTCATCCCCAGCTCCTGCGCCGTTTCGTTCATCTCCTCGACGAAGGCGTCGACGCTGCCGTCCAACTCGCGGGCGACGAGCACCGCGACGTTGTTCGCCGATGGCAGCAGGATCGCCATCAGGGCGTCACGCTCGCTGAGCCGCTCGCCTGCGGCGACGGCGACCACCGACTGGCCCGCGCTGCGCCGCGCGGCCGTGTCGGCGACGTCGCCCTGTTCGACCGTGAACGTCACGCCGTCGTCGCCGTCCTGCAACGGATGCTTCTGCAGCACGAGGTACGCCGTCATCACCTTGGCCACGCTCGCGATCGGCACGGGCTTCTGGTCCGGGCTCGCCGCCGGTTCGCCGTTCCCGATCACGTACGCGCCCTGGCCCTCGGCGGGCCATCCGTTCGTCGACGCGTACGTCGTCGGGGCGTCGTGCGTGAGAAGACGTGGCACCGTCACGGCGGCGGCCACGGCGAGGGCAAGAACCAGGGCGAGAGCGAGCGGGCCCCTGGGCAGGCGCGCCGAGCGCCGGCGGTTCCCGTCGGGCCGGCTCGGATCGGAAAGGAGGGAGAGCATGGCCCCAGCCAACGCGGGCGCGTGTTGCCAGGCCGTATGCAGTCGTCGATATGCCGGCGATATGCCGGGCTTGAGAGGATCGGGTCGTGCGTGTGCTGATCGTCGAGGACGAGCTCTACCTGGCTGAGGCGATCCGCGACGGCCTGCGGCTCGAGGCGATCGCCGCCGACATCGCGGGCGACGGCGACACGGCGCTCGAGCTGCTCGACGTCAACGGCTACGACATCGCCGTGCTCGACCGCGACATCCCCGGCCCCTCAGGCGACGAGGTCGCCCGCCACATCGTCGAGTCGGGCAGCGGGATGCCGATCCTGATGCTCACCGCCGCCGACCGGCTCGACGACAAGGCGTCCGGCTTCGAGCTCGGCGCCGACGACTACCTCACCAAGCCGTTCGAGCTGCGCGAGCTGGTGCTGCGCCTGCGCGCCCTCGACCGCCGACGAGCGCAGAACCGGCCTCCCGTGCGCGAGCTCGCCGGGCTGCGGGTGGATCCGTTCCGGCGCGAGGTGTACCGCGACGGCCGCTACGTCGCACTGACGAGGAAGCAGTTCGCCGTGCTCGAGGTGCTGGTCTCCGCCGAGGGAGGCGTCGTCAGCGCCGAGGAGCTGCTGGAGAAGGCGTGGGACGAGAACGCCGACCCGTTCACGAACGCCGTGCGCATCACCGTGTCGTCGCTGCGCAAGCGGCTGGGGGAGCCGGGGCTGATCGCCACGGTTCCCGGAGTGGGGTACCGCATCGACACCGGCCGCGACACCGGCGCACAGCCCGGGCGGCATGCCTAGGCGGCGCGGGGTGAGCGTGCGCCTCAAGCTCACCTTCAGCTACGCCGGCTTCCTCCTGCTCGCCGGCGCCGCGCTCATCGCCGTCGTGTGGGTCTTCCTCCTGAGGTACGTGCCCGCGGAGGCGATCACGCTCGGCCGCGCACCCGGCGACGGGCGCGGGCAGGCCGGGCTGTTCATCCCCGGCCGGTCCGACCTGTGGAACGCGTTCGCACCCAAGGCGGCCCTCATGCTGGCGCTGCTGCTGGTGGTCGGCCTCGTAGGGGGCTGGATCCTGGCGGGGCGGATGCTCGCGCCGCTCCGGCGCATCACCGCGGCGACCCGTGCCGCCGGCAGGGGCGACCTCTCCCACCGCATCGAGCTGGAGGGCCGGCGCGACGAGTTCCGTGAGCTCGCCGACAGCTTCGACTCGATGCTCGCGCGCCTGGAGGCGCAGAACGCGGAGCAGCAGAGGTTCGCCGCCAACGCCTCGCACGAGCTGCGCACCCCGCTCGCGATCACGCAGACCCTGCTCGAGGTGGCGCGCAACGACCCGGATCGCGACAGCGCCGAGCTCGTGGAACGGCTGCACGCGGTCAACGCGCGCGCGATCGAGCTCACCGAGGCGCTGCTCACGCTCAGCCGCGCCGACCAGCGCTCGTTCAACCGAGAGCGGGTCGACCTGTCCCTCGTCGCCGAGGAGGCGGTGGAAGAGCTCCTGCCCCTGGCCCAGAAGCGCGCCGTGTCCATCGAACTCTCAGGGGAGGCCGCTCCCACGACAGGCTCGCAGCCGCTCCTGCTGCAACTGGTGACGAACCTCGTGCACAACGCGATCGTCCACAACCTGCCCCACGGCGGCACCGTGCGGGTCGCCACCGCGGCCGGCGCCCAGGGCGTCGAGGTCACGGTCGAGAACACCGGCGAGGAGCTCGCACCGGAGTTGCTCGCCACCCTCACTGAACCGTTCCGCCGCGGCACCGAGCGCATCCACACGGATCAGGCCGGCCTGGGCCTGGGGCTCGCCATCGCGAAGAGCATCGTCGGCGCCCACGACGGAACGCTGACCCTGGCCGCGCGCCCGGGCGGCGGTCTGCGCGCCACGGCGCGGTTCCCGGCCGCTCCCGCGCCCTGACCGGCGCGCCGGCCGCCGCTGCGGCGGTGCCGAAAGCGGGTGCGCGACCCTGGTTACGGGGCATCCGTCGGCAAAGCGCAGCTCACCTGCTGCGTCTCCGTGGTCCCGCGGTGCTGCAGGCCGCAGCCCGCCGGCCGCGCCGGCCCGCTGAAGCGGATCGGCGAGGCGAGGAAGGCGACGCTCGCCGCCAGCACGAGGGCGGTGCTCGCCAGGCAGATGCGTCTGACGGTCACGGCGCCGCTGATGCCGCGGGAACGCCGGATCAGGGCCACGGCGGCGAGACCCGCCGCGCCCCCGGCGGTGTTGGTGATGACATCCGTCACGTCGCAGCTGCCCACGGCGAACACGTACTGAGCGACCTCCATCGCCACGCTCGCGCCGCAGATCGTGAGCACCGTGCGCCACCACGGCCACGAGGCCCTGAGGTACCCCAGGTAGAGGCCGAACGGCACGAACAGCAGCACGTTCACGACGACCTCGGCGGGCGCGCTGCCGCCATGGCCGCCGGAGGCGACGAACGGCACGAGCTTGAGCTGCCGCGCCCCGTCGTCGCCGAGGTGCGGCACCCCGAGCTTCCACATCACGATCCAGACCAGCAGCACGAGGTAGATCGCGAACGACGCGGTGAGCAGGGGACGGCGGGAGGTCACGGGAGGCACGCGGTCACGCTATCCGGCGGGGGATATCGCGGGCGTATGGAGGCCACGCGTGGGTCTCCATTCACGGCTCCGCCGTGAGTCGACCAGCGCCGGCAGGTTCGCTAGGCGAAGAGGCCCTCGGCGAGGTAGTGGCCCTCGCGGGGCGCGGGCGGCACGAAGAAGATGGCCGATCCGATGTGCGAGATGTATTCGTTGAGCAGATCGGATGCCCCGAGCCGGGCCTGCAGCGTCTCGAAGTGCGCCGGGTCGTTCTGGTATGAGAGGAAGAGAAGGCCCGCGTCGAGCAGCCCGTACTGGTTGAGCCCGTCCGTGTAGTTGTAGCTGCGGCGCAGGATCTTCAGGCCCCCGTTGTTCTCGTGCGCGGCGAGGGCGATGTGCGCGGTGGGCGCGATCTTGGGCGAGCCATCCGATGCCGTCGCCGTGAAGTCGGGGGTGTCGAACTCCTTGGTGCCCGACAGCGGCGCCCCCTCGCTCTTGTCGCGGCCGATCACCCGGTTCTGGTCGCTGACCCGGTCGGCGTCCCAGTTCTCGATGTTCATCTGGATCTTGCGCACCACCTGGTACGTGCCGCCCTGCGTCCACGCGGGCCCGTCGTCGTCGACCCACACGAACTTCCGGTACTCGTCGTCGTCGCGGATGTTCCGGGTGCCGTCCTTGTACCCCATCAGGTTGCGCGGGGTGGTCTGCCCCTTTCCGGCCGAGGCGCGGCCGAAGCCCATCACCGTCCACCGGGTCGCCGCGGTGCCCTTGGCCATCCGGGCCAGGTCGCGGATCGCGTGGTAGGCGACCTGCGGGTCCTCCGCGCAGGCCTGCAGCGACAGGTCGCCGCCGGTGAGCGCAGGGTCGAGCGCGTCGGAGGGCAGCGCCTTCAGCTCGCGCATCAGGGCCGGCTTGCGCTCCGCGAGCCCGAACTCGTCGCCGAACACCTTGGGGCCGAGCCCCACCGTGACGGTGAGCCCGGCGGGGCCGAGGTCGAGCGCCTCGCCGGTGTCGAGGGCGACCCCGTCCGCCCGCGCCGGCTCGACCTGGCCGATACTCTTGCCCTTCATCAGCTGCGCGATCGCCCCCGACCAGCGGGCGAGCAGCACCTGCAAGTCGCCGGCCAGAGTCGAGGAGAGGTCGAAGGTCATGTAGACGCAGTACCGCTGCGGCGGGGTACGGATGCCGGCCTGTTCGGCGCTGCCGTAGAAGGCGTGCTGCGTGGTGAGGTCGACGACCTCCTCGTCGCCGTCACCCCCGGCCCCGCCGGTCGACTCACGCGCAGCGTGAATGGAGACCGCGGCCCCGGCCCCGCCGGCCGCGCCGACGACGAGGCCGCCCGCCGCGGCCGCCGATCCGATGATCAGCCCGCGGCGGGAGAGGCGGTCGTGACGCTCCTCCTCTGCCATCAGGCGGCGGTCGCCACCTTCTCCGCGATCGTCGACAGCGGCTCCTGCAGCGCCTGCACCGCGTGGCTCAGCTTGGAGGCATCCGTCTTCTTCAATGCGGGCGTGTAGTACACGTAGCCGCCGGGGATGTCGGGGTCGCGGTACCCGTCGAGCAGCGTGGTGATGTCGGTGAACCGGGCGCTGATCTGCTTCGTCAGGTCGGGGTCGATCTTCTTCAGCCCCGGCTCGAGGTAGGCGAACGCCTGCTGCGCGCCCTCGACGTTGGCCGCGAAGTCGATCAGGTCGGTGTGGCTGTACGCCTCCTCCTCGCCGGAGATCTTGCCCGACTGCACCTCTTCGAGCAGGCCCGCGGCGCCGTTGGCGAGGTCTTCGGGCCGGTAGCTCAGACCCTTGGCGAGCTGGGCGAGCTTTTGCACGTTCGTGTCGAGCTCGGCGGCCAGCTGCTTGGTCGAGGAGGTGATCTTGCCGCCCTGCCACAGGTCGCGCTCGATCGCGTGGAAGCCGTGCCAGCCCACCGCGGGGTCGAGGTTGGAGGCGCGCATGTCGATCAGATAGTCGAGGTTGCCCTTGTTGTCGGTGGCCTTGTAGCCGGGCAGCAGGAAGCCGTCGACGTCGGATTCGACCTTCTCGTAGAACGGGCGGGCGAGCGCGTACTTCGCCTTCGCGTCGGCGACGTCGCCCGAGTCGACGGCGCTCTTCAGGTTGCCGACGGCGGTGACCATGTCGGCGAGCACGCCGGCGACGTACGTGCCGTAGCCCTTGGTGCCCTCGGCCAGCACGGTCTGCACGCTGCCGGCGGCCTGCGTCGCGGCCTTGCCGGTGACGGTGAAGTCCTGCGTCTCGGTCTTCGCGCCCGGGCAGTACACCTGGTACGTGCCGCCGGTCAGGGTGAGGGTCAGCTTCGCGGCGCCGAGGCCGGGGGCGAGGTTCTCCTTCTCGCCGACGATGCGCTGCCCCTGCAGCAGCTCGACCTCGGTGATGGCGGTCGAGCTGACGTTCTCGACGGTGAACGTCACCGGGCCGGCCTTGGCCGAGGTGCTGGAGAGCTCGCACCGGTCGGCGTCGCCGCCGGTCATGGTGATCTTCACCTGGCTGGCGCCGTCCGACACGGGTGCCGCGGTGGAGCTCCCGCTCGGCGCGGACGACGACCCGCCCTGGTCGCCCGACGCGCAGGCGACGAGGGAGAGGGCGACTGCGGCGGCGAGGCCCGCGGCGGCGACGGCGCGCCGGGTGGCGCTAGTGGGCTGCATAACTCTGGCTCCTGGAGGGCGTCGCGGGCACGGCCGGCGACGTGGACGTGGGCGTGGGGGAGGTGGCGGAGGCCGGCGCGGGCGCGGGGACCGCGGCAGCGAGGGCGCGGCGCCGCGATCGGATGCCGGCGAGCAGCAGCGCCGCGGCGGCGATCGCCAGCGCGAGCGGCACCCAGCCCGCCCAGAGCTGCCGCTCGGCACGAGCCGCGGCGGCGCTCTCGACCGCCTGCTGGGCGGCCTGGGCCGCGTCGGGTGCGAGCGCCCACGCGGTCGGCGCATATGCCGCGGCGGCGGCGCCGGAGAGGCTGAGGGTCCGGCTGGTGGCGAGGCCACCGCCCGAGATCGTGAGGATCGACGTGACGGTCTGCTGCGCGTCGATCAGCACCCCGTCGGCGATCCACGCGGTGCGGGTGCCGTGCGTCGACCAGCTGGCGTGGAACGGGCCCGGGTTCTGCGCCGCGTTCACGCCGACGGGCAGGCGGCCGCCGGTCAGCTCGACCAGCTGATCGAGGGTGAGAGTGCTGGGCGCATCCGTGTCGCCGCCCGTGAGCGAGGTGGTCCACTTCTGTGCGGCGATGCCGTCGTGATCGTCGGCGCGGGCCGTGGCGGGGTCGAGCCGCCAGGTGTCGGTGTCGCCGCCGACCGTGTACCGCAGCGAGTCGCCGACGAGGCGCGCGGAGCCGACGGCCGAGGCATCAGTGCCGTCGCCGGCCAGCAGCTGCGCGCTGCCCGTGCGCGGCGCGGGCACGCCGGGGTAGCAGGCCACGAGGCCGATCGCGATCGCGGCGAGGCCGACGGCCACGCCCCACTGCACGTGCGCGACGCGGATGCCGGTGGCGCGGCGCCGGGCGGGCCAGTACACGAACAGCGCGACCGGCACGAGGAAGGCGGCCCAGCCGACGACCTCGATGAGCCGCGGGTCGGCGGGGATGCCGAGCACCCCGGTGATCAGGGCGGACTGCACCGTGCCCGGGGCGACGAGCCAGCCGAGGTCGATCACGCGCTGCTCGCCGGCGTTGAGCCAGCCCGCCTCGTGCGCGGTGCGCAGGGTGGTGATCACGAGGCCGGCCGCCACGAGGATGAGGAACGCGCCGGTGATGCGGAAGAACAGGGACAGGTTCAGGCGGATGCTGCCGGCGTAGATGCCCACCCCGATCGCCACGGCGGCGACGACGCCGATCACGGCGCCGGAGGCGGCCAGCGCCGCACTGGTGGATGCCGAGAAGGTGGCGAGCAGGAAGACGCTCGTCTCGAAGCCCTCCTTGAGCACCGCCAGGAACGCCATCACGGCCAGGGCGTAGGCGTGCGAGTCGTGCAGCGCCTCGGCGGCCTCGGCCTCGAGCTCGCGCTTCATGTTGCGCGAGTGCGCGTTCATCCAGACGATCATGCTGGTCACGAATGCGACGGCGACGGCGCCGATGATCGACTCCATGCCCTCTTGCGCCGCCTGCGGAAGTGCCCGCTCGACGAGCCGCAGCGCGACTCCGACGGCGATGCTGAGCGCCACGGCGAGGCCGACGCCGATCCACATGCCGGTGAGCGGGCGGCCGTTCTTGCGCAGGAACGCGGCGATGATGCCGACGATCAGCGCGGCCTCGAGGCCTTCGCGCAGGCCGATCACGAGGGTTGCGAGCACGCGGGTTCCTTCGGACGGTTCGGGTCGGTTCTGGTCGGTTCGGATCGAGGAGAAGTTGGTAAGGCTTACCTAACTGAGTAGACCCTAACCCCGGAGGCTGCGGCGCGCAAAGCCGGGATCAGGAGAAGGCCGGGATCAGTAGCATGGCCGCATGAACCGCGCCGCGCCCGCCTTCTTCTCCTTCGTTCTCGGGCTCGTGCTCGGCACGGTGGGCACCTTCGGGCACCGGGGCGTGATCGGCGTGGGAAGCGTGAACCTGTACTGGGGCATCGTCGTGGCGCTCATCGGCGCGGCGTGCTTCCTGGTCGGCCTGCGCCTCTACACCTCGAGCCGGATCGTCACGCTCGCCGGGGCGATCGGGCTGCTGGCGCCGATCGCGCTGTTCAGCGTGCAGGGCCCCGGAGGCAGCGTGGTCATCGCGCAGGGCACGCTCGGCTGGCTGTGGGAGCTCGGCCCGGCCGTCGTCGCCGTGCTGGTGCTCGCCTGGCCGAAGCTGCCGACGCGCGCCGCCTAAACTGAGTCCATGACCTACGTGATCGCCCTCCCGTGCGTCGACGTCAAGGACCGCGCCTGCGTCGACGAGTGTCCCGTCGACTGCATCTACGAGGGCGAGCGCTCGCTGTACATCCACCCCGACGAGTGCGTCGACTGCGGTGCGTGCGAGCCGGTGTGCCCCGTCGAGGCGATCTACTACGAGGACGACCTGCCCGGCGAGTGGGCTGACTACTACAAGGCCAACGTCGAGTTCTTCGACGAGATCGGCTCCCCGGGCGGCGCGGCCAAGATCGGCCCCCTGCCCAAGGACCACCCGATCATCGCCGCCCTTCCGCCGCAGAACCGCTGAGCCGCCGCGATGGCCATCACGGCGCTGCCCGACTACCCGTGGGACCTGATGGCCCCCTTCGCGGCCAAGGCGCGCGCGCATCCCGACGGCGTCGTCGACCTGTCCATCGGCTCCCCGGTCGATGAGACGCCGGCGCTGATCCGCGAGGCGCTCGCCAAGGCGACCGACGCCCACTCCTACCCGACCACGGCCGGCACCCCCGCGCTGCGCGAGGCGATCGTCGCGTGGTACGCCCGCCGGCGGGGCGTGACCGGGCTCACCCCGCAGCACGTGCTGCCGACCATCGGCTCGAAGGAACTGGTCGCCCTGCTGCCCCTGCTGCTCGGGCTGCGCACCGGCGACATCGTCGTGCACCCGCGCGCCGCCTACCCCACCTACGCCGTCGGGGCGGCGATAGCGGATGCTTCGGCCATCGCCTCCGACGACCCGGCGGAGTGGCCCGAGGGCACCCGGCTGATCTGGCTCAACTCGCCGGGCAACCCCGACGGCCGGGTGCTCGACACCGAGTTCCTCGCCGCCGCCGTCGCCCGGGCCCGCGAGCTCGGCGCCGTGATCGCGAACGACGAGTGCTACGCCGAGCTCGGCTGGGACGGCCGCTGGGCGAGCGAGAGAGTGCCGAGCATCCTCGACCCGCGCGTCATCGGCCAGGATCCGAGCGGCGTGCTGTCCGTGTACTCGCTCTCCAAGCAGTCGAACCTCGCCGGCTACCGCGCTGCGTTCCTCGCCGGCGACCCGTCGCTCGTCGAGACCCTGCTCACCCGGCGCAAGCACGCCGGGCTCATGCTGCCGGCGCCGCTGCAGGCCGCGATGGTCGTCGCCCTGGGCGACGACGCCCACGTCGCCGCCCAGAAGGAGCGGTACCGGAGGCGCCGACAGGTGCTGCGGCCGGCGCTCGAGGCATCCGGCTTCACCATCACGCACAGCGAGGCGGGCCTGTACCTGTGGGCGACCGAGGGGCGCGCGGCGTGGGAGACGATCGACCGCCTCGCCGGCCTCGGCATCATCGCCGGCCCCGGGGTGTTCTACGGCGAGCACTTCCCGCAGCACGTGCGCTTCTCGCTGACCGCGACCGATGAGCGCATCGAGCAGGCGGCGGTTCGGCTGAGGCCTTGACTGCCGTATAGGGTGAATGCGCGGGCGCTGCGGCCCGCCGTACCGATGAAGGAGATCTGCGTGCCTGAATCCGACGACCAGTTCGTGACGTTGTCCTACCCGGGGGGAGAGGCGCAGTTCCCGATCCGGAGCGCGGTCGACGGTCACTCGAGCATCGACATCTCGACCCTCACCAAGCAGACCGGGTACACGGCCCTCGACTACGGATTCGTCAATACCGCGTCGACCGCCTCGCAGATCACCTACATCGACGGCGACAACGGCGTGCTGCGCTACCGCGGGTACCCGATCGAGCAGCTCGCGGCGAACTCGACGTTCCTCGAGGTGGCCTGGCTGCTGATCTACGGCGAGCTGCCCACGCCGGAGGAGCTCGCCGCGTTCGACGGCCGCGTGCGCCGCCACACGCTGCTGCACGAAGACCTGAAGAACCTCTTCACCGCGATCCCGTACAACGCGCATCCGATGTCGATGCTGCAGTCGGCGGTCGCCGCGCTCGGCACCTACTACCCGGACGCGCTCAAGGTCGACGACCCCGAGGCCGTCGAGCTCTCCACGGTGCGTCTGCTCGCCAAGATGCCGGTCATCGCGGCGTACGCGCACAAGAAGAGCCTCGGCCAGGCGTTCCTGTACCCCGACAACTCGCTGAGCTACGTGGAGAACTTCCTGCGGCTCAACTTCGGCAACATGGCCGAGCCGTACGAGGCGAACCCGGTGGTGGCGAAGGCGCTCGACCGGCTGCTCATCCTGCACGCCGACCATGAGCAGAACGCCTCGACCTCGACCGTGCGGCTCGTCGGCTCGACCAAGGCGAACATCTTCTCGTCGATCTCGGCCGGCATCAGCGCCCTGTACGGCCCGCTGCACGGCGGCGCCAACGAGGCGGTGCTCGACATGCTCGCCGGCATCCAGGCCTCGGGCGAGGGCGTGAAGAAGTTCGTCGAGCGGGTCAAGAACAAGGAAGACGGGGTGAAGCTGATGGGCTTCGGCCACCGCGTCTACAAGAACTACGACCCACGCGCGAAGCTGGTCAAGGAGTCGGCCGACGCGGTGCTGGAGGAGCTCGGCGTGCACGACCCCCTGCTCGACATCGCCAAGGAGCTCGAGCAGACCGCCCTCGAGGACGACTACTTCGTCTCGCGTCGGCTGTACCCCAACGTCGACTTCTACACCGGGGTCATGTACAAGGCGATGGGCTTCCCGCCGCGCATGTTCACCGTGCTTTTCGCGATCGGCCGCCTGCCCGGCTGGATCGCCCAGTGGCGCGAGGCCAACGCCGACCCGGCGACCAAGATCGGCCGCCCGCAGCAGCTCTACATCGGCTCGCCCGAGCGGCCCTTCCCGCGCGGCTGACGGCGCGGCGGCGGCTCGGCGCGGCGGCTCGGCGCGCGAACACTCCCGAGCGGGCGCCGCGCGGCGACTCGTTCGAAGGGCACACGTTTTCGCGCAGAAGCTGCGCCGCAGCATCCGATCACCGCGCGCGTCCGTCTCGCACTTCCCCCGCACAGGCCGGTTGTCGTCGAGTTGCGCACAGTTGCGGCCGAGACCGGGTGATCGGATGACGCGGCGGCGGCATGCTGCCATGCATGTCTCCCGACCAGATCCTCGACATCAATATCGGCTTCGCGACGCGCGAGCAGCTCCGTGACGCGGGAATGTCGGCCGCGGCGCTGCGCCGTGCCATCGCCGCAGGCGCTCTCGTACCCGTCGGAAAGAGTGTCGTCGCCCGCAGCCGCGCCGATCCCGATCTCCTGCGTGCTGCGCGCGCGGGCGCGAGGGTCGCGTGCGTCTCGGCGGCGTTGAAGCTCGGCCTGTGGGCGGTCGATGACGGCCGCTTCCACGTTGCGCCACGCGTGTTGAACTCTCATGCGGGTGCGGACGGCGCCTCGCCCGACATGCTGCTGCACTGGACGCGGCACCCGGTCGACGCCGTCGGTGACCTCGTGGCTTTGGAATCGATGACGAACCTGCTCATGCACGTGGCGAAGTGCCAGCCCCTCGACTACGCCGTGGCCGTGTTCGACTCCGCGGTGCGCAGGGGGAAGATCATGCTCGGTGAGCTGCAGCAGCTCGCGCGGGTCCACGGCGGCCGTTTTCGGCGGGTCGTCGCGCTGACGACGGGACTCGCGGACTCGGGCGTCGAGTCCATCGCGAGGGTGCGTCTATGGCTGGCCGGGATCGTGACCCGACAGCAGGTGCGGATCGACGGGCACCCCGTCGACCTGCTGATCGGCGACCGCCTGGTCATCCAGCTGGACGGGAAGCAGCACGGCGAGGATCCACAGCTCGCCCGTGACCGCTGGCAGGACCGTCGCCTGCGGCGCCTGGGCTACACCGTGCTGCGGTACGGATATGCCGAGGTGCTTCACGGGTGGCAGCGCGTGCTCGACGAGATCGCCATGATGCTGGCGCAGCGGGCTCACCTGGGCTGAGCGGTGCCCGCACGGACGGGCACACGTTTCCGCCGAAAAGATGCGCCCGCGGCGCGTTCCGCCGCAGTGCTCCGGTACGCGCGGCGGCCTGCCTCGCGCGCCGCTCGGCTGCAGGACCAAGGGCCCTGGGCGCCCCGGCGCCGCAGCGCGATGCTGCTGGCATGTCAGTTGATTGCATGCGCGCCGCTGTCTCCCGCGCCTTCGGCCAGCCTCTCGAGTTCGACGAACGCCCCGTCCCGCTGCCGCACGGCCACGAGGCGCTGGTGCGGGTCGAGTACACCGGCGTCTGCCACACCGATCTGCACGCCATCAGCGGAGACTGGCCCGTCAAGCCGACTCCGCCGTTCATTCCCGGCCACGAGGGCATCGGCCGCGTCGTCGCGGTCGGCCACGAGGTCACCTCGCTGCGCATCGGCGACCGGGTCGGCAACGCCTGGCTGTGGAGCGCCTGCGGCGAGTGCGAGTTCTGCGTCAGCGGCCGTGAGACCCTGTGCCGCAGGCAGCGCAACGGTGGCTACTCCGTCGACGGCAGCTTCCAGGAGTACATGATCGTCGACTCCCGCTACGCCGCGCGGATTCCCGAGTCGCTCGACCCGGCTGAGGCGGCTCCGATCCTGTGCGCCGGCGTCACGGTGTACAAGGGCCTCAAGACCACCGAGGCGCGCCCGGGGCAGTGGGTGACCATCTCGGGCATCGGCGGCCTCGGCCACCTCGCCGTGCAGTACGCGGTCGCGATGGGTCTCAACGTGGTCGCCGTCGACGTGGCCGACGACAAGCTCGCGCTCGCCCGCGAGCTCGGCGCCGCGCTCACCGTCGACGCGACGACGACGGATGCCGCGGCCTATGTGCAGGCCGAGGTCGGCGGCACCCACGGGGTGCTGGTCACCGCGCCCAGCGAGCAGGCTTTCACCCAGGCGGTGGGCATGGTGCGGCGGGGCGGCACGGTGTCGCTCGTCGGCCTGCCGTCGGGCACCTTCCCGGTGAGCATCTTCGACACCGTGCTGAACGGCATCACCATCCGCGGCTCGATCGTCGGCACGCGCGCCGACCTGGCGGAGGCGCTCGACTTCGCCGGACGCGGCAAGGTGCGGGCGACGGTGACGACGCATCCGTTCGACGACGTCAATGCGGTCTTCGACGAGATGCGCGCCGGGAAGATCCTCGGCCGGGTCGTGCTCGAAGTCGGCGGCGCACTGCCGCGTGACGCCGGCTACCGTCCGGCGTACGCGGAAGCCTGAGCCGGGCCGCGCCCCCCTCAGGCGTGCAGCGCCGCGTTCAGTTCGATGCCGGCGCCGGCCCGCTGCACGGCCTCGACCGCGCCGCTGACCGAGTTGCGGCGGAACAGCAGCTTCGGCACTCCGGAGAGTTCGAGCGCCTTCACGGTCACCGGCTCGCCGTTCTCGTCGCGCTGCCCGACCAGGGTGACCTTCGTGCCGGCGGTGACGTACAGGCCGGCCTCGACCACCGAGTCCTCGCCGAGCGAGATGCCGACGCCGGCGTTCGCCCCGAGCAGCGCCCGGGCGCCGATCTCGATGCGCTGCGTGCCGCCGCCCGACAGGGTGCCCATGATCGATGCGCCGCCGCCGATGTCGGCTCCGTCGTGCACGACGACCCCCTGCGACACGCGGCCCTCGATCATCGACGAGCCGAGCGTTCCGGCGTTGTAGTTCACGAACCCCTCATGCATGACCGTCGTGCCGGGGGAGAGGTGCGCGCCGAGCCGCACCCTGGAGGCGTCGGCGATGCGCACCCGTTCGGGCGCCACATAGTCCAGCAGGCGGGGGAACTTGTCGATCGCGTAGGCCTGGATGCCCGCGCGGCGCAACGCGGGAAGCATCCGCTCGTAGTCGTCGACGGCGACCGGGCCCGCGTTCGTGAACGCGACGATCGGCAGGTGGGCGAAGATGCCGTCGAGGTTCACCGTGTTCGGGGCCACGACGAGGTGCGAGAGCAGGTGCAGGCGCAGGTACGCGTCGGAGGTCGAGCCGATGGGCTCGTCGAGGTCGACCTCGACCCGCACCTCGTCCACGTGCACCGCCCGCCGTTCGTCGGGCCCGGCCAGCGCGGTGTGCTCGGGCGCGAGCGCCGCCCCCTCGGGCAGCGGGCCGAGGCCGGGAGCGGGGAACCAGGTGTCCAGCACGGTTCCGGAGTTCGAGACGGTGGCGAGGCCGAGGCCGGAGGCGAGGCGGGGCATATCAGTACCCTAGGACAGTGCCTCTCGACCTCTCCGCGTCCTCGATCGACCTGACCCGCCAACTCGTGGACATCGAGTCGGTGAGCGGCGATGAACGCCGGATCGCCGACGAGATCGAGCAGGCGATGCGACGGATGCCCCACCTCGAGGTCACCCGCGACGCGGACCTCGTCGTCGCCCGCACCGACCTCGGCCGTGCCCGCCGCGTCGTGATCGCCGGCCACATCGACACCGTCCCGGTGAACCGGAACCTGCCGTCGCGCTTCGAGACCGAGGCCGGGGTCGACTACCTGTGGGGCCGCGGCACGGTCGACATGAAGGCCGGCGTCGCGGTGCAGCTGAAGCTCGCCGCCGAGCTCGCCGACCCGGCCGTCGACATCACCTGGCTCTGGTACGACCACGAGGAGGTCACGAGCGACCTGAACGGTCTCGCCCGCCTCGCGCGCACCCGGCCCGAGCTGCTCTCCGGCGACTTCGCGATCCTCGGCGAGCCGTCCGACGGCGCCGTCGAGGGCGGATGCAACGGCACCATGCGCTTCGACGTGGTCACCCGCGGGCGGCGCGCGCACAGCGCCCGCGCCTGGCTCGGCGAGAACGCGATCCACCAGGCGGCGCCCGTTCTGGAACTGCTCGCCGCCTACGAGCCGGAGACGGTCGAGGTGGAGGGGCTCGCGTACCGCGAGAGCCTCAACGCCGTGCTGATCGGCGGGGGAGTGGCGGGCAACGTCATCCCCGACGAGTGCGTGGTGCACGTCAACTACCGCTTCGCCCCGTCGTCGTCCGGCGAGCAGGCCGAGGCCAAGATGCGCGCCCTGTTCGAACCGCTCGGCGAGGTGCGCGTGGTCGACGTGGCGCCCGGCGCCCGCCCGGGCCTCGACGACCCGCTCGCCCGGCAGTTCGTCGCCGCCGTCGGCGCCGAGGCGAAGCCGAAGTACGGGTGGACGGACGTCGCGCGCTTCAGCGCCCTCGGCATCCCCGCGGTGAACTTCGGGCCGGGCGACCCGGGCCTCGCGCACACCGACGACGAGCGGGTGCCGCTCGCGCAGATCACCGCGTGCGAGAGCGCGCTGCGCACGTGGCTGGCCTGATCGGCTTCTGGCGCCGCCTGCCGTGGTGGGCGCGGGTGACGGCCGTCTTCGCGGGCGGCCGCACCATCGACACGGCCCTGCTGCTATGGATGGCCGCCATCGAGGGCCGCAACGCGTGGACCGCAGCGCACCCCGGCTACTTCGCCTTCGCGAACATCTGGGACGGCCGCTGGTACCAGATCATCGCCTCCGCCTACTCGCGCGCGCTGCCCTTCGGCAACTACCCGGTCACGCTGCCGTATGACACCGCCGGGCACGTGCAGCAGAACGCGTGGGCGTTCCTGCCCGGCTACCCGTACGTCGTCAAGGGGATGATGCTGCTCACCCGCCTGCCGTGGGAGCAGTCCGCCGTGATCGTGTCGCTGCTGTGCGCGTGGGGGGCGACGCTCGTCTTCTACAAGTTGATGCGATTGCGGCTGAGGCCGTCGACCGCGATGTACGCGACGGTGCTGTTCAGCGTCGCCCCGGTCGCCGCGCTGTTCCAGGTCGCCTATGCGGAGGCGATGTACGGCTTCCTCCTCGCGCTGATCCTCTACCTGCTGCTGCGTCGGCGCTACTGGCTCATGCTGCCGGTCATCGTCGTCGCCGCGTTCACCCGCCCGAGCGGTCTGGCCGTCGCGCTGACCCTGGGCCTGCACGTGCTCTGGCGGTTGTGGGCGAGGTGGCGCAGGGGCGACGAGTATCGGATGCCGCAGCTGGTGGCATCCGTCGTCGCCGTGCTCGTCGCCCTGGTCTCGGGAGTCGCCTGGCCGCTCATCGCCGCCCGCGTCACCGGCGTGCCCGACGCGTACACCGCGACCGAGCTGTCCTGGCGGGCGGCGTACACGGGCTGGGGCGGGCTCGTGCCGTTCGCGTCGTGGATCGACGGGGCGAAGTGGTGGTTCACGCTCTGGCTCGGCCTGCCCGCCTGGGTCGGCTACGTGGCGCTCGCCGCGCTCGTCGCGCTGTTCGCGCTGCTGCTGCTCTCGCCCGCCGCCAGGCGCCTGGGCGTCGACCTCCGGCTGTGGTCGGCGTCGTACGCGCTGTACGTGCTCGCCGTGTTCTTCCCGCAGTCGAGCACCTTCCGCATCCTGTTCCCGCTGTTCCCGATGCTCGGCATCCTCGCCCAGCCCCGCTCCCGGTGGTACCGGGTGGGCATGGTCGTGGCGTCGATCGCCGCCCAGCTCGGCTGGCTGCTGCTGTGCTGGACGATCGGCGACTACGACTGGTCACCCCCGTGACGGGTGATTTCGCGACCCCCCTGACCGTGCGGGATAATGAGAGAAACCACGAAAGGGGAGCTACATGGCGGCCATGAAGCCGAGAACCGGAGACGGACCCATGGAGGCTGTGAAGGAGGGGCGACTCATCATCGTGCGCGTTCCTCTGGAAGGCGGCGGCCGTCTGGTCGTGTCCGTCAACGACGACGAGGCCAAGGAGCTTCACGACGCGCTGGCTGCTGCCATCGGCAGCTGACATTCGCTTCTCGGTGGGCCGTCCCGGATGGGGCGGCCCACCGGCATGTCCGGGGGCCGTCGGCGAAGGCGCGCGGCTCAGGCGGTGAGCTTGGTGATCTGGAACAGTCCGTCGCCGACGATGGACAGCGCGCTCACCACGGCGCTCGAGCCGGAGATCTCGGTGATCAGGGTGCGGAAGCCGGTCGCCACGTCGTCGCGGTTGGCCGGGTTGCCCACCTTGCCGCCCCACAGGGCGTGCGCGACGAGCACGGTGCCGCCGGGCCGGGCGAGGCGCAGCCCGTGCTCGACGTACTCGATCACGGAGCCGGGATCGGCGTCGATGAAGACGATGTCGTAGGCGTTCTCGTTCATGCGCGGCAGCACGTCGCGCGCGCGGCCGCCGATGAGGCGCACCCGGGCCGGGGCGATGCCGGCCTCGGCGAAGAACTGCCGGGCGTGCTGCTGGTGGTCGACCTCGGTGTCGATCGAGGTGAGCTCCGCGTCCTCCCCGCCCTTGAGCAACCAGAGGCCCGAGACGCCGAGGCCGGTGCCGACCTCGATGATCTTGTTCGCGCCGGTGGCGGCGACGATGACGGATGCCTGGGCGCCGACCGCGGGAGGGATCGGAGTGACCCCGAGCTCCAGCGAATGCTGCCGTGCGCGCGCGATGACATCGTCCTCGACCACGACGTCGTTCGCGAACTTCCAGTTGATGTCGTTGTCTGACACGGTCCTCTTCTCGCTCAAGGCCTTCAGGATACTGAAACCCCGCCCTCGGGCCGGGCAGGCTCACGGTACGCGGGCATTACGCTGTACGCGTGAGCTTCGAGAAGTGGCTGGTGCTGGCCGCGATTGCAGCGATGTTGCTGGGTCCGCAGCGCCTCCCCCTGTACGCCGAGAAGCTCGGCGTGCTGGTGCGCAATCTGCGCAGCTACGCTGACAACGCCCGCGAGCGCATGCGCGACGAGATGGGCGCAGAGGTCTTCGACGAGATCGACTGGAAGAAGCTCGACCCGCGTCAGTACGACCCCCGCCGTATCATCCGCGACGCACTGCTCGACGACGACTCCGAGCCGGTCGTGAGCGCCCCCTCGGCGTCGACGGCCGAGGCGGCGGGCGAGGCGGCGACCGTGGTCGGGCTGTCGTCGGTGGCGACCAAGCCGGCGCCGGCGCGACTGACCGATGGAGAGCGGCCGCCCTTCGACTCCGAGGCCACCTAGCGGGCGCGCGTCGCCTCAGGCCGGGGCGACGCCCAGCTTCCGTCCCGCCAGGCCCCTCGGCCGGGTCGCGAGGCCCTCGGCGATGCGCGCGATGACCGCGGCGGCCGGGTCGGCGGGGTCGGCCAGCACGATCGGCGCCCCGGCGTCGCCCCCGGCGCGCAGCGCGACCGACAGCGGCACCGAGCCGAGCAGCGGCACCCCGAGCCGCGAGGCGACGGCGGCGCCGCCGCCCGAGCCGAACAGCTCGAGCACCGAGCCGTCCGGCTGCGGCAGTCCGGCCATGTTCTCGATCACCCCGTACACCTTCTGCCCGGTCTGCGCCGCGACGGTGCCGGAGCGCACCGCCACGTCGGCCGCCGCCGGCTGCGGGGTGGTGACCACCAGCACCTCGGCGTTCGGCAGCAGCTGGCCGACGGAGATCGCCACGTCGCCGGTGCCGGGCGGCAGATCCAGCAGCAGCACGTCGAGGTCGCCGAAGTACACGTCGGTGAGGAACTGCTGGATCGTGCGGTGCAGCATCGGCCCGCGCCAGGCGACCGCCGACGACTGCCCCTGGCCGCGCTCGGGGTCGAGGAACATGCCGATCGAGATGACCTTCACCCCGTGCGCGACCGGCGGCAGGATCAGCTGGTCGACCCGGGTCGGCCGCGCCGCGACGCCGTCGCGCACGAGCCCCAGCAGCCCGGGGATGGAAAAGCCGTGCACGTCGGCGTCGACGAGCCCGACCCGCAGGCCGCGGGCCGCGAGTGCCACCGCGAGGTTCGCCGTGAGCGTCGACTTGCCGACGCCGCCCTTGCCCGACGTCACCGCGTAGACCCGAGTGAGGGAATCGGGGCCGAATGGCATCGCCCGCGCCTTCCCCCCCCGCAGCCGCTCGGTCAGCGCCGCGCGCTCGGCGGGCGACATCACGTCGACGGCCACGTCGACCCTGGCGACGCCGGCCACGGATGCGGCGGCCCGGCGCACCTCGGATTCGATGCGCTCGGCGGCGGGGCATCCGATGATCGTCAGCTTGATGCCCACCCGGGCGTGCCCGCCCGCGTCGACCTCGACTCCCGAGACCATGTCGAGCTCGGTGATGGGGCGGCGGATCTCGGGGTCGAGGACGCCCGCGAGCGCCCGCGAGACCTCGGCGGCGAGATCGGTCAACTTCCGTCCTTCGCGGTGCCCTCGAGCTCCTCGAGCAGGGCGCGCAGCTCCTGCCGGATGAAGTCCTTCGACGGCACGTCGCGCAGCGCGAGCCGCAGCGCCACCACCTCGCGGGCGAGGTACTCGGTGTCGGCGAGGTTTCGCTCGGCCCGCTGCCGGTCCTGCTCGATCTGCACCCGGTCGCGGTCGTCCTGCCGGTTCTGCGCGAGCAGGATCAGCGGCGCCGCGTAGGAGGCCTGCAGCGACAGCACGAGGGTGAGCACCGTGAAGCCGTACTCCTGCGAGTCGAAGCGCAGCGACTCAGGCAGCACCGAGTTCCAGATCAGCCAGATCAGGCAGAACGCGGTGAGGCCGAGCAGGAACCACGGCGTGCCCATGGCGCGCGCGATCCACTCGGTGAACCGGCCGAAGCGGTCGCTGTCGCGGCGCGTGCGGATGCGCCCGGACAATCCCTTCGGCGCATCGAGATCCCGGTTGTCGGCCCTCGCCATGACTCACCTCCTGCCCGTCGTGCTCGTGCGTGCCGCCGCTGCGCGCCGCAGTGCGGCGTCCTCGCCGTCGCGACTTCGCCAGTCGTCGGGCAGCAGGTAGTCGAGGATGTCATCGATGGTCACCACCCCGACGAGTCGGTTCGCGTCGTCGACGACCGGCACCGAGACCAGGTTGTAGCTGGCGAGCGTGCGGGAGACCTCGGCGATCGAGGCGTGCACCTTGAGCGGCTCGAGGCCCTGGTCGATCAGCGCGCCGAGGCGCTCGTGCGGCGGGTGGCGCAGCATCCGCTGATAGTGCACGACGCCCAGGTAGCGCCCGGTGGGCGGCTCGTAGGGCGGCAGCGTGACGAACACGGCGGCGGCCAGCGCCGGCGCGAGCTCCTCGCGGCGGATCAGCGCCAGCGCCTCGGCGACGGTCGCGTCGGGGGAGAGGATGACCGGCTCGGTGGTCATCAGGCCGCCCGCCGAGTTGGGCGCGTAGTTGAGCAGCATGCGCACGTCCTGCGCCTCCTCGGGCTCCATCAGCTCGAGCAGGTGCTCCCGGTCGTCCTCGGGCAGCTGCGCGATCAGGTCGGCGGCGTCGTCGGGCTGCATGCGGTCGAGCACGGATGCGACGCGCTCATCGTCGAGGGCGTGCAGCAGCTCGACCTGGTCGTCCTCGCTCATCTCCTCGAGCGCGTCGGCCAGGCGGTCGTCGGGCAGCTCCGCGGCGACCTCGACGCGGCGCTCCTCGGGCAGCTCGAGCAGACTGTCGGCGAGGTCGGCGGCGCGCAGATCGGTGAAGGTGGCGATGAGGTGCTCCGCCGACTGGGGCTCGTCGGCCGGGGCATCCGTCTCTGTCACGTCGTCCCAGGCGACGAACTGGGTCGGCCCCTTCGCGAACGGGGATGCGGAGGTCTTGGGCCGGCGCACGAACAGCTGCGTCACGTCCCACAGCCCGCTCGGGCTCTGGGTGATGCCGACGTCTTCGATGACGGCGGTGCCGCTGCCGTCGCGGAAGCGCACCTGCCGGCCGAGGATCTCGGCGATGACGCGGGTCTCGCCGCCGCGCTGCTCGAAGCGGCGCACGTTGATCAGCCCGGTCGTGATCACCTGGCCGGCGCCGATCGAGGTGACGCGGGTGATCGAGACGAACACGCGGCGCTTGCCGGGGATCTCGACGACGAGGCCCACCACGCGCGGGGCGCCGTCGGAGCGGTAGACGACCACCACGTCGCGCACCTTGCCGACGCGGTCGCCGACCGGGTCGAACACCCCGCAACCGGCGAGGCGTGCGACGAAGACCCTCTGCGCGCTCACCCTTAAACCCTACCGTCGCGGCCCTGCGCGACACCCCCGTGGGACAATGCCGGAATGAGCACTCCGAACCCCCTCGGCAGCCGCGGCGCCCTGCCCTTCCCGACGGTTCCGAAGGGCGAGGTCGTCGCCCAGTACGAGAGCTACGTCGAGGCGCAGCAGACCGTCGACGTGCTCGCACACGCCGACTTCCCGGTCGACAAGGTGTCGATCATCGGCAACGACCTGAAGACCGTCGAGCACATCACCGGCCGGCTCTCCTGGGGGCGCGTGGCGCTCGCCGGCGCGGCGAGCGGCGCCTGGTTCGGCATCTTCCTCGGCGTCGTGCTGATGCTCTTCGGCGGCGCGCAGGAGGACTTCAGCCTCGTCATCGCGGCCGTGCTGCTCGGCGCGGGCTTCGGCATGCTGTTCAGCCTGGTCTCCTACGCCCTCACCCGGCGTCGCCGCGACTACACCTCGCAGACGCAGGTGCTCGCCACCAGCTACTCGGTGCTCGTCGACTCCGACATCGCCAACCGGGCGCGCAACGTGCTCGCCGAGAACGGACGCGGCACCGGGCTCGTCTGAGCGGGGTCGGCGGGTCGCTGCGGGCGTGGCGGGGTGCCCGTGCGGGTTGACCCTGGGATCGCTCCGGGGCGCCCCTGATCGCTCCCTGAACTGAAGGCCCGCGCGCCGCGTCACAGGCTTAGCGTGGAGCCATGACCACCGCTCCGCATCCGCTTCCGGGCCGGGACACCCCGGCCGGCCGTGAGGCCGAGCGGCGCGGGCAGCGCCTGCGGCGCCGGCTGCGGCAGCTGCGGGCACGGATGCGCCGCCACCCGGTGCTGCACGTCAGCTACCGCATCCTCGTGGCCGTCATCGGGGGAGCGATCGTGGTCGGCGGTCTGATCCTCGTGCCGCTGCCCGGGCCGGGCTGGCTCGTCGTGTTCATCGGCATCGCGGTGCTCGGCACCGAGTTCGAGTGGGCGAGGCGGCTGGGGCGCTGGGGGCGCAGGCAGCTGGATCGGGCGCTGGCCTGGTGGCGGCAGCGGCGGGCCCGGCGGGCTGCGGGGCGGTAGCCCAGGCATCCGTGCGGGGTGGCCCGGGCACAAACGTCACGATCGGGCACAGCTTCTGCGCAGGACGTGTGCCCGATCGCACCGTTTGTGCCCGGCGCGATTGGGTGCGGCGATGTGGCACCGGCATCCGTGCGGCGGCAGTACGCACGGGCACACGTTTGCGGCGAAAACGTGCGCCCGTGGCGCCGCCCTCCGCGTTCAGCCGGCCGGCTGACCAAGGTCGAAACATCCATCGCAAAACGCACGATGTGTCGCACGGATGCCGCCACCGGAGTGACGCATCGTGCGATCGGCGACCGACCGTGCGGTCGGCGGTCAGCCGCGCAGGCGCCGCACCCAGGCCTCGACCTCGTCGGCCGTCCGGGGGAGCGCGGCGGAGAGGTTCTCGACGCCGTCGGCGGTCACCAGCACGTCGTCCTCGATGCGCACGCCGATGCCGCGCAGCTGCTCCGGCACGGTGAGGTCGTCGGGCTGGAAGTACAGGCCGGGCTCGATCGTGAACACCATGCCGGGCTCGATCACGCCGTCGTAGTACATCTCGCGGCGGGCGGCGGCGCAGTCGTGCACGTCGAGGCCCAGGTGGTGGCTCGTGCCGTGCACCATGTACCGGCGGTGCTGCTGCTGGTCGGACTCGAGCGCCTCCTCGGCCGAGACGGGCAGCAGCCCCCACTCCGCGGTGCGGCGGGCGATCACCTCCATCGCCGCGGCGTGCACCTCGCGGAAGCGGATGCCGGGGCGCACCACGGCGAAGGCGGCATCCGCGGCCTCACGCACGGTCTCGTAGACGAGCCGCTGAGCATCCGTAAATGTGCCGTCGACCGGGATGGTGCGGGTGATGTCGGCGGTGTACAGGCTCTCGGCCTCCACGCCGGCGTCGATCAGGATCAGGTCGCCCGGCACCACCGGTCCGTCGTTGCGGGTCCAGTGCAGGATGCACGCGTGCGGGCCGGCGGCGGCGATCGTGTCGTAGCCGACCGCGTTGCCCTCGCCGCGGGCGCGCGTGTAGAAGACGCCCTCGACGATCCGCTCGCCGCGCCGGTGTGCGGTGATCTCGGGCAGCGCGCGGATCACGTCGTCGAAGCCCCGCTGTGTGGCGGCGATGGCCTCGCGCAGCTGCGCGATCTCATAGTCGTCCTTCACGAGCCGCAGCTCGGAGAGGGTCTGGGCGAGCTCCGCATCGAGATCGGATGCCTCGCCCCGCGCCGCGTCGACGGCGGCGGTGAGAGCCTCATCGGCCTCGCGCAGCAGCACCGTGTCGGCATCCGCCTTCTCGATCACGGCGTCCACCTCGGCGATGCCCGCCGTCGGCAGCGCGAGGTCCCCGGCGACCTGCGCGAGGGAGGGGCGGGCGCCGATCCAGAACTCACCGATCTGCGGGTTGGAGTAGAACTCGTCGGAGTCGCGCCCGGCGCGCTCGCGGAAGTACAGGGTGGCCTCGTGCCCGCCGTCGACGGGCTCCAGCACGAGCACGGAGTCGGGCTCGCTGTCGGCGCCCCAGCCGGTCAGCCAGGAGAACGCCGAGTGCGCCCGGAACGGGTAGTCGGTGTCGTTGCTGCGCACCTTCGCGCCGCCGGCCGGCACGATGATCCGCTTGCCGGGGTAGAGCGCCGAGAGCTTGGCGCGCCGCGCCGCGGCGAACGCGGCCTGCTCGCGGGCCGGCGGCACGACGTCGGCGCGCTCGGCCCAGCCCGATCCGATGTAGGCCTGGAACGACGCCGCAGGCGGCAGCGTCGAGCGGTTCGAGGTGGCGCGGGGCGCGGGGGTCGTCGTCGTGTCGCTGCTCATGGCGACTAGTCTTCCATCGCCGGGCGCTGCCCGGCGCAAATTGGCTCCGGCCCTCCATTGCCGGGCGCCGCCCGGCACGGCGGATCGACCCGGCCATTCCATCGACCGCCGACGCCCGCGCGCCAAACTAAACTGCCGCTGTGGCTTTTCGCACGCCCATCGATCTGCACACGCACTCCAGCGTGTCCGATGGCACGCAGACTCCGGCCGAGCTGATGCGCGCCGCGGCCGACGCCGGGCTCGGCACCGTCGCGCTGACCGACCACGACTCGACCGCCGGGTGGCAGGAGGCCCGCGCCGCGGCATCCGATCTCGGCATCGACCTGGTGCCCGGCATGGAGCTCTCGACCCGGTACGGGTGGAAGAGCGTGCACATGCTCGCCTACCTGTTCGACCCGGCCGACCCGGCGCTGACCGCCGAGACCGAGCGCATCCGCGACGCGCGGCGCACCCGGGCCGAGGCGATGGTCGCCCGGCTCGCCGAGGACTATGAGCTCACCTGGGAGGACGTGCTCGCCCACACCACGCCGGGCGCTTCGGTGGGGCGGCCGCACATCGCCGACGCGCTCGTGACGCGCGGGCACGTGACCAGCAGATCGGATGCCTTCGCGACGCTGCTGCACCCGCGCGGCGGCTACTTCGAGCCGCTGTACGCGCCGAGCCCGCTCGAGGGCGTCAAGCTGATCCGCGCCGCCGGGGGAGTGCCGGTGCTCGCGCACCCGGCCACCCGCGGCCGCGACAACGTGCTCGACCCCGCCTATCTGAAGGCGCTGGTCGGCGCCGGGCTCGCCGGGCTCGAGGTCGAGCATCGCGAGAACACGGATGACGGCAAGCAGTACCTGCTCGAATTCGCGGCGGCCCACGGCCTGATCGTCACCGGGTCCAGCGACTACCACGGCGCCGGCAAGCCGAACCGGCTCGGCGAGAACACGACGACGCCCGAGGCGCTGGAGCGGATCTGCGCGCTGTCGACGCATTCGCCCGTCGAGTAGGCGCGAAGCGCCGTATCGAGACCAGACGACGGTGCGGGTCTCGATACGCGGCTGCGCCGCTACTCGACCAGCGGGGGCGGAGGCTGCGCCGCTACTCGACCAGCGGAGGGCGGTGGGTGCGTCGCGGCCGAGTCGACCAGCGGAGGGCGGCGGCTAGGCGGTGGGGGCGGCGGGCTGACCGCCCGAGCGGCGGCGGCGCCGGCGGCGCTGCGGGGCGGCGTTGCCGTCGCGGTGCTCCGAGCCGTGACCGTCGTGCGTGCCGGCCGCCTCCTTCGAGGCGCCTGCGGCCTGGGCATCCGTGCCGCCCGAAGCCGGGCGGCTGCGCCGGCGGCGACGTGCGCCCTCGCCCTGCTCGCCGCCCTGCCGGGCCGCCTCGCGCTCCACCTTCGGCTTCGGGGTCGGCTTCAGCCGGCCTTTCGTGCCCTCGGGGATGTTCAGATCCGAGTACAGGTGCGGCGACGACGAGTAGGTCTCGGTCGGCTCGGGCTGCCCGAACTCGAGGGCGCGGTTGATGAGGGCCCACTTGTGCAGGTCCTCCCAGTCGACGAAGGTCACCGCGATACCGGTCTTGCCGGCCCGGCCGGTGCGGCCGGCGCGGTGCAGGTAGGTCTTCTCGTCCTCGGGGATCGTGTGGTTGATCACGTGGGTGACGTCGTCGACGTCGATGCCGCGGGCGGCAACGTCCGTCGCGATCAGGATCTCTTTCTTGCCCGACTTGAACGCCGCCATGTGCCGCTCGCGCTGCTCCTGGTTCAGGTCGCCGTGCACGCTGACGGCGGGGAAGCCGCGGTCGGTGAGCTCGTCCTGCAGCTTCGCCGCGGCGCGCTTCGTGCGGGTGAAGATGATCGTCTTGCCGCGGCCCTCGGCCTGCAGGATGCGCGCGATCACCTCGTCCTTGTCGAGGGCGTGCGCGCGGTAGATGAGGTGCTTGATGTTCGCCTGCGTGAGGCCCTCGTCGGGGTCGGTCGCGCGGATGTGGATCGGCTTTGACATGAAGCGGCGCGCGAGCGCGACGATCGGGCCCGGCATGGTCGCCGAGAACAGCATGGTGTGCCGGGCAGCCGGAAGCTGCTGGAAGATCTTCTCGATGTCGGGAAGGAAGCCGAGGTCGAGCATCTTGTCGGCCTCGTCGAGCACGACCTCGGTCACGTTGGAGAGGTTGAGCAGGCGCTGACCGGCGAGGTCGAGCAGTCGGCCCGGGGTGCCGACGACGATCTGCGCGCCGTCCTTGATCGCCGCGATCTGCCCCTCATAGGCCTTGCCGCCGTAGATGGCGACGACCTTGGTGTCGCGCTTCGAGGTCGCGAGCTCCATGTCTTCGCTGACCTGCACGGCCAGTTCTCGGGTGGGGGCGACGATGAGCGCCTTCACGCCCGGCTCGGGGTGGAGGCCGAGGCGCTGGATGACGGGGATGCCGAAGCCGAACGTCTTGCCGGTGCCGGTCTTGGCCTGGCCGATGATGTCCTGCCCGGAGAGGGCCAGCGGGATCGTCTGCTCCTGGATGGGGAAGGGCTCGATGATGCCCTTCTCGGCGAGCGCGTCGACGATGTCCTGGTCGATGTCGAGGTCTGTGAAAGTCACGAAGTCTGATACCTGTTCGGTGGTCGGGGCGCGAGATGAACGTCTGACACGCCGAAGGTGATTCTACCGGCCGCACCTCAATAGACTTTGCCGCGTGGCTTTCGCGTGGTTCCGGCGGCGGCGTCGCACGGCCGACGCCCCGACGCTGCGACCGCGCCGGGAACGCAGGCGGCCCGGTCCGCGGGTCGACGTCGCGGAGATCGCGCCCGAGCCACTGTCGTTCCTCGGCCACATCGCATGCGTGAAGCTGCATGCGTTCCAGACCCTCTCGGCGCTCGTCGCGGAGGTGCCGGACTGGTCGGCGCGTGAGGCGGTCAGCGCCGCCGCGGGCCGCGAGCTCGAGCGGCACCAGCGCGTGGTCGCCGAGATCCGCCGCCGTGACGCGGACCCCGGCGAGTGCATGCAGCCGTTCGCCCCGCTGGTCGCCCGCTTCGGCGAGGCGACCCGCGGCGCCGACTGGCTCGAGCGGCTGCTCGGCGCCCGCATCGCCGGCGGGCTGTTCGACGACTTCTTCGCCACCCTCGCTCCCGGCGTGCGCGACGACGGGTCCCGGGTGCTCGCGGCCCTCGTCGAGGCCGACCCGCACGAGGGCGACGCGCTCGACGCGGTGCTGTTGGATCAGATCGCCGCCGACCCGCAGCTCGGCTCGCGGCTCGCGTTGTGGGGGCGGCGCCTCGTGGGCGACGTGCTGCTCGTGGCGCGCGCGGGGATCAAGCTGACCGGCGACCCCGAGACCGACGAGTATCGCACCGAGCCGATCCTCACCGAGGTGATCGCCGCGCACACCCGCCGAATGGACAAGCTGGGCCTCACCGCCTGACGAGAGCGGGCTGAAGAGATCGGATGCCGCGGGTCGGGCTACTGCGCCGGCAGGCCGTTCTTCATGACGTGCGCCTCGAGCGCTGCATCCGATCGCCGGCGCACCGCGCCCACGAGAAGATCGACGACGGCGACGACCACGCCGGTGCCGATCAGGGCGATCCACCAGATCCAGCCGCCGTCCCACTTGAGGCCCGCCCAGGTGAGCGCCACCCAGAGCACGAGCGCGGCCATCGCGCCCACGCCCGGGACGAGCGCGGCGCCGTGGCGCAGCCGGTTCGGCAGGACGTACCGGCCGGCGAGGCCGATGATGACCCCGGCGAGGCCGATGAACATCAGCTCCATGGCACGGCCCTACGCGACGAAGCCGACGCGGCGCACTTCCTCGGCGCCGATCTGCACGTAGCCGATGTGGGCGACGGGCACGACGTAGACGGCGCCGTTCCGGTCTTTGAGCTCGACGAGCGGCTGGCCCTCGGAGATGGCGGCGCCGATCTTGCCGCTGATGTCGGCGGCCGGCTCGTCGGACTCGAAGCTAAGCTCGCGGGGAGCGTTGAGGATGCCGATGCGGATCTCCACCGTTGGTGCCTTTCGTGTCGTTGCTGGCTTCGAGCCTAGTGGGGTGCGGCGCGGCCGCTCGACGTGTTCGCTCAGAGGAGACCGGGCGGTGTCGGCGGCACGCACTACCGTGGCCACCGTGGATCTCGACCCTTCTCAGCAGGCCGTCCTCGACCTGCCCGCCGACGCGTCGGCGGCGGTGCTCGGCGCGCCGGGGACGGGCAAGACGGCGACCGTCGTCGAGCTCGTCGCCGACCGGGTGCACCGGCTCGGCTTCGACCCCGACGAGGTGCTCGTGCTGTGCGCGGGGCGGTCGGCGGCGACGGCTCTGCGCGACCGGCTGTCGCTGCGGCTCGGCGTCGCGACGCAGGGGCCTCGGGCACGCACCGCCAACTCGCTCGCCTTCGGCGTGCTGGCCGACCGCGCCGCGGCCGCGGGCGCGCCCGAGCCGAGGCTGCTCACCGGCGGCGAGCAGGATCAGATCATCGCCGACCTGATCGACGGCGACGCGGAGGAGGGGCGGATCCCGTGGCCCGAGCAGCTGCCGGCGGACGTGCGGCGCCTGTCGGGTTTCCGGGCCGAGCTGCGCGAGCTGATGGCGCGCATGGTCGAGCACGCCGTCACCCCGGAGCGGCTGCAGCAGCTGGGCCGCGAGCACGATCTGCCCGAGTGGGTGGCGGCCGGCGCGTTCATCCGCGAGTACCAGGACGCCGTGGATGCATTCCGCGACGGCTATGTGACGAGCGCCGAGCTGCTGGCGGATGCGGCGCGGCTGATCGCGGCGGGCGAGGTCGACCCGGGCATCCGTCTGCTCGTCGTCGACGACGTGCAGGAGTTCACGCGCGCCGGGCTCGACCTGCTGGCCGCGCTCGCCCGCCGCGGGGTGACCGTGGTGGCCTTCGGCGACCCCGACGTGGCGACGACGACGTTCCGGGGGGCCGACCCCGAGGCGGTGGCGCGGCTCGGCGAGCGGCTCGGGCTCGGCCGGCTCGAGCCGCTGGTGCTGCGCATCGCGCACCGGCAGCCCGCCGCGCTGCGCCGCGCCACGGCGGCGGTGACGGCGCGCATCGGCGCCGCGCTCGCGGGGCAGCAGCGGCAGGCGGCGGCGCCCGGCGAGGGCGGGCGGCTGCTGCGGGTGGTGGCCGGCAGCGCCTCCGACGAGTACGCCACCCTGGCGCGCGAGCTGCGCGAGCAGCACGTGTTCGCCGGCCGTCCGTGGAGCGACATGGCCGTCATCGTGCGATCCGGGGCGCAGGTGCCGGCCGTCGCGCGGGCGCTCGGCGTCGGCGAGGTGCCGACCCGCACGACGGCGGCCGGGCGGGCGCTGCGCGACGACTATGCGGCGGGGCACCTGATCGCGGCGGTGGGGGTCGTGCTCGGCCTGCGGCCGCTCGACGGGGCCACGGCCGCCGAACTGCTGCTCGGGCCGCTCGGCGGGCTCGACGCCGTCGCGCTGCGGCGGCTGCGGCTCGCGCTGCGGCACGAGGAGCTCGCCGGCGGCGGCTCGCGCCCGGGCGACGAGCTGCTGGCCGAGGCCCTCGCGGACCCGAACGCCCTCGCCACGATCGACATGCCGCCCGGGCATCGGGCGCGCCGGCTCGCCCAGACGCTCGCGGTCGCGCGCGAACAGGCCGCGAAGCGGGCCACGATCGAGGAGCTGCTGTGGACGGTGTGGGATCGCAGCCGCCTCGCCGACGCGTGGCTGGCGCAGACCCGCCGCGGCGGCATCCTCGCCGACGAGGCGAACCGCGACCTCGACGGCGTCGTCGCCCTGTTCACCGCGGCCAAGCGCTTCGTCGAGCGCGACCCCGAGCGCCCGGCCGCCGACTTCGTCACCGAGGTGCTCGGCTCGGCCGTGCCCGACGACACGCTGGCGCCCCAGGCGGCCTCCGACGCGGTGTTGGTGTGCACGCCGTCGGCCGCGGTCGGCCTCGAGTTCGGCGTCGTCGCCGTGGCGGCGCTGCAGGAGGGGACCTGGCCGAACATCCGGCTGCGCGGCACGCTGCTGCGGCCGCAGCTCGTCGGCGAGCTCGTGGCCGGCAGCCCGCACGCCGAGGTCGACGAGCGGCAGGCGGTGCTGCACGACGAGCTGCGCATGTTCGCCCTGGCCGTCTCCCGTGCGAGCGACACGCTGATCGTCGCGGCCGCCGAGGGCGAGGACGATCAGCCGTCGGCGCTGCTGGGGCTCGTCGGCGGCGACGAGGTGCCGCCGGCGCGGCATCCGTACACGCTGCGCGGTCTCACCGGCGAGCTGCGCCGCCGCCTGGCGTCGGGCGACCCGCGCGCCTCGGGTGCAGCCGCCTCGCTCGCGCAGCTGGCCGAGGCGGGCGTCGCGGGCGCGCACCCCGACGAGTGGTACGGGCTGCTCGAGCCGACGACGAGCGAGCCTCTCGTCGACCTGAACGACCCCGACGCGGTCGTCGCGGTGTCGCCGTCGAAGATCGAGGCGTTCGAGAAGAGCCCGCTGCAGTGGTTCGTCGACGTGATGTCCGGCGGCGGGGGCGGCGTGGCGACCGGGGTCGGCACCCTGCTGCACGCGGTCATGGAAGCGGCGGGCAGCGAGCCCGACGGCGACATCAGCGTCGCCCGCATCTGGGGCGACGTCGAGCGTCGCTGGGGCGAGCTGAACCTCGAGGAGGGCTGGGTGACGGAGCGCGAGAAGCGCCGGGTGCGGCAGATGGCCGAGGGCGTGCACGAGTACCTCGCCGACTTCCGCCGCTCCGGGTCCGTGCTGCTCGAGGCCGAGGGCGGCTTCGCGCTGCGGCTCGGCCAGGTGCAGCTGCGCGGCAAGATCGACCGCGTCGAGCGGCACCCCGACGGCACGATCGTGATCGTCGACCTCAAGACCGGCCGGCGCAACCCGCCCGCCGCCGAGATCCCCACACATGCGCAGCTGAGCGCCTACCAGCTCGCCTACCGCGAGGGTGCGATCTCCGTCGACGCGCCGCCCGAGGCGCTCGGCGGGGCGAAGCTCGTCTTCGTCGCGCCCGAGGCGACGACGAGCAGGAAGCGCTACCGCGATGTGCCACAGGCCCCGCTCGACGACGAGCAGGCCGCGGCGTTCCGTGAGCGGGTCGAGGCGGCCGGGCGCGGCATGGCAGGTGCCGTCTTCGTCGGCACCCGGGTGACGGATGGCTCGGGCGGCGGCGACTACACCTACCGCATCCACCTCGTGCCGGAGGTTTCCGCATGACGTTCGAGCAGGGCATGACGGCGTCCGAGCAGGGCATGAGCTCGTTCGGGCAGGCGGCGCACAGCGCGGTCGACGTCGCCCGGCTGCTCGGCCAGGGCTACGAGCCGACGCCGCAACAGCGCGCCGTGATCGAGGCCGGGTCCGAGCCGGCGCTCGTCGTCGCCGGCGCGGGCAGCGGCAAGACCGAGACGATGGCGGCGCGCGTGGTGTGGCTGATCGCCAACGGCATCGTGCGGCCGGGCGAGGTGCTCGGACTGACCTTCACGCGCAAGGCTGCCGGGGAGCTGGCCGAGCGCATCCGCCGCCAGCTGGGCAAGCTCGCCGCGGCCGGCCTCGCCTCCGCCGACGGCGGCGACGACCCGCTGGCGGCGCCCGCGGTGTCGACCTACAACTCCTTCGCCAACACGATCTTCCGCGAGAACGCGCTGCTGATCGGGCGCGAGCCCGACGGGGTCGTGCTGTCCGAGGCATCCGCCTGGCAGCTGGCCCGCCGGCTCGTGCGCGACAGCGACGACCCGCGCCTGCTCGCCACCGACAAGAGCCTCGACACCATCACGAGCGCCGTGGTCGACCTGGCGCACGCGCTCTCCGACAACGTGGTCGAGTCGACCGACGAGGTGCGCCGGCTGGTGCACGACTTCGAGGGCATCCTCGAGTTGCCGTCGGGCAGCCGGGTCACGCCGCTCGCCGACGCGGCGAAGGCGGTCGGCGCCATCTCGGCGCTGCCCGCCCTGCTCGACCTCGCCGACGCGTTCGCCGCGGAGAAGAAGCGGCGCGGCTTCATCGAGTTCAGCGACCAGGTCGCCTTCGCGCTGCAGGCGATCGCCCGGCAGCCGCGCATCGCCGCCGAGTACCGCGGCCGCTACCGGGTGGTACTGCTCGACGAGTACCAGGACACCTCGGTGGTGCAGACCGGGCTGCTGTCGCGGCTGTTCGCCGGGCATCCGGTGATGGCCGTCGGCGACCCGAACCAGTCCATCTACGGCTGGCGCGGGGCGAGCGCGGCGAACCTCGCGCGGTTCTCGCGCGACTTCACCGGCGCGGAGGCCGGCACCGAGGGCGGCGCGCGGGTGTTCGCGCTGTCCACGAGCTGGCGCAACCCGACCCGGGTGCTGGATGCGGCGAACGTGATCGCCGCCCCGCTGAACGCGCAGTCGGCGGTGGAGGTCGACCGGCTGCGCCCCCGCCCGGGCGCCGGCGCGGGCGACGTCGACGCGTACTTCGGCCAGACCGTGCTCGAGGAGGCGGATGCGGTCGCGCGCTGGTTCGCGCGCCGGCTGGCCGAGCCCGGCCCCGACGGCGGGGTGAAGACCGCCGCCATGCTGTGCCGTTCGGTCAAGCGCATCGACGCGTTCACCGCGGCGCTGCGCGAGCACGGGGTGCGCTACCACGTGCTCGGCATCGGCGGCCTGCTCGAGCAGCCGGCGGTCGTCGACCTGGTCTGCACGCTGCGCGTGCTGGTCGACCCGGATGCCGGCAGCGAGCTGCTGCGGCTGCTGGCAGGCGCCCGCTGGCGCATCGGCCCGAAAGACCTGCAGACGCTGCGCAAGCTCGCCGGCTGGCTCGAGAAGCGCGACTACCGCCAGCAGCAGCTCGGCCGCGACGTGGCCGAGGCGCTGCGCGGCTCCATCGCCGACGACGAGGGCGCCTCGATCGTCGAGGCCCTCGACTTCCTCGTCACCGCGAAGGACGACCACAGCGCCCTCGCCGAGTTCACGCCGGAGGGCCTCGCCCGGCTGCGGGCGGCCGGCGCCCAGCTCGCCTCCCTGCGCGGCCGGGTCGGGCTCGACCTACTCGACCTGGTCACGGTCGTGGTGCAGGCGCTGAACCTCGACATCGAGGTCGCCGCCAACGAGAGCGCCACCGCGGGCCGGGCGAGCCTCGACGCGTTCCTCGAGCTTGCCGCCGGCTACTCCATGACCGGCGGTTTCGACCGGGGCGACGCCGCCGAGAGCGGCGGCGGGCTGTCGGCGTTCCTCGGCTGGCTCTACGAGGCCGAGAAGATCGAGCGGCTGAGCCCGCGCACCGACCCGCCCGAGCCGGGCACCGTGCAGATCCTGACCATCCACGGCGCGAAGGGGCTGGAGTGGGACCTCGTCGCCGTGCCGCGGCTGGTCGACGACGAGCTGCCGAGCCGCTACCAGGACGGCCTCGGCTGGGTGCGGTTCGGCCAGCTGCCGAACGAATTCCGCGGCGACGCCGCCGAGCTGCCGGTGCTGAAGTGGCGCACCGCCGAGACGCAGAAGGAGTTCTGCACCGCGCTCGACGCCTTCCGCGACGAGTTGATCGCCCGGCACCTCGACGAGCAGCGCCGCCTGGCCTACGTGGCCCTGACCCGAGCCCGCGAGCGGCTGCTGCTGGCCGGTTCGTACTGGTCGACGCAGAGCAAGCCGCGGCAGCCGAGCACCTACCTGCGCGAACTGATCGACGCCGGCCTCGTTCCGGGCGACGTCGTGCCCGAGCTCGAGAGCGACGCCAACCCGGTCGGCGAGCTGCTCGTCGAGGCGATCGAGTGGCCGAAAGACCCGCTGGGGCAGCGCGCCGCCGGCGTGCGGGCCGCCGCCGACGAGGTGCGGCGCCGGCTCGAGCTCGGCCCGGGCGACCCGGCGCGCGCGGCGAGCGCGTGGGCGAAGGATGTGGAGCTGCTGCTGGCCGAGCGGGCCGCGCGCGAGGCATCCGTCGCGGCCGCCACGCCGCCGCCGCGCATCTCGGCGTCGCGATTCAAGGACTTCGTCACAGACCCGGCCGGCACCCTGGCCGGGCTGCGCCGGCCCATGCCCGAGCGCCCCTACCAGGCCACCCGGCTCGGCACCCTCTTCCATGCCTGGGTCGAGGCGCGCGGCACCGCCGCCGGAACGGTCGAGGCGCTCGACGCGGCGGCGTGGGAGCTCGACGACGAGGCGGCCGGCGGCCTCGACGCGGCGCGGCTGGCCGAACTGCAGGCCACCTTCGAGCGCAGCGAGTGGGCGGGGCGCAAGCCGGTCGACGTCGAGGTCGAGATCCACGCGCCGCTGGCCGGGCAGGTGTTCGTGTGCAAGCTCGACGCGGTGTACCGGCTGCCCGACGGGCGGTACCAGATCGTCGACTGGAAGACGGGCAAGGCGCCCGCGGATGCCGACGACCTGGAGCGCAAGCAGTTCCAGCTCGCCCTGTACCGGCACGCATACGCCAGCTGGAAGGGCGTGGACCCCGAGTCGATCGACGCGGTGTTCTACTTCGTCGCCGACGACCGGGTCATCCGGCCCGAGCGCATCTATTCGTCGTCCGAGCTCGCCGGCCTCTGGCTCTCGACGTTCTCGTCCTCCACGGGCTCGAAGCCGGGGGAGTGACCGCCGGTCGACTCGGCGCCCGGCGGCAGGTTCTCATAGGGCGTCTGGGCGAGCAGCTGCTCGACCTGCGAGGCGTCGAGCACGGGGCCGGTCTCGGCCTCGAGCGGCTCGACGCCGTTCTGGTGCACGCGGTCGACGAGGGTGTCCAGCATCCCCTCGGCGTCGGCGATGATCTGCCGGTCGTGCAGCTCGTGGCCGTGCAGCAGCCAGCGGGCCAGGTCGAGTTCGGCGTGCAGCAGGGCGCGCTGGCGCAGGCGGGGATCGGGCGCCATCTGCCGCGCCGACTCGTACCACGCGAACACCGCCTCGGCCGCATCCGGCTGCGCGCCGAGCGCCCACGCCAGGTCGCGGGCCGGGTCGCCGACCGACAGCGCCGACCAGCCGATGACGGCGACGACGCTGCCCTGATCGACCAGCAGCGAATCGGCCGAGAGCGCTCCGTTGATCACCGTGGGCTGGAAGCGCCACAGCGCCTCGTCGGTCGCCGCAGTGAACCAGCGGCTGCGCAGCGCGGCGGGCAGTGAGCCGGTCTGCTGGGCGCGGTCGATCACGCTCATCACCGTCCGCTGCGCCTCGTCGGCCTCCTGCTGCGGCAGCCCGGCGTCGTGCACGAACCCCGTCGGCAGCGCGTGGATCGCCGCGATCGCGCCGCCCGCCGAGGCGGCCGTGTCGCCGTGCACCTCGTCGAGCTGCAGCGGATGGCCCGGCAGGAAGTCGTAGACGACGGCGCGGGTGCCGTCGAACGGCGTCTGCCCGACCGGCTGCGGCACGTCGAACGGCAGCCTCGAGCGCACGCCGCTGCTGAGGGCCTGCAGCGCGATGAGGTCGGCCGCCTGCTCGGTCTCCGCCGCCTGCGTGCGCGGCACGCGCACGATCAGCTCGCGCCCGTCGCTCACGGTCAGCACCGCCGCGTCGTAATCCCCATGCTCCCCGGTCGTGTGCTCGCGCGTGGCGACCACGTCCAGCTCGGGAACCGCCGCCGTCGCGACCGCGGCTAGAGTGAATGGGGTTCTGGCCATGCCCCTCAGGGTAGGGCCCCCTGGCGGAGAGGAACGGATGACACGTCGCACGGCGCTCGAGCCGCTCACCGGTCTCGTCGTCGACCGCGACGCCGTGCGCCGCACCCGCCCAGAGCTGTTCGACGAGCTGCTCTCCGACCCTGCGACGCGGCTGCTTCCGCTCTGGCACGGCAAGGCTCTGATGACGGATGCCTCGGCCGGCGCCCTCGACCTCGTGACACCCGACCGCCAGTCCGCGGCCCTGGTGCGCGTCTACCTCGGGCGCACGCTGCTGGCCGGCCTCGAACCGGTCGGAACCCCCGTGATCGCGGTGACCCTCACCGACGCGGCGGCGGCCGAGCTCGAACCCGACGAGTCGCGCTGGGCCGACCTGCGCCGCGTCGGCACGGGGCTGTCCGAGCGGGACTACGCGCTGTTCTGCGAGGCCGTGGCCGTCGCCAACTGGCACGAGTCGCACACCCACTGCCCGCGCTGCGGCACCCCCACCGTGGTGGAGGCGGGCGGCTGGGTGCGGCGCTGCTTCGTCGACGGGCGCGAGGTGTTCCCGCGCACCGACCCGGCGATCATCGTGCGGGTGCTCGACGACCGGGACCGCATCCTGCTCGGCAGCAACGCGATGTGGGAGAACAATCGCTGGTCGATCCTCGCCGGCTTCGTCGAGCCGGGGGAGTCGTTCGAGGCGGCCGTGATCCGCGAGGTCGCGGAGGAGGCGGGCGTGCTCGTGACCGAGCCGCGCTTCCTCGGCTCGCAGCCGTGGCCGTTCCCGGCCTCGATCATGGTTGGCTACGAGGCGCGCGCCGTCGACGTCGGCGACGTCGCCCTCACCCCCGACGGCGAGGAGATCCTCGAGGTGCGCTGGTTCACGCGGGAGGAGCTGTGGGCTGAACGCGGCGACCTGCTGCTGCCGGGCGGCGCGTCGATCGCGCACGCCATCATCGCCGACTGGTACGGCGGCCCGCTCGACGGCCCACCGGGAGGCGCCGCGCGGTGACCCCCGACGAGCTGCTGGCGGGTCTCGACGCCGAGCAGCGGGTGGCGGCGGAAGCGCTGCTCGGGCCCGTGTGCATCCTCGCCGGCGCCGGCACCGGCAAGACCCGCGCGATCACCCACCGCATCGCCTACGGCGTGGCGACCGGCGCGTATGCGCCGAGCCGGGTCATGGCGCTCACCTTCACCAACCGCGCCGCCGCAGAGCTGCGCGGCCGGCTGCGCGCGCTCGGCGCCGCGGGGGTGCAGGCGCGCACCTTCCACTCGGCGGCGCTGTCGCAGCTCGGCTACTTCTGGCCGCTCGTGGTCGGCGGCCCGTCGCCCGAGGTGCTGCCCGGCAAGGCCCGCCTGCTCGGCCAGGCCGCGCAGGCGCTGAAGCTGAAGGTCGACACCGCCGCGCTGCGCGACGTGGCGGCCGAGATCGAATGGCGCAAGGTGAGCTCGCTCAGCATCGAGGCGTACGCGCGCCAGGGCCGCGCCGTGCCGGGGAAGCTGCGGCCCGAGGAGCTGCTCGACCTGATGCAGACGTACGAGCGGCTCAAGGACGAGCGCCGGCAGCTGGACTTCGAGGACGTGCTGCTGGTCACGGCGGGGATGATCGAGTCCGAGGCATCCGTCGCCCTGCACGTGCGCGAGCAGTACCGCTTCTTCGTCGTCGACGAGTACCAGGACGTCTCGCCGCTGCAGCAGCAGCTGCTCGAGCTGTGGCTCGGCGACCGCTCCGACGTGTGCGTGGTCGGCGACGCCAGCCAGACCATCTACTCGTTCGCGGGCGCCTCGAGCTCCTATCTGCTGGGCTTCGAGCGGCGCTGGCCGGAGGCGACCGTGGTGCGGCTGGAGCGCAACTACCGCTCCAGCGCGCCCGTGGTGGCGGCGGCGAACGAGCTGATGCGCGGCCGGGCGGGCTCGCTGACCCTGCACGCCGTCGCCGGCGAGCCCGCGCCCGTACCCACGCTCACCCGGCATCCCGACGACGCGGCCGAGGCCGAGGCGGTCGCGCGGCAGATCTCGGCCGCGATCGCCGCCGGGCAGCCGGCCGAGTCGATCGCCGTGCTCTACCGGGTCAACGGGCAGGCGGCCCAGCTCGAGTCCGCGCTGCAGGCGGCGGGCGTCAGCTACCGCGTGCACGGCGCGACCCGCTTCTTCGACCGGCCCGAGGTGCGCCAGGCCGTCATGTCGCTGCGCGCCGCGTCGGTGACGGTCAGCGGCGAGCCGCTGTTCAAGTCGGTCAGCGACGTGCTGCGCGGCCTCGGCTGGACGCAGGACCCGCCCGAGGCGGCCGGCGCCGTGCGCGAGCGGTGGGAGAGCCTGAACGCCCTGATGCGGCTCGCCGACCAGGCGCCGCCGGGCACCAGCTTCCGCCGCTTCACCGACGAGCTGCTCGAGCGGCAGGCGGGCCAGCACGAGCCGACGCTGCAGGCGGTGACGCTCGCCACGCTGCACAGCGCCAAGGGCCTGGAGTGGGACACGGTGCACATCGTGGGCCTCAGCGAGGGCCTGGTGCCGATCAGCTACGCCACCACCTTCGAGCAGGCCGACGAGGAGCGCCGCCTGCTCTACGTCGGCATCACCCGCGCCCGGCGGCGGCTGCACCTGAGCTGGGCCGAGACCGGCGGCCCTCGAGCCGCGCCACGCCAGCCGTCCCGGTTCCTGGCAGAGCTCGGCACCCGCATCGATCGTGGGGCGGGTGCCGCCGCACGCTGACCTCGCCGGTGCACCGGTCGAGCACCCTGCTCGCCCCGACCAGCTCGCTGCTGCCGGCGAGCAGGTGCGCCAGCAGCGCGTCGACGGCGCGCAGGGCGACGGATGCCGCGAACGGCGGCCGCTCGCTCGCCGCCCGCTTCGTGACCAGCTGCGTGCCGATCAGCGGCCAGGCCGGATCGTCGTCGGCGCGGGCGAGGTCGAGGCAGCGCAGGCAGGCGCCCTCGCCGGGGCGCACGAACGGGCCGATGCGGGCCTCGCGCTCGCCGAACACGACCGCCAGCTGCGGCACCTCGCGCAGCTGCCAGCGCCCGTACCGGGCGGGGGCGACGGCGTAGGAGCCGACCAGCACGACCGCGTCGATCGGCGCTCCGCCCGGCGACGGCGGCTCGGAGGCGAGCGCGGCGCCGAGGCCGCGCAGCACGGCGGCGATCGCGCGGGAGGTGGGCCCGTTGCCGTCGACCGCGAGCCGCAGCGACTCGGGGCCGCGCGCCGGCGGCGACGGGGGAGTGCTCAGGTCGAGCAGCGCCGGCCGCACCGCGTCCACGAGGCGCTCTGCCGCGCCCGGGTCGGCGCCGGCGTTCGAGGCGAGCACGGCGAGGGCGGACTGCGGTGTTCCGACGGCGAGCGCGGCGAGCATCCGCTCGGTCGCGGGCGTGGGGTCGTCGATCACGGCGATCGGATGCTCCGCCCCGAGCTGCACCGTCGTCGGGGAGCGCCACACCACCGGCACCGCCGGGTCGAGTCGCAGGATCATGCCCGCCAGTGTGCCCCGCTCCGCCCCACCCCGCCGCCGACTCTCCACAGCCGGTTCGCGCGCGCGTCCCGCCGGCTGAGGAGGCCCGCAGGGCCGTCTCGAAGCCGCCGCACCCCCTGTCCCGCCGGCTGAGGAGGCCCGCAGGGCCGTCTCGAAGCCCGCGCATCCCCCTTCTCGTTGGCTGAGGAGGCCCGCAGGGCCGTCTCGAAGCCCGGGCGACGCGTCAGTCCGGCGTCGCCTGACCCCCGCCCCGTCTGGCCAGCTTCTGCAACTGATTCCAGTCGCCTCTGATCAGCGCTTCCTTCTTCGCCCGGCTCCAGCCGTGAATACGCCGCTCCATGGCCCACGCATCGGCCACGCTGTCGAATTCGGCGACGAACACCAACTCGACGGGCATCCGCTTGCTTGTGTAGGCGGACCCCTTGCCTGCTCCGTGCTGGTCCATTCGCGCGTCGAGGTTGCTCGTACTGCCGACGTAGTAGCTTCCGTCCGCGCAGCGGAGCATATAGGTGTAGCCGCTCATGGCGACGAGTGTGACGGAGGCAGGGACGGGGCGAAGCGCGGTCTCCACAGGGCGGGCTTCGAGACGGCCCTTCGGGCCTCCTCAGCCGGCGGGGGCGCGTGGCTTCGAGACGGCCCTTCGGGCCTCCTCAGCCAGCGGGAGTCGAGGGCGCTTCGGGCCTCCTCAGCCAGCGGGAGTCGAGGGCCCTGGGGTCTCCTCGGCCACCTGCAGCGGCGGGCGCGCTACTCCTCGTGGGGGCGGTCGGTGGTGTCGTCGGCCAGGAGGTCCTCGATCGCCTGGTCGATCGCGTCCATCTCGGGATCGGCGGGGGCGTCGCCCTTGAGCCGCGCGATCAGCCGCTGCGGGTCGTCGATGTCCTCGCCGGTCGGCTGGATGTCGGGGTGCGACCACAGCTCGTCGCGGGCGGCCGGCCCCACCGCATCCGATACGGCTTGCCACATGGCGGCCGCCTCGCGCAGCCTGCGCGGCCGCAGCTCGAGCCCGACGAGCGTCGCGAACGCGCTCTCGGCCGGTCCGCCGGCGGCCCGGCGGCGGCGCACCATCTCGGCGATGCTGTCGGCCTTCGGCAGCCGGCCCGTGGCCTGGGCGGTCACCACGTCGACCCAGCCCTCGATCAGCGCCAGCTGGTTCTCGAGCCGGGCGAGCGCGGCCTGCTGCGCCTCGGTCTTCGGCGGGATCAGCGCGCCCGAGGCGAGCGCGTCGCGCAGCTCGTCGGGGTTGGACGGGTCGAAGGACGCGGCCACCTCTTCCAGGCGATCGGTGTCGATACGGATGCCGCGGGCGAACTCCGTGATGGCCGTGATGACCTGCAGCCGCAGCCACTTCGCGTGCCGGAACAGGCGCGCATGCGCGAGTTCGCGCACGGCGAGGTACAGCGCCACCTGGTCGTCCGGGATGTCGAGCCCCTCGCCGAAGGCGGCGACGTTCTGCGGCAGCAGCGCCGCCTGCCCGTCCTCCAGCAGCGGGATGCCGATGTCACCGCCCGAGACGACCTCCTGCGACAGCTGGCCCACGACCTGCCCCAGTTGCATGGCGAACAGCGTGCCGCCCACCGCGCGCACCATCTGGCCGGCGTTCTGCACCATGCCCTGCAGCTCTTCCGGCGCCTGGTCGCGCAGCACCCCGGTGAGCGCGTCGGCGATCGAGTTGGCGACCGGCTCGGCCAGCTGCGTCCACAGCGGCATGGTGCGCTTCACCCACTCGGCGCGCGTCAGCAGTGCGGGCTCGGAGGGCAGCGGACCCATGCCGGTGGCCTCGTCCAGCCAGAGATCGGCGACGTGGAACGCCTGGCCGAGCGCCGACAGCCGGCCTGGCGCGGTCTCCACCGAGGTCTGCATCGCGAGCTGGCGGCCCTGCTGCAGGGCGAGATCCCAGTTGATGGAGCCGTCGGCGTTGCCGCGCAGGGCTCCCTGCAGTTGCATGATCAGCTGCTGCAGTGCGGCCGGGTCGCTCGGCAGCCCCGCGGCCCCGGCGAGCTTCTGCGGGTCGATCCCGCCCGTGCCCGAGAGCATGTCCCGCAGCATGTCGCGCAGGGCGTCCTCGGGGCTCTTGTCGTCCTCGTCCGCCATTGCTCTCTCGGCCTTTCCTCGTCAGCGGCCCCGGTAGCATCGGGCCTGCTCCCACGCTAACCCGGAAAGAATCGCGATGACCTTGTTCCAGCAGCCCGACGACTACTCTCTGCGCGAACGTGACGAGCGGATGCCTCGCGGCAAGCGCGTGGGATGGTGGCTGCTCACCGCATCCGTCGTCGCCCTGCTGATCCTCGGCTTCGCGCCCTCGCCGTACGTGATCGAGCAGCCCGGGCCGGTGTTCAACACGCTCGGCGTCGACACGGCGATCGGCGCCTCGGGCGAGGGGGCGACCAAGCCCGTGCTGACCATCTCGGGCGCGAAGACCTACGCGACCAAGGGCGCCCTCGACCTGCTCACCGTGAACGTGGTCGGCAACCCGCAGCAGCTGCCGAGCTGGTTCCAGGTCGCCGAGGCGTGGTTCGAGAAGTCGAAGGCGATCGTCCCCGTCGAGGTGGAGTTCCCGGCGGGCCAGACCTCGCAGGAGGCCGACCAGGAGAACGCGCAGGAGATGTCGAGCTCGCAGCAGGACGCGACGGCGGCGGCGCTCAACGAGCTGGGCTACGACTTCACGCAGACGGTCGTCATCGCCGGCGTCGAGTCGGGCACCCCGGCCGACGGCAAGCTGAAGGCCAACGACCAGCTGAAATCGGTCGACGGCACGGCCGTGCACGGGGTGCAGGCGCTGCGCGATGCCGTGCAGAAGTCCGGCGGCAAGCCGGTCGACCTGGAGATCGTCCGCTCGGGCACCACCCGGCACGTCACCATCACTCCCTTCAAATCCGACGGCGCCTGGACGCTCGGCGTGTACGCGGGCATGCAGTACGGCACGATGCCCGTGAAGGTCGACTTCCAGCTGGCCGACATCGGCGGCCCCAGCGCCGGCCAGATGTTCGCGCTGGGGATCATCGACAAGCTCACGCCCGGCTACCTGAACGGCGGCAAGAAGGTCGCGGGCACCGGCACGATCGACAACGAGGGCGACGTGGGCGCCATCGGAGGCATCCGTCAGAAGATGTACGGGGCCCGCGCGGCCGGGGCCACCGTGTTCCTCGCGCCCGAGTCGAACTGCGACGAGGTGGTCGGCCATATCCCCGACGGATTGCACGTGTACGCGGTCTCCACGCTCGACGACTCCCTGAAAGTGCTGAAAGCCGTCTCGGCGGGAACCGGGACGGAATCCCTGCCGACCTGCCATCGATAGGCTGAAGCCGTGAGCTCCGCCGCTGCAGAATCCCGCCCTGCCCGAGGTGTAGATCGCCGCCGCCGTGCCGCGGTCTGGATCACCATCGGCGCGATCGTGCTGCTCGTCGTGCTCTTCTTCATCTTCGCCGGCGTCTTCACCGACGTGCTCTGGTACCGGCAGCTCGGCTACCTGGGCGTGCTCACCACCCAGTGGCGCTGGGGCCTCGGCATGTTCGCGGTAGGATTCCTCGGCATGGGCGCTCCGCTGTGGGTGTCGATCCAGCTCGCCTACCGGCTGCGTCCGGTGTACGCGAAGCTCAACACCCAGCTCGACCGCTACCAGCAGGTGGTGGAGCCGCTGCGGCGGCTCGCGGTGTGGGGCATCCCCATCGTGTTCGGCCTGTTCGCCGGCGTCGCCGCGGCCAGCAGGTGGCAGCTCGCGGCCGAGTGGCTGCACTCGACCCCGGCTGGAACGAAGGATCCGCAGTTCCACCTCGACACCTCGTTCTACCTCTTCCAGCTGCCGTTCCTGCACTCGGTCGTCGCCTTCGCCTCGGCGGTGCTGATCATCGCCTTCCTCGCCACGGTGGCGACCGCCTACCTGTACGGGTCCATCCGGGTGGCGGGGCGCGAAGTGCGGGTGTCGAAGTCGGCCCGGGTGCAGCTCGCCGTCATCGCCGCGGTCTACATGGCGGCGCAGGCGCTGAGCATCTGGCTGGACCGGTACGACACCCTGACCGACTCGAACGTCAACGACACGATCAACGGCGCCGCGTACACCGACGTGCACGCCACGATCCCGGCGCGGGCGATCCTGTCGGGCATCGCCGTGATCGTCGCCCTGCTGTTCGTCGTCACCGCCGTGATCGGCCGCTGGCGCTACCCGCTCGTCGGCCTCGGCCTGCTCATCGTGAGCGCGCTCGTGATCGGCACGCTCTATCCGTGGGGCGTGCAGAACCTCCAGGTGAAGCCGAGCGAGAAGACGCTCGAGTCGACGTATGTGGAGCGGGCGATCAAGGCGACCCGCACCGCGTACGGCGTCGACGACGTCGACGTGGAGAGCTACGACGCGTCGGCCACCGCCGAGCAGGGGGGCCTGCGGGAGGACGCCGACACGACGGCCAACATCCGCATCCTCGACCCGACGGTCGTGAGCCCGGCCTTCAGCCAGCTGCAGCAGTACCGGCAGTACTACCAGTTCCAGACCGACCTCGACGTCGACCGCTACACCGTCGACGGCAAGGTGCAGGACACGGTGGTCTCCGTGCGCGAGCTCGACCAGGACGGCCTCGGCTCGTCGTCGAAGAACTGGTACAACGACACCTTCGTGTACACGCACGGATACGGCCTGGTGGCGGCGTACGGGAACAAGCGCTCCGACGACGGCGCTCCGGAGTTCCTCGAGTCGGGTCTGCCGACCTCGCAGAACCTGGGCGACTACGAGCCGCGCATCTACTTCGGCGAGGACTCGCCGACGTACTCCATCGTCGGCGCGCCGAAGGGCAGCAAGCCCGTCGAGCTCGACTACCCGGCCGGCGAGAACGGCAGCCAGGCGACGTACAACACGTACACCGGCGACGGCGGCCCGAAGATCGGCAACTGGTTCGTGCGCCTGCTCTACGCGCTGAAGTTCCAGGACGAGCAGATCGTGCTCTCCGACCAGGTCAACTCCGACTCGCAGATCCTCTACGACCGAGACCCGGTCGAGCGGGTCGAGAAGGTCGCCCCGTACCTGACCCTCGACTCCGACCCGTACGCCTCGGTGGTCAACGGGCGCATCGTGTGGATCATCGACGGCTACACCACGAGCGACGACTACCCGTACTCGAAGTCGCAGTCGTTCAGCGACTCCATCGCCGACTCGCAGACCGAGAAGCAGCCGTACCCGATGGACGACATCAACTACATCCGCAACTCGGTCAAGGCGACTGTCGACGCCTACACGGGCAAGGTGACGCTGTACGCGTGGGATGCCTCCGACCCGATCCTCAAGACGTGGGAGAAGATCTTCCCGGGCACGGTCAAGCCGATCTCCGACATGAGCGGGGCCCTGATGAGCCACGTGCGCTACCCGGAGGACCTGTTCAAGGTGCAGCGCTCGATCCTCGGCTCGTTCCACGTGCAGGACGCGGGAGCGTTCTTCTCCAACGAAGACGTGTGGAAGGCGCCGCCGGACCCGTCGAAGGACAACACGACGGTGCAGCCCCCGTACTACCTGACGATGAAGCTGCCGGGGGAGACCTCGCCGGCGTACACGCTGTACTCCACGTACATACCGGCGTCGTCGTCGACCACCAGTCGCAACATCCTCAAGGGCTACCTCGCCGTCGACTCGGATGCCGGTGATCAGAAGGGCAAGGTGGCCAGCGGCTACGGCAAACTCACGCTGCTGACCATCCCATCCGACGACAATGTGTGGGGCCCCGGCCAGGTGCAGGCGACGGTCGAGGCCGATCCCACCATCTCTCAGAGCCTGAATCAGTTGCGCATCGGCGGATCCACGCAGGTGACCTACGGCAACCTGCTCACCATCCCCGTCGGCGGCGGCATGCTGTACGTCGAACCGGTGTACGTGAAATCGACCGGGTCCACGAGCTATCCGCTGCTGCAGGAGGTCGTCGTGTCGTTCGGCACGCGGATCACGATGCAGCCGACCCTGGACAAGGCGCTCGACGTGATCTTCGGCGGCAATTCCGGCGCCGATGCGGGCGATGCCGGTACGCAGCCGACGACGCCGGCCACGACCGGCGGCAGCGGTGGCGGCTCGACGTCCACGGCGACACCGACGCCTACGCCCACGCCGACGCCCAGCGCGACGTCCTCGTCCGGCACGGACTCGACCGTCAAACAGGCGATCAAGGACGCGCAGCAGGCCTACGACGACGAGCAGCAGGCCATGAAGGACGGCGACTGGACGGCGTACGGCGAGGCGCAGCAGCGACTCGAGGAGGCGCTGGAGCGCGCCGCCGCCGCGGAGAAGTAGCCCGCGCTTTCGGTGGCTGAGGAGCGCCGCAGGCGCGTCTCGAAGCCCCTCCTCAGGGACCGCCCTTCGAGACCGCCCTGCGGGCCTCCTCAGGGACCGGTGGCTGAGGAGCGCCGCAGGCGCGTCTCGAAGCCTTAGCGCCGGCTCGGCTGCTGCTGCGTGATGCAGTGGATCCCGCCGCCGCGCGCGAACAGCGGCCGCGCCTCGACCGAGACGACCCGGCGCCCCGGGTACGCCTCGGCGAGAATCGCGGCGGCCCGTTCGTCGGCCTCGCGGTCGCCGAACGCGCAGGCGATCACCCCTCCGTTCACGACGGCGTGGTTCACGTAGTTGTAGTCGACGGGCCCGTCGCCGTCGTCGAGCACGGATGGCGCGGGCAGTTCGACGACGTCGAACCGGCGGCCCGCGGCATCCGTCTGCTCGGAGAGGAACGCGCGCAGTGCACGCGTCACCTCGAAATCGGGGTGCGCCGGGTCCGGCTGGTGGTGCACGAGCAGCGTGCCGGCGGAGGGGATCGCGGCGACCATGTCGACGTGGCCGCGGGTGCCGAACTCCTCGTAGTCGCGGGTGAGGCCGCGCGGCAGCCAGATCACCTTGCGGGCGCCGAGGGTGCGGGCGAGTTCCGCCTCGACGCGCTCCTTCGTCGCATACGGATTGCGCCCGGGGTCGAGCTGCACCGTCTCGGTGACGAGCACCGTGCCCTCGCCGTCGACGTGGATCGCGCCGCCCTCGTTGACCAGCAGCGAGGAGACGACGGGCGTGCCGGCGTCGGCGGCGACGGTCTGCGCGATCAGCGCATCCTTGCCCCACGTCGCCCAGGCCGGGGCACCCCACCCGTTGAAGATCCAGTCGACGGCGGCGAGCGAGCCGTCGTCGGCGTGCACCCAGGTCGGCCCGATGTCGCGCATCCAGGCGTCGTCGAGCGGGGCGACCACCGTCTCGATGTCGCTGCGCAGGTAGCGGTGGGCCACCTCGACCTGGCTCGGGTCGACGACCACCGTGACGGGTTCGAAGTCGGCGGCTGCCGCCGCGACGGCCGCCCACGTGGAGCGCGCCTCGTGCGCGTCGGCCGCGGTCTCGCCGAGCGTGTAGCCACCGGTCGGGAAGGCCAGCCACAGCCGCTCGTGCGGGGCCGTCTCGGCCGGCATCAGGCGGCTCACGTGAGGCTCGCGTAGGTGTCGGGGCGGCGGGTGGCGAAGAACGGGAACAGCTCGAGCCATTCGCCGCGGCTCTTCAGGTCGAGGTCCGCCACGAGCACGGCCGACGCGTCGCGCGGCGCCTGGACGAGCACGCGGCCGAACGGGTCGGAGATGAAGCTCGTTCCGTAGAAAGTGAGGTCGCCCTCGTCGCCCCAGCGGTTGGGCACGACCATGAACAGCCCCGAGGTGATGCCGTTCGCCACGATCACCTTCTGCCACAGCGGGGCGGTGTCGAAGTGCGGGAAGTCGGGCTCGGAGCCGATCGCGGTGGGGTAGGCGAGGATGTCCGCGCCCGCCAGGCCGTAGGCGCGCGAAACCTCGGGGAACCACTCGTCCCAGCACGTCGGCAGCCCGAGCGTGGCCCCGCCGAGCGCCTCGACCGGATAGACGGGATACGGGTCGTCGGCGGGCCCGGGGCGGAAGTAGGTGTCTTCGTAGTACCCCGCCGTGACGGGGATGTGCGTCTTGCGGGTGCGGCCGATGAGCCGCCCGTCCGGTCCGAGGAGGATGGCGGTGTTGTAGCCGCGGGGGTCGTCGGGCCGGTCGTCCTCGGCCGGCCGCTCGTACAGGCTCGCGTGCACGACGACGTCGTGGTCTCGCGCCTGTCGGGACGCGAAGGCGAAGGTCGGTCCGCCGGTCAGGTCCTCGGCGGCGTCTTTGGGGGTGCCGCTCGCGCGCACGTTCGCCGGGTACTTCGACAGGGTCAACTCCGGGAGGAACACCGCCCTGGCTCCTGCCTGGGCGGCCGCGGCGATGCCCTCGGCGAGTTCGGCCTCGAGCGCCTCGCGGTCCGGCCGCCAGCGGTGCTGCACCAGGGCGACGCGCACCACTGGCCGGGGCGCGTCGTCGGTCTTCAGGGGCGCCTCGACGGGCCCGGCGGTGATCACGTGCATGGCAGCGATCATGCCAGGGCGGCGGTGACGGCGGTGTTACCGGAGCCCTTCCACGCTGACGCCGGGCAGCTCCCGCAGCCCGTCGAGCACCTTGGCGCGCACCATCCGCTCGACGTCGTGCCGCGGAGTGCCCGCTCGCGCCTGCTCGGTCGCGGCGCTGAGCGCGTCGTCGAGCACGCCGACGACGGCGTGGCGCACGGATGCCGCGGGCGAGTCCGCCTCGTCGATGAGCCGGTCGAGCGTGGCCGTCGCCTGGTCGAGTTTGCGCTGCGGCGCGAGCGCCGGGTCGGTGATGATTCCGACGAGCTTGTTCACCAGATCGCGTGAGACGTGCGCCACGCCGCGGGGTTCGGCCATGGCACCAGTCTGCCGCCACTTCGGGGGCGGGAACTATCGCTGACCGGGGCCGATGCCGCATGCTTGCGTGTTGTGACTACCAACGCATCCGCGGCTGCCGCTCGACGCATCCGTGCCCTTCTCGCCGGTCTCGTGGTCTGCGCCCTGCTGGCGGCCGCGCCCATGCTGCAGCCGCAGCGCGCGGAAGCCGCGAGCGCGGACACCCTGGATCACGTGGTCTCGCTCGCCGAGTCGACCCAGGGCGAGACCCTCGGCGAGCTCGAGAAGCAGTGGAACCCGACGGGATCTTGGGCGAACTTCAGCGCGGACTGGTGCGCCTGGTACGTCACGTACCTGCTGCGCAACAACGGCGTCGCGTTCACCGCGAAGGACTTCTTCGTGTCCGACCTGTGGAACACCTACGTGAAGGCGGGGCGGGCCCACTCGCTGCCCTACGGCGCGAAGCCCACCGTCGGCGCGCTCGTCTTCTACGGCACCGGGAATGCGCAGAGCCTGACCCACGTCGGCCTCGTGGTCGGCGTCTCCAAGTCGGGCCTGCCCCGCACCGTCGAGGGCAACACCGGCTTCTCCGCCAGCCATGTCGGCTATTACGGCGACAGCACCTCGTATGCGAACAGCAAGGTGAACACCTTCATGGGGCCGCACGACACGGTCTACGGATACGCGTACCCACGGTACGGCGCCTACGACTCCCTCTCCTCGACCGGCTCGACCGGGACAGCGATCGCCCAGGTGACCACGACGATGTCCTCGCACGAGGTCGCGCTGACCTCGAGCGCGTCCGACTTCTGGACCGTCGGCTCGAGCCGCAAGGACTGGCGCGCCCGGGTGCGCCCCGGTTCGAGCCCCTCGATCGCCGCCGTCAGCTCGGGCCACGAGACCGCCTTCGCCACGAACACCGACGACCTGTGGAGCCTCGGCGACGCGGGCAGCTACGACTGGGAGATGACGGTCGCGCCGAACACCTCGCCGTCGCTGACCGCGTACGGGTCCGGATACCAGATCGCCTTCGTCGGCAAGGACGGCACCCTCATCTCGGTCGGTGCGGCGGGCACGCGCAAATGGGGCGTCGCGGTGCGCGCCGGCACCAGCCCGGCCATCGCCGCGGTCTCCGGCGGATACGCGATCGCCTACGTCACCAAGGGCGGCGACCTGCGGGTCGTTCTCTCCCGCGACGGCTCGATCAAGGACTGGAACCGCGCGGTGCGCAGCGGCACGAATCCGGCGATCACCGCAACGCCGACGGGATATGAGGTGACCTACGTGACCTCGAGCGGCACGGTCTCCACCGTCGGGGCGCTGGGCACCCAGAACTGGCCCGTCGGCGTCGCGGCCGGAAGCAGCACGGCGGTCACTGCGGTCACCGGCGGATACGTGGTCGCGGTGCGCGCGTCCGGCGGCACGCTGATGACGTCGACCGTCGTGTTCTCCACCTCGGGTGCCACCCGCACGACGGTGAAGTGGGGGGTCGCGATGATGGCGGGCTCGTCGCCGTCGCTCGCCGCGGGCGACGGCACCGGCTTCACCGCCGCCGTGCGCGCCACCAGCGGCAACCTCGTCACCGCCACGGCGACCGCGGCGGGCGCCACCCGCACGGTGACCTGGGCGGCCAAGCTCGGCGCGGGAACCAGCCCGTCGATCACCGGCTGACCCGCCGCCAGGCAAAGGGAAAGGCCCGGAAAACCGTGGTTTTCCGGGCCTTTTTCGTTGCGGGGGCAGGATTTGAACCTACGACCTCTGGGTTATGAGCCCAGCGAGCTACCGAACTGCTCCACCCCGCGGCACAAGTAAAGAGACTAGCACGCGATACGACATGACTGAAATCGAGGGCCCCGATCGCGAGCTCCGTCCGGCCGTCGCGCGCTCTGCCTCTATAGGGTCGGGGATATGGCCGAACTGCAGCTCGCCGTCGCGCAATTCGCCCCCGGCTCCGACACCGAGGCGAACCTCGCGGCCATCCGCTCTCTGGCCCGCGCCGCGGTCGCGCGCGGTGCGCGTCTGGTCGTCTTCCCCGAGTACTCGTCGTTCTTCGTCAATCCGGTCGGCGCGCCGTTCCTCGACGCCGCCGAGACGCTCGACGGCACCTTCGTCACGGCCCTCGGGGCGCTCGCCGACGAGCTCGATGCGACCATCGTGGCGGGCATGGCGGAGCGGAGCGAGCAGCCGGGCCGGTTCTCGAACACCGTCGTCGCCCTCGCACCCGGCTCGGGCCTCGTGGCGAGCTACCGCAAGCAGCACCTCTACGACGCGTTCGGCGCACGGGAATCCGAGTGGGTCGCGCCCGGCGGGCTCGAGGAGCCCCAGCTGTTCGACGTCGACGGCGTGCGGATCGGCCTACAGACCTGCTACGACCTGCGCTTCCCCGAGGTCACCCGCCGCATCGTCGACGCCGGCGCCGAACTCGTGCTGGTGCCGAGCGAATGGGTGCGCGGCACCCTCAAAGAGCACCACTGGCGCACCCTGATCACGGCGCGCGCCATCGAGAACACCGTGTACGTCGCCGCCGCCGACCACGTGCCGCCGGTCGGCGTGGGCGCGTCGCTCATCGTCGACCCGGTGGGCGTGACGCTCGCCGAGCTCGGCGATGAGACGGATGCGGCCCTCGCAAGCCTCTCCACGCAGCGGCTGCACGAGGTGCGGCAGATGAACCCCGCCCTCGAGCTGCGCCGCTACACGGTGGTGCCCAAAGCCGCGAGCTGAACCGCGGCGGCCTCCAGCACTGCGGCCCTCTTGCAGAACGCGAAGCGCACCAGCGAGCGCGCGTCGCCGCGATGCTCCTCGCGGTAGAACGCCGACAGCGGGATCGCGACCACGCCCGCCCGGGCCGGCAGCTCGCGGCAGAACTCGACCGCGTCCGGGTAGCCGAGCGGCGCGGCGTCCGCGACCACGAAGTAAGAGCCGTGCGATTCGAACACGTCGAATCCGGCCTGGCGCAGACCGTCCGAGAGCAGGTCTCGCTTGTCCCGGAGCGCCGCCGCAGCATCCGCGAAGAACGCGTCCGGCAGCGCGAGCCCGGCCGCGATCGCCGGCTGGAACGGCGCCCCGTTCACGTAGGTCAGGAACTGCTTGACCGCGAGCACCGCGGTCACCAGCTCGTGCCGGGCGGTGAGCCATCCGATCTTCCATCCGGTCGTCGAGAACGTCTTGCCGCCGCTCGAGACGGTGATCGTGCGATCGGATGCGCCGGGCAGCGTCGCGACCGGCGTGTGCGGCCGGTCGAAGGTGAGGTGCTCGTACACCTCGTCGGTGAGGATGAGCGCGTCGTGCCGCTCGGCGAGCTCGACGATCGTCTCGAGCACCTCGCGGTCGAACACCGCGCCGGTCGGGTTGTGCGGGTTGTTGACGAGGATGACGCGGGTGCGGTCGGTGACCGCCGCGCGCAGTTCGTCGAGGTCGGGGCGGAAGTCGGGCGCGCGCAGCGGAACCGTGACGTGCCGGCCGCCGGCCAGCGCGATGAGTGCCCCGTAGGCGTCGTAGAACGGCTCGAAGGTCAGCACCTCGTCGCCCTCGTCGACGAGCGCGAGCAGGCTCGCCGCGAGGGCTTCCGTCGCGCCGGCCGTGACGAGCACCTCCCGGTCGGGGTCGACCTCGAGGCCGTAGAACCGGCGCTGGTGCGCGGCGATCGCCTGCCTGAGCTGCGCGGTGCCGATACCGGGCGGGTACTGGTTGACGCCCTCGCGGATGGCCCGGGCGGCGGCCTCGAGCACCTCGGCGGGTCCGTCTTCGTCGGGGAAGCCCTGACCCAGGTTGATCGCTCCGGTCTTCACCGCGAGGGCGCTCATCTCGGCGAAGATCGTCGACGCGATCGATCCGTCAGGGGCGAGCAGGCCGGCGCCGGCTGCGGCACGTTGCCAGGGTCCTCGAATGTGCATGGCCTTCACGCTACGCGCCGGCGCCGGTGCGTCGCTCGGATAGGCTGGCCCGAGCCCTCGGCGGCGTCCTCAACTGCGTTCGAGGGGGCTCTGAGGGCAGTCATAAGTTCCGCACAGCTTCGCGTCGGATGCTGGATGCGCTTGGAAAAGGAGCAGACCCATGAGCGACACGAACGGGCCCACGAATCCCCAGGGCGAGCAGCCGCGACAGGAAGCCCACACCCCTGACCAGGGTTGGCAGGCGCCGGCGGGAGGCGCGTTCGGCCAGCCCCCGCGCCCGGTGTACCACACGCCCCAGCAGGACGGCGCGACCCCCACCCACCCCAATCAGCCCTACCAGCAGGGTGTCGGCTACGGCCACCCCCAGCAGACCCAGCCGACGCAGCCCGTCGGCGGCCACCCCTACTACGCGCCCGGCGCGGCAGCGACGCCGCCGGGCGACACCGCGAAGCCCCGTAGGGAAAAGGAGTCGACCCTCAGCCGCAAGACGATCGTCCTCATCGTCGCCGGGCTCGTCGTCGGCGGCCTGGTCGGCGGCGGCGTCGGCGGCGGCATCGGCGCCGCTGTGGCGCACAACGACAGCACACCGGTGTCGGTCTCCGGCGGCGGCTCCGGCGCGTCGAACATCACCGTCAACGACCCGAAGACGGCCTCTCAGATCACGGCGGTGGCGGCGAAGGCGTCGCAGAGCGTCGTCACGATCAGCGTCACCTCCAGCTCGGAGTCCGGCACCGGTTCGGGCGTGATCCTCAGCGACGACGGCTACGTGCTCACCAACACCCACGTGGTGACCCTCGACGGCGAGGTCTCGAACGGCACCATCCAGGTGCAGACCAACGACGGCAAGCTGTACTCGGCGAAGGTCGTCGGCACCGACCCGACGGACGACCTCGCGGTGATCAAGCTCGAGGGCGCCTCCGGCCTCGAGCCGATCACGTTCGCCGACTCCTCGAAGCTCAACGTCGGCGACCAGGTCATCGCGATCGGCTCCCCGCTGGGCCTCAACGGCACCGTCACCGACGGCATCGTCAGCGCCCTGAACCGCAGCGTCTCGCTCGAGTCGAGCGCCCCGCAGGACAGCAGCGGCAGCGACAGCGACGAGAACCCGTTCGGCGACTGGGGCAACCTCGACCCGACCAACCCCTTCTCCGAGCAGCAGGAGGAGACCGATACGATCTCCGTTCCCGCGATCCAGACCGACGCGGCGATCAACCCCGGCAACTCGGGCGGTGCGCTGCTCAACGACAGCGGCGAGCTCGTCGGCATCAACGTCGCGATCGCGAGCACGGGGTCGTCGGATGGCTCGACCCAGAGCGGCAACATCGGCGTCGGCTTCGCCATCCCCTCGAACGTCGCCAAGCGCATCGGCGACGAGCTGCGCGACAAGGGCAAGGCCACCCACGGTCTGCTCGGCGCGACGGTCAGCAACGCGGCCGCGCAGGAGAACGCCACCACGGTCGGTGCCCGCATCGAGCAGGTCACCAGCGGCGGGGCCGCCGCGAAGGCGGGCCTCAAGGCCGGTGACATCATCACCAACATCGACGGAGTGCCGGTGACCAGCTCGACCGACCTGACCGCGCAGGTGCGCGCCGACGCGGCCGGTTCGAAGGTCAAGCTCACCTACGTGCGCGACGGCAAGACGTATCAGACCGAGGCCACCCTCGGCACGTACAACCCCGACTCGCAGTAGCGGGCGGCCCCGTCGTTCGGCGGGCCCCGGCATCCCCCTCGGTATGCTGGAGGTCCGCCGAACGACTGGACCACATGCCGCACGACCTCCGCGATCTGGGCGAGCTGCCCGGCGTCTCGTACGTGATGCCCGTCCTCAATGAAGCCGCTCACGTGGAAGCCGCGGTGGCGAGCCTTCTGGCGCAGGACTATCGGGGGCCCGCCGAGGTGGTCCTGGCGCTCGGGCCCAGCACGGACGACACCGACGAGGTGGTGGCCCGGCTCGCGGCATCCGATGCCCGCATCGTCAGCGTGCGCAACCCTGACGGGTCCACGCCAGCCGGGCTGAACCGGGCCATTCGCGCCTCGAGCAACCCCGTCGTCGTGCGCGTGGACGCGCACTCGATCCTGCCGCCCGACTACACCCGCCTCGCGGTCGAGACCCTGCGTCGCACCGGCGCCGACAACGTCGGCGGCGTGATGGACGCGCGAGGCGAGACGCCGTTCGAGCGGGCCGTCGCGTTCGCCTACGGCAGCCGGGTCGGCCTCGGCGGCACCCGCCACCACACCGGCGGCAAGGAGGGCCCGGCCGAGACCGTCTACTTGGGCGTGTTCCGGCGTGACAGCCTCGAGGCGGCGGGCCTGTTCGACGAGGGTTTCAAGCGCGGGCAGGACTGGGAGCTGAACCGCCGGCTGCGCACCCGCGGCGGCACCGTCTGGTTCACCCCACAACTGCGCGTGGGCTACCGGCCTCGCGCGAGCGTGGTCGACCTGGCGCGGCAGTTCTTCTCCACCGGCGTGTGGCGCGGCGAGCTCGCGAGGCGCTTCCCCGCCAACAACGGCGTGCGCTACTGGGTGCCGCCGGTCGTGGTCGTGCTGGTCGTGCTCGGCCTCGTCGCCGGCGCGCTCGCCGGGCTGAGCCCCTGGCTGCTGCTGGGCCTCATCGTGCCGGCCGGGTATCTGCTGGTCGTGCTCGCCTCGACGCTGCTCGCCCGCGACCGCGGTCTGCGCACCATGGCGTGGCTCGTGGTCGTGCTGCCGGTGATCCACTTCTGCTGGGGCACCGGCTTCATCCTCGGCTTCCTCAAGCTCACCCGGAACCTGGCCGAGTTCACCGGCCGCTAGAGGTACCCCTCGGCGTAGAGCCGCTCGACCACCCGGCGGCCCGCCTGCCCGTCGTCCTTCGGGTTGAATCGGCGCCGCCACTCGTCGTAACGCTGCGCGTGATCGGATGCGCCGGCTGCCGCCCCACGCACCGCCGCCACCAGCTCGGGCATGGTGGTCGTGATCGGCCCCGGCACCACCGGGAACGGGTCGAAGTTGAAGCCTCGGGTCTGGTCGCGGTACCGCTCGAGGTCCGGCATGTGGAAGAAGATCGGCTTGGCCGTCACCGTGAAGTCGAACATCACCGACGAGTAATCCGTCACCAGCATGTCGGCGGCGAGGTACAGCTCGCTGATGTCGGGATAGGAGGTGAGGTCGATGACGCCCTCGCCGACCACGGCGGCGCCGGGCCCGAGGGTGCGCGAGTGGCCGCGGATCAGCGTGACATACCCGTCGCCCAGTTCGCGCTGGAACTGCGCCACGTCGAGGTGGTCGACGACGCCGGGCCGGTCGTCGCGCCAGGTGGGCGCGTACAGCACCGCGGTCTGCTCGGGCGCGATGCCGAGCCGGGCACGCACCGCGTCGCGGTCGCCGGTGACGACCACGTCGTTGCGGGGGTAGCCCTCCTGCCAGATCGGGCCGCGGAAGGCGTAGGCGGAGCGGAACACGTCGGCGCTGAACGGGTTCTGCGCGAGCATCAGATCCCACCTGCGGCTCTCCCGCAGCACCGCCAGGCGTGCCCGGGGCCGGAAGCCGGGCTTGTCGAGCGCGAGCCGCTTGAGCGGCGTGCCGTGCCAGGTCTGCAGCACGTGCTGGCCGGGCCGCGGGTGCCAGCGCTTGCGCAGCCAGTCGTTGACGACGAGCAGGCGGCTGGCCGCGCGCGCGTGCCACCACTCCTCGCTGCCCTCGATGACGCGCACGGCGCCGGGCGGCACCTCGACGGAGGCGTCGGCGACGCTCCAGTACCGGGTGACCTCGGGGTGCAGCTCGGCCAGAGCGCGGTCGATGCCGAGCGGGTTGCAGGAGACGTTGCGGCCGAAGTAGCTCTCGAAGAACACCGCGTCCTCGAGCGGCGCGAACTCGGCGCGGTACTCGCCGAGCAGCCGGCGCTGGTTCGCGGCGCCCACCTCGTCGTCGGAGAGGGGGGCTGCGAGCGTGACCTGCACGACCCCGCGCTCCGCGTGCGCGGCGAGCCGGAACGCGTCCCCGTAGCGCCGGTCGGGCAGGGCGGCCGCGATCACGTCGAGGGCGAGCGGATGCCCGTCGGCGCCGGTCAGCCGCAGGGCGTAGTCGCCCGACCGCGGCGGCAGCCCCGGGCCGCTCCACCCCGGCACGACGAGGGGAATGCGGGCCCGCCAGCGGCCGCCCGCCTCGTCGACGCTGCCGGGCAGCACGGCGCGCGCGCCGGAGAGGGCGGCGCCGGCCGGCGCCGGGCCGGGGCCGACCGCGGTGAAGACGAAGCCGTCGTCGTGCTCCACGGCCAGGCCGTCCACGGTGAGGGCGTCGGGCTGCGCCGGGGGAGCGGGTGGCATGGCGTCGGCCTCGCCGGCGAGGCGGCGCCGGATCAGCTCGTGCACCCGCTGCGTGTTGCGGCCGTCGCGGAAGGCGTGGAAGCGGGAGGCGAGCCAGGCGGAATGCGCGACGAGCGGAGCCCGCGCCTCGGCATCCGTCAACACGGCGTCGAGTCGCGGCACGAGCGCCGCCCAACTCGACACCTCGCGGCCGCCGGAGAAGCCGTCGTACGGCTCGTAGACGCCGCGGCGGCCGGCGTAGTCGGCCACGTCGGGGGCGAGGAACAGGATGGGGCCGCCGACGAGCGCGAAGTCGAACGCGATCGACGAGTAGTCGGTGATCAGCGTGTCGACGGCGGGAAGCACCGGGGTGACGTCCGGAAGGAGGTCGGAGCCGAGCAGCGCGATCCGGTCGCTCGCGGCGGCGCCGGCGGCGAAGTCGCCGCGCCCGAGCGGGTGGGCGCGCACCAGCAGCAGCGCCCCGGCACGCTCGAGCAGGGCGTCGAGGGCGAGCCACTCCTCGACGGACGGCACGGCCGGGTGCCGTTGACCGTCGCGCCAGGTGGGGGCGTACATCACGATGCGCTCGGTCAGGGCGCGCGGGTCGTTGAGGCGCAGCGCGATCTGCTCGCGCGCGGCGCGCTCGCGGTCCTCCGCCGCGCCGCGCAGCAGCACGTCGTCTCGCGGGTCGCCGGTGATGACCGCCTGCCGCTTCGTGAGGGCGAAGGCGGTGCGGATGCGCGCAGCCGCGGCCTCGGAGGCGGTCGGGAAGAGCGCGATGCCCCGGCCGGCGCGCGCGTACGCGCGCTTCACCAGGGCGCGCACCCCGGGCACCCGGCCGACGAGCGGCACGCGCATCGCCTCGGGCGAGTCGATGCGGATGCGCTTGAACGGGATGCCGTGCCAGAGGTTCACCACGAAGGCGCCTCGCACGGCGAAGCGGTTCACGTCGCCGAATCCGTGCGTGACGACGACGACCTGCGCACGCAAGGTGAGCCGGAAGCCGCGCCAGGAGTGCTTCTGGGCGGCGGGGATGCCGAGGCGGCGGGCATCCGCCACATCGTGCTCGTCGCGGGCCAGCCACACCACCCGCGCCCGCGGGTCCGCGCGGCGCACCTCCTGCAGCAGGGGGAGCGCGCCCTCGCCGACCCCGGTTCCCGAGCCGAACGCCCACAGCCCGGGCCGACGCGGCGTGACGGCGGAGGCGAGGGCGCCGAGACCGTAGAGGGGAAGGGCCGCAATCTTGCGCAGATTGCCTGAGGCGAAGGTGAATCGGCCCATAGTGCTCCCAAGGTAGCAGCGGGCGCGAGGCGGGCCCGCCCAGCCCGGTTCGCTAGCCTGGACGGACCATGGGTATCGCACGCGATGTGACGGCAGCGGCGCGTTTGGTGCGCAATGCATTGCAGCAGCGCAAAGCACGCGCGGAGCTGCGGGAGATTCTGGGCCGGGCGGAACCGCTCCCTGCCGGGCGCTTCCGCATCGCCGTCTACTTCGCCGACGGCGAGGTCAACCTGTACCAGCTGCGGCAGTGGTACAAGCCCCTCGCCGAGCTCGCGAAGCTGTGGCCGGTGGTCATCATGTCGCGCGCGGCCACCGGGGCCGCGGCGCTGCTCAGGGAGAGCCCGGTGCCCGTAGCGTACGTGAAGACGATCCTCGACGTCGAGGAGTTCCTCGACCGGCAGGACATCCGCATCGTCCTCTACGTCAACCAGAACGCGCGCAACTTCCAGATGATGCGCTACGGGCGCCGCTGGCACGTGTTCATCAACCACGGCGAGAGCGACAAGATGTACATGACGACGAACCAGTTCAAGGCGTACGACTACGCTCTGGTCGCCGGCGACGCCGCCCTGAACCGCCTGTCGCGCGTGCTGTGGGACTACGACCTCGACAAGCGCGCCATCAAGATCGGACGCCCGCAGGCCGACCACTACTCGGGAACGCTGCCGTACACCCCCGATGAGCGCACTGTCGTGCTGTACGCGCCCACCTGGGAGGGCGACCGGCCCGCGGCCGCCTACGGCTCGGTGGTCACCCACGGCGTCGCGCTGGCCGAGGCGCTGCTTGCCGACCGGCGCTACCGGCTGATCTACCGGCCGCACCCCCGCAGCGGAGTGGTCGACCACGCCTACGGAGAGGCGAACCGGCGCATCATCCACGCGATCGCCGCCGCGAACCGCGCGGATCCTTCCGCACACCACGTGTACGACCACGGGGCGGAGCTCGGCTGGCAGCTCTCCGCCGCCGACGTGGCGATCGTCGACGTCTCGGCGATGGTCTACGACCGGCTGGCCGCCGGCAAGCCGCTGCTCGTCACCCGGCCGGTCCACCCCGACGCGGAGCTCGACGAGGGCGGGTATCTGTCGGATGCGGAGTGGCTGGAGGCATCCGATGCCCCCGCGATCACGCGGCGCCTCGAGGAGTTGAGCCACGACGAGCAGGCGGCGGTGCGCCTCGCCAAGTGGGTGGAGCACTACTTCGGCGACACGACGCCGGGGGCGACGACCCGCCGCTTCCACCAGGCGATCGCGCGGCTCATGGATGAGTGGGAGGAGTGGAACGCGCGCACCGCTGCGTCGTCGTCCACCCCTTCCGCCGGCTGAGGAGGCGCCAAAGGCGCCGTCTCGAAGCCTCGAAGCCTCGCTACCCCCGCACCTCGCGCTTCCGCAGCCGCTCCTCGTCGAGAACGACGACGTCGCCCTTGGCGGGCGGGAAGGCCGAGCGCGCCGCCTTGGTGATGCGGCGGCCGAGCACATTGTTGCCGACGCCGCCCACGACCGCGCCGATGCCGTAGGGCAGCGCGCGCCCGAGGATGCTGCCGGCCTGGTGCGTCGCGACCCGCTTGAGGAACGCGTTCTTCAGCCGGTTCAGCATCGGCGTGACGATGGCGTTCGGCATCTGCTCGCTGATGATCGTGCCCCAGTAGCCGGCGCGCGTGGCGTCTTCGTTGAGCGCCTCGAGGCCCCACTGGCGGATGATGTCGCTGCCCTCCTTGCCCAGCATGAGGGCGAGCACGAGGCCACGGGTGCGCTCGGGATCCTCCACGGTGATGCCGTGCAGCTCCGCGACCGACTGGGCGAACAGCGCGGTCGCCTCGAGGAATGCGACGGTCTCGGCCGCGGACAGCGCCAGCGCGGTCACGGTGCCGATCGCGGGTACGACCGCGGTCGCCCCCGTCGCGGCCCCGCTCGTCGTCACCGCGGCGAGGTAGCGGCGCTCGAGCACGTACTGCAGCTGCTCGACCGTCGCGTCGGGGTACTTGCGGCGGATGCGCTCGATGTGGGCCACGACCGCGGGGCGGTGGAAGCCCATCAGCGAGTCGACCGCCCGCTCGATGGTGTTGGGCACCAGTTTGCCCTTCACGACCTTGCCCTTGTCGGTCGTCACGATCGTCTTCGTCTTGTCGATCTTCGACTTGCGCGCCATTGCGTCAGTGTAAGTCGGGCGCCGCTGCGCCGCCGGATGATCTCGAAGGGGTTGCGCGATGCCGCCATCCGTGCCCTATGCTCATAGCGCCTTCATAGGGGCGTCTTCGGGGGAAGAGCGATGGCGATGGTGGTCGGGGGACACGACGGCGTGGAGCCGGCGGCGCTGTTCGGGGTGCGGCTGCGCCGGCTGCGGTCGTCGCTGGGCCTGACTCAGGAGCAGCTCGCCCTGCTCACCGGAATCAATCCGTCGAACCTCGGCAAGATCGAGCGCGGCACGGCCAACCCCAGCCTCGCCACGATGACCCGCATCGCCGTCGCGCTCGGCGTCGACCTCGGCACGCTGCTGAGCGGCGTGCCGCCCCTGCCCGAGCCCGACGCCGCCGACTGACCGCGCCCCTCAGCCGCGCCCCCGCCGGTCGACTCGCACGCGTCCCCTCGCTGGTCGACTCGCCCGAAGGGCGAATGGAGACCCGCGCACGCGACCTACACCGAGAACACCTTCATGACCTCATCGCCGTAGTCGTTGATGACCTTGACCGCGATCTTCCCCGTATCAGGTCGGTCGAACGGCATCGAGATGGTGCGATACAGCGCGCTCCACGCGTCCGGGTCGATGTCGGCTTTGAGTGCCGTCTTGAGGTTCTTGTACGGGTCGTTCTCGCCGGTGAAGTACGCGTGCCGCACGAAGAACGACTCCTCGTCATACCGGGTGTCGACCATCCAGAGCGCGATCTGAGTCGGCGCGCTGGAGCGCACCTCGCCGGTGTTCGGGTTGAACACGTCGACCCCGCGCAGTTCGACTTCGAGCTTGCCGTCGGGCAGCTCGCGCACCTCGATGTCGGGCTCGCCGAAGACGGTGAACAGGTTGCCGGCTCCGGTCTTCTTCAGGGCATCGATCATGAGCAGGTCCACGTTCATGCGCACCGCTTCGACACGGATGCGGCCGAGCTGACGCTCGCCCTCGACGTTGGGGTCGAATGCGAAGCCGAGCACGTACAGCACGTCGACGGCCGGGTCGAGCGCGTTGGCTTCCTTGAGCGCTTCTTTCACAAAGCCGGAACTCACCGTCCCGTATTGGGGGCCGATGGCGATGGCGACCCGAGTGGTGGGCGCGTCGACGGATGCCTCGGCCGAGTCGTCATCGTCGACGGCCAGCCGCTCACCCGTCGCCTGGATGAGCCTGCCCGCGTGCGGGTCGAGGCTCGCGAAGGTGAAGCGGCCCGACTTCGACCCGTTCTGGATGCCGGACTTCGCCAGATTCTCGAGAATCGACTGCTCGAAGGTGACAGCCTCCGGATCCTCGGCCGCGTGGCGCTCGCCTATCGACTCGCGGCTCGGGTCCGCCTCGTCAAAGGTGAGCGAGCGGTGCGGGCTGAGGCTCTCCATGGTGAACGGTCCACTCACCCGCACGACGTTCTTGTCGACCTTGGGCTTGTCATAGAGCAACTCGTACTCGGCGTGCCTCTTGATCGCCGCGTCGATCTCCTCGCGGCTCATGCCCTCGTGGATGTCGGGATTGTTCGCGATCGACTTCAGCGTGATGTGCTGCACCCGCTCGTACACGAAGCCCTTGTGGATGTCGCCCTTCGTGGTCGCCGGCGGCAGCCCCTCGAGCTTGCGCCCTTCGTCGGAGTCGGCCAGCACGTAGTACGGGAACCGGCCGCCCATGAGCCGCTGCCGCGCGAGCGCCAATGCAACGCGGGAGGTGTCGATCGTGATCCAGCGCCGCCCCCACTGCTCGGCGACATACGCCGTCGTGCCCGAGCCGCAGGTCGGGTCAAGCACGAGGTCGCCCGGATCGGTGCACATGAGCATGCACCGCTCGATCACCCGAGGTGCCGTTTGGACGACATAGACCTTCGCCTCGCCGAACCCACTCTGGCGCGTGTCATCCCAGGCGTTCGAAAATGCTTCGTACGGAAAGTCTTCGAAGTAGCGCTTGAATCCCAACGTCTTGCCGCTGGACATCAATCGATTGGCGAGCAGCAGGCGCTTCATACCGTCCGCGTTGGTCTTCCAGCCACCCTTTGCCGGCGTGAAGCGGTGCCCGCCAAACTCCACCTCAAAGCGCGTCGTGTCTCCGCCTGACTGTGAGGTCAGGGGATTCTGGCGGAGAAGGCGCGCACCAGTCCCGTACAGCTTGTCCTTCTCTGCTAACTCGTTTCGTGTCAGGGCTCGAACGACCCCGTCAATCTCGATCAATCGATAGTTGGCGTCATCAACCACAGAGCGCTCGACATAGAGGCTTCGGTACTTGGTTGCGTCGCGATTCCGACCGAACCACAGGATGTAGTCGACCGTGCCGGCGAGAAATTCGGAGGTCGCGCCCGTGGTTGTCCGATACGAAATCTGGCTCACGAAGTTCTCCGCCCCGAACACCTCGTCGAGCAGGCTGCGCACGAGGTGCACGTTCTCGTCGCCGATCTGCACGAAGACCGAGCCGGACTCGGTGAGCAGTTCCCGCGCGACGACGAGCCGGTCGCGCAGGTACGACAGGTAGGTGTGGATGCCGTCCTTCCAGGTGTCCCGGAAGGCCTTGATCTGCTCCGCCTCGCGCGCCGAGTCCTCACGCTTGCCGTCCTTCACGTCGCGCCGTGAGGTGCGCACCTGCCAGTTCGAGCCGAACTTGATGCCGTAGGGCGGGTCGATGTAGATCATCTGCACCTTGCCGCGTAGCGCCTCCCGCTCCGCGAGGGAGCCCATGACCTGCAGTGAATCGCCCAGGATCATGCGGTTGGTCCAGCGCGCGTCGTGCCGGTAGTACTCGATCGCATCTAGACCGTCGAGCCCGTCGAAGTCGTCGAACAGCGTCAGCTCGGGTTCCGGCTCACCCGCCTTCGCCGTCTCGCGCAGGTTCTCGATGAGCACCCGCGGGTCGATCTTCTCCTGGATGTAGATCGGGGGAGCGTCGACGACGAGGTCCTCGCCGTCCTCGGCATCCTTGCCGCGCCAGACCAGCTGCGGGTCGAGATCGGGGTTGCGCGGGTAGCGCAGCGGCGGCAGCGCGCTCGACTTCTCGTCGAAGTAGACCTCGGATCCTTCCGCGGTCGGAATGTTTGTGCGGGCGTCTTCGACGTGCCGGATCGCCTCGACGGGGGTCGGACCGCTGGGCCGTGCTGCGCGTGCCATGTCTGCTGTGCCTTACTGCTGTGCGAACGGGTGACGGATGCTTCGCGCCGGCGTCACGGGAACGCCGACAGCAGATCGGGGTCGCCGACGATGGGCTTGTCGGCGTACAAACTGTCGATCGCTTCGCGCAGCTGCACCTCGACGCCGACCATCGAGGTCAGCTCGATGTAGCCCCAGCGGCCGAATCCGCGGTGGTTGTTCACGGCGACGCACCAGCTGTTGCGGGCGGTGTCGGCTTTCTCGATCGTGGGTCCCGGGCTCTTCTGACCGCCGGAGACCTCGATCACGAGCATTCGTTGCACGTCGCCGTCGCGCCGCCGCAGCCGCACGATGAAGTCGGGCACGTACGCGTGCGTGCGCCCCTTGTGCACGTACGGGATCGTGAAACCCAGGTGGTCGTTCTTGACGTAGGCGGCGACATCGTCGATGAGCTCGAGCTGACTCGCCACCAGCTGCTCCCACGTGTTGCCGCCCTGGCCGTCGAGCACGACGTGGCTGATCTCGCTCTTGCGCGTCTCGTAGACCGCCTTGCGGGTGAGAAAACGGATGCCGCTCGTGTCGCCGATCGGATCGAAGCGGCGCAGCAGCGGTCGGATGCGTTGCACCCGGGACTCGTCGTCGCGCGCGCCGTACCGGGTGATGCCGTCCCAGATCGCCTCTGCCGCCTCGTGAAGGCGCTCGGTCGTGCGCAGCAGGTGTCGGATGTCGAAGCCGTCGTCATAGTCGACGCACTGCGTCAGGTACTCCGAAGCGATCTCGCGCAAGCGCGGGAAGGTCCACGGCTGGATGTCTTCGTCGCCGGACATGAAGTGCTGGCGGTAGACGTATTCGGCGATGCGGTAGGCGGCCCGCTGCTCCCGCGGGTCGCGCACGTCGTCTCTCACGACCTCGGACTCGCCGACATAGCCCTCGACGGTCACTTCGTCGGGCACCGTGCTCGGGCCGATGAGCAGGCGGCGGGCGTCGGACGGATCGAAGAAGAGGTGCTCGCTGGGGATCTCGAGGCGGTATCCGTCGAGCTTCGGGAAGGATATGCGGTACTCCTCCCGGCCCTCGACCGTGCCGACCTCGATCGCGGGCGGGGCGGGCGGCTTCTCGGTCGGCACCACGTCGCTCGGGATGAACGCGAACGGAATGCCGTACACGTTCGAGTACTCGGGCTCGAACCTGCCCTCGTCGTTCAACACATAGCTGCGGCGCCGCAGTCCGCGCCCGACAACCTGCTCGCAGAGCAGCTGCGAGCCGAAGGCGCGGATGCCGAGGATGTGGGTGACGGTGTTCGCGTCCCATCCTTCGGTGAGCATTGCGACGCTGACGATGCAGCGCACCTGCTCGCCGAGCTTGCCCTTCTTGCCGACGGTGTTGAGCACCTCGCGAAGGATGTCGGCGTCGCTCAGCTGATCGGCGTCCGCTCCCGGGCTGCTGCGGCGGTATGCATCTTTGAACGCTTCGATCTCCTCAGCGGCGGCGGACTTGAAATCGGCGCTCAGCGCATCGCCAGACTCGAGCTGAACCGAGTCGACGAGGATCGTCTGCGGCCGGGCGCGACGCCGCCCCAGCTCGGCGTTCGAGAAGAGCGGCAGCCTGCCCTCGGTGTGGATCGTCTGCTCGCCTTCGGTGATCTCTCGTCCCGCGATCCACTCGTAGACCAGCTTCGAGACCAGCGTGTTGGGGCAGACCACGATCATCACCGGAGGAGGCTCGCCGAGCGACGCGAGCTCGTCCTGCCAGCGCGCGAACGACTTCTCGTAGCTTCCGTAGAGGTTGTTGAGGGCGCCCTCCAGCTCGGCGGGAGGGTTCCACCCCGACGCATCCGTGATGACCGTGCTCTGCCGTTTCGGCAGCTTGTCGCCGATCTTCTGCCACAAGTCGAGGTAGGTGGGGGTGTCGTCGGCCGAGTCGTCGTTCACGGGAACGCGCGGCACCTTGACGATGCCGGCCTCGATCGCGTCCATCAGCGAGTAGTCGCTGACCACCCAGGGGAACAGGTACCCCTCGGTGTAGCCGGAACCGGAGAGGTAGAACGGCGTCGCCGAGAGGTCGAAGATGCGGGGGATGCGGTGCAGCTTCGCCGCCGCCTGGAGGCCCTTGAACCAGACGCGGGCGTCGGTATTCGCCGCTTCCTGCTCCTTGGTCAGCTTGATTCCGGCGGTGTGCTGGGGCTTGTCCTGGTAGCAGTGGTGCGCCTCGTCGTTGAAGACGACGATCGGCTCGTTCTTGCCGACCTTGCCGAAGTCGCGCAGCACCCGGCTCACGACCTCGCTCTCGCTCTCGTTGTAGAAGCCGGGGTCGTCACTCTCGCTCAGGATGTTCTTGGTGAGCGCGTTCACCCCTTGGAACTCGCGCCGCACGCGCGGCAGGAACGCGTGGTAGTTCGTGATCACCAGCTGGGCGGAGTTGAGCTGCTGACGCAGATCGGGCGGCACGATCTCGCGCTCGTCGTAGTAGTTGCCTTGCAGCGTTGGCTTGAGCACCTGAAGGCGGTCGCGGATCGTGATACCGGGAGCGACGAGCAGGAACTTCTGCGCCCACCGGTTCTGAGCGTTTCCTGACGCGTACTGGCGGTTCAGCGTCTGCCATGCGATGAGCATCGCCATGACTACCGTCTTTCCCGAGCCGGTCGCCAACTTCAGCGCGACCCGGGGAAGGCCGGAGTTGTATTCGGCATTGGCCTCGTCGAGGCTGCGGCTCCAGTCGCGATAGGTGCCCTTGCCTGCCGCCTCGGTGAGGAAGATCGCCGTCTCGGCGGCCTCGCGCTGACCGTAGAGGATCCGGTTCTCGCGAGTGGAGTCGGCCCAGTGCTGCAACAGCTTGCGACTGATGTGCGTGACGTGCTCGTAGCCGCGGGCCCGCCACAGCTCGACATCGTCCCGGAGCTGATTGATCAGCGAGTTGGCCTGGCGGCGCTCGCCGGTGAAGTCGAAATCGATCTCGACCAGGGTGTCGTCATGCGCTGCCTTCTTGCCGCGCTTCTTCGACTGCGGAATGGGAATGAACGACTCGCTCGGACGACGGCCCGCCTTGATCTCGCCCGTCGGCCCGTGCGGGCCGACGACGAAGTAGTGGGTCGGCGGGTCGTAGGGGGAGTTGATCACCGGGTTCTGAAGTGCGGCAGCCGCATCTGACGACATGAAGCACCCCCGGCGGAACGAACAGATAAGCGGGCAAAAACGCCCGTGGCATTAAAAGTAGGGGTGCATCTGCCCTCGGCCAAACGCGCGCGTTCATCCAGGTTTGGAGATATGCCGGATTCGCTCTCTTCTGCCACGAAGGAATTCGGCCGTCGACTGCGAGCGGAACGTGAAGAGCTGTGTGCGACACAACGTCAGGTGTCTGAGGCGGCAGAGATCGACGAGTCCACCTACCGCAAGATCGAACTCGGTCAGCGCAACCCGAACCTGCACAACATGATCCGCATCGCCGATGCCCTCGGAGTGGACCTGGCCGTGTTGACGGAGGGGCTGAACGCCGACATGGTCCCGCCGCCGCGAGAGCGCACTTCCCCGCGCGAACCGCTTGAAGAGTTGAAGCGTAAACGTGACGCCAAACGGCGCGCCCGCGCCTGATCAGAACGCCGCACGCCACAGGTATTCCTCGCCGTTCTCGCGCCGCCACCGCACGACGAGAAGCGTGTCTCGCGCCAGATCGGCTCCATGCACGGGAACCCAGAGCGTCTGGCCCGGCTCCACGTTCACCGGAAGCTGTAGCGGCAATGCGCCCGGGCCGAGAAGCGAACACCACACGTTCCGCAGCGTCTCGAGCGATGCGTTCTTCAACCCATACCGCGGCGCATAGTCGCGGATGAACAACCAGGGCACGGGGTAGGCGAGAGGCAGGTCAGGCATGCGGGGAACGGTAGAACCGGCATCCGACGCCCTCGCGAAAACGGGGGATAACCCGACCCGCACCCTACCTGTGCGGGGGAAGTCGCGCCTCGCTACTCCGCCGCCGGCCGCGACGGCGTGTTGTAGTCGGCGTTGTAGCGGTCGATGACCTCGTCGATGGGCCCGTCCATCACCAGCTCCCCCTTCTTCAGGTACAGCCCGCGCGTGCAGAAGCGCTTCAGGTCGCGCTCGGAGTGCGAGACGAAGAACAGCGTGCGGCCCTCGGAGAGCAGCTGGTCGATGCGGGCGTAGCACTTCTCGCGGAACGCCTTGTCGCCGACTGCGAGCACCTCGTCCACGATCAGGATCGGCTCCTCCAGCTGCGTGATCACGCTGAACGCGATGCGCACCTTCATGCCGGAGGACAGGTGCTTGTACGGCGTGTCGAGGAACCCGGGGATCTCGGCGAACTCGACGATCTCGTCGAACTTCGCGTCGACCTGCTTCTTCGTCATGCCGTGCAGGCCCGCGGTGAGGTACACGTTGTCGCGCACCGAGAGGTCGTCGACGAAGCCGCCGGTGATCTCGATCAGCGGCGCGACGCCCTGGTGCACGCGCACCGAGCCCTCGTCGGGGATGAGCACGCCGGCGATCAGCTTCAGCAGGGTCGACTTGCCCTGCCCGTTGCGGCCCACGACCCCGATCGCCTCGCCCTGGCGGATGCCGAACGTCACGTCGCGCAGCGCCCAGAACTCGTCCGGCCGCGCACGCCGCCGACGGCCGGCGAACAGGTCCTTGAACGACCGCTTGGCGCGCTTGTTGCGTTTGAAACGGATGCCGAGGCCGGAGACCTCGATGACGTAGCCGCTGCCGCCGGTGCCGGTGACGGGGGTGGAGTCGACCGCGACCATCACATCTCCTTCAGCACGGCGGGCACCGACCGGCGGAAGACGAGGGTGCCGACGCCGAGAATCACGAGCGAGCCGACCGCCGAGACGATCACGTGGCCCATCTCCAGCTCCTTCGGCCAGAAGGCGCAGCGGTAGAGGCCCATGATGCCGGTGAGCGGGTTGAGCTCGAGAATGCGGCCGACGGGGAAGCCGTGGAAGTCCTGCGGCCACTCATCCGGCGAGTACAGCACGGCCGAGGCGTAGAACAGCACGCGGAGGATGAGACGGATGGCCCGCTCGAGGTCCTTGTAGAAGACGGTGAGCGGCGCGACGATCAGCCCCAGTCCGTAGACGAGGATCGCCTGCAGCACGATGCCGAGCGGGAACCACACGACGTAGGCGGTCACGGGCGCGTGGTTGAGGACGGCGAAGATGACGAGCACGGCGAGCGAGGCGATGTACTCGATGCCCTTGGACAGCACGATGCGCGCCACCCACAGCGACTGCGGCAGCTTCACCGAGCGCACGAGCTTCGACTCCTTCGAGAACACGCGCGAGGCATCCGTGATCGTGCTGTTGAACCAGGTCCACGGCAGCAGACCCGCCATCAGGTACACGATGTACGGCTGGTCGCCCGTGCCGCCGCGGTGCATGACCAGCACGAACACGAAGAAGTAGATCAGCGACATGAGCAGCGGGTCGAGGATCGACCACACGTAGCCGAGCGCGTTCGTGGTGTACCGCACCGACAGGTCGCGCTTCGTCAGCAGCCACAGCGAATGGCGGTATCTGGCGAAGGGCGTGCGCTGCGCGGGGCGCACGGCCGTGGAGCTGGTCACGGCCTCAATGCTAGGGGTGCAGTCTGGATAAGTTGGGAGGCGTGACCTCCATCAGAATCGGCGTTCAGATCGCTCCGCAGCACGCCGGCTATCAGCAGATCCGCGACACGGTCGTCGAGCTCGAGCAGCTCGGCGTCGACGTGTTGTTCAACTGGGACCACTTCTTCCCGCTCTCCGGCGAGCCCGACGGGCTGCACTTCGAGGGCTGGACGATGCTCGGCGCGTGGGCGGAACAGACCACGCGGGTCGAGTTCGGGCCGCTGGTGACCTGCAACTCGTACCGCAATCCGGACGTGCTGGCCGACATGGCGCGCACCGTCGACCACATCTCGGCGCACGACGGCGGCCGGGGCCGGCTGATCTTCGGCATCGGCGCGGGCTGGTTCCAGCGCGACTACGACGAGTACGGCTTCGAGTTCGGCACCCCGGGCACCCGGCTCGCCGCGCTCGCCGAGGCGATGCCGCGCATCGAGGCGCGCTGGGCGAAGCTGAATCCGCCGCCCACCCGCGACATCCCCGTGATGATCGGCGGCGGGCGAGAGCGCAAGACGCTGCGCATCGTCGCCCAGCACGCCGACATCTGGCACAGCTTCAGCGACATCGAGACTCTGCGCCGCAAGAAGGGCATCCTCGCCGAGCACGCCGCCGCGGTCGGCCGCGACCTCTCCGAGATCTCCCTGTCGACGGAGGTGCGCATGCGCGACACGCTGCCGGAGGCCGAGCTCGCGCAACTGGTCGACGAGGGCGTCACCCTGTTCACGCACGGCATCTCCGCCCCCGACCTCGCGGGCGGCATCGAGCGCGTGAAGCGGCTGCTGGCCTGGCGCGACCGGCTCTAGGAGGGCAGCTCGCCCTCGCTGCGCAGCAGCGCCGGCAGCTGCGCCGCCGACGCCAGCAGATGCGTGTGGCGGTGCGTCCCGAGCTGCTCGGCCGTGTACGCGCCGGTCGTCACGCCGACCACGAAGCGCGCCCCGGCCGCGACGCCGGCGCCGAGGTCGTTGGCGGTGTCGCCCGCGGTGAGCACCTGCGCGACGTCGGTGACGCCGGTGGCCTCCATGGTGCGGAAGATCAGGAACGGAGCCGGCCGCGAGGCGGGCACCTCGTCGGAGGTGACCAGGGCGTCGATGTCGTCGCCGACCGCCCAGCCGACGGTCTCGAGCAGCGGCTCGGCGACGTCGCGCGAGTAGCCGGTCTGCAGGGCGACCTTGACGCCGGCCGCGCGCAGCTCGCCGACCGCCGCGCGCACCCCCGGGATCAGAGTGGGCGGATCGGCGGCGTATTCGGCCGCGAGCGTCTGCTTGAACACCTCGAACAGCGCGTCCTGGCGCGACACGTCTTCGCCGAGTTCGCTGAGCAGCCCGCCGATGGCGGCGTGCTTGCCCGTGCCGCCCCACCTCGAGAGCAGCTCGTCGCTGATCTGGCGGCCGGTGCTCTCCTCCACGGTGCGTCGCAGCACGGCGTAGACCGTGCCCTGCTCGGCGATGGTCGTGCCCGCCATGTCCAGCGAGGCGAGACGGATGGTCATGCCGTGGTCCCTTCTGGTGTGAGCCGGCGTACCTCGCTCGGCGCGGCGACGGCGGAGCGCGAACGGGAGTTGCGGATCGCGAGCCGCGCCCGGTCGGTGCGATAGCGGTCGTCAGCGTACTCGAGCACGACTCCGTCGCTCGAACTGGTGATGCGCTCGACCCGCAGCAGCGGTGTGCCGATCGGCACGTCCAGCTGTTCGGCGTCGAGTTCGTCGGCGGCGATCGCGGCGATCGTGTGGGTGCCGTGATCGAGCGGCACCCCGCGGGCGATGAGCTCGGCGAAGATCGAGCCGGCGTCGGGGTCGAAGGCGAAGATCTCCCGGCCCACCTGCTCGACGTACCAGCTGCGCTCCAGCATGACGGGCTCGCCGTCGATCGTGCGACGGCGCACGACCACGACGGCTTCATCGGATGCCTCGAGCCCCAGCCGCTCGGCGATGGCGGGTTCCGGCACCCGCCTCGCGATCTCGATGGTCTTCTGCCCGGGCGTGCGCCTCGACGACTGCACCCACGCCGTGAACGAGAAGAAGTCGTCGATCGACTGGGCCAGCGGCCTCGCCTGCACGGCGGGCACCCGGCCCTGACTGGTGGCGATCAGCCCCTCGCTGCGCAGCTGCGCGAGCGCCTGCCGCACCGGACCGCGCGACGAGCCGAACCGCGCGCACAACTCCGCCTCCGAGGGGAGCGGGGCGCCGACGGGCAGCGCCCCCGACGAGATCTGGTCCCGGATCCAATCGCCGATCACCGTGTGGAGAGGAACGCGCACCCTGACTATACAAGCGGTGCTCCTCGCACTCACGCGAAGGGTGTCCACGCTTGTTCACCCAGTGTTGTCCGCCGGTTTCGTGCGGTTGAACATCTGTTGACAAGTGCTCTGCCGGCTCGCTTCCGACCCCGTGCCGCCGCCACAGTGTCAAGCGTGGATTTCGACCTCGCGATCGTGGGCGCCGGCATCGTCGGCCTCGCGCATGCATGGCACGCCTCGCGCGCCGGGCTGCGGGTCGTCGTCCTCGAGCGCGACGGGTACGCCGTCGGTGCGAGCATCCGAAACTTCGGCCACATCTGCACGACCGCGCAGGACGACATCGCACTCGAGTACGCGCTGCGCGCCCGTCAGGAGTGGCTCACCCTGGCCCGCGAAGCGGGCATCCCGGTGCGCGCCGAAGGCACCGTCGTCGTCGCGCGGCGCGCCGAGGAGCTCGCCGTGCTCGAGCAGTTCGCCGCCGCGCGCGGCGCAGACCAGGTGACGATGCTCGATCCGGCCGGGGCATCCGATCGCCTCGGCTTCACGCCGCCCGGTCTGCTCGGCGCCGCCCACCTGCCGCTCGACCTGCGCGTCGACTCGCCGACCGCCGTGCCCGCTCTCGCCGCCCACCTGGCCGCACTCGGCGTCGACGTTCGCTTCGGCGTCAACGTCACGGGTGTCGAGAGCGGCCTCGTGCACACGACCCGCGGCGAGGTGCGTGCCGAGCGCGTGATCGTCGCGGTCGGCCACGACGTGGACCGGTTCTTCCCCGACCTCGCCGCCGAGCACGGCGTGACGCGGTGCCGGCTACGGATGCTCGAGGCCGACGCACCCCGCGGCGTCGACGTCGCCCCCGGCGTGCTCACCGGGCTGTCGCTGCTGCGTTATGACGGGTTCGCCCGGACCGCGGCCGCCGCGGAGCTGCGCGCGGCGATCGCGGCCGACGCCCCCGAACTCGTGGCGCGGGGGGTAAACCTGATGTTCACCCAGCGGCTGCCGCACTCCGAGGCGGCCGGCCGCTTGGTGCTCGGCGACACCCACCACTACGAGGACACCGAGAGCCCGTTCGAAGACGAGGAGTCGGACCAGCTGCTGCTCGAGGAGTTCCGTCGCCTGCTGGGCGCCGACGAGCTGCGGGTGCGCCGCCGCTGGCGCGGCGTCTACGCCTCGAGCCCACAGGGCCCGTACCTCGTCGCAGACCCCCTGCCCGGCGTCACCGCCGTCTCGGTCACGAGCGGCATCGGCATGACGACCGCGCTCGGGCTCGCGGCATCCGTTCTTCCCTGACCCAGATCCCCACCCCCGAAGAATCCCCCAACCAAGAGGAGACTCCCTGATGAAGTCCAAGATGCGGCGCGTCAGCACCGCGCTCGCGCTCGTCGCCGCCGCGGCGATCGCGCTCACGGGTTGCGCGAGCAACTCCGGCGGCAGTGATGCCGGCGCCAAGGCGAAGAACTGCAAGACCCTCACCACCGCCCAGGCTCAGAAGGCGACCAGCGCCGACGACTTCGGCGGTTTCGACTGCCTCGTCGCCGCCGCCGAGAAGGAGGGCCACCTCAACGTCATCACCCTGCCCCCGTCGTGGGCCAACTACGGCAAGATCATCGCCGGCTTCGAGAAGAAGTACCCGGGGATCAAGATCAACTCCGAGAACCCGGACGGCTCGTCGCAGGACGAGGTCGACGCGGCCAACAACGACAAGGGCCAGTCCACCGCCCCCGACGTGTTCGACATCGGCACCACCGTGCTCGAGCAGAACATGGACATCGTCACGCCCTACAAGGTGCAGAACTGGGATGACATCCCCACCGACTTCAAGGACCCCGACGGCAAGTGGTACTACGACTACACCGGCGTGATGTCGATCGGCTACGACTCGTCGAAGATCAAGACGGCGCCGAAGTCCCTGAACGACCTGCTCGGCTCGGAGTACAAGAACTCGGTCGCGATCAAGATGTCCCCGGTCAAGGCCAATGAGGCCCTGATGTCGGTCGTGCTCGCGGCGCTCGACAACGGCGGTTCGGCCGACAACCTGCAGCCGGGCGTCGACTGGTTCAAGAAGCTCAAGGACGCCGGCAACTACATCCCGACCGTCGCCTCGCAGGCGACCGTCAACAACGGTGAGACCCCGGTCGTCATCCAGTGGTCGTTCAACAACGTCGGCTGGGGCGACGAATCCCAGGGCGGCAACCCGAACTTCAAGACGGTGATCCCCTCCGGCCCTGCCGTCGGCTCGTACTACAACCAGGCCGTCGCCGCGTGGGGCCCCAACCCGGCGGCCGCCCGCCTGTGGGAGGAGTACCTCTACACGCCTGAGGTGCAGAACCTGTACCTTGCGGCCGGCGCCTTCCCCGCGACGCTCGACGCCATGACCAAGGCGGGCAAGGTCGACGAGGACGCCCTCAAGTCGGCCGGCGGCCAGCCGAGCTCGATCACGCTGCTCAGCGACGACCAGGCGACCAAGGCCGGAACCTTCATCGCGAAGGCCTGGCCGGCCGCGATGGGCCAGTAACGGTCAGCGCGTGTCCGCCGCATCCGCAGCGGTAGCAGGCCGGTCCGCCGGCGCCGGGGCGCGTAAGCCTCGGCGCCGGGGGGCCGGCTGGCTCGGGTTCACCCCCTTCGCCGCATACACCCTCGTCTTCATGGCCGTGCCGACCGTGCTCGCGGTCTGGGGCGGCGTCACCGCGGAGGACGGCTCGTTCACCCTCGCGAACTTCTCCGCGTTCGGCGACCGGTCGATCCTGAAGGCGTTCGAGAATTCGATCGTGCTGTCGCTCGCGGTCGCGGTCGCCTCCGCGATCCTCGGCGCGATCCTGTGCGTGATGCTTCTCGCCGCGAAGCCGAACGGCATCCTGCGGGTCGTGGTCGACGCGGCGAGCTCGGTGCTCGCCCAGTTCGGCGGCGTGATGCTGGCCTTCGCCTTCATCGCCACGATGGGCAGCTCGGGCATGTTCACCCTGTGGCTGCAGTCGACCTTCCACGTCGACCTGAACTCGCTGGCGCCCGACAAGACGGCCGGCCCGCTGCTCTACCAGCCCGCCGGCATGTTTTTCCCCTACCTCTACTTCTCCATCCCGCTGATGATCATCGCCTTCATGCCGGCCGTCGAGGGGCTGCGTCCGCAGTGGGGCGAGGCGGTCGCCACGCTCGGCGGCGGCCGGTTCAGCTACTGGCGCCACGTGGGTGCGCCGGTGCTCGCCCCATCGTTCTTCGGCGCCATGATCCTGATCTTCGCGAGCGCGTTCTCCTCGTTCGCGACCGCCGCCGCGCTCACCAACTCGGGCATCCTGATCCCGGTCGTCATGCAGCAGGACCTGTCGAGCGAGACGGCCTCGGGCGTGACCAACATCCCGGGCGTGCTCGCCATCGGCATGATCGTCATCATGGCGATCGTGATGTGGGCGTACTCGGTGCTGCAGCGCCGCGCCGCGAGGTGGCAGCGATGAGCCGCCGCGGCAGCGCCCGCGTCGGCGCCGCGCCGGGCCGCGCGACGGCCACGGTCGTGCTCGTGATCGCCGGGCTCGCGTTCCTGTACCCGCTCTACGCGCTCGCGGCGTTCGCGTTCCAGCCCGTCGGGCAGCACTCCGGCTTCACGCTCCAGCATCTGAAGGCGCTCACCGACCCTGTGCGCGCCTACCAGTACGACCAGTTGTGGGAGGGCATCCAGAACTCCCTGGTGATCGCTCTCGTGACGGTGCTGCTGATGCTGGTCTTCCTGCTTCCGGCGATGATCCTCGCCGAGCTGCGCTACCGCCGGGTGCGACAGGCGATCGAATTCGTGTGCCTGCTGCCGATCTCGATCCCCACCGTCGTGCTCGCGGTGGGATTCATCCCCGTCTACCAGGTCATGTGGCAGGCGACCGGCTCGGTCGCCTGGATCCTCGCCTTCGCGATCGGCATCATCTCGCTGCCGTACGCGTTCCGCCCCATCCAGTCCAACATGGCGGGCGTCGACATGGTCACCCTCCAAGAGGCCGCGCGCTCCCTCGGCGCCGGGTGGTTCCAGACGGTGTGGTCCGTGATCCTGCCCAACCTGCGCCGCGGGATCCTCTCGTCCGCCCTGCTCACGGTCTCGGTGGTGCTCGGCGAGTACACCATCGCCTCGTTCCTGCAGCAGAACACCTTCCAGACCGGCCTCGCGCTGCTCGAGCACGCCGACCCGTACGTCGCCTCGACGTTCGCGCTGGCCGCGCTGCTGTTCGTCTTCATCATCCTCGTGCTGATCGGCGCCGCGGGCACGATCCGCCGCAATCGAAAGGTTTCGACATGGTCGCCATCGACAGCAACGCTTCCGCCGGTTCGCTGACCGTCACGGGCACGAGCGTCGAGCTCGTCGACGTGGTGAAGACGTATTCGGGCCATGCCGCCCTCTCGGGCCTGGATCTGAAGGTCGAGCCGGGCGAGTTCGTGGCGCTGCTCGGCCCGTCGGGCTGCGGCAAGACGACCGCGCTGCGCGCCCTGTCGGGTCTCGAGGGGATCGACAGCGGAAGCATCCGGATCGGCGGCGTCGACGTCGTGGACGTCCCGGTGAACCGGCGCGACATCGGAATGGTGTTCCAGTCGTACTCGCTGTTCCCGCACATGACCGCGCAGCAGAACGTCGAGTTCGGGCTGCGCATGCGCAAGGTACCGGCCCAGCAGCGGCGCGCCCGCGCGAGCGAGGCCCTCGAGCTGGTCGGGCTCGGGCACCTCTCGGGCCGGTACGCGCACGAGCTCTCCGGCGGTCAGCAGCAGCGCGTCGCACTCGCCCGCGCGCTCGTCACCCGGCCGCGCGTGCTGCTGCTCGACGAACCGCTCTCAGCCCTCGACGCGAAGGTCCGGGTGCAGCTGCGCGAGGAGATCCGGCGCCTGCAGCAGGAGCTCGGCATCACCACGATCTTCGTCACCCACGACCAGGAGGAGGCGCTCGCCGTCGCCGACCGGGTCGCGGTGATGAATGCGGGAGACATCGAGCAGATCGGCACGCCGGAGGAGCTCTACCTGGCACCGCGCACGCCGTTCGTCGCCGACTTCGTGGGGCTGTCGAACAAGCTGGGCGGCACGCTGGTCGGGGGAGTGGTGACCGTGTACGGTCAGCCGCTGAACGTGCTGGGCGAGGCGCCCGAAGACGGTCCGGTGACGGCGTACGTGCGCCCCGAGGACGTCATCATCACGACGGATGCCGGGCTGCCGGCGACCGTCGTGTCGACCAGTTTCCTCGGCTCACTGCGCCGCACCTTCGTGCGCCTCGCGGACGACACGGTCGTCGCCGTGCAGCACGACGTGAGCGACCGCCCCGAGCCGGGGCAGCAGGTGGCGCTGCGCTTCAAGGGGCGGCCGGTCGCGGTCACGCGGCAGGGGTAGTCGGCGCCGTAGGTCTCCATTCACGTCTGCGACGTGAGTCGACCGACGGCGGTCTGCGGCGCCAGTCGACCGACGGGGTGGTTCAAGCGAAGAGGCCGTTGGCCCGCTCGAGGTCCTCGGCGAAGTCCACCTCGACCGCGTACAGGTCGGAGATGTCCATCGGCTCGACAAGGATGCGGTCCTTGGCGATGGAGAGCTCGAGCCCGGCCTCGAAGTAGTCCTGCGCGTCGACCTTGTCGAGGCTGCGGATGAAGCTGGCCTTGTCGCGGCTCGAGATGTAGTTGATGCCGACGGCCTCGCCCAGGGCGACCGCCGTGTCGACCTGCTTCGAGAGCTGATCGATGTATCCCTCGGCGCCGACCGTGTACTTGACCTCCTCGTCGCTCACCTTCGAGGTGTTCACGGTCACGAAGCTCTGGTCGCGGGCGACGAATTCCTTGGCCCGCACGAGCGCCTGCGGGTCGAAGACGACGTCGCCGTTCATCCACAGCACGCCGCCCTTATTGCTGGCGCGCAGCGCGCGCAGCAGGCTCTTGCTCGTGTTGGTCTGGTCGTACTTCTCGTTGTAGACGAACTGCGCGCGGTCGCCGAAGCGCTCCACGATGTCCTCCGCCCGGTAGCCGACGACGATCGTGACCTTGGCATCCTTGCCGAACGCGGTCTCGATGTTGTCGAACTGCTGGCGCATGATGGTGCGCCCGTCGACCAGCTCGGTCAGCGACTTCGGGAGCGCCCGGCCCAGTCGGCTGCCCATTCCGGCAGCCAGAATCACTACCTGAGTCGTCATGTCGTCTCCTCCAGTCAGTAGGCAACAGTTCACCCGCAGTTTACGCACTTCGCCTGAAAGAAGTCGCCTACGCCGCGCGGGGCGCGTGCTTCGTCACAGCGGGCACGTACGGGGCGGGCGGATGCCGGAGGTCCTTGCTAGCGTGGCCGCATGACCTCCCTCCCACAGCCGCCCGACGACGACGCCGCGCGGGAAGGTCGGTCGGCCGAGGCTGCCGGCGGGGAGGAAAAGCCCGCGTCAGATACGAAAAAGCCGGCGCGCAGCAGCTCCACCGCCCGCAAGCCGGCGACCACGCGCAGCGCCTCCGCGCGCAGCACGACGGCTCGTGGCGGTACCTCCCGCACCCGGGCCGCGGACTCGTCCGCGACCACGCGCCGACCGGCGTCCAAGCAGCCTGCGGCGAAAGAGGGGGCGGCCGAACAGGCGGCGACCAAGCAGACGACGGACAAACAGACGGCGGCCAAACAGGCAGCGGCCAAACAGGCAGCGGCCGGCCGCGCTCCGGCGAAGCCGCGCGCGCCGCGGCAGACCAAGTCCAAGGCAGCGGCCCCGCCCCCGCCCCCGCCTCCGCCTCCGCCGCCGAAGCCGACGGTGCTCGGCATCCGTCAGCTCTATAAGAGGTTCGGCACGACGGTCGCGCTCGACGGGGTCACGCTCGAGGTGCCCGAGGGATCGTTCTACGGCATCGTGGGCCCCAACGGCGCCGGCAAGACGACGATGCTGTCGATCGCCACCGGGCTGCTGAGGCCCGACTCCGGGCAGGTGGTGGTGCACGACGTCGACGTGTGGAAGGAACCGAACCGCGCCAAACGGATGATCGGGGTGCTGCCCGACCGGCTGCGTCTGTTCGACCGCCTCACCGGCGCGCAGTTCCTGCACTACGCCGGGGCGCTGCGCGGGCTCGACTCCCAGGCGGTGCGCACGCGCACCGCCGACCTGATCGAGGCGTTCGGTCTCGAGGCCGCGGTCGGCCGGCTGGTCGCCGACTACTCCGCGGGCATGACGAAGAAGATCGCGCTGGCGGCCGCGCTCATCCATTCGCCCAGGCTGCTCGTGCTCGACGAGCCGTTCGAGTCGGTCGACCCGGTGTCGGCGGCCAACCTCATCGAGATCCTGCAGAAGTACGTCGCCGCGGGCGGCACGGTCGTGATGTCCAGCCACAGCATGGATCTGATCCAGCGGGTCTGCGACCGCGTCGCAATCATCGTCTCCGGCGTGGTGCTCGACGCGGGCACTGCCGACGAGGTGCGCGGCGAGAAGACGCTCGAGGAGCGCTTCGTCGAGCTGGCAGGGGGGCGCAGGGCGGCGGAGGGGCTCGAATGGCTGCACAGTTTCTCCGAGTGACGCTTCCCCGCCCGTCCGCCCGGGGGGCCCGCGAACTGCTGCAGGACGCGCCGCTGCTGATGCGGCTCAAGCTCGCGCTGCTCGGCGGCGCGTTCCGGCGCAGCCCCTGGCAGGTGGTGGGGCTCGTCATCGCCTGCCTGTACGGCGCGTTCGCGACGGTGCTGCTGGTGGCGGGGCTGATCGCGGCGCGCCTGTTCGACGCCGACCCGGTGCGCAACGTGATCATCGTCGCCGGCACTGCGGTCACGACCGGCTTCCTGCTGCTGCCGCTCGTCTTCGGCGTCGACGACACCCTCGACCCGCGCCGCTTCGCGCCGTTCGGGATACCGACGGATCGCCTCGCGGCGGGACTCGCCGCGGCATCCGTCGTCTCGGTGCCGGCGGCCGTGACCGCCGTGTGCTCGCTCGCCACGGTCATCACCTGGTCGCGCGGGTTCTGGCTCGCGGTGCTCGCGCTGATCTGCGCCGCACTCGGGTTCGCGACCTGCGTGCTCGCCGCCCGCGTCGCCACGGCGGTCGCCGGGTTCGTGCTCGACACGCGCCGCGCGCGGGATCTCACCGGCGTGATCGGCGTGCTGCTCGTGGTGCTGATCTCTCCGCTCGTGCTCTCCCTCGTGAACGTCGACTGGAGCCGCGACGGGCTCTCGGCCGTCGGCGTGCTCGCGGACATCCTGCGCTGGTCGCCCATGGGCGCGGCGTGGGCGGTGCCTGCCGACACCGCGGCGGGGCACGGGGGAGCGGCGGCCGTGGAGCTGCTCATCGCCCTCGCCACCCCGGCCGCGCTGTGGCTCGCCTGGCGGGCGCTCGTCGCCCACATCATGGTGACCCCGGGCCGCTCCGCCGAGGTGAAGGTGTACCCGGGACTCGGCTGGTTCGGCGTGCTGCCCGCCAGGCCCTGGGGGGCGGTCGCGGCACGCAGCCTGAGCTACTGGATGCGCGACCCGCGGTACTGGGCGTCGCTCGTGATGATCCCCATCATCCCGGTGCTGATCCTCGGGGCCCTCGCGGTCGTGCACGCGGTTCCGACGCCGTACCTCGCGCTGTTGCCGCTGCCGATCATGATGGTGTTCCTCGGCTGGAGCGCGCACAACGACGTGGCGTACGACGGCACGGCGATCTGGCTGCACGTCGTGTCGGGAACGGCGGGCCTCGCCGACCGGGTCGGCCGGCTGTTCCCCGTGCTGCTGATCGGCGTGCCCGTCGTCGTGGTCGGCTCGATCGTGTCGGCTGCCTACTACGGCGACTGGCGCGTGCTGCCGGCCCTGATCGGGGTGTGCGCCGCCGAGCTGCTGGCCGGGCTCGGGCTGTCGAGCATCACCTCGGCGCTCGTGCCGTACCCGGTCCCGAAGCCCGGCGACAGCCCCTTCCAGCAGCCGCAGAGCGTGGGCGCCGCAGCGGCCTTCGTGCAGTCGTTCAGCCTGGTCGTGATCCTGATGCTGTCGGCTCCGGCGATCGTGTTCGCGGTGCTGGGCGTGTTCCAGGACCCGTCGTGGCTCGGGCTGTCGCTCGCCGCCGGCCTCGCGGTCGGCGTGCTGGCGCTCGCCGGCGGCGTCTTCGCAGGCGCGGCGATCTTCAATCGACGTGGCCCGCAGATCCTCGACGCGGCCGTGCGCGCCGCGTGACCCGCTCGTAAACTGGCGGCATGAGCATCTCCGAACCGGGCGGGCCCGCCGAGGGCGGCGGCACCGCGACACTCGACCGCGAGCTCGAGGAGCTGCTGAACTCCGAGCAGATCGAAGACGGCGACCACGACCGCTTCGCGCACTACGTGCGCAAAGAGGCGATCCTCGAGTCGGCGGTGACCGGCAAGCCGGTCAAGGCGCTGTGCGGCAAGGTCTGGACGCCGGGCCGAGACCCGGAGAAGTTCCCGGTCTGCCCGACGTGCAAGGAGATCTACGAGTCGCTGGCCTTGGAGTAGGGCCGGCTTCGGGACTGCTGTCGTCAGACGTAGATCGTCGGCAGGACCGGCTCGTCGGCGCCCAGCTTGAACGCCTCCTCGGGCAGCTCCTCGATGGCCTTCGCACGGTGGGCCCGCGCGGCGGCCACGCCGGAGTGGCCGAGGTACGAGGCATCCGCTTCGCCGTCCTGCATGAGCGTGACGAGCAGTTCGCGCCCCTCCTCGCGCGGCGGGCGCTGGGTGAGCACGTGCACCACCTCCGCCGTTGCGATTCCGGCCGCGTCGAGGTGGCGGATGGGGGCCTTGCGGCCGCCGACGGTCGCCTTGCCGTCCGACTTCTTCGCGACCGAGACCCACTCGCCCGCGTCGTCCTTGTGCGCCACGAGCTTGTACACCATGCCGGCCGCCGGCGCGCCCGAGCCGGTGACGACCGAGGTTCCGACCCCGAATGCGTCGACGGGGCTCGCCGACAGGGCCGCGATGGTGAACTCGTCGAGGTCGTTGGTGACGGTGATCTTCGTGTCTGTCGCGCCGAGCCGGTCGAGCTGGGCGCGGGCCTTGGCGACCAGCCGGGGCAGATCGCCCGAGTCGAGACGGATGCCGCCGAGCCCGGTTCCCGCCACCGCGATGGCGGTCTCGATGCCCTTCTCGACGTCGAAGGTGTCCACGAGCAGCGTGGTGCCGGTGCCCATGGCGGCCACTTGGGAGCGGAACGCCTCCTCTTCGCTCTCGTGCAGCAGCGTGAAGGCGTGGGCCGCCGTTCCCATCGTCGGGAGGCCCCACCGGCGCCCCGCCTCGAGGTTCGACGAGGCCTCGAAGCCCGCGATGTAGGCCGCCCGCGTGGCCGCGACGGCCGCGTCCTCGTTGGCGCGCCGAGAGCCCATCTCGGCGATCGGCCTCCCGAGCGCGGCGTGCACCATGCGGCTCGCGGCCGTCGCGACGGCCGAGTCGAAGTTCAGCACCGAGAGCACGAGCGTCTCGAGCAGCACGCCCTCGCCGAAGGGCGCCTCGACCGACAGCACGGGGGAGCCGGGGAAGTAGACCTCGCCTTCGCGATAGCCGGTGATCGTGCCGGTGAAGCGGTAGTCGGCGAGCCAGTCGAGCGTGGCATCGGAGACCACCTTCTCCTCGCGCAGCCACTCGAGCTCCGCGTCGCCGAAGCGGAACCGCTCGATCAGCTCCAGCAGGCGGCCGGTGCCGGCCAGCACCCCGTAGCGGCGGCCGAGCGGCAGCCGGCGCGCGAACACCTCGAACACGCACTCCCGCTGCGCGGTGCCGTCGGCCAGCGCCGCGTCCAACATGGTCAACTCGTAGCGGTCGGTGAGCAGCGCGGTCGAGGAGGTCACGTTTCTCAACCTACATAGAATCGATTCATGAGCGACGCGCCGATCGGCATCTTCGATTCCGGCGTCGGCGGCCTCACGGTGGCGCGCGCGGTGCGCGATCAGCTGCCCAACGAGTCCATCCTCTACGTGGGCGACACGCTGCACTCGCCCTACGGTCCGAAGCCCATCGCCGAGGTGCGCCGATACGGCCTCGAGGTGCTCGACTTCATGGTCGAGCAGGGCGTGAAGATGCTCGTGATCGCCTGCAACACCGCGAGCTCGGCGCTGCTGCGCGACGCGCGCGAGCGCTACGACGTTCCGGTCGTCGAGGTCATCCAGCCGGCCGTGCGCCGCGCCGTCGCGACCACCCGCAACCGGCGCATCGGCGTGATCGGCACGGTGGGCACGATCGCGTCCCGCGCCTACGAGGACGCCTTCGCCGCGGCCCCCGACCTGCGGCTGTTCACCGCGGCGTGCCCGCTGTTCGTCGACTACGTCGAGCGCGGGGTCACCAGCGGGCCGGAGCTGCTGGCCGTGGCATCCGATTACCTCGCCCCGCTGGGGCGGGCCGGCATCGACACGCTCGTGCTCGGCTGCACCCACTACCCGTTCCTCAAGGGAGCGATCTCGTACGTCATGGGCGACGACGTTTCGCTCGTCTCCAGCGACGCCGAGACGGCGGCCGACGTCTACCGCGTGCTCGTCGGGAGCGGGCTCGAGCGCCGCGCGGCGGGCGACCCCGTGATCCGCTACGAGGCGACGGGCGAGGACACGCTCGCGTTCCAGAGACTGGCTCATCGGATGCTCGGGCTCGACGTCTCCCGCGTCGACCTGGTGAGCACCGGCGTCATCGACCTTCCCCCGATCGAAAGGCATTGACCGTGGCAGAGACGACCCGCGCCGACGGGCGCACCCCCGACCAGTTGCGACCGGTCGTGATCGAGCGCGGCTGGAGCCGCCAGGCGGAGGGCAGCGCGCTGATCTCCTTCGGCGAGACGCGGGTGCTGTGCACCGCCTCGTTCACGAACGGCGTGCCGCGCTGGCTGACCGGGCAGGGCAAGGGCTGGGTGACGGCCGAGTACGCGATGCTGCCGCGGGCCACCAACTCGCGCAGCGACCGGGAGTCGGTCAAGGGCCGCATCGGCGGGCGCACGCACGAGATCAGCCGCCTGATCGGCCGATCGCTTCGCGCCATCGTCGACATCAACGCCCTCGGCGAGAACACGGTCGTGCTCGACTGCGACGTGCTGCAGGCCGACGGCGGAACCCGCACCGCCGCGATCACCGGCGCCTACGTCGCCCTCGCAGACGCGCTCGCGTGGGGCAAAGAGCAGGGCTTCCTCGCCAAGAAGGCGCAGCCGCTCAAGGACTCCGTGTCGGCCGTCTCGGTCGGCATCATCGACGGCGTTCCCATGCTCGATCTGGCATATGTCGAGGACGTGCGCGCCGAGACCGACATGAACGTGGTCGTCACCGGCTCCGGCGCTTTCGTGGAGGTGCAGGGCACGGCCGAGGGCGCGCCGTTCGACCGGGCGGAGCTGGACAGCCTGCTCGACCTCGCGCTCGCCGGCAACGCCGAGCTCGCGCAGCTGCAGCGCCAGGCGCTGGAGGGCTGAGCGTGCGCGTCGTGCTCGCCACCCACAACGCGCACAAGGCGGCCGAGTTCCAGCGCATCCTCGCCGCTGCGGTGCCAGGGCTCGAGATCGTCGCCTACGACGGGCCGGAGCCCGTCGAGGACGGCGCGAGCTTCGCGGAGAACGCGCTGATCAAGGCGCGGGCGGCGGCCCGGCACACCGGGCTGCCGGCGATGGCCGACGACTCGGGCATCTGCGTGGACGTCATGGGCGGGGCACCCGGCATCTTCTCCGCGCGGTGGTCGGGGCGGCACGGCGCCGACCGGGAGAACCTCGAGCTGCTGCTCGCGCAGCTCGCCGACGTGCCGGACCGGCTGCGCACCGGCCACTTCTCGTGCACCATCGCGCTGGTCTCGCGCGGCACCGAGCACGCCGTGGAGGGGGTGTGGCCGGGCACGATCGCCCGCGAGCCGCGCGGCGAGAACGGGTTCGGCTACGACCCGATCTTCCTGCCCGACGGCGAGGGCGGGCGGTCGGCCGCAGAGCTCGACCCGGAGCGCAAGAACGCGGTGAGCCACCGGGCCCGCGCGTTCGCGGCGATCATTCCGTCGCTGACGGCTTCGGCTTCGGCGAGCTGACGCCGCCGCCGCTCTGCGCGCGCTTGGCCTTGCGCTGCGCGTTCAGCAGGTGCAGCCCGGTCGGCACGACGCTGACCACGACCGCGCCGATCAGGATCACGTCGATGTAGTCCTCCACGAAGTGCTGCACCGGCGGGATGAAGTGCAGCACATAGCCGAGGTAGACGATGCCCGCGCCCCACAGCAGCGCGCCGATCGCGTTGTACAGCGTGTACTTGCGGTAGTCCATCTTGCCGACGCCGGCGGCGACCGGGGCGAAGGTGCGCACGACCGGCACGAACCGCGCGATGATCACCGCGGGCGCCCCGAAGCGGCTGAAGAACGCGTTCGTCCGATCCACGTTCTCCCTCGAGAAGAGGCCGGACTCCCGCCGCTCGAAGATCGGCGGACCCACCTTCCGGCCGATGAAGTAGCCGAGCTCGCCGCCGAGGAACGCGGCGATGCAGATGAACAGGGCCACCCAGTACACGTGCCAGTGGAAGGCGAGCACGGCGGGCGCGGACAGCACGCCGCTGATCAGCAGCAGCGTGTCGCCCGGCAGCACGAACCCGACGAGCAGACCGGTCTCGGCGAAGATGATGCCGCACACGACGAGGAGGGCCCAGGGACCCGCGGAGTGGATGATCGTCTGCGGGTCGAGGAACGAGAAGAGTGAGGCCTGGTGCAACGGATTCCTCGTGCTTTGGGTGATGCCTGAGCGGGTGGTCGTACGGGAGAAGGGGCTTGAACCCTCACGCCTTACGGCACAGGAACCTAAATCCTGCGTGTCTACCAGTTCCACCACTCCCGCAGGTGGTGCGAGTCTATCCGGCGGCGATGTGGCGAGTCTTCCGGGACGTCCCTGAGAAACGGCCAAGGTGGAGTCATGGCGGACGATCGGATGGCCCGGCTGCGGGAACGCCTCGGCGGGGTCGCCTTCGGTGGGGACTACAACCCCGAGCAGTGGGATCCCGCGGTGTGGCGGGAGGACGTCGAGCTGATGCGGCGGGCGGGGGTGAACCTCGTCACTGTCGGCGTGTTCGCGTGGGCGTCGCTCGAAGCTGAGCCCGGGGTGTTCACCTTCGACTGGCTCGACGAGGTGCTCGACCTGCTGCACTCGGGCGGCATCGCGGTCGACCTCGCCACCCCGACGATGGCGCCGCCCGTGTGGCTCTCCCACGGCCACCCCGAGGTGCTGCCGGTGCGCGAGGACGGCCAGCGCTTCGGCTTCGGCAACCGGCTGCACTACGACCCCGCGTCGCCCCGGTACCGGGAGGCGGCGGCGCGGATCACCGACGCGATCGCGGCGCGGTACGCGCAGCATCCGTCGGTCGCCATGTGGCACCTCAGCAACGAGTACGGGCCGGTGTCGTGGGGCGGGGCCAGCGCGGCGGCGTTCCGGGACTGGCTGCGCGAGCGCTACGGCGACCTCGAGGCGCTCAACGACGCCTGGTACACGCGGTTCTGGGGGCAGCGCTACACGGCGTGGGAGCAGGTCGAGCCGCCCGAGGTGCCGCGCAGCTGGTCGAATCCGACCCGCCGGCTCGACTTCTTGCGCTTCGCCTCCGACGTGCTGCTCGAGTGCTTCACGACGGAGCGCGACATCGTGCGCCGGTACAGCGAGCTGCCGATCACGACGAACTTCATGCGCTTCTACCGTCGCGCCGACTACTGGCGGTGGGCGCAGGAGGAGGACGTGGTCGCGCTCGACATCTACCCGAACCCGGGGGAGGCCGACTCGCGGGTGGCCGCGGCGCTGAACTTCGACCTGATGCGGTCGCTGAAGGGCGGCCCGTGGGTGCTCATGGAGCAGGCCGCGAGCGCCGTCTCGCAGTGGCCGGTGAACAACGTGAAGCGCCCCGGCATGATGCGCGCCGGCTCCTACCAGGCGATCGCGCACGGCGCGGACACCGTGCTGTTCTTCCAGTGGCGGGCCTCGCGCGGCGGGCACGAGCGCTTCCACTCGGCGATGCTGCCGCACTCGGGCACGCGGTCGCGCACGTGGCGCGAGATCGAGGCGCTCGGCGGCGAGCTGGGCCGCATCGCGGAGGTCACGGGCGCGACCTCGCGCGCCGACGTCGCCCTGGTCTTCGACTGGAACGCGTGGTGGGGGTTGATGGAGACGCACGGGCTGCCTCGCAACGACTTCGACTACGCCGAGCTCGAGACCTCGTGGTACCGCCCGCTGCTCGAGGCGCACCTCGCCGTCGACCTGGCCTCGTTCGAGAGCGCCCTCGACGGCTACCGCTGCGTGCTTGTGCCGAACGCCTACCTGGTCACGGATGCGTTCGCGCAGCGGCTCGCCCGCTTCGCCGAGGCCGGCGGCACGGTGGTCATCGGGTTCTTCTCGGGCGTGGTCGACGAGCGCAACCAGGTGCTCCAGCCCGCCTATCCCGGCGCGTTCCGGCAGTTGATCGGCGCCTACATCGACGAGTACTGGCCGGCGCGGGCCGGCGAGAGCTTCGGCGTGCGCTTCGCGTCCGGCGAGGAGGCTGTGGCCGACTGGTGGCAGGAGAGCATCGAGCTCGAGACGGGCGCCGCGCTTGCCGAATTCCGGAACGGACTGCTCGCCGGCCGGCCCGCCGTGGTGGAGAACCGGGTGGGCGAGGGGCGGGTGGTGTACGTCGGCACGCGGCTCGAGGCATCCGCTCTGGCGACGCTGCTGCTCGACACGGCGCACGCGGCCGGCGTCGCCTCCGTGGTCGCCGACGCACCCGCGCAGGTCGAGGCGACGATGCGGTCCAAGGGCGGCGCCGACTACCTGTTCCTGATCAACCATTCTGAGACGGATGCCGCGGCCGTCCGCCTGCCGCGCGCCGGCGTGGACCTGCTCACCGGCGCCGCCGTGTCGGGCACGCTCGAACTGGAGCCTCTCGGCGTCGCCGTCGTGCGCTGTGGATAATTCCCGCGGCTGATCCGCCCCGGTCGGCATCATGCTCGCATGACCGACGCCGTGCGCCTCATCACCGATCGCGTTCGCGAGCGCGTGCTGCAGGCGGGCGGCGACGGGGCCGGGCGGCCCGAGCGAGCCGCCGAGTACGCGCGCGACGAGGTGCGGCGCTACGCCGAGCTCGCGCTCGGCGGCACGGTGCCGCTGCTCGAGGACGAGCGGGCGGCCGAGGCGCAGGTGGTGGCCGCCGTCAGCGGTCTGGGCCCCCTGCAGCCCTACCTCGACGACCCCACCGTCGAGGAGATCTGGATCAACCAGCCGCACCGCGTGTTCATCGCGCGCGGCGGCGTCTCCGAACTGACTCCGCTGGTGCTGACGGAGGCTGAGGTCCGCGACCTGGTCGAGCGGATGCTTCAAGCATCCGGTCGCCGGGTCGACCTCAGCCAGCCGTTCGTCGACGCGTCGCTCGCCGACGGCTCGCGCCTGCACGTGGTCATCCCCGACGTCACGCGCTCATGGTCGGTCAATATCCGCAAGTTCAATGCCGCGATCCGCGAGCTGCCGCAGCTGGTCGCGCTCGGGTCGCTGACGCAGCAGGCGGCGGAGTTCCTGCGCATGTCGGTGCTCGCCGGGTGCAACGTGCTGGTCGCCGGGGCGACGCAGAGCGGCAAGACGACGCTGCTCGGCGCCCTGATGTCGGCGGTGCGCCGCACCGACCGGGTGGTGACGGTCGAGGAGACCTTCGAGCTCGACCTCGCCGTGCGCGACGTGGTCGGGATGCAGTGCCGGCAGCCCTCCTTGGAGGGAACCGGCGAGATCACGCTGCGCCGGCTGATCAAGGAGGCGCTGCGGATGCGCCCCGACCGGCTCGTCGTCGGCGAGGTGCGCGAGGCCGAGGCGCTCGATCTGCTGCTGGCCCTGAACGCCGGCATCCCGGGCGCCTGCTCCATCCACGCCAACAGCGCGCGCGACGCCCTGGTCAAGCTGTGCACCCTGCCGCTGCTGGCGGGGCGGAACATCGACGCGGGGTTCATCGTGCCGACCGTCGCGAACTGCCTGGACCTCGTCGTGTTCTGCGAGCTCGACCGGTCGGGCGCGCGGCACGTGACCGAGATCCTCGCGCTCACCGGCGCCGTGAACGCGGGAGTGATCGAGGCGAGCCCGATCTTCCGCCGGCAGGGCGGCTCGCTCGTGGCCACGGGCGGTCACCCGGCCAAGCTGGCGAAGTACCGGGCCGCCGGTTTCGACCCCGCGATCGTGCTGGGCGGTGCGGCGTGAACGCCGCCGCGCAGGGCGCGCTGCTCGGGGCGGTGCTCGGCACCGGGCTGCTGCTCATCGTGCTGCCCGCGCCGCGACGGCGGGCGCCCCGCCCGAGCAGGGCGGATCGGCTGCGCACCGTGCTGCTGCAGGCCGGGCTCGCCGACCTGAGCCCCGTCGCGTTCTGGACGCTGACCGCCCTCGGCTTCCTGCTCTGCGCCTCGCTGGCCGCCGCGGTGATCGCGGTGCCGGGCATCGCGCTGGCCGCGGGATGCGCGGGAGCTGCGGCGCCGTGGGCGGTCGTCTCGTGGCGGCTGCGGCGGCGCCGGTCCGCACAGCGGGCCGCATGGCCCGACGTCGTCGACCAGCTCGTCGCAGCAGCCCGCACCGGCATCGCCCTGCCCGACGCGGTGGCGGCGCTCGCCCACGCCGGGCCCGAGGCCACCCGGCCGGCGTTCGAGCGCTTCGGCCGGGAGTACCGCGCGACGGGGTCGTTCTCGCGCTGCGCCGACCGGCTCAAGGACGAGCTGGGCGACCCGGTCGGCGACCGGATCATCGAGACGCTGAAGATGGCCCGCGAGGTGGGCGGCACCGAGCTGGTCGGAGTGCTGCGCACGCTGGGGGCGGCACTGCGTGAGGATGCGGCGGCGCGCGCCGAGCTGCAGGCCCGGCAGTCGTGGATCGTCAACGCGGCCAGGCTCGGCGTCGCCGCACCGTGGGTGGTGCTCGCGCTGCTGACCACCCGCGCCGAGGGCCGGGCGGCCTACGCCACGCCCGCCGGCACGGTGATCGTCATCGTTGCCGCCGTGGTGAGCGTCATCGCCTACCGGGTGATGATCGCTCTCGGCCGGCTTCCCGAGGAGCGGCGGTGGTTCCGATGAGCACCATCGGCTGGGGTGTGCTGTGCGGGCTCGGTCTCGGCCTCGGCCTGTGGGCGATGATCGCCGCGCTGCCGGCGCTGCGACGCCCGCGCCTGGAGGCCCGCCTCGCCCCGTACCTCGTGGACGTCTCGCCCGCCGCGCGAGAGCTGGCGTGGCGGCGCCGGCCCGCCGCGCCGTTGCTCGGCGAGCTGTTCGGTCCGGCGGCGCTGGGGGCGCGCGATGCGGTGCTGAGGTGGATCGGCGGCGAGGCATCCGTCGCCCTCAGACTGCGCCAGGCGGGGTCGGCCCGCAGCGTCGAGGGGTTCCGGCTGTTGCAGCTCGGCGGAGTGCTCGCAGGCGGTGCGGCGGGGCTGCTGTGCGCGGCCGGGATCGCCGCGGCGAGGCCGGTGCCGGTGCTGGCGTGGGTCGCCCTGTCGGCGTCGTTCGCCGTGGCCGGGTTCGTGGCCTGCGACGCACTGCTGACCCGGGCGGCGGCCCGACGCCTTTCGCGCATCGCGGAGGAGTTCCCGACCGTCGCGGAGCTGCTCGCGCTGTCGCTGGCCGCGGGCGAGGGCGTGCACGACGCGATCCGCCGCGTCGCCCGCGCCTCGAGCGGCGAGCTCGGCGCGGAACTGCGCACCGTGGTCGCCGACGTGGGCGTCGGCGTTCCGCTGGCCGACGCGCTCGAACGGATGGCGCGGCAGCTGCGCCTGCCCGCCCTGGTCGGCTTCGTCGATGCGGTCACGGGAGCGCTCGAGCGCGGCGCCCCGCTCGCCGAGGTACTGCGCGCCCAGGCATCCGATGCGCGCGCGGAACGCAAACGCGACCTGCTCGAGCTCGCCGGGCGCAAAGAAGTGGCGATGCTGCTGCCGCTGATCTTCGGCGAGCTGCCGTTGACGGTGCTGATCGCGGTGTTTCCGGGCGTGTTCATCCTGCGCACGGGCATGTGAGCTGAAGGGGAGAAGACATGTTGAAGGTGCTGATCGCGCTGTTCGCGCGCACCCGGGCCGAGGAGCGCGGAGACGTGCCCGGATGGGTGTTGATCACGGCCATGACCGCGGGGCTCGTGATCGCCCTCTGGGCGCTCGCGGGCGACGCGCTCACGCAGGTGTTCCAGCACGCGATGGACTCCGTGCTGACGGGGCCGTGACGATGCGGCGGCTGCTTTCCGACCAGCGCGGCGCCGCACCCGCCGAGTTCGCGCTGGTCAGCGGCCTGCTGGCCCTGCTGCTGCTGGCCGTGCTGCAGTTCACGCTGGCGCTGCTCGTGCGCAACACCGTGCAGGACGCCGCGGCGCAGGGCGCACGGGTCGCCGCCTTCGCCGACGGCTCGCTCGCCGACGGCGCCGACCGCGCCCGCGAGCTCATCACGGCGGCCGTCGGCGCCCGGTACGCCCGGCACATCTCTGCCGACTACACCACGGTCGACGGCCTGCGGGTCGTCGAGATCCGCGTCGCCACGCCGCTGCCGCTCGCCGGACTGCTCGGCCCCGACCGCGGGCTGGAGGTGACCGGCCATGCGGCGCTGGCGGACGGATGAGGCCGGCAACGCCTCCCTCGAGTTCCTCACGGCGGGTGTGCTGCTGCTCGTGCCCCTCGTCTACCTCGCCCTCGCGCTCGCGACCATCCAGGGCGCCACGCTCGGCGTCGAGGGAGCGGCACGTGAGGCGGCGCGCGCCTACGTGCAGGCGGCGACGGATGCCTCAGGCCGCAGCTCCGCCGACGAATCGGTCACCGTCGCCCTCGCCGACCACCGCATCGACCGCGCCCCCGGCGACCTCGAGCTGCACTGCGACACCGGCGACGCCGACTGTCTCGCGGCGGGTCACCGCATCACCGCGACGGTGCGGGTCTCGGTCGCGCTTCCGCTCGTCCCGGTCGCCCGGGTGCCGGTGGAGGCGACGGCCAGTGCCCCGATCTTCCGCCTCGGGGCGGCGCCGTGATCGGGGCAGCACCGTGTGATGGGGGCGGCGTCGTGATCGGGAGGGCGCTGCGCGAACGCGAGGACGGGTCGATCCTGCCCCTGGTGTTCGGGTTCTTCGCCGTCGCGCTCGCCCTGGTGCTCGTCGCCACCGCGGCGACCTCGCTGTTCGTGGAGCGCTCGCGCCTGTACACCCTTGCCGACGGGGCGGCCCTCGCCGGGGCGGAGACCTTCGACGCGGCGGGGCTCTCCGCCGAGAGCGGGGGAGAGGTGGTGCCGCAGCTGGACTCTGAGGAGGTCAGGCACGGGGCATCCGTGTACCTGGACGCCGCGACCGCGGGCCGCAGCACGCCCGTCGCGCTCGTGTGGGCGGGCACCCGCGACGGCCGCAGCGCGACGGTGCGGCTCGCCGAGCAGTGGCGCCCGCCGGTCGTCTCGGCGTTCGTGCCCGCCGGGGTGCGCATCGAGGTGGAGGCAGCCTCGCGACCGGTCTTCTGGTAGCACGCCGCCGGTAGGCTGAGGGGGACATGATCGAACTCGACCTCTCCGGTGAGATCGCCTCCGTGCGCTCCACCTTCTCCGACATCCGCGCCGTCGTCGACGTCGACAACCTGAAGGCGCAGATCGCCGAACTCTCCGAGCGGGCCGGCGCCCCCGACCTGTGGGACGACCCCGAACAGGCCCAGAAGGTGACCAGCCGGCTCAGCCGCGCACAGGCAGAGCTCGCGAAGGTCGAGGGCATCGAGCGGCGCCTCGACGACCTCGAGGTGCTCATCGAGCTGGCGAACGACGAGGCCGACGACGAGAGCGCCGAGGAGGCCAAGCGCGAACTCTCCGAGCTGCAGAAGCTCGTCGGCGACCTCGAGGTGCAGACCCTGCTCGACGGGGAGTACGACGCGCTTCCGGCCGTCGTCACGATCCGCTCGGGAGCGGGCGGCGTCGACGCCGCCGACTTCGCCGAGATGCTGCTGCGCATGTACCTGCGCTACTGCGAGCGGCAGGGCTGGCCGACCAAGGTGATGGACACCTCCTACGCCGAGGAAGCGGGCATCAAGTCGGTCACCTTCCAGGTGGACGCGCCGTACGCCTTCGGCATCCTCTCCGTCGAGGCGGGCACGCACCGCCTCGCCCGCATCAGCCCATTCGGCGGCGCCGACAAGCGGCAGACCAGCTTCGCCGCCGTCGAGGTCATCCCGCTGCTGGAGGAGACCGGCGAGATCGAGATCCCCGAGACCGACATCCGCGTCGACGTGTTCCGCTCCTCCGGACCCGGCGGCCAGAGCGTCAACACCACCGACTCCGCGGTGCGCATCACCCACTTCCCGACGGGCATCGTCATCTCGATGCAGGACGAGAAGTCGCAGATCCAGAACCGCGCGGCCGCGATGGCGCTGCTGAAGAACCGGCTGCTGCTGCTCAAGCGCGAGGAGGAGGCGGCGAAGAAGAAGGAGCTGGCCGGCAACATCACCGCCAGCTGGGGCGACCAGATCCGCTCGTACTTCCTCTACGGCCAGCAGCTCGTCAAGGATCTGCGCACGGGCTACGAGGTGGGGAACCCGCAGACGGTCTTCGACGGCAACCTCGACGGGTTCATCGCGGCGGGCATCCGTTGGCGCAAGCGCAAGACGGAAGAATAGGTCTCCATTCGCCGAACGCGAGTCGACCAGCGGGCGGTGGCGCTGGCGAGTCGGGCGGCGCGATCTCCTCGTTGCGGCGAGTCGGGCGCCGTAATCGCGACGGGCCTGCCTAACCTGGCCCGGTCATGATCCGGTTCGATCACATCTCAAAGCAGTATCGCGGCACGTCGCGTCCGGCCCTCGGCGACGTGTCCTTCGAAGTGCAACGCGGCGAGTTCGTGTTCCTCGTCGGCGCCTCCGGGTCAGGCAAGTCGAGCTGCTTGCGCCTGATCCTCAAGGAGGAGAAGCCGACGAAGGGCAAGATCCACGTGCTCGGCCAGGACCTCGGCGCGATCTCGAGCCGCAAGGTCCCCTACTTCCGCCGCAACCTCGGCGTCGTGTTCCAGGACTTCCGGCTGCTGCCGAACAAGACCGTCTACCAGAACGTGGCCTTCACCCTGCAGGTGATCGGCAAGTCGCGCGGCTTCATCCAGGAGGCGGTGCCCGACGTGCTCAAGATGGTCGGCCTGGACGGCAAGGGGCAGCGGATGCCTCACGAGCTGTCCGGCGGCGAGCAGCAGCGCGTCGCCATCGCCCGCGCCGTGGTGAACAAGCCGCAGATCCTGCTGGCCGACGAGCCGACCGGAAACCTCGACCCGGCCACGAGTGCCGGGATCATGAGCGTGCTCGAGCGCATCAACGCCGGCGGTACCACCGTGATCATGGCCACCCACGAGGCATCCTTCGTCGATCAGATGAAGAAGCGCGTGATCGAGCTGTCGCAGGGCCGGATCGTGCGCGATGAGCGGCACGGCGGATACGGCGTCACCGCCGCCATCCCGATCCAGAAGAAGCGGCAGGAGGAGCCGGCGCAGCCGCAGGCCGTGCAGCTGCCGACCGGCGTCGTCGTCCCGGTCGCCGCGCCGGTGGGGGAGCAGCCGGTCCAGGTGGAGCCGGTCGCCGCGCCTGCCGCGCAGGCGCCTGCCGCGCAGCCCGACAACGTGCGCCCGATCACCCGCTCCAACCCCGTCGTGCGCCCCGCCGAGATCTCGCTCGCCGAGCGCCTCGGCCTGCGCGCGGCGAAGAACGGCACGGACGATCAGGACTTCGAAGACCAGAACGTGGGGCCGGTGAAGTAATGCGATTCGCGCTCATCTGGACCGAGGCGGCCAGCGGCCTGCGCCGCAACCTGTCGATGGTCGTCTCGGTGATCCTCGTCACCTTCATCTCGCTGACCTTCGTCGGCGCGGCCATCCTGATGCAGATGCAGATCGGCCAGATGAAGGGCTACTGGTACGACCGGGCCCAGGTGGCGGTGTACATGTGCACGGCCACCGACCAGAGCCAGACCTGCACGGGCAAGGACGCGACGAGCGCCCAGATCGCCGCCGTCAAGAAGGAGCTCGACTCGCCCGCCCTGGCGAAGTTCATCAAGCACTACGACTTCGAGGACCACAAGCAGGTCTACGCCGAGTTCAAGAAGCAGTTCAAGGACAACCCGGTCGCGGACTACGTCACGCCCGACCTGCTGAACCAGACCTTCTGGATCAACTTGAAGGACCCGAACCAGTCGGCCGTGATCGTGGAGAGCCTGTCGAGCATCCCCGGCGTGCAATCCGTCACCGACCAGCGCCAATACCTCGACCAGATCTTCTCGATGCTCAACGTCGCGAGCTTCACCGCGATCGGCATCGCCGTGCTGATGCTCGTCGCCGCCGCGCTGCTCATCGCCACGACGATCCGGCTCTCCGCGTTCTCCCGGCGACGGGAGCTCGGCATCATGCGGCTGGTCGGCGCGTCGAACAGGTTCATCCAGACCCCCTTCGTGCTCGAGGGCGTCTTCGCCTCGGTCGTCGGCTCCCTGCTGGCCGGCGCCGCGACCTGGGGCATCGTGAAGTTCTTCGTGCAGGGCTACCTGCAGCAGGCGGTTCCGTTCACGAGCTTCGTCGGCACCGACCAGGCGCTGATCGTGGTGCCGATCCTCGTGGTCGCCGGCATCGTGGTCGCCGCGATCGCGAGCAACATCGCGATCACCCGGTACCTGCGCGTGTAACGGCACCGGGTCTTCAGCCCGGTAAACTGGAAGTTCCGCCGAACGACCAGGAGAGTCATCCGTGCCCAGAGAACGTGGCCAGAAGGTCGTGGCCACCAATCGCAAGGCGCGCCACGACTACCTGATCGAAGACACCTATGAGGCGGGCCTGGTGCTCACCGGCACCGAGGTCAAGAGCCTGCGCGAGGGGCGTGCGTCGCTCGTCGACGGCTACGCCTTCATCGACGGCGGTGAGGCGTGGCTCGACGCCGTGTACATCCCCGAGTACCTCGACGGCACGTGGAACAATCACGCGCCGCGCCGCAAGCGGAAGCTGCTGCTGCACAAGCATCAGATCCTCAAGCTCGCGAGCAAGGTCAAGGAGGGCGGCTACACGATCGTCCCGCTGCAGCTGTACTTCAGCGACGGACGGGCGAAGGTCGAGATCGCGCTCGCGAAGGGCAAGCGCGAGTACGACAAGCGCCAGGCGCTGCGCGAGCGGCAGGACAAGCGCGAGGCCGAGCGGGCCATGCGGCAGCGCAACCTGATCGGGGAGTAGGGCGCCTCAGCCGGCGTGCGCTTCGAGCGCACGGATGAGGCGTTCCTGAAGCTCCCCGAGCCACCAGTACGCCGCCTTCGCCGGGGCGAGCTCCGGCGCGTCCGACCCTTCGTCCTCGTCGGTCTCGATGCCGAGCCGCGTGGCGAGCGCCAGCCGCAGATCGGTGAGCGTGCGCAGCCAGGGCAGCACCTCGCTCTCGGTGAGCACGACGGAGCCGTCGGCGGCGCCACGCGCCACGGTCAGCGCGTTGCCGGTCTTGAGCGCCAGCAGGTCGTCCTCGGTGAAGCGGCGGAACTCCGCGGCGGCGTCGGCGTCTTCGCGGTACGCGTCGGGCAGCAGCCGCTCCAGAGCGGGGTCGCGGGGCAGCGCCGGGTCCGCGGCGGCGTCGGGTCCGGCATCCGTCTGGGTCAGCAGGTCGACCAGCTCGTTCGTCAGCTGCGCGAGCATGTCGCGCTCGACCTCGTCGAACTCGGCGCGCACGCGGCCGTCGCGGGTGGGTCGGACGATCACGCTCAGCCCTCCGCCTTGTCGACGGTGGCCCACAGGCCGTACTCGTGCATGGCCTGCACGTGCCGCTCCATCTCTTCGCGGGTGCCCTCCGCGACGACCGCCTTGCCCTCGTGGTGCACGGCGAGCATGAGGCGGGTCGCCTTGTCTTCGCTGAAGCCGAAGTAGGAGCGGAAGACGTAGACGACATACGACATGAGGTTCACCGGGTCGTTCCAGACGACGGTGCGCCAGGGGGTGTCGAAGCGCGCCTCGGCGTCCAGCAGGTGCTCCAGCTCCTCGTCCACCTCGGGAAAAGCCATCACCCTTCTAGCGTGGCACAGGTGCCGGCGGGTCGACCTCGTCGGTCTGCAGGTCGCGCTGCAGCCAGGCGACGTCGTGCCAGGCGCCGTTCTTCCAGCCCACGCGGCGGTAGACGCCGCAGTCTTCGAAGCCGAAGGAGCGGTGCAGTCCGAGGCTCGCGTCGTTGGGCAGCGCCACCCCGGCGAACGCGCGCCGGTAGCCGCGCCGGGCGAGCACGTCGAGCAATTCCGTGTACAGCGCCCGGCCGATGCCGGCCCTGCGCCGCGCCGTGTCGACATAGATGCTCGTCTCGCACGACCAGTCGTAGGCGGCCCGGGCGCTGAAGCGGTGCCCGTAGGCATAGCCGAGCACCTCGCCGCCGCGCTCGGCCACGAGCCAGGCGTGGGCGGCGGATGCCTCGGCGATGCGCTCCTCGAACGCGTCGGCCGTCGGGGGCTCGGTCTCGAAGCTGATCACGGTGTCCGTGACGTAGGGGGCGTAGATGGCGGCACAGGCGGATGCGTCGGCGGCGGTGGCCGGGCGGATCGGGGGTGCGGCATCGGTCGTGCGGGAATCTTAGGGCGACGCATCCGTTGTATATTGGTGAGCCCGCGGCACGATCCGCGGGAGAAGCAACTGCAACAACTCGACAGCGTGTGGCAGCGCCCGCCACTCATGGGGATGATCGGTTTCGACATCGCCTGAGCGAGTCTGAGAAGCGGGCCGAGGATGCGGGGTTATCTCGTTAACGCCCCCTGCAAAATATAAGTGCCGATAACAAGGTCACTGCCAAGGCTGCTGACTTCGCCCTCGCGGCGTAGTTCCCAGTAGCTACTGAAATGGCCGTCAGTCCGGTTACTCGCCTTCAACCCGGTTCTGGCGTCAGCTAGAAGGCTTGCTCGATCGTCGTGTCTCAGGGCGATCGGGGACTTGCACTGAGGCTGGGCCCGTCGGGGTGGTGGCCGCCACCTAGCCCCGGGGCCGAGCAAAACGTCAAGCGCGGCTACGCCCGTAGAAGGCAGACGACCACAGCGATGGACGGGGGTTCAATTCCCCCCATCTCCACCATTCGGCTCTCATGAGAAACGCGGTCCACAAAGAGCGCGTGGAGGAACAGAGCCAGCGGCGCCGTCACACGCTTCGAGACCGAGAGGCGACCCGTTTGGGTCGCCTCTCGTGCATTGCGGGTGGCTTTCCTGCCACGACCGCCGCATGCGCGCTTCGATCGCGTCGGCCTTCTCCTGCCACACGAGCGCCTCCGTGTGCCGAGTGATGAGCCTCCGCGCTACAGCGCCGCGATGCGGCACAGGGAGGCCTGCGCTTCGGCGAGGAGTTCGCGCAGGGGTCGCGACTCGCTGGGCTCTGCCCACTGCTGCATGGCGGACTGGTGAATCGCCATGCCGGCGCGGGCGGCCAGTTGCGCGGTGGCGAGGTCGGTGCCACGGGCGCACAGGGCATCGGCGATCGCCTCGGTGAGCGCGGCGTGCTTCCGCAGTTCGCGCTCGCGCAGCTCGGGAGTGGCTTCCACCAAGTGCCTGCGGCGGATGACCACGTCGCGGCGGGGCTCAAACACCTGGTCCGCGGCGGTCTGGAGGCCGAATACGACGGCCCCCAGCACCGGAAATGCCGAAGGACTGTCGGCTATGCCAGAGACGACTGCGACCCGTTGGGCATCGGCGATAGGACCGAACAGCACCTCTCGCTTGTCAGCGAAGTGGTTGAAGAACGTCCGCTCGGTGAGCCCGGCCCGCTGGGCGATCTGCACGATCGTGGTGCGCTCGAATCCCTGTTCGGAGAACAGTGCGAACGCGGCCTCCTGTAGACGGCCAACCGCGTCCGGCTCCCATCGCGGCATGTCCGTCAGCGTAGTGAGTGCAGAGACTGAATTCGAGTCCTATGGTGATTGCAGATCATGTAATCATCCTGAAGGGTCCCTCGCATGCGCGTGTTCGTCACCGGAGCCTCCGGGCACATCGCCTCGGCCGTCATCCCCGAGCTGATCGAAGCCGGTCACGAGGTCAGCGGGCTGGCCCGGAGCGACCGTAGCGCCCAGGTCGTCGAGGCTCTCGGCGCGCGCACGGTGCGCGGCGACCTCAGCCGCCTCGACGTGCTCCGGCAGGCGGCCGGCGAGGCCGACGGAGTCGTCCACCTCGCCCTGTTCGACGCCGACGAGATGCGCGCCGGCAACATGGCCGGCGCCGGAGCCGCCGGTGCGAAGGCCGTGGCCGCGCTGGGCGACGCACTGGCGGGCACGGGCAAGCCGCTCATCTCCGCGGCCGCCATCGGCGCGCTCGGCCCGCAGGGCCGCCCGGCTGTCGAGTCCGACATCGCCCCGACGCAGGGCCCTGCCGCCGCCGAGTCGGTTGTGCTGGGTCTGGCCGAGCGCAGCGTACGCGCAGCCGTCGTGCGACTCCCGCTGATCACGCACAGCAGGCCGAACCGTCGCGGCTTTGCCGGCGCGCTGATCGACATCGCCCGACGCACCGGCATGTCTGGCTACGCGGGCGACGGCACCAACCGTTGGCCCGCCGTCCACACCATCGACGCCGGGCGCCTGTTCCGCCTCGCCCTTGAAGACGCCCCGGCGGGAACCCGCTGGCATGCCGTGCATGACGAGGGCGTTCCTCTGCGAGACGTGGCGGAGACCATCGGTGAACACCTCGGCCTGCCTGCCGTGAGCATTCCCGACGAGCAACTACCCCAGCACTTCGGCTTCCTCAGTACGCTGGTCGCCTTCGACCTGCCCGCCGTCAGCACTGCGACGCAAAGCCGTCTGCACTGGACGCCGACCCACCCGCGCCTCATGGACGATCTGGCCTACGACGACTTCTACACCGTCTGAGCGGCCGGGGTGTCGGCGGCGACTTCGAACGAGCGCGGACTGACCAGGCTAAAGGTGTTGCGCCGGACGTAGCACTGCGTAACAACACGGCCGATCACTGTCAGGGTCGACGGGTCATGCGAGAGGACCCTTCGCGGCAAGGGTCAGCGCTTCCCTCAGGCGAGAGACCCAGTCGTCGACCTGCCGCTCGGGGGTAAGCGGTTCGTATGCGATGGCCATCGCCGCGAAGAGGGCGAAGAGGTCCACGCGCCGCTTCTGGTCGGTCGTGGCGTGCGGCGGGGTGAGGAGTTCCGCCAGGTCCGCGATGCTGCTGCCGAGTGCAAGCGCGCCGGCGCCCCGGAGTTCCGGTTCGGCAAGGATCACCGCGCGCCGTCGTGCTTCGAGCTCGCGGTCTTCCGCCCTCAGCGCGCGGGCCGCCGCCTCGGTCGCCCTCAATGTGGCGGCGAGGGGGTCGCGGACGCCGGCGTCGGGGTCGAGGTGCTGCACGACCCTGCCGAGGAAAGCGTCTTTCCAGAAGATCCCGGCCTTGGAGCCGAAGGTGCGGAACACGGTGCGCTCCGCGACGCCGGAGCCGGCGGCGATCTGAGCCATCGATACCGCCGGGTAGCCGTGCTGTTCGCACAGCTCGATAGCGGCGCGGCGGATGGCCGATTCCTTGCGCGCGGCGTTGACCGCCCGGCGGCCGACACGTCCCGGAACGTCCTCCATGCTTCCGAAGCTAGCAAAAAGTGGCAGTTCATGACAGCATTGCCGAATCAAGAAAATGTCTGAAACTGTCACTTTGTATGGAGGCGGCAATCGTGAGCAGCAGGTTGAGCGAGTCCGGCGGTGCATCCGGCGGAAAGCGCATCTCCCGGCGGCAGGCGTTGGGAATCGGAGCCGGGGTCGCAGGCGCGGTCGTCGTCGGAGCAGCGGCGGGCGGCTACCTCGCATTCCTCACGCCGTCCGGCGACCTGAAGAACTACGCCGAGTACCTGGTCGACGATCAGCGAGAGCTGCACAGCGGGGAAGTGCGCGTCACATTCCTCGGCACCACGACGCTGCTGGTCGACGACGGCACGACCCAGCTGCTCTTCGACGCGTTCATCACGGACGTGTCACTCACTCGTGCGCTCTTCGGGACCCTCGCGACCGACCGCGCCAAGGTCGACACCGTGCTCTCTCGAGTCGGCGCGGATCGAGTGGAGAACATCTTCATCTCGCACTCGCACTACGACCACGTGTTGGACGCGGCCTACGTCGCCCGGCGCACCGGCGCCACACTGCACGGCTCGCCCTCCACGCTGAATGTCGGACGCGGCGGCGGGGTGCCGGAATCCCGGCTGCGCGGCTATGACCCGGGCGCCCCGATCCGAATCGGCGACTTCACCGTGACCGTCCTGCGCTCCAAGCACTCTCCGGGCACTGTCGGCGGGGACGGCACTCCGATCACGCATCCGCTCACGCAGCCCGCCAAAGCCCGCGACTACCTGGAAGGCGGGTCCTACGACTTCCTGGTCGAGCACGGCGCCGACTCCCTGTTGGTGAAGGCCTCAGCGGGATATCTGCACGGAGCGCTCGACGACGTCCATGCGGACGCCATGTTCTGCGGCACCGCGGGCGCATTCGGCAAGGACGCCGAATTCCGGCGCGCGTTCTACGAGGAGACCATCGCAAAGGTGCAGCCGAAGCTGTTCGTGCCGATGCACTGGAATGACTTCTTCATGCCGGTCACCGACCACCTCACGACCAACTTCAAAGCGATCGACGACGTCGCGGCCGGCTGGGACTTCCTCATTCGCAAGCTCAACGGCAGCCACGCCGAATTCGCTCCCATGGAGGGCTACAGCAGCATCGTCCTCTTCGGCCCGACCGGACGTGCTGCGTAGAGCGCGGCAGCGTCGCAGGTGCGCTTCGCTCCCGCGGAATCGCTGGTCGGCGCGGCCGTTCCCGCGACAAAGGACCGTCACCGGCATATCGTGAAACCGCGGCGACAACCCAGCCGCGTCACGTCAGACCGGGAGGTCGTCATGAGCACGTCGTTCACTGGCGCGGGCACGAGCTCGCGCGGCTTCGGAGGCGGGCGTCCCGGCGCCGGCCCGTCCCTCTCAGACGCATTCGACCAGCTGCGCTCCGCCGTCGAGCAGCGGCTCAGCCCGCGTGGCCGCCCCGGTCACGACGGGGATGTGCGGAGCGCCGTGCTCGCGCTGCTCGCCGAGAGGCCGATGCATGGGTACGAGCTGATCGCCGAGATCGGCGAGCGCAGCAACGGGTCGTGGAAGCCGACCGCCGGCGAGGTCTACCCGACGCTGCAGCTGCTCACCGACGAGGGCGTCATCGAGGCCGACGCAGCGGACGGCCGCAAGACCTACTCGCTGACCGCGGCCGGCAAGGCCGAAGCGGATGCCGCGGCTGAGCGCGCGCCGGGGCCGGAATCGCGCAAGCGTGATCTGTTCGGCATCGGACCGCTGCCCAAGGCGGGCATGGAGCTCGCCCAGGCCGCCGCTCAGGTGCAGCGCTCCGGCACGCCCGAGCAACAGCAGGAAGCCGCGAAGCTGCTCGACGAGGTGCGGCGCAAGCTGTACGCGATCCTCGCGCAGGAGTGACGCAGGGGACTGATCGGATGCCGCCGGCGAGCGGCCCCGGCACCGAGCCGCGCGGGCCCGCTGCCGGCGTCGAGCGCGCCCGGTACCGCCGCATCCTGCGCTTCGCCGGCCGGTTCCTGGTCGAGTCGTGGTGGTTCGAGCTGGTGCTGCCGCGGATCGGCTTCGGCGCGCTCGCCGAGCGCGGCCGCGCCGGGCGGCTGACCCGCATGGCCCAGCGCTTCCACCTGCTCGCCGTCGAACTCGGCGGCCTCATGATCAAGGTCGGGCAGTTCCTGTCGTCGCGGCTCGACGTCCTGCCGCCCGAGATCACGCGCGAGCTCGCCGGCTTGCAGGACGAGGTGCCTGCGGCCGGGTTCCCCGCGATCCGCGAACTCGCCGAAGGCGAGCTCGCCGTGCCGCTCGCGCAGGCGTTCGCCGCGTTCGACGAGGAGCCGGTGGCTGCGGCATCCCTCGGCCAGGCGCATCGCGCGCGCCTCGGCACGCGGGATGCGGCCGAGCTCGGTCAGGACGGCGTCGTCGTCAAGGTGCAGCGGCCGGGCATCCGCTCGATCGTCGACGTCGACCTGTCGGCATTGCGCCGCGTGGCGGGATGGCTCAGCCACCTCGATGTCGTGTCGCGTCACGTCGACCCGGTCGCACTCGTGCGCGAGTTCGCGCAGACGAGCCTCGAGGAGATCGACTACCTGCACGAGGCCGTCGCCGCCACCCGTTTCGCCACGGTCTTCGCGGACGACCCGCGCGTCGTGGTGCCCGCCGTCGTGTGGGAGCGCACGACCCGGCGCGTGCTGACCCTCGCCGACGTCACCGCGATCAAGATCGACGACGTCGACGCGCTGCGGGCGGCGGGCATCGACCCGCGCGAGGTGGCGGCGGTGTTCGCCGAGGTGATGTTCGAGCAGCTGCTCGGGCAGGGCTTCTTCCACGCCGACCCGCATCCCGGCAACGTGTTCGTGACCCCTGCACCCGGTGCGGCGCCCGGATTCCGGCTCACCTTCATCGACTTCGGCATGATGGGCGAGATCACCGACGAGCTGCGCGGCGCGCTGCGCCGAGTGCTGATCGCCGTGGCGGCGCGCGACGGCCGCCGGCTGATCGAGAGCATCAAGGAGGCCGGCATCCTGCTGCCCGCCGCCGACACCTCCGAGCTCGAGCGCGCGATGCTGACGCTCTTCGACCGCTTCGGCGGCATGGGCTTCGCCCAGCTGCGCCGCGTCGACCCGCGCGAGTTCCGCGAATTCGGGCAGGAGTTCGGCCGCGTCGTGCGCTCGCTGCCGTTCCAACTCCCCGAGGATTTCCTGCTGATCATCCGCTCGGCGTCGCTCACGTCCGGCGTCTGCAGCGCCCTCGACCCCGAGTTCAACATCTGGGACGCGATCGAGCCGTTCGCCGCGCGCCTGCTGCGCGAGCAGAGCGGCAACGTCGTGGCGGCCGCCGCCCGCGAGGTCGTCTCTGCGGCCGGCGTCTTCGCGCGCCTGCCCGGGCGCATCGACACCCTGATCACGCACGTGAACGACGGCGTCGTCACCGTTGCGACACCGGCCCTGGATCGCCGCCTCTCCCGTCTCGAGCGCCTGATCCGGCGCGCGGTGGGCGCGATCGTGTTCGCGGGATTCCTCGTCGGCGGCATCCTGCTGCTGGGTGCCGCCGCCCCGCTCGGCATCGTGCTGATGTGCGTCTCGGCGATCCCGCTCGGCTACGCCCTTCTCGGCGGGGGCCGCGGCTAGCGAGGGATCATGAGGCGGCCGGCCAGCGCGAGCCCTCAGCGCCGGGTGAGCCTCAGGGCGATCACCGGGCAGAGCGTGACGGCGTCGAGCGCGGCCTGCTCCAGCTCCGGCGGGACCGGCACATCCGAGCGGTCACTCAGCGAGCGGGCGATCGGGTAGCCCCACTCGTCGCGGTCGAGCAGCTCGGGCAGCAGCTCGGTGCACAGCCCACGACCGTCGCAGCGGGTCCAGTCGATGTGCAGGCGGGCCGCCGGGACGGGGGCGTCGGGGGATGCCCCGCGCGGGTCGAGCCGGGTCATCGTCGCATCCTCTCCTCCCACGGGCCGTTCACCGCGCCGCCCTGGCGCAGCCGCCGTGGGCGTGCAGCCGCAGATCGTCGGCGAACACGCGCTGGGCGCTGCGCACCATGCGGGCGGTGCCGTCGGGGTGGGCGCAGGCGCCGCGGCCGTCGACCGTGTCGGTCAGCTCCCACGCCCGGGCGGCCAGGCCCGAGTCGTGGGAGGCGTAGGCCAGCCGGTTCCACGTCTCCGCCAGCGCCGGCAGGCCGAAGCGGCACGGCCCGCACTGGCGGGCGGACTGGGCGGCGAGGTACGAGACGATGCCCGCCGTCGCCTCGACGCCGCAGCGGGTGCGGTCGAGGGCGAGCAGCACACCGGCGCCGGGGTGGGCGCCGAAGGGGGCGAGCCCGGCCGGCGACAGCGGTGCGTCGAGGGCGTCGGCGGGCAGCCACGCGCCGTGGTAGCCGCCGACCAGCACGGCGGCCAGCCGCGAGGTGTCCGCGCCCGCGGCGCGGAGCACCTCGGCGATGCGGGTGCCGCCGGCCACCTCGAGCACCTGCGGGAGGGCGACGTCGCCGGCGATCGTGACGAGCCTGGTTCCGGGGTCGTCCGCCGTGCCCACCGCGCGGAACCACGCCGCGCCGTAGCGGGCCACGAGCGCCAGCTGGGCGAGCGTCTCGACGTTGTGCAGCAGGGTCGGGCGGCCGCGCAAGCCCGACTCGCTGAGCCGGCGGGTGTGATCCCTGGGCAACGCGACGCCGTTCTCGATCGCGTTCACGACCGCCGTCGCTTGCCCCGCGATGAAGGCGTCCGGTGCGGCGACGAAGCGGATGCGGGCGGCATCCGCCCGCTCGGCCGCGGCGGCGCGCACGGCCTCGAGCCCCGGCTCGGCGGCGTACAGGTACGCGTCCGAGGCGCCGACGGCGGCCGCGGCCGCGAGCAATCCGTCGATCACGAGGTGCGGGGCGTGGCGCAGCAGCGTCGCGTCCTTGTGGCTGAGCGGTTCGCCCTCCGAGCCGTTGGCGATGACCACGGGGCGGGCGCCCGGGCGCCGGCCCGCCTCGAGGGTCGCGGCCAGCTTGCGCCAGGCGGCGAAACCGGCCCCGCCGCGGCCGCCGAGCCCTGAGGCCTCGAGCTCGGCCAGCAGCGTCGGGGCCGCCGCGGCCGCGTCCAGGGCGCCGAAGCGCGTCGCGTGCTGCGCCCAACGGGCGTCCGGGCCGGCCGCCAGCAGGCGGTCCACCCCGATCGCCCCCGACTCGGGCTCCACCATCGCCTCGACCGTCATGACACCCTCCTCAGTTCGGCGTCCGGCCGCTGCGGCGCGCGCAGTCGATCCGGTCCGCGCAGGCTCTGCGTCTCCAGGAATCCGTGCGAGAGGCGCCACGCGACGGCGGCGAGCACGGCGGCGGTGGCCAGGACGGTTCCGACCACGAACCAGGCGTCGGTGCCGTCGGTGCCGTCGAAGACCGAGTGCAGCACGGCGACCGGCCACATCGCATAGGTGAGCCAGTGCACGGCGCGGAACGCCTTCGTGCCGATCGCGCGCTGCAGCAGCGCGGTGGCGACGACGGCGACCAGCAGGTCGAAGGCGACCGTGCCGAGCCCCAACCAGAACGGCTTCTCGGCGCCGGCGAACGGCACGACCACATCGGCGATCGTGAGCTTCGCATACGGGTCGAGCAGCAGGGTCGCCACGTGCAGCACGAGGAACACGACCGCGAGCATCGAGACGTTGCGGTGCGCCAGCGACAGGGCGAAGCGCGGGATGCCCGGCAGGGGGCGGCCGGAGCGGGTGAGGATGCCGCCGAGCACCGCGACGGTCAGCAGCACCAGGTCGACGATGCCGCTGGCGCGGCCGAACGCCCACATCGTGTCATCGAACATCGACGGCCTCCTCAGGTTCGGGCGACGGGGTCGGCGCCGGCCAGGCGCCCGTGGTGTGCACGCGACCGGACGCGTCGACAAGCCGCCCGGCGACGCCGAGCTCGCGCATCCAGGCCAGGGCGCGCGGACCGCGCACGATGGCGGCGGTGCTCACCGCGTTGGCGCGCAGGCAGTCGCGCGCGACCGCGGTCACGCTGCGCCAGGTCTCGGGCGCCGGCAGTCCGCTGCGGGGGTCGAGGATGTGGTGCATCCGCCGCCCGCCGGCGCTCCAGCGCCGCTTCTGCGTGCTCGAGGTGGCGATCGCCCAGCCGGGGGAGAGCGAGACCTGCTGGGCGGGGTCCGCCGGCAGGTCCTGCACGCGCACCTGCCATCCGCCGTCGGGGCCCGGACCGGCGGTGGCGATGTCGCCGCCGAGGCCGACGAACGCCCCGCAGCCCAGCTCGGCCGCCACGCGCGCGGCGGCCCGGTCGGCGGCCACGGCCTTGGCGGTCGCGCCCAGGTCGAGCGCGAGGTCGTCGGGCACGGTGAGGCGGTCGCCGTCGAGACGGATGCGGCGCCATCCGTTTCTGCTCGCCGGCAGTGGGTGCACCTCTACCGCGATCTCCGCGTCGGCGCCCACGGCGGCGAGGTCGCGGTCGTAGCCGAGTTCGGCCAGCCGCAGACCGACCGTCGGGTCGACGTCGCCGTCGGTCCACGCGGCGGCGCGCAGCGCCGCATCGACGAGTGCGGCGAGGGTGCGCGAGACGGCGACTCCGCCGGCCATGCGGCCGCGAAGCAGGCTGAGCTCGGAGTCGGGGCGGAAGCGGCTGCACGCCCGCTCCACCTCGGCGAGGGTCTCGTCCACGAGACGGTGAGCGGTGCGGAGCCGGGACGGCTCGGTGATGACGAGCACGGCCTCGGTGCTCCAGATCGCCCAGCGGTCGCTCGCGGTCGCGTTCGTCGCGATCATGAGCCCGACGAGCTTCCGTGCATGCCGCCCGCGCCGGGGGCGACGCCCTGGGTGCCCTCGTCGCCGAAGGAGCCGAAGCCGCCGCTGTCCGAGCCGGAGTCCGTGGACCCGTCGCCCGTGGACCCCGAGTCCGTCGACCCGTCTCCCGTGGATCCCGAGTCGGACCCCGTCCCGGTGGATCCGGTGCCGGACACCCCGTCGTCGCCGGTGGTGCCGCTCGAGGAGGACTGGCTCGTCTCCTGGTGGAGGAAGAACACGCCGAACGCCGCAGTGGTGGCGAACGCCAGCGCGCCGATCGATCCGACGATCGCCGCCGCCGCGCGCGTTCCGCGGATGCGAAGGTTCATCTCGGCCCCTCTCGGTCGAAGTCTCTCTGACTCAACACTGGGCGGCGGATCTTCCAACATTCTTATTCGGGCTGGGTGGACGCCGAGCAGTCCCTATGCGCGGGCTATCGCGGGCAGCCGCACCCGCACCCGTGCTCCGCGGCCGCCGGTGTCGACGATCGCGACCGCGCCGCCGTGCCGATGCGCGACCTCGGCCACGAGCGCCAGCCCGAGCCCGTAGTGGCGCGGGCCCACGGCGTCCGGTTCCACCGGGCGGGCGCTCGCGAAGCGTTCGAAGGCGCGGTCGGCGACCGCCTGCGGGAACCCGGGACCGTCGTCCTCGACCTCGACCCACGCCTCGCCGGGGTGGGCGGACACCGTGACGGTGACCTGCGAGCGGGCGTGGTCGAGCGCGTTGGTGAGCAGGGCGGTGACGAGCCGGGTGAGCGACACGCGCACGCCGTTGACGAGAACCGGAGCGGGGGCGACGTTCTCCAGACGGATGCCGCGGCCGGCGGCATCCGATCGCAACGCCGCGCACGCCTCGGCCGCCACTGCCGCCACGTCGACCTCGCTGCGCTCGGCGTCGCGGCGCGGGTCGGCGGCGATCAGCAGGTCCTCGAGGATGCCGGTGAGCGTCTTGGCGTCGGCGACGATCTCGTCCAGCCCGGCGGTGAGGGCCTCGCGCGACAGGGGCTCCGACGGCGCCGCCGCGCCGGCCGCATCCGTCTCGTCGGCGGGGGAGGGCAGCGCCCGTCGCAGCAGTTGCGCGCGCGTGCTCAGCAGGGTCAGCGGCGTGCGCAGCTCGTGACCGGCGTCGGCGACGAAGCGCCGTTGCAGCGCGAGCGCCTCGGCCATCGGACGCATCGCCCGCAGCGACATCCACCACGCCGCGAGCGCCGCCCCGACGGCGACCGGCACCCCGGCCAGCGCCAGCGCCAGCAGCACCCGGCGCAGCTCGGCCTCGCTCTCGCTCTTGCCCACCGCCACCTGCACCACCCGGCCGGAGTCGGAGTCGGTGCGCACGACGTAGGCCTGGCCGCCGAAGCTCGCGGTGCGTTCGATCGCGGTGCCGGTGCGCTCCACTTCCTCGAAGTCGGACAGCTCGGGGAAGCCGCTCGGCGCGTCGGCGGACACGGAGACGGTGCCGTGCTGTGCCGCGATCGCGAGGTATGTGCCGCGCGGGGCGTCCCGCGGGGAATCGAGGTGCTCGGCGCTGATCAGCTGCCGCATCAGGGCCTCGTGCTGGGTGGTGGCCACCAGCACGACCACGACGCCGCCGACGATGAGGAACAACGCGACGATCAACGCCGCGAACCGCAGCGCGAGCCGGCGCGAGGCGCTGCGCAGATTGCCGGTCTCGGTGCTCACGGCAGCCGCCCGAGGGCGTAGCCGACGCCGCGCACGGTCAGCACGCACTCGCGGCCGAGCTTCTTGCGCAGGTGGTGGACGTAGCTGTCGACCACGCCGGTGTCGTCGGCGTCGGCGAACACGGAGTCGAGCAGTTCCTCACGGGTGAACACCTGCCGCGGCCGGCGGGCGAGCATCGCGAGCAGGTCGTTCTCCCGCTCCGACAGCACGACCGTGCGGCCTTCGCCGAGGTCGACCTGGTGGCGTTGCGGGTGAAGCACCCCGCCCGGCACCGCGAGCCCGCCGGTCGGCGCCGCGCTCTTGCGGCGCAGCACGCGCAGGCGCGCCAGCAGCTCGTCGATGTCGAACGGCTTGGCGAGGTAGTCCTCGGCGCCTCTGGTGAGGCCCTCGACCCGGTCCGACGGGTTGCCGAGTGCCGACAGGATGAGCGCCGGAACCGCGTTTCCCTGCGCCCTGAGGGCTTCCAGGACGTCGAGTCCGTCGCGCACCGGCAGGCCCCGGTCGAACAGCAGCAGGTCGAACGGCCGGGTCAGCACCGCGTGCAACGCCGCCTGCCCGTCGTGGGCGAGCACCACCTCGTACCCCTCAGAGCGCAGCAGCTGCTCGAGCATCGCCGCGAGGCGTCGATCATCCTCGGCGACCAGGATGCGGGTGCGCTCGTCGGTCACCGTCGCAGTATAGGGACGCGCAGCACGAGGGCCCGGGGCAGCACCCGGATGGAGGCGGCGGCGATGGCGCCCATGTCGTCGCCGTCGAGTTCGACCAGCTGCGGCTCGGTGAGGCGCACGTCGATGCGGCGCGCCCGGGCGAAGCGCAGGGCGCGCGGGCTGCGCAGCGCCCGCCGCAGCCGCATCCCGGTCGCGGTGCGGTGCAGGAACCGGGCGAACACGAGCCGCACGCCCACCTGCGCCCACCCCTTCACGCCCTGGGGGCGAAGCACGACGGCGTCGAGGATGCCGTCGTCGGGCCGGGCGTCGGGGATGAGCAGCACGTTCGCGGTCAGCGTGCCGCAGTTGCCCACGATCACCGTGTGGGCGCGCACGCCGCGGGGCGGGGCGCCGTCCACGGCGTAGTGGAAGGAGAACCGGTGGCCGGACATGATGGAGCGGCTGATCGGATCGGCGTAGGCCACCCAGCCCATCCGGGACTTGAGGGCGGCGCTCGTCTCGGCCGCCATCCGCGCGTCCAGCCCGATGCCGGCCATCACGACGAAGGCGTGCGAGCTGGTGCTGCCGTCGGGTCGGGTGAGCTCGGCGGTGGCCACGTCGATGCGCCGCTCCCGCTCGCTGAAGGCGGCGCGCACCGAGGCCTGCAGATCGTTCATGGGCAGCCCGAGGTTGCGGGCGAGCAGGTTGCCCGTGCCCGCGGGGACCACGGCGACCGGCACGGGCCGCCCGCCCAGTTCTTCGACGACCGCGCGCACGGTTCCGTCGCCGCCGGCGACGATGAGCACGGATGCGCCGCCCGCGAGGGCGCTGCGGACGGCGGAGTGGCCTGGGTCGTCCGGCGTCGTCTCGAACCACGCGGCCGGCTCCCAGCCGGCGTCGGCGGTGCTCTTCTCGACCGCCGCGCGGAGGCGGGGCAGGTCGACCTTGGTCGGGTTGCAGATCACGGCCGCACGCCGGTGCGCCCGCTCCGAGGGGTCGGTCTGCCGGCCATCGCTCACCCTGGGATCGTAAGCACACAGCGCCCGCGACGCGCTCGCCCGCCGACCCGTGTTGCGTGAATGTCGGCGGCGCGGGGCACGATCGCAGCATGAAGGTGAAGAAGCAGATCGTCGTGTTCGACACGGCGGACCTCGAGGCCGAGAGCTCGTTCTGGGCGGCGCTGCTCGGCGGCGAGGCCGAGACCGAGGTCGTCAAGGAAGACGACTGGCACACGCTGAGGGTCGGCGGCGAGCCGCGCATGGGCTTCCAGCTCGCGCCGAACCACGTCCGCCCCGAGTGGCCCGACGGGCAGCCGCAGCAGCTCCATCTCGACCTCTACGTCGACGACATCGCCGCGGCGGATGCGCACGCGCGGCAGGTCGGGGCCGAGCTGCTCAAGGCGGAGTACGAGCTCGACGCTCAGGAGGGCTTCCGGGTGTACGCCGACCCGGCGGGGCATCCGTTCTGCCTGTGCTGGTAGCGCACGGAGCACGGGGCGCGGGCGGGGCGAGACTGAAGGCGTGACCCGCCCGCTGCGCACCGCCCTGCTCGGCACGGTGCTGCTCGGGTGCGGCGCGATCGCGGTGGCGCTCGGCATCCTGCCGGCATCGGATGCCGCGGCCCTCGGCGCGCGCGTCTGGCCGGTGCTGCTCTTCGTCACCGCGATCACGGTGGTCGCCGAGCTCAGCACTGCCGCGGGGCTGTTCGACGCGATCGCCACGTGGGCGGCCCGCGCCGGCCGCGGCCGGGCGTGGCTGCTCTGGCTGCTCATCGCGGCCATCGCCACCGCGAGCACCGCGTTCCTCTCGCTCGACACGACCGCGGTGCTGCTTACCCCGATCGTGATCGTGCTCGCCCGGCGGGTGGGGCTCGACCCGCTGCCGTTCGCGCTCACGACGGTGTGGCTGGCGAACGCGGCATCCCTGCTGCTGCCCGTCTCCAACCTGACCAACCTGCTCGCCGAGCAGCACCTGGGCGGCATCGGCCCGGCCGCCTTCGCCCAGGCTTCCTGGCCGGCCGAGGCGGTCGGCGTCGCCGCGCCGTGCGCGCTCGTGGCGGTCCTGTTCCGTCGTGAGCTGTCCCGCAGCTATGCGCCGCCGACGCGGGTCGAGGTCGTCGATCAGCGCCTCGTCGTCATCGCGGCGGTCGTGCTGGTGCTGCTGGTCGCCGGGCTCCTCTCCGGGGTGCCGGTGTGGCTGCCGGCCGTGGCCGCCGCCCTCGTGCTCGGCGCCGCGTTCGCCGTGCTGCGGCCCCGCGAGCTGACCGTCGAGCTGCTGCCGTGGCCGCTGCTGCTGCTCAGCTGCGGCCTGTTCCTCGCCATGTCGGCCCTGGACGCGGCGGGGCTGACCGCCGTGCTCGAGCGCATCGTGCGCTCCGGCGACGGTCTGCCGGCGCTGCTCGGGGTCGCCGGAGTCGGGGCGGCAGCGGCGAACCTCGCCGACAACCTCCCCGCCTACCTGGCCCTCGAGCCCACCGCGCACGGTGCGGCGGCCACCTTCGCCCTGCTCGTCGGGGTCAATGCGGGGCCGCTCGTCACCCCGTGGGCGTCGTTGGCGACCCTGCTCTGGCACGAGCGGCTGACGCGGCTCGGGGTGCGGCTGCGCTGGGGGCGCTACCTCGCGCTCGGCGCGCTGCTGGCGCCCGTCACCGTCGCCGCGGCCGTCGGCGCGCTGTGGCTTGCGCGGTGACCGGCGGCGTGGACGCGCCGGCCACCGCACCGCTCACTCCACCGGCAGCAGCGTGTACTTCGTGGACAGGAACTCGTGGATGCCCTCGAGACCCCCCTCGCGGCCGACGCCCGACTGCTTCACCCCGCCGAACGGCGCCGCCGCATTCGAGACCACCCCGGCGTTCAGGCCCATCATGCCCGTCTCCAGCCGGTCGATCATGCGGTGCCCGCGGGCGAGGTCGCGCGTGTACACGTAGGAGACGAGGCCGTACTCCGTGCTGTTGGCGAGCCTGACCGCCTCGTCCTCGTCGCGGAAGGTCGCGACCGCGAGCACCGGGCCGAAGATCTCCTCCACGAGGATCGAGCTGCCCGGCTGCACGCCCGCGACCACGGTCGGCTCGTAGAACGTGCCCGGGCCCTCGAGGCGGCGGCCGCCGGTCACCACGGTGGCCCCGCGGCTCGCGGCATCCGTCACCAACTCGTCGGCCTTGGCGACCGCGTCGTCGTCGATGAGCGGGCCGATCGTGACGCCCTCCTCGGTGCCGCGCCCGACGCGCATGGCCTTGACGCGCTCCGTGACGCGCCGGGTGAACTCGTCGGCGACCGCCTCGTGCACGATGAAGCGGTTCGCCGCGGTGCACGCCTGGCCGATGTTGCGGAACTTCGCCGCCAGCGCCCCCTCGACCGCCTTGTCGAGGTCGGCGTCGTCGAAGACCAGGAACGGCGCGTTGCCGCCGAGCTCCATCGAGACGCGCAGCACGTTGTCGGCCGCCTGCGCGATCAGCTTGCGCCCCACCTCGGTCGAACCCGTGAAGGACAGCTTGCGCAGCCGGCTGTCGGCGATGATCGGCGCCGAGACGCGGCTGGAGGACGAGGAGGTCACGACGTTGACGACCCCGGCGGGCAGCCCCGCCTCCACCAGCAGCTGCGTGAAGAACAGGGTGGTCAGCGGCGTCAGCTGCGGCGGCTTGATCACCACGGTGCAGCCGGCCGCCAGGGCGGGCGCGATCTTCCGCGTCGCCATCGCGAACGGGAAGTTCCACGGCGTGATGAAGAACGACGGCCCGACCGGGTGCTGCGAGACGATCATGCGGCCGGTGCCCTCGGGGTTCAGCCCGTAGCGGCCCGAGATGCGCACCGCCTCCTCGCTGAACCAGCGCAGGAACTCGCCGCCGTAGGCGACCTCGCCGAGGGCCTCGGGAAGCGGCTTGCCCATCTCGATCGTCATCAGCAGCGCGAGGTCGTCCTTGCGCTCCTGCACGAGCTCCCACGCCCGGCGCAGGATGTCGCTGCGGGTGCGGGGAGCGGTGGCGGCCCACGCGTCCTGCGCGGCGACGGCCGCGTCCAGGGCACGGATGCCGTCGGCGGCGGTCGCGTCGGCGACCTCGCGCACCACCTCGGCGGTCGCGGGGTCGCGCACGGCGAAGGTGGCGGCGCCCTCGCCGTAGACCCATTCGCCGCCGATGAAGAGCCGGTTCGGCACGGAGGCCAGCAGCCGGGATTCGCGGTCGGTCATGTCTACTCCTTGGAGTCTGTGATGAAGTCGGCGGCGAGGCGCTCGGAGGCGCGGGCCACGAGCGCCACGTCGGCGCCGACCAGGATGAATCGGGCGCCCGCGTCGGCGTAGGCGCGGGCGGCGGCGGGGTCGAAGGCGTTCACGCCGACCGGCTTGCCGGCGGCGGCGACGCCGGCGAAGGCGCGATGCGCCGCCGCGACCACGTCGGGGTGCGTCTGCTGGCCGAGCAGGCCCATGGACGCGGCGAGGTCGCTCGGCCCGAGGAACACGCCGTCGACGCCCGGCGTGGCGGCGATCGCCTCCGCGTTGGCCACGCCCTCCTCCGTCTCGATCTGCACGAACACCGACACGTGGTCGGCGCCGTGCTGCAGGTATCCGTCGACCCGGCTCCACCGGCCGGAGCGGGCCAGCGCGCTGCCCACGCCGCGCACGCCGGCGGGCGGGTACTGCGCGGCCCGCGCCACCTGCTGCGCCTGCTCGGGGGTGGAGACCATCGGCACGAGGATGTTCTGCGCCCCGAGGTCGAGCACCTGCTTGATGATCACGGTGTCCCCGTCGGGCACGCGCACGACCGGCGTGGTGGGGTAGCCGGAGACGGCATACAGCTGGGCGAGGGTCGACTCGAGGCCGTTGGGCGCGTGCTCCATGTCGATGAGCACCCAGTCCAGGCCGGATCCGGCCATGATCTCGGCCATGACCGGCGAGCCGGAGCACACCCAGCCGCCGAACAGCGGCCGCCCGCTGTCGGCGAGGCGGTCGCGCAGGGTGGGGTTCAGACGAAGCGGCATGTCACGGTCCCCATCTCGGCGTAGTCGGCCAGCACGGTGTCGCCCTTCTCGACCCACATGGGGCGGGTGAACGAGCCGGCGAGCACGATCTCGCCGGCCTCGAGCCTGTCGCCGTGCTGCGCGAGCTTGTCGGCGAGCCAGGCCACGCCCATGGCGGGGTGCCCGAGCACCGCCGCGGCGACGCCCGACTCCTCGATCGTCTCGTTGCGGTACAGCAGCGCGGAGACCCGGCGCAGGTCGATCGCGTCGGGCGCGGTCGGGGTGCCGCCGTACACCATCGCCCCCATCGCGGCGTTGTCGCTGATGGTGTCGACGATGGTGCGGCCCTGCATCTCGATGCGGCTGGAGAGGATCTCCAGCGCCGGCACCACGTACTCGGTGGCGCGCAGCACGTCGAAGATCGTGGTGCCGGGGCCCTCGAGCGCGCTGCCGAGCACGAAGGCGAGCTCCACCTCGATGCGCACATTGGAGAACCGGCCGTGCTCGACGACGCGGCCGCTCTCGAACACCATGTCGGCGAAGATCGCCCCGTAGTCGGGCTCGGTGATGCCGGTGGCCGCCTGCATGACCTTCGAGGTCAGGCCGATCTTGCGGCCGACGGGGCGCCGGCCGGCCGCGATGCCGCGCCGGCGCCACTCGTTCTGCACCGCGTAGGCGTCCTCCACGGTCATGTCGGGGAACCGGGCGGTCAGCAGTGGGATCGTGCCCCGCTGCTGCTCCGCCGCCGCCAGCTCATCGGCGATGGCGATGATCTGCTGCTCTGGAAGCATCCGTCTCGTCGCCTCGCTCACAGCTGGTGGCCGAGCTTGTACTCGCCCTGCTTCCAGGACGGCAGCTCCGGCTCCTCCGGTCGCGTGTAGGAGAAGCCGTCGGCGCCGATGGTCACGTCCATCTCCCGATCCTCCGTGCGCGTGGTGAGCGGCTGCGGGTTGCCGTCGAGGTCGAGCACGAGGGATGCCTCGGTGTACCAGCTCGGCACCACCGGCGCTCCCCACCAGTCGCGGCGCTGGTTGTCGTGTACGTCCCACGTGACGACCGGGTTGTCGGGGTCGCCCGTGTAGTAGTCCTGCGTGTAGATCTCCACCCGGTGCCCGTCGGGGTCGCGCAGGTACAGGTAGAACGCGTTGGAGACGCCGTGCCGGCCGGGGCCGCGCTCGATCGCGTCGGAGCGGCGCAGGGCGCCGAGCTTGTCGCAGATCGCGATGATGTTGTGCTTCTCGTGGGTCGCGAAGGCGATGTGGTGCAGCCGGGGCCCGTCGCCGCCGGTCATGGCGGTGTCGTGCACGGTCGGCTTGCGGCGCATCCAGGCGGCGTACACGGTGCCCTTGTCGTCCTGGATGTCCTCGGTGGTGCGGAAGCCCAGGTCGGTCATGTACTTGACCGCGCGCGGCACGTCGGGGGTGACCTGGTTGAAGTGGTCCAGGCGCACGATCGCGCCCGCGCCGTACAGCTCGTAGTGCCAGGCCAGGCGCTCGACGTGCTCGACCTCGTAGAAGAACTCGTACGGGAAGCCGAGCGGGTCCTCCACGCGCACCGCGTCGCCGATGCCCTTGACGAAGCCCTCCTTGCGCCGCTCGACGCGGCAGCCGAGCTCGGTGTAGAACGCGACCGCCTTGTCGAGCTCCTCGGGGCTGCGCACCCGGTACGCGAATGCGGCGGCGGCCGCCACGGGGCCCTGGCGCAGCACCAGGTTGTGGTGGATGAACTCCTCGAGGGAGCGCAGGTAGACGGTGTTCTCGTCCTCCTCGGTGACGACGAGGCCGAGCACGTCGACGTAGAAGTCACGGGAGCGCTTCAGGTCGGTCACCTGCAGCTCGAGGTACGCGCAGCGCAGCACGTCCGGCGCCGGCGACGTCGGGGTGGGGATCGGGTTCGCGGGTGCGGGGATGGGATCGGTCATGGGTTCGTTCTCCTTGTCTGGCGCCTCTTCGCGCCGTTCACGCCTTGCCGAACGTGGGGTTGTGCACCTTGCCGAGCGTGATGTGCACGGCCTGCTGGTCGGTGTAGAAGTCGATCGAGCGGTAGCCGCCCTCGTGGCCGAGGCCCGAGGCCTTCACGCCGCCGAACGGGGTGCGCAGGTCGCGCACGTTGTTCGAGTTCAGCCACACCATGCCCGCCTCGACGGCCTGCGCGAAGTTGTGGGCGCGCTTCAGGTCGTTGGTCCAGATGTAGGCGGCGAGGCCGTACTTGGTGTTGTTGGCGAGCTCGAGCGCCTCCTGCTCGTCGTCGAAGGGGGTGATCGCGACGACGGGGCCGAAGATCTCCTCCTGGAAGATGCGGGCGTCGGGCTTCACGTCGGCGAACACGGTCGGGGCGACGAAGTTGCCCGTCTCGAAGCCCTCGGGGCGGCCGCCGCCGGCGACCAGCCGGCCCTCGCTCTTGCCGAGCTCGACGTAGCTCATGACCTTCTCGTAGTGCTCGGGGTGCACCAGCGCGCCGACCTCGGTGGCGGGGTCGTGCGGGTAGCCGACCTTGACCCGCTTCGCCTGGGCGGCATAGCGCTCGACGAACTCGTCGTACACCTCGCGCTGCACGAGGATGCGGCTGCCGGCGGTGCAGCGCTCCCCGTTCAGCGAGAAGACGCCGAAGATGGTCGCGTCGATGGCGGCGTCGAGGTCGGCGTCGGCGAACACGACGGCCGGCGACTTGCCGCCGAGCTCCATCGACAGGCCCTTCAGGTAGGGGGCCGCGTTGGCGAAGATGATCTGCCCGGTGCGGCTCTCGCCGGTGAAGGAGATGAGCGGCACATCCGGATGCTTCACCAGGGCGTCGCCCGCGTCCTCGCCGAGCCCGTTGACGAGGTTGAACACGCCCTCGGGCAGCCCGGCCTCCTCGAAGATGCCGGACCACAGCGAGGCCGACAGGGGCGTGAACTCGGCGGGCTTCAGCACGACGGTGTTGCCGGTGGCGAGCGCGGGGCCCAGCTTCCACGACTCGAGCATGAACGGCGTGTTCCACGGCGTGATGAGCCCGGCGACGCCGATCGGCTTGCGGTTGACGTAGTTGATCTGGCGGCCGGGCACCTTGAAGGTGTCGTCGGCCTGGGCGACGATCAGGTCGGCGAAGAAGCGGAAGTTCTCCGCCGCGCGCCGGGCCTGGCCGAGCGCCTGGGTGATGGGCAGGCCGGAGTCGTAGGACTCCATCTCGGCCAGCTGCTGGTCGCGGGACTCGACGATGTCGGCGATGCGGTGCAGCACGCGGGAGCGCTCGCGGGGCAGCAGCTTCGGCCACGGCCCCTCGAGGAACGCGGTGCGGGCGGCCTGCACGGCGCGGTCGATGTCGGCCTTCTTGCCGGCCGCCGCCTGCAGGTAGACCTCGTTCGTGACCGGGTCGAGCACGTCGAAGGTGTCGCCGTCGACGGAGTCGACGGACTTGCCGCCGATGTAGTGCTGGATGCGCTTCGGGAGGTCGGCGGGGATGCGCTGCGGGTCCGGTGCGATCTGGGTTTCTGACATGGTCTCCCTCGATTTCTTCTTGCTGACCGGGGTGGTCGGCGCGGGTGGGATGTCTCTGTCGGCTGGCCGCTGCGGTCAGCGCTGGCGGGACGCGAGATAGGTGTTCATGGTGCGCCAGCGGTGCTGGCGGGCGGCGAGCTCGATCTCGAGCGGATCCGCGCCGTCCCGGATGAGCTCGAGGATCTCCCGGTGCTCCCGCACCGAGTCGTGGGCGCGGCCCGGCACGAAGGCGAAGGTCGAGTCGCGCAGCCCGGACAACCTGGTCCAGCCGCGGTGCACGAGGTCGAGGAGGTGCGGGTTGGTGCACCGCTCGAACAGCACCGCGTGGAACTGCTGGTTGAGCCGGGTGAAGCGGTGGGCGTCGAAGTCGTCGAGCAGTCCGCGCAGGCGGCGGTTGACCTTGTCGGCGCGGTCGAGGTCGCTCTCGGTCAGGTGCGGGGCGGCCAGCGCGGTGGCGATCCCCTCGATGACACCGAGGGTCTGCATCGCGAACACGTATTCGTTCTCGTCGACGAGCGTCACCCGGGCGCCGACGTTGCGCTCGAAGGTGACGAGCCCCTCGGCCTCCAGCCGGCGGATCGCCTCGCGCACCGGCACGACGCTCATGTCGAGGTCGCGGGCGATGGAGCCGAGCACGAGCCGGTAGCCCGGCCCGAACTCGCGCGCGGAGATCTGGTCGCGGATCCACTCATAGGCCCGCTGCGACTTGCTCTCCGTGAGGGCCGGCATCACGCCCCCTGCCCGCCGGCGGAGTCGTTCCCGCCGGCCCGGGCGGCCTCGTAGCGGGCGCGCCATTCGGCGTTCATCGGAAACAGTCCGTCGACCGGGTGACCCGCCTCGACCTGCTCGGCGATCCAGGCGTCCTCCTCCTCCTGCGCGAGTGCTGCGTCGGCGACCTCCTCGGCCAGGGCGGGCGGGATGACGATGACGCCGTCGTCGTCGCCGACGATGATGTCGCCGGGCTGAACCGTCGCGCCGCCGCAGGCGACCGTCACGTTCACGTCCCACGGCACGTGGCGGCGGCCGAGCACCGCCGGGTGCGGCCCGGCGCCGAACACGGGCAGGTCGATGCCGGCCACGACGGCGGAGTCGCGCACGCCGCCGTCGGTGACGATCCCGGCCGCACCGCGCGCCTTGGCGCGCAGGGCGAGGATGTCGCCCAGGGTTCCCGAGCCGCGCTCGCCGCGGGCCTCGATGACGAGCACCTCGCCCTCCCCCACGGCGTCGAAGGCGCGCTTCTGCGCGTTGTAGCCGCCGCCGCGGGCGGCGAAGAGGTCCTCCCGGAACGGCACGAAGCGCAGGGTGGCGGCCGTGCCGACGAGCTTGACCCCCGGCCGCAGCGGGCGCACGCCGTCGATGGACACCGCGTCGAGCCCCCTCTTGCGCAGCTGCTGCGAGAGCCCGGCCACGGGCGCCGCCCGCAGCTTCTCCCGCAGGGCGGCCGAGAGCGCCGGGGCCGGGGCGGGCAGCCCGGCCGCCTCGCGCGACCCCCAGGCCTCCTCCCGCTGCAGGTCGTCGACCTGCGGCAGCGAGCCGAGGGCGGGGTCGAAGTCGCCGCGGCCCTCCACCACGGTGGTCACGAGCCGGCCCGAGGAGGGGGCGCCCGGGGCATCCGGTGCGTCCACCTCGACCTCGATCACGTCACCGGGCACGGCGACGGATGACCCGGCCGGCGTCCCCGTGAGGATGATGTCGCCGGGCTCGAGGGTGAGGTGCTGGGAGAGGTCGGCGACGATCTGCGCGAAGGGGAACAGGAGCCCGGCGGAGGTGTCCTCCTGCACGAGCTCGCCGCGCAGCCAGGTGCGCACCCGCACGCCGTCGGGGGAGACCTGCCGGGCGTCGATCAGGCCCGGGCCGATGGGGGTGTAGCCGTCGCGGCCCTTGTTGCGCAGGTTGGAGCCCTTGTCGTTGCTGCGCAGGTCGTACAGCCCGAGGTCGTTCGCCGCGGTGAGCCATCCGATGTGCCCCCAGGCCTCCTCGAGGGGCACGTACCGCGCCGCCGTGCCGACGATGAGCGCGACCTCGCCCTCGAACGCCAGCAACTCGGTGCCGGCCGGTCGCTCGACGACGGAACCGCTCGCCGCGAGCGAGCTCGCGGGCTTCAGGAAGTAGGACGGATGCTGCGGGCGCCGGCCGCGCTGAGCGGCCCGTGACGCGTAGCTGAGGTGCACCGCGATGATCTTGCCGGGAGGCAGGGGGAGTGCGGAGAATCGCGCATCGGCTGCGGTCTCGATGGTCATGGCGACGTTGCCCTTCCGTTCGTATCCGAAATCGTATATCTTCCCGTTTCCTCCGGCAAGCGTTCATCGCCGCCCTCAGGTAACCGCTACCTTTTCTGCAGGCATTGGCTACCCCCGATCGCCACCGCCCTACGCGACATCTCGACAAAGGAGTATTGATGTCAGCCACCCGCGATCCCCTGACCCCCACGGGGACCATCTCACTGAGCACCGACCGCCGGCGCGTGGCCATCGCCACCGTGATCGGCACGACGGTCGAGTGGTACGACTACTTCGTCTACGCCTCCGCCGCGGGCCTCGTCTTCGGCAAGCTCTTCTTCGAACCCGCCGGCCCGGCCGTCGCGACGATCCTCTCGTTCGCGACCGTCGGCATCAGCTTCCTGTTCCGACCCCTGGGCGCCTTCCTCGCCGGCCACTTCGGCGACAAGATCGGGCGCCGCCCTATGCTGATCATGACGCTCGTGCTGATGGGCGCCTGCACGACCCTGATCGGCCTGGTGCCCACCTATTCGGCCATCGGGCCGGTGGCTCCCGTGATCCTGATCCTGCTGCGCGTGCTGCAGGGCATCTCCGCCGGCGGCGAGTGGGGCGGCGCGGTGCTGATGGCCGTCGAGCACGCGCCGCGCGACCGGCGCGGTTTCTTCGGCGCGATGCCGCAGATCGGCGTGCCCATCGGCCTGCTGCTCTCCAGCGGCGTGCTCGCCGTGATGTCGGCGCTGTTCCCGGGCGACGCGTTCTACGGCTGGGGCTGGCGCATCCCGTTCCTGCTCAGCTTCCTGCTGATCATCGTCGGCTACTGGGTGCGGCGCCGCGTCGAGGAGAGCCCGGTGTTCCGCGAGATCGCCGCGCGCAAGGAGCAGACCCGGATCCCGATCGTGCGCGTGTTCGCCCGGTTCACCCCGCTCGTCATCCTCGCCGCGCTCGTCTTCGCCGGCGACAACGGGGTCGGCTACATGACCACCGGCGGCTTCATCCAGAACTACGCCACCGACCCCGACGGCTCCGTGGGCCTCGAGCGCGGGCCGGTGCTCTGGATCGTCGCGCTGAGCGCCGTCATGTGGCTGGTGTCGGCCTGGTTCGCGGGCTGGCTGACCGACAAGATCGGGCGCCGCACCACCTACATCATCGGATGGATCGTGCAGGGCGCCGGCGTGATCGCGCTGTTCCCCCTGGTGAACCTCGCGACCCTCGGAGCCCTCGCGGGAGCCCTGATCTTCCTCTCCATCGGCCTCGGCTTCACCTACGGGCCGCAAGCGGCCTGGTACACCGAGATGTTCCCGGCATCCGTGCGCTTCTCGGGCATCTCGATCTCCTACGCGATCGGGGCGGTGCTCGGCGGCGCGTTCGCGCCGACCATCGCGCAGGCGCTGCTGCAGCACACCCACACCTCGTCGTCGATCACGTGGTACCTGGTGCTGCTCACCGCGGTCGGCCTCGTGGCGACGCTGCTGCTGCGCGATCGGCGCGGCATCAACCTCCGCCCGGAGGCGGAGGAGGAGCAGGAGCGCGGCATCTACATCTGGCAGCAGAAGTAGCGCCCCAGCGCCGTCACGAGTTCACGCGGATGACCTCGTGCTGGTACGGCGCGATGACGCGAGGCGACACCCGCAGATCGAGCACGAGGAACTCGCGCTCGGCTGCGGGTGTCGCTGTCCAGGCGGCCAGGCGGTCGAGGTCGGCCAACTCGCGCACGACGACGCCCTCCGCCCCCACGGCCCGGCCGAGGGCGGCGAAGTCGACGTCGGGGATGAGCATCGGCTCCTCGACCACGCCCTTGAGGCCGTAGAGGTTCACCTCGGCTCCGTAGGCGCCGTCGTTCCAGACCACGCAGACGCCGCGCGATCCGGCCGTGCGCACCGCCGACTCGAGGTCGGCCAGGGCCATCAGCCCGCCGCCGTCGCCCGTGGTGAGCACGATCGTCGCCTCGGGGTCGGCCACGGCCGCGCCCGCGACGCTCGGTAAGCCCAGCCCGATGGACTGGTAGGCGGTGCCGACCATGACCATCCGGTTCGGCGCGGCGACCGGCCAGTACATGTTGGCCCAGGCGATGAAGTGGCCGCCGTCGCTGACCACGACGCGGTCCTGTGGCAGCAGTTCGCCGATCCGCGCCGCGACCGTGCGCGGGTCGAGCCGGCCGTCGGGGGCGACGCCCTCGCCCTGCTCGTAGCGGCGCAGCGCCGCGACGTCGACCCGGTCGCGCCAGCCGGAGGAGGGGCGGCCGGCCAGCGCGGAGGCGAGCGCCTCGGCGACGAGGCGCACGTCGCCGCGCACATAGTCGCCGACGCGCGGATGGCTCGCCGTCGGCGCCGTGTCGACCTGGACGACCCGCGTGGCGGGGGAGAACAGCTCGCCGAAGCGCATCGTGAACTGATTGAGGGAGGCGCCGAACACCACCGCCACGTCGGCCTCGCGCACGAGCTCCATCGCCCCGGGTGCGCCGAAGCCGCCCGCGACGCCGAGGTCGTGGGCGGTGTCGGGGAAGACGCCGCGGCCGAGCGCGGTCGAGGCCGTCACGGCGCCGGTCGCGTCGGCGAGGGCGCCGAGCGCTTCGGAGGCTCCGGCGAGCCAGGCGCCGCGGCCGGCCAGCAGGAGCGGGCGCTCCGCGTCGGCGAGCAGACCGGCCACGCGCTCGAGCGCGGCGGCGGCGTAGCCGGTGGGGGCGAGCGGCGCCGGCAGCCGGGGCTCGTCGGTGACCGGCACGGGGCCCGCCTCTAGGGTCGGCACGTCGTAGGGGATCGCGAGCACCACCGGCACCTTGTAGGTCAGGGCGTGCTCGATCGCGATGACCGTGGTCGCCGCCGCGTCGAGCCGGCCGACCGTGTAGGTGCGCACCCCGACGGCGGAGGCGAGGGCGATCTGGTCGACGTCCCAGGGGCGGGGACCCGAGGTGGGCTCGTCGCCGACGACGAGCACGAGGGGGACGTGGGCCTGCGCGGCCTCGGCCAGCGCGGTCAGCGTGTTCGTGAATCCCGCGCCGTAGGTCGTGGTGGCGGCCGCGAGGCGGCCGGAGACGCGGAAGTGGGCGTCGGCCGCGACGACGGCGCCCGCCTCGTGGCGCATGGGCGTGTACGAGGAATCCGTGTCACGGTGCAGGGAGTCGAGGAACCACGCGTTGCCGTTGCCCATCACCCCGAAGACGTGGTCGATGTGACGGGCGAGGGCGACGGCGACGTGCTGGGAGACGGTGGGCATGCTGCGGCCTTTCGAGACGGGACGGAGCGGATGACGGTTCCGTATGTGTCTCGCGCGTGGCCGGCACGGCTTCGTGCTCCTTTTTCGAGCACGGGCGGCGCGGCCGCCCGACGGGGCCAGCATAGCGAGGACGGCCTTCGAGCACGGGCGGCGCGGCCGCCCGACCGGGCCAGCATAGCGAGGACGGCGTCGGCGGTTGTGGTGGCGGCGGCCACCGCCTATGATCGCTCCGACCGATATACGAACGACCTGTTCGATAATCGAACGACAGCGACGTCGGTGTCCGAGTCGCTCACAAGGAAGTGAGGGATGCCTCGTGCAGTTCCACCACTACGGCTACGTCTCCGGGGACCCGCGCGTGCAGCCGGCGGCCGGCATCGGCCTGAACCGTCCCGACGAGCTGCCCGACGAGATGGACGTGCTCATCGTGGGCACGGGCCCGGCCGGCGTGATCACGGCGGCGCAGCTCGCGCAGTTCCCCGACGTGAACATGCGCATCATCGACCGCAGACCGGGCCGCCTCGAGGTCGGGCAGGCCGACGGCATCCAGGCGCGCAGCGTCGAGACGTTCCAGGCCTTCGGCTTCGCGAACCGCATCATCGAGGAGGCGTACCGGATCACCGAGATGGTGTTCTGGCGGCCGGACCCGGAGCACCCGGAGAACATCGTGCGCTCCGCGCGCACGCTCGACGACGAGACCGGCATCAGTGAGTTCCCGCACCTCATCGTCAACCAGGCGCGCGTGCTCGACTACTTCCTCGAGTCGATGGCGAGCTCGCCCACCCGCGCCAAGCCCGACTACGGCTGGGAGTTCCTCTCGCTCGAGGTCACCGAGGGCGAGGAGTACCCCGTCGCCGTCACCCTGCGGCGCACCGCCGGCCCCGACGAGGGCCGCGAGCGCGTGGTGCGGGCCAAGTACGTGGTGGGGGCCGACGGGGCCAAGAGCCGCGTGCGCCAGGCCATCGGCCGGAGACTCGAGGGCTCGCAGGCGTTCCACGCCTGGGGCGTCATGGACGTGCTCGCCGACACCGACTTCCCCGACATCCGCACTAAGGCGGCGATCCAGTCGCACGACGGCGGCAGCATCCTGCACATCCCGCGCGAGGGCAACTTCCTGTTCCGCATGTACGTCGACCTCGGCGAGGTGCCGCCCGACGACAACGGCGCGATCCGCCACACCCCGCAGGAGGTGGTCGAGGCGCGCGCCAACCAGATCCTGCATCCGTACACGCTGACGGTGAAGCACGTGGCCTGGCGCAGCGTCTACGAGGTGGGCCACCGCGTGACGGATCGCTTCGACGACGTGTCCGAGGCGGAGGTCGGCACCCGGAGCCCGCGCGTGTTCATCCTCGGCGACGCCTGCCACACCCACAGCGCCAAGGCCGGCCAGGGCATGAACGTGTCGATGCAGGACGGCTTCAACCTCGCCTGGAAGCTCGGCCACGTGCTGGAGGGGCGCGCGCCCGAGGCCCTGCTCGACACCTTCTCGGCCGAGCGGCACGAGGTCGCCGTCGACCTGATCGAGTTCGACCGCCAGTGGTCGACCCTGATGGCCGCCAAGCCCGAGGAGCTCGACGACCCCGACGCCGTCGAGGCGTTCTACGTCAAGACCTTCGAGTTCCCCGCCGGGTTCATGACCCAGTACAAGCCGTCGCTGATCACGGGCGAGCCCGCGCACCAGGCGCTCGCCGCCGGGTTCCCCATCGGCAAGCGCTTCAAGTCGCACCGCGTCACGCGCGTGTGCGACGCCAACATCGTGCACCTCGGCCACCACCACCGCGCCGACGGGCGCTGGCGCATCTACGTCTTCGCCGACGCGCCGGCCGCGGGGGAGCCGTCGCGCACGGCCGAGTTCGCCGAGTGGATCACCACCTCGCCCGACTCGCCCGTCGTGGCCTACACGCCCGCCGGCGCCGACGTCGACGCGTGGTTCGACGTGAAGGTGATCTACCAGCAGGACCACACCGCCGTGGAGATGAACCGGGTGCCCGCCGCGTTCCTGCCCAAGGTCGGCCCGTACCAGGTCGTCGACTACGAGAAGGTGTACTCCGCCCGACCCGGCGAGGACATCTTCGACGGGCGCGGCATCTCGCGCGACGGCGCGATCGTCGTCGTGCGCCCCGACCAGTACGTCGCGAACGTGCTGCCGCTCACCGACACGGCCGGTCTGAGCGCGTTCTTCGCGCGGTTCATGAGCACCGCGCGGGCCGCGGCGCAACCCGCGACGGTCTAGTCCGCTCGGGCCGGCTGCGGCCCGGTCATGGTCAGGCGCCCAGGGCGCGGGCCACGGCCCCGGCCGCCGTGCGCAGCCGCGCGGCGATCTCGGCCTCCTCGCGCGGCAGCGACACGTGGATCACCGCGATGGCCGCCGGCGGCTGGCCGGGCAGCTGCAGCGGCACCGCGACCGACCGCAGCGAGGGCACCACCTCGTCAGCGCTCACGGTGTAGCCGCGGGTGCGGGCCTGTGCGATCTCGCGCCGCAGCGCCGCGTCCGCCTCGGGGGGCCAGGCGTCGTCCGGCAGCTGCTGCAGGATCGCCTTGCCCGGCGCGCCGCGCGTGATCGGATGCCGGTGCCCCGGCCGGTACGAGACGACGGCGACGGTGCGGCGCGGTGCGGCACTGGCGAGCGTGACCGCCTCGTCGTGGTCGAGCAGCACGGCCAGCAGGCAGGTCATGCCCAGTTCGTTGGCGACCTCGGTCAGCTCGGGCAGTGCGGCCGTCTGCAGGTCGTGCGAGACGCCCGCGGCGAGCGCCGCGAGCCCGGCGCCCAGCGTGACGCGGCCCGTGCCCTCCCTGGTCACCAGGTCGTGGTCCTCGAGGGTGCGCAGCAGCCGGTAGGCGACCGAGCGGTGCACGTCGAGTGCGGCGGCGAGTTCGTCGATGGAGAGGTCGCGGCCCTCGGCGGCGAGGATCTCGAGAAGACGGATGCCGCGGCTCAGTGTCTGGGATCCGCTGCTGCCCGCCTGCATGCGCTCGATAGTAGAGCACGGCGTTCGATTATCGTCACCGCCGCCGCCTCGAGGGCTCGTTCAGCGGGGGCCATCCGCTCGTGCCGTCTCGCCCACGTCGTCGAACTTCGACTCGTCGATCTCGGCGAGCTGCCGGTAGACGACCTTCTCGTGGTAGGCGTAGCGCAGCAGGAACCCGGCGATGAGCAGCAGCCCCTGCGCGATGATCGAGTGGATGGGGGTGAGCTCGACCACCAGCCACAGCACGAAGGTGCGCACGGCCGTCTCCAGCGCGTTGAACCCCGCCGAGTGCGCGAAGCGCGACCACAGCTTCCGCGCGCCGGCGCGCAGGTCGTGGTAGAGCCACGCCTCCTGCGCGAGGAAGTTGCCGATGATCGTGACGACCCCGGCGACGATCGCCGCCGTCAGGTACCCGGTGCCGGCCGCCTCGAGCGCGGCCATGATCAGCAGGTTCGCGATGGCGCCGCAGAAGCCGATCAGCGCGAAGCCGGGCATGCGGCCGATGCGCAGCGCGACGATCTGCCGGGTCAGCCGCCACACCTGCTTGATGTCGGCCTTCGACTCGCCGCCGCCGCGCGGAGCGAGGGTGGCCGGCACCTCGACGACCTCCATCTGCCGGCGGCAGAGGATCTCGAGCAGGATCTTGAAGCCGCGCGGGTGCAGCTCGTCCAGGTCGATCGCGTCGAGCCGGACGGCGAAGAACCCCGACATCGGGTCGGTCGAGTCCCTGAGCTTGCGGGGGAACAGCAGCTTGGTCAGCCGCGTGGAGAAGTGGGTGAGGAAGACGCGCAGGCCGTCGGAGAGCCCCTCGGCCGAGCCGCCCTCGAGGAAGCGGGAGCCGGCGACGAGGTTCGCGCTGCCGCCGAGCGCCGTGTCGATGAGGCCGGGCAGCATCTCGGGCGGATGCTGCAGGTCGCCGTCCATGACGACCGCCCAGGTGCCGTTCGCCACCCGGAACCCTTCGAGCACGGCCCCGCCGAGCCCGTCGACGGGCTCCGCGCGGTGCACGAGCCGCACCGGCAGCCGGTGCCTGGCTGCGACCTGCCGGATCACCTCAGGCGTGTCGTCGGTGGAGTCGTCGACGAAGACGAGCTCGACGGCGCGGCCGTCGACGGCCTTCTCGGTTCGGGAGACGAGTTCTTCGACGTTCAACGACTCGTTGAAGGTCGGCACGATGATGGTGACGTCCATAGAAATATCCGCCGTTCAGGCTACCCGCCGAGTTCGCAAGAAACGTCCAAGGAACAACGGCGCCGGCTAAGGAGGAGTCGCGGGCGACCGGCGCGCCTACGCTGAGGGCATGAAGGGCGCAGCACGGATGGCTCGCACCTCGGCCGCCGCCGCGCTGGCCGTCGCCCTCGCCGGCTGCGCCCAGGGCGCACCCGCCCCGACCCCGTCCCCGGGAGGCACCGTGCCCGCCACCATCGGCCCCGTCCCGTCGCCCTCCGGCAGCGATCCCGCCGCCGTCGCCCGCTCCTGGCAGAGCCGCCTCGGGCGGCTGAAAGCCCCCGGCGGCGTGAGCGTCGTGCTGCTCTCGGCGGGTGCGACGCGCGTCACGGCGGGCTATCGCCTGCCGGGGTCGGAGACCTGCGAGGGCGACACGGCCGAGCTGCGGGAGCAGGTGGCGGCCGCGCTCGAGAAGCAGCTCGGGGTGCCGGTCACGGCGGTGTGCGTCGGCGCCGTGAAGCATCCGCAGACCGGCGGCGCAAGCGACTGAACCGTCTCCCGCGTCGCCTTGCGTCGGCGTTTGTCAACCCCCGGCCGCTTGGGTGGACATCGGGCGTCACGCGAGTAACGTGCCCAGGGATGTCCACCTTGTCGCCATTCGAAGACCCTGAGGGCGGCGACAGCCGCCTCGGTGAAGACGAGTGTCCCGTCTGTCACGGACCCCTTTCGACCAAGGGCGGATTGCCCTGGTGTCCGGAATGCGATCTGACTTTCACGCCCTGACGGGCTGCCGCGGACAACTCGTGCCATGCTGGGCGAATGGGCTATCTCGTCTACGGACCCGGTAACGAGTACGAGATCGACGACCGTGTGCTCGCGCATCTGAAGATCGCGATCGTCGCCAAGCTGCGGCTGCAGGAGTCGTTCCTCGTCAACTGGACGGTCACGCCCGAGCACGGCTCGGGCCGCATCAGCCTGTGGATGTCGCCGGGGATCCCGCTGCAGTTCCGCTTCTCGGGCAGCAAGCCGCCCGAGCTCAACCGGGTCTGGCTGGACGCGATGGCGCGTTCCTCGCATGGAATCCGCGGCATGGTCGTGATGAGCGAGGAGGAGGCCCAGGCCTACCTCGACGCGGCGGGCGCCCCCTCGGCGATGTGACGCCGGCTCTCCCTCACCCCTCGGGCGCGAGTCACCCCTCGGGCGCGTGCGCCTCGAGGAACTCGTAGACCGCGACCCGATCGACGCCCGTGAAGGTGCCGGTCGGCATCGCCGCCAGCAGCGAGGAGTTGAGCCGGGCGCTCGGCCACGCCTGATCGGCCCAGCGCTCGGCGAGGGCGGCGTCGGGGGTGCGGCAGCACGACGGGTCGGGGCATCCGCTCGTCAGCCGGCGGATGGTGTCGCGCCCGCGGAACCACTTCACGTCGGCGAAGCGGGTGCCGACGCTCACCGAGAACTCGCCGCTCGGGGTCGACTGGATGCTCGAGGTGCACCAGTAGGTGCCGACGGGCTTGTCGGTGTACTGGTGGTACGGCGACAGCCGGTCCTCGATCTCGAACACCTGCCGGGCGCTCCACCACCGGCACACCGGCTGCCCCTCGACGGCGCCGAGCGGGTCGGCGGGGAAGAGCACGCCGTCGTTCTCGTACGCCTTCGAGATGGCGCCGGAGGAGTGCACCTTGATGAAGTGCACCGGGATGCCGAGGTGCTGGGTGGCGAGGTTCGTGAATCGGTGCGCGGCCGTCTCGTAGGAGACCGCGAACGCGTCGCGCAGGTCTTCGACCGACAGCTCGCGGGCCTTCTTGGCTGACTGCAGCAGTTCGACGGCGCTCGCCTCGGGCACCATCAGGGCCCCGGCCAGGTAGTTGGTCTCCACCCGCTGGCGCAGCAGCTCGCCGAAGTCCTGCGGCTCCGGCCGGCCGAGCACGTGCGCGGCCAGGGCCTGCAGCAGCGCCGAGCGCGGGTCGGTGCCCGGCTGCCGGATCGGCAGGTAGATGCGCCCGTTGCGCCGGTCGGTGACGCTCCGGGTGGAGGCGGGCAGGTCGTGCACGTAGTGCAGGGTGAAGCCGAGGTGCGCGGCGAGCTCGGCGCTCATGCGCTGCGACAGCGGGCCGCCGCGGTGGCCGACCGCCTCGAGCAGCTCGCGGGCGGTGCGCTCGAGCTCGGGGTAGTAGTTGTTCCTGCGGCGCTGTTCGGCGCGCAGCTCGGTGTTGGCGCGGCGCGCCTCCTCCGGGGTGGCCGCCCGCTGCCGGTGCAGCCGCTCGAGCTCGCCGTGCAGCGCCAGGATCGTCTCGATCGCCTCGTCGGAGAGGCTCTTGCGCAGCGGCAGCGGCGCGAGCCCCAGCGAGGCGAACAGCGGCCCGCGCTGGGCGCGCTCGAGGGCGATCTCGAGCGCGGCGCGCCGGGTCGGGGCCTCCGGGTTCAGCAGCGTCTCGACCTCGGTGTCGAGGGCGCGGGCGAGGCGGTGCACCTCGCTCAGGCGCAACTCGCGGCGGCCGTTCTCGATCACGGAGAGCTGGCTGGGGGCGCGGCCGATCGCGGCGGCGAGGGCTTCCAGGGTCATCCCGCGTTCGATGCGCAGTTGACGGATGCGCCGTCCGAGGGTCAGGGCGTCGAGCACCTCTTCATCGTCGGTCTGGGCGGCGGCGGTGGCGTCCATGGAACCCAGCTTGCCAGCATCCGTTCTTCACCGTCGCAGAAATCGGGCGGTTTTTCTGTCGAGTCGGTCGGCACCGGCACGGATTGCGCGGCGCAGAGTCGTGACATCCGATCCGTTCCCGTCGAAGGAGACGACATGTTCAACGCACCCCGCCCCGGCGACCAGACCCAGACCGCTGCCGAGTTCGAGGCCGAGTGGGCCGCGGACCCGCGCTGGGCGAACATCCGCCGCGACTACTCCGCCGCCGACGTCATCGCCCTGCGCGGCCCCGTGCGCGAGGAGGCGACCCTCGCCCGGCGCGGCGCCGAACGGCTCTGGGAGCTGATCGAGCGCAACGGTGAGAACCCCGAGGCCTGGGTCGCCGCGCTCGGCGCTCTCACCGGCAACCAGGCCGTGCAGCAGGTCAAGGCCGGCCTCGAGGCGATCTACCTGTCGGGCTGGCAGGTCGCCGCCGACGCGAACCTCGCCGGGCAGACCTACCCCGACCAGAGCCTCTACCCGGCGAACTCCGTGCCCAACGTGGTGCGCCGCATCAACAACGCGCTGCTGCGGGCCGGCCAGATCGAGTACTCCCAGACCGGCGGCACGAGCCGGGAGTGGAACGTGCCGATCGTCGCCGACGCCGAGGCCGGGTTCGGCGGGCCGCTGAACGCGTACGAGCTGATGCAGGCGATGATCTCGGCCGGCGCCGCCGGCGTGCACTGGGAGGACCAGCTGGCCAGCGAGAAGAAGTGCGGCCACATGGGCGGCAAGGTGCTCGTGCCGACCGGCCAGCACGTGCGCACCCTGAACGCGGCGCGGCTCGCCGCCGACGTGGCCGGGGTGCCGACGATCATCATCGCCCGCACCGACGCCCTCGCCGCCACGCTGATCACGAGCGACGTCGACGAGCGCGACCGCCCGTTCCTCACCGGCACGCGCACGGCCGAGGGGTTCTACGAGGTCGAGAACGGCATCGAGCCGGTCATCGCGCGCGGGCTCGCCTACGCGCCCTACGCCGACCTGCTCTGGGTCGAGTCGAGCGAGCCCGACCTCGAGCTCGCCCGCACCTTCGCCGAGGCGGTGCACGCCGAGTTCCCGGACCAGAAGCTCGCCTACAACTGCTCGCCCAGCTTCAACTGGAAGCGGCACCTGGACGACGACACGATCGCCCGCTTCCAGCGCGAGCTGTCGGCGATGGGCTACGCGTTCCAGTTCATCACGCTGGCAGGCTTCCACGCCCTGAACTACTCGATGTTCGACCTCGCCGCCGGCTACAAGGAGCGGCAGATGGCCGCCTACGTGGAGCTGCAGGAGGCGGAGTTCGCGGCCGAGCCGCGCGGCTACACGGCCACCAAGCACCAGGCGGAGGTCGGCACCGGCTACTTCGACCGCATCGCCACGGCGCTCAACCCGGACGCGTCGACCCTGGCGCTGGTCGGCTCCACCGAGTCCGCCCAGTTCCACTGACCCGGTTCGCAAAATACGTATTTTTCGCAGATCACTGGAGAGCCATCATGACCACCACACGGATCGAGGTCGTCGGGCAGGCCACCGGCCGCGCCGACGAGATCCTCACCCCGGAGGCGCTGCGCTTCCTCACCCAATTGCACGACGTGTTCGGCGCCCGGCGCATCGAGCGGCTGCGGGAACGCCGCATCCGTCTCGACGACCTCGCCCGCGGGCAGGGCCTCGACTTCCCGCCCGAGACGAAGGCGGTGCGCGACGACCCCAGCTGGCGCGTCGCCGGCGCCGGGCCGGGCCTCGAGGACCGGCGCGTCGAGATCACCGGGCCGACCGACCGCAAGATGACCGTCAACGCGCTCAACTCGGGCGCGAAGGTGTGGCTCGCGGATGCCGAGGACGCCTCCGCCCCGAGCTGGGCGAACGTCATCGGCGGTCAGGCCAACCTGTACGACGCCATCCGGCGGCGGATCGACTTCACGACGCCGGAGGGCAAGGAGTACCGGCTGGGCGAGACGACGCCGACCATCGTGTTCCGGCCCCGCGGCTGGCACCTGCCCGAGCGGCACCTGCGCTACGTCGACCGCCCCGGCGGCGGTGCGCCGGCCTCGGGCAGCCTGGTCGACTTCGGGCTGTACGCGTTCCACAACGCGCGCGAGCTGATCGCGCGCGGCACGGGGCCGTACTTCTACCTGCCGAAGATCGAGAACCGGTTCGAGGCGCGGCTGTGGGACGACGTGTTCACCTTCACCGAGAACGCGCTCGGGCTCGAGCACGGCACCATCCGCGCGACCGTGCTGATCGAGACGATCACCGCAGCGTTCGAAATGGAGGAGATCCTCTACGAGTTGCGCGAGCACTGCGCGGGGCTGAACGCGGGCCGCTGGGACTACATCTTCAGCATCATCAAGAACTTCCGCGACCGCGGCCCCGAGTTCGTGCTGCCCGACCGGGCGCAGGTGACGATGACGGTGCCGTTCATGCGCGCCTACACCGAGCTGCTCGTGTCCACCTGCCACCGGCGCGGCGCCTTCGCGATCGGCGGCATGAGCGCGTTCATCCCGAGCCGGCGCGACCCGGCCGTGAACGAGCGGGCGATCGCGCAGGTCGCCGCCGACAAGCGGCGCGAGGCGCACGACGGATTCGACGGCTCCTGGGTCGCCCACCCCGACCTGGTGCCGGTCGCGCAGGCCGAGTTCGACGCGGTGCTGGGCGAGAAGCCGAACCAGGTCGATCGGATGCGCGACGACGTGCACGTCGAGCCCCGTCAGCTGCTCGACCTGCGCGTGCCGGGCGGCACGATCACCGACGCGGGCGTGCGCACCAACGTGTCGGTGGGGCTGCGCTACCTCGAGAGCTGGCTGCGCGGCAACGGCGCGGCCGCGATCGACAACCTGATGGAGGACGCGGCGACGGCCGAGATCAGCCGCTCGCAGCTGTGGCAGTGGATCCACCAGGGATGCGTCACCGCCGAGGGCACGCCGGTCACGGCCGAGCTCGTGGAGAGCGTGCTCGACGACGTGCTCGCGGAGCTGAAGCCGTTCGACGGCGACCGCTACGACGACGCCGCGCAAATCTTCCGCGAGGTGACGCTGGGGGAGGAGTTCCCCGCCTTCCTCACCCAGTCGGCCTACGCGCGGTACCTCGCGGCCGACGTGCCCGTCACCGGCGCCGTCCCCATCGCCGCCTGACGCTGGTCGACTCGCCGCGGAGCGGGCTGCGCTGGTCGACTCGCCGCGGAGCGGGCTGCGCTGGTCGACTCGCCGCGAAGCGGCGAATGGAGACCGGCTCAGGCGGTGCGCATCACATCCGCGGTGAAGTTCTGCACCCGCTGCAGCAGGTCGGCGCTCCGGCGCGCCACCTGCTGCGGCGGGTTCAGGTGCGCGGGCGCGCGACGGATCAGCAGCGAGCAGGCGAGGTCCTCGCAGATGTAGGTGCCGATGGTGTTGCCGTTGCGGCCGGCCTCCCCGGCGCGCGGCGTCGAAAACAGCCGCACCTGCGTCGCCGGCTGCGGCGAGTGGCAGAACGAGCACATCGCGGCGATGCCCGCCCGCATGCCGCCGCTCGCGGCGCGCACGACGATGCCCACCGGCGTCTGCTCGGCCTCGTCCCAGTGCACGAGATAGCCGAGGTGCGCGGCCTGCGGGTCGCGCCAGCCGAGAAATTCGCGCTCGTCCCACAGCGTCTCGTGCAACCCGGGAAGAGGCATCCGCTGGAGCTGCTCATCGGTCGCGTTCACGAATGCGCCGCGGATGTCGTCCTCGGTCAGAGCCCTCATGACCGCCCAGCCTAACCCGGGCGATCCGCCGGGCGATCCGCCTGCCCGCAGCCTGCGCGCGCCTGTTTAACCAGAAAAGGAGCGCTTCCGCAAGGCCCTTCTACGGGAGCGGGCGCTTTGGTTCTCTCGTGCCATGGACCTGATCACGAGTGAGCGCCGTGAGCGCAGCGAACGCACCACGCAGGCATTCGACCGCATGCGGGCAGCCGCTGCCTCAGAGCAGCAGCGGATCGGAAACACCGTCGTCGTCGAGCACCTCGAGCTCGCCGACGCCATCGCCCGGCGCTACCGCCGGGGCAACGAGGACTACAGCGACCTGAAGCAGGTCGCGATGCTCGGTCTGGTGAAGGCCGTGCGGCACTTCGACCCGAGCCGCGGCACGCCGTTCGTGCCCTACGCCGTGCCGACCATCAACGGCGAGCTGAAGCGGCACCTGCGCGACCACGGGTGGTTCGTCCGCCCCGGCCGGCAGCTGCAGGAGCTGTGCGCCCAGGTCACCTCGGCGCGCGGCCGGCTCGCCCAGAGCCTCGGCCGGGAGCCGAGCGACGAAGAGGTGGCCGAGGAGCTCGACACCACCGCAGAGGCCGTCGGCCAGGCGCGCACCTGCCTCGACGCGCAGCGGCCCGTGGCCGTCGACGCGCCGACGGACGACGACGACGCGCCGGTCGCGGTGCTCGCGGCGGAGGACGACGACTCCTTCGACCGCGCCGAGTTGCGCGTGACCCTCGCCGCGGCCCTGCAGCGGCTCTCGGAGCGGGAGGCGCACATCGTGCGCCGCCGCTTCGTCGACGACCGCACCCAGGCCGAGATCGGCCGCGAGCTGGGCATCACGCAGATGCAGGTCTCGCGCATCCTCTCGCAGGTGCTGCAGAAGCTCAGGGCCGAGCTGGAGCCGTACGCCCAGGCTTCGTGAGCCACGGTTTCAGCCACCCGGTCACGAGCGGCAGCACGAACGGCACCATGATCGGGCACAGGATCACGGTCGTGATGAGGCAGCGCAACCAGATCGGCAGCGCGCCGAACCCCGGCCAGATCCACGCCATGACATAGGTGAAGGCCGTGTTCACCGGGAAGAACCCGCACCAGATGGCGATCGTCTGCTTCCACGGCGGCGGCGTCACGGCCACCTCGCCGGCCTGAGGCGCGTCGAACCAGCCCTCGATGCCGGTGCGGCGCTCGGTACGCGCGTGCGTGACCAGGTCGCGGCCCTGCTCGAGCCAGGCCGCGCGCTCGGGCGAGTTCTCCCACGCGTCCAGCTGCTGCGGGGAGGCGAAGCGGTACAGCATGTGCCACTCCTCGCCATCCGCGGTGCCGCGCACCCACCCGGAGCCGAGGAAACCCGGGTAGCGGTTGGCGAGGTTCACGCCGGCCTGCACCCAGCGGGTGACCTCCGGGATCTTCTCGGGACGGACGATGCGGGTGATGCTGACGGTCACGGGTAGTGCGTCGACTCGCTGCTCTTGTGGAGGCATGGAGTCAGTATCGCCCGGCCCGATTTCGGGTTCGTTACCCCCGCGTTAGCAGGGCCCCGGCGGGCTATAGGCTTCGGTTGCACTTCACCTCAAGGAGCCGCCATGGCAGACACCCCCGACCCTGCACCCACCGGGCTCGCCGTCGAGCTGAACGCCCTGAACACCATCTCCGAGTCCGAGCGCAAGGGGCGCCCGGCGGGGCTGTTCTGGCCCTGGTTCGGGGCGAACGTGTCGGTGCTCGGCCTCGGCTACGGCGCCTACCTGCTCGGCTACGGGGTCTCCTTCGCGCAGGCGACGGTGGTCGGCATCCTCGGCGTCGTGATCTCGTTCCTGCTCTGCGGCTTCATCGCGGTGGCCGGCAAACGCGGCTCGGCGCCGACCATGGTGCTCAGCCGGGCCGCATTCGGGGTGAACGGCAACCGGCTGTCCTCCCTGATCTCGTGGGTGCTGACGGTGGGGTGGGAGACCGTGCTGGCCGCGCTCGCCGTGCTCTCGACCTCGACCGTGCTCGGCGAGCTCGGCTGGGGCGGCGGAACGCCGACCAAGATCGTCGCGCTCGCGGTGGTCGTCGTGCTGGTCATCGGCGCCGGCGTCTTCGGCTTCGACCTGGTCATGCGCCTGCAGGTCGTGATCACGGTCGTCACCGGCGTGCTCACGATCGTCTACTTCTTCCTCGTCGCCGGCCGCATCGACTGGGGCACCGTGACCGCGCTGCCGTCCGGCGACGCGCCCGCCGTCATCGGCGGGCTCGTGCTGATGATGACGGGCTTCGGCCTCGGCTGGGTCAACGCGGCGGCCGACTACTCGCGCTACCTGCCGCGCCGGGCCTCCGGCGGCGGCATCGTCTTCTGGACCACGCTCGGCGGGGCGGCCGCCCCGCTCGTGCTGTTCTTCTTCGGCATGCTGCTGGCCGGGTCGTCGACCTCGCTGAACAAGGCGATCAACAGCGACCCGATCGGCGCCCTGGCGACGATCCTGCCCACCTGGTTCCTGATCCCCTTCGCGATCGTGGCGGTGCTCGGCCTGATCGGCGGCGCAGCGCTCGACATCTACTCCTCCGGGCTGTCGCTGCTGTCCATCGGGGTGAAGATCCCGCGCTACGCGGCCGCCGGCGTCGACGGGGTGATCATGATCCTCGGCGCGATCTACATCGTCTTCTTCGCCGGCGACTTCATCTACACCTTCGAGGGGTTCCTGATCACGCTCGGCGTGCCCATCGCCGCGTGGGCGGGAGTGATGCTCGCCGACATCCTGCTGCGCCGCCGCGACTACGACGAGCCGTCGCTGTACGACCCGCGCGGGCGCTACGGCAGCGTGCGCTGGCTCGCCGTGGCCCTCGTCGTCGTCGGCACGGCGATCGGCTGGGGGCTCGTCACGAACACCTACGCCTCCTGGCTCACCTGGCAGGGCTACCTGCTCGGCCCGCTCGGGCTGGGCGGCGTCGACGGCGCCTGGGCGTACGCGAACCTGGGCGTGATCGTCGCGCTGCTGATCGGCTTCGTCGGCACCCTGTTCACGGCGCCGGCGATCCGCCGGCAGGAGGCGCGGGCCTGACATGACGACGGGCCTGACATGACGACGGATGCGTGGCTCGTCGTCATCGACGCGCAGAACGTGTTCGCATCCGGCAGCCCGTGGGCCTCGCCCGACTGGGAGGCGGCGGCGGGAGGCGTCCGTCGTCTCGTGCCCGCCTTCGGCGACCGGGTCGCGTACACGCGCTATGTCGCCCCTGCCGAGCCGCAGGGGGCGTGGCGGCCGTACTTCGAGCTGTGGCCGTTCGCGCTCGTGGCCGAGGACGACCCGCTCTACGCCTTCGCGCCCGGCATAGACCCGGGAGGTCACCCGGTGGTGACCGCGACCACCTTCGGCAAGTGGGGCGCCGAGTTGCAGGCGGCCACCGGCGGGGCGGGCGAGCTCGTGCTCGCCGGCGTCTCCACCGACTGCTGCGTGCTGTCGACCGCGCTCGCCGCCGCCGACGACGGCGTGCACGTGCGCGTCGTGACGGATGCGTGCGCCGGCGCCTCCCTCGAGGACCACCGCCGCGCTCTCGACGCCATGGCCCTGTACGCGCCGCTGATCGAACTCGTCACCGTCGACGAGGTGCTGGAGGAGGGCCGCCGCATAGGCTGAGGGCGTGGACTTCCGGATCTTCATCGAACCCCAGCAAGGCGCGAGCTACGAGGATCAGCTGCAGGTCGCCCAGGCGGCCGAGCGACTCGGCTTCAGCGCGTTCTTCCGCAGCGACCACTTCCTCAGCATGGGCGGTGACGGGCTGCCCGGGCCCACCGACTCGTGGGTGACGCTCGGCGCGATCGCGCGCGAGACCTCGACCATCCGGCTCGGCACCCTGGTCACCTCCGCGACCTTCCGCCACCCGGGCCTGCTCGCGATCCAGGTCGCGCAGGTCGACGCCATGTCGGCGGGGCGCGTCGAGCTCGGGCTCGGCGCCGGCTGGTTCGAGCAGGAGCACACCGCCTACGGATTCCCCTTCCCGACCCAGCGCTTCGGGATCCTCGAGGAGCAGCTCGCCGTGATCACCGGCCTGTGGTCGACGCCGGTGGGGGAGAGGTTCTCCTTCGCGGGGACGCACTACGTCCTCGCCGACTCGCCCGCGCTGCCGAAACCGGTGCAGAACCCGCTGCCGGTCATCCTTGGCGGGGCGGGCAAGCCGCGCAGCGCGGCGCTCGCGGTGAAGTACGCCGGCGAGTACAACTCGCCGTTCCTGCCCGACGACCAGCACGCCGAGGTGTTCGGCCGGGTGCGCCGCGCCGTCGAGGAGGCGGGCCGCGACGCCGACTCGCTCGTCTACTCGGTGGCCAAGACGACCGCCGTGGGCACGACGGATGCCGAGGCGAAGGCCCGGGCGGAGAGGATCGGCCGCGACCCGCAGCAGCTGCGCGAGGAGGGCCTCGGCGGCACGGTCGCCGAGGTGGTCGACCACCTCGGCCGCCTCTCGGAGCTCGGCGTCACCCGCGTCTACCTGCAGCTCCTCGACCTGCACGACCTCGACCACCTCGAGCTGATCGCCCGAGAGGTCGTGCCCGCGTTCGCCGGCTGACCGGCCGCCTTCCGCCGGTTGAGTAGCCGCCGCAGGCGGCGTGCGCTTTTCGCCGGTTGAGTAGCCGCCGCAGGCGGCGTGCGGTTTTCGCTGGTTGAGTAGCCGCCGCAGGCGGCGTATCGAAACCTAGTCCGGGTCGCTCGGGTCGACCGGCGCGTGGTGGTCGAGCCCGGCCACGCCGCGCTTCCAGTACCCCTGCACCTGCACCTGCTCCGGCGGCAGCCCCAGCTCGCGGCGCAGGTGCCGGCGCACCGGCACGAGCGCCGTCGCCTCGCCGGCCAGGAACAGGAACGTCGTCTCGTCGAACGGCTCGAGCGCGCGCACGGCCTCGTCGAGACCCTCGGCGGGCACGACGGTGACGGATGCGCCGGCGCCGGTCCCCTCGTCGAAGTAGGCGGTGTTCGAGGCATCCGTCGGCCAGAGCACGGCGTCGGTGCGCACGCCCTCCGGCGCCTGGCTCAGCCACCGGGCGGCGGCCGGGAACGCGGTCTCGTCCGCGGCGACGACCAGGCGCGTCATGCCGTCGGGGACGAGCTGGGAGCCGCGCGGGCCGGCGACGACGAGCGTGTCGCCCTCCCGGGCCCGGCTCGCCCAGGCGGAGGCGGGGCCCTCGTCGCCGTGCAGCACGAAGTCGAGGTCGAGCTCGGGCAGGCGCTCCTCGTCGCCGGCCCGGAACCGCGCCGGGGTGAAGTCGCGGGACTCCCCGGTGGGGAAGAACAGCTTCACGTGGTCGGCCGGCCCCGGGGAAGCGAAGCCGTGTAGCTCGGGGCCGGTGAGCGTGATGCGCGCGAAGCGCGGCGCAAGCCGGTCGGTGCGGGCGACGGTCAGGGTGCGGCGGGTCAGCTCGTGGCGCACCCGTTCTCTCGTGAGGGGCATACCCTCACGCTAACCCGGGCGCGCTGACCGTGACGCCGTTCAGTTGCGCGGCGGATGCCAGGCGCTCGTCGTAGACGACCATCGTCTCGAGGTCGTCGCCGAGGGCGAGGGCTGCGACGAGGTGCAGGGCGTCGGGGAATCGCAGCTCGTCGGGGCCGATGCGCCCGGCGGCGTCGAAGTCCGCCGCCGTCAGGTGCAGCAGGTCGATGCGCTCGAGCACGGTGTGCGCGAGGGCGGCGCGGTCGGGGTGCACGCGGCGGACGGCCCGGAGCAGTTCCGTTCGGGCGAGATCGCTCGAGATCAGCGACACGTCGGACCGCGCCGCCCACTCGCGGAGTGCGGCGGAGCCGGGCTCGTCGATTACGAACTTCACGAGCGCCGAGGTGTCGAGATAGTGCACCACCGTCAGTAGCGTTCCCCGTCGCGCAGCTCGCTCAGCTCGGGGGAGAGCGGGGCCCCCGGCTCAGGAGCGGGAAGATCGGCCACCCGGCCCCGGCCGCGGCGGATGCGGCCCGCGGCGGCAAGGTCGTCGAGCGGCGACGAGGGCAGCGGGCTCAGGCGCGCGACCGGGCGCCCCCGGTCGGTGATCGTCACGGTCTGGCCTTGGGCCACGTCCGCGATCACCGCGGACGCGTTCTGCTTCAGAGCACGGATGCCGACTTCCGTCATGTGCTACAGCGTAGAACACGCTGCGGCGCTCCGCACCGCCGTCAGCTGTCGAAGCCCATTCCCACTGCGTCGAGGGCGCGCAGGAGCATGCCGCGGCGGCCGCCGCGGTGGTCGGCGCGGTCCATCGCCCGACGCGTGGCCTGCACGCCGGCGAACGCGAACGGCTCGGGCGGGAACGGCAGCGGCATGCGCCGCACCATCTCGAGCTCGGTGCGCTCGGTGGCGAGGCCGGCGAGCCGGTCGAGCAGCACCTGGGCGGCGAAGTGCGTGGCGCCGACGCCGAGCCCGGTGAAGCCCGCCGCCGTCGCGACGCGGCCGCCGAGGTCCAGGCCGAAGAAGGCGCAGAACCTGCTCGAGGTGTCGATCGCGCCGGCCCAGCGGTGGCTGAACCGGATGCCCTCGAGCTGCGGGAAGGTGGTGAGGAAGTGCGAGGCGAGCTTGCGGAACGTCTCGGGCCGCTCCTCGTACGCGGCCCGCACCCGGCGGCCGTAGTGGTAGATCGCGTCGTAGCCGCCGAACAGGATGCGGTCGTCGGCGGTGAGCCGGTAGTAGTGGAACTGGTTCGCGAGGTCCGCCACGCCCTGCCGGCCCTCCCACCCGATGCTGCGCTTCTGCTCGGCGCTGAGCGGCTCGGTCATCAGCACGTAGTCGTAGACCGGCACGGTGTGCAGGCGGTAGCGGGCGAGCAGCGAAGGGAACGCGTTGGTCGCGAGCACGACCCGCCGGGCCGTCACCCGCCCGCCCGGCGTCGCCAGCGCGACGGGCCCGGTGCGCCTCTCGGCGCTGAGCGCGGTGACCGGTGAGCCCTCGAAGACCTCCACGCCCAGTTCGGCGGCGGCGCGGGCGAGCTCCTTCGCGAGCTTGGCGGGCTGCACCAGGGCCGTCGAGTCCCGGTGCCAGCGGCCGGCCAGATAGGTGGGCGAGTCGACGAGGGCGCGCACCTGGTCGGCCTCGAGATAGCCCGGAAGCTGCGGCTCCAGCCATTCCTTCTCGTGCTCCTCGACCGCCACGTCGATCGACCCCGTGCGCTCGAATCCGCAGTCGAGGCCGAGCCGGGCCACCTGCCGTTCGATCTCGTCGAGGTTCTCGTCGCCGAGCCGCCGCAGGGTGTCCATCTCGTCCGGCCATCGGGCCTCCCCGTTCGCGTCGCCATGGGTGAGGCTCGCCTCCACGAAGCCGCCGTTGCGGCCCGACGCCGCCCAGCCGACCCGCTTGGCCTCGAGCAGCACGACGCGGGCACCGGGGTCGCGCTGCTTCGCCTGCATCGCCGACCACAGGCCGAGGTATCCGCCGCCCACGACGGCGAGGTCGGCGCGCGTGTCGGCGGTGAGCGCGGGGTGGGCGGGCGCGTCGCCGGCGTCGTCGAGCCAGAACACGCGGTGCACGGATGCCGCGAGCGCGTGCTCCACCGCGGCCGGGTCCGCCGGGCTGCGCTCCCAGATGGTCGAAGTGGCCGGGGACGATGGAATCCGCATCTTCGTAGGCTTCTGACTCACGAATCCGTTGTCAACTTCATTCCGGTGTATTGAGACCGAAACAAACGCATGATTAGGATGCCGTCACCATGACGACAACGCAGCCTCACGGCCGCCCCGAGGGCCCCGGCGCCGCCATCACGCTCACGGGGGTCAGCCGCCGCTTCGGAGACGCCGTCGCCGTCGCGAACCTCGACCTCGAGCTGGCCCAGGGCGAGTTCTTCGCCCTGCTCGGCCCGTCGGGGTGCGGCAAGACCACCACGCTGCGGATGGTCGGCGGTTTCGAGCTGCCGACGACCGGGCGCATCCGTCTCGCCGGCGTCGACGTGACCGCCCTGCCGCCGCACAAGCGCGACGTGAACACCGTGTTCCAGTCCTACGCCCTGTTCCCGCACCTGACCGTGCTCGAGAACGTCACCTTCGGGCTGCGCCGCTCGGGCGTGGCGAAGGCGGAGGCCGTGCGCCGCAGCGAGGAGTACCTCGAGCTGGTCGGGCTCTCCGGCTACGGCCGCCGCCGGCCCGCGCAGCTCTCGGGCGGTCAGCAGCAGCGCGTCGCCCTGGCCCGCGCCCTCGTGAACCACCCCAAGGTGCTGCTGCTCGACGAGCCGATGGGGGCGCTCGACGCGAAGATCCGCAAGAGCATGCAGCTCGAGCTCAAGCGCATCCAGCGCGAGGTCGGCATCACCTTCCTCTACGTCACCCACGACCAGTCCGAGGCGATGTCGATGTCCGACCGGCTCGCCGTCATGAACGCCGGCCTCATCGAAGACCTGGGCACCCCGCAGCGCGTCTACGACCGCCCGGCCACGCAGTTCGTCGCCGAGTTCCTCGGCACCTGCAACATCATCCCGGTGACGACGGATGCCTCGGGCGCGCGCCTGCCCGACGGCAATCTCGTGGAGGCCGACGGGCAGCCGGCCCCGACCGGGGCGGGCTGGAAGGTCGGCATCCGCCCCGAGAAGCTCGACCTCGCCCCCGCCGGAACCGCGGGCGCCGGCCCCAACCGCACCACCGCCACGGTCACCGAGGTCACCTACCTCGGCGCGAGCACCGAGGCGCAGCTGACCACGCCGTGGGGCGGCCGGCTTCAGGCATACCGGCAGAACGCCGGAGCCGACACGATGCTGCGCCCCGGCGACGAGGTGGACGTCTCGTGGCGCGCCTCCCAGTGCTTCTTCCTGCCGCCCGCGCCCGGCGACGCCGTGCCGGCCGAGACCGCCGCACCCGACCACGAGGAGGCCGCATGACCGGCACCGAACGCCCGAGTCCCGCACTGCTGCGCGGACTCACCCAGACGCGGATGTCCCGCCGCTCGGTGCTGCGCGGCGCGGGCGCCGTGGGCGGGGCCGCCGCCGTGAGCGCACTGCTGGCCGCCTGCGGCATCCAGGGCACGAGCTCGAGCAGCAGCAGCGGAAGCAAGCAGATCGACTGGACCTCGTGGTGGGCCAAGCAGAAGAAGGCCGGGGTGCTCGACTTCGCCAACTGGCCGCTCTACATCGACCAGGACGACAACGGGAACAGCGCGTCGCTGGCCGCCTTCACCAAGAAGACCGGCATCAAGGTCAACTACAAGGAGGTCATCCAGGCCAACGACTCGTTCTACGCCAAGATCTCGCCGCTGCTGAAGAACGGGCAGTCGATCGGCTACGACCTGATCGTCATGACCAACGGCTGGGAGCTCACGGAGCTGATCGACAACGGCTGGGTGGCCCAGCTCGACCAGTCGAAGATCCCCAACTTCAAGGCGAACGCCGACCGCACGGTGCTCTCGCCGTCGTACGACCCCGGCGCCGCGCATTCGATGGTGTGGCAGACCGGCTTCACCGGGCTCGCCTACAACGAGAAGCTCACCGGCGGCCCGATCACGAGCTTCGAGGACCTGCTGGACCCGAAGTTCGCCGGGCACATCGGCATGTTCAGCGACACCACCGAGCTCGGCAGCGCCGCCCTCCTCGCCCTGGGCGTCGAGCCGACCCAGTCCACGCACGCCGACTGGAAGAAGGCGGCCGCGTGGCTGAAGAAGGTGCAGCCGGGCGTGGTCAAGTTCTACGACCAGGGCTACACGGATGCCCTGCAGAACGGCGACATCTGGATCAGCCAGGCCTGGTCGGGCGACATCTACCAGGTCCAGGCCGGCGGTCACGAGGAGATCAAGTACGTGACGCCGAAGGAGGGGCAGATGATGTGGCACGACAACATGCTGATCCCCATCACGGCGGAGCATCCGCTCGACGCCCTCACCTGGATGGACTACTACTACCAGCCCGCGGTGGCCGGGGTGATCGAGGACTACGTCAACTACGTGTGCCCCGTGCCGGCGGCGAAGGAGTACATCCTGAAGACGCTCGACGACCCCGCTGTGGCGAACAGCCCGCTCGTGTTCCCCTCCACCAGCGACCTGGCCGACTCGCACGAGTTCTACGTCTACAAGGACTACGACGACTACCAGACGTGGAACTCGACGTTCAACCCGATCGTGCAGTCGTAGCATCCGCTCGCCCATGACGACCGTCGACACCTCAGCCATCCCCGTCGCGGGCCGGGGCGGCGCGTCGGCCTCGCGCCGCGCCGCGCCGTACCTGCTCGCGTTCGTCGGCGCGGCGTGGCTCGTCGTGCTGTTCCTGGTGCCGCTCATCTCCGGGCTGCTCGTCTCGCTGATGACCGGCAACCCGGAGCAGGGCTACGCCCTGACCTGGAACTGGGCGATCTACCGCGACGTGATCGCCGGCGGGAACGTGCCGTACCTGCTCTTCCTCGGGCGGGCGCTGTTCTACGGCGCCACCGCGACGGTGCTGACCATCGTGATCGGCTACCCGATGGCGTACTTCATCGCGTTCCGCGTCTCGCAGCGGTGGAAGACGCCGCTGCTGTCGCTCGTGATGATCTCGTTCCTGGTCTCGTTCGTGCTGCGCATCAACATGTGGAAGTTCCTGCTCGGCAACGACGGGCCGGTGATCTCGGCGCTGCACGCGCTGCCGTTCGTGCCGGCCGACTTCCACATCCTCGGCACCTCGGCCGCGGTGATCGGCACGATGACCTACAACGACCTGGCGTTCATGGTGCTGCCGATCTACGTGGCGCTCGAGCGCATCGACCCGAGTCTGCACGAGGCGGCCCGCGACCTGTACGGCCACCGGCGCAGCGTGTTCCTGCGCGTCACCCTGCCGCTGTCCCGGGCGGGCATCTTCTCGGGCATCCTGCTGGTCTTCATCGACTGCGCCGGCGACCCGGTGAACTCGCAGATCATGGGCGGCACCGGCACGACCGTGATCGGGCAGGCCATCCAGACCGCGTACCTGACCAATCAGCAGTACAACGTGGCCGCCGCGCTGTCGACGATCCTCATGGTCGCGCTCGGCATCATCCTGTTCGCCTACGCCCGCGTGTTCGGCACCGACAACATCGAGGACCTCGTATGACGACCGCGACCTCGTCGCTCGCGCTCGCCGAGGCGGGCGTCGACCCGGAGCGGGTGCGGCCCGCCGGGCTGCGGGCCCGCCGGCGGCCCCTGCTGCCGATCATCTACTGGGTGGTCGTCGGGATCATGCTCGTGCCGATCCTCGCCATGGTGGTCTACAGCTTCAACGTCGCCCCCAACCACCGCATGAGCTACGTGTGGCACGGGTTCACCCTGAGCTACTACGCCCACCTGACCGACCTGTCGGGGCTGTGGCAGGCCTTCCTGCTCTCCATCGTGATCGCCGTGCTCTCGGGCGTCATCTCGGTGATCATCGCCGTGCCGCTGGCGCTCGCGCTGGAGCGGTACCGCTTCCTCGGGCGCACGCTGCTGTCGGGCGTTGTGTTCGTCGACATCGCCGCGCCGTCGATCGTGGTGGGCGCCTCGGCGCTGTCGTTCTTCCTCTCCATCGGGCTGCACACCGGGGTGCTCACGATCCTGCTCGTGCACATCACCTTCAACGTCGCCTACGCGGTGATCACGCTGCGAGCCCGGCTGTCGGGCAACGGCACCGCGCTGGAGGAGGCCGCCGCCGACCTCGGCGCGAGCCCGCTGTCCGCGTTCTTCCGCGTGACGCTGCCGATCCTCACGCCCGGCATCGTGGCGTCGTTCATGCTGGCGCTCGCGATGTCGATCGACGACTACGTGATCACCTCGTTCGTCGCCGGCAGCGCCACGACGTTCCCCCTGTTCGTCTACGGGGTGAAGACCGGGCTGCCGCCGCAGGTGCTGTGCATGGGCACGATCATCTTCGTCGTCGGGCTGCTGCTGGCGCTGCTCAACGGCGCGCTCAGTCGACGGGTGAGGGCGTAGCGCCGGGGCCCGAGGCATCCGTCGGGGCCGTCTCGTGGCCGCGGGCGCGGCGCTGCTCACGCATGTCCTCGATCACGGCGGGGTTGCGGCGCAGGTACGCGACGCCCGACTGGGTGCCCCAGACGTAGAGGGCGGCCGCGATCACGGCGACGATGATCGAGTCCCACGGGGAGGTGATGACCCCGGCGCCGCCGAAGTCGCCGATCGCCGACATGGCGTACAGCACGGCGAGGTAGACGACGAGCCAGATGCCGCCGGTGAGCTCCCCGGCCCCGTGCCGCTGCACCGCGAAGGTGACCGCGTACCAGACCAGCCCGACGGCGACGATCGGGATGGTGAGCACCAGCTCGTCCCACGGCACCCAGTAGATGACCAGGGCGCTGACGATGAACGCGAACGGCGCGATCACACTCATGCCCGGCAGCCGGTCGGCCGCGGCCGAGACGCCGGCGCGGCGGAAGGCGACCAGCGAGACCGAGCCGATGGAGAAGGTGAAGGCGATCAGCGTTCCCGTGACGCCGATGATGGCGTGCCAGCTGGGCAGCGGGAGCAGGAAGAGGATGCCGACGAGGAAGTTCGTCGCCAGCGCGCGGCGTGGCACGCCCGAGCGCTCATCGACCTTCGCGAACCAGGCGGGGAAGAACCGGTTCTTGGCCAGGCCGAACATGTTGCGCGCGTTCGACGCGGTGAACACGATGCCCGAGCCCGAGGGGGAGACCATCGAGTCGGCGATGAGCACCCAGTACAGCCAGGTCATGCCGACGAGCATCGCGAGCTGGGCGAACGGCGAGTCGAGGTCGATGCCGCTCCAGCCCTTGCCGAGCAGGTGCTGCGGCACCGCGAAGATGAACGCGGTCTGCAGCAGCAGGTAGAGCACGATCGCGGCGAGGATCGTGGTGACGAGGGATGCCGGGATGGTGCGGCGCGGATTGCGCACCTCGCCCGACAGCTCGACGATGTTGCGGAATCCCGTGTAGGCGAACACCATGCCGGCCGTGGCGATGGTGCCGAGCGCCGCACCGATGCCGTAGGGGGCGAAGCCGCCGCCGGCCTCGAAGTTGCCGGGGCCGCCGGCGCCGCCGGAGTGGGTGAATCCGCTGATCACGAGCATCACGACGCACAGGGTCGGGATGCACACCTTGACCGCGGTGACGATGTTGTTGCTGCGCGCGAACAGCTGCACGCCGAACCAGTTGACGACGACGAACACCGCCATCAGCGCCACGGCGATCACGATGCCGAGGAAGGTCAGCTCGTCGCCGCGGTACAGGCCGGGGATGTACGAGCTGGCGTACTGCACCACGCCGGCCGCCTCCGTGGGCGGGTTCGCGATGTAGGTGACCCACATGCTCCAGCCCACGATGCTCGCCGCCAGGCGGCCGTTGGAGTACAGCGGGTACCGCACGAGCCCGCCGGACTCGGGGTGGACCATGCCCAGCTCGGCGAAGACCAGCGCCACGGAGAGCATCACCGCGCCGCCGATCACCCAGGCGATCAGCGAGGCGGGGCCGGCCGACTGCGCGGCGTACATCGCCGAGAACAGCCAGCCCGACCCGATGACGCTGCCGATGCCGGTGGCGACCAGCGACCAGTAGCCGAGTCTCTGCTTGAGGTGCCGGTCTTCGTCGTGCGCGGACGAACCGGCCGTCGTGGTGGCACTCATGCCTTCCACGGTACCCACCCTCCGTGCGGGGTCGGGGAGCCGCGGGGCGTGCGGGGCGCGCGTGCTCAGGAACGGAGATCTTCCCCGGCACGCCGCGGCCGGGACGCAGGTCACCGGCGTGTCACGATCGATCTCCGTTGCTGTGCGGCGGCACCTCGCGTCGCTAGCCTGCGAGCATGCGAGGGGGACGCATCCGGGGCGGCGCGGCGGCCATTGCCGCTTCGGCGGTCGTGGCGCTCGCGGCGTGCGGGCAGACGGCGAGCGATCCGCCGCCCGATCACATCGAGATATCGGATGGCCCGTCCGCCGGCCCCTCGGCAGAGCCGCAGACCCTCGCCGCGAAGCTGCTCGCCGCCATCGTCCTTCCCGACGGCGCGCGCGTCGTGACCCGATCGCCGGATCCGCTGCTCGACCGGCCGGCGGAGCAACCGGTGTGCACGCCCCTCGTAGACGAGCACGAGTGGGCGATGGTCGACGACCAGTCGCCGGCCCGGCTGCAGACCTGGCTGCAGCAGGCGCAGCCCGGGGCGCTGCAGCTCGACGGAAGCGGCTCCTTGACCTCCTCGGGCGCCGTCGAACTGTCGACGATCAGCGGGAAGTGGACCGGCGACTATCCCGACTTCGCGGAAGGGCCGGAGACGGTCATCTCGATCGTCGCATCGGGAGGCGGTTCAGCGTTGCGCGCCGATGTCGAGATCGCGCCCGCCGGCGCGGGGTGCGCGCACAGCGGTTCCGGGGCAGGGGCGCAGAGCGGTTCCGGATAGCCGGAACCGACAGGCCGCACCGGCTCCCGCTGAGCGGCTACGCGCGGTTGCGGTCACGCCTGCGCGTCCCACCAGTCGAGCACGCGGGAGGCGTAGAAGGTGAGCCACTTCGACGGCTCGCCCTCGGGAGCGTCGACGTCGAACCAGACCCGGCCGGGGAGGGGCCGGCCCTGCAGCCACCTGCCGTCGGGCTGCCGCTGGGCCCGGATCAGCTCGATGGCGTCGGCCAGGCGCGGGTCGGGCGCTCCGCCGTCGTGCAGCCGCGCGGCACGGAAGTAGTCGGCGGCGGTGAGCACGTTGTAGCGCCAGCGGAACGGGTAGGCGAACTGGGTCACCCACTCGGCCACCGGCTCGCCGGTGCTCTTGCGGCGGATGAGGTGGCGCTCGAGGAGGTACTCCTCGCCGGCGAGGCGCGCCTCGCGCAGCGCATCCGTGCCGCCCGTCAGCTGCTCGTAGGCGAGCAGCCCCTTCAGCGCGTTGAGCGTGGAGTGGAACGATGACACCTGCGACCCGTCGACCCACTCGCAGTTCCAGCCGCCGTCGGCCATGCGGTGCTCGAGGAACCAGTCGGCGAGGCCGGTGACGTCGGCGCCGAGCCAGGCGCCGTTGGCGAGGGTGAAGGCGTTGATGCAGCAGTCGACCTCGCCGGCCCAGTAAGGGGAGCCGTCGTAGTCCCACCGGCTGTTCTCGGCGAGCCGCTCGGCGGTGTCTCCGAGCACGGCGGCGTCGAGCCCCCATTCCCGCAGCGCGTTCAACGACCAGGTGGTCGCCGTCCACGGCTGGCCTGCGCCCGGCTGCGCCTCGGGGCCGTGGAAGTCGAAGTCGGCGGGGAAGTACGAGCCGCCGGCCCACTGGCCGTCGGGATCCTGCAGGGCGAGCAGCCGTGCCCCGAACCCCTCGGTCGCCACCCGCGCGCGGGTCGCGCCCCACACCGGATCGGGCGCGCGTGCCAGGTCGCGCTCGACCTGCCAGCGCAGGACGGGATCGGAGTCGAGCAGCCAGTCGACGACGGCCTGTTCTGTCATGGCCGAAAGCTAGCGCCCACCACCGACATCCGCGACGGCCAGCCGGATTCAGGCGCGGATGCGCGACAGCAGCTCCTCGTGCAGGGCGCCGTTGCTCGCGAGCGAACTGCCGTGCCACGGCCCGGCCTCCCCGTCGGCGGAGGTGAACCGGCCGCCGGCCTCTTCGACGAGCACGACGAGCGGGGCGATGTCGTAGGCCTTCACCCCGAACTCGCTCACCGCGTCGAGGTACCCCTCGGCGACGAGCGTGTACGGCCACAGGTCGCCGTACGCCCGGTCGCGCCACACCGCGCGGCTCACCTCGATGAGCCGGTCGAGGCGCCCGGCCTGGTCCCACTGCTGGATGGACTGAAAACTGACGGATGACTCCTCCAGCGCCGCGACGGTCGAGACGTGCAGCCGGCGGGGCTCGCCGCCGTCGCTCGCCCACGCGCCCTCGCCGCGGGCGGCCCACCAGCGCTGGCCGATCGCCGGCATCGAGGCGACCCCGGCCACCACCTCGCCGCCCACCGCGAGCGCGATCAGCGTGCCCCACAGCGGCACGCCGCGCAGGTAGTTGGCGGTGCCGTCGATGGGGTCGACGATCCACTGCCGGTCGCTCTCGCCCTCGGTGCCGTACTCCTCGCCGAAGATCGAGTCCTGCGGGTGCTCGGCGGCGATCAGCTCGCGGATCGCCCGCTCGACGGCCTGGTCGGCGTCGGTCACGTGCGAGCGGTCGGCCTTCGTCGCGATGCGCAGGTCGTTGGCGCGGAAGCGGGCGGAGGAGATGGCGTCGGCGGCGTCGGCGAGCCGCAGGGCGAAGTCGAGGTCGGCACTCACCCCGTCAGGCTATCGGCGAACTCCTCGGCGTCGAACGGCGCCCGGCCGTCGGCGTCGTTGTCGAAGTAGACGTACGCGTCCCGCGGGGTGCGCCCCGCCCCGTCGGCGGTCGCGGCGCGCCTCACCCGGTCGATCCACCGCCGCATCGGGCGACCCGAGTAGCTGCCGTGGTACAGCTCGTCGGGCCCGTGCAGGCGCACGTAGACGAAGCCCGCGGTGGGTTCGTCGAAGAGGGGCCAGCGGCCCGCGCCATCCGATGTCACCAGCGCGATGCGGTGCCTGCGCAGGATCGCGCGTGCTTCGGGCGCCGAGAACGACGGATGCCTCGGCTCGATCGCATGCCGGATGCGGCGGTGCTGCACCGTGTGCGGCAGCGCGGCGCAGAACGCTTCGAAGCGCTCGGCCTCGAAGCCGCGCCGTTCGGGCAGCTGCCACAGGATCGGGCCGAGCTTGGCGCCGAGCAGCAGCACGCCGGAATCCCAGAAGCGCTGCAGGCCGTCGGCGGTCTGCTCGGGGGCGACCATGTGGGTGAGGTAGCGGCCGCCCTTGACCGCGAAGGTGAAGTCGCGCGGGGTCGCATCCCGCCAGCGCTCGTAGCTGGTCGGGCGCTGCAGGGAGTAGAAGGAGCCGTTGATCTCGACGCTGTTCATGCGGTGCGAGAGGTGCTCGAGTTCGAGGCGCTGGGGGAGGCCCTTGGGGTAGTAGTCGCCGCGCCACCTCGCGTACCGCCAGCCCGACGTGCCGACGAAGACACGGCCGCCTGTGGCGGGGTCGATGAGTGCGCCGCTGATTTTGGCCAGCCTTTCGCGAATGCTAAGGTTGATGCTCGTGCGGTTCCCGATCGGGAAGCCCGCGAAACGCGCCTCTAGCTCAATCGGCAGAGCAACTGACTCTTAATCAGTGGGTTCAGGGTTCAAGTCCCTGGGGGCGCACCACGAAGCCCGAGATCCTCGCGATCTCGGGCTTTTCTCGTGCCCGGGGCGACCGCGTCGGCGGGCGCAAACGGTGCGATCGGGCGTAGCTTCTGCGGCAGGGGCGTGCCCGATCGTGACGTCCGTGCCCGCGAGGGCCTGCGGCCGCCGCCGACTGCGCGCGCAACGGCCCGTGCCCGCGACCGAAGGGGGAAGCATCCGATGAAGCTCGTCATCGCCGGCGGCACCGGAACCGTCGGCCGCCACGTCGTGGCCGCGGCCGCCGCGCGAGGCCACCAGGTCGTCACGCTCTCGAGGCGCAGCGGCCACGACCTGACGGCCGGCACCGGGCTGCGCGAGGCGATGACCGGGGCGGACGCCGTCATCGACGTGACCAGCGTGCTCACGCTCGCGGCGAAGCCGTCCATCCGGTTCTTCGAGACGGTCACGCGCGCGCTCAGCGACGCGGAACGGCAGGCGGGCGTCGGCCACCACGTCGCGCTGTCGATCGTGGGCATCGACGGCGTCGACGCGGGCTATTACGCGGGCAAGCTCGCCCGGCGCCGCATCCTCGAACTCTCACTGCCCGGCCGCTACTGGCGCGCCGCCCGCTCGGGCGTGCTACGCGGAACCGCGGACGCGCCCCGCGGCACGATCACCTTCGACGACTGGCTGGAGTCGCCCGACCACACGCGACAGCGGTAGCAGGGCCCGCGCCCGGTCTGCAGACGGCCACCGCGCCGTCGATACGCTTGACGGATGCCGCCGAAACTGCACTCCTCGCCGCTCGACGCGGAACGCGACGAGCGGGGCCAGGTTCCGATGCGGGCTCTGCTCAGGCATCCGTCGTTCATCACGACCGAAGTGCTCGCCGGCATGGTCACCACGCTCGCGCTGATCCCCGAGGTGATCTCGTTCTCCATCATCTCGGGCGTCGGGCCGGACGTGGCGCTGATCGCCTCGGTCGTGCTGGCGGTGTCGATGTCGTTCCTCGGCGGGCGGCCCGCCATGGTGACCGCGGCCGCCGGCTCGGTCGCGCTGGTCGTCGGGCCGATGGTGAAGGAGCACGGCGTCGAGTACGTGCTGCCGACGGTGGTGCTGGCCGGGCTGATCCAGATCGCATTCGGGGCCGCCGGGCTCGCGCGGCTGGTGCGGTACATCCCGCGCTCGGTGATGATCGGCTTCGTCAACGCGCTCGGGGTGCTGATCTTCACCGCCCAGCTGCAGCACCTGATCGGGGTGCCGTGGGCGGTGTATCCGCTGGCGGCGGCGACGGTGCTGATCGTCGTGCTGCTGCCGCGTCTGACCGCGGCCGTGCCGGCGCCGCTGGTCGCGGTCGCGGTCGTGACCCTCGTCACGGTGCTGCTGGGCCTCGACGTGCCGAACGTCGGCGACGAGGGCGACGTGAGCGGAGGCCTGCCCGGCCTCACCCTCTTGCCTCTTGCACGTGCCGCTCGACCTCGAGACGCTGCGCATCGTCGCCCCGACCGCGCTGGCGGCCGCCTTCGTCGGCCTGCTCGAGACGCTGCTGACCGCGAAGCTCGTCGACGAGCTGACCGACAGCGGCTCCGACAAGGCGCGCGAGTCGTGGGGGCTGGGGGTCGCGAACATCCTCGCCGGGTTCTACGGCGGCATCGCGGGCTGCGCCATGATCGGGCAGACCGTGGTCAACGTGCGCATCGGCCGCGCTCGCACCCGGCTGTCGACCGTGGTCGCCGGGCTGTTCCTGCTGCTGCTCGTGGTCGGGCTCTCGCGCGTGATGGCGTTGATCCCGATGGCGTCGCTGGCGGCGGTGATGATCGTGGTGGCCCTGAGCACGATCGACTGGCACAGCGTGAAGCCCGCGACGCTCAAACGGATGCCGCTGCCGGAGACCCTCGTCATGCTGGCGACCGTCGGGGTCGTCGTCGCCACGAACAACCTCGCGACCGGGGTGGGGGTGGGCACGCTGCTCGCGGTCGTGTTCTTCGCGCGCCGCGTCGCCCGCGTCGTCAGCGTGGAGCGCACCCTCGCCCCCGACGGATCGCGCGCGCACTACCGGGTGCTCGGCCCGCTGTTCTTCGCCTCCAGCAACGACCTGCCCGACCAGTTCCGGTACGTCGAGGATCCGCCGCAGGTCACTGTCGACCTGAGCGCGTCACGGGTGTGGGACGCCTCCAGCGTCGCCGCGCTCGACGCCGTCGAGACCCGCTACCGGGAGCACGGCGCCGACGTCGAGATCATCGGCCTCGACGAGCTCAGCCGCCGCTTCCACGGGCACCTGACCGGGCGGCTCAGCGCGGAATAGGCCCGGGCGGGCGGGCGCGGTGTGCGCGGCGGCTGCCGGGCGCCGGGCGGCTGCGGGGCCCGGGACGGCTGCGGGGCGCCGGGCGGCTGCGGCGCGCAGGGCACAACCGGTGCGATCGGGCACCCGTTTTGCGGCAGGACCATGCCCGATCGTGACGTCTGTGCCCGCGCCGACCGCGATCGGGCGGGCGCCGGATGGGGCATCCGTCACTGGCCGCGGTGGCGGAAGCCGCCGCCGGTGTCGAGGTCGGGGCCGTCTTCGAGAATCGGACCCTCGGCCTGCGTGATGTCGATGTCCCAGTCGTGGGCTTCTTCGTCGAGCGGCTTCTCGCCGGGCTCCACCCGGTCGGCGGCCGTCTCGTACTCGGTCTCTTCGGGTTCGGTGTTCTCGTCGCTCATGCCGGTGAGGTACCCGCGAACAGCGCCGCCGCTCACCGCGCCGCGCCGGGGCGCAGGCCGGCGAGCTCGGGGTGCCCGCCCAGCCGGGCGACCGTGTCGGCCGCCGAGCGCGCGGCGAGCTGTGCGGCCTGCTCGGGGCCGAGGCCGTCGCGCACCCCGGTGACGAGTCCGGCGAGGAAGGCGTCGCCGGCGCCGGTCGGGTCGACCGGGTTCTCCTCCCCGAACGGCAGGAACACGCTTCCGCCCGGCCAGGCGACCAGGTCGCCGGCGCCCGGCACCCCGAGCGCGACCAGGCGCGGCCCCGCGTCGAGCAGGGCGGTCGCGGCGCGTTCGGCGTCGCCGCGGCTCGAGATACGGATGCCGGTGAGCAGCTGCGCCTCCTTCGCGTCGGCGCGCACCACCTCGGCCCGGCGCAGCAGCTCCTCGCGCACGGCGCCCTCCACCGCGCCGTCGAGCACGAGCCGGGCGCCGGCCTCCGAGGCGATGCGGGCGGCCTCGAGCAGGGCGTCGGGCGGCTGCTGCAGCTGCAGGCAGACGGTGTCGGCATCCGTCAGCTCGTCGCGCGCGGCGCGCACGTCTGCGACCGTCAGCAGCGCCTCGTCGGGAACGTGCTCGAGCAGGCGCCGGGTGCCGCCCGGCTCGACGACGTCGACGAGCAGTGCCGTCGTGCCGCGCCGGGTGACGGCCGCCGTGCCGATGCCGCTGTCGGCGGCCTGCTCGAGCACCCAGTCGCCGTCGCGGTCGTCGCCGGCGACGGCGACGAGGTCGACCGCGGCGCCCAGCTGGTGCAGCGCGAGCGCATGGTTGGCGCCCTTGCCGCCGAACAGCTCCCGGCGCTCGACGACGGGAGTGCTGCCGCCTGCCTCGGGCACGCCGCCGACGCAGAGCACGAGGTCGCGGGCGAGCTGCCCGACGACGGCTACGCGGGTGGTCGGGCGGGGCGGAGGGGTCGGGCTGCTGTTCACGTCCGCTCCGGTACCCGCTCGCTCCGAGTCGTCACTTTTCGACGGTGCAGGCCGAGCACGCGACTGAACGCGACGAATGGCACCGCTGCGCCACGGCGAGTGGTCGCTTTCCGCCCAGACCGCGCCGCGTTCCGTCCGACCGTGACGAATGGGCGCCGGGGCACCGCTGCGCTCACGGCCGGCCGAAGGACTCCAGGGCGTCGGCGTAGGCGAGGGGGTCGGCGCGGGTGCTGCGGGTCACGAGCAGGGCCGCCGGCGACAGCATCCGTGTGTAATCGCCCGTCGTCGGCAGCTCGATGATGCGCTCGAGCCCGCGCCGCCACGCCGCGGTCGTCGTGCGCAGGATCTCCCGCTCCGGATCGCGTTCGTGCACGAAGGCGTGCAAGGAGCGCCGCCAGGTCTCGAACGGCCCCCGCCAGGCCTCGAACTGGTCCACGTCACGCGGCCACGAACGGATGCGGTGCCTCCGCCGCACCTCCCGCTCCGCGGCCTGCCGCCCGACCGAGAAGCGCGGCGCGTCGAGCGCCGCCAGTGCTTCTTCCAGCCGACGCCGAGCCGCCAACGCGTCCGCCCAGGCACGCACCCAGCGCTGCTCGAGTTCGGCCCGGTCGTCGCCCGGCCGAACGCCGCGGCGGGCCAGCGGCGGCGGGTTCCAGATCGGCGGCGGCACGTCGCTGCCGCGCGGGTCGAGGTCGTGCGGGTCGAGGTCGAGGGCGTAGCGCACCCAGACGAGCTCTTCGAGGGCGCGGTCGTCGTCGACGGTGAGGACCATCTCGTGCGGCCACAGCGATCTCGGCATCGGGAAAGCGGCGCGCATCTTCCGCAGGCTAGGCCGCGACGCGACGACGCGCCACCCCCGGCCACGCACTCATAGGCGCACGCCAGCAGGACCGGCATCCGTGATCGGGAATCCGCTCCCGGGCACCGTCCCCTCGCGGCATGCGACCCCGTCGGCCGCACGCCGGGCCCGGTTCCCGGGCATCACGAGCAACGACGGGAGGAGGACGGATCATGGCGGACTTCGCAGGAGACATCGCCGACGACGGCGCCGAGGACCAGACCGAGGAGACCGTCGAGCGCGTCGCCGAAGACGTGCTGCAGGACGTCGAGCACGGGCGGCTCGACGGCGACACGGCGCAGGTGCTCGAAGAGCGGCTCGAGGCCGAGGGCGTCGAGCTCAGGGAGGAGGCGATCGAGTCGCTCGCCGACGACATCGAGCAGGAGGGATCCCGCTGAACCGGGCGCCGCCGATTCAGGCGCCCGATTCGGGCCGCCGATTCAGGCCGCCAATTCAGGCCGCTGATTCGAGTTGGCCGCCCCCGTGTCGCACTGCCCGACCACGGGTACCCACCCCGCACAACCGAACACGAACAGTCCAAGGAGGCAACCCGATGTTCGAACATTTCGACAAGCCGCAGGAGCTCTTCGAGTACAAGCTCGGCACCGCCCTGACGATGGAGCACGACTCGCTGAACGCGCTGCGCGAACTGGAGATGGCCTCGCAGTCCGAAGAGGTGCGGAACCTGTTCGCCCACCACCAGGGCGAGACGAAGCAGCAGATCGCCAACCTCGAGCAGGCGTTCCAGCTGCTCGGCGTCGAGCCCGACCAGTCGCCGTCGCCGACGACGAAGGGCCTGATGAAGGAGGGCGCCGCCCTCGTCGCCAAGACCGACAAGAGCCTCGTCGACAGCGTCACCCTCTCGGCGGCGCTCGAGAACGAGCACTACGAGATCGCGGCCTACCAGTCGCTGATCATCTCGGCCGAGGCGATGGGCGCCACGCAGGTGTGCGACCTGCTCAAGCAGAACCTCGATCAGGAGATGCACACCAGCGAGGAGTTGAACCAGGCCGCCCGCATGGCGGCGCACGCGATGCCCGCCGCATGAGCGACGACGAGGCGATCGTCGTCGGCTCGGGCCCGAACGGGCTCGCCGCCGCGGTCACCCTGGCCCGTGCAGGGCTCAGGGTGACCGTGCTCGAGCGGGCCGACCACCTGGGCGGCGGCGTCGCCACGCGCGAGCTGACCCTGCCCGGCTACCGGCACGACGTGTGCTCGGCGGTGCATCCGATGGCGCTCGTCTCCGAGTTCTTCCGCCGCTTCGGCCTCGAGAAGCGCGTGGAGATGATCGTGCCCGAGATCTCGTATGCCCAGCCGCTCGACGAGCGGCACGCCGCCGTGGCCTACCGCGATCTGCAGCGCACTGCCGACGGACTCGGCGCCGACGCCGAGGCGTGGCGGCGCCTGCTCGGCCCGCTGGTCGAGCAGGGCGACGCGCTCGCCGAGACCTTCGGCGACCCCATGATCCCCGTGCCCCGGCACATCGGCACCGCCATCTCGCTGGGCCTGCGCACCCTCGCGCAGGGCTCGCCCGTGTGGAACGCCCCGTTCCGCGAGCGGGACGCGCCGGCCCTGCTCTCCGGTGTCTTCGCGCACACCATCCAACGGATGCCCCGGCTGGGCTCCGCCGCGGCGGGTCTGGTGCTCGCCGCCCTCGCCCACACCGCCGGATGGCCCATCCCGCGCGGCGGCAGCGCCGCCATCGCCGAGGCACTCGCCGCCGACCTGCACGCCCACGGCGGTCGCGTCGAGACCGGCGTCGAGGTGCGCGACCTCGGGCTGCTGCGCAACGCCGGCATCGTCATGCTCGACGTCACCCCGACCGCGTTCCTCAGGATCGCCCGCGGCCGGCTGCCGGAGCGCTACCAGCGCGCGCTGCGCCGGTTCAGCTACGGCAGTGGCGTCGCCAAGGTCGACTTCGCCCTCTCCGAGCCCGTGCCGTGGAGCGCGCCCGAACTGCGCGAGGCGCTGACGGTGCACGTCGGCGGCACCCGCGAGGAGGTCGCCGGCAGCGAGGCCGACGTCGCCGAGGGGCGGCAGCCCGGGCATCCGTACGTGCTGGTCAACCAGCCCACCCTCGCCGACCCGACGCGCGCGCCCGACGGCGGCCACGTGCTCTGGGCGTACACGCACGTGCCCGCCGGAAGCGGGGAGGACCGCGCCGAGGCGGTCCTGGAGCGCATCGAGCAGTTCGCGCCCGGCTTCCGGGACACGATCCTCGCGGTCTCCTCGCGCACCGCGCAGGACGTGGAGCGGGAGAACCCCAACTACGTCGGCGGCGACATCGGCGCCGGCGCCGCATCGGCCTGGCAGCTGCTGTCGCGGCCGCGCCCGTCGGCCTCGCCGTGGCACACGCCGCTGCCGGGCGTCTACCTGTGCTCGGCCTCGACGGTGCCGGGCCCGGGTGTGCACGGCCAGTGCGGCTGGCACGCCGCCCGGCTCGCGCTCGAGCAGCGCGGCGTGGCCGTGCCCGACCTCGCCCCGGCGGAAGGAGCAGCCTGATGGCCGTCGCACATCGACTCGTGCACGCGAGCCCCGAGCGGGTGTTCGCGGTGCTCGCCGATGGCTGGTCGTACCCGGCCTGGGTCGTCGGCGCCTCGCGCATCCGCGCCGTCGACGCCGGCTGGCCGCAGCCGGGGGCGCGGCTGCACCATTCCTTCGGCGTGTGGCCGGTGCTGATCGACGACATCACGGTGATGCGCGAGTGGGATCCGCCGCGCCGGGCCGTGCTGCAGGCGCGCGGCGGCGCGGTCGGGCGCGCGAAGGTCGTATTGGAGACGCGCACGCGCGGCGACGGATGCGTCGTGCGCATGTTCGAGGACGTCGAGGAGGGCCCCGGGCACCTCGTGCCCCGGCCGGTGCGCGACGTGGCCGGCACCCCGCGGCTGGTCGAGACGCTGCGCCGCCTCGCGTTCCTCGCCGAGAGGAGGAGCGGATGACCGGGCGAGGCGTCGCCGTGGTGACAGGAGGCTCGGCCGGGCTCGGCCGGGCCATCGTGCGGGAGCTCGCGGCCCGCGGCTGGGATGTCGCGGTGATCGCGCGCGGCCCGGACGGCGTCGAGGCGGCCGCAGAGGAGGTGCGGGCGACCGGCCGGCGCGGGCTCGCCGTGACCGCGGATGTGGCCGAGTCTGCGCAGGTGGAGGCGGCCGCGGACCGCATCGAGTCGGAGCTCGGGCCGATCGAGCTGTGGGTGAACGACGCCATGACCGGCGTGTTCGCCGAGTTCCTCGACGTCGCCCCCGAGGACTACGAGCGGGTGACCCGCGTCGTGTACCTCGGCTGCGTGAACGGCACCCGGGCGGCGCTGTCCCGCATGGTGCCGCGCGGGCGCGGGCACGTAATCCAGGTCGGCTCGGCGCTCGCGCACCGCGGCATCCCGCTGCAGGCCGCGTACTGCGGCGCGAAGCACGCGATCTCCGGCTTCACCGAGTCGGTGCGCACCGAGCTCGAGCACCGGCGCAGCCCGGTGCGCATCTCGCAGGTCGACATGCCGGCGCTCAACACGCCGCAGTTCGACTGGGTGAAGAGCGCGCTGCCCGAGCATCCGCAACCCGTGCCGCCCGTGTTCCAGCCCGAGGTGGGCGCGCGCGCCGTCGCCGACGTCGCCGACCGGCCGCGCCGGCGCAGCTGGGTCGGCCTCTCCACGGTGGCCACGGTGCTCGGCAACCGGGTCTCCCCGTGGCTGCTCGACGAGTACCTCGCCCGCACCGGGTACCGCGGGCAGCAGGCGCCCGACAAGGGGCGGCAGAGCATGCCGCCGAACCTGTACGAGCCGGTGCCCGGCGACCACGGCGCCCACGGGTCCTTCGACGACAGGGCGAAGGGCGACTCGGTGCAGCAGTGGCTGGTGCGGCATCGCACCGCCCTGCTCGCGGGCGCCGGGGCCACGGCGGCGCTGGCCGCGGGGCTCGCCGGGCGCCGCAGCCGCTGAGGCGCGACGGCCCGGCCGGGCCGCGGGTGCCGGTCGCCGACGCGCCGCCCGCCGTCACTCCGCGGCGAGCCAGGCGAAGCCGTACGGGGCCAGGGTTCCGCCGTCCCACCCTTCGCCGAGCAGCATGCGGCCGGCGGCCTCCGGCACCTGCTGCGGCACGTCGCTGAGGTTGTGCAGCGTCGTGGTGCCGCCCGCGCCCAGGGCGACGACGCCCGGCGCGCCCGGCACGGCCCACGCCCGGGCGGCGAGCACGTCTCCGCACCGTTCGGCCCGCAGCCGGGCGAGCCGGCGGGCGAGCGCCAGGTTCGAGTCCGGGTCGGCCGCCTGCTCGGCGGCGTTCACGTGCGCGACGTCGAACGGCCCGTCGAGCTGCGCCGGCAGGATCAGCGGGGAGTGCGGGTCGTCGGAGAAGCCGGCGCCCGGGGCATCCGCCCACTGCATCACCGGCCGGCACGCGGACCGGTCGGGCGCGCCGAGATCGTCGCCCACGCCGAGCTCCTGGCCCTGCATCAGCAGCGGCAGACCCGGCAGCGCCATCAGCAGGCTGAGCGACATGCGGTAGCGCGGCCGCGGGGCCAGCAGCGGCGCCCACCCGCGGCGCAGCCCGCGGCCGTAGAGCAGCATCCGCTCGTCGGGCGCGAACGCGTCGAACACCTCGCGCCGCTCGTCGTCGTCCAACTGCTCGAGGTCGAGCTCGTCGACGTTGCGCACGAAGTTGACCCGCGCGACCGGCGGCACGTGGGCGTCGAGGCTCGCGAGCGCCTCGCGCAGGGGAGCGGCCTCGCCGCGCGCGAAGGCGAGGAACAGGTGGTTGTTGAGGGTGAAGTCGAGGATCGCGTCCATCCGGTCCGGCCCGAGCAGCGGGCCGACCTCGGCGGGCGGCACGTCCGCCTCCGCGACGAGGAACACGTCGTCGCCGAGTCCCGCGCGCAGCCGCCGGTACACCTCGACCGCGTCGGCCTGCGTGCCGGGCACGGTCTTGCCGCGCACGGCGGGTACGGCCGCGTCGATGCGGAACCCGTCGACGCCGCGCTCGCGCCAGAACCGGGCGATGCCGGTGACCGCCTCGACCACGTCGGGGTTGGCGAAGTTCAGGTCGGGCTGGAACGCGTAGAACTGGTGGTGGTAGTAGGCGTGCGCCTTCTCGTCCCAGTGCCACACGCCGTCCTCCTCGCCGGGGAAGACGTTCCGGTCGTCGGGGTCCTGCACCGGCTCGTCGGCCCAGACGTAGAACCGCCCGAGCCGCGAGCCGCGATCCTCGCGGGCGGCCAGGAACCACGGATGGCGGTCCGAGGTGTGGTGCACGACGAGATCCATGAGCACACGGATGCCTCGCGCATGGCACCCTCGCACCAGCTCGTCGAACTCGGCGAAGGTGCCGAGCCGGGGGTCGATGGCCTGATGGTCGTCGACGTCGTAGCCGTTGTCGCGGCGCGCGCTCGGGTAGATCGGCAGCAGCCACAGCCAGCTCACGCCGAGCTCGGCGAGATGGTCGAGCCGGTCGATGAGGCCGCGCAGGTCGCCGATGCCGTCGCCGTCCGAATCCCGGAACCGGGTGACGTCCACTCCGTAGACGAGGCCGGGCGGGTCGGCCGTCATAGGATCGGGCGGCCTCCGGTCACCGCGACGCGCGCGCCGGAGATGTAGCTGGCCTCGTCGGAGGCGAGCAGCACGTACACCGGCGCGAGCTCGGCGGGCTGGCCGGGGCGGCCGAGCGGTGTGTTGCCGCCGAACTCCTTGACGTGCTCGGCGGGCATCGTCGAGGGGATCAGCGGCGTCCAGACCGGCCCGGGCGCGACGCTGTTGGCGCGGATCCCCTTCTCACCGAGCAGCTGCGCGAGCGAGGCGGTCATGTTCGCGATCGCCGCCTTCGTCGCCGCGTACGGCAGCAGGGTGGGCGAGGGGGCGTCGGAGTTCACCGAGGAGGAGCCGATGATCGACGCGCCGGGCTTGAGGTGCGGCAGCGCCGCCTTCACCAGGTGGAAGAACGCGCTCAGGTTGGTGGCGATGGTGCGGTCCCACTCCTCGTCGCTGATCTCGGTGAGATCCTCGTGCGTCATCTGGAAGGCGGCGTTGTTGACCAGGATGTCGATGCCGCCGAGCTCGCTGACCGCCGTGTCGATGATCTTCCGGCAGTGCGCCGGGTCGGCGACGTCACCGGGCACGAGCACCGCCTTCCGGCCCGCATCCGTCACCCACTTCTCGGTGTCGCGCGCGTCCTCGTGCTCCTCGAGATAGGAGATCAGCACGTCGGCGCCCTCGCGGGCGTACGCGATGGCGACGGCCTTGCCGATGCCGCTGTCGGCGCCGGTGATGACGGCTTTCTTGCCGGTCAGCCGGCCCGAGCCGCGGTAGCTCTCTTCGCCGTGATCGGCCTTCGGGTTCAGCGCCTGCTCGGTGCCCGGCACGTCCTGCTGCTGCGGGGGAAGAGTCATGACCTCACGTCCTTCGGCGTTCCTTCGAAACGGATACGCGGGTCTCGGTACCCGGGCGAGGCCGGGCCATCTCACGCCGGAGCCGCTACGCCGCATGCCGCCCGGAGGCGAGGGCGCCCTCGCGCAGCTGCAGCACCCGGTCGGCGTGCTCGGCCATGCGCGGGTCGTGGGTGGAGACGATCGCGGCCACCCCGTGCTCGTGCACGAGCTCGGCGATCAGCGCCATCATCTGCGCCGCCGTGTGCGAGTCGAGCTGCCCCGTCGGCTCGTCGGCGATGAGCAGCCGCGGCCGGGCCGCGAGCGCCCGGGCGATGCCGACGCGCTGCTGCTGGCCGCCGGACAGCTCGTAGGGGCGCTGGTTGGCGTGGTCCGCGAGCCCGACGGCGGCCAGCAGCTCGGCCACGCGCGCGGTGCGCTCGGGCACGGGGGTGCGCAGGATGCGCAGCGGCACCTCGACGTTCTCGGCCGCCGACAGCACGGGCAGCAGCGCGAAGGACTGGAACACGAAGCCGATGTCGCGCCGGCGCACGGCCGCCAGCTCGTCCTCGCTCGCCGACGACAGCTCGACCCCGTCGAGCACGACCGTGCCGGAGGTCGGCCGGTCCAGGCCGCCGAGCAGGTTGAGCAGGGTCGTCTTGCCGCTGCCGGACGGCCCGCGCAGCAGCACCAGTTCGCCGGGGGAGAGCTCGAGCGACACGCCGGAGACGGCGTGCACCTGCGTCGCTCCGCTGCCGTAGCTGCGCACCAGCTCGTGCGCGGTGAGGATCGCGGTCACTCGTCGTCTCCCTTCCGCACCTCGACCCGGTCGGGTTCGAGGGAGAGCCGCACCCGCTCGCGCAGCTCGAGTGCGGCGACGTAGTCGGGCGGCAGCTGCAGCCGGCCGACCCGGTCGAGCACGGCGAACTCCTCGGCGACGTGCTGCTCCTCGCCGGCATCCGTCAGCTCGGTGCGCCGCAGCGTCTCGGTGGAGGTGCGGCCGTCGCGGATCTGCACCGTGCGGCGCACGTGCTCGGACACCCCGGGGTCGTGCGTGACGATCAGCACCGTCACCCCGAGCCGCTCGTTGACCCCGCGCATCGCCTCGAGCACGAGCGCCGAGTTGGCCTCGTCGAGCTCGCCGGTCGGCTCGTCGGCGAGCAGCACCTCGGGTTCGTTGGCGAGCGCGACCGCGATCGCGACGCGCTGCTGCTGGCCGCCCGACAGCTGCACGGGCAGCCGGTCGGCGAGCTCGCCGATGTCGAGCAGCTCGAGCAGTTCCTGTGCCCGGGCGCGGCGGTTCCGTCGGGGCACGCCGGCGACGGCGAGGGTGAGCGCGATGTTCTCGGTGGCCGTGAGGTAGGGGATCAGGTTGCGGGCGGTCTGCTGCCACACGAATCCGACCGTGTGCCGCCGGTAGGCGACCCGGTCGCGCTCGCGCATCGCGAGCAGGTCGTGGCCGGCCACGTGCGCCTGCCCGGCTGTCGGCACGTCGAGCCCCGACAGGATGTTCAGCAGTGTGGACTTGCCCGAGCCCGACGCGCCGACGATCGCGGTGAGCTCGCCGCGCTCGACGGTGAGGGTGAGGCCCTGCAGGGCCTGCACCTCGACCCCTTCGGCGGCGAAGATCCGCACGAGATCGCGGCACTGGATGGCGATGTCGCTCATTCCGCTCCCATCTTGACCGTGCGCGCCGGGTCGGCCCGGCGGGCGAGCAGCACGGCCACGAGCGTCGCGACGCCCGTCACCGCGAGGAATCCCAGGACGATGAGGCCTGCGCGGCCCCAGTCGGTGTGCACCGCGACCGGGCCCGTGCCGCCGGTGAACGGCGTGAGATCGGTGGTCGCGGTGACGAGCCGCGGCAGCGCGAGCCCGAGCGCGGCGCCGACCGCCGTCGCCGCGCACACGATGGGCACGAGCTCCCAGGCGACCAGGCCGAGCGCGCCGCGCGGCGCGAGGCCCATGGTGCGCAGCATGGCGACGGTGCGGTTCCGCGACGCGGAGGCGGCGGCCGAGCCCGCGAACACGGCGATCGCCGCCAGCAGGGCGCCCGCGGCGGCCGCGGCGAGCGTGCCGGTGAGCAGGCCGCCGTTCGCGGGTGCGGCGTGCGCGGCTGTGACGACGGATGCCGCATCCCTGACGACCGCCGCCGGCTGGGCCTTCTTCACGGCGGCGGCCGCGGCCGTGGCATCCGTCACGCTGTTCGTCGTGATCAGCAGCCGGTCCGGCTGGAAGCCGGTGGAGGCGAGCTCCTTCGCGAAGGCCGCGTCGGCGAGCACCCAGCTGCCGTCGGGGCCGAGCCGGGAGTCGTTCGGCGCCTCGCCGACGATGCGCACGTCGACGACGCCGAGGTGGCCGTCGCTGCCGATCGGATGCGCCTGCACGAGGTCGTGCGAGATCACGACCGGGATCTCCCCGTCGACGCGGCGGCCGAGGCCGCCCGGGACCGCCTGCCGAACGGCGTGCAGCGCGTCGGTGTCGGCGAGCAGGGCGGTGATGCCGTCGCTCTGGCCGTTTGGAACTCCGAGGCTCGTGGCGTCGGCGGGCCCGATCGCGGCCACGTGCGTGACGCCGCTCGTCCGGGCGACGGCGCTGCGGGCCGGGGCGTCGAACACCGCGCCGGTGGCGACCACATCCGCGCCGAGCTCGCTGAGCGCCGCGTGCTGCGTGCCGGCGTCGATGGTGGCGAGCACCCCGGAGGAGAACACGGCGACGCACACCCCGACCACGACGGCGAGGGCGGCGGAGACGCCGAGCGCCGGGTCGCGCACCGCGCGGGCGCTGCCGAGGAATCCGATCAGGCCGCGGCTGCGTCGGGCGGCGGTGTGCGCGACGCGCAACACGACGGGCAGCAGGCGCAGCACGAGCACGCTGACGGCGAGCGCGAGCAGCAGGGGGGTGAGCGCCAGCAGCGGGTCGAGACCGGCCTGGGCGATCGGTCCGCGGCGCACCAGCAGCAGCGCGGCGACGACGGCGAGTCCCACGACGACCGCCTCGACGATCAGCCGGCCCCGGCCCCGCCCGAGCGCGGAGAGGTCGCCGCGCGTGGTGCGGAACCCGCGATGCGCGCCGAGCAGGGCGAACAGCGCGGCGGGCACGAGACCTGCGGCGAGCGGCGCGAGCCAGGCCGCGGCGCCGCCGCCAGCGGGCAGCAGCAGGGCCGCGGCGACGGCGCCCAACACGGCGGCCGGCAGCCCCGTGGCGAGCCCCTCCAGGGCGGCCGCTGCGCGCAGCTGCCGCCCGCTCGCACCCCGCGCGGCGGCGAGCGTGTACGCGGCCGAGCGCCTGTCGACGACGGCCCGCACCCCGAGCGCGAACACCGCGATCACCACCCCGAGCGGCCCGGAGGCCAGCAGCGCCAGCAGCGACTCGGCCGTGCCGATGCGGGCGAGGCTCGCCGTCAGCGCGTCGTCGAGCTCGCTGCTGACGGGCGAGCGCAGCTGGTAGCCGACCGAGTCGGGCAGCTTGATCTGCGCCGCGGCGAGGGCACGGATGCCGTCGACGATGCCCTCCGCGCGCTGCGGCGTGACCGCGGCGGCCGCCACGGGGAACCACATGGTGATGCCGATGCCGAGGTGCACCGCCTCCAGCGCGCGGACCGTCGCCGGGTCGACGAAGCCGGTGCCGGTATACCTGTTGATGTCGTCGCCGTTGTCGTAGTGGTTGGCGACGGTCACCGTCGGCGTGTTGGCCCAGTAATCTCCGGAGGCGTCGACCGGGTCGAACAGGCCGCTCACCCGCACGCGCAGCGTCAGGCCGTCGTTCGACACGGTCAGCACGTCGCCGACCTGAAGGTGCATCGTGCGCGCGGTGGCCTCGGAGAGCACGAAGTCGACAGGAGCGTCCTTGCTGAGGTCGAGCACATAGCTCTGCGCGTCGGCCGCCTCGCTCGGCACCGTCCACGCCTTCGGGAGCTTCCCGCTGCGCAGCTTGATGTGGTCGCGGTAGTCGGGGTCGGCCGCGAACTCGACCTGCAGCTGACCGGGCGGGTCGGTGAGCCGCGCCGGCGGGTCTGCCGGCACGAACTCGCTGCGCATCACGGTGTGGGGGTCGCCGAGCAGCGCGCGCAGCGCCGGTGCCGCCTGCCGGCGCGTGCTCGCCAGGGTGTCGCCGAGCTCGGAGAACTCGGGCAGCGCCGCGCCGGTCGGCAGCGAGGTCGCCGAGGTCACGTCCCGCTGCGGCGCCGAGAGCGAATCGGCGGCATACCGCACCTCGTCGGCGCGCAGCGTGTCGAGGGCGCGCGGCACGAGCCCCGCCGCGCAGGCCAGCACGAGCGTGAGCACGGCGACGAGCACCGAGATCGACACGTCTGCGGCGACCGAGCGCACGAGCAGCCGCATGCCGCCCACATGGGAGCGCCGGGTCATCGCGCCGCCTCCCGCACGACGAGGGTGCGCGCCTGCCGGGCGACGCGGGCGCCGTAGAGCCCGATGACGACTGCGGTCGCCGCCGCCACCGCGAGGCCCGCCGCGGCGAGCCAGACCGGGTCGGCGCGCAGCACGACCGGCACGTACGCGAACGCGTCCGTCACCGCTGCCCGGGCCAGGTCGACGACCGTCAGCCCGGCCGCGAGGGCGCCGCCGGCGGCGCCCACGACGAGGGCCGCTGCGACCACCGCCACGAGCTCCGCGCGGCGCAGCCGGGCGACGCTCCGCGGCTCCAGTCCGAGCGCGCGCAGCACCCCGACCTCGTCGCCGCGCAACCGCAGCAGCTCGCCGGCCACCGCGGCGAGCGCGATCAGGGCGAGCAGCGCGCTGCCCGCGGCGCCGACCCAGAGCGCGGCGGGGGCGATCCGCAGCACGCCGCGCCCGGCATCCACGTCGGGGCCGGTCACCTGGGCGGCAGGCAGGGCGGCACGGATGCGCGCGGCGACCGCCGCGGGAGCATCCGTGCCCACCCACGCCCGCGTCGCCGTGAGCGCCGGCCCGCCCGACTGCACGCGCTGCGCCTGCACAGCCCGCAGGTCGGCGAGGGCCGCAACATCGCCGCTCGCCCCCGGCAGCTCGTCGAGCACGGCCGCGACCCTGCCGTCGAGCTGCCCGCCGGCGTCGAGGCCCACGCTCACGGTCTGGCCGACCTTCACCCCGAGCCGCGCGGCGGCCTGCCGCGACAGGGCGAGCGGCACCGGACGTCCGGCGGGGGAGAGCCTGACGTCGAGCGCGTCGACTGAGCCGCTTCCGACGAAGCCGGCGCCGTGCACGGAAGCCGCCGACGGGTCGCCGCCGGCCAGCACGTTGCGCGCCGTCCACCCCGAGCCGAGGTCGAGGGTGTGTGCGCCCACGGCGATGCCGTCGACCGTGAAGCCCATCTCGGGCTGCGGCAGCCCCACGGAGAGCTCGGCCGCCGACGCCGCCATGCGCACGTCGAGCGCGATCAGGGCGCGGCCCGAGCCGTCCGGCAGCGCGGCCGTGAAGTCGTGGCCGGAGCGGGCGAGCGGCACGCTTTCGACGTCGCCGTCGGCGTCGAGCACCGTGGCGGTGAGTGTCGGCGTCGGCCCGCTCCACGTGCCGGTCACCCGCAGGGCCGCGCCGCCGTCGGGCAGGGCGATGCCGACTGCACGCCCGCCGAGCGCGCTCGCGAGCGCCGCCGGGGCGACCGCCCCGTCCGCGTCCGAGACGGTGCGCGCGAGCTGCGGCGCCGGCACCGCCGTCAGCGGCACCTCCTCGTCGTCGCTGTCGGTCCACGAGGTGGTCACGACCGGGGCGGCCGCGTCGACGCCCTTCAGCGCGGCGAGGCGACGGATGCCCGCGGCATCCGTGCCCGTCACGACCAGGTCCGCGCCCGCGTGCAGCTGGTCCGTGCGCGTGGAGACCGTGCGCCACGTCGGCCCGTAGCTGCCCGCCAGCACGAGCCCGCCGACGGCGAGGGCCACGAGCACGAGCGGCGAGGCGACGAGCCGCACCCGGCGGGCGAGCTGCCGCGCCACCAGCACCGCGCCGAGGCGCGCGCCCCGCTCGGCGCGCCGCTCGACCAGCCCGACCACCAGCGGGAACGCGGCGACGCCGAGCACGGCGACGTCGGCGAGCACGAGCGCGGGTGCGAGCACGGCGATCGGATCCACGGCGCTGCCGGTGCGGGTCGGCGACAGCGGCGACCCGAACTGCAGGAACCGCCACAGCGCGACGGCGGCCGCGGCGGTGAGCACGACCAGCAGCCCGGGGCCGGCCAGGCGGCGGGCGCGGCCCGAGTCGTCGGCGCTCTCGCGCCGGAACGTGGTGCGCGCCGTGCCGTACGCGATGCCGGCGCCGAGGGCCACCGTCACCGCCACGACGGCCAGCACGATCGACGCGAGCGGCGCGAGCCCGAGCGGATGCGCGCCGAGCCCGAGCAGCACCGCCGTGGCAAGCGCCGCCCCGGCCGGTGCGCCGACGCCGGCGATGACGGCGAGCTCGGCCGCGGTGCCCGCCCCGACGCGGGCGGCGGAGGCGCCGCGGGAGCGCAGCAGCGCCGTCTCCCGCCGCCGCACCCCGTCGAGCAGGCGGGCGAGTTCGGCGACGGTCACCACGCCGATCGCGGCCACCAGCAGCAGCGGCACCGGCTCGATCGCCGCGAGCGGGGTGATCCGAGCGTTCAGCAGGCGCGCCTGCGTGGCCAGGCCGCCCGACTTCTCCACGCCCTGCGCCCCGACGACCCGGTCGGCGAGCAGGGCGTCGAGGATGCGCGTGCCGGAGCCGGCCAGCGTGGCGAGATCGGCGGGCACGAGCCGCCCCGACCTCGCCGTCACGGTCCACAGCAGGTCGCCGTCGCGCCGCGACAGGGCCACCGTGACGGGCACGCCGGCCAGCTCGCGGGCGATGATCGACCGCGCCCGCGCGTCCTGCGCCGCTGCATCCGCCCCCTCGGGCGCATCGAAGACGAGGCGGGAGGGCGCCCCGGCCAGCTGGGCGATGCCGCTGCGGGCGCCGTCGAGCGCGGCCGAGGAGAACCCGCCGACGAGCCCCGTGCCGAGACCGGCGAGCAGCGCCGCGACTCCGAGGATCGCGCCGAACAGCGCCGCATGTGCGCGGATGCGGCGGACGGCGATCATCGGCGAATCGTTACCTCGGGCGGGAGACGGACACTGCCGTCACCCTAGCGAGGCGAGATAACGGGCCGATTACGCGCCGCGGCCCGGCGCCTGCCGCGGCCTCAGCGGACGGGGCGGCGCGACAGCGGCTGCGGCGGGATGCGCAGCGGCGGGCCGGACGGCTGCCGGGGCGTCTTGAAACCGACCCAGATGTAGGTCGGGATGAGCGGCAGCAGCGCCGTGAGCACCTCCTTCGACGCGTGTCGCGCCCAGCCGGGCGCGAGGTCGTCGTTGGCGAACGCCTCCGGCTCGACGAGCACCGGGAAGGTGTAGTCCCAGACGTCGAAGTCCTTGACCAGCTTGCGCAGTTCGCCGCGGAACCGGAACTGCTCGTAGTAGTTGTCGCCCTTGCCCGTCGCCTGCATATACAGGTCGGCCGCCTTCTGCGGCAGCCAGGACAGGAACGGGAGCTTGTAGTGCGGCTCGATCACGACGAGCCGCTGCCCGAAACCGAAGTAGGCGATGCCGCTGGGCTTGAGCACGCGGCGGATCTGGGCGACCACGGCCTCGGGCGAGACGACGTGCTCGTAGATGTGGTTGAAGGTGACGAGGTCCATGCTCTCGTCGTCGTAGGGCAGCGCATCCCCGGAGGCGACCTGGAAGTCCACGTGGTGGCCGAAGCGCTGCGCTGCGCGCTGCACCCCCGGCTCGTCGATGTCGACCCCGTGCGCCTGGGCTCCCGCGTCGGCGAGCGAGTCGGCGAGGATGCCCGTCGAACAGCCGACGTCGAGCGCCGAGATGCCGTCGAGGTCGTCGCGACCGAGGGCGTGCTTCACGACCGAGAGGATCTTCTGCGCTTTGCGGCGCCGCGTCTCCTCGTTCTTGATCCGACCCGGAAGCTCGGAGTACCGCAGCTGCTCTTCGCGCATGGCTGCACTATAGAACATCGCCAGGGCGCGCCGGAGAACGCCATCGGTGCACCCTGGAGTCATGCAGATCAGCGGAAACACCATCTTCATCCCCGGCGCGACGAGCGGCATCGGCCTCGCCCTCGCGCTGCGTCTGAAAGACAAGGGCAACACGGTCATCGTCGGCGGGCGCCGCACCGAGGTGCTCGAGCAGCTCGCACGCGAGCACGGCTTCGACACGGTGCGCATCGACACGACGGATGCCGCCAGCATCGCCTCCGCCTCCGCGGAGGTGATCGCGAAGCATCCGTCGCTCAATGTGCTCGTCGCCATGGCCGGCATCATGCGCATCGAGGACTGGCACCGCCCTGACGGGTTCCTCGACGACGCCGAGCAGGTCGTCACGACCAACCTGCTCGGGCCGATCCGCCTCATCGCGGCGTTCATCGAGCAGCTGCAGGGGCAGCCCGACGCGACCATCGTCACGGTGTCCTCGGGTCTCGCGCACGCGCCGCTGCGCGTCACGCCGAGCTACAACGCGACCAAGGCGGCGATCCACATGCTCAGCGAGTCGGTCCGCCTGCAGCTCGCCGACACGAGCGTGAAGGTGATGGAGCTGGTGCCGCCGGCCGTCGCCACCGAGCTGCTGCCCGGCCAGTCCCGCAGCCCCGTTGCCGTGCCGCTGGACGCGTTCGTCGACGAGGTGATGCACCTCATCGAGACGCAGCCCGACGCGCACGAGATCCTCGTCGAGCGAGTCAAGTTCCTGCGCTTCGGTGAGGTGCGCGGCGACTACGACCAGGTCGTGCAGACGCTCAACTCCACCGATCCGCACGCGGCCTCCTGACCGGCACCCGGCGAGCTGGGTACTCTCTTGCGCATGGCACTGATGCGCAGGAGAGCCCAGGTCGCCGGGCAGCCCGAGTCGAACAGCGCGCTGCTGCGAGCCGCAGGGGAGCGGGCCGCGGCGCAGTGGGGTGACGGCTTCGGCCGGATCGCGACCCGGTGCGTGCAGATCATCGCCGTGCTCGTCGTCGCCTCGGCCCTCGTCTTCGTGGTCACCCAGGTCAGCCTGGTCTTCATCCCCGTCACCCTCGCGCTGATCCTCTCGTGCGCGATCCACCCGCTGCTGCACTGGATGCGCCGGCACGGCATGCCGTCGATGCTCGCGACCTGGATCGCGCTGCTCTCGGTCCTCGTCATCATCGGCGGGCTGACCACCCTCATCGTGTGGGCCGTGCGCAGCCAGTGGGACGACCTGGTCTCCTCGGCCACCGACGGCATCGGCGCTCTGCAGACCTACCTGAACCACCTGCCCGGCAACCTGGTCACGCAGCAGAACCTGAAGGACCTGCAGCAGTCGCTCCTGGACTTCCTCACCAGCGCCCAGTTCGGCCGCGGCGCCCTCGCCGGGGTGGGGGCGGCGGCCGAGGGCGTCACCGGGCTGTTCCTCACCATCGTGACGCTGTTCTTCTTCATGAAGGACGGCCCCAAGATCTGGGAGTTCCTGCTGCGCCCCTTCGAGGGCGAGAACTACGAGCGGGCGCGCCGGGTCGGCGACAAGACCGTGTCGGTGCTCGGCGGCTACGTGCGCGGCACGGCGACCGTGGCGGCAGCGGATGCGGTGGGCATCGGCATCGGGCTCGCGATCGTCGGCGTGCCGCTGGCGCTGCCGCTATCGGTCATCGTCTTCATCACCGCGTTCATCCCGATCGTCGGCGCCACCGTCGCCGGCGTGCTGGCCGCCCTCGTGGCGCTGGTCGCCAACGGGCCGCTCGCGGCGCTGATCGTGATCGCCATCGTCGTGTTCGTGAACCAGCTGGAGAGCCACCTGCTGCAGCCGCAGATCATGGGCCACTCGCTCAAGCTGCACCCGCTGATCATCCTGCTCGCCCTGGCGGCCGGGTCGATCATCGGCGGCATCGTCGGCGCGGTGCTCGCCGTGCCGATCGCCGCGACCGCGTGGGGCATCATCAGCGTCTGGAACGGCGAGCACGAGCCGGCCCACCCCGCCGCCCAGAAGCGCCCCGAGGTCGTCTGACCCCGTTCCCTGAGGAGCGCCGGAGGCGCGTCTCGAAGGGTGGTCCCTGAGGAGCGCCGGAGGCGCGTCTCGAAGGGTGGTCCCTGAGGAGCGCCGCAGGCGCGTCTCGAAGGGTCAGCCCCGCTTGCGGGGCGTGAGGAACCGCCCCTCGGCGGCATCCGTCTCGGTCTGCTTCTTCAGGATGAAATGCTGCTTCTTGCCGGTCGCGGTGTACGGCAGCTCGTCGACGAACGCGTAGCGCCGCGGCCGCTTGAAGTCGGCGAGCCCCGGATGCGCCCGGCAGTGCGCGTCGAGGTCGTCGGCCGCGGCCTGCGGATCCTCGAGCTGGCCGGGCTTGCGGCGCACATACGCGACCACCAGCTCGCCCCACTCCTCGTCCGCCAGGCCCGTCACGATCGAGTCGGCGACTCCCGGATGCTCGGCGAGGGCCTCCTCCACCTGCACGGGGTGCACGTTCTCGCCGCCGGAGATGAGCATGTCGTCCTTGCGCCCGACGATGGTCACGATCTCGTTCTCGTCCCAGGTGGCGAGATCGCCGGGGTACATCCACCCGTCGCGGAACTTCTCGGCGGTGCGCTCGGCGTCCGTGTAGGCATAGCCGGCCTTCACCGTGCGCATGATCACCTCACCGACAGTCTTGCCGTCCTTGGGCACGGTGTCGGACGGCTCGGCGAAGCGGTCCTCGTACACGTTCACGACGGCGACGTCGTCGTCGATGCAGGCGCGGCCGGCGCTGCCCGCGTGCTGCGGCAGGTCCTCGGGGCGCAGGAAGGTGTTCCAGAACGCCTCGGTCGTGCCGTAGCCGTTCATCAGCCGCGGGTTGAGGGTGCGCTGGTAGCGGATGGCGGCGGCCTTCTCGAGCGGCGCCCCCATGGTGACGATGCCGCGCAGCGAGGAGATGTCGCGCGGGCGCGCCTCCTGCTCGTCGGCGAGCCGCTCCAGGTTGGTGGGTGCGCCGATCACGTAGGTGAGCTTCGAGTTCTGCACCGCGTCCAGCACGACGGCCTCGTCGAAGCGGCGCAGGCAGACCACCTCCGCTCCGACGAAGAACGCGGGGTTGGGTCCGGCGCAGTACAGGCCGCCGCGGTGGAACCACGGCGACATGTTCATGGTCTTGTCGGTGGCGCCGAGCGGGAACGCCATGATCACGTCGTGCGCCGACAGCGTCTCGTTGAGCCCGGTCAGCGGCACGGCCTTCGGCATGCCGGTGGTGCCGCTCGTGTACAGCCGTGTGGTCTCGTCCCAGACGCTGCCGTCCGCGGGGGCGGTGAACGGCGGTGCGTCGGCCGCGAGCAGCTCTTCGAAGGGGATGGTGCCGGGCAGCAGCTCGCCGGTGCCGACGCCGGCGATGACGGCGGGCCGGTGCTCGGCGAGCTCGAGGGCCTTCGCGGTCTCCTGCGCCGACTCGCGCTCGTAGACGTACACGAGCGGCTCGGTGCGGTCGAGGATGAACGCGGTCTCACCGGGGGAGAGGCGGAAGTTCATCGGCGAACCGACCGCCCGCAGCCCCTGCGTGGCCGCGTAGAGGAACGCGAACTCGGGCCGGTTGGTCAGCTGGTAGGCGACGAAGTCGCCCACACCGACGCCGGCGCTCCGGAGCCCCTCGACGAGCCGCCCCGCGACCCTGCCGAGTTCGGCGTAGGTCCACGAGCGGCCCGTCTCGGGGTCCGAGAGCGCCGGACGGTTCGCGTATCGGTGGGTGTTGCGCTCGAAAGCGGTCGCCCAGGTGAAGTGGTGTTCGAAGACGCCGCGCAGCTGGCTGATGTCGTAGCCGGTGCCGTTCGCGGCGAGGTGCTGTGTCTCGGGTGACAGCGTCGTCGTCATAGCGCGAGTCTATGGCGACGCGGGCGGCGGGCCGCTCAGCGGTCGTCCGAGCCGGTGCCCTTGTCGAACGCCTCCTTCACCGAGTCGCCGGCCTGCTTCAGGTTGGCCTTGAGCTGGTCGGCGCGGCCCTCGTTCTCGAGCTTCTCGTCGTCGGTGACCTTGCCGGCCGTCTCCTTGCCCTTGCCCTGGGCCTCTTCGGCCGCGTGCTTGATCTTGTCGGACATCGACATGTCGCGTCCTCCTCTCGCGTTCCCGCGTTGATCGGTCGATCACGCGTCATCGACGCTACGAGCGGCGACGGATGCCTCGGAAGGGGGTTGACAGATGCGGCGGCGGCCGCCAGGAATGCCCTAGAAGCGCGGCTTCTCCGCGTATGCGGCGGCGGTGAGAGCCACGACGCTGGTCCACGCCATCAGCGTGACGGTGACCGCCTGCAGGATGACCTGCGCGATGGGCACGAGCGGCAGATCGGAGAACAGCACCCACAGCGCGGCGGCGATCAGGGGCAACACCCAGGCGAAGGTGCGGCGGGTGAACACGGCCACGGTGCCGACGAGCAGGGCGGCCACGGTGACCTGGAACAGCGGCAGACCCCAGCCGGGGTGGCTGGACCAGGTGGCCACGAGGCTCCACGCCCACACGAGGAACAGCAGGATGACCAGGACGGTGACGATCAGCGCACCGAGCGCCGCGGGGATGCGGGCGGCGAAGAAGCGGATGAGGGGGCTGTTCTGCTCGCCGTCTTCGTGGGTGACGGCCGGGATCGCGTGTTCGGTCACGTCGAGATCCTATCGGGTGACCCCGTCGGCGAGCGCGTTCACCGCGCGCACCAGCGCGAGGTGCGACAGCGCCTGCGGGGTGTTGCCCGCCTGGCGCCGCTCGGCCGGGGCGTACTCCTCGGAGAGCATGCCGACGTCGTTGGCGAGGGCGACCAGCCGGTCGAGCATCCGCTCGGCGTCGTCGCGTCGGCCGGAGCGCGCGTACTGCTCGGCGAGCCAGAACGAGCACGCGAGGAACGGGTTCTCGCCCGGCGGCAGGCCGTCCACCCCGGTCTCGGTGACGTAGCGGTGCACCAGCCCGTCATGCAGCAGTTCGCGCTCGATGCGGGCGACGGTCGCGAGCATCCGCGGGTCGTCGGGTTCGCAGAACCCGATCTGCGGCAGTTGCAGCAGCGCGGCGTCCACGTGCGATGCCCCGGCGTACTGCACGAAGGCTCCGTCGGAGGGGTCGACGTGGCGCGCGTCGATCTCGGCGCGGATGCGGTCGCGCAGCTCGCGCCACCGCTGCGCCGGGCCCTTCAGCCCGTACCGCTCGACGGCGCGCACGCCGCGGTCGAACGCCGCCCAGCACATCGCGCGCGAGTGGGTGAACTCGCGCGGCGTGCCGCGGATCTCCCAGATGCCCTCGTCGGGCCGATCCCACACCTTCTCGAGGTGCGCCAGCAGCGCCCGCTGCAGCCCCCAGGACACCTCGGACTCCTCGGTGCCCGCCTGCCGGGCCGAGTCGAGGGCGAGCAGCACCTCGCCGATGACGTCGGCCTGGAACTGCTCGCTGGCCGCGTTGCCGACCCGCACCGGCCGCGCCCCCTGGTAGCCGGGCAGGTGCGGCAGCTCCCGCTCGGGCAGATACCGCTCGCCGCCGAGCCCGTACATGATCTGCACGTCGGCCGGATCGCCGGCGACCGCCCGCAGCAGCCACTGCCGCCACCGCTCGACCTCGTCCTCGAAGCCGTGCCGGGTGAGCACGTCGATCGTCAGCGACGCGTCCCGCAGCCAGACGAAGCGGTAATCCCAGTTGCGCGGGCCCCCGAACTGCTCGGGCAGCGAGGTGGTCGCGGCGGCCGTGATGCCGCCCGTGTGCTCGTGGGTGAGGGCCCGCAGCACGAGCAGCGAGCGCTGCACGATCGGCTCGAAGCGGCTCTCCACCGGGTTGCGGTAGTGGCCGAGCCACTCCCGCCACCAGTCGCGGGTGCGCTCGAGCTGCGCGTCGACGTCGACGGCGGGCGGCGGCTCGCGGTGCGAGGGGTACCAGACCAGCGAGATGTCGACCGTCTCGCCCGCGGCCACGGTGAACACCCCGGAGTGCCGGCGGTCCGAGCCGGTCAGCGCCGGCCCGCGCACGATGACCGCGTTGGGTCCGGCGACGGCCACGAGCTCCGGCGGGTCCGCCTCGCGGTTCTGCGACATCCACGGCACGGTGGCGCCGTAGTCGAAGCGCAGGCGCAGCTCCTGGTGCAGCTCGACGCTGCCGGTCAGGCCCCGCACCCGCCGCACGAACTCGGCGCGGTGGTCGCCGACGGGCATGCAGTCGATCACCTCGACCTCGCCGGTCGGGGTCGTCCAGTGCGTCACCAGGGTGAAACCGGCGCCGTCGTAGCGGCGCTCGCTGGAGGCATCCGTCGACGTCGGCGCCAGCAGCCAGCGCCCGTTCTCCTCGCTGCCGAGCAGCGCGGAGAACACGCTGGGGGAGTCGAAGCGGGGCAGACAGAGCCAGTCGATGCTTCCGTCGCGTCCCACCAGGGCGCCGCTGAAGCAGTCGCCAACCAGGGCATAGTCCTCGATCGCCAGGGGCATGGCGCGAGACTAGATCACGCGGCTTTGTCGTCGCCGTCGGCGATCGCGACCGGGCCGGTCACGGGTCGCTTCAGGTCGGCCCAGCGGGTGATCGGCGCCGGCTCCCAGCGCAGGGCGGCCGGTTCGTCATCGGATGCCTCGGGCGCCGGCCTGGGCGAGGCCTTCGGCACGCGCAGTGCGGCGCGGGCACCCTCCTCGGTGTGCAGCGCCTCGCGCGCGGCGGCGACCCCCGAGGTCACGGCCGAGGCGAGGGAGTGCACGAACACGTCGTGGAAGAGCCGGTCGGCCTGCTCGCCGCTGCGGGGGACCACCGTCCAGTCGCCGTCGCTTCCGAACATGGCGTCGACCCGCGCGTGCACGGCCGCGAAGATCACCTCATCGGTGAGCTGCGGCACCGTCGGCGCCGCGACCACCGGGGCGGCATGCTTCCTACGACCGAACATGCCCCGATTTTCGCAAGCGGTCAGGGATTGCTCTGCCCGACACGCCGCGCGGACTCCTCGCGGACCGTCGCGACGGCGAGGGCGAGGCCGCCGGCCCACGCGAGCCAGAGCACCCAGTTGCGCTGGCCGAGCGGCGGACGGCGGGTGGCTTTGATGACGGGCACCACCGCGAGCGCGGACCCGACCAGCCGAGGGCTCAGCACGTACTTGCGAACGCTCATGACCCCACGGTAACCCCGGCCGGGCCGCGGCGGACCGGCTGGGGCACCCTCGCGGCCTGCTGATAGCCTGCGAAGACGGTACGGAGGTGTCTCATTCCCGGAGAGAACGAGCAGTACGAGTTGGTGATCGTGTCGAACCGCCTGCCGGTCGACCACGTCTCGGGCGAGGGGGAGGACGCCGTGTGGCGCACCTCGCCGGGCGGCCTCGTCGCCGCGCTCGAGCCGGTGATGCGCGCCCGCGACGGCGTGTGGATCGGCTGGCCGGGAATGGCCGACAAGAAGGTCGACCCCTTCGTCGCCGACGGGATCGACCTGATCCCCGTGCCGCTGTCGGCCAAGGAGGTCGAGGAGTACTACGAGGGCTTCAGCAACGACACCCTGTGGCCCCTGTACCACGACGTGATCTCCCCGCCCAGCTACCACCGGGAGTGGTGGGACGCCTACCAGCGCGTCAACCGCCGCTTCGCCGATGCCGCGCTCGCCGTGGCCGCCCCGAACGCGATCGTGTGGGTGCACGACTACCAGCTGCAGCTCGTGCCGAAGATGCTCCGCGACGCGCGCCCCGACCTGATCATCGGGTTCTTCAACCACATCCCGTTCCCGCCCTACGGCATCTACTCCCAGCTGCCCTGGCGCCGCCAGATCGTCGACGGGCTGCTCGGCAGCGACGTGATCGGCTTCCAGCGCGTGGCCGACGCCGGCAACTTCGCCCGGGCGGTGCGGCGCCTGTACAACTACGAGACGCGCGGCAACCTCATCTCGGTGCCGATCGACGAGTCGGCCGAGAAGCACGGCCAGCGCCATACCGCCGTCGGCCGCCGCGGGCATCCGGTCAGAACCGTGCTCGCCCGGCCGTTCCCGATCTCGATCGACGCGAGCATGTTCCAGCAGCTCGCGCACGACCCGGGCATCCAGGCCCGCGCGCGGGAGATCCGCGAGGAGCTCGGCAACCCGGGCACGGTGATGCTCGGCGTCGACCGGCTCGACTACACCAAGGGCATCCGGCACCGCATGAAGGCGTTCGGCGAGCTGCTCGCCGAGGGCACCGTGACCAGCGAGGACGTCTGCCTGGTGCAGGTCGCGAGCCCCAGCCGGGAGCGCGTCGAGGCGTACGCCCAGCTGCGCGACGAGGTGGAGATCACGGTCAGCCGCATCAACGGCGACTTCTCCCAGCTCGGCCACCCCGCCATCCACTACCTGCACCAGGGCTACCCGCGCGAGGAGATGGTCGCCCTGTACCTCGCCGCCGACGTCATGCTCGTCACGGCGCTGCGCGACGGCATGAACCTCGTCGCGAAGGAGTACGTGGCCAGCCGCATCGACCAGGACGGCGTGCTCGTGCTCTCCGAGTTCGCGGGCGCCTCCGACGAGCTGCGCCAGGCGCTGCTGGTGAACCCGCACGACATCGACGGGCTGAAGGGGGCGATGCTGCACGCGATCCGCATGCCGAAGCGAGATCGGATGCGCCGCATGCGCGCCATGCGCAAGCGGGTGCTCACCCACGACGTGCAGCGCTGGAGCGCCACCTTCCTCGACGCGCTCGTGCGCGAGGACCACAGTGACCCGGCCAACAACCTCGACATCCCGAAGCGGGTCATGCCCGCCGGCAGCTATGGCGAGTGAGCTGGAGCGCGTCGCGCAGGCCCCCGACCTGCTCGTCGCGCTGGACTTCGACGGCACCGTGAGCCCGCTGGTCGACGACCCTGCCGAGTCGCGCCTCGTGCCCGCGGCCGCCGCCGCGATCGCCCGGCTGCGCGCGCTGCCGCGCACCTGGGTGGCGTTCGTCTCGGGCCGGCCGCTCGCCTCGCTGGCGCGGGTCACCGGGGCCGACGACGACGCCCTGCTGATCGGCTCGCACGGGGTCGAGGTGCGCATCGGCGGCGCGATCGCCGACCTCGGCCTGTCGGCCGAGGAGCGCGGCCGGCTCGTGGCGCTGGAGAGCAAGCTCGCCCCGATCGTCGCCGGAGTGCCCGAGGCGTACCTGGAGCACAAGCCGGTCGGCTTCGGCGTGCACACCCGGCGAGTGCGGGACAAGTCGCTCGTGCCGGGCCTGCACGCGGCGGCCCGGACCGCCGCGGCCGACGTCGGCGGATTCACCGAGCGCGACGGCAAGGACATCCTCGAGTTCTCGGTGCGCGACGTGACGAAGGGCGACGGGGTGCGCGCCCTGCGCGAGCTGCTCGGCGACGAGGCGCAGGGCGACGTCACGGTCGTCTACGCCGGCGACGACGTCACCGACGAGGACGCGTTCGCGGTGCTCGGGCCCGGAGACCTGGGCGTGAAGGTGGGGCCGGGCGAGACCCGGGCGGCCGAGCGGGTGGCCGATGTGCCGGCGTTCGCCGAGTGGCTGACGCGGCTCGCGGATGCGCGCGAAGCATCCGTATCTGCTGACTAAGCTCGTTTCATGTCTGAAATCGACGTGAAACCTCGCAGTCGCATCGTCACCGACGGCATCGAGGCCACCACCAGCCGCGGCATGCTGCGCGCGGTGGGCATGGGCGACGCGGACTGGGACAAGCCGCAGATCGGCATCGCCAGCTCGTGGAACGAGATCACGCCGTGCAACCTCTCGCTCGACCGGCTCGCGCAGGCCGCCAAGGAGGGCGTGCACTCGGGCGGCGGCTATCCGCTGCAGTTCGGCACCATCTCCGTCTCCGACGGCATCTCGATGGGGCACGAGGGCATGCACTTCTCGCTCGTGTCGCGCGAGGTCATCGCCGACAGCGTCGAGACCGTGATGAACGCCGAACGGCTCGACGGCTCGGTGCTGCTCGCCGGCTGCGACAAGTCGATCCCGGGCATGCTGATGGCCGCGGCGCGGCTCGGGCTCTCCTCGGTGTTCCTGTACGCCGGGTCGATCGCGCCCGGCTGGGTGAAGCTCTCCGACGGCACCGAGAAGGAGATCACCATCATCGACTCGTTCGAGGCCGTCGGCGCCTGCAAGGCCGGGCTGATGAGCGAGGAGGACGCGAAGCGCATCGAGTGCTCCTTCGCCCCGGGAGAGGGCGCCTGCGGCGGCATGTACACCGCCAACACGATGGCGTCGGTCGCCGAGGCGCTCGGGCTGTCCATCCCGGGTTCCGCGTCGCCGCCGTCGGCCGACCGCCGCCGCGACTACTTCGCGCACCGCTCGGGGGAGGCCGTCGTGGAGATGCTGCGGCGCGGCATCACCGTGCGCGACATCCTGACCAAGGACGCGTTCGAGAACGCCATCGCCGTCGCCATGGCGCTGGGCGGCTCGACCAACGTCGTGCTGCACCTGCTCGCGATCGCGAAGGAGGCCGACGTCGACCTCACCCTCGACGACTTCAACCGCATCGGCTCGCGCGTGCCGCACATCGGCGACCTGAAGCCGTTCGGCAAGTACGTCATGAACGACGTCGACCGCCGCGGCGGCATCCCCGTCGTGATGAAGGCGCTGCTGGAGGCGGGGCTGCTGCACGGCGACGCCCTCACCGTCACCGGCAAGACCGTCGCCGAGAACCTCGCCGACATCGACCCGCCCGCCCTCGACGGCGACGTGCTGCACACCCTCGAGGACCCGATCCACCCCACCGGCGGGCTCACGATCCTGAAAGGTTCGCTGGCGCCGGAGGGCGCGGTGGTGAAGACCGCCGGCTTCGACGCCGAGGTGTTCGAGGGGCCGGCGCGCGTGTTCGAGCGCGAGCGCGAGGCCATGGACGCGCTCACCGAGGGGCGCATCCACCACGGCGACGTCGTGATCATCCGCTACGAGGGCCCCAAGGGCGGCCCGGGCATGCGCGAGATGCTGGCGATCACCGCCGCCATCAAGGGCGCGGGCCTCGGCAAGGATGTACTACTGTTGACGGACGGTCGATTCTCAGGCGGCACAACCGGCCTGTGCATCGGCCACATAGCTCCCGAAGCGGTCGACGCCGGTCCGATCGCCTTCGTGCGCGACGGCGACCTGATTCGGGTCGACATCGCCGCCCGCTCCCTCGACCTGATCGTCGACGAGGCGGAGCTGGAAGCCCGCCGTTCCGGCTGGCAGCCGCTTCCCCCGCGCTATACCCGTGGCGTTCTCGCGAAGTACTCCAAGCTCGTGCGCTCTGCCGCTCAGGGCGCCGTGACCTGGTGACGCACGTCTTCACCTGATCCTCACGCACCAAAGGGAGCCTCATACCCATGACCACGGATCCGAGGCCCGTGCCCGCGCCGCGCCCCGTGCCGGCGCCGCCCGCCTCCGCCCGCCGTCCCGAGCGGATCACCGGTTCCGCCGCGATCCTGCGCACCCTCGAGATGCTCGGCGTCACCGACGTGTTCGGCCTGCCCGGCGGCGCCGTCATCCCGCTCTACGACGAGCTCATGGCGCAGTCCGCCGTGCGGCACATCCTCGTGCGGCACGAGCAGGGCGCCGGCCACGCCGCCGAGGGCTACGCCGCGGCATCCGGCAAGGTGGGCGTCGCCGTCGCCACCAGCGGGCCGGGCGCCACCAACCTCGTCACCGCGATCGCCGACGCCTACATGGACTCGGTGCCGCTGCTGGCGATCACCGGCCAGGTCTTCTCCACCCTGATGGGCACGGATGCCTTCCAGGAGGCGGACATCGTGGGCATCACCATGCCCGTGACCAAGCACTCGTTCCTGGTCAAGACCGCCGAGGAGATCCCGAGCGCGATCGCCGCGGCGTACCACATCGCCTCCACCGGCCGCCCCGGCCCCGTGCTCGTGGACATCACGAAGGACGCCCAGCAGAACACCCTCGAGTTCTCCTGGCCGCCCGCGGTGGAGCTGCCCGGCTACCGCCCGGTCACCCGTGCGCACGGCAAGCAGGTCCAGGCCGCCGCGCAGCTGCTGGCCGAGGCGAAGCGGCCGGTACTCTACGTCGGCGGCGGCGTGATCCGGGCCAAGGCGTCGCAGGCGCTGTTCCAGCTCGCCGAGGCCACGGGCGCGCCCGTCGTCACGACGCTGATGGCGCGCGGCGCGTTCCCCGACTCGCATCCGCACCACCTCGGCATGCCGGGGATGCACGGCTCCGTTCCGGCGGTGCTGGCGTTGCAGGAATCCGATCTCATCGTCGCCCTCGGCGCGCGCTTCGACGACCGCGTCACCGGCAAGGTGAGCGAGTTCGCCCCCGACGCCAAGGTCGTGCACGTCGACGTCGACCCGGCCGAGATCTCGAAGATCCGCGTCGCCGACGTGCCCATCGTCGGCGACCTCGCCGAGGTGCTGCCCGACCTGACCGCCGCGTACCGGGAGGCGGCGGCGCAGGCCGCTCCCGAGCTGTCGGACTGGTGGACGCGGCTGGGCGGCCTGCGCCACGAGTTCCCGCTCGGCTTCGCTCCCACCAGCGACGGGCTGCTGGCCCCGCAGCAGGTGATCCGGCGCATCGGCGAGCTCACCGGCCCCGACGGCGTCTACGTCGCCGGCGTCGGCCAGCACCAGATGTGGGCGGCGCAGTTCATCTCCTACGAGCGCCCGAACTCGTGGCTCAACTCGGGCGGCGCGGGCACGATGGGCTATTCGGTGCCGGCCGCGATGGGCGCCAAGGTCGCCGAGCCCGACCGCGTGGTGTGGTCGATCGACGGCGACGGATGCTTCCAGATGACCAATCAGGAGCTCGCGACCTGCGTCATCAACGACATCCCGATCAAGGTGGCGATCATCAACAACTCCTCCCTCGGCATGGTCAAGCAGTGGCAGGCGCTGTTCTACGAGGGCCGCTTCTCGCAGACCGAGCTGCACACCGGCGCCGGCAGCAAGCAGGTGCCCGACTTCGTCAAGCTCGCGGAGGCGTACGGCGCGCTCGGCATCCGGGTCACGAAGGAGGAGGAGGTCGACGACGCGATCCGGCTCGCGCTCGAGACGAACGACCGGCCGGTCGTGATCGACTTCGTCGTCAGCTCCGACGCGATGGTGTGGCCGATGGTGCCGCAGGGCGTCAGCAACAGCTACGTGCAGTACGCCCGCGACCACAGCCCGGCCTGGGGGGAGGAGTAGCCATGAGCACTCACGTTCTCTCCCTCCTCGTCGAGGACAAGCCGGGTCTGCTGACCCGCGTCGCCGGCCTGTTCGCGCGGCGCGGCTTCAACATCGAATCGCTCGCCGTCGGCAAGACCGAGGTCGAGGGCCTCTCCCGCATCACGGTCGTCGTCGACGTCGAGGACCTGCCGCTCGAGCAGGTCACCAAGCAGCTCAACAAGCTGATCAACGTGATCAAGATCGTCGAGCTGGAGCCGTCGCAGTCGGTGCAGCGCGAACACCTGCTGATCAAGGTGCGGGTCGACAACCAGACCCGCTCGCAGGTGCTCGAGGCGGTCAACCTGTTCCGCGCCCGCGTCGTCGACGTCGCCACCGACTCGCTCGTGATCGAGGTCACCGGCGACTCGGGCAAGACCGGCGCGCTGCTGCGCGTGCTCGAGCCGTTCGGCATCCGCGAGCTCGCGCAGTCGGGCCTGCTGGCCATCGGCCGCGGCTCCAAGTCGGTCACCGACCGCGTGCTCAAGTCCTGACCACCCTTACGCGGGTCGACTCACGCGCAGCGTGAATGGAGACCCCCAACAGAAGAAGGCAAGCAATGGCAGAGATCTATTACGACAACGACGCCGACCTGAGCATCATCCAGGGCAAGAAGGTCGCGGTCATCGGCTACGGCTCGCAGGGCCACGCCCACGCGCAGAACCTGCGCGACTCGGGCGTCGAGGTCGTCATCGGCCTCAAGGAGGGTTCGAAGTCGGTGCAGAAGGCGACCGAGGCCGGGTTCGAGGTGAAGAGCAACGCGGATGCCGCGGCCTGGGCCGATGTGATCGTGATCCTCGCCCCCGACCAGGTGCAGCGGCATCTGTACGCCGACGACATCGCGCCCCAGCTGACCGAGGGCAAGGCGCTGCTGTTCGGGCACGGTTTCAACATCCGCTTCGGGTACATCCAGGCGCCCGAGGGCGTCGACGTCGTCATGGTCGCGCCCAAGGGCCCGGGCCACACCGTGCGCCGCGAGTATGTGGCAGGTCGCGGCGTGCCCGTGATCGTCGCCGTCGAGAAGGACGCCAGCGGCTCCGCCTGGCCGCTCGCCCTCTCGTACGCGGCGGCGATCGGCGGCCTGCGCGCCGGCGGCATCAAGACCACCTTCACCGAGGAGACCGAGACCGATCTGTTCGGCGAGCAGACCGTGCTCTGCGGCGGGGTGTCGCACCTCGTGCAGTACGGCTTCGAGACCCTCACCGAGGCGGGCTACCAGCCCGAGATCGCCTACTTCGAGGTGCTGCACGAGCTCAAGCTCATCGTCGACCTGATGTGGGAGGGCGGCATCGCCAAGCAGCGCTGGTCGGTCTCCGACACGGCGGAGTACGGCGACTACGTCTCCGGTCCGCGCGTCATCGACCCCGCGGTGAAGGAGCACATGCAGGAGGTGCTCGCCGACATCCGCAGCGGCGCCTTCGCCGAGCGGTTCATCGCCGACCAGGACGCCGGCGCCCCGGAGTTCCTGCGTCTGCGGGCCGAGGGCGAGCAGCATCCGATCGAGAAGACGGGTCGCGAGCTACGCGCCCTGTTCGCCTGGAACTCGAACACCGACGACGACTACATCGACGGCAGCGTCGCACGCTGACATCGACGTAGTCGTAGACGGCTCTGCTCGTCCGGTGCGCCGGTCCTCGCCCGGCGCACCTGTCGACGGCAGCGTCGCACGCTGACGTCGGCGTAGTCGTAGACGGCTCTGCTCGTAGTGCGCGGATGCGCACGCCGAGGCGACCCGTGATGGCCGTCAGCGCGTTCTGAACCCCATCACGGGTCGCCTCGGCAGGTCAGCCGCGCCATCCGCGCGAGACCAGGGCGGCGCGCACCATGCGACCGACGTCGGCGGCACTGTGGTGCTTGCGCACCCGCACGATCGTCCAGCCGAGGATGGAGAGCCGGTTGAACCGGTCGACGTCGATCAGGGAGCGCGCGTCCCGGTGCCATCGTTCGCCCTCGTACTCGATCAGCACCTTGTGCTGCGGGTAGACCAGGTCGCCGATGGCGACGAGCCTGCCGGAGCGGTCATAGATGCGCCGGTTTCGTTCGGGCTCGGGCAAGCCTGCGCGGAGGAGCACGAGACGGGTCCACGTCTCCTTCGGCGACCACACGTTCTCGCGCAGTTGGGGCAGGGCCTCGCGCAGGGCGCGGGCCCCTCGCCCGGAGCCGTGGGCGGCGACGGCGGCCTCGAGATGGTGCCGGGTCGTCAGCAGGAACGGTTTCTCCGACAGCATCCGATCACCCGCGGCGATCAATTCGTCGACCGTCAGCATCGGCGCCAACTCGCACCACAGTTCCGCGGGAACGCGCACCCGGTAGCCGAAGAATCGGCTCGTCTCCGCGTCGGGCGCGCAGTGGCCGTGCACGTCGCGGCCGCGGGGACGCGACCCCGGTGTGCGCGAGGTGACGTGCACCTCCGGCAGCTCGAGGCGGAGGGGCACCGGCACGCCGAGGATGCGGGCCGCGGTGACGTGGCTGAAGAACCAGCCGGGCGGCATCTTCGCGCTGTACGCCTTGCACAACAGCTCGAACTTGCCCGCGTCGTCGGCTGCGTCGAACACGTGCCGGGGGATGCGCACCGCCCGCAACGGGGCGGTCAGGTCGGCGGCCTGTAGGCGACCGCGGGCGATCCCGAAGGCATCGGCGTCCGCGACGGTGAACGGGGCGGCGGTCAGCGGTTCCGGTAGGGGGCGGGGTGTCTTCATAGCCGGCTACCTTGAACCGCTCGCGCGCCGGCGTTCCCCGACGGCGTGGGCAGTTGTGGCGAATCGGCCGCGACGTGTCTCTGTGCGGGGAGAGTGCACCCTGATTAGCTCCCTCGAGGCGACCCGGGAAGGCGTTATCCCGTGGCAAAGCACCATCAGGGGTCGGCTCGGGAGAGCGCGCGGCGACGTCGCGCGAGCGGGGGACCGCACGCTAGAAATGAGGCGTGACGGGCAGCGTGCGGGGGGACGGCGGCACTGACCGGGTGACGGATGCGCCGCCGGGCGGTTTCCGGCACCTCTTCGCCGTCGCGCGGGGCTGGCTCGGGCATCCGTCGCTCGCTGCGCGATGGTGGGTGCTCGCGGTCGCCACGGTCGGCGGCTGGGTCGCCGTCGCGCTGTGGCTGCCGACGCAGCACGGTCGCTTCGAGGGCGAGGAGAACCTCTGGCCGGTGGTGATCACGTGCGCGCTCGTCGGCTGCGCGCAGGCCTTCGCCCAGTTCGGCGGCGATGGCACCGTCGACCGTCGCGGCAAGAAGCACGACGCCCTGCTGCGCTGGTGGCAGGTCGCGCTCGTCATCGTGCTGCACATCGTGGTCACCAGCGTGATGGCCGCGTCGATCGTGCCGCCGGTCACCGCCGACAGCCGCAGCGACGCCGCGCTCGATGTGCTCCTCCTCGGCTTCTTCGCCTGGGCCCTCGGGCCGCTCATCGTGTTGCTGGCCGTGGTGGTGTTCATCGCGGAGATCGCCTTCACCGAGGGCGGCTTCACCGACCTGCAGAAGGCGTACCGGATGCCGCCCGGCCTGCCGCGCGCCCGGCTCGTCTCCAACGGCATCGCCCTGTTCGGTCTGGCGGTGGCGTTCGTCGCGCTGATCGTCGCGATCCCGTGGCTGGGCGTCTCCGGCGGTGGACGCGGCGCCGCGATCGCCGCGATCGTGATCCTGCTGCTGCAGTCGCTGCACGTGATTCCGGCACCGCCCGGCGTGTGGCCGGCGGTCGACCGCATCGCCTACCTGGTCGGCATCGTCGCCGCACTGCAGGCGGTGGTGTTCGCCCTGTGGCGGAAGCTCACCGGCCGCGCGGCAGACGCACCGTGAACACCGTGCCGCGCCCGAGCTCGCTGTCGATGTGCAGCGTTCCCCCATGCGCGGCCACGATGCTGCGCACCACGGTGAGCCCCAGGCCGATGCCGGGGATCGCGTGCGAGGTGGCGCTCGAGGCGCGGTAGAACCGCTCGCTCAGGTGCTCGAGCTCCTCGCGGGCGATGCCGATGCCGCTGTCCCGCACGCTGAGTTCGACGGCGTCCTCGTCCGCCCCGGTCGCGACGGTGACCGTGCCGCCCGCCGGGGTGAACTTGATCGCGTTCGAGATCAGGTTGTCGACGGCCTGGCCGAGACGCTCGGGGTCGGCGACGAGGGCGACGGATGCCGCGAGCTCGGTGCGCACTTGCACCCCCGCCTCCTCGGCCATCGGCCCGGCCGACTCGACCGCCTGCCCGACCACGTCGTTCAGGTCGATCTCCCGCTCGTCGAGACGGAACGCCCCCGCGCCCGCCTGCGCCGTGAACAGCAGGTCGCCGACGAGGTGCTGCAGCCGCTTGGCGTTCCGCTCCGCGACGTCGATGTAGCCGCGCTGCGCCTCCGTCAGCGGGTCGGGGGCGACGCGCAGCAGTTCGAGGTATCCGAGCACGCTGGTCAGCGGGTTGCGCAGCTCGTGCGAGACGAGCCCGAGGAACTCGTCCTTCACCCGCTCCCTCTCCTCGGCGGCCTCCCGCAGCCGGCGGGCCACCTCGTTGATGATCACGGCGGCGACGATGTACACGAACGGGGTGAGGAAGTCGCGGGCGATCGCCCACAGCGGCATCGCGTCGCCGCCCAGGTACTCGGGCACGAGCAGCGCGAAGCAGGTGCCGATGCCGGCGATCAGCGGATTCCACGCGCCGGGCTCCGACGCGACCCAGATCACCGGGATGATCAGCAGGGCCCCGAAGGGCGAATCCCCGCCCCCGGTGGCGAGCCGCAAGAGGGCGATCGCGACGAACGTCGCGCAGGGGATCAGGATCGACCAGCGCACGTCGAGCCGGTGCCAGGGCAGCAGCAGCGCCGCGGCGGTGGCGAGGGCCTCGAGCACGAGCGACCACGCCAGCGCGGGCTCCGACGCCACCGGCATCCGTGTGCAGGCGAGCACGACGAGCGCCGCCGCGAAGGTGACCACCGTCGGAATGTGCTTGACCCACGGCGTGAGCCGCCCCTCCGTCAGGCGGCGGAAGAGGGCGACGAACCATGAGGCGTCGGTCATCGCTCCATTCGTACACGATGGGCGCTCCCGGCCACGGCCGACGCGGCGGTTCAGGGCGATTGTTTCGGCCCGGTAAAGTCGAGGCATGTCGAACCCGGTCGTGCTGATCGCCGAAGAACTGTCCCCCGCCACGGTCGAGGCCCTCGGCCCCGACTTCGAGGTCCGTTCCGTCGACGGAACCGACCGCCCCGCGCTGCTGGCCGCCCTGGCCGACGCGAACGCCGTGCTGATCCGCTCCGCGACCAAGATGGACGCCGAGGCGATCGCCGCCGCGCCCCAGCTGCAGGTCATCGCCCGCGCCGGCGTCGGCCTCGACAACGTCGACATCGCCGCAGCGACGACCGCCGGGGTCATGGTCGTGAACGCGCCGACCTCGAACATCATCTCCGCCGCCGAGCTCACCATCGGCCACATCCTGAGCCTCGCCCGGCACATCCCCGCCGCGCACGCGTCGCTGGCCGCGGGGGAGTGGAAGCGCTCCAAGTACACCGGCGTCGAACTCTTCGAGAAGACGCTCGGCATCATCGGCCTCGGCCGCATCGGCACCCTCATCGCTCAGCGCATGCAGGCCTTCGGCGTCAAGGTGGTCGCCTACGACCCGTACGTCTCGGCCGCCCGGGCCCAGCAGCTCGGCGTCGAGCTGCTGCCGCTCGACGAGCTGCTGGCCGCGAGCGACTTCGTCACGATCCACATGCCGAAGACGCCCGAGACGACCGGCATGATCTCCACCGCGCAGCTGAAGCTGATGAAGCCGACCGCCTTCATCGTCAACGTCGCCCGCGGCGGCCTGATCGACGAGGCCGCGCTCGCCGAGGCGCTGAAGGCCGGCACGATCGCCGGCGCCGGCCTCGACGTGTTCACCAGCGAACCGCCCAAGGACGACACGCTCACCTCTCTGCCGAACGTCGTGGTCACCCCGCACCTCGGCGCCTCCACGGACGAGGCGCAGGAGAAGGCGGGCGTCTCGGTGGCCCGCTCGGTGCGCCTCGCCCTCGGCGGCGACCTCGTCCCCGATGCGGTGAACGTGGCGGGCGGCGTGATCGACCCGTTCGTGCGCCCCGGCATCGGCCTGGTCGAGAAGCTCGGCCAGGTGCTCGCCGGCCTCGCCGGCAAGGAGGCGCTGACCAGCCTCGAGGTCGACGTGCGCGGCGAGCTCGCCGGCTACGACGTGAGCGTGTATCGCTTGGCCGCCCTCAAGGGCTACTTCAGCAACATCGTGAGCGACCGGGTGTCGTACGTGAACGCGCCCCAGCTGGCCGAGCAGCGCGGCATCGAGGTGGCGCTGACGACCGCGGACGAGAGCCGCGACTACCGCAACCGCACCACCCTGCGGGGCATCCTCGCCGACGGCTCCGTCGTGCAGGTCGCGGGCACCCTGTCGGGCACCAAGATGGTCGAGAAGATCATCGGCATCGACGGCTGGGACATCGAGGTGCCGCTCGACCGGCACCACGTCGTCATGGTGTACGACGACCGCCCCGGCATCGTCGCCGTCTACGGTCAGGCGTTCGGCGAGGCGCAGATCAACATCGCCAACATGCAGATCGCGCGCGACGCTGCGGGCGGCAAGGCGCTGTCGGTGCTGACCGTCGACTCGCCGGTGCCCGCCGAGCTGCTCGATCGGGTGCGCACGACGATCGCCGCGGACCGCCTGATCGAGATCGACATCACCGAGTAGCGGGCACACGGATGCCTCGCCTGCGGCGCTACACCGAGGCCGACGTCTTCGGACGCCAGCCCCTGCGGGGCAATCCCGTCGCCGTGGTCGTCGACGCCGAGGGGCTCGACGACGGCGCGATGCAGCAATTCGCGACCTGGACGAACCTCTCCGAGACGACCTTCCTGCTGCCGCCCCAAGCCGAGGGCGCCGACTACCGGGTGCGCATCTTCACCCCGGGCGGCGAGCTGCCCTTCGCCGGGCATCCGACGCTCGGCTCCGCGCACGCGTGGCTCGAGGCGGGCGGGGCGCCCGCGCGCGAGGGCGTCGTGGTGCAGGAGTGCGGCATCGGCCTCGTCACGCTGCGGCGGGACGGCGAGGTGCTGTCGTTCGAGGCGCCCGCGCTGCGGCGCTCCGGCGCGGTCGACGAGGAGCTGCTGCAGGAGGCATCCGTCGCCCTCGGCATCGACCGCAGCGCGATCGTGTCGTCGCAGTGGGTGGACAACGGGCCCGGCTGGTTCGCCGTCGAGCTCGCGACCGTCGACGAGCTGCTCGCGCTCGAGCCGCGCTTCGACGCGTTCGGCGAGCACGGCGTCGGCGCCTTCGCACGCTATCTCGACGGCGACGAGCGCGCGATCGAGGTGCGGGCGTTCATCCCGCAGCTCGGGGTGACCGAAGACCCCGTGACCGGCTCGCTCAACGCGGGCCTGGCGCGCTGGCTGATCGAGTCGGGCCGGCTGGCCGCGCCGTACCTCGCCGGGCAGGGCCACGCCATCGGCCGCGACGGCCTGGTGCACGTATCGCTCGACGACGCGGGAACGATCTGGGTCGGCGGCGGCACCGCCACCGTGGTCGCCGGCGAAGTCGCCCTCTAGCCCGGTTCTCCCCAGCCCGTCGCCGCGCCCGGCTCGGCTTTTCCCCAGCCCCAGCACGAGTCGCCCGGGGCGGTTCGCAAAATGCGTATTTTTCGCAGCGTGCGCGAGCTGAGTTCTACCTGGGTTTCACGGCATTGGGCGGCCACCGCCGATGCCGCCTCCCGCGCGCCCGTCGTGGTGAGGAACCACCAACGGCGGCGCGTCGTCATCATGGACGAGGAACTGGCCGTCGCCTTCCTGAAGTGGTACCGCCAACAGGCGCCGCCGCACGATGCCGTGGAGGAGGCGGCCGCGGCGCTCGAGGAGCAGCAGGCCCGCACCGCCGACGAGCGGGCCGTCAAGCTGTTGCGCGCCAAGTTCAAAGCGCGCATGCCCAAGATCTGGACGGAGGCGCACCAGTCCATCGTGCAGGGCGAGGTGCCCGCCGACCGGGCCCAGTTCGAGGCGGTGATCGCCGAGTACGCCGATATGGAAGAGCCCTGGTGGGCCAACTGGTAGCGCGTGCGCCGATAGCCTGGACGACATGCCACGCACCATCGAACTCGCAGTCATCCCCGGCGACGGCATCGGACCGGAGGTGGTCGCCGAGGCGCTCAAGGTGCTCGACGCGGTCACCGCCGGCGAAGACGTCACCTTCGCCAAGACCGAGTACCGGCTCGGCGCCGGCCGCTACCTCGAAGACGGCCAGGTGCTGCCCGACGACGAGTTCGAGCGGATCAAGGGCGCCGACGCCATCCTGCTCGGCGCGGTCGGCGGCGTGCCGGGCGACCCGCGCCTCAAGGATGCGAACATCGAGCGCGGCCTGCTGCTGCGGCTGCGCTTCGAGCTCGACCACTACGTGAACCTGCGCCCGACGACGATCTACCCGAACGTGAGCAGCCCGCTGCGGGAGCCCGGCGACGTCGACTTCGTCGTCGTGCGCGAGGGCACCGAGGGCCCGTACGCGGGCAACGGCGGCATCATCCGCGCCGGCACGCCGCAGGAGATCGCGAACGAGGTGTCCGTGAACACGGCGTTCGGGGTGGAGCGGGTCGTGCGGTTCGCCTTCGCCCAGGCATCCGCTCGCCGCGGCAAGCTCACGCTCGTGCACAAGACCAACGTGCTCACCCACGCCGGCTCGCTGTGGCGGCGCACCGTCGACCGCGTCGCCGCCGAGTTCCCGGACGTCGCCGTCGACTACCTGCACGTCGACGCGGCGACGATCTTCCTCGTCACCGACCCGGCCCGCTTCGACGTGATCGTCACCGACAACCTCTTCGGCGACATCCTCACCGATCTCGCCGGCGCGATCAGCGGCGGCATCGGCCTCGCGCCGTCGGGCAACATCAATCCCGACGGCACCTTCCCGAGCATGTTCGAGCCGGTGCACGGCTCGGCGCCCGACATCGCCGGACGGCAGCTCGCCGACCCGACGGCGGCCATCCTGTCGGTCGGCCTGCTGCTCGACCATCTCGGGTTCACGGATGCCGCGGCCCTGGTCTCCGCCGCCGTGCGAGCCGACCTCGCCACCCGCGCCCCCGGCCGCTCCACCGCCGAGGTGGGCGACTCGATCGTCCGCCTGCTCGGTTAAGGTTTCATCATGCCCATGTCGCTCCCGCTCACCGACGTCACCGCGCAGCAGTTCGAGGTGCTGCGCAACCCCGCTCCCCGCTCCGACGAAGAGCGCGCCGAGATCCTCGCCGCCCCGGGCTTCGGGCAGTTCTTCACCGACCACATGGTCGAGATCCACTGGAGCGAGCGCGGTTCGTGGCACCGGCCGCGGGTGGAGCCCTACGGCAAGATCTCGCTCGACCCGGCGGCGGCAGTGCTGCACTACAGCCAGGAGATCTTCGAGGGGCTGAAGGCGTACCGGCATGCGGACGGCTCGATCTGGAGCTTCCGGCCCGACCAGAACGGGCTGCGCCTGCAGCGCTCGGCCCGGCGCCTCGCCCTTCCCGAGCTGCCGGTCGAGTTGTTCCTCGAGTCGCTGAAGCAACTCGTCGCGCAGGACGCCGCCTGGGTGCCGGGGGGCGGCGAGACCAGCCTGTATCTGCGCCCGTTCATGTTCGCGGCCGAGGCGTTCCTCGGCGTGCGCGCGGCGCGGAAGGTCTACTACTTCGTGATCGCCTCGCCGGCCGGCAGCTACTTCAAGGGCGGCGTGAAGCCGGTCTCGATCTGGCTCTCGACCGAGTACGCGCGCGCGGCCCACGGCGGCACCGGGGCGGCGAAGACCGGCGGCAACTACGCCGCGAGCCTGCTGCCGCAGCAGGAGGCGTACGAGCACGGATGCGACCAGGTGCTCTTCCTCGACGCGCTCGAGGGGAAGTACCTGGAGGAGCTCGGCGGCATGAACATCGTGCTCGTGAAGAAGGACGGCACCCTGCTCACCCCCGACTCCGACAGCATCCTCGCCGGCATCACCCGGGATTCGCTGCTGCAGCTGGCCGCCGACCGCGGCCACGCGATCGAGCGGCGGCCGATCACCGTCGACGAGTGGCGCGAGGGCGCCGAGAGCGGTGAGATCGTCGAGGCGTTCGCCTGCGGCACGGCCGCCGTGGTCAGTCCGATCGCGCAGCTGAAGGCAAAGGACTTCACCATCGGCTCGCCCGACGCCCCGGCCGGCGAGCTCACCATGTCGTTGCGCAAGGAGCTCACCGACATCCAGTACGGCCGCGCCGAGGATCGCCACGGCTGGCTGTACCGGCTGGATGCGGAGGCCTCGCGATGAAGGTCGGCCGGTTCAGCCACGAGGGCGCGCTCGCCTACGGCGTGCTCGACGAAGAGGCGCAGGAGTGGGTGCTGCTCAAGGGCGACCCGATGTTCGCCGGGTACGACACGACCGGCGAGCGGGCGAAGATCACCGAGGTCACGCTCGTCGCCCCGGTCATCCCGCGCTCGAAGGTCGTCGGCGTCGGCAAGAATTACCACGACCACGTCGCCGAGATGAAGAGCGTGACCGGAGGCGACGCGCCCAAGGAGCCGCTGCTGTTCCTCAAACCGAACACCGCGGTGATCGGCCCGAACGAGCCGATCGTGCTGCCCGCGATCTCGCAGCGGGTCGAGCACGAGGGCGAGCTCGTCGCCGTGATCGGCAAGGTCGCCAAGAACGTGCCCGTCGAGAAGGCGCTGGACTACGTGTTCGGCTACACGATCGGCAACGACGTGTCGGCGCGCGACCTGCAGGTCGGCGACGGCCAATGGGCCCGGGCGAAAGGCTTCGACACCTTCGCGCCGCTCGGCCCTGTGATCGAGACCGAGTTCGACCCGACGGATGCCGCGTTGCAGGTGCGCGTCAACGGCGAGATCCGGCAGGACGGCAACACCGGCGACCTGATCTTCGGCATCCCGCAGATCATCGCCCACGCCTCCGCCGCGTTCACCCTGCTGCCCGGCGATGTGATCATGACCGGCACGCCCGCCGGCGTCGGCCCCCTCGTCGCGGGCGACACGGTCGAGGTCGAGATCGAGGGCCTCGGCATCCTCCGCAACCCGGTCAAGGCTTCCTAGCCCCCGCCGGTCGACTCGCCGCGCAGCCCCTGAGATCGCCGGTCGACTCGCCGCGCAGCGGCGAATGGAGACCCGCCGGTCGCGCCGGTCGACTCGCCGCGCAGCGGCGAATGGAGACCCGCGAGCAGTTGGCACGTGAAGTGGGGGACGTGCGAAAAACACTCTGCGCGTAGCGTTTTCAATGCATTTGCTTAGCAACAAGCAATGTGTATTCGAAAGGCAGCAATGAGTCACACCACCCCCGTCGCCGGGCCGCCCGCACCGCAAGCACCGGTGCCCGAGGTTCCGCAGGCGCCGGAACCGAAGAAGTCCAAGGCCGTGCTCGGAACCTGGGCGGTTGTGCTCGGCGTCGTCGGCATCGTCTTCGCGCTCATCCCGCACGCTGCGGGCTTCGGGATCTTCCTCGCAGCCGTCGGCATTCTGCTCGGCGGCATCGGCCTGCTCCGCAAGGGGCGCCGCGTCCGCGCCGGCACCGGCCTCAGCATCGTCGCCCTCATCCTCGGCATCGTCTTCCTCAACGTGTACAGCGGCGAGGCGGCAAGCGATTCCCAGACGGATGCGGCCGCGACCGGCGCCTCGGCCGCGTCGGCAGCGCCTGCAGCCGAAGAGAGCGGCTCCGCCGCCGAGTCCGGCACTTCGAGCGCGCCGAAGGCGACCTCCGCCGCGAAGGCGACTTCTGCACCGAAGGCGACCTCCGCCGCCAAAAAGGCGAAAGCATCCGGCACCGCTTCCCAGTTGCAGGCGCTCACCGCCGCCGAGGCCTATCTGTCCTCCGGCATGGGCTTCTCCGAGCAGGGGCTGATCGACCAGCTGTCATCCTCGAGCGGCAACGGCTTCGCTGCAGCCGACGCACAGTGGGCCGTGGCGAACAGCGGTGCCGACTGGAATGACCAGGCGGTCACCTCCGCCAAGTCGTATCTGTCCTCCGGCATGGGCTTCTCCGAGCAGGGGCTGACCGATCAGCTGACGTCGTCCGCCGGCAGCAAGTTCACCGCCGCGCAAGCCCAGTACGCGGTGGCGCACTCCGGTGCCGACTGGAACGCGCAGGCCGTGGCCGCCGCGAAGGGATATATGTCCTCCGGAATCGGCTTCTCGCGCACTTCTCTCATCGATCAGCTGACGTCGTCCGCCGGCAGCAAGTTCACCGCCGCCCAGGCCAGCTACGCTGCGGACCAGGTCGGGCTGAACTAGCACGACACGAGCCACGAGCGCCCCGCGGCGAGGTTTCGCGGGGCGCTCGCTCGCTTCGAGGCGGGAAGAGGACAGGCTCGGCCCGAGGGACTACCGCACCGCGTCGACGACGCGGGCGACATCGCGCTCGTCGTTCCACAGGTGGAACGCGACCCGCACGTTGCCCGCGCGGCCCGACGCCACCAGCCCGGCGGCGGTGAGCGCCGCGAGCGCGCGGCCGTCCGGGTCGGCCCAGGTGATGATCGCCTGGCCGCGCTGCGGCAGACCGAGCGCATCGCAGAGCGCGTCGCCGAGTCCGGCGTCGTGGGCGTGCACCGCTGCGGCGTCGACGTCCGCGAACAGCTCGAGCGCCTCGGCGGCGCCCACCCAGGCCTGCCAGGCGGGGGAGACGTCGAACCGCCGGGCGTCGGCTGCGAGCTCGATCGAGGGGCCGTAGCAGGAGTCCCACACCGCCTCGCCCGCGTACCACCCCGCCTGCACGGAGGGGATCAGCGGCAGCATCCGATCGCCCACCGTCATCAGGCTCGCCCCGCGCGGCGCGCACAGCCACTTGTACGCGTGGGTCACGGTCACGTCGGCGCTGCTCGCGTCGAAGGGCAGCCAGCCGGCCGACTGGGTCAGGTCGACGAGCGTGCGGGCGCCGTGGCGAGCGGATGCCTCGAGCACCGCCTCGACGTCGGCGATCGCCCCGCTTGCCGACTGCACGAGCGAGAAGGCGACCAGCCAGGTGTCGCCGGCGACGGCGTCGGCCAGCCGTTCGAGCGGCACGTGCCGCACCCGCACGCCCCGCGCGGCCTGCTGCACGAAGGGGGTGACCACCGAGCTGAAGTCCCCGTCGACGCAGAGCACCTCGGCGCCGTCGGGGACGCCGGCGGCCACCTGGGCGACCTGCACCGAGACCTGCGACCCGATCGCGACCTGCCCGGCGGGCACGCCGACGAGCCGGCCGAACGCGGCGCGGCTGCGGGCGATCGCCTGCTCGTACCGCACCGCGGTGGCGCAGCCTGCGCCCCACAGCTCGAGGTCCTCGGCCAGCGCCCGCCGCACGCGCGCGGCGCCGAGGCCCATGGTGCAGGCGGAGAGGTAGCCCGTGTCGGCGGCGAATTCGGCCCGGGCGTCGGCGAGGGGGATCACCGCTCCAGCGTGACGGACCGGCAACACATCACACAAGAACAGCACCCGCATGGAATCCATAACGCGACGTTATAATCGCGGCATGACCCTCGTCGCCGACGACCTTCCCGAGCTCGACGCCCAGACCCTGCGCATCATCGGCGCGATCGCCGAGCACGGGTCGATCACCGCCGCCGCGGCGGCGCTCGGCTACAGCCAGCCCGCCATCAGCCAGCACCTGCGCCGCGCCGAGCAGCGGCTCGGACTGGCGCTGGCCGAACGGGTCGGCCGAGGCGTGCGCCTCACCGAGGCCGGTCAGGTGCTCGCCCGGCATGCGCGCGCGGTGACGACCGCGTTCGACGCGGCGGCCGGGGAGCTCGCCGACCTCGCCGGGCTGCGCAGCGGGCGGGTGCGCCTCGTCGGCTTCCCGACCGCGTCGGCGACGGTCGTCCCGCGGCTGCTGCAGGCGCTCACCTCGGCGCATCCCGGCCTCACCGTCAGCTACGTGGAGGACGAGCCGCCCGAGGCGGTCGAGGCCGTGCGCGCCGGCACCGCCGACCTCGCCGTCACGTTCAGCTACCCGGGCGACCGGGTGGATCCGCACCGCGACAGCGCGCAGGGGCTCGCCGTCGAGGCGCTCTGGCGCGACGAGATGCTGGCGGCCGTGCCATCCGATCACCCCGTCGCCTCGTGCCGGGCCGTGCCCGTGCGCGAACTGGCCGCCGCGGCGTGGATCGCCGGCTGCCCGCGCTGCCGCGGCCACCTGCTGCAGGTGGCGCAGGACGCCGACTTCGCCCCGCGCATCGCGTACGAGACCGACAACTTCGCCGCCGTGCTCGGCATGGTCGCCGCAGGCATCGGCGTCGCGCTCGTACCGCAGCTCGCGCTGGCGACCACGCGCGTGCCCGAGGGCGTGGTGCTGCGGCCGACGACGAACCGCGATCGGCGCACCATCCACGCGGTCACGACGGATGGCGCGTCCAAGGTGCCGGCGATCGCGGCGGCGCTGCACGCCCTGGCCGCGCTCGACGTCGCCCCGCTCCGGCTGGAGAAGCGGCGGGACGCCGCTCGGTAGACTTCGGGGCGTATGTCTGACACGGCCCCGTACCCCTTCTCGACCGCGACCGGCGCCGAGGTGCGCGTGCGGTTCTGCCCCTCACCGACCGGCACCCCGCACGTGGGCCTCATCCGCACCGCGCTGTTCAACTGGGCCTACGCCCGGCACACCGGCGGCAAGCTGATCTTCCGCATCGAAGACACCGACGCCGCCCGCGACTCGGAGGAGAGCTTCCAGCAGATCCTCGACGGGCTCGGCTGGCTCGGCATCGATTGGGACGAGGGCGTGAACGTCGGCGGCCCGCACGAGCCCTACCGGCAGTCGCAGCGCTACGACATCTACCGCGACGTCGTCGCGAAGCTGCTGGAGTCGGGTCACGCCTACGAGTCGTTCTCGACGGCGGAAGAGATCGACGCCCGCAACGACGCCAACGGCAGGCCGCGCGCACAGGGCTACGACAACTACGACCGCGACCTCACCGATGAGCAGAAGGCCGCGTTCCGCGCCGAGGGGCGGCAGCCGGCCATCCGCCTGCGCGTGCCCGACGACGTCGACTTCACCTTCACCGACCTGGTGCGCGGCGAGATCACCCTCCCGGCCGGGTCGTTCCCCGACTACGTGCTGGTGCGGCCCAACGGGCATCCGCTGTACCCGCTCGTGAACCCCGTCGACGACGCCCTGATGCAGGTCACCCACGTGCTGCGCGGGGAGGACCTGCTGCCGTCGACCGGCCGCCAGATCGCCCTCTACCGCGCGCTCATCGACGTCGGTGTCACGACGTTCATCCCGCAATTCGGGCACCTGCCGACGGTGCTCGGCGAGGGCAACAAGAAGCTGTCCAAGCGCAACCCCGAGTCGAACCTGTTCCACCACCGCGACCGCGGATTCATCCCCGAGGGCCTGGACAACTACCTCGCGCTGCTCGGCTGGGGCTTCTCGGCCGACTGCGACGTGTTCTCGCTCGAGGAGATGGTGGAGAAGTTCGACATCGTCGACGTGAATCCCAACCCGGCCCGCTTCGACCTGAAGAAGGCCGAGGCGATCAACGGCGACCACATCCGCATGCTCTCGGTCGAGGACTTCGCGCAGCGCACCGTGCCGTACCTGCAGGCCGCGGGCGTGCTCTCCGACCCGCCGACCGAGGCCGAACTCGGGGTGCTCGCCCAGGCCGCACCGCTCGTGCAGGAGCGCGTGCAGCTGCTCGGCGAGACGCCGGGCATGCTGGGCTTCCTGTTCGTCGAGTGGGGCGCGCTCGAATACGAGGACGACGCCCTCGCGGCGCTGCCCGCCGGCGCCATCGAGGCGCTCGCCGCCTCGATCGTCGCCCTCGAGCAGCTGACGAGCTGGACCCACGAGGAGATCGAGGTGGTCCTGCGCGCCGCGCTGATCGACGGCCTCGGCCTCAAGCCGCGCGTCGCCTTCGGCCCGCTGCGCGTCGCCGTCTCGGGCCGCCGCGTCTCGCCGCCGCTGTTCGAGTCGCTCGAGATCCTCGGCCGCGACGAGACCCTCGCCCGCCTGCGGAAGCTGCATGACCGACTCGCAGCCTGACGTCGTCGTGATCGGCGCGGGCCCGGCCGGTCTCACCGCCGGGCTCAACCTGGTGCGCGCCCGGCGCCGCGTGCTGATGGTCGACACCAATCGGCCCCGGCACGCTCCGACCCTGCACTCGCACGGCACGCTGGGGCTCGACGGCATCCCGCCGCTCGAGCTGCGCAGGCTCGGCCGCGAGCAGTTCCTCGCCTACGACGGCGCCGAGCACCTGACCGGGCGAGTCACCTCGGTCGGCGCCCGTCTCGAGGTGTCCATCGAGGGCCTGCGCGGCGCCGCCGACCGCACCGTGCGCCCGCGCGCCGTGCTGGTGGCCACCGGCCTGTCGGAGCAGCTGCCCGCCGTCGCCGACCTGCGCGCCTACTACGGCACGGCGCTGCACTCGTGCATCGAGTGCGACGCGTTCGAGAAGACCGGGAAGTCGGTCGCGCTGATCGGCTCGAGCGACGACCTGGCCGAGAGGGCGCGCGAGATCGCGCACTGGTCGCCGGATCTCGTGGTGTTCACGAACGGCGCCGAGGTCGTCTCGGCCGACGAGGAGGCGCGGCTCGCCGCGCGCGGCATCACGGTCGAGCGCGAACCCGTCGTGGCGATCGAGGGCGAGCGGGCCACCATGACCGGCGTGCGCCTCGCGTCGGGGCGGGTCGTCGCGCGCGAGGCCGGCTTCGTGGTGCCGACGTGGGTGCCGCAGGTGGGCTTCCTTGCGGGCACGGATGCCTCGCGCGACGCATCCGATCGCCTGATCGTCGACGCCGGGTTCCGCACCTCCGCGCGGGGGGTGTACGCGGCCGGCGACGTGATCTCGCGCGAGCCGATGCAGATCGCCGTCGCGGCGGGGGAGGGCGCGGTCGTCGCGCGTACGATCCACCGCGATCTGCTCGACGACTGACAACACGCCCGGCGGCCCCGTGCCGATTTCAGGCAGCGCGTCCGCATCGGGTATCGTGGTCTCTCGGCCCGGTCTTCGGGTCCACCGCCCTGGGGTATGGTGTAATTGGCAACACGGCTGATTCTGGTTCAGTTGTTCTTGGTTCGAGTCCAGGTACCCCAGCACTGTGTTGAGACAGTAACGAACCGAGGTTCGATAGCAAAGGCCCGAGAAATCGGGCCTTTTCTGTTGCCTGGGTGAACGCGGCGTTCCGCCCTAGGCGCGTGTCGCGCGGCGGTGCGGGTACCGATGTCAGCGTTATGAGCACCCTGAGGAACACCATCACATCGGCATTGGCGGTCTGCGCCCTCGCGGCGCTCGCCGGCTGCTCCACCGGCAGCGGCAACAACAAGGAGCCGTTCGTCGCCACGGATTCGCCCACCGCCGGCACCCCGACCGAGTCGTCGACCCCGGAGCCGTCGACGCCGACTCCGACCCCGACGGTCATGAGCGGCAGCCCGGCGACGACCGCTCCGTGATCAGCTGACGGCGCGGTTGCGCACGAGGCCCAACGCAGCCTGCGGGAACCAGGTGCCGGCGCCGGGGTCCTGCACGCCCCAGAGCGGGTCGAAGGTGCTGCGGGCGGCATCCGTCGTCGGCCAGCCGGAGGCCGAGTAGGCGGTGTAGTCCCACGCGCGCACCCCGCCGGCCGCGTCACACCGCCCGTCGGAGCTGCCGGGCGTCTTGACCCACAGGTACGCGTCGACGAGCGCGGGGCCGGGCTGCGCCTGCGGGGTCGCGCCGAGGCCCGCGTGGGGCGCGTTGCACCATGCGCCGGAGCGCAGCGTCGTCGTGACCGCGGCCGACTGGTCGTAGGGGGCGGAGGCGTACGCGTCCCAGTCCTCGGCCGCGCCGCCGTTGCGCGAGGTGTCGATCACGACGTGCGCCGTCGGCGTCGTCGTGCCGAGGCGGGCGGCGTACCACGCGTCGACGGTCGGCCAGGTCGACGGATCGGCCATGTTCGCCGGGTAGTACTGGCTCGGGCAGTCGGCGTACGCGCCGGCGTGCGCCGGCAGGGAACCGTAGGCGAGGCAGTCGGAGACCCAGCGGCCGTAGGCCGCCTGCTGCGCGGTCGGCAGGTAGTTGGAGACGTTGAGGAAGAGGCCCTGGGCCGCGGCGACGCCCGCCTGCGCGAGGCGCTGCGCGGCGATGCCGACCTTGAGCCAGTTGCTGTTGGTGCCGTCGAGATAGACGGCTGCGCCCGGCTGCTTCTCGAGCCGCGCGACCGCCGCCTTGAGCATGTACAGGCGGGCCGAGTCGCTCGGGCCGGTGTAGCTCGTGCCGCACGAGGAGGGCAGATTTCCGAGGCTGTCGGGCTCGAGCAGCACGATCGCGTGGGCGCTGCCGAGGCCGCTCGACAGCGCGCCGATCCACCCGGCGTACGCGGTGCCGTCGGTGGCGCCGCCGGCGGAATAGTGACCGCAGTCGCGCCCCGGGATGTTGTAGGCGACGAACACCGGCACGCTGCCCGCGGCCTGGGCCGCGGCGACGGTGGTGCGCACCGTGTTGTAGACCTGCGACTCAGTGCCGCCGGTCAGCCACACGGCCTGCGGCGTCGCGAGCATCGCGGCGAGGCCCGACGCATCGGATGCCTGACCCACGGCCTGCAGCTGCGCCAGCTGCTTCTCGGCGGCGGCCATCGGCGCCTTCACGTAGAACTGCGTGCCGGCCGCGGGGGAGCGGCCCGTGGTCGCCGCCTGGGCGGCGCCGGCCGACTGGGGGCCTGCGGCGAGGCCACCGGCGAACACGGCGACGGCCGCCGCCACGGCGAGGGCAGGGAGGAGTCTGGGCATGGGGGTACTCACAAGGCGCAAAGGGAGGAGGGCCGCGACCGCGGCGCAGGAAGGCGCATCGCCCGGCGCGGGGCGCCAGGGGCGCGATGCCCGTCGAGCATAGGCAGGCGGCTTCGGCGGCCATCATCCCCAGAGCTCGGGGCACCTGAGCGGGGGCGCGTCGGCCCTCAGCCCGCCCCCGCGCCGCGGGTACGACGAAGCCGCCTCCGGCTGGGGCACCCCCAATCGGCCCCAGACGGCGGCGGCCATCCGTCTACGAACCTAGACGGTTGTCTTGATTGATGCCAACCCCTGGAGCCAAATGTGCCCAGGTTGCGGGGGGTCAGTACGCGGCGGCGGCCGCCGCAAGCCGTTCGACGACACCGGCCGGATCGTCGACGCCCAGCCCCGGCAGGAACAGCAGCCAGTATCGGCGCACCCGATCGTCGATGTCGCGCGCGGAGGTGAGGCGGTGCGCGACCTGCTGCACGCCGGTGAACGCCTCGACGAGCACCTCGGCGGACTGCTCGGCATTCAGCGGCGGAGTCACCTGCTTCATCGCGACGGCCTCGGCCAGCAGGGCGCGGGTCATGGAGATCCAGCTGACGAACGGGGTCGGCAGGTCGACCCCGTGCAGTCCCGCGTCGTGCTGCAAGCGGATGCCCGCGCGCACCAGCACGTCGTCACGGAACCGTTTCGCCACGGCGAAGGAGAGCAGCACCATCGCATCCAGGCCGCGATTGCCGTCGCCGCGGATGCGGGTGAGCACGTCCTCCCATTGCGCGTACTGGCTCTCGACGACCTCGCGGGCCAGCGCCCCCTTGGAGGAGAAGTGGTAGCTCATCGCGCCCTTGGTCTTGCCCAGCCGCGACGCGATGCCCGACAGCGACGCTCCTGCGTAACCGTGCTCGTCGAATTCGGCCGCGGCGGCACGCACGATCTCGTCTCGGGTGCCCACGGCGCGCTCTTGTGTCATGACGGGCACAGCCTAGGGCCCGGCGCATATGCGTTCGCCGCATTTCGCTCCGCGGCGCAGACGCGGGTGCGCTCCCGGCTGTGCGCTACTCGCGTCCGCCGCGCGCGCCTCGGATCCGGGTCGCGCACTGCGGATCCGAGTAGCGCAACGCGGCGGGCGCCGGGGAGGGGCCGCACACGTAGGCTCGGGGCATGACGGATCGCGAGCGGCACGAGACGGAGGTGCGCGGCGCGCGCCTCAGCTGGACCGAGGACGGATCAGGCCCGACCGTGGTGTGGGCGCACGGGCTCACCTCGAGCGGCTGGGGTCAGGAGCGCGCCGGCATGTTCGACTGGAGCCCCGTCTCCGCCGCAGGTCACCGGCTGATCCGGTACGACGCGCGCGGTCACGGCCGCTCGCAGGGCACGGCCGACGAGGAGGCCTACACCTGGCCCGAGCTCGCGCAGGACCTGCTGGCCCTGCTCGACCGCGTCGCCCCCGGTGAGCAGGTCGACGGCATGGGCTCGTCGATGGGCACCGCCACCCTGATCTACGCGGCGCTGGCCGATCCCGGCCGCTTCCGCCGCCTGGTGCTCACTAGCGCGCCGACCGCCTGGCAGACCCGGGCGACCCAGAGCGCGGTCTACCTGAGCCTCGCGGCTCTCATCGAGCGGGGCGGTTACGAGGCGCTGCGCGAGGCGGCCGCAGAGGCGCCCGTCCCCGAGCCGTTCGAGGGAATGGAGCAGGTGACCGCGGATCCCGAGATCGACGAGGCGCTCGCTCCCACGGTGCTGCGCGGCGCGGCGCAGACCGACCTGCCGCCGATCGACGAGCTGCGCGGCCTCGACGTGCCCGTGCTGCTGCTGCCGTGGAGCGACGACCCGGGCCACCCGGTCGCCACCTCGGAGGCGCTGCTCGAGGCCTTCCCCGATGCGCGTCTCGAGCTCGGCAGGAGCCTCGCCGAGCTGCGCGCGTGGGGCGTGCGCGCCGCACAGTTCCTCGCCTAAGCCGCGGACACCAGCTTCAGCCCGAGCCCGACCATGAGCACGGCGATCGAGGCGTCGAGGACGCGCCACGCCTGCGGGCGGGAGAAGATCGGCCGCAGCATCCGTGCCCCGAAGCCCAACGCGAAGAACCACGCGAACGAGGCGGCGATCGCGCCCGCGACCCACCACCAGCGCTCGTCGTGGCCCTGCTGGTTGGCCACCGAGCCGAGGAACACGACGGTGTCGAGGTACACGTGCGGGTTGAGCCAGGTGAGCGCGGCGACCGTCGCGAGCGACGACGACAGACGGATGCCGCCGCCGGGCTGCGACGCCACCTGCAGCGCCTCGCCCTTCGGCCGCCACGCGCGGCGCGCCGCCATGAGCCCGTAGGCGAAGAGGAAGGCCGCGCCGACCACCCGCACCACGGTGAGCGCGGTGGGCGCGGCGTGTACGAGCGCGCCGATGCCGAGCGTTCCCGCGGTGATGAGCACGGCGTCGGAGAGGGCGCAGAGCAGCAGGACGGGCACGATGACGCGCGCGGTCGCGACGATGCCGAGGCGCAGCAGGTAGGCGTTCTGGGCGCCGATCGCGACGATGAGCGACAGTCCCGTGCCGAGTCCGAGCAGTGCGGGGAACAAGGTCTGGGAGAGTGTCACGGCCTCAACGCTAGGCATCGGGACCGCATCAGTACAGCTAAAGGATCTGAACATGCATAAGCTCGTCTTATGGTCGACTTCACCCCGGAGCAGCTGCGCACCCTGGTCGCCGTGATCGACGAGGGCACCTTCGACGCGGCCGCCGCACGGCTCCATGTCACGGCGTCGGCCGTCTCGCAGCGGATCAAGGCGCTCGAGCAGGCCGCAGGCCAAGTTCTCGTGCAGCGGGTCACCCCGGTCGAGCCGACGGAGGCCGGCCGGCACGTGCTGCGCCACGCGCGCGAGGTCGCGCTGCTCGGCGCCGAGCTGGAGCGCCGGCTCGCCTCGTCGGGTCGCGACGGCGAGGCCGTGTCCATCCCGATCGCGGTCAACGCCGACTCGCTCGCCACCTGGTTCCTGCCGGCCCTGATCGGCCTCGGCCCGCGCTCCGACGTGCTCTTCGACCTGCGCCGCGACGACCAGGAGCACACCGCCGAGCAGCTGCGCCGCGGCGAGGTGGTGGCCGCGGTCACGAGTGTGAAAGAACCGGTGCAGGGCGCCGTCAGCACGTCGCTCGGCGTCATGCGCTACCGCGCCGTGTGCAGCCCCGCCTATGTGGAGGCGCACCTCGGCGGCGTCGCCCACGTCAGCCGCATCGCCAATGCCCCCGTCGTCGACTTCGACCGCAAGGACATGCTGCAGCTGCGTCTCTACCGCGAGGTGACCGGGCGCGAGACGCGGGCGCCGCGGCACTTCGTGCCCACCTCGACCGACTTCGCCCGGGCCGTCGTCGGCGGCCTCGGCTGGGGCCTGCTGCCCGACCAGCAGTGCGCCGCCGAGCTCGAGCGCGGCGAGCTCGTGCGGCTCGGCGGCGCCCGCTCCGTGCGGGTCGCGCTGTACTGGCAGCGCTGGGCGATCGGCTCGTCGCTGCTGGCGGAGGTGACGGATGCGGTCGTCGCCGCCGCCCGGGCGACACTGCTGCGCCGCTGACGGCGGCTAGCATCGCCGCATGGACGAGCCCGACGCGCTGCTGCTCGACCTCGACGGCACGCTGATCGACTGGGTCGAGGCGCTCGAGGCCGGGGTGGCCGCCGGCGCGGCGCGGATCGCCGAGGCGCACGGACTCGACGCCGCCGAGATCACCGCGGCGACCCTCGCCTTCGAGGCCGAGGTGTACGAGTTGCACGCGACCGGCTGGCTGCTCGGCGGCGTCGGCACCGGCGAGCTGTACGGCGCCCTGTGGCGCCGGGCGCTCGAGGTGTACGGGCTCGACGAGCCGGCGGCCGGGGAACTGGCCGAGGCGCAGTGGGCGGCCGAGCTCGCCGCCTTCCGCGCCTACGACGACGTGGCCGGGCTGATCGAGCGGGCCGCCGGACGGGGCATCCGTCTCGCGCTCGTCACCAACGGCCCGTCCGTGGTGCAGCGCGCCAAGCTGGAGGCGACCGGTCTCGCCGACGCGTTCGATGCGGTCGTCATCTCGGCCGAGGCGGGAGTCGCCAAGCCGGAGCCGCGGATCTTCCGCACTGCGCTCGACGCGCTGGGGGTCGCGCCCGGGCGGGCGTGGCACGTCGGGGACAGCCTGGAGTACGACGTGGCGGGCGCCCAGGCGGCCGGAGTGCGCGGGGTGTGGCTGAACCGGCACGGCTGGGAGCACGGCCGGCACCAGCCCGAGCCCGGTCTCGAGATCCGGTCGTTCGACGAGCTGCTGGCACTGTGCGACAGCGGCAACAGCGCCGAAACCGCTCCGTAACGGGGCGCGGCTAGGTTCGCGCCATGACCTCGTCCGCCTTCACCCGCTCACAGCTCGACCGCCGCGGCTTCCTGCGCCTCGGCGGCGCCGGGGCGCTCGCCCTCGCCGGCTCGTCCTTCCTGGCCGCATGCTCCTCGTCATCCCCCTCGAGCGGCAGCTCGAGCGGCGGGAAGAAGGACTACGGCACGATCGCCCTGCAGCTCTCCTGGATCAAGAACATCGAGTTCGCCGGCGAGTACTTCGCCACCGAGAAGGGCTACTACAAAGACGCCGGGTTCAGCGGCGTCACCCTGATCGCCAACAGCGGCAGCACCACGGCGGAGGACGTCGTCGTCTCCGGTCAGGCGCTCGTGGGGCTGTCGTCGCCGTCGGCGACCGCGCCCGCGATCGCGAAGGGCGCCCCGCTCAAGACGATCGCCACGACCTATCAGAAGAACCCGTTCTGCCTGCTCTCGCTCAAGGAGAAGACGCCGATCTCGACGGTGGACGACCTCAAGGGCAAGACCGTGGGCGTGCAGTCCGGCGCCAACCAGGTGATCTGGGAGGGCTTCCTCAAGGCGAACGGCCTCTCCACCGACGACGTGAAGACGGTTGCGACGCAGTACAGCATCACGCCGCTCGAGTCCGGCAAGTACGACGCGCACTTCTCGTACCTGACCAACGAGCCGATCCTCGCCACCCAGGACGGCTACACCCCGGTCACGCTCGGCTTCGCCGACAACGGGCTGCCCTTCGTCGCCGAGACGTACATCGTCACGCAGGACACGATCGACAACAAGCGCGACCTGCTCAAGGCGTTCCTCGTCGCCGAGATCAAGGGCTGGACCGACGCGGTCAAGGACCCGGCGCAATCGGCCACCTACGCCGTGACCAAGTACGGCAAGGACCAGAAGCTCGACCAGACCGAGCAGACCAGCGAGGCGACCGCCCAGAACGGCCTGATCGTCACCGCGGACACCAACAAGAACGGCCTGTTCACCCTGACCCAGGACCTGATCGACGAGAACATCAAGTCCCTGGCCGCGATGGGCGTGACGACGACGGCCGACAAGCTGTTCGACACGAGCATCATCGACGAGGTCTACAAGGAGAACCCGGACCTCATCGTCTCGCTGCCCGTGCCGTCGGCATGAGCCGCGCCCGTACCCTTTAGAGCATGGCAACACCGTCCGCAGGCGTAGCGCAGGCCGCCACGACCGACCCCGCCGGATCGCCCGAGCTCGCGACCGGCATCAACATCCAGGGGCTGACGAAGACGTTCTCGATGGGCCGCCGGTCGGTGGAGGCGCTCGGCCGCATCGACCTCGGCACCAAGAAGGACAGCTTCCTGGCCCTGCTCGGGCCGTCGGGCTGCGGCAAGTCGACGATCCTGCGCATCCTCGCCGGACTCGAGTCGCCGACCGCCGGGCGGGTGACGATCAACGGCAAGTCGGCCGCCGACATCCAGCGCAGCCACGAGATCGGCATCGCCTTCCAGGATTCGGCGCTGCTGCCGTGGCGCACGGTCGCCAAGAACATCCGGCTTCCGCTCGAGGTGGCCGGCATCACGCCCGCGCCGGGACTGATCGACGAGCTGATCGGGCTCGTGGGGCTGAAAGGCTTCGAGAACGCCAAGCCCGCGCAGCTGTCCGGCGGCATGCGGCAGCGGGTCTCGATCGCCCGATGCCTGGCCGTGCAGCCGAGCATCATGCTGCTCGACGAGCCGTTCGGCGCGCTCGACGACATGACCAGGCAGCGGATGAACGTCGAGCTGCAGCGCATCGTCGGGGAGCGCCCGGCCACCACGCTGATGGTCACGCACGGCATCGCCGAGGCGATCTTCCTCTCCGACGTGGTCGCCGTGATGGGCGCGCGCCCGGGCCACATCGTCGAGATCGTCGAGATCGACCTGCCCCGCCCGCGCACGCCGGAGATCATGCGCACGCCCGAGTTCCACGCGTACCACGACCGGCTCTCCGAGATCCTGTTCGGGGCGCACGGGGCCGCGAATGTCGACTGAGCTCGACCACGAGCTCGGCGAGAGCATCGCGCTCGACGCCGAGACGGCGCGTGGCCGCGGGCGGGCACGGATGCTGGGATCGATGCGCTCTGCACCCCCGTGGGCCGGCGCCATCGTCGGCATCGTGCTGATCGTGCTCGTCTGGTGGGCCATCTCGGCGATCTTCTTCGCCCGCAGCCAGGCCGTGCCCTACCCCTCCTCGGTCGCGGTCGCCCTGGTGCGCGACCTCGCCGATCCCGTGTTCTGGAGCGCGATCGGCAACACGGCCGCCGCCGCGGGCTGGGGCTATCTGTGGGGCAACGTGATCGCCTTCGCACTGGCGTTCCTGGTGCTGCTGGTGCCGTGGCTCGACGGCCTCGCCACCCAGCTGGCGGTGGTGTGCTCGTGCGTGCCGCTCACCGCCATCGGCCCGATCGTCGCCATCATGACGCAGGTCGGCAGCCACGCCACCTCGATCTTCCTCGCCGCCATCAGCGTCGTCTTCACCTCCGTGGTGGGTGCGCTGCTCGGGCTGCGCGCGGCGAGCCGCAGCCAGCTCGACCTCGTGCGCGCCTACGGCGGCGGCGCCCTCACCGAGCTGATCAAGGTGCGCCTGGTCGCAGCCCTGCCGAGCATCTTCGCCGCCCTGAAGATCGCCGCCCCGGCCGCGTTCCTCGGCTCGGTGCTGGGGGAGTACTACCTGCTCAACGTCGACTCGGGCCTCGGCATCCAGCTGCTGGCCGCGCAGTCCGACAACGCGTCGGTGCGGCTGTGGGCGCTCGCGTTCACCTGCGCCGGCGTCGCCGGGTTCGCCTACTGGGCGATCGGGGCGATCGGGCGGCTCGTCAGCCCGTGGTCGAGCGGGGAGGCGCGCTGATGGCGTACGCGCTGCGCCGCATCGGCGTCACGGTGCTGACGATCGCGGCATCCCTCGTCATCTTCGGCCTGCTCTGGCAGCTCGCCCTGACGCTCATGCACGTGAACAGCTACGTCGGCAAGACGCCGCTGGACGTGTGGGACTACCTGTTCGTCGACAACCCGATGACGCCCGACCAGACCGCGGCGGACAACCGGGCGCACCTGTTCGGGCTGCTCTGGGTGACGCTCGGCCACGCCGCGCTCGGGTTCGTGTTCGGGGTCGGCGCATCCGTCGTCGTCGCCATCGTGTTCGCCCTCGCCCGCCCGATCGAGTTCATGTTCATGCCCATCGCCATGCTGCTGCGCACCGTGCCGCTGCTGGCGATGGCGCCGGTGATCTACCTGGTGTTCGGCAACGGGGCGGTCACGGCGGCGTTCATCGGCGGCGTCGTGGTGTTCTTCCCGCTGCTGGTGAACCTCGCGCTCGGCTTCCGCTCGGTCGGAGCCCAGGCGGTAGACCTCGTGCGCGTCTACGGGGGCAGCAGCTGGACGGTCATGCGCAAGGTGGCGATCCCGACCGCGCTGCCGCACTTCTTCGCCTCCATGCGCATCGCCGTGCCGGGGGCGATCACGGGCGCGATGCTCTACGAGTGGCTGTTCACCTTCCAGGGCCTCGGCGCGGGCATCGTCACCGCGAAGTCGCAGTCGGACTACCCGCAGCTGTGGACGATCGTCGTGTTCATCACGGTCGTCTCCATCGTGCTGTACACGATCGCAACCATCGTCGAGGCGGCCGTGCTGGCCAAGTGGGGCCCCGACGCCGGTCGCCGCTGACCGCCCGATAGGGTCGAAGCGTGACCTCTGCGTGCGTGCTGGTGTTCGACTTCGACGGCACCGTGAGCCTCGGCGACGAGCCGGTGGTCGCCTACGCCCGGCATCTCGACGAGGAGGCCGGCAGCGCCACGGGCCTGATCACCCGGGTCGTCTCGCGGTTCCTGCAGTGCGACGGGCGCCTCGACCGCGCCCTGGAGGGGCTCACCGACGCCGACCCGGTGTTCCTCGGCCTGCACGTGATCGACGGCGCCATCGACGGCTACGCGGCGGCTGCGCGCCTGGCGACCCTGATCGGCCTGCAGCAGGCGCAGATCGACGCCGCCTACACCGCAAGCCGCGCCGACCTCGCCGACGGGCTGATCTCGACCCGGGCCCCCGAGGGCTTCGCCTCCTTCCTGGCCGCCTTCCCGCCCGGCGCGCACCGGGTGCTGGTCAGCAACTCTCCGGCCAACGGCCTCATCGAGCAGATCGACAAGCTCGGGCTCACCCGCAGCTTCGACGAGGTGGTCACGAGCGCGAACAAGCCGGCCGGCCTGCCCGCGATCCTCGAGCGGCTGCTCGCCGAGCACGGCCTCGCCGACGCGCCCGACCGGCTGCTGTCGGTCGGCGACATCTGGGTCAACGATCTCGCGCCGGCGGCGCAACTCGGTGCGGCGACCGCGCTGATCGACCGCATGCCGGTTCCGGAGGGGGCCGCGCCGACCGTGCGCGCCCCGCAGATCGAGGAGCTGTACCCGTGGATGCTTGACTGGGCGTCCGGGCGGGCGGATCGCACGTAGGCTTCCGAGCATGGCGCCTTCGCACGATGACGTGATCTCCCGGCTGACCCTCGAGCAGAAGGCCGCGCTCACCGCGGGCGCCGACTTCTGGGGCACCGCCGCCTTCCCCGATGCGGGCGTGCGCCGCATCGTCACCGCCGACGGTCCGCACGGGCTGCGCGTGGTCTCCGACATCGGCATCGGCGGCGCCGCGCCCGCCACCTGCTTCCCGCCCGCGGTCGGCCTCGGCTCGAGCTGGAACCCCGAGCTGCAGCACGCCGTCGGCGCCGCGATCGGCCGGGAGGCGCTCGCCCTCGGCGTCGACGTGGTGCTCGGGCCCGGCATCAATATCAAGCGCTCGCCGCTCGGCGGCAGGAACTTCGAGTACGTCAGCGAGGACCCGCTGGTCTCCGGCGCCTTCGGCGCGGCCCTGGTGCAGGGCGTGCAGTCGGTCGGCGCAGGCACCTCCGTGAAGCACTTCGCCGTCAACAACCAGGAGACCGACCGCATGCACGTCTCCGCACAGGTCGACGAGCGCACCCTGCGCGAGATCTACCTGGCCGGGTTCGAGCGGGTCGTGAAGGAGGCCCGGCCGACGACCGTGATGGCCGCGTACAACCGGGTCAACGGAGAGTACGCGGCGCAGCATCCGTGGCTGCTCACGACGGTGCTGCGCGAGGAGTGGGGCTTCGACGGCGTCGTGGTCAGCGACTGGGGCGCGGTCACCGACCGGGTCGCCTCGCTCCGGGCCGGGCTCGACCTCAAGATGCCGCTGCCGGGCGGCGGCGACGAGGTGGTGCGGGCGGTGCGGGAGGGCCGGCTCGACGAGGCGGTGCTCGACCGGGCGGTCGGCCGCCTGCTCGAGCTCGCCGAGCGCACGGATGCCTCGCAGCACGGCCCCGCGGCCCCGGATCCAGGCGAGCACCACGGTCTCGCCGCATCCGCCGCCCGCGAGTCGGCCGTGCTGCTCAAGAACGAGAACGCCGCCCTGCCGCTGCCCGAGCGCGGCTCGAGCCGCATCGCCGTGATCGGGGAGTTCGCCCGCACCCCGCGCTACCAGGGCGCGGGAAGCTCGCAGGTGGTGCCCACTCGCCTGGACACGCCGCTTGACGCGCTGACCGACATCCTCGGCGACCGGGTCGGCTTCGCGCCGGGGTTCACCCTCGACGGCGACCAGGAGGAGGACGAGCGGCTGCTCGCGCAGGCGCACGCCCTCGCCGCCGGCGCCGACCACGTCGTGCTGTTCCTCGGCCTGCCCGACACGGCCGAGTCGGAGGGCTTCGATCGCACCGCGATCGAGCTGCCGGCGAACCAGCGGGCGCTCATCGAGGCCGTCGCGCGGGCCACCCGGCGCGTCGTCGTGGTGCTGAGCAACGGCGGCGTGGTCGAGACCGCCTCGTGGGAGGGGCGGGTGCGCGCGATCCTGGAGGGCTGGCTGCTCGGCCAGGCCGGTGGAACGGCCATCGCCGAGCTGCTGCTCGGCCGCGCCAACCCGAGCGGCAAGCTCACCGAGACGATCCCGGTGAAGCTCGCCGACACCCCCGCGCACCTGAACTTCCCCGGCGCCGAGGGCGAGGTCGTCTACGGGGAGCGCGTCTACGTCGGCTACCGGTACTACGACACCCTCGGGGTGCCGGTGTCGTACCCGTTCGGGCACGGGCTCAGCTACACGCGGTTCGCGTACTCCGACCTCGTCGTCGAGGGGCGCGGCGACGGGGCATCCGTCTCGTTCACGATCGCGAACACCGGCGACGTCGCCGGGGCGGAGGTGGCCCAGGTGTACCGCTCGGATGCGCACAGCGGCGTGGACCGGCCCGCCCACGAGCTGGTCGGGTTCCGCAAGGTGTTCCTCGAGCCGGGCGCCTCCGAGCGGGTGACGATCGAGCTCGGCTCCCGTGCCTTCGCCTACTGGTCGACCGCGCGCCGCGGCTGGGTCGTGGATGCGGGGGAGTTCACCCTCGAGGTCGGGGCCTCCAGCCGCGACATCCGTCTCACCGGCGCCGTCCACGTCGACGCGAGCGGTCCCGCCCGCCTGCTCACCCGGTTCTCGTCGATCGGCGAGTGGCTCGCCGACCCCGTCGGCGCGCAACTGCTGCAGGGCGCGCTCGCGCAGCTGCCCGGCACCGAGTCGTTCGGGCTCGACCCGAGCACGAACGAGGGCCGGATGTTCCTCGCCATCCCGCTCGGGCACATGCTCGGCTTCCTCCCCGGCGCGCCCGAGGGGGCCGCCGACCAGCTGGTGGCGGCCTACGAGCAGGCGGTCAGGGCTCGATAGTTCCGGGCTCGAGCGGCGTGAGCACGAAGACGGGGATCAGACGGTCGGTCTTGGCCTGGTAGTCGGCGTAGTCGGGCCAGGTGGCGACGGCGCGCTGCCACCACGCGTCGCGCTCGGGGCCGTCCTCCAGCTCGCGGGCCAGGTACTCCTTCTTCACGGCGCCGTCCTGCAATTCGACGTGGGGGTTCGCCACGAGGTTCCAGTACCAGGTCGGATGCTTCGGCGCGCCGCCCTTCGACGCGACGACGGCGTACCGGCCCTCGTGCTCGACCCGCATCAACGGCGTCTTGTAGAGCTTCCCGGACTTCGCCCCCAGGTGCGTCAGCACGATGATCGGGCGGCCGCGCAGTTCGTTCGCCTCGGTGCCGTTCGACGCCTCGTACCTCTCGGCCTGCGTGCGTGCCCACTGTTCCTTGCTCGGTGCGTACTCTCCCTGAAGCGGCATGCCCCCAGCCTAAAGAGGATGCGTCACTGGCAGGTCGAATCGATTCGGCTCTAGGCTCGAGAGCATGGAATACCGTCAGCTGGGATCATCTGGACTGCGCATCTCGACGCTCACCCTCGGCACGATGGGGTTCGGCGGCACCGGCTGGGCGACGCCCGTCGGGAACATCGACGTGGCGGGCGCCCGCCGCCAGCTCGACCTCGCCAAGGACGCGGGCGTCAACATCCTCGACACCGCCGACGTGTACTCGGCGGGCCTGTCGGAGTCGATCATCGGCGAGGCCCTCGCCGGCGACCGGGACGACTGGCTCATCGCGACCAAGGTGCGCATGACCATGGGCGAGGGGCCGAACGACGCCGGCGCCTCCCGCCACCACATCATCCGCGGCGCGGAGGACAGCCTGCGCCGCCTCAAGACCGACCACATCGACCTGTACCAGCTGCACGAATGGGACGGCCGCACCCCGCTCGAGGAGACCTGGGCCGCCCTCGACCACCTCGTGCAGTCCGGCAAGGTGCGCTACACCGGCATCTCCAACTACACCGGCTGGCAGACGATGAAGGCCGTCGCCGCGACCGAGAAGCACGGCTTCGCGAAGCCGGTGTCGACGCAGGTGTACTACTCGCTGCAGGCCCGCGACATCGAGAACGAGATCATCCCCGTCTCCATCGACCAGGGCCTCGGCATCCTCGTCTGGAGCCCGCTCGCCGGCGGCCTGCTGTCGGGCAAGTACCGCCGCGGGCAGGACGCGCCGGAAGGCTCGCGCCGCTTCCTCGGCTGGACGGAGCCGCCCGTGTACGACGAGGAGAAGCTCTACGACACCATCGACCTGCTGGTCGAGATCGGCGACGGGCACGGCGTCTCTGCGGCGCAGGTCGCGCTCGCCTGGACCCTCGGTCGCCCGCAGATCACCTCGCTGATCATCGCGGGACGCACCGAGGAGCAGCTCGCCGACAACCTCGCCGCGGCGAACCTCGAGCTCACCGCCGACGAGCGCGCCGCGCTCGACAAGGTCAGCCTGCCCGAGCTGCGCTACCCGTACTGGCACCAGCGCAACACCGCGACCGACCGGCTGTCGCCGGCCGACTGGTCACTGATCAGCCAGTACGTCTAGCCCTGATCGGCGAGCCACTGCCGCACCGCCGGCAGCGCGTCGGGGTGCCGCGGGGTGCGCCCGTGCGTCGCGCCGTCCAGCAGCCGCACGGGCATCCTGGGCAGCAGCGACTGCACCCGGGCCGCCGCGCGCACCCGGGAGTGGTCCTCGGTGCCGGCGATCATCAGCAGCGGCAGCGTGAGCGTCGACAGGGCGTGCACGGGCACCCCCGGGTCCTCCTCCGTCTTGCGCATGTACGCGGCGAGCGCCTTCCCGTCGTTGGCGAGTAGCGCCGCCTGCGTCGAGTTGTCGAGCGGATGCCCGAGGTGCTCGGCCCACCGGTCGACGAACGCCTGCATGCCCCTGGCCACGATCGTGTCGATGCAGCCGGGGAAGAAGGTGCGGTCGAACACGCCCTGCCCGGTGCGCGGCGACCCGCCGAGGGTAACCAGACTCGCGAGCCGGCCCGGATGCGACGCCGCGAGCTCGAAGCCGACCCGGCCGCCCAGCGAGTAGCCGATGTAGTGCGCGCTGCGCACCTCGAGCGTGTCGAGCACGGTGAGCACGTCGGCGACGAACAGCGCCTGGTCGTAGGCGTCCTCGTCGTAGGGCTTGTCGCTGCGGCCGTGCCCGCGCAGGTCGAGGGTGATGACCCGGTACTGCTGCTGCAGCTCGCGCACCCAGCCGAAGCCCCGCCAGATCGCCTGGCTGAGGGCCGTTCCGTGCACGAGCACGACGGCGGGAGCATCCGTCGCCCCGTCGCCGAACACGCGATAGCTGATGCGGGTGCCGTCCAACGGATTCTCGAGCAATTCCACCCCGCCAAGGTACCGGCACACGGCCGGTAGCATCGGTTCAGTGGCACGCGCTCTCATCCTCGGCGGCACCGGCGTCATCGGCCGCGCCGTCGCAGCGCACCTGCTGAGCCGCGGCTGGCAGGTCGACGTCACGGGACGCGACGCCGCGCACGTCCCGGCCGACCTCGCGGAGCGGGCCGGCTTGTCCTTCCTCGCCTCGGACCGCACGGATGCCGCAGACCTGCGCCGCGCGATCGGCGGCGGCGCCGACCTCGTGGTCGACTGCCTGTGCTTCACGGAAGACGACGCGCGCCTCGTGCTGCCCGTGCTCGCCGAAGCCGACGCGGCGGTCATGCTCTCCACCAAGGCGGTGTACGTCGACGAGTTCGGCCGCCACGCCAACTCGCCGGTTCCGCCGGTGTTCCCGGTCCCGATCCGCGAAACCGACCCGACCGTCGCCCCCGGCCGCGGCGACCCCCGCGGCCGCGACGGCTACGGGGCCAACAAGGTCGCCGCCGAGAACCTGCTGCTCGACTCGGGGCTGCCCGTCACCGTGCTGCGCGCCGGCAAGGTGCACGGCCCGGGCGCCGCACGTCCCCGCGAGTGGGTCTTCCTCAAGCGGGCGCTCGACGGGCGCGAGCAGCTCGTGCTCGCCCGCGAAGGACGCGGCGGCGACCACACCACCGCCGCGGCCAACATCGCGACGCTCGCCGAGGCCGCGGCGGCGCGGCCCGGCACGCGCATCCTCAACGCGGGCGACCCGGATGCGCCGACCGGTCTCGACATCGCGCGCGCCGTCGCCGCCCACGTCGGCCACCGCTTCGAGTTCGAGCTCGCCGACGACGGCGCCGCCCCGCAGTTCGGCGCCCACCCCTGGAACGTCGTGCCGCCGGTCGTGCTCGACCTCTCCGCCGCCCGCGAGCTGGGCTGGCAGCCGGCCGGCACCTTCGCGGAGACGGTCGGGGCCGAGCTCGACTGGCTGCGCGAGCAGCACGAGCAGGGGCTGACCGCCGCCTTCGACGACGACCCGTACTTCGTCCCGTTCCTCGACTACCGCGTCGAGGACGCCTACCTGCTGCTGCGCAGCCTCGAGAAAAGGAACGCATGACCCCCGTCGCACGCCTCACCGTCCGCTCGACCCGCCCCGGCGAGCCGATCTCCGAGCACGGCGGCGCCAACAAGGCGCAACTCGTGCTCGTGCGGCACGGCCAGACCGAGTGGAGCCTGTCGGGGCAGCACACCAGCGTGACCGATCTTCCGCTCACGGAGGCGGGGGAGGCCGAGGCCGCCGCCATCTCCGAGGTGCTCAACGACCACCCCTTCGGGCTCGTGCTCTCCAGCCCGCGCATCCGCGCCCGGCGCACCGCCGAGCTCGCCGGATACGGGCCGCAGGTGCAGATCGACGAGGATCTCGCCGAGTTCGACTACGGCGCCTACGAGGGGCTGACCACGAAGCAGATCATCGAGCAGCGCGGCGCGGCCTGGAACCTGTGGCGCAACGGTGTCCCCGCGGGCGACACCCCGGGTGAGAACGCCGCCGACGTGCAGAAGAGGGCGCAGAAGGTCATCGCCCGCGCGCTCGAGGTGATGTGGAACGGGCAGGACGTCATCTTCTTCGCCCACGGCCACGTGCTGCGCGCGATCGGCGCCGCCTGGCTCGGCCTGCGCCCGGAGGACGCCCAGATCTTCTCCCTCGCGACGGCCACCATCAGCGTGCTCGGCTTCGAGCACGCGATCCCCGTCATCAAGCGGTGGAACACGCCGCCCGGCCTGCTGCAGTTCTCCGCCTCATGAGGCAGCGCGCCGAGGTCGTCGTGGTCGGCGGCGGGGCGATGGGCTCCGCCGCCGCCTGGCACCTCGCGCGCGCCGGGCGGGAGGTGCTGCTCCTCGAGCGCTTCTCGCCCGGCCACACCGCCGGCTCCTCGCATGGCCCGAGCCGCAACTTCAACGTCGCCTACGAGCGGCAGCCGTACGTCGCCCTCCTGGTCGAGGCGCTGCGGTTGTGGCGGGAGCTCGAGGACGAGGCATCCGTGCGCCTGCTCGACCTGGTCGGCATGGTCACGCACGGCTCGAGCGCCTACCCGGAGCTGGATGCGACACGCGCCGCCGGCATCCCCGGCGAGATCCTGCCCGCCGCCGAGGCCGCGCGGCGCTGGCCGGGCATGCGCTTCGAGACCGACGTGCTCCATCAGCCCGAGGCGGGCCGGCTGGACGCCGACGCCGCGGTGGCCGCGCTGCAATCCGCCGCGGTGGCACGCGGGGCCGTGGTGCGGCACGACACCCCGGTGCTGGCGATCGAGCCGCGCGGCGAGGGGGCGGCCGTCGTCACCGAGGACGTGCGGTTCGAGGCATCCGTCGTGGTGGTCGCCGCGGGGGCGTGGACGCAGAAGCTGCTCGGCGGGCGCCTCGCCCTGCCGCCGCTCACGGTGACGCAGGAGCAGCCGGCGCACTTCGCCCTGCGGACTCCCGACCCCGATGCCGCCCGCACCTGGCCCGGCTTCAACCACCGGCCGGGGCCCGGCGACGAGTGGTGGCCGGCCGACATCTACGGCATGTACACGCCCGGCTTCGGCGTGAAGGCCGGATGGCACGGCGCGGGGCCCGTCGTCGACCCGGACCGCCGCAGCTTCCGCCCCGAGGCGGCGCAGCTGCGGCTGCTGCAGCGCTACGTGCGCGAGTGGCTGCCGGGGGCCGACCCGGCGCGGCTCGAGCCGATCAGCTGCATGTACACGACCACTCCCGACCACGACTTCGTCGTCGACCGCACCGGGCCGCTCGTCGTCGCCGCCGGCTTCAGCGGGCATGGTTTCAAGTTCACCCCCGCCATCGGCCGCCTGCTCGCCGACCTGGCGACGGGCGCCGCGGAGCGCGGGCCCGCCGCCTTCCGGCTCGGGCGCTGAGGCGGCTAGAGCTCGACCGTGTCGCCCGGCTCGAGGTCGAGCAGGCTGCCGGCGTTCTGCTCGGCGGCCCACGCGATGCGCGCCTTCGCCATCTGCTTGCCGAGCTCCGAGTTGATCATCTCGTGCGTCGGGAAGGCGCGGCGCGGCTTGACCGCCAGCACGAAGTCCATCGCCTCGCCGATCTTCAGCCACGGCGCGCTCGACGGCGCGGCCAGCACGTCGACCTCGACTCCCTCGGGCACCGCGTACGAGTCGCCCGGGAAGTAGACGGCGCCGCCGTCGATCACCACGCCCACGTTGTCGACGATCGGGATGCTGCGGTGGATCTCGTTGTGGCGCCCGCCGACGAAGTCGAGCTCGAACGGCCCCGCCGTCGCGTGGTCGCCGGGCTTCACGACGGTGACGTCGAAATCGGATGCGGCGTCCTTGACGCCCTGTGTGCCGAAGATCGCCACCCCCGGGTTCGCCGCGACGATCGCCTCGAGGTGCGGCGGATCCCAGTGGTCGGCGTGCTCGTGCGTGATCACGACGCCCGCCACATCGGATGGGTCGGGAACGGGGCGGGAGTAGTTGCCGGGGTCGACGACGAGCTTCGCGCCGTCCTTGTCGAGGACGAATGCGGCGTGTTCGAGTTTCGTGATGCGCATGTCGCCAGGCTATGCCGGGCTGCCCCATAATCAGGAGTCATGCCCACGGAGCCGAAGACGACCCTGCGCCGCATCGTCGTCGCCGTCAACCCGGCCGCCGCATTCGGCCGGCACGCCGGTGCAGGGGAGGCCGTCGCCGACGTGCTGGCCGCCGCGGGCCACACCGTCATCGAGCTGCGCCAACCCAACTACGAGCTGCTGCGGCGCGAGGTCGAGCACGCCGTCGACGCGCGCGGCGAGTGCCCCGCGGACGCCCTCGTCGTCGTCGGGGGAGACGGCATGGTGAGCCTCGGGTTGAACATCGTGGCCGAGACGGGCGTCGCGCTCGGCATCGTGCCGGCGGGAACCGGCAACGACGCGGCCCGCAGCCTCGGGCTGCCGCTCGACGACCCGCGCGACGCGGCCCGGGCGGTCGTCGAGGCGCTGCGCCGCGGCCCGCACGCCGCCGATGCGGGCCGGGTGCGGCACGGGGTGCACACCACCTGGGTGTTCGGCTCCGTCTCCGCCGGATTCGACGCCGCGGTCAACGAGCGGGCGAACCTGATGTCGTGGCCCAACAGCGAGCACAAGTACAAGCTCGCGGTGCTGCGCGAGCTGCTCACCTTCCGCGCGCCGCGCTACCGTCTCGTCGTCGACGGCGAGGCGCGCGAGCTGCGGGCCATGCTCGTCGCGGTCGCGAACCACTCGTCGATCGGAGGCGGCATGCGGATCGCCCCCGACGCACGCGTCGACGACGGATACTTCGACCTGTTCGTCGTCGACCGCATGCCGCGGCTGCGGTTCCTCACGCTGTTCCCGAAGGTGTTCCGCGGCCAGCACGCCGAGGAGCGCGAAGTGCACCTCGAGCACGCCAGGCGGGTGCGCATCGAGGCCGAGCATGTGGTCGCCTACGGCGACGGCGAACGCATCGGGCCGCTGCCCGTGGAGGTGGAGCTGGTGCCCGGGGTGCTGCAGCTGCTCGTCGATTTGGAACAGTCATGAACGTCTTGTAAACTCGAACCTGTTGCGCCGAGCACGGTGCAGCACCACGGCCCCATCGTTTAGCGGCCTAGGACGTCGCCCTCTCACGGCGGTAACGCGGGTTCAAATCCCGCTGGGGTCACATCAGCCCGCTTCCCTTGATCCGTCAAGGGAAGCGGGCTTTTTCGTCGGCCGCGGGGGCGCGCCGCGAGCGCTTCGCAGAGCAGCCAATAGACTTGCCGTGCACACCCGGAGTGATCAGGAGGATAGGTGGAGTTCTACGCCAACGACGGCAAGCAGGTCGAAATCGCCGTCAACGGCGCCACCTACCGGCGCCACGCCGTCAAGACGCACTTCGTGACCCCGAACGAGTCGTACCTCGGCCTGATCGAGCGCTACGTGCTGCCGGTGTTCGAGCGCGGCGACGTGCTGTTCTCGGCCTCCAAGATCGTCTCGATCGCGAGCGGCAACGTCATCGACCCGGCGGACATGAAGGTCGGCCGGCTCGCGAACTGGCTGTCGACGAAGGTCGCCGCAGACCCGAAGAAGGGCGCCGGGGTCGGCGTCCCGCTCAAGATGCAGTACGCGATCGACACCGTCGGCGTGCCCCGGATCCTGGCCGGCGCCGCCGCGAGCGTGATCGGCAAGAAGGTCTTCCACAAGAGCGGATGGTTCTACGTCGTCACCGGCCCGAAGGTGGTCGGCATCGACGGCTTCGGCGACGACTACGGCACCTCCGACGAGTTCCACCGTCAGGGCATCCCGCTGCCCGAGAACGCGCAAGAGCTCTGCGACGAAGTGCTCGTCAAACTCGGCGTCCCCCTCGTCATCACCGACACGAACGACTTCGGCGGAAGCCTGCTCGCCGCCTCCAAGTCGCTTCTGACGGTGCGGAAGGCGAAGGAGCTGCACGAGTTCGTGCGCGACAACCCCTACGGCCAGGGCCACCAGCAGACCCCGTTCGTCGTGGTCAAGGGAGTCGTGGCGTGAGCGCTCGGGACGCGATCGCGTTCCTGGCCGGCAAGACGGTGCTCGCGGGCATGCGGGCGTTCGGCAAATCCGGTTACCACATCCCCGGCATGCTCGCATTCCGCATCTCGCCCAGCGTGCTCGCGTACATCCGCAAGCCGGCCAAGACCGTGTTCATCACCGGAACCAACGGCAAGTCCACGACGACCGCGCTCGTCGGGCACATCCTGCGCGAATCGGGCCTGCGGGTCGCGTACAACACCGAATCCAACAACCAGCCCGGCATCATCGCGAGCCTGCTGAGGTACGCCTCGATCTTCAATCGGTCCCAGGCCGACTTCCTGGTGCTCGAGGTCGCCGAAGAGGCGCTGTCGAAGATCGTCCCGGTGATCCACCCGCAGTACCTGCTGATGACCAACGTCCAGAAGGACGTGCCGCAGGTGAACCAGAGCCCGAACTACGTGCGCGAGAAGATCTCGGGCGTCATCACCGACGACATGGAGTTGATCGTCAACAACGACGACCCGGATGTCTCGTCGATCGGGGCGAAGTGGCGGCGCGTGCACAGCTACGGCGTCGCGCGGAACCCGTACAGCCTGGAGCCCGACACCTCGAGGTTCGCGATCACGCGGCCGTGCCCGGTGTGCAGCGGCAAGCTCGTCTTCGACTACTTCAACCTGCCGAGCGTCGGCCGCTTCCGGTGCACCAAGTGCGGGTTCTCGTCGAAGGCGGATGCCGACTACACGGCCGACGCGTTCGATCTGGAGGCCGGAACCGTCACCATCGGCGGCCGGGTGTTCCCCATGCACTACAAGGCGGCGCACTTCGTCTACGACTACCTGCTCGCGTACGCATTCGCGAAGCAGATCGGCATCCAGGACGACGTGATCGCCCGCGCCTTCGACTCGTTCATCAACATCCAGGGGCGCCTCGAAGACCTGCGCACGGGCGGCAAGACCGTGCACTACGCGCGGTTCAAGCAGGAGACCCCCGACACGCTGGCCTCCGCCATCGAGAACGTCCGTCTCGACCCGAAGCCGAAGACGGTCGTCGTCGCGCTGGACCTGGTCGAGAACGCGTGGGGCCCCACCTACGCGAACACCTCGTACGGATTCGACGTCGACTTCGGCCGCCTCGCCGACGCGAACGTCGAGAAGTTCCTCTGCGTCGGGCGCGTCGTCGCCCATGACACCGCCAACATCCTGCGCTACGCCGGCGTGCCGCGCGAGAAGATCGTGGTCCGCGAGACGGGCGACCCGGAGGAGATCGCGGGACTGATCCGCGCCGAGGCGACCGACGACGTCCATGTGATCACCTGGCTGCACCATTACGAGGAGATCCGGAAGGCGATGAGCAATGGGTGACGCGGGCCGGCAGACCCTGACCGTGAACTGGATGTTCCCGGACCTGCTCTGGCTCAACGGCGACCGCGGCAATCTGATGGCGCTCGACCGGCTCGGTTCGCAACTCGGCCTCGACGTCGTGATCAACCGCATCGAGGACGTCTCCGAGCCGGTGCCGGCCGACCTCGCGGTGTTCGGCTCCGGCGACCTCGATGTGCTCGCCACCCTCGCCGAGGACGGCGACGCCCTGCGCGGATTCCTGTCCGGCAGCCGCCGCATCGTCGTGTTCGGCACCTCCGTCGCCCTCTTCGCGCGGACGACGACGCGGGTCGCGCACCCCGGCTTCGCCGGCCTGGGCCTCATCCCCGCCACGGCCGCCGAGCGCCCCACCGACGGTCACGAGTACGGCGACGACTACCTCGTCGAGTACGCGCCGGGAACCCCGCACCCCGTCGCCGCGGGCGTGTACGTCAAGACCGTCGCGGTCACGCTCGACGAGGGCGTTGCGCCGTTCGGGAAGGTGCTGTTCGGACTGGACAACACCGCGACGCACGTGCACTCCGGGTTCGACGGCGCCCGCCACGGCGGCGTCGTCTGGACCAACCTGCTGGGGCCCGCCTTCGTGCGCAACCCGTGGCTCGCCAGGGCGCTGATCGAGGAGGTGCTCGGGCCCCTGCCGGTCGATCTGGAGGAGGCCTGGGATCTGGAGCTCGCCTCCCTGGACGCCGTCCGCCGCTTCCTCGCGACCAAGCGCTGAGGCGGGAGAGCTACCGGCTGAGCGCCTCAACCTCGCGCCGCATCAGCTGCCGCTTCGTGCCGAGCGGTCGAACGTACTCGAATCCCTCGGCCTCGAACATCGACCGGGTGCCGCTGTACAGGAACGATGCCGAGATCTTCTTCTCCGGGTCGTTCTGCGGGTAGCCCTCGACCGAGCCGCCGCCCGCCGCCGCGACCAGCTGCAGCACGCCGGCCAGGGCGTCCCGTGCGACGCCGGACCGGCGGTGGTCCCGGTCGACGAAGAAGCACGTGATGCGGTACCGGGCGGGGTCGACGACGTTCGCCGCGTACTCCTTGCGGTGGTAGATGTTCGGCAACTCGGCGGGGGAGCCGTACTGCGCCCAGCCGATCGCCGCGTCGCCCTCGAACACGAGCGCCGCATGCGCGGCGCCCTCCTCGACGAAGAGACGCTTCAGGGTGCGCCCGTCGTGTCCGGCCTTCACCGTGGTCGGCGTGTCGCCGTGGAAGCTGCAGCACCAGCATCCGCCGAAGATGCCGTTGTGCTTCTCGACGAGCGCCGCGAAGGCATCCCAGGTCTGCGGCGCGAGCGGCCGGATCTCGCGCGCCGTCACGACTCCGCCGCCTGCATCGCGTCCATGCCCGAAGAGTAGGCCCGGCCGCCGACATCCGGTACGTCGGCTACGCTGGGGGCAGCGAAGGGGAGTATCCCGCAACAGCGCGCTCGTCATCACGGCCCGACTCGGCTCGGCCCGGGCGCGGGGCATCGCAGGAGCGGTGCGGGAGAGACTTTCGGAGCCGCCCAGCGACCCCGAAAGGCATCCGTTGCATCTCGACTTCCCCCTCTGGTTCGAGCTGACCAGCTACGCCGTCCTCGTGCTGATCCTCGCCGCCGACCTCACCCTCGCCTATCTGCGCCCGCACGTGCCGAGCGCTAAGGAGAGCGGGCTGTGGGTCGGCTTCTACGTCGGCCTCGCCCTGCTGTTCGCGCTCGCCCTGTGGGCGGTCGGCGGCCCCGAGCACGCCGGGCAGTTCATCGCCGGCTGGCTCACCGAATACTCCCTGTCGGTCGACAACCTCTTCGTCTTCGTGCTGATCATGGCGCGCTTCGCCGTGCCGCCGAAGTACCAGCAGGAGGCGCTGATGGTCGGCATCATCGTCGCCCTCGTCTTCCGCGGCGTGTTCATCGTGCTCGGCGCCTCGCTGATCGCCAACTTCAGCTGGATCTTCTACCTGTTCGGCGCGTTCCTGCTCTACACGGCCATCCGGCAGGCGACCGAGAGCGAGCAGAAGGAGGCCGAGCAGGAGGAGAGCAAGGACAGCGCGCTGGTGGCCTGGCTGCGCCACCACCTGCGCATCGGCGGCGTCTACGACGGCAACAGGCTGCACACCGTGGTCGCCGACCGGCGGGTCTTCACGCCGATGGTGCTCGTCTTCATCTCGCTCGGCACCACCGACCTCCTCTTCGCCCTCGACTCGATCCCGGCCATCTTCGGCATCACCACGAGCCCGTTCCTCGTCTTCTCGGCGAACGTGTTCGCCCTGATGGGCCTGCGGCAACTGTTCTTCCTGCTCGGCCACCTGCTCGAGAAGCTCGAGTACCTCAAATACGGCATCGCGGTGATCCTCGCGTTCATCGGCGTCAAGCTCGTGCTGCACGCGATGCACGAGAACGAGGTGCCCTTTATCAACGGCGGCCACGGCATCCATTGGGCGCCGGAGATCTCCACCTGGACCTCGCTCGGGGTCATCATCGTCACCATGGCCGCCGCCACCGTCGCCAGCCTCGCCCGCCTGCGCGCCCGCGAGCGAGGGTGATAGCCTCGGGACCGTGCCGGTAGTGCAGCTCCTCCTTAGCCGCCGCGACGGGGCCTAGTTTCATCAGGCCATCCCCGTCGCGGAGTCTCGTGTTGGGCTGAGCCATCCGAAGCATAGGAGTTCGAGCACCGATGACCGATACCACCGCGTCCGCACCGCGCACCCTCGCCGAGAAGGTCTGGGCCGACCACCTCGTCGTGAAGGGCGAGGGCGGCGAACCCGACCTCATCTACATCGACCTGCACCTGGTGCACGAGGTCACGAGCCCGCAGGCCTTCGACGGCCTGCGTCAGGCGGGCCGCCCCGTGCGCCGGCCCGACCTCACGATCGCGACCGAAGACCACAACACCCCCACGGTCGGCATCGACCGCCCCATCGCCGACCTCACCAGCCGCACGCAGATCGAGACCCTGCGGCGCAACGCCGAGGAGTTCGGCATCCGCCTGCACTCCCTCGGCGACCTCGAGCAGGGCATCGTGCACGTCGTCGGGCCGCAGCTCGGGCTCACCATGCCGGGCATCACCGTCGTGTGCGGCGACTCGCACACCTCCACGCACGGCGCGTTCGGCGCCATGGCGTTCGGCATCGGCACGAGCGAGGTCGAGCACGTGCTGGCCACGCAGACGCTGCCGCTCAAGCCGTTCAAGACCATGGCGATCAACGTCGAGGGCACGCTGCGGCCGGGCGTCACCGCGAAGGACATCATCCTCGCCGTGATCGCGAAGATCGGCACCGGCGGCGGGCAGGGCTACGTGCTCGAGTACCGCGGCAGCGCCATCCGCTCGCTCTCCATGGAGGGCCGGATGACGATCTGCAACATGTCGATCGAGGCCGGGGCGCGGGCCGGCATGGTCGCCCCCGACGAGACCACCTTCGCGTATCTCAAGGGCCGCCCGCACGCGCCGCAGGGCGCCGACTGGGATGCCGCCGTCGAGTACTGGAAGACGCTCGCCACCGACGAGGGCGCCGTCTTCGACGCCGAGGTCGACATCGACGCCGACGCGCTCGAGCCGTTCGTGACCTGGGGCACCAACCCGGGCCAGGGCGTCTCCCTCTCCGACGCCGTACCCGACCCGGCGGCCATCGCCGACCCCAACGAGCGCGCCGCCGCCGAGCGCGCGCTCGCGTACATGGACCTCGAGCCCGGCACCCGGATGAAGGACATCCGCATCGATGCCGTGTTCATGGGCTCGTGCACCAACAGCCGCATCGAAGACCTGCGCGCCTTCGCATCCGTCATCGAAGGCCGCAAGAAGGCCGACGGGGTGCGCGTCATGGTCGTGCCGGGGTCGGCGCGGGTGCGCATCCAGGCCGAGGCGGAGGGTCTCGACAAGGTGTTCCAGGAGTTCGGAGCCGAGTGGCGCTTCGCCGGCTGTTCGATGTGCCTCGGCATGAACCCCGACCAGCTCGCGCCGGGGGAGCGCTGTGCCTCCACCAGCAACCGCAACTTCGAGGGCCGGCAGGGCAAGGGCGGGCGCACGCACCTGGTCTCGCCGCTGGTCGCCGCCGCGACGGCGATCAGGGGCACGCTGTCGAGCCCATGGGATCTTGAGACGGATGCCGCGAGCCGCGGCCCCGTGGACGTGAAGGTGGGTGCCTGATGCAGAAGATCTCCGTGCTCACTGGGGTCGCCGCGCCGCTGAAGCGGTCGAACGTCGACACCGATCAGATCATCCCCGCCCAGTTCCTCAAGCGGGTCACCAAGACGGGCTTCGACGACGCGCTCTTCCACGCGTGGCGGCAGGACCCGGACTTCGTGCTGAACCGGCCGGCGTTCCAGAACGCGACGATCCTCGTCGCCGGCCCCGACTTCGGCACCGGCTCCTCCCGCGAGCACGCCGTGTGGGCGCTGCGGGACTTCGGCTTCACCGCTGTGATCAGCCCGCGCTTCGGCGACATCTTCCGCGGCAACGCGGGCAAGCAGGGGCTGCTCACCGCCGTGGTGCCCGAAGATGCCGTCGAGCGCATCTGGGCGGCCATCGATGCGCAGCCGGGAATGGAACTCACCGTCGACCTCGTTTCACGCGAAGTACGCGCCGAGGGCATTGCCGTTCCTTTCGAGATCGACGATTACACTCGGTGGCGTCTGATGGAAGGCCTCGACGACATCGGCCTCACGTTGCGAAACGAATCGCAGATCACCGAATTCGAGTCCCGCCGCGAAAGCTGGCGGCCCCGAACCCTCCCAGTGAAAGCCCAGTAGGTACCAGCGAAGTGAACACCCTCCTCGAAGACGCGCAGGCGGCAGGCGCCAGCGTCGGCCTCTCGGCCGAACGGATCACGATCAACGGCGGACGACCCCTGCGGGGCCGCATCGAGTTGAAGGGCGCGAAGAACCTCGTCACCAAGGCGATGGTCGCCTCGCTGCTCGGCGAGACGCCGAGCGAGCTGCGCAGCGTGCCGATCATCAGCGACGTGCGGATCGTGCGCAGCCTGCTCGAGGTGCACGGGGTGAAGGTCACGAACGTCGGCGAGGACACGCTGATCCTCGACCCGTCCAACGTCGAGAGCGCGCACTTCGCCGAGATCGACGCGTACGCGGGCTCCAGCCGCATCCCGATCCTGTTCTGCGGTCCGCTGCTGCACCGGCTCGGCGAGGCGTTCATCCCCGACCTGGGCGGCTGCCGCATCGGCGACCGGCCGATCGACTTCCACCTCGAGGGCCTGCGCCGCTTCGGCGCGGTCGTCGACAAGCAGCCGAACGGCATCCGCCTCACCGCGCCGAACGGGCTCAAGGGCGCGAAGATCGAGCTGCCCTACCCGAGCGTCGGCGCGACCGAGCAGGTGCTGCTCACCGCCGTGCGCGCCAAGGGCACGACCGAGCTGCGCGGCGCCGCCGTCGAGCCCGAGATCATGGACCTGATCAACATCCTGCAGAAGATGGGCGCCATCATCTCGGTCGACACCGACCGCGTCATCCGCATCGAGGGCGTCGACCGGCTCGACGGATACAGCCACACCGCCCTCTTCGACCGCAACGAGGCGGCCAGCTGGGCGGCCGCGGCGCTGGCCACCGAGGGCGACATCTTCGTCGGCGGGGCTCGCCAGTCGGAGATGCTCACCTTCCTCAACGTGTTCCGCAAGGTCGGCGGCGCGTTCGAGATCCAGGACGACGGCATCCGCTTCTACCACCCGGGCGGCAAGCTCAAGCCGGTCATCATCGAGACGGATGTGCACCCGGGCTTCATGACCGACTGGCAGCAGCCGCTCGTGGTCGCGCTGACCAAGGCGGAAGGCGTGTCGATCGTGCACGAGACGGTCTACGAGCAGCGCTTCGGCTTCACCGACGCGCTCGTCGACATGGGCGCCCAGATCCAGATCCACCGCGAGTGCCTCGGCGGCGCCGAGTGCCGCTTCGGCCAGCGCAACTTCAACCACTCCGCCGTGATCGTCGGCCCGACCGAGCTGAAGGCGGCCGACGTGGTCGTGCCCGACCTGCGCGGCGGATTCAGCCACCTCATCGCGGCGCTCAGCGCGCAGGGCCGCTCGACGGTCAGCAACGTGGGCATCATCGCGCGCGGCTACGAGAACTTCATCACGAAGCTGCGCCAGCTCGGCGCGGACTTCGTGATCGAAGGGTGAGGCGCGGGTGGCGCTGAAGGAGACCCATCGGCCGTCGATCTTCTGGCTGATGGCGCTCGTGTGCTTCGGCCTGCTCGGCGGCAGCGTCAAGTTCCGGGTCGCCCACCCCGAGCGCATCCCGGCGCGCGGCGCGTATGTGATCGCGCCGAATCACTACAGCGAGATCGATCCCGTGATCGTCGGGATGATGCTGTTCCGCGCGGGCCGGCAGCCGCGCTTCCTGGCGAAGGCGAGCCTGTTCAAGATCCCGGTGGTCGGATGGTTCCTGCGCCGCAGCGGCCAGATCCCGGTCGAGCGCACCGGCACGGCCGCCGGTGCGGCGTCGCCGCTCGCCGCGGCCCACGAACTGGTCGAGAAGCAGGGGATCGTCGTCGTCTACCCCGAGGGCACCCTCACCCGCGAGCCCGACATGTGGCCGATGCGCGGCAAGACCGGCGCGGCGCGCATCGCCCTCGAGCAGCACATCCCCGTGATCCCCGTCGCGCACTGGGGCACGCAGCAGCTGATGGGCCGCTACGCCAAGAAGGTCAGCCTGTTCCCGCGCAAGACGATCGACTTCTCCGTGGGCGAGCCCGTCGACCTCTCCGAGTTCGAGGGCCGGCCGATCGACCAGCACGTGCTCGCCGAGGCCACGGAGAAGATCATGGCCGCCATCACCGCCCAGCTCGAGGAGCTGCGCGGGCAGAAGGCGCCCGCCGGCCGGTGGGACCCCGTGGAGCAGGGCCAGAAGGAGACCGGCCGCTTTGAGTCCTAAGACCCCGCCGAAGCGGACGCGGCGCGTGGCGGTGCTCGGCTCGGGCAACTGGGGCACCGCCTTCGCGAAGGTCCTCGCCGACGGCGGCGCGCAGGTCACGATGTGGGCCAGGCGCCCCGAGATCGCCCGCGAGATCCGCGAGACGCACCGCAACACCAAGTACCTGCCCGGCATCAACCTGCCGCGCACGATCACGGCCACCAGCAGCCTGAAGGACGCCGTCAGGGGTGTCGAGCAGCTGTACCTGGCGGTGCCGAGCCAGGCGTTGCGCGACAACCTGGCGGTGCTGCGCCCGATGCTGCCGCCGGACGTTCCGGTGGTCAGCCTGATGAAGGGCGTCGAGCGGTCCACGAACCTGCGCATGAGCGAGGTGATCGCCGAGGTGCTGCAGCTCGGACCCGAGCGCATCGCCGTCGCATCCGGCCCGAACCTCGCCCTCGAGATCGCGAAGGAGCAGCCGACCGCGGCCGTCGTGTCCTCGGAGAGCCTGGAGACCGCGCAGGCGGTCGCGAGCGTGGCGACCAACCGCTATTTCCGCAGCTTCGTCAACACGGATGTCGTGGGCACGGAGTTCGGCGGAGTGCTGAAGAACCTCATCGCCGTCGCCATCGGCATCGTCGACGGCGTCGGCTACGGGGAGAACACGAAGGCGTCGATCATCACCCGCGGACTGGTCGAGATGACCGACTTCGCCGTCGCGTACGGCGCGCAGCCCGAGACGCTCTCCGGCCTCGCCGGCCTCGGCGACCTCATCGCCACCTGCCAGTCGCCGCTGTCGCGCAACAACACGGCCGGCCGGCTGCTCGGACAGGGCTACGCGCTGCACGAGGTGGTCAAGCAGATGGACCAGACGGCCGAAGGCCTGGCGTCGGTGGCGCCGGTGCTGGCCCTCGCGCGGGCGCGCGGCGTCGACATGCCCATCGTCGAGCAGGTGCACCAGGTGCTCGCCGGTACGCTCGAGCCGAAGGACATCGCGCCGCACCTCACCACCGACGACGAGCCCCAGGGCGAAAGGACCACCGATGACTCGCAAGCTCGCACTCGCTCTCCTCTTCGGCGGGCGCTCCAGCGAGCATTCGGTGTCCTGCGCGACGGCGGGGGGAGTGCTCGGGGCGCTTGACCCCGACAAATACGACGTGATCCCTGTCGGGATCACCCGCGACGGCGCCTACGTGCTCGCCTCCGGCGACCCGGCCGACTACGCGATGGACCCGGCGGCGATGCCGGAGATCCTGCCGAACGGCACCCGCGTCGAGTGGCCGGAAGACGCGACGAGTCACGCGCTGGCCGTCACGGATGCCTCCGGGCTGCGCCGCCACGTGCCCGTCGATGTGGTCTTCCCGATCCTGCACGGGCCCTGGGGTGAGGACGGCACGGTGCAGGGCATGCTCGACCTGGTCGACCTGCCCTACGTCGGCTCCGGTGTGCTCGCCGGCGCGCTCGGCATGGACAAGCACTTCATGAAGACGGTCTTCGCCCAGTCCGGGCTCACGGTCGCCCCGTGGGCGACGATCACCCGCGAGCAGTGGCGCGGCGACCCGGGATCGGTGCGCGAGGCGGCGGCCGCGCTCGGCTACCCCGTGTTCGTCAAGCCGGCCCGGGCGGGCTCGAGCGTCGGCGTGGCCAAGGCGACGGATGCCTCGCAGCTCGCCGCCGCCGTCGAGACCGCCCTCGCCGAAGACACCAAGGCGCTCATCGAGCCGGGCGTCGTCGGGCGGGAGATCGAGATCGCGGTGCTCGGCGGCCGCGCGGGGCAGCCGGCCCGGGCATCCGTCGCCGGCGAGGTCGTGGTGACCGGCCGCGACTTCTACGACTTCGAGGGCAAGTACCTCGGCGGGGCCGGCGTCGAGCTGGTCTGCCCGGCGCCCCTCACCGAGGCGGAGCTGGCCGAGATGCAGTCGCTCGCGGTGCGCGCCTTCGACGCGATCGGCGCCGCGGGCCTGTCGCGCGTCGACTTCTTCCTGACCGAGGCCGGCTGGGTGATCAACGAGATCAACACCATGCCCGGCTTCACGCCGATCTCGATGTACCCGAAGTGCTGGGAGGCCTCCGGGCTGCCCTACCCGGCGCTGATCGACGAACTGGTCACCCTCGCGCTCGACGGGCGCGGGCGGGACTGAGCCGGACCGCTCAGGCGGGCGGGCCCGCTTAGCCGGGTGGCCCCGTTCAGCCGGTCTGGCCGCTCGAGTCCACGCAGCTGTGCTGCGCCGACTGCGGGATCTCGGCGACCGCGTCTGCCAGGTCGGGCAGCACCGCCGCGTCGCTCGCGCCGCCGGATCCGTGCTGGATGTCGACCTCGACGGCCGGCGTGCGGCCGTAGGTGACGTAGCTGAGCACCTTGTCGTCGGGGTCGTTCAGCAGCACCCAGTCGATGTCGTTCACGGTGACGCACTGCTTGGTGGTGGGCCCGAGGGGGGTGACGCCGCAGCGCAGCTGCACCACGACCGGATCGCCCCACGCCCCCGTGGACTGCGCGTTGGTCCAGTCCCGCTTCTTGCCGTCGACGGTGTCGGGCAGGCGCACGATCACGTTCGCGCACTTCGGGTTGTTCGCGTCCTTCGCCGCCGTCATCGCCACGGTGGGAGTGCATCCGGCCAGCGCCGCGGTGAAGGCCACGGCCGCGGCGGCGGCGGGCAGGAGGCGGCGGGAGCGGGACATCTCGGCTCAACGCTAGCGTGGAGCGCATGGCAGAAGCTGAGCGCCCGACCGTCGCCGAGGTGGGGGAGGAGGCGGTGCTCGCCCGCATCTTCCCGAGGCTTCCGGCGACGGATGCCGCGCTGCTCGGCCCCGGCGACGACGCGGCGGTGCTCTCCGCGCCGGACGGCCGCTATGTCGTGACCACCGATCTGCTGGTGCACGGTCCCGACTTCCGCTGGGAGTTCAGCTCGCCCGTCGACCTCGGCTGGAAGGCGGCGGCGACCAACCTCTCCGACGTGGCCGCGATGGGCGCCCGGCCGACCGCGCTGGTGGTCGCGCTGGCGGCCCCGCAGAGCACGCCCGTCGCCGTGCTGGAGGGCGTCGCCGACGGCCTGCGCTACGCCTGCGGCGCGCTCGCTCCCGGCTGCGGCGTGGTCGGGGGCGACCTGTCGGCCTCTGAGGTGTTCACGATCGCGGTCACCGCCTTCGGAGACCTCGAGGGGCGTGCGCCGGTGACGCGCTCGGGCGCTCGCGCCGGGGACGTGGTGGCGGTCGCCGGCGAGCTCGGGGTGGCCGCGCGCGGCCTGCGCCTGCTGTTCGAGCGCGGGCTCGAGGCGGCGCGCGAGGCCGACCGGCACGCCGTGTCGCGGCAGTTGCAGCCGATGCCGCCGATCGCGCTGGGCCCGCTGGCCGCGCAGGCGGGTGCGAGCGCCATGCTCGACCTGAGCGACGGGCTGGCGCTCGACGCGCGGCGGCTCGCGCGGGCATCCGGCGTCGACGTCGACTTCGACGCCCGCGCGCTCGGTGACATGCCCGAAGCGGCATATGAGGCGCTCACGGGCGGCGAGGACCACGCGCTGCTGGCGACGTTCCCGCGGGCTGCGGCACTGCCGGCCGGCTTCCGGGCCATCGGCTCCGTCCGCGAGCCGCAGGGGGCGCCGCGGCTGCTCGTCGACGGCGCCGAGTTCGGCGAGCGAGGCGGGTGGGACCCCTACGCGCAGTGGGACGGGCGTCTTAGCTGACCGTCTCGAGAATTCGCCGGTGTCAGTCGTGCACGGCGAACCAGAGCGCGGTCTCGCCGTAGCCCTTCACGCGCTCCGGCACGAGCCCGGCCGGCCATGCGGGTTCGGGGGAGCGCGCGGAGCGCTCCACGACGACGAGGGCCCCGGGGGCGAGCAGGGGTGCGAGCGCGGCGAGGTCGGCGGCGACGTCGCTCTCGCCGAGCTCGTACGGCGGGTCGCTGAACACCAGGTCGAAGGGGCCGGCGGCGGAGCCGAAGTAGGAGCGCACGGGGGTGGTGCGCAGGGCGATCTGAGGGGCATCCGATCGCCCGAACGCCCGCGCCACGAGCCCCGCGTTCGTCTTCGCGACGCGGGCGGCGGCCGGGTTCTTCTCCACGAGCACGACGGATGCAGCGCCGCGGCTCGCGGCCTCGAGCCCTAGCGCGCCGGAGCCCGCGTACAGGTCAAGCACCCGCGCGCCGCGCAGCGCGTCGCGCGCCTCGAGCGTGGAGAACAGCGCCTCGCGCACCCGGTCGCTGGTGGGGCGGGTGCCCGCCTTCGGCACCGCGAGGGCCACGCGCCCGGCGGCGCCCGCGATGATCCTCGTCACCCTCCACACGCTAGCGGAGCCTCCCCGGCCGCGTCGTACCTCTGTTCTAGACTCGCCTCATGGTCGGCCTCGACTCCAAGCTCAGCGGCGCGGTGGGCGGGCGCACGGCCGCGATGCTGCACCGGGCCTTGGGGGTCGAGACGGTGGCCGACCTGCTCGGCATCTATCCCCGGCGCTACGCCCATCGCGGCGAGCCGACGCCCCTCGACTCGGTGCCCGAGGGCGAGGTGGTGACGATCGTCGGCACCGTCGTCTCGGTCAGCAGCCGCGGTTTCAAGAACCGGCGCGGCAGCGTGCAGACGGTCGTCATCGGCGACGGCAGGAGCGAGATGTCGGCAACCTTCTTCAACCAGCCGTGGCGGGTGGAGGCGCTGCCGCGCGGCGCGCGGGGCATGTTCTCGGGCAAGGTCACCCGCTTCCGCGGCGAGATGCAGCTCACCCACCCCGAGATCCGCATCTTCGGCGACGGCGACGACGACGTTCCCGACCCCGCGGTGGACGTGGAGCGCGCCAAGCGCTGGGCGCAGCAGCCGCTGCCGATCTACCCGGCCACCGCCTCGGTGCCGACCTGGAAGGTGGCCGACTCGATCGCCCACGCGCTCGACGTGCTCGAGCTCGACGAGGGCGACGACCCGATTCCGGAAGACGTGCGTGCCGCGCACGGCCTGCTGCCCTACGCCGAGGCGCTCGAGAAGCTGCACCGCCCCGCCGTCGACAACGACTGGCGGCGCGCGCGCGACACGCTGCGCTACCACGAGGCGTTCGTGCTGCAGGCCGCACTGCTGCAGCAGAAGGCGCTGAGCGCGCAGTCGCACACCATCCCGCGGCGGGCGGCCGACGGCGGCTACGCCGACCGCCTCGACGCCGAGCTGCCCTTCGAGCTGACCGCCGACCAGAGCCTGGTCGGGGCCGAGATCGCCTTCGACCTGGCCCGCGAGACGCCCATGAACCGGCTCGTGCAGGGCGAGGTCGGCAGCGGCAAGACCCTCGTCGCCGTGCGCGCCATGGCCGCGGTCGCCGACTCGGGCGGCCAGTCCGCGCTGCTGGCCCCGACCGAGGTGCTCGCCGCCCAGCACCTGCGCTCGATCGTGCGCACGCTGGGCCCCGAGCTGTCGGCCGAGCTGATGCCCACCCTGCTCACCGGCCAGTTGAGCGCCGCCGAGCGGCGGAAGGCGATGCTGCGCATCGTCAGCGGCCAGGCGAAGATCGTCGTCGGCACGCATGCGCTGCTCTCCGACCGGGTCGAGTTCTTCGATCTCGGCCTCGTCGTCGTCGACGAGCAGCACCGCTTCGGGGTGGAGCAGCGCGAGACGCTGCGGGCCAAGGGCAAGACGCCGCCGCACCTGCTCGTGATGACCGCCACGCCCATCCCGCGCACCGTCGCGATGACGGTCTTCGGCGACCTCGACATCTCGACGATCACCCAGCTGCCGGCGGGCCGGCAGGGCATCGACACCTTCGTCGTGCCGCTCGCCGAGCGGCCCGACTGGATCAACAACGTCTGGCGCCGCGCCCGCGAGGAGATCGCGGCCGGCCGGCAGGTGTTCGTCGTGTGCCCGGCGATCAGCGCGAAAGACATCGAGGAGGGCGACGACGTCGACGACGAGGCGACGGATGCCGCATCCCGCCCGCCGCGCGCGAACGTGGTCGAGCTCTACGAGAGCCTGAGCCGCAACCCGGTGCTCGACGGGGTGCGCATCGGCATGCTGCACGGCCGCATGAGCTCGGAGGAGAAAGACGCCGCCATGGGCGCCTTCGGCCGCCGCGAGCTCGACCTGCTCGTGGCGACCACGGTGATCGAGGTCGGCGTCGACGTGCCGAACGCGTCGGTCATGATCGTGCTCGACGCCGAGCTGTTCGGCGTCTCGCAGCTGCACCAGCTGCGCGGGCGGGTCGGCCGGGGCGGCGAGCCGGGACTATGCCTGCTGGTCACGCGGGCGCCGCGCGACTCCTTCGCCCGGGACCGGGTCGAGGCGGTCGCCGGCACGCTCGACGGCTTCGAGCTCGCCCAGATCGACCTCGAGCTGCGCCGGGAAGGCGATGTGCTCGGTGCCCGGCAGTCGGGCGGCCGGTCCTCGCTGCGGCTGCTGCGCGTGGCGACGGACGGGGAGCTGATCGGGCAGGCGCGGTCGGATGCGGCATCCGTGGTCGACGCCGACCCAACGCTCGCCGCCCACCCCGCCCTGCGCCGCGCGCTCGAGCGGCGGCTCGACGAGCAGGAGCGGCAGTTCCTGTCGAAAGGCTGAGTGCTGCTCGGCATCCGGACCGCGCGGCTATCGTAGGAGACCTATGAGCAGGATCGCCGTCGTCCCCGGCTCCTTCGACCCGGTCACCCTGGGGCACCTCGACGTCATCGAGCGCGCGGCGCGGCTCTTCGACCGGGTGCACGTGCTCGTCGTGCACAACCCCGACAAGCCGTCCGGGCTGTTTCCGCCCGAGGTGCGGGCGCAGGTGATCGAGAAGGCGGTGGCGGAGGCCGGGTTGCCCGACTCGATCACGGTCGGCACGATGGGCGGCGGCCTGCTCGCCGACTACTGCACCCGCGTGGGCGCGAGCGCGCTCGTCAAGGGATTGCGGTCCCACACCGATCTCGTCTACGAAACTCCCATGGCGATCGTCAACGAGCACCTTGCCGGGGTGGACACGGTCTTCGTGCTTCCGCGCCCGCAGAACGCCCAGGTCTCCAGCTCCCTGGTGCGGCAGGTGCTCGCCCTCGGCGGCGATGTCAGCCCATACGTCCCGTCCGCCGTCCTCGGCCAGGTGCGACAGCAGCCATGACCAGCATCCCCAGCGTCAGCACGGCGGACGCCCCCGCCGAGCGCATCGAGCTGTCCGAGCTGAGCCGGCTGGCCGGCTCGGTGATCGACAGCGTCGAGCGGGTCATCGACGGCAAGCACGACCAGGTCGTGACGGCGCTCACGGTGCTGCTGGCCGAGGGGCACCTGCTCATCGAAGACGTGCCCGGGGTGGGCAAGACGATGCTCGCCCGCAGCCTCGCCAAGGCGATCGCCGTATCCGTGAGCCGCATCCAGTTCACCCCCGACCTGCTGCCGTCGGACGTGACGGGCGTGTCGGTCTTCAACCAGGCCAGTCGGCAGTTCGAGTTCAAGCCCGGCGCCGTGTTCGCGAACATCGTCATCGGCGACGAGATCAACCGGGCGAGCCCCAAGACCCAGTCGGCGCTGCTGGAGTGCATGGAGGAGCGTCAGGTGTCCGTCGACGGCGGCACTTACGAGCTGATGCGGCCGTTCATCGTGGTGGCGACGCAGAACCCGATCGAGATGGAGGGCACCTACGCCCTTCCCGAGGCGCAGCGCGACCGCTTCATGGCCCGCATCGCGATGGGCTACCCCGATGCCGGCAGCGAGCTCGAGATGCTCGGCGCGCGCGACACGGTGAATCCGCTCGAGGCGCTCGAGCCGGTGATCGACGTGCCCACGCTGCTCGAGATGATGGAAGGGGTGCGGCACGTGTTCGCGTCCCCCGCCGTGAAGCAGTACGCGGTGGCGATCGCCCGGGCAACGCGGGAGGACGCCGACATCCGGCTCGGGGCGAGCCCCCGGGCGACCCTGCAGCTCGTGCGTGCGGCCAAGGCCCGGGCGGCGATCGCCGGCCGCGAGTTCGTGCTGCCCGACGACATCGACGCGCTCGCGGTGCCCGTGCTCGCCCACCGCCTGCTGCCCACGAGCCGGGCGCTCGGCAGGCAGCACGAGAGCGCCGACCTGCTGGGGGAGATCGTGACGCGCATCGTCGAGACGACGCCCGTCCCATCCGCCCGCTGAGACGCCGAAGAGACAGGAGCACCAGGTGCGCGGCCCGATCCCCACCCTGCGCGGTTGGGCCGTGGGGATCTGCGGCCTCGGCATGCTCTTCCTCGCCGGGTGGTTCGCCCGGGTCGACCTGCTGTTCGCCGGGGTGCTGCTCACCGTCGCCCCGCTCGCTGCCATGATCGCGATCGCCCTCGACCGCCCCTGGCTGACCGTGCACCGCAGCTACGCCCCCGACGTGGTGGCGGCCGGGGACGAGACGCAGGTGCGGCTCGAGGTGCGCAACCAGTCGGCGCGGCCGACGCCGGCGCTGCGCTGGGTCGACCGCGTGCCGGCGGAGATCGCGCAGGGTCCTGAACGCTCGCTGCCCTCGCTGGCCGGCCGCAGCGCGGGGCGCGGCGGCCGCTCCGACACGGCGGTGCTGCGGTACGCCGCCCGCACCCGTCGTCGCGGCCGCTATCTGCTCGGACCCATGCAGGTGGTGCGCACCGACCCTTTCGGCCTGGCCCAGACCGGCTACGCCGTGGGCGACCCGCGCGCGCTCACGGTCACCCCTCGCGTCTTCGCGCTCGAGCCCGGCGGCCCGGACGAGGCCAGGGGTGAGGGCGCCGAGCACGAACTGGTGCGGCACTCCATCCCGAGCGCCGACGAGGTGATCGCCCGCGACTATCGCGCCGGCGACCCGTTGCGCCGCGTGCACTGGCGGGCCACGGCCCGGCAGGACCGGCTGATGGTGCGCCAGGAGGAGCAGCGCAGCAACCCGCAGGCGTGGATCGCGCTCGACACGGTGCGGGAGCGGGGGCTGCTCGACCTGGCCCTGACCGCGCGGCAGCCCGGGGAGCCGTTCGAGCGGGCCGTGGAGCTCGCGGCGTCGATCGCGGTGCACCTGCTGCGCCTCGGCTATCTCGTCGGCGTGATCGAGACGGGGGAGCGGCAGCTGTCGGGCAGCTACGAGCAGCCCGGCGGCGACCGCGCCCTGATCGGCCAGCTCTCCGGCCTCGACCAGGTCGCCGAGGCGACGGCCGATCACGTCGGTCTGCTCACCGCCGCCGTGCGGCGCAGCAGCACCGGCACTCCCGTGTTCCTGATCCTGGTCGACGGGCCCGGTCCTGCGGAGTGGGCCGAGCCCGCCGCGATCGTTGCGGCGGCCGACCCCGCGGTCGCGTTCCTCGCCACCCCCGAGGCGCAAGCGGCCAGGCCCGCGCTCGAGGCGGCCGGCTGGCTGTGCGTCGACATCGACGGGCGCACGGATGCCCGGGGCGCATGGTCCGCGGCGACGGCGGCACACCAGGCCCGTCGTTCGCTGCGGCTGGACGGGACGACCGGCCGTGTTTGACCGCCGCCGCTCCGCCGTCACCCGCGTCGCCCGCGGGGCGTGGCCGCTCGCGGGCGCGCTGCTGCTGCTCGTCGCGGCGACCTCGGTGTCGATCATCGGGCTGATCCAGGGGGCCGGCTGGTGGTGGGCGCTGCTGTCGACGGCGGCGCTGATGCTGGCGGTGCCCGCTGCGCTGCGGTCGGCCGGGGTGCCGCGGTGGGCGGCATCCGTCATCGACCTCGCCGTCCTGGTCGCGCTCGTCGACCTGCTCTACGGCGGCGGCCACGCGCTGCTCGGGGTGATCCCCACGCCGAAGTCGGTGCAGCACGTCGCGCTGCTCGCGCAGCAGGCGCAGGCCGCGGTCGTGCATCAGGGCGTGCCCGCGCAGCCGCTGCCCGAGCTGATCTTCCTCGTGGTCGTGTTCGGGGGAGTGTTCGCCCTGCTGCTCGACGTCGTCGCGGTGTGGTTGCGGCTGCCTGCGCTGACGGCGCTCGCGGTGCTGGCCGTGCTCGTCGTGCCGGCGGTGCTGCAGACCGACGGGCTGTCGTTCTGGGCGCTGACGGCCTGCGCCGTCGCCTATTTCGCGGTGTTGCGGGCCGACGGCCGGCTGCGGTTCGGCTCCCGGGGCGGCGGCGCCGTCGCACTGTCGATCGGCGCGGCCAGCATCGTCGTCGCCCTCGTCGTCGCGACCACCGCGCCGGGCTTCGACCGCGTCGGTCGCGCCACCGACGCGGTCGGGCCCGTGTCGCTCGGCAGTTCGGTCAACCCGCTCGTCGACCTCGCGCAGGACCTGCGGCGTCCGGTCACGGTGCCCGTGCTGCAGTACACGACCGACGCGAAGCTGCCCACGTACCTGCAGCTGACCACGCTCGACTCGTTCAACGGCACCATCTGGCGGCACTCGTCGCAGCAGCAGCAGCCGCTGGTCGGCGGCACGCGCGTGAACTCCGACCCTCCCGGGCTCGACGGCGACGCGGACGTCCCCGCCGACAGCTTCACGACCGAGGTGCAGGTGCAGAACCTGGTCAGCTACTGGCTGCCCGCGCCGTACCCGGCCCAGCGCGTCTCCGGCGGCAGCGGCCTGTCCTGGTCGAGCGAGGACCTGACCCTGACCAGCCGCTCGCCGAACCTGCGCGGCGAGGAGTACAGCGTCACGAGCCTGGACGTCGAACCGACGACCAAGCAGCTCGCCGCCACCAGCATGGCCGCCGCCGGCAAGCTCCCCTTCGACGTGCAGCGCGACCTGTACCTGCCGGATCAGGTGCCCGACATCATCACCCGCACCGCACGGCAGGTGGCGCAGAGCGCCGACGGCAGCAGCGAGTTCGCGCTGGCACTCGCCCTGCAGGACTACTTCCAGTCGGCCGTCAACGGCTTCACCTACTCCACCGACACCCCGGATTCGCAGGACGGCTCGAGCCTCGACGTCGTCGCGGCGTTCCTCACGCAGAAGGAGGGGTACTGCGTGCACTTCGCCTCGGCGATGGCCGTGCTCGCGCGCGTGCTCGGCATCCCGAGCCGCATCGCGATCGGCTACCTGCCGGGTTCGGCCGTCTCGGTTGACGGCGACAAGACGACGTACGCGGTCGACTCGAGCGACCTGCACGCCTGGCCGCAGCTGTACTTCCCGGGCATCGGATGGCTCGCCTTCGAGCCGACCGTGACCCGCGGCAGCCTGCCGGCCTACACCATCCCCACCGCCGACCCGACGTCGCCGAGCTCAGAGCCGAGCGAGGCCGCGGCGGCCCCGAGCGCCAGCTCCTCCGCACAGGCGACGCTCCCGGCCGACCAGTCGGAGCAGCAGACCACGACCGCGGTCGCGGCGCAGAACCCGGGACCGGCACTGCTCGGCGGGCTGATCGCCGTCGCGCTGCTGCTCACCCCCTTCGGTGCCCGCCGCGGGCTGCGCGGATCGCGGCTGCGCAGGCTGCGCGAGCAGGGCGGGCCGCCCGCCCTCGCCTGGGCGGAGCTGCGCGACACGGCCAGAGACCTCGGCTACGCGGTCTCGGCCACCGAGACGCCGCGCGCCTTCGCCGCGCGGCTTGCCGCCGAGTGGCATCCGGGCGCCGGGGAGCGGGCCGACCTCGACGCCCTGCTCGAGCTGGTCGAGGAAGGAGAGTACGGACCGCCGCAGCCCTGGGCCCGCCACTACGAGCTGGCCGAGCTGACGGACCGCGTGGCCGTCGCGCTCGAGAGGTCGCGCGGCCGCGGCATCCGTGCCCGCGCCCTGTTCGCGCCCGTGTCGCTGCTCGCGCCGCTCCTGGCCCGGCGGGGGGACGCGCACGCCGCCGGGTAGACTGGAGGGTTGTGACCTCCGTCAAGAGCCCCTACGCGATCCCCGTCTACGACATCGTCCACCAGCCGGGGCAGCACCGCGAGCAGCAGCTCGAGTTCCCCGCTCCCGAGAAGCTGGGCGAGGGCGTCGTCTCCGTGCCCGCCGGAGCCGAGGTGAGCATCGAGCTGCGGCTCGAGTCGCTGCACGACGGGATCCTCGCGTCCGGGCGCGTCAGCACCACCGCCGAGGGGCAGTGCGTGCGCTGCCTGACCGACATCACCGAGGGTGTCGAAGTCGATTTCCAGGATCTTTTCGCGTACTCTAAGGACGAAGCTTTCGACTTCGAGGTTCACGACGACCACGTGGATCTTGAACCTCTGGTCAGGGATGCGGTGGTGCTGTCACTGCCGTTCCAGCCGGTGTGTCGCCCCGATTGCCCCGGTCTCGACCCCGAGACAGGTGAGCGATTGGCGGATCACCCGGATCGCGAGCCCCGAGAGATCACAGACCCCAGGTGGGCTGCGCTTGCGGATTTCCGAGCTTCCGAAGACACCGACGCCGGCGCATCCGGCACCGACACAGAAGAGAGATAGTCATGGCTGTTCCCAAGCGCAAGCAGTCGCGCGCCAACACCCGCGCCCGCCGCTCGCAGTGGAAGGCTGAGGTCCCGACCCTCGTCAAGACCGTCGAGAACGGCAAGGTCACCTACAGCCTCCCGCACCGTGCCAAGGTCGTCACCGACTCGCAGGGCACCGAGCTGTACCTCGAGTACAAGGGCCGCAAGGTCGCCGACGCGTAACCGCAATGCCTACCGGCACCACCGCTGAAGGGCGTCCCGATCTGGACGCCCTTCAGTCGCGTCTGGGCGTCGCCGTCGATCCTGAGCTGCTGACGCTGGCCCTCACGCACCGCTCGTACGCGTACGAGCACGGCGGCCTGCCGCACAACGAGCGCCTCGAGTTCCTCGGCGACTCGATCCTCGGCCAGGCCGTCACCGTGCGGCTGTTCCGCGACCACCCCGATCTCGACGAGGGCGAGCTGGCCAAGCGCCGCGCCGCCCTGGTCTCGGGCGTAGCGCTGGCGGAGGTCGCGCGCAGCCTCGAGCTCGGCCAGTTCCTGCTGCTCGGCCGCGGTGAGCAGCTCTCCGGCGGCCGCGAGAAGGTGTCGATCCTCGCCGACACCGTGGAGGCGATCATCGGCGCCACCTACCTCTCCGCCGGCCCCGACGAGGCGACGGCGCTCGTGCTGCGGCTGATCGGGCCGCTGATGGCCGACCCCGACCGCTTCGGCGCGGCGCTCGACCCGAAGACCGCCCTGCAGGAGCTCGCCGACCGCCGACGCGCCCCGGCCCCCGTCTACCAGGTCACCGGCACCGGCCCCGACCACAGCAAGAGGTTCCACGCCAAGGTGGTCGTGGAGGGGGTCACCACCGGGCTCGGCGAGGGAAGCAGCAAGAAGCACGCCGAGATGGCGGCTGCGCTCGACGCCTGGACCAAGGCCTCCACGCCCGCGGATGCCTGAACTGCCCGAGGTCGAGGTCGTGCGCCTCGGCCTCGCTCCGGCCGTCACCGGGGCGACCGTCACCGCGGTCGACGTGTTCGACGAGCGCGCCCTGACGCGGCACGACCGCGCCGCGGGCGACTTCGCCGAGCTGCTCAAAGGCAGACGGATGCAGGCGCCGCAGCGCCGCGGCAAATTCCTGTGGATCCCGCTGTCGCCGCCGGTCGACTCGGCGCAGCCGGATGCGGCGGGTCGACTTGCCGAAGGTGAATGGAGACCGGACCTGGCCCTCCTCGCCCACCTCGGCATGACCGGGCAGCTCCTGCTGCGCGAGGCGTGGGCGAGGCCGGAGCACGAGCGCAACGTGCGGGTGCGCCTCGAGCTCGAGCATCCGTCGCTCGGCGAACTCGCCGTGTTCTTCGTCGACCAGCGCACCTTCGGCTCGCTCGCCATCGACCGCCTCCAGCCCACGCCCGAAGGCGACGCGGCCCCGTCGCAGGTCGCGCACATCGCCCGCGACCCGCTCGACACGAGCTTCGACGACGTGCGTTTCCTTTCCGCTCTCGGCCGCAAGCGCAGCGCGATCAAGCGGGTGCTCCTCGACCAGACGGTGATCAGCGGCGTCGGCAACATCTACGCCGACGAGGCGCTGTGGGCCGCGCGCATCCACCCGGAGCAGCCGGCGGCGTCGCTGTCGCGCGCGCGAGCCCGGCTGCTGCTGGCCGAGATCCGCGTGGTGCTGGCCAAGGCGCTGACCGAGGGCGGCACGAGCTTCGACAGCCAGTACGTCAACGTGAACGGGCAGGCCGGCTACTTCGCGCACAGCCTGAACGCGTACGGGCGCGAGGGGGAGCCGTGCCCCCGATGCGGCCGGCCCATCGTGCGGGCGGCGTTCATGAACCGCTCGAGCCACTTCTGCCGCCGGTGTCAGCGGCTGCGCGCGCCGCGCTAGTCGAGCCGCTTGTGCCAGTTGCCGAGCAGGCCGCGCGGCGCGAAGCCGAGCGCCCGGTTGATGCGGCGCATCGGCGCATTGCCCGTTGCGGTCCAGGTGAGCACCGTCTGCGCCCGCGGAGCCGCCTCGGCGAGCCGCTTGAGGTTCGCGAGCTTCATCCACAGGCCGAGCCGGTGCCCGCGGTGCGGACCGATGACGAGCGTGTCGTGCTGCTCGACCTTGGCCGCGCCCTGCGGCACGGCGATCTCGGTGTAGCCGACCAGTTCGCCGCTCGCGACGTGCAGCGCCGCGGTGACGAGTGCGGGCCTGCCGCGCTCCGCGGCGCGCGCCTCCACCGCCCGCACCCGGGCGGCGTCCCAGCCGGCCCGTTCCACGACCAGGCCGTCGTGCGGGACATCGCGCGCCATCAGCGAGCGCAGCCGCGCATAACGGTCGAGGAACTCGTTAGGGGTGCGCCGCCACCACTGCACCAGCCGGTACTCCGGGTCGCCCACCGGGGCCTGCCGCCACAGCTCGCGCAGCACGAGCGGCGGCACGGGCAGCGCGAGCTCGTCCATCACCTGGGTCTGCGCCAGGCGGTAGCCGCGCCGGGCGAGGAATCGCGCGTCCCGGTCGCTCTCCGAGATGACGAACGGCGCCGACCGCTCGGTGAGCCGGTGCTGGGTGAAGCCCGCGACGTCGACGCGGCCGCCGGTGGCGATGAACTCCTCGCCGTGGGCCAGCAGCGCCGAGCCGATGCCCCGGCCGCGCGCGACCGGGACCACGTCGACGGCCAGCTCGGCGCCCGTGTCGGCCTCGTCCAGCGGGAAGGTGACGACCACCCGGCCCACCGGCAGCCCGTCGAGCTTCGCGAGCCACACGAAGCGCGAGTGGTGCGCGCTGCCCCGGAACATGCTCAGGGTCGCCTCGGGCGGGTACACGAACTCGTCGCCGCCCCAGGTCTCCACCTCGCTCGCGTTGGCGACGTCGCAGGACTCCACGAAGTCGGATGCCTCGGGCGCCGCCACGTCGGAGGGGATGGACACGCGCGTCACCTCGACCTTCACGCCGTTCCTCCTCCCGTTTGTCGCGAGCGTAATGTCACGCGCCGGGGTGCGTGAAGTCTCCGGTACCGTAAAGCCCAGCATCCGTTCGTGCGGGCGTAAGGAGATCGCGTTGCACCTGAAGAGCCTGACCCTCAAAGGGTTCAAGTCCTTCGCGCAGCCGACCACCTTCGCCTTCGAACCGGGCGTCACCTGCGTCGTCGGCCCGAACGGCTCGGGCAAGTCGAACGTCGTCGACGCGCTCGCCTGGGTGATGGGGGAGCAGGGCGCCAAGACGCTGCGCGGCGGCAAGATGGAGGACGTCATCTTCGCCGGCACCGCGACCCGCGGGCCGCTCGGCCGCGCCGAAGTCGTGCTCACGATCGACAACTCCGACGGCGCGCTGCCGATCGAGTACAGCGAGGTGACGATCTCGCGCACCCTGTTCCGCAACGGCGGCAGCGAGTACGCGATCAACGGCGAGTCCTGCCGCCTGCTCGACGTGCAGGAGCTGCTCTCCGACTCAGGCCTCGGGCGCGAGATGCACGTCATCGTCGGGCAGGGGCAGCTCGATCAGGTGCTGCATGCGACCGCCGACGAGCGGCGCGGATTCATCGAGGAGGCCGCGGGCATCCTCAAGCACCGCCGCCGCAAGGAGAAGACGCTCCGCAAGCTCGACGCGATGCAGACGAACCTCACCCGGCTGTCCGATCTCGCCGGCGAGATCCGCCGGCAGCTCAAGCCCCTCGGCAAGCAGGCCGAGATCGCGCGTGAGGCGCAGACGGTCGCCGCTGTGGTGCGCGACGCCCGCGCGCGCCTGCTCGCCGACGAGGTGGTGAGCCTGCGCCGGCAGCTCGACGACTACGGCCGCGACGAGCAGGCGCGGCACTCCGAGCGCATCGTGCTGCAGGAGCAGGTGGAGCAGAAGCGGCTGCGCATCGCCCGCCTCGAACAGGCCCAGGTCGGCGACGCCGTCGACCGGGCCCGCTCCGTCGCGCACGGCCTCGAGTCGGCGCAGGAGCACCTGCGCGGCCTGCACACGCTCGCCGCGCAGAAGATCGCGCTGCTCAGCGCCCAGGCGCAGGCCCCCGAGACGACGCCCGGCGTCACGCAGGCTGCCGTCGACGAGGCGCGCGCCGAGGCCGAGACGCTGCGCGAGGCGGTCGCCGAGGCGGAGGCCGCGCTCGCGGCCGCCCAGCACCGCACCCGGCAGACCCGCTCCAAACTCGACTCGATCGACGAGGAGATCGCCGCCCAGGCCGAGCTGATCTCGCGGCACGACCTCGAGCTCACCAAGCTGGCCGGTCAAGCGGATGCCGCGGCGCAGCGCCTGGCCGCGCTGCGCGGCGAAGTGCTGCGCCAGCAGAACCAGCTCGAGGCTGCGGCGCAGCGCCGCACGGCGGCGGAGGAGGCGCTCGCCGACGTCGAGGACGCCTCGCCGCTGGGGCCGGAGGCGCAGACCGAGCTCTCCGAGGCGTACGAGCTCGCCCAGGCCGCCGTGTTCGAGGCCGAGGCGGAGATCGACCGGCTGCGCGAGCAGCTGCGCACCCTCGAGCGCGAGCGCGACGCCCTCGCCGGCAAGGTCGGCGCGCTGACCCGCGCCCTCGAAGCACGAGACGGATCGGCCGCGTTGATCTCGGCCGGTCGCGACGGCGTCACCGGCCGGGTGGCGGATGCGCTCCGGGTGAAGCCCGGCTACGAGACCGCCATCGCCGCGGCGCTCGGCACCCTGGCCGACGCCGTGCTCGTCGAGAGCAGGGACGCCGCCGTCGACGCGGCCCGATTCGCCGCCGCCGAGAGGCTCGGGGCAGTCGAGGTGCTCGTCTCAGCCGACGGCACCCGCGACGAGGCGCCGGCATCCGTCGAGTCCCCGCCCGGAGCGCAGCCGGCCGTCGACCTGCTCGTCACCGCCCCGCCGAGCGTCGCCGCGCTCCTCGCCCGCACCCTCGTCGTCGACGACCTCGAGCAAGCGCAGGCGCTGTGGCCGTCCTACGCCGGCAGCGACGCCGTGCTGGTCACCCGGGCCGGCGAAGTGCTCTCGAGGTTCACCCTGCGCGGCGGCAGCGGTGAGGGCGCCGGCCGCATCGAGCTCCTCGCCGAGCGCGACGCGGCGGCGGCCCGCCTGGAGGAGCTCGAGTCCGCCATCGAGCGAGCCCGCCATGAGCACGACGAGCAGCGCGCCGCGCTGCAGTCCGCGAAGGAGTCGTCGGCCGCCGCGCTCACCCAGCTGCGCGCCTACGATGCGCAGCTCGCCGAGCACAGCGAGAAGGTGAGCCGCTTCACCGCGCAGCTCGAGGCCGCGAACGCCGAGTCGGAGCGACTGGCCCGGGGCCTCGCCGAGTCGGAGGCCAAGGTCGCCGAGGCGGAGCGCGCCGCGCAGGAGGCCAAGCGGGCGCACGAGACCGCCGCGTCGAAGCCTCGGCCGATCCTCGACGTGAGCGCCCGCGACGAGGTCGCCCTCGAGGTGGAGAAGGCCAGGGAGGCGGAGGTGCAGGCGCGCCTCGCCGTCGAGACCGCCCGCGAGCGGGTGCGCGCGCAGCTGCAGCGCGCCGAGCAGCTCGCGCAGCGGCAGAAGGCCGAGCGCGCCGCCGCCCAGGAGGCGGCCCGGCGCGCCGTCATCCGCCGTCATCAGCTCGAGGCCGCGCAGTCCGTCGCCGACGCACTGCCCGCCGTGCTCGAGTCGACCGAGCGATCCCTCGCGCAGGCGCGCCTCGAGCTCGCGAACGCCGAGCAGCAGCGCTCCAGCCAGAACGAGGAGCTGCAGACGCTGCGGCGCGAGGAGGCGCAGCTGCGGGAGCGGCTGCAGGCCGTCAGCGAGAGCGTGCACGGGCTCGAGCTGCAGATCTACGAGAAGAAGCTGCACCTGTCGAGCCTGCTCGAGCGTGCGGGCAGTGAGCTCGGCCTCGTCGAGGACGTGCTGATCGCCGAGTACGGGCCCGAGGTGCCGATCCCGGCCGAGGAGGAGGGCGGCGAGCCATCCGTGTTCGACCGTACCGAACAGCAGCGCCGCTACGAGAAGGCGCAGCGCGCGCTCGACCAGCTGGGCCGCGTGAACCCGCTCGCCCTCGAGGAGTTCGCCGCGCTCGAGCAGCGCCACCAGTTCCTCACCGAGCAGCTCACCGACCTGCAGAACACGCGCAAAGACCTGCTCACCATCATCGACGAGCTGGACCAGACCATGCAGACGGTGTTCCAGGCCGCGTTCGAGGACACCAAGGCGGCGTTCGCCGAGGTGTTCCCGATCCTGTTCCCGGGCGGCAGCGGCAGCATCCAGCTCACCGACCCCGACGACCTGCTGACGACCGGCATCGAGGTCTCCGTGCGGCCCGCGGGCAAGAAGATCGAACGGCTCTCCCTGCTGTCCGGCGGCGAGCGGTCCCTGGCGGCGGTCGCGTTCCTGGTGGCCATCTTCAAGGCGCGGCCGAGCCCGTTCTACATCATGGACGAGGTCGAGGCGGCGCTCGACGACGCGAACCTCGGCCGGCTGTTGTCGGTGTTCGAGGAACTGCGCGCCTCGAGCCAGCTGATCATCATCACCCATCAGAAGCGCACGATGGAGATCGCCGACGCGCTCTACGGCGTCTCGATGCGGCAGGACGGCGTCTCGGCGGTCGTCGGCCAGCGGGTCGGCACGGGCACCGCCGCTTAGACTGGCGGCTATGGCAGAAGCTCGTTCCTGGTCCTTCGGCGGCGCGCTGCGCGGCCTGTTCACCGGTCAGCAGAAGCGCCAGATCGACGAGGACACCTGGGACGAGCTCGAGGTCGCCCTCATCGGCGCCGACTTCGGCCCCGACGTGACCGAGGCCGTCATCGACGAGTTGAAGCAGAAGGTCGAGCGGTACCGCACCACCGACTACGCCGACCTGCAACGGATGCTGCGCGAAACGCTCGAGGAGAGGCTGGCGAAGTTCGACACCACCCTCCACCTCTCCGAGCGCCCTGCCGTGGTGCTCGTGTGCGGGGTGAACGGCGTGGGCAAGACGACGACGATCGGCAAGTTCGCCAAGTTCCTCACCAACTACGGGCGCTCGGTCGTGGTCGGCGCCGCGGACACCTTCCGTGCGGCGGCCGTCGAGCAGCTGGCCACCTGGGCCGACCGGGCCGGCGTGGGCATCGTCAAGCCGCAGCAGCAGGGCCAGGACCCGGCCTCGGTCGCGTTCCAGACGGTCGACCACGCCAAGCGCAACGGCGTCGAGATCGTGATCATCGACACGGCGGGGCGCCTGCACACCAAGGGCGGCCTGATGGACGAGCTGGCGAAGATCCGGCGCGTCGTCGAGAAGCAGGCGCCGATCGCCGAGGTGCTGCTGGTGCTCGACGCGACAACCGGGCAGAACGGCCTGCTGCAGGCCGAGGCGTTCCTCGAGCACGCCGGCGTCACCGGGCTGGTGCTCACCAAGCTCGACGGCTCCGCCAAGGGCGGTTTCGTGCTGTCGGTGCAGGAGAAGACCGGGCTGCCCGTGAAACTCGTCGGGCAGGGCGAGGGCATCGGCGACCTCACCGGGTTCACCCCGCACGTGTTCGCGCAGCAGCTGGTGGGGTGACCGCCGTGGCCATCGAGCACGACTTCTTCGGCCTCGTCGACTCGACGACGTCGGGCGGCCTGTTCTGGGACGACACGGTCGAGGTCGGCGACCAGGTCGTCGACGTGCAGCTGAGCGCCGACGACGAGGACGTCGTGAGCGCGGTGTCGCTCGACCTCGCCGCCGCGATGGTGCAGAACCTGGAGGCGTTCGACGACCGCGCCCGGGAGGCGCTCGTCGCCCAGCTCTCGGAGCGCCAGTCGGCGACCACCAGCTTCATCGACCGGCAGGTCGACTCCCGAGGCGAAGACCTGCAGACCCTGCTCGACCTGATGGTCGACAACTCGGGCGACATCGCGATCGACGTGCTCAAATCGCTGCAGCTCATCCGCGTCGCCCTGCTACCCGAGAACACCGAGGGCGACGACGCGTTCGCGATCTTCGACTACGCGATCGACCCCGACGAGTCCGACGAGCTGCTCGTGGTGTCGTTCGGCTCGGACGGCGACGTCATCGCCGTGGAAGACGTTCCGTAGGCGGCGCGCCGCGTTCGCAGCATCCGCCACCACGCAGCCCGGCGCCGCGAGCGGCTACGACCCGGTCAATGTCGGCCCCTGGTACGGCGGCTCCGCATGGGACAACCAGTCGCTGTTCGGCTGGGACGGGGTGCCGCTCGCATCGCTGCGCACCTTCCACGACGTCCGCACCGGCACTCACGGAGGGCGGCCCCGGTAGAATCGTCCCACCATGGCGATCTTCGGCTCACTCTCCGACCGGCTCACCGAGAGCCTCAAGAACCTCCGCACCAAGGGCAAGCTCTCGGCGAGCGACGTCGACGGCACCGTCCGCGAGATCCGCCGGGCCCTGCTCGAGGCCGACGTCGCGCTCGACGTCGTCAAGCGGTTCACCGCCAAGGTGCGCGAGCGGGCGCTCTCGGACGACGTCAACCGTGCGCTCAACCCCGCGCAGCAGGTCGTGCAGATCGTCAACGAGGAGCTCGTGGAGATCCTCGGCGGCCAGCAGCGGCGCCTCGAATTCGCGAAGACCCCGCCGACCGTCATCATGCTCGCCGGCCTGCAGGGCGCAGGAAAGACGACCCTCGCCGGAAAGCTCGCCAAGTGGCTCAAGAAGGACGGCCACACCCCGATGCTGGTGGCCGCCGACCTGCAGCGTCCCAACGCGGTCACCCAGCTCCAGGTGGTCGGGGAGCAGGCGGGCGTCGCCGTGTACGCCCCCGAGCCGGGCAACGGCGTGGGCAACCCCGTCAAGGTCGCCAAGAACGCGGTCGAGGAGGCCCGGCGCAAGCAGTACGACACCGTCATCATCGACACGGCCGGCCGTCTCGGCGTCGACGCCGAGCTGATGAAGCAGGCCGCCGACATCCGCAAGGCGACGAACCCCGACGAGGTGCTGTTCGTGATCGACGCGATGATCGGCCAGGACGCCGTCAACACCGCGAAGGCGTTCCAGGACGGCGTGGACTTCACCGGGGTCGTCCTCTCCAAGCTCGACGGCGACGCCCGCGGCGGTGCGGCGCTGTCCGTGGCATCCGTCACCGGCCGGCCCATCATCTTCGCGTCCACGGGTGAGGGCCTCGACGACTTCGAGCCGTTCCACCCCGACCGCATGGCCAGCCGCATCCTCGACCTGGGCGACATCCTCACCCTCATCGAGCAGGCGCAACAGGCCTTCGACGAGGAGGAGGCGCGTCAGGTCGCGGAGAAGTTCGCGACCGACACCTTCACGCTCGACGACTTCCTCAAGCAGATGCAGCAGCTGCGCAACATGGGCTCGATCAAGAAGATGATCGGGATGCTGCCGGGCGCCGGCGCCATGCGGCAGCAGCTCGACCAGTTCGACGAGCGCGAGATCGTGCGCACCGAGGCGATCATCCAGTCGATGACGCCCGCCGAGCGCCGCACCCCCAAGATCCTGAACGGCTCGCGTCGCCTGCGCATCGCCAAGGGCTCCGGCATGACCGTCACCGACGTCAACCAGCTCGTGAACCGCTTCGAGCAGGCGTCCAAGATGATGAAGACCGTCGCCAAGGGCGGCGTGCCCCAGGTGCCGGGCATGGGCCCGGTGCCGGGTGCTGGCTACGTCGGCAAGCCCAAGCCGCAGCAGAAGAAGAAGTCGCGCTCGGGCAACCCCGCCAAGCGGGCCGCCGAGAACGCGGCGCTCGCGGCCGGCACCCGTTCCGGCGCCGGCGCGCCGAGCGGATCCGGCTTCGGTCTCGGCGGCGCGAAGCAGCCCGCCCCGGCCGACCTCGAGCAGATCCAGAAGCTGTTCGGCCGCGGTTGACCGGGTTCTCGAGACCCCGGCGTGCATGCCCGCGGCGGCATCAAAGCGACGGTAGCGTGACATCGTGCAGTTGATCTCTAGAGGAACCGATCATCGTCTCGAGGGCACGCTGGAGATCCCGGTCTCCAAGTACCATGCGCATCGCGCGCTCGTGCTCGCCGCTCTGGCCGAAGGTACGAGTGTCATCAGAGGCATCTCGACCACTCGCCAGGTCGAATGGACCGTGAGCGTGCTGCGCGCGCTCGGCGTGGGCATCGAGATCACGGATGACTCGTACCTCGTGACCGGCGCCGGCGGGCGGTTCCACGGGGTCGAGCTCAACGAGCGGGGCTCCCGCGGCCTCGACGGCCTGCTCAACGTGGGGTCCTCGGGCACCACCCTGTACTTCATGACGGGCCTCGCGGCGCTCTCCGACCGACCGACCACCCTGACGGGCATGAAGTACTTCCGCCGCCGCCCGATCAAGGCCCTGCTGACCGCGCTGACCGAGATGGGCGTCGAGCTCGAGTCGACGAACGACTGCCCGCCCATCACCGTGCAGCCCAAGCGCCCCACGGGCGGCGACGTCGAGATCGCGGGCACCCTCTCGCAGTGGGTTTCCGGCCTGCTGCTGACGGCGCCGTTCGCCGAGACCGACACGACGATCCACATCACCGGCGGCCAGCTCAACGAGCAGCCCTACGTCGACCTCACCGTGCGCATGATGCGCCACTGGGGCTTCCAGGTCGAGGTGAGCGACGACTGGCTGACCTACACCGTGCCGGCGAACCAGACCGGGACCGCCGCCGACTACACGATCCCCGCCGACATCGGCTCGGCCGCCTTCGGCATCGCGGCCGCCGCCCTGCACCCCGCCGACGTCCTGTTCAAGGGCCTCTCCGCGGCGACCACCGCGGAGGTCGACCACCCCGAGGCCGAGTTCCTCGACATCGCCGCCTCGATGGGGGTGCCGATGACCATCGACGAGCAGACCGGCTGGGTGCGCATCAGGCACGACGGCATCACGCTCAAGCCCTTCGACGTCGATGCGACGCCGATCCCCGACCTGCTGCCGATCCTGTCGGTGATGGCCAACTTCGCCGAGGGCTCCAGTCACCTGCGCAACGTCGGCCACGTGCGGCTCAAGGAATCCGACCGCGTCGCGGCGATGCTGCAGCTCAACAAGATGGGCGGCGACGCCACCCAGGAGCCCACCGAGCTGCACATCAACGGCACCGCCGGCGCACGGGGCACCGGCGCCGCGCTGTCGAGCTTCAACGACCACCGCGTGCTCATGTCGCTCGCGATCGCCGGAACCAAGTGCGACGGCGAGACGAGCCTGACCTATCCGCGCGCCTACCGCATCTCCTACCCGACGTTCCTCGAGGCGATGACCTCCATCGGCCTCGACATCGACGTGGATGCGCCGTCGCGGGACACGGGGGAGGACGAGGAGCGCGAGGCCCCGGCATCCGCCCCGCTCGACGCCGAGCCGCTCGTGCTGCCGATCGCGGTGCGCGAGTACGCGAAGACGCAGCCCGACGCGCCCGCCGTGATCGAGGTGGGCGGCAGCGCGCCCGTCACCATGAGCTGGGGCAAGCTGCAGGACGAAGCCGACAAGGTGTCACAGCTGCTGCTCGAACTCGGCGTGACCAAGGGCGACGCCGTCGGCGTGCAGCTGCCGAACTGGAGCGAGTTCATCGCGATCTCGCTCGGCGCCATGCAGATCGGCGCCGTCGTGACCCCGATCATGCCGGTGTTCGGCCCGCGCGAGGTGGCCATGACGCTGTCGCGTTCGCGGGCGCGGGTGCTGTTCCTGCCCAACCTGTTCCGCAACCGCCGCGCGGCCGTCGAACTGGTGTCGGTCGCCGAAGAGGCGAAGCAGTCGGGTCGCCGGTTGCACCTCGAGCACGTCATCGTGCTGCAGGCCGAGAACCGAGACGGCGCCGAGTCGACGCACGTGCCGCCGATCCCCGACGCGGCTGTGGCGCGCGCCGAGGCGGCGAGCTGGACCTGGCGCTACTACGAGACGGCGCTCGCGAGCGTCACCCCCGACGCCGAGCTCATCGCGAGCCGGATGCCGGGACCCGACGACGTGTGCCAGCTGCTCTTCACCTCCGGCACCACGGGTGAGCCCAAGGGCGTGCAGCATCCGTACCGCACGCTCGGCCTCGCCACCGCGATGCACGTGCAGCGCTCCGGGCTGAACGACTCCGACCGGGTCTACATCCCGAGCCCGCTGGCCCACCAGACCGGCTTCCTGTACGGCATGCTGCTGGCCTGGCGCCTCGGCGTCGCCTCCGTCATCCAGCCCGTGTGGGACGGCAGCGTCGCCCTCGACCAGGCGTTCGGCGAGGCCCGCGCCTCGTTCGTGCAGGCGGCCACGCCGTTCCTGACCGACCTCGTCGACCTCGTCGAGAGCGGGCGGAAGCCGAAGCCGGAGTCGCTGCGCATCTTCGTCGCGACCGGTGCCGCGGTGCCGCGGGAGCTCGCCCGCAAGGCGACGACCGTGCTCGACACCGCCGTGCTCGGCGCCTTCGGCACGACCGAGACGTGCCTCGCGACCCTGTCGGGCCCGAACGATCCGCCCGAGAGCATGTGGGGCACCGACGGCCGCGCACTCGAGGGCATCACGCTGCGCATCGTCGACGACGAGGGCGTCGAGCTGCCCGTGGGCACCGAGGGCAACTACGAGTTCAGCTCGCCCACGCTGTTCGGCGGCTACCTCGAGCGCCCCGACCTCACCGCCGACGTGTTCACCGAGGACGGCTGGTACAAGACCGGCGACCTCGCCTTCATCGACGAGGCCGGCTACCTGCACGTCACCGGGCGGGTGAAGGACGTCATCAACCGCGGCGGCGAGAAGGTGCCGGTGGTCGAGATCGAGAACCTGCTGTACCAGCATCCGCTCGTCGCCGACATCGCGATCGTCGCCATGCCCGACCCCCGCCTCGGCGAGCGCGCCTGCGCCTTCGTCGTCCCCGCGCGCGAGGGTCAGCACCTCGAGTTCGCGGCGATGCAGGAGTACCTGAACGCGCACGGCGTGTCGAAGTACTACTGGCCCGAGCGGCTCGAGGCCATCGACGAGCTGCCGCGCAACGCCGTCGGCAAGATCCAGAAGAACGTGCTGCGCGAGAAGGCCGCCGCCCTCGTCGCCCAGGACGCCAACCAGAGCAAGGAGCGTTAGTGGCTGTCGCCGAAACCGACGAGGCGGAGTTCGCCGCCCTCAAATCCGAGATCGCCGAATGGGTCGCCGGCCCGGGCGAGCGGTGGGCGGAGAAGATCGAGGAGACCGGCGAGGTCCCTGCCGAGCTGTTCGACGAACTCAAGGGCAACGGATGGCTCAGCCTGGCCGCCCCCGTCGAGCTCGGCGGCCGCGGCATCCCGTTCAGCCGCTACCTGGAGTTGCTCGAGATCATCTCCAAGTCGCACGGCTCGATCCGCATGCTGGTGCACGTCATCAACGGCACCTGGCGCGCCATGGCCCCCTACGCGAGCCGCGAGCTGATCGAGGAGGTCGTCAAGCCCTCCGTCGCGGGCGACAAGCTCGTCGCGTTCACGCTCACCGAGCCCGACAACGGCACCGGCGCCGACATCCAGACCACGGTGCGCAGCGAGGGCGACGAGTACGTGATGAACGGTGTCAAGCACCTCATCACCTTCGGCGTGAAGGCGGACTATCTGCTCATCGCCGCCCGCCTCGAGGGCACCAAGGGCAACGACGGCACGGTCGCGTTCGCGATGCCGAACCGGCTGCCCGGCGCCGTCGTGATCGACGACTCCGACACCATGGGCGTGCGCGGCACCGACCACGCGATCCTCGAATTCCATGACACCCGCGTGCCCGCCAAGTACCGGCTGGGGGAGGAAGGGCAGGGCCTCGAGGTCGCCCTCGGCGGCTTCCTGCTGCCCAGCCGCGTCTCCGTCGCCATGAGCGCGGTCGGCCTGGCCGAGCGCGCACAGGAACTCGCGATCGCCTACGCCAACGAGCGCGAGACCTTCGGCAAGAAGCTCGCCGAGCGTCAGGCGATCCAGTTCTACCTCGCCGAGAACTACGCTCACATCGCCGCCGCCAAGGCGCTCATCATCCAGGCCGCCCGGGCCTACGAGAACGACGCCCCCGACGCCAGCGCGCTGTCCAGCGCGGCGAAGATGGTGGCCGTCGAGATGCTCGCCCAGGTGACGGACAACGCGCTGCAGGTGCACGGCGGGCGCGGCTACTGGAAGAAGCATCCGATCGAGCGCGTGTACCGCGATGCCCGAGCCCAGCGTTTCGAAGAGGGCACGAACGAGATCCAGAAGCTCGTCGTCGCCCGCGCCGCCCTGACCGGGCTGGCCAGCACGGAAGGATCCCTGACTTGGTAGAGACCGCTCCCCGCGTCGTCGTCATCACCGGCGCGAGCCGCGGCATCGGCCGCCTGCTCGCCGAGAAGCTCGGCGCCGAGGGCGCTCACGTGGTGATCAACTACAAGAAGAACGCCGACCTCGCCGACGAGAGCCTGGCCGCGGTGCGCGCCGCCGGCGGCGACGGCGTCACGGTGCAGGCCGACATCGAGACCGCCGAGGGCGTCGACGCGCTGTTCGCCGGCGTCGACGAGCACTACGACCGTATCGACGCCTTCGTCGCCAACGCCGCGGCGGCCGCGTTCAAGCCCATCAAGGACCTCAAGCTGCACCACCTCGACCGCAGCTACGCGATGAACGCGCGCAGCTTCGTGCTGGGTGCGCAGCGCGCGGCCGAGCGCATGAAGGACGGCGGGCGCATCCTCTACATCTCCAGCTACGGCTCGTTGCGCGCCTTCCCGACCTACGCCGCCCTGGGCGCCGCGAAGGCCATGGCCGAGCAGTACATGCGCTACATGGCCGCCGAGTTCGGCCCCCGCGGCATCACCGTGAACGCGGTGAACGGCGGCCTGATCGACACCGACTCGCTCGACTACTTCTACAACAAGGTGCCGGGCATGGCCCCGATGGACTCCGTGCTCTCGAAGCTGCCGCTGCAGCGCCCGGCGAAGGCCGACGACATGGCCGACGCAGCGCAGTTCCTGCTCTCGGAGAAGGCCGGCTACATCACCGGCCAGGTGCTCACCGTCGACGGCGGCCTGACGATCATCGCCCCGCCGTTCTGGTCCGACACCACCGGCGAGCTGCGCGCCGCCGTGTTCGGAGAGTGACCCCCGCTGGCTGAGGAGCGCAGCACGCCCGCGATGGCTGAGCAGCGCAGGCCGCCCACCCCGATGGCTGAGGAGCGCAGGCCGCCCACCCCGATGGCTGAGGAGCGCGCAGCGCGTCTCGAAGCCGCCGAGCAGGTGACCGAGCTCCCGCTCGTGCGCACCCCGTGGCGGCTCGGCCCCCTCGAGCTGCCGCACCGGGTGGTCATGGGCAGCATGCACACCGGTCTCGAGACGCGCGACGACGGCGGCGCGGCGCTGGCCGCGTTCTACCGGGAGCGGGTCGCCGGCGGTGCCGCCCTGATCATCACGGGCGGCGTCGCGGTGAGCGACGAGGCGCGGGGCGGCCCCGACTACGCCGTGATGACGGATGCGTCGTGCCGGCAGCGCTTCGCCGCCGCGACCGCGGCGGTGCACGAGGCGGGCGGGGTCATCGCCGCGCAGTTGTTCCACGCCGGCCGCTACGCGGTCGGCGACTGGGCGGTCGCGCCGAGCCCCGTGCCGTGGCGCGCCGCCCGCGGCCTCGTCCCGCGGGAGCTCAGCGCAGCCGACGTCGAGCGCACCGTCGCCGACTTCGCGGCCTCGGCCGCCGCCGCCCGTGAGGCCGGCTTCGACGCCGTCGAGCTGATGGCCTCCGAGGGTTACCTGCTGAACCAGTTCCTCTCCCCGCTGACCAACCTGCGCGAGGACGAGTGGGGAGGGGACGCGGCCGCGCGCATGCGCTTCCCGCTCGCCGTCTTCGACGCGGTGCGCCAGGCGGTCGGCGCCGACTTCCCCGTGACCGTGCGGGTGTCGGCGGCGGACCTGATGCCCGGTTCGACGACCGAGGACGAGGTGGATGCGTTCGCCCTGGCCCTCGCCGAGCGGGGCGTGGCCGCGCTCGGCATGGGGGTGGGCTGGCACGAATCCGTGGTGCCGACGGTGCAGGCATCCGTGCCGCACGGCGCCTGGATCGCCTACGGCGAGCGGCTCGCGGACGCCGTGCACGCCGCCCACCCGGAGGTGCCCGTCATCGCGAGCAACCGCGTCACCGACCTGCGGGACGCCGAGGCGATCCTCGCCCGCGGCAAGGTGGACGCGGTCGCGCTGGCCCGGCCGTTCCTCGCCGACCCCGAGCTCGTGAACCGCTCCTTCCGCGGCGACTACCTTCTCGTCAACAGCTGCATCGGCTGCGACCAGGCGTGCATCGACCGCTCGCTCGTGTTCCAGCCGATCTCGTGCCTGGTGAACCCGCGCGCGGGCCGCGAGCGCGAGTTCCCCGCCGGTGTGACGAACAACCGCCGCCGCGTCGCCGTCGTCGGGGGAGGCCCGGCGGGTCTCGCGGCGGCCGACGCCCTCGCCCGCCGTGGGCACGACGTGACCGTCTTCGAGGAGCGCGCCGCCCTCGGCGGCCAGTTCGCCCTCGCCGCGCGGGTGCCCGGCAAAGAGGACTACCGGCTCACGGTGCGCTCGGCCCAGCGGCGCCTCGAAGCGGCCGGCGCCACGCTGCGCCTCGGCGAGGCGCCCGATGTCGACGAGCTCGCCGGCTTCGACGGCGTGTTGCTGGCGACCGGCGTGCGGCCGCGCGAGGTCGAACTGCCCGGCGCCGAGCTGCCGCACGTGCTCAGCTACGAGCGCGCGATCCGTGAGGGAGTTCCGGACGGCAGCGTCGCGATCATCGGCGGCGGCGGCATCGGTGTCGACCTGGCCGCGTTCCTCGTCGAGAGCCACGACGAGAAGACCCGTGCCCTCGCCTTCCAGGCGCGCTTCGGCCTCACCGGCTCCGCCGAGTTCGCCCGCTCCCGCCCCACCCGGGCGCTGCACCGCCCGCGCCCTGGCGCTCTCGTGACGCTGATGCGGCGCAGCGGCAAGTTCGGCCAGGGCGTCGGCATCACCTCCCGTTGGGTCAACGTGGGCGCGCTCACGCATGCGGGGGTACGGATGCTCGCGGGCATCGCCTACCGCCGCATCACGCCCGACGGGGTCGAGGTGGAGCACCCCGACGGCGCCGTCGAGCTCGTTCCCGGCAGCACCGTCGTGCTGTGCGCCGGGCAGGTGGAGCACGATCCGCTCTCCGCGGAGCTCGAGGCACGCGGCATCCGTCACGAGATCGTCGGCGGTGCACGCGACGCGAGCCGCGTCGACGCGGTGCGCGCGACCAGCGAGGGGATCGCGGCGGCCCGGCGCCTCGCGGATTAGTCCGAGCGTCGGTTCGTCTGGCAGAATGGAACGTCGGGTTCCGTCGTTCCGACCCTCTATCCGAACGCGGGCCCTCCATTCAGACCTCCTGCACGGGTGTGCACCCCACAGCCCGGGCAGTCAGTTCGCTTCCAACATCGAATTCCTACAGGAGAACTGTGGCTGTCAAGATCCGCCTCAAGCGCCTGGGCAAGATCCGTGCCCCCTACTACCGTGTCGTCGTCGCCGACTCGCGCACCAAGCGCGACGGTCGCGTGATCGAGGAGATCGGCAAGTACCACCCCACCGAGCACCCCTCGCTCATCGAGATCGACTCGGACCGCGCGCAGTACTGGCTCGGCGTCGGCGCGCAGCCGACCGAGCAGGTCGCTGCGCTGCTGAAGCTCACCGGCGACTGGGCGAAGTTCAAGGGCGAGAAGGACACCGAGAGCAAGGTGCAGGCCCCCGAGGCCAAGCCCGCCTTCGTCGCCGACGAGAAGAAGAAGCCGGTGCTCAAGCCCAAGGCCGAGACGCCCGCCAAGGCCCAGGAGCCCGCTGAGGCGCCGGCCGAGGCCGAGGCCGCCGAGAGCGCCGAGTAGGTTCCACCCGCGATGCTCGACTCAGCCGTCTCGCACCTCGTCAAGGGGATCGTGGATCACCCGGACGACGTGCAGGTCGCCCAGAAGAGCTCGCCGCGCGGCGAGGTCCTCGAGGTGCGCGTCCACCCCGAGGACCTCGGCCGCGTCATCGGCCGCGGCGGTCGCACGGCCACCAGCCTGCGCACCGTCGTGGGCGCCCTCGCCGGCAGCAAGCGGGTGCGCGTCGACGTCGTCGACACCGACCGCTGATGGCGGGGAAGCAGACCGGAACCCAGCTCCGCGTCGGGCGCCTGACCAAGGCCCACGGGCTCAAGGGTGCGCTGAAGCTCGAGCTCTACACCGACGACCCCGAGCGCCGCTTCACTCCCGGTGCGATCTTCTCGCTGCAGGTGCCGCCCACATCGAAGTGGCACGGCAAGAACCTGGAGCTGAAGGAGTTGCGCTGGTACAACGGCCACCCCGTCGGCTTCTTCGTCGGCGTCGACGACCGTGACGAGGCCGAGTCGCTCGTGAAGGCGATCCTGTGGGTCGACGCCGACGACGACCCGGGCGAGGACGACGCGTGGTACGACCATCAGCTCGTCGGCCTCACCGTGCTGCGTGACGGGGCCGAGGTCGGCCGCGTGGCGCGCGTCGACCACCTGCCCGCGCAAGACCTCCTGGCGATCGAGACGCCCCGCGGCGAGGTGCTCGTGCCGTTCGTGTCGGCGATCGTCCCCGAGGTCGACGTCGCTGCCGGAACGCTCACGGTCACGCCGCCCGCGGGCTTGTTCGAGGACCTGCCCGACGAGGAGTGACCGCGGCTGACCCCCGAGCGGGGGCCGCGGTTTCACGCGCGTGAAACACGTCGGTGCACTCCGGCGAAACACGCCTCTCATAACTTCGGACCATGACCAGGTCGGCCCGGGGGAACCACCAGTGACGCTCGCGCCAGCCCCGTGGGGTCCCGGCGACCGGTCCGGTCGCACACCGTCGCGGCCGGCGCTGCTCGCGGTCGCGCAGGGGCCCAAAGAGCTCACGGATGACCCCGCCGTCGACACCCTGCTGCAGGCGGTCTCCCGCGCGGCGCCCGGACTGCACGTGGTCGGCTCGGTCGTCGACGTGCACCAGCCGGAGCTCGGAGCGACCATCGCCGAACAGCTCGCCCCCGGCGAACCCGTCGTCGTCGTGCCGCTGATGCTCTCGGCGGGCTTCCACGTGCACGGCGACCTCGCGCACGAGCTGGCGGCCCAGCGCACCCGCCGCACCGCGATCTCCCGGGCCCTCGGACCCGACGCCGTGATCGTCGAGCTGCTGGCCGCGAAACTGACCGAACTGGGGCTCGCCGCCGACGACGTGATCGTGCTCGCCGCCGCCGGCTCGAGCGACCACCGCGCCGTGCGCGACTGCATCGCCGTCGGCAGGCACCTCGCGGGGCTTCTGGAGCGCAACGTGACCGTCGGATTCCTCTCGGCGGCGGTGCCGCGCCTGGCATCCGCCGTCGACACCATGCGCCGGCTCCACCCGGGCAGCCGCGTGATCGTGGCGAGCTACCTGCTCTCGCCCGGGCGCTTCGCGGAGGTCACGGCCTCGGTCGGGGGCGATGTGGTCTCCGGTCCCTTGCTCGCCGCCGGACGCAGGCCGCCGCAGGCGCTGGTCGACCTGGTGCTCGCGCGCTACGAGGCGGGGGCGGCGCAACTGGCCTGAATAGACTTCCCGTCATGCGCATCGACATCGTGACGATCTTCCCGTCGTTCTTCGATGCGCTCGACATCTCGCTGCTCGGCAGGGCCCGCACCAGCGGGATCATCGATCTTGCGGTGCACGATCTGCGCGACTGGACGCACGACCGGCATCGCACCGTCGACGACACCCCGTACGGCGGGGGCGCCGGCATGGTCATGAAGCCGGAGCCGTGGGGCGAAGCCCTCGACGCGGTGCTCGAGGGCGCATCCGATCCGCTCGTCATCTTCCCGTCGCCGGCGGGCGAGGTGTTCACGCAGGCACGCGCGCGCGAGCTCGCGACCGAACAGCACCTCGTGTTCGGCTGCGGGCGCTACGAAGGCATCGACCAGCGCGTCTTCGACGAGTACGAGCAGCGTGCACGCGTGAAGCTCGTCAGCGTGGGCGACTACGTGCTGAACGGGGGAGAGGTCGCGGTGATGGCGATGATCGAGGCGATCGGACGCCTGATCCCCGGGGTCGTCGGCAACCCGGAGTCGCTCGTGGAGGAGAGCCACGAAGACGGCCTGCTCGAATACCCGAGCTACACGAAACCGGCCAGCTGGCGAGGGCGCGAGGTGCCGCCCGTGCTGCTGTCGGGCAACCACGGCGCCATCGCGGCATGGCGACGCGAGCAGCAGCTCGAGCGCACGCGGCGCGTGCGGCCGGACCTCCTGGAGCCGCGCGAACCCTGATTTGGCGCGCCGCTCCCCCTCTGGCAGAATAGGCAGTTGTGCCGCGTGCGGCCCTGCCACAGGGGAGCCCACATCCACGCGGAGACTCCCACTCTTACCGATCATCGATCGCGCCCGACCTGTGGCGGACGCAGAGAGCGCAGCTGAAGAAATGAACATCCTCGACCAGGTGGATGCCGCCAGCCTCAAGTCCGACGTCCCCGACTTCCGCCCCGGTGACACCGTCAAGGTGCACGTCAACATCGTCGAGGGCAACCGCTCGCGCATCCAGGTCTTCCAGGGCATCGTCCTCGGCCGCTCCGGCCACGGCGTGCGTGAGACCTTCACGGTCCGCAAGGTGAGCTTCCAGGTCGGCGTCGAGCGCACCTTCCCGGTGCACTCGCCGATCATCGACAAGATCGAGGTCGTCACCCGCGGTGACGTGCGTCGCGCGAAGCTCTACTACCTGCGCGAGCTGCGCGGCAAGAAGGCCAAGATCCGCGAGAAGCGCGAGGCGTAAGCCGCGCCTCTCGGCGAGTCCAGAGCCCCCGTCCCCCTACACTGGAGGGCGGGGGCTCTTCCCATCCGGGGCCTTCGCGGATCGCAGGCAAGGACGAGATGACTGACAGCACGGCAGACGGTCCCCCGACGACGAGGGCGGGATCTGCCGCCAAGCGTCGCTCGCGCAACATCGGCCTGTTCGTGCGCGACATCGTGGTCATCTTCCTGGTCGCGCTGCTCGTCTCGTTCCTGATCAAGACCTTCCTGATCCGCTCCTTCTACATCCCTTCGGCCTCGATGGAGAACACGCTGATGGGCGGCGCGAACGTCGCCGTCGACGACCGGATCATCGTCAACGAGCTCGAGCCGCGCATCATGCCGATCCACCGCGGCGACATCGTCGTGTTCAAGGACCCGGGCGGCTGGCTGAGCGACTCCGACGTGGTGAGCACGCCCGAGCCGACGAATCCGATCGCCAAGGCCGTCGACTGGTTCTTCACCTTCGTCGGACTCTCGTCGGCGGACAGCGACGACCACCTCGTCAAGCGGGTCATCGGCCTGCCCGGCGATCACGTGGTGTGCTGCAACGCCCTCAACCAGATCACCGTCAACGGCGTGCCGCTGAAGGAGCCGTACATCAACGTGCCCGACGGCGAACTTCACGCGGGACAGACTTTCGACGTGAACGTGCCGCCCGGCGAGCTGTGGGTGCTCGGCGACAACCGCCTGAATTCGCAGGACTCCAGCATGAACCAGGGCCTTCCCGACAAGGGCTTCGTGCCCGAGGACGACGTCGTCGGCCGCGCCATCCTGATCAGCTGGCCGATCTCGCGATGGTCGTGGCTGTCGAACTACCCCGAGGTGTTCCGCGGCGTGGAGGAGCGCGAGAAGTGACCCCGGGCCCCGCCGCGGTGCCCGACCTCGCCGTGGAGTTCGAGCTGCTCGCCGGGGGAGCTCGCTACATCGTCGGCGTCGACGAGGTGGGGCGTGGCGCCCTGGCCGGCCCGGTCGCGGTCGGCATGGTGGTCATCGACCGGGAGGTCGGCGAGCACCCGCAGGGTCTGCGGGACTCGAAACTGCTGGCCGAGCCGGTGCGCGAGCAGCTCGCGCCGCGGTGCCGCGAGTGGGTGCGCTTCAGCGCGGTCGGCGAGGCGACGCCCGCCGAGATCGACGAGCACGGCATCATGCAGGCGCTGGGCCTGGCCGGGTGGCGCGCGCTCACGGCGCTGCGCGAGGCGGGTGCGGCGCTCGACGAGGCCGCGCTGCTGCTAGACGGCAATTTCGACTACCTGAACCCCGTGCTCGAGCGGCCGATGACGTTGACCACGCGCGTCAAGGCCGACATGGCGTGCGCGAGCGTCGCCGCGGCATCCGTGATCGCCAAAGTGCACCGCGATCGGCACATGATCGAGCTGCACGGCGACCTGCCCGGGTACGGCTGGGCGTCGAACAAGGGGTACGGCAGCCCGGCGCACCTCGAGGCCATCACCCAGCTGGGGCCGAGCGCCCATCATCGGCTCACCTGGCTGCACGCCGCCGCGTAGACTCGACCTCACGATGGACGAAGACGAGTTCGACGACTACGACCGCGAGGTCGAGCTGGCGCTGTACCGCGAATACCGCGATGTCGTCAGCCAGTTCAAGTACGTGATCGAGACCGAGCGCCGGTTCTACCTGGCCAACGAGGTCGAGTTCGTGCGCCGTGACACCGAGAACGACTTCTACTTCGAGCTCACGATGCACGACGTCTGGGTGTGGGACGTCTACCGCGCCGACCGCTTCGTGAAATCCGTGCGCGTGCTCACCTTCAAGGACGTCAACATCGAGGAGCTGTCCACCAAGGAGTTCGAGCTGCCCAAGGAACTCGCGCTCGACGAGTAGCGCACTTCCCCCGCACAGCCGCGGGACCGGCCGTGTTCTCCACTGATCGGGCATCCGCGGCCCGCCGCGGTCGCACGCCTGCGCCATGCTGCCCGGCATGGCACTCAAAGACACGCTGGGCGCGGCCGGCGAGACCGTCGCGGCGCGGTATCTCGAATCCCTCGGGTACGACATCGTCGACCGCAATTGGCGCGGCACGCGCGGCGAGCTTGACATCGTCGCCCGGCACGGCGGCACGACGGTCTTCGTCGAGGTGAAGACGCGCAGCGGGCTGGGTTTCGGGCATCCGTTCGAGGCGATCACCCCGCGCAAGCTGGCCCGGCTGCGCCGGCTGGCGGCCGAGTGGTGCAGGGCGACGGATGCCGCGGCCGGCGCGATCCGGGTCGACGTCGTCGCCGTCATCGGCGGCCTCGACGGGCCCGCCCGCATCGAGCACCTGCGCGGGGTGAGCTGATGGCCGTCGCCCGCACCCTCTCCGTGGCGCTCGACGGCCTGAACGGCGCGCTCGTCGAGGTGGAGGCCTCCATCACCTCGGGCCTGCCGAAGTTCACGCTCATCGGCTTGCCCGACACGTCGCTCGCCGAGGCCGCGCATCGGGTGCTCGCCGCCACCGCCAACATCGGCTGCTCCCTGGCGCAGCACCGCCTCACCGCCAACCTGTCGCCCGCGATTCTGCCCAAGCACGGCTCCGCCTTCGATTTGGGGATAGCGCTGGCGGCCATGGCCGCCGCGGGCCGGGTCTCGGCGCGCTCCATCGCCGGCACCGTGCATCTCGGCGAGCTGGGGCTCGACGGCAGGGTGCGCCCGGTGCTCGGAGTGCTGCCGGCCGTGCACGCGGCCGTCGCCGCCGGCGCGCGGCGCATCATGGTGCCGGCCGGGAACCTGGCCGAGGCATCCCTCGTGCCGGGCGCCGAGGTGGTGCCGGTCGCGTCGTTGCGCGAGGCCGCGATCCGCCACGGCGGCGACTTCACCCCGCTCGAGGTCGAGCCGATCATGCCCGCGGCCCAGGCGGTGGCGAGCGAAGAGCAGCGCGACCTCTCCGACGTGATCGGCAACAGCGAGGCGGTGCGCGCGCTGCTCGTGGCTGCGGCAGGCGGGCATCATCTGTTCTTCATCGGCCCGCCGGGCTCGGGCAAGACCATGCTGGCCGAGCGGATGCCGGGGGTGCTGCCCGACCTCGACGAGCGCGCCTCGCTCGAGGCCACCGCGGTGCGGTCGCTCACGCAGCTCGGCGCGGTGACCTCGCTCGTCACCCGGCCGCCGTTCGAGGCGCCGCACCACTCGGCGAGCGAGGCGGCGATGGTGGGCGGCGGCAGCGGGCGCATCCGCCCGGGCGCGATCACGCGCGCCGATCACGGGGTGCTCTTCCTCGACGAGGCGCCGGAGTTCGGAAAGCACGTGCTGAACACGCTGCGTCAGCCCCTCGAGTCGGGGCGGATCACCATCGCGCGCGGCAATGGGAAGGCGGAGTTCCCGGCGAGGTTCCAGCTGGTGATGGCCGCCAATCCGTGCCCGTGCGGCTACTACGGGCTCCCGTCCGGGGAGTGCACCTGCCCGCCGCACCGACGGAGGGAGTACCTGGCGCGCGTGTCCGGCCCGCTCGCCGACCGACTCGACATCCAGCTCGTGCTGCACCGCATGTCGGTGGCGCAGCTGCGGCGCGCGGAGGAGTTGCGCGCGCCGACGACCGCCGAGGCGCGGGCGCTGGTGACGCGTGCGCGGGAGGCGGCCCGGCGCCGGCTCTCCGGCACGCCGTGGAGCAGCAATGCGCAGCTGCCGGGCCGCTGGCTGACCTCCGGGCGGTACCGGCTGCCGGACCCTGTGACGAAACCGCTCTACACGCGGATGAGCCGCGAGGGCCTGACGATGCGCGGCTTCCTCAAGATCCTCCGGCTGGCCTGGAGCATCGCGGACCTGGACGGGCTCCCGACGCCCGGCACCGAGCAGGTCGCGGAAGCGACCGCCATGCACGAGGGGGATGCCGCATGACCCGCCCATGGGAGTCCGAGGGCGCGCAGCTGCGATCCCTGCTCGACCGAGTGTTGCCGGCCGGTGTGGCGCGCGACGACGGCGCAGACGCGGAGCGGATCGCCCGCATCGTGTGGAGCATCATCGCCGAACCCGGCGACGGCGTGGTCGGCCGGCTCGTCGACGACCTGGGCGCCCGCGCGTCGCTCGAGGCGGTGTGGGACGACAAGGGAGGTCCCGCGATCGCCGGCAGGGAGCTGCGTCAGGCCGCGCACCTGGCGCAGGAGCGCGTGCTGCGCGCGTACCGCGGCCGCGGATTCGACGAGGCGCCCGACGGCGTCGCCGCGGGCTTCGCCCGCTGGCGCCCGCGCATGGGCCCGGCCGCCTCCGTGCAGGCCGTGCTCGAGATGGCCCGGGCCTCCGACGCGCTGCTGCTCACCCCCGACGACGAAGGGTGGCCGCTGCAGCTGGCGGATCTCGGCGAGCATTCCCCGTTGCTGCTCTGGGCGCGCGGCGACGCCGGCCTGCTGACCCGGGCTCCGATGATCGCCGTCGTGGGCGCCCGTGCGGCGACCGCCTACGGCACCCACGTGGCCACCGACTTGGCGGCCGAGCTGTGCGAGCACGGCTACACCGTCGTCTCCGGCGCCGCGTACGGCATCGACGCCGCGGCCCACCGGGCGGCGCTCGCGGCCAGTGGCGGCACGGTCGCCGTGCTCGCCGGGGGCGCCGACCGCTTCTACCCGTCCGGCAACGATGACCTCCTGCGGCGCATCGTGCGCCACGGGCTCGTCGTGGCCGAGGTGCCGTTCGACTCGCCGCCCACCCGGTGGCGGTTCCTGCAGCGCAACCGCGTCATCGCCGCCCTCGCCCAGGCGACCGTGGTGGTGGAGGCCGGCGAGCGCTCCGGCACGATCAACACCGCGGGTCACGCCGGCAAGCTCGGCCGCCCGCTCGGGGCGGTGCCGGGACCGGTGACGAGCCCGAGCTCTGCGGGATGCCACCGGCTGATGCGCGAGTACGGAGCCGAGTGCGTGACGGGCTGCGCCGACGTGCTGCGGCTCGTGGGCGGGCTGGACGCGGCGGCCGAGCCGCTGGCCGATCCGGAGGACCCGAGGTACATGCGCGCCCTCGACGCGCTGAGCGCGCGGAGCCCGCGGCCGCTCGACGAGGTCGCGCGGCGCAGCGGCATGGCCGCACCCGAGGTGGCCTCCCTGCTCGGAACGCTCCTGCTCGACGGGCGGGTACGCAAGACCGAGCGCGGCTGGGTGTCGGTGCCGCGGCGCAGCTGAGCGGGGGAGCATGCTGGGGGAATGAAGCTGCACTCGGCGATCGCTCGCTTCCTCGACCACGCGCGCTACGAGCGCGGGCTGTCGCCGGCCACCGTGCGGTCGTACCGCTCCGATCTCGCGGAGCTCGAGCGCTTCGCCGCAGAGGCGCAGGCTGCCGGTTCAGACGAGGTCGACCTCGAGGACGTCGACCTGGAACTGCTGCGGCAATGGCAATGGGCCGCCGCGCAGGCGGGCCTCGCGGCGACGACGCTCGCGCGGCGCAGTGCATCCGTTCGCGCGTTCACGTCGTGGGCCACGCGCACGGGGCTCATCCGGAACGACCCCGCCGCGCGCCTCAAGTCGCCGAAGACCGGCCGGCACCTGCCGCGCGTCGTCGCCGCCGAGCAGATGGCCGAGCTCCTGGATCGGGCCGCCGAGCGTGCCCGGAGCGGCGATCCCGGAGCGGTGCGCGACCGGGCCGTGCTGGAGCTGCTCTACGCCACCGGAGTGCGGGTGTCGGAGCTGGTCGGCCTCGACGTCGACGACGTCGACCTCGACCGGCTCACCATGCGGGTGACGGGCAAGGGGGACAAGCAGCGCACGGTGCCCTTCGGCGTGCCCGCCCTCGGAGCCCTCGTCGACTATCTGCGCACGGCCAGGCCCGTGCTGGCCGAGCGCGGGGCGGATGCCGCAGGCGACGCCCTGCTGCTCGGAACCGCGGGCAAGCGGCTCGGCGCCCGCACGGTCTACGCGCTGGTCTCCCGGCTGCTCGCGGACTACCCCGGCAGCGGCCCCCGCGGCCCGCACACCCTGCGGCACACAGCGGCAACGCACCTGCTCGACGGCGGCGCGGACCTGCGCGCGGTGCAAGAGCTCCTCGGCCACGCGAGCCTCGGCACGACCCAGATCTACACGCACGTCTCCATCGACCGGCTCAAGCAGAGCTACGCCCAGGCCCACCCGCGCGCCTGATCACCCGAGCGGCAGCAGCACCGCCGGGGGAACCCCCGAGAAGTACAGCAGCGGGTTGACGTACGCGCCGTTCACGCGCACGCCCACGTGCACGCAGTCGCCGTCGCAGTGGCCGCCCGCGGCGACATGGCCCAGCAGCTGACCGGCGGCGACGGGGTCGCCCTTGTCGAGATCGGATGCCACGGGCTCGAAGCTCACCAGCACGCCCGCCGACGTCTGAACGGTGATCAAAGGGCGATCGACCACCACGCCGGCGAAGGTGACGACCCCGGCCACCGGCGAGGTGACCTCGGTCCCTTCGGCGGCGGCCAGATCGATGCCGCGGTGACCGGCGGCGTAGGCCGACGGCGGCGCCTGATAGGCGGCCGTCACGTGCACCGGGGCCGGGACCGGCCACGGCCAGTGCTCCGCCGCCGCGGCATCCGTCTGCCCGATCGAAAGACCCACGGCCACCGCGGCCGCGACGACGACCCGCACCCATCGCGCTCTCATGCCCGGCAGGGTCGCACGGCCCGCGCGGCGGCCGGCGCCGGAAGGGGCGGAATTGTGCGGAAGAGGCGCCGTCGCGGCCCTGTGCGGAAAGCTCGGCGGGGCCCGCGGAACTGCTAGACTGGCCCGGCACCCCGCTCGTCGGGGTGACTACGCGTGCCCATCTGCCGGACCATCCGGCGGCACACCTTCCTCGGGTCCCGTTCCACGGGCGGAAGGTCGCCGGGCGCCAGGAAAAATCAACCTCAACGACAAAAGGAATCATCATGGCCGTCGTCACCATGCGCCAGCTGCTCGACAGCGGTGTCCACTTCGGGCACCAGACCCGCCGCTGGAACCCGAAGATGAAGCGCTTCATCCTCACCGAGCGCTCGGGCTCCTACATCATCGACCTGCAGCAGTCGCTCAACTACATCGACAAGGCGTACGAGTTCGTGAAGGAGACCGTCGCCCACGGCGGCACCATCCTCTTCGTCGGCACCAAGAAGCAGGCCCAGCAGGCCATCGCCGAGCAGGCCACGCGCGTCGGCCAGCCCTACGTGAACCAGCGCTGGCTGGGCGGCCTGCTCACCAACTTCAGCACCGTCTCCAAGCGCCTTGCCCGCATGAAGGAGCTCGAGGAGCTCGACTTCGAGGGCAACACCAGCGGCTTCACCAAGAAGGAGCTGCTGATCAAGAAGCGCGAACTGGACAAGCTGCACAAGTCGCTCGGCGGCATCCGCAACCTGAGCAAGACCCCGAGCGCCATCTGGATCGTCGACACCAAGAAGGAGCACCTCGCCATCGACGAGGCGCAGAAGCTCGGCATCCCCGTGGTCGCCATCCTCGACACCAACTGCGACCCCGACGAGGTCAACTACCCGATCCCGGGCAACGACGACGCGATCCGCTCCGTCGCGCTGCTGACCCGCATCGTCGCCGACGCGGTGGCCGAGGGCCTCATGCAGCGCCACGGCCAGACCGACGAGGGTGCCGAGGCCGAGCCGCTGGCCGAGTGGGAGCAGGAGCTGCTGGGCGCGGGCGAGACCCCTCAGGCCGCCGAGACCACCGCTGCCGAGACCTCCGCTGAGGAGACCAAGGCCGAGACCCCGGCCGAGGAGACCCCGGTCGACGAGGCCGCGGTGGAGGAGACCGTGCCGGCCCAGTCCAGCGCCGAGACCGAGAAGGTCGCGGACGCCGAGACCGCCGCGAGCGCCGAGTAACCTTCCGCACTTTTCCTCTTCGCCCACCCTCCATCACTCACGAGGAGTTCCATCAACATGGCAGATTTCAGCGTCGCCGACGTCAAGGCGCTGCGTGAGCAGCTCGGCACCGGCATGGTCGACACCAAGAACGCCCTGGTCGAGGCCGACGGCGACATCGAGAAGGCCACCGAGATCCTGCGCCTGAAGGGCGCCAAGGGCAACGCGAAGCGGGCCGACCGCTCGACGAGCGAGGGTCTCGTGGCCGCGCGCGCGAAGGACGGCGAGGCGTGGCTCATCGAGCTGGCGTGCGAGACCGACTTCGTCGCGAAGACCGACAAGTTCATCGCGCTGGCCGACGGTGTGCTCGAGGCCATCGTCCAAGCCGACGCGAAGACGCTCGAGGAGGCCCTCGCGGCCCCCGCAGCGACGAAGACCGTCGCCGAGGTGATCGAGGACGAAGCGGCCATCATCGGCGAGAAGGTCGAGCTGCGCCGCGTCGCCCACCTCACCGGCGACGCCTTCGCGATCTACCTGCACAAGACCTCGAAGGACCTGCCCCCGCAGGTCGGCGTGGTCGTCGCCTACGCCGGCAGCGACGCGGAGACCGCGCGCAGCATCGCCCAGCACATCTCGTTCGCCAACCCGGACTACCTCAGCCGTGAGGACGTGCCGGCCGAGAAGGTCGACAACGAGCGCCGCATCGTCGAGGAGATCTCCCGTCAGGAGGGCAAGCCCGAGGCGATCCTCCCGAAGATCGTCGAAGGGCGGCTCGGCGCCTACTACAAGCAGGTCGCGCTGCTCGAGCAGGAGTACGCGAAGGACAACACCCAGACGGTGGGCAAGGTCGCGAAGGACGCGGGCCTGACCATCCAGCAGTTCATCCGATTCAAGGTCGGGGCCTAGCGCCTCGTGAGGGAGTCCGGATCCGCTATCGGCGGATCCGGGCTCCTTTTTCATGCCCGCCACCCAGTACATTCGACAGCAGACACGACGACGGAAGGATCACACGAGCACATGGCCGACGACAGGAAGCGCAGGGTCCTTCTGAAGCTCTCGGGCGAGGCGTTCGGCGCCGGCTCTCTGGGCGTCAACCCGGACGTGATCGCGCAGCTGGCCCGCGAGATCGCGGATGCGGCGCGCAGCGTCGAGGTCGCCGTGGTCGTCGGCGGCGGCAACTTCTTCCGCGGGGCCGAGCTGTCGCAGCGCGGCATGGACCGCGGCCGCGCCGACTACATGGGCATGCTCGGCACCGTGATGAACGCGCTGGCCCTGCAGGACTTCCTGGAGCAGGCCGGCGCGGAGACCCGCGTGCAGAGCGCCATCGCGATGACCCAGGTCGCCGAGCCGTACATCCCGCGCCGTGCCGAGCGGCACCTCGAGAAGGGCCGGGTCGTGATCTTCGGCGCAGGGGCAGGCCTGCCGTACTTCTCCACCGACACAGTCGCAGCCCAGCGCGCCCTCGAGATCGGGGCCGACGCGGTGCTCGTGGCGAAGAACGGGGTCGACGGCGTCTACACCGCCGACCCGAAGCGCGACCCGAGCGCCACGCGCATCGACACCATCACCTACCTCGACGCGCTACAGCGCGGGCTGAAGGTCGTCGACTCGACGGCGTTCAGCCTCTGCATGGACAACGGAATGCCGATGCAGGTCTTCGGCATGCAGCCCGCCGGCAACGTCGCGAAGGCGATCCGCGGAGAGCGCATCGGCACGGTCGTCAGCAACTGACGGCACCCGGCGCCCCGATAGAATCGACCGAGAGTCTCACAAAGGAGCACACGTGATCGCTGATGTCCTGTCCGACGCGACGGAGCGCATGGCCAAGTCCGTCGACGCGGCGAAGGAGGACTTCTCCGAGGTCCGCACCGGCCGCGCCAACCCCGCGCTGTTCGCCCGGATCATGGTCGACTACTACGGCTCCCCGACCCCGCTGCAGCAGCTCGCCTCGCTGCAAGTGCCCGAGGCTCGCGTGATCCTGATCACCCCGTACGACAAGAGCGCGTTGAAGGACATCGAGAAGGCGATCGTGAACCGCCCGGACCTCGGCGTCACGCCCAACAACGACGGCAACATCATCCGCATCACCATGCCCGAGCTCACCCAGGATCGCCGCAAGGAGTACGTCAAGGTGGTGCGCGGCAAGGCGGAGGAGGCGCGGGTGTCGATCCGCAACATCCGCCGCCGGGCCAAGGACGACCTGGACGCGCTGAAGTCGGAGGTCGGCGACGACGACGTGGCGCGCGCCGAGAAGGAACTGGAGTCGCTCACGAAGAAGCACATCGACCAGATCGACGAGGCCCTGACCCGCAAGGAAGCCGAGCTTCTCGAGGTCTAGTGATGGCGCAGCGGCCCGAGGGTCCCGACTTCAAGGCGCAAGCACAGGCCGCACGCGCCGATCTCGAGCGACAGTTCGCCGAGACCCGCGCGCAATTCGATCAGGCGCGCGCGCAGTTCGACCAGGTGAATGAGCGGATCACCGCGCGCACCGGTCGCAACCTCGTCTTCGCGACGGCGATCGGCGTCGGCGTCGGTGCGGTGGTGCTGGCGAGCCTGATCTTCGTCAGCGCCCTGTTCATGGTCTTCGCGGCGGCCGCGTTCGCGCTGGCCGTCGTCGAGCTCGGCACCGCCCTGCGTGTCGCCGGCCGGGACATCCCCCGCACGGCCGGCGTCATCGCGGCCCTTGCCATGATCCCCGCGTCGTTCTACCTGACGGGGGACTGGCGCTGGTACGTGACGCTCGCCGGGATGGCGCTGGTCGTGATCTGGCGGCTCGTCGAATACGCCTGGCCCGGCCGCCGGGGCGGCGGCGACGCGCTCGTCCGCGACCTCGCCGCTTCCATTCTGGTTCAGGCATATATCCCCTTGCTCGGCAGCTTCGCCGTGCTCCTCGCGGCGCCCCAGAACGCGGATGGCCGGTGGTGGCTCGTCGCGATGCTGATCGTGGTCGTCGCGGTGGACACCGGCGCCTACGCCGCCGGCCTCAACTTCGGCCGGCACAAGATGGCGCCGACGATCAGCCCCGGAAAGACCTGGGAGGGGTTCGCGGGAGCGTTCGTCGCCGCGGCGGCGGCGGGCATACTGCTGTCGATCTTCATGCTGCACGTGCCGTGGTGGTTCGGCTTCATCTACGGCGGCGTACTGCTGCTCACGGCGACCGCGGGCGACCTCGCCGAGTCGCTGATCAAGCGCGACATCGGCGTGAAGGACATGAGCGGATGGCTGCCCGGGCACGGGGGAGTGCTCGATCGGCTGGACTCCATCCTTCCCTCGGCGGCCGCCGCATATGCTCTGTACGTGATCTTCCATCCGATCTTCTTCTGATCGGTTCCCGACGAGTCCGAGGACGACGATGGCCCACTTCCCGACCACCGGTGCGCGCCGACGCGGCTACGACCCGGAGCAGGTCGACCGCTTCCTGGAGAGGGCGCGCGCGGTGTTCGACGGCCGGGAGGACGGGCTGACGGCCGCGGACATCCGTCGCACCGCATTCGACCTGGTGCGCGACGGCTACGACGCGGCCACCGTCGACGCTGCGCTGGAACGGCTCGAGGACGTCTTCGCCGGACGCGAGCGCCGCGCCGCTCGGAGGGAACTCGGAGAGAAGGAATGGTTCGGTCGCGCCCGCGAGCTGGCGCAGGTGATCGTGAACCGGCTGAACCGCCCCGACCGCCAGAAATTCACTCGTGCCGGCTTCTTCACCCTGGGCTACAACATGGCCGAAGTCGACCGCTTCTCCGCCCGCCTGATCAGGTATTTCTCCGAGGGGAAGCCGATCACGGTCGAGGAGGTGCGCACCGTCGCGTTCCGCCCCCAGCTCGGCGGCTACTCCGAGGCGCAGGTCGACCTGCTGCTCGACAGCGTCACCGACGTGATGCTGGCCGTGCGCTGAGCGAAAGCACGTCGGTTTGGTAACCGGCCATGCCTCCGTTATGTTTTTGTGATCGTGGGTAGGCGAGCAACACACAGAATGGCCCCGGCGGCGAAGCGCACGAACCCGAGTGCGCTCGAGCCGGCGACCGGCCGACCCATCTCCACTATGCACAATTCTTTCAAGAACAAGACCCGTCCGATCGTCGTCCTCCTGGCCTTCGCGGCCGCAGCCGGCTTCTTCCTGGTGAACCTCGTGAACCCGAACAGCGGGGCCACCGCCGAAGCCAACATGCAGTTCGCGCACGTGCAGGACCGCTTCGCGGGCCAGCACCCTCAGGCGGTCGGCGTGACCGCCACCTATCAGCCGGTGTCCAACACCCGCGACAGCTACAGCGTCGCGGCGCCGACCCCGACGCCGACCCCCACCCCCACGCCGACCCAGACCGAGACTTCGGCGCCCGCCGCGACGACGCAGGCGGCCGCGCCCGTCCAGCAGGAGGTGGCCGCGGCCCCGACGCCCGACCCCGGCAGCGCGCAGGCGTACGCCAAGACGCTGCTCGCGTCCATGGGCCTCGGCGACGACGAGTACAACTGCCTCGTGCTGCTCTGGAACCGGGAGTCCGGGTGGAACGTGCACGCGAGCAACGCGAGCGGCGCCTACGGCATCCCGCAGGCGCTGCCGGGCAGCAAGATGTCGACCGCCGGTCCCGACTGGCAGAACAACTACGAGACCCAGATCAAGTGGGGCATGGGCTACATCCAGGGCCGGTACAGCACGCCGTGCGGCGCATGGGGCCACTCGCAGTCCACCGGCTGGTACTGATCGGCTCTTCTAGACTGGGCTCATGCCGCGCAGCAACCGTCCCCGAGGCCGAAGGCCCCGGGGCGGTTCTGTATCCGAGGAACTGGACGTCGAGCGCATCCTGCTCGGGGCGCGTCACACCGAGACGCGCCGGGGCACCGCGTGGACGGTGCAGCCCATCTCGGCCGCGAACGCCCAGAAGGACTACGTCTGCCCGGGCTGCGGCCGGCAGATCCCGCCCGGCATCGCGCACGTCGCGGTCTGGCGCGCCGACGGCGTGCTGGGCGACCTTGCGGACTTGGAGGGGCGGCGGCACTGGCACACCCACTGCTGGAGGATCGCATGAGCGTGAGCACGGATGCCTGAGCCGATCGAGATCCGCGGAGCGGTGGAGCTGCCCGCCGTGCGCGAGCCCATCGAGTTCGTCACCCTCGACGGCGTGAAGCTCGTCGGCGAGCTGGCGCTGCCCGAGGCGCGGCCACCCGTCGCGGCGCTCATCACGCTGCATCCGCTGCCCACCCACGGCGGGTTCATGGACTCGCACATTCTGCGCAAGGCGGCCGCGCGCCTGCCGGAACTCGCCGACCTGGCCGTGCTGCGCTTCAACACCCGCGGCACCTCCTCGCCGCGGGGCACCAGCGAGGGCGAATTCGGCGACGGGGTCACCGAACGCTTCGATCTCGAGGCGGCGGTGCGCTTCGCACGCGACCGCGGCCTGCCGGAACTGTGGCTCGTCGGCTGGTCGTTCGGCACCGAGATCGCGATCAAGTACGGGCTAGCGCACGATGACGTCGTCGGGGCGATCCTGCTGTCGCCGCCGCTGCACCGTGCGACGCAGGACGAGCTGGCCCGGTGGGCGGGCAGCGGCAAGCGCATGGTCGTGCTCGTGCCCGAGTTCGACGACTTCCTGCGCCCCGAGGAGGCGCGCGAACGCTTCTCCGCGGTGCCCGAGGCCGAGTTCATCGCCGTCGAGGGCGGCAAACACCTGTGGGTGGGCGAGACTCAGACCAGGCGCGTGCTGACCGAGATCGTGCGGGCCGTGAACCCCGCGGCGCTGCCGCTGCCGGAGACCTACGCGCCCTGAGTCGTCACAGCTCGTTCTGGCGGGGGATCACGACCTGGCGCACGATGAGCAGCACCGACGCGGCGAACGGGATCGCGATGACCGCCCCCAGCACACCGAGGAGAGATCCGCCGGCGAGTGCGGCGACGACGACGAGCGCGCCCGGCACGGAGACCGCGCGGTTCATGATGCGCGGGCTGAGCACATAGGCCTCGACCTGCATGTAGACGAGGTAGTAGATCGCGGCGACGAGCGCGGTGAGCGGAGAGCCGAGCAGCAGGGTGAGCAGCACGATGATGGACGAGCCTGTGAGCGTGCCGACGAGCGGCACCAGCGAGAAGAGCATCGCGATGACCGCGAGCAGCATCGGATACGGCGCGCGGATGATCGAGAGGAAGATGCCGCTCAGCACGCCGTTGACGAGCGCGAGGCTGACCTGCCCGATCACGTACTTGCCGACCGAGTCGGTGACCTGCTCGGCGATGTCGATGAAGCGCCGCCGTTTCGAGGCGGGCACCAGCGCGTAGGCGCCGCGCTTCATGCTGCGCATGCTGGCGGCGAAGTAGATCGTGAGGATGAGGACGATCAGCGCGCCGAAGACGCCGCTGACCAGCCCGATGCCGGCCTGCAGGACGCCGCCGGTGATCGTGCCCAGGTTCTTCTGCAGCTCCGACCACAGCTGCGCGACGGCGTTGTCGACGACGCCCGGTTCGAACTGGTTCTGCAGCCAGGAGTACCAGTCGTTGTAGGTGCCGTTGTTGACGAAGTCGGACACCGCGGTGACGAGAGCCGCGCCCTGTTCCACGAGGACCGGCACGATCGCGAGCACCACGCCGGCCGCGACGCCGAGGATCACGACGAAGACGATCACGATCGCCGCCCACCTGGGCACGCCGCGGCGCTCCAGGAATCCGATCAACGGCTCGATGCCGAGCGCGATGAACAGCGCCGCCCCGAGGTAGGTGATGATCGTCGACAGGGCGACGATCGACGTGAGGATGAGGATCCCGAGGCCGACGCCGAGCGTGCCGACGAGGCCGAGTCGGAACGCGTTCTGGATCTTCACGTGGGCGGCTTACTCACCGTGGGAGGTCGTGACGGCCTCGGCCTGCTGCAGCGCGCTGCGCAGCGATTCGAAATAGGCGGCGACGGACTCGCGCTCGGCGCGGATCTGCGCCAGCCGGTCCTCCGCGTCGTCGATGAGCTTCTTGCTGCGCGACTCGGCGTCTTCGATCAGCGCCTTGGCGCGATCCTCGGCGTCGCGGATGAGCGCGGAGGCGTCCTCCTCGGCCTGCCGCCGCTTCGCCCCGACCTCGGCGCGGGAGTCGCGCTCGATGGCCTTGGCCTCCTCGCGCGCCTCGGCCGCGCGCTGCAGCGCCTCGGCGAGCTCCTGGTTGGCGTCGTCGACGAAGCGCTGGGTCTGCGCCACCGCCTCCTCGTGGCGCGCGAGGTGCTCCTTCTCGGCCTCGTCACGCCGGGCGGCGAGCTCCACCTCGAGATCGATGCGGGCCTGTTCGGCCTCGCGGCGCTGCTGCTCGATCTCGGCCAGCGCCGCCTTGCGCGCCTCGGCGAGCTCCTCCTCGTGGGCGCGGCGGTCCTGCTCCTTCGCGGCGCGATGCTCGGCCAGTTCGGTCTGGATGAGGGTCGTCTGCTCCGCGTGCTGCTTGGCCAGCTGCTCGCGCTGGGCGATGGCCTCGGCCTCCAGCTCGGCCGCCTGGGCGGCGCGGGCCTCGGCGAGCTCCCGCTCGAGCTCGGCCCGGCGGCGCTCGGTCTCCACGTCGAGAGCGGCGGCGGCGGCGCGAGCCGCCTCGGCTTCGCGCTGAGCGGCCGCCCGCAGCTCGGCGGCCTCGCGCTCGGCATCCGATCGCGCAGCGGCAGCCTCGCGCTTGCTCGTCGCGCGCACCTCGGCGGCCTCGGTGGCGACCGCCCCGCGGATCGCGGCGGCCTCGCGCTGCGCGTCCTGCACGAGCTGCTCGGCGTCGCCGCGGGCGTCGGCGATGATCGAGTTCGCCTCGATCTGCGCGTCCTGGAGGAGCGAGGCCGAGCGCGCCTTCGCGTCGGCGATGAGCCGGTCCGCCTGATCCTGGGCCGCGGCGCGGATCTTCTCGGTCTCGGCGGCGACCGACGCGCGCAGCTTCTCGGCGTCGATGTCGGCCTGCGCGATCATGCGCGTGGACTGCTCCTCGGCCACGCGCAGCGTGTTCTCGAGCTTCGTGCCGAGGCCCGAGAAGGTCGGGCTGCCGACCTCTTCGATCTCGGCGTTCAACTCGTCGATGCGGGTGTTGAGGCGCTTGATCTCCTTCGCGGCGTCGGAGGCTTGCGTGTTCGCCTTGATGAGCTCGCGGCGCAGCTCTTGCATCGCCTTGTCCACCTCGGCCTTGTCGTAGCCGCGGAAGACCTGCGTGAACTCTGACTCCTCGGTGGTCACAAGGGAATCGTACAAGCCGCGCGGGCGGCCCCGGTCCGGCGCGCTCAGGCTTCGTCCTGGGTTCGCCCAGGGGGCATCGACTAGCCTGGAGTGTCTTTGACCTGGCCGGCGTACCGACGCCACTTCGCCGGCGGTCAGGAAGGATTCACGTGCGTTTCGTCTTCGCCATCGCGGCCTTCGTCGCCGCTGCGGCCCTGATCGGCCTGGGCTTCGCCCAGCGGACGATCTGGGCGCCGCCGCCCACCGTCTCAGCCTCCGCGTCCGTCGACTCCGGCGCCAAGTACGTGATCGTCGGGGGGAAGACCCTGAACTCGATCGAAGGGCAGCAGACGCTGTCGGTCTCCGGCGGCGCCGGCACCCCGTTCGTCGCCTACGGCCGCACGGCCGACGTCATCGGCTGGCTCGGCGACTCGCCCTACGAGCGACTGACCTACGACAAGACCGACGGTGACCTCAAGGCGCACCTCGTCAACGGCCCCGTCGACCAGGACGCGGCGACGCCGGACCCGCGCGGCTCGGATCTGTGGCTCGAGGAGTTCAGCGGCCAGGCGGCCGAGAAGACCCGCATGAACGTGCCCGACAGCGTCAGCGTGATCATCGCGACCGACGGCAAGAACCCGGCCCCCTCCCACGTTTCGCTCACCTGGCCGACCGACACGGCCACCCCGTGGGCGGGCCCGCTGATCGTGCTGGGCGGGGTGCTGCTCGTGGTCGGCATTGTGCTGTACGTGCTGGCGATCCGCCACGTGCGCCGCTCGCACGGCCCGCGCCGCGGCCAGCGCCGCGGCCGGCGGCTGCGTGCGCCGAAGCCGACGCCCGCGCTCGACGAGGCGGGCGGCATCCGTGGCCGCCGCGCCATCGGGCGCGCCTTCGTCGCGGTGCCGATCGTGCTGGCCGGCGCGCTCACGCTCGCCGGGTGCTCCTCCGACTACTGGCCGTCGTTCGGCGAGGCGTCGCCGTCGGCGACGGCCACGGCGACGCCCATCGCCACCGACGTGCCCGGCGAGGACAGCGACGACCCGGCCCCCGCCGTCACCGTGGCGCAGCTGAAGAACATCGTCGCCCGCATCTCCAAGACGGCCGCGGAGGCCGACAAGACCCGCGACGCCAAGCTCGCCGCGACCCGGTTCACGGGCGCGGCCCTGGCCGAGCGCACCGCGAACTACAAGATCCGCGCCAAGAAGACCGACTACGCGAAGCCGCAGGCGATCGCCGACGGAGAGTTGTACCCCGTGCTGCCGCAGGCCACGAGCAGCTGGCCCCGCTCGGTCGCCGTGCTCGACACCGACAAGACGAAGAAGAATGCGGCGCCGCTCTACCTCGTGCTCACCCAGGAGAGCCCGCGCGAGAACTACAAGATCGCCTACTCGGTGGTGGTGCTCGGCGGGGCGCGGGTTCCCGAGCTGCCGCCCGCCTCGATCGGCACGCCCCTGGTGAGCACGGACTCGAAGCTCGTCACGGTTCCGCCCGGCCGTCTCGCGCAGGACTACGCCGACGTGCTGGCGCGCGGGAAGCAGAGCAAGTCGTACTCCGAGTTCGATGAGAGCGACGACGCGCTGACCAAGATGAGCGGCGCCGACTACAAGGCGCAGCAGATCCGCGCGCTGCTGAAGGCGAAGAGCGCCGGCAGCCTGGCGTTCGCCGACCGGCCGGGCGACAGCGACCCGGTGGCCCTGGCGACCAACAAGGCGGGTGCGCTGGTGGCGACCTCGGTGCAGGAGTCCTCGTCCATCCGGCCCACCGACCCGCAGGCGACCGTGAGCGTGAAGAGCGACACCGCCACCGCTGCCCTGATCGGGAAGACCCAGAGCAGCACCGGCTTGGAGACCACCTACGGCTACCAGCTGCTCTTCTACGTGCCTCCCGCCGAATCCGGTGACAAGGTGCAGCTACTAGGCTTCACCCAGGCCGTGATCGGTGCGAGGGAGCTTCCGAAGTGAGTGATGAGAAGGTGAGCGCCGCCAGCCTGCGCGGCGCCGTCGACCTGTCCGCATTGGTGAACAACCGCGCGCAGAACCAGACCGGGGCGACGGATGCCTCAGCCGGGGCATCCGGCGGCAATCGGCTCGTCGTCGAGGGCACGGACCAGAACTTCGCGCAGCTGCTGGAGCTGTCGCGCCAGGTGCCCGTGCTCGTCGACCTGTGGGCGTCGTGGGCCGAGCAGAGCACCCGCTTGTCGGCGACGCTGACGAAGATCGTGACCGAGTACGCCGGCCGCATCGTGCTGGCCCGCATCGAGGCGGAGCGCAACCCGCAGCTCGCGCAGGCGTTCCAGGCGCAGCAGGTGCCCACCGTGGCCGCTGTGATCGGCGGCCGCCCGGTGGGGCTGTTCGTCGGCGAACTGCCCGAGGAGCAGGTGCGCGACGCGATCGAGCAGGTGCTGGCCTTCGCGGCGCAGAACGGGGTCACCGGCACGGTCGACCCGGGCGAGGCATCCGATGCCCCCGAGGCCGGAGGCGAGCCGGAGCCCGCGCCGCTGCCGCCGCTGCACCAGGAGGCGTACGACGCGATCGAGCGCGGCGACCTCGCGGCGGCGGTGGAGGCATACAAGAAGGCGATCGCGCAGAACCCCGCCGACGAGGACGCCAAGGCGGGACTCGCGCAGGTGAGCCTGCTGCAGCGCCTCCAGGGCAAGACCCTGGAGGGGATCCGGCAGGCCGCGGCGGACCGGCCGGACGACCTCGACGCGCAGCTCGACGTCGCCGACGCCGACCTCTCCGGCGGTCACGTCGAGGACGCCTTCGACCGGCTGTTGACGCTCTTCCCGAAGCTCGACGCGGCCGGCCGCGACCGGGTGCGCGAGCGCCTCGTGGAGCTGTTCGAGGTCGTCGGCACCACCGACCCGCGCGTCATCAAGGCGCGCGGGCGGCTGGCCAGCCTGCTCTACTGAGCGCCGCCCGAGCGGGCGCGGGCCTCAGCTGCCGCCGATCTCGCCGGCCGGGCCGAACCACCCCCAGGCGCGCGGCCGCACCTGCTCGAACGGCGTGAGCGGCGGCAGCTCGTCGGCTCCGGCCACCTCGTCGGCGGGGGTGTGCTCCGGCTCCGCCATCGCCGCCATGCGCTGCTCGGCGGCTCTTCAGGTCGGCTCGGCGGCCGCCGGTCGCAGGTAGACGACCCCCAGCGGCGGCAGGGTGAGCGACGCGGAGGCGGGGCGGCCGCCCCAGGGGCGGTCCTCCGCGCGCACCCGGCCGAGGTTCCCCACGCCGGAGCCGCCGAAGTCGGCGGCATCCGTGTTCACGATCTCGTCCCAGTCGCCGGCCTGCGGCAGCCCGATGCGGTAGTCGTAGTGCGGGTGCCCGGCGAAGTTCGCGACCACCGCGACAGGCCCGTCCTCGGCCCAGCGCAGGAACGCGATCACGTTGTGCTGCGCGTCGCCGCCCGCGATCCACTCGAAGCCGCGCGGCTCGGTGTCGTGCCGCCAGAGGGCCGGGTTGTCCCGGTAGACGCGGTTGAGCTCGCCGACGAGGGCGGCGAGCTGCGCGTGCTCGGGGCTGTCCATCAGGTGCCAGTCGAGTGAGGCGTCGGCGTTCCACTCCGCGTACTGCCCGAACTCCTGCCCCATGAACAGCAGTTGCTTGCCGGGGTGCGCCCACATGAACGCGAGGAACGCGCGCACGTTCGCCCGCTTCTGCCAGTGGTCGCCGGGCATCTTGCCGATCAGCGAGCCCTTGCCGTGCACGACCTCGTCGTGGCTGATCGGCAGGATGAAGTTCTCGCTGTACGCGTACACCATGGCGAAGGTCATCTCGTTGTGGTGGTACGCGCGGTAGGCGGGGTCGCGCTCGATGTACTGCAGCGAGTCGTGCATCCAGCCCATGTTCCACTTGAAGCCGAAGCCCAGCCCGCCCCGGCTGGTGGGGGCGGTGACCCCGTTCCAGCTCGTCGACTCCTCGGCGATCATCATGATGCCCGGGTTGCGCTTGTAGGCCGTGGCCGTGGTCTCCTGCAGGAACGCGATGGCCTCGAGGTATTCGCGCCCGCCGTGGATGTTCGGGATCCACTCGCCGTCGGCGCGGGAGTAGTCGCGGTACAGCATCGAGGCGACCGCGTCGACGCGCAGCCCGTCGACGTGGAACTCCTCGAGCCAGTACAGCGCGTTGGCGTAGAGGAAGTTGCGCACCTCGGTGCGGCCGAAGTCGAAGACGTAGGTGCCCCAGTCCTTCTGCTCGCCGAGCCTCGGGTCGGCGTGCTCGTAGAGCGGCCGGCCGTCGTAGCGGGCCAGCGCCCAGTCGTCCTTGGGGAAGTGGCCGGGCACCCAGTCCATGATCACGCCGATGCCGGCCTGGTGCAGGCGGTCGATCAGGTAGCGCAGGTCGTCGGGGTGGCCGAAGCGGCTGGAGGCGGCGTAGTAGCCGGTCACCTGGTACCCCCACGAACCCGAGAACGGATGCTCCGCGAGCGGCAGGAACTCGACGTGGGTGAAGCCGAGACCGGTGACGTACTCGATCAGCTGGTCGGCGGCCTCGCGGTAGCCGAGGCCGGGCCGCCAGGAGCCGAAGTGCAGCTCGTAGATCGACACGGGCCGGTCGTGATGGCTGTCCGGCCGCGACGCCATCCACTCGTCGTCGGCCCACTCGTGCCGGCTCACCCCGACCACGGAGGCGGTCGCCGGCGGAACCTCGGTGTACTGCGCAAGCGGGTCGATCTTGCGCACCCAGTCGCCCTCCGGGGTGCGCAGGTCGTACTTGTACAGCGCGCCCTCGCCGAGGCCCGGGACGAACAGCTCCCACACGCCCGAGGGCCCCATCGAGCGCATCGCGTGCATGGTGCCGTCCCAGCCGTTGAAGTCGCCCACCACCCGCACGGCCGTGGCGTTCGGCGCCCACACGGCGAAGGCCACCCCGGAGACGGGCGCGGAGACGCCCCAGTGCTCGCGCACGTGCGCGCCGAGCGCGTTCCACAGCTGCTCGTGCCGGCCCTGCTGGATCAGCCAGGTGTCGGCCTCGCCGAGGGTGGGGGAGAAGCGGTACGGGTCGTCGGCGGTATACACCGAGCCATCCGCGTACCTGGCCTCGATCACGTAGTCGGTCATGCCCGTGATCGACACGCCCTGCCAGATGCCGTGCCCGACGTGTGCGAGCGCGAGCCGGGCGCCCGAGGCGAGCACGGCGCTCACCGACTCGGCGAGCGGGCGCAGGGCGCGGATCACGGTGACCGGGTCGCCAACCTCGCCCGAGGCGAGCGGATGCTGGCCGAGGATCGCGTGCGGCTCGTGATGCCGCCCCTCGGCGACGGCCGCCAGGGTCTCCTCGGCGATGCGGGGCAGCGTCAGCTCGGTCATCAGCCGTTCTCCTTCACGTGCAGGATGTGCACCGGCTCGTAGAACGCGTCGAGTCGCACATAGTTGTGCGCGCCCCAGTTCCAGCGCTGGCCGGTGACGAGGTCGCGCACCTCGAATCCCTGCCCGTCCGGTACCCCGAATGACGCCGTGTCGAGGTGCACCATCGTCTCGCGCACCGAGTGCGGGTCCAGGTTGGCGACGACGATGATGGTGTCGGACTTGCCGGAGCGGGTGTACGCGCCGCCGAGGTGCTTCGAGTACACGAGCACCGCGTCGTCCTCGCTCGAGTGCAGGGTGAGGTTGCGCAGCTGGCGCAGCGCGGGGTGTGCGCCGCGCGCCTGGTTGAGCATGGTCAGGTAGGGGGCGAGCGAGTCGCCGGAGACGAGGGCGCGCTGGTAGTCGCGCGGTTTGAACTCGTACTTCTCGTTGTCGAGGTACTCCTCCGCGCCGGGCCGGGCGACCGACTCGTACAGCTCGAAGCCCGAGTAGACGCCCCACAGTGGGCCGGCCGTGGCGGCGATCGCGGCGCGGATCTTGAACGCGGGCCGGCCGCCGAACTGCAGGTACTCGGTGAGGATGTCGGGGGTGTTCACGAACAGATTGGGCCGGTAGTAAGCGGCCCAGTCGCGCGTGATCGTGGTGAGGAACTCCTCCAGCTCGGCGCGGGTGTTGCGCCAGGTGAAGTAGGAATACGACTGCTGGAACCCGGCCTTGGCGAGCGTCTGCATCACCGCGGGGCGGCTGAACGCCTCGGCGAGGAAGACGACCTCGGGGTGGGCGGCGTTCACCTCGTGGATCAGCCACTCCCAGAAGTACAGCGGCTTGGTGTGCGGGTTGTCGACGCGGAAGATCTTCACGCCCACGCCGATCCAGTACTCGACGATGCGCAGGATCTCGGCGCGCAGGCCCTCGTAGTCGTTGTCGAAGTTGATCGGGTAGATGTCCTGGTACTTCTTCGGCGGGTTCTCCGCGTACGCGATCGTGCCGTCGGGCAGGGTAGTGAACCACTCGGGGTGGGTCTTCACCCAGGGGTGGTCGGGGGAGGCGTTCAGGGCGAGGTCCAACGCCACCTCCAATCCCGACAGCTCGGCCTTGCCGAGGAAGTACTGGAAGTCCTCCACGGTGCCGAGCTCGGGGTGGATGGCGTCGTGGCCGCCCTCCTCCGCGCCGACCGCCCACGGCGAGCCGGGGTCGTTCGGGCCGGCGGTGAGCGCGTTGTTCGGCCCCTTGCGGAACGACCGGCCGATCGGGTGGATGGGCGGCAGGTAGACGACGTCGAAGCCCATCGCGGCGATCTCGGGCAGCCGCAGGGCGGCGGTGCGGAAGGTGCCCGACTGCCACGAGCCATCCGCTCGCTTCTTCGCGCCCACGGAGCGGGGGAAGAACTCGTACCAGGCGCCGACGCCCGCTCGGGTGCGTTCGACGACGATGCGGCGGGTGGCCGACAGGGTCTGCAGCGACACGACGGGGCGCTCGACCATGATCTGGGTGAGGCGGTCATCGGATGCCTGGGCCAGCCGCTCCTCCGCCGGCGTGGCGTCGTTCGCCAGCGCCTCGGCCACCTCGGAGAGGTAGCGCCGCTCGGCCTTCGGCCGCCGGGTGTCGCGGGCGGCGCGCTCGGCCAGCAGCGCGCCCTCTTGGAAGGTGACCGCGATGTCGACGCCGGCGGGGATCTTCTTGCCGGCGACGGCCCGCCAGGTGGCCCACTCGTCGGCCCACGCCTGCATGCGGAACCGCCACTCGCCTTCGGCGTCGAGCCGCACCAGGGCGCCCCAGCGGTCGGGGTGCTCGGGGCCGAGCGGGTGCATGCGGTGCGCGGTCTGCGCCCCGGTGGGGTCGAGCAGCAGCACGTCGACGCCGATGAGGTCGTGGCCTTCGCGGAACGCGGTGGCCTCGAACGGGACGACTTCGCCGGCGAACGCCTTCGCCGGCCACACGCCGCCGTCGACCTCGGGGGCGAGCTCGAGGATCGGGATCCTGCCCAGCACCGGTGAGAAAGCATCCGTGTCATCAGCCACGATGCGAACCTATCGCGTCCGCTCCGGGTTACCCCACGGAAACGTGCCGTCGCTAGGGTGAGGCGGTGTGAAGGCCATCCGCAGATTCACCGTCCGCGCCGTCATCCCCGAACCGCTCTCGGCACTGGAGGAACTGGCCCTCAACCTGCGCTGGTCGTGGCATCAGCCCACCCGGCGTCTGTTCCGCTCCATCTCGGCGGAGGCGTGGCATCAGACCCACGACCCGATCGCCGTGCTGGGCGCCGTGGAGCCGCAGCGGCTGGAGGAGCTCGCCGCCGACGACGCCTTCGTGCACGAGGCCAACGCGCTGCGCGACGAGTTGCGGCGCTACCTCTCCGAGCCGCGCTGGTATCAGGAGCAGGAGGGGGCGCCGGAATCCATCGCGTACTTCTCACCCGAGTTCGGCGTCGCCGCCGCGCTGCCCCAGTACTCGGGCGGCCTCGGCATCCTCGCCGGCGACCACCTGAAGTCGGCCAGCGACCTCGGCATCCCCCTGATCGGCGTCGGGCTGTTCTACCGCTCGGGCTACTTCGCCCAGTCGATCTCCGGCGACGGCTGGCAGCAGGAGTCCTACCCGGTGCTCGACCCCGACGGCCTGCCGCTGTCGGTGCTGCGCCAGCCCGACGGCATGGCCGCCCGCGTGAGCCTCGCCCTGCCCGACGGGCGCGACCTGTCGGCGCGCATCTGGCTCGCCGCCGTCGGCCGGGTGAAGCTGCTGCTGCTCGACACCAACATCCGCGAGAACGACGACGAGCTGCGCTCGGTCACCGACCGGCTGTACGGCGGCGGCGGCGAGCACCGGCTGCTGCAGGAGCTGCTGCTCGGCATCGGCGGCGTGCGGGCGCTCGGCCTTGCCACCGAGCTGCTCGGCGTGCCCACGCCCACCGTGTTCCACACCAACGAAGGGCACGCCGGGTTCCAGGGCCTCGAGCGCATCTCCGACCTGATCGGGGAGGGGCTCACCTTCGACGAGGCGCTGCAGGTGGTGCGCGCCGGCACGGTGTTCACGACGCACACGCCGGTTCCGGCCGGCATCGACCGCTTCGAGAAGCCGCTCATCGAGCGCTACTTCGCCACACCCGAGCTGCTGCCGGGCGTCTCGCTGGAGCAGGTCCTGGCGCTCGGCGCCGAGACGCAGCAGGGCGGCAATCCCGACGTGTTCAACATGGCGATCCTGGGGCTGCGGCTCGGCCAGCACGCCAACGGGGTGGCGAAGCTGCACGGCCAGGTGTCGCGGGCCATGTTCGCGAACCTGTGGCCGGGCTTCGACGTCGAAGAGGTGCCGATCACCTCCGTCACCAACGGCGTGCATGCGCCGACCTGGGTCGACTCGACCCTGGTCACGCTCGCCGAGGTGAAGCTCGGCACCGCCGACACCACGCGCGCCGACTGGCAGAGCGACGCTTTGACGGATGCCGAGCTGTGGGCCGCCCGCAACGAGATGCGCGCCGCCCTCGTCGCCGACGCGCGGCGCCGCGTCGCGGCGGCGCACGAGGTGACCGGCGGCCTCGCCCCGTCCTGGACCCAGCAGGTGCTCGACCCGAACACGCTGACCATCGGCTTCGCCCGCCGCGTGCCCACCTACAAGCGGCTCACCCTGATGCTGCACGACAAGGAGCGGCTCAAGCGCATCCTGCTCAACCCCGACCGGCCCGTGCAGATGGTCATCGCCGGCAAGTCGCACCCGGCCGACGACGGCGGCAAGCGGCTCATCCAGGAGCTGTACCAGTTCGCCTCCGACCCCGAGGTGCGCAGCCACATGGTGTTCCTGCCGAACTACGACATCACCATGGCGCAGACGCTGTACCCGGGCACCGACATCTGGCTGAACAACCCGCTGCGCCCGCTCGAGGCGTGCGGCACGAGCGGCATGAAGGCGGCGCTGAACGGGTCGCTGAACCTGTCCATCCTCGACGGCTGGTGGGACGAGTACTACGACGGCGAGAACGGCTGGGCGATCCCCTCCGCCGACGCGGCCGGCGACGCGGCCGAGCGCGACGCCCTCGAGGCCGCCGCGCTGTACGACCTGATCGAGAACCAGATCGCCCCGCTGTTCTACGACCGCGACGCCGACGGCACGCCGTCCCAGTGGCTCGGGCACGTGCGCTACTCGCTGAAGACGCTGTCGCCCGAGCTGTCGGCCGACCGCATGGTCAAGCAGTACGTGACGCGGCTCTACACGCCGGCGCACGGCTACGCCGTGAGGCTGACGGATGCCTCCTACCAGGCGGCCCGGGAGCTGGCGGCCTGGAAGGCGAGGGTGCAGGCGGCGTGGCCGCAGGTCGCGGTGTCGCTCGTCGAGTCCGGCGGGCTCGACGCGGTTCCCCAGGTCGGCGACGAGCTGCACGTGCGCGCCCACGTGGCGCTCGGCTCGCTCCAGCCCGACGACGTGCACGTGCAGGTCGTCTACGGCCACAGCGAGACCAGCGACGAGATCACCGGGCTGCGCTACCAGGACCTCGACCTCGACACCGCCGCCGCGGCGCAGGACGGCGCCGGCACCACGCCGTTCAGCGGCACGGTCGTGCTCGACCGGGCCGGCGCCTTCGGGTACACGGTGCGGGTGCTGCCGAAGAACGAGCTGCTCGCCTCCGACGCCGAGCTGGGCCTGGTCGCCTCGGCGACCTGAGGGCTGCGGCCTTCAGGCATCCGTCACACGCAGCCGCGCGTCGGGCGCAGCCGCACGCCAGGGACGCGTCAGGAGCAGCGGAACAGCTGCATCGACGCGGGCGAGACCGCGACCCGGTCGCCCGGCGCGTAGTCGCGCGTCTCGGTCTTCGGGGTCTCCTCGGCGCTGTCCCACAGCAGCGTGTAGCACCGCACCCCGGGGTGCACCGGGAGGGTCACCTCGATCGGGTCCTCGACGCCGTGCACGACGAGCAGGATGCGGTTGGGCGCCTCGCGTTCCGGCGTCGAGGAGGCGAGGTACTGCAGGGTGCGCGCCGACGGGTCCTGCCAGTCGTCGAGCTCCATGGTGTTGCCGCCGGCGTCGTACCAGTCCATCTGGCTCGCCTGCGGCACGTGCTCGCCCAGCTTGGCGTAGCGCCTCGGCCGCACGGCCGGGTTCTCGCGCCGCAGCCGGGTGAGCTCTGCGGTCACGGCGGTGAGGTGCTCGGCATCCGTGTCGCGCTCCCAGCTGACCCAGGTCAGCTCGTCGTCGTGGCAGTAGGCGTTGTTGTTGCCCTGCTGACTGCGGCCGAACTCGTCGCCGGCCGAGATCATCGGCACTCCGGCCGACAGCAGCAGGGTGCCGAGCAGGTTGCGCATCGCCTTGCGCCGGTCGGCGCGGATCTTCTCGTCGGTCGTGGGGCCCTCGGCCCCGTGGTTGAACGAGCGGTTGTTGTCGGTGCCGTCGCGGTTGAATTCGCCGTTGCCGAGGTTGTGCTTGGTGTCGTAGGAGACGAGGTCGGCGAGCGTGAACCCGTCGTGCGCGGTGACGAAGTTGACGGATGCGAGCGGGCCGCGCTCCGCGCTGAAGGTGTTGGCCGAGCCCGCGAGCCGGGTCGCGAAGCCGCCGATGCCCGTCGTGGCCTGGCCGCTGTGCCGGGCGTCGGCGATGTCGCGCAGCCAGAACTGCCGCACCCGGTCGCGGTAGCGGTCGTTCCACTCGCTCCAGCCGTCGGGGAAGTTGCCGGTCTGCCAGCCGCCGAGGCCGACATCCCACGGCTCGGCGATGAGCTTGACACCCTGCAGCTGCGGGTCGTTCACGAGGCCGTTCAGCAGCGGGTGCTCGCGGGTGTAGGCGCCCGTCTCGTCGCGGCCGAGCGTCGCGGCGAGGTCGAAGCGGAACCCGTCGACCTGGCAGGCGTTCGCCCAGTAGCGCACCGAGTCGAGCACCAGCTGCGGGGCGGCGTCCTGCCCGAAGTCGACCGTGTTGCCGCACCCGGTGACGTCGTAGTACGTGCCGTCGTCGAGCTGGCGGTAGTAGCTCGAGTTGTCGATGCCGCGGAAGCTCGTGCGCGGGCCGCCGATGCCCTCCTCCGAGGTGTGGTTGTAGACCACGTCGAGGATCACCTCGAGCCCCGCCTCGTGCAGCAGCTTCACCATGCCCTTGAACTCGCGCAGCACCGCGGTGGCGCCGGCGGCCTGGGCGGCCTTGGTCGCGTAGAGGGCGTGCGGTGCGAAGAATCCGACCGTGTTGTAGCCCCAGTAGTTGGTCAGGCCCTGCCGCACCAGGCGCTGCTCGCTGGAGAGGCTGTGGACGGGCAGCAGTTCGACGGCGGTGATGCCGAGGTTCTTCAGGTACTCGATCGTGACGGGGTGGGCGAGGCCGGCGTAGCTGCCGCGCAGCTCCTCGGGCAACTCGGGGTTGAGCTTGGTGAGGCCCTTGACGTGCGCCTCGTAGATGACGGTGCGGTCGAGGTCGTGGCCGGGCTTCGCGACGCCGCCCCAGTCGAAGGCGTCGTCGACCACGACCGCCCGCCACTCCTTGGCGCGCAGGCGCTGCACCCCGCGCGCGTACGGGTCGAGCAGGAAGGTGCTCGGGTCGAAGGCGTGGCGCGGGCCGTCGGGGCCGTCGACGCGCAGCGCGTAGCGCCGACCCGGCGTGAGCTTGGGCGAGGACCCCGACCAGACGTTCCCGGCCCCCTTGGTCAGCGGCACCGACTCGACCAGCCAGTCCGGATCCTTGTCGTCGAAGAGGCACAGCTCGATGCGTGTCGCGTTCGCGCTCCAGACGCCGATCGTCGCGCCCGTCGCGGTGCGCGTGACCCCCAGCGGCACCACGGGTGCGTCTTCAGCCATGGCGTCTACAGTAACGAGCATGCCGGTCTATCTTGACCACGCGGCGACCACCCCGATGCTCCCCGAGGCGATCGACGCGTACGCGCGAGCGCTCGCCGAAGTGGGCAACCCGTCGTCGATCCACTCGGCCGGGCAGCACGCGCGCCGGGTGCTCGAGGAGGCCCGCGAGCAGGTCGCCGCCTCGCTCGGCTGCGACCCCATCGAGGTCGTCTTCACCTCCGGCGGCACCGAGGCGATCAACCTCGCCCTGAAGGGCACGTTCTGGGCGCGGCCCGGCCACCGGGTGGTCGCGCCCGAGGGCGAGCACCACGCCACCCTCGACACGATCGAGTGGCTGGTCGCGCACGAGGGCGCCGAGGCGGCCCGGGTGCCGCTCGACGCCGACGGGTTCGTGCGCACGGATGCCTGGGCCGAGGCCCTCTCGACGGGCGACGTCGCCGTCGCCACCGCCCTGTGGGCGAACAACGAGGTCGGCACGATCGAGCCGGTGGATGCGTTGGCGGCGGCCGCCCGGGAGGCGGGGGTGCCGCTGCACCTGGACGCCGTGGCCGCGTACGGGCACCTGCCCATCGACTTCCGGTCGCTCGGGGTCGCCGCCCTGAGCGTCTCGGCGCACAAGATCGGCGGGCCGGTCGGAATCGGCGCGCTGGTGCTCTCCCGCACCGCGCCGGTCGTGCCGCTCGTGCACGGCGGCGGCCAGCAGCGCGGCGTGCGCTCCGGCACGCAGGACGTCGCGGCGGCGAGCGCGTTCGCGGTCGCGGCATCCGTCGCCGTGCGCGAACTCGCCGAGCGCAACGCGCGCCTCGCCGCCCTGCGGGACCGGCTCATCGCCGGGGTGCGGGCGGCCGTGCCGGCGGCGCGGCTGTCGGGGCCGGAGGGCGACGACCGGTTGTCGATGAATGCGCACTTCACGTTTCCCGGCGCGCAGGGCGACTCGCTGCTGTTCCTGCTCGATGCGGCAGGCGTCGCCGTGTCGACGGGGTCGGCCTGCCAGGCGGGCATCCCCGAGCCGTCCCACGTGGTGCTCGCGATGGGCCGCTCGGAGGAGGAGGCGCGCGGGGCGCTGCGCATCACTCTGGGGCACACCTCGACGGAGGCCGATGTCGACGCGTTCCTCGCGGCGCTGCCGTCGGCCTACGAGCGGGCGGCCGCGGCCGGGCTCTCGAACCGCGAGACGGTGCTCGGGCGGTAGCCGGGGTGGCTCGGGTCAGCCGGGTGCTGCCGGAGGGCTGGGTGCTGCCGGAGGGCTGGGTGCTGCCGGAGGGAAGGGAATCCGTGCGACACGCGGCGCCCGGGACGCAGGCATGGGCGCGTCGCGCTGATTCTCTTCCCTCGGTGCGATCAACAAGATCGGTTCACAGGAGCACCCGTCACCACCCCCGGGTGAAGGGGAGCGGCTTGCGCATGCGGATGAGCAGCAGCAGCGGGAACAGGATGTAGGGCGCGTTGAAGGCGAGGAACACGGCCGGGTTCGGGGTGGCCTGGCCGGCGGGGCCGAAGAACTCGACGCCGAAGATCGGGATGCCGGTGAGCGAGATGATCATCGTCGCGTAGATCACGCTCGGCAGCTGGATCCAGTTCCAGCCGCGCACGATGGCGAAGTCCAGCAGCACGTAGAAGATCACGTAGACGAACGCCGAGGTGCCCGAGATGAACCTCAGCCACAGCGGGTGCGACTGGTACAGCGGGTCGAAGTTGCTCGCGTACCAGTAGTTCCAGCGCACGAGCAGGTTCGGCGAATTCGCGACCTGGTCGAGGCCGAGCCCTTCGACCGAGTCGCTGATAATGCACGTCACGATGAAGACGCTGAAGATCACCAGGAACAGGATGTCGACGGGGCGCTCGCGCAGCGGCAGATTGGCGGGGCGCGCGGGGCGATCGGATGCGGCGACGGCGGTGCTCACGAGGCGACGCTAGTACGGGCTCAGGCCGCGTGCGGGCAGCGAAACGTACACTCGAGGCATGCGTGTTCTTGCAGCCATGAGCGGGGGAGTCGACTCCTCGGTCGCGGCCGCCCGCGCGAAGGACGCGGGACACGACGTCGTCGGCGTGCACCTCGCCCTCTCGCGCATGCCGGGAACCCTGCGCACCGGCAGCCGCGGCTGCTGCACCATCGAGGACGCGATGGACGCCCGGCGCGTGGCCGACCTGATCGGCATCCCCTTCTACGTGTGGGATTTCTCGGAGCGGTTCAAGGAGGACGTCGTCGACGACTTCATCTCCGAGTACCAAGCCGGCCGCACCCCGAACCCGTGCATGCGCTGCAACGAGCGCATCAAGTTCGCGGCGTTGCTGGAGAAGGCGCTCGCGCTCGGCTTCGACGCGGTGGTCACCGGGCACTACGCGTCGATCGTGACGGATGCGCACGGCAACCGTGAACTGCACCGCGCCGCCGCCTGGGCCAAGGACCAGAGCTATGTGCTGGGCGTGCTGACCGCCGAGCAGCTGAAGCACGCCATGTTCCCGCTCGGCGCCACGCCGTCGAAGGCCGAGGTGCGCGCCGAGGCCGAGGCCCGCGGCTTCGCGGTGGCGAAGAAGCCCGACAGCCACGACATCTGCTTCATCCCCGACGGCGACACCCGAGGCTGGCTCGGCGAGCACGTCGGCATCTCGAACGGCGCCATCGTCGACCGGTCCGGCGCGGTCGTGGGGGAGCACCAGGGCGCGCACGCCTACACCGTCGGCCAGCGCCGCGGGCTCAACCTCACCGTTCCCGCGCCCGACGGCCGGCCCCGCTTCGTGCTCGAGGTGAAGCCCCAGACCAACACCGTCGTCGTCGGACCGAAGGAGGCCCTCGACATCGCGCAGCTCGCCGGTTCGCGGTACACCTGGGCGGGCCGGGCGCCCGAGCACCCCGAGCGGGAGTTCGCCTGCGAGGTGCAGATCCGGGCGCACGCCGACCCGGTGCCGGCCCGCGCCGCCGTCCTCGGCGGCGAGCTGGTGATCACGCCGGAGCATCCGATCAACGGGGTCGCGCCCGGTCAGACGGCGGTCGTCTACGTCGGCACGCGCGTGCTCGGGCAGACCACGATCGACCGCACCGTCAGCGCCGTGCCCCTCGGCGCGTGACCTCGAAGGCCCTCGCCGGGCCGCCGCCCGCCGAGCCGGCTGTGCCGCAGGCGGTGCTCGCCTTCGCCGCGGGGGCGCCGCTGCGGGCCGTGTGGCAGAACGAGGCCGGCGGGCTCACCTACCGCGTCGACGCTCCTGAGGGCGCGCGGTTCGTGAAGTGGGATCCGCGCGGCTCGAGCGAGTCGCTGAGAGACGAGCGCGAGCGTCTCGAGTGGCTCGCCGGCCGGTTCCCGGCGCCTCGCGTGATCGCCGCCGGCGTGGACGAGACGGGGGAGTGGCTGGCGACGGAGGGCCTGGACGCGCTCTCCGCGGTCGTCCCGCCCTGGTCGCAGCGGCCCGAGCTCGCCGTGCGCGCGATCGCACAGGGCTTGCGGATGCTGCATGACACGCTCGACCCTGCCGAGTGCCCCTTCTCGTGGTCGGCCGAGCAGCGCGTCGCCGCCGCCGCACGCCGGGGGAACCCGGTGCCGGCCGAGCTGCGCCGCGCCCCCGGGATCGACCGTCTGGTGGTGTGCCACGGCGACCCGTGCTCGCCGAACACGCTCGTCGCGCGGAGCGGTGAATTCGCGGGCATCGTCGACGTGGGCCGCCTCGGCACGGCGGACCGCTGGGCGGACCTGGCGGTCGCGTCGGCGAGCCTCGAGTGGAACTACGGCGTCGGCTGGGACGGGCTGTTCTTCGAGACCTACGGCGTCGCACCCGACGCCGAACGCATCGCCTACTACCGCGCGCTGTGGGACGCCACCTAGCCCGGGCGTCGGCGGTGCTCGGTAGCCTGAGCACGTGGCAGAACTGACCCAGCAGCAGGCCGCCGCCGAGGTCGCAGAGCTGACCGAGCGGATCACCGCAGCGCGCGACGCCTACTACGGCGCGGACGCGTCGCTCGTCGACGACGCGACGTACGACGCGTGGATGCGGCGCCTGGAGGAGCTCGAGCGGCTGTTCCCCGAGCTGGCCAGCCAGGACTCTCCGACGCAGACCGTCGGCGCGGCCGAGGCGACCGAGCTCGAGACCATCGTGCACGCCGAGCGCATGCTCAGCCTCGACAACGTCTTCTCGATCGACGAGCTGCGCGAGTGGTGCGCCAAGACCGAAGAGCTGGCCGGCCGCAGGGTCGACTGGCTGACCGAGCTCAAGATCGACGGGCTGGCGATCAATCTGCGCTATGAGAACGGCGTGCTCACCTCCGCCGCCACGCGCGGCGACGGGCGGATCGGCGAGCTCGTGACCGAGAACGCGCTGCGCCTCGACGACATCCCCGAGCGGCTGTCGGGGTCGGGGCATCCGCCCGTCGTCGAGGTGCGCGGCGAGGTGTTCATCCCGGTGGTCGAGTTCGAGAAGCTCAACGAGCTGCAGGCGCAGCTGCGCGAGCGCTACGTCGCCGAGCTGCGCGCGCGACACGAGGCGCGGCACGGGGCGGGGCAGTTCGACGAGGAGAAGGCGAAGACCGCCGCCGGGCGGCGGTTCCCCGCGTTCGCCAATCCGCGCAACGCGGCCAGCGGGGGGCTGCGGCAGCAGCTCGACAAGAAGAAGACGGCGCTCGAGCGCGAGGCATCCGTCGCCCGCATCGAGTCGCTGCGCCTCTACGTGCACGGCATCGGCGCCTGGCCCGACCCGCCGGTCGCCGCGCAGAGCGAGATCTACGACCTCCTGAAGTCCTGGGGCCTGCCCACCAGCCCGCACACGGAGATCTGTCACAGCGTCGACGAGGTCGCCGCGTTCGTCGAGCGCTACGGCGAGAGGCGGCACTCGATCGAGCACGAGCTCGACGGCATCGTCGTCAAGGTCGACGAGCTCGCCCTGCACGACGAGCTGGGCGCGACGAGCCGGGCGCCGCGGTGGGCCATCGCGTTCAAGTACCCGCCGGAAGAGGTGCAGACCAAGCTGCTGAACATCGTCGTCTCGGTCGGGCGCACCGGGCGGGCGACGCCCTACGCCGTGATGGAGCCGGTGCGGGTCGCGGGCTCGGTCGTGCGGCAGGCGACGCTGCACAATCAGGACGTCGTGAAGGCGAAGGGCGTGCTGATCGGAGACACCGTCGTGCTGCGCAAGGCCGGCGACGTGATCCCCGAGGTGCTCGGGCCGGTGATCGAGCGTCGTGACGGCACCGAACGCGAATTCGTCATGCCCGCGAACTGCCCCGAGTGCGGCACCCCGCTCGCCCCCGCGAAGGAGGGTGACGTCGACCTGCGCTGCCCCAACGGCAAATCCTGCCCTGCGCAGGTGCGCGGCCGCGTGGAGCAGATCGGCAGCCGCGGCGCGCTCGACATCGAGGCGCTCGGCGAGGTCTCCGCCGCGGCACTCACCCAGCCCGAGCGCCCGGCCGTGCCGCCGCTCGTCACCGAGGCGGGCCTGTTCGACCTGACCGTCGACGACCTGCTGCCGGTCGAGGTCGTGGTGCGCGACGTCGAGACCGGCCTGCCGAAGCTCGACGAGGACGGCGAGGCGAAGCTGCGCACCCCGTTCCGCCGCAAGGACGGCCAGCCGTCGGCGCAGGCGCTCACCCTGCTCGACGAGCTCGAGCGGGCCAAGACCAAGGAGCTCTGGCGCATCCTCGTGGCCCTCAACATCCGGCACGTCGGGCCGGTCGCGGCCAGGGCGCTCGCGAGCTATTTCGGGTCGCTGGATGCGATCCGGCAGGCGAGCCTCGAGCAGCTGGCCGAGGTCGAGGGCGTGGGCCCGATCATCGCCCAGGCGGTGCTGGACTGGTTCGAGGTCGACTGGCACCGCGAGATCGTCGAGCGCTGGGCGGCCGCCGGGGTGCGGTTCGCCACGCCGGGGCACCCGGGCCCGGGGGCGAACGCGACCGAGGGCGGCGTGCTGTCCGGCCTCACGGTCGTGGCGACCGGGTCGCTGGAGGGCTTCACCCGTGACGAGGCGAAGGAGGCGATCATCGCCGCGGGCGGAAAGGCGGCTTCCAGCGTCTCCAAGAAGACCGACTTCGTGGCCGCCGGGCCCGGCGCCGGCTCCAAGCTCGCCAAGGCCGAGGAGCTCGGCATCCCCATCCTCGACGCCGCCCAGTTCGCCGTCCTCGTCACCCAGGGCCCGGCCGGGCTGAGCCGTCCCGCCGAATAGGATGGTGGGGTACCCGCCCGCACATCCGACGGAGCTCCATGTCTGAAATCAGCACCGATCTGGTGCGCCATCTCGCCTCGCTCGCGCGCATCGACCTCTCGGAGGGCGAGCTGCAGAGCCTGACCGGCGAACTGGCCCAGATCGTCGACAGCATCGCGAAGGTCAGCGAGGTCGCGACCCCCGACGTCCCCGCCACGAGCCACCCGATCCCGCTGCGCAACGTGTTCCGCCCCGACGAGGTGCGCCCCTCGCTCACCGTCGAGCAGGCGCTGTCGGGTGCCCCCGAGCGCGAGGGCGACCGCTTCAAGGTGAGCGCCATCCTGGACGAGGAGCAGTGAGACGGATGCCTGAGCTGATCCACCTCTCGGCCGCAGAACTGGCCGCCAAGCTCGCCTCCGGCGAGGTCACCAGCGTCGAGGCGACCCAGGCGCACCTCGACCGCATCGCCGCCGTCGACGGCGACGTGCACGCCTTCCTGCACGTCAGCGACACCGCGCTCGACACCGCCGCCGCGATCGACGCCCGCCGCGCCGCCGGCGAGGAGCTGGGGCCGCTCGCCGGAGTGCCGGTGGCCATCAAGGACGTGCTGGCCACCAAGGACATGCCCTCCACGTCGGGCTCGAAGATCCTCGAGGGGTGGCTGCCGCCCTACGACGCGACCGTCGTCGCCCGGCTGCGCGCGGCCGACCTGGTTCCCCTCGGCAAGACCAACATGGACGAGTTCGCGATGGGCTCGTCCACGGAGCACTCCGCGTTCGGGCCGAGCCACAACCCGTGGGATCTGACGCGCACCCCGGGCGGCTCGGGCGGCGGGTCCGCCGCCGCCGTGTCCGCCTTCGAGGCGCCGCTCGCGCTCGGGTCGGACACCGGCGGGAGCATCCGTCAGCCGGCGGCCGTGACCGGATCGGTCGGCGTCAAGCCCACCTACGGCGGGGTGAGCCGCTACGGCGCCATCGCGCTGGCCAGCTCGCTCGACCAGGTCGGGCCGGTCAGCCGCACCGTGCTCGACGCGGGCCTGCTGCACGACGTGATCTCAGGCCACGACCCGCTCGACTCGACCTCGCTCACCGACGAGTGGCCGTCGATGGCCGACGCCGCCCGCCGCGGCGGCACCGGGGAGGCGCTGACGGGCCTCAGGGTCGGCGTCGTGCGCGAGCTGTCCGGCGAGAACGGCGGCTTCCAGGCCGGCGTCAAGCAGCGCTTCGACGAGACGGTGGCCGCCCTCACCGCCGCCGGCGCCGAGGTCGTCGAGGTCGAGGCGCCCAGCTTCGAGTACGCGGTCGCCGCGTACTATCTGATCCTCCCGGCCGAGGCCTCCAGCAACCTCGCCCGCATGGACTCCGTGCGCTTCGGGCTGCGGGTGCGCCCCGACTCGGGCCCGGCGACCGTCGAGCGGGTGATGAGCGCGACCCGCGACGCCGGCTTCGGCGCCGAGGTGAAGCGCCGCATCATCCTCGGCACCTACGCCCTGTCGGCCGGCTACTACGACGCCTACTACGGCAGCGCGCAGAAGGTGCGCACCCTGATCCAGCAGGACTTCGCCCAGGCGTTCGACAAGGCCGACGTGCTGATCAGCCCGGCCGCGCCGACCACCGCGTTCGAGCTCGGGTCGCTCGTCGACGACCCGCTGGCGATGTACCTGAACGACGTCACCACCATCCCCGCCAACCTCGCCGGCATCCCCGGCATGTCGATCCCCATGGGCCTCGCCCCCGAGGACGGCCTGCCCACCGGACTGCAGCTGCTCGCCCCCGCGCACGCCGACGCCCGGCTGTACGAGGTGGGCGCCGCGATCGAGACGATGCTGACGGATGCCTGGGGCCACGACCTGCTCAGCCAGGCGCCCCTTCTCAAGGAGGCCGTGAAGTAATGGCGAAGGACAAGCTGCTCGACTTCGACAAGGCGATCGAGCTGTACGAGCCCGTGCTCGGCTTCGAGGTGCACGTCGAGCTGAACACGAAGACGAAGATGTTCTGCGGCTGCGCGAACGCGTTCGGGCAGGGTGCCAACACCAACACGTGCCCGACCTGCCTGGGGCTGCCGGGCGGGCTGCCGCAGGTCAACGAGAAGGCGATCGAGTCGAGCATCCGTCTCGGCCTCGCGCTCGGCTGCGAGATCGCGGAGAACTGCCGCTTCGCGCGCAAGCAGTACTTCTACCCGGACCTCGCGAAGAACTTCCAGACCTCGCAGTACGACGAGCCGATCGCGTTCGACGGGGAGCTCACGCTCGAGCTCGCCTCCGGCCGCGAGATCACGGTGCAGATCGAGCGGGCGCACATGGAGGAGGACGCCGGCAAGCTCACCCACGTGGGCGGCGCGACCGGGCGCATCCAGGGCGCGGAGTACTCGCTGGTCGACTTCAACCGCGGCGGCGTGCCGCTGGTCGAGATCGTGACGAAGATCATCGAGGGCGCCGAGGCGGATGCTCCGGAGGTCGGCCGCGCCTACGTGGGCGCCATCCGCGACATCGTGCGCGCCCTCGGCGTCTCGAACGCGCGCATGGAGGAGGGCAACATCCGCTGCGACGCGAACGTGTCGCTGCGCCCCCGCGGCTCGACCGTGCTCGGCACCCGCACCGAGACCAAGAACGTGAACTCGCTGCGCTCGGTGGAGCGCGCGGTGCGCTACGAGATCCAGCGTCAGGCGGCGATCCTCGAGGCCGGCGGCACGATCACGCAGGAGACCCGGCACTGGCACGAGGACACCGGCACCACGAGCGCCGGCCGGCCGAAGTCCGACGCCGACGACTACCGCTACTTCCCCGAGCCCGACCTGGTGCCCGTGGCGCCGAGCCGCGAGTGGGTGGAGGAGCTGCGCGCCACGCTGCCGGAGCCGCCGATGGCGCGCCGCAAGCGGCTGCGCGAGGCGTGGGGCTTCACCGCGCTCGAGTTCCAGGACGTGGTGAACGGCGAGCTGCTCGACGCGGTCGAGGCGACCGTCGCCGCCGGCGCGAGTCCCGCCGACGCGCGCAAGTGGTGGACGGGCGAGCTCACCCGCATCGCCAACGCGCGCGGCGTCGCCGCCGACACGCTGGTGACCCCGCAGCAGGTCGCCGAGCTGTCGGGCCTGATCGCGAGCGGCGAGCTGACCGACCGGCTGGCGCGGCAGGTGCTCGAGGGCGTCATCGCCGGCGAGGGCTCGCCCGCCGAGGTCGTGGAGAAGCGCGGGCTGAAGGTCGTCTCCGACGACGGCGCGCTCATCGCCGCGATCGACGAGGCGCTCGCCGCGCAGCCGGACGTGCTGGCGAAGATCCAGGACGGCAAGGTGCAGGCCGCCGGCGCCGTCATCGGCGCGGTGATGAAGGCGATGAAGGGCCAGGCCGACGCCGCCCGGGTGCGCGAGCTCATCCTCGAGCGCGCCGGGCAGTAGCGGCGAACGCGCGCGGCGTCGCCCCGACCGTGGCGGCGAAGTCGCGGCTGAAGTGCGGGTAGTCGGCGTAGCCGAGCTCGGCGGCGAGGGCGCTGAGGTCGGCGCCGGGCCGCGCGCGCAGTCGGTGCGCGGCCTCCTGCAGCCGGCGGCGCTGGATCAGCCACTTGGGCGACAGCCCGATGTAGCGGGCGGCGAGCCGTTCGAGGCGCCGCTCGCTCAGCCCGAACCGTGCCGCGAGCTGGTCGACGCGGGTGACGCCGGCGTCGGCCTCGACCCGCGCGCAGATCGCATCGATCAGTTCGTCGTCGGGCTGCGGGGCGGGCAAGCGGGCGAGCAGCCACCGCTCGAAGGCGGCGATGGCGAGCGGATGCCGCGCCGCGGCGTCGCCCGCACCCGCCAGCGCCGCCCCCACCTCGGCCGCCGGGCCGTCGTCGAGCGGCAGGGGTGCGCCGGCGAGCTCGGACAGTAGGCGGCCCGCGAGGCGGTGCCCGGCCGACGGCTGCAGCAGCGCACCGAACGCGCGGCCTTCGCCGCGGAGCTGCTTGACCGACAGCTCGGCCACCGGCGGGTAGAGGGTGACGGCGCCGCCTTCGACGACGAGGTTGGAAGCGGGGTAGACGAGGACCGGGATCTCGACGCTCCCGCCCTCGGGCAGCGACCACTCGGGGATCCAGTAGTGCCGCACGAGAGCCGCCGCCGCGCCGGCGGCCGGGTAACGGGCGACCCGCACCGGCCCGGCGACCGGGGCGAGCGGGCCCTTGCTGACCACGTCCTCGTGCTGCGCCATGGGAGCCAGACTAGGTGTCGGAAAAGTTCAAGACGAGGCATCCGTCGCCTGCCTAGCGTGCACGCATGAGCAACTCGAACGCCGGCCGCCCGCCCGGCTACACCGCACTCACCCCCTACCTCGTCGTCGACGGCGCGGACGCCGCGATCGCCTTCTATCAGCAGGTGTTCGGCGCGACCCTCGTGAACCGGCTCGACGGCGTCACGCCCGACGGCACCCCGTATGTCGGGCAGGCCGAGCTCGACTTCGGAGGATCGGGCCGCCTGCAGCTCTCCGACCCGCAACCCGGGTTCGGGCTCGTCGCCCCCGACCCGGCCGCCGAGGGCGTCTCGCAGTCGATCGTCGTGTACGTCGACGACGTCGACGCGGTGGTCGCCCGTGCGCTCGAGCGGGGCGCGGAGGTCAAGGAGCAGCCCTCCGACTTCGTCTCCGGCGACCGCTTCGCCGCCTTCGTCGACCCGTTCGGCCGCCGCTGGAGCGTCATGACCCGCGACCCGGCCGTCTCTCCGGAGGAGTCGTGGCGCCGCGTCGAGGACTGGTGGCGCAGCATGATCGGCGGCACAGTGTCGTAATTGTCGATCCGCCGCTGTCGGCTCCGACCCTCACGTGACAGCCTGAATCGCTGACACGCAAGGGAGGGCGCAGATGGCCGCCGGAACCGACACGATCTTCGACGCCAACGTGCGCGCCGTGATCCCGCTGGTGACCGGCGCCCTCGCGCGCCGCTACGGCAACCTCGCCGACTGCGAGGACGCCGTGCAGGAGGCGCTGGTCGAGGCATCCGTCAGCTGGCCCGTCGACGGCCGGCCCCGCGACGTGCGCGCCTGGCTGCTCACGGTCGCGCGCCGCCGCTACATCGACGCGGTGCGATCGGATGCCGCGCGCCGCGCTCGCGAGGAGCGCGATGCCGTGCTCGACGTCGGCGGCGCCGAGGGCTCCGCGCGCGACGACTCCCTGGCGCTGCTGGTGCTCTGCTGCCACCCGGCGCTGCGGCCCGCCGCGCAGGTCGCGCTCACGCTGCGCGCGGTCTGCGGGCTGACCACGGAGCAGATCGCGGCCGCCTTCTACACGACGCCCACGACGATGGCGCAGCGCATCACCCGCGCCAAGCGCACCATCGACGAAGCGGGCCGGCGCTTCGTCTGGCCCGGGCCCGGCGAGGTCGCCGAGCGCGCCGCTGCGGTGCGCACCGCCCTGTACCTGATGTTCAACGAGGGCTACGCGCCCACCGGGGGAGAGCTGCCGGTGCACGGCGAGCTCGTCGCCGAGGCGATCCGCCTGACCCGCCTGCTGCATGCCGCGCTGCCCGCCGACCCGGAGACGACGGCGTTGCTCGCGCTGATGCTGCTCACCGACGCGCGCACGGCCGCCCGGGTCGACGCGCACGGCGACCCCGTGGCGCTGCCCGACCAGGACCGCGCGCTGTGGGACGCGGCGAAGCTCGCCGAGGGCCGCCGCCTGGCTGCGCGGGCGCTGGTCGGAGGACCGGCGTCGCCGCTCGCGGTGCAGGCCGCCGTCGCCGCCGTGCACGCCGCGGCACCGAACGCGGCGGCGACCGACTGGGAGCAGATCCTCGGCCTGTACGACGTGCTGGTGCGGCTGCAGCCCGGGCCGGCGGCCCGCCTCGCCCGCGCCGCGGCGGTCGGTATGGCGCGGGGGCCGCTGGCCGGGCTGGCGGAACTCGCCGAACTCGAAACCGACGAACGCCTCGCCCGCAGCCACCGGCTGCTCTCCGTGCGGGCCGGGCTGCTCGAGCAGGCCGGCGCCCTCGAGGCCGCAGGGGCCGCGTATTCCGAGGCGGGCATGAAGACGTCCAACGCCGCGGAACGGCGCTGGCTCGAGGCGCAGGCGCGCCGGCTGGACCACCAGAAGGATCGACCGAAAGAAGAGGAGGGCGCATCATGACCGACGCCACCACGCACTACCTGCTGCTCTACACGGATGCGCCGGACGGCGAACCGTGGAGCGAGGAGTCCGACGACATCGCCGACTGGCTCGAGTCCGTCGCAGACGGCATCCGGATCACGGGCGAGCGGCTGACCGGCGCCACCGAGGCCCGCCGCATCACGAAGCGGGCCGGCGAGGTCACCCAGGTCGACGGGCCGTTCCCCGAGTTCAAGGAGTGGTTCGCCGGCTTCGACCTCGTCGCCGCCCCCGACCTCGAGACGGCGAGCGAGATCGGCTCGCGGCATCCGTGCGCCCGCTTCGGCCGGGTCTACGTGCTGCCGCTCAGGCACGTCCTGCAGCCCAACGAGCTGCTGCTCGCGACCGTGCGGGCGCGCGGAAGCGCCGCGGTCTGAGCGGGCGGGGTGACCGGCCCGAGCCGGCCACCCCGGCAGCTGGCGGCGGTGGCCGCGCATCGGTACCGTGCTGGACCCGGACCGCTGACGCAGCGACGGGCGGAACGGCGCATGCGACGTCACGCCCGGGTTCGCGCGGCGAGCCAGGCGAGCGCCTCCGGTGCGGTGTCGAGCGCCGTGATGTGTCCCGCGTCGGCGACGAGACGCAGTTCGGCGGTGGGACAGTGCGCGGCGAGCCACCGGCCGTGCGCGGGCGGGACCATCCTGTCCGTCTCGCCGTGCACGATCAAGACCGGCACGCGGATCGCCTCGGGCCGGAAGCCCCACGGCCGGACGCCGGCCAGGGTGTCTTCCAGCTGGCCCTCGTCGCCCTGCTCCATCGCCTGACCGGCCACGCCGGCCAGCCACTCCCAGTCGCCGCCGAGGGCCGCCACGTCGGCGTCGGTGAAGAAGGCGCTCATCTCCTCGGGTTCGGCCGCCGCCCAGTGCGCCGCCAGCGCCGCGCGCCCCTGGATCGCCGCTCGGTTCTCCGCCGCGATGCCCGGCGACCAGCCCGCGAACCAGTCCAGGCCGTCCGCATCGATCGGCGCCGGCGCGGAGACGCTCACGGCCGCGGTGACCCGCTCCGGCAGCAGCGCGGCGCAGGCGAGCGCGTGCGGGCCGCCGCCGGAGTGCCCGAGCACGGCGAAGCTGTCCAGGCCCAGCGCGTCGGCGATCGCGGCCACATCCGCCGCGGCCGAGGCGACGGTGCGGCCCTCGTGCGGGCTCGACCCGCCGTAGCCGGGGCGGTCGTAGGAGACCCAGCGCAGGCCGAGCGCCTCGGCCGCGGCGAACAGCGGCTCGGGCGGCGACCCGAGGTTGGGCGAGCCGTGCAGCCAGAACACCGGGAACGGCGATCCGGCCGCGCCGTCGCCGCGGCCCGTGCCGGTCAGCGCGTCGTAGACGCGCAGGATGCGGCCGTCGGGCAGCGTGAGGTCGGCTTCGGTCACCACGTCCGGCAGCCTAGGGGCCGCCCGGCCCGCGGCCCAGCCCGGCCTGGGATGATCGAAGGATGCCGAGACTCGACGACGCCCTGATCACCCCGCTCCGCGACGACCTCGGGGCCGCCGGCTTCACCGTCGACGGCGTGCGCGCCCTGTGGAGCGACGCGGCCGGGGCCGCGCTCACCCGCTCGCACCGGCTGCCGGCCGAGCGGGAGCTCGCGGCGGGCCGGGAAGCGGGGGAGCTTTCGGCCGCCGGCACCCTGGCGTGGCTGTTCGTGCTCGGGCTGCAGGTTTCGGAAGCGGAGCTGGAGGGGGCGCTGCCGCGCACCGGGGTGCGAGGGGCTCTCGGGCTCGGGCTGGTGGCGGCCGAGGCATCCGATCGCCTGCGCCCGCTCGTGGACCTGCGGCCGTACGCCTTCACCGACGGCGTCGGCTCCGCGCAGTGGTGGGTCTCCAGCGACCTCGGCGAGCTCGCGCTCGGCCACGCGCTCGAGGCCGACCACGTGCTCGGCATCGGGGGAGCCTCGAGCACCCTGTCCGGGCTGATCGTGCCACGGCCGGCCCGCCGTGCCCTCGACCTCGGCACCGGATGCGGCATCCAGGCGATGCACGTCGCCCGGTACGCGGGCAGCGTCGTCGCCACGGACATCTCGCCGCGCGCCCTCGAGTACGCCGCGTTCAACGCGGCGCTGAACGGCATCGGCAACATCGAGTTCCTGCTCGGGTCGCTGTTCGACCCGGTGGCGGGGGAGCGCTTCGACCACATCGTCAGCAACCCGCCGTTCGTGATCACTCCGCGCGTGGAGGAGGTGCCCGAGTACGAGTACCGCGACGGCGGGTTCGCCGGGGACGAGCTCGTCGAGCGGGTCGTGCGCGAGACGGGCGCGCACCTCGAGCCGGGCGGCATCGCCCAGCTGCTCGGCAACTGGGAGTACCGCGCCGGCGCCGACGGCCTGGACCGGGTGCGGCGGTGGACCGAGGGGCTCGACGCGTGGGTCGTCGAGCGCGAGCTGCAGGACGCGCCGCAGTACGCCGAGACCTGGATCCGCGACGGCGGCACCCGCCCGGGCGACGCCGCCTACGAGCGCTGGTACGCCGCCTGGCTCGACGACTTCGCCCGCCGAGACGTCGACTACGTCGGATTCGGCTATCTCACCCTGCGCCGGCCCGCCGACGGCGCGCCCACGCTCGCCCGCTTCGAGCAGGTCGAGACGAGCGGCGCGAACGAGGCCGGGCTGGGCGCGCACCTGGACGGTGCACTGGCCGCGCACGACCGCCTGGCCGGCATGACGGATGCCGCGCTCTCCGCCGCCCGTCTCGTCGTGTCGCGCGACGTCACCGAGGAGCGGCACTCCTGGCCCGGAGACGAGAACCCGACCGTGATCGTGCTGCACCAGGGCGGCGGGTTCGGCCGCGCCGTGCAGGCCGACCCGGCCCTGGCGGGGTTCGTCGGCGCCTGCGACGGGGAGCTCGCGGCCGGGCAGATCGTGGACGCGTTGGCGACGATCTTCGAGGTGGACGCCGGGGAGCTCGGCGCGCAGCTGCTGCCGGCCGTGCGCGAGCTCGTCTTCACGGGGTTCCTGGGCTTCGCCGAATGACCGACGCCCAGCCTGGGTCTGTGAGGATGGGAGCATGAGTTCTTCGCCCGCCGCCCGCCCCGATCCCCTGACCGACGACCCGCAGCGCTGGGTGTTCCTGTCGATCGTGCTCGACGTGGTGCTGGTGCTGCTCTTCGTGGTGATCGGCCGCGTCAGCCACGGCGAAGACCTCGGCGTCGCAGGGGTGATGCAGACGGCGTGGCCGTTCCTGGTCGGCGCGCTGCTCGGCTGGGCCGTGTCGCTCGCCTGGCGGCGCCCGATGGCGCTGCTGCGCACCGGTGTGCCGGTGTGGGTCGCCGCCGTCGCGATCGGCATGCTGCTGCGGGTCGCGAGCGAGCAGGGCGTCGAGACGAGCTTCGTCGTCGTCGCATCGATCGTGCTCGGCGTGTTCCTGCTCGGGTGGCGGGCGCTCGTCGCGCCGCTGATCCGCCGCCGCGCCCGCCGGGCCGCCGTGACCCGGGCCTCCGAGCGCGCGCGGCAGTAGCGCCTCCGCCCCGGCACGTCTGCCAGCCCCTGCTCCGCTCCCCATTCGTCGATTTGTGCTGCGCCAGGCCCGGTCTCGCGCCTCTATCGACGACTCGCCACCCCGGTCGCCGGCCATTCGTCGAATTGTGCTTGCCATGGTCGACCGGGGGACCATTCGTGACGAATGACCTGCAGGGCCGGCGGTTCGTCGATTCGTGCTCTGTCTGGGCCGACGCTGCGCCATTAGTGACGAATGGCTCGCGCGAGCACGGATGATTCGTCGAACTGTGCTCCCGCACCGCCGATCGCGCGCAGAAAGTGACGAATCGGCGGCGGGCGCGTCGGTTAGCGCCTCCGCCCCGGGCCGCCGGGCCGCGCCGCCCGTCAGCTGCCGAGGCCGACGACGAGGTTGATCGTCGAGGCGAGGATCACCGTGCCGAACAGGTAGGACAGCAGCGTGTGCCGCAGCACGATCGCCCGCAGCTTGCGCGAGCGCAGCGTCGTGTCCGAGATCTGGTACGTCATGCCGAGGTCGAAGGACAGGTATGCGAAGTCGGTGAAGACCGGGTCCTCGTCTTCCTCCGACGGGAAGTCGATGCCGCCCTCGGGGTGCCCGTAGTACTCGCGCGCGTACCGCTGCGCGTACAGCGTGTGCACGAGGAACCACGAGAGCGCGACGCTCACCAGCGCGACGGCCGCCGACACCGCCTGCACGGCCCCCTGGTCGTGGCTGGCGCGCAGCAGGATGATCGCCACCGCGCCGAGCGACGCGATGCTCGCTCCGATGATCAGCAGGTCGCCGACGACGATGCCCGGGTCCTCCCGGGTGGCGTGGTCGCGCAGCGCATCCGAGTCCATCCGGTACAGGTGCAGCCAGACCCACAGGGTGTACACCGTGCAGGCCGCGATCCAGCCGACGACCCCGGCGTACCACCACGAGGAGAGCAGCCCCGTGCCGACCCCAACGACCGCTCCGACCGCGAGCATCACCCCGACGCGTCGCGCGGCGAGGCTGCTGGGCCGGTCGTGTCTCGTCGAAGTCACGACACGATGCTCCCACCTGCCCTAGGCTCGGCTCATGACTGACACGGGGGTCGATCGCAAGCTGCTCGTCGAGTGGGAGGACCCGGCACCCGCCGCGGCCCGCATCCCGACCATGCCGGGCATCGACTACGTCAGGGGCTTCCTCGACGGCAGCTTCCCGATGCCGCCCATCGCGCGCCTGCTGGGCTTCGAGCTGACCGAGGCCGAACCGGGCCGGGTCGTGCTCGAGTGCGAGGCGGGCGAGCAGCACTACAACCTGATCGGCACCGTGCACGGGGGCCTCGCCTGCACCCTGCTCGACTCGGCGCTCGGCTGCGCGGTGCAGACCACGCTGCAGCAGGGCCAGGGCTACACCTCGATCGACATCGACGTGCGGTTCCTGCGCCCCATCCTCGCCGGCAGCGGCCGCCTGCGCTGCGAGGGCACGGTCACCAAGCCCGGCAGCCGGGTCGCCTTCGCCGAGGCGACGCTCGTCGACGGGCAGGGCCGTCTGGTCGCGACCGCGACCTCAAGCCTGGCGGTCTTCGCGCTGCAGTAGCAGCTCGCGCACCTTCTTGCGCAGCACCTTCCCGATCAGGTTGCGGGGCAGCTCGTCGAGCTGCACGATCTCCCGCGGCACCTTGTACGGGGTGAGCGAGTCGCGCAGGGCCGCCCGCAGGGCCGCCGGGTCGAACGGGGCGCCCGGCGCCATGACCACGGCGGCGACCACCCGTTCGCCGCTGTGCTCGTCGGGCAGGCCGACGACCGCGGCATCCGTCACGCCCTCGAGCGCGATGACCGCCTCCTCGACCTCCGACGGCGACACGTTGAAGCCCCCGGTGATGATGAGCTCCTTCTTGCGGTCGACGATGCGCACGAAGCCCGACTCGTCCATCACGGCGAGGTCGCCGGTGCGGAACCACCCGTCGCGCAGCGCCGCCGCCGTCTCGTCCGGGCGCTTCCAGTACCCGGCGAAGACCTGCGGGCCGGAGACGACCAGCTCGCCCTCCTGTCCGAACGGCAGCTCCTGCTCCGGGTCGTCGCGGTCGACGATCTTCGCCATGGTGCTCGAGACGGGGATGCCGATGCTGCCGCCCCGGCGCTCGTCGGTGAGCGGGTTGATGCACAGGATCGGCGAGGTCTCGGACAGCCCGTAGCCCTCGATCAGCATGCCGCCCGTGGCCTGCTCCCACTTCGCGACCATGGCCGGGTCGAGCGACATGCCGCCCGAGATGCCGAGGCGGATGCCCGCGAGCGACACCTTCTTCTCCGCCGCGCGCGCCAGCAGCCGGGCGATGATCGGCGGCACCGCGGGCAGGAAGGTGGCGGGGTGCCGTTTGTGCGCCTTCAGCACGAGGTCGGGGTCGAAGGCGGGGAACAGCACGAGGCGGGCGCCCATCGTCATCGCGAAGGTGAGCCCGAGGGTGAGCCCGTAGGCGTGGAAGACGGGAAGCATCGCGTAGACGACGCTCTCGCCCTTCTTCACGTCCGGGATCCAGGCGCGGCACTGCAGCGTGTTCGAGATCAGGTTGGCGTGCGTGAGCATCGCGCCCTTGGGCGTGCCGGTCGTGCCGCTGGTGTACTGGATGACGGCGAGATCGGATGCTCCGGGCCCCGGCACCTTCTTCGAGATGCGCCGGTGCTTCAGCAGCTCCGGCCAGGCGATCGCCGCCTTGGGCTTCTTCGCCCACAGCTTGTCCTTCGCCTCCCTGGCCTTCGCGACGGGAAGCTTCAGGGCGAGGCGCTGCGAGCGGGGCATGCCCTGCGTGATGTCGATCGAGACGACGGCGCGCACCTCGAGGTCGGCCGGCAGATCGAGCACCTTCTGGGCGACCTTCTGCCACACGATCGCGAACCTCGCGCCGTGGTCTTCGAACTGGTGCCGCAGCTCGCGGGCGGTGTAGAGCGGGTTGTGCTCCACCACGACCGCGCCGAGGCGCAGCACGGCGTAGAACGCGGCGATGTGCTCGGGGCAGTTGGGCAGCACGAGGGCCACCCGGTCGCCCTTCTTCACCCCGAGCCTGCGCAGCCCCTCGGCGGCGCGGTCGATCTGCTCGCCAAGCTGCCGGTACGTCGTCTCGCGTCCGAAGAAGTCGAGCGCGACGTTCCTCGGCCATTCGGCCACGGTGTCGGCGATGAGGTCGGGCAGGGATTCCGTCACGGGCGGGATCTCGGTGACCACGCCGGGGGCGTAGTGCGCGATCCACGGCTTCTGGGCCGAAGTCATGGCCCCCAGCCTATTGGGGCGGCTCTGCGGCGGCGACCGCGATGCGGCGACCGGTGAGGGCGAGCAGGCGGGTCTGCAGCGGCGCGTCCTCGGGCACCGGCACGGCGGGCGCGTAGAGACCGGATGCCTGCAGCGTGTCCTGCTGCGGTTCGAGCACGCTCCAGGCCGCCTCGACGAGCTCGCCCGGCAGCTGTTCGTCGGCGCCGATCGCCCGCGCCAGATCCCAGGTGTGCACCGTCACGTCGCAGACCTGCTCGGCGAGGTACTGCCGGGCGGGCACGGCGTCGTAGCTGAGCTGCACCACGGCGTCGAGGTCCGCGGCGGCCCAGGCCTCGGCGGCCCGGGCCGAGTACCGCGCCCACTCGGCGACCAGGTCGGCGCGCAGCGGCTCGATGCGGCTGCGTGCCTCGGCGATCGTGCGTCCGGCCAGCAGCGGCGGCACCCACTGCTGCTCCTCGATGACGTGGCTGACCAGCTGGCGCACGTTCCACTCCGTGTCGGGGGTCGGCGCCGTCCAGTCGGTGACGCGCGCGAGCCGGTCGGCGAAGGTGCGGTGCGCGAGGGTCTGCAGGGCCCGCCAGTCGGGGGTGTCGCTCATACCGACCTCGCAACGGCTTCGGCGATCGGGGTGTTCCCGCCGGTCAGCTCCCACTGCTTGCCGATGCTGCCGTCCTCGCCCAGCACGGCGATGATCGTGGCGGCGACGTCGGCGCGGGGGATGCGCCCGGACTCCCGGTCCACGTGCTCGCCCAGCTCGATCAGCCCGGTGCCCTCGTCGAGGGTCAGCGCCGTCGGGCGCAGGATCGTCCACTCCAGCCCGCTGTCGCGCAGCGCCGCGTCCGCGTCGCGCTTGGCCTCCACGTACGCCGCCCACTGCGGGTCGGGCGAGGCCTGGGCGGTGGCCGGGTCGTCGACGCCGGCCGCCGACACCTGCACGAAGCGACGGATGCCCGCCGCCTTCGCCGCCTCGATCGACAGCACCGAGGCGCCGTAGTCCACGGTCCGCTTGCGCGGCACCCCGCTCCCGGCGCCGGCGCCCGCGGTGAAGACCAGCGCGTCGGCGCCGCGAATCGCGTCGGCCAGGGCTGCGGCATCCGTCGCCTCGAGGTCGAGCCGCACGCCCTCGCCGCCGAGCCGGTAGATGTCTTCGGCGTGTTCCTCGCCGCGCACGATCCCGATGAAGTCGTCGCCCGCGTCGTACAGCTGCCGCATGAGCTGCTGGCCGACCTTGCCGTGTGCGCCGATGATCGCGATCCTCGCCATGCCTCCATCCTGGCACCGGCGTGTGCGGGTCAGGCGGGTCAGAGCCCTTCGGCGACCGTCGCGGCCACGTCGAGCCACGCCTCCCGGGTGTTCCTCGACAGCAGGTCGAAGTTGATCGCGCCGCCGTCGACGAGCGCTACGTCGTGGGGCACGTCGAGCACCGCGCGGGTCAGCGAGCCGAAGTGGCCGTGCAGGCGACGGGAGAGCTGCGGGTCGGTCTGGGCCGAGGTGGCCGACAGCACGGTGACCGCGTCGCGCACCTTGTCGCCCAGGCCCTTCTCGCGCAGGCCGTCGACGAGCCAGGCGGCGCTTGCCGCGGTGTCCTCTCGCACGGTCGAGACGATGACGAGCTGGTCGGCGGCCTCGACCGCGGCCAGCCAGTTGGCGGCGCGCATGTTGTTGCCGGTGTCGATCAGGATCACCCGGTAGAAGCGCTGCAGCGTCTCGTGCAGCCGCCGGAACGCGTCGGCGTCGATGCGGTCGGTGGCCATCGGGTCCTCGTCGGAGGCGAGGACGTCGAACTGCGCGGAGCCCTGGGAGCGCACGTAGTCGTCGAGGTCGCCCACGCGGGCGCGGGTCGGATCGGCGAAGCGGTCGAGATCGTGCAGCAGCGACACGGCGGTGTTGCTGTGCGCCGCCGGCAGCGCGCGCCAGCCGAGCGTGCCGCGGGTCTCGTTGTTGTCCCAGGCGAGCGTGTAGCCGCCGCGGTACTGGCCGAAGGTGGAGGCCAGCAGCATCGTCGCGGTGGTCTTGTGCGCGCCGCCCTTGGGGTTGATCACGACGACCGTGCGCGGGCCGGAGAAGGACCGCTGCACCGCCTCGACGGCCTTGCGGTGCGCGAGCTCGGCGGCGCCGGGCGCCGGGTTGATCAGGCCGCCGCTGAGGCGGCGCAGCGCACCCTGCCAGCCGCGCTCGGCGGGGCTCATCGGCGACTCGGGGCGGGTGGCCATGAAGTCGGAGAGCGTGGGCAGGTGCTCGGGCGGGGTCGGCGTGGCGGGCTCGGGCTCGCGCAGCCGGGCGACGGGGTCGAAGGACGGCGTGCGGTCGGTGGTCGGGGCGGCGGGGGTCGTCGGGGTCGCGGCCGCCGCGGGGGTCGGGGTCGCGGCCGGGGTCGCGGGGGCGGCACTCGAAGCGGAGGCGGCCGTCGCACCCGCTGCCGCGGCCGGGGCGGCCAGCGCCGGGGCGGATGCCGCGGGCGGCGGCGTCGTCGCGGCGGAGTGCGCCGGGGCCGCCGTCGGGGTGACGCGCGGTGCGTAGCTCGGCATCGTCGGGATGCGGGTGGTGGGCTGCGGGTCGGCCGCCAGGCTCGTCGCGGCGCTGACCGGGGAGGCATCCGTGACCTCGTCGACGTCATCGTCGTCGTCGTCCTGCGAGTGGAACAGGTACTCGAGGTCGGGGATCGCGGAGCCGCGCCGCGAGGACCGGGGCAGGGTGTCGTCGTCGGAGACGGGCCCCTGGCCGGTGTTGCGGCCCGGGTCGACGATCGCGTCGAAGTCGAGCCCGCCGTCGGGGGCGGAGGTGGCGGGGGCGGCGGGGGTGACCGGGGTGAGCGCCTCGGTGTAGCCGTCGGGGTTGACCGACACGGTCTGCACCCCCAGGCTGTCGCGGGCGACGAGCCGCACCGGGTGGGACAGGCGCTGGGCGACGCCCGCCACGGCTCGGATGATGTCGCGGCGGACGCCGTCCTCCGTGCGTCCCTCGACCGTCGAGACGGCGCCGTCGACCGAGATGTGGCCGATGTACGGCCCCTCGGCGCTGCGCACGACGGTGGCTTCGATGTGAGGCGACTGGGTGGTGGGCGTGGTGTCCGTCATCGGGTTCCCTCCGCTTCGGCTCGGGCACAGGCGGAACGGGGGTCGCGGCCCTGTGCCCCTAACGGGGGTCGATCGTACCCGATCAGACGGGATATCCCTAAGTCGGCCTCACTATCGCTGCCGGCGCCCCGGTCAGGCGACGCGCGTCGCCGGCGACTGCGTGAGGGTCGGGTCGGTCTCCGCCACGCCGCCGAGCAGTTCGTCGATACGGCCGAGCACGGATGCGTCGAGCTTGATGCCCGACGCTGCCGCGTTGGAGGCGATCTGCTCCGGGCGGCTCGCGCCGACGATCGCGCCGGCCACGTTCGGGTTCTGCAGCACCCACGCCACGGCCAGCTGCGCCTGGGTGATGCCCAGCTCGTCGGCGATCGGCTTCAGCCCCTGCACGGCGGTGAGGATGTCGTCGCGCATCCACCGGGCGATCATGTCCTTCCCGCCCTTGTCGTCGGTCGCGCGGCTGCCCTCGGGCAGCGGCTGGCCCGGCACGTACTTGCCGGTGAGCACGCCCTGCGCGATCGGGGAGAAGACGATCTGCGAGATGCCGAGCTCCTGCGAGGTCGGCACGACCTCCTGCTCGATGACCCGCCAGAGCATGTTGTACTGCGGCTGGTTCGAGATGAGCTGGAACCCGAGCTCCTTGGCCAGCTTGTGCCCGGCGCGCAGCTGGTCGGCGTTCCACTCGCTGACGCCGATGTACAGCGCCTTGCCGGCGCGCACGATGTCGGCGAAGGCCTGCATCGTCTCCTCGATCGGCGTCTCGTAGTCGAAGCGGTGCGCCTGGTAGAGGTCGACGTAGTCGGTGCCGAGCCGGGAGAGCGAGCCGTCGATCGACTCCATGATGTGCTTGCGGGACAGGCCGGTGTCGTTCTTGCCCTTCGGGCCGGTCGGCCAGTACACCTTGGTGAAGATCTCCAGGCTCTCCCGGCGCTGCCCCTTGAGGGCGTCGCCGAGCACGACCTCGGCGGCCGTGTTCGCGTAGGCGTCCGCCGTGTCGAAGGAGCTGATGCCCGCGTCGAGGGCGGCGTGGATGCACTTCGTCGCGGTGTCGTTGTCCACCTGAGAGGCGTGCGTCAGCCAGTTGCCGTAGATGATCTCGGAGATCTTGAAGCCGGAGTTGCCGAGGTATCTGAATTCCATGCTGCAAACCTACCCACCGGCGGCACGGCGCAACCGCGACAATGGGGGAGTGGGAAAGGCGGACGGCAGCGACCGGCAGGTGACCACCGGGCCCGTGGACGACACCGGGGCGCACATCCTGCACGTCGACATGGACGCCTTCTACGCCTCCGTCGAGGTGCTCGACCACCCCGAGTACGCCGGCAAGCCGCTGATCGTCGGGCACGCCACCGGCCGGTCCGTCGTCTCCAGCGCGTCCTATGAAGCGCGCCGCTTCGGCGTGCGCTCGGCGATGCCGGTGGCCCAGGCGCTGCGGCTGTGCCCGGACGCGATCACCGTCGGCCCGCGCATGGAGCGCTACGCCGAGCTGTCGAGGCAGGTCATGCAGATCTTCCAGCGCGCCACGCCGCTCGTGGAACCCGTGTCGATCGACGAGGCGTTCCTCGACGTCGCCGGAGCGCGGAAGCTGCTCGGCAGCCCGGCGCAGGTGGCCGCGCGGGTGCGGCAGTGGGTGCGGGAGGAGACCGGGCTGCCCTGCTCGGTCGGGGTGGCGGGCACGAAGTTCGTCGCCAAGCTCGCCTCGGGGCGGGCGAAGCCGGACGGCCTGCTCGTGGTTCCGGTCTCCGAGACGCTCGGGTTCCTGCATCCGTTGCCCGTCGGCGCCCTGTGGGGCGTCGGCCCCTCGACGCAGTCCACCCTCGCGAATCTCGGGCTGCGCACGGTCGCCGATCTCGCCGCCACCCCGGTCGAGGTGCTCGAGCGGCGGCTCGGCGCGGGCGGCCGGCGCCTGTGGGAGCTGGCGAACGGCATCGACGTGCGCCCCGTCGAGACGCAGCGGGTCGAGAAGTCGATCGGGCACGAGCAGACCTTCGAGCACGACGTGACGGATGCCTCGACGCTGCGGCGCGAGCTGCTGCGCATGTCGCAGCAGGCGGCGCACCGGCTGCGCTCGGCGGGCGCCGTGGGGCGCACCATCTCGCTCAAGCTGCGCTATTCGGACTTCCGCACCATCTCGCGCTCCCGCACCATCGGGGAACCGACGGCGGTCGGCAAGCGGATCTACGAGGAGGTCGCCGGCCTGCTCGGCGAGGCGTGGCGGCCCGGCGACCGGGTGCGGCTGATCGGGGTGCGTGTCGAGCAGCTGGAGCCGGACGCGCGCAGCCCGCTGCTCTGGGACCCGGACGAGGACTGGCGCGATGCGGAGCGCGCCGTGGACGACGTGAGCGCCAAGTTCGGCCCCGGCGTGGTCGCCCCCGCCTCCCTGCTGGGCACGAGGCCCCGGCAGGTCGGCGAGAGCGACCACTACCGCGACCGCGGATAGGGCGCCGGGCGGCGGGCGCTCCCCGCCGGCGGGCCTCAGCGCAGCCCGACCTCGATGCCGCGGTGGTCGCTGCCGTTGGCCGGCAGCACCCGGCTCGAGACGACGGTCAGACCCCGCTCCAGCACGTGGTCGACGCGCGCCACGGGCAGGGCGGCCGGCCAGGTGAAGCCGAAGCCGAACGACGACGTGTGCGGCTCGTGCACCGTGCTGAGCAGCTCCGTGAACGCGCGATCCGTGCTGGCCGCGTTGAAGTCGCCGAGGGCGATCAGCCGCTTGGCGTCGTCGGCGCGCAGGGTGCGGCCGAGATTGTCGAGCATCTCGTCGCGCTGGCGGAATTCGCCCGGGCGCAGCGAGGCGGCGTGCAGCGAGTAGAGGCGCACCACGCCGGCGCGGGTGACCACGTCGACGCGCAGCGCCCGCTTCCAGCCGAGCCCGAGGGTCAGGGACTGCTCGCCGGTCAGCGGCAGGGTGCTCCACACGCCGACCGTGCCGACGAGCACGTGATGCGGGTAGCGCCCCTCGAGCGCCTTCACGACGACGGGGCTCGTGGCCGAGGTCAGCTCCTGCAGGGCGATGACGTCGGGGTGCCGGTCGGCGATGGCGCGCACGGTGGCGGCCGGGTCGCCGTTGCCGGCGTCGAGGTTCTCGCTGATCACGGTGACCGATGCGCGCCCCGAGTTCTCCTCGGGCATCAGCTGCGGCACGAACACCGCCGCCCACACGATCGCCGACACGAGCGCGCCGACCCCGATGAACGCCGAGCGCCGCACGGCGGCCAGCACGCCGAAGAACAGGATCACCAGGGCGAACCAGGGCAGCACCGACTCGAGCAGCCCCATCACCCCCTCGACGTCGGGGATCGCCCGGTGCCACAGCAGCAGGGCGCCGACGGCGAGGGCCACCAGACCGAGGCAGGCGTTGGCCGAGAAAGCGGCGCGTCGTCTCGCAGGCATCATCTGATTATCCCGAACCGTCGGACCCCCGCCTGGGAGCGGGCCTGGTGTGCACCGGGCGCGACGCGTAGCGTGACGGCATGAGCCTTGTGGAGAGATTGGCCGATACCGTCATGGGCATCGGAGTGAAGAACGTCTACGGCGAGCCGACCGAGCTCAACGGGGTCCACATCGTCCCGGTCGCACTGAGCGTGCACAGCTTCGGCGCCGGCGAGGGCAAGGGCCCGAAGGACACCGGCGAGGGCGACGGCGGCGGGGGGTTCGTGGCGAGCGTGCCGATCGGCGCGTACGTGCGCGACATCCGGGGCTTGCGCTTCGAGCCGAACCTGGTCAGCCTGCTGGCCGTCGGCATCCCGTTCGTGTGGGTGACGGGCCGGGTGCTGGCGCGGCTGCTGAAGATCGCGAAGAAGTAGCGGCCCGCGGCATCCGTCGTCAGCGTCGCCGTCGCCGACGGCGCTGCTGCCAGATGAGCACGCGCAGCAGCACCAGCAGGGCGATCACCAGCGCGATGACCGGGGCGAACGGAGCCACGCCGCCCAGCCTATAATCGGGCTCAGTACACGGGAGTCCGGTGAGCCGGGCTGAGAGGAAGGTTCTCAACCTTCGACCGTCGAACCTGATCCGGGTCATGCCGGCGCAGGGAGGCTGACATTCTCTTTTCCCGTGCCTCGTTCCACGACGGAAGGATAAGACGAGTGCACGCAACGATCTCTTCGACGACGGATGCCGCGGCGCGGCGCACCCCGGACCCGCGCTGGCGCCCCGTCGACATCATCGTGGCCGCCGTGCTGGCGGTCGCGGCGGGTGTCGTGTTCTGGGTGTGGGATCTCGTATCCAACCCCGTCGGCGCCCCCATCGAGGCCGCGCTGCCCGGCCTGCAGGGCATCATCAACGGGCCGTGGCTGTTCGCCGGCGTGCTCGTGGGGCTGGTGGTGCGCAAGCCAGGCGCCGCGCTGTTCGGCGAACTCGTGGCCGCGAGCGTCTCGGCGCTGCTCGGCACGGTGTGGGGGCCGCTGACCCTCGTCTCGGGCCTGGTGCAGGGCGCCGGAGCCGAGGCGCTGTTCGCGCTGCTGCTGTACCGGCGCTGGGGGCTCGGCGCCGCCCTGCTCGGCGGGCTCGGCGCCGGCATCGGCGAGTCGATCCTCGACCTGACCGTGTGGTACCCCGGCGCGAAGCCGCTGTTCGACGTGCTCTACGCCGCGACCACGATGCTGTCGGGAACCGTGATCGCCGGGCTCGGGTCGTGGCTGCTGGTGCGGGCCTTGGCGAGGACCGGGGCGCTCAGCCGCTTCGCCTCCGGCCGCGAAGCCCGGGCGCGGGCCTAGCCGCCGGTGACGGCCGCACGGGCCGCCGGGGTGCGCGCGGCCGGCTGGGGGTGGCGGCACGCCGGCCGCCGGGCGTGGGCGGTGCGCGAGCTCGACCTCGACATCGCGCCGGGCGAGCGGGTGCTGCTGCTCGGCGCCTCCGGCTCGGGCAAGTCGACGCTGCTGGCCGCTCTCGCCGGCGTGCTCGGCGGGGCGGACGAGGGCGAGGAGCGCGGCGCGCTGCTCGTCGACGGCCGCCGGCCCGAGGAGCAGCGCGGGCGGATCGGACTCGTGCTGCAGGACCCGGACGCGCAGCAGGTGCTGGCGCGCGTCGGCGACGACGTCGCGTTCGGGCTGGAGAACCTCGGCGTGCCGCGTGACGAGCTGTGGCGGCGGGTGCAGGACGCGCTCGACGCGGTCGGCCTCGCGGTGCCGCTGCGCCGCTCCAGCGCCGAGCTCTCCGGCGGGCAGAAGCAGCGGCTGGCGCTGGCCGGGGTGATCGCGATGCGGCCGGGGCTGCTGCTGCTCGACGAGCCGACCGCGAACCTCGACCCGCACGGCGTCGCGGAGGTGCGCGAGGCGGTGGAGCGGGTGGCCGACGACACCGGGGCTACGGTCCTGGTGGTCGAGCACCGGGTGGAGGTGTGGCAGGACTTCGCCACCCGCGTCATCGTGCTCGGCGGCGACGGTGAGCTGCAGGCCGACGGCGACCCGGCCCGTGTGCTGGTGGAGCGCGCCGACGAACTGGCCGCCGCGGGCGTCTGGCTGCCCGGGCGGCGCGTGCTGGACGAGCCGTCGCAGCGCCCCGTCGGCGCGCCGCTGCTGACCGCGCACGCGCTCGCCGTGGGCCACGGGCGCACGCCGGTGGCGTCCGGGCTGTCGCTCACGCTCGGCGCGGGCGAGGCGGTGGTCGTCACCGGACCGAACGGGTCGGGCAAGAGCACCACGGCCCTCACCCTCGGGGGGCTGCTGCGCCCGCTCGGGGGCGAGGTGGCTGCTGCGCCCGCACTCGCCGGAGACGCCGGACCCGCGCCGATCGCCTGGTCGTCGCGGCAGCTGCTGACGCGGATCGGGAGCGTGTTCCAGAATCCGGAGCACCAGCTGCTCGCGGCATCCGTGCGCGGCGAACTCGCGGTCGGCCCGCGTGCGCTCGGCCTGCCCGATGCGGAGGTCGCTTCCCGCGTGGAGGAGCTGCTCGCGCGCCTGCGGCTCGACCCGCTCGCCGACGCGAACCCGTACACCCTCTCGGGCGGGCAGAAGCGGCGGCTCACGGTCGGCACCGCGCTCGCGACCCGCCCGCAGCTGCTGCTGCTCGACGAGCCGACCTTCGGGCAGGACGCGGTCACCTGGGCCGAGCTCGTGCTGCTGCTGCGCGAGCTCGCCGACGCCGGCGACGCGATCCTCGCGGTCAGCCACGACCCCGAACTCGCGCGGGCGCTGGGCGCGCGCGAATGGCCGCTGGCCGCGCGAGAGGCGGCGGCCCGATGAGCCTGCTGCCCGCGCTGCGCACCGGCGCCCTCGCCCGCGTCAACCCCGTCACCAAGCTGGGCTGCGCCCTGCTCGTCGCCTTCACCCTGCTCGCCACCGTCGACTGGGTCTCGGCCGCCGTGGCCGCCGTGCTCGAGACGGCCGTACTCGCCGCGACCCGGCTGCCCTGGCGCACGGTGCTGCCGCGGCTCGCGCCGCTCGGCGTCGCCGCGCTGCTCGCCGGCATCACGACCACCCTGTACGGCGTCCCCGCGGGACGGGTCTGGTGGCACTGGGGCGTCGTCGAGATCACCGACGGCTCGATCGCGTTCGCCGTGGCCACCGCCCTGCGCATCGCCGCGATCGGGGTGCCCTCCGTGGTGCTGTTCCTCACCATCGACCCCACCGAGCTCGCCGACGGGCTGGCCCAGCTCGTGCGGCTGCCGGCCCGCTTCGTGATCGGGGCGCTGGCCGCCCTGCGGCTGGTCGGACTGTTCTTCGACGACTGGCGCGCGCTCGAGCTGGCGCGCCGGGCCCGCGGGGTCGCCGACCGCGGCCGGGTGCGCCGCTGGGCGGGCCTCGTGTTCGCGCTGCTGGTGCTCGCGATCCGCCGCGGCAGCAAGCTCGCCACCGCGATGGAGGCCCGCGGCTTCGGCGCCCCCGGCCCGCGCAGCTGGGCGCGCCCGTCCACGCTGGGCCGCCCCGATGCAGCGGCCGCCGCGATCGGCATCGCGATCGCGGCGCTGGCGGTCATCGTCTCCGTCGCCACGGGAAGCTGGCACTGGGTTGTCTCCTGAGCAGCGGGTGCTCGCCGCCGTGGCCGCGCTCGACGCACCCGCGCCGGTGGTGCTGATCGACGGGCCGAGCGGGGCCGGCAAATCGACGCTCGCCGACGCGCTGGTCGCGCACTGGCCGGGCGATCGGATGCCGCAGCTCGTGCGCCTCGACGACCTGTACCCCGGCTGGTCCGGGCTCGAGGCCGGCAGCCGGCAGGTCGTCGACGAGCTGCTGCGGCCCTTGCGTGAGCACGGGACCGGCCGGTGGCGGCGCTGGGACTGGGCGGCGGGGCGGCCCGCGGAGTGGCACGAGGTCACCGCGGCCGCGCCGCTCGTGGTGGAGGGCTGCGGCGCGCTGAGCCGGGCGGCCGCCGCCTGCGCCGAGCTGCGGGTGTGGCTCACCGCCGACGACGAGGTGCGCAAGGCCCGCGCGCTGGCACGCGACCGGGGGGCGTTCGACGCGCACTGGGAGATGTGGGACCGGCAGTTCGATGAGTTCGTGCGCGCGCAGCATCCGATCGCCCTCGCCGACCTCGTGATCGACCAGGCCGCGCCCTGACCGGCACGGACGATCCGGGTACCGTCTCAGGCATGAGCACCGAGAAGCAGTACATCACCGAGTTCGTGGACGGCCCGCTCGCGGGGACGACGGAGGGCCGCGACTACATCGACGGGGAGTACGAGAAGGAGCTCGACGTCTACGTCGCGGTCGAGGGTCTGCCGTCGCAGATGCACTACGTCGCCTCAGACACCCGGCAGGTGGGCGACACGCTGTTCGTGCGCTACCGCTTCGACCGGGCCGACAGCGACCCGATCGAGACCGACGACCAGGACAGCAACGCCATGTAGCGCCGCGGTCTCGACCCCGCGGCCCGGGCCCGCGGCTCACGCCCAGCCGAGGCGGTGCAGCTCGGCGTCGTCGATGCCGTAGTAGTGCGCGATCTCGTGCACGAGGGTCACGTGGATCTCGTCGCGCAGCTCCTCCATGCTCTCGCACGCGGCCAGGTGCGGCTCGCGGTAGAGCACGATGCGGTCGGGCAGCTCGCCGAAGCCGTACCGGTCGCGCTCGGTCACGTCCACGCCGTCGTACTCGGCGAGCAGGTCGAGGGATCCGTCGGGCGGACGGTCCTCGACGAGGAACACGACGTTCTCGAGTCCGTCGACCATGTCGTCCGGCAGCTGATCCAGCTCCTCCACCACGAGCGCCTCGAACGCGTCGCGGGTCAACTCGAGCACGCGCTCACGATACCGTTGGCCGATGAGGAACGGCGAGGTCTCGTTCTGGTGGTCGCAGCTCGGCCTGCCCGCCCCGACCGAGCCGCTCGACGGCTCCATCCGGGCCGATGTGTGCATCGTCGGCGGCGGCTACACGGGCCTGTGGACCGCGTACTACCTGAAGCGCGCGCAGCCGGGCCTGCGCGTGGTGGTGCTCGAGCAGCGCTTCGCCGGCTACGGCGCCTCGGGCCGCAACGGCGGCTGGCTCGCCAACTCGATCACGGGGGGCCGCGAGCGGTACCTCGCCTCGCACGGGCGGGAGGCGGTGGCGCGGTTCCAGGCGGCGGCGAACGACGCCGTCGACGAGGTGATCCGGGTCGCCGCGGCGGAGGGCATCGACGCCGACATACATAAGGGCGGCGAGTTCCTCGTCGCGTACGACGCGCCGCAGCTCGAGCGGCTGATCGCCTTCGCGCGCTCCGAGCAGCAGTGGGCCGAGACGGACCTCGAGCTGTACTCGGCCGAGGAGGCGCGGCGGCGCATCGACGTGGCCGGCACCATGGGCGCCGCGTGGCATCCGCACACTGCGCGGCTGCACCCGGCGAAGCTCGCCGCCGGCCTGCGCCGGACCGTGCTCGAGCTCGGCGTCGAGCTGTACGAGGGCACGTGCGTGACCGAGCTGCGCCCTTTCGCCGCCATCACCGACAGGGGGGTCGTGCAGGCGGCGGCGATCGTGCGGGCCACCGAGGGCTTCACGGCCGGGCTCGCCGGGGCGCACCGCGACTGGCTTCCGCTGAACTCCTCGCTCGTGGTCACCGAGCCGCTGCCCCCGCAGGTCTGGGAGGACATCGGCTGGGCGGGCCGCGAGACCCTCGGCGACATGGCGCACGCGTACATGTACGCGCAGCGCACCGCCGACGACCGCATCGCCTTCGGCGGTCGCGGCCGCCCCTACCGGTACGGCTCCAAGATCGACACGGATGGCGCCACGCCCGGCTCCACGGTGCGCCGCTTGCGCGAGCTGATCGAGAGGTTCTGGCCCGTGCTGCGCGGGGTGCGGCTGGACCACGCCTGGTCGGGCGTGCTGGGCGTGCCGCGGGACTGGTCGGCCACCGTGGGCCTCGACCGCGCGACGGGCATCGGGTGGGCCGGCGGTTACGTCGGCACCGGCGTCGCCTCGACCAACCTCGCCGGTCGCACCCTCACGGACCTGATCCTCGAGCGCGACACCGAGCTCGTCACCCTGCCCTGGGTCGACCACCGGGTGCGGCGGTGGGAGCCGGAGCCGCTGCGCTGGGTGGCGGTGCAGGCGCTGTACGCGATGTACTACGCCGCCGACCGCGCGGAGCTCGACCGCCGCCAGACCACCTCGCCGCTCGCGCGGCTCGCCGACCTGGTATCCGGCCACTAGCCGGGCGCCGGCGAGGTCAGCGGGCCGTGCCCTGCACCTGCAGCAGCGCCGCCTGCGTGCGGCTCTCGAGGCCGAGCTTGGCCAGCAGCGATGACACGTAGTTCTTCACGGTCTTCTCGGCGAGCCCGAGTTCGGCGCCGATCTGCCGATTGCTCAGGCCGTCGGCGACGAGCGAGAGCACCTGCTTCTCCCGGGTGGTGAGCATGTCGAAGCGGGGGTCGTCGGCGCCGTGCCGCATCCGCTCGGTGACCCGGTGGCGGGTCGCGGCGTCGATCAGCGTCGCGCCGGCCGCCGCGCGGCGCACGCTGTCGACCAGCCGGTTGCCGCGGATGTCCTTGAGCACATAGCCGACCGCGCCCGCCAGCACGGCGGCGTAGACCGCCTCGTCGTCGTCATACGCCGTGAGCATGATGCATCGCGCCTGCGGCATGGCCGCGAGGACCTCCCGGCACAGGTCGATGCCGTTGCCGTCCGGCAGCCGCACGTCGAGCAACACCACGTCGGGCCGGGTGGCGAGAATGCGGCCGAGCGCGTGGGCGGCGCCGTCGCACTCGCCGACCACCTCGATGTCGTTCTCGCGATCCAACAGGTCGGCGACGCCGCGCCGCACCACCTCGTGGTCGTCCACGAGGAACACCCTGGTCATCTCACTCCCTCCCGCCGGTGGCCCGGTCGCCGGCGGCCGCCGCGAGCAGCAGCGCGGCCGCCTCGTCCCACAGCAGCGAGTGACCGCAGTCCTTCGCCTTCTCCGGCACGGTCCCGGCGAGGGCCACATAGGCGTGCCCGTCGCGGTGGATCCAGCCGCGCATCCGCCCGTCGACGTAGATGGCGCAGGTGTCGAGATCGACCTCCCGCGCGACGAGCTCGACCGACTCCGTGCGTGCGGAGGAGGAGTCCGCGCGGTCCTGCGCGGGCACGCGCACCGTGGCCAGCATGCTGCCGTGGGTGCCGAGCACCTCGGCGCTGCGCGGGTGCGGCGGCTCGAGCATCAACATGGCGCCAGCCTTCCTCCGGCGAAGGGGACTCCACAGGGCAGAAAGTCCCGCTTCCCGCAGGCTACGCTTCGGCACGTGCCCGATCCAGCCCCGCGCGCCGACGCGGAACCCGCCCTGCCCGAGCAGCGGCTGCGCGCCCTGCTGCGCGCCAACGCGCAGGTCGTCGGAGAGCTCGACCTGTCGGCGGTGCTGCGCCGCGTCGTCGAGGTCGCCATCGAGCTGGTCGGCGCGCGCTACGGCGCGCTCGGCGTGATCGGGCCGGACCGCCGACTCGAGCGGTTCATCTACGTGGGCCTGAGCGAGACGGATGCCGCGGCGATCGGCCACCTGCCCGAAGGGCACGGCCTGCTCGGCGCGCTGATCGCCGACCCGCGGCCGATCCGCATCGACGACATCGGCGCCGACGCCCGCGCCTCGGGCTTCCCGGCCCACCACCCGCCGATGCGCGAGTTCCTCGGGGTGCCCATCCGCTCCCGGGACACCGTCTTCGGCAACCTGTACCTGACCGGGCGCGACGGCGGGTTCACCGCGCAGGACGAGGAGATCGTGATCGGCCTCGCCGCGACGGCGGGGCTCGCGATCGAGAACGCCCGGCTGTTCGGCGAGGTCGCCACCCGGCACGCGTGGGCGGCGGCGTCGGCCGAGCTCACGGCCCAGCTGCAGCGGGTCGCGCCGGAGGCGCAGCTGGAGCTGGTGCGCAGCGCCCTGCAGGAGCTGGCCCCGGGGTCGCGCATCAGCGTGAGCCAGCACCCGCCGCGCACACCGGCGGGCCTGCTCCTGCCGGTGACGGCGGGCGAGCAGGAACTCGGCGTGATCGAGCTCGTGCCCGAGGAACGCGGCCGGGAGTACACGGCGACGGAGGTCGAGGTGGCGAGGGACTTCGTGCGCCAGGCGTCCGTCGCCATCACCCTCGCCCGGGCGCGCGACGCCGAGGCTCGGCTCGCGCTGATGGAGGACCGGCGGCGGATCGCCCGCGACCTGCACGACCACGTCATCCAGCAGCTGTTCGGGGCGGGGCTCGCGCTGCAGAGCCTCGCCGCCGCGGACGCGCCGGAGCACTACGTCGACAGGGTCCGCGCGATCACCGAGGCCCTCGACGACGCCATCGGGCGCATCCGCCTCGCGATCTTCGCCATCACCCCGGCGCAGGGCGGCGCCCCGTCGGTGCGGCACCGCCTGCTCGACCTCGTCGAGGAGTACCGCGACGTGTGGCCCTCCGCGCCCCGCGTCGAGTTCCGCGGCGTGATCGACAGCGCCGTGACCGGCGCCCTCGCCGACGACGTCGAGGCCGTGGCGCGCGAGGCGATGGCCAATGCGGCACGCCACGCGCAGGCGAAGTCGGTCACCGTCACGGTCACGGCCGACGGCGAGCGCGTCGACGTGGAGGTGGCCGACGACGGACGCGGGGGAGTCGCGGCGGTCTCACGGCGCAGCGGGCTCGCGAACCTCGCGGAACGGGCGGCCGCGCGCGGCGGCGAGCTGCAACTCGACTCCTCCGACGCGGGCACGCGGCTGCGCTGGTGGGCGCCGCTTTCGGCTGCCCGGGAGTGAAGAAGGCCCTGCCCGGCCGGCGTGCGCCGGCGCGGGACGAATGCGCGGCCGAAGCGCTACACCATCGGGTCGATGTCGTCGCTGCGGTCGGCGCGCGAAACGCGCTGCCCGTCGGCGGTGTAGCCGTCACGGGTCACCACGGTGGACCGGCGGCGCCGGAACAGCAGGGCGATGCCGATGATGAGGATGACCAGGCCGGCGAACATGAAGATGTAGCCGACCAGGTCGAGGTTCAGCCACGCCACCTGCACGTTCAACGCGAACGTGAGGATCGCGCCGACGACGATCAGGAAGATTCCGCCTCCGATACTCATGGCGGTGCCGGTACCCGGACCGCGGGAGCGGCATGAGCAGCCCGGGCCCTCATGGGCGGCCGCGATCGCGGGTACGCCCCGGGCGAGACGCGATAACCCGCGAGGCGAAAGGGGAGGCCCGATGAGCGACGAGCGTGCGCAGAACCAGGAGCAGGAGCACGAGGAGGACATCGGCGAGGCGCCGACCGAGCAGAAGCCGTCGCAGGCCGAGGGCGACGAGGGCGACAGCGATGACGGGTGACCCCAGGCAGCAGGGCGCGCCGCGCCCGAGCAACGGTGTCGCCATGTTCGTGATCGGCGGCGTCCTGCTGCTGATCTGGCTGGTGTTCACCGTGCTGTTCTGGGTCGACCGTCCCGACAGCGCCGCGGGGCGCGCCGCCTGGGAGCTGATCACCTGGTGGGGCGCCAACATCGCCGGCGCCGTGGGCGTGCTGCTGATCGCGCTCGGGTTCACGCGACGCGCCCGGCTGCGGGCGCGGCAGCGGCAGGAGCGGCCGGATTGAGCCGGATCAGCCGGCCAGCAGCCGCCGCACCTCGGCATCCGTCGTCTGCGTGAAATCTGCGTAGGCCTGCCCGACGCCGAGGAACGTGGGCGGGAACCACCGGCAGATCAGTTCGTCGACGGATGCGCCGAGCAGTTGCCGCGCGCCCGTGAGCGCCACCGGCACCGCCGCGACGACGCGCGCGGGCTCGAGCGTGCGCACCGCGTCGGCGGCGGCGCGCATGGTCGCCCCGGTGGCGATGCCGTCGTCGACCAGCACGACGGTGCGGCCCTCGACATCGAGCGGCGGCCGGTCGCCGCGGTACTCGCGCACCCGGCGCCGCAGTTCGGCGGTCTCGTGTTCGAGCACGTCCTGCCAGCCGTCGTGCGGCACGTCGTCGTTGGAGACGACGGCGAGCTCTCCGCCCACCGAGGCGATCGCGCCCATGGCGACCTCGGGGGAGAGCGGCATGCCGAGCTTGCGCACGACGACGACGTCGAGCGGCGCGGCGAGGGCCCGCGCGACCTCGGCGGCGACCGGGACGCCGCCGCGCGGCAGGCCGAGCACCGAGGCATCCGTGCCGCCCAGGCGCTCGCGCACCGCTTCGGCCAGCACCCGGCCGGCGTCTACTCGGTCGGAGTACATCGCGACTCGCAAATGGGGTGAATGACGGGGCTTGAACCCGCGACCCCCTGGACCACAACCAGGTGCTCTACCAACTGAGCTACATCCACCATGGGCTTCCGCTGACGTCATCGAGCGGGCAACCAGACAAGTGTATTACATGCGTGAAGACCACTCGTCCACGACGCGGGCGGCCACCTCGTGGGCCTCGTCGGAGGTCGGGCCGGGCTCGGCCACGAACACCGCCTTGCGGTAGTAGTCGAGCTCGCGCACCGACTCGAGGATGTCGGCGAGCGCCCGGTGGCCGCCCGCCTTCTCCGGCGCCTGGAAGTAGACGCGGGGGAACCAGCGCCGGGCGAGCTCCTTGATCGAGCTCACGTCGATCGACCGGTAGTGCAGGTGCTGGTCGAGGCGGGGCATGTACTTGGCGATGAACATGCGGTCGGTGCCGATCGTGTTCCCGGCCAGCGGCGCGCGGCCCTCTTCCGGCACCCGGGCGAGCACGTACTCCATCACCTCGTACTCGGCTTCCGCGAGGCTCTTGCCGTGCGGGATCTCGTCGATGAGGCCGCTCGTCGTGTGCATGCCCACGACGAACTCGCCCATCCCGGCGATCGCCTCGTCGCTCGCCTTGATGACGATGTCGATCCCCTCGTCGACCGGCTTCAGATCGAAGTCGGTGATCACCACCGCGATCTCGACCAGTTCGTCCTTCTCGGGGTCGAGCCCCGTCATCTCGCAGTCGATCCAGACGAGTCGATCGGTGGCAGTTGACATGCTGTCGATCCTATTCGGCCTGCTCGGCCTGCTCGGGTTGATCGGCCTGCTCGGTCTGTCCAGCCTCTTCGGCGCAGGCGGCCTGTCCAGCGCAGGCGACCGATAGCCTTGTCGACCATGGAGCCGCATGCCGTCGTCGCTCAGCTCATCGCATGGGCGGAGCGCACGGAGTGGGTGGAGACGCTGGAGCTCGGCGGCTCCCTCGGCCGCGACGCCGGCGACGCCTGGTCCGACGTCGACGCGGGTGCCGGTCTCGCCGCCGGCGAGACGGTCGCCGGCCGGCTCGACGAGGTGCGAGCGGATGTCTCGCGCTTCGGCCCCGTCGCCGGCTTCGCCATCGAGGAGTTCGGCGCCGGCGCCGTGCACCTCTCGGTGCTGTACCGCGCGGGGCTCGAGCTGTCCCTCGTGGTGACGGAGGCGGGGGAGCGGCGGGGACTGGCGCCACAGACGCGGGCGCTGGTCGATAAGTGCGGCAGGCTCGCCGAGACGCTGCCGGCTGAGCGGTGGCAGCCGTCGGAGCAGACCGCCGCCCTGTGGGGCTATCAGGCGTGGACCCTGTGCAAGGACGCGGCGCGGCACGCGGTGCGCGGCCGAGGGTGGCGCTCGCTCGACGCGCTCACGAAGGCGCGGGAGCGGGTCTGGCGGCTGTGGGCGGCGCGGCAGGGGCTCGTGTACCCGCAGTTCGGCGCGGTGACGGTCGAGAACGCGGACGCGGCGGAGCCGGAGGGCATCGCGGCGACGCATCCGTCGACCCTGGAACCGGTCGAGCTCGTGCGCGCCACGCGCGCGGTGACGGCCCTGCTGCGGGCGCTGTCGATCGGCGAGCCCGCGGTCGCGGATGCCGTCGAGCGGCGCATCGCGGAGGTCACCGCGGGCGTAGCCTGAAAAGGTGCGACTGACCCTCTACACCTCCGCATTCTGCGGGCCGTGCATGGCGACGCGCGCCGTCGTGGCCGAGGCCGGCCGGCTGATCCCGGGCGCGCAGGTCGTCGAGAAGGACGTGGTGCGCGACGAGGCGGAGGCCGCCGCAGCCGGCATCCGCTCGACCCCGACGGTCGTGGTGACGGATGCCTCGGGCGCGGAGGTCTTCCGCGCCGAGGGCGTGCCCACCCTGAACCAGGTGCTGGCCGCCGCCGCAAAGGCGGTGTGACGGGGGTTCGGACCTGCGGTCGGATACGCTATTGGCGACCTTCCCCCCGTAGCTCAGTGGACAGAGCAGGCGGTTTCTACCCGCTTGGTCGGGGGTTCAAATCCCTCCGGGGGGGCCGTTCAGGTACGCGTTGTGCCAGTCGTGCTCACGTCGCTTCACCGTCTCGATCATGTGGCAGTTCGCGCACCGCACTTCGCACTTCGCGATTTCGGACTCGATAGTTCTGAGCGACGCGCCGCGACGGATCATGGTGCTGATCGCCATCACTTTCGTTCCTCGCACGTGGTCGAACTGCAGGGCGCGGATGTCGGAAAAGCCGCAGTCGACGCAACCCTGTTTCAGGTGCTCGTAGACGACCGATCGGATATGTGCCAAGCGGAGGACTGCCGTGCGCCTGACGTTGCGATAGTGGCGCTCGTAGTTGCTTCGATAGTGCGCCTTATGGCAGTCGCGACAGTAGCTGTGAAGACCGTCCTTGTTCTTGGAAGACCGATTGAACTCGGAATGAGGCTTGCATTCTTTGCACCGCGCGCACGTTTTCATGCGCGCATGATGCCGGCCACCACCGACATCAGCCGATGCGGGTCGCCTGACGGACCGTGCCCGGTGCGGCCAGTCGCCGAGACGACTCGAGATGACGTTCTGCCCCCCACGATAAGGCCGTTTCTGAACGCTTCGATGGGGACAGCCGAGGCGGACGACGTGCCGTGATCGGCGAGAGGGCCGCCGATCACCTGCTGGCTACCGGCTCGTGATGACGACCGGCACCGAGACCGACTTCAAGCCCTCGATGCCGAACTCGAGCCCGTACCCCGAGCCCTTGATGCCGCCGAACGGCACGAGCGGGTGGATGCCGCCGTGCTTGTTGATCCAGACCGTGCCCGCTTCGAGCCGCAGCGCCACCTCGCGCGCCGCTGTCGCGTCGTCCGACCAAACGCTCGCGCCGAGGGCGGCCTCGAGGCGGTTCGCGGAGCGGATGGCGTCGTCGAGGTCGGTGTACTTGATGATCGGCAGCGCGGGGCCGAACTGCTCCTCGTCGACGATGGGGTCGCCGTCCTTGACATCCGCGATGATCGTCGCCTGGAAGAAGAGCGGGCCGAGCTCGGTCGCCGGTTCGCCGCCGGTGACGATGCGGGCGCCGCGCGCCCGCGCGTCGTTCAGCGGTTTGCCCTGCTCGCGGGAGACGAGGGCGGCGAGCTCATCCGCATGCGCCTCGATCCGTTCCGCGGCGGCGTGCAGCAGTTCGCCGCGCTCGGCCATGCTGCGCGCGGCCCAGGCGGGCTGCGCGGCGGCGGCGCGTTCGACCATCTCGTCGAGGTCGTCGACGCTCTGCTCGACGGTGCGGCCGATGATCTCGCCGGTCGCGGCGTCCGGGATCTCCCGGCCGTCGGCGACGCTGACGCGGTCGAGAAGGCTGGTTGACGTGGTCGTGGGGGTGCTCATCGGTTCTCCTCGTGGCGAAAGCTCTGGTGCACAGTCTGGGCGAACGGATGCCGCAGCGGTTGGTCCTCGGTGCACGTCGGCTGCCTCCGCGCGCAGAACCTCAGGCGCCCCGCGGGTACGCCGCGCGCAACTCGTCGAGCCACGCACGAGGCGACGAATCGGATGGCGCCCGCCAGTCCCCGCGCGGAGACAGCGAACCGCCCGCCGCGACCTTCGGCCCGTTCGGCATCGCGGAGCGCTTGAACTGGGCGAAGCCGAAGAACCGCTTCAGGAATACCTCGAGCCAGTGCACGATCTCGTCGGTCGTGTACGCGACCTTGGCGTCGTCGGGGAAGCCGGGCGGCCACTCTCCCGAGGCGGCGTCGTTCCACGCCCAGGAGGCGAGCCACGCGATCTTGCTCGGCCGCAGCCCGTAGCGCAGCACGTAGTACAGGGCGAAGTCGTGCAGCGCGTACGGCCCGATCGTCTTCTCCGTCGACTGCGCCTCGCCGTCCTCGCCGACCGGCACCAGCTCGGGCGTGATCTCGGTGCCGAGCACCCGGTCGAGGATCTCGGAGACCTCGCCCGAGAACAGGCCAGAGCCGCTCACCCAGCGGATCAGGTGCTGCATCAGCGTCTTCGGCACGCCCGTGTTCACGGCGTAGTGCGACATCTGGTCGCCGACTCCGTAGGTGGCCCAGCCGAGCGCGAACTCGGACAGATCGCCGGTGCCCACCACGATGCCGCCGCGCTGGTTGGCGATGCGGAACAGGAAGTCGGTGCGCAGACCGGCCTGCACGTTCTCGAAGGTCACGTCGTACACCGGCTCGCCGCCGGCGAACGGGTGCCCGAGGCGCGAGAGCAGCTCGGTCGCGGCCGGTTTGATGTCGAGCTCCTCGAAGGTCACGCCGAGGGCGTGCGCGAGCGCGGTGGCATTGGCCTTGGTCGCATCCGATGTCGCGAAACCCGGCATCGTGAACGCGAGGATGTCGCTGCGCGGCCGGCCGAGCCGGTCCATCGCCTGCGCGCACACGAGCAGCGCGTGCGTCGAGTCGAGGCCGCCCGAGACGCCGATCACGAGCTTGGGGCCGCCGATCGCCGCCATCCGCTGCTCGAGGCCCGAGACCTGGATGTTGTACGCCTCGTAGCAGTCCTGGGCGAGCCGGGCCGGGTCGTCGGGCACGAACGGGTAGCGGTCGACCTGCCGCTCCAGCCCGATCTCGCCGCGCGGCGGGGCGAGCTCGAAGCGCACGGTGCGGAACCCGGCGATGCGATCCGCGTGGGTGCGCCGGTTGTCGTCGAAGGTGCCCTGGCGGATGCGCTCCTGCCGCAGCACGTCGAGGTCGATGTCGGCGACCGCCGCGCGCGGCCCGTCGGGGAACCGGTCGGTGGCCGCCAGGCGCGTGCCGCGCTCGTAGACGAGGGTCTGGCCGTCCCAGGAGAGGTCGTTGCTCGACTCGCCCATGCCCGCCGCCGCGTACACGTACGCGGCCAGGCACCGCGCCGAGGCGGATGCCGCGAGCAGTTCGCGCTCGTCGGCGCGGCCGATGGTGATGGGGGAGCCGGAGAGGTTCGCGAGCACCGTGGCGCCGGCGAGCGCGGCCTCGGCGCTCGGCGGGATCGGCACCCACATGTCCTCGCAGACCTCGACGTGCAGCACGAGGCCGGGCAGATCGGATGCCTCGAACAGCAGGTCCGTGCCGAAGGGGGCCGCGCGCCCCGCCACGGCGATCGAGCCGCCGCGCTGATCGTCGCCCGGGGCGTACCAGCGGCGCTCGTAGAACTCCCGGTAGGTCGGCAGGTACGCCTTGGGCGCCACGCCGAGGATCTCGCCGCGGTGGATCACGACGGCGCAGTTGTACAGCCGGGTGCCGTGCCGCAGCGGCGCGCCGACCACGAGCACGGGAAGCAGCTCGCGGCTGGCGTCGGCGATGCGGCCGAGCTGCTCGTCGACGGCGTCGAGCACGGGATCCTGCAGCACGAGGTCGTCGATCGCGTAGCCGCTGAGGCACAGCTCCGTGAAGACGGCGACGCCCACTGCGCGGTCGTGCAGTTCGCGCGCCTGGGCGAGCAGCCGGTCGGCGTTGGCGACCGGATCCGCGATGGCGATCGGGAACGTCGCGGCAGCCACCCGCGCGAATCCGTGCGCGTACGCGCCGAGCGCGCCCAGCCAGTCGTCGGTCATGCAGCCAGTCTGTCAGACCGGGTGGCGCAGGCCGCGGCTACGCGCTGTACCGCTGGGCGTGCTGCTGGTTCTGCTCCTCGCGGGCGTGCAGGAAGTCCGGGGCCTTGGGCAGGTCGCCGGTGTCGGGCTGCGGCACCGGCGCCGGCATCGCCGCGGTGGGCAGCTCGGCGGCGGCCGCGCGGGCCGTCTGCTGCGCCGGAGCGCGGGTGTCGTTCTGCTGCCGGGCGGCCCAGCTCTGCTGCTCCGCGTCGCCGGCCGCCTCGGGCGCGTCCGGGGCGAAGCTCCACCGCTCCAGATCGGCCGCGAAGATGCGCTTGGCCCGGCCGGGCTTGTTCTGCCACTCGATCAGCCGGTCGCGGAACTCGGCGACCGCCGGGTCGAGCTGGTAGCCGAAGGTGGCGGAGGCCCGCTTCAACTCGGCCAGCTGGTGGGAGGCCCAAGTGGCGGCGAGCGCCGCCCCGCGCACCGGCAGCAGACGCACCTGGATGTCGGCCTGGCCGACCGCCCGGTCGCTCATCACCTGCTCGGCCGGCGTGAGCGAGTTCCAGACAGATGCCTCGGTCGCGGCGTCCACCAGGGCCGCGATGGCCGCGGCCTTCTGCTGCCGGTCGGTGCGCTGCAGCAGTCCGCGGACGGTGCCTCGCGCGATCCAGGCGGCGATCAGGCCGGAGACGACGATGCCGACGAACAGCACCACCGTGACGAAGACGACGGGCTCGGCGTCCTGTGACGTGAACCAGTCCACGAAGTCGTTCCATAGCTGCATGCGGCGAGAGTAGGTCGGTCTCCCGATCCGCCCGGGGAACGAACGGCGGCGCGCCGCGGTTTGGAAGTATGGATTCGATAACGAAAGGGGTCCACATGCAGACCTTCGTCCTCGCCGGCGGGTGCTTCTGGTGTCTCGATGCCGTCTACCGCACGCTGCGCGGCGTCACCGATGTCGTCAGCGGCTACACCGGCGGCACGGTCGCCGACCCGAGCTACGAGCTCGTGTGCACCGGCACCACCGACCACGCCGAGGCGGTCGCCGTCACCTTCGACGAGACCGTCATCCCGGCCGACATCATCCTCGACGCGTTCTTCACCCTGCACGACCCGCGCCAGCTGAACCGGCAGGGCGCCGACGTCGGCACCCAGTACCGCTCGGCGATGTTCTATGCCGACGAGGAGCAGAAGAAACTGTTCCAGGCCGCCATCGAGCGGGCGAACGACATCTGGGGCGGCGGCGTCGTCACGCAGCTCGAGCCGCTCGGCCCGTTCTACCGGGCCGAGGAGTACCACCAGGACTTCTTCGCCAAGAACCCGGGCCAGGGCTACTGCCTCGCGGTGGCCGTGCCCAAGGTGAACAAGGTGCGCAAGGCGTTCGCCGAGTACGTGGCGGCCGCCTAGCCACTTCCCCCGCACAGGCCGCCGATCGTGTCCGTTCTCCACGATCGGCGGCCTTCGTCGTACGAGCGGATGCCTCGGCCGGTCACACTCGTCGCACGCGGCCGCCCGGCCGCACCGATGAGGAGGAAACAGATGAGCGCCACCATCACGCTGCGCGGCTTCGTCGCCACGCCGCCCAAGTTCACCGCCACGAGCAAGCCGGCCCCGGACGGCACGGCGCGCACGCTCGAGATCACGAGCTTCCGGGTCGGGGCATCCGATCGCCGCTTCAACCGCGTCACCGGTCAGTGGGAGAGCGGGCCGGTCAGCTGGTACAGCGTCTCGTGCTTCCGCAAGCTCGCGCTGAACGTGTACGCCTCGATCCACAAGGGCGAACCGGTGGTGATCACCGGCCGGCTGCGGGTGCGCGAGTGGTCCGCCGGCGACAAGAGCGGGCTCGATGTGGAGGTCGAGGCCGAGGCCGTGGGGCACGACCTGACCTTCGGGAAGGAGCGCGGCTTCGACCGCAACCCGCAGTCCGGCTCCGCGGGATCGGGCGACGACGAGCACGGCGAGATCCAGCCGAGCGAGCCCGACGACGCCCTCTCCGCGGCGGCCGCGCCGCTGACGCCGGGGTGGTTCTCGGCGACGAGCGCGGAGGCCGGCTCGCCCCTGACGTTCCCGGAGTCGGCGGATTCGGCCGGGCCCGCCGAGATCGACCTCGACCTCGGCGACGAGGCGGACGACGAGGCGACCGAGGTGGACGAGTCGACGGGGGAGGTGCGCGCCCCGTTCTGACTCCGGGCCGATGCACCCGGCACGATGCAACCGACCCGATGGGCCCGACCCGTAGACTCGTGGCGAGGTCCGCCCCCGGCGCGGACCGGCGAAGGGGGTTGCGTGCGTTCGGTTCGCGCAGGCGCTGCGGCGCTCGTCGCACTGGGGGTCGCAGCCTCGCTCGCAGCCTGCACGTCCGCGGACGACCGGGCTTCGACCCAGCCGACGCCGTCGGAGTGGAGCTACGGCTCGAGCACCTCGACCGCGTCCGCATCCGCAACGCCGGCGCCTGCGACGTTCGACCCGAAGGCGTCGGCTGCGGCGAACCGCGCCTTCTTCGACAGCGTGAACCGCAAGACGCTCTCCGGTCACCCGACCGCGTCGGGCAAGTCTGTGACCCGCGCGCTCGTGGCGGCCGGGTTCCCGTCGTCGGCTCTCGAGGTGAGCGCCAGCAAGACCTCGGCGAACCTCGAGCCGGGGTCGATCCTCGTCGCCGTGAAGCTGCACGGGCAGTGCCTGATCGGGCAGTGGGGCTCCGCCGTCGACGGCTACCACTCCACGGTCGCGAAGCCGCTCGCGACGGGCAAGTGCCTGGTCGGGTGAGCCCGAGCCGGGGGCCGGGTCGGGTCCTGGCCGTCGTGGCGGCCAAATAGACTGGGCGCATGGCCGAATACATCTACTCCATGGTCCGCGCCCGGAAGGCCGTGGGCGACAAGGTGATCCTCGACGACGTCACGATGGCGTTCCTGCCCGGCGCGAAGATCGGTGTGGTCGGCCCCAACGGTGCCGGGAAGTCCACGATCCTCAAGATCATGGCCGGCCGCGACCAGCCGAGCAACGGCGAAGCGCGCCTCTCGCCCGGCTACAGCGTCGGCATCCTGATGCAGGAGCCCGAGCTCGACGAGGACAAGACGGTGCTCGAGAACGTGCAGCAGGGCGTCGGGCCGATCAAGGCCAAGGTCGACCGGTTCAACGAGATCTCCGCCGCCATGGCCGACCCCGACGCCGACTTCGACTCCCTGCTCGCCGAGATGGGCACGCTGCAGGAGGAGATCGACGCGGCCGACGCGTGGGATCTCGACTCGCAGCTCGAGCAGGCGATGGACGCGCTGCGCTGCCCGCCCGGCGACGCGCCGGTCAGCGTGCTCTCCGGAGGCGAGAAGCGTCGCGTCGCTCTGTGCAAGCTGCTGCTGGAGAAGCCCGACCTGCTGCTGCTCGACGAGCCGACCAACCACCTCGACGCCGAGAGCGTGCTGTGGCTCGAGCAGCACCTGGCCAAGTACCCCGGCGCCGTGCTCGCCGTCACCCACGACCGGTACTTCCTCGACCACGTCGCCGGCTGGATCTGCGAGGTCGACCGCGGCCGCCTGTACCCGTACGAGGGCAACTACTCGACCTACCTGGAGAAGAAGGCAGAGCGCCTCGAGATCCAGGGCAAGAAGGACGCCAAGCTCGCCAAGCGGCTGAGCGAGGAGCTCGACTGGGTGCGCTCCAACGCGAAGGGCCGCCAGGCCAAGTCGAAGGCGCGCCTGGCCCGCTACGAGGAGATGGCGGCCGAGGCCGAGCGCACCAGGAAGCTCGACTTCGAGGAGATCCAGATCCCCGCGGGTCCCCGCCTCGGCGACATCGTCATCGAGGCGCACGACCTGAAGAAGGGCTTCGGCGACCGGATGCTGATCGACGGGCTGAGCTTCACGCTGCCGCGCAACGGCATCGTCGGCGTGATCGGCCCGAACGGCGTCGGCAAGACCACCCTGTTCAAGACCATCGTCGGCCTCGAGCCGCTCGACGGCGGCACCCTGAAGGTCGGCGAGACGGTCAAGATCTCCTACGTCGACCAGACCCGCTCCAACATCGACCCGAACAAGACTCTGTGGGAGGTCGTCTCCGACGGCCTCGACTACATCCAGGTCGGCAAGACGGAGGTGCCGAGCCGGGCATACGTCTCCACCTTCGGCTTCAAGGGCCCGGACCAGCAGAAGAAAGCCGGCGTGCTCTCCGGCGGCGAACGCAACCGGCTCAACCTGGCGCTCACCCTGAAGGAGGGCGGCAACCTGCTGCTGCTCGACGAGCCGACCAACGACCTCGACGTCGAGACCCTCTCCAGCCTCGAGAACGCGCTGCTCGAGTTCCCCGGCTGCGCCGTCGTGATCACGCACGACCGGTGGTTCCTCGACCGCATCGCCACGCACATCCTCGCCTACGAAGGCACCGAGGAGGAACCGGCGAAGTGGTACTGGTTCGAGGGCAACTTCGAGGCCTACGAGGAGAACAAGGTGCAGCGGCTCGGCGCCGACGCCGCGAAGCCGCACCGCTCGGTGTACCGGAAGCTGGCGCGCGACTGATGGGGGAGCGCATCCACGTCCCCACGGTCATGCGCTTCTCCGACCTCGACGCGTACGGGCACGTCAACAACGTCGCCATGCTGCGCTTCTTCGAGGACGCGCGCGTGCAGGCGTTCTGGGCCGGCGACCCCGACCACGACGGCGACGACGTGGGCCGCTTCGCCGACACGGCCGTGCTCGACTCGAAGCCGGGCGCCGGCACCTTGACCGTGATGGCGCACCAGGAGATCGAGTACCTGGCGCAGGTGCCGTTCATGCGCGCGCCGCTCGACATCCAGCTCTGGGTGGGCCGCATCGGCGGCGCCAGCATCGAGGTGTTCTACGAGGTGTACTCGCCGGTGACGGCGAAGGAGAAGACCCTGTACGCCCGGGCGGCGACGACCCTCGTGCTCGTCGACGCGGCCACCGGCCGGCCCCGGCGCATCACGGACTCGGAGCGAGCGGCGTGGGAGCCGTACGTCGGCGAGCCGGTCCGGTTCCGCCGCGGATCCGGCAGCTGAGGATCGGGCAGCTGAGGATCGGGCAGCTGAGGATCGGGCAGCTGAGCAGGGCTACCCGCGGCCGGCGTCGCCGGGCACGCGCAGCATCCCCTGCTGCGAGACGGATGCGACGAGCGTGCCGTCCTGCCGGAAGATGCGGGCGTGCGCGAGTCCGCGCCCGCCCTCCGCGCTCGGCGACTCGCCCACGTACAGCAGCCATTCGTCGGCGCGCGCCGGCCGGTGCCACCACATCGCGTGGTCGAGGCTCGCCATCTTGAGCCCGGGCGTGGACCAGGCGACGCCGTGCCGGCGCAGCACCGGCTCGAGGATCGTGTAGTCGCTGGCGTACGCCATGGCGGCGCGGTGGATCACCGGGTCGTCGGGGAGGGGCGCTTTCGACTTGAGCCACACCGACTGGTGGGCGATCCGCTCACCCGTGTCGCCGGTGGGCAGGTAGACCGGCTTCTCCACATAGCGGATGTCGAAGGGGCGCGCCTCGGTCCAGAACTGCGCGGCCGGGTGCTGGATGCCGGCGAGATGGTCGCTGACCGTCGGCAGCGACTCGGGTTCGGGCACGCCCTCCGGCATGGGGACGGCGTGGTCGACGCCGTCCTGCTCGACCTGGAACGAGGCGATCAGCGACATGATCGGCACGCCGTCCTGATAGGTCTGCACGCGGCGGGTGGAGAACGAGCGGCCGTCGTGGATGCGGTCCACGCCGAGCGTCACCCCGAGCGCCACGTCGCCGGGCCGCAGGAAGTAGCCGTGCAGCGAGTGGATGAGACGGTCGTCGGGCAGCGTGCGCGAGGCGGCGACGATCGACTGCGCGAGCACCTGGCCGCCGAAGACCCGGCCGTGCGGCATCCACTGGCTGGGCCCGGTGAAGATGTCCTCGCTGGTGCGCGCTCCGGTGTCGGTGAGATCCAGGGTCTGCAGCATCGCGGTCACCGGGTCGGCCATGGAAAGTAGTCTAAAGGGGCCCATGGATCAGACGTTCTCGCTGGTCGACGGCCTCGCCGTCTCCGACCTCCAGGTGTACCTCTCACGTGCGGGCCGGGTCGAAGACGGCTCGGTGCGCCTCGTCGCGCGCGGGGGAGTGCTCGCCGCCTACACCGCGGTGCTCTACCCGCACGGCCTGCTCGACCGCACCCCCACGGTGCTCGGCCTGCGCACCTTCGAGACCGCCCCCGACGCGGAGTTCGACGCGGTCGTGCCGACCCGCTCGCTGCTGGACCGGCTGGCGCGCGCCGGCGACCCGGCCGCCATCCGGCTGCCGCTGGAGGTGTCGACGGTGACCTGGGCGGGCATCTCGCCGCCGCGCGGCGGGTGGTCACAGGTCGGCGGCACCACCTCGGCCGTGCTGCGCCGGGTCGCCTCCGAAGGGGTCGCCGAGGTCGCCCGCGCGGTGCCGGAGGGCACGGGCGAGCAGCTGGTGTGGCGGGTGCGCGGCTCGGTGTGGGGCGCCCCGATCGAGGAGGTCGGGGACGTGCCGGCCGGGGTCGCGTTCGCCGCCGACTCGCTCGGCTTCCTCGGCCCGGAATTCGAGCCGGTGCCCATCTTCGAGACCGGCACCTGGACGCGCCTCTCCCTGCGCCGCGGGCACGTGCTCGTCAAGCGCGCCGCCTGGTCGCTGCGCGGCTGACGGGCGTGCCGCGCGCCCCGCCCCGCGCGCCCTGCCCCGCGCGCCGGTCGGCGGCTCAGCGGTGCAGGCGCCCCTCGAGACCGGCGACGCCGGGGCCGTCGAGCTCGGCGAGGTAGGCGCTGCGCCCGGCCATGACCATCACCAGCGCGAGCGTCGACCCGCGCACCAGCGGGCCGTCCCCGGCGGCGAAGTCGCCGTCGCTCGCCTCCACGCGGAAGCCGGACACCACTTTGCGGCTCGGCACGGCGAAGTTCGTGGTCGCGTAGAACCGGGCGACGGTCTCGGTGACCTCGGCGGGGAACGCGCGCGTCAGGCCGAGCGGCCGCCGGATGTCCTCGGAGTGCACGACGATCTCGCCGAGCCATGCCGTCACGGGCCCGGGCGCCGCGGTCGTGCTCGTGACGACGGCGCGGAACCGCGCGAGCGTCTCAGCCGGGGAGGAGCCGAGGTGCTCGAGCATCCGCCGCTGATTGTGCAGATCGAAGTCGAAGCGCGCGCCGACGACGCTCGCGAACCAGCGCGCGGGACCGAGGGTCGCGGACGCGGTGAGGTGGGCGACGACCTGCTCGACGCTCCAGTCTGAGCACAGCGACCGCGCCTGCCACTGATCGCCGTCGAGCCCGGCGACGTCGTCGGCGAGTGCGGTGCGCTCGGCGTGGATCGCCGCCCACAGCGCGCTCCGGGTCGTGAGCGTCACGGATGCGCCTCCCGTCCGTCCCTCATCACACGGCCGTCACACCGCGGCCGCGGCGGCGCGCCCGGCGGTGCGCCCGCTGAACAGGCAGCCGCCGAGGAAGGTGCCCTCCAGCGACCGGTAGCCGTGCATGCCGCCGCCGCCGAAGCCGGCCACCTCGCCCGCGGCGTAGAGCCCGTCGAGCACCTCGCCCGCGGGCGTCAGCACCCGGGCGTCGAGGTCGGTCTCGAGCCCGCCGAGGCTCTTGCGGGTGAGGAGGTGCAGCTTGACCGCGATGAGCGGGCCGGCCTTGGGGTCGAGGATGCGGTGCGGCGCGGCCACCCGCCCGAGCCGGTCGCCCGGGTACCGGCGCGCGTCGCGGATCGCCGCCAGCTGCGGATCTTTGCTGTACGGATTCGCCAGCTCCCGGTCGCGCTCGACGATGTGCCGCTCGACGCGGGTGACGTCGAGCGGCGCATCCGTCTTGGCCAGCATGCCCGTGAGCAGTTCGGGCAGCGTGTCGGCGACCACGAAGTCGGCGCCGTTGCGCTTGAACGCCTCCACCGGGCCGGGCGCCCCGGGCAGCACCCGCCGCAGCACCTGCCGCACGCTCTTGCCGGTCAGGTCGGGATTCTGCTCGCTGCCGGAGAGCGCGAACTCCTTCTCGATGATCTTCTGCGTGAGCACGAACCAGGTGTGGTCGTACCCGGTGCGGCCGATGTGCTCGAGCGTCGCGAGCGTGTCGAAGCCGGGGAAGTTCGGGGCGGGCAGCCGGTTGCCGACCGCGTCGAACCACAGCGACGACGGGCCGGGCAGGATACGGATGCCGTGCCTGGCCCAGATCGGATCCCAGTTGGCGATGCCCTCGGTGTAGTGCCACATGCGGTCGCCGTTGATCGGATGCGCGCCGGCCCCCTGCGCGATTGCGAGCATGCGCCCGTCGACGTGCGCCGGAACCCCGGAGAGCATCTCCTGCGGCGGCGACCCGAGCCGCTCCGGCCACGCCGCGCGGACGAGGTCGTGATTGCCGCCGATGCCGCCCGTGGCGAGGATCACGGCGCCGGCGCGCAGCTCGAACTCGCCCACGACCTCGCGGCTGGAGGCCTCGCCGCGGCGGATCGGCGCGTCGGCCAGCACCGCGCCGCGCACGCCGCAGGCACGGCCCTGTTCGACGATCAGCTCGTCGACCCGGTGCCGGTGGCGCAGGGTCAGCAGGCCGGCCCGGGCGGCAGCCATGATGCGCTCGGCGAAGGGCGCGATCACGCCGGGGCCGGTGCCCCAGGCGATGTGGAACCGGGGCACCGAGTTGCCGTGGCCGCCGGCGGAGGAGCCGCCGCGCTCGGCCCAGCCGACCAGGGGGAAGATGCGGATGCCCTTCTCCCGCAGCCACGCGCGCTTCTCGCCGGCGGCGAACTCGAGGTACGCCTCGGCCCAGCGGCGCGGCCAGGCGTCCTCCTCCCGGTCGAAGCCGGCGGAGCCGAACCAGTCCTGCCGGGCCAGTTCTAGCGAGTCGTGCACCCCGAGCCGCCGCTGCTCGGGAGAGTCGACGAGGAACAGCCCGCCGAACGACCAGAACGCCTGCCCGCCGAGGGCGACCGCGGGCTCCTGGTCGACGATGGTCACCCGCTTGCCGCGGTCGAGCAGCTCGCAGGCGGCGACCAGGCCGGCCAGGCCGTGGCCGACGATGATGGCGTCGGAGGTCAGATCGGGGGAAGGGGAGCTCGTCGTCGAGGCATCCGTCATGCCTCGAAAGTATTCACCATCGCGTGTGCGGCGCGCTCGAGGTAGCCCCAGAGAGTCGCATCCTGCAACGGCGGCAGGTGCAGCTCGTCGACGGCATGCCGCATGTGCCCGAGCCAGCGGTCGCGCGCCTCGGGGTTCACCTTGAACGGCAGGTGGCGCATGCGCAGGCGCGGGTGGCCGCGCTGCTCGCCGTACGTGCCGGGGCCGCCCCAGTACTGCTCGAGGAACATGCGCAGCCGCTCCTCGGCGGGGCCGAGGTCGGCCTCGGGGTACATGGGCCGCAGCACCTCGTCGCCGGCGACGCCCTCGTAGAAGACGTGCACCAGCTTGGCGAAGACGGGCGCGCCGCCGACCTGCTCGTAGAACGAGCCGCCCGCCTGCTCGCCGCCCTCGCTGCGCCGCAGCATGAGCGGCTGGGCGGCCGGCGGCTGGGCGGCCGGCGGCTGCGCCTCGGGTGCCGGAGGGGTCTCGTCGGTCACGGCTGCTCCTCCTCGCCGGGCACCTGGCCCAGCAGCGGCTTGCGGCGCAGCACGCGGCCGCGCTTGGGCTTCGGCTGCTCGCCGACGGCGGGCGTGGGCCGGGTCTGCGGCGGGTTCGCGCCGTTCACCGACGAGGCGGTCTCGAAGCCCTGGAGGATCGGATTCTCCAGCTTCGGCACGCGCACGCCGAGCTCCGTGGCGGCGGCGAACAGGCGGCGGTTGAGCTCGCGGGCCACGTCGTCGCGGGCGTTCGGGCCGGTCTTCGCGACCACCCGAAGCACGACGATGTCGTCGGAGATCGACTGGATGCCCCACACCTCGGGCCGCTCGACGATGCGCGTGCGCCACTTCGCCTCGGAGGCGAGGCCGACGGCCACCTCGAGCAGCTTCTGCTGCACCGTGTCGATGTCGGTGTCGTACGGCACGGCGACGTCGGTGATGACCCGGGTCCAGCCCTGGGACATGTTGCCGACGCGCAGGATCTCGCCGTTGCGCACGTACCAGATCGTGCCGTTCACGTCCCGCACCTGGGTGATGCGGATGCCGACCGCCTCGATCACGCCCGTCGTGGGCATGCCGGCGACCCCGGCCTCGACGATGTCGCCCACGCCGATCTGGTCCTCGATGACGAGGAAGATGCCGTTCAGCACGTCCTTCACGATGTTCTGCGCGCCGAAGCCGAGGCCGGCGCCGACGGCGGCCGAGAGCAGCGCGAGCGAGCCGAGGATCTGCTGGTTGAGCGTGTTGACGATGAGCAGCAGGGCGATCACGGTGATGGTCACGTTGGCGACGTTGGTGAGCACCGTGCCGAGCGTGCGGGTGCGCTGCACGATGCGCACCGAGGTGATGGGGGAGATCTGCAGCGCCTGCGTCGTCTCGACGTTCTGGGCGCGCTTGACCGAGTTGACGATGCGCGCGACGACGTGCCGGATCAGGATGTGCACGATCCAGGTCGCCAGGATCGCGAAGGCGATGATCAGTGCGACGCCGATCGCCTTGCCCAGGATCTCGCCGAGGAACGTGCGGGTGAAGAAGTCGTGCACCTCGTCGAGAACATCGGTCGCGGTCGTGGTGAGGGCGCCAGTGATCTTCATCGGCCCCATCCTAGGAAGGCGGCCCTTACAGGCCCCTGAGCAGGCCGTGCTCGTAGGCGTAGATGACCGCGTGCACCCGGTCGCGCAGCCCGAGCTTCGCGAGCACCCGGCCCACGTGCGTCTTCACGGTCGACTCGGTGAGGAACAGCTCGGCGGCGATCTCGGGGTTCGACAGCCCCCGCCCGATGGCCACGAGGATCTCCCGCTCGCGCGGCGTGAGCCCTTCGGCCGGGTCCGCCCGTCGGCCCTCGGGCAGCTCGTGCCCGAACAGCTCGAGCAGCCGCCTGGTCACGCGCGGCGCGACGACGGCGTCGCCGGCGGCGACCGCGCGGATCGCGCCCAGCAGGTCCTCCGGCCGCGCATCCTTGAGCAGGAACCCGCTCGCGCCGGCCCGCAGCGCGCCGAACGCGTACTCGTCGAGGTCGAAGGTGGTCAGCACGAGCACGCGGGTCGCGGGCAGCTCGGCGAGGATCGCGGAGGTCGCGGCGATGCCGTCCACGTTCGGCATGCGCACGTCCATGAGCACGACGTCGGGCCGGGTGCGGCGGGCGAGTTCGATCGCCTCGGCCCCATCGGATGCTTCACCGATCACCTCGAGATCGGGGTGTGCGTCGAGCACCATGCGGAACCCCATCCGCACCAGCGCCTGATCGTCGGCGATCGCCACTCGGATCACTCAGACCTCCTCCTTCTGCGCCGCCCGTGCGGTACCGCGGGCGCCGGGCAGCACCGCCGAGACCCGCCAGCCGCGGCCGTCGCGCGGACCGGCGGCGAGCGAGCCGCCGAGCGCGGCGACCCTCTCCGCCATGCCGATGATGCCGCGGCCGGCGCCGACCGACGGCGTGGGGATGCCGGGCAGCCCGTCGTCCTCGACGGTGATGACGACCGGGTCGCCGTCGGCGTCGATGCGCACCGCGACCTCGGTCGGGCCGTGCGCGTAGCGCAGCGCGTTGGTCAGCGACTCCTGCACGACCCGGTGCACGGCCAGCTGCACCGCCGGGTCGGGGGCGAGCTCCCCGTCGACGCGGAGCGTGACCGGCAGCCCGAGGTCGCGGAAGCGCTCGGCGAGCGCCGGCAGCTCGGCCGCCGTGGGCTGCGGGGCGAGGGCGGCCTCTCCGTCGCCGCCGAGCACGCCGAGCATCCGTCTCATGTCGCTGAGCGCGGCGCGGCCGGTCTCGGCGACCTGGCGCATCGCGTCGGCGGCACGGCGCGGGTCGGCCTCGGCCGAGAACGCGGAGCCCTCGGCGAGGGTCACCATGACGGTGAGCGAATGCGACACGACGTCGTGCATCTCGCGGGCGATGCGCGCCCGCTCGGCGGCCGCGGAGAGCTGCGCCTGCTGGTCGCGCTCGCGGGCGAGCTGGTGGGCGCGGTCGATCAGGGCGGCCAGGTAGCGTTTGCGGCCGCCGACCGTCGTGCCGAGCAGCAGCGCGACGAGCAGTTCGATCGCCAGCACGGCGGCCCACTGCAGCGGCGAGCGGGCGAGCGTGTGCTCCTGCAGGCCCGGCCACGCCGCCCACGCGTAGAGCGTCGAGCCGAGCTCGAGGGCGGCGGCGCCGATCCAGGCGGTCGCGTTCGAGCGGTACACCGCCAGGCTGTAGATGCCGAACACGGGCAGCAGCTGGCCGGGGCTCTGGGCGGTGAACACCGACGGCAGCAGGGCGATCGCGAGCAGACAGACGGCGAGGATCGGCCGGGTGCGGCGCACGAAGAAGCCCACGGATGCCCCGGTGATCGCGAGCGCGCCGATGAGCGCGCCCCACGGCCCGAGCGTCGCGGCACGGCCGCCCGTGGGCAGCAGGGTCGCGACCGTGATGAGCAGTGCGGGCAGCCCCCAGAACAGCGCGATCAGCGCGTCGGCGAGCCGCGGGTGCCTGGCCCAGAACTGCCGGACGACCCCCGGCGGCCGCGGCAGCCGGAGGTCGTCCTGATTCGACGGGGGAAGGCTCACGCGTCCCGGCGCTTGGCGAGCACGGTGGCGACGGCCCCGACCAGGAAGGTCAGCCCCGCGGTGACGCCGAAGGCGGACCATCCGTTCAGCTGGATCACGTCGCCGCCGGTGTCGGCGCCGGACGCGCCGCTGCCGGCGTCGTAGCTGTACAGCTCGCGGCCGGCCTCCGAGGGCAGGAACTGGTTCACGTCGAGCAGCCAGTTCGCGTCCATCAGCCCGCCGATCACCTGCAGCATCGTCGGCACCACGAGCAGCAGCCCGAGGGTGATGGCGATGCCGCCGGCGGTGGTGCGCACGAGCAGCCCGATGCCGAAGGCGAGCAGCGCGAGCAGGGTGACATAGACGCTCGAGCCGAGGATCGGCAGCACCACGGCGGACTCGCCGAGGTTCACCGCCACGCCCTTGCCTTCGAGGGTCGGCGCGGCGAGCGCGACCCCGATCCAAGTGGAGGCGGCACTGAGCACGAAGGTGGTGACCGCGAGCACGAGCGCCTTGGCGAACACGGCGCCGAGCCGGCCCGGGTCGGCGGTGAAGGTGGCGCGGATCATGCCCGTCGTGTACTCACCGGTCATGATCAGCACCCCGAGCACCGCGACGACGAGCGAGGTGAGGTTCACGCCGAGCGTGGCCACCTGCACCACGACCGCGTTGGCGGCGTCGCCCGTGAGGCCCTTCCCGTCGCCGAGGTGGCCCACGGCGGAGACGAGCACGGGCAGGCCCACGTTCAGCACGAAGAGGATCGCGAAGCACCAGACCGTGGAGCGGATGGTACGCAGCTTGATCCACTCGCTGCGCACGAGGCGGGGGAAGGTCAGTCGCACACCGGTCAGGTCTGCGGGCGCCTGCGGCGCGGCCACTGCGGTCATCGGGTCACCTCTGAGTGGTATTCGACCTCGTCCTGGGTCAGTTCGAGGTAGGCCTCTTCGAGGCTTGCGGAAACGGGGGTCAGCTCGTGCAGCACGACGCCGGCGCCGGCCGCGGCCTCGCCGATCTGCGCCGCGCCGATGCCGGCGACCGAGAGCGAGCCGTCGGCTCCCTGCTCGACGGTCACGTCGGGGCCCGAGATCACCTCGACGAGGCGCTGCGGGGTCGGCGTGCGCACGGTGACGCGCTGCCCGGTCGCGCCGGAGAGGATCGATGCGATCGGGGCATCCGCCAGCACGCGGCCGCGGCCGAGCACGATGACGTGGTCCGCGGTCTGCGCCATCTCGCTCATCAGGTGGCTGGAGAGGAAGACGGTGCGCCCCTGCGAGGCGAGGTAGCGGGTGAGCTGGCGCACCCACAGCACGCCCTCGGGGTCGAGGCCGTTGACGGGCTCGTCGAGGATGAGCGTCTGCGGGTCGCCGAGCAGCGCGGCGGCGATGCCGAGGCGCTGGCCCATGCCGAGGGAGAAACCGCCGACGCGCTTGCCGGCCACCTTCTCGAGGCCGGTCATCTCGATCACCTCGCCGACGCGCGCCTTCGGGATGCCGTGGGTGGCGGCGAGGGCGAGCAGGTGGTTGTAGGCGCTGCGGCCGGTGTGCACCGCCTTCGCCTCGAGCAGCGCGCCGACCTGCCGCAGCGGGTCGCGGTGCTCGGGGTAGTGCTTCCCGTTCACGGTGACGGTTCCGGTCGTCGGCCGGTCGAGACCCATGATCATGCGCATGGTCGTCGACTTGCCCGCGCCGTTGGGGCCGAGGAACCCGGTCACGATGCCGGGGCGGACGGTGAACGACACGTCGTCCACCGCGAGCTTGGATCCGTACCTCTTGCTGAGGTGCTGGAGTTCGATCATGCGGGCAACGCTACGGAAGAAGGGCCTCGGCGCACATCGTGCGCGAGGCCCTTCTTGCGGTACGGATGCATCAGACCCAGGTACTACGCCGCCCGCTGGTCGACTCACGCGCCGCCGCTGGTCGACTCACGCGAAGCGTGAATGGAGACCAGTGCTACGCCGCATCCGCCGCCTGCACCTTGAGCGCGCGCTCCACGCGCGCGAGGTTCTCCACGACGAGGCGGCGCAGGGCGGCCGGCTCGGGGTTCTCGGCGAGCCAGGCCCGGGTCGCCTCGGCCAGCTCCTCGTTCGCGAGCGTGAACGGGTACATGCCGTTGATCAGGCCGGCGGCGATCGCGTAGCTGCGGGTCTCCCAGAGCTCGCGCAGCGCGGCGAAGTACTTGCCCACGTACGGCTCGAGCAGCCCGTGGTCGCGGGCCCGCTGGAAGCCGAGGCCGGTGGCGCGCACGATCAGGTTCGGCGCGCCCGCCTGCTCGACCACCGACGCCCACGCGGCGGCCTTGCCCTCGGCGGTCGGCAGCGCCGCGCGGGCGTGCGCGGCCGACTGCTGCCCGCTGGCGGTGTTGTCCGCGTCGAGGGCCGCGTCGATCTCGTCGGCGCCGGCCTTGCCACCGACGACCAGCGACTGCAGCAGCTCCCAGGCGAGGTCGGTGTCGACGCTCAGCCCGGCCAGCTCGACCGAGCCGTCGCGCAGGCCCGCCACCGCGGCGAGCTGCTCGTCGGTCTGCGCGAGCTGCGCGAAGGTCTTCACGAACTGGAACTGGGCGTCGCTGCCCGGCTCGGCCTGCTGCGCGAGCGCCCAAAGCGCGTCGGCCGCGGCGATTCCGGCCGCCTGGCGCTTCTCGGGCGCGACGTACGCGCCGACCGACAGCACCAGCTGTCCGAGCGCGGTGCGCATCGTGGTCGAGCCGGTTTCGGCGCCGATGTTGTTCAGCACGAGCCGCACGAAGTCGCTGGCCTTCGCCTCGGCGTCGCGCGTGGCGTCCCACACGGCGCCCCAGATCACGGCGCGCGCCAGCTCGCTGTCGATCTTGCCGAGGTGCGCGACGGCGGTGGCGAGCGAGCGCCCGTCGAGGCGGATCTTGGCGTAGGCCAGGTCGTCGTCGTTGAGCAGCACGAGGTCGGGCTGCTCGAGGCCGACGAGCTCGGCGACCTCGGTCCGCTCGCCGTCCACGTCGAGTTCGACGCGGTGCGTGCGGCTCAGGGTGTCGCCCGAGAGGGTGTAGAAGCCGATCGCGAGCCGGTGCGGGCGGATCGTCGGGTAGTCGGCCGAAGCGGACTGCAGCACCGCGAATGAGGTGATGCGGCCGGAGGCATCCGTCTCGATCTCGGGTCGCAGCGTGTTGACGCCGGCGGTCTCGAGCCACTTCTTCGACCAGTCGCCGAGGTCGCGGCCGCTGGTCGCCTCGAGCTCGACCAGCAGGTCCTTCAGTTCGGTGTTCGAGTAGGCGTGCTTCTCGAAGTACTCGTGCACGCCGGCGAGGAACGCGTCCTGCCCGACCCAGGCGACCAGCTGCTTGAGCACCGAGGCGCCCTTGGCGTAGGTGATGCCGTCGAAGTTGACCTGTACGTCCTCGAGGTCGCGGATGTCGGCGACGATCGGATGCGTCGATGGCAGCTGGTCCTGGTTGTACGCCCAGCTCTTCTCGGTCGAGGCGAAGGTCGCCCACGCCTCGGTCCACTCGGTGGCCTCGGCCGTGGCGAGGGTGGAGGCGTACTCGGCGAACGACTCGTTGAGCCACAGGTCGTTCCACCATTTCATGGTGACCAGGTCGCCGAACCACATGTGCGCGAGCTCGTGCAGGATCGTGACCACCCGGCGCTCGCGCACCGCGTCGGCGACCTTGGAGCGGAACACGTACGCCTCGGTGTGCGTCACGGCGCCCGCGTTCTCCATGGCGCCCGCGTTGAACTCGGGCACGAACAGCTGGTCGTACTTGGCGAACGGATACGGCCGGCCGAACTTCGACTCGAAGAAGGCGAAGCCCTGCCGGGTCTTCTCGAAGATGTAGTCGGCGTCGAGGTAGGGGAACAGCGACTTGCGCGCGTACGCGCCGAGCGGGATGGTGCGGCCGTCGGTGCTGGTCAGCTCGCTGAACGCCCCCTGGTACGGGCCGGCGACGATCGCGGTGATGTATGAGGACAGCGGCGGGGTGGGGTCGAACACCCAGGTGCGGGTGTCCTTCAGCGAGGCGCCGTCGACCGGGCCGGAGAAGATCGGCTCGGGGGTGGGGGAGTTGCTGACCACGACCCAGTCCGCCGGCGCCGTCACCGTGAACCGGTAGGTCGCCTTGAGGTCGGGCTGCTCGAACACGGCGAAGACGCGCCGCGCGTCGGGCACCTCGAACTGCGAGTACAGGTACACCTCGCCGTCGACGGGGTCGACGAAGCGGTGCAGGCCCTCGCCGGTGTTGGTGTACATCGCGTCGGCGACCACCACGAGCGTGTTCTCTGCGGCCAGCTCGGGAAGCTGGATGCGCACGCCGTCGTTCACGGATGCCACCTCCAGCGCCTGCCCGTTGAGCGTCACCGAATGCACCGTCTTGGAGATCAGGTCGATGAACGTCGAGGCGCCCGCCGTGGCCGAGAACGTCACCTTGGTCTCGCTGCGGAAGACCTCCGGCCCGGTCGTGAGGTCGAGCTTGATCTCGTACGAGTGGGGCGAGACGACGGCTTTGCGTTCGGCGGCTTCGACGCGGGTGAGGTTCTCTCCGGGCACGGTTCTCCTTCGGCGTGGGGCGGGCGGCGCGCCCGCGGATCCCACCTTACGGAGTAGAACTGGGGCATGCCGACTTCCGTTGACTTCTGGTTCGACCCCTCCTGTCCGTGGGCCTGGATGGCCTCCCGCTGGGTGGACGAGGTGAGCGCGCACCGCGACCTCGAGGTCACCTGGCACATCATGAGCCTCGCCGTGCTGAACGAGGACAAGGACGTGCCCGACAGCTACCGCGCCAACTTCCCGCGCTATCTGAAGTACGCGCGCCTCGTCACCGCGGCCTGGCAGCTGCACGGGCAGCAGGCGGTGAAGCCGCTCTACGACGCGCTCGGCACCCGCATCCACCCCGGCGGGCAGAAGGACGCCGACGCGGTGATCCCCGCCGCGCTCGAGGAGGCCGGGCTGCCGGCCGCCCTCGCCGGCTACGCCGACTCCGACGAGTTCGACGCCGAGCTGCGGGCCAGCCACAACGACGGCATCGAGCGCGTCGGGCAGGAGGTCGGCACCCCGATCATCTCGGTCGAGGGCACCGCGTTCTTCGGCCCCGTGATCTCCCCGGCCCCGACCGGCGAGCAGGCGCTCGCCCTCTGGGACGGCGTGGTCGCGGTGGCGGCGTACGACGGATTCTTCGAGCTGAAGCGCACCCGCACCCGGGGCCCGATCTTCGGCTGAGAGAAGTCCCCCTGCGGTACGACCGCAGTCGGCACCGGCGGCCGATGTGCGCGGCCGGCCCGGCCGTGAGGCTGGGAACATGCGAACCCTCATCGAGGCCCGCGGCCTCACCAAGACCTTCGGAGCCACCCCGGCGCTGCGCGGCGTCGACCTCGACGTCTCGACCGGCGAGTCAGTGGCCGTGATGGGCCCCTCCGGCAGTGGCAAGACGACTCTGCTGCATGTGCTGGCGGGCATCACGCGGCCCGATGCCGGAACCGTGCGCCTGCACCGCGGCGCGGGCGTCGTCGACCTCGGCGCCGCGGGGGAGAAGCGGCGCTCCGAGCTGCGGCGCACCTCGTTCGGCTTCGTCTTCCAGCAGGGCCTGCTCGTGCCCGAGCTCACCGTGCTCGAGAACGTGGCGCTGCCGCTGCTACTGAACGGCGTGGCGAGAACGGATGCCGCGGCCGAGGCGCTTCGCCTGCTCGCGTCGCTCGGTATCGGCGAGACGGGCGAGCGTCGCGTCGGCGAGCTTTCGGGCGGTCAGCAGCAGCGCGTGGCCATCGCCCGCGCCCAGGCGGTGCGACCGGCCGTGGTGTTCGCCGACGAGCCGACCGGCGCACTCGACTCCGTCACCTCGGGCGAGGTGATGACGGCGTTGCTCGCGTCCACCGTCAACTCGGGGCGTGCGCTCATCGTGGTGACCCACGACGAAGCGGTCGCGGCCCGCTGCGGCCGCGTGCTGCGGATGCGCGACGGCATGGTCGTCGCAGAGTCGGGCGCGCCCGCGCCCGCAGCTGCAGGCGAACAGGAGCCGGTGCGATGACGCTCGTGAGCCTGGTGCGGCTCTTCGGTCGGCGCGGCGTCGGTGACCCGGCGACGGTAGCGCTGCCCGCGATCGCCTTCGCCGTGGTCACGCTCTGCGTCACGGTCGTGGCAGGGGGAGTGCACGCGTTCTTCGCGCTTCCGGGCGACCAGGCGCTCGTGTACCGCATCCTGTCGCTCATCGCGCTCGTGCTGCTCGGGGTGCCGCTTGCGACGCTGGGCGCCTCGGCGGCCCGCCTGGCCGCGCGCCGGCGTGACGAGCGACTCTCCACGCTGCGGCTGCTCGGCGCCTCCACTCGACTCGTCTCTGCGCTGACGGTGGTCGAGGCCACGACGGTGGCGCTCGCCGGCGCCCTCGCGGGGGCGGTCGCCTCTCTCGCCGCGCTGCCGTTCGGGGCGCTGCTGCGCTTCGACGGCCAGGCGCTCGGAGCTGCGATCTGGCCGCCGCTATGGGCATACCCGGGCGTCGTCGCCGGCGTCATGCTGCTTGCAGCCGCCAGTGCCGCGATCGGCCTGCGCCGAGTGATGCTCACCCCGCTCGGAGTGCGCACGCGCACGGTCGTGCCGCGTGTTCGACGCATCCGTGCGGTCATCGCCGTCCTCGTCATCGCGGCCGCCGCGGCGGCGATGTCCCGGCTCGGCCTGTTCGGCAGCATCGCAGTCGTGATCGCGGTCATGCTCGGCTGCTTCGCCGCCGTGCTGGCGGTGCTCGGCCTCGTCGGCCCGCTCGTGCTGCGCGGCTTCGCCCGCGGGTGGTTGCGCCGCGCCCGCACCGCGGGCAGGCTGCTGGCCGCCCGCAGCGTGCTCGACGACCCCAAGGCCGCGTGGCGGCAGGTGAGCGGCGTGGCGATGGTGAGCTTCGTGGCGGTGTTCGCCGGAGTCGGCGCAGCATTCGCCGAGGCGTCGGCGAGCGGGGGCGACCCGGTCGCCCGCACGCTCGCGGCAGACATCCGTTCGGGCGTGCTGATCACCCTGATCATGTCGTTCGCGATGGTCGCCTGCGCGGTCGGCGTGAACCAGGCGGCGGCGGTGCTCGACCGCCGGGCGCTCTACGTCGCCCTCGACCGAGCGGGCATGCCTGCGCGCGTGATGCACGCGGCGCGCTCGCGGGCGGTGCTCGCTCCGCTGCTGGTCGTCACGATCGGCGCAGCGGTCTGCGCCGCCGTGGTGGTGCTGCCGTTGACGGGCATCGCGCTGTTCCTCGAGCCGCTCACGCTGCTCGTGATCGCGGGCTGCTTGGCGGCCGGCATCGGCCTCGTCTGGGCGGGGCTCCTGGCCACTCGGCCGGTGCTCGCCGGCGTGCTCGCCGCCGGGCTCGTGGAGGTTTGAGCCTCAATAGGATTGACGGCATGCGCATCCACATCGCCACGGACCACGCCGGACTCGAGCTCAGCCAGCACATCCAGACGCATCTGCGCGAGCAGGGTCACGAGGTCGTGGACCACGGGCCCACGTCGTACGACCCGCTCGACGACTACCCGGCGTTCTGCATCAACGCAGCCCAGGCCGTGGTGAAGGATCAGCGGGCCGGGGTGCGCTCCCTCGGCGTCGTCTTCGGTGGCAGCGGGAACGGCGAGCAGATCGCGGCGAACAAGGTCAAGGGCATCCGCGCCGCGCTGGTGTGGAACGAGTCGACGGCGCTCTTGGCCCGGCAGCACAACGACGCCAACGTGATCTCGATCGGCGCCCGCCAGCACACCGAGGAGGAGGCGCTGCGCTTCATCGACCTGTTCATCGCCGAGCCGTTCAGCGAGGAGGAGCGCCACGTGCGCCGCATCGCCCAGCTGGCCGAGTTCGAGGCCACCGGCGACATCGCCGGCAAGGGCGTCGATCACTGATGCCCGAAGGGCATTCGGTCCACCGCATCGCCCGCCAGTTCGCGCGCAACTTCGTGGGCAAGCAGGTGGCGGTCTCGAGCCCGCAGGGCCGCTTCGCCTCGGGCGCGAAGATGATCGACGGCGCCGTGATGAAGCGGGCCACCGCCGTCGGCAAGCAGATGTTCCTCGAGTTCGACAACGGCCTGTGGCTGCGCGTGCACCTGGGCCTGTACGGCGCGTGGGATTTCGCGGGCGAGATCACGACGGATGCCACGATCCGATCCGCCGGCGGACGGATGGGCCAGACCAACCAGCGCGGAACCCTGCTCGAGACCGACGCCGACTACCTGAACGACCGCGCGGGGGAGGACTCGGTGCGCTCCATCGGCGCCCCGCGCCGCGCCCGGCTGCACATGGCCGAGTCTGAGAAGGAGAACGACGAGCCCGACTTCGAGTTCCCGCCGCCTCCGGTCGGACAGGTGCGGGTGCGCCTCCTCACCGACACGGCCTGCGCCGACCTGCGCGGCCCCACCAAGTGCGAGGTGCTGAGCCCGCACGAGGTGCAGCAGGTCATCGACCGGCTCGGCCCCGCCCCGCTGAACGACGCGTCGCCCGAGGCCGAGGAGCGTGTCGTGGCTGCCATCCGCCGCAGCGGCCAGCCGATCGGGCAGCTGCTGATGGACCAGTCCGTGGTCAGCGGCATCGGCAACGTGTACCGGGCCGAGCTGCTGTTCCGAGCCAGGCAGAACCCGTTCACGCCGGGCAAGCAGGTGCCGGAGGAGACCGCGCGGGCGCTGTGGCGCGACTGGGTGCACCTGCTCGACGTCGGGGTGCGCACCGGCCAGATGATGACCATGGACGACCTGAGCGACGAGGACTACCGCAAGGCCATGGCGAGCCGGGCCGACCGGCACTGGGTGTACCACCGCACCGGCGAGCCGTGCCGCGTCTGCGGCACCCCCATCGCCATGAAGGAGATGGCGAACCGCAAGCTGTACTGGTGCCCGACATGCCAGGCCTGACCTTCACCGGCGCGCGCCTGCTCGACGGGCGCCTCGTCGACGTCACCGTCACCGGCCCGGTGATCTCCGCCGTGACGCCGGCCGGCGAGCTGGACGCGCCCGGCGAGCACATCCCCCTCGACGGGCACCTGCTGATCCCCGGCCTGTGGGACCGGCACGTGCACTTCACCCAGTGGGCGCTGGCCGCTCGCCGCGTGCCGCTCGATGGTGCGCAGTCCGCCGCCGAGGCCGCGTTCATCCTCCGCGAGTGGGCCGACGCGCACCCCGACGGCGACGTGATCGGCGTCGGCTACCACGACGGGCTGTGGCCGGATGCCCCGCACGTCGCCCTCCTCGACGACGTCGCCGCGGACCGCCGCGTGATCGCCGTGAACGGCGACCTGCACAGCGTCTGGCTGAACTCCGCCGCGCTCAAGGCGCACGGCCTGCACGACCACCCGACCGGGGTGCTGCGCGAGGAGGACGCCTTCGCCGTGGTCCGCCGCCTGGCCGGAGAGCCCGACGAGGCGCGGCTCGACGAGTGGGCGCACCGGGCCGGCGAGGAGGCGGCCGCGCGCGGCGTCGTCGGCATCGTCGACTTCGAGATGAGCTGGAACATTCCGGTCTGGCAGCGCCGCTTCGCCGCCGGGTTCGACGAGCTGCGGGTCGAGGCATCCGTCTACCCGGCCGAGTTGGAGCGCGCGCTCGAGCTCGGCCTGCGCAGCGGTCAGAGCCTCGACGAGTCGGGGCTGCTCACCATGGGGCCGCTCAAGGTCATCAGCGACGGATCGCTCGGCACCCGCACCGCCTACTGCTTCGACCCGTACCCGGGCCGTACCGGCGCCGACGCGCACGGGCTGCTCACCGTGCCGCCCGATCGGCTCGTCCCGCTGCTGCGGCGCGCGCACGGCGCCGGGCTGCGCGCGGCCGTGCACGCCATCGGCGACCACGCCGCCTCGCTCGCGCTCGACGCGTTCGCCGTGACCGGTGCGCAGGGCTCGATCGAGCACGCCCAGCTGCTGCGGCCCGACGACCTCGGCCGCTTCGCCGAGCTCGGACTGGTCGCGAGCGTGCAGCCCGAGCACGCGCTCGACGACCGCGACATGGCCGAGACGCACTGGCCGGGGCGGTCCGACCGCGCCTTCCCGCTGCGCTCCCTGCTCGACGCGGGCGCCGTGCTCGCGCTCGGCTCGGACGCCCCGGTGGCCCCGCTCGACCCGTGGGTCGCGATCTCCGCCGCCGTGTTCCGCACCCGCGACGACCGGCCCGCGTGGCACCCGGAGCAGAGCATCACCCTGGCCGAGGCGGTCGCGGCCTCGACGCGCAGCACGATCGCGGTGGGCCGGCCGGCCGACCTGGTCGTGCTCGGCTCCGACCCGCGCGAGGCCGATGCCGCCGCGCTGCGCGAGCTGCCCGTGGCCGCGACGATGGTCGCCGGCCGGTTCAGCTACGACGCGATCCGCTGAGGGGCCACGAGCCCGGCCCCGCTCGGCTCGGGCGCACCCGTGAGCACCAGCCCCCGGTAGCGGCTCGCGCCCCACGCGGCGACTCCGACGGCCCCGGCGATCGCGACGATCGCACCGCAGTACACCGACACACTCGCGTACCCGCTCGCCGGATCGAGGAACGGATACGGCACCCACCCGTCGCTCGCGCCGCGCGTGAGCGTGACCGCGAGCCAGAGCAGCCCGTACGGGAAGATCACCCAGTAGTTGCGCCACTTGAGCGGCGCCCGGTCGCCGACCAGCAGCCAGTCCAGCACCGCGTACGCGGGCACGATGCCGTGCACGACGTCATTGGTCCACGGGATCGGGTTGGGGCTCGTGGCGGCCAGCAGCGTCCAGTACACGACGCCCACGATGAAGATGTACGTGGTCACCGCGCCGCGCAGGTATTCGACCCAGCGGATGCGCCGCCCCTGCAGCATCCCGATCGCGGCGGCGACCAGGCCGAAGCCCTCGGCCAGGTTGTTCTGGTTGGTGAAGTAGCCGAAGTAGTCCCACGGCCAGGTGTCGCCGTGGGTGAACCACGTGTGCAGGTACGAGGTGGTCACCGCAGACAGCATCAGCGCCGCCACGGCGAACCGGGCGGCGCTGATGCTGTATTTCACGTGACGGATGCTACGCCGCGATGTGCGCGACGAGGAACCATCGGTCCTTGGTGAGTCCGCGCTCGATCTCGGTGGCCACATCCTGGCTGTTCGGGTCGATCTCGTCGAGGCCCTCGACGGCCTTCCGCACGGTGGCCAGGGCCGCGTCGATCGAGTCGACGAGGGTGGCGATCACGTCATTGGACTGCTGGAAGCCGTCGGCCATGGGCGGCAGGGTGTTCTTCGCCGCGACCGTCTCGATGCGGGCGTCGACCGGCAGCCCGAGGGCCACGACACGCTCGGCAGCGAGGTCGGCGAACTCGCGGGCGTGGTCGACCACGTCGTCGATGAGTTCGTGCACGGCGATGAAGTTGAGCCCGCGCACATGCCAGTGCGCCTGCTTGCCGTTGATGGAGAGCGCCTCGAGGTCGATGACGACCGGGCTGAGGTACTGGGCGACACTGCTGGCGGTCTCGGTGTCGACGCTGGCGACGGTCGGCTCGGCGACGGCGACGTCGGACTTGGTGGCGGTCTCGGCCTTGGTGGACTTGGCGGTCTTGGTGGCCATGGTGCTCCTTCCGATCCGAGCCGGCGGGGCACGCCGGCTGCTGGTTGATCCAACGCTAGGAGGGCGGTGCCATTCCGCAAGGGGGTTCAGCTGCGCGCATCCGTTCTGCTATGCGGCACGCGGGCCCGACGGGCCGCCCGGGTTCGAGGGCCGAGAGGCCATGCCGTATGCTGGAGCGGCTGCCTTCGGGCGGTCAGAAACACCTTTGCGGGGGTGTAGCTCAATGGTAGAGCCTCAGTCTTCCAAACTGATTACGCGGGTTCGATTCCCGTCACCCCCTCGCGGTCATACCGTGCGGATCCTCCGGCGATCCGGGGCGTAGCTCAGCTTGGCTAGAGCGCCCGCTTTGGGGGCGGGAGGTCGCAGGTTCGAATCCTGTCGCCCCGACCATTCGGTCGGGCACGCACGCCGTACGAAACGTCCACCAACAGGAGATCCACGAGTGACAACCACGGTCGAACAGCTGAGCCCCACCCGCGTGAAGCTCACCACCACGGTGACCCCGGAGCAGCTCAAGCCCAGCATCACCCACGCGTACGAGCACATCGCCGGAGAAGTGACCATCCCCGGTTTCCGCAAGGGCAAGGTGCCGCCGGCCATCATCGACAGCCGGGTGGGCAAGGCGACCGTGCTCGAGCACGCGATCAACGACGCGCTCGAGCCCGCCTACCGCGAGGCGATCACGGAGACCAAGGTGCGCCCGCTCGGCCGCCCCGAGGCCGACATCGCCTCGGTCCCCGACGCCAAGACCTTCGAGGGTGACCTGGTCGTCACCTTCGAGGTGGACGTGCGGCCGCAGATCACGGTTCCCGACTACGACAAGCTGCCCATCACCGTCGAGGCGGCCGAGGTCACCGACGAGGACGTCGAGGCCGAACTCGACCGTCTGCGCAGCCGCTTCGGCACGCTGGTCACCGTCGACCGCCCCGCCAAGGCCGGCGACTTCGTGCAGATCGACCTCTCGGCCAAGATCGGCGACGAGACCGTCGACACCGCTGAGAACATCTCCTACGAAGTCGGCAGCGGCGAGCTGATCGAGGGCATCGACGAGGCGATCGACTCGCTGACCGCGGGGGAGACCACCACCTTCACCTCCAAGCTGCTCGGCGGCGACCACGAGGGCGAGGACGCCGAGATCACCGTGACGATCAATTCGGTCAAGGAGCGCGAGCTGCCCGAGGCCGACGACGACTTCGCGCAGATCTCCAGCGAGTACGACACCATCGCCGAGCTGCGCGAGGGCCTCAAGGCCGAGGCGGCGCGGGCGAAGGCCTTCCAGCAGGGCAACGAGGCGCGCACCAAGCTCGTCGACACGCTGCTCGAGAAGGTCGAGATCCCCGTGCCCGAGGCCGTGATCGAAGACGAGATCCACCGCCACCTCGAGGCCGAGAACCGCCTGGAGGACGAGGAGCACCGCGCCGAGGTCAAGGAGGCGAGCGAGAAGGCCCTGCGCACGCAGATCCTCTTCGACGAGATCGCCGAGGCCGAGAAGGTCACCGTCAGCCAGAACGAGCTGACCAGCTACCTCGTGCAGGCCAGCCAGCAGTACGGCATGGATCCGAACGAGTTCGTGAAGATCCTCTCCGACAACGGCCAGATCCCGCAGATGGTCGGCGAGGTGGCCCGCAACAAGGCCATCGCGATCGCCCTCGGCAAGGCGACGGTCACCGACACCAACGGCGCGCCGGTCGACCTGAGCGAGTTCACCGCCGTGCAGAACGACGACGACTCCGACATCATCCTCGAGGCCAGCGACGAGACCGAGGCGACCGAGGAGGGCGTCGCCGAGACGACCGAGACGCTCGAGAAGCTGAACGCCGATCGCGGCGAGTAGGCGCTCGGCTCTTCGCGAAGGGGGCGGTCCGCTGCGGCGGGTCGCCCCCTTTTTCGCGCCTGCCGCCGGGGGTTGCCTATTGCGCGATCGGATGCATCGCCGATTGAATGGCGCCCACGGGGGAATCGACCGTTCCGGGGGGAAACGATGAGCGATGTGAGCGACGCGCAGCCGCAGCCGGAATCCGAGGCGGCGGCGGCGCCGCCACCGGCGCCCGAGGCGCCGGCATCGACCGCGGAGGCGCCGGCATCGGGCGTGCCGCCGACGGCGCCGCCCGCGCCGACGGGCGGCGGCTGGACGCGGCCGGAGTGGGCCGGCCCCCGGCTGCTCTACTCGGGCCTCATCCACGCCGGGGTCGGCCTCGGCGCCGGCCTCGTCATCTCCATCGTGGTGGCCGTGCTCGTCGCGGTCGCGATCGCCGCCGGCGCGTTCTCCTCGCTCGGCGCCGACTACTCCGGCCTCGTGGGCGGCAGCGATTCCGGCACGGATGCCTCGGCCGGCTCCTCCTCGTCCGTGGCGTTCAACCCGCTCTCGGTCTTCACCGGATTGTTCCTGATCTTCGGCATGAGCCTGTGGGGGCACGTCTCCGCGAAGTTCACGGCCGACATCTCCGGGGTGCACATCGAAGCCCACGGGGGAGTGACGGCGGTGCCGATCGTCGTGACCGTCGCGCTGCTCGCCGCTCTCGTGGTGTGGGGCTGGCTCGTGGAGCGACGCAGGCCCTCCGGCGGCGCGCCCGCGCGCATCGCCGCGGCCCTGATCACGGGGGCCGCCTACGCGATCGTGCTCACCCTGCTGTCGCTCGCGTGCAGCTTCTATCTGAAGGTCGACCCGGTCGCGCTCTGGCTCACCACCGCCGGGTGGCGCCTGCTGCTCGGCGCCTTCGTGCTCGGCACCGTCTCGGCCTGGCTCGGGCGCGAGTTCGCCGCCGCCGGCCCGGGCGGGGGGTTCTGGGCCGCCGGCCGGGCCTGGCTCGGCGGCGTGCACCCGCTGGTGCGGGAGGTCACCGCCGTCGCGGCCTCGGGCACGGTGCTGTTCGGTCTGGCCGTGCTCGTGGCAACGGCCGTCGCCGGCGCCCACGTCGGCTACGCGACGCTGCTGCCGACCCTGCCGCTCTGGTTCGGCAACGCCGTGGTCTTCGCCGCCTCCCTGGGCCAGCTGGGCGGGATCCGCGGCAGCTCGACGGGCTCGCACGCCGAGACCCTCTCCGTCTTCAACCCCGGCGACTTCGCGCCGTGGCTGTGGGTGACCATCGTCCTCGCCGTGATCGCGGCCGTCATCGCCGGCGTGCGCATCGGCCTGGAACGCCCCGCCGAGTCGCGACGCGAGCTGCGTTCCGCGTGGCTGCTGCCCACCGCGATCGCCGTGCTCTGGGCGGCGCTGCCCTGGGTGTTCGACGCGCCGGGGGTGAGCATCACCGGCATCCCGGTCATCGGCGACCTGCACGCGGGCGTCACGGTCGCATGGTGGACCTTCCTCACCTCGCTCGTCTTCGGGGCGATCACCGAGGCGACGGCCCGGTTCGCGGTGCCGGTGCTGCAGGCATCCGCCCCTCGCCTGGTCGCCGTGGTCGGCGCGGGCCGCACGACCGCGGCAGGCGGCGTCGTGCCGCTGTCGCGGGTCGGCCGCCGCGTCGTCGCCGGCTCCGCGATCGGCCTCGGCGTCCTGTGCGTGCTGGCGATGGTCGGCTCGCTCGTCATCACCGGGGTGGCCAACACGCTGTACTCGCCCAAGGTGGTGGCCGAGCGGTACCTCGACGACCTCGCCGCCGGCCACGTCGACGCGTCCGCGGCCGACGACGCGGGGATTTCGAAGGCCAAGGGCGTGCTGCTCACCGAGGACGCCCTCAAGGGCGCGAAGTCACTGCTGAAGAACCCGAAGGTGACCTCCGTGTCGACGAGCGGGAACAGCGCCTACGCCTCGGTGTCGTTCACCGTCGGAGGGAAGAAGGAGACCGGCGAGGTGCAGCTGAAGCGCGACGGCACGGTCGGGCTCCTCTTCCCGGACTGGAAGATCAGCAAGCCGCTGACGACCGCCGTGATCGTCTCCGCGCCGGACGTGTCCAAGGTCACCATCGGCTCGGTCTCGGTCGACGTGCCGGACTCCGGCCAGGTCGACGTGTACGCCTATCCGGGCGTGTACGAGGTCGACGCGGACGCGGGGAAGTACTTCGCCGCTCCGACGCAGGAGCTCGTCGCCGGCGGCAGCTCGGCGATCGTGTCGCTCGAGGTCCAGCCCACCGACGCGCTGGCCGACGAGCTGAACGCGCGGGCCAAGAAGCTGCTCGACGGATGCGCCGCGCAGCACGTCGTCGCACCGACCGACTGCCCCTTCGAGGAGTACGCCTTCGGCGACACCTCCCACGTGACCTGGAAGATCACGAAGTACCCGACCTTCACCATCAACGCGGACGGCACGTTCTACCCGGACGACGTGGGCGAAGCGCACGTGGAGTACACCGAGAGCTACTTCGGCGAGACCGAGCAGGAGTCTGACGACGTGTCGATCTATCTGGGCGGCAAGGTGACCGTCGACGGCGACGACCTCACGGTCGAGTGGGAGTCGTACTGAGGCCTCCCGCACCGGCCTCTGCCGTGGGCGAACAGCGTCCGTCTGCCGTGCGCGGCCCCGATAGATTCGTTTCCAGGCACAAGGAAACGGAGCATCACACATGGCCGAACCGACACTGCAGCCCAGTGTTTTCGATCGACTGCTGAGGGACCGGATCGTCTGGCTCGGCGAGGAAGTGCGCGACGACAACGCGAACGAGATCGCTGCGAAGCTGCTGCTCTTGGCCGCTGAGGATCCGAAGAAGGACATCTACCTCTACATCAACTCGCCCGGCGGCTCGATCACGGCAGGCATGGCGATCTACGACACGATGCAGTTCGTGCCCAACGACATCGTCACCGTCGGCATCGGCATGGCCGCTTCGATGGGCCAGCTGCTGCTGACCGCGGGCACGAAGGGCAAGCGGTACATCACCCCCAACGCGCGCGTGCTGCTGCACCAGCCGCACGGCGGCTTCGGCGGCACCGCGAGCGACATCCAGACCCAGGCGCAGCTCATCGTCGACATGCGCACCCGCCTGTTCGAGATCACCGCCGAGGCGACGGGCAAGACCGTCGAGCAGGTCACCGCCGACGGCGACCGGGACCACTGGTTCAACGCCCAGGAGGCGCTCGAGTACGGATTCGTGGACCACATCCGCGACACCGCCACCGAGGTCTCCGGCGGCGGCGGCACGGACCAGCAGTAGGACTGACGGCGAGAGACAAGGAACCCCAGATGGAAACCCCCACCTTCACCGCCGGCGGCAACGCTCTGCACCTGCCGTCGTCCCGGTACATCCTGCCCAGCTTCGAGGAGCGCACGGCCTACGGCTACAAGCGGCAGGACCCGTACGCGAAGCTGTTCGAGGACCGCATCATCTTCCTCGGCGTGCAGGTCGACGACGCGAGCGCCGACGACATCATGGCGCAGCTGCTCGTGCTCGAGAGCCAGGACCCGGACCGCGACATCGTCATGTACATCAACTCGCCGGGCGGCTCGTTCACGGCCATGACGGCGATCTACGACACCATGCTGTACATCCGGCCGCAGATCCAGACGGTCGTGCTCGGCCAGGCCGCGTCGGCGGCGGCCGTGCTGACCGCCGCGGGCACGCCCGGCAAGCGCCTCGCGCTGCCCAACGCGCGCATCCTCATCCACCAGCCGGCGATCGGCGAGGCCGGTCACGGCCAGGCCTCCGACATCGAGATCCAGGCCGCCGAGATCCTGCGCATGCGCACCTGGCTGGAGGAGACGCTGGCGAAGCACTCCAACCGCTCCCCGGAGCAGGTCAACAAGGACATCGATCGGGACAAGATCCTGTCGGCCGAGGAGGCGCGGGACTACGGCCTGATCGACCAGGTGCTCTCGAGCCGCAAGACCGTGCCGGCGGCGCTGACCAAGTAGCGCGAGCCGGGCGACGCAGCAGGGGCCGACATCGGGGCGCAGATCCCCGCCGATGTCGGCCCCTCGCGTTAGGCTTTCGAGAAAGCGGACCCCGCGAGCCCCGCAGACGGAGGAGACGAATGGCACGCATCGGAGAGAGCGCCGACCTGCTGAAGTGCTCGTTCTGCGGCAAGAGCCAGAAGCAGGTGGTGCAGCTCATCGCCGGACCGGGTGTCTACATCTGCGACGAGTGCGTCGAGCTCTGCAACGAGATCATCGAAGAGCGGATGGCCGACGCCGAGGCCGCCGGGTCCGGTGAGTTCGAGCTGCCGAAGCCCAAGGAGATCTACAACTTCCTCGAGGAGTACGTGATCGGGCAGGACGCGGCGAAGCGGGCTCTCGCCGTCGCCGTCTACAACCACTACAAGCGGGTGCGCGCCCGCAACAGCATCGGCCCGGCCGACGTGAAGGCGGACGAGGTCGAGATCGCCAAGTCCAACATCCTGCTGATCGGTCCGACGGGCTGCGGCAAGACCTATCTGGCGCAGACCCTCGCGAAGCGGCTCAATGTGCCGTTCGCCGTCGCCGACGCGACCGCGCTCACCGAGGCGGGCTACGTCGGCGAAGACGTCGAGAACATCCTGCTGAAGCTGATCCAGGCCGCCGACTACGACGTCAAGCGCGCCGAGACCGGCATCATCTACATCGACGAGGTCGACAAGATCGCCCGCAAGGCCGAGAACCCGTCGATCACCCGCGACGTCTCCGGCGAGGGCGTGCAGCAGGCGCTGCTGAAGATCCTCGAGGGCACGGTCGCCTCCGTGCCGCCGCAGGGCGGGCGCAAGCACCCGCACCAGGAGTTCATCCAGATCGACACGACCAACGTGCTGTTCATCGTGGCGGGCGCCTTCGCCGGGCTCGAAGACATCATCAGCGCGCGGGCCGGGAAGAAGGGCATCGGCTTCGGCGCCCCGCTGCACTCCAAAGGCGACGATCTCAATCTCTTCAGCGAGGTGCTGCCCGAAGACCTGCACAAGTTCGGCTTGATCCCTGAGTTCATCGGCCGCCTGCCCGTCGTCACGACGGTGACGCCTCTCGACCGCGAGGCGCTGATGCAGATCCTCACCGTTCCGAAGAACGCGCTGGTGCGGCAGTACCAGCGCATGTTCGAGCTCGACGGGGTCGAGCTGGAGTTCGAGCCGGGCGCGCTCGAGGCGATCGCCGACCTCGCCGTGCTGCGCCAGACCGGCGCGCGTGGGCTGCGCGCCATCATGGAAGAGGTGCTGGGCCCGGTGATGTTCGAGGTCCCCTCCACCGACGAGGTGGCGCGGGTGGTCATCACCCGCGAGTCCGTCGAGTCGAACGCCGCGCCGACCATCGTGCCGCACCGTGCCCCGCGCCGGGAAGAGAAGTCGGCGTAGGCCGAGGGCCCCCTTCCGGCCTCGCGCAGGCCGACCTACCATGCCGACATGACCACTATGAGCGACATGATGACGAGCATGTCCCACGACATGGAGGGCATGGACATGCCCGCGATGCCGATGGACACGGCGATGGTTCAGTCCTGTATCGAGGCGTGCTCCGCCTGCGAGATGGCGTGCACGATGTGCTCCGACGCCGACATGGGGGAGGGCATGGCGCGCTGCGGCTCGCTGTGCTCGACCTGCGCCGACATGTGCAACACGACCATGCGCATGCTGATGCGCCCCATGGGGTTCGACGCCACCGCGACGAAGGCGATGCTGCAGGCGTGCGCCGCCATGTGCTCCGCATGCGGCGACGAGTGCGCGAGCCACGCGGACATGAGCGAGAGTTGCGCGATGTGCGCTCAGGCGTGCAAGACGTGCATGGATGCGTGCATGAAGCTCGCCGACGCGATGACGATGGCGTGACGGCTTAGCGGGCCACCGCCACGTTGTACCGCTCGCCGCCCGCGGCGAGCACGTGGAAGGCGTCGTGCAGCGCGACCGGCGCTCCCGCCTCGACGTCGACACCCTCGTGGTTCCACACGCGCAGGCGCGACCGGCCGTCGAGGGTGGCCAGCGTGAGCCATCCGTCGCCGTCGACCTGCGTCACGATCGCGTCGATCCATCGGCTCGGCGTGGCGCGCGCCAGCCGGTCCTGCATCACGGAGAGCCCGTGCCCGGCGTGGACGGATGCGCAGAGGTGCTCGGTCGGCGTGTCCATGGCCGCAACGCTACGGGCCGGCTCCGCTGCGGCGGAAGCCGGCCCGTAACGTTCGGTCACACGCGCCGCTCAGTCCTCGGTGAGGCCGCGCCGACGCAGCAGCGGCTCCAGTTCCGCGGTGCGGCCGCGGAAGTCGACGAACGCCTCGATCGGATCCTTGGTGCCGCCGACGCCGAGCAGCCGCGAGCGGAACCGGTCGCCGTTCTCGCGCGTCAGGCCGCCGTTCTGCTTGAACCACTCGACGGTGTCGGCGTCGAGCACCTCGCTCCAGATGTATGAGTAGTACTGGGCGTCGTAGCCGCCGGAGAAGGTGTGCGCGAAGTAGGTGCTGGAATAGCGCGGCGGCACGGGTGCGAAGTCCAGGCCGACGTCGGCGAGAGCGGATGCCTCGAACGCCGCCACATCCGTCACCTCGTCGGCCTGCTCGGCCGAGAGCACGTGCCAGGCCTGGTCGAGCAGCGCCGCGCCCAGGTACTCGCTGGTCTTGAAGCCCTCGTTGAACGTCTCGGAGGCGTGGATGCGGTCGACGATCTCCTGCGGGATGGGCTCGCCGGTCTGGTAGTGCTTGGCGTAGTTGGCGAGCACCTCGGGCCAGAGCATCCACATCTCGTTCACCTGAGAGGGGAACTCGACGAAGTCGCGGTGCACGCTCGTGCCCGCGAACCGCGGGTACGTGGCCGAGCCGAAGAGGCCGTGCAGCGCGTGGCCGAACTCGTGGAACAGCGTGCCCACCTCGTCGAAGGTGAGCAGCGTCGGCTCGCCGGGGGCGGGCTTCGGCACGTTGTGGTTGTTGACGACCACCGAGTGCTTCACGCCGAGCAGCGCCGACTCGTCGACGAGCGAGTTCATCCACGCCCCGCCCCGCTTCGAGTCGCGGGTGTACAGGTCGTACAGGAACAGCCCGAGCGGCGAGCCGTCTTCGTTGAACACCTCGAAGACGCGCACGTCGGGGTGGTATCCGGCCAGGTCGTGCCGCTCGGTGAACGTGATGCCGTACAGCTTCGTCGCGGCGAAGAACACACCGTCCTTGAGCACCCGCTCGGCCTCGAAGTACGGCCGCAGTGCGGCGGTGTCGACGTCGTACTCGGCGGAGCGCACCTTCTCGGCCCAGTAGGCCCAGTCCGCCGCGGTGACCGGTGCCCCGGCCAGCTTCTCGAGCGCGGCGTGCTCGCGGCGCGCGTTGCGGGCGGCGGGCGGGGCGAGCCGTCCGAGCATGTCGGCGACGTTGGCGGCGCTGCCGGCGGTCTGGCCCGCGGTGACGTAGTCGGCGTGGCTCGCGAAGCCGAGCAGCCGGGCGCGCCGGGCGCGCAGCTTCACCAGCTCCAGCAGCACCTCGCGGTTGTCGTTCGCGCCGCCGCGGCCGCCGCGGGAGCGTGAGGCTTCCATGATCCGCGCGCGCACCTCGGGCCGGGTCAGCGAGGCGAGCCACGGATGCCCCGTCGGCAGCACGAGCGTGACCAGGTACTTCCCCTCCAGCCCCCGCTCCCGCGCGGCCTCGGCGGCGGCCGAGAGTTCGCCCTCGCCGAGCCCCTCGAGCTCCGCGGCGTCGTCGAAGACGACGGCGAGGTCGTTCGTGTCGGCCAGCAGCTGCTTTTCGAAGCGCGCCTGCAGGGCCGAGATGCGCTGGTTCAGTTCGGAGAGCTGCGACTTCGCCGCGTCGTCCAGGCCGGCTCCGGCGAGCGTCATGTCGATGTGGTACCGCTCGACCAGGTAGCGGGATTCGGGGTCGAGGTCGAGCTCGTCCAGGCGCTCGTACACCGCCTCGATGCGCGCGTAGAGCGCCGCGTTGAGGGTGATCGCGTCCTGATGCGCGGCCAGCTTCGGCGCGAGCTTCTCCTCGAGCGCATTGGTCGTGTCGTTGCTGTCGGCGGAGCTCTTGTTGAAGAACACGTATGCGGCGCGGCGCAGCGTCTGCCCCGAGCGCTCGAGGGGGATGAGCGTGTTCTCGAAGGTCGCCGGTTCCGGGTTCGAGGTGATGGCCTCGATCTCGGCCAGTTGCTCGGCGAAGCCGACCTCGAAGGCCGGTTCGTAGTGCTCGTCGGCGATGGAGGCGAACGGCGGCAGGCGATAGTCGAGGTTGCTCTCGGCCAGCAGCGGGTTGGGTGCGTCGGACATGTCTGCACCCTATCGGGAATCCGAGCAAAGAATGCGCTGCAAAGAAACAGTTGCAAAGCTGTTTTTGCGAACGTATGCTGCTGCCATGACTCCCCAGCCGGCCTCGCCCCGGGTTCTCGACCTCGCGGCGATGAAGGGCCTCTCCCACCCTTTGCGCGTGCAGCTCTTCGATCGCCTCTCGTCCCTGGGGCCCGCGACCGCGAGCATGCTCGCCGAGCAGCTCGGCGAGTCCAGCGGTGCCACCAGCTATCACCTGCGCCAGCTGGCCAAGCACGGGCTCGTGCGCGAGGTCGAGGGCAAGGGCACTGCCCGCGAGCGATGGTGGGAGCGCGTGCCCGGCTCGGTCAGCCTCAACGACCGCGGCGAGAACGACACCCCTGCCGCGCGCCAGGCGGTGGCCGAGATCTCGCGCCAGTGGAACGAATTGCACGCGCAGAACATCCGCGACTACCTGCGCTACGCCGAGGAGAGGCTCCCCGAGGAGTGGCAGGAGGGCGAGTTCAGCACCGCGAACCAGTACCTCCCCATCGACGTGTTCCGAGACTTCATCGACCGCTACACCGCACTCGTCGAAGAAGTGCTCGGGCCCTATCGCGGCACCCGCCTCCCGGGCACCCGCCCCGTTCAGATCCAGTTCAACGCATTCGCCCTCGTCGACGGAGAGGAGGTGACGGAATGACCGCCATCACCCTCCGCAGGGCGCAGGCCGCGCCATCCGATCGGATGCTCGAGCGCATCGGCATCGCCATGGTGCGCTACGCGCGCACCCGCTCCGAGCGCCGTGCCCGAGCCATCCGCCGCGAAACGGCCCTGCTCGCCGACCAGCGGCGACGCGAGCGCTATGCCGAGCTCGCCGCCCGCGAGTCGCGACTCGGTCTGCGCTGAACCCCCGACCTCAGGCCAGCGCGTCGGCGTCGTCGTCGAACGCCGTCGACCCGGTGGTCGCGGTGTCGTAGACCGGGTCGTAACGGATGACCGTGCCGTCGTCGAGCTCGACGACCGGCCGCCCCTCCAGCCAGGTGAGGGTCCACCGCCAGGTCGAGGCGTCGACGCCCTCGGCGTCGAGCTCCTCCTCCACGGCGCGGATCGCGCCGCGCACGACGCCGGGCAGTGACGGGGGAGTGACGGACCCCACCGGCCAGCGGGTGCCCAATTGCATGTCGGCTCCGTTCAGGCGGGCTGGGCGACGGCCTGCAGCTCGTGCACGACGAGTTCCGTGGGCCGGTCGCTGTCGGCGAGGGGGGCGGGGGTCTGCTCGCCGGGCGCCGCGGTCCACTGGATCACGGTTGCGCCGAGGCCTGCGGCGGCCTCGCGCAGCGCGGCGAGCAGCTGGTCCCCGGCTCCTCGGGAGCATCCGGCGCCACATGGAAGGCGTCGACGAACACGCCGAAGTCGCCGTCGAGGGGCCGGGGGAACGAGCGGAAGTGCGCGAGGCCGACGAGGCCCGCTTCGTCGTCGACGGCGACGAGGGCGCGCTCGACGTTGGCGGGGTCCGTCAGCCAGGTCCACAACAGGAGGGCCTTCTGCTCGGTGAGCTCGACGCCGCGGGCGGCGGCGTACCCCTCGTACAGGGTGAGCCACGGGAAGAAGTCGCTGTCCCGGGGGTCACGGATCACGATGGACATGTCGGGCCTCCTTAGTGCCGAGCGTAGCGCGATTGTCCTGATCAGGCGAGATCTCCGAGCACCACGTCGCGCACCCCGACGGTCTCCGCCTCGGCGTAGCTCAGCTCGCCGATCCGCCCGACCGCCCTGAGGTCGGCCTCGGCGGCGCGGATGGCGGCGAGCGCGTCGGCCGGGCCCGCGATGGTGGCGGAGACGATGGGCGTCTTCTGCGAGACCTTCGCGTCGGTCTTCGCGCGACGGATGCCGACGAGCGCGGCGCCCGTCTGCGCGAGCACGGGCAGCTCGGAGCCGGCTCCCGCGGCGAGCTCGGCGGCGGCCGGCCACGGCGCGGTGTGCACCGAGCCGGAGTTGAACCAGCTCCAGGCCTCCTCCGTGGCGAAGGGCAGCACGGGGGCGAACAGGCGGAGGAGCACCGACAGCGCCGTGCGCAGCGCGGCGGCCGCAGACGCCTGGCCCGCGGCATCCGTCGCCCCGTGCGCCCGCTCCTTGACCAGCTCGAGGTAGTCGTCGCAGAACGTCCAGAAGAAGGTCTCGGTGACCTCGAGGGCGCGCGCGTGGTCGTACGCCTCGAACGCGGCCGTGGCCTCCTCGACGACGCCGGCGAGGTCGCGCAGCATCGACCGGTCGAGCTCCTCGGTCACCTCGGCGTCGTCGGCGTGCGAGAAGCCGAGCGCGAACTTCGCGGCGTTGAGGATCTTGATCGCGAGCCTGCGCCCGATCTTGATCTGGGTCGGGTTCTGCACGTCGAAGGCGGCGTCGGAGCCGAGCCGGCTCGAGGCCGCCCAGTACCGGGTCGCGTCGGAGCCGTGCTGCTCGAGGATCGCGGCCGGCGTGACCACGTTGCCCTTCGACTTGGACATCTTCTTGCGGTCGGGGTCGACGATGAAGCCGGAGATGGCCGCGTGGCGCCACGGTGCTGCGCCCGTCTCCTGCAGTGAGCGCAGCATGGTCGAGAACAGCCAGGTGCGGATGATGTCCTGCCCCTGCGGGCGCAGGTCGAAGGGGAACAGCGCCCGGAACAGCTCGGGGTCGCGCTGCCAGCCGGCCGCGATCTGCGGGGTGAGCGAGGAGGTCATCCAGGTGTCCATGATGTCCACCTCGCCGACGAAGCCGCCCGCCTTCCCGCGCTGCGACTCGTCGAAGCCCGGCGCCGGGTCGGAGGACGGGTCCACCGGAAGCTGCGCGGCGTCGGGCAGGATCACCTCGTCGTAGCGCGTCTCGCCGCTCTCGTCCACCCGATACCAGACCGGGATCGGCACGCCGAAGAAGCGCTGCCGCGAGATCAGCCAGTCGCCCGCGAGCCCGTTCACCCAGTTCTCGTAGCGCACCCGCATGAAGTCGGGGTGCCAGCCGAGCTGCCGCCCGGCCTCGATCAGCCGCTCGCGCAGCTCGGCGTCCTTGCCGCCGTTCTTCACGTACCACTGGCGGGTCGAGACGATCTCGAGCGGGCGGTCGCCCTTCTCGTAGAACTTCACCGGGTGCTGGATAGGCTTCGGGTCGCCGATCAGCTCGCCGGTCTCGCCCAGCAACTCGACCACCGTCTTCTTCGCCGTGAACACTGTGGTGCCCGCGATCTTCGCGAACGCGGCGCGGCCCGCCTCGCTCGTGATCGCCTCCGGCGCCTCGGCCACGATGCGGCCGTCGAAGCCGAGGATCGCGCGGGTGGGCAGCTGCAACTCGCGCCACCAGGTCACGTCGGTGACGTCACCGAAGGTGCAGACCATGGCGATGCCCGTGCCCTTGTCCGGCTGCGCCAGGTGGTGGGCCAGCACCGGCACCTCCACGTCGAACAGGGGGGTGCGGACGGTCTTGCCGAACAGCGGCCGGTAGCGCTCGTCGTCGGGGTGCGCCACGAGCGCCACGCACGCGGCGAGCAGCTCGGGGCGGGTCGTCTCGATGAACACATCGCCCTCCGGCCCGTGGAAGGCGAGGCGGTGGTAGGCGCCGGGCTGCTCCCGGTCCTCCAGCTCGGCCTGCGCCACCGCGGAGCGGAAGGTCACGTCCCACAGCGTGGGCGCCCAGTCCTGGTACGCCTCGCCGCGCTCGACGTTGCGCAGGAACGCGAGCTGGGAGGCGCGGATCGACTCCGGGGCAATGGTGCGGTACGTCTGCGACCAGTCGACGGACAGCCCCAGCATTCGCCACAGCGCCTCGAACTGCTTCTCGTCCTCTTCGGTGAGGCGCTCGCACAGCTCGATGAAGTTGCGCCGCGAGACGGGCACCTGGTCGGCGGGCTTGACGGCCTTGTCGGTGCCCTGGAACGGCGGCGTGAAGTCGGGGTCGTACGGCAGCGACGGGTCGCAGCGCACGCCGTAGTAGTTCTGCACGCGGCGCTCGGTGGGCAGGCCGTTGTCGTCCCATCCGATCGGGTAGAACACCGTCTTGCCGCGCATCCGCTGGAACCGCGCGATGACGTCGGTGTGGGTGTAGCTGAACACGTGGCCGATGTGCAGCGAGCCGCTCGCGGTCGGCGGCGGGGTGTCGATCGCGTACACGCAGCTGCGATCGGCGGCCTCGAGCGCCGCCCTGCGGTCGAACGCGTAGGTGCCCTGCTGCTGCCAGACCTCACCCCACTTGGATTCGAGGCCCTCCAGCGCGGGCTTGTCGGGAATGGTGCGCGTGGGCGCGTCGGTGTCCGTCATGAGTGCCTCGTTCCGATATGTGCGGCACCGCGTCATAAGGGTGCCTGAGTGTGGGATGTGCGCCCAGTCTACGGGCTAAGATGGCCGCAACGACAGCGATCCGGCCATCACCGGGGAGTCTTCGGAAGAACGGTGTCTTCCGTTGGTCGACTCAGGCGCAGCCTGACCGGAAACCACGGGAAGCCCAAGTAGAACCGAACGGGTCGGGCCCGTCACAGCCTAGGAACGAGGGGATGCGGACGGGATTTCTTCGGGAATCCCCGCCCCGCATCAATCGAGGTGGTACCGCGCGGCACGTGTCGCGTCCTCGGCTTCAGACGCCCACGCATTTTCAGGAGCCGAAAGTTGCCGTACCCCAAGTCCGACCAGCCCGAGGTGTCGCCGAGCCCGCGCTTCCCCGACATCGAGCAGCAGGTGCTCGCGTTCTGGAAGAAGGACGACACCTTCCAGGCGTCGATCGACCAGCGCGACGGATGCCCCGAGTGGGTGTTCTACGACGGGCCGCCGTTCGCGAACGGCCTGCCCCACTACGGGCACCTGCTCACCGGCTACGCCAAGGACCTCTTCCCCCGCTTCCAGACCATGCGCGGCAAGCAGGTCAAGCGCGTCTTCGGCTGGGACACCCACGGCCTGCCCGCCGAACTTGAGGCCGAGCGGCAGCTGGGCATCAACGGCAAGGCCGACATCGAGAAGATGGGGCTCGCCGCGTTCAACCGCGCGGCGCGGGAGTCGGTGCTCAAATACGTCGGCGAGTGGCAGGAGTACGTCACCCGTCAGGCGCGCTGGGTCGACTTCGAGCACGGCTACAAGACCCTTGACCTGAGCTTCATGGAGAGCGTGCTGTGGGCGTTCAAGCAGCTCTTCGACAAGGGCCTCGCCTACGAGGGCTACCGGGTGCTGCCGTACTGCTGGCGCGACGAGACGCCGCTGTCGAACCACGAGCTGCGCATGGACGACGACGTCTACAAGATGCGCCAGGACCAGACGGTCACCGTCACCTTCCCGCTCGTCGGCGAGAAGGCCGAGGCGCTGGGGCTGACCGCCGTGCGGGCGCTGGCCTGGACGACCACCCCGTGGACGCTGCCGACCAACCTGGCCCTCGCCGTCGGGCCGGAGATCGAGTACGCCGTCGTGCCCGCCGGGCCGGCCGGCGCCGCCGACACGCCGGAGGAGGCGGGGGAGTACCTGCTCGCCCTCGACCTCGTCGGCGCGTACGCGAAGGACCTCGGCTACGCCGACGCCGAGTCGGCGCGCGCCGCGGTCGTGAAGACCGTCACCGGCGCCGAGCTCGCCGGGGTGCAGTACGCCCGGCTCTGGGACTTCTACGCCGACGCCGAGACCTACGGCACGCAGAACGCCTGGCGCATCCTGGTCGACGACTACGTGTCGACCACCGAGGGCACCGGCATCGTGCACCAGGCCCCCGCCTATGGCGAAGACGACCAGCGCGTGTGCGAGGCCAATGGCATCCCGGTCATCGTGTCCGTCGACGACGGCGGCCGCTTCCTGCCGCAGGTCGCGCCCGTCGCCGGGCAGCAGGTGTTCGACGCCAACAAGCCCCTCACCCAGCTGCTGCGCGCCGAGCGCCGGCTGCTGCGCCAGGCGAGCTACGAGCACTCGTACCCGCACTGCTGGCGGTGCCGCAACCCGCTGATCTACAAGGCGGTCTCCAGCTGGTTCGTCCGCGTGACCGAGTTCCGCGACCGGATGGTCGAGCTGAACCGGCAGATCGACTGGGTGCCGGAGAACGTGAAGGACGGCCAGTTCGGCAAGTGGCTCGAGGGAGCCCGCGACTGGTCGATCAGCCGCAACCGGTTCTGGGGGTCGCCGATCCCGGTGTGGAAGAGCGACGACCCGGAGCATCCGCGCATCGACGTGTATGGTTCGCTCGCCGAGCTGGAGCGCGACTTCGGCCGCCTGCCGCGCAACGAGCAGGGAGAGGTCGACCTGCACCGGCCGTGGATCGACGAGCTCACCCGGCCCAACCCGGACGACCCGACCGGCAGGTCGACGATGCGGCGCATCACCGACGTCTTCGACGTGTGGTTCGACTCCGGCTCGATGCCGTTCGCGCAGGTGCACTACCCGTTCGAGAACCGGGACTGGTTCGACACCCACAACCCGGCCGACTACATCGTCGAGTACATCGGGCAGACCCGCGGCTGGTTCTACGTGCAGCACGTGCTCGCCACGGCCCTGTTCGACCGGCCCGCGTTCCGCAGCGCGCTCAGCCACGGCATCGTGCTCGGCTCTGACGGGCAGAAGATGTCCAAGAGCCTGCGCAACTACCCCGACGTCAGCGAGGTGTTCGACCGCGACGGGTCCGACGCCATGCGCTGGTTCCTGATGTCGAGTTCCGTGATCCGCGGCGGCAACCTCGTGGTCACCGAGGAGGGCATCCGCTCGGGGGTGCGCGAGCTGCTCCTGCCGCTGTGGAACAGCTACTACTTCTTCACCCTGTACGCGAATGCGAGCGGATACGAGGCGAAGCGGTCCACCGCATCGACCAACGAGCTCGACCGGTACATCCTCGCCAAGACCCGCGACCTGATCGAGGCGGTCACCGCCGAGCTCGAGGGGCTCGACAGCCCCATGGCCGCCGCCAGGCTGCGCGACTTCGCCGACGTGCTCACCAACTGGTTCGTGCGCCGCTCACGCGACCGCTTCTGGGTCGGCGTCACCGACGACGGCGAGAACGCCGGGGCCTTCGACACGCTGTACACGGTGCTCGAGACCCTTTGTCGGCTCGCCGCACCGCTGCTGCCGCTCGTCTGCGAGCACGTCTGGCAGGGCCTCACCGGCGGCCGCAGCGTGCACCTGACCGATTGGCCGGAGGCGGCGGAGTTCCCCGCCGACGACGCGCTCGTCGCCGCCATGGACCGCGTGCGCGAGATCTCCTCGGTCGCCCTCTCGCTGCGCAAGGCCAACGGCCTGCGCGTGCGCCTGCCGCTGGCCAGGCTCACGGTCGTGGTGCCCGAGGCCGAGGCGCTGGCCGGCTTCGAGCCGATCCTGCGCGACGAGCTGAACGTGAAGGCTATCGAACTGGTCCCCGAGTCCGAGACGAGCGCCGCCGACTACGGCATCACCCGCCGCCTCGCCGTCAACGCGCGCGCGGCGGGGCCGCGTCTCGGCAAGCAGGTGCAGGAGGCGATCAAGGCCGCCCGGTCCGGCGACTGGGCGGAGGTCGACGGCCTCGTGACCGCGGGCGGCATCGCCCTCGAACCCGGCGAATACGAGCTCGTGCTCGAGGTCGCCGACGCCGCCGCGTCGGGCGAGGCGCTCGCCCTCCTGCCCGGCGGCGGCTTCGTGCTGCTCGAGACCACGCTCACCCGCGAACTCGAGGCCGAGGGCGTGGCCCGCGACCTCGTGCGCAGCGTGCAGGACGCGCGCAAGGCCGCCGGGCTCGACGTGAGCGACCGGATCCGGCTCACGCTGGCCGTGAGCGAGACGGATGCCGCGGCGGCGCGCGCCCACAAGGACCTGATCGCCGCCGAGACGCTGGCCCGCGAGCTGACGGTCGAGGTCACCGCCGGCGAGCCCCGCATCGAGGTCGAGAAGGTGGACGCATGACCGACGCCGACGCACACCGCCAGGCCGCCGACGCGGTCTACGCCGAGCTCCTCGAGCGCCTCGGCGAGGCGCATCCCGAGCGCCGGCTCGAAGCCACGCGCCGCGCCGTCGAGGTGCTCGGCGACCCGCAGAAGGCCTTCCCGATCATCCACGTCACCGGAACGAACGGGAAGACCTCGACGAGCCGCATCGCCGAGAGCATCCTGCGCTCCTACGGCCTGCGCACCGGGCTGTTCACGAGCCCGCACCTCGAGCGGTTCAACGAGCGCTTCCTCATCGACGGCGAGCCCATCTCCGACGAGGCGCTCGCCCGCAACTGGTCCGAGATCAAGCCCTACATCGAGATCGTCGACGCCGAGCTGAAGGCGGCCGGAAAGCCCCGGCTCACCTTCTTCGAGGCCGTCACCGTGCTCGGCTTCGCCTGCTTCGCGGATGCCCCGGTGGACGTCGCGGTCATCGAGGTCGGCATGGGCGGGGAGTGGGACTCGACCAACGTCGCCGACGGACAGGTCGCCGTCATCACCCCGATCTCGCTCGACCACACCGCGAGCCTCGGCGGAACCGTCGCCGAGATCGCCCGCACCAAGGCCGGCATCATCAAGGAGGGCGCCACGGTCGTCACCGCCGCTCAGGAGCCCTCCGCGATGCGCGAGCTGCAGGCCGCGGCATCCGCTCGCCACGCCCAGCTCGTCGCCCAGCCGGCGCAGTTCGACGTGGTCTCCGCGCAGGTCGCGGTCGGCGGGCAGCTGGTGTCGCTGCGCGGCCTCGCCGGCACCTACGAGAGCCTGACGCTGCCGCTCTACGGCGAGCACCAGGCGCAGAACGCGGCCGTCGCCGTCGCGGCCGTCGAGGCCTTCCTCGGCGGCGGCGCCCAGCCCCTGAACGGTGAGCTGCTCGAGGAGGGACTGAGTGCCGCCTCCTCGCCCGGCCGTCTGCAGCTCGTCGGCACCGAGCCCACCGTGCTGGTCGACGCCGCCCACAACCCGGCCGGCGCCGGCAGCCTCGCCGCCGCCCTGCGGACCTTCTTCGACTTCGACGAGATCGCGTTCGTGCTCGGGATCCTGAAAGACAAGGACGCCCGGGGGATCGTCGCACAGCTCGCGCCCATCGCGGCCCAGCTGTTCGTGACCCAGTCGCACTCCGAGCGGGCCCGCCCGAGCGAGGAGCTGGCCGAGGACGTCTACGAATGGACCGGCGCCCGCGCCGAGGAGACCGACGACCTCGGCGACGCGATCGAGGCCGCGCGCGCCTGGGCGGCGGAGGGCGAGAAGCGGGCCGTCGTCGTGACCGGATCGATCACGCTCGTCGGCGAGACGATCACGATGGCCGCCGACCGCGGCTGGAAGGCGCCGCGCGTCGACGAACTGCCCGAGCAGCCGGAGGGCGAGGCGTGAGCCGCGAGCGGGGCATCCGCGAGTCGCTCGGGTCGATCGTGCTCGGTTTCGAGCTCGTCATCCTGTTCCTCGGCGCGCTCGTCGCCTTCGGCCTCAAGGTCGCCCCCGCACCGGTCGCGCTCGGCGGGGGAGCGGTGCTGATCGTCCTCTCCGTCGCCGCCATCGCCCTGATGCGGCACCTCGTCGGCGTTTGGCTCGGCTGGCTGGTGCAGCTTCTCGCACTCGTCAGCGGCATCTGGGTGCACATGATGTTCGTCGTGGGGCTGATCTTCCTCGCCATCTGGACGTACTGCATGGTGACGGCTGGCAAGATCGAGAGGCAGAAGTCCGCACAACGGAACGACCGAACGGAGAACCCCACGTGAGCACCCCCGTCGAAGAGACCCTCGTCCTCGTCAAGCCGGACGGCGTCGCCCGCGGCTTGACCGGCGAGATCCTGCGCCGCATCGAGGCCAAGGGCTACAGCCTGGTCGACATCAAGATGGTCGAGGCCGACCTCGAGCTGCTGGCGAAGCACTACGAGGAGCACCAGGGCAAGCCGTTCTACGAGCCGCTCGTCGAGTTCATGCAGTCCGGGCCGATCGTCGCCATCCGCGTCGCCGGCGACCGGGTGATCGAGGGCTTCCGGTCGCTCGCCGGAACCACCGACCCGACCACCGCCGCGCCCGGCACCATCCGCGGCGACCTCGCCCGCGACTGGGGGCTGAAGGTGCAGCAGAACCTCGTGCACGGCTCGGACTCGCCCGAGTCGGCGCAGCGCGAGCTCGCCCTCTGGTTCGGCTAGAGCGCCGCGCCGGCCGTCGCCGTCACAGCTGGCTCAGCCAGTTCAGCTCGAGCTGGGCCAGCACGGCGACGACCACATAGCTCACCAGCGTGATCACCGGCGTCCACGTGTACGCGGCCGCGAAGAACGCGCGCACGGATGCCGGCAGCGGAATGGTCCCCGACTTCAGGTTGTACAGCGTCGTCGCCCAGAACGTCGGGATCGTCACACTCCAGGTGAGCATGCACCAGGGGCACAGCGTGTGGATGTCGTAGACGCTTGCGTGGATGAGGTAGATCACCAGCACGAGTGCGCCGACCACGCCGAGGTTGAAGAGAAGCCAGAACCAGCGCGCGATCGTGCCCCGCACCGCCCAGACGATCGCGCCCATCGCGACGGTCGCCGTCCACCCGCCGAGCCCCAGCAGCGGGTTCGGGAAGCCCAGCACCGCGCCCTGGTGCGACTGCAGGTTCGCGGTGCACTGCACCAGCACGCTGTAGTTGCAGTCGAGCGAGGCCTTCGGGTTCTCCAGCACGTCGAACTTGTCGAGGGTGAGCCGGAAGGCCGCCCACAGGCCGATGAGGCCGGCGATGATGAGCCAGGTGGCGAGGGCGTACGGGGGTCTCGCGGGGCGCGGGTCTGACACGTCGTGCAGTATCGCACGGCGGCCGATGGGCACGGCGGCAGCTCTGACACGCCGTGCGATAATGGAGCGCAAGCCACTCCGCCGGGCGGACGATGGCGAGGAAAGAACAAGGTTTTCGCGACCACCTGAGTCGGCCGCGAGCGGACGGGCCGAGATGGCCCGTCGGACGAAGGATTTCCGGTGCGGCACGCGCCCACCGCAGAGAGTTCCCGGGCGAAGGAGCGTTCCTGCCGCTCGGTACAAGGAGTGCACCAGAGATGGTGGAAAAAGATGAATATGCAGGCAATCAGGAGTCACCGAAGCGCCGCGGGCGCCTGTTCGGCGGGCGTCGCAGGCGGAACGAGCCGGAACTGACCCCCACCGGTTCGCACGAGGAGACGCCGACCACCCCGGCTTCGACCGACACGCCGGCGGGTTCCGCGGACGCACCGGCCGCACCCGCCGACCCGGCGGAGGCACCGTCCCGGTCGGCTCCGGAACCGGCCCAGCCTGCACCGGCACAGTCGGCACCGGCTACGACAGCCCCGGTGCCCCCCGTGGTCGACGCCCCCGCGCTGCCGCAGCCTCTCACCAGCCCGGTTCCGGTCGTGGGAACGCAGAACCTCGACGCCTTCGCCGGCTCGATGTCGACCACGACCCTCCTCTTCCAGGCCCCGCCGGTGCTGCCCGAGGCGGCGTTCGACGAGCCGGACGAACCGGAGGAGCCCGCCGGCGGCCGCAAGCGCCGTCGCCGCGGGGGGAACGGCGGCGGCGAAGCATCCGATGACCAGCCACGACAGCGGCAGAAGCCCAAGCCCGAGCCCGAGCTGATCACCGAGCCGCAGAAGGTGAAGGGCTCGACCCGCCTCGAGGCCAAGAAGCAGCGCCGCCGCGACGGCCGCGACGCCGGCCGGCGGCGGGCCGTGATCACCGAGGCCGAATTCCTCGCCCGGCGCGAGGCCGTGGACCGCACCATGGTGGTGCGCTCCCGCGGCGGTCGCATCCAGATCGGGGTGCTGGAGGACAAGGTGCTCGTCGAGCACTACGTGGCCAAGAGCCAGGAGGCCTCACTCATCGGCAACGTGTACCTGGGCAAGGTGCAGAACGTGCTGCCCAGCATGGAGGCCGCCTTCGTCGACATCGGCCGCGGCCGCAATGCCGTGCTCTACTCCGGCGAGGTCGACTGGGAGGCCGCGCAGGCGGAGAGCGGAGAGAAGAACCAGCCGCGCCGCATCGAGCTGGCGCTTAAGCCCGGCGACAAGGTCCTCGTGCAGGTCACGAAGGACCCGGTCGGCCACAAGGGCGCCCGGCTCACCAGCCAGATCTCGCTGCCCGGCCGCTACCTCGTCTACGTCCCCGGCGGGTCGATGAACGGCATCAGCCGCAAACTGCCCGACACCGAGCGCGCCCGGCTCAAGAAGATCCTCAAGGAGGTGCTGCCCGAAGGCGTGGGCGTCATCGTGCGCACCGCGGCGGAAGGCGCAACCGAGGAGCAGCTGAAGCTCGACGTCACCCGTCTTACCGCCCAGTGGGCCGAGATCCAGCGCGCCGTCGAGAAGGTGCAGGCGCCCGCCCTGCTGCACAGCGAGCCCGACCTGCTGATCAAGATCGTGCGCGACGTGTTCAACGAGGACTTCCAGCGACTCGTCATCCAGGGCGACGACGCGCAGCAGACGATCGAGACCTATCTCGGCCAGGTCGCCCCCGACCTGCTCGACCGCGTCGAGCGGTACGCCGGCGACAAGGACGATGCGTTCGACGAGTTCCGCATCAGCGAGCAGATCGAGAAGGCCCTCGACCGCAAGGTGTGGCTGCCCTCCGGCGGCTCCCTGATCATCGACCGCACCGAGGCGATGACCGTGATCGACGTGAACACGGGCAAGTTCGTCGGTTCCGGCGGCAACCTCGAAGAGACCGTGACGAAGAACAACCTCGAGGCCGCCGAGGAGATCGTGCGCCAGCTCCGGCTGCGCGACATCGGCGGCATCATCGTCGTGGACTTCATCGACATGGTGCTCGAATCCAACCGCGACCTCGTGCTGCGCCGACTCGTCGAGTGCCTGAGCCGAGACCGCACGAAGCACCAGGTCGCCGAGGTGACCTCGCTCGGTCTCGTGCAGATGACGCGCAAGAAGCTGGGACTCGGGCTGCTCGAGACCTTCAGCGAGCCGTGCGAGGTCTGCGCCGGCCGCGGCGTCATCGTGCACCACGACCCGGTCGTCAAGCACCGCGCGCAGCAGCCGGAGCGGGGTTCGTCGCGCCGCCGAGGCGGGAACGGCAACGGCAGTGGCAACGGCAACTCCGGCGGAAACGGTGGCGCGCCCGTGCATGAGGGCACCCACCAGATCACCGAGGAGGTCAAGAGCTCGCTGGCCCGCATCGCCGCGAGCACGATCGGCCACCCGACCACCGGCCAGGTCGCGGTCGTCACGTCGGAGACCACGGCGACGACGGAGACGACGGAGAGTTCCGAGCCGGCTCGAGAGGCGGGACCGGCGGACGATCGCACGGACGAGACGCGGCCGCGCCGGTCCCGTTCCCGCCGGGCGCGGTCGTCGGGCACGGATGCGGGCGCCCAGCCCGCCGACGAGGCATCCGTCGCCCCCGCCCCGGTCGCACCGCTGGTCGACCTGCCGCCCGTGCCTGCGCGCGAGCCGCGGGAGATCGACCGCGAGGCCGCCGCGCACCTGCTCGACTCGGTGCTCGAGGCCCTGCCGCCGGGGCCCGGAAGCGAAGCTCCGGCGCCCAGTCGCCCGCGGCGCCGTCGCGTGACCACGAGCGCTCTGAGCGGAACGATCGTGACGCCAGAGGAGCCGCGACCCGGCGACGACGCCTGAGCGGGCTGCGGTCAGCGCCGGTCGACGGCCTTCACCCGCAGCCCGCTGGCGCGCAGCCGGAGCACGAGTTCGCGCATCGACACCGGCACCGCACCCCGTTCGACGAGTTCGTCGTACCGCTCCGCCGGCACGTCGTAGTGGTCGAGATCGAACGCGCGGCGTGGCACGCCGGCCGCGTCGGCGAACTCGTGCAATTCTGTCAGTGACGCATCGCTGACCAGGTGCGACCAGAGCGTGCCGTGTGCCGGCCACACGGGTCGGTCGATCAGCACGGTCACGGGCGTCAACCCTATCGCGGCGAGGTCGGAGCCGGTTTGACCGCCCTGCCACCATCAAGTAACCTTGAGTGTTGGCGTGCGCGGCCGTAATCGGGCCGAATGATCGCCGCGGTTTCCCGGGCCCATGCGAGTTCGTCTCGCCCTGTCAGAGGCCGGCACCCCAGAAATCAAGCATCGGAGCGACTTCGCTCCCCGGAGAAGTAGGTACTGAAGTGGTTTACGCAGTTGTGCGCGCCGGCGGGCGGCAGGAGAAGGTCGAGGTCGGCACCATCGTGACCCTCGACCGCATCCAGGCGGACGAGAACGGCACCATCGAGCTGGCCCCCGTGCTGCTCGTCGACGGCGACAAGATCACCTCCGCAGCCGAGGAGCTGGCGAAGGTGAAGGTGACCGCTGAGGTGCTCGGCGACCTCCGCGGCCCGAAGATCGTCATCCAGAAGTTCAAGAACAAGACCGGCTACCGCAAGCGTCAGGGCCACCGTCAGGACCTGACCCGCGTCAAGGTCACCGGCATCAAGTAAGTCGCGAGAGGCACACAGAGATGGCACACAAGAAGGGCGCGAGCTCGACTCGCAACGGCCGTGACTCGAACGCTCAGCGCCTCGGCGTGAAGCGCTTCGGCGGCGAGAAGGTCAACGCCGGCGAGATCATCGTCCGCCAGCGCGGCACCCACTTCCACCCCGGGGCCAACGTCGGCCGCGGTGGCGACGACACCCTGTTCGCCCTCGCCGCCGGTTCGGTCGAGTTCGGCACCAAGGGCCGCCGCAAGGTGGTCAACATCGTCGCCGCCGAGGCGTAAGCGGCGTCGCATTAGCATCGGAAGGGCGGGCTTCGGCCCGCCCTTCCTCATTTCACCCAGGAGACCCCATGGCGACATTCGTCGACCACGTGACATTGCACCTGCGCGCAGGTCACGGCGGCAACGGCTGCGTCTCCGTGCGCCGCGAGAAGTTCAAGCCGCTCGCCGGCCCCGACGGCGGCAACGGCGGACACGGTGGCGACATCGTGCTCGTCGCCGACCCGCAGGTGACGACCCTCCTGGCCTATCACCGTCGCCCGCACCAGGCCAGCGAGAACGGCGGCTTCGGCATGGGCGACAACCGTCACGGTGCGCGCGGCGCCGACCTCGAACTCCCGGTCCCCGTCGGCACCGTCGTCAAGTCGGCCGACGGCGAGCAGCTGGTCGACCTGAACGAGCCCGGGATGCGATTCGTCGCGGCGGAGGGCGGTGTCGGCGGGCTCGGCAACGCGGCGCTCGCGAGCCCGAAGCGCAAGGCCCCCGGTTTCGCACTGCTCGGCACTCCCGGCTGGGAGGGCGACGTCGAGCTCGAACTGAAGACGATGGCGGATGTCGCGCTCGTCGGCTTCCCGTCGGCCGGCAAGTCATCCCTCGTGGCGGCGCTCTCCGCGGCGAAACCGAAGATCGCGGACTATCCGTTCACGACCCTCACCCCGAATCTCGGCGTCGTGCAGGCCGGCGACGTGCGTTACACCATCGCCGACGTGCCGGGCCTGATCGAGGGCGCGAGCGAAGGCAAGGGCCTCGGTCTCGAATTCCTGCGCCACGTGGAGCGGTGCAGCGCACTGCTGCACGTCATCGACTGCGCCACTCTCGAGCCGGGCCGCGACCCCTTGAGCGACCTGGACGTGATCCTGAACGAACTCGGCGACTACCCGGTGCCGGCCGGTCAGACGCCGCTGCTCGACCGCCCGCAGCTCGTCGCGCTGAACAAGCTGGACGTGCCCGAGGCGCGCGACCTCGCCGAGTATGTGCGGCCCGAACTCGAGAAGCGCGGCTACCGCGTGTTCGAGATCTCCACCGTGAGCCGCGCCGGCCTGCGTGCGCTCTCGTTCGCCCTGGCCGAGGTCGTCGCCGCCGAACGCGAGCGCACGGCCGAGGCCGAGCAGACCGCACCGCGGATCGTGCTGCGCCCGAAGGCGGTCGACGAGGCACCCTTCACCGTGCGGGCCGAAGGCGGCAGCGACGGCACCTACTACCGGGTACTCGGCCGCAAGCCCGAGCAGTGGGTCGCGCAGACCGACTTCCAGAACGACGAGGCCGTCGGATTCCTCGCCGACCGGCTCGCGAAGCTGGGCGTCGAAGACGGACTGTTCGCGGCGGGGGCGGTCGCGGGCGACACCGTCGTCATCGGGCCGGGCTCGGGCGTCGTGTTCGACTGGGAGCCGACGCTGACCTCCACCGCCGAGCTCATCGCCGCACCGCGCGGAGCCGACGAGCGCATCTCCGGCTCCAGCCGCGCCACGCGACGGGAACGGCGCCAGGAGTACTTCGACCGCATGGACGGGAAGGCGGCGGCGCGCGCTGAACTGGAATCCGAGCGTGCCGCCGGCCTGTGGCGGGAGGACCACGACGGAGAGAACGACGCGGACGGGAGCGACGACTAGGGTGCGGGAGCTCGTGGCGGACGCCAAGCGCGTCGTGGTGAAGGTCGGCTCATCGTCGATCAGCGGCGACAACGCCTGGCAGATCGCTCCGCTCGTGCTGGCCCTCGCCACCGCTCATCGCAAGGGGGTCGAGGTCGTGCTCGTCTCCTCCGGAGCCATCGCAACCGGCATGCCGTTCCTCGAGCTCTCCAGTCGGCCGACCGACCTGGCGACGCAACAGGCGGCCGCCGCCGTCGGCCAGAGCGTGCTGGTGCACCGCTATCAGGCCAGCCTCGACCCGTACGGCATCGTCGCCGGCCAGGTGCTGCTCACGGCGAGCGACATCGACAACCCGACGCACCGAGGCAATGCGAAGCGCGCCATGGAGCGCCTGCTGGCGCTGCGCATCCTCCCCATCGTGAACGAGAACGACACGGTGGCCACGCACGAGATCCGCTTCGGCGACAACGACCGGTTGGCCGCGCTCGTGGCGCGCATGATCGGGGCGGACGTGCTCGTGCTGCTCTCCGACGTGGACGCGCTGTACACCAAGCCGCCGCAGCAGCCCGGAGCCGAACCGATCGCCCACGTCGCGCCGGACGATCCGCTGGCCGAGGTGGAGATCGGCTCGATCGGATCCGCCGGCGTCGGCAGCGGGGGAGCGCGGACCAAGGTGTCGGCCGCCCGCCACGCAGCCGAGGCCGGTACGGCGGTGGTCATCACCTCCACGGCCCTGGTGAGCGAGGCGCTGGCCGGGGCGGAAGTCGGGACGTATTTTTCCCCCGCGCCTCGCGCAGGCGCGTGACCGCAGCGCGGGGGAGTGACGTCGGCCCCTCGCATCCGTCGATAGACTGACGGGGACGCCCGCCGTCGAAAGGATGACCCACGACATGACGCTTCTGTCCGCCATCGCCGCAGCCGAGGCCGAGCACCCGCTGCCGATCCCCGCCATCGCCTACGGCATCATCGCCGCGATCGTGTTCATCTTCCTCGCGGTCGTCCTGTGGAGCTACCGCGATGTGTCGGCGCGGCACCTCGATCCGGCCGATCCGGATGCGGCCCAGCACATGACGTCGACCGGGTCCGAGACGCACGGCAGCGGCCACGGGGTCCGCCACTAGCGCCGGATGGTAGCGCCGAGCAGCGGCCGCCGACGAGTGGGGGTGATGGGCGGCACCTTCGATCCGATCCATCATGGCCACCTGGTCGCCGCGAGCGAGGTCGCGCAGTCGTTCGGTCTGGACGAGGTCGTCTTCGTCCCCACCGGGCAACCCTGGCAGAAGGGCGCAGTGACCCCGGCGGAGCACCGCTACCTGATGACGGTCATCGCGACCGCATCCAACCCGCGCTTCACCGTCAGCCGGGTCGACATCGACCGGCCCGGCCCGACCTACACGATCGACACGCTCCGCGACATCAAGGCGCAGCGGCCGGATGACGAGCTGTTCTTCATCTCCGGCGCCGACGCCATCGCCCAGATCCTCACCTGGCGCGACGTGGACCGGCTCTGGGAGCTCGCGCACTTCGTCGCTGTGAGTCGTCCCGGACATGAATTGAGCATTACGGGATTGCCGCGCCGGGACGTAAGCTTGTTGGAGGTTCCGGCGCTGGCGATTTCGTCGACGGATTGCCGCAGCCGGGTGAGAAGGGGATTCCCGGTCTGGTACTTGGTGCCGGACGGAGTCGTCCAGTACATCACCAAACACCATCTGTATCGGAGCGTGGCATGACGTTGAGGCAGGATCAACAGCAGCCGCTCACGCGACGCCAACTGCGCGAGGCCGAGCGTGCCGCGGCAGCAGCCGCCGCCGCACAGGCCCAGCAGGTCCCCCCCGTCCAACTGCCTTTCACCGGCACCAGCGTCGACGAGGTGCCCGCGACGTTCCGCGGACCCGAGACGCAGACCGAGCAACCCGCATCCGCGGCGCCCACCATCCCGGCACCGGCCGATGTGCGCCCTGTGCTTTCCGAGCAGAAGTCCGACGAGCAGACGGCCGGCGGCGCCCCGAGCAGCGAGCAACCGACCGGCAGCCCTGCGGCGGCGCCGGTGCAACCCTTGACCCGCCGCCAGCTGCGGGCGCTGCTGCAGGCACAGCAGAGCGCGAACAGCGGGTCGGCGCAGGCCCCCGCCCCGATCGCACAGGCTCCCGTCGAGCAGCGGGCGCCAGAGACATCCGTGCCCACCCCGCCCGTCATCGCCGAGGCGCCGGCGCCCGAGCCGACCCCGCCCACGGTGGCATCGCCCCCCGTCATCGACGAGGCGCCGGTGCAGCCGACGACCGGCGAGATCCGCGCGTACCAGCCACCGGCCGGGCACTGGTCGCTCGGGAACACCGACGACTTCGACGAACTCGTCGCGCCCGACACGACCGGCGGGTCCTCGACCTCGAGCGCGCTGATCATGCCGGTGGTGCCGTCCGCCGCCGACATGACCGGCCCGCTCAACGCCACCGGCGAGATCCTGCTCACCGGCTCGATCGACCTGCCCCGTTCACTGGGTTCGACCGGCCAGATCCAAGGGCGCTTCGACGGCGTCGAGCTCGACCGGATGATCGACCAGCACGAAGGCGACGCCCCCGACTCCTCGAGCGTCGAGCCCGTCGCCGCCACCCGCGCCATCAGCACGCACGCGCCGGCCAGCTCGGTCATCACCCCGCCGAAGCAGACCGGCCACCGGGTCGGGGCCATCGTCGGGTCCGTCGCGGGCGGCGTCGCCGCCCTCGCCGCGGCGGGGCTGCTGGTCGCCGGCTTCGTCTTCCACGCCTTCTGAGAGGTCACTGCATGACGGCATCCGAACACGCCAAAGAGTTGCTGCAGCTGGCAGCGGTCGCAGCGGACTCGAAGGCGGGTGAGGATCTCGTCGCCCTCGACGTGAGCGAGCCGCTGCCGTTCGCCGACATCTTCCTGCTCGTCTCCGGCAACTCGGAGCGCAACGTCGTGGCGATCGCGGGCGAGGTCGAAGACCGGCTGACGGAGGCCGGCGCCAAGGCGCTGCGCCGCGAGGGCCGGGAGCAGGGGCGATGGGTGCTGCTCGATTTCGGCGACCTCGTCGTCCACGTCTTCCACCAGGAGGACCGGCAGTACTACTCGCTGGAGCGGCTCTGGCGGGACTGCCCGGTCGTGCCGTTCCAGCTGCCGCAACCCGCCTCCGCAGAGCACGCGTGAGCCCGTCTCGATTTCACCGGCGCCGCGTTCGTGTAGTACTCTGAACGGGTTGCCGCGAGAGCGGAAACACCGCCTGAACGGCCCGCCGTTCGAGCGAATCCGGGTCTGTGGCGCAGCTGGTAGCGCACCTGCATGGCATGCAGGGGGTCAGGGGTTCGAGTCCCCTCAGATCCACCACGGGAAGCCCCGGCCGGTCGGCCGGGGCTTCTTGCGTCTCCGTGGCAGAGTGATCGGATGACGCATCCGATCGCCCCTCGCACCGTCATCGGCACGGTCGAGGAGAGCGTCCTGGTCGGCGTGGAAGCCGGCGACGTCTGGGCCGCCTTCGCCGAGCTCGAGCGCCGCGCGCAATGGTTTCGCATGCCCGGTACGCAGGAGACGCACGTGCTCGACTTCCGCATCGGCGGCGAGGAGCGGCTCGAGGCGGTCTTCTCGGCCGCGGAACGCGTGGAGCGCATCGACTACCGCAGCCGGTTCCTCGACCTTGTGCCGCAAGAGCGCATCGTCGCCGCCACCGAGCTGCGGCTCGACGACGTGCTGCGCGTCGTCACCCTCGACGCCGTCGAATTGGACAGCGCGGACGACGGCACGCGGATCCGCCTCACCCAGCAGTACCAGTCGCTGCATCCCGTGGGGGACGGCCGCGACGATCGCGGCGAGCGACGCGGCGGGGCGCGCTTCCTGCTCAGGCGCCTCGCCCTCTACCTGGAGAACACCCGCCAGGTCTGACGTGCGGCCGCGACGCGCCCCCGTCCGCGGCTCAGTACCAGTACGGGGTGTGCGACGTCTCGAAGTTCAGCGCGCCGCACGGGGTGGAGTACGAGCTGCGGATGTAGTCCAGCCCCCAGTTGATCTGCGTCACGTAGCTGGTCATCCAGTCGCTGCCGTAGGTCGCCATCTTGGTCGCCGGCAGAGCCTGCGGAATGCCGTAGGCGGCACTGGAGGGGTTGTAGGCGTTCACCCGCCATCCCGACTCGATCGTCCACAGCTGGTACAGGCAGCTCCACTGGTCACTGCCCCAGCCGTAGGAGGCGAGCCGCCCGCGCGCGTAGGCCTGCGCCGCTGCCGGGTCCGCGTTGATGCCCTGCGCGACGAGGTACAGGCGATCCGCGCTGCCGTTGGCGGCGGCCTTCGCGGCCTGCGCCGCCTGACGGGCGGCCGCCTCGGCCTTCGCCTTCGCGACGGCGGCACGATAGGCGACGCCTTCCTGGTACTTCTTCTCGACCGCATCGGACTTGCCCTGCAGCACGGCGGCGAGGTGGTAGAGCTCTTCGCTCTTCTTCTTCTGCGCGGCCACCGCCTCTTGCGCGCGCTGCGTTGCGGCCTGCGCCGCGGCCAGCTTCTTCTGCGCGTCGGCGGCGAGCCCGGTGCGCACCTGTTCCGCCTTCGCCGCCTGCTTCGACAGCGACCCCGCGAGGTTGGCCTTCTGCTCGGCTTCGTTCTGCAGCGTGGAGCTCTGCGCGGTGAGCTGCTTCATCGTGCCGAGCTTCTGCAGCAGGTCGTCGCTGGAGCCCGGTTGCAGGAGCAACTGGGTGGTCACGTTCTGGCCGCCGGTGACGTACATCTGCGACACGAGGCGGCCGTAGCGCTTCGACGCCTCCGAGGAGGCCTGCTTCGCGTCATCCGCTTGAGCCTGCAGATCGTCGGCCTTCTTCGTCGCCGCCTGCAGCGCCTGCTCGGCGATCGTGTACTCGACCTGCTTCTTCAGCTGGTCGGCTGCGGCCTCGGTCGCGGCCTCCTGCAGTCCCTGCAGAGCGGCGGTGATGCGGGCGTACTCGGCCTTCGCCGCGGCGGCGTTGCCCTTGGCCTTCTTGACCTCGTCGAGGGTCGGGTACTTGTGGTCGTCGGCGCCGAGCGCGGGGGACATCATCAACGTCCCGCCCAACAGGGCCGCGGCGCTCACCGCGGCGATCGCTCCGACAAGTCGCTTTCTGCGCACAGGTCTCCCGGGGGTCGGTGGTCACAGTCCCAGCACAAACTAGCCGAACCTTCAGGTAATGGTCGAGACATCCGCCGCGTGGCGAGCAGGGACGCCGAGCGCGGCGACGGATGCGCGGGCTGCGCCGGGCGCGTCAGAGGGCGTCTTCGCCGGTGATCTCCTCGCGGATCCGCCTCAGGTCCTCGAGCAGCGAGCCGATCAGGATCCAATGCGTGGGGTCGGGCGTCGAGACGACGAGCGGCCGAGTCAGGGCGGGCGGCTCTTCGGGCCGGCTCTCGCCGGCGGCGGCGCGGTCGAGCCGGAGCAGCCGCAGGTCGTGGGCGGCGCGGCGCGCCTCCTCGGCGATGGCCGAGACCTCGGGCTCCTCGACGAGGTCCGTCCGGTACCGGTCGTGCAGCGTCCGCGTCATCGGGACCACGCGCGCGACGAGCCGCGCGCCGCGGTCGCGCAGTTCGCGCGCCTCGGCGAGGCGGGCCTCGTGCCGGGAGCGCAGCGGATTGATCGACAGGGACTCCTCGGCGGCGGCGATGGCCGCGTTCGCCTTCTCCTGCATGGGGCGCAGCAGCCGCGCGAGCACGAGCAGCTCGTCGAGCTGCTGCGCCGTCTGCGGGGCGCTGAGCGCGGCGGCGAGGGCGTCCAGCCGCTCGGCGATCTCGCCGATCAGCGCGTCGACCGAATCCCGTGCGGGCGCCACCTGCACCGGCGGCACGATCGCCACGTTGACGATCACGCCGATCGCGGCGCCGATCAGAGTGTCGATGATGCGGTCGACGGCGTAGGAGCTGGTGTTCGCGCCGACGGAGAGGACGAGCATCGCGCTGATCGCGACCTGCGTGCTGGAGGTGGCGGTGAGCCGCAACGCCCACGCGACGCCGATCGCGACGACGATGGTGAGCAGGACGATCCAGTAGTCGTCGCCGAAGGCCAGCCCGATGAGGAAGGCGACGAGCACGCCGGCGATGACGCCGAGGCTGCGCTCGATCGCGCGGGAGAGCGACTGGCCGAGACTCGGCTGCACGACGAGCAGTGCCGCGATGCCGGCGAACACGGGCAGCTGGGAACGCACGAGGGCGCCGGCGATCATCCAGGCCAGCACCGTGGCGATCGCCGACTTGGCCGCCTGCAGCAGCGGGACGCGGGAGGACGCGCGCAGCGCGGCGAGGTAGTGCACGCCTTCTACGCTAACGAGCCGGCGGTCAGACGCGTTTGTCCTCGTCGTGCCGCGCGCTGATGATGCCGAGGTCGCGCAGCTGCTTGTAGAGGCTCATGCCGTCCGGCCCGTACACCCACGGCACGCCCACCGCCTCGCTGCGCACCTGCGCCTTGGACCGTCCGCCGGCGAGCACCGCCTCGGTGAAGTAGAGCTGACGGATCGCGACCGCCACCACCGACCCGGGGTGCTGGGCGATGAAGGTGCTGTAGATCTCCTCGTCGTGCTGGCCGTCGTCGCCGAACAACAGCCACTTCATGCCGGGGAACTCGGCCGCGAGCCGCTGCAGGTTCTGCTCCTTGTGCACGCGGCCACTGCGGAAGAAGCGGTCGTGGGTCGGCCCCCAGTCGGTGAGCAGCAGCGGGCCGGACGGGAACAGGTTGCGGGTCAGGAACCGACGCAGCGTGGGCGCGACGTTCCACGGACCCGTGGAGAGATAGATGAAGGGCGACGACGGATGCTCGGTCCGCACCCGCTCGTAGAGCACGGCCATCCCCGGGGTGGAGACCCGGGCGTGCTCGTCGAGCACGAAGGTGTTCCAGCCCGCCAGCAGCGGACGCGGCAGCCAGGTGACCATGACGGTGTCGTCGACGTCGCTGACGACCCCGAACTCCACCGCCGGGTCGACGATGAGCAGGGGAGCGGTGCTGACCGAGTCGGAGCCGTGCGGGCGCAGCAGCACGTCATGACGGCCGGGCGGCAGGTCGATGGGGATGACCTCGTCGATGACTCCGCCGCGGTCCGGGTGCAGCACATGCTCGACCCCTTCGATCTCGGCGACGACGGGCACATCGCCGACCGGCACGCTGGTGAAGCTGCGCCAGCCCCGCACGCTCTCTTCGCGGCGCCGGTAGAGCCGGTCGGTGCGGCTGCCGGGCCGGGGCTCCTTCGCCAGCACGACACGGCCCAGGATGCGCGCCCAGGTGGGTGCGCCGTACCCCGCATACGGCAGCACGGTCGGCAGATACCCCTTGCCGCGCGCTCGCCGGGCGCGCCAGCGATTGACGGCGTCGTCGATGCGGGCGGCGCGATGCATCTCGCGGGTCGGCTCGGACATCGCTTACGAGTCTTGCAGACGCGGGGACGCGCCGTAGCCCCAAACGCTGAGGATCCGTCCGGTCTCTGCCCGGGGGGTCTAGACTCCATGCGAGCCTGACACAAAGGAGATCCGACGAGTGCCGATTCACGACCTCGCGAAAGACCCTGAACGATCCTTGGCCGCACTGGTGCGCACGGAGCCCATCCAGGAGCGCAGCGCCGCTCGAGTGGACGCTCTGCTGGATGCCGCGGCCGCGGTGGTCGACGAGATCGGTTTCGACCGGTTGACCACCGCCATGGTCGCCGAACGGGCCGATGCCTCGATCGGAACCGTCTACCGCTACTTCCCCGACCGCATCGCGCTGCTGCAGGGTCTGCGTGAGCGCGCGATCGCCCGCTACCGCCTCGCCGTCGTCTCGCGGCTTGAGGAGGTCAGCCCGCCGACCTGGCTCGGCGCGGTCGACTGCGCGATCGACGCGTTCGTCTCGATGTACCGCACCGAGAGCGGCTTCCGGATCATCCGCTTCGCCGACGACGAGCGCGGGAACGTCGACGGTGACGAGTTCACGAGCGAGACCGAAGAGTTCGCCGCGGCGCTGGCCGAGGTGCTCGTGCACGACTACGGCCTGCCGGAAGGGGAGGAACTGGTCTTCCGCCTCGGCATCGCGATCGAGATCGGCGACGCGCTCGTCAGCCGGGCGTTCGTGGGCGGCGGCGACGGCGACGAGAAGTACATCGACGAGGCCCGCGCGGTGATCGGCGCGTACCTCGCGCGCTACTACAACTGAGCCGGCCGCTTTCGCTGCTGACGTAAGTCGTTGCCGGGTGTCGGTGGTGCATGCTCGGATGGTGCGGTGATCGAATTCCGCGGTGTCATGAAGAGGTTCCCCGACGGCACCGTCGCGGTGACCGGCCTCGACCTGGTGATCCCGGCGCGGCAGGTGACCGTGTTCGGGGGCTCGTCGGGCAGCGGCAAGACGACCGTGCTGCGCATGATCAACCGCATGGTCGACCCGACGCGCGGCGAGGTCCTGATCGACGGGAAGGACGTCGCCGGCCTCGATCCGGTGAAGCTGCGCCGCTCGATCGGCTATGTCATGCAGAACTCCGGGCTGTTGCCGCACCGCACGGTCCTCGACAACATCGCCACGGTCCCCGTGGGCTGACCCCGTTTCGTAGGTCCAGTCGTTATGAGAGTCGTCCTGTTGTCCGCGGTCGCGGGCAGGGAGACTGGTCAGATCATGACGAACAGCAGGAAGCGTCACACCCCGGAGCAGGTCGTCCGTAAGCTCGGGCAGGCCGACAGGATGCTCGCCGACGGTCAGGACGTCGCGGCGGTGTGCCGGGAGCTCGTGGTGTCCGAGCAGACGTACTACCGGTGGCGGAACCAGTACGGCGGCCTCAAGGCCGACGACGCAAAGCGCCTGAAGGAGCTGGAGAAGCAGAATGCGACCCTGAAGCGTCTGCTCGCGGAAGCGGAGCTGGAGAAGGCCGCGCTCAAGGAGCTGGCTGAGGGAAACTTCTAAGCCCGGACAGGCGCCGCGCCGCCGTCGATCACCTCAAGCGCAAGCTGCGGGTGAGCGAACGGATGGCGTGCCGTCTGGTCGGGCTGAGCCGCTCCGCGTATCGGCGACCGCTCAAGGGCGACACGGTCGCGGACCCGGATCGGGCGTTCAGGGAGTGGCTGCGCGCCTGGGCGAAGGACCATCCCCGCTACGGGTACCGGCGGGCGTATCACGACGCCCGCGCCGAGGGGTGGGTGGTGAACCACAAGAAGATCCAACGCCTGTGGCGTGACGAAGGGCTCCGGGTCCCGCAGCGGCGTCGACGCAAGCGCGTCGGGTCCTCGACCGTCGACGCGCCGACGGCGGACGCGCCGAACGTGGTGTGGGCGGTGGACTTTCAGTTCGACGCCGACGAGCACGGCCGACCGATCAAGATCTGCTCGATCGTCGACGAACACACCCGGGAGTGCATCGGCGGCCTCGTGGAGCGCTCGATTACCGCCGACCGACTCACCGCCCACCTCGAGGACCTCGTCGCCGCCCGGGGCGCCCCGGCGGTGCTCAGGTCGGACAACGGGCCGGAGTTCATCAGCGAGGCGATGGCCGACTGGGCCGGCACCCGCACCGGCCTGTCCTACATCCCTCCGGGCTCGCCGTGGCGCAACGGGTACGTCGAGTCGTTCAACAGCCGGATCCGCGACGAGTGCCTCAACATCAACAGCTTCTACTCGCTGCTGCACGCGCAGGTCATCATCGGCGACTGGAAGGACGAGTACAACCACCACCGCCGGCACTCCTCGCTCGGCTACCTACCCCCAGCCGAGTACGCTCGACAGTGCACCCATCAAATGGAAACCGACGACTCACAGAACGTCCGGACCGAATGAAGGGGGCGGCTCACCCGTCTTGCGCGGCGAGAAGCGCGCCGCAGCTCGCGAGCGGGCGCGCGAGCTGATGGACGTGGTCGGGCTCGACCGTTCCCTCGCAGGCCGCTACACCGCCCAGCTCTCGGGCGGGCAGCAGCAGCGCGTGGGGGTGGCCCGCGGGCTGGCCGCCGACCCGGACATCCTGCTGATGGACGAGCCGTTCGGCGCGGTCGATCCGTTGGTGCGTCTCGAGCTGCAGACCGAGCTGAAGCGGCTGCAGCAGGAGCTCGACAAGACGGTCGTCTTCGTCACCCACGACATCGACGAGGCGTTCCTGCTCGGCGATCAGGTCGTGCTGTTCCGCCCCGGCGGGACCGTGGCCCAGGTCGGCCCACCCGTCGAGTTGCTCGAGCGCCCCGCCGACGAGTTCGTGGCCGGGTTCGTCGACGCCGGGCGGCCGCGGAGCATCCTGCGGTGAACTGGGTCTCCGGCAACTGGGCGCAGATCGCGCAGTACGGTCTCGCGCACGTGTGGCTCTCGGTGCCGCCCATCGTGATCGGCTTCGCCCTGTCGGTGCCGCTCGGCTGGCTCGCCAACCGGTTCGCGCTCTCGCGCGGGCTGCTGCTGACGCTCGGGGGCCTGCTGTACGCCGTGCCCTCCCTTCCGCTGTTCACCGTGCTGCCGTCGTTGATCGGCACTCGCATCCTCGACCCGTTGAACGTCGAGATCGCACTCACGCTGTACGCACTGGCGCTGATGCTGCGCACCGCCGCCGACGGCCTGGCGTCCGTCGACGCCGACGTGAAGCTGTCCGCCTCGGCGGTCGGGTTCAGCAGCTGGCGACGCTTCTGGGGCGTCGAGTTTCCCCTCGCCGGGCCGGTGCTGCTGGCCGGGCTGCGGGTCGTCTCGGTGAGCACCGTGTCGCTGGTCAGCGTCGGCTCGGTCATCGGCGTCAACAGCCTCGGCTTCTTCTTCCTCGACGGATACCAGCGGTCCTTCCCGCTCGAGGTGTGGGTCGGCGTGATCGGAACCGTGCTGATCGCCCTCGTGTTCGACGGCCTGCTCGTGCTGGCGGGGCGCGCCCTGCTGCCCTGGACGCGCACCGGAAGGCGGCCGCGCGGCATAGTGCCCGCCACCCTCCCGGGCGGCGAGGTGGTGCTGCGATGAACTCCTACTCGCAGGCGTTCGCCTGGCTCGCGGCGCCGGGCCATTGGGCCGGCCCGAGCGGCATTCCGCAGCGCATCCTCGAACACCTCGGCTACACCGGCCTCACCCTGCTCATCGCGATCGCGATCGCATTGCCCGTCGGGCTGTACATCGGGCACACCGGCCGCGGCCGCGACGTGATCGTGCCGCTGACCGGGGCGATGCGCGCCCTTCCGACGCTCGGCATCGTGATCCTGCTCGCCCTCTGGATCGGCGGCATCGGCATCCAGGCGCCCCTGATCGCGCTCGTCGTCCTGGCACTGCCGCCGGTCATCGCCGGCGCGTACGCCGGGCTGGAATCCGTGGACCGCAGCGTGATCGACGCGGCGCGGTCGATCGGATTCACGGGGTGGCAGGTGCTGTGGCAGGTGGAGGTGCCGCTCGCCCTCCCGCTCATCGTCGGAGGCATCCGCTCTGCCTGCCTGCAGGTGATCGCGACGTGGACGGTGGCGGCCTACCTGCCGGTCGGCGGTCTCGGCCGCTTTCTTTACGACGCTTTGCCGAATCAGGATTACGCGCAGATGCTCGCCGGTTCACTCATCGTGATCGTGCTCGCCCTGCTCGCCGACGGGCTGTTCGCCCTGGTGCAGCGCCTGGCCACCCCGCGCGGGGTCGCCGCCGGCCGAACTCCCGACGTCGGAACCGCGACACGGTCACCCACTCGAAAGGATCAGACATGGCTCGCACCAGAAGAGGCCTGATCGGCGCGCTCGGCGCCCTCGCGCTCGGCGCCCTCGCGCTCACCGGATGCTCGTCCGGCAACCCGCTCGCCGACGACACCTCGACGGCGTCGTCGGACACCGTCGTCGTGGGTTCGGCGAACTTCCCCGAAAGCGAGATCCTCGCCTACATCTACGCCGACGCGCTCAGCGACAACGGCATCAAGACCGATGTGAAACCCAACATCGGCGAACGCGACCGGTACATCGCGGCGCTGAAGAACGGCGAGATCGACCTGGTGCCCGAATACACGGGCAACCTGCTGCAGTTCTTCGACTCGAAAGCGACCGCGCAGTCCAGCGACGAGGTCTACTCGGCGCTGCAGAAGGCGACGCCGACCGGCTTCGAGGTGCTCGACCAGTCCCCGGGTCAGGACGCCGACTCGTACAACGTGACCAAGCAATTCAGTCAGAAGTACAAGGTGACGAGCCTCGCCGACCTGAAGAAGGTCTCCGTGCCGTTGAAGGTGGGCGCGAACTCGGAGTTCGCGACGCGGCCGTACGGGATTCCGGGGCTCAAGAAGGTGTACGGCGTCACCGCGACGCTCGTGCCGATCGCCGACAGCGGCGGCCCGAACACGCTCTCGGCGCTGCTCAAGAACCAGGTGCAGCTCGCCGACATCTACTCCACGACGCCGTCGATCAAGCAGAACCACCTCGTGACCCTCGCCGACCCCGAGCACATGATCCTCGCGCAGAACGTGGTGCCGCTGATCTCATCGGCGAAGGCGAGCGACAAGGTCGCCTCGGTGCTGAACACCGTGTCGAAGGCGGTGACGACCGACGAGCTCATCGAGATGAACACGAAGAGCTCGGTCGACAAGGAGTCGGCGCAGCAGATCGCCAAGGAGTGGCTCGCCGAGAAGAAGCTCTTCTGACCGGCGATCCGCGCCCAGCCCGCTCGCGGACGGCGCCGGAAACCTTCCAGTAATCTGGAGGTTCGGCGCGATCCGCGCCGCGCACCCCAAGCCGCACGACAGGACGGGACACACGTGTCAGACCCCGAGCAGACGGTGACGCGCGAGAGCGTCGACGCGAGGTACGACTTCGCCGCGATCCAGGAGAAGTGGGCCCCGGTGTGGGAGCGACTTCAGCCGTTCGCGACGGACGACCCCGCCGACACGCGCCCACGCAAGTACGTGCTCGACATGTTCCCGTACCCCTCCGGCGACCTGCACATGGGCCACGCGGAGGCCTTCGGCTTCGGGGACATCGTGGCGCGGTACTGGCGTCAGCAGGGCTTCAACGTGCTGCATCCGATCGGCTGGGACTCGTTCGGCCTGCCCGCCGAGAACGCCGCGATCAAGCGCGGCGTCGATCCTCGTGAGTGGACGTACGCCAACATCGCCCAGCAGAAGGCGAGCTTCAAGATCTACGCGCCCAGCTTCGACTGGTCGCGAGAGCTGCACACGAGCGACCCCGAGTACTACAAGTGGAACCAGTGGCTGTTCCTCAAGCTGTACGAGAAGGGGCTCGCCTACCGCAAGGAGGGCAGCGTCAACTGGTGCCCCAACGACCAGACCGTGCTGGCCAACGAGCAGGTCGTCGACGGGCACTGCGAGCGCTGCGGGGCGCAGGTCACGAAGAAGAAGCTGACGCAGTGGTACTTCCGCGTCACCGACTACGCCGACCGGCTGCTGGACGACCTGAAGCAGCTGGAGGCGACCTGGCCGTCACGCGTGCTGACCATGCAGCGCAACTGGATCGGGCGCTCGGTCGGCGCCGACGTGCGGTTCAAGATCGAGGGCCGCGACGAGCCGGTGTCGGTGTACACGACCCGGCCCGACACGCTGTACGGCGTGACGTTCATGGTGGTCGCGCCCGACTCCGAGCTGGCGGCCGAGCTGGTCGAGGGGGCGGGCGACGAGGTGAAGGCGGAGTTCGCCGCCTACCTCGAGAAGGTGCGGCAGTCGTCGGAGATCGAGCGCCTGTCGACCGAGCGGGAGAAGACGGGCGTGTTCCTCGGCCGTTATGCGCTCAACCCGCTGACCGGCGAGCGGCTGCCGATCTGGGCCGCCGACTACGTGCTCGCCGAATACGGCCACGGCGCCATCATGGCGGTCCCCGCGCACGACCAGCGCGACCTCGACTTCGCCCGCGCCTTCGGCCTGCCGGTGCGCGTCGTCGTCGACGTCAACGCTCCGGTGACCGGCGCCATCCCCGTCATCACCGGCGACACCGCCCCCGACGACCTGCCGCCCGTGCTGCCCGACCCGGCGCAGACCGGCGAGGCGCTGGTGGGCAACGGCCGGCTCGTGAACTCGGGCCCGTTCAACGGGCTGAGCAAGACGACGGCCATCCAGAAGGTCACCGAGGCGCTCGAGGCCTCGGGCATCGGCGGACCGGCGAAAAACTACCGTCTGCGCGACTGGCTGATCTCCCGGCAGCGCTACTGGGGCACCCCGATCCCGATCATCCACTGCGAGACGTGCGGCGAGGTGCCGGTACCGGAGGACCAGCTGCCGGTGACGCTGCCCGACGCGGCGGGCCTCGACCTGCGGCCGAAGGGATCGAGCCCGCTGGGCGCGGCCGAGGAGTGGGTGAACGTGAGCTGCCCGAGCTGCGGCGGCCCCGCCAAGCGCGACAGCGACACGATGGACACCTTCGTCGACTCGTCCTGGTACTTCCTGCGGTTCCTGTCCGCCACCGACGACACGAAGCCCTTCGACCCCGCGGAGGCGGCGAAGTGGGCACCGGTCGACCAGTACGTGGGCGGCGTAGAGCACGCCATCCTGCACCTGCTCTACGCCCGATTCGTGACCAAGGTGCTCTTCGACCTGGGGCTCGTGGACTTCACCGAGCCGTTCACCTCGCTGCTCAACCAGGGCCAGGTGCTGATGGACGGCTCCGCCATGAGCAAGAGCAAGGGCAACCTGGTCGAGTTCGCCTCGCAGCTGCGCGAGTACGGCGCCGACGCGCTGCGCGTGACCATGGCGTTCGCGGGTCCGCCCGAAGACGACATCGACTGGGCGGATGTCTCGGCCACCGGCTCCTCGAAGTTCCTGGCCCGCGCCTGGCGCGTCGCCCGCGACGTGACCAGCGCGCCGGACGTCATCTGGAAGGACGGCGACGTGGCGCTGCGTCGGCACACGCACCGCTTCCTCGCCGACGCGCCTGGCCTGGTCGAGTCGTTCAAGTTCAACGTCGTGGTGGCGCGCCTGATCGAACTGGTGAACGTGACCCGGAAGGCGATCGACTCCGGTCCCGGCCCGGCCGACCCGGCCGTGCGCGAGGCCGCCGAGGTGATCGCGATGGCGCTGAACCTGTTCGCCCCGTACACCGCCGAAGACATGTGGCAGCTGCTCGGCTACGAGCCGACGGTGGCGCTGGTGCAGTGGCGCAAGCCCGACCCCACCCTGCTGATCGAGGACACCGTGACCGCGGTGGTCCAGGTCAACGGCAAGGTGCGGGACCGCCTCGAGGTGCCGGCGAAGATCGCTGCGGACGAGCTCGAGCAGCTCGCGCGGTCGTCGGCCGCGGTGGCTCGCGCCGTCGGCGAGCAGCAGATCGTGAATGTGATCGTGCGGGCGCCGAAGCTCGTCAACATCGCCACCAAGCCGTAGCGACTGCGCCCGCACAGGCGGCGAGGCGGGCCGGTTCTCCCCGGAACCGGGCGACGCCGCATCCGTCGCCACCGGCGCCCTCCTAGCCTCGGCGGGTGACCGAATCGACCCCGGAACCGGACGGCGCGCTCGCTGCGCCGGCGCGCTCCCCGCGCCTGCGCGTCGGCGTGGGGGCGGCGGTGGCGCTGCTCGTGCTGGGCGTCGGCGCGGCGGTGCTGGCCGGCTTGCTCGGCGGCGGCGGGGGAGTGCAGTCGGTCGCCGAGCTGTCACCGTCGGCAGGGGCGGTCGTCACGCCCGCCCCGACGACGGCCACCGCCTCCGCGACGGTCATCGTGCACGTGCTCGGGCAGGTGCGGCGGCCCGGCGTGTACGAGCTGCCGGCGGAGAGCCGGGTGATCGACGCGGTGGCGGCGGCCGGCGGCTTCTCGGCCCATGCCGACCAGTCGGCGCTCAACCTCGCCCGCAAGCTCGTCGACGGCGAACAGGTGCTCGTGCCCCAGCCGGGGCAGGCGGTTCCGGCGACGACTAGTCAGGCAACGGCGCCGGCGGCGGCCGGCGAGACGTCCGGGGCCAAGATCGACCTGAACACGGCGACGGAGGAGCAGCTCGAGACGCTGCCGCGCGTCGGGCCGGCCCTGGCGCAGCGGATCCTCGACTGGAGGCAGCAGAACGGCGGCTTCGCCAGCGTCGAGGACCTGAAGAACGTCTCCGGCATCGGCGACAAGACCTTCGCGGAGCTGGAGGATCTGGTGACGGTCGGATGAGCGCGGGCCGCGCCGATCTGAGGCTCGCACCGGCCGCGCTGGCCGCGTGGCTCTCCGCGGGTGTGCTCGTCGCCGTGCCGGAAGCGGCGTGGTGGTGCGCCGCAGCCGCCGGCGTCGCGATCGCTGTCGCGGTCGTCGCGGCGCCACGCGGATGGCGGGGATCGGCGGTGCTCGCGCTCACGGCCGCCGCCCTCGCGGCGGCCGCCGTGGGCTGGACGGCCCCCGCCCGGCACCCGTCCGCGCTGGCCGACGCAGACGGGCATGCGGTGCGGGTCGTGGCGACCGTCGCCTCGGTCGCGCAGGCGGCCCGGACGAGCGGCGACGCCGCGGGGCAGGAGCGCATCTCGTTCCAGGCGACGGCGACCGATGTCGCCGTCGGGAGCACGCACGTCGTCGGGCGGATGCCGCTGCTCGTCTACGCCGACAGCGACGCTCGCGTGCCCGCGATCGGATCGGCCGTGCAACTCACCGGCACCGCGAAGGTGAACCCGAGCGCCGACGACACCTCGCTGCTGCTCTATGCCGACGGCGTGCGCACGACGGGCACCGCTCCGCCGTGGCTCGGCTGGGCGAACAGCCTGCGGGCGCGATTCGACGCGGCATCCGCCCGCCTGCCTGGCGACGGCGGCGCGCTGCTGCCCGGCCTCGCCCTCGGCGACGAGTCCCGGGTGGGGGTGCAGCTCGACGCCGACATGAAGGCCTCCTCGCTCAGCCATCTGACCGCCGTCTCGGGCTCGAACTGCGCCGTGATCGTCGGCGGCGTGCTCGCCCTCGGCGCAGCGTGCGGGCTCGGCCGGCGCGGCCGTGTCGCGGTCGCGCTGAGCGCCCTGGGCGGATTCGTCGTGCTCGTGACCCCCGGCGCGAGCGTGCTGCGGGCCGCCGTGATGGCGACGATCGTCGTGCTGGGCACCGCGATGGGGCGTCCCGGCCGCGCCGTGCCCGCCCTGGCGCTCGCCTGCCTGGTGCTGCTGGTGCACGACCCGTGGCTCGCGCGCGACTACGGATTCGCCCTCTCCGTCGCGGCCACCGCGGCACTGCTGCTGCTCGCCCCACCGCTCGCGCGCGGCCTCGCCCGCTGGCTGCCGCGGTGGCTCGCGATCGGCCTGTCGGTTCCGATCGCGGCGCAGCTGGCGTGCCAGCCCATCCTCACGATGCTGAACCCGACCGTGCCGCTGTACGGCGTCGTCGCGAACGTGCTCGCCGAGCCCGCCGCCGCGCCCGCCACGGTGATCGGCGTCATCGGATGCCTCGTGCTCCCGTTCTCCGCGCAGCTGGCGGCCCCGCTGCTCTGGCTCGCGTGGCTGCCTGCGGCGTGGATCGCGCAGGTGGCGCACACGGTCGTCGGGCTGCCCGGCAGCGCGCTGCCGTGGGCGGGAGGGGCGGCCGGGGTGCTGCTCGCCGTCGCCCCGATGGCGGCGGTCGCGGTGGCGATGGCGCGCCCGCGGGCGCGATCGGTGCGGCGGGTGCGTGCCGCGTTCGGAGCGCTCTGCGCCGTCGCGCTGGCGGTCACGGTCGGCGCCCAGGCCGGTCCGGCGATCGCCGCGCGGGCCGGCATGCCGGACGACTGGGTGGTCGGCCTGTGCGACGTCGGCCAGGGTGATGCGATCGTGCTGCACTCCGGGTCCGCGTACGGACTCATCGACACCGGCCCCGACCCCGACCCGCTCACCGCATGCCTGAAACGGCTCGGCATCGGTCACCTCGACCTGCTGGTGCTCACGCACTACGACCAGGACCACGTCGGCGGCCTCGAGGCCGTGGCGGGGGAGACTGCCACGGCGCTGGTCGGGCACCCCGACGACGCATCCGCCCTCGCCCGACTCGAGCTGCTGCAGCAGGGCGGTGCCGCGGTGCACCTCGCCGAACGCGGCGACACCGGCACGCTGGGCGCGCTGCACTGGAGCGTGCTGTGGCCCGACGAGGCGCACCCCGAGATGGCGACGAGCAACGAGGGCGGCGTGACCCTGCTGGTCGACCGGGGAGGGCCCCGCATGCTCTTCCTCGCCGACCTCGACGCCGAGGCGCAGGACGCGGTGATCGACGACGGCGGCCTCGGCCCGGTGGATATCGTCAAGGTCGCGCATCACGGCTCGGCCGAACAGAGCAGCCGCATCTACGGGCTGGTGCGCGCCCGCCTCGGGCTGATCTCGTGCGGGGCGGGAAACGACTACGGGCATCCGCGGGCGCAGGCCCTCGAACTGCTGCGCGCGGCCGGCACCCAGGTCGCCCGCACCGACCTGGAGGGCACGGTGCTCGTCACCGACCGCGGCGGCGAGCTGGGGCTGTGGACCACCAAGCGGGCCTCCGAGTCGGCGCTGTGGACGCCGGCGCAGGGATGACGGTGCGCGCCGATACGCTGGGGAGGCAAGGAGGACGAGTGGCAGTCAAGACGGCGATCCCGCAGCTGACGTGGACCCAGGTGCGGCCGGCACCGGTGGTGCTCGTCACGGGCCCCGAGACCCTGCTCGCCGAGCGCGCCATCCGCTCGCTGCGCGACACGCTCAAAGCCGCGGACCCGAGCCTCGAGGTGAACGACCTCGACGCCGGCGACTACGCCCCCGGCGAGCTGCTGACGCTCGCGAGCCCGTCGCTGTTCGGCGAGCCGCGGCTGATCCGCGTGCAGGGCGTCGAGAAGCTCACCGAGGCGTTCCTCGCCGAGACGCTCGACTACCTGAGGGCTCCAGACCCCGACACCGTGCTCGTGCTGCGGCACGGCGGCGGCGTGCGCGGCAAGAAGCTGCTCGACGCGATCCGGTCCGGCGCGGGCGGCGGAATCGAGATCGTCTGCGCCGAGCTGAAGCGGGACTCCGACAAGCACGACTTCGCCCGCGACGAATTCCGTCGAGCGGGCAAGCGCATCACCCCTGGGGCGCTGCGCAAGGTGGTCAGCGCCTTCGCCGACGACCTCGCCGAGCTCGCCTCGGCATGCCAGCAGCTGATCAGCGACAGCTCGAGCGAGATCGACGAACAGGTCGTCGACCGCTACTACGGCGGCCGCGTCGAGGTGAACGCGTTCGCCGTGGCGGATGCGGCGATCGCCGGGCGCTACGGCGAGGCGCTGATCACCCTGCGCCACGCTCTCGCGTCCGGGGCCGACCCGGTGCCGATGGTCGCCGCATTCGCCAGCAAGATCCGCACCATGGCCAAGCTGAAGGGCGCGCGCGGCGCCGACGGCCAGCTGGCCGGCACCTTCGGGCTGTCGCCGTGGCAGGTGCGGCGGGCCCGCGAGGACCTGCAGGGGTGGGAGGAGGCGGGTCTCGCCGCCGCGATCCGGGCCCTCGCCGCAGCGGACCACGAGGTCAAGGGCGCCGGGCGTGACCCGGTCTTCGCCCTCGAGCGGCTGGTACGGGTCGTCGCCGCCAAGGGCCGCACCGCCGCCCGCACATAGTGATGGGCCCCGCCGAAGCGGGGCCCATCACTACTGAAGACCGATGCTGCAGAAGACCTGTGCTGCTGAAGACCCGTGCGGCCCGCGCAGCCGGAGGATCAGAGCGAGTTGACCAGCTTGGCGATGCCCGACTTGCGGTTCGCGGCCTGGTTCTTGTGGATGACGCCCTTGCTCGCGGCCTTGTCGAGCTTCTTCGCCGCCACCTTGAGGGCGGCGGCCGCCTTGTCCTTGTCGCCGGCGGCGACCGCGGTGCGGGTCGCACGGATGGCGGTCTTGAGCTCGCTCTTGACGGCCTTGTTGCGCTCTTCGCGCTTCTTGTTGGTCTTGATGCGCTTGATCTGCGACTTGATGTTTGCCACGGAGTGCCTTTTCGTTTCGTACGGACTGGTTGGGCCGCTCGGTGGTAGAGGGACACCGCGCGGCGATTCGCGCGGTGTGGGAATCGCGCGCAAGCCGACTTCCCATGCTAGCAGAGCCGCCGGGCCCTTCAGCGCCCCGTAGGCTCCTGTCATGCCCGAGCTCGCCCGGCACGTCGACGCCGTCCCGCCCTCCGGAATCCGCCGCGTATACGAACTCGCCGTGCAGCTGCCCGACGTGCTCATGCTCGCCATCGGAGAGCCCGACGTCGAGCCCGCCGAGCACATCGCCCGGGCGGCGCAGCGGGCCTGGGACGAGGGCGCCACCGACTACACGCCCAACGGCGGCATCCCGGCGTTCCGGCAGGCCGTGGTCGACAAGCTCGCCCGGGACAACGGCCTGCGCGTCGACGTGGAGCAGGTCTGGAGCACCGTCGGCGCGACCCAGGCGCTGTTCCAGGCGCTCGGCCTCGTACTCGACGCCGGCGACGAGGTGCTGATCCCGGACCCGGGCTACACGACCTTCCCGATGGGGGCACGGATGCTGCACGCCGAGCCCGTCCGCTACGCGCTGCGCCCCGAGCACGGGTTCCTGCCCGACGTCGCCGAACTCGAGACCCTCGTCACCGAGCGCACCCGCGCCCTCATCGTCAACACCCCGTCGAACCCGTTGGGCGTGGTGTTCCCCGAGGCGACGGTACGCGAGCTGCTCGCCTTCGCGCGCCGCCACGACCTGTGGGTCATCAGCGACGAGGTCTACGAGCGCTTCGCGCACACCCGAGCGCACGTGAGCCCCGCGGCGCTCGATGAGGACGACCGGGTCCTGTCGGTCTTCTCGCTGTCGAAGACCTACGCGATGACCGGCATCCGGGCCGGCTGGCTGGTCACCCCGCCCGGGCTGACCGAGGTGATGCGGCGGGTGCAGGAGGCGCAGATCAGCTGCATCAACACCCCGGCGCAGTACGCGGCGGTCGCCGCGCTCACCGGACCTCAGGACGCGGTGGGCGTGGCGGCGGCGCACTATCGCGAGAACATCCGCCTGGCGACGCAGCTGCTGCGGCAGCGGGGCATCCGTCACCACGAGCCGGAAGGCGCGTTCTACCTGTGGATCGACGTGTCGCACGTCTCGGGCGGCGACGTCGCCGCGTGGGCGGAGCGGTTCGTGCTCGAGCAGCGCGTCGCCGTCGCGCCGGGCAGCGCCTTCGGCCGCACGGGCGAGGGCTGGATCCGGGTGTGCGCGGCCAGCCCCACCGAGACGCTGCTCGAAGGTCTGCGCCGACTCCCATCCCCCGTCTGAGAGAATCCCGGTGAAATGTCACCACGAGCTGTGCGGCCCCTCGAGCCTGCCGCGACCGATCCGGCGCGCATCCGCAACTTCTGCATCATCGCCCACATCGACCACGGCAAGTCGACCCTGGCCGACCGCATGCTGCAGATCACCGGCATCGTGCAGGAGCGCGACATGCGCGCCCAGTACCTGGACCGGATGGACATCGAGCGCGAACGCGGCATCACCATCAAGAGCCAGGCGGTGCGCATGCCGTGGGAGGTCGACGGCGAGACCTTCGCGCTGAACATGATCGACACCCCCGGCCACGTCGACTTCAGTTACGAGGTCTCCCGCAGCCTCGCCGCGTGCGAAGGCGCCATCCTGCTGGTCGACGCGGCGCAGGGCATCGAGGCGCAGACGCTCGCGAACCTGTACCTGGCGCTCGAGAACGACCTCGAGATCATCCCGGTGCTGAACAAGATCGACCTGCCGGCCGCCGACCCCGAGAAGTACGCGGCGGAGCTTGCGAACCTGATCGGCGGCAGCCCCGACGACGTGCTGCGCGTCTCGGGCAAGACCGGCCAGGGCGTCGAAGAGCTGCTCGACCGGGTCGTGCAGCGCATCCCCGCCCCGAAGGGCGAGGCCGACGCGCCCGCACGCGCCATGATCTTCGACTCGGTCTACGACGCGTACCGCGGCGTCGTCACCTACGTGCGCATGGTGGACGGCAAGCTCGCGCCGCGGCAGAAGATCCAGATGATGTCGACCCGGGCGCAGCACGAACTGCTCGAGATCGGCGTGAGCGCGCCGGAGCCGACCCCGACGAAGGGCCTCGGCGTGGGCGAGGTGGGCTATCTCATCACGGGCGTGAAAGACGTGCGGCAGTCGAAGGTGGGCGACACGGTGACGGATGCGGCGAAGCCGGCGACCGAGCCGCTGCCGGGCTACACCGACCCGAAGCCCATGGTGTTCTCCGGCCTGTACCCGATCGACGCGAGCGACTACCCGGAGCTGCGCGAGGCACTCGACAAGCTCAAGCTCTCGGACGCCGCGCTGAACTACGAGCCGGAGACCTCGGTCGCGCTCGGCTTCGGGTTCCGCTGCGGATTCCTCGGGCTGCTGCACCTCGAGATCGTCACCGAGCGGCTCGAGCGCGAGTTCGGGCTCGACATCATCACCACCGCCCCCAGCGTGGTGTACGAGGTGACCACCGAGGACAAGAAGACCGTGAGGGTCACCAACCCGTCGGAGTTCCCGGCGGGCAAGATCGACAGCGTGCGCGAGCCGATGGTGCGGGCCGCGATCCTCGCCCCCAAGGACTACGTCGGCACTATCATGGAGCTGTGCCAGAGCCGGCGCGGCACGCTCATCGGCATGGACTACCTGAGCGAGGACCGGGTCGAGATCAAGTACCAGATCCCCCTCGGCGAGATCGTCTTCGACTTCTTCGACCAGCTGAAGAGCCGCACCCAGGGCTACGCCAGCCTCGACTACGAGCCCGCAGGCGAGCAGGAGTCCGACCTGGTCAAGGTCGACATCCTGCTGCAGGGCGAGACGGTCGACGCCTTCAGCGCGATCGTGCACCGGGACAAGGCCTACCAGTACGGCGTGCTGATGACGGGCCGGCTGAAGGAGCTCATCCCGCGGCAGCAGTTCGAGGTGCCGGTGCAGGCGGCGATCGGCGCGCGGATCATCGCCCGCGAGTCGATCCGCGCCATGCGCAAGGACGTGCTCGCCAAGTGCTATGGCGGCGACATCACCCGCAAGCGCAAGCTGCTCGAGAAGCAGAAGGAGGGCAAGAAGCGCATGAAGATGGTGGGCCGGGTGGAGGTGCCCCAGGAGGCGTTCATCGCCGCGCTCTCCGGCGACACGGAGCGGAAGGACAAGGACAAGTGACCGCCGCCGCCCGCCGGGGCCGCCCCGGCGCCGACGCCGCCCCCGTCACCTACGGGGCGATCGGCGCGACCCAGGCGCCCGATCTGCTGCAGTACCCGCCGCGCGGCTTCAAGCCCGTCGAGCGCAGCATCCGGCTGGGCAGCGGCGAGGAGCGCTGGCAGACCTCGCGCAGCGCCCTGTTGTCGTGGGGGGTGCAGCGTGGAGCCGGGCTCGAGGTGCGCGACATCGACCTGGGGACGGGCGAGCAGTACGCCGGCATCCGCTACAACGACGACGGCACGCCGGCCGGCATGCGCGAGGTCGGGCGCGCGGAGGACGTGTACGACGAGTCCGGGGAGCCGCAGATCTCCAACGGCATGTCGGCGGTGCTGCGCATGCACCTCGGCCCGTTCACGGTCGACGCGCCCGTGCGGGTCGTCTACGTCGTCGAAGACGAGAACCGCGTCGGCTTCGCCTACGGCACCCTGGCCGGGCACCCCGAGAGCGGTGAGGAGGCGTTCATGCTGGAGCGCCGCGCTGACGACTCGGTGTGGCTCACCGTGCGCGCCTTCTCGCGCCCGGCGAGCTTCGGGTGGAGGCTCCTTTCGCCCGTCCTGCGGCAGGTGCAGAAGAACATGACGGCGAAGTACCTGCGGGCGCTGCATCCGATCTCGGCGGCGTAGCCGTGCCCTCCGCGCTGCCGCTCGGCGACCCCGCGCCGGCCGACGGGCTGCTGCCCGCCTCCGCCGCCGACGGCGCAGGCGAGCGCGACTTCGGCGTGTACGTGCACGTGCCGTTCTGCCGGGTGCGCTGCGGCTACTGCGACTTCAACACCTACACGGCCACCGAGCTGCGCGGAGTGAAGCAGACCGACTACGCCGATCAGGCGATCGCCGAGATCGGCTTCGCCGCGCGCGCGCTCGAGCGCTCCGGCGTGGCGGGCAGGGCCGCCGCGACGGTGTTCTTCGGGGGCGGGACCCCGACCCTGCTTCCGCCCGGCGACCTGGCACGGATGCTTGACGCCGTGCGCGCCGAGTGGGGCATCGCCCCCGGCGCCGAGGTCACCACCGAGGCCAACCCCGACTCGGTCGGCCCGGGCGACCTCGCCCGCCTCGCCGAGGCGGGCTTCACCCGGGTCAGCTTCGGCATGCAGTCGGCGGTGCCGCACGTGCTGCGCACCCTCGAGCGCACCCACGACCCGGAGCGCGTGCCCCTCGTCGTCGAGTGGGCGCGGCAGGCCGGCCTCGACGTGAGCCTCGACCTGATCTACGGCACCCCGGGGGAGAGCCTCGCCGACTGGCGCCGCTCGCTCGAGGCCGCGCTCGCGTGCGAGCCCGACCACCTGAGCGCCTACGCGCTCATCGTCGAAGAGGGCACCAAGCTCGCCCGGCAGATCCGCCGCGGCGAGGTCGCCGAGCCCGACGACGACCTCGAGGCCGACATGTACGAGCTGGCCGACGAGCTGCTCGGCGCGGCCGGCTACGGCTGGTACGAGGTCTCCAACTGGGCGACGGGGCCCGCGCACGTCTCCCGGCACAACCTCGGCTACTGGCGGGGTGCCGACTGGTGGGGCGTCGGCCCCGGGGCGCACAGCCACGTCGGGGGAGTGCGCTGGTGGAACGTCAAGCACCCCGCCGCGTACGCCGCCCGGGTGCTCGCCGGCGACTCGCCCGCCGCCGGCCGCGAGATCCTCGACGCCGAGACGCGCCGGGTCGAGCGGGTGCTGCTCCAGGTGCGCATCGTCGACGGCCTACCCGTCGCCGAGCTGGCCGAGTCGGGTCGCCGCGAGGTGGCCGGCCTCATCGCCGACGGGCTGATCGACGGCGCCGCGGCCCTCGGCGGAGTCATCCGTCTCACCCGTGCCGGGCGCCTGCTGGCCGACGCGGTCGTGCGGCGCCTGACCGCCTGACCCCCTGACCGGCTGACCCGCGCTACTTGACGAACTTGATCGCCACGGGGATCTCGTAGAAGGCGCCCTCGTTGGCGCGCACCGCGGCGATGATGCCGAAGATGACCTGGAAGATGGGCGGCACGATGAAGAGGATGCCCAGCAGCCCGATGGTGACCACCGTGAGGATCGTCGCCGCGATGTAGGCGGCGACGATGGTGAGCTGGAAGTTCAGCTCGGTCGTCAGATGCTGCCGCACGAACGGCCCCCGGTCCTTGTACATGAGGTAGCCGATGAGGGCGCTGATCCAGCTGAAGAAGATGCCGAGCACGTGGAACACCGTGGACGTGCTCCTCTCGGCCATCGGGTCGAGCGGCGGCTGCGGGCTGGAGTAGGGCGAACCGCCCGCGGGCGGCGGGGTGTACGACATGGGTGCGACCTCCGGACCGATACGTTGGGATCAGCGTAGCCGCGGTAGGATTGGCAGTCATAGGCCCTGAGTGCTAACAGGACTGAGTGCTGATAGGCCCTGAGTGCTGACCGCCGGCGATGCCGGCGATGCGGAAGGAGGCGAAGGACCGATGGTGTCGGAGCGGGGACTGGCCGTGCTGCGCGCGATCGTCCAGGACTACGTCGCCACACGCGAACCGGTCGGGTCGAAGACGATCGTCGACAAGCACCGTTTCGGGGTGTCCGCCGCGACGATCCGCAACGACATGGCGGCGCTGGAGGACGAGGAGCTGATCGCCGCGCCGCACACCTCGTCGGGTCGCGTGCCCACCGACAAGGGCTACCGCCTGTTCGTCGACCAGCTGGCCGACGTGCGGCCGCTGTCGGCGGCGCAGCGGCGTGCGATCGAGGTCTTCCTCGGCGAATCCGTCGACATGGACGACGTGCTCTCGCGCACGGTCCGCGCGCTCGCGCAGCTCACCCACCAGGTGGCGCTCATCCAGTACCCGTCCACCTCGCGCGCCAAGGTGCAGCACATCGAGTTCGTCGCGATCGCACCCCGCCGCGTGCTCGTCGTCGTGATCGCCGACTCGGGCGTCGTGGAGCAGCGCGTCGTCGACCTGCCCGTCGACCATGAGGAGTCGACGCTGCGCGCGCTGCGCGACGCGGCCAACGCGGCGATGGCGGGCAAGAAGATGACGGATGCCGCACCCGAGCTGCGCGGGCTCGCATCGCGCTTCGCCGAGGAGTCGCGCCCGCTCGTCGACGAGCTGGCCTCCGCCCTGGCGTCGATCATCGAGTCGACCCGGCAGGAGCGGCTGATCATGGCCGGCACCGCCAACCTGGTGCGCACCGAGCACGACTTCAGCGGCAGCATCTACCCGATCATCGAGGCGATCGAGGAGCAGGTCGAACTGCTCAAGCTGTTCGGCGAGATGGCCGCCGAGCAGCACGGCGTCGCGGGCAACCGCGACGTGTCGGTGTCGATCGGCCGGGAGAACGAGCCGTTCGGCCTCCCGGAGACCTCCGTGCTCACCTCGGGCTACGGCCCGACCGGCGAAGGCGTCGCGCGGCTCGGCGTGCTCGGCCCGACCCGGATGGACTACCAGGCCAACATGGCCGCCGTCCGCGCGGTGGCCCGCTACCTGAGCCGCTCGCTCGGCGAGTGACGCCGTCCCCACCCGTCCGACCACTACGTGAGGAGCCGCCCGCGTGGCTGCAGACCATTACGAGGTGCTGGGCGTCGACCGCGACGCCAGCCCCGAGGAGATCAAGAAGGCCTACCGGCGCCTGGCGCGCGAGCTGCACCCGGATGTGAACCCGAGCGCCGAGGCGGCGGAGCGGTTCAAGCTCGTCACCCACGCCTACGACGTGCTCTCCGACCCCGAGCAGCGCCAGCAGTACGACCTGGGCCCGCAGGCGGGCCCAGGCTTCGCCTCGGCCGGGTTCGGCGGCTTCGAGGACATCTTCAACACCTTCTTCGGCGGCACGGCCGGCGGCCGCGGGCCCAAGTCGCGCCGCGAGCGCGGCCAGGACGCCCTGCTGCGCGTCGAGGTCGAGCTCGGCGAGGTGATCTTCGGCGCCCACCGCGACCTCGAAGTCGACACCGCCGTCGTGTGCGAGCGCTGCGGCGGCTCCTGCTGCGAGCCCGGCACGCACCCGGTGACCTGCGACATCTGCCACGGCACCGGCTCCATCCAGCGCTCCGTGCGCTCGCTGCTCGGCAATGTGATGACCTCGAGCCCGTGCGGCACCTGCCGCGGCTACGGCACGATCATCGCCACCCCGTGCGTCACCTGCCAGGGGCAGGGCCGGGTGCGGGCGCGCAAGAAGATCCCCCTCGACATCCCGGCCGGCGTCGACACGGGGCTGCGCCTGCAGCTGCCGGGCCAGGGCGAGGCGGGCCCCGCCGGCGGCCCGAACGGAGACCTGTACCTCGAGATCAAGGTCAAGCACCACGACGTGTTCAGCCGCGACGGCGACGACCTGCTGGCCACCCTCGAGGTGTCCATGACCGACGCCATCCTCGGCACCGACGTCACCTTCGACGCGCTCGACGGCCCGGTCGAGCTCGAGCTGCGGCCCGGCACCCAGAGCGCCGAGATCATCACCGTCAAGGGCCGCGGCATCACCCGGCTGCGCGGCACCGGCCGCGGCGACCTGCGCATCGGCGTGCAGGTGGTCACCCCGACCAAGCTCAGCCGCGGGGAGCGGGAGCTGATCGAGAAGTTCGCGAAGCAGTACCGGCCCGAGAAGCCGCGGCTGTCGCAGTTCCAGCAGGGCATCTTCGCGAAGCTTCGCGATCGCTTCCTGAACCTCTGACCTCCCGCACGTGGCGAACTTCTACCTGCGCGAAGACCTGGCGGATGCATCCGTCGGCGGCGTCGTCGAACTGGTCGGAGCCGAGGCGCGGCACATCGCGACCGTCGCCCGCACCCGCCCCGGCGAGCGGCTGCTCGTCGGCAACGGCGCGGGCCTCGTCGTGGGCGGACTGGCCGAGTCCGTCGCTGCGGCCGCCGTCACGCTCCGCGTCGACGCGGTGCGTCGCGAGAGCCCGCCGAGCCCCAGCGTGACGCTCGTGCAGGCGCTGGCGAAAGGCGACCGCGACGAGCTCGCCGTGCAGGCCGCGACCGAGCTCGGCGTGGACGCGGTGGTGCCGTGGCAGGCCGAGCGGTCGGTGTCGCGGTGGGCGGGGCCGAAGGCCGAGAAGGGTCGTGAGCGGTGGGCGGCGATCGTGCGCGAGGCGGCCAAGCAGTCGATGCGCCCCTGGCTGCCGGGGGTCGAGGAGCTGGCGACCACGAGGAGGCTCGGCGATCTGGCCGAGCGGGCACGGATGCTGGTGCTGGAGCCCGGCGCGGAGCATCCGCTCACCGCGCTCGAGCCCGACGGGCGCGACCTCGTGCTCGTCGTGGGGCCGGAAGGCGGCATCTCGCCCGCCGAGCTCGAGGCGCTCGACGCGGCGGGTGCCGAGCCCGTGCGGCTGGGGCCGGAGGTGCTGCGCACCTCCACCGCGGGCCCTGCGGCGCTCGCGGTGCTGAATGCGAAGCTCCACCGCTGGTGACGGCGCCCTTCCGTAGACTTGAGCGCATGAGCGAGACCCCGTCGATCTTCTCCCGCATCATCGCGGGTGAGGTGCCCGCCGACATCGTGTACGACTCCGAGCGCGTGATCGCGTTCAAGGACATCAACCCGCAGGCGCCCGTGCACCTCCTCGTCGTGCCCAAGACGGAGGAGTACGCGAACGTCGCCGAGCTCGCCGCCGGCGACCCCGCGCTGCTCGCCGAGATCGTGACCACCGCGCAGAAGCTGGCGTTCGAGCACATGAACGGCCAGTACCGCCTCATCTTCAACACCGGCCGCGACGCCGGCCAGACCGTCTACCACGTGCACGCCCATGTGCTCGGCGGCGGACTTTCGGAAGGATCCCTCGCCTCTTGAGTGACAACCCCGCCGCCGTCCCCGGCGGCATTCCGCCCGCAGCCACGGAGCGGATCACGGTCGACGGCGTCGCCATGGTGCGGCTGCTCGGCCCCCAGGATCGCTTGCTGACCACCCTCGAGAAGCAGTACCCGCAGCTGCAGGTGCTGGTGCGCAGCAACGAGATCACCCTGAGCGGCGCGCCCGACCAGGTCGCGAGCGCCCGCACCCTGATCGACGAGCTGCTCGCCCTCGTGCGCAGCGGCCACGACCTGAGCGCCGCCGAGGTCAGCCGCGGCCGCAGCATGGTCGACGGCGGCCTCAGCCCCTCGGCGGTGCTGGGGGAGTCGATCCTGCAGGTGCGCGGCAAGACCATCCGCCCCATGACCGCGGGACAGGCCGAGTACGTGCACGCGATCGACGAGAACACGATCGTCTTCGGCATCGGCCCGGCCGGCACCGGTAAGACCTACCTCGCCATGGCCAAGGCCGTGCAGGCCCTGCAGCGCAAGGAGGTCGACCGGATCATCCTCTCCCGTCCCGCCATCGAGGCGGGGGAGCGGCTGGGCTATCTGCCCGGCACCCTCACCGACAAAATCGATCCCTACCTCAGGCCGCTGTACGACGCACTCAACGAGATGATGGACCCGGAGATCGTGCCCAAGCTGCTGGCGGCCGGCACGATCGAGGTCGCGCCGCTGGCCTACATGCGCGGCCGCACCCTGAACAGCTCGTTCGTCGTGCTCGACGAGGCGCAGAACACCACGCCCGAGCAGATGAAGATGTTCCTCACCCGGCTGGGCTTCGGCTCCCGCATGGTCATCACGGGCGACGTCACCCAGATCGACCTGCCCGCCGGCGCCTCCGGCCTGCGGCTCGTCACGCGGGTGCTCAAGGATGTCGACGACATCCATTTCTCGACCCTCACCAGTGACGACGTGGTGCGGCACAGCCTCGTCGGCCGGATCATCGACGCCTATACCGAGTACGACCAGAAGCAGCAGGCGAAGCACTTCGAGCGCGAGCAGGCGCGCGAGTTCGCCAACCGCGCCGAGCGGCGCGCCGCCGACCCGACCCTCCGACCCCGAAGGCCCCGCGCGTGAGCATCGAAGTCAACAACGAGTCCGCCGTCGCCGTCGACGAGTCCGTGCTGCAGCGGCTCGCGGCTTACGCGCTCGACGCCATGCACGTCAGCCCCGAGGCGGAGCTCGCGATCCTGCTCGTCGACGAAGCCGCGATGGAGCAGCTGCACGTGCAGTGGATGGACGAGCCCGGCCCCACCGACGTGCTGAGCTTCCCGATGGACGAGCTGCGCCCCGGCACCGACGACCAGCCCGCGCCCCCCGGACTGCTCGGCGACGTCGTGCTCTGCCCGCAGGTGGCGCAGGCGCAGGCCGACAGCGCGGGGCACACCCTGCTCGAGGAGCTTCTGCTGCTGACCGCGCACGGCATCCTGCACCTGCTCGGCTTCGACCACGCCGAACCGGCCGAGGAGCGCGAGATGTTCGGCATCCAGCGCGACATCCTCGTCGGCTTCGCCCTGGAAGAGCGGCGGCGGTAGGCCCGCGTGGTCGTCGCCGTCTTCTTCATCGTCGCGCTGCTGCTGGTCGCCTTCGGCGGCTACATGGCCGCGATCGAGGCGGCCCTCGGCATCACCGGGGGCGACCTGCGCGACCAGAACGCGGTCGGCTTCGTGCGCATCACCTCGGAGACGACCGCGGCGGTGCTGGTGACGCTCGCATTCGTGATCGTCTTCGACCACTGGTGGCTCGCCCTCATCGTGAGCGCGGCGATCATGACCGGCGCGAGCTTCGTGCTGGTCGGCACCTCGCCGCGCAGCGTCGGGCGGGAGCATCCGGTCGGCCTGCTCAGATCGGCCGGCCCGCTCATCCGCGTGCTGCGGGCCGTGCTCGGGCCTCTCGCCGGCGCCCTCGTCGCGCTCGGCGACCGCGTCACGCCCAAGCGGGCGCGCTCCGCCGTCGGCAGCGAGGAGCAGCTGCTCAATCTGATCGACGACGCGGCCGAGCACGACGTGCTGGAGGAGCAGGACGCGGAGCTCATCCACTCGGTGTTCGAGTTCACCGACACGGTGGTGCGCGAGGTCATGGTGCCGCGCACCGACATGGTGACCATCGACGCCGACGCCACCGTCGCCGCCGCCATGAGCGTCTTCCTCGGCCGCGGCGTCTCCCGCGTGCCGGTCGTGGAGGGCGACGTCGACGACGCGACCGGCGTGATCTACCTGCGCGACGTAGCCCGGCTCGTGTACGAGCGCCCCGCAGAGGCCGACGACACGATCGTGCGCACCCTGCAGAAGCCGGCGATCTTCGTGCCCGAGTCGAAGAACGCCGCCGAGCTGCTGCGCCAGATGCAGCGCGAGTCGAACCACCTCGCGCTGATCGTCGACGAGTACGGCGGCATCGCCGGCCTGGTCACCCTGGAGGACCTCATCGAGGAGCTCGTGGGCGACATCAGCGACGAGTACGACAAGGACGCACCCCTCGTCGAGGAGCTCGAGGGCGAGCCGGGCGCCTACCGGGTGGCAGCGAGGCTCGCCACCGACGAGCTCGGCGAACTGTTCGGGCTCGAGCTCGACGACGAAGACGTCGACTCGGTCGGCGGGCTGCTGGCCAAGGCGCTCGGCAAGATCCCGGAGGTCGGCGACGCGGCGCGGGTCGGCGGGGTGGAGCTCACCGCCGAGCGCACCGAGGGCCGCCGCGGCCGGCTGAGCACCGTGCTCGTGCGCCGTGCGACGATGGACGACGATGAGTGACGAGCCGGACGACGGATTCCGCGCGGGATTCGTGAGCTTCGTGGGCCGCCCGAACGTGGGCAAGTCCACCCTGACGAACGCCCTGGTCGGGCAGAAGGTGGCGATCACCTCCTCCAAGCCGCAGACCACCCGGCGGGCCATCCGCGGCATCGTGAACCGGCCCGACGCGCAGCTGATCATCGTCGACACGCCGGGCGTGCACCGCCCGCGCACCCTGCTCGGCGAGCGCCTCAACGCGCTCGTGCAGGACACCCTCGCCGACGTCGACGTGATCGGCATGTGCGTGCCCGCCGGCGAGAAGATCGGGCCGGGCGACCGCTTCATCAACGAGCAGCTGGACGGCAATCCGCGTGCCAAGAAGGTCGCGATCGTGACCAAGACGGATGCCGCGGGCAAGGCCGCGGTCGCCGAGCAGCTGCTCGCCGTCTCCCGGTTGCGCGACTGGGACGCGATCGTGCCCATCTCCGCCGTGAAGGGCCGTCAGCTCGACGAGCTCGTCGACGAGCTCGTGGGCCTGCTGCCCGCCTCGCCGCCGCTGTACCCGCGCGACCAGCTCACCGACGAGGAGGCGGTCGACCGGATCGCCGAATTCGTGCGCGAAGCCGTGCTCGAAGAGGCCCGGGAGGAGCTGCCGCACTCCCTCGCCGTCACCATCGACGACGTCGTGGAGCGCGAGGACAAGGACCTCGTCGAGGTGTACGCGAACCTGTTCGTGGAGCGCGACAGCCAGAAGGCGATCGTGATCGGCCGCGCGGGCAGCAGGCTCAAGCAGATCGGCCAGGTCGCGCGGGAGCAGATCGAGGGCCTGCTCGGGCGCAAGGTGTTCCTCTCCATCCACGTGAAGGTCGCGAAGGACTGGCAGAGCGACCCGAAGCAGCTCGGGCGGCTCGGTTTTTGATCCCGCCGGTCCCCGCCCGGCGCGAGTCGCTGCGCGACGCGCCGTACACGCCGCCGCGTCGCTATGGCTGGTTCGCTGCGGCAGACGCGCCCGCGGTGCGCGTGTTAGCCTGAGCGCGATGTTCGGCCAGCTCCTCCTTAGCTGCCGCGACGAGTCCTCGATCTAAGAGGCCAGGCCCGTCGCGGAGTCTCGTCGTCGGCTTCTTCCCTTCGAGAACACAAGCGAGTAGAGCGATGAAGAACACCCAGCAGCCCAGCGGAATGCCGACCCACCGGTACCGCCCCTTCCACGAGCAGATCCGCGTCGACCTGCCCGACCGCACCTGGCCCGGCAAGCGCATCGAGCGCGCGCCGCGCTGGTGCGCCGTCGACCTGCGCGACGGCAACCAGGCCCTGATCGACCCGATGAGCCCCGAGCGCAAGCGCATCATGTTCGACCTGCTGGTCGGCATGGGCTACAAGGAGATCGAGGTCGGCTTCCCCTCCGCCAGCCAGACCGACTTCGACTTCGTGCGCAGCCTCATCGAGGAGGGGGCGATCCCCGAGGATGTCACCATCCAGGTGCTGACCCAGGCCCGGGAACACCTGATCCAGCGCACCTACGAGGCGATCCGCGGCGCCAAGCAGGCGATCGTGCACCTCTACAACTCCACGAGCGTGCTGCAGCGCGAGGTCGTCTTCAAGACCGACCGGCAGGGCATCATCGACATCGCCCTGAACGGGGCCCGGCTGTGCAAGCAGTACGAGGCCACCGTGCCCGGCACCACCGTCTACTACGAGTACTCGCCGGAGAGCTACACCGGCACCGAGCTCGAGTTCGCCGCCGAGATCTGCAACCGGGTGCTCGAGGTGTTCGAGCCGACCCCCGACCGCAAGGTCATCATCAACCTGCCCGCTACCGTCGAGATGGCGACCCCCAACGTGTACGCCGACTCGATCGAGTGGATGGGCCGGCACCTCGACCACCGCGAGAACGTCATCCTCTCGCTGCACCCGCACAACGACCGCGGCACCGCCGTCGCCGCCGCCGAGCTCGGCTACCTGGCCGGCGCCGACCGCATCGAGGGCTGCCTGTTCGGCAACGGCGAGCGCACCGGGAACGTCGACCTGGTCACCCTCGGCGTCAACCTGTTCACGCAGGGCATCGACCCGCAGATCGACTTCAGCGACATCGACGAGGTCAAGCGCACCGTCGAGTACTGCAACCAGCTCCCGGTGCACGAGCGCACCCCCTGGGGCGGCGACCTGGTCTTCACCGCGTTCTCCGGCTCGCACCAGGACGCGATCAAGAAGGGCTTCGAGAAGATGGCGGCGGATGCCTCGGCCCGCGGCGTCTCCGTCGACGAGCTCGAGTGGGCCGTGCCGTACCTGCCGGTCGACCCGAAGGATCTAGGCCGCACCTACGAGGCGGTCATCCGCGTCAACTCGCAGTCGGGCAAGGGCGGCGTCGCCTACCTGCTCAAGACCGACCACGCGCTCGACCTGCCCCGCAAGCTGCAGATCGAGTTCAGCGGGGTCGTGCAGGCGAAGACGGATGCCGAGGGCGGAGAGGTCTCCAGCGAGCAGCTGTGGGCCGTGTTCCAGGACGAGTACCTGCCCGCGCAGGCGCCCGAGGCGAAGTGGGGCCGCTTCGAGCTGCTCGGCACGAGCGTCGAGAGCGACGAGTCCGGAGTCTCGTTCCGGGCCCGGCTGCGGGACGGCGACGAGGTCGCGGTGGCCGAGGGGCGGGGCAATGGGCCGATCGACGCGTTCATCCGGGTGCTGTCGGAACGGGGCATCCGTGTCTCGCTGTACGACTACGTCGAGCACGCGATGAGCGCCGGCGGCGACGCGCAGGCGGCCTCGTACGTCGACCTCGACGTGAACGGCAGGCGGCTGTGGGGCGTCGGCATCGACGACAACACGCAGACCGCGTCGCTGAAGGCGATCGTGTCGGCGGTGAACCGGGCGATCCGCGCCGACCAGACCGCGTCGGCCGGCGAGCCCGAGCTCGTCGGGGCCTAGTCGCAGGTCTCCATTCAGCCGCCGCGCGGCTGAGTCGACCAGCGGGGGCGAGCGCCGCTCGGTCGACTCACGGGCAGCGTGAACGGAGACCAGCGGGGGCGAGCGCCCGCGGGTCGACTCACGCGCAGCGTGAATGGAGACCAGCGGGGCGCGCGTCAGCCGGCCGGCGGCTCGCCGCCGTCGCCGCGCGGCACCACCTTGTACGTGGTGATGGTGCCGGTGGCAGTGTCGACGTACTCGCGCGGGGCGATCTGACGCCGGCGCAGCAGCCCGAAGCCGACGTTCGCGCGGCTGAGCTCGAGGGTGCGCTGCTCGGGCAGGCTCCAGCCGAAGGCGACGGCGAGCAGGCGCACGGCGAAGGTCACCGCCGCGCTCACGGATGCCGCCACGAACACCGGCACGTCGAGATCGTGCAGCACGACGAGCGTCACCGTGCCGATGCCCGCCGCCACGGCGTAGAACGACCCGACGTGCATCACCGTGATGGGCATGTTCAGCAGGATGTCGCGCAGCACGCCGCCGCCGACGGCGGCCAGAACCCCGACGAACGCCGCCGGGATCTCGGGCAGGCCGTACGCGAGCGCCTTTGACGTGCCGATGGCGCCGAACAGCCCGAGCGTGAGCGCGTCGAGCACCGTGATCGCGGTGTCGAAGCGGGTGAAGACGCTGGCCAGCAGCATGCCGATGAGCGCCGCGGCGACCGCGGCGGGGATGTATCCGTCGCTGCGCAGGGCGACCAGCTGGGTCGACAGGGCGATGTCGCGCAGCACCCCGCCGCCGAGGCCGGTCGCGACGCCGATCACGGCGACGCCGAACAGGTCGATGCGGCGCTCCCGGAAGCCCGTGGCGTAGGCGGCGCCCTGGATGCCGCCGATCGCGATCGCCGCGTACTCGGCCCAGACCGGGATTGCGAAAGTGGCGCCGCTCATCGCCCCCGATTCTCCCATGCGCTGCCGCGCCGCCAGGCCGATGACAGCGCCGGCGGCCATAATTGGCGGGTGCCCGTCTATCGCGACGAGGCGGTCGTGCTGCGCACCCACAAATTGGGCGAGGCCGACCGCATCGTCACCATGCTCTCCCGCCGGCACGGCAAGATCCGCGCCGTGGCCAAGGGGGTGCGACGCACCGCGTCCAAGTTCGGATCGCGGCTGGAGCCGTTCATGGTCGCCGACGTGCAGCTGTACGAGGGCCGCAGCCTCGACGTGATCCAGCAGGCCGAGACGCTCGGAGCGTACGGGGCCGACATCGCCGCCGACTACGCCTCGTACACGGCGGCCAACGCCATGGTCGAGACGGCCGACCGCCTCACCGAGGCCGAGGGCTCCCTGCAGCAGTTCCTGCTGCTCGTCGGCGCGCTCCGGTCGCTTGCGCGCCGCGAGCATGCGCCGGGGCTCACCCTCGACTCCTACCTGCTGCGGTCGCTGTCCATCGCCGGCTGGGCGCCGTCGTTCGGGCAGTGCTCGCGCTGCGGCGCCCCTGGCCCGCACGGACGCGTCGTGGTGCAGCTCGGCGGGGTCGTCTGCGACGACTGCGCCCCGGCCGGCACCGCGCAGCTCGACGCGTCCACGCTCGGGCTGCTCGGGGCGCTGCTGGCCGGCGACTGGCCGAGCGCCGAGGCATCCGATGACCGCACCCGCGCGAAGGCGAGCGGCATCGTCTCCGCGTATCTGCAGTGGCACCTGGAGCGCGGGCTGCGCTCGCTCACCCACGTGTCCAGAGAGGTTCCGCCCGCGTCATGACCCCCAAGCCCCACACGCACAAGGACGCCGTGGAGTACCGCCCGGTCGACTGGACCGGGCTGTACCCGCCCGAGCTGCCGGCCTCCGCCGTGCCGAACCACGTGGCCGTGGTCATGGACGGCAACGGCCGCTGGGCGAACCGTCGGGGTCTGCCGCGCATCGAGGGCCACCGGGCGGGGGAGGCGGCGCTGCTCGACGTCGTCGCCGGCGCTCTGCAGATCGGAATCAAGCACCTGTCGGTGTACGCGTTCTCCACCGAGAACTGGGTGCGCTCGCCCGACGAGGTGCGCTTCCTGATGGGCTTCAACCGTGACGTGCTGCACCGCCGCCGCGACCAGCTCAACGAGTGGGGGGTGCGGGTGCGCTGGGCGGGCCGCACACCCAGGCTGTGGCGCTCGGTGATCAAGGAGCTGCGGTTCGCCGAGCAGCTCACCGCCGACAACGACGCGCTGACCCTCACCATGTGCGTCAACTACGGCGGGCGCACCGAGATCGCCGACGCCGTGCGCTCCATCGCCGAGGACGTGGCGGCCGGGCGCGTGCGGCCGAACGCCGTGAACGAGCGGATGCTGGCGCGGCGGCTCTACCTGCCCGACATGCCCGACGTGGACCTGTTCGTCCGCTCCTCGGGAGAGCAGCGCACCTCCAACTTCCTGCTCTGGCAGTCGGCGTACGCCGAGATGGTGTTCCTCGACACGCTCTGGCCCGACTTCAGCCGCGAGGACCTGTGGCGCGCCGTCGAGATCTTCGCCGGCCGCAACCGCCGCTTCGGCGGCGCCGTCGACGCCCCGGAGGGCACCGGATGATGGTGCGGTTCGAGGAGCACGACCGCACACCCGCGCACTGACCGTTCCCGTCACCTCGCCGACACACCGGGCGAATATGCTGGTCACGTGGAGATCAGGTTGCGGACGGATGCCGACATCCCGGCGCTGCTCGCAGCGCTGAAAGCCACCCACGAGGTCGACCAGTATCCGGTGCTGCCGACCAACATCTCCCGGGAGTGGCTGCTCGAGGGCGACGACGGCATGGCGTGGGTCGCCGAGCACGACGGCGAGGTGGTCGGCCACATCGCGGTCGCCGCGGCCGAAGAGGACGAGTACGCCCTGGCCATGCACCGGCTCTTCGTGCGGCCCGACGCCCGCGGCCGCGGGGCGGCATCCGCTCTGCTCACGACGGTCGAGACCTACGCGCGCCTGCTCGGACAGGATCTCTTCCTCGAGGTGGTGAGTCACAACACCGACGCCATCAACCTGTATACGAAGCGCGGCTGGCGGCGGGTCGGCGGGTACATAGCCACCTGGCGGGCGCCCGACGGCACCCACCCCGAGATCATCCTCTTCGCCGCGCCGCACAACGATCAGCGGCGCGTGCTCCCGGTCGGCACCGGCAAACCCACGGAATAGCGTCGCGCGGGGGCGGGTTGGCACCGGCATGAGCTCCGATCCGATCAAGGTCGACATCTGGTCCGACATCGCCTGCCCGTGGTGCTACATCGGCAAGCGCAAGTTCGAAGCGGGCAGCGGCCTGTTCACGGGCGCCGACGCGGAGCGCCGCGTCGAGGTGGAGTACCACTCCTTCGAGCTGAGCCCCGACACGCCCGTCGACTTCGAGGGCAACGAGGCCGACTTCCTGGCACGGCACAAGGGCATCTCGCCCGAGCAGGCGCAGCAGATGCTCGACCGGGTCTCGGGCATCGCCGCCCAGGTCGGCCTGCACTACGACTACGAGCACATGCAGCACACCAACACCGTGCTCGCCCACGAGGCGATCCACTTCGCCAAGGCGCACGGCCGGCAGCTCGAGATGGAGGAGCGGCTGTTCTCCGCCTACTTCCTCGAGGGCAGGCACGTCGGCAAGGTCGCCGAGCTCGCCGCCCTCGGCGCCGACATCGGCCTCGACCCGCAGGAGCTGACGCAGGCGCTCGAGCAGCACACCTTCCTCGACGCCGTGCGCGCCGACCAGCGCACCGCAGCCGAGTACGGGATCCAGGGCGTGCCGTTCTTCGTCATCGACGGCAAGTACGGGGTCTCCGGCGCGCAGGAGGCGCAGACCTTCGCGCAGGTGCTCGAGCAGGTCTGGCAGCTGCGCGAGCAGGAGGGCGAGGAGGTGCCGGCATGAGCGAGGCGAAGCCGCTCGTGAGCCTGGGGGATCCGGACGCGGTCGTCTGCGCGGGGGATGTCTGCGAGGTGCCGCAGGTCTCCATTCACGCGAAGCGTGAGTCGACCAGCGGAGCGGCGGAGCGTGAGTCGACCAGCGGAGCGGCGCCGGTCGACTCGGCTGCGCAGCAGCCGAATGGAGACCCGGCCTAGCGCTACTCCGGCTCGGTGATGTCGGCGACCGTGGCCCCGAAGGCCGCGATCAGCGCATCCGCGTCGACGAAGGCGCTGTAGCCGTGATCGCCCGCGCCGAGGGCGATCTCCCGCCCCGGCACGGTCGCATCGGCGAACACCGGCCACTCGCGCGCCGTGCCGAGCGGCGTGATCGTGCCGCGCTCGTAGCCGGTGGCCTCCAGGGCGACGGATGCGTCGGGCAGCTGCAGCTTGTTGACGCCGACGACCGCCCGCAGCTTGGGCCAGGAGATCTTGCGCCCGCCGGGCACCAGCGCGAGCAGGAAGTCGCCGTCGTGGCGCTTCACCACGAGGGTCTTCACGATGTCGGCGGGTTCGATGCCGAGCAGGCTCGCGGCCTGCTCCAGCGAGCGGGCCACGGGGCGCACGACGATGCGCACCGAGAGGCCGCGCGCCGCGGCATCCGCTTCGACCCGCGCCGTACCGCTCAGACCCTCGAACCGGTCCTGCACGCTCTCACCCGCCCTTCCCGCCCGATCTGAGAGAATCGAGACGATGTCCACCGCAACCCTAACCGCCGCCGCGCCCCTCCGACTGGGCGACCACCGGGTCGACGTGCCCGTCGTGCTGGCGCCGATGGCGGGCATCACCAACACGGCGTTCCGGCGGCTGTGCCGCGAGTTCGGCGCCGGGCTCTACGTGAGCGAGATGATCACGAGCCGCGCACTGGTCGAGCGCACGCCCGAGACGATGCGGCTGATCGGGCACCACCCGAGCGAGACCTTCCGCTCCATCCAGCTGTACACGACCGACCCCGACACGGTGCGCGAGGCGGTCACGATCCTCGTCGCCGAAGATCGCGCCGACCACATCGACCTGAACTTCGGATGCCCCGTGCCGAAGGTGACGCGCAAGGGCGGCGGCAGCGCGCTGCCGTGGAAGACGGGGCTGTTCCGCGAGATCGTCGAGAACGCGGTGCGCGCCGCGGGCCCGCTGCCGCTCACCGTGAAGATGCGCAAGGGCATCGACGACGACCACCTGACCTATCTCGAGGCCGGCCGCATCGCACAGGATGCGGGCGCCGCCTACGTGGCGCTGCACGGCCGCACCGCCGCCGACATGTACTCGGGCCACGCCGACTGGGGCGCGATCGCCCGGCTGAAGGAGGCGCTCGACATCCCGGTGCTCGGCAACGGCGACATCTGGTCCGCCGACGACGCGCTGCGCATGATGCGCGAGACCGGCGTCGACGGCGTCGTCGTGGGGCGCGGATGCCTCGGCCGGCCGTGGCTCTTCGGCGACCTCGCGGCCGCCATGCGCGGGCAGTGGAGCGAAGGCTCCGGCTACCACCCCGACCTCGGCACGGTCGCCCGGGCGTTCCGCCGGCACGCGGAGCTGCTCGTGGAGTTCTTCGAGGACGAGGGGCGCGGCTGCCGCGACATCCGCAAGCACGTGGCCTGGTACTTCAAGGGCTACCCGGTCGGCGGCGAGCTGCGCGCGAAACTCGCGACCGCCTCCAGCCTGGCCGAGATCGACGAGCTGCTCGGCACCCTCGACTGGTCCCTGCCGTATCCGGGCGAGGGCGCCGAGGGGGCGCGCGGGCGGCAGGGCGGTCCGCGCACGCCGGCGCTGCGGGACGGCTGGCTGGACAGCCGCGACGTCGACGGCGTCACCCGGGCGGACATGTCGGCCAACGAGGCGCACAACAGTGGCGGCTGAGCTCCACGAGGCGCTCGGCCGGCCCGCGCTGCCGTCGTCGCTGCGCGCGTACTCGGAGTTCGACCGCGAGCGCTGGCTGCCGGAGGAGCACTCGACGCGGCGCAGCGACTTCGCCCGCGACCGGGGCCGGCTGTTCCACTCCAGCGCGCTGCGGCGGCTCGCCGCGAAGACGCAGGTGCTGAGCCCGACGGCGGGCCTCGACTTCGCCCGCAACCGGCTCACGCACTCGCTCGAGGTGGCGCAGATCGGCCGGGAGCTCGCGACCAACCTGGGCCTCAACCCGGACGTGGTCGACACGGCGTGCCTCGCGCACGACCTCGGGCATCCGCCGTTCGGGCACAACGGCGAGAAAGCGCTGTCGGACTGGGCGGCCGACGTCGGCGGCTTCGAGGGCAACGCGCAGACGCTGCGCCTGCTCACCCGCCTCGAGCCCAAGGTGTTCGGCCCCGACGGCCGCCCCTACGGGCTCAACCTGACCCGGGCCAGCCTCGACGCGAGCTGCAAGTATCCCTGGCCGATCCAGCACGCGATCGCCGACCCGTCGGGGCGGGCCAAGTTCGGCTTCTACGAGGACGACACGCCCGTGTTCGAGTGGCTGCGGCACGGCGCGCCCGAGCGGGTGCGCTGCATCGAGGCCGAGGTGATGGACCTCTCCGACGACATCGCCTACTCCGTGCACGACTTCGAGGACGCCATCGTGAACGGCTACATCGACGTCGCCGCGCTGTCCGCACGCGTGGATCACGAGGAGCTGATCGCCGCCGTGCAGGAGTGGGCGGGCGACGAGTTCGACGCCGCCGAGCTCGCCGAGGCCTTCGACCGGCTGGCCGCCATGGACGTCTGGATCGACCGGTGGGACGGCTCCCGGTACGCGCAGGCGCAGCTGAAGAACCTCACCAGCCAGCTGATCGGCCGCTTCGCGCGCGCGGCGACGCGCGCCACCCGCTCCGCCTACCCGAGGCCGAGCCTGACCCGGTACGGCGCCTCCATCATCGTGCCCCGCGAGGTGCGCGCCGAGATCGAGGTGATGAAGGGCATCACCGCCGCGTTCGTGATGTCGAAGAACACGAGGCAGCCGATCTACCGGCGCCAGCGGGAGCTGCTCACCGCCCTGCTCGACGCGCTGGTGGCGGGGGAGGGGCGCGACCTCGATCCCGGGTTCGCGGAGGACTGGCGGCACGCATCCGATGACCGCGCCCGCAAGCGGGTCGTGCTCGACCAGGTCGCCTCGCTCACCGACCAGAGCGCGATCTCGTGGTTCGAGCGGCTCGTGCAGCAGTGATGCACAGGCGCAAAGCCCGGGGCCGCCCGGCGCACCGGCGACCGTAGGATTGAGCGCATGCCCGGCCTCATCCGACACTCCGACGTCGAAGAGGTCAAGGCGCGCACCAACATCGCCGACGTCATCGGCGAATACGTCGCCCTCAAGCCCGCCGGCATCGGCTCGCTGAAGGGCCTGTGCCCCTTCCACGACGAGCGCAGCCCGAGCTTCCACGTGCGGCCGCAGCTCGGCTACTACCACTGCTTCGGCTGCGGCGAATCGGGCGACGTGTACTCGTTCCTGCGCGCGATGGACCACGTCACCTTCGCCGAGGCGGTGGAGCGGCTGGCCGCCCGCATCGGCTACCCGCTGACCTATGAGGAAGGCGGGGGACGCAGCGAGGAGGAGCGCGGCTCCCGCGCCCGGATCCTCGCGGCGAACAAGGAGGCCGAGCAGTTCTTCGCCGGCCGCCTCACCGCGCCCGACGCCGAGGCCGGGCGCCGCTTCCTCGGCGAGCGGGGCTTCGATGCGGCCGCGGCGGTGCACTTCGGCGTCGGCTACGCGCCCAAGAGCTGGGACGAACTGACCAAGCACCTGCACGGGCGCGGGTTCCGCGACGACGAGCTGCTGGCCGCGGGCCTCGTCTCGCAGGGCAGCCGCGGGGTGTACGACCGCTTCCGGGGCCGGGTGGTGTGGCCCATCCGCGACGTCACCGGCACCACGGTCGGCTTCGGCGCCAGGCGCCTCTTCGACGACGACGAGGGGCCGAAGTACCTGAACACGCCCGAGACCCCGGTGTTCCACAAGGCACAGGTGCTCTACGGCCTCGACATCGCCAAGCGCGACATCTCCCGCGGCAAGCAGGTGATCGTCGTCGAGGGATACACCGACGTGATGGCCTGCCACCTCGCCGGCGTCACCACCGCGGTCGCCACCTGCGGCACCGCGTTCGGCCCCGACCACGTGCGACTGCTGCGCCGCATCCTCGGCGAAGACGGCGCCGAGAGCCAGGTGGTGTTCACCTTCGACCCCGACGCCGCCGGCCAGAAGGCGGCCGAGCGGTCCTTCGCCGTGCTGCAGGAGCAGCGCATCGCCGCGCAGACCTACGTGGCCGTCGGCCCCGACGGGCTCGACCCGTGCGACCTGCGGCTGGCGCAGGGCGACGACGCCGTGCGCCGCATGATCGACGCCAAGAAGCCGATGTTCGAGTTCATGCTGCGCCAGCTCGTGCGCCGCTACGACCTCGACACCGTGGAGGGCCGCGTGGCCGCGCTGCGCGCTGCCGCGCCGATCGTCGTCGGCATCCGCGACCCCGCGCTGCGGCCCGGCTACACGCGCGAGCTCGCCCGCATGACCGGCAGCGAGCTCGCCGAGGCGCAGAGCGCGGTGCGGGCCGCAGGCGGCAACAGGGCGAGGGGCACGGATGCGTCGCAGCGGCCGCCGCGGGAGGCATCCGTCGACCCCGCCTCGCCCCCGTCGGTCACCATCGCGGACCTCGGCAACGACCCCGTCACCACGACCGAGCGGTTCGCCCTGATGGCCGTGCTGCAGCTGCCGGAGGCCATCGGCGCGCAGCTCGTCGGCCGGGCGATGCAGGCCAAGCTGTTCAACCCGACGCTCAACCTCGTGAAGGACGCGATCGCCGCGAACGTCGACGCGTTCGGCACCAGGGACTGGTTCTCGCGCATCCTCGCCGACCTGCCCGAGCCGTTCCGGCCGCTGCTGCAGCAGCTCGCCGTCGCGCCGATCCCGGAGCGCAACGAGGAGGCGGCCAGGGTGTGGGCGCGCGCCATCGTGGTCTCGCTCATCGAGAAGGACATGGTGGGGCTGAAGGCGGAGCTGCAGAGCCGGCTGCAGCGCACCGATCCGGCCGACGCCGAGACCCGCGCGGCGATCAGCCGCGCCATGGCCGACCTCGAGGTGGAACGCCGCCGGCTGCGTGGCGAGTGAACCCGGTCGATTTGCAGGGCCGTCACGGCGCGCAATACAGTTCACGGCTAAGAAGCATCCTCGTGTGAGGCATGATTCTGCGTCCGACGACGGATTCCGTCGTCAGCACCCGGACGTCCTTGTCCATTCCTGAAGGAAAGTGAGTCCAACGGCATGAAATCCGTTTCGGCTCGGCGTGCCCGCCTGCTCGGCGCCGCAGCGGCCCTCGCGGCCACCGCGCTCGTCCTCGCCGGATGCGCCAGCGGCAACAGCGGCTCGTCCAGCAAGACCATCACCATCGGCACGACCGACAAGATCACCTCGCTCGACCCGGCCGGCGCGTACGACAACGGTTCCTTCGCCGTGATGACGCAGGTGTACCCCTTCCTCTTCGACACCCCGTACGGCAGCCCCGACGTGAAGCCCGACATCGCCGAGAGCGGCACCTTCACCGACCCGAACACCTTCGAGGTCAAGCTGAAGACCGGCCTGAAGTTCGCGAACGGCCACAAGCTCACCTCCTCCGACGTGAAGTTCACCTTCGACCGCCAGCTGAAGATCGCCGACCCCAACGGCCCCTCCTCGCTGCTCGGCAACCTCGCGAGCGTCACCACGCCCGACGACACCACGGTCGACTTCCACCTGAAGACCGCGAACGACCAGACCTTCGAGCAGGTGCTCTCCAGCCCTGCCGGCCCGATCGTCGACGAGCAGGTCTTCTCGGCCGACAAGGTCACCCCAGACGACGACATCGTCAAGGGCGAGGCGTTCGCCGGCCAGTACAAGATCACCTCGTACAAGGTCAACCAGCTCATCCAGTACCAGGCGTTCTCCGGCTACAAGGGCCTGCTCGCGCCGGCGAAGACCAAGACGATCGACGTCAAGTACTACGCCAACGCGTCCAACCTGAAGCTCGACGTGCAGAAGGGCGCCGTCGACGTGGCCTACCGCTCGCTCGCGGCGACCGACATCGCCAGCCTGCGCAAGGACAAGAACGTCAAGGTGGTCGACGGCCCGGGCGGCGAGATCCGCTACATCGTGTTCAACTTCGACACCATGCCGTTCGGCGCGAAGACCGCCGACGCCGACGCCAAGAAGGCGCTGGCGGTGCGCCAGGCCGTCGCCGACGTGGTCGACCGTCAGGCGATCGCGACGCAGGTGTTCAAGGACACCTACACCCCGCTGTACTCGTACGTGCCCGACGGTCTGACCGGCGCGACCAAGTCGCTCGAGACGATGTACGGCGACGGCAAGGGCGGCCCCGACGTCGACAAGGCGAAGGCCACGCTCGCCGCGGCCGGCATCACCGGCAAGGTGAAGCTCAATATCCAGTTCACGACGGACCACTACGGCCCGTCGTCGCAGGACGAGTACGACCTGATCGTCGACCAGCTGAACAAGAGCGGACTGTTCACCGCGACGGACGACTCCACGGAGTACGTGCAGTACTCCAAGGACCGCGTCAACGACGTGTACCCCGAGTACCAGCTCGGCTGGTTCCCCGACTACTCCGACGCCGACAACTACCTCACCCCGTTCTTCTCCAAGGACAACTTCGTCGCGAACCACTACGACGACGCCGAGGTGCAGAAGCTGATCACCGAGGAGATCGGCACCACGGATTCGGATGCCCGCACCAAGCTGATCGAGGAGATCCAGGACAAGGTCGCCGCCGAGCTGCCCACCCTTCCCCTGCTGCAGGGCTCGCAGGTCGCCGTCGTGGGCAAGGATGTGAAGGGCGCCACGCTCGACGCCTCCTTCAAGTTCCGCTACGCGACGCTGAGCAAGTAGTCACGGCACCGTGCGAGGGGCGGTCCGCATGGCGGGCCGCCCCTCGCACTGCCCCTCGAACGATTGGTCCACATGACGACATCGGTCGACACCGTTCCGGCCCCCGACGCGCCCGCGTCGATCCAGCCTTCCGGCACCGCATCCCGCCAGGGCGGCGGCTTGATCCGCTACCTCATCGTGCGGTTCCTGCTGATCTTCCCGACGATCTTCATCCTCGTCACCCTCGTCTTCTTCCTGATGCGGGCAACGGGCGACCCGATCACCGCCGCGCAGGGCGGCCACGTGCCGCCCGCGCAGCTGAAGCACCTCATCCACGAGGCCGGATACGACCGGCCGCTGATCGTGCAGTACCTGCAGTACCTCGGGCAGATCGCCCGCGGCGACTTCGGCACCACCTTCACCGACCACCAGAAGGTGACCACCGTGCTGCTGACGTACGGCTCGGCGACGCTCGAGCTCGCGTTCTACGCGCTCATCGTGGCGTTCCTGGTGGGCATCCCGCTCGGACTGCTGGCCGCGTACATCCGCGACCGCTGGGGCGACGCCGTGCTGCGCATCCTCGCCGTGCTGTTCTACGCCACGCCCGTGTTCTTCTCCGGGCTGCTGCTGAAGCTGATCTTCGCCTCGTGGCTCGACGTGCTCCCGGTCGCCGGGCGTGCCTCCACGAGCGTGGAGCTCGAGATGCAGCTACTGCCGCACCCGACGGGCATCTACCTGATCGACGCGTTCCGCACCGGCGATCCGGCGGCGGTGCCCGACGTGCTGGAGCACGCGGTGCTCCCCGCGGTCGCCCTGGGGCTGCTCACGGCGGGCGTGTTCCTCCGGCTCGTGCGCACCAACGTGATCGGAACGTTCAACACCCAGTACGTCGACGCCGCCCGCTCCCGCGGGGTGGGCGAGTTCCGGCTCGTGACCAAACATGCGTACAAGCCGGCGCTCATCCCGATCATCACCGTGATCGGACTGCAGATCGCCCTGCTGCTCGGCGGCGCGGTGCTGACCGAGACCACCTTCGAGTGGAAGGGTCTCGGGTTCCAGCTGAACGCCTATCTCGGTTCCCGCGACTTCGTGGCCGTGCAGGGCATCGTCGCGCTGCTCGCGGTGATCGTCGCCGTGGTGAACTTCATCGTCGACGTGATCGCCGCCCTCATCGACCCGAGAGTGAGGTTCTGATGTCCACGGCATCCGTTCTCGCACAACCCCGCAAGCGGTCGCTGCTTCGCCGCCTGCCCATCGTCGCGCAGCTGAACCAGAGCGTCGGCGTGCAGCGCTTCATGCTGCTGACAGGCGTGATCATCACCTCCGTGTACGTGCTCGTCGCGATCTTCGCGGACGTCATCGCCCCGTACAGCTACAGCGCGCTCAGCGGCGCCGACGGCCGCAACTTCGGTTCGCAGCAACCGCCCGGCGCCGCGCACCTGTGGGGCACCACTGTCGGCGGGCTCGACGTGTTCAGCCGCACCATCTACGGCGCGCGCACCGCGCTCATCGTGGTGGTCGTCGCGGTGGTGCTCTCGATGGTCATCGGCGTGCTGCTCGGGCTGCTCTCCGGCTACTTCGGCGGCCCGCTCGACCGGGTGCTCGTCGTGATCTGCGACGCGATCTACGCATTCCCGTCGCTGCTGCTCGCGATCGTCATCTCCATCATGATCTCGGGCGGCCAGTCGACGTTCTGGAGCGGCATCCTCTCCGCCGCCTTCTCGATCACGGTCGTCTACGTACCGCAGTACTTCCGCGTCGTGCGCGCCGAGGTGGTGCGGGTCAAGGCGGAGGCCTTCGTCGAATCCGCGAAGGTGATCGGCGCCCGCCACAGCCGAATCCTGTTCCGGCACGTGCTGCGCAACTCGATCCGCACGCTGCCGCTGATCATCACGCTGAACGCGACCGAGGCGTTCGAGACCCTCGCCGGCCTCGGCTTCCTCGGCTTCGGCATCGCCCCGTCGGCGGCGGGCGAGTGGGGCTACGACCTGCAGAAGGCCCTGGCCGACGTGACGAGCGGCATCTGGTGGACGGCCCTGTTCCCCGGCCTCGCCATCGTGTTCCTCGCCCTCGGCATCTCGCTCATGGGCGAGAGCCTGAACGACCTGGCCGACCCGCGCCTGCGGCGGCGCCAGGCCGACGCGGGCGAGTCCGCCGTGCCCGCCGAGACCGTCGTGGAGGCGCAGTCATGAGCAACGTGGTCGACATCGAGAACCTTTCGGTGCGCTTCGCGACGGATGCCGGCGCCGTCACCGCCGTCGACGGCGTGAGCCTGTCCGTGGGGGAGCGCGAGATCCTCGCCATCGTGGGCGAGTCGGGCTCCGGCAAGTCGGTGACGAGCAAGACCATCCTCGGTCTGCTGCCCGAGACGGCGACGGTGCGCGGGGCCGTGGTGCTGCGCGGCCGCGGGCGCGACGCCGGCGTCGACATCGTCACGCTGGGCAAGAAGGAGCTGCGCGAGGTGCGCGGCCGTGACGTGGCCATGGTCTTCCAGGAGCCGTCGAGCGTGCTCAACCCCGTGTATCCGATCTGGTGGCAGATCGCGGAAGGGCTGCGCGCGCACGGCAAGGTGAGCCGGGCCGAGGCGCGCCGCCGGGCCGTCGAGGTGCTCGAGCGGGTCGGCATCCCCGAGCCCGAGAAGCGCATCGACCACTACCCGCACGAGTTCTCCGGCGGCCAGAAGCAGCGCATCGTGATCGCCATGGCGCTCGTGCTCAACCCCGGCCTGATCGTGGCCGACGAGCCGACGACCGCGCTCGACGTCACGGTGCAGGCCGAGATCCTCGACCTGCTGCGCTGGTGTCGCGACGAGTTCGGCTCCTCGATCATCCTGATCACCCACAACATGGGCGTGGTCGCCGACCTCGCCGACCGGGTCGCGGTCATGTACCGGGGGCGCATCGTCGAAGAGGCCGACGTGGCCGCGCTGTTCTCCGCGCCGCAGCATCCGTACACCCGCGACCTGCTCGCCGCGGTACCGCGCGTGGGCGGCGGGCACTCGGCGACGGCCCTGAGCCGCGAGGCGACGGATGCCTCCGCCGAGGTCCCCCGCGAACCCGTCGTCGCCGCCCGCGGGCTCGAGGTCACCTACCCGGGGCGGCTCGGCCGCTCCGGATTCCGCGCCGTGCGCGGCGTGGACTTCGAGATCGGCGCGGGCGAGGTGCTCGGGCTCGTCGGAGAGTCGGGCTCGGGCAAGACCACGATCGGGCGCGCCATCGCGGGCCTAACGAAGGTGACCGGGGGCTCGCTGCGGGTGCTCGGGCACGAGATGCGCGGCATCCGCGAGCGCGCCTTCCGGCCGGTGCGCAGCGATCTCGGCTTCGTGTTCCAGGATCCCGGCACGAGTTTCAACCCGCTGCTCACGATCGGCGAGGCGATCGCGGAGCCGATGGTCGTGCACGGGCGCGCCGCGTCGCCCGACGACGCCCGGGGCCGGGTCGAGGAGCTGCTCGAGGCCGTGCAGCTGCCGCGCGACTACGCCGACCGCTTCCCGCACGAGCTGTCGGGCGGGCAGCGTCAACGCGTGTCGCTGGCGCGCGCACTCGCCCTCGAGCCGACGCTCGTGGTGTTCGACGAGCCGACCTCGGCGCTCGATGTGTCGGTGCAGGCGCGCGTGCTCGAGCTGATCCGCGAGCTGCAGCAGCGCTTCGGCTTCGCCGGCCTGTTCATCAGCCACGACCTCGCGGTCGTCGACCTGCTGGCCACGCGCATCGCGGTGATGTACCGGGGCAAGCTGGTCGAGACGGGTCCGAACTCGCAGGTGCTCGGCGCGCCGCGCGACCCGTACACGCAGCGGTTGCTGGCGTCCCTGCCGGTGCCCGACCCAGCCGAGCAGGCGGCACGCCGCGAGGCCCTGCACGCGCTCGCGCACGCCGACGGAGCCTAGGCTCGAACGGTGAGCTCCACCCCCTCCGCCGACCTGCCGATCGTCGTCGACGACCTCTCCGCCTGGTACGAGGTGCGCGGGCGCACGGGGGCGCAGGCTCTCGACGGCGTGAGCGTCACGGTGCGCCAGGGCGAGGTGCTCGGCGTGATGGGCGAGAGCGGCAGCGGCAAGTCGACCCTGGCCCGCGTGCTGGCGGGCGAGCTGAAGCGGAGGGGACCGGGCGGGTACGAGTTGCGCATCTCGGGCGGCGACGCGTTCGTGCATGGAACGGCGCTGCGCTCGCTCTCGCCCGGGAAGCGGAACCGGCTGACGTTCCACACCGCCTACCTGCCGCAGGACGCGCAGGACCGGCTCGAGCGCACCGACACTGTCGCCGAGCTGATCGCCGCCCCGATCTTCGCGCGCGACAAGCACTTCGATCGGCGCAGCGCCGAGAACCGGGTCGCCGCCGTGCTGGACGCGGTCGGGCTGCCGCTGGCGACCATGGAGCGCTACCCCTATGAGCTCTCGGACGGGCAGCGGCAGCGGGTCGCGATCGCCCGCTCGCTCGTGCTCGGCCCGAACGTGCTGATCGCCGACGAGCCGACGGCCGGCATCGACGTCACCGTCCGCAACGCGGTCGTGAACGTGGTGGCGCGGCTGCGGGAGGACCCGCGATTCGCCGGACTGCTGGTCACCCACGACGTCGCGGTGCTGAAGCAGCTGAACGCCACCGTGCTGGTGCTGCACCAGGGGGCGGTGGCGGGGTACGGGCCGCTCGACGAGGTGTTCCGATCGCCGGAGCATCCGTACCTCGCGCGGCTCGCGCACGCGTTGCAGCTGTAACGCCAGCGGAGGCGCGCTCGGAGAGGGGGGAGAGAAGAAGCTCCCCGGCTTGGACTCGAACCAAGAACCTATCGGTTAACAGCCGATTGCTCTGCCAATTGAGCTACCGAGGATCACTGCCCGACCGAGCGGGCAACGGGAGCCAGCTTAATGCCTCACCGGGGCGTGCTCCAAATCGCCCAGGTCCGCCCCGGCTCGGGCTCAGCCCTCGAGGTCGTCGACCCCCGGCAGCCACTGCCGGCCCGGCACGCCCCAGCCGCGCTTGCGGCTGATCTTGGGCCAGTCGCGGTCGAACGGACGCGGCAGCCGGTCCAGGTACAGGGTGCCGTCGAGATGGTCGTATTCGTGCTGGAAGATGCGGGCGAGCCATCCCTCGGCGCGGATCTCGAACGGCTGCTCGTCGAGGTCGACCGCCTGCAGGATGGCGCGCGCGCCGCGGCGCAGCGGGAACCGCTCACCGGGGAAGGAGAGGCAGCCCTCGGACTCCTCGTCCTCGTCGGCCTCGCCGGTCGGCGCGGGCGTGATCCAGAGCTCCGGGTTGATCGCGACCCCGCGGTGCTCCACGTCGTCGTCCGTCCAGCCGAAGACGAACAGGCGCTTGGCGACGCCGACCTGCGGCGCGGCCAGCCCGACGCCCGGGGCGGCGTCCATGGTCTCGTACATGTCTTCCACCAGGCGCCGCAGCTCGTCGTCGAAGACCGTGACCGGATCGGCGGGGGAGTGGAGGACGGGATCGCCCTGGATACGGATGGGGAGCACGGCCATTCGCCCAGGATATCGGCCGGCCGTCAGGTACCTTACGAGGGTGCTCGCCGCCCCTGCCCTGGACGCCCTTGCGCTGAACCCGACGCAGTTCCTCGGCATCCCGCTCGCACTGATCGGCGCGGTGTTCCTCTCCATCGGAGCGCAGCTGCAGCACCGCGGGGTGGCGAAGGTCGACGACGCGTCCGCGGGCGACGCCGCCGCGGGCGGCCTCGATTTCGCGCAGTTGCGGATGCTGCTGCAGCGGCCCAGCTGGGTGACCGGCACCCTCATGCTCGGCGCCGCGATCGTGCTGCAGCTGACCAGCCTCGCCTTCGCGCCGCTCATCGTCGTGCAGCCGCTCGGCGCGTTCGCCCTCGTGGTCACCTCGATCGTCAACGCCCGCGTCACCCGCTCGGCGCTCAACCGGCTCAGCGTGCTCGCGATTTGCCTGTGCGTGGCCGGCGTCGGCGCGTTCGTGCTGATCGCCGCGTTCCAGGCGCGCGAGGTGCCGATCCAGGAGCGCGAACTGGTCGAGGTGCTGTCGATCCTCGGCGCGGTGCTCGTGCTCTTCGCCCTGGGCTTCGCGGCGATGCGCCGTCATATGCGCGCGCTGGTATACGTCGTCGGCGCGGGGGTGCTGTACGGCTTCGTCGCCACCCTGGCCAAGGTCGTCATCGCCCGTCTCGAGCAGCGGGACGTCGACTGGCTCACCGCGGTGTGCGTCGTGGCGCTCGTGGCAGCCGTGGTCCTCGGGGCCTACTTCGTGCAGAACGCCTACGCGTCGGGCCCGCCCGATCTCGTCATCGCCGGGCTGACGGTGATCGACCCGATGGTCGCGGTGACGATCGGGATCGCGATCCTCAATGAGGCGGCGCAGGCGCAGTTCTGGGCGGTGATCGTCTGGCCGCTGACGGGCGTGCTCGCCATCGCCGGCGTGGTGCTGCTGGCGCGGCATCACCCGCAGGTGAAGCCCTGATCCGACACCCCGCGTCACCCCCGGAGCACCGGGAAACGGCGCGCCTAGACTGGGTGGTCAACACCCCTGACAACCTTGACGCGAGGTAACACGACGTGAACGATACGAGCGCCGCGCACCCCGAGCCGCTGACGATCCTGCTGGGTTGCGACACCTTCGCCCCCGACGTCAACGGAGCGGCGCGGTTCGCGGAGCGGCTCGCCGCCGGCCTGGTCGCGCGCGGCCACGAGGTGCACGTGATCGCGCCCGCCTACGACGGCGTCGGCGAGCGTGACGAGGTGCACGAGGGCGCGACGATGCGCGTGCACCGCCTGTTCAGCCTGCGCTGGCTGCCGCACGACTGGCTGCGCTTCATGATGCCGTGGACGATGGAGCGCAATTCGGGCCGCATCCTCGACCGGGTCAAGCCCGACGTGGTGCACTTCCAGTCTCACTTCGTGGTGGGGCGCGGACTCTCCGTCGCGGCCGTGCGCCGAGGCATCCGTGTCGTCGCCACCAACCACACCATGCCCGAGAACATGCTCGAGTACACGCTGGTGCCGAAGTTCCTGCAGCCGATCCTGCTCAAGTGGTCCTGGTGGGACGCGGGCCGCATCATGCGCCGCGCCTGCGCGGTGACCACGCCGACGCAGCGGGCCGCGGAGTACCTGACCGCCGGCACCGGGATCCCGAACGTGCTCGCCGTCGGCAACGGCGTACGGGTGGCCGAGTACACGCCGAACTTCGCGCCGCGCACCGAGAACCGCATCCTGTTCGTCGGCCGCGTTACGGGCGAGAAGCGCATCGACGTGCTGCTGCGCGCGATCCCGCTGCTGCCTGAGTCACTCGACGTCAAGGTCGAGATCGTCGGCGACGGCGACCAGAAGCATCATCTCGAGCGGATGGCGCAGCAGCTCAGCATCGCCGACCGGGTGACCTTCAGCGGCCATGTCGACGAGGCCGAGCTGAAGCGCGCGTACACGCGCGCGACCGTGCTCGCCATGCCCTCGACCGCCGAACTGCAGTCGATCGTCACGATGGAGGCGATGTCGTCGGGGCTGCCGGTCGTGGCAGCGGATGCGATGGCGCTGCCGCACCTCGTGCACGACGGCGAGAACGGCTACCTGTTCCGCCCCGACGACGAGCACGACCTGGCGGCGAAACTCGAGAAGCTGCTCACCCTGCCGCCCGCGGAGTTCACCGCGATGAAGATGGCGTCGCTGCGGCTCATCCAGATCCACGACATCGACCGCACCCTCGACACCTTCGAGTGTCTGTATCGTGGACTCCCGGTGGCCGACGCCCTCGCAGAACCCGACCTCGGCGAGGTCGCGGAAGAAGGCGAGGTCGCCGGAGAAGACGCCACCGCGGGGCGGTAGCTCAGCCGGTTAGAGCAGTGGACTCATAATCCATCGGTCACGGGTTCAAGTCCCGTCCGCCCTACACGTGCCGAAGGCGGCTCGCCGCCCGTTCCGGCGGGAGCCCGCCGCGAGTACGGTCTGCCGCATGACGAGCATCTGGCCTTTTCTCGCGGCGGGCGACGTCGACGCCGCGGTCGCTTTCTATATTGAGGCGTTCGGCGCGGTCGAGGAGTCGGAGCGGTTCCGCTCCGATGACGGTTCGCAGGTCGCCGTGCTGTCGATCGACGGATTCTCCGTGGGGGTCGCCACGGAAAGCGCGGAGTTCCGCACCCCGAGCCCGCAGTCCGTGGGCGGCACGATGGTCCGCATCCACCTGGACGTGGACGACCCGGACGCCGTGGCGGCGCGGGCGATCGCGGCGGGCGCGGAGGAGATGTTCCCCGTCGCCGACCAGCCCTACGGGGTGCGCCAGGGGCGGGTCGTCGACCCGTTCGGCCACCACTGGCTGGTCAGCGGCCCGCTGAAGGCCTGAGCCGGCTCGACGCTGCGGGTGGCGCCGGCCACCGCACCTGTTCCTTTCGTGAAACAAAGTGCCGCTATGGTGTCCTCCATAAGGGGGGCAACCCGACCGGCCGCCCCCGTGATCTCACCGGCCTACCCAGGTTGAAGGACACGCCCATGCCCGCACGACGCGTGCTCGCGATCGGAGCACACCCCGACGACATCGAACTCGGCTGCGGCGGCGCGCTCGCGCGGCACGTCGCCGACGGCGACGAGGTCGGCATGCTCGTGGTCACCCGCGGCGAGGTGGGGCCGGGGGAGACGCTCCAGCGGGTCGCCGAGCAGCACCGCGCCGTCGACGTGCTCGGCGTGCAGACGCTGATCTGGGGCCGCGACATCGCCGACTGCCAGGTGAGCCTGCACGAGCTGGAGTTGGTGCATCAGATCGAGGACGCGATCGCCCGCGTGCAGGCCGACATCGTGTACACCCACTCGGTCAACGACAGCCACCAGGATCATCGGGCGGTGGCGTTGTGCACCACCGGCGCCGCGCGGCACGTCTCGACCGTGCTGAGCTACGGCGCCCCCTCAGCGCTCGCGTTCACCCCGACGACCTTCGTCGACATCACCGAGGTGCTCGAGGTGAAGATCGAGGCGCTGCTGTGCCACGCGACCCAGGTGCAGGCCAGCGAGATGGTGAGCGCCTCGCGCGTGCGCAGCACCGCCGAGCACTGGGGCCACCAGTGCCGGCGGCCGTTCGCCGAGGGCTTCGAGCCGGTGCGGGCCATGGTCTTCGAGCCCGTGCGCGACATGGCCGAGCCGCCGGCTGCGTCGCGGATCGCCGGGGCGGACCCGGAGTGGGATCGCGCGGTCGCCTCATGACCCAGGTCCGCTTCCTCGTCATCGGAGCGGGTCCGACGGGTGTGGGCGCGGCCGCGCGGCTCGTCGAGTTGGGGGAGGACCACCTGGTGGTCGACTCCGCCGACCGGGTGGGAGGTGCCGCGGCATCCGTCATCGACGACGCCGGCTTCACCTGGGATCTCGGCGGTCACGTGATCCACAGCCATTTCGCCGCATTCGACGACGCGGTCGCCTCGAGCGGCGTCGCGCTGAACCGCGTCGAACGGGCGGGCCGCGTCTTCATCGACGGATGCCTCGTGCCGGCGCCCATCCAGCAGCAACTCGACGCCCTCCCCGCCGACCTGCGGCCGGAGGCGCCGGCCGCGAATCTCGCCGAGTACTACCGCAATTGCTTCGGCGATGAGCTCTACCGGCGGTTCTTCGCGCCGTTCAACCGCAAGATGTGGACGGCCCCGCTGGAGCTGGTCGACCACGACTGGACCAGCCTGCGCAGCGGCAGCGCCGCGCCGAACGTGCCCGCCCTGGGGCTCGCGCGCGACTTCGTCCCGGCCCGCGAGACGTTCCCGTACCCCGTCGGCGGCACCGGCGCGCTGTGGCAGGGCATCGCCGAGCGGCTGCTCGACCCGCACCGGCTGCGCCTCGGCGCGCGTGTCGTGTCGGTCGACGTGCCGCGGCGCCGCGCCGTGCTCGACGACGGGCAGGCCGTCGACTACGAGTTCTGCATCTCCTCCGCACCGGTGACCGCCGCGGCCGCGTGGGCCGGCCGCCCCGACCTCACCGCCGGGCTGCGCGCGAGCCGGGTGCTGGCCGTCGGCCTCGGCTTCGATGGCGTGCCGCCCGAGCCTCTCGCCGCCGCGACGTGGATCTACAGCCCCGACGCCGACGTGCCGTGGTACCGGCTCACCGTGCTCTCCAACTACGACCAGGGGCTCGCAGGCTCCGGCCGGTGGAGCGTGCTGGGCGAGGTGCCGCTGTTCCCCGGCGAGGAGGTCGATGTCCGGGCCGCGGTGGAGGCGACGGTCGGTTCTGTCGCGCGGCTGGCCGGGGCATCCGTCGCCCCCGTGTCGACGTGGACGCGCAAGTTGAGCACGGGCTACCCGGTGCCCACGCTCGGGCGCGACGTGGCCCTGCGGGCGATCGACGAGCTGCTGTCGGCGCACGGATTCTTCAGCCGGGGCCGCTTCGGCGGCTGGCGCTACGAGTCGTGCAACCAGGACTACGCCTACCAGCAGGGGCGCGACGCGGTCGATGCCGCGCTCGGCGGCGCCGCGGAGGACGCGTACTGGCGGCCCGAACGGTTCCGCGCGACCGAGCTCAACCCTCCTGTTCCAGCGGCCGGATGAGCTCGGGGCCGTCGCCCTTCACCGGCCCGACCCGGGTGAACTCGAGCCCCGAGGCGACCTCGAGCGACGCCGCGACGGCCTCGTCGAGCAGCCGCTGGTCGCCGACCACCGTCGGGTCGATCCAGTGCTCCCACAGCTCGCGCGGCAGCATCACCGGGTTGCGGTCATGGATATCGGCGAGCGTCTGCACCGTGTCGGCCGTGAGGATCGTCGCCGTCAGCAGCCACCGGTCGGGGTCGTCCTTGTCATAGGCGGGGTCGGCCCACCACGAGTACAGCCCGGCCATGCCGAGCAGCTCGTCGCCAGGGGGATGGATGAAGTACGGCGTCTTGGTCTTGCCCACCGTCTGCCACTCGTAATAGCCGTTGGCGGGGATGATCGCCCGCTTGGAGACCACCGACGGCTTGAACATCGCCTTCTCGGCCGCCGTCTCGGCCCGCGCGTTGAAGGTGGGGAACTTGAGCTTCTTCTCCTTCGACCACGACGGGATCAGCGACCAGTACGCCGTCTCGAACCGCCGCTGCGGCGGCGCGTCCCCCTTCTTCGTCTCGAGGATCACCCCGATGCGGTCGGTGGGGCTGATGTTCCACGACGGCACCCAGCTGGCGGGCACGTAGTCGTCGAGCCGCCCGCCCGACATCACGAAGTCGGTGATCAGCTGGTTGACCTTGTCGTCCAGCGCGAAGCGTCCGCACATGCCCCCATCATGCCGCGCCGCGCCGACACCGCGGATCGCTAGCATCGCTGCATGCTCATCGCGATGGCAGGCCTTCCCGGCGCCGGCAAGAGCGCGGTGGCGACCGAGCTGGCACGGATGCTTCCCGCAGTGCACCTCGTCGTCGACGAGTTCGAGGACGCGATGCTGCGCGCGGGCCTGCGCGCGAGCTATGAGACGGGCCTCGCCGCCTATCTCGCGGTCGAGGCCGCCGCCCGCACCAACCTCGCGGCCGGCGCGCACGTCGTGGTCGACGCGGTCAACGACCACCCGTACGCGCGCGGCCAGTGGGAGCGCCTGGCTCAGTGGATGCGGGTTCCGCTGCACTTCGTCGAGGTGGTCTGCTCGGACGAGACGCTGCACCGCACGCGGCTCGAAGGCCGCAGCCGCCCGTTCCAGGCCCTCCCGGAGCCGACGTGGGGGTCGCTGCTGCCGCGCCGCGCGATGCTCGCCGAGTGGCGGGGGGAGCGGATCGTGCTCGACAGCGCCCTGGCCGGGCCATCCGATCTCGCCAAACGGGTGCTCGCGCTCGTGCGCTGACCGCGGTGTCGGCGCCGACCGGGAGAATGAGGGCGTGCACATCGTCCTCGACCGCGGGCCGGGCGGCGCGGTCGTGGCCACCGAGTTCGACGCCGACGGCGGCGCGCTCGGCAGCACCGAGCTGGCCGCATCCGCTCTGCCTGCGTTCGTGCGCGAGCGCGAGGCCGCGCACCCGCGCTGGGTGTGGTCGAGCACGGCGCGCTGGTACCCCGAGCTGCTGGCCGCCGGCGTGCGGGTGCGGCGCTGCGTCGACCTCGTGCTGTGCCACCGCATCCTGCGCGCCTCGCTGCTCACCGCCGGAACCGAGCTCGCCCGCGCCTCCGATGGGCCGTGGGACCGTCTCGCCGCCGCCGTCACCGCTCCCGCCTCGGCCGACGCGCCGCCGGCGCTCTTCGACGTCGTCGCCGACAGCGCCGATGAGCCGGATGCCGTGAGCGAGTTCTCCCGCCAGCAGGCCGCCGTCGCCGCATCCGTGCAACCCGGCCGGATCCGGCTGCTGGTGGCCGCAGAGTCTGCCGGAGCTCTGATCGCCGAGGAGATGCGCTTCGCCGGAATGCCGTGGCGCGCCGACGTGCACGACCGTGTGCTCACCGAGGCGCTCGGGCCGCGGGTGCCGCACGGGCGCCGGCCCGCGAAGCTCGAGGCCATGGCCGAGCAGGTGCGCGAGCTGCTCGGCGCTCCGGCGCTCAACGTCGACTCGCAGCCCGAACTGCTCGCCGCGCTGCGCCGGGCCGGGCTCGACGTGCAGTCCACTCGGAAGTGGGAGCTGCGCGACCTCAACCACCCGGTGATCGCGCCGCTGCTGGAGTACAAGGCGCGCTCCCGGCTGCTCACCGCCAACGGCTGGGCGTGGCTCGACTCCTGGGTCCGCGACGGCCGGTTCCATCCCGACTATGTCGTCGGCGGGGTCGTCACGGGGCGCTGGGCCACGAGCGGCGGCGGAGCGCTGCAGTTGCCGAAGAACATCCGCCGCGCCGTGGTGGCCGACGCGGGCTGGAAGCTGGTGGTCGCCGACGCGGCGCAGCTCGAACCGCGCGTGCTCGCCGGGCTCGCCGGCGATCAGGGCATGGCGGATGCCGGGCGCGGCCGCGACCTCTACGACTCGGTCGTGCGCGCCGGCGTCGTCGCCAGTCGGCACGAGGCGAAGGTGGCCATGCTCGGCGCGATGTACGGAGCCACCACGGGCGACAGCGCCCGGCTCAAGCCGCGGCTCGCGCGCGCGTTCCCGCGAGCGCTCGCGCTCGTGGACGGCGCCGCCGCGCAGGGCGAGCGGGGCGAGCAGGTGATGAGCCGGCTGGGGCGCACCTCGCCGCTGCCCGCAGGAAGCTGGCGCGAGGTGCAGGAGCGCGCATCCCAGCCGAACGCGTCGGCTGCCGACGAGCGCCGCGCCCGCGCCCAATCGCGCGACTGGGGCCGCTTCACGCGCAACTTCGTGGTGCAGGCGTCGGCGGCCGAGTGGGCGCTGTGCTGGATGGCCGAGGTGCGGCTGCGGCTCGCCGAGCTGGGATCCGGCCGCTTCGACGACTCGCCGCACCTCGTGTTCTTCCTGCACGACGAGATCATGGTGCACACGCCCGAGGCGTTCGCCGCCGACGTGGAGCGGATCGTGCGCCGTGCCGCGCTGGATGCCGGGCGGCTGCTGTTCGGAGAGTTCCCCGTCGACTTCCCGGTGACGGTGGCGGTCGTCGACAGCTACGCCGACGCGAAGTAGCCGAGCCCTCCGGCCCCCGCCGGCTGAGGAGCGCGCAGCGCGTCTCGAAGCCCCGTGTCGCACTCCGCACCCCGCCGGCTGAGGAGCGCGTAGCGCGTCTCGAAGCCCGTGTCGCACCCCCGACCTAGGATGAACCGCATGACCGACACCGCCACGCAGACCCCGGCTCAGCCCACTCCCGAAGAGCGCCTCGCGAGCTTCCGCCGCCGCCGCGAGGAATCGGTCAAACAGCCGCAGGGCAGCCTCGCGCTGGTCAACACGCAGTGGATCACGGGCGATCCCGAGCAGGCGCAGACGGTCTACGGGGTGCCCGGCACGTGGTATCCGCTGCCGGCCGGTGAGAAGGGGCTGCGCCTCGTGGCCACCGCCGCCGACGGCATCCGTGTCGACGGCGATCTCGTCGACGGTGAGGTGGTCGTGCGCGCCCGCGACGTCGAGCAGCCGAGTTCGATCGTCTTCGACGACCACACCACGGGCACGGTCATCGTCAACGAGGCGGGCACCGAGTACGCGCTGCGCGTGTGGGATGCGCAGGCCGACGACCTGCTCGCCTTCGGCGGCATCGACGCTTACGACTACAACCCCGAGTGGGTGATCAACGCGAGGTTCCGGCCGGTGGAGGGGCTCACGGTCGGCTTCGAGCACATCAAGGACGAGGGCGAGGAGCGCGAAACGGCGATCCCGGGAGAGATCGTTTTCGAGAAGGACGGCGTCAACTACAACCTGGCCGCGTTCAAGTCGGGCCGCGCCCTGCAGCTGGTGTTCGGCGATGCGACGAACGGGGAGGAGACCTATTCGGTCGGCCGCTTCCTGTTCGTGGCACCCAACCCCGACGGCACCATCACGCTCGACTTCAACCTGGCCGTGCTGCCGCCGTGCGCCTTCAGCTACCAGTTCAACTGCCCGATGCCGCCGAAGCAGAACCGCTTCGCCGTGCCCATCCGCGCCGGTGAGAAGCAGGCGCTGAACACCTCGGGCGGCCTGCTGCACGAGTTCTAGGCCGTCACCGCCTTCTTCGCGGGGCGTCCGCGTTTCGGCAGCGTCGTCGCATTTCCGGACGGCGCGATCTCGTCGGCCGACTCGCGCACGCGCGCTATCCAGGCGCTCTGCGCGTCGAGGTCGTGGATCGCGGCGGACAGCGCGAGCCTTCGGGCTGGGCTGGCCTCCGCCATCGCGGCGGCCAGCTCGCGCCGCCTGGCGTCGATCCAGGCCTCCTGCACGGCGAGCAGGCTCTCGATGTCCCGGCCGGGCAGGCTCAAGGCCATCACGCATTTCATCGCGAACTCGTCGCGCGCCCCCGACCCCGTCACCGGGGAGGAGAACCAGTCCGTGAGTGCGCCGCGCCCGGCATCCGTGATCTCGAACAGTTCGCGGCCCTCGGCGTCGGCGGCGCCGCGAGCGGCAAGTCCGTCGCGCACCAGGCGCGTCAGCGTCGTGTAGACCTGACCGACGTTGACGGGCCACGCCGACCCGGTACGACGCTCGAACTCGACCTTCAGTTGGAATCCGTAGCACGGGCCGACGCTGAGGATCGCGAGCAGGCTGTTGCGTACGGACACGTACGAATCCAATACCCGGTAAGCGTTATTCGCGCTGCGACACGCCTGCCCGCCTAATTACAGGCTTGGCATTCCAGCGGATGCTATGCCACCATGACTCTTGTCGACATCGACGCCGTTCATCGGTCGGAGGGGAAGCCGTACCGGACGAACGGAGGAATGCGATGGCGACGGCAACTGCAAAAGCCCGGGGAGTGCTGTTCGTGCACTCCTCACCTCGTGCGCTCTGCCCCCACCTCGAATGGGCGACCGGGCGCGTGCTCGGTCGTGCCGTGAACTTCGACTGGACCGAGCAGCCGGTGCTGCCCGGAACCCAGCGCACCGAGTTCTACTGGGAGGCCGACGCCGGCACCGGCGCGGCCCTCGCCTCCGCGCTGCGCGGATGGGAGGACGTGCGCTTCGAGGTCACGCAGGACCCGACGGCGCAGACCGACGGCGCGCGGTACCTGCACACTCCGGCGCTCGGCATCCACTATGCGCAGACCGACACGGCAGGGAACGTCGTGGTGCCGGAGGACCGGATGCGCTACGCCATGGAGGTCGCCGGCGCCGACCCGGTCGCGCTGCACCGCGAGTTGCGGCTGGCCCTCGGGCAGGCGTGGGACGACGAACTGGAGCCGTTCCGTCACGCGAGCGACGACACCCCGGTCATCTGGCTGCACACCTTCGCGGGGTAGCAGGAAGGGGGCCCGTCTCGGTCTCCATTCACGCTGCGCGTGAGTCGACCAGCGGGCCCCGCAGCCGGCTGGTCGACTCACGGCGAAGCCGTAAATGGAGACCCGGCCTACACCGTCTTGAACGCGACGACCGCGTTGTGGCCGCCGAAGCCGAACGAGTTGCTCACCGCCGCCAGGTCTCCGTCGCCGAGCGGGCGCGGCGAGGTGACCACGTCGAGGTCGATCTCCGGATCCGGGTTGTCGAGGTTGATCGTCGGCGGAGCGGTGCGTTCGTGCAGCGCGAGCACGGTGAAGATCGCCTCGAGGGCGCCGGTGCCGCCGAGCAGGTGGCCGGTCGACGACTTGGTCGCCGTGACGGCGATGTCGTCGAGATGGTCGCCGAAGATGGCGCGCAGCGCCTTGTACTCCGCGATGTCGCCGACGCCCGTCGAGGTCGCGTGCGCGTTGACGTGACGGATGTCGCCGGGCGCGAGCCCCGCCTGCTCGAGCGCGATCCGGGTGGCGCGCGTCGCGCCGAGACCCTCGGGGTCGGGGGCGGTGATGTGGTACGAGTCGCTGGTGACGCCGGCTCCGGCGATCTCGGCGTAGATCTTCGCGCCGCGCGCCTTGGCGTGCTCCTCGGTCTCGAGCACGAGTGCGGCGCCGCCCTCGCCCATCACGAAGCCGTCGCGGTCGGTGTCGTACGGCCGCGACGCACGGGCCGGGTCGTCGTTGCGCTTGGAGAGCGCCTGCATGCTCGAGAACGCGGCGACCGTCACCGCGTGGATGCACGACTCGGAGCCGCCGGCGATGACCACGTCGGCGAGGCCCTGCTGCAGGTGGTCGTACGCGTTCGCCAGCGACTCCGTGCTGGAGGCGCACGCCGACACGACGGTGCGCGCGCCGGCCCGGGCGCCCAGTGCCATCGAGATGGCGGCGGCGGGGCTGTTCGGCATGATCATCGGAACCGTCATCGGCATCACCCGGCGCGGGCCGCGGTCGCGCAGCGTGTCCCACGCGTCGAGCAGGGTCCACACCCCGCCGATTCCGGTCGCCCAGTCGACGAGCAGCCGCTCGGGCTCGACCTCGGGGGCGCCGGCGTCGGCCCAGGCCTCACGCGCGGCGATCAGCGCGAACTGGCTGGAGGGGTCGAGCCGCTTCAGCTCGACGCGCTCCAGGACCTCTTCGGGCCGCACCAGCGCCTCGGCGGCGAAGGTGACCGGCAGCTCGTACATGGTCACCCATTCGTGCTGCATGGTGCGGGCGCCGGACCGGCCGGCCAGCAGCGCCTGCCACGAGTCCTGCGCGGTGCCGGCGAGCGGCGTGGTCGCACCGATGCCGGTGACGACGATCTTCTTCGGTCCCACGATGATCCTTTACTGCCGAGCGCACGGTGCCCCGCGGCATCCGTGCGCAAACGAGCACGCGGCCGGCCTGACCGGCTGTCAGACGCCGACCGCGTGCCGCGAGTACGGGTGTCTCAGGCCTGCGCCTTGACGATGTAGTCGACGGCGTCGCCCACGGTCTTGAGATTCTTGACCTCGTCGTCGGGGATCTTCACGTCGAACTTGTCCTCAGCGTTGACCACGATCGTCATCATCGAGATCGAGTCGATGTCGAGGTCGTCGGTGAACGACTTGTCCAGCTGAACCGAGTCGGTGGCGATGCCGGTCTCGTCGTTGATCAGCTCGGCCAGGCCGGCAAGGACTTCTTCGGTGGACAGTGCCATGTTGGTTTTCTCCTCAAGAGGTGTCGTGTGACCGCCCACCAGTCTAGTGAACGGCCGGGGTCGGTCAGGGCAGCGCCGCAGGCCGGGCTGCGGCGGTCAGGCGGCGCCCCCGATCAGCTCGAGCGCGGCCGGGATGTCGTCGGGGGTCTTGATGCCGACGGTCGAGGTGCCCTTCAGGCCGCGCTTGGCGAGGCCGGTCAGCGCGCCGGCCGGGGCGAGCTCGACGAGGCCGGTGACGCCGGCGTCGGCGAAGGCCTGCATGTCCAGGTCCCAGCGCACGGGGCTCGCGACCTGGCCGACGATCAGGTCGAGGAATTCGGCACCGCTGGTCACCTTGGAGCCGTCCTTGTTGGTCCAGATGGCGAGCTGTGGGTCGGCGGGGGTGAAATCGGATGCCGCCTGCCGCAGCGCCTCCCGCGCGGGCGCCATGTAGCGGCTGTGGAACGCCCCGGCGACCTGCAGCGGCACGACGCGGGTGCCGCGCAGCGGCTGCTCGGCGAGCTGTGCCAGGGCGTCCAGCGCCCCGGCGACGACGATCTGGCCGCCCCCGTTGTAATTGGCCGGCTCGAGGCCGAGGGCGGTGATGTGCTCGACGACGGCGTCGGGGTCTGTGCCGAGGACGGCGCTCATGCCGGTCGGTGTCTGGGCCGCGGCATCCGCCATCGCGTCGGCGCGGATGCGCACGAGCCGCAGGGCGTCCTGCTCGCTGAGGATGCCGGCGATCGCGGCGGCCGTGACCTCGCCGACGGAGTGGCCGGCGACGGCGCCGAGCGAGGCGCCCGCCTGGCGCAGCGCACGGGCGGTGAGCAGCCCGGCGGCGACGATGAGGGGCTGGGCGATCGCCGTGTCGCGGATCGTCTCGGCGTCGCTCACGGTGCCGTGCGTGACCAGGTCGACCTCGATCAGCTGCGACCACTCGTCGACCAGCTCGCGCGCGCCGGGGTCGGCGAGCCACGGCTCGAGGAATCCGGGGGTCTGGGAGCCCTGGCCGGGCGCGACGAAGACGATCACATCCCCATCCTGCCGAGCGTGCCGATGCGCCCTGTGGAGCGACAGGACCAAGAAACCGCGAGACCTTTGGAGGTGTCCTACTACCCTCAGCGCAGCGCGCGCCGGCGGCCTGCGCCGTCGGGCTCGGCGATCGCGCCGATGACGAGCGCGGACTGCAGGATCAGCGCCTCGCGCGCCCCGGTCGCATCCCAGCCGATCACGTCGGTGACGCGCTTGAGGCGGTAGCGCACGGTGTTCGGGTGCACGAACAGCTCGCGCGCGGTGGCCTCGAGGGAGCGGCCGTTGTCGAGGTAGCACCACAGCGTGTTCAGCAGCTCGGGGGAGTGCGCCTTGAGCGGCTGGTAGATGCGCCCCACCAGCGTGGCGCGGGCGAGGCTGTCGCCGGCGAACGCCCGCTCGGGCAGCAGGTCGTCGGCGTGCACGGGGCGGGGGCAGTTGCGCCACGCCTTCGCGACGGCGAAACCGGCCAGCGCCGCCTTGGCGCTCTTCGATGCGTCGACGATGCTCGGCACCGCGTGGCCGAGCACGAGGTAGCCGGATCCGAAGTTCGGCTCGAGCGCGGTAGCGATCTCGAGGAAGTCGATGGGGGTGACCTGCACGGATGCCTCACCCTCGGCTCCTGCGGGCTCGGCGGGCTGCGGCGCCCCGGCCCGCCCGATCACCACGACGAGCCGGCTGCCCTGCACGCCGATCAGCACGTCCGCCCGCATGTGCCGGGCGGTGCGGCGGATCTGGTCGACGTCGAGCATGCGCGGGGCGGTGCCGACCAGCACGGAGACCTCGCCGTGCCCGTGCCAGCCGAGCGCGGCGATGCGGCTCGGCAGCTCGTCGTCGTACTCGCCGGTGAGGATGGAGTCGACGACGAGCGCCTCGAGGCGCGCATCCCACAGGCCCCTGGCCTCGGCCGCGCGGGCGTAGACGTCCGCCGAGGCGAAGGCGATCTCGCGGGAGTAGAGCAGGATCGCGTCCCGCAGGATCTCGCCGCCGTCCTTCGCACGGTCCTCGACCACGGAGACGACGACGCGGATCAGCTGCAGCGTCTGCTGCAGGCTGATCGACCTCAGCAGCTCACGGGGTGCGGCGCCGAACACGTCGCTGGCCACCCATGGCGTCGCCGTCGGGTCCTCGAACCAGTCGATGAACGACGTGATGCCCGCCTGGGCGACCAGCCCGACCGCCGACCGGCGGCCGGGCGGCATCTCGCTGAACCACGGCAGCGTCTCTTCCAGACGGCGAAGCGTCGCCGTGGAGAGCTCGCCCGAGATCTTCCGCAGCCAGGCGAGCGTCTCCTCCTTGGTGCGCGGCACCCTAGCTCTCGCCGCCGGCGTTGCCCGAGGTGCCGGCGTTGACGTCGAACAGGCGGTACTGCTCGATCGCGCGCGCCGGGGCGCCCGGGTCGATCTTGCCCTGCTTGGCGAGCAGCTCGAGCGTGCGCACCACCACCGACGGGCCGTCGATGAAGAAGTACCGGCGGGCGGCGGGGCGGGTGTCGGCGAAGCCGAACTCGTCGGCGCCGAGCGTTGCGAAGTCGTTCGGCACGAACTGGCGGATCTGGTCGGGCACCTGGTGCGAGTAGTCGGTGACGGCCACCACGGGACCCTCGGCGTCCTGCAGCTTGCTCGTCACGTAGGGCACCTGCGGCTCTTCGCTGGGGTAGAGGAAGTTGTGCTTCTCGGCCGCAAGCCCGTCGCGCCGCAGCTCGTTCCAGGAGGTGACGGACCAGACATCCGCTGCCACGCCCCAGTCGCGGGCCAGCAGCTGCTGCGCCTCGAGCGCCCACGGCACGGCGACGCCGGAGGCGAGGATCTGGCTCTTCACACCCTCGTTCTCGGCCGCCTTGAGCTTGTAGATGCCCTTGATGACTCCGTCGACGTCGAGGCCCTCCGGCTCGGCCGGCTGCACGATCGGCTCGTTGTACACCGTCAGGTAGTACATGACGTTCGGGTCCGGGTGCTGCCCGCCGTACATGCGCTCGATGCCGCTGCGCACGATGTGCCCGATCTCGTAGCCGTATGCGGGGTCGTAGCTGACCACCGCCGGGTTCATCGCGGCGAGGATGGGCGACTGGCCGTCGGCGTGCTGCGTGCCCTCACCGGTGAGCGTCGTGCGACCGGCGGTCGCGCCGATCACGAAGCCGCGCGTCATCTGGTCGCCGGCCGCCCAGAAGGCGTCACCCGTGCGCTGGAAGCCGAACATCGAGTAGAAGATGTAGACCGGGATGAGCGGCTCGCCGTGCGTCGAGTACGAGGTGCCGATGGCGGTGAAGGCGGCGGCGGCGCCGGCCTCGTTGATGCCGACGTGCAGCAGCTGGCCCTGGGCGCTCTCCTTGTAGCTGAGCAGCAGCTCGCGGTCGACGGAGGTGTAGTGCTGGCCGTTCGGGTTGTAGATCTTCGCGTTCGGGAAGAACGCGTCCATGCCGAAGGTGCGCGCCTCGTCGGGGATGATCGGCACGATGCGCTGGCCCCACTGCTTGTCGCGCAGCAGGTCCTTGAGCATCCGCACGAAGGCCATCGTCGTGGCCACTTCCTGCTGGCCCGAGCCGCGGGCGGCGATCGCGTACGCCTTCTGGTCGGGAACCCCGAGGTCGACGTACGTGCTGCGGCGCTCGGGCACGTAACCGCCGAGCGCGCGGCGGCGCTCCTGCAGGTACTGGATCGCCTCGTCCTGCTGGCCCGGGTGGTAGTAGGGCGGCTGGTACGGGTTCGCCTCGAGGTCCGCGTCGGCGATCGGGATCTGCATCGCGTCGCGGAACTTCTTCAGGTCGTCGAGGGTCATCTTCTTCATCTGGTGGGTCGCGTTGCGGCCCTCGAAGTGCGGCCCGAGGCCGTAGCCCTTGATGGTGTGGGCGAGGATGACGGTCGGCTGCCCCTTGTGCTCGACGGCGGCCTTGAACGCCGCATAGACCTTCTTGTAGTCGTGCCCGCCGCGCTTGAGGCCCCAGATCTGGTCGTCGGTGTAGTCCTTGACCAGTTCGAGGGCGCGCGGGTCGCGGCCGAAGAAGTTCTCGCGCACGTAGGCGCCGTTCTCGGCCTTGTAGGTCTGGAAGTCGCCGTCGGGGGTGACGTTCATCAGGTTCAGCAGGGCGCCCTCGGTGTCGCGGGCGAGCAGGTCGTCCCACTCGCGGCCCCAGATCACCTTGATGACGTTCCAGCCGGCACCGCGGAAGAAGCTCTCCAGCTCCTGGATGATCTTCCCGTTGCCGCGGACGGGACCGTCGAGCCGCTGCAGATTGCAGTTCACCACGAAGGTGAGGTTGTCGAGGCCCTCGTTCGCGGCGACCTGGAGCTGGCCGCGGCTCTCCACCTCGTCCATCTCGCCGTCGCCGAGGAACGCCCACACGTGCTGGTCGGAGGCGTCCTTGATGCCGCGGTTGGTCAGGTACTTGTTCAGCTGTGCCTGGTAGATCGCGTTGATCGGCCCGAGGCCCATGGAGACGGTCGGGAACTGCCAGAAGTCCGGCATCATGCGCGGGTGCGGGTAGGAGGGCAGGCCGTTCGGGGCGTGCGACTTCTCCTGCCGGAACCCGTCGAGCTGGTCGGCGGTGAGCCGCCCCTCGAGGAACGCGCGCGCGTAGGGGCCGGGGGAGGCGTGGCCCTGGATGAACACCTGGTCGCCGCCGCCGGGGTGGTCGTGACCGCGGAAGAAGTGGTTGAAGCCGACCTCGTACAGCGCGGCGCTCGAGGCGTAGGTGGAGATGTGGCCGCCGACCGCGATGCCGGGCCTCTGCGCACGGTGCACGAGGATCGCCGCGTTCCACCGGATCCAGCGCCGGTAGCGCCGCTCGAGCTCCTCATCGCCGGGGAACTCGGGCTCGTCTGCCGCCGAGATGGTGTTGATGTAGTCCGTCGTCGGCACCTGCGGCACGCCCAGGTGCAGCTCCTTCGAGCGCCCGAGCAGGCTCACCATGATCTCGCGGGCCCGTTCGGGGCCTGCGGCCTTCACCAGATCGTCGAGGGATTCCCGCCACTCGGCGGTCTCCTCCGGGTCCGAGTCGACGGCCGGAACCGCATACGGATCCTGGTGGTTAACAGTCACTTCGACCTCTTCCTTGTACCGGTCAGCACGTCTGTCGGGCGCTTCGTTGTCGGGTCGCGACAGCAGCAGCACCGTGGATCAGCCTAGTCACCTCCGAACCGGTTCGGCGCGCGGCGGCACAGGCGGTCGTATGCTGGTGCGCTGTGCGGGCAAAGAAGCATCACGACCGCACGAGGAGGATGCCCAGATGGCCCTGGAGAACGACACGCTGGCCCCTGATTTCGAGCTGCCCAACCAGTTCGGCGAGCCGATCCGCCTGAGCGACTACCGCGGCCGGAAGGCCGTGGCGCTCGTCTTCTTCCCGCTCGCGTTCTCGGGCACCTGTACCGGCGAGCTGTGCACGCTGCGCGACAATCTCGGGCTGTTCGCCGACGCCGGCGTGGAGGTCCTCGCGGTCTCCGTCGACTCGAAGTGGAGCCTGCGGGCCTGGGCCGAGCAGCAGGGCTACGACTTCAATCTGCTGGCCGACTTCTGGCCGCACGGCGAGATCGCCAAGGACTACGGGGTGTTCCTGCCCGAGCGGGGCTTCGCCAATCGGGCCACGTTCCTCATCGACGAGCGCGGGGTCATCCGCGCGAGCTTCATCACCGCGCCCGGGGAGGCGCGACCGCTGTCGGCGTACCGGGCGGCGCTCGAGGAGCTCAAGGCGATGCGCCACGCGCCGGCGGCCTGAGGCATCCGTTCTCTTCTTTTCTCTCCGGCGTCGCGGTCGCGTTCAGCCGAGCCGCTCGAGCGCGTAGGCCAGGAACGCGTCGCGCCGCTGCCGCAGCAGCTCGGCGGTGAGATCCGGCCGGTGCGTCATGCCCGCGATGGCGGGGGCGAACCAGGCGATGTCCGGCGGCGTCGACAGCGCGGCCACCGCATCCCAGTAGGCGAGCGCCTCGGGCTCGCGGCTCGCCTCGCGCCGCCATCCGGCGAGCACGTGATCGGATGCCTCGAGGCCGTACTGCATCGCCGCGTCGCAGCGCAGCGAGCCGAGGTCGACGCCGGCGGGGCCGATGCCGGCGCAGTCCCAGTCGAGCACCGCGACCAGCTCGTCGCCGCGCCACAGCGTGTTGCCCGACCACAGGTCGCCGTGCACGAAGCCGGTCGGCCCCTCGGCGGTGATCTCGGCGAGCCGCCGCTCGGCCTCCTCCAGCAGGGGCTGAGGCTCGCCTTCCGCGCGCATCGCCGCGAAGTCGACCACGGGGATCGGCCGGTCGACGCGCGGCAGGTCCGCATCGCCGGGGTTCACCACGCTGATCTGCACGGCCAGCGCGCCGAGCGCCTCGAGCCGGTCGACGCGCGGCTCGGCGGGTTGCGCGCTCGATCCGTCGATGTGCTCGATCAGCAGCAGGGACGAGGCATCGTCGAGCCGCGCGCCGAGCACGTTCGGCACGGGGATCCCCTGCCGGTCGGCCAGCTGCATCGCCACCGTCTCCCGAGTTTGGGACTCCGCCTGCTGCGCGGACCCGACGCGCATCACGGCGAGGGCCTCGACGCCGTCGTCGTCGAGGTAGCGCAGCAGCCAGGGTGCGCCGCCGCTGCGCATGCCGGTCACCTCGACGAGCCCGCTCGCATCCAGCACCTGGAGGGCCCAGCGCAGCTGTTCGGGATCGGGTCGGGCATCCGTCATATCGCTCACGTCGCTCACGCTAGCGGCGGTACCCGGCGGCGCGGGGGAGCGCGCCTTGTGAGGATGGGCAGGTGAGCTACGACGCGACCGAGACCGTGACCGGCTACGGCGCCGCGCGCATCGCACTGACGACGAACGCGCGGTTCGAGGCTCTCGTCGCCGCGTTCGAGCAGGCGGTGCCCGCCCTCGGCGACCGGGAGGCGCTCGCCCGCCTGGCGGAGGACGGCGATTGGGCGGGCTTCACCCGGGGGCTGCAGTGGGAGTCGCCGAGCGGGTTCGTCGCGGTCTGGTCGTCGCGCCCGGGCGAGCTGATGCGCTACGCCGGCAGCCGCGTGCCGAGCGCGCTGTGGCTGATCGTGAATCACGCGATCGGGGCGCGCCTGTTCCGGCACGATCCGGCGGCCATGCTGTATTCGCCGGTGCGCCTCGAGCTGCACGCGGCGCGCGATGCCGGCTCGGTGCTGGTGTTCGACCAGCCGAGCGCCCGGCTGAAGAGCTTCGGCATCAACAAGATCACCCAGGGCGGGTCCGAGCTGGACCGCGCCCTGGGTGATCTCATCGAAGAACTCGGGCTGCCGCGCCCCACCGCGCTGCGGCGGTGACGCGGCGTCGCCGAGCTAGACGGCGGGCTGCTCCGCGATGGAGAAGCGCACGTTGCCCTCGGCGCTGACATCGGCGTCGAGGACCTTGTCGTCGAGCGAGGTCGCGGCATTCGGCTCGAGGAACACCCGAGCACCGCCCTCCTCGACGATCGTGTCAGCAGACTGAGGGGCGGGCGCCACCTCCACGGCGTACTCGCGCGAAGCCGGGTCCTGGCTGCTGATGCGCAGTCCGCCCTCCTCGCTCGTGCCACCGCGGGTGGTCAGCGTCTTCACGACGGTGCTGGCGTTCTCGGTGAGGGTGAGCATCGGGCTCTCCTTCCGTAGGCGTTCAGTTGCTTTCACGGTTCCCGGTGTGCGCGGATGCCTCAAGCACATCGGCCCGACACTCACGCGATTGCCAGGTCGAGCATCGCTCGGCTCAGGGGCATGCGAACCGCTCCCGTACAATCGCGGCGAGGGCCTTTAGCTCAGTTGGTAGAGCACTGCGTTTACACCGCAGGTGTCGTCGGTTCGAGCCCGGCAGGGCCCACCATGTGCGGCACCGACCCCGACTTCGCGCGCTTCGAGCGGATGCTTCGCGACCGCCGCCGCGCGGTGGCGGCGGACCTCTCGGCCCTCGACGCCCGTCTGGCCGGCATCGGCGCGCTGCGCGACGGGAACGCCGACGACGAGCACGACCCGGATGGAGCTCCGGTCTCGGGGGAGTGGTCCCGGCTGTACGGGGCACGGCGTGAGGCATCCGCCGAACTCGTGTCGATCGATGGCGCGCTCGCGCGCATCGCGGACGGAAGCTACGGGAGGTGCGCGAACTGCGCGCGCCCGATCGCGCCGGCTCGGCTCGAGGCCCGCCCCGCTGCCGAGCTGTGCATCGAGTGCGCCGCCGGCGACCGGCGCGGCCGGTCCGTGAGGTGAGCAGTCCGCCTCAGCTCCGGGCCAGCAGCCGCTGCAGGCGCGCCTTCTTCAGGTTCTCGCTGACGATCCAGTCGACGTCGCGGTCGCTGCCGGCGCGCTCGCGCAGCTCGGCGAACTTCTTCAGCCCGGGCTCGGGCGCGGCGGCCACCGCGACCGACCAGCAGTAGCCGAGCGCCTGCCGCAGCGTGCGCACGTCGTCGGCGCGGCGGCGTTCGAGCGGGACCGCCCGCACGTGGTCGGTGGCCCGTTCGCAGGCCGCCAGCGCGGCATCCGCCATCTCGGGGCTGCGCAGCAGACGCGGCTCGCAGATGCCGGCGACGGCGGCCCGCACGACGCGCGAGGAGTCCGAGCCGAGCCAGTCGGCCACGAGCCGGCGCAGCAACGCGGGGTCGGCGTCGCCGATGCGCTGCAGCGCCATGGCGACGCCTTCGCGCACCCTCCAGTCGTCGTCTCTCGCGGCGCGCAGCATGAGCTCGACGAGCTGCGCGCCGCCTGGCTTCTCGAGGTAGAGCCTGCCGAGCGCGGCCGTGCCGCACAGGCGGCGGAACTCGTCGGGCGAGCCGGCCAGCTGCAGGATCATCTCCTCGGCGGCGACGTCGGCGAACGCGTCCACGAGGGTGAGGTTGGCGCGCGGCCCGGGCAGCCCCGAGTTCTCATCGAGGTACTGCAGCAGATGCAGCGGTTTGTGCCGCAGCGCGCGCAGGTCGTCCTGCGCGTCGGTGCGCGCGGTCACTGCGGCCTCTGCGGCACCACGAGGGTCGGGCCCTCCAGGTTGAGGGCGATGGTGTGGCTGACGGACCCGAGGAAGAACCGCTGGATGCCGCGCAGCCCGTGATTGCCGACCACCAGCAGCGACCCGTCGGCGGCCTGGTCGAGCAGCCCCCAGGGCGCGAGTCCGTGCACGAGCCGCTTGGTGATGACGAGCTCGGGCCAGTCGTCGGCGAAGGCGGCGACCGACTGGTCGAGCACGTCCTGGTGCACCTTCTGCAGCGAGTCGAGGAACGCGTCGTCGGGCGGCAGGTACGCGTCCTGCCAGGGTGTCGGCTCCTGCCACACGTGGACGACGATGAGCTCTTCGCCGCCGCGCGAGAGGGCGATGCGAGCGGCGACCCGCGCGGCCGCGATGGAGGCGGGCGTGCCGTCCACCCCGACGACGACGCCCTTGCCCTGGCGCAGTTCGCCGTGCGGGATGAGCGCGACCGGCCCCTTGGCTCGCGCCGCCAGCCGCACGCCGAAGGAGAACGCGTACTTGACGCTCATGCCGCGGCGGCGGTCGGTGCCGACGACGACGAGGGTGCGCGGACCGGTGCGCTCGGCGAGCAGCTGGGGCGGGTCGCCGTCGACGAGTTGGGTACGGACCTCGATCGACGGATGCTGCACCCGGACGCGCTGCGCCACCTCGTCGACCGCCGCCTGGACCTCGGACCGCCTGGCCTCGTCCACCTGCTTGTGCGGGTCGAAGACCACGAGCAACGTCAGCGGGCAGTTCAGGCGGTCGATGCGCTGCAGGGTCCAGTCCAGGGCCGCGCCGGCGGATTCCGTGGGCTTCCAGCCCACCACCACCTCGTCGACCTCGAAGGTGCGCTGCGCCTGCTCCGACATGCCACTAGGCAACCGCCGCGGCGCACCCGAGTCAAGGAGTCTGAGATACTCGGTGCATGGTCGAAATCGTGCTCTGGTCCGTCATCGGCGTCATCGGGTTCGTGGGTCTCGTGCTGGGCATCGCCTCGGCCGTCGCGATGGGCTCGAGCGCCTACCGCAAGTAGCGCGCGAAGCGGTACCGCAGCCCCTCCGGGCTCTCCAGCCACGCGGCATCCGCGCCCTCCCCGGACTCGCGCCACTCCGCCCCGATCATCGGCGCGTACGCGTCCCCCGGCGCATCCAGCTCCACGTAGGTCACCTCGAGCCGGTCGGCCATCCCGATGGTCTGCGCATACAGCTGCGCCCCGCCGATGCACCACGCCTGCCTGGACGGGTCGGCGGCCTGCAGCGCCGCCTCGATCGAGTGCACGACGGTGGCGCCATCCGCTCGGAAATCGGTCTGTCGCGTCACCACGATGTTGTCGCGGCCCGGAAGCGGGCGCACGCGGGCCGGCAGCGACTCCCACGTCGCCCGGCCCATGATCACGGTGCCGCCCGCGGTGAGCTCTTTGAAGCGGCGCTGCTCGCCCGGGATGTGCCACGGGATCGCGCCGGCGCCGCCGATCACTCCCGCGGTCGTCTGCGCCCAGATCAGTGCGAGCGACGGCGTCGCCATCAGACCGCGACGGCGGCGCGGATCGCCGGGTGGTGCTGGTAGCCGACCACCTCGAAGTCCTCGTAGCGGTAGTCGAAGATCGACTCGGGCGTGCGGGTGAGCTTCAGCGTCGGGTACGGGAAGGGCGCCCGGGAGAGCTGCTCGGCGACCTGCTCGACGTGGTTGTCGTAGATGTGGCAGTCGCCGCCGGTCCAGACGAAGTCGCCGACCTCGAGCCCGGTCTGCTGGGCGACCATGTGGGTCAGCAGCGCGTAGCTGGCGATGTTGAACGGCACGCCGAGGAACAGGTCGGCGCTGCGCTGGTAGAGCTGGCAGCTGAGCCTGCCGTCGGCCACGTAGAACTGGAACAGCGCGTGGCACGGCATCAGCGCCATCCGATCCAGCTCGGCGACGTTCCAGGCCGAGACGATGATGCGGCGCGAGTCGGGCGTCGTCTTCAACTGCTCGATCACCCGCGCGATCTGGTCGATGTGCTGGCCCGACGGCGTCGGCCACGAGCGCCACTGCACGCCGTAGACCGGGCCGAGGTCGCCGTTCTCGTCGGCCCATTCGTCCCAGATGGTGACCCCGTTGTCGCGCAGCCACTGCACGTTGCTCTCGCCGCGCAGGAACCAGAGCAGCTCGTAGGCGATGGACTTGAAGTGCACCCGCTTGGTCGTGATGAGCGGGAAACCCTGGGAGAGGTCGTAGCGCAACTGGCGGCCGAACACGCTGCGGGTGCCGGTGCCGGTGCGGTCGCTCTTGTGCGCCCCCGTCGCCATGACGTCGCGCAGCAGGTCTTCGTACGGGGTCTCGATCAGGGCGGTCACGGCTCCAGGGTACGGCCCGCCGCCGACGCCCGCCCCGCTCGGGCATAGCTCCGGGCCGATACGCTGGTCACGTGCAGAAAAACGGGGACGACGGCGTGTCGCAAGGGCGCGAGCCCGAGCAGCACGACGCGTCCGAGGCGGAGGCCGATCCCGAGGTCGCCGCGATCGGCCGCTCGCTGGACGAGACCGGCGACACGCTCGGTGCGATCGAGCAGCTCGAGCAGCTGATCGTGCGCCGTACCGGCCAGATCCCGGTCGTGACCCCCGAGATGCTCGCCGCGGCCGCCGCGGCGAAGCGCGCCGCTGAGGAGCCGCCGCCGCTCGCCGACACCGCGCCGCAGCCTCCTCTGCTGCACACCCCGCCCGCGGAGCCCGAGCCAGAGCCGGGGCAGGAACCGGAGCCGGAACCGGCCGAGGCCCCGCCCACCGTCGACCCCGACCGGGTCGACTTCTCGATCCCCGCCCCGGTGCCCCTCGACCCGGCGCCCGGCTTCAGCCCCTGGGTCGATCCCGCGCAGGTCGCCGCCGCGCAATCCCTCACCACGGGTCGCGAGTACACGGATGTCTCCACCGCGGTCTTCGCGGTGTTCTCGGCCGACCGTGACGAGGAGCCGGAGGCCGCGCCCGCGCCCGCGGAACCCGCGCGTCCGGAAGCCGCGGAACCCGCGCGTCCGGAACCTGAGGCCGCGCCCGCGCCCGCGGAACCCGCGCTGCCGGAACCGGAGGCCGCCCAGTCCGCGCCCGCGGAACCCGCCCTTCCGGAACCGGAGGCCGCGGTCCCCGCCGAGCCGTCGCCCGTCACCATCGGCCCGCTCGCCCCGGACGACGAGGACGACGAGTTCGACCGGGACGTGGTCGACGACGCCGACGACGTCGCCGTGCACGCGGCCGAGTTCGAGCCGCGGCCGAGCGCGGCGGCGGCGGCCCGCTTCGACCCTGCACCGCCGGCGCCGCCCGAGGCTCCCGACCGTGTCGACGCCGCCCAGGCACCGTCGGGACACAAGAAGCGCCGCCGTCTCTGGCCGTTCGGCCGCCGGTAGGCTGGCGGCTATGCCGTATCCGCTCGCCGAGGTCCTCTCCGTCACCGAGAAGCTCTGGCCCGTGGCCGGCGCCGAGGGCTGGGATGCGCCGGGGCTCGTGACCGGCTCGCCCGACCAACAGGTGTCGTCGATCCACCTCGTGGTCGACGCCGTCGCCGAGTCACTCGACGAGGCGGTCGCCGCCGGGGCCGACCTCGTGATCGCCCACCACCCGCTGCTGCTGCGCGGCGTCACCTCGGTCGCCGAGACGCAGTACAAGGGCGCGGCGGTCGCGACGCTGATCCGCGCGGGCGTCGCGCTGCTCTCGGCGCACACGAACGCCGACGTCGTCGCCGACGGCACGAGCGCCGTGTTCGCGCGCAAGCTCGGACTCGAGTCGCTGCGCCCGATCGTCCCCGGCGCCGCCGACGGCACCGGCATCGGCAGGGTCGGCACGCTCGCGAAGGCGACCACCCTCGGCCGCCTGGCGCGCCAGGTCGCCGAGCTGTTGCCGCCGACGGCCGGGGGAGTGCGTGTCGCCGGATCGTACGAGCTTCCCGTGCGTGAGATCGCGCTGTGCGGCGGAGCGGGAGATGCCTACCTGGCCGAGCCGGCGGTGCGTGCGGCGGACGTGTACATCACCTCCGACCTGCGCCACCATCCCGCCTCCGAAGCGCGCGAACAGCACCTGCGCGGTGCGGGGCCGGCACTGATCGACGTATCGCACTGGGCGAGCGAGTGGTTGTGGCTCGAGACCGCGGCCGATCAGCTGCGCGGTGCGCTGCCCGAGGCATCCGTCACGGTCAGCGAACTGCGCACCGACCCGTGGGACTTCGCCGTCGTGCAGTGAGCCCGCTGCACCCGGACCCGAAAGACGCAACGAGACGGAACGAGACGAATGAAGGCGACCCCCGCTCAGCAGAAGGATCTGCTGCGATTGCAGGAGCAGGACACGCGGTTGGCGCGCATCCAGCACACGATGACGCATCTGCCGCAGGACGCGAAGCTCGCCGAGTTGCGCGCCGCGGCCGAGCCGTTGCGCCGCCGCCTGGCCGACGCCACCGGTGCGCTCGAAGACGCGCAGGCCGAGCAGCGCCGCCTCGAGTCGGACGTCAAGCTGGTCGAACAGCGGCTCGCCCGCGACACCGAGCGCCTGCAGGCCTCCTCATCCACCAAGGACATCGACGGCCTCGAATCCGAGATCGCGTCGCTGACCAGGCGCCGTGTCGCCCTTGAGGACGCCGAACTCGAGGTCATGGAGCGCGCCGAGGCCGCCGAGAAGGAGCTCGCCGCCGTGCGCGCCGAGCAGGCGGAGCTCGAAGCCCGGACGGCCGAGCTGACCGAGGCGCGCGCCGCCGAGCTGGAACGGCTCGAGCGCGAGCGCGACGACGCCAAGGCAGATCGGATGGTCGTGGCCCAGGGCATCCCGCAGGAGCTGCTCGACCTCTACGAGACGCAGCGCGCGCGCTACGGCATCGGCGCCGCCGCGCTGCGCGGGGGCGTGAACCTCGGCAGCAACATGACGCTGTCGCCGAGCGATCTGGCCGCCGCGCGTGCCGCCGCCCCCGACGACGTCATCATCGACGGCGACTCGGGCGCGATTCTGGTGCGCGACGAGACCTCGTAGACTCTCCTGGCAGGAGTGGGTCGGCAAGACGGTCGCGTCGCATGGTTCGCCAGGCGCCGAGGAACGTCCGGGCTCCACAGAGCAGGGCGGTGGGTAACACCCACCCGGGGCAACCCGCGAGACAGTGCCACAGAGAACAGACCGCCCGCGCCGCAGTGCTCGTGAGCACCGCTGCCGCGGGTAAGGGTGAAACGGTGGGGTAAGAGCCCACCAGCGACCGGGGTGACCCGGCCGGCTCGGCAAACCTCGCCCGGAGCAAGGTCAGACAGGGGACCATGAGGCTGCTCGTCTCGTCCCCGGGTAGACCGCTGGAGCGGCACGGCAACGTGTCGCCGAGAGAGATGGCCGTCCAAGGCCGGCGTCCGCGCCGGCCCCAACAGAACCCGGCGTATCAGCCGGCCCACTCCCGCCCCTGCCGCCGCCGTCGCGCCGCCCGTCCCGCAGCCCCCGCATCGCGTACCGTCGCGGGTGCGGCGGCGTCGACGCTCATGTCGCGAACACTCTCCGAACGCAAGAAATCCGGTTGCCCGCCGTGCGGGCCGCGGCGCCCTCCGGCAGGGGCCGCGCTCGCCTGTCAGCCGAACGTTGCGCTGACTGAGCGATGCTGCGGCGCCTACGGAAGGTTGCGGCGCCCGCGCGATGTTGCGGCGCCCGCGCGATGTTGCGGCGCCCGCGCGAGGTTGCGGCGCCCGCGCGAGGTTGCGGCGCCCACGGGAGGTTGCGGCGCCCGCGCGATGTTGCGCCCGCGTGCACGCGGTTGTGGCCCCACGCAGTGCCCGCACAGCTTCCGTGCCGTTTCCCTTGCGCTCGGAGAACACGCTGTGCGGTCCGTTCTTCCTGGCCAGGTGCGGGCCCTGCACAGCACGCGCGCCGCTTCTTCGCGCTCGGAGAACACGCTTTGCGACCTGCTTTTCCTGGCCGCGTGCGGGGCCCTGCAGAGCATGCGGCCCGCTCTTCTTGCGCTCGGAGAACGCGCTGCGCGACGTTCTCTTCTCTTGGATCGCGTGGGGGCTCTGCACATCAAGAGCGCCACTTCTCTTGCGCTCGGAGAGCGAGCGCGGGCGACCTAGAGTCGCGCTGCACGCAACCGCTGGCGCACGCGCCGCGATGCGCCGCGCAAGACGTCATCCACCGCATCGGACGGCAGGAGCGCGCGTGCCGCTTCAGCTGCAGCCAGCGCGAGCTCGGGCTCGAGGCACCTCAGCGCCTGACTGAGCGCGTCGAGCGGCGCGACCATCGCGCGCGAGGGCACCTGTCGACGTTGCCGGAACAGACGCTGTGTCTCTTCGATCGTGGGCAACGGCACTCGAAGCCGCGACCAGTGCGTGCGCACCGGCGCGGCGACCGCATCCGGAGCCGGACGATTGCGCCGCCCTCCGGCGTGCATCCGCACGTGCAGCACGCCGTCCGTCGGCACGTCGGCACCGGCGGCGCGCAGCGCCGACACGCAGTCGAGCAGGCCGCCGCAGCGCAGCGCGTCGAGCTCATCCGCGGTCAGGTGAGAGCAGGCGTAGCCGCCGCGACGGATGCGCATGATGCCGGGGCTGGTCTGATAGACGTCAACCATCGAGTCCTGGCGCATCTCGAACTCGAGGATCTGCGCGGTCGTAGCGACGTGGCCGAAGCGGCAGACGGTCAGAGCCATCCGATCACGGTGCCACAAGCGGCGGGCGCACACTGCAGCCGTCCACAGGGCAGCCGACGCGGCTACTTCTTCTCCTGCTCCTTGGCGGGGTTCTCGGGGCTCGTCTTCTGCTTCGCGGCAAGCGCGGCGGCCCCGAGGATGCCGGCGTTGTTGAGGAACTTCGCCGGGACCAGCTCCGTCTCGATCTCGACGTACCCGCTCCACTCGGAGAAGTTCTTGCTCACCCCGCCCCCGACGATGAACAGGTCCGGGGAGAACAGCGCCTCGAGCGTGCGGTAGTACCTGGTCAGGCGCTTGCCCCACTTCTCCCAGCTGAGGTCCTCGCGCTCCTTGGCCGAGTAGGCGGCCTTCTTCTCGGCGTCCTTGCCGTCGATCTCGAGGTGGCCGAGCTCGGTGTTCGGCACGAGCAGGCCGTCGATGATCAGCGCGGTTCCGATACCCGTGCCGAGAGTGGTCAGCATGATAAGTCCGTCGCGGCCCTTCGCCGCGCCGTACTCGCTCTCGGCGTAGCCGGCCGCGTCCGCGTCGTTGACGAACAGGATCTGCCGGCCGAGCGCCTTCTCGAAGAACGCCTCGGCTTCGAAGCCGATCCACTTCTTCGACACGTTCGCCGCCGACATGGTGCGCCCGTGCTTGACGACGGCGGGGAAGTCCACCCCGATCGGCAGCGACGGATCGGCGTCGAGTTGCTCGAGCACGGCCTTCGTGGTCTCGGCGATGTCGTCGGGCTTGCCGCCCTCGGGAGTCGACAGCTTGACCCGGGGGGTGATCATCTCGCCGGTGGTGAGGTCGACGACCCCGCCCTTGATCCCCGTTCCGCCGATGTCGATGCCGATGGCCGTCTTCGCCTGGGTCATGCCCGCCACATTACCGTGGCGGCGCGGCCGCTCACGGCAGCGTCAGCACCTCTGCGCCGCGCTCGGTGACGACGAGCGTGTGCTCGAACTGCGCGGTGATCGACTTGTCGCGCGTCGTCACGGTCCAGTCGTCGTCCCACATGTCCCAGGCGATGCCGCCGAGCGTGAGCATCGGCTCGATCGTGAACACCATGCCCGGCTCCATGACGGTGTCGTAGAGCGGAGCCGAGTCGTAGTGCGGGATGATCAGGCCGCTGTGGAACGCCCGGCCGACGCCGTGCCCGGTGAAGTCGCGCACCACGCCGTAGCCGAAGCGCTTCGCGTACGCCTCGATCGCCCGGCCGACCACGTTCACCTGACGACCCGGCGCGACCGCCTTGATTCCTCGGTTCAGCGCCTCCCGGGTGCGTTCCACCAGGTCGCGCACCTCGGGCTTCGCCTCGCCGACGATGAAGGTCTGGTTGCTGTCACCGTGCACGCCGTCCTTGTACGCCGTGATGTCGACATTGACGATGTCGCCGTCCTCGAGCACCGTGTCGTCGGGGATCCCGTGGCAGATCACCTCGTTCACCGAGGTGCAGACCGACTTCGGGAAACCCCGGTAGCCGAGCGTGGACGGGTAGGCGCCGTGGGCGACGAGGTACTCGTGGCCGATCCGGTCGAGCTCGTCGGTCGTGACGCCCGGTCGGGCGTGTTCGCCGACCAGCTCGATCGCGTGAGCCGCAATCCGTCCCGCCGCGCGGATCCGCTCGACCTCCTCCGGCGTGTACATGTCGCCGCCGGTATATTTCTCCGGCCCCGACTTGCCGACGTACTCGGGTCGGGGGATGCCGCCGGGCACCGTCCTTCGCGGGGAGATGCGGCCGGGGATCAGGTGTCCAGCGGAATCCTTGGGCATAGCATCAAGCTTATGAGCGATGGCATGGGCCCCGACGCCGAGCACAAGTACTGGTACAACATGCGCACGGGTGCGGTCGAGCAGGGTTTCGTCTCGCCGTCCTACGACCGGGTCGGTCCGTTCGACACCCGCGAAGAAGCCGCGCACGCGCTCGAGAAGCTGCGCGCCAACAGCGCCAAGTGGGCCGAGGAAGACGCCCGCGAGGACTGATCCTCCGCTAGTACGAGTTCTCCACCCCCGGGTACACGCCGCCCTCGACGTCCGCCTTCCACGCGCGAGCGGCCTCGCGCAGGGTCTGTCCGATCTGCGCGTACTGCTTGACGAACTTGGGGATGCGCCCCTGCGTCAGCCCCGCCCAGTCCGTCCACACGAGCAGCTGGCCGTCGCAGTGCGGGCCGGCGCCCACGCTGATGGTGGGGATCGACAGTTCCGCGGTGACCTTTCGCGCAGCATCCGCTGGAACCATCTCGAGCACGACCGCGAACGCGCCCGCCGCCTCGACCGCCCGCGCGTCGGCGAGCAGTTGGTCCTCGCCGGCGCCGCGGCCCTGGATGACGTGCCCGCCGAGCTGGTGCTCGCTCTGCGGAGTGAAGCCGATGTGCGCCATCACGGGCACTCCGGCGTCCACGATGCGCCGGATCTGCTCGGCCGACCGCTCGCCGCCCTCGAGCTTGACCGCGTGCGCACCGGTCTCCTTCATCATCCGTATGGCGGTGTGCACGGCGTCGTCGGAGTTGGTCTCGTACGAGCCGAACGGCAGGTCGGCGATCACGAACGCGCGGCTCACGGCTCCCGCGACGGCGCGCGCGAGCGGGATCAGCTCGTCGACGGTGACCGGCAGCGTGGTCTCGTAGCCGAGGACGTTGTTGGCCGCCGAGTCGCCGACCAGCAGGAAGTCGATGCCTGCCTCGTCGAAGATGCGGGCGGTGAGCTGGTCGTAGCTCGTGAGCCCCGTGATCTTGATCCCGGTGCGCTTGGCGTTCTGGAAGTGCCGGGTGCGCACGCGCTTGAGGTTCTGGGGAGCCCCGCCGTACGGCGCCTCTTCGCGCATGGGGGAGGAGGCGGGAGTGTCCTGTGTCATGCGGCAAGTTTATGGACGGGCGATCCACTAGCCTGATCACACGAGGGAAAGGGAGCCATGGACAAGCAGCGTGACTTCGTTCTGCGCACCATCGAGGAGCGCGGCGTCAAGTTCGTCCGACTCTGGTTCACCGACGTGGTGGGCACGCTCAAGTCGGTGGCGCTCGCCCCCGCCGAGGTCGAAGGCGCCTTCACGGAGGGCCTCGGATTCGACGGCTCGGCGATCGAAGGTCTGACCCGGGCCTACGAGTCCGACCTGCTCGCGCACCCTGACCCGACGACGTTTCAGATCCTGCCCTGGCGCGGCGAGATCGACCCGACCGCGCGCATGTTCTGCGACATCACGACGCCCGACGGCGAGCCGGCGGTGGCCGACCCGCGCAACGTGCTCAAGCGCACCCTCGAGAAGGCGGCCGAGGCCGGGTTCACCTTCTACACCCACCCCGAGATCGAGTTCTACCTGCTCAAGTCGGCGCACTTCGGCGAGGACGGTCCCGAGCCCGTCGACTCGGCCGGCTACTTCGACAACGTGCCGGGCGGCACCGCGCACGACTTCCGGCGCCGGGCGGTACGGATGCTGGAAGACCTCGGCATCTCCGTCGAGTTCAGCCACCACGAGGTCGGCCCCGGCCAGAATGAGATCGACCTGCGCTACGCGGACGCGCTGACGACGGCGGACAACATCATGACCTTCCGCACCGTCGTCAAGGAGGTCGCGATCGAGCAGGGCGTCTACGCGACGTTCATGCCGAAGCCCCTATCGGGGCATCCCGGCAGCGGCATGCACACGCACATGTCCCTGTTCGAGGGCGACACCAACGCCTTCTTCGAGGCGGGCGCCGAGTACCAGCTGTCGCGGACCGCGCGGAAGTTCATCGCGGGCCTGCTGCGCCACGGCCCGGAGATCTCCGCCGTCACCAACCAGTTCGTCAACTCGTACAAGCGGCTGTGGTCGGGCGACGAGGCGCCGAGCTACGTCAGCTGGGGGCACAACAACCGCTCGGCGCTGGTCCGCGTCCCGCTGTACAAGCCGAGCAAGGGCCAGAGCGCGCGCGTGGAGTACCGCGCGATCGACTCGGCGGCGAACCCCTACCTCGCCTACGCGCTGCTGCTGGCGGCGGGCCTCAAGGGCGTGCAGGAGGACTACGAACTCCCGGCCGAGGCCACCGAGGACGTCTGGGCGCTGACCGACGCCGAGCGGCGCGCGCTCGGCTACGAGGCGCTGCCCTACAACCTCGATCACGCGATCGCGCTGATGGAGGAGTCGGAGCTGGTCGCCGAGACGCTCGGCGAACAGGTGCTGCAGAACGTCATCCGCAACAAGCGGCACGAGTGGGCCGAATACCGCGCCCAGGTCACGCCCTACGAGCTGCGCGCCAACCTCGAGATCCTCTGACCCCTGCCCCGTCGGGGCAACGCCGCCCATGCGCGTCGAACAACCGCTCTCACTGACCGCCCTCGCCCGGGCGGGATTCACCGACCTCGACGCGGTGCGCGGGCGGCTGGCGGAGTTCGAGGCTGCCTGCGGGCTCGCCGCCCCGGACGCGCTGGCGCTCTTCCGGGCGGCCGCCGACCCCGATGCCGCCATCGAGCGCGCCCTCGGCCTGCTGCGCCGCGATCCGGACCGCTTCGGCCGCGCCTTCGCCGATGCCGCTGTGGCCCGGCGCCTCGTGCGCGTGATCGGCGCCTCCCAGGGGCTCGCCGACTTCCTGCAGCGCCGGCCCGGCGAGGTCGACGCGCTGCGGCATCCGATCTCGGCGCCGTTCGACGCCGCCTTCGCCCGCACCGACCTGCTGGAGGCGGTGGGGGCCGACCCGGCCGACGACGCGCCCGTCGCCGCCCTCGTCGAGGAGGAGGGGTGGGCGGCGCTGCGGGTGCGCTACCGTCGCCGGCTGCTGCAGCTGGCCGACTACGACCTCGGGCAGGAGGATCCGGTGGCCGGGCTCGACGCCGTGGCCGCGTGCCTCGCCGACCTCGCGGGCGCGGTGCTGGAAGCCTCCCTCGCCGTCGCCCGCGCCACGGCCCGGGGCACCGGGCCGGGCCGGTTCGCGGAGCAGCGGGTCGCCGACACCCGCCTCGCGATCCTCGGCATGGGCAAGGCCGGCGCGCGCGAGCTCAACTACGTCAGCGACGTCGATGTCATCTTCGTCTGCGAGGGCGACGTCGACGTCGCCACCCGGCTCGCGGTGCTCACCATGCGCGGGGCGGATGCCCCGGCCGTGGAGCCCGGCCTGTGGCAGGTCGACGCGAACCTGCGGCCCGAGGGCAAGGACGGCGCACTCGTGCGCACGCTGGCCTCGCACCTGGCGTACTACGAGCGCTGGGCTCAGACGTGGGAGTTCCAGGCGCTGCTGAAGGCGAGGCCGCTCGCTGGGGACGCCGAGCTCGGCGCGCGCTACGTGTCGGCGCTCGCGCCGCAGGTGTGGTCGAGCTCGCAGCGCGACGGGTTCGTCGAGTCGGTGCAGCGGATGCGCGAGCGGGTGCTCGACCACATCGCGCCGGCGGACGTGGACTACGAGCTGAAGCTCGGGCCGGGCGGCCTGCGCGACATCGAGTTCACCGTGCAGCTGCTGCAGCTCGTGCACGGCTACACCGACGAGCGTGTGCGCCAGCGCGCCACCCTCGACGCGCTGGCCGCGCTCGTCGCCGGCGGGTACGTCGGGCGGGAGCCGGGCGCGCGCCTCGACCGCGACTACCGCACCCTGCGCCTCATGGAGCACCGGCTGCAGCTCGAGCGGCTGAGCCGCACCCACCTCATGCCGCGCGACGAGCGACGCCAACGGGTGCTCGCCCGCGCCACGGGGCTGGCGGTCGGGGCGGCCGCCCTGGTGGCGGAGTGGCAGGGGATCAAGCGCACGGTCCGCGGCCTGCACGAGCAGCTGTTCTACCGGCCGCTGCTGTCGGCCGTCGCCGCGCTCTCCCCGGCCGACCGGCTCACGGGGGAGCGCGCGCTCTCGCCGCAGCAGGCCCAGGCGCGGCTCGCCGCGATCGGGTTCCGCGATCCTCGAGGCGCTCTGGCGCACCTCGCCGCTCTCACGGAGGGCGTCTCGCGCGCCGCGACGATCCAGCGCACGCTGCTGCCCGTGCTGCTGCAGTGGCTCTCGGAAGGAGCGGATCCGGACTACGGCCTGCTGACCTTCCGTCGGCTCTCGGAGGACCTTGGGTCCTCGCACTGGTTCCTGCGCATGCTGCGCGACTCCTCGGGCGCCGCCCAGCGGCTCAGCCGCCTCATTTCCGGCTCGCGGTTCGTCGGCGAGCTGCTCGGCGCCCTGCCCGAAGCGGTGGCCTGGCTCGACTCGGACGAGGATCTGCGCCCCCGCCCTCGTCGCGTGCTGGAGGAGGAGCGCGACGCCGTGCTCGCCCGGCACGAGACCGCGGATGCCGTGGCCCAAGCGCTGCGTTCGGCGCGGCGGCGGGAGGTGCTGCGGCTCGCCTTCGCCGGCATTCTCGGCGTCATCACGATCGACGAGCTGGCCCGCGGCCTGACCGACATCGTCGACGTCCTGCTCGAGGGCGTGCTCGCGGCACTGCGCCGCGAACGCCGGGGGAGCGAGCCGCACGGCTTCCGGTTCGCCGTCATCGCGATGGGGCGTTACGGCGGGCGCGAGCTCGGCTTCGGGTCGGACGCGGACGTGATGTACGTCTACCGCTCGGCCGACGGCGCCGGGGGACCGGAGGCGCTGCGGCTGGCCGCCGAGATCTCCCGGCTGACCGCGGACCCGCGCCTCCCGCTCGATCTCGACGCCGGGCTGCGCCCCGAGGGACGCAACGGACCGCTGGCGCGCTCGCTCGAGGCGTACGCCGCGTATTACGCCCGCTGGTCGCTGACCTGGGAGGCGCAGGCGCTGCTGCGCGCCCGCGGCGCCGCCGGCGACCGGCACCTCATCGCCGACTTCGAGGCGCTGGCCGACCGCACCCGGTATCCGGAGACATTCGGCCCGGCCGAGCTGCGCGAGGTGCGGCGCATCAAAGCCCGAGTGGAGTCGGAGCGCCTGCCGCAGGGCGCCGATCCGGCGCGCCACCTCAAGCTCGGCCGCGGATCGCTCAGCGACGTCGAGTGGTACGTGCAACTGCTGCAGCTGCAGCACGCCGCCCGGATACCGGCGCTGCGCACCACCTCGACGCTCGAGGCGCTGGCCGCCGAAGTCGAGGCCGGGCTCGTACCGGAGGACGACGCGCAGCGCCTGCGCGCGGCCTGGTTGTTCGCCTCGCGGGCGCGCTCGGCGATGACGCTGTGGACCGCCCGCACCTCCGATGTCCTCCCGTCCGACCGCACGGCCCTCGACGGCGTCGCACGCCTCATGGAGTACCCGCCCAGATCCGCCGCCCGGCTCGAGGAGGATTACCTGGCCGTCACCCGGCGCGCCCGTGCCGTCTTCGAGCGCGGCTTCTATGGCGACGGGTCGGCGTGACGCCCGCCCGCTTAGTTGAGCCCGATTCGGCTATCGCGCCGCGCGGGTGTCCCGTGCGTCGCGAGCGTGTTACGCAGCAGTAAATCTTCGACTTCTTTCTCGACGGTCTTTAGCCGGTGCACAGCCCTGTTCACCTGCCCCATCGCAGAGCGACCGTCGCGCGGGTGATAGTTGCCGATTGCGAACGACCACTAAGAACGGCTCTGACCTGGGATTTGATTAGACCGTCGGCCCTGTGGGAGCCGCCCGGAGAGGCATCCGTCAGACCCTCGGCCGGCGGCCCCGAGCGCCGCCAGCGCCTCGCCGACACGCCCGAGAAGCGGTTCAAAGTGACGTTTGTTCCAGTTGCGTCCCCCCTTTGGGGGATGCATATCCTCGACTCGCCAGCTCGTCCTCGATGGTGCGGACGTTCCACCCCAACCGCAACCAACCCCCGGCCGTCGCCCCCACGGCAGCCGCAACACGAGGAAACGGAGGTCGTGGCGTGTTCATCTTCATCCTGCAGATGCGTCATCTGGTCGAGGGCTACGAGGAGATCTACCTTTTCGCGGTCTACTCGGCGCTCGTCTGGGTGCTGTGGCTCCTCAAGATGGTGCTCTCGGCGTTCTACCGCCCATACACCGAGCCGTACCGGGTCTCCACCAGCGTGGTCGTGCCGGTGGTCGACGAGCCGGAAGACCTCTTCCGCGACGTCATCGGCCGCATGGTGGCCCAGAAGCCCGACGAGATCATCGTCGTCATCAACGGCGCGCCGAACCCGGCGCTCGAGCGCATCTGCGACGAATTCGCGCCCCTGGTGCGCTGGGTGCACACCCCGATCCCGGGCAAGCGCAACGCCGTCAAGGTGGGCACCGAGCTCTCCCGCGGCGAGATCACCGTGCTCGTCGACTCCGACACCGTCTGGACCGAGGGCACGCTCGAGGAGCTGGTCAAGCCGTTCAAGGACCAGTCGGTCGGAGGCGTCACCACCCGTCAGCGCATCCTGGAGCCCGAGCGCAGCTGGATCACCCGCTGGGCGGACTGGCTCGAGAACTCCCGCGCGCTGTACTCGATGCCCGCGCAGTCGGTGCTCGGCCAGATCGGCTGCCTGCCGGGCCGCACCATCGCCTTCCGCCGCAACATCCTGATGCGCGTCATGGACAAGTTCATGACCGAGAAGTTCCTCGGCGTGTTCCTCGAGGTCAGCGACGACCGCACGCTCACCAACCTGACGCTCAAAGAGGGCTACCGCACCGTCTACCAGTACACGAGCCTCGTCTACACGGATGCTCCGCTGAAGATCAAGAAGCTGTTCAAGCAGCAGCTGCGCTGGGCTCGCGGCAGCCAGTACAACACGCTGCGCATGCTGCCCTGGATGCTCGGCCACGCCCCGGTGCTCGCGTTCTTCTTCGTGACCGACATCATCATGCCGTTCCTGCTCTTCGGCGTGATCGCCGGATGGGTGTATCGCGCCCTCACCCACCAGGGCGTGAACCTCTACCAGGGCTTCCTGCAGGAGTACGGCCTGAAGGACGGCCTGCTGATGATCATCGCGATCATGCTGCTGTCGACCGTGATCAGCATGGGCATCCGCCAGATGCGCCACCTCGCCGAGAAGCCGAGCGACTTCTTCCGGCTGCCGATGTTCATCATCGTCTCGACGTTCTTCCTGATGCCCATCCGTCTGATCGGCTTCTTCCGCCTCGCCCACGTCGCGGGCTGGGGAACGCGCGCCGGGGCCTACGCCGGAAGCGCAACCGACGAGCAGTTCACGCTCACCGGCACCGCCGTGCCGGCATCCGATCAGCCCGTCGCCGGAGCCGGCGCGAGCCCGCAGCCGCAGACGCGGCGTGACGCACGGATGCTGTCGCCGGAGGCCCAGGTCGACGCGGGCACCGTCGCGACCGAGGTCGCCGAGCCGAACGAGACCGACGCCATCCTCGAACTCGAGCAGGCGTTCCACGAGCCGGCGGCGCGCAAGCCGCTGCGCCGCCGCCCGAACCCCCTCGCGGCGATCCCATACCTCATCGGGTTCGCCATCCTGACCCTGGAGGCATTCTTCATTGTCTAGTGCAACGTTCTCCTGGTGGGCCAGCAGCAAGCGCAACGCCCGCTGGACGGCCGTCGCCGCGGCCGCCCTCGTCACCGTCCTCGCGCTCCTCTCCGCCTTCGTGTGGATGTCGCCGAGCGACCTCGCCAAGCACGTCTCCGATGCCGCGAAGAGCGCCACCGAGGCGCTCTCGCCGGCGGAGAAGAAGAACGCGGAGCTCACCGCCCAGATCGCCCAGCTGAACGCCGAGCTCGACTCCGTGCAGAAGAAGCTCGACCAGGCCGCGGCGCAGCGCGACCACGCGAAGGCCGACCTGACCACCGCGCAGGCGGGCAACGAGTCGCTCAAGTCGCAGCTCAAGCAGCTGCAGACGGCGAAGAGCCAGCTGAAGGGCCAGCTCGACGCGCTCAAGGCCGACTCCAGCGCCAGCACCGAGGCGCTGCGCCAGCAGGTGACCACCCAGCAGAGCGAGCTGCAGAACGCGTGGCGCGCCGGATCGAGCAGCAGCTCCGGCACCGGCTCGAGCACCGGCACCAACCCGGCCGGCACGCCCGTCACCCCTGCGAACACCCCGATCGAGGCGCCGTCGAAGGCCGAGCTGCTCTCACCGGCGGGCCGCTACTGGGGCGTCTACGAGGAGCAGGCGCCGTTCAGCATGTCCGAGGTGAACGACACCGCGGCCAAGGTCGGCTACACGCCGACCGTGGTCGGCTACTTCCAAGGCTGGGACAAGGACTTCCGCGCGGACGCCGTGCAGGACGCCTGGAAGAACGGCATGGTTCCGCTGCTGACCTGGGAGTCGCGGCCGATCGATGACGCGAACAACGTCACCGATCGCCCGGAGTACTCGCTGAAGAACATCATCGACGGCAACTTCGACGCGTACCTGACCAAGTACGCGAAGGCCATCGCCCAGACCAAGCTGCCCATGATCATCCGCCTGGACCAGGAGATGAACGGCAGCTGGTACCCGTGGGCGGAGAGCGACGCCAGCGGCAACTCGGTGAACGGCAACAGCCCCGGCGAGTTCGCCAAGATGTGGCAGCACGTCTGGAACATCTTCGAGGCCAACGGCGCGAACAACTACGTGATCTGGAACTGGGCCCCGAACATCGTGAACACCATCGGCGCTCACGGCGGGGTGCAGTCGTACGACACCTTCGCCGAGACCTACCCCGGCGACAAGTACGTCGACCTGGTCGGCCTCGACGGCTACCTGCGCTCGCCCGCCACGGCCGACAAGGCGAGCTTCGACGCCACCTACGGCACGACGCTCTCCTACCTGCGCAAGCTCGCGCCGAACCGCAACATCTTCTTCTCGGAGATCGGAGCGACCGACGACGGCAGCACGGAGCAGTCGGGCGGCTACAAGGCCCAATGGATCAACTCGTTCTTCCAGGCGATGCAGGACCCGGCGAACGCCGACATCATGGGCTTCTCCTGGCTCGACGAGGCCGTGACGAGCTACACGCAGGGCGTGCGCAACACCAACGACTGGCGCATCGCCTCGTCGAGCGAGGCGCTCGACGCCTTCAAGGCAGGCCTGTCGGCCAAGGCGTCGGACTACATGCTCAACCCCGTCGATCAGTGACCCCCCGCTGACACGGAGCAACGAGAGAGGACATCAAGTGGACGAATCCGTCGAGACGGTCCGCCCGCGCGTGAGCGTGATCGGCACCGGTTACCTGGGCGCGACCCACGCCGCCGCCGTCGCCGAGATGGGCTTCGAGGTCATCGGCGTCGACACCGACCAGAGCAAGGTCGACGCGCTCTCCAGCGGCATCGTGCCGTTCTACGAGCCGGGCCTGCCCGAACTGCTGGTCAAGCACGTGAACACGGGCCGCCTGCGCTTCACGACCGACCTGGCCGAGGCGGTCGCGGTCAGCGACGTGCACTTCATCTGCGTCGGCACCCCGCAGCTGCCCGGCAGCCACGCCGCGAACACCGGCTACGTCGAGCAGGCGGTCGGCGACGTGGTGGATGCGCTGACCCACGACGGCATCATCGTCGGCAAGTCGACGGTGCCGGTGGGCACCGCGGCCCGGCTGCGCGAGCTGGTCGCCGGCCGGCTGCGCGACGGGCTGTCGGCCGAGCTGGTCTGGAACCCCGAGTTCCTGCGCGAGGGCAAGGCCGTGCATGACACGCTCACCCCCGACCGCATCGTGCTCGGCGGCGTCAGCGAGCGCTCGGAGCGCGTGTTGCGCGAGATCTACGCCGACCCCATCTCGACCGGCATCCCGGTGATCGTCACCGATCTGCCGACGGCCGAGCTGGTGAAGGTCAGCGCCAACGCGTTCCTGGCCACCAAGATCTCCTTCATCAACGCGATCGCCGAGATTTGCGACGCGGCCGGCGCCGACGTGACGACGCTCGCCGACGCGATCGGCTTCGACGACCGCATCGGGCGCAAGTTCCTGAACGCGGGCCTCGGCTTCGGCGGCGGCTGCCTGCCCAAGGACATCCGCGCACTGATGGCCCGCGCCGGCGAGCTCGGCGCCTCGAGCGTCACCGGGCTGCTGCAGCAGGTCGACGAGATCAACGTGCGCCTGCGCCAGCGCGTCATCGACGGCGCGACCGCCGCCGTCGGAGGCAGCGTGCTGAACAAGAACATCGCCGTCCTCGGCGCCGCGTTCAAGCCGCTGACGGACGACGTGCGCGACTCGCCCGCGCTCAACGTGGCGGCCGCCCTGCACCTCAAGGGCGCGCTCGTGGCGGTCTACGACCCGGAGGCGGCCGTCCCGGCCAAGCGCACCTTCCCGACGCTCAGCTACGTCGACTCGCTGGAGGAGGCCGTGAAGGGCGCCGAGGTCGTGCTGCTGCTGACCGAGTGGGACGAGTTCATCTCCGCCGATCCGGTGCGCCTCGGCGAGCTGGTGAAGAACAAGGTCATCATCGACGCCCGCAACTGCCTCGACCCCGCGGCTTACAAGGCGGCCGGGTGGACGTACTCGGGTCTCGGCCAGAACGGCGCGCTCACCCTGTCGACGCGAACGGATGCGGCCCCGGCGGCTCCCCGCCGCGAGGGTGTTCCGGCCTGAGCCATCCGATCGCCTGATATGGAGAAGGCCCCCGCAGGAATGCGGGGGCCTTCTCCTGTCCGGCGGACTTACACGCCGTAGTACAGCTCGTACTCGAACGGGTGCGGGCGCTGCGCAAGCGGCTTGATCTCCTTCTCGCGCTTGTACTCGATCCAGGTCTCGATGAGCTCTTCGGTGAACACGCCGCCCTTGGTGAGGAACTCGTGGTCGGCCTCGAGCGCTTCGAGCGCGGCGTCGAGCGAGGCGGGCACCTGCGGGATCGCCTTCGCCTCCTCGGGCGGAAGCTCGTAGAGGTCCTTGTCGACCGGCTCGTGCGGCTCGATGCGGTTCTGGATGCCGTCGAGGCCCGCCATCATCTGCGCGGCGAAGGCGAGGTACGGGTTGCCCGACGAGTCGGGGGCGCGGAACTCGATGCGCTTGGCCTTCGGGTTCGAGCCGGTGATCGGGATGCGGATCGAGGCGGAGCGGTTGCCGGCCGAGTAGACCAGGTTCACGGGGGCCTCGAAGCCGGGCACCAGGCGGTGGTACGAGTTCACGGTCGGGTTGGTGAAGGCGAGCACCGCGGGCGCGTGGGCGAGCAGGCCGCCGATGTACCAGCGGGCGATGTCGGAAAGCCCGCCGTAGCCCGCCTCGTCGTAGAACAGGGGCGTGCTGCCGTTCCACAGCGACTGGTGGGTGTGCATGCCGGACCCGTTGTCGCCGAACAGCGGCTTCGGCATGAAGGTCGCGGTCTTGCCCCACAGCTCGGCGGTGTTCTTGACGATGTACTTGAACTTCAGGATGTCGTCGGCCGCGTGGACCATCGTGTTGAACTTGTAGTTGATCTCGGCCTGGCCGCCGGTGCCCACCTCGTGGTGCGCGCGCTCGACCTCGAGGCCCGCGTCGATCAGCTTCAGCACGATGTCGTCGCGCAGGTCGGCCTGTTTGTCGGTGGGGGAGACGGGGAAGTAGCCGCCCTTGTACGGGGTCTTGTTGCCCAGGTTGCCGCCCTCTTCGGCGCGGCCGCTGTTCCAGGCGCCCTCTTCCGAATCGACGGCGTAGAAGGAGCCGTTCTGCTTCACCTCGTAGCGCACGTCGTCGAAGATGTAGAACTCGGCCTCGGGGGCGAAGAACGCCGTGTCGGCGATGCCCGTCGAGGCGAGGTACTTCTCGGCCTTCTTGGCGACCTGGCGCGGGTCCTTGCTGTAGATCTCGCCGTTGCGCGGGTTGTAGATGTCGAACAGCATCACGAGCGTCGTCTCCGCGCGGAACGGGTCCACGTAGGCCGTCGTCACATCCGGGATCAGCTGCATGTCCGACTCGTGGATGTTCGCGAAGCCACGGATCGACGAGCCGTCGAACAGCTGGCCGACCGTGAAGAAGTCTTCATCGACGGTGGAAGCGGGGATGTTGAAGTGCTGCTGCACGCCGGGGAGGTCGGTGAAGCGGATATCGAGGAACTTGACGTCTTCGTTCCTGATGAACTCCAGCACCTCGGAAGAATCCTTGAACATTAAGGCTCCAAAAGGCTGACGGAAGGATGCGAACGCAACCCAATCGCAGGCTAGGGGGAGGCGGTTTCCCGGCCGTGACTGGACTGTTTCCGGCGTGTTACGCGGCCAGTATTCGCCTGGGGTCGCTCGCCTAGACTTGAGCAGTGACGAGCCCGACGGATGCCCCGCCCAGCCGCTATCCGGGAGAGCGCATCGGCCTCCCCGAGTCCGGCCCCGGGTCGGTCGCCCGCCTCGGCCGCCGCGTCGCCGGGCTGTTCCTCGACTGGTTCATCGCCCTCGGCCTGTCCTGGGCCGTGTTCCACCAGGGCGACTGGGTCGTGTATCCGGTCTTCGCGCTGCTGCAGATCCTCGCGATCTGGGCCCTCGGCGGGTCCATCGGCCACCGCGTCTTCGGGCTGCGCCTGTCGGCGCTGCCCGGCTACCGGCCGGCGTTCTGGCGCCCGATCGTGCGCAGCGTGCTGCTCACCCTGGTGATCCCGGCGCTGGTGTGGGACTCCGACCAGCGCGGCTTCCACGACAAGGTCGCCGGCACCGTGCTGATACGCGCCTAACGCGGCTGCCGGGGGGCTCGCATGCGCATGGGGTCGACGCCCTTGGGGATGGGCAGCGCGGTCTGCAGCGACGAGAGCCGGTTGTCGACGGCGGCGATCTCGGTCTTGGTCAGCGTCGGCTTGATCTTGGTGAGGGTGCTCGCGACCCGGTGCAGGGGCACCGAGTCGGCGTCGGGGCCGACGCTGATCGTCGTCACCGCGACGTTGGGAACGGTCCGGTTCACCTTGCGGCGCTCTTCCTCGAGCATCCGTGCCGTGCGAGTCTTCGGGCCCTCGCTGATCAGCACCACGCCCCCGCGGCCGACGGCCCGGTAGACCGCGTCGCGGGTCTTGCTGTTCACGGCGACGGGCATCTCGCTGCCGCGCCAGCCGCGGCGCAGCGACGAGCGCAGCACGGCCCCCACGGCGCCCGGCTGACCCTCGATCTGCGAGTAGGCGGCGCGCTCGGCCCGGCGGCCGAGGATGACGATGGCGAGCAGCACGCCCGCGAGCACTCCGGCGACGATCCACAGCACCCGCGTGAAGACGTTGCTGGAGAACAGCAGCGCCAGCACGACGCCCACGATGACCGGTGCGACGAACGCCAGGATCATGTACAGCAGCGCACGCGAGTCGTACCGCCGCGTCATCTGGAACACGTCCCACATCTGCTTGAGACGGCCGGGTTCGGCAGCCGCCTGCGAGGCGGGCGAAGTGTTGCGAGCCATGGTCTCCAGACTACCGGAACGCGGCTGTCAGCTCGCCCGCACGGCCTGCGCCCAGAGGCGCCCCGCACGGTACGAGGAACGCACCAGGGGGCCCGACATCACGCCGGCGAATCCGATCTCCTCCGCCTGCTCGGCGAACGCGACGAACTCCTCGGGATGCACCCAGCGCGCGACCGGCAGGTGCCGGGGGCTGGGCCTCAGGTACTGGGTGATCGTGATGAGGTCGGTGCCCGCGTCGTGCAGGTCCTGCAGCGCCTGGGTGACCTCCTCGGGCTCCTCGCCCATGCCGAGGATCAGGTTCGACTTGGTGATCAGCCCGGCCTCCTTCGCCTGCGTCAGCACGCCGAGCGAGCGCTCGTAGCGGAAGGCGGGGCGGATGCGCTTGAAGATGCGCGGCACCGTCTCGACGTTGTGCGCGAACACCTCGGGGCGCGCGCCGAACACCTCGGCGAGGTGGGCCGGGTTGCCCGAGAAGTCCGGGACGAGGATCTCGACCCCGGTGCCGGGCGACTGACGGTGGATCTCCCGGATCGTCTCGGCGTACAGCCACGCGCCCTCGTCCTCCAGGTCGTCGCGCGCGACGCCGGTGACCGTCGCGTAGCGCAGCTGCATGCGCACGACCGACTCCGCGACACGCCTGGGCTCGTCGGTGTCGTAGTCGGCCGGCTTGCCCGTGTCGATCTGGCAGAAGTCGCAGCGTCTCGTGCACGCCGAGCCGCCGATCAGGAAGGTCGCCTCGCGGTCCTCCCAGCACTCGAAGATGTTGGGGCAGCCTGCCTCCTGGCAGACGGTGTGCAGCTGCTCGGTCTTCACGAGCTCCTGCAGCTGGCGGTACTCGGGGCCCATCTTCGCCCGGGTCTTGATCCAGGACGGCTTCTTCTCGATCGGGGTCTGGGCATTGCGCACCTCGAGCCGCAGCATTCGCCGGCCCTGCGTGTCGTGCGCCGCCGCGGCGCCGTTGGTGATGGTCACGCGGCCACCTCCGCGAACGCGGCGTCGAGGTGCCGCTGCACGATCGGCGCGGCGTCCTCCGGCGTGACGGTGCGGCCCAGCTCCCGGCTCACGGTCGTCACGCCGGCGTCGCGGATGCCGCAGGCGACGATCTTCTCGTACGGTTCGAGGCTGTTGCTGAGGTTCAGCGCGAAGCCGTGCATGGTGACGCCCTCGGCGACCCGAAGCCCGATCGCAGCGATCTTCGCGTCGGGGGCGGGGCGGCCGGAGGCATCCGTCTGCGACACCCACACGCCGCTGCGCCCGTCGACCCGGTGGCCGGAGACGCCGAGTTCGGCGAGCACGTCGATGAGCACGCCCTCGAGGCGGCGCACGAAGGCGACGACGTCGATGGGATCGGCAAGCCGCAGGATCGGGTACCCGACCAGCTGCCCCGGCCCGTGCCACGTGATCTTGCCGCCGCGGTCGACGTCGATGACGGGGGTTCCATCGACGGGCCGCTCGGAGGGCTCGGTGCGCTTGCCCGCCGTGTAGACGGAGGGGTGCGTGAGCAGCATGACGGTGTCGGGCGCCGACCCGCGAACCACGGCAGCGTGCGTCGCACGCTGGAGTTCGAGGGCCTCGAGGTACGGCACGGAATTGGCGCTTAGTCCCGTGACGATGTACTGAGGCATGTGTCCAGCAATCGGCTTTCTGTGTGAGGTTGTGCAGCCAGCCTAAGTTATCCACCGGCCGCGCGGTCGCCCCGGCCGGCTCGGAGCGGCTCGGGCAGGATGACCGGCATGACCAGCACGATGACGCCTGAGGCGACGGATGCCTCGGCCTTCGACCGCGAGGCCGCGGCGCTGCTCTCCGCCGACAGCCCGCACCTGCCGCGCGTGCTCGACGTCGTCGCGCTGGGGGAGCACCGCGAGCTGCTGCTCGAGCCGCTCGACGGCCCGAACCTGGACGAGCTGCTCGCCCGCCGCCGGCGGCTCACCGAGGCAGAGGCGGTCACGGTCGTGATCGGCGTGGTGCGGGCGGTCGCGGCGCTGCACGCCGCCGGCTTCGCAGGGGCCGTGGTCGACGCGGTGCGCTTCGACTCGGCGGCGCGGCCGGTGCTCGTGGGCACGTCGACGCTGGTCGAGATCGTCGCGGCGGGCCGCACCGCGGCCGATGACGACTGGCGCGCCGTCGCCGAGCTCGCGGTGCGCCTCGGGCTGCTCGCCCGCGGCCGGTCGGGCGGCCCGGCGCACACCGGGCTCGGGCTGGCGTTCGCCACACTGACCGCGAGCGAGACGACTCACACGCTGGACCAGCTCGAAGAGGCGCTGTTCGAGCTCGCCGAGCCGGCGCCGGTGCGGCTCATGGCAGCGGCCGAGCCGCCCCCGCCTCCGCCGACGCTCGCGCCGGGCTCCCGGGCCGGCACCCGCCCCAGCGGCCGTCCTCGCAAGGCGCACCGCAAGCCCTCGGGTTCCGCGCTGGTCGAGGCCTTCGACGCGGGGCCATCGGCGCTGCTCGCCGAGCCGATCGGCCGCCTGCGGGAGCGCGTGGCGGTCGCTGCCGGCTTGCTCAGCGGGCGCGGCCGCCTGCTCGTGGTCGGCGGCCTCGTGGCCGCCGTGCTCGTGGTGGCCGCCGTCGTGCTGATGCCGGACGAGGGGCGCCAGGCGGCGCATCCGTCGACGCCGGCGAGCGGGCGGGCCGTCTCGTCGCCTGCCCGCGCGTCCGGCTCCGCGTCACCGACGGCGGACGCCGACGCCGCGGTCCTGCGCGGGGACGACCCGGTCGGGGCGGCGACGGTGCTGCTCGACCGGCGCGACGCGTGTCTGGCCGCCTCGGACGAGCGACGGGCCGCATGCCTCGCGCCGCTCGCCGACGGCGAGGCATCCGATCTCGCCACCCCGGCGCGACCGCTCGCCGCGCTGACGCCGTCATTGCTCGAGCGCACGGGCGACTCGGCGCTCGTGGCGCTCACGCCCAAGCAGGGCACGGACATGGCTCCGGCCTCGGCCCTGCTGATGAGGACCGAGGCCGGATGGCGGCTCCGACAGCTCTACGAGAACTGACGGCTCTTCCGATATCGCACGATGTGGCCGCCTCGCCGGCCACCAGCGAAGCGGCGACTCGAGCGCCGCTGAGCGGCACGACTCGCGCCGGGCGAGGACCGGCGCGACGATGCACTCAGATGCCGAGGTCGCCCTCGAACGCGCCTTCCTCCAGACGCGCCTTGACGGCGGTCAGGTAGCGCGCCGCGTCCGCGCCCGCGATGGTGCGGTGGTCGTAGGACAGTGCGAGGTACACGGTCGAGCGGATCGCGATCGCGTCCTGCCCGTCGACGGTGACCACGACGGGCTCCTTCTGCACGGTGCCCGTGCCGAGGATCGCCGACTGCGGCAGGAACACGACCGGGGTGTCGAAGAGCGCCCCGCGCGAGCCGGTGTTGGTCAGCGTGAACGTGCCGCCGGCCAGCTCGTCGGGCTTGAGCTTGTTCTCGCGGGTGCGGCCGGCGAGGTCGGCGATCTGCGCGGCCAGGCCGGCGATGTCGAGCGTGCTCGCGTCCTTGATCACCGGGGTGAGCAGGCCGCGGTCGGTGTCGACCGCGATGGCGAGGTTCTCGGTGGCCGGGTAGGTGATCGTCTCACCGTCGAACGTGGAGTTGATGATCGGGTACGCCTGCAGCGCCTCGAGGGCCGCCTTGGCGAAGAACGGCAGGAAGGACAGCTTGTTGCCGGTCTTGGCCTGGAAGTCGGCCTTCACCTTGTCGCGCAGCGCGGCGACCTTGGTGACGTCCACCTTCACGACGGTGGTGAGCTGCGCGGTCTGCTGCATCGACTCGACGGCGCGCTGCGACATCACCTTGGTCAGGCGCGACGCCGGAGCGGTGGTGCCGCGCAGCGGGGAGACCTCGAGCTTGACGGGCGCGGCGGGGGCGCTCGGTGCGGCGGGCGCCGAGGCGGCGTCGAGCACGTCCTGCTTGCGGATGCGGCCGCCGACGCCCGTACCCGTGACCGAGTCGAGGTCGACGCCCTGCTCGGCCGCGAGCTTGCGCACGATGGGGGTCACGTAGCCGCCGCCGGCGTGGGCGCCGCCGGACGGCTCGGCGCCGGTGGGGGCGGATGCCGCGGGCGCCGCCGCTGCGGGAACCGGCGCTGCCGGGGCCGGAGCCGAGGGGGCCGGCTCGGGCTGCGGCGCTGCCGCGGGCTGCGGCGCGGGCTCGGGCTCGGGCTCGGGAGCCGCCTCGGGCTGCGCGGCGGGCGCCGGCTCCGGGGGTGCGACCGGCTCGGGCGTCGGAGCGGGCACAGGCTCCGCCGGAGCCGCCTCCTCGGCGGCCGGGGCCTCCTCGGCGGGAGCCTCCTGCGGCGCGGACTCCGCCGGTGCGGCGGCGCCGCTGCCGTCGCCGATCCTCACGAGCGCAGTGCCCACCTCGACCGTCTCGTCCTCCTGCACCAGGATCTCCTCGACCACGCCGGCGACGGGGGAGGGGATCTCGGTGTCGACCTTGTCGGTCGACACCTCCAGCAGGGGCTCGTCGACCTCGACGCGGTCGCCGACGTTCTTCAGCCAGCGGGTGACCGTGCCCTCCGTGACACTCTCGCCGAGTGCAGGCAGGCTGACGGATTCGCTCATGAGACTGTCTCCTTAGACCTCAACTTGAGAAATAGCTTATTGGCTTACAGGGCGTGCAGCGGCTTGCCCGCAAGCTTCAGGAACGCCTCGCCCAGCGCTTCGTTCTGGGTGGGGTGCGCGTGCACCAGCGGCGCGATGTCCTCCGGGTACGCCTCCCAGTTCACGGCGAGCTGCGCCTCGCCGATCAGTTCGCCCACCCGCGCGCCGATCAGGTGCACGCCCACGACCGGCCCGCCCTTCACGCGCACCACCTTCACCGTGCCGTTCGTGCCGAGGATCTCGCTGCGCCCGTTGCCGGCGAGGCCGTACTCGTACGCCTCGACGGCGTCGGCGCCGTACTGCTCGGCGGCCTTCGCCTGGGTGAGGCCGACGGACGCGACCTCCGGCTCGCAGTAGGTGACCTTCGGGATGTTCGCGTCGGGGATGACCACGGGCGACAGCCCGGCGATCTCCTCGGCGACGAAGACGCCCTGCTGGAACCCGCGATGGGCCAACTGAAGCCCTGGCACGATGTCGCCGACCGCCCACACGCCGGGAACCGAGGTGCGCAGCCGCTCGTCGGCGACCACGAAGCCGCGGTCCAGCCGCACGCCCACCTCCTCGAAGCCGAGACCGGCGGTGGCCGGCCCTCGGCCGACGGCGACCAGGAGGTAGTCCGCCTCCACGGTGTCGCCGTTCTCGAGGCTGACGACGACCCCGTCGTCCGACTGCGTGACGCCGGAGAAGCGAACCCCGAGCCGGAAGTCGATGCCGCGGCGGCGGAAAGCGCGCTCCAGGCCCTTGCTGATCGCCTCGTCCTCGTTGGGCACGAGGTGCGGCAGGGCCTCGATGATGCTCACCTCGGCGCCGAAGGAACGCCAGATGCTCGCGAACTCGACGCCGATGACGCCGCCGCCGAGCACGACGACGTGCTCGGGCACGACGTCGAGCTGCAGCGCCTGCTCGCTCGTGATGACTCGGCCGCCGAGTTCCAGACCCGGCAGCGACCGGGAGTAGGAGCCGGTGGCGAGCACGACGTTCGCGCCGGTGTAGCGGTCGTCGCCGACCTGCACCGAGTTGGGGGAGACGAGGCGGCCCGCTCCGGACACGGTCGTCACCCCGCGCGCCTTCAGCAGGCCCTCGAGCCCCTTGAACTTCTTCGCGACGATGCCCTCGCGGTACCGCGCGACGCCCTCGACGTCGACGCCCTCGAAGGTTGTGCGGATGCCGCGCTTCTCGGCGCCTCGCGCATAGTCGGCCACCTCGGCGGCGTGCAGCAGGGCCTTGGTGGGGATGCAGCCGCGGTGCAGGCAGGTGCCGCCGACCTTGTCCTTCTCGATCAGAGCGACGCTCGAGCCGAGCTCCGCCGCGCGCAGCGCGGCTGCGTATCCGCCGCTGCCGCCGCCCAGCACGACGAGATCGAAGTTCTGCTCGGGCATCGGGCTGGGGTCCCTCCTCGCGGTCGGCCTCGGCGGGCGCACATGAATCAGGCGGACCGTGTCCGCCAGAAATCGACCCTATACCTGGGCGGCGCCGCCATCCGACGCGGCAAGGGCGACGCGCTCCGCGTGGCGCAGCAGCATGCGCACCGCGACGCCCGTCGGGCCCTTGCCGGTGAATCCGTACGGGCCGCCCTTGTTCTCCTCGCTTCCGGCGATGTCGAGGTGCGCCCAGGCGATGCCCTCGCCGACGAACTCCCGCAGGAAGACGCCGGCCAGCAGCATGCCGCCCGCCGGGACGCCGGGGTTCGCGTTCGCGATGTCGGCGATCGGCGACGAGATGGTGCTGCGCAGTTCGGCCGGCAGCGGCATCGGCCAGAACAGCTCGCCCGTCTCGGCCGCCGCCTCGCGCAGCTGCTCGAGCAGGGCGTCGTCGCCCATCAGCGCCGAGTACCGGGTGCCCAGCGCGGTCACCTTCGCGCCGGTGAGCGTCGCGATGTCGATGAGCTGGTCGGGCTGCTCCTCGCTGGCGGCGACGAGCCCGTCGGCCATCACGAGCCGCCCCTCCGCGTCTGTGTTGAGCACCTCGACGGTCTTGCCGCCGTACATCCGCAGCACGTCGCCGGGCCGGATCGCCGTGCCCGACGGCATGTTCTCCGCCAGGCACAGCCAGGCGGTGATCCGCACCGGCAGCCCGAGTTCCGCCGCCGCGACGGTGACGGCGAGGGCGACCGCCGCGCCCGTCATATCGCCCTTCATGCCGATCATGCCGGTCGGCTGCTTGAGCGACAGGCCGCCGGAGTCGAAGGTGATGCCCTTGCCCACGAGGGCGAGGTGCCTTTCTGCGCCGTCAGGCGTGTAGCTCAGCTTCACGAGCCGCGGCGGCCGGCTCGAGCCCTGCCCGACGCCGAGGATGCCGCCGAAGCCCGAGGCTTTCAGCGCCGCCTCGTCGAACACGTCGACGTCGACGGGGAGGTCGCCCACGGCGTCCGCCGCCGCCTGCGCGAAGGTCTGCGGATACAGGTCGAGCGCCGGCTGGTTGAAGAGGTCCTTGACGAGGGCGACGGCGCGGGCCTCGATGGCGGCGCGGGCGGCCTCGGCCGAGGCATCCGTGCCCGCCACCACGTGGATCTCGGCGACCGGCGCCTTCTGCTCGTCGGATGACGAGCGGTACGCCGTGTAGGCGTAGGAGCCGAGCGCGGCGCCGGTCAGCACCGCCTGCAGCGCGCCGTCCGCGTCGACCGGCAGGACGAGGGCGACGGATGCCGCGCCCGCCAGCTGCCGGACCGCCGATCCCGCCGCATACCGCAGCGCGTCGACGCTCGCTTCCTTGGCGACGCCGATCACGGCGTAGCGCCGCCCGTCGATCACGACCCGGGCCAGCTCGTCGGTGCCGCCGCCGAAGCCGATCAGCGGCAACTGCTCGGCGAGGGCTGCCGGCGCCGAGTCGGCACCCAGCAGTTCGGGGGCGGACGACGCGGTCGCGGCGAACACCGTGATCTCGGCGTCGGCCGCGGCGGCGTCGGGGATGACGTGCAGCGCGGGAGAGGTCATGCCAGCACCCTATCCAGCGTCCGCCGCCCTGTTCGCTACAGGCATCTGCGCCCGAGCCGGGCTCGTGCGCACGGCGCGTTTACAGTGGATGACATGCGCAACCCCCGCGAACTCTACGAGCTGACCGCGGCTGCCATGGACGTGCCTGCGGGGCTGCACCTCGTCGCGGGTCTGACCGGCTTCGCCGACGCGGGCGGGGCGGTCTCCCAGCTCGGTGCGTACACCCTCGAGAACCTCGGCGGCTACGAGGTCGTGGCCACCTTCGACAACGACATCCTGCTCGACTACCGTGCCCGGCGCCCGACGCTCACCTTCGAGCAGGACCACCTGACCGACTACCAGCCGCCGCGCCTCGCGCTGTACCTCGTCTCCGACGAGGTGGGCCGGCCCTTCCTGTTCCTGCACGGCTACGAGCCCGACTTCGAGTGGGAGGCCTTCGCGCAGGCGATCCTCGGCTTCGTCGACACCTTCGAGATCGCGAGCGTGACGTGGGTGCATGCGATCCCCATGCCGGTGCCGCACACCCGGCCGCTCGGGGTGACGGTCAGCGGCAACAACCGCGCTCTGATCGAGCAGCTGTCGGTCTGGCGTCCGCGCACGAAGGCGCCCGCGACCGCGATGCACTTGATCGAGCACCGCCTGGTCGAGCAGGGGCACTCCACCGCGGGCCTCGTCGTGCTCGTGCCGCACTACCTCGCCGACACCGAGTACCCGGCCGCGCTGATCACCGCACTGCAGAGCATCGCCGCCGCGACGGGCCTGATCTTCCCCACCGACGACGTGCGCGCCGACGACCGCGACTTCGTGAAGAACATCGACGAGCAGGTGGCCGGCAATGCGGAGCTGGAGCGACTGGTGGGTGCGCTCGAGCAGCGGCACGACAGCTACATGCAGGACAACCCGGCGCGGCAGACCGACATCGCGAACCTGCCGACGGCCGACGAGATCGCCGCCGAGCTCGAGCAGTTCCTCGCCCACCAGCGCCGCAACGGCGACGACGGGCAGCGGGGCTGAGCCCGCGCGGAAAGAGGTGCCCCGCGGAATACGCGGGTACCGGCATCCGTTGTGTCCAGGGTGCCGCGATGTGCGTTTCGGGCGATCGGTCCCCGGATCCGTTGCGGTTATAATTGTGACTTCGGACCCGGTCATCTCCGCGGGGCGTCAGTTGAATGACAACGGCGCCGCACCTCGCGCGGACTTGACATGGGCCCTTGTAATGTCCGCGCATACGGACGGAAGGTGACCTCAATGGCCTCACGAACCGCTACGGCGTCCGACGCCGTCGAAGACAAGAAGGCGGCCTCGGCTCCCGCCACCGCCGCCAAGAAGGCGACGACCAAGGGCACTGCGAAGAAGACGGCGGCCAAGGCCCCCGCGAAGACCGCAGGCAAGGCGGCGCTGAAGGCGACCTCGAAGCGCGCCGGAACCAAGAAGGCGCAGGGCGAGGCCGTCGAGGCCGACGACGACGTGGAGCTCGACACCGAGCTGGACGACACGGAGCTCGAGGGCGGCGACGCCGCCGCGGACGTCGCCGAGGCGGGCGAGACCGCCGCTGCGGGCACGGATGACGCGGCTGCGGACTCCTCCGACGACGAAGAGGGCAAGGCCGCACCGGTCGTCGAGGAGCCGCTGCCCACCGGCGCCATCGTGCTGCGCAACACCGACGACGAGGACGAGATCCCGGTCTACTCGGCGACCATCACCGGCGCCACGGCCGACCCCGTCAAGGACTACCTCAAGCAGATCGGCAAGGTCGCGCTGCTCAACGCCGAGCAGGAGGTCGAGCTCGCGATGCGCATCGAGGCCGGCCTGTTCGCCGAAGAGAAGCTCAGCCACATGGACGAGAAGGAGAAGCGCAGCCAGCTCGGCCGCGAGCTCGCCTGGGTCGCGCGTGACGGCCAGCGCGCCAAGAGCCACCTGCTCGGGGCGAACCTGCGCCTGGTGGTCTCCCTCGCCAAGCGCTACACGGGCCGCGGCATGCAGTTCCTCGACCTCATCCAGGAAGGCAACCTGGGCCTGATCCGCGCCGTCGAGAAGTTCGACTACACCAAGGGCTTCAAGTTCTCCACCTACGCGACGTGGTGGATCCGCCAGGCGATCACCCGCGCGATGGCCGACCAGGCGCGCACCATCCGCATCCCGGTGCACATGGTCGAGGTCATCAACAAGCTCGCCCGCGTGCAGCGCCAGATGCTGCAGGACCTGGGCCGCGAGCCTACTCCCGAGGAACTGAGCCGCGAGCTCGACATGACGCCCGAGAAGGTCATCGAGGTGCAGAAGTACGGCCGCGAGCCGATCTCGCTGCACACCCCGCTCGGCGAGGACGGCGACAGCGAGTTCGGCGACCTGATCGAGGACACCGAGGCGGTCGTGCCGGCCGACGCGGTGGGCTTCACCATGCTGCAGAAGCAGCTGGAGAGCCTGCTCGACAGCCTCTCCGAGCGCGAGGCGGGCGTCATCCGCATGCGCTTCGGCCTGGGCGACGGCCAGCCGAAGACGCTTGACCAGATCGGCGACACCTTCGGGGTCACCCGCGAGCGCATCCGGCAGATCGAGTCCAAGACGATGGCGAAGCTGCGGCACCCGTCGCGTTCGCAGTCGCTGCGGGACTACCTCGAGTAGGCCGGTGAGCGCTCAGCCCCACCCGCCCGCTCCCGTTCCCTTCCGCGAAATCACGCTTGACCTCGAGCAGCTCGAGGCGAACGTCGCGCGCTTCCGCGAACTCACCGAGGGCGCGCCCCTTTTCGTCGATGTGGGGGCGGATGCCTGGGGCCACGGCCTCGACGTCGTCGTGCCCGCCCTCGTCCGCCTCGGCGCCCAGGCCCTGGTCACCGCGCGCCTCGACGAGGCGCGCCGCGTGCGCGCCCTCGCCCCGGAGACCCTCCTCGTCACCACGCAGCACGCCGTCGACGAGGACTTCCGCGCGGCCGCCGAGCTCGGCGTCGCACCGCTCGTGCGCACCGCGGGCGAGTTCGCGCGCGCCGTCGGCGGGGGAGTGACCGGCGTCGTCCTCGCCGAGGACACCGGCGACGGACTTCCCGGCCTCGCGCCGGACGAGCTCGACGCGCTGACGGCGGAGGCCGAGCGCCGCGGCATCGCCGTGCTCGTCGACTCCGCCTTCCCCGTGATCGGATGCGAGCTGCTCGGGGTCAGCGAACAGGACCTCGACGTGTCCGGGCAGTTCCCCCCGGTGCTCAGCCTGTGGGCGCCGATCGCCGCCACCAAGCGGGTGGGCCCCGACGAGGGCGTCAGCTACGGATACACCTACCGCACCACCGGCGAGACGACGCTCGCCCTCGTGACCCTCGGCTACGGGGACGGGCTCTCCCGGGCGGCGGGCAACCGGGTCGAGGCATCCGTGCCCCTGGGTGACGAGACGGTGCGGCGCACCATCGCCGGCCGCGTCGCCATGGACGCGTTCATGCTCGATCTGGGCGACGTGCCCGAGCCGCTGCTCGGCACGCCGGTCACGGTGCTCGGCGACGCGCGCCGCGGCGAGCCGGCCGTGTTCGCCCACGCCCGCGCGCTCGGCACCCACAGCGCCGAGATCACCACCCGGCTGTCGCCTCGGCCCCGTCGCCGCCCGACGGAGGGCGACGCGTGACCCGCCCGCTGGTCGAGGCGGTCATCGATCTCGACGCCCTCGCCCACAACATCGCCCACCTGAAGGCCACGGTCGCCCCGGCCGAGCTGATGGTCGTCGTCAAGGCCGACGCGTACGGCCACGGCCGCGTGCAGACGGCGACGCAGGCGGTGCGATGCGGCATCCGCGCGATCGGTGCCCTCGACCTCGACACGGCGGTCGAACTGCGCGAGGCGGGGATCGGCCCCGAGGTCACGGTGCTCTCCTGGCTCTACCCGCCGGGGGAGGACTTCGGCCGGGCCATCCGCGCGCGCGTGGATCTCGGCGTCTCGAGCCTCGCCGAGCTCGCCGCCATCGCCGACGCGGCCCGCGCCCTGCGGCAGCGGCCGGCATTCCTCGCCCCGCGCCTGCATCTCAAACTCGACACCGGCCTGCACCGCAACGGCGCCACGGCCGAGGTCTGGCCGGCCCTGGTCTCGGCGGCCGTCGCGGCCGAGCGGGAGGGACTCGTGCGCACACACGCGGTCTGGACCCACATCGCCGAAGCGTCGGAGGAGGAGGACACCCGCGCCCTCGAACGCTTCCTCGACGGCGTGTCGGTCGCGCGCCGCCTCGGCGCCACCGTGAACGTGCGGCACCTCGCCGCCAGCAGCGCCGGATTCCGCCGCGACGACGTACGCCTCGACCTGGTGCGCATGGGCGGGCACTGCTGGGGCATCCCGTCGTTCGACACGACGCCGGACGAGATGGGCGTGATCCCCGTCATGACACTGCGCGCACAGGTGCTCGCCGTGCGCCAGACCGCCGACGGGCGCACGCTCGGCTACGTCAGCGCCGGGTACGGCGACGGCGTGCCGCGCAATGTGGCGGGCAGGACCGCGGTCGCGGTGCGACGGATGCAGCATCCGATCGTCGCCGTGGAACGCGACCACCTCGTGATCGACGCCACCGGCTCGCACCTGGCCGCCGGCGACGACGCGGTGCTCTTCGGCAGCGGCGCGGAGGGCGAGCAGACGGTGCGCCGGTGGGGCGAGCTGTCGGGCACCCTCGGCGACGAGATCACCACGCGCATCGCGGCGCGCGTGCCGCGGCGCTACGTGGGCGGCGCACAGACGCAGGAGGCGCAGACCCGGTAGGCGCGGTCGCCGAGGGCACCGCGGACATAGAGAAAGGGCCAGGCGATCGCCTGGCCCTTCTCCACGTCTCTGTCGGCGCTTACGCCCGCGATTCCTCGAGCAGTCTCGAGGACTCGTCGTGCCAGCTGGATGCGACTGCCTCGAGCTTCTCCTGGTGCTTCTTGGCGTGGTGAGCGCAGAACAACAGCTCGGTGCCGTTCACCGTCACGCGCACGTATGCCTGCGCACCGCAGGCGTCGCAACGGTCGGCCGCGGTCAGCTGCGGCTCGGCCCGGAGGTCGTCGTCGGTCGGGTTGCTGTGGAACGACATTTCAGGTACCTCCTACGTATCGAACGTCTCGAACCGCTTCGCGATGAATCCAGTAGAGCACGGCATGGCGACATTCGGCGCTTTGACGTCGGGGATTTCGCCTGTGGCGTACCGTGCGGCTTCTGGGGCCCTCCCCAGCCTGGGGTGTCCTACCGGGAACTCGGATCCGCGGCACGTAGGTTGTAACCCGTGGCGAGCTCTGATTATTCTGCGCGGCATCTCTCCGTCCTCGAGGGGCTCGAGGCCGTCCGCAAGCGGCCGGGCATGTACATCGGCTCGACCGACGAGCGCGGCCTGATGCACTGCCTGTGGGAGATCATCGACAACTCGGTCGACGAGGCCCTCGGCGGCCACGGCGACCAGATCGAGGTCGTGCTGCACCCCGACGACAGCGTGGAGGTGCGCGACACCGCCCGCGGGATCCCCGTCGACATCGAGCCGAAGACCGGGCTCTCGGGGGTCGAGGTCGTCTTCACCAAGCTGCACGCCGGCGGCAAGTTCGGCGGCGGCTCGTACGCCGCCTCCGGCGGACTGCACGGCGTGGGCGCCTCGGTGGTCAACGCGCTCTCCGAGCGGCTCGACGTCGAGGTCGACCGGGACGGCAAGACGTGGGCGATGAGCTTCCACCGCGGCGAGCCGGGCGTGTTCGCCGACACGGGGGAGCCGCGGCCCGACGCGCCGTTCACCCCGTTCGAGTCCCGCAGCGAGCTGCGGGTGGTGGGCAAGGTGAAGAAGGGCGTCACCGGCACACGCATCCGTTACTGGGCCGACCGGCAGATCTTCGGGCGCGACGCGACCTTCCAGCCCGACGGCCTGGTCGCGCGGGCGCGTCAAACGGCGTTCCTGGTGCCGGGTCTCAAGATCGTCATCGACGACCGGCGCAGCCCCGAGGGCGAGCGGGTCGAGTTCCAGTACGACGGCGGCATCTCCCAGTTCGCCGAGTACCTCGCGCCCGATCCCGGCATCACCGAGACCTGGCGCATCCAGGGCGAGGGTCACTTCACCGAGACGGTTCCGGTGCTGCACGAGAACGGCAATATGGTGCCCACCGATGTCAAGCGCACCTGCCACGTCGACATCGCGATGCGCTGGGGCACCGGGTACGAGACGGTGCTGAAGAGCTTCGTCAACATCATCGCGACGCCGAAGGGCGGCACGCATCAGAGCGGCTTCGAGCAGGGGCTGATGAAGTTCTTCAAGGCCCAGGTGGAGCAGAACGCCCGCCGGCTCAAGGTCGGCGCGAACGAGAAGCTCGAGAAGGACGACATCCTCGCCGGGCTCACCGCGGTGGTGAACGTCAGCCTTCCCGAGCCGCAGTTCGAGGGGCAGACCAAGGAGGTGCTCGGCACCCCGGCCGTGCGCAACATCGTCGCGAACGTCATCGGCAAGGGCCTCGCCGAGCGCTTCGGGTCGAGCAAGCGCGACGACAAGGCGCAGACGGCGCTCGTGCTCGACAAGGTGGTCAGCGAGATGAAGTCGCGCATCTCGGCCCGCGCCCACAAGGAGACGCAGCGGCGCAAGAACGCGCTCGAGTCGTCCTCGCTCCCGGCGAAGCTGGTCGACTGCCGTTCCACCGACGTCCGGCAGTCCGAGCTGTTCATCGTCGAGGGCGACTCGGCGCTCGGCACCGCCCGCCGCGCCCGCGACAGCGAGTATCAGGCGCTGCTGCCGATCCGCGGCAAGATCCTCAACGTGCAGAAGGCGTCGGTCTCCGACATGCTCTCCAACGCCGAGTGCGCGGCGATCATCCAGGTGATCGGCGCGGGCTCCGGCCGGACCTTCGACCTCGAGGCGGCCCGGTACGGCAAGGTCATCATCATGTCTGACGCCGACGTCGACGGCGCGCACATCCGCACCCTGCTGCTGACGCTGTTCTTCCGCTACATGCGGCCGATGATCGAGGACGGCCGGGTGTTCGCCGCCGTTCCGCCGCTGCACCGGGTGGTGACGGTGGGCCGCGGCTCGCGCGCATCCGAGACGATCTACACCTACTCGGAGGCCGAGCTGCACGCGGTGCTCGCCGACCTCAAGAAGCGCAACATCGCCTACAAGGACCCGATCCAGCGGTACAAGGGGCTGGGCGAGATGGACGCGGACCAGCTCGCGTCGACGACGATGGACAAGCGCAATCGGATGCTGCGCCGCGTGCGCCTCACGGACGCCGAGGAGGCGGCGAAGGTGTTCGAGATGCTCATGGGCAACGAGGTGCCGCCGCGCAAGGAGTTCATCATCGACTCCGCCGACCGGCTCTCGCGCGACCGCATCGACGCCTAGACGAGGGCGACGCGCTAGAAGAGCGTGTCGCCGTCGGCGGACGCCTCGGCGGTCGACGCGGCGGCCGGCAGCACGAGGCGCTCGGCCCCCACGGCGGCGCCGACCGAGGCGATCAGGTTGTCGAGCGGCTGCCCGCTCGCGTCGCGCTTGGCGAGGGTCTCGGGCAGCTGGCGCGCCGCCCCGTCCGAGGCGACGGCGCGGGCCGGCGCCGGGCCCGCCCAGGCGAGCGAGAGCATGCCCTCGCCCTTGAGGAACGCGTGGGCGCGCACGCCTCCGGTGGCCCGGCCCTTGCCGGGGAACTCGGCGAAGGACGTCACCTTGCCGCGCCCGGGGTCGGTGCCCGGCAGCGTCGCGGCCGGAACCGAGACGGTCACCACGACGTTCTCCGTCTCGGGGTCGACGACCGAGAAGGCGACGGCCCGCGCCTCGGCGCCGAGCTTGATGCCGGCCATGCCGCCGGCGGCCGCGCCCTGGGGACGCACGGCGGCGGCGGCGAAGTGCAGCAGCTGGGCGTCGGAGGAGACGAACACGAGCTCGCGCCCGTCCGGCGCCTCGGCGGCGCCGATCACCTCGTCGCCCGGCTTGAGCGCGATGACCTCGAACTCGGGCCGGTTCGGCCAGGCCCCGGAGGCGACCCGCTTGACCACGCCCTGCGCGGTGCCGAGGGCCAGCGGCGCGCCATCCGCCTGCAGCGAGAACACGGCGAGCACGCGCTCGCCCTTGCCGAGCCCGCCGAGGTATTCGGCGATGCGCGCGCCGGCGGCGAGGTGGATCGAGTTGGCGGGCACGACCGGCAGGTCGACGGGCGAGAAGCGGATGGCGCGGCCCAGGTTCGTGACGGCCGCGATCTCCGCCCGGCTCGTGGTCACCAGCGCCGACAGCACCGCATCGTGCTTGGACCGGCGGGGGGCGACGGCCGGCGGCTCGGCGCCGGGTGCGAGGTCGACCCGCACGGCTCGGCCCGTCGTGGAGAGGTAGACGATGGTGGGGGAGTCCGCGATCTCCAGCGCGGCGCCCGCGCCGGCCGCCGCCTTCTTGCCGACCTTGGCGATCGACGGCGGCGCCTCGGTGAGCAGCGTGCGCCGCGGGGTGCCGTACTTCTCGGCGACCGCGTCGAGCTCCTCGGCGACGACCTCGCGGATGCGCGCCTCGGAGGCGAGGATCGCCTCCAGCTCGGCGATCTCGGCCTGCAGCTGGTCGCGCTCGGCCTCGAGCTCGATCCGGCTGAACTTGGTGAGGCGGCGCAGCCGCAGCTCGAGGATGTACTCGGCCTGCAGTTGCGACAGGTCGAACACCTGCTGCAGTCGGCTCGCGGCCTGGGCCGAGTCGTCCGAGGTGCGGATGACCTGGATGACCTCGTCGATGTCGAGGATCGCGATGAGCAGCCCCTCCACCAGGTGCAGGCGCTCCTGCCGGCGGGCGAGGCGGAAGCGCGAGCGGCGGGTGACCACCTCGACCCGGTGGTCGAGGTAGACGCGCAGCAGGTCCTTCAGGCCGAGCGTCTGCGGGCCGCCGTCGACGAGGGCGACGTTGTTGATCGAGAAGCCGTCTTCGAGCGGGGTCTGCTTGTACAGCTGCTCGAGCACGGCCTCGGGGTTGAAGCCGGTCTTGATCCCGATGACGAGGCGCAGCCCATGCTGCCGGTCGGACAGGTCGGTGACGTCGGAGATGCCGTTCAGCTTCTTCGCGTTGACGCCGTCCTTGATCTTCTCGATCACCTTCTCCGGGCCGACGAGGTAGGGCAGCTCGGTGATCACGATGCCGGACTTGCGCGCGGTGATCTGCTCGACGCGGGCCTTCGCCCGGGTGCGGAAGCTGCCGCGGCCGGTTTCGTACGCCTCGCGGATGCCGGACAGGCCCACGATGGTGCCGCCGCCCGGCAGGTCGGGGCCCGGCAGGTACGCCATCAGCTCGTCGAGCGTGGCCTCCGGGTTCTCCAGCAGGTGCTTGGCGGCCCCGACGACCTCGATCAGATTGTGCGGCGCCATGTTGGTCGCCATGCCGACGGCGATGCCGCTCGCGCCGTTGACCAGCAGGTTGGGGATGGCGCTCGGCAGCACCACCGGCTCCTGCAGCTGGGCGTCGTAGTTGGGGCGGAAATCGACGGTGTCCTCGTCGATGTCGGCCGTCATCTCGAGCGCGACGGCGGCGAGCCGCGCCTCCGTGTACCGGGAGGCCGCCGGACCGTCGTCGAGCGAGCCGAAGTTGCCGTGGCCGTCGACGAGCGGCACCCGCAGGGTGAAGTCCTGCGCCATGCGCACGAGCGCGTCGTAGATGGCGCCGTCGCCGTGCGGGTGCAGCTTGCCCATCACCTCGCCCGTGACGCGGGCCGACTTCACGTGACCGCGATCGGGGCGCAGCCCCATCTCGCTCATCATGTAGAGGATGCGCCGCTGCACCGGCTTCAGACCGTCCCGCGCGTCCGGCAGGGCCCGCGCGTAGATCACGGAGTAGGCGTACTCGAGGTACGAGCCCTGCATCTCGGTCGAGACGTCGACGTCTTCGATGCGTTCTGCGATCTCGTCGGGGGGAGTGCGGTCTGCTGGGCTCATTCGTGCAATCTGTCGGTCAACCGGAGGCGCCCGGGCCGCATGGCAGACTGGGCGCATGGCGATGCTACCGACCGCGTATGCGGGATCTGTGAGCCTCGCCGCAGTGCTCGCCGGTTGCCTCGCCGCCATCGAGCGGCGCGAGGGCGAGCTCCCGTTCCCGGTCGCCTCCCGCGGCGTCGACCGGGCGGTGGTGGTGCTCGTCGACGGGCTCGGCGCGCAGCTGCTCAAGGCCCGCGGCGGGCACGCCCGCACGCTCGCCCCGCGGCTGAACCGCGGCACGACCATCGACAGCGGGTTCCCCACCACGACCGCCGTCGCCCTCGCGAACCTCTGCACCGGGGCCTACCCGGGGCAGCACGGAATGGTCGGGTACGAGGTCGTCGACCCGGCATCCGATCGCGTGTTCAACCAGCTGAGCGGATGGCGCGGCGAGCCGTCCCCGGAGAGCTGGCAGCTGCGCCCCACCGTCTTCGAGCGCGCCCAGGCGGCCGGGGTTCCCGCGTACGTGATCGGCGACGCCAAGTACGCCGACTCGAGCCTCACCCGCGCCATCCACCGCGGCGCCGCCTACGTCTCCGCCGGTTCGATGGCCGATCGCGTCGACGAGGCGCTGAAGATCTTCGCCGAGGGCGGCCGGCGGCTCGTCTACCTCTACGTTCCCGAGCTCGACATGGCCTCGCACCAGTACGGCTGGCAGTCGACGCAGTGGACGGCGGCGCTCGAGGAGCTCGACGCGGCCGTCGCCCGGCTCGACGCCGGCCTGCGGCCCGGCGAGGGCGCGCTCGTCACCGCCGATCACGGCTCGGTCGACATCGCCCCCGGCGGCAAGGTCTTCTTCGATCGCGTTCCGGAGCTGATCGAGGGGGTGCGGCACGTGGCCGGCGACTACCGCTGCCCGCAGCTGCACCTCGAGCACGGCGCGAGCGACGGCGACCTCGCGCGCCTCGCCGCCGCGTGGCGCGAAGCGGAGGGCCACCGCGCGTGGGTCGCCACGCGCGACGAGGCGGTCGCCAACGGATGGTTCGGACCGGACGGCGTCGGCGACGCAGTGCTGCCCCGCATCGGCGACCTCCTCATCGCCGCGCGCGCCCAGGTCGTGTACTACGACACGAGGTCGTCGAGCGAGCAGGCCTGGGCGATGGTCGGCCAGCACGGCTCGTTCAGCCCCGAAGAGGTCAAGGTGCCCCTGATCGGATTCGGCGCCTTCGCCGCCTGATGGCCGCCGCGGGGTATCTGTAGGGGAGCGCGTGACCGACATCTTTTCGGACGATCGAAACCGTCAGGACGACAGGGCGTTGCGCTCCCTTGGCCCGATTGCTGTCCCAAGACCTGATCGGGTCACCTCGGTCGCAGTAGTTCCGATCGATGTGGATTCTGGCCTGATGCTCGCCGTCGTCCTGACAGACCGCGGCATCGACATCCCTGGCGGTCACACACAGCGCAGCGACGCGACGTCCGAGGACACCGCCCGAAGAGAGTGCCTCGAGGAGGCGGGCATTGAACTCGGCGCGCTCTGGCTCGTCGACGTCGTCGAGTCCGACTACTACGGCTCGTCACCGCGCGAGCTGACGTACATGCTCATCTTTGGCGCTGAAATCAGCCGTTTGCTGCCCTTCACTCCGTCGTCGGAGTCGACCGCCCGCGAAGCGATGGAGCCATCACGCTTTCTTGATCGCTACACCGCCGGCGATAAGGACTTGATGGAGAGCTGGGTCCGAGCGGCGTTCACGCGAGTCCGCGCTCGCACCAACTGACCGTCAGGCCGGGTTGTTGCCGTCGTCGTCGCCGCGAGGGCCGAAGACGATCTCGTCCCAGCTGGGCATCGAGGCGCGCCCGCGCCGGCGGCTGCCGAGGGGGCCGGTGTCGTTGCGGGTGTAGCCGCCGGCGTTCGCCGCCACCGGGGCGGGGCCAGAATCGGGCGCCGGCTCACCGCTTCCGGAGCGCGGCTCGTCGGCGGGCGGCATGTCGAGCTCGATCGGCTGCGAGTCCTCCTTCGCGGCCTCCCGCTCGCCGCGGCGGCGCCGCAGCGCCTCCAGCAGGTCGGCGGTGTTCTGCACGTCCTTGGGCTCGCCGTCGTCGCTGCGCTTGACGGTGCCCGTCGCGGGCAGTTGCGGCACCGCCTCGGGGCGCCGTGGCTCGACGAACTCGAACTGACCGCTGTCGAACTTCGCGTCGTCGGAGACGATCGGGGTGACGGCGCGCAGGCGGGGGATGAGTCCGTGCTGGGGCAGCTCGCCCTGCTGGGACAGAGTGGTCGCCTCGGCGTTCGCGGGGGAGAGGGACGACTTGCGCGGGTCGTAGTTCCAGCGGGCGTCGTGGTCGATGTCGTCGGAGGTGAAGGACAGCTTGACGACCCAGCCGCCGTCCTCCTCCTTCCAGCTCGCCCAGCGCTCGCCGGTCGCCCCGAGCGCCTCGAGCCGCTCCCGCACCACGCTGCCGAAGGTGGTCACCTCGTCGCCGAGCACGTCGACGTCGCTGGTCGTGCGCACCGGCACCGCGAGGGCCTGGGCCACGATGTGCTCGCGCTCGGCGATGATCGGGCCCTCGAAGCGCTGCACGTACTCCAGGCTGGCGCCCGTGAGCTGCGCCACGTCCTCGGCGGACATTCCGCCGCGGATGTGCGCCTGGATCTCGCGCGGCGAGATCTTCACGCCGCCGGGCTGCTGCTCGACCCGGAGCTGCTTGAGCTTCGACTGCAGCACCTCGTCGATGGCGATGCGGTATCGCTCGCCGTCGTCGTTCGCAGCGAGAAGGGCGCCGCTCTCGACTCCGATGACCTTCAAATCCTGCATGTGCACACGCCTTCCGAGCTGACTGGGTACGTTCCGCAGGATGCCACGGAATGACCCCGCGACCCGGGAATACCGTGGGCGTGCCGCGAGTTTGGAAAGCGTCACCGCCGAACGGGTCGAATCGGTTTGATTTCCACCGGCGGATGATGCAAACTGTCGCCGCCGATCCGCTGATCGGCGCGCAATTTCGAAAAGTGGATGGGCATGGCAACCGACTACGACGCACCTCGTAAGAACGAAGACGAATCAGAATCGATCGAGGCGCTGAAGGAGCGGGTACCCGACAAAGGCTCTGCCGTCATCGATGAAGACCCCGACAACCCCTCGGGCTTCGAGCTGCAGGGTGCGGACCTCTCCGACCTCGACCTCGACGTGGTCGTCCTCCCGCCGCAGGCTGACGAGTTCACGTGCGTCAGCTGCTTCCTCGTGAAGCACCGCTCCCAGCTGGACCACGAGACCAAGCTCGGTCCGATCTGCATGGAGTGCGCTGCCTGAGCGCGACCTCGCCGCGAGAGATCACAGCGAACAACAGACAGGGCTACGGCATTCGCCGCAGCCCTTTTCTGTGTGCGCGTCCCTTCCGGGTGCAGGGGGATGCCTCACGCCGCCGCATGCAGCGAGTTCAGCACCTCGGCCAGCTGATGGGGACGGCGGGTCGACACGAGCCAGTAGGGCACCGGGTCGTCGGCATCCGTGATCTCGACCTTGACCACCGGGAGCGAGCCGCGCAGCAGCAGCCAGGCGCGCGCGTCCAGCCGCACCCCGCGCTGCGCCCGGGCCTCGGCGCCGGTGAACGGCTGCACCGAGCCCACGAACTCCCGCTCGACGCTGGCCCGGCCGGCCCGGAACTCGGCGTCGGTGACCTCGAGCACGGGCGCCGAGGCGAGCAGCGCGGCCACGATCGCGAGGTACATCAGCACCGCGAGCACGACGCCCACCGTGGGGTTGATCGGCAGGAACACGAGCAGCACGGCGGGGACGACGAGGAAGCAGGCGGCGAACAGCCAAGGCGCGGCATAGAGCCGCTCGCGGTACAGCGTCATACGCCCATTCAAGCGGAGCCGGCTGTGAGGCGATCTGCACTAGCCTCTCCTTCTGTGACCGAATCCGTCGACGTGCCGATCATCGCGTCATCCGTGCCCGTGTACGCGCATCCGGGAGACGCCGGCGCCGATCTGACGGCGGCGGAGGCGGTGCGGATCGAGCCGGGCCAGCGGGTCACCGTGGGCACCGGCGTGCGCGTCGCCCTTCCCGAGGGGTTCGCCGGGTTCGTCGTGCCGCGCAGCGGCCTGGCCGCCAGGCACGGCATCACGATCGTCAACGCGCCCGGCACCGTCGACGCCGGCTACCGCGGCGAGATCAAGGTCACACTGCTGAACACCGACCTGTCGGAGCCCTACGACGTCGCCGTCGGCGATCGCATCGCCCAGCTCGTCCTGGTGCCGATCGCGCAAGCGACCTTCCTGCCGGCGACCGCGCTGCCCGAGAGCGCGCGCGGCGAGGGCGGCTTCGGCTCGACGGGCTACTCGCACCAGTCTGGAGTCACCGCGTGAGCGACAACGAACCGATCGACTACGAGAAGTCGGCGCCCGAGGACCGCGCGACGGAGGGTCCCCTCGACGACACCGAGGCCAACCCCGTGCGCCCCTACATCGACCTGGGCGGGGTGAAGGTGCTGCCGCGCGAAGGCCTGCACCTGCGCCTCGAGGTCGAGGAGGAGACGCAGCGGGTCGTGGCCGTCGGCCTCGACTACGCGAACTCGACGCTGCAGGTGCAGCCGTTCGCCGCGCCCCGGTCGTCGGGGCTGTGGCACGAGATCCGCGAGCAGATCGGCCAGCAGGTCGCGGCGCAGGGCGGCCGGGTCACCGAGCGCGACGGGGCGTTCGGGCCCGAGCTGCTGGCCGAGATCCCGGTCGCCGGGGGGATGCCCGGCGAGACCCGCATCGCCCGGTTCATCGGCGTCGACGGGCCGCGCTGGTTCCTGCGCGGCGTCATCGCCGGGGACGCGGCCGTGCGGCCCGAGGCGGCCGCCGCCGTGGAAGACCTGTTCCGCAGCATCGTCGTGGTGCGCGGGTCGGCGCCCATGCCGCCGCGCGACCTCATCCCGCTGAAGATGCCTGCGACGCCCACCGCGCCCACCGCATGAGCGACGACGAGCGCGAGTCGCCCGACCTGCGAGAGGCGATCGGCGCGGCCGCCGCGAAGAACACCGGTCTCGGCGCCGTGGCGGGGGAGGACGCGCCCAGCGGCGCCGCGCTGCTGAAGGCGATGGGCGGCGTGCGCGGCCTGTGCGAGTCGGTGCTGCCGGGGCTCGCGTTCATCGTGCTCTACACGGTGCTGATCACCCCCGCGCCCGACGCCTCCGTGCCCGTCGCGCTCGGCGCATCCGTGCTCATCGCCCTCGTCTTCACCCTGTGGCGGGTGTTCGCGAAGGAGAACGCGACGCAGGCGGTCGCGGGCCTCGTCGGGGTCGCCGCCTCGGCCGTGCTCGCCATCGCGACCCACAAGCCGAGCGCCAACTTCTGGCTCGGGCTCGGCATCGACGGCCTCTACGGGGTCGTCTTCCTGATCTCCGCGCTCGTGCGCTGGCCGCTGATCGGGCTCGTCGTGGGGTACCTGTACGGCGACGGGATCGCATGGAAGAAGGACAAGGCGAAGTACCGGGTGGCGTTGTGGGCGACGCTGCTCTGGGTCGCGCTGTTCGCCGCCCGGCTCGTGGTCCAGCTCCCGATGGCGATCCGGGACGACACCGCGGCCCTCGCCATCGCCCACCTGCTCATGGGCGTTCCGCTATATGTGCCCGTGCTGCTCGTCACCTGGCTGCTCGTGCGCAGCGTGTACGCTCAGCCGAAGGGGGCCGACGCGTCCGATCCGACGTCATCCTGACCCTGGCAGCGCTGCTAGAGTTATCTCGACGTCAAGATAAATTTGACCGTTTCCGATGAAGGAGGCCGATACCGTGTCAGCAGTCAACAGCTTCGGCGCGAAGACGACACTGACGGTCGGTGGCACCGACTACGAGATCTTCAAGATCGCGAACGTCCCGGGGTATGAGAAGCTGCCGTTCAGCCTCAAGATCCTGCTCGAGAACCTGCTGCGCACGGAGGACGGCGCGAACGTCACCAAGGAGCAGATCGAAGCCCTCGGGGGCTGGGTGCCGCAGGCCGAGCCCGACACCGAGATCCAGTTCACCCCCGCCCGCGTGGTCATGCAGGACTTCACCGGCGTGCCCTGCATCGTCGACCTCGCCACCATGCGCGAGGCCGTCGCCCAGCTCGGCGGCGACCCCAAGAAGATCAACCCGCTGGCGCCGGCCGAGATGGTCATCGACCACTCCGTGATCGCCGACCTGTTCGGGCGCGAGGACGCGTTCGAGCGCAACGTCGAGATCGAGTACGAGCGCAACGGCGAGCGGTACCAGTTCCTGCGCTGGGGCCAGACCGCGTTCGACGACTTCAAGGTCGTGCCGCCCGGCACCGGCATCGTGCACCAGGTCAACATCGAATACCTCGCCCGGGTCACCTTCACCCGTGAGGTCGACGGCGTGCTGCAGGCCTACCCCGACACGCTGGTCGGCACCGACTCGCACACCACCATGGTCAACGGCCTCGGGGTGCTGGGCTGGGGCGTCGGCGGCATCGAGGCCGAGGCGGCCATGCTCGGCCAGCCCGTCTCGATGCTCATCCCGCGCGTCGTCGGCTTCAAGCTCACCGGCTCCATCCCGACCGGCGTCACCGCGACCGACGTGGTGCTCACGATCACCGACATGCTGCGCAAGCACGGCGTGGTCGGGAAGTTCGTGGAGTTCTACGGCGAGGGCGTCGCATCCGTGCCCCTCGCCAACCGCGCGACCATCGGCAACATGAGCCCCGAGTTCGGCTCCACCGCCGCGATCTTCCCCATCGACGACGTCACCCTCGACTACCTGCGCCTCACCGGCCGCGGCGAGGAGCAGGTCGCGCTCGTCGAGGCGTACTCCAAGGAGCAGTCGCTCTGGCACGACCCGTCCGTCGAGGCCGAGTACAGCGAGTACCTGGAACTCGACCTGTCGACGGTCGTGCCGTCGATCGCCGGCCCGAAGCGCCCGCAGGACCGCATCGCGCTCTCCGAGGCGAAGGAGCGGTTCGAGGCCGACCTGCTGAACTACGCCGACCCGGCCCCCGAGACCGACGTCGACGAGGCGGTCGCCGAGACCTTCCCCGCCTCCGACCCGATCGCGGTCGGCGCGCACTCCCACAACGGCGCCGTGCACCACGACGAGCACCGCAGCAACCCGCCGCAGGCCGTCTCGAAGCCCTCGCCGGTGAAACTGCCCGACGGCACGTCGTTCACGCTCGACCACGGCGCGGTCACCATCGCGGCCATCACCTCGTGCACCAACACCTCGAACCCGTCGGTCATGCTCGCCGCCGGCCTGCTCGCCCGCAACGCGGTGAAGAAGGGCCTGAAGGCCAAGCCGTGGGTGAAGACGACGCTCGCTCCCGGATCCCGCGTGGTCACCGAGTACTACGAGAAGGCCGGCCTCACCGACGACCTCGAGCAGCTCGGCTTCTACACCGTCGGCTACGGCTGCACCACCTGCATCGGCAACTCCGGCCCCCTCATCGAGGAGGTCTCGCAGGCGGTGAACGAGAACGACCTCGCCGTCACCGCGGTGCTCTCCGGCAACCGCAACTTCGAGGGCCGCATCAACCCCGACGTGAAGATGAACTACCTCGCGTCGCCGCCGCTCGTCGTCGCCTACGCCCTCGCCGGCTCGATGGACTTCGACTTCGAGAACGAGCCGCTGGGCACGGACTCCGACGGCAACCCGGTGTTCCTCAAGGACATCTGGCCGGCCGCCGACGAGGTGCAGAGCACCATCGACCACTCGATCAACAACGAGATGTTCACCCGCAACTATGCGTCCGTGTTCGAGGGCGACGACCGCTGGAAGAACCTGCCCACCCCGACCGGAGCCACCTTCGAGTGGAACGAGGAGTCGACCTACGTGCGCAAGCCCCCGTACTTCGAGGGCATGACGCTCGAGCCCGCGCCCGTGGTCGACATCACGGATGCACGCGTGCTGGCCAAGCTCGGCGACTCCGTCACCACCGACCACATCAGCCCCGCCGGTTCGATCAAGGCCGACAGCCCGGCGGGCCGCTACCTGGCCGAGCACGGGGTGGAGTTCAAGGACTTCAACTCCTACGGCTCCCGCCGCGGCAACCACGAGGTGATGATCCGCGGCACCTTCGCGAACATCCGCCTGAAGAACCAGCTGCTGAACGGCGTCGAGGGCGGCTACACCCGCGACTTCACCAAGCCGGACGGCCCGCAGGCGTTCATCTACGACGCGGCGATGAACTACCAGGCGCAGGGCACCCCGCTGGTCATCTTCGGCGGCAAGGAGTACGGCTCCGGTTCCAGCCGCGACTGGGCGGCGAAGGGCACCAACCTGCTCGGCGTCAAGGCGGTCATCGCCGAGAGCTTCGAGCGCATCCACCGCTCGAACCTGATCGGCATGGGCGTCGTCCCGCTGCAGTTCCCGGACGGCCAGTCGGCCGACTCGCTGGGCCTGGACGGCACCGAGGTCATCTCGATCGAGGGCCTGACGCAGCTCAACGAGGGCGCCACGCCCAAGACCGTGCACGTGACCGCCACGCCGAGCGAGCACTCGCCCGAGGGCAAGCAGCCGGTCGAGTTCGACGCGGTGGTGCGCATCGACACGCCGGGTGAGGCCGACTACTACCGCAACGGCGGCATCCTGCAGTACGTGCTGCGGTCGCTCGTCTAGGAAGGAACCGCGCGCCGCGGCATCCGTCAGGCTCTCGGATGCCGCGGCGTACGCTTTCACTCATGTCCCTGCTGGAACAGATCCGCGACCCGCGCGACCTCGACCGCCTCAGCGACGAGCAGCTCGCCGACCTCGCGGGCGAGATCAGGGCCTTCCTCATCGCCAACGTCGCGCGCACCGGCGGGCACCTCGGCCCCAACCTGGGCGTGGTGGAGCTGACCATCGCGATCCACCGGGTGTTCGACAGTCCGAAGGACCCGATCGTCTTCGATACCGGCCACCAGGCCTACGTGCACAAGCTGCTCACCGGCCGGCACGACTTCGCTCACCTGCGCCAGCGCGGGGGGATGGCCGGCTATCCGCAGCGCTCGGAGTCGGAGCACGACATCGTCGAGAGCTCGCACGCCTCGAGCTCCCTCTCCTGGGCCGACGGCATCAGCCGCGCCTTCACCGTGACCGGCCAGAGCGACCGGCACGTCGTCGCCGTCGTGGGCGACGGCGCGCTCACGGGCGGCATGACCTGGGAGGCGCTCAACAACATCACCGACGACAACGACCGCAACCTGGTCATCGTCGTCAACGACAACGGCCGCTCCTACGCCCCGACCATCGGCGGGATGGCGCGCTTCCTCAACGGCGTGCGCACGCAGGCGCTGTACCGCGACCTGTATCTCAAGTCACGCAGCGCGGCCGCCCGCGTCGGCGGGCCGGCCCAGGCGCTCTACCGCGGCGTGCGCGGCGCCCTGCACGGATTCCTCTCCCGCGCTGTCAACAACGACCAGCTGTACTCCAACCTCGACATCAAGTACATCGGGCCGGTGAACGGGCACGACATCGCCGCGATGGAGGAGGCGCTGCGCCAGGCCAAGAACTACGGCGCCCCCGTACTCGTGCATGCCATCACGCAGAAGGGCCGCGGCTACCAGCCCGCCCTCGACGACGAGGCCGACCAGTTCCACGCCGTCGGCCAGATCGACCCGGAGACGGGCGCCCCGGTCGCACAGCCGGCGTCCGGGCCGTCCTGGCCGAGCGTCTTCGCCGACGAGATCCTCGCGCTGGCCGAGCAGAACCCGCGGATCGTCGGCATCACGGCGGCGATGATGCGCTCGGTGGGACTGCACAAGCTCGCCGAGCGCTACCCGGAGCGCGTGCACGACGTGGGCATCGCCGAACAGCACGCGGTCACGAGCGCGGCCGGGCTCGCCTACGGCGGCCTCCACCCCGTGGTCGCCGTGTACGCTACGTTCATGAACCGCGCCTTCGATCAGGCGCTGATGGATGTCGCCCTGCACCGGGCCGGCGTCACCTTCGTGCTGCCGAGCTCGGGCGTCACCGGGCCCGACGGCCCGAGCCACCACGGCATGTGGGATCTGGCGCTGCTGCAGATCATCCCCGGGATGCGCCTCGCCGCACCGCGCGACGCCGCGCGGCTGCGCGAGGAGCTCGCCGAGGCCGTGGCCGTCGACGACGGCCCGACCGCGGTGCGCTTCCCGAAGGGCGCGGTCGGCGACGACATCCCGGCACTGCGCCGACTCGACGACGGGGTCGATCTGCTGCGCGAATCCGATCGCAAGGACGTGCTCTTCGTGCCGGTCGGCCCGTTCGCGCGCACCGCGCTGCGTGCGGCCGAGCTGCTCTCGGCGCAGGGCATCGGCTCGACGGTCGTCGACCCGCGCTGGGTCGTGCCGATCCCGCGCAGCATCGTCGCCCTGTCGGCCGAGCACCGCATCGTGATCACGATCGAAGACGGCATCCGCGTCGGCGGCATCGGCACCAGGCTGCGGCAGGACCTGCGCGCCGCCGGCATCGACACGGCCGTCGACGAGCTGGGCCTGCCCGACGACTTCCTCGCGCACGGCACCCGCGACGAGATCCTCGCCCAGGCGGGGCTCACCCCGCAGCGCATCGCCCGCGACGTGGTCGAACAGGTGCTCGGAAGCAAGGTTCCCCGCGCCCGCGCCGCAGAGGACACCGACACCGGCGCGGTGCCGCAGCACCGCGGCTGACGGCAGCCGCCCGGGCACGACCGGACCGCGCAGACCGAACGGCACAGACAGGACGATCGGGCACAGCCTCCGTGCGGAAGCCGTGCCCGATCGTCACATCTGCGCCCTGGGGGCGCGGCCGAAGGCGTCAGCCGACCAGCTGCTGCTCCTGCGGCGCCTCCTGCTGCGAGCGGCTCGCCGCCCCGAGGATCATCGGCGAGTGGAAGGTGCCGCCGAACACGCGCCGGCTCGCACCCACGCGGTCCAGGTAGGGCGTCAGGCCACCCATGTGGAACGGGTAGCCCGCGCCGAGGATGAGCGCCAGGTCGATGTCCTCAGGTGCGGAGACGACGCCCTCCTCGAGCATCCGATGCACCTCGTCGGCGAAGCCGTCCTGCACCGCCTGCAGCACCTGCTCCTTGGTGTGCGGCGTGGCCCCCGGGTTGAGGTTCGCCTTGACGATGCGCTCGGCCTCCTTGCTGATGCCCTTCACCTTGCCCTTGGCGTCCTTCTCGAGCAGCGGGCCGGCATCGGCCACCCGGTGCAGGTTGTCGGAGCGGTAGAAGCGGTCCGGCCAGGCGGCGTGGTGCGTGTCGAGCACGTGAGCGCCGACCTTCAGGCCGACCAGATCGAGCAGCACGGATGGCGGCATCGGCAGCCCGAGCGGGGCGAGCGCTTCGTCCACCACGGAGAACGGCGTGCCGTCGTCGACCGCGCGCATCGCCTCGCCGAGCACCTTCGCCAGCACGCGGTTGACGACGAACCCGGTCGAGTCGGTGGTGATGATGGCGTTCTTCTTCAGGTTCTTCGCCACCTGCATGGCCGTGGCGAGCGTCGCCTCGTCGGTCTTGGGCGCGTTCACGACCTCGACCAGCGGCATCACCGCGACCGGGTTGAAGAAGTGGAAGCCGACGAGCCGCTCGGGGTGCTCGAGCTTCGCACCGATCTTGTCGACGGACAGCGACGAGGTGTTGGTGGCGAACACCGTCTCGGGGGAGACGATCTTCTCGAAGTCGGCGAACACGTCCTGCTTCACCGAGAGCTCCTCGAACACGGCCTCGATCACCCAGTCGCAGTCCGCGTAGAGCGAGCGGTCGGTGGTGCCGGTGATGAGCGACTTCAGCTTGCTCAGCTGGTCCGGGTTGAGCCGGCCCTTGTCGGCGAGCTTCTGCAGCTCGTCGTGGATGTAGGCGAGGCCTTTGTCGACGCGCTCCTGGTCGAGGTCGGTGATCACGACCGGCACCTCGAGGCGGCGCAGGAACAGCAGCGCGAACTGGCTGGCCATGAGTCCGGCGCCGATCACGCCGACCTTCGTCACCTTCTTGGCCAGCGACTTGTCGGGCGCGCCCACCGGCTTCTTTGCGCGGTGCTGCACGAGGTTGAACGCGTAGATCGACGCCGCGAACTGGTCGCCGGAGATCAACTCGGCCAGCGCCTCGTCCTCACGGGCGAAACCGGCCTCGATGTCGTTGTCCTTTGCCTTGGCGAGCAGCTCGAGTGCGGCGTACGGGGCCTTGGGGACGAGGCCGATGCGGCTCTCCAGGCTCTCCCGGGCGATCTTGATGGCGACCGGCCACTTGACCGTGCGCTCGATGCGGCCCGGGGCGTTCGGGCGCTCGACCTTCACGCTGCCGCCGAGCACGCCGTCGGCCCACTTCAGCGAGTCCTCGAGGTAGTTGACGGCCGGGAAGATCGCGTCGACGATGCCGAAGTCCGCGACCTCCTGCGGCTTCAGCATCCGATTCATCTTCAGCGGGTTCTCGATGATCACCTTGAGGGCGTTCTCGATGCCGATCAGGTTGGGCAGCAGCGTGGCACCGCCCCAGCCGGGGATGATGCCGAGGAAGACCTCGGGGAAGGCGACCGCGGCGGCCGAGGCGTCGATGGTGCGGTAGGTGCAGTTCAGCGCCACCTCGAGGCCGCCGCCGAGGGCGAGGCCGTTGATGAAGCCGAACGACGGCACGCCCAGCTTGCCGAACTTGCCGAAGGTGGCGTGGCCGAGCTGGGCGAGCAGCTTCGCGGCCTCCTTGCTGGGGATGTCGTTGACCTTGCTCAGGTCGGCGCCGGCCGCCAGGATGAACGGCTTGCCGGTGATGGCGACCGCGTCGATCTCACCGGCGCCCGCGCGGCGGGTGAGCTCGTCGAGCACGCCGGAGAGCTCGAAGAGCGTCGCCGGGCCGAGCGTGTTCGGCCGGGTGTGGTCGCGGCCGTTGTCGAGGGTGATCAGGGCGAGCGTCTTGCCGCTGGGCAGGCGCACGTCTTTCACGTAGGAGTGGGAGACGACCTCGTCGCCGCTGAACTCGAGCAGCGGGGTGAAGTCGATGGTGCTGTAGTCCGTCATCGGGCGTGCAGTCCTTTCGTGTCGTCCTTGGGGCCCGCTCAGCGGCCGTTCCAGTTCGGGTTCTCCCAGATCACCGAGCCGCCCTGGCCGAGGCCGACGCACATGGCGGTCAACCCGTAGCGCACCTCGGGGTGCTCGGCGAACTGGCGGGCCAGCTGCATCATGAGGCGGGGGCCGGATGCGGCCAACGGGTGCCCGATCGCGATCGCGCCGCCCCACGGGTTCACGCGCGGGTCGTCGTCGTCGATGCCGAAGTGGTCGAGGAAGGAGAGCACCTGCACGCTGAACGCCTCGTTCAGCTCGAACAGGCCGATGTCGTCGATCGTGAGGCCGGCCTTGGCCAGCGCCTTCTCGGTGGCCGGGATGGGGCCCACGCCCATGACCTCGGGCTGCACGCCGGCGAACGCGTAGCCGACGAGCCGCATCTTCGGGGTGAGACCGTACTTCTTCACGGCGCCTTCGCCGGCCAGGAGCGACATCGTCGCGCCGTCGGTCAGCGGCGAGGAGTTGCCCGCGGTGACCTTGCCGTGCGGGCGGAACGGGGTCTTGAGCGTGGCGAGGACGTCCATCGTGGTGTCCGGGCGGCGGCCCTCGTCCTCGGTGGCGAGCCCCCAGCCGGCCTCGCTGCGAATGGCGACGGAGACGAGGTCGGGCTGGATCTTGCCGGCCTGGTACGCCGCCTCGACCTTCTGCTGGCTGCGCATGCCGTAGTAGTCGCTGCGCTCCTTGGTCAGCTCGGGGAAGCGGTCGTGCAGGCGCTCGGCGGTCTTGCCCATGAACAGGGCGTCCTCGCTCACGATCTTCTCGGAGACGAAACGCGGGTTCGGGTCGGCGTCGAGGCCCATCGGGTGGTGGCCCATGTGCTCCACACCACCGGCGAGGGCGACGTCGTACGCGCCGAACGCGATTCCGGACGCCATGGTGGTCACCGAGGTCATGCCGCCGGCGCACATGCGGTCGATGGCGAAGCCGGGCACCGACTCGGGCAGGCCCGCGAGGATCGCGGCCGTGCGGCCGAGGGTCAGCCCCTGGTCGCCCTGCTGGGTGGTGGCGGCGATGGCGACGTCGTCGATCGCGTCCTTGGGCACATTCGGGTTGCGCTCGAGCAGCCCCACGATCGTCTTCACCGCCAGGTCGTCCGCCCTGGTGTTCCAGTACATGCCCTTCTCACCGGCGCGCCCGAACGGAGTCCGGGTTCCATCGACGAAATACACCTCGGATGTCATGGCCACATTGCCCCTTCTTCGAACCGTGGAAATCTGCCTCGATCCTAGGAAGCCCGGTTCACGGCGGCTCAATTCGACTGTGTGAACCTACGAAGCGTCGTCGTCGGCCTCGCGAGGCGCTTGGTCGGCCTCGACAAAAGCGGATGCGATCAGTTCGGCGGTCGCCTCGATCTGCCACGGCCGCGCGCCGCCGTCCCCGAGGAACGCCGCGACCGACTCGGTGGTGACCGGCTGCGGCGGCTCCCAGGCGACCCGGCGCAGCAGCTCCGGCGTGAGCACGTTCTCCACGGGGAACGAGTGCTCCTGGGCGTACTCCTGCACGCGCTCCCTGGCGCGCTTGTACCTCGCGTCGGCGGCCGGGTTCCGGTCGGCCCATGCGCGCACCGGGGGGATGCTGTCGCCGTTGGACCGGGGCACCGGGAGGTCCTCCGTGGTGCGCCCGGCCTCGATCGCCGCCCACCAGCGGTCCAGCTCGCTGCGGCTCGCGCGCCCGGTGAACTCCTTCAACCCCGCGAGCTCCCGCTTCGACGCGGGCATCGCCTTCGCCACGGCCGTCAGCGCGGCATCCGGCACGAGCCGGCCCGGGGAGGAGTCGCGCTCCCGGGCGAGCGCGTCGCGGGCGAGCCACAGCTCGCGGGCGACCGCGAGATTGCGGATGCCCCGGATCGAGTGGATCCCGGACAGCCGGCGCCACGGCTCCGCGCGCGGCGCCTTGGCCTCCTTCACGAGCTCCCAGTGGAACTCCTGCTCGGCGATCTCGAGCTTGCCCTGCTCGACGAGCAGTTTCTCCACCTCGTCCCGCAGGTCGACGAGCAGCTCGACGTCGAGCGCCGCGTAGGTCAGCCAGGCCTGCGGCAGCGGCCGTGTCGACCAGTCGGCGGCCGAGTGCTCCTTGGCCAGGTGGATGCCGAGCAGGCTCTCCGTCAGCGGGCCGAGGCCGACGCGCGGCAGGCCGAGCAGGCGCGCGGCGAGTTCGGTGTCGAAGATGCGCGCGGGATCGAGGCCGACCTCGCGCAGGCAGGCGAGGTCCTGGCTCGCCGCATGCAGCACCCACTCCTCGCCGACGAGCGCCTGCTGCAAGGCGGTCAGCTGCGGGCCGACCGCGTCGGTGAGCGCGATGGGGTCGAACAGGAAGACGCCCGCGTCGCGCCGGAACATCTGAATCAGGTAGGCGCGCTGCGAATAGCGGAAGCCGCTCGCGCGCTCCGCGTCGACGGCCACGGGGCCGCTGCCCGCAGCGAGCGCCGCGACCGCCGCCTCGTACTCGGCGACCGTCGCGGTGACCGCGTATTCGGTCTCGACGCTGTTCTCACGCACGCTTGCTCTTGGGCCTCCGTAGCGAGAGTACGCTCACTCCCTCGGCCGTGGGCGGGATGCCCGCCAGCATGCACAGCAGGTCGCCCCACGCCTCGACGTGCGCACCGAGGTCGGCGTCGCCCGGGCTCCACGACGCGCGCAGCTCGATCTGGGCGCCGTCGCCCTGCTTCGCGAGCTCGCCGAAGCCCGTGGAGATGATCTTCGTCGCCGTGCCCGAGGCCGCCGTGTAGGCGGCGCCTCGCGCCGCGAGCGCGTCGACGAGCCACGACCAGGTGACGTCCGCGAGGAACGGGTCGAGCCCGATGTCCGTCTCCAGCGGAGCCTGCGCGAAGCACACCACCCGGAACCGGCCGCCCCACTCCTCGGGCTCCTCCGCGTCGTGCAGCAGCACGAAGCGTCCGGTGCCCAGTTCCGAGTCGGCGCCGTGCCGCGCGGGCGACACGTCCGCCGCCAGTGCGTACGCCTCCGGGGCGAGCTGGCCGGGCGCCGGAATCGGGGTCAGCACCAGCTCGGGCCGGATGACGGCCCGGTTGATCGAGTCCAACGCAGCGGTGAACTCGGCACTGGCCGCAGGGCCGGACGGTGTGGGGGACACATCATGGAGATTAGAGTTCTGAGCGGGGGCACAGCGAGAGGCACGCCGCGCGAAGGAGGTCGAACCCATGGCCGGATGGCGCAGCAGATTGGGCTTTCCCCTGGTGTTCGCCGCGCTCGGCGCGGCGACGTTCGCCGTCGCGGCGGCCGGCACGACGGTGTTCATCGCCCGCAAGGTGCTGACTCCGCCGCGCCGCCGGGACGAGGACGTGCAGGTCAAGGCGGTCTCGCCCGACGCATCCGTCATCACCCTCTCGGTCACGCCCGACACGCTGCTGCGCGGCGACTACAGCTTCTGGTTCAACCACGACGCCGGGCATGCCCGCATCGGCGCGATCCTCTCCCGCAGCGGCGTCTCGGTCACCCGGCGCGTCGAGCGGGTCAGCTTCGGCGACCTGACCCGCGCCAAGCGCGGCCGGATCAGCGGCTGGTGGTACGTGCGCCCCGAGGAGCTCGGTCTGCCGGTGAAGTCGGTCGGGATCGAGACCGACGGGGGAGTGGCGCCCGCCTGGCGCTTCAACGCGCCGAAGGGCGACGACGGCGAGAAGAGCACCAAATGGGCGATCCACGTGCACGGCCGGGGCACGCAGCGCCAGGAGTGCCTGCGCGCGGTGCCGACCTTCCGCGAGCACGGCTGGACGAGCCTCGTCATCTCCTACCGCAACGACGGCGACGGCCCGCGTAGCGACGACGGCCGGTACGGGCTCGGCTCCACCGAGTGGCGCGACGTCGAGGCGGCGATCGAGTACGCGGTCGACCACGGCGCGACCGACATCGTGCTGATGGGCTGGTCGATGGGCGGCGCCATCGTGCTGCAGGCGGCCACCCGGTCGATGCACGCGGGCCTGATCCGCGGCGTGGTGCTCGAGTCACCGGTGATCGACTGGGTCGACACGCTGCGCTACCAGGCCGGCGCCCTGCACATGCCCGACCCGATCACCGAGAGCGCCCTCAAGCTGCTGGACGCCCCGTGGGGCGGCCGGCTCACCGGGCAGTCGGCGCCGATCGGCCTGCCCGAGCTCGACTTCGTGCGCCGGGCGGATGTGCTGACGACGCCGATCCTCCTGCTGCACAGCGACGACGACGGCTACGTACCGGCGTACGCGTCGCGGGCACTGGCGGCCCGCCGCCCCGACATCGTCACCTTCGTGCGCTTCACGCGCGCCCGGCACACCAAACTGTGGAACTTCGACCCGAAGAAGTGGACGAAGGCGATCTCGAAGTGGCTGGACGCGCTCGAGGCCGGCGAGCTCGACGAGGACGCCGAGGGCGCTACGCGGCCGTCCGCTTGAGCTGCACCTGGTGCTTGGTGCGCCCGATCAGCGCCGCCATGCCGCGCAGCCGCAGCGGCGACACCGCCCGGGTGAGCCCGATCGTCTGCGGGTAGTCGTCGGGGACCGCGAGCACCTCGGCGCTGGTCAGCCCCGCGAGCCCCTGCACGAGGATCGAGGCGAACCCCCGGGTCGTCGGCGCCTCGCGCGGGGCCGTGACGAAGAGGTGCACGACGTCCGCCTCGTCGACCTCGACGAAGAGGTAGACCGGGCTCTGGCACTCGGCGACCCGCTCGAACAGGTCGGGGTGGTCGCGGTACCGCTCCGGCAGTTCCGGCAGTTCGTTCGCGAATTCGAGCAGCAGCTGCAGGCGCTCGTTCTGGTCGAGCGCGAGGAACTCCTCGCGGATCTCGCGCAGCTGCTCGGGCAGGTCGATCTCGCTCACCCCTCGATTCTGCTCCATCACGCGCCGGGCGCGCCGGGCACCTCGCCCGGCTCGGGGCCCTGCACGATGGGCACGCGCACCGCCGAGCCCCACTCCGTCCACGACCCGTCGTAGTTCTTCACGTTCTCGAACCCGAGCAGGTGCGTCAGCACGAACCAGGTGTGGCTCGACCGCTCGCCGATGCGGCAGTAGGCGATGACGTCGTCGCCCGGCTTCAGGCCGGCCTCGGCGAGGTAGACGTCCTCGAGCTCCGCGCGGGTCTTGAACGTCGCGTCGGGCGCGGCCGCCTTCGCCCACGGCACGGATGCGGCGGACGGGATGTGCCCAGGCCGCAGCGCGCCCTCGGTGGGGTAGCCGGGGATCTCGGTGCGCTCGCCCGAGTACTCCTCCGGGGAGCGCACGTCGATGAGCGGGCCGTGGCCGAGGTGCGCGAGCACGTCCTCCTTGAAGGCGCGGATGCGGGCGTCGTCACGGGGCACGACGGGGTAGTCGGCCGGGGTGACGGCCGGGGCATCCGTCGTCAACTCGCGGCCCTCGGCGATCCACTTGTCGCGCCCGCCGTCGAGCAGCCGCACGTCGGGGTGCCCGAAGAGGGTGAACACCCACAGCGCGTACGCCGCCCACCAGTTGTTGCGGTCGCCGTAGATGACCACGGTGTCCTCGCGCGAGATGCCTTTGGAGCCGAGCACCTGCGCGAACCGCTCGCCGTCGACGTAGTCGCGCACGACCGGATCGTTCAGGTCGGTGTGCCAGTCGACCTTGACGGCGCCGGGGATGTGGCCGGTCTCGTACAGCAGCACGTCCTCGTCGGACTCGACCACCTTGAGGCCCGGCTCGCCCAGGTGCTCCGCCAGCCACCGCGTGCTCACCAGTCGCTCGGGGTGGGCGTAGTCGGCGAACTTCGGGTCGGGGTCGGCGGCAAGGGCCATCTGATGCTCCTCATCTAGGCTGCTGTCAGTGCTTCCGATGTCAACGCTACGGGCCCCGGGTCTGTGCCGGGGCGACACCGGTAAGACTTCGACACAGTGCCCACGATCAACCTCGAGGCGGATCCCCGAATGACGACCGACGCCCCAGGCGGCGCACCCCTGACCAGCCTGACCCAGCTCGATCCGCCGATCACGGGGCAGCAGATCGCCGCCAGCCTGGTGCCGCCCGCGCAGTTCGCGCACGCGAGCTTCGACAACTACCGGCCCGACCCCGACTACCCCTCGCAGCAGGAGGCGGTGCAGGCGCTGCGCGTGTTCTCCGCCGCCGCGCCCGGCAGCGGCAAGCCCGGCGGATTCTTCTCCTTCGGCAGGCGCAAGAAGACCGTCGACGAGACGAAGCCCGGCGTGTACCTCGACGGCGGCTTCGGCGTCGGCAAGACCCACCTGCTCGCGGCGCTCTGGCACGCGGCATCCGGCCGCAAATACTTCGGCACGTTCATCGAGTACACGGCGCTCGTGGGCGCGCTGGGCTACGCGGGCGCCGTCGAGCTCCTGAAGGGCAGCGCGCTGATCTGCATCGACGAGTTCGAGCTCGACGACCCGGGCGACACGATGATGATGACGCGCCTCATCGGCGACCTCGTGACCGGCGGCACGCGCTTCGCGGCCACGAGCAACACGCCGCCGAACGCGCTGGGGGAGGGGCGCTTCGCCGCCGGCGACTTCCTGCGCGAGATCCACGCCATGGCCGGCAACTTCGACACCATCCGCATCGACGGGCTCGACTACCGCCGCCGGGCCACGACGGGCGAGGCGGTGGTGACGGATGCCGCGAGGATCGGTCGCATCGTCGCCGCTGAGCGGGCCCGCGGCAAGGTCGCCACGCAGGACGACTTCCTGGCGCTGATCGACCATCTGGCCACGGTGCATCCGTCGCGCTACATCCGCATGGTCGAAGGCGTCGACCTGATCGCGCTCACCGACGTCGTGCAGCTGCATGACCAGATGCAGGCGCTGCGGCTCGTGGCGTTCATCGACCGCGCCTACGACGCGGAGCTGCCGATCGTCGCCTCCGGCGTGCCGCTGTCGGACGTGTTCGACGAGGCGATGCTGCAGGGCGGGTTCCGCAAGAAGTACCTGCGCTCGATCTCGCGGATGATCGCCCTGACCTCGGGCGATCTGCCGCCCGGCGATTAGCTGCCGTCTTGCCACTGTTTTCCGGGCGCGCGGAAACGTGATGTTTACATTGCCGTTTTCGACGTAACCGACGCGAAACAGAACCCCATCACGAGTGAAACGTCACCTCGGGAGACTGTGCAGGTCCCTGCAACCCGAAGAGAGAGGTGACCGGTCTCCATGGTCCTCGCCGCAGACTCCGCCACAACGGTGGACGTCAATTCCCTGTGGCTGCTCGTCGCAGCCGCACTCGTCCTGCTCATGACGCCCGGCGTCGCCTTCTTCTACGGCGGCATGGTGCGAGCCAAGAGCGTCATCTCGATGATGATGATGAGCTTCGGCGCCATCGCCCTCATCGCCGTGCTGTGGGTCCTCTACGGCTATTCGATGTCCTTCTCTTCCGGTACCGACTGGGTGATCCCGCACGTGCTGGCCAACCCGTTCCACAACGCCGGCCTGCTGAACCTGATCAACCCGCTCTCCGACGGCACCGGCGGCGACCTCAACGGCCTCGCCTTCGCCGGCTTCCAGGCGACCTTCGCGATCATCACCGTGGCGCTGATCTCGGGCGCCATCGCCGACCGCGCGCGGTTCGGCGCGTGGATGGTGTTCGCCGGATTCTGGGCGACCATCGTCTACTTCCCGGTCGCCAGCTGGGTGTTCAACTTCACGCTCGGTGACAAGGGACTCACCGACGGCGGCTGGATCGTCTACAACCTCGGCGTGAACGACTTCGCGGGCGGCACGGCGGTGCACATCAACGCCGGTGCGGCGGGTCTCGCCCTCGCACTCGTGCTCGGCAAGCGCGTCGGCTTCGCGAAGGGCATGGCCAAGCCGCACAACGTGCCGCTCACCCTGCTCGGCGCCTCGCTGCTGTGGTTCGGCTGGTTCGGCTTCAACGCCGGTTCCGAGGCGGGTGTCGACGGCGTCGCCGCCCTCGCCTGGATCAACACCCTGGCCGCCCCGGCGGCCGCGACGCTCGGCTGGCTCGTCGCCGAGAAGATCAAGGACGGCAAGCCCACGTCGATCGGCGCCGCCTCCGGCGCGGTCGCCGGCCTCGTCGCGATCACGCCGGCCTGTAACATCCTCACGCCGTTCTGGGGCATGGTGCTCGGCGTGGTCACCGGCTTCGTGTGCGCCTACGCGATCGACCTGAAGTTCAAGCTCGGCTTCGACGACGCGCTCGACGTGGTCGGCATCCATTTCATCGGCGGCTGGATCGGCACGCTGTGGATCGGCATCTTCGGCACCGGCATCGGCCTGATCGACTCGCACTCGCTGAAGCAGTTCGCGATGCAGTTCCTCGGCGCCGCGGCGGTCTCGATCTGGTCCTTCGGCTGGGCCTGGATCATCGGCACGGTCATCCAGAAGACGATGGGCTTCCGCATCACGAGCGAGGACGAGGTCGCCGGCGTCGACACCGTCGTGCACGGCGAAGAAGGCTACGTGCTCGACGCCACCGCCTAGCGCCGCACCTCAGCGCACCACACACAGCACCCGAAGGGGCCGCCGGTTCGTCCGGCGGCCCCTTCGTCGTGCGTTCACCCCGGCGACAGACCGGCGCATGCGATGTTCATGCGACACCAACGACGAGGTCACCGCCGATCCACCCGGCGTCGCGAACCTGACCGCGTGCGCAAGCTCTCACGCCGGACCGTTCTGATCGGCGGCGCCGGGGCGCTGGCCCTGGCCCTCGGCCCGCGCGACGCGACCACCGACCGCGCCGCCGCCGACACCGCGAGGCGCGCCCTGTACACCGAGGGCACCACGCTCGCCGAGGTCGCCGCGCAGGCCGCCGGCACCGGCTACCGCCGGCTCACCGCCGGGCCCGGCTACCCGCTCGTCGTGCGCGAGGAGCTGCAGCCCGGCGCATCCGCCCGCGCCTCGCAGACCGCGCTCGCCTCGCTCGTGCAGCTCACCGACCTGCACCTCGCCGACGCCCAGTCGCCGGCGCGGTTCGAGCTGTTCGCGGCGAGCAACGGCTCGGCGTTCCGGCCGCAAGAGGCCCTCGGCACGCACGGCGCCGCCCGGTTGATCGCGCGCGTCAACAGCCTCGCCCGCGGCCCCTTCGGCGGCCGCGCCTTCGACTGCGTCGTCTCGACCGGCGACGACACCGACAACGCCGAGACCGTGGAGCTCGACTGGCGGTTCGCCGTGCTGAACGGCGGCACGATCACTGCCGATACGGGCTCCCGCGAGCGGTGGGAGGGCGTGCAGACCAGCGACGACGAGCTCTACTACACGCCCGAGCGCCGCCCGGCCGGGCGCTGGGCGCAGTTCCCGGAACTGCCCGGGTTCTTCGGCCGCGCCGTCGCCCCGCACACCGGCGACGGCCTCGCGGTGCCGTGGTACGCCGTGTTCGGCAATCACGACGACAGCGTGAGCGGATCGCTGCCGGGGCTGCACACCGGCTGGCAGGACGTCTACACGGGCGGCGTGAAATTCACCGGATTCGTCTCGGATGCCGCGAACCGCGCCCTGGCGCAGCTGTGGAGCTCCGGCGCCACGAGCGAGCAGGCGGTCGCCGCGGTCCCGGTGCTCGCGCATCCGCCCGCCCTCAAGCCCGACTGGCAGGTCACCCCCGACGAGCGCCGGCGCCCGTTCACCCGCGCCGAGTACCTGGCGGCGCACCTCGACCCGGCCCGCACGGGACCGGGGCCGGCCGGCCACGGATTCACCGCGGAGGCGGTGGCCGCCGATCGCGGCTACTACGACTTCCCGATCGCGCCCGGGGTGGTCGGCATCTCGCTCGACTCGACGAACCCCGCCGGCCTCTCGCACGGCTCCCTCGACGACGCCCAGTTCCAGTGGCTCGGCCGCACGCTCGCCGCCCATGCCGACGCGTACGTCCTCGTCTTCAGCCACCATCCGTCGTGGAGCATGGACAGCCCGCTGCCCGACCCGGTCCGCCCCGACGCCCCGCGGCACTCGGGTGCGGAGGTACTCGAGCTGCTGCACCGGCACCCCCAGGTCGCGGCATGGATCAACGGCCACACCCATGCCAACCACATCACGCCGCGCCGCGGCAGCGACGCGCGGCACAGCCTGTGGGAGATCAACACCGCGAGCCACACCGACTTCCCCCAGCAGGCGCGCATCGTCGAGTTGGTGAAGAACGGCGACGGCACGCTTTCGCTTTTCACCACCCTGATCGAGTCGGATGCCCCGTACCAGGCCCCCTACGACGACGGCAGCCAGACCTCCCTCGCCTCCCTCTACCGAGAGCTCTCCTTCAACGACCCGCACCGCAACGACGGCCACGCAGGCCGCGCCGAGGACCGCAACGCCGAGCTGCTGCTCGCCGACCCGTTCGCGTGAGAGGCCGTCACGTGCGGCGTACCGCCGGTTAAGCATCCGTTCACGGGCAGCCCGCGGACGCGTCGGGTTCGGGCAACGCGCTCTCGGCAGTGTGCCTCGTATGGGTCACATCTCGCGCAGATCGCTGCTGGTCGGCGGCACCGGCGCCGCCGCCGTCGCCGTCCTCACCCCGTCGCTCGTCGCCTCCCGCCGCGACGCCGCCCTGGCCGAGACGGCCGAGCGCGCGATCACCACGACGGGCACGACGCTCGAGGCCGTCGCCGCGCCGAGCGGCACGAGCGGCTACCGCCGGCTGGTGGCGGGCCCGGGGTACGCGCTCGTGGTGCGGGAGGACCTGGCGGCCGCGCAGGCCGGCCGGGACGACCGCCGTGAGGGCATCGCCTCGATCGTGCATTTCACCGACCTGCACATCACCGACGCCCAGTCGCCCGCGCGCTTCGAGTTCCTCGTCGAGTACAACGGCTCGGCGTTCCGCCCGCACGAGGCGCTCGGCTCGCAGGGCGCGTCGCGTCTCGTGGCGCGGGTGAACGAGCTCGCGGCCGGCCCGTTCACCGGCCGCGCCTTCGACTGCGTCGTGTCCACGGGCGACAACAGCGACAACAACGAGTCGATCGAGCTGGAGTGGTTCCTCACGGTGCTGAACGGGGGAGAGGTCCAGGCCAACACCGGCTCGACCACGCTGTGGGAGGGCGTGCAGAGCTCCGGCGACACCCTGTACTGGAACCCGGAGCTGCCGGTCGCGGACCGGTACAAGAACGCCGGGTTCCCCGAGCTCCCCGGCTACTTCGGCCGCGCCATCGCACCGCACACGAGCCCCGGCCTGAACACCCCCTGGTACTCCGTGTTCGGCAACCATGACGACGACGTCAGCGGCACCCTCGCCAACGTGCGCGGGTCGTGGAACAGCCTCTACACCGGCGACGTCAAGTTCACCGGCTTCGCCTCGAGCACGGCGAACGCGGCGCTCAAGGCGGCCATCAGCTCCCCGGCCGCGTCGCTCGACCTCTCGCTGCTGCTCGCCCTGCCCACCATCAAGACGGACTGGATCGTCACCCCCGACGCTCGGCGCGTGCCGTTCACGAAGACCGAGTACGTGCGCAAGCACCTCGAGGCCGCGCACACCGGACCCGGCCCGGTCGGCCACGGCTTCCAGGCCGACGACGTGGACGCGGGCCGCAGCTACTACAGCTGGCAGCTGGCGCCCGGCGTCGTCGGCATCTCGATGGACTCCACCAACGCCGCCGGCCTCTCCGACGGCTCGCTGCGCGACTCGCAGTGGCTCTGGCTGAAGGAGCAGCTCACCGCCCACGCGGACCAGTACGTGGTGCTGTTCAGCCATCACACGAGCGGCACCATGGAGATGACGCAGCCCGACCCCGAGCATCCGCTCGAACTGCGCCACTCGGGAAGCGAGCTGGTCGACCTGCTGCACGAGCACCCGAACGTCGTCGCCTGGGTGAACGGGCACACGCATGTGAACGCGATCACGCCGCAGCCCGGTGACACTCCGCAGCAGTCGTTCTGGGAGATCAACACGGCGAGCCACACCGACTTCCCGCAGCAGGCGCGCATCGTCGAACTCGTCAAGAACGGCGACGGCACGCTCTCGCTTTTCACCACCCTGATCGAATCGGATGCCCCGTACCAGGCCCCCTACGACGACGGCAGCCAGACCTCCCTCGCCTCCCTCTACCGAGAGCTCTCCTTCAACGACCTCGGCTACGACGCGACCCGCGCCGGCACGGCGGCCGACCGCAACGCCGAGCTGCTGCTCGTCGACCCGTTCGCGTGACGGATGCGCCGCGGTAGCGTCGAGGCATGGCCCTCCTGCACAAAGCGACCCTGACGCCGACCAAGCTCGAGCTGATCGCCGGCTGGCTGCCGTCGCAGCCGTGGTTCCCCTCCTCGGCGACGCCGGGAGTGCCCGAGCAGCTCGGCGCCTTCCGCTTCGACGACCCCGCCGGAAAGGTCGGGGTGGAGACCCTGATCGTGCGGCTGCCCGGCACGGCGCCGCTGCAGGTGCCGCTCAGCTACCGCGAGGAGCCGCTGGCCGGCGCCGAGGCGTGGCTGATCGGCACCGCCGAGCACTCGGTGCTCGGCACCAGGTGGGTGTACGACGCGACCGGCGACCCGGTCTACGTCGGCGAGCTGGCGAAGGCGATCCTGCAGGGCGGCACCGAGGTGGAGCAGTTCCGGGAGACCGACGAGGGCCGCGTTTCCGTGCCGGCCACCGCACACGTGCGGGGGAGCGGCGAGCCGGGATCGGCCATCCCCGTCGACCGAGACCTCGAGGTGGAGGTGATCCGCGTGCTCGACGGCACGACGAACCCGGGCACCGCCATGACCCTGACCGGCACCTGGGCCGGCCAGGAGGAACCGGTGCTGCTCGCCACGCTGATGTTCTAGCCCGCCTCAGGCGACGTCGATCAGCACCTTCCCGACGGCGCCCTGCTCGACGGCGTCGTGCGCGGCCGCCGTCTGCTCGAGCGGGTAGTGGTGCAGCGGCAGCCCGGACTGCTCGCCGACCCGCACGGCGCCGACCGCGACCGCGGCGGTGACGTCCTCGACGGCGGCTTCGAGCAGCTCGGGCGCGAGCGTGTAGAGCAGCAGCCCCTGGTAGCGCAGGTTCAGGGCGAAGGCGGCCCGCACCTCGAGCGAGAGCCGGTCGCCGCCGTTGTTCGCGTAGAACGCGATCGTCGCGCCGTTGGCCGCCACGGCGTGGTCGAGCGCGGCATTCACGGCCGGCGCGACCTCGACGATCAGGTCGACGCCGTTCGGCGCGAGGGCACGGATGCCTGCCGCGGCGTCGCTCGCCCGGTAGTCGACCACGTGGTGGGCTCCCGCGGCGGTCGCCAGCGCGCCCTTCTCGGGGCTGCTCACGGTGCTGATCACCGTGGCCCCCGACCAGACCGCGAGCTGGATCGCGGCGTTGCCGACGGCGCCCGCGCCGCCCTGTACGAGCACGGTGCTGCCGGACAGGGTGCCCGGCCCGAGCCGCGGCACCTCGCCGGAGGTGAGCGCGCGGTGCGCGGTGACGGCGGGCACCCCGAGGCACGCGCCGAGGTCGAAGGCATCCGTCTCGCTCACCGTGCTCGGCAGGCGCACCGCGCGCGCGGCGGGCACGACGACGTACTCGGCGGCCGTGCCGTACGGCCGGCCGTGCTGGGCCAGGTAGAGCCACACCTGGTCGCCGGCGGCGACCTCGGTCACGCCGGAGCCGACCGCGTCGACGACGCCCGCGCCGTCCTGCCCAGGCACGACCTCGGGGAACTCCATGGCGGAGGTCGCGCCGCTGCGCGCCTTCCAGTCGGTGGGGTTCACTCCGACGCGCACGAGCTTCACCCGCGCTTCGCCCGGCGCGGGCTCGGGGATCGGCCGGTCCTCCACCCTGAGCACGCTCGACGGGCCCTTCTCGCTGTAGACGACTGCACGCATGTCTCGAGCCTAGGTTCTCGCGGTCGCGTTGCGCCGGAACACCCAGCGGACAGTGCCGCGCATCGTTTCGTGCAGGGTGCGCCCGTGGCGCCACTCCCGCCAGGTGAGCGCGACGATGGCGGCGTCGAAGACGGTGAGCAGGACGAGACCGGCAGACGGGCCGACGACGAGCTCGTAGACCTGGAAGACCACGAATGCGATGAGAGCGGCGATCGCCCACGGGTAGATCCGGCGCGAGCCGAGCACGAGCGCGACGACGATCGCGGCTTTCACGACGCCGTGGACCAGCAGGTAGACGGCCAGGAAGCCGACGTCGCCGGCGCCGAGGTGGGCGACACCGTGCACCAGGAGGTTGGCGAGGATGTCGTGCGGATCCTCGGCCAGCTCCCGCGCCGTCACCGCCTGGGCGGCCCCGCGCAGCTGCGCCGGGGTGACGACGAGGAGCACCGCGCCGCCGACGAGCTCCGCCAGCCCGTCGACGCCCTTGAACAGCACCCCGATGAGGAAGACCAGGTCGAGAACGCGTTCCCTCAGCGCAGCCCACCCCCTCGGTTCAGCCTGTCGTTCACGTGCGCGAGGCGTGACGGATGCGCGCGGCCGCTCGTCGCAGCCGGCGTGCGCCGGCGCGTGCCCGGCCGCCGCCCACCATGCGGGCGATCCTTCTCGCCGGGCTGAACTCGCGCCACAGTACAACGCTCCACTGCTCGGTCACCGCCTCGTCCGAGTACCGGGCGACCGTGGCGCGCGCCCGCGCGCGCAACTGCTCGAGCGCCCGCGCATCCGTCTGCGCCAGCCGATCGATCGTCTTGGCCAGTGCCGCGATGTCCGCCTCGGGCACGAGGTACCCGTTGACGCCGTCGTCGATGATGTCGGCCGGACCGTAGGGGATGTCGTAGGCGATCGGGATGCACCCTTCGGCCATCGCCTCCAGCAGGACCAGCCCGAAGCCCTCCGAGCGGGAGGTCAGCAGCAGCATCGAGGCCTCGGCGAGCCGGCGTCGCGCATCGGGCACATGACCGGCGAAGCTCACGAACTCGCGGGCGCCGAGACGTGCCACGAGGTCTTCGAGCTTGTCCCGCTGCGGCCCGTCGCCGATCACCGTGAGGGATCCGGTCCAGGCGCCGCTCGCGCGGGCTCCGGCGGCGGCGCGGATCGCGTGGCTGACGCGCTTGCGCGGGATCAGCGAGGCGACGACCGCGATGTCGTGCGCGGCCGGGCGCCCGTGCGGCTCGGCGGATGCGGGCGCCACGGCGTTCGGGATGGTCACGAGGTTGCGGGCGCGGGGGAGCAGCGTCTGGATGTCCCGCCGCTGCGTCTCTGTGGGCGTCACGACGAGGTCGAAGTCGGGCAGCCGCCGGAACGCCGTGCGTCGCGTCTCGCGCAGCCCGTCGTGCCGGTCGTTGAGGTGGGAGCCGTGCAGGATGTGCACGATCACGGTGTTGCGGCGCCGGTAGTCGAGCATGACGTCGGCGACGGTCTTGCTGTCGACGAGCATGATGCTGCGCCGGCCGCCGCGCAGCCGGTCGAGCCAGTACGCGTACAGCCCGCGCGCGCCCGTCCAGCTGCGCACCGGCGTGCCGTCCGGGTCGCAGAGCACGAGGCTCCGGCCGCCGAGGATGCCGCGCTCGGCGCAGTCACGGCGATCGCTGACGAGCAGGGACCCGTCGGAGCGGTAGTGGTCGAGCTGCAGCACCGTGCCGTCGGCGCCCGTGCGGGTACGGGTCAGCACCTCGCCGTCGCGCTCGGCGGTCACGTGATCTGTCGCCGGGGCCAGCGGTGTGAACACGCCGGGCGCCGGCCGCCTGCCCGCGCCCGTTTCCTGGTTGTCGCGCAGCCAGTCCCAGAGGTTGATGATCCGCGCCGTCGGGCTCAGCAGCCCCCGCTCGCGCAGGCTGTCCTGCAGTGCCGGGTAATGCAGTCGGGGGTCGAAGGTCAGCACGTCTGCGGTCTGCCCGCCGAGTCGCTCGAAGGCGAGATTCCGCCGCAGGAACGCGGTCGTCATGCCCGCGAAGTCGGCCGGGATCTCCCAGGTGAGTGAGAAGTACCGCGCGGGCGGCAGCGCGACGCGGTGACCGGGCGCGGTGACGCCCGTCGACTCGGCGCGAGTGTGCATGGGACCTCCTCGGGTACGACGGGTGCGACCTCCGATTCGCCCCGCCGGTGCAGACGGATTGCCCACGTTGGTGTACGCGCTCTAAGACGGCTCTGAGCAAGAGGGGTCGGCAAGAGGGGTCGGCAAGACGGCAGGGCAAGCCGGGCCCGTGCAGGCCGGCGAGGGCCGGGAGGGATACCGTGTTTTAATCTGCGCGTGAATGCAGATAAGCAACTATGCGGGCTCGACCCCGATTCGGAGTACGTGGAGCTCGCCGTCGAGGTGTTCTCGATGCTGGCCGACGCGACGCGGGTGCGGATCGTGCTGGCGCTCCGCAATGCGGAAGAGCTGTCGGTGAACCATCTGGCCGACATCGTGGGCAAGTCCCCGGCCGCCGTGTCCCAGCACTTGGCGAAGCTCCGGCTCGCCCGGATGGTGACCACGCGGCAGCACGGCACCCGGGTCTTCTACCGGCTGGCCGACGAGCACGCCTCGGACCTCGTGACGGATGCCGTCAAGCAGGCCGAGCACTCGATCTCGAACGGCACGACCTTGCGCCACCACCACCCGAAGGTCGAGACGACGGCGTGAGCGGCGCGCACGACCACGAGCACGATCACGGGCACGAGCACGATCACGGGCACGCTCATGAGCATCACGCGCACGACCACGACCACGAGCACCCGCACGGCGGAGTGAAGGGCTTCCTCTACGACCTGTTCGTGCCGCACACGCACGACGCCGCAGACTCCGTCGACGATGCACTCGAGGCGAGCCGGGCGGGAGTCAACGCCGTGAAGATCTCGATGTTCGCGCTGCTCGGCACGACCGTCCTGCAGTTCGTGCTCGTCCTGTTCACCGGCTCGGTCGCACTGCTGGCCGACACGATCCACAACTTCGCGGACGCGCTCACCGCCGTCCCGCTCTGGATCGCCTTCGTCCTCGGCCGCCGCGCCGCCACCCGGCGGTACACCTACGGCTACGGACGCGCGGAGGACCTCGCCGGACTGTTCATCGTGTTCGTCGTCGCCCTGTCCGCCGTGGTCGCGGGGTGGGAAGCGGTCGACCGATTCATCCATCCCCGGCCCGTGGAGAACGCGTGGTGGCTGGTCGCGGCCGGCTTCATCGGATTCGCCGGCAATGAGCTCGTCGCGATCTACCGCATCCGCATCGGGCAGCGCATCGGCTCCGCGGCGCTCGTCGCCGACGGCGTGCACGCCCGACTGGACGGCATCACGTCGCTGTCCGTCGTGCTCGGCGCGATCGGCGTGATGGTCGGATTCCCGCTGGCCGACCCGATCATCGGCCTGCTCATCGCCGTCTCGATCCTGATCCTGCTCTGGGGCACGGTGAAAGCGATCGGCGGCCGGCTGATGGATGCCGTCGACCCGGAGCTCGTGCACCGGGTGGAGCATGCCCTCGAGCGAGTGGACGGCGTCGCCGCCGTGTCCGACGTCCGGCTCCGGTGGGTGGGCCACCGCCTCACGGGTTCCGCCACGGTCGCCGCTGAGGCGCCCGACCTGCATCGGGCCGTGCACGTGGCCGAGCACGCGTCGGCCCGGGTGCGCGCCGAACTGCGCAACGTCGATCAATTCGTGGTCGCACTGGCCGAACGGGACCACTCGTGAGAGCCGTTTTCGCCACAGCTTCACGGTTTCCTTCGCGGGGAGCCTATGCTCGCCTCACAGGGTCACCGTGGCTCTCGATGGAGGGCAAGACCGATGGGTGATAAATCCGCTCGCAAGAGCACCAGCAAGACACCCGCAGCAAGAACGCTGAAGGAGAAGCGGCTCGACAAGGCCGACAAGAAGGCACGCGTGCTTCGCGAGGAACATGCCGACGTGACCGCGAAGAAGCGCTGAATCGGCGCCCGAGCCGGAAACGAAGAAGACCCCTGATCGATCAGGGGTCTTCACTCTCGGTGGGCGATGCCAGGCTCGAACTGACGACCTCTTCCGTGTGAAGGAAGCGCGCTACCAACTGCGCCAATCGCCCGCGACGGTGCCCTCCGATGGTAGCCGACAGGCCCGCTTTTTCACGAATCGACGCAGGGCCCGAGCCGATTTGGAGTCGGTGCGAGACATCGGTTATGGTTTCTAAGTCAGCGCGACGGCCCCTCGGGGCGACAGCGACGACAACGCGGATGTGGCGCAGTTGGTAGCGCATCACCTTGCCAAGGTGAGGGTCGCGAGTTCGAGTCTCGTCATCCGCTCGAGTGTGAGTCGGCATCGGCTGTATCACTGCAGGCCTGGTGGCGTGGCCGAGAGGCGAGGCAGCGGCCTGCAAAGCCGTATACACGGGTTCGAATCCCGTCGCCACCTCCACACTCAGTCCGACTTTTCGCTCTGGTTCGCTAGAGTGTTCAGTCAGGGCGCGATTGGCGCAGCGGTAGCGCGCTTCCCTGACACGGAAGAGGTCACTGGTTCGATCCCAGTATCGCGCACCACTTTGAGCCCCGCTTCGGCGGGGCTCTTCTCGTTCCGGGGCCGGGCCGCGCGCCCGGTCGCCGCACCGCGCGCCGACTAGAGTGGGCTGCGATCCCCTTCCCACCGGCACCAACAGGAGTAACACGTGGCCGACGGCTTCGAGCTCTATCCCGATCGAAACGTTGTCGCGATCCGCGTCAACGGCGAGCTGAAGGACAAAGCCGCGACGACGACGCCCGACGACGTGGTCGAGCCCGTCACCATCGACTCGCCGGATGGCCTGAACATCCTGCGCCACTCGACCGCGCACGTGCTCGCCCAGGCGGTGCAGCAGGTGAACCCCGACGCCAAGCTCGGCATCGGCCCGCCGATCACCGACGGGTTCTACTACGACTTCGGTGTCGCCGAGGCCTTCACCCCGGAGGCGCTGAAGGATCTCGAGAAGGCGATGCTGCGCATCGTCAACCAGGGTCAGCGCTTCGTGCGCCGCGTCGTCAGCGACGACGAGGCCCGCACCGAGCTCGCCGCCGAGCCGTACAAGCTCGAGCTGATCGGGCTCAAGGGCAACGCCGCGAAGGGCGGCGAGAACGAGTCCGTCGAGGTCGGCGCCGGCGAGCTCACCATCTATGACAACGTCGACCCGAAGACCGGCGAGACCGTCTGGAAGGACCTCTGCCGCGGGCCGCACTTGCCCGACACCAAGCTGATCGGCAACGGCTTCGCCTTGACGCGCGTCGCGGCCGCGTACTGGCGCGGCAGCGAGAAGAACCCCCAGCTGCAGCGCATCTACGGCACTGCCTGGCCGAGCAAGGAGGAGTTGCGCGACTACCAGGAGCGGCTGGCCGAGGCCGAGCGCCGCGACCACCGCAAGCTCGGCAAGGAGCTCGACCTGTTCTCGTTCCCCGACGAGATCGGTTCGGGCCTGTCGGTCTGGCACCCCAAGGGCGGCATCGTGCGCTACGAGATGGAGCAGCACGCCCGCAAGCGCCACCTCGAGGAGGGCTACTCGGTCGTCTACACCCCCCACCTCGCGAAGTCCGACCTGTTCGCGATCTCCGGGCACCTGCAGACCTACGCCGACGGCATCTGGCCGCCCATCCGCATGGACGAGGAACGCGACGACGCGGGCAACATCGTCAAGCAGGGCGCCGACTACTACCTGAAGCCGATGAACTGCCCGATGCACATCCTGATCTACCGGGAGCGGGCCCGCAGCTACCGCGACCTGCCGCTGCGCCTGTCCGAGAACGGCACCGTCTACCGCAACGAGCTGTCCGGCGCCCTGCACGGCCTGACCCGCGTGCGCGGCTTCACCCAGGACGACGCGCACCTGTTCGTCACCCCCGAGCAGATCGAGGAGGAGAGCGGCAAGGTGCTCGCCTTCGTCATCTCCCTGCTGAAGGACTTCGGCTTGACCGAGTTCAAGCTCGAGCTGTCGATGCGGGACGACGAGAAGTCGAAGTGGATCGGCGACGAGCAGCACTGGCAAGACGCGACCGACGCCCTGCGCCGCGTCGCCTTGGCGAGCGGCCTGGAGCTCACCGAGCAGCCCGGCGAGGCGGCCTTCTACGGCCCGAAGATCGACCTGAAGACCACGGATGCGCTGGGCCGCAGCTGGCAGCTGTCGACCGTGCAGCTGGACTTCAACCTACCCGAGCGCTTCGACCTCGAGTACACCGCTCCCGACGGCAGCAAGCAGCGCCCGGTGATGATCCACCGCGCCCTCTTCGGCTCGGTTGAGCGGTTCTTCGCGATCCTGCTCGAGCACTACGCCGGCGCGTTCCCCGCCTGGCTCGCCCCCGTGCAGGTGGTCGGCATCCCCGTCGCCGACGAGTACGCGCCGTACCTCGACGAGATCGTCGCGAAGCTCACCGCGCGCGGCGTCCGCGCGGAGGTCGACCACTCCGACGACCGCATGCAGAAGAAGATCCGCAACGCGACCAAGTCGAAGGTTCCGTTCCAGCTCATCGCGGGGGAGGAGGACCGCTCGAAGGGCACGGTCAGCTTCCGCTTCCGCGACGGCAGCCAGCTGAACGGCGTGCCCATCGACGACGCCGTGGCGAAGATCGTCGACGCGATCGCGGCGCACGAGCAGGTCGACACGGCATGGGCCGGTGCGGCCCCGGCCGAGCCGGCCGCGGCGCAGTAGGGCGAGACGGATGGCGCGGCTGACGCTCGACGACTACGGGGACGACGGGGGGCAGGAGCACGGGGCATCCGTGCGCGTCGACGACCCGTCGCACCTCGCCGGCGTGCCCGACGAGTTCCAGCGGCTGTGGACCCCGCACCGCATGGTCTACATCAAGCAGGGTCAGCAGCAGCCGCACGGCGACGACTGCCCGTTCTGCGCGGCACCCGGCCTGCCCGACGACGAGTCCTTGATCGTGCACCGCGGGGCGACCGCGTACGCGCTGCTCAACCTGTTCCCCTACAACAGCGGGCACCTGCTGGTATGCCCGTACCGGCATATTTCGACCTACGACCAGGCGAGCCCCGAGGAGGTGCTGGAGATCGGCCAGATCACACAGACCGCGATGCGGGTGATCAAAGAGGTGAGCCGCAACGACGGCTACAACATCGGCATGAACCAGGGCGAGATCGCGGGCGCCGGCATCGCCAGCCACCTGCACCAGCACGTCGTGCCGCGCTGGGCCGCCGACTCCAATTTCCTGCCGATCATCGCGAAGACGAAGGCGCTGCCGCAGTTGCTGGGCGAGGTCAGGGCGGCCATCGCGGACGCGTGGCCGGAGTAGGTGGGCGCCGCCCCCTCGTCGGCGCCGAGCGGTGCGCCGATCAAATAGACTCTGAAGACTATGACTTCCACCAACCCGAACACCGGTGAGATCGGTTCGAGCCGAGTCAAGCGCGGACTCGCCGAGATGTTGAAGGGCGGCGTCATCATGGACGTCGTCACCGCCGAGCAGGCGCGCATCGCCGAGGACGCCGGCGCCGTCGCCGTCATGGCGCTCGAGCGCGTGCCCGCCGACATCCGCGCTCAAGGCGGCGTCGCCCGGATGAGCGACCCCGACCTCATCGACCAGATCATCTCGGCCGTCTCCATCCCGGTCATGGCCAAGGCGCGCATCGGCCACTTCGTCGAGGCCCAGGTGCTGCAGGCGCTCGGCGTCGACTACATCGACGAGTCCGAGGTGCTGTCGCCGGCCGACTACGTGAACCACATCGACAAGTGGGAGTTCACGGTGCCGTTCGTCTGCGGCGCGACCAACCTCGGCGAGGCGCTGCGCCGCATCAACGAGGGCGCGGCGATGATCCGCTCCAAGGGCGAGGCGGGCACCGGCGACGTCTCCGAGGCGACCAAGCACATCCGCAAGATCACGAGCGAGATCAACGCCCTCAAGGCGATGACGAAGGACGAGCTGTACGTCGCCGCCAAGGAGCTGCAGGCGCCCTACGAGCTCGTCGCCGAGGTCGCTGCGACCGGCAAGCTGCCCGTCGTGCTGTTCACCGCGGGCGGCGTGGCCACACCCGCCGACGCCGCGATGATGATGCAGCTCGGCGCCGACGGCGTGTTCGTCGGCAGCGGCATCTTCAAGTCGGGCGACCCCGCCAAGCGCGCCGCCGCGATCGTCAAGGCGACGACCATGTACGACGACCCGCAGACGATCGCCGAGGTCAGCCGTGGGCTCGGCGAGGCCATGGTCGGCATCAACGTCGGCGACCTGCCCGCCCCGCACCGGCTGGCGGAGCGCGGCTGGTAGTGGCGGCCAGCACCCCCAAGGTCGGCGTTCTCGCCCTGCAGGGCGACTTCCGCGAGCACCTCGCCGTGCTCGGCGAGCTGGGGGCCGAGGCCGTGCCGGTGCGCCGCCCCGCCGAACTCGCCGAGGTGCAGGGACTCGTGATCCCCGGCGGCGAGTCGACCGTCATGGACAAGCTGTCGCGCGCCTTCGGCCTGCGCGAGCCGGTGCAGCGGGCGATCTCCGCCGGGCTGCCCGTCTACGGCACCTGCGCGGGGCTGATCATGCTGGCCGACCGGGTCCTCGACGCGATCGACGGGCAGCTGACCCTCGGCGGGCTCGACGTCACCGTGCGGCGCAACGCGTTCGGGTCGCAGGTCGACAGCTTCGAGACCGACCTGCCCATGCCGGTGCTCGGTGACGAGCCGGTGCACGCCGTGTTCATCCGCGCCCCCATCGTGGAAGAGGTGGGCGCGGCGGCGACGCCGATCGGCACGCTGGCGGACGGCCGCGTGGTCGCCGTCGAGCAGGGCAATCTGCTCGGCACCTCGTTCCACCCGGAGGTCACCGGCGACTACCGGTTCCACGACTACTTCCTGCAGAAGGTCCGCGCGGCCTAGCCTTCGGGCACCTCGACTTCGGCGCGGCCGAAGACGATCGCGCCGTCGGCCTCGTACAGGATGCCGGCGCTGCCGTCGGGCAGCAGCGCGGTGTCCGCGTACCCCGCGGCCTGGGGCCGCACCAGGGCGCCGCGCCCCCAGGTGGCGCCGCCGTCGAAGGACGGCCGCAGGGTCAGGCCGCGCCGCGAGGTGCGGTGGGCGTGGTGGACCGCGAGAAGCGCCCCGCCGCCGACGTGCAGGATGTCGCCGTGGCAGGCCGGCCCGGGGAACGGCATGCGCCGCGGGGGGCCGAAGCTGCGGCCGCGGTTGCCGCTGACCGCCAGCCATTTGCCGCCGCGCAGCTGGTCGCGCATGTAGAGCACGACCCGGCCGTCGTCGAGCTGGGCCTGCTGCGCCTCGTTCGACCCGGTCACGTCGGCGATGCCGCCGATCGCCCAGGTCTCGCCCCCGTCGTCGGAGTAGAACACGTGCGAGCGGTACGGCTCGTCGCCCCCGTAGGACGGGTCGGAGTGGTTCGCCGGGATCAGCACGCGGCCGTTCGCCAGCGGCTCGACCGACCCGGGACCCGTCGCGTACCAGCGCCAGCCCGGCAGCTTCACCTGCGAGGTGATCTCCACCCGGTCGCTCCAGGTGCGCCCGCCGTCCGCGCTGTGCTGCAGGAACACCCGCCGGGTGTCCTGCGAGGTGCCGTCGAGGATGGCCTGCTCCGTGTCGGCGGCCAGGTTCCAGGTGCTCACGAGCAGGATGCGCCCGTCCGGCAGTTGCACGGGCACCGGGTTGCCGCAGGTGTTGGCGCCGTCGCCGGAGACGACCTGGACCGGGCCCCAGCTCTCGCCGGCATCCGTCGAGCGGCGCACGCCGATCGTGATGTAGCCCGCGTCACCCGGCTGGGCGCGCAGCTCGGCGAACGCGAGCAGGGATCCGTCGGCGCAAACCAGCAGCGCGGGGATGCGCGTGGTGGGCGCGTGGCGGCCGCTCTCGAAGACGATCCGCTCGGCGCCGTGCTCGTACTCGACGGCGCCGCTGACGGGGGTCTGTGACAGGGTCATCGCCACGACGGTAACAGCCCGGGCTGTCAGAATCCGGCAGGCGCCGCCCGCCGGAGGCTCATCTGCGGCCGGTGACCGCCCACTGCTCCCGCACCATGCCGGCGACGGCATCCGGGTCCTCCAGCGGGGCGATGTTGCGCACGCCGTAGAGCGTGCGGGTGCGCCCGTTGGCCATCCGGTCGGTGACCGCCTCGGCCTGGGCCGGGCCCCAGCCCAGGCGGTCGTCGCCCGCGACGAACACCGACGGCGCCTCGACCTCGAGCGCCGCCGCCTCCAGCGAGGGCCGATCGAGCACGAACGACTTCGCCGCGCGGATGAAACCGCTCCGGTCGACGTGCTCGAACCCCTCGGTGACGATGCGCGTGGCCACCGGGTCGACCGCGATGGTGCGGTCGTTGAGGATCGAGTGCAGCAGCCGGCGCCGGATCCACCCGGGGAACCCGAAGGCGCGGATCAGCGGCAGCGCGGAGGCCAGGCCCCGCCGTTCCCGGCCGGCGAGCGGCGGCGTGGGCGCGCCGATGGCGACGAGAGATCGGATGCGCCGCGGCATCGCGACCGCGGCGGCGATGCCGACCTGACCGCCCCAGCCGTTGCCCACCCAGTCGACGCGGTCGATGCCGAGCGCGTCGAGCACGTCGAAGGCGGCGAGGGCGCACTCCTCGATCGTGCTGCGGCGGGTGAGCGGGTCGCTCGCGCCGAACGACGGACCGTCGATGAGCACGAGCGTGCGCATCTGCGACAGCACAGGCACGACGCGGTCCCAGCTGTGCGAGTCGACGAAGAAACTGTGCCAGAGCACGGCGGTCTGGGTCGGCCCCTCCACGACCCTGACCCCCAGCCGACCGAGACGGGTCGAGAGGGAAACGGGCATAGCAGAAACCCTATGCCTGCGGCCTCTCGTAGAATCGACCGAACGCATATCTACTCAGGAGACGCATGTCCGGGCATTCCAAGTGGGCGACCACGAAGCACAAGAAGGCGGTCATCGACCAGCGCCGAGCCAAGTCGTTCGCGAAGCTGATCAAGAACATCGAGGTCGCGGCCAAGATCGGCGGCGCCGACATCGCCGGCAACCCGACCCTCGCCGACGCCGTGCAGAAGGCGAAGAAGACCTCGGTCCCCAACGACAACATCGACCGCGCCATCAAGCGCGGCGCGGGCCTCACCGGCGAGACCGTCGACTACGCGACGATCATGTACGAGGGGTACGCCTCGGGCGGCGTGGCCCTGCTGGTCGAGTGCCTCACCGACAACAAGAACCGCGCGGCCGCCGAGGTGCGCACGGCGATGTCGCGCAACGGCGGCACCCTGGCCGACCCCGGTTCGGTCGCCTACAACTTCAGCCGCAAGGGCGTCATCGTCGTGCCCGGCGAGGGCGTGACGGAGGACGACGTGCTGGCCGCGGTGCTCGACGCCGGAGCCGAGGAGGTCACCGCCCAGGGCGACGGGTTCGAGGTGATCACCGAGCCGAGCGAGCTCGTCGCGACGCGCACGGCGCTGCAGGAGGCGGGGATCGACTACGACTCGGCGGACGTCGAGTTCGTCGCATCCGTCAAGGTCGAGGCCGATGCGGAGACCGCCCGCAAGGTGTTCAAGCTCATCGACGCGCTGGAGGACAGCGACGACGTGCAGAACGTCTACACCAACCTCGACCTGTCGCCCGAGGTGCAGGCCGAGCTCGAGGACGACGAGGACTAGCAGCCCATGCCGCTGCGGGTGCTCGGGATCGACCCGGGACTCACGCGCTGCGGATACGGGGTGATCGACGCCGGCCGCGCACCCGAACTGGTACGGGTCGGCGTCGTGCGTACGCCGTCGGACATGGAGCACGGGCAGCGGCTGGTCACCATCCTGGCCGGGCTGCGCGAAGTCATCGCCGACACGGAGCCCGACGTCATGGCGCTCGAGCGGGTCTTCGCGAACAACCAGCGCAACACCGTCATGGGCGTCGCCCAGGTGTCCGGGCTCGTCATCCACGAGGCCGCGAGCTCCGGCACTCCGCTCGAGCTGTTCACGCCGAGCGAGGTGAAGAACGCCGTGACCGGCTACGGCGGGGCCGAGAAGGCGCAGGTCGGCGAGATGGTGCGGCGCATCCTGCGGCTGCAGGCGGTGCCCAAGCCTGCGGATGCGGCGGATGCGCTCGCCCTCGCCATCGCGGCGTCGTGGCGCTCGGCCCGCGCCATCCCGACGGATGCCTCGCGCCGCACCCCGCGCGCAGCCGCGGGCGCCCTCACCCCCGCGCAGCGCGCCTGGCTCGACGCCGAGAAGTCGGTGCGCAAGCAGTTCTGACAACCCTCGTTCATGTGTTCGAGTGTCGCTGCGCCGCCTCGGCGCTGCGCGCCCGTAGCCTGGGGGACATGATCAGCTCGCTCCGCGGCACCGTGCTGCGCGCATCCGGCTCCGCCCTCGTGCTCGAGGTCTCGGGGGTGGGCTATCTCGTGAACGTCACGCCCGAGCACGCGCTCTCGCTGCGCGTCGGCGACGAGGCCTTCGTGCACACCTCGTTGGTGGTGCGGGAGGATGCGCTCAGCCTGTTCGGCTTCGAGGACGCGGAGCGGCTCGAGGTGTTCGAGCTGCTGCTCGGGGTGAACGGCGTCGGGCCGAAGTCGGCCCTCGGCGTCCTCGCCGCGCTCACCCCCGACCAGATCGCCGCCGCGGTGCAGGCCGACGACGACTCGGCGTTCCGAAAGGTGAGCGGCATCGGCCCGAAGACCGCCAAGCTCATCGTCGTCTCGCTCGCCGGGAAGCTGCACGTCACCACCCGGGTCGCCGCGGCGCCCGCGACCGCCGCTCCGTCGACGTCCGTCGCCGACGACGTGCGGATCGCGCTGGTCGGGCTCGGCTGGCCGGAGAAGACCGCCGCCCAGGCCGTGGCCGACGTCTTCGAGGAGCTGGGCGACGCCGCATCCGATGCCGCCGCGTCGAGCGTGCCCGCGCTGCTGCGCCGCGCGCTCGCGCTGCTCGGCCCCGCCGCACAGCACCCCGCGGGGGCGCGCCGGTGAGCGACGACCTGACCGCGCCGCAGGCCCAGGGCGAGGCGGAGCTCGCCTTCGAGGGCGCGCTGCGGCCGAAGACCCTCACCGAGTTCGTGGGCCAGGCCAAGGTGCGCGGGCAGCTGCAGCTGCTGCTCACGGCCGCGCGCCTGCAGGAGCGCACCGCCGACCACATCCTGCTCGCCGGCCCCCCTGGGCTCGGCAAGACGACGCTCGCGATGATCGTGGCGGCGGAGAGCGACCGGCCGCTGCGCATGTCCAGCGGCCCCGCCATCCAGCACGCCGGCGACCTGGCGGCGGTGCTCTCCTCGCTCGTGCCCGGCGAGGTGCTCTTCATCGACGAGATCCACCGCATGGCGCGCAGCGCGGAGGAGATGCTCTACCTCGCCATGGAGGACTTCCGCATCGACATCATGGTCGGCAAGGGCGCCGGCGCCACGAGCATCCCGCTCGACCTCGCGCCGTTCACCCTGGTGGGCGCGACGACCCGCTCGGGTCTGCTGCCGAATCCGCTGCGCGACCGGTTCGGGTTCACCGCGCATCTCGAGTTCTACTCCGACGAGGAGCTCGAGCAGGTGCTCGACCGCGCCGCCGGCATGCTCGAGCTCGACATCGACAAGCGCGCGCTGGCCGAGATCGCCCGCCGCAGCCGCGGCACCCCGCGCATCGCGAACCGGCTGCTGCGCCGCGTGCGCGACTACGCGCTCGTGCACGGCCAGGCGCCGTCGGGGCGCGACGCAGCCCGGGCGGATCTGGCCGCCGTGCAGGCCGCGCTCGAGCTGTACGACGTCGACCCGCTGGGTCTCGACCGGCTCGACCGCGCGGTGATGGAGACGATCCTGACGCGTTTCGACGGAGGACCCGTCGGGCTGTCCACCCTCGCCGTCTCGGTGGGGGAGGAGGCGGAGACGATCGAGTCGGTGGTCGAGCCGTTCCTCGTGCGCATCGGCCTCGTCTCCCGCACGCCGCGCGGTCGCGTGGCCACGGCGCAGGCGTGGCGGCACTTCGGACTCGAGCCCGGGCGGGGCCCGTCCGGCGCCCAGCAGCCGCTGTTCACCGATAACCTATAATCGCCACCAGGCCGATCGGCCGAGGCAACACCCGAGCGTGAGGTGAGTGCTTCCCTCACATCGAAAGGACTTCCCCTCTTCATGGGCGACAACACCTTCTTGATCGTCGCGATGTTCGTGATCATCGCGTTCTTCTTCTTCTGGACGTGGCGGAACAACCGCAAACGCCAGGCCGCCGAGGCCGAGAAGGCTGCGAAGCTGCAGCCCGGGGTCGAGGTGATGACCAACTTCGGGCTGTTCGGCACGGTGAAGTCCGTCGACGCCGAGAACAACAAGGTCGTGCTCGAGGTGAGCCCGGGCAATCTCGCCACGGTGCACCGCCAGACCATCGCCCGCATCGAGGAGCCGAAGCCGGAGGAGCCGACCGCCGCCGCAGCCGACAGCGCGACGTCGACCAGCGCCGTCGACGACGCGAACGCCGCGGCGCAGAAGCAGGCCGCCGACGCCGGCGGCGCGCCCGAGTTCGGCGAGCGGATCACCCCGACGACCAAGAACGACGAATAAGACCGTCCCGACCATCCGCTCGCGAGAGTCCCTGGCTCTCACGGGAAGAAAGCTGAGTTCCCGCCCATGGCGAAGTCGTCCCCCGTACGGCACGCATCGCGCTCCCTGATCTGGCTGGGGGTGATCATCGTCGCCCTCGTGGCCGCCCTCGCCGGGGGCGTGCTGTGGGGAGGGGCCACGATCGCCCCCAAGCTCGGCCTCGATCTCCAGGGCGGCACCGAGGTGATCCTGACCCCCGCGCTCGAGCACGGAAAGCACGTCACGAGCGACGAGCTGGACCAGGCGGTGTCGATCATCCGCCAGCGCGTGGACGCGTCCGGCGTCTCGGAGGCGACCGTGTCGACCCAGGGCAACGACAACATCGTGGTCGACGTTCCGGGCAAGCTCGACGAGGCGACCCGGGAGCGCATCGAAGCCTCCTCCAAGATGGAGCTGCGCCCCGTGCTGCTCGCCGAGTCGCCCGCCACGACGAGCTTCACCGGCGACGACGGCAAGGAGACGCCGTACCCGACGCCCGCCCCGACGCTCGCCAACACCCCGACCGCAAAGCCGACCGACGCGAGCGACCTGAACTACGTCACCCCATACCTCGAGGCGGAGTACGAGTCGTTCGACTGCTCTTCGCTGAAGAACGCGGACACCAACGTCGCTCCCGCCTCCAAGCCGCTCGTCACCTGCGACAGCGACGGCACGACCAAGTACCTGCTCGGCCCGGTCGAGGTCGAGGGCAGCCACATCACGGATGCCTCGGCCGGCACCGTCACGAGCTCCCAGGGCGTCTCCACGGGTCAGTGGGCGGTCAATCTGACCTTCGACAAGAAGGGCGCAGCGGCCTTCGACAAGGTCAGCCAGCGGCTCTACAACTACTACGAGGCCGCCGAAGAGGCCGGCACCTCCGACGCGCGTTCCCAGTTCGCGTTCGTGCTCGACGGCAAGGTGCTCGAGGCGCCGCAGATGCAGGGCGTCATCACGGGCAACACCTCGCAGATCACGGGCTCCTTCACGCAGGAATCCGCTCAGGCGCTGGCCGACCAGCTGAAGTTCGGCGCCCTGCCGGTCAGCTTCAAGGTGCAGAGCTCCGACACCATCTCGGCCACCCTCGGCTCGACGCAGCTGCTGTCGGGCATGATCGCCGGCGCGATCGGTCTGCTGCTGGTGTTCATCTACACGCTGTTCCAGTACCGCACGCTCGGCTTCGTGACGATCTTCTCGCTCGTCATCGCCGCGGCCCTCAGCTACCTGTCGATCGCGGTGCTGTCCTGGGAGATGGGCTACCGCCTGTCGCTGGCGGGCGTCGCGGGTCTGATCGTCGCGATCGGATTCACCGCCGACTCGTTCATCGTCTACTTCGAGCGCATCAGGGATGAGCTGCGCGGCGGTCGCGAGCTGATCTCCGCCGTGGAGGCGGGATGGAAGCGGGCCCGGGCCACCATCTACGCGGCCAAGAGCACGAACCTGCTGTCGGCGATCGTGCTGTACTTCCTCGCCGTCGGCAACGTGCAGGGCTTCGCGTTCACCCTCGGCCTCACGACGATCATCGACGTCATCGTGGTCGTCATGTTCACGCATCCGATCCTGCGGCTGCTCGCCCGCACCCCGTTCTTCGCCTCCGGCCACAAGCTCTCCGGTCTCGACCCCAGCGCCCTCGGCGCCGTCTACCGCGGAGCCGGGCAGTTCCGGCCGCCCGTGGCGGTGAGCTCGGCCAAGCTGGCCGGCGCCCGCAAGGAGGCGGCCAAGCGCCAGACGATCGCAGAGCGCAAGGCGGCCCTGCAGAACGCCGGCGGCGCCGGCGACGGAAAGGACGACTGATGCCTTCGCGTTTCCAGCAGTTCGGCAACGACCTCTTCACCGGCGCCCGGTCGATCGACTTCGTCGGCCGCCGCAGGCTGTGGCTCGGGATCTCCGCGGTGCTGATGGTGGTGTGCATCCTCGTGCCGATCGTGGGCGGCGGCTTCAACTGGGGCATCGACTTCCGCGGCGGCTCGCAGTTCGAGGTCTCGCACACCAAGTCCACCAACCAGAACATCGCCATCGCGGCGGTGCACGACGTCAAGTCCGACGCGGTCGTGCAGACCACCGTCGTCAACGGCGACGGCGTGCGCGTCACGACGGACCAGCTGACCACGAACCAGACCAAGAAGGTCACCCAGGAACTGGCCGACGGCTACAAGGTCGACGAGGACGACATCACCTCGTCGTACATCGGGCCGGCCTGGGGCCAGGACGTCAGCCGGAAGGCGCTGCAGGGCCTCGGCGTGTTCCTGATCCTCGCCTTCATCGGCATGGCGCTGTACTTCCGCACCTGGAAGATGTCGCTCGCCGCGATCATCACGCTCTTCCACGACCTGATCTTCACCGCCGGCGTCTACGCGCTCACCGGCTTCGAGATCACGCCGGCGACGGTCATCGGATTCCTCACCATCCTCGGCTACTCGCTGTACGACACGGTCGTCGTGTTCGACAAGGTGCGCGAGAACACGGGGGAGGACAAGTCGCGCCTCAGCCGCACCTTCGGCGAGTCGGTCAACCTCGCCGTCAACCAGACCCTGGTGCGGTCCATCAACACCGCCGTCATCGCGGCGCTGCCGGTCGCGGGCATCCTCTTCATCGGATCGTTCGTGCTCGGCGCGGCGACCCTGGAGGACATCTCCCTCTCCCTGTTCGTCGGCATCCTGATCGGCACCTACTCGAGCGTGTTCGTCGCCGCCCCGCTCTACGCCTGGCTGCGCGAGAACGAGCCCGAGATCGCCAAGCACGATCGCCGGGTGCGCTCCGCACGGGCCAAGGCACCGGTCGACGCGGAGAGTGCCGCCGTCACGCGATAATGGGGCGAGGAGGCGGTCACCATGGTCGATACGACAACGAGCAATCAGACCGCCTCGCTGCGCCGTCTGGTGCCCCGGCTGTTCTCCCGGGCGCAGCAGGGCGGCGCCCTCGACATGCTGCTGCGCACCGTGCGCCAGCACCACCCCAAAGCGGATGTGGGTCTGATCGAACGCGCCTACCGCGCCGCTGAGCTCGCACACCAGGGGCAGACCCGGCGCAGCGGGGAGCCGTACATCACGCATCCGCTCGCCGTCGCGCAGATCCTCGCCGACCTGGGCATCGGGGCGAAGACGATCGCCGCGGCGCTGCTCCACGACACCGTCGAGGACACCGACTACACGCTCGACCAGCTCACCCAGGACTTCGGCAGCGAGATCGCGATGCTCGTCGACGGCGTCACCAAGCTCGACAAGGTGAAGTACGGCGACAGCGCGCAGGCCGAGACCGTGCGCAAGATGATCATCGCGATGTCGAAGGACATCCGGGTGCTGGTCATCAAGCTCGCGGACCGCCTGCACAACGCCCGCACCTGGGGCTTCATGCCCAAGCAGAACGCCGAGCGGAAGGCGAAGGAGACGCTCGAGATCTACGCGCCGCTCGCGCACCGGCTCGGCATCCAGACCATCAAGAGCGAGCTCGAGGACCTGAGCTTCGCGGTGCTGCAGCCGAAGCTGTACGTCGAGATCGAGAACCTCGTCAAGCAGCGCTCGCCCGAACGCGAGCGGGTCGTGCAGCAGGTGATCGACGCGATCGACGAAGACCTGAAGGCCGCGCGCATCCGCGGAAAGGTCGTCGGCCGGCCCAAGCAGTACTACTCGATCTACCAGAAGATGGTCGTGCGGGGACGCGAGTTCGACGAGATCTACGACCTGGTCGGCATCCGCGTGCTCGTGACGACGGTGCGCGACTGCTACGCGGTGCTGGGCCAGATTCACGCCAGGTGGACGCCCATGCCGGGGCGGTTCAAGGACTACATCGCGACCCCGAAGTACAACCTGTACCAGTCGCTGCACACCACCGTCATCGGCCCCGGCGGCCGCGCGGTCGAGATCCAGATCCGCACCGAGGAGATGCACCAGCGCGCCGAGTACGGCGTCGCCGCGCACTTCAAATACAAGGAGCGCGCCGCCGGTGCGAAGGACGACAAGCGGCAGGTCGACGCCGACCTGACCTGGCTCGCCCACATCACCGACTGGCAGGCCGAGACCGACGACCCGAGCGAGTTCCTCGACTCGCTGCGCTACGAGATCGGCGCCAAGGAGGTCTACGTCTTCACCCCCAAGGGCAAGGTGATCGGCCTGCCGCAGGGGGCGACCCCGGTCGACTTCGCGTACGCGGTGCACACCGAGGTCGGCCACCGCACCATGGGCGCGAAGGTGAACGGCCGCCTGGTGCCGCTCGACTCCGAGCTCGCAACGGGCGACGTCGTCGAGGTGTTCACCTCGAAGAACCCGGATGCGGGCCCCAGCCAGGACTGGCTGAACTTCGTCAAGAGCCCGCGCGCGCGCAGCAAGATCAAGCAGTGGTTCACCAAGGAGCGCCGCGACGAGGCTGTCGAGCAGGGCAAGGACGCGATCGCGCGCGCCATGCGCAAGCAGAACCTGCCGCTGACCCGCCTGATGAGCACCGAGTCGCTGACGGATGTCGCGACCCAGCTGCACCTGGACAGCGTGGAGGCGCTCTACGCCGCCGTCGGCGAGGGGCACGTGTCGACGCAGTCCGTGCTCGAGAAGCTCATGGCCGGGCTGCAGCAGGACGAGGAGGAGAGCCCCGCCCCCGATCTGCCCCCCGCCGGCCGGCGCCGGGTGCGCTCCTCGAGCGACTCGGGCGTGCTCGTGCGCGGGGCCCCCGACATCCTCGTCAAGCTCGCCAAGTGCTGCACCCCGGTGCCCGGGGACCCGATCGTCGGCTTCATCACCCGCGGCTCCGGCGTATCGGTGCACCAGGCGGACTGCCACAACGTGAAGGGCCTCATGGCCGAGCCCGACCGGATGATCGACGTCGAGTGGGCCGAGGAGAACAAGGGCGTGTTCCTGGTGCAGATCCAGGTGGAGGCGCTCGACCGCTCCGGACTGCTCAGCGACATCACCCGGGTGCTGTCGGAGCACCACGTCAACATCCTCTCCGCGAGCGTGCAGACGACGAGCGACCGGCTGGCCCTGTCGCGGTACGTCTTCGAGATGGGCGACACCACCCACCTCGACCGCGTGCTCAACGCGGTGCGCCGCATCGACGCCGTCTACGACGTCTACCGCGTCAGCGCGGGCTAGCGCGCGTCGGCGCCGGTCGGCTCCGGTCAGCGCGACCATTCGCCGATCGTGCGCAGGGCGCGGGCCTTGCCCGGCACCCGGCCGAGCGAGCGCAGCAGCTCGACCGCGGCATCGGTGACGCCGGGGGAGCCGGCCAGCCGCCTCGCCCCGGAGGCGACCTGCGGTGCGAGCACGGGCTGCTGGGCCAGGTCGAGCAGGGTGCGGGCGGGCGAGGTCAGTCGCAGGCCCTCCAGCTCGATCACCTCGGCGTCCGAGATGACGACCTCTCGCACGCCGACGCGCGGCGTGGGCACGAGACGCAGCCCGCGCAGCTCGCGGGGGAGGGCGGCCGTGTGCGTGAGGGGCGGATGCGGCAGGCATCCGTGCACCCACAGCGCCGAGTCGCGCTCGGCGATCAGCCGCGGCCCCAGCACCCCGGTCAGCGCCCGGGCGCGGCTGGCCGGCCAGTCGGGTTCGTCGACGACGATGACCGCCTCGTCGAGCGGGAACGCGTCGCCGTCGAGCAGCAGCGCCGACAGCTCGGCGACGGGGAGGTCGTGGCGGGTGAGCACCGCGGGCATTCGCATCCCGACATGGTGCCCCGGGCGCCCGCGGCCGCGGCCGCGGCCCGACGCCGCTGTGGAGAACGGCTAACGCAGCGCGTTCAGCCAGGCGCGGCGGGCTTCGATGGCCTCCTGCGCCTCCGCGACCGCCTTGGCGTCCCCGGCGGCCTGCGCCTCGGCCAACTCGGCCTCGAGCCGCTCGATCGCCTCGCTGAGCTGGGCGGCGAGACCCGCGCTGCGCGCCTGCTTCTCGGGGTTGTTGGCCCGCCAGTGCTCCTCGTCGAGTTTGCGGACGGCCGCCTCGACGCGCCGCAGCCGGTCCTCGATCTGGCGCACCTGGTCGCGCGGCACCCGCCCGATCTGGTCCCAGCGGGTCTGGATGTCGAGCAGCTTGGCCTTGGCGCTGTCGCGGTCGGTCGCGTTCAGCAGCGGCTCCGCCTCGGCGAGCAGCGCGAGCTTCGCCTCGAGGTTCGCCTGGTACTCCTCGTTCTCGACCGCATCGATCTGCGCCTTCGCGGCGTAGATCGCGTCGCCGGCGGCCTTGAACCGGGCCCACAGGGCATCGTCGTCGCGCTTGCCGGCGCGGCCGGCGCGCTTCCACTCCTCGAGCAGCGCCCGGTACTCGGGAATCGCGTCGGGACCGCGCGGGACGAGCGCCTCCGCGCGTTCGATGAGCGCCGTCTTGGCGGCTCGGGCCTCGCGGTGCTGGGCGTCGAGCTCGGCGAAGAACGCCTTGCGGTTGTGCTCGATGGTGCTGCGCGCGGCGCGGAAGCGGTGCCAGAGCTCGTTCGCCTCGTTCTTCGGCAGGCGCGGGCCCTCCTTCTGGTGCTGCTGCCAGCGGGCGAAGAGCTCGTCGAGCCGGGCGCTGGTGCGCTTCCACTGCGTCTTGGCCGGGTCCTCCGCTGCGAGGGCCTCGGCCTCGGCGACGATGCCCTCCCGCACGGCGAGAGCCTCGGCGATGGCGGCCTTCGCCTCCTCGGTCTGCTGCTGGGTCAGCTCCTCGACGGTGCCGCCGAGCTTGTCGAGGCGGGCGACGAGGGAGGCGAGGTCGCCGACGGCGTTGGCGCCCACGACGTTCTGCTTTAGCGATGCCACCGACTTGGCGATGTCCGCCGCCGGGGCGCCGCGCCGGGCGCGCTGCTCGAGCAACCCGACCTGGCCCGCGAGGTCCGCGTACTTGCGCTCGAAGTAGGCCAGCGCCTCTTCCGGGGTGGCGCCCGGGAACTCGCCCACGGCGCGCTCCCCGTCGCCCTCGCGCACATACACGGTGCCGTCTTCGGCCACGCGGCCCCACGGATTCGGATTGGACAAGATGCTCCACCTTGCGAACGGATCGGCCGAGCCCGCGGCCGATGCTGACACTCTCCGTGCAGCCTATTGCACGGGCGCCCGGGCGGCGACGGACCGGGGGCGCGCTACTTGAGGGTGAACGCGGTGATCTTGGTCGCGACCTTCGGCGTGCCGTCGTTCGGGGTCGACGAGTCGGAGGGGGTGAGGCCCTTGTCGGCGATCTTGGACACCAGCTGGTCGAGCCCGCTCGTCACGGTGCCGATCACGGTGTAGCCGCCGGCCGCGTCGTTCGGGATGGTCGTGTCGCCGTAGACGATGAAGAACTGGCTGCCCATGCTGTTCGCGTCGCCGGAGCTGCGCGCCATGGCGATGGTGCCGGCCTTGTACTTCGCCGAGCCGTACGGGTTGCTGTCCGTCTTCGACCCGGAGATCGTCTTCGGGGCGTTCTCGATCGGGCCGTAGCTGTACCCCGGACCGCCGGTCGGCCCGTCGGCGACGGTCTTCGCGCCGCCGCACTGGAGCACCTTGAACGTGTCGGCGTTGGTCAGGCGATGGCACACCGTGCCGATGTAGAAGCCGGACTGCACCAGAGAGATGGTCGACGAGACGGCCTGCGGCGCCGCCTTGCCGTCGAGCTTGACGCCCAGCTTCACGTTCTTGTTGAGCGTGAGCGTGCCGGTCCAGGTGCGGTTCTTCGCGATGCTCTTCGAGGGCACCGAGCCCGACGTGGTGGGGCTCGGAGTGGGCGAGGCCGAGGAGCTCGGCGCCGACGTCGACTTCGCCTTCGGCGCACCCGGCCCGACGCCGAAGTAGGTCAGCTGCAGCGCGACCGCGGCTGCGGCCACGACGACGACGGCGATCCCCGCGATCCAGTTGTCCCGGCGCCGGCGCTTCTTACCGCGCTCGTGCACCGCTTGGCGGGCCTGGTAGGCGCGCAGGCGCTCGCGGGCGATGCGGGCTTCGCGGTCGTTCTTCGAGGGGGCCAAGCTGCGATCCTTTCGCGTCGTCGGCTCGCACTTTATCGGGTCGCGTGATGCGAGCGTGAATCACGTGCGCCACGACGGATGCGTGACCGCCGTGTCACCGCCGACTCGTATTCTTGTTCGCATGACGGACGCGCGGGTCGGGCTGCACACCGGGGCGACCCCGCTCGCGGTGCGCATGCGCCCGAAGAGCCTCGACGAGGTCGCCGGGCAGCGGCACCTGCTCACCCCGGGCTCGCCGCTGCGCGCGCTCGCGAGCGACAAGACGGGGGAGCGCGGCTCGGTGTCCGTGATCCTCTGGGGCCCGCCCGGGACGGGCAAGACCACGCTCGCCCAGGCCATCGCCCACTCCTCGGGCCGTCGCTTCGTCGAACTCTCCGCCGTCACCGCCGGCGTCAAGGACGTGCGCGGGGTCATGGAGGAGGCGATGAGCAACCGCGACCTCTACGGCATCTCCACCGTGCTGTTCCTCGACGAGATCCACCGCTTCACCAAGGCCCAGCAGGACGCGCTGCTGCCCGGCGTCGAGAACGGCTGGGTCATCCTCGTCGCGGCGACCACCGAGAACCCGTCCTTCTCGGTGATCTCGCCATTGCTGTCCCGCTCCCTGCTGCTCACCCTCGAACCGCTCTCCGACGACGACCTGGGCGTGCTCGTGGATCGCGCGGTCTCCGACCCGCGCGGGCTCGGCGGGCGCTTCCGGCTCGAGGCCGAGGCGCGCAGCGCGCTGATCCAGCTCGCCTCCGGCGACGCCCGCCGGGCGCTGACCGCGCTCGAGGCCGCGTCGGTCACCGCCGACAGCGAACAGCAGGACACCATCACCGCCGAGATGGTCTCGCGCGCCGTCGACCGCGCGCTGCTGCGCTACGACCGCGACGGCGACGAGCACTACGACGTGATCAGCGCGTTCATCAAGTCGATCCGCGGCTCCGACGTCGACGCCGCCCTGCACTACCTCGCGCGCATGATCGAGGCGGGGGAGGACCCGCGCTTCATCGCGCGCCGGCTGATCGTGTCCGCGTCGGAGGACATCGGCATGGCGGACCCGACCGCGCTCGGCGTCGCGGTCGCCGCCGCCGACGCGGTGCAGTTCATCGGCATGCCGGAGGGGCGCATCCCGCTCGCGCAGGCGACGGTGCACCTCGCATCCGCCCCCAAGTCGAATGCCGCCTACCTGGCGCTCGACGCCGCGATCGCCGACGTGCGCGCCGGCCGCGGCGGCCGGGTGCCGAAGCACCTGCGCGACGCGCACTATCCCGGCGCGAAGCGGCTCGGGCACGGCAAGGGCTACGTGTACCCGCACGACGACGAGCTCGGGGTCGTCGCCCAGCAGTACCTGCCCGATCCCATCAAGAACGCCGAGTACTACCAGCCGACCGAGCACGGCCACGAGCGCGAGATCGCCGCCAGGTGGGAGAAGCTGAAGCGGATCATCCGGCGACGGTGAGAGGCATCCGTCGCCTCTGGTAAGCTTGCGTGGTTGCATGAGCGCTTCGCGCCGTGCCGCCGAATCCCATTAGACGATGACCGCCCGCAGAGTCGGGCGGTTCACGTGCGCCCAGGGCGCACGCGCTCCATCGTGAGATCACAGAATCGAAAGGAACCACGTGTCCTCGCAGTCACGTAGCAAGACCCGCCTCTCCCGCGCGCTCGGCGTCGCCCTGACCCCGAAGGCCGCGCGCTACATGGAGAAGCGCCCGTACGCCCCCGGCGAGCACGGCCGCACCAAGCGCAAGGCCGACTCCGACTACGCCGTCCGTCTGCGCGAGAAGCAGCGCCTGCGCGCCCAGTACGGCCTCGGTGAGAAGCAGCTGCGCATCACCTTCAACGAGGCGCACCGCAAGGGCGGCATGACCGGTGACAACCTGGTCGAGATCCTCGAGACCCGCCTGGACGCCCTCGTGCTGCGCGCCGGCTTCGCCCGCACCACCGCGCAGGCCCGCCAGTTCGTCGTGCACCGCCACATCCTCGTCGACGGCAAGATCGTCGACCGCCCCTCCTTCCGTGTGAAGCCGGGCCAGCTCATCCACGTCAAGGCCCGTTCGGAGGGCACCGAGCCGTTCCAGGTCGCCGCCGCCGGCGGTCACGTCGACGTGCTGCCCAAGACCCCCGGCTACCTCGAGGTCGAGCTCGACAAGCTGCAGGCCCGCCTGGTGCGCGCCCCCAAGCGCGCCGAGGTGCCGATCCAGTGCGAGACCCAGCTGGTCGTCGAGTACTACGCGGCCCGCTAGGGTCGCGTACCCGCGCCGCCGAAGCGGCGGCGCTTGAAAATACAGACCGCTAGGGTCGCGTACCCGCGCCGCCGAAGCGGCGGCGCTCGACAGTGCGGCGTCAGCCAGCACGGCTACCGATAGTCTGGAGAGCGGGGTGCCCACGGGCCCCCGCTCTCTGGCTGTTAACCACCGATCTCACGGAGAACACCATGAAGACCTTCTTCGCGTTCGTGCTCGGCGTCGCGCTGGGTTTCGTCGCCGCCCACCAGGCCAACAAGACCGAGCAGGGCAAGCGCTTCTTCTCCGACCTCGAGGCCAAGGCCCGCGATTTCGGCGCCGCCGTGGCGGACGGGTATCACGCCCGTGAGGCCGAACTGCGCAACAACGACTGACAGAACCAGGTAGAAGCCCCCTTCGATGCAGACCGCTGAGATCCACCGCCGTTTCCTCGACTTCTTCGCGTCGCGCGACCACACGATCGTGCCATCCGCGTCGCTGATCAGCGACGACCCGTCGCTGATGTTCACGATCGCCGGCATGGTGCCGTGGGTGCCGTACCTGACGGGGGTGGAGCCGGCCCCGTTCCCGCGCGTGGCCGACGTGCAGAAGTGCGTGCGCACCCTCGACATCGAAGAGGTCGGCAAGACGCCGCGCCACGGCACCTTCTTCCAGATGCTGGGGAACTGGTCGTTCGGCGACTACTTCAAGGACGGCGCGATCCGCTATGCGTGGGAGCTGCTGCTGACCGAGGAGTCGAAGGGCGGTCTCGGCTTCGACGAGAAGGACCTCTGGTTCACCATCTACGAAGACGACGACGAGGCCTACCAGGAGTGGCTGAAGGTCGGCGCGAGCCCCAGCCGCATCCAGCGCCTCGGCCGCGACACGAACTACTGGTCGACCGGGCAGCCCGGCCCCGCCGGCCCCTGCTCCGAGATCTTCTTCGACCGCGGCCCCGCATACGGCATCGACGGGGGGCCCGCGACCGACGACGACCGCTACGTCGAGATCTGGAACCTCGTCTTCATGCAGTACCTGATCTCGGACGTGCGCTCGAAGATCGACTTCGAGATCGTCGGCGAGCTGCCGAAGAAGAACATCGACACCGGCTCCGGTCTCGAGCGCGTCGCCTTCATCAAGCAGGGCGTCGAGAACATCTACGAGACCGACCAGGTGCGCCCGGTCCTCGACCGCGCCGCCGAGATCGCCGGCAAGCGCTACGGCGCCGACCACGACGACGACGTGCGCCTGCGGGTCGTCGCCGACCACGTGCGCAGCTCCCTCATGCTCATCGGCGACGGCGTCACCCCCTCGAACGACGGGCGCGGCTACGTGCTGCGCCGGCTGCTGCGCCGCACGGTGCGCGCGATGCGGCTGATGGGGGTGGACACCGCGACGTTCCCCGAGCTGTTCGCCGCGTCGCGGGACGCGATGAAGGATGCCTACCCCGAGGTGCAGTCGGACTACGAGCGCATCTCGCACACCGCCCTCGCCGAGGAGGAGACGTTCCTGCGCACCCTCGAGGGCGGCACGACGATCCTCGACACCGCGGTCGCCGAGACCAAGGCGGCGGGCAAGACGTCGCTGCCGGGCGACACGGCGTTCCTCCTGCACGACACCTGGGGCTTCCCGATCGACCTGACCCTGGAGATCGCCGACGAGGCCGGCCTCACGGTCGACCGCGAGGCCTTCGACCGGCTCATGCAGGAGCAGCGGGCGCGGGCCAAGGCCGACGCGAAGGCGAAGAAGGGCGCGATCGCCGACCTCTCGGTGTACAGCCCGTTCCGCTCGCTGGGCGAGACCGTGTTCACCGGGTACACCGAGTTCGAGACCGAATCCGAGGTGCTCGGCATCATCGTCGACGGCCGCCCGGTCGCCGCCGCGGGCGAGGGCCAGATCGCCGAGGTGATCCTGAAGGAGACCTCGCTGTACGCCGAGTCGGGCGGCCAGGACGCCGACCAGGGCGCCATCGTCGGCTCCGGCTTCGAGCTCGAGGTGCTCGACGTGCAGCGCCCCGTGCGCGGACTGATCAGCCACACCGTGCGCGTCAAGGTGGGCGAGGTGTCGGTGGGCGCCGCGGCCACGAGCGTCGTCGACCGCGACTACCGCCGCGGTGCGAACCAGGCGCACTCCGGCACCCACATCGTGCACGCCGCGCTGCGCCAGCTGCTCGGCCCGAACGCGCACCAGTCCGGTTCGTACAACAAGGCCGGTTATCTGCGCCTCGACTTCTCCTGGAACAAGCCGCTGTCGCCCGAGACGCGCAGTGAGCTCGAGGAGATCTCGAACAACGCGATCCGCGACAACTTGCCGGTGACGGTGCGGGAGATGCCGCTCGCCGACGCGAAGGCGCTCGGCGCCATGGCGCTGTTCGGGGAGAAGTACGGCGACGTGGTGCGCATGGTCGAGATCGGCGGCCCGTGGAGCCGGGAGCTGTGCGGCGGCACGCACGTCGCCTCGAGCGCCGAGATCGGCCTGATCAACCTCATCGGCGAGTCGTCGGTCGGCTCCAGCAACCGCCGCGTCGAGTCCCTCGTCGGCATCGACGCGTTCCGCGACCTGGCCGCCGAGCGCGCCATCGTCGCCGAGCTGACGGCGAATCTCAAGACCCCGCGGGAGAAGCTGCCCGAGCGCATCTCGGAGCTCGTGGCGAACCTCAAGGCGGCCGAGAAGAAGATCGCCGCCTACGAGTCGAAGCAGCTGCTCGAGAAGGTCCCGGGCCTCGTCGAGACGGTCACCCGCACCGGCGCCGTGCGCCTGGTCGCGCAGAACGTGGGCGCACTCGGCTCGAGCGACGAGCTGCGCCGCCTGGCCATGGCCGTGCGCGAGCGGCTCGGCAGCGACGCGGCGGTCGTCGCGCTCGTCGCGACGGTCGGGGAACGGCCTCTCGTCGTCGTGGCGACCAACGCGGCGGCCCGCGAGGCGGGTGCGAAGGCCGGATCCCTCGTCGGCGTCGCCGCCGGAGTGCTCGGGGGCCGCGGCGGCGGCAAGGACGACTTCGCGCAAGGCGGCGGCAGCGACGCGCAGGCCGCGGACGCGGCGCTCGCCGCCGTCGCGGGCGCGCTGGCAGGTTAGGCGGCCGTGCGCCCCGGCATCCGCATCGGTGTCGACGTCGGCACGGTGCGCATCGGCGTCAGCCGCAGCGACCCGTCGGGCTTCCTGGCCTCGCCGTTCGAGACGGTGGCGAGATCGGATGACGGGGCCGACGTCGCCCGGATCGCGGCCGTCGTCGCGGAGCACGAGGCCATCGAGGTGATCGTCGGCCTGCCGCTGTCGCTCTCCGGGCGCAGCACGCGGTCGACCGAGGACGCGGAAGAGTTCGCGGCGCGGCTCGCCGCGGCGGTGACGGTGCCGGTGCGGCTCGTCGACGAGCGGCTCTCGACGGTCACCGCGACCGCGGCGCTGCGCCAGGGCGGACGGAACACCAAGAAGTCGCGTACGGTAGTAGACCAGTCAGCGGCTGCCGTGATCCTGCAGCACGCGCTCGACGCCGAGCGGTCGACCGGCCGTGCGGCCGGAACCGTGGTCGACGCGACCGCGTGAGACAGATCTGAAGGAGCCAGCCCCTCCGTGACGCCTCCAGCCACGCCATCCGATCGCCGCGACGGGCTCGACCTCGACGACCCCTTCGCGCCGCTCGCCGATGCCGCACCTGCTGGGGGGCAGGAGAGCGCGAGCCGGCCGATGACCCGCCGCGAGGCGCGCGCCGCCCGTGAGGCGCTCGAGGCCGGCCGCCGGTCGCAGCGTAAGCCGGTCGTGCCCGCCGTGCGGCAGGAGCCGTCGCGCGCGGCCGAGCGCCCGGAGCGCCCCGGGCAGCAGGAGCAACCCCGGCAGCAGCAAGAGCGACCACAGCGGGACCAGCACGAACACCACGAGCATCCGCTCGGCGCGCTCGGCTGGCACCACCACGAGACGCAGTGGGGCGGCGACGGGGGAGACGGGCCGTCCGGGCCCCGCCGCCGCGCCCCCGGCCGCGCCCGCCGGGTCTGGACCCGCATCATCGTCACCGTCGTCGTGCTCGCTCTCATCGGGGGCGGCGGCTGGTACGCCTGGCAGACCTTCCAGCCCCAGGTGCAGTCGGTGATGAAACTGCTGCACCCGGAGCCCACCGACTACACCGGCAAGGGCACCGGCGAGGTCAAGGTCACCATCAAGAACGGCGACTCGGGCGAGACGATCGCCAAGACCCTCGCGAATGCGGGGGTCACCAAGACCTCCCAGGCGTTCTACTCGCTGCTGCTGCAGACCAAACCCGACCCGGTGTTCCAGCCGGGCGTCTACAAGCTGCGCAAGCACATGAGCGCCAAGGCCGCGCTCGCGCTGCTGCAGGACCCCAAGTCGCACCTCGCGAATGCGCTGCTGGTGCGCGAGGGCGAGACCGAGGCCACCGTGCTGGCCGACGCGGCGGCGGCGACCAAGATCCCGCTCGCCGAGCTCAAGGCGGCCGCCAAGGACCCGCAGGCGTACGGGCTGCCGGCGAAGGCGACGAGCCTCGAGGGCTTCCTGTTCCCCGCCACCTACACCCTCGACCCCGACAGCGACGCGAAGGGTGTGATCACGACGCTCGTCGACCGCGCCAAGGAGGCGTTCGCCGAGGACGGCATCCCGAGCTCGAAGCTGTGGGACACCGTCATCCTGGCGTCGATCGTGCAGAAGGAGGCCGGGCCGAACCCGCAGGACCTGCCGAAGATCGCCGGGGTCTTCCAGAACCGCCTCGACAAGGGCATGCCGCTGCAGTCGGACGCCACGGTCGCGTACGGCACCGGCCACACCGACACCGTGTGGACCACCGACGCCGAGCGGAAGAACGCCAAGAACCCGTACAACACCTACGTGCACAAGGGGCTGCCGGTCGGGCCGATCAGCAATCCGGGCGACGCGGCCCTGCGCGCGGCGATGAACCCGCAGGGCGACTACCTGTACTTCACCGTCGTGAACCTGCGCACCGGCGAGACGGCGTTCGCCACGACCGAGGCGCAGCACGAGAAGAACGTCAAGCAGCTGCAGGACTGGTGCGCCCAGAGCGAGAACAAGGACTACTGCTCGTGACGGATGCCGCGGGCCGCACCCGGCTCGCCGTGCTCGGCAAGCCGATCGCCCATTCCAAGTCGCCGACGCTGCACGCCGCCGCCTACCGCGTGCTCGGGCTGCCGTGGAGCTACGAGCGGGCCGAGGTCGACGAGACCGCGCTGCTCGGCTTCGTCGCCTCGTGCGGCCCCGAATGGCGCGGCCTGTCGCTGACCATGCCGCTGAAGCAGACGGTGCAGCCGCTGCTCGACCGGGTCGACGAGCTCGGCACGCTCACCGGCTCGGTCAACACGGTGCTGTTCACGGATGACCCGGCCAGGGCGCCCCGCCGCGAAGGGTTCAACACCGACGTGCCCGGCATCGTGCGCGCCCTCCAGGGCGCCGGGGTGCGCGCCGTGCGCCACGTGCAGATCCTCGGCGGCGGCGCCACCGCGGCCAGCGCGATCGTCGCGGCGGGGGAGCTGGGCGCCGAGAGCGTGCACCTGAGCGTCCGCGCGCCGGAGCGCGCGGCGGGGCTGCTGCCGCTCGCGGCATCCGTGGGGCTCGCCGCCTCGGTCGGCACCTTCGACACGCCCCGCGACGACGACGCGACCGACCTGCTGGTGAGCACGCTGCCCGGCGGCGTCGACACGCCTGTCTCCTTCGACGCGCGCTTCCGGGCGCGGGTGCCGCTGCTCGACGTCGCCTACGACCCGTGGCCGACGCCGCTCGGCGCGGCGTGGGCGCAGGCGGGCGGCACGGTGCTGAGCGGGCTGCCGATGCTCGTGCACCAGGCCCTGCTGCAGGTGCGGATCTTCCTCTCGGGCGACCCCTTCGCGCCGCTGCCGGACGAGGCATCCGTGCTGGCCGCCATGCTCGCCTCGGTCGGCCTGCGCGACGACGGCACGCCGCCGCCCAAGTAGGCTGGAGGCATGCTTCGCTGGCTGACCGCAGGGGAATCGCACGGACCCGAGTTGATCGCGGTGCTCGAGGGACTGCCCGCGGGGGTGCCGGTGCGGATCGCGGACATCCAGGCCGATCTGGCCCGCCGCAAGCTCGGCTACGGGCGCGGCGCGCGGATGAAGTTCGAGCAGGACGAGCTCACCCTCTCCGGCGGGGTGCGGCACGGGTTCAGCATGGGCGGCCCCGTCGCGCTGCGGATCGGGAACACCGAGTGGCCCAAGTGGGTCGACGTGATGAGCCCGGAGCCGGTGGACCCGGAGGTGCTGAAGACCGGTCGCGGGGCGCCGCTGACCCGGCCCCGGCCGGGCCACGCCGACCTGGTCGGCATGCAGAAGTACGGCTTCGACGAGGCCCGGCCCGTGCTCGAGCGCGCCAGCGCCCGCGAGACCGCCGCGCGGGTCGCGCTCGGCGCGGTGGCCAAGTCGTTCCTGCGCGAGCTCGGCATCGAGACCGTCGCGCACACCCTCTCCATCGGGCCGGTGCGGGTGCCCGACGGCTCCCGGCTGCCGCAGCCGGCGGACGTGGAGGCCATCGACGCCGACCCGCTGCGCTGCTTCGACCCGGCCACGAGCGCGCTCATGGTCGCCGAGGTCGACGCCGCGCACAAGGACGGCGACACCCTCGGCGGCGTCGTCGAGGTGCTCGCCTACGGGGTGCCGGCCGGCCTCGGCTCGCACGTGCAGTGGGACCGCAGGCTGGACGGCCGGCTCGCGCAGGCGCTGATGAGCATCCAGGCGATCAAGGGCGTCGAGCTCGGCGACGGATTCGAGACCACGCGCCGCCGCGGCTCGCAGGCGCACGACGAGCTGGTGCCCGGCGACGGGCTCATCGAGCGCACCAGCGACCGCGCCGGCGGCACCGAGGGCGGCATGTCCACCGGCACCGTGCTGCGGGTGCGCGCCGGCATGAAGCCGATCGCGACGGTGCCCCACGCGCTGCGCTCCATCGACGTCACCACCGGCGAGCCGGCACCCGCGCACCACCAGCGCTCCGACGTCTCGGCCGTTCCGGCCGCCGGTGTCGTCGCCGAGGCGATGGTCGCGCTCGTGCTCGCCGACGCCGTGCTGGAGAAGTTCGGCGGCGACTCCCTGGCCGAGACGACGCGCAACCTCGAAGGCTACCTCGCCGCCATCCCGGAGACCCTGCGCACGGCCGTGGCCCGCCCGGCGGCGCACAGCGAGGCGTAGCGCCCCGTGCCGATCGTGCTCATCGGGCCGCCCGCGAGCGGCAAGTCCCGCGTCGGCAGGCGGGTGGCGAAACTGCTCGGCAAGACCTTCATCGACACCGACGCGCTCATCGTGCAGCGGCACGGGCCCATCCCCGAGATCTTCGCCCAGCACGGCGAGGCGCACTTCCGCCGGCTCGAGCGGGACGCCGTCGTCGAGGCGCTCGCGCAGGACGCGGTGGTGTCCTTCGGCGGGGGAGCGGTGCTGGATCCCGAGACGCAGCGCGACCTCGCATCCGCTCGCGTCGTGATGCTCGATGTGACCCGCGAGGCGGTCGAGGCGCGGCTCGACGCCGGCCGCCCCCTCGTCAAGGACCTCGAGGGCTGGGCCGCCCTCGTCGAGGCCCGCCGTCCGCTCTACGAGCGGCTCGCCGATGTGCGCATCGACACGAGCCGCACCCCCATGACCCGGGTCGCCGACGACATCGTCGCCTGGGTGCACCGAACGAGGGAGCTCACCGAATGACCGACGCCCGTGACATCACCGAGATCGCCGTGGCGGGTCTCGACCCGTACACCGTCACCGTGGGCTACGGCCTGCGGCACCGCCTCGCCGAGCAGCTCGGCGAGGGCGTCGCGAAGGTGCTGATCGTGCACCCGCCGACCCTCGCGCGCGCGGCCGAGGAGCTGCGCGAGAGCCTCGCCGACCGCTACCAGGTGCTGCTGGCCGAGGTGCCCGACGCCGAGGCGGCCAAGCGCGTCGAGGTCGCCTCGTTCTGCTGGCAGATCCTCGGCCAGGCCGACTTCACCCGCTCCGACGCGGTGATCGGCTTCGGCGGCGGAGCCGTCACCGACCTCGCCGGGTTCGTCGCCGCCACCTGGCTGCGCGGGGTCAAGCTGGTGCAGGTGCCGACCACGGTGCTCGGCATGGTCGACGCGGCCGTCGGCGGCAAGACCGGCATCAACACCGCCGAGGGCAAGAACCTCGTCGGGGCGTTCTACGCCCCGGCCGCCGTCGTGGCCGACCTCGACACGATCTCGAGCCTCGGCCGCAACGAGGTGCTCGCCGGCTTCGCCGAGATCGTCAAGTGCGGCTTCATCGCCGAACCCGAGATCCTCGACCTGCTCGAGGCCGACGTCGACGGCACCACCGACCCGGCCTCCGACGCGTTCCGCCGCGTCGTGGAGCTCTCCATCGGCGTCAAGGCGCGCGTCGTCGGCCAGGACTTCAAGGAGTCGGGGTTGCGCGAGATCCTCAACTACGGGCACACCCTCGGGCACGCCATCGAGCACGCCGAGCGGTACCAGTGGCGGCACGGCGCCGCCGTGTCGATCGGCATGGTCTACGCCGCGGAGCTCTCACGGCTCGCCGGCCGGCTTCCCGACGCCGTCGTCGAGCGCCACCGCGCGATCCTCGAGTCGCTCACCCTGCCGACGAGCTACCCGGCGGGCCGCTGGCAGACGCTGCTTTCGACCATGCGCCGCGACAAGAAGGCCCGGGGCGCCATGCTGCGCTTCATCGTGCTCGACGACGTGGCCCGGCCGACCGTGCTGCAGGCGCCCGACGAATCGCTGCTGTTCGCGGCATACCAGGAGATCGCGTCGTAGGCTCAGGGGCTCACGCGAGTGACCGCTGCCGACCATTGCGGCGAGTGCTTTGCGCACGTAGTTTTTGAACGTGTTCAAAAATGCGGATGCGGGCACGAAAGCCGCGCAGACGAGGGAGGCGATCCGTGCGGCGGCCCTGCGTTCCTTCCGCGAGGAGGGTTTCGACGCGACGACTATGCGCCGCATCGCCGCAGAGTCCGGCGTCTCGCTGGGAAATGCGTACTACTACTTCCCGACGAAGAACCACCTCGTGCAAGAGCTGTACCTCGAGGTGCAGGAGGCTCACCGGGCGGCGGCAGCGGCCGCTCTCGCCGATACGGACGACCTGATCTCCCGGATCCGCATCGTCCTGCGCACCGGTCTGGCTCAGCTCACACCATTCCATGCCTTCGCGTCGGGCTTCCTCACAGCCATGGTCGCCCCGGACTCGCCGCTCAACCCGATGTCTCCGGAGTCCGCACCGGCGCGACGGGTCGTCGTCGGCCTCTTCCGAGACGCGCTCGAAGGAGCGCGTCAAGCTCTTCCCGCCGACGTTCGGCCACGAATGCCTCATGCTCTGTGGTTGGTGTACCTGCTGGTCTGCCTGTACTGGAGCTACGACCGGTCGCCGGGGCAGCGGAACACAGAACGCCTGGTCGACCACGCTCTGCGCCTGTGCGCCGCCGTGCTGCCGTTCCTACGTGTGCCGGTCGTGCGCGCACCGCTGCGTGCCCTTCTGGAGCTCGCCGGCGAGGTCGGCGCATGAGCGCCGTCGAGGCACGATACGGGGTTCGTCCAACACCTCGGACGGAGCAATCACCGCGGGCGTTCACGGGCGGCGAGTTCGCGCGGGGAGCGGCGTTCGCATTGCTCTGGTTCCAGCCGATTGCATTCGCGTCGGCCTGGATCGCCAGTCTCGCTTCGGGCGCCGAACCAGGATTCGTCATCGTCTATTTGATCTTCGGGTTCCCGCTGACGTTGGCCGCAACGCTGGCCGGTTCGCCGCTCGCCCTTGTGCTCGGACGCGTGCTGCGCCGCCAGCGGCGCGACCTCGTCCACGTGCTCGCATTCGCACTGTACGGCGCGGCGTGGGGCTATGCCGTGCAGGCGCTGGTGTTCGGATTCGGATCCGCAATGGCCGCTCTCACCCTCGCTTACACCATCGCCACATCGATCGCCGTGGCGGGCGGCTGGTGGACGACCTCTCGCATCGCGCTGGCGCGAGACAGACAGCGACTGCAGCCGCAATCCGACGTCGACGCCCTGGTCGCGGCCGACGAGGAGTGAGCTCGACGCGACGGATCGGCGCAACGGCGCACGTTTCGCGCAACAACGTGCGCCCCTGCGCGCATTCGCCGCACCGCCCGGCTCAGAGGGCACTAGTGTCAGCCCCATGGCCGACACGGTTGCCGAGCACCTGCAGGTGAAGAAGGGCGAGAGCATCGCCATCGTCGGGGCGAGCCCCGAACAGCGCGAGCTGCTGATGCCGTTGCCGCAGGGCTCGGCCGAGGCATCCGTCGACGACGCCGCCGGCGTCTTCGTCTTCTCGCCCACCCTCGCCGCGCTGCACGACGACCTCACCGCCCTGCTGCCCCGGCTCGCCCGGGCGCGCGTGGTGTGGATCTGCTACCCCAAGGGCGGCCGCAGCGAACTGAACCGCGACGTCATCGCCCGCGCCGTGCAGGAGCACGGCTGGCGCGGCATCGGCAACCGCCCGCTGGGCGACGAGTGGTCCGCGGTGCGCGTGCGGCCGCTGCGAGCGGACGAAGAGGCGCCGCTAAGGTAACGAGGGTGGCGCACATCCTCGTCCTGAACGGCCCCAACCTCGGCACGCTCGGCACCCGCGAACCCGAGATCTACGGCTCGGCCACGCTCGCCGACCTCGCCGACACGCTGGCGACGGATGCCGCGGCCGGCGGCCACACCGTCGAGGTGCGCCAGACCGACCACGAGGGAGAGTTGCTCGGCTGGCTGCACCGGGCGGCGCAGGAACGCGTCCCGGTGGTGCTCAACGCCGGCGCCTGGACGCACTACTCCTATGCGCTCCGCGACGCGGTGCAGTACGTGACCTCCTCCGGCGTGCCCGTGGTCGAGGTGCACCTCTCCAACCCGCACGCCCGCGAGGAGTTCCGGCACACGAGCGTCATCTCCCCGGTGGTCAGCGGCGTCATCGCGGGCTTCGGCTTCGACTCCTACCGGCTGGCTCTCGCGCAGCTGACCAGGTGACGGCCATGATGCGGCTGTGAGGCTCCCGAACCGGGTACCGGATCGGTCGGGACCTTGACCGCAGGGTCGACCACAGGGAGGAACACCATGCTCGGAACGATCCTCTGGATCATCATCGGCGGCATCATCATCGGCCTGATCGCGAAGTGGATCGTGCCGTCGAACCGCGACAACATCCCGTTCTGGCTGACGATCGTATGCGGCATCCTCGGCATCCTCGTCGGCAACTGGATCTACGCGGCGCTGTTCCACAACGGCCAGTTCGTGGAGACCTCCGGCTTCGACTGGTGGCGGCACATCTGGCAGGTGGCCGTCGCGATCGTGTTCGTGATCATCGCCTCGGCGATCACCGCCGGCTCGCGCGGCCGCCGCGTGTAGCCGCGCCGGGCGCCCGGGGCCGCTCGACCCCGGGCGCCTGGGAGGGGCCCGGGAGGGGCGCTGGTAGGATGCGAGAAGGCCAATTGCGGCCGCGCATCTTCCTTTCCCCGATATCGAAACGGATACATCCATGGCCTCTACCGCGGACATCAAGAACGGCGTCGTCCTCAACATCGACGGCCAGCTCTGGAGCGTCGTCGAGTTCCAGCACGTGAAGCCGGGCAAGGGCGGCGCCTTCGTCCGCACCAAGCTGAAGAACGTCGTCACGGGCAAGGTCGTCGACAAGACGTACAACGCCGGCGCCAAGGTCGACATCGAGACGGTCGACCGCCGCGACTACCAGTACCTGTACAACGACGGCGACTCGTTCGTCTTCATGGACCAGACCGACTACGACCAGATCAACGTTCCCGCCGCCACCGTCGGCGACGCGGCGAACTACATGCTCGAGAACCAGAGCGTGACGATCGCGATGAACAACGGGAACCCGCTCTACGTCGAGCTGCCCGCATCCGTCGTGCTCGAGGTCACCTACACCGAGCCGGGCCTGCAGGGCGACCGCTCCAGCGCCGGCACCAAGCCGGCCACCCTCGAGACCGGCTACGAGATCCAGGTGCCGCTGTTCCTCGAGACCGGCACCAAGGTCAAGGTCGACACCCGCACGGGCGAGTACCTCGGCCGCGTGAACGACTAGCGCTCGCTGGTCGCCGAACCATGAGCGCACGTACCAAGGCCCGCAAGCGGGCCCTCGACATCCTCTACGTCGCCGACCTGCGCGAGATCCCGATCGAGCAGGCGCTGGCCGCCGAGGCGGAGCGGGCCGCGAACGAGCCGGCCCGAGAGGCCTCGTGGCTGTACGCCCGGGAGATCGTCGACGGCGTGCGCGACCACCGCGCCGAGATCGACGAGCTGATCGAGACCTACGCGCAGGGCTGGACGCTCGCGCGCATGCCGCTCGTCGACCGCGCGATTCTGCGCATCGGCATCTGGGAGCTGCTGTACAACCCGCAGGTGCCCACGGGCGTCGCGATCTCGGAGGCGGTCGAGGCGGCGACGCTGCTGTCGACCGACGACTCGTCGGGGTTCATCAACGGGCTGCTGGCGAAGATCGCGCAGACCGCTCCCTCGCCCTGATAGGCTCGAGGCTCGAAGGCACTCTTTAAGACCGTCCCGTGAGGCGGAGAAGGGAGTCGGCGGATGAGCGCACGCATCGTGCTCCAGGAAGCTGACATCGCCCGGGCGTTGACTCGGATCTCCCACGAGATCCTGGAGTCCAACCGCGGCACGCAGAATCTGGTGATCCTGGGCATTCCCACCCGCGGCGTCACCCTCGGCCGGCGCATCGCCGCCAACATCGCCCGCATCGAGCCGGGCAGCGACGTCTTCGCCGGCAGCCTCGACGTCACCATGTACCGCGACGACCTGTCACACACCCGCACCCGCACGCCCGGCCGCACCGAGGTGCCCGCCTCCATCGACGGGGCGACCGTGGTGCTGGTCGACGACGTGCTGTTCTCCGGCCGCACCATCCGCGCCGCCCTCGACGCGCTGAACGACATCGGCCGCCCGCGCATCGTGCGGCTCGCCGCACTCGTCGACCGCGGCCACCGCGAGCTGCCGATCCGCGCCGACTTCGTGGGCAAGAACCTGCCCTCCGCCCTCGACGAGCGCATCAACGTGCACGTACGCGAGGTCGACGGCGACGAGTACGTGTCGATCGAGTCGGCGCGAGGGGAGGCGTGATGCGGCACCTGCTGTCGACCAAGGACCTGCGCCGCGACCAGGCCATCGAACTGCTCGACATCGCGGAGGACATGGCGCAGGTGCAGGGCCGGGAGGTCAAGAAGCTGCCCACGCTGCGCGGCAAGACGGTCGTGAACCTGTTCTTCGAGGACTCCACCCGCACCCGCATCAGCTTCGAGGCCGCCGCCAAGCGCCTCTCCGCCGACGTCATCAACTTCAGCGCCAAGGGCTCCAGCGTCTCCAAGGGCGAGAGCCTGAAGGACACCGCCCAGACCCTGCAGGCGATGGGCGCGGACGGCGTCGTCATCCGCCACTCGGCCTCCGGCGCTCCGTTCACCCTCGCCACCAGCGGCTGGATCTCCGCCGGCGTCGTCAACGCGGGCGACGGCATGCACGAGCATCCGACCCAGGCCCTGCTCGACGCGTTCACGATGCGCCGCCGCCTGCACGGCGCGGCCAGCCGCGGCAAGGCGCTCGACGGCGTGGCCGTGACGATCGTCGGCGACATCCTGCACTCGCGCGTCGCTCGCTCCAACGTGTGGCTGCTCGCCACCCTCGGCGCCGAGGTCACCCTCGTGGCGCCGCCGACCCTGCTGCCGGTCGATACGAGCACCTGGCCGGTACAGCTCGAGTACGACCTCGACGCCGCGATCGACGGCCTGCCCGACGTGATCATGATGCTGCGCATCCAGTCGGAGCGCATGAACGCCGCGTTCTTCCCGACCGAGCGCGAGTACGCCCGCACCTGGGGACTCGACGACGAGCGGCTCGCCAGACTGCCCGCGGATACGATCGTGATGCACCCCGGCCCCATGAACCGCGGTCTCGAGATCTCGGCGGCCGCCGCAGACTCGCCCCAGTCCACCGTGCGCGAGCAGGTGGCGAACGGCGTCTCGGTGCGCATGGCCGCCCTGTATCTGCTTCTGGCCGGCGAGGAGGGCGACTGACATGACCGCATACCTGATCACCGGCGCGACGCTGCCGGACGGCACGCGCGCCGACATCCTGATCGAGGACGGCACGATCACCGAGGTGGGCACGGGCCTGACGCGATCGGATGCCTCGCGCATCGACGCCGACGGACTCCTCGCCCTGCCCGGCCTGGTCGACCTGCACACGCACCTGCGGGAGCCGGGCTACGAGCAGTCCGAGACGGTGCTCACCGGTACCCGGGCCGCGGCGGCCGGCGGCTACACGGCGGTGTTCGCGATGGCGAACACCTCGCCCGTCGCCGACACGGCGGGCGTGGTCGAGCAGGTGCTCAGCCTCGGCGAGGCCGCCGGCTACGCCACCGTGCGGCCCATCGGCGCCGTCACCGTGGGGCTCAAGGGGGAGCGGCTGGCCGAGCTCGGCGCGATGGCGACGAGCCGCGCCCGGGTGCGGGTGTTCTCCGACGACGGGTTCTGCGTCGCCGACCCGCTGCTGATGCGCCGCGCCCTCGAATACGTCAAGGCCTTCGACGGGGTGATCGCCCAGCACGCCCAGGAGCCGCGGCTGACCGCCGGCGCCCAGATGAACGAGGGGGTGCTCTCGGGCGAGCTCGGGCTCGCCGGCTGGCCCGCCATGGCGGAGGAGTCGATCATCGCCCGCGACGTGCTGCTCGCCGAGCACGTGGGGAGCCGGCTGCACGTCTGCCACATCTCCACGGCCGGCTCGGTCGACGTGATCCGGTGGGCGAAGGCGCGGGGCATCCGCGTCACCGCCGAGGTCACCCCGCACCACCTGATGCTCACCGAGGACCTCGTGCGCGGCTACGACGCCCGCTACAAGGTGAACCCTCCGCTGCGCACCCGCGACGACGTCGAGGCGCTGCGCGCGGCGCTCGCGGACGGCACGATCGACATCGTCGCCACCGACCACGCCCCGCACCCGGTGGAGGCGAAGGACACCGAGTGGGACGCCGCCGCCAACGGCATGGTCGGGCTCGAGTCGGCGCTCCCGGTCGTGCACGCCGCCGTCGTCGCCGACGGCCGGCTGGAGTGGAGCGACGTCGCCCGGGTGATGAGCGCCAGGCCCGCCGAGATCGGCCGGCTCGACGGCTACGCCGCCGGCATCGCGCCCGGCGCGCCCGCCAACCTGGTGCTGTACGACCCCGAGGCGAGCCGCACCTTCTCCACCGACGACCTGAAGGGCAAGGGCGTGAACTCGCCCTACCTCGGGCTCGAGCTGCCCGGCGCCGTGGTGCACACGCTGCACGACGGCCGCCCCACCGTCGCCGACGGCGAGCTCGTCGACCCCGCGGAGGTGGCCCGTGCCTGAGTGGGCGTCCACGCTGATCGTCCTGGCGGTGCTGCTGCTGGTGTTCCTCGGCATGTGGGCCGGATGGCGCCGCCGGGTGCGGCGCGACGCGGGGCTCGCGCCGGTGCACGAGGTGCCGGCGGGGCTCGGGGAGCCGCGGGCCGAGGCATCCGTGCTCTACGTCGCCACCACGGCGCACGACGCGCCGCTCGAGCGTCTCGCGATCCGCGGGCTCGGCTTCCGCGCCCAGGGGCGGATCGCCGTGTTCGGCGCCGGCGCGCTGATCGAGCTGGACGGCTCCGAGCCGGTCTGGGTCGGCGCAGCCGAGGTCGTCGGCGCCCGGCCCGCCCAGCTCGCCATCGACAAGGCGGTCGAGAAGGACGGCCTGCTGTGCCTCGCCTGGCGCCTCTCGGGCCGCGTCGTCGACTCCTACTTCCGCGTCCGCGAGCCGGAGTCCTCCGGCGCGCTGTACGACGCGATCGCATCCATCTCCACTCCCGCAGGCTTCGAGGGGCAGGCGTCGCCTGCTCCTCAGCCGACGGATCATCACGAAAGCGAGGTCTGACGTGGCAGTTCCCACGCCCGCCGTCCTGGTGCTCGAAGACGGGACCCGCTACGCGGGCCGCGCCTACGGAGCGCAGGGGCGCACCCTCGGCGAGCTCGTCTTCGCCACCGGCATGACCGGCTACCAGGAGACCCTGACCGACCCGTCCTATGCCGGCCAGATCGTCATCCAGACCGCGCCGCACATCGGCAACACCGGCATGAACGACGAAGACATGGAGTCGCGCCGCATCTGGGTCGCCGGCTACGTCGTGCGCGACCCCAGCCGCATCGTCTCCAACCACCGCTCGCAGCGCAGCCTCGACGAGGAGCTCGTCGCCACGGGCATCGTGGGCATCGCGGGCATCGACACGCGGGCCGTCACCCGCCACATCCGCGACCTCGGCGCCATGCGCGCGGGCATCTTCTCCGGCGAGGACGCGGGGCTGTCGGAGGAGCAGCAGCTCGACATCGTGCGCAGCGGCCGCGAGATGAGCGGCCTGAACCTCTCGGCCGAGGTCTCGGTGACGGATGCCGCGGTGACCGCCGCCGTAGGGGAGAAGATCGGCAACCTCGCCGTGCTCGACCTGGGCGTCAAGCAGTCCACGATCGACAACCTCGCCCGCCGCGGCTTCGAGGTGCACGTGCTGCCGGCGACCTCCACGCTCGAGCAGATCCTCGCCGTCGACCCGGTGGCCGTGTTCTACTCCAACGGCCCCGGCGACCCGGCGGCCTCCGACAGCCAGGTCGAGGTGCTGCGCGGCGTGCTCGACGAGGGGCTGCCGTTCTTCGGCATCTGCTTCGGCAACCAGCTGCTCGGCCGCGCGCTGGGGCTCGAGACCTACAAGCTGCCGTTCGGCCACCGCGGCATCAACCAGCCGGTCATCGACCGCAGCACCGGCAAGGTCGAGATCACCGCGCACAACCACGGATTCGCCGTCAAGGCTCCGCTCGACGGGCCGTTCGAGTCGCCGAACGGCTACGGGCGCCTCGAGGTCAGCCACGTCGACCTGAACGACGACGTCGTCGAGGGGCTCAACGCCCTCGACATCCCCGCCTTCTCGGTGCAGTACCACCCGGAGGCGGCCGCCGGCCCGCACGACGCCAACTACCTGTTCGATCGATTCGCGGACCTCGTGCGCACGCACGCGGGCCGCGGGTCGAGTAGCGGCGACGCCGCGTATCGAGACCCAGTGATCTCGCCCGACTCCCACCGGAAGGACGCGTAACCACCGACATGCCCAAGCGCGACGACATCAACAGCGTCCTCGTCATCGGCTCCGGCCCGATCGTGATCGGCCAGGCCGTCGAGTTCGACTACTCCGGAACCCAGGCCTGCCGCGTGCTGCGCGCCGAAGGGGTGCGCGTCATCCTCGTGAACTCCAACCCGGCGACCATCATGACCGACCCGGACTTCGCCGACGCGACCTACGTCGAGCCGATCAGCCCCGAGGTGATCGAGACGATCATCGCCAAGGAGAAGCCCGACGCGATCCTGCCCACCCTGGGCGGCCAGACCGCGCTGAACGCCGCCATGCAGCTGCACGAGCGCGGCATCCTCGACAAGTACGGCGTCGAGCTGATCGGCGCGAAGGTCGACGCCATCCGCAAGGGCGAGGATCGCCAAGCGTTCAAGGAGTTGGTCGTCGCGGCCGGCGCCGACGTCGCCCGCTCGCACATCGCGCACACCGTCGAGGAGGCGAAGGAGTTCGCCAAGGACCTCGGCTACCCGCTCGTGGTGCGGCCCTCGTTCACCATGGGCGGCCTCGGCTCGGGCTTCGCCTACACCGAGGAGGAGCTCGTCCGCATCGCCGGCGCGGGTCTGCACGACAGCCCCACCCACGAGGTGCTGCTCGAGGAGTCGATCCTCGGCTGGAAGGAGTACGAGCTCGAGCTGATGCGCGACCAGGCCGACAACACGGTCGTGGTCTGCTCCATCGAGAACGTCGACCCGGTCGGCGTGCACACGGGCGACTCGATCACGGTCGCCCCGGCGCTCACGCTCACCGACCGCGAGTACCAGAACCTGCGCAACATCGGCATCGACATCATCCGCTCCGTCGGGGTGGACACCGGCGGCTGCAACATCCAGTTCGCCGTCGACCCGGCCACCGGGCGCGTCATCGTCATCGAGATGAACCCGCGCGTCTCGCGCTCCTCCGCGCTCGCGTCCAAGGCGACCGGCTTCCCGATCGCGAAGATCGCCGCGAAGCTCGCCATCGGCTACCGGCTCGACGAGATCCCCAACGACATCACCAAGGTCACCCCGGCGAGCTTCGAGCCGACGCTCGACTACATCGTCGTGAAGGTGCCCCGCTTCGCGTTCGAGAAGTTCCCCGCCGCCGACCCGACGCTGACCACCACCATGAAGTCGGTCGGCGAGGCGATGGCGATCGGGCGCAACTTCAGCACCGCTCTGCAGAAGGCGCTGCGCAGCCTCGAGAAGCGCGGCTCGTCTTTCCACTGGGGGGAGGAGCCGCGCTCGGCGGAGGAGCTGCTCGAGGCGGCGAAGACCCCGACCGACGGCCGGATCGTGCTCGTGCAGCAGGCGCTGCGGAAGGGCGCATCCGTTCAGGACGCGTTCGAGGCGACCAAGATCGACCCGTGGTTCCTCGACCAGATCGCGCAGATCAACGAGGTGGCCGACGACATCGCCGCGGCCGCGACCCTCGACACCGCGACGATGCGCTGGGCGAAGGAGCACGGGTTCTCGGACGCGCAGATCGGCGAGCTGCGGGGCCTGCGCGAGTCGGATGCGCGCGAGGTTCGGCACATCCTCGGCGTGCGGCCCGTGTACAAGACGGTGGACACCTGCGCCGGCGAGTTCCCCGCGCTCACCCCCTACCACTACTCGAGCTACGACCAGGAGACCGAGGTCGAGCCGAGCCGGAGGCGCAAGGTCGTCATCCTCGGCTCCGGCCCGAACCGCATCGGGCAGGGCGTCGAGTTCGACTACTCCTGCGTGCACGCCTCGTTCGCCCTGCACGACGCGGGCTTCGAGACGATCATGATCAACTGCAACCCCGAGACCGTCTCGACCGACTACGACACGAGCGACCGGCTGTACTTCGAGCCGCTCACGCTCGAGGACGTGCTCGAGGTCATCCACGCCGAGTCGCAGTCCGGCGAGCTGGTCGGCGTCATCGTGCAGCTCGGCGGCCAGACCGCGCTCGGCCTCGCCAAGGGGCTCGAGGAGGCGGGCGTGCCGATCCTCGGCACCAGCCCGTCGGCGATCGACCTCGCCGAGGAGCGCGGCCTGTTCGCGCAGATCCTCGAGCAGGCCCAGCTGCTCGCGCCCCGCAACGGCACCGCGTACGACCTCGCGGGCGCGCAGCAGGTGGCGGCGCAGATCGGATACCCCGTGCTCGTGCGCCCCAGCTACGTGCTCGGCGGCCGCGGCATGGAGATCGTGTTCTCCGAGGAGCAGCTCGTCGACTACTTCGGCCGCATCGGCGACCAGGGAATCGTCGGCCCGAGCCATCCGCTTCTCGTCGACCGGTTCCTCGACGACGCGACCGAGATCGACGTCGACGCGCTGTACGACGGCGAGCGGCTGTACATCGGCGGCGTGATGGAGCACATCGAGGAGGCGGGCGTGCACTCCGGCGACTCGAGCTGCACCCTGCCGCCGGTCACCCTGGGCCGCACCGACATCGCCAAGGTCGTCGAGGCGACGCGGAAGATCGCCGAGGGCGTCGGCGTGCGCGGCCTGCTCAACGTGCAGTTCGCCATCGGCGCCGGCGTGCTCTACGTGCTCGAGGCGAACCCGCGCGCGAGCCGCACGGTGCCGTTCGTCTCCAAGGCGCTCGGCATCCCGCTCGCCAAGGCGGCCAGCCGCGTGATGACGGGCGAGTCGATCGACGCGCTGATCGCCGAGGGGCTGCTGCCGGAGGCCGACGGATCGATCGTGCCGCTCGACGCCCCGGTCGCGGTCAAGGAGGCGGTGCTGCCGTTCAAGCGCTTCCGCACCCGCGACGGGCAGGTCGTCGACTCGCTGCTCGGGCCGGAGATGCGCTCCACCGGCGAGGTGATGGGCATCGACCGCGACTTCCCGCGGGCGTTCGCCAAGAGCCAGGCGGCCGCCTACGGCGGCATCCCCGAATCGGGCACGGTGTTCGTCTCGGTCGCCGACCGCGACAAGCGGGCCGTCGTGCTGCCCGTGCTGCGCCTGACCGAGCTCGGCTACCGGGTGGTCGCGACCGAGGGCACGGGCGAGGTGCTCGCCCGCAACGGCATCGCGAGCGAGACGGTGCGCAAGTACAGCGAGACCGACAAGCCGGGCGAGTCGGTCGTCGACATGCTGAACCGCGGCGAGGTGGACATGGTGATCAACACCCCCACCGGCGGTGCCGCCCGCCACGACGGCTACGAGATCCGCGCCGCGGCGGTCGCCGCCGACAAGCCGCTGTTCACCACGATCAGCGAGCTGTCCGCGGCGGTCGGCTCGATCGAGGCGGTGCGCCGCGGCTTCGACGTGAAGAGCCTGCAGGACTACCAGCGGGAAAGGGACGCGCGATGACCGATCTGTCGTTCGGGGGAGTGCTGCACTCGGCGATCGAGGCGTTCGGCCCGCTGTGCGTCGGCATCGACCCGCACGACTTCCTGCTCGAGCAGTGGGGCCTGCCCTCCTCGGCCGCGGGCGTGCGCGAGTTCGGGCTGCGCGCGGTCGACGCCGCCGCCGGGCGCGCCGGCGTGGTGAAGCCGCAGGTCGCCTTCTTCGAGCGGTTCGGCTCGGCCGGGTTCGCCGCGCTGGAGGAGGTGCTCGCCTCCGCCCGCGCGGCGGGGATCATCACGATCGCCGACGCCAAGCGCGGCGACATCGGCACCACCCTGGCCGGCTACGCGGAGGCGTGGCTCACCCCGGGCAGCCCGCTCGAGGCCGACGCCGTCACCCTGAACCCGTTCCAGGGCGTCGGCTCGCTCGCCGACGCGCTGCGGTACGCCGTCGACAACGGCAAGGGCGCGTTCGTGCTCGCCGCCACGAGCAACCCCGAGGCCCGCCGGATACAGAATGCCCAGATCAGCGGCCCGCTTGCGACGGTTACGGTCTCTCGTGCCATCATCGATGATGTGACCGCATTCAATGCGAGCAGCACCGGCGCCGCCGCCGTGGGTTCGATCGGCGTCGTACTGGGCGCCACGGTCGATCTCCCCGGCTCCGGCATCGACGTGCACGCCGCCCACGCGCCCGCGCTGCCGGTGCTCGCCCCCGGCTTCGGCCATCAGGGCGCGCTGGCCACGCGCGTGCGCGAGCTGTTCGGCGCGCTCACCCCGTTCACGCTCGTCAGCGAGTCGCGCAGCCTGCTTCAGGCCGGCCCGGCCGGCCTGGCCCCGGCCATCGAGGAGCGCGCCGCGGAACTGCGAGCGGCCCTTGTCTGAGGCCCGCGCCGCGCAGACCGCGACCAGCCGGCCCACCCCGCCCGAGGTGGACCGCGTCGCGGCATCCCGCGCCGCCGTCGCCGCGCGCCGCGCCCGCGCCGCCCTGAAAGCGCAGATCGCATCGGGGGAGCGCACTCCCGAGTCGGTGCTCGACCAGGGCGCCCGCGAACCCGACGGCCCTGCTGGCACGCTGCGGGTCACCGACTTCCTGCTCTCCATCCCCGCCATCGGCGTCACGAAGATGAACGCGACGCTCGAGAAGCTGCAGATCTCCCCGGTCAAGCGCGTCGGCGGCCTCGGCCGGCACCAGCGCGAGCGGCTGCGGGAGTTCCTGCGCGAGCGGGCCAAGCTGTCCTCGCGCAGCCGCGGCAAGAGCCGCCTGGTCGTGCTCGCCGGGCCGACGGCCGTCGGCAAGGGCAGCGTCTCCGCCTACATCCGCGAGCACTACCCCGAGGTGCACTTCTCCGTTTCCGCGACCACCCGCAAGCCGCGGCCGGGCGAGATCGACGGCGTGCACTACTACTTCGTCGACGATGCCGAGTTCGATCGGATGATCCGTGACGGCGAGCTGCTGGAGTGGGCGGTCGTGCACAACCAGAGCCGCTACGGCACCCCCCGCGGGCCGGTGCAGCGCGCGCTCGACGAGGGCCGCAGCGTGCTGCTGGAGATCGACCTGCAGGGCGCCCGCCAGGTGCGCCGCGCGATGCCGGAGGCGACCCTCGTCTTCCTCGCCCCGCCCAGCTGGGACGAACTGGTGCGGCGGCTCATCGGCCGCGGCACCGAGACCAGCGACGAGCAGCAGCGGCGCCTGGAGACCGCGAAGGTCGAGCTGGCCGCCGAGCACGAGTTCGACAAGACCGTCGTCAACGCGAGCGTGCCGGAGGCCGCCCGCGAGGTCGTAGAATTGATGGCACTGCCCTCGCACTGATCGCAGTTCCGTCCCGCCGCCGACAGCGGCGCCGCGCGCCCGAGGGCGCAGCAGACTTCCCATCCCCGACAGGAGGACCCCATGGCCACGTCCCAGAAGGGCATCATCGATCCGCCCATCGACGAGCTGCTCAGCAAGGTCGAGTCGAAGTACGCGCTGGTGATCTTCGCCAGCAAGCGCGCCCGCCAGATCAACGACTACTACGCCGACCTGCACGAGGGCAGCCTGTTCGACAACGTCGGCCCGCTGGTCGACTCGTCCGTGGACGACAAGCCGCTGTCCGTCGCGCTGCACGAGATCAACGAGAACAAGCTCGTCCTCAAGCCCGCCGCCGCCGAGTAGAGACCTCAGGCCAGCCGCAGTGACTCCAGATGCCGCCGGGCCCCGCGCGACGATCGTCGTCGGGGTGACCGGCGGCATCGCCGCATACAAGGCCGTCTCGCTGGTGCGCACGCTCGTGCTCGCCGGGCACGACGTGCACGTCGTGCCGACCGAGGCGGCGCTGCGCTTCGTCGGCGCCCCCACCTGGGAGGCGATCAGCCGCAACCCGGTCACGACGCAGCTCTACGAGGGCGTCGACCAGGTGCGCCACGTGGCCCTCGGCCAGCTGGCCGAGCTGATCGTCATCGCCCCCGCCACCGCCAACACGCTCGCCAAGCTCGCGCACGGCCTCGTCGACGACCTGCTGACCAACACGGTGCTCGCCTCCAACGCCCCGGTCGTCGTGGCGCCGGCGATGCACACCGAGATGTGGCGCAACGCCGCCACCCAGGCCAACGTCGCCACCCTGCGCGAGCGCGGAGTGACATTCGTCGGGCCGGCGAGCGGCCGCCTCACCGGCAACGACACCGGCGCCGGCCGCATGGCCGAGCCCGACGAGATCGCCGAGACCGCCCTCGCCGCGCTGAAGCGGCGCGGCCGCGGCCCCCGGTCGCGGCGGGCGAGAATCGACGAGGCATCCGATGCCGGCCGCCTCGACCTCGACGGCCTGCGCCTCGTCGTCACGGCCGGCGGCACACGCGAGCCGTTCGACCCGGTGCGGTTCCTCGGCAACCGGTCCTCGGGCAAGCAGGGCATGGCCATCGCCGCCGCCGCCGCCGCGCGCGGGGCATCCGTCACGCTCATCGCCGCCAACATCGGCACCGACGCGCTGCCGGCGACCATCGACGTGGTCGACGTGAGCACGACCCTCGAGCTCGAGAAGGCCGTGACGGATGCCGCGGCCGGCGCCGACGCCGTCGTGATGGCCGCCGCGGTGGCCGACTACCGCCCCGCGCAGGTGCAGCAGGGCAAGATCAAGAAGGAGCACACCGGGGAACGGCTCACGGTCGAGTTCGTGGTGAACCCCGACATCCTCGCCGAGCTGTCCGCGGCCAAGCGGGAGGGGCAGACCGTGATCGGCTTCGCCGCCGAGACCGAATCCGACCCGGCCACGCTGCTCGAACTGGGGCGGAAGAAGATCGCGCGCAAGGGCTGCGACTTCCTCGTCGTCAACAACGTGGGGTGGAACCACGGGTTCGCCACAGACGACAACGACATCGTCGTGCTGAACAGGGCCGGCGATATAGTGATGGAGGCCTCGGGGAGCAAGCTCTCCGTGGCCGATCGGATCCTCGACGCGACGCTTTCCGGCCGCGAGGAATCCACCCGTCACGCCTGACGCGCCGTTCGGCGCGGCGGCCCGACCCCGAAAGGGAACGCGATGACCGAGCTGCGCCTGTTCACCTCCGAGTCGGTGACCGAGGGGCACCCCGACAAGATCTGCGACCAGATCTCCGACGGCATCCTCGACGCCCTGCTCACCGCCGACCCGGCCTCACGGGTCGCGGTCGAGACGATGGTGACGACGGGCCTGGTGCACGTGGCCGGCGAGGTGACCACCTCCGGCTACGTCGAGATCCCGCAGATCGTGCGCGACACCATCACCGGCATCGGCTACACCTCCTCCGACGTCTGGTTCGACGGCCGCAGCTGCGGGGTGTCCATCTCGATCGGCTCGCAGTCGCCCGACATCGCCCAGGGCGTCGACGACGCGTACGAGACCCGCGAGGAGGCCAGCGTCGACGCGCTCGACCGGCAGGGCGCCGGCGACCAGGGCATCATGTTCGGCTTCGCCACCACCGAGACCCCGCAGCTCATGCCGCTGCCGATCTGGCTCTCGCACCGGCTCTCCGAGCGTCTCGCCGAGGTGCGCAAGACGGGCGTGCTCGACTTCCTGCGGCCCGACGGCAAGACGCAGGTGACCGTCGGCTACGACGGCTTCACCCCCAAGACCATCGACACGGTCGTGCTCTCCACCCAGCACTCGCCCGAGATCTCGATGCCGGCGCTGCGCGAGGCCGTCGCCGAGACCGTGATCCGGCCCGTGCTCGAGACCGTCGACCTCGACACGTCGAACGTCCGCATGCTGATCAACCCGACCGGCAAGTTCGAGATCGGCGGCCCGCACGGCGACGCCGGCCTCACCGGCCGCAAGATCATCGTCGACACCTACGGCGGCGCGAGCCGGCACGGTGGCGGCGCGTTCAGCGGCAAGGACCCGTCGAAGGTCGACCGCTCCGCCGCCTACGCCATGCGCTGGGTGGCCAAGAACGCCGTCGCCGCGGGCTTCGCCGACCGGCTCGAGGTGCAGGTCGCGTACGCGATCGGCTCGGCGCACCCGGTCGGCCTGTACGTGGAGACCTTCGGCACCGCCAAGCTGCCGGAGGAGCAGATCATCCGCGCCATCCGCGAGGTGTTCGACCTGCGCCCCGCGGCGATCATCCGCGACCTCGACCTGCTGCGCCCGATCTACGCGCAGACCGCGAGCTACGGCCACTTCGGCCGCGAGCTGCCCGACTTCGGGTGGGAGAAGCTCGACCGCGTCGACGCGCTGCGGTCGGCCGTCGGCTTCTGACGGGCGGCGACGGGGCGTGGCATCCGTCGCGCGCGTCCTGATCGACTCGCCCCTGCCGCAGCTCGACCGGCTGTTCGACTACGCCATCCCGCCGGCGCTGGCCGAACAGGCCGTCCCCGGCGTGCGGGTGACGGTGCCGCTCAAGAGCGAGCGGCGGGTCGCCGACGGGCTGATCGTCGAGGTCGGCGACGACAGCGCCTTCGCGGGCGCCCTCGCCCCGCTCGAGGGCGTCGTCTCCGCGGCCCGCGTGCTCGCACCGGAGGTGTGGGCGCTGGCCAGGCGGGTCGCCGACCGCCAGGCGGGCAGCGCGAGCGACGTGCTGCGCCTGGCGATCCCGCCGCGCTCCGTCGCCGTGGAGAAGAAGTGGCTGGAGCGCGGCGCGCCCTCCGAGCTGCCGCAGGCGGTGCATCCGATCGACGGCTACGGGGCCGGGGTCGTCGAGGGCGCGATCGAGGGCGCTGAGCGGATCGCGCTGCGCTCGCTGCCGGGCGTCGCGCGGCTGCCCGACGGCCGTTGGGCCGGGCGCTGGGCGGTCACGCTCGCCCAGGCGGCGGCGGCCACGCTCGCCCGCGGTCGGAGCGCGATCCTCGCGGTGCCCGACTACCGCGACCTCGAGCAGCTGGAGGCGGCGCTGGCCGCCGTCGCCCCGCCCGCCGCGATCGCCTCCCTCGACGCGAAGCGCACCAACGCGCAGCGCTACGCCGCGTTCCTCTCCTGCCTCGGCGACGAGCCGCGCATCATCGTCGGCAACCGCTCGGCCGTGTACGCGCCGGCCCGCCGCCTCGGCCTCATCGCCCTGTACGACGACGGCGACCCCCTGTTCGCCGAACCGCTCGCGCCCTACGCCCACGCCCGCGACGTCGCCTTGATCCGGCAGGAGCAGCAGGGCGGCGCGCTCCTGTTCGCCGGGCACACCCGCTCGGTCGAGGTGCAGCGGCTCGTCGAGCTGCGGTTCCTGCGCGACGTGGCGCCGGACCCGGTCGTCACGCCGAAGGTGGTGCTCACCGCCGCGCAGGGCGCCGGCGGCGAGGGCGGGCGGATGCCCAGCACGGCGTTCCGCGCGGCGGGGGAGGCGCTCACCCGCGGCCCCGTGCTGGTGCAGGTCGCCCGGCCCGGCTACGTGTCGCTGCTCGCCTGCCGCCGCTGCGGTCAGGCCGCGCGCTGCACGGTCTGCCAGGGGCCGCTGCGCATCCCCGCCGCGGGCCGCGCGCCGGCCTGCGCCTGGTGCGGCGCCCTCGCCGGGCACTGGGCGTGCTCGGCGTGCGGGCACGACGGCTTCCGGATGGTGACCCGCGGCTCGGGCCGCACCGCCGAGGAGCTCGGCCGCGCCTTCCCCGGCGCGCGCGTCGTGGTGAGCGACGGGGAGCGTCCGCTCACCCGCCTCGACGGCGCGCCGCGCACCCTGGTCGTCGCGACCCGGGGCGCCGAACCGCTCGCCGACGGCGGGTACGCGGCGGTCGTGCTGCTCGACGGCGATCGGATGCTGCAGCGCGAGGGCCTGCACGTCGGCGACGACTGCCTGCGCTGGTGGTCGAACGCGGCGGCGCTGGCGGCGCCCGGCGCCCCGACGGTCCTCGTCGGCGTCGGCGGCGCGCTCGCCCAGTCCCTCGCCCTGTGGCAGCAGCCCGGCTGGGCGGCCGCGCAGCTCGCCGACCGTCGCGCCCTCGGGTTCCCGCCGGCGGTGCGCATCGCATCCGTCACGGGGAAGCCGGAGGTGGTGGCCCGCGCGCTCGAGGCGCTCGACGGCGTGCCGATCCGCGACGTGCTGGGGCCCGCACCCGTCGAGCCCGAGGGGCCCAGGGCGCGGGACGACGGGCTGGTTCGCGCCGTGGTGCGCTTCGACTACGCGGCCGGGCAGGAGGTCGCGACCGCGCTGCGCGGAGCGATCGTGCGCCAGGCGACCGGGGGCAGGCGCCCGCCCGCCGGCGATCGGCGACGCCGCCCGGCGCCCACGCTGCGGGTGCGGTTCGACGACCCAGATATCCTGTAGCGGATGCCCGCACCTTCCCTGCGCCTCGTGTTCGCCGGAACCCCGCCCGTGGCGGTGCCCGCCCTCGACGCCCTCGCCGCGTCGCGCCACGAGATCGCCGCCGTGCTCACCCGCGACGACGCGCCGCTCGGCCGCAAGCGGGTGATGACCCCCTCGCCCGTCGCCGCGCGCGCCGCCGAGCTCGGACTCGAGGTGATCAAGGCGAACCGGCCCCGCGAGGCCGAGACCGACGCCGTGCGCGCGCTCGCCCCCGACCTCGGCGTGGTCGTCGCCTACGGCGCCCTGCTGCGGCCGGCGATGCTCACCGCCCCGCGGCTCGGCTGGGTCAACCTGCACTTCTCCCTGCTGCCGCGCTGGCGCGGCGCCGCCCCCGTGCAGCGCGCGGTGATGGCCGGCGACCGCGAGACGGGCTCGGCGGTGTTCCGGCTCGTGGAGGAGCTCGACGCGGGCGACGTCTTCTCGCTCGAGCATCGCCCGATCGGCCCCGACGAGACCGCGGGCGAGGTGCTCGCCGCCCTCGCCGGGACCGGCGCCGCGCAGCTGGCCGGAGTCGTCGACGCCCTCGCCGACGGCACCGCCCGCGCCGAGCCGCAGCGCGGCGAGGTCACGCTCGCCCCCAAGCTCACGCTCGACGACGCGCACCTCCGGCTGAGGGATGCGGGCGACGCGGTGTACGCGCAGCTGCGCGGGGTCACCCCCGAGCCGGGCGCGTTCGTGCTGCTCGACGGCGAGCGGTTCAAGATCCACGCCGCCCGGCTCGCCCGCGGCGCCGAACGGCTGGAGCCCGGCCGCATCGGGCTCTCCGGCGGCCGGGTGTACCTCGGCACCGGCACGCATCCGCTGCAGCTGGTGACCGTGCAGCCAGCCGGCCGCAAGCCCATGCCGGCCGCCGACTGGTGGCGCGGCCTGCAGCGCCCCGACGAGGCGAGGGCGGAATGAGGGCGCCGACGGGGCCGACCGCCCGCCTGGTCGCCTTCGACGTGCTCTCGGCGGTGCGCGACTCCGACGCGTACGCCAACCTGCTGCTGCCGGTGCGCATCGAGCGCGCCCGGCTCTCGCCTGCCGACGCGGGCCTCGCGACCGAGCTGACCTACGGCACGCTGCGCCTGCGCGGCTACTACGACGCCGTCATCCGGCAGGCGGCCGGGCGGGAGCTGGACCAGATCGACCCGCCCGTGGCCGACCTGCTGCGCCTCGGCGCCCACCAGCTGCTGTCGATGCGCGTGCCGAGCCACGCCGCCGTGAACGAGACGGTGCGCCTGGCCGCGCAGACGCTCGGGCGCAGCAAGACCGGATTCGTGAACGCGGTGCTGCGCAACATCGCCCGCACCGCGCCGGAGAAGTGGCGGGCGCGGGTCGCAGCCGCCGCCGACGGCGACGACCGGATCGCCGCCCTCACCTCGCACCCCGCCTGGATCGTGCGCGCGTTCCGGCAGGCGCTCACGGCGGAGCGGCGCCGCGGAGGCGACGTCGAGGCAGAGCTGCAGCAGCTGCTCGACGCGGACAATGCCGCGCCCCGGGTGAACCTTGTCGCGCTGCCCGGGGTCGGCGAGGTTCCCGAGGAGGCCGAGCCGGACCGCTTCTCGCCGTACGGATTCACCCTGCCGGGAGACCCGTTCCCGCGGGTGCGCGCCTCCCGCGGCACGCTGCGGGTGCAGGACGAGGGCTCCCAGCTCGCCGCGCTGGCGCTGGTCGCCGCCCGGCCCGTGGAGGCGGGCGAGCAGTGGCTCGACCTGTGCGCCGGGCCCGGCGGCAAGGCGGCGCTGCTCGGCGCCGAGGCGCTGCGCGGGGGAGCGCGCCTGCTCGCGAACGAGGTCGTGCCCGCCCGGGTCGGACTCGTGCGCAACGCGGTCGCTCCCGTCGCCGACGCCGTCGAGGTCGTGGAGGGCGACGGGCGGGCCTTCGGCGACACCCACCGCGGGCGGTTCGACCGCATCCTGCTGGACGCACCGTGCACGGGCCTCGGCGCGCTGCGCCGCCGTCCCGAGGCGCGCTGGCGCAAGCATCCGCGCGACGTCGCCGAGCTCACGCGCCTGCAGGCCGCGCTGCTCGACTCGGCCATCCGCGCGCTGAAGCCCGGCGGAGTGCTCGCCTACGTGACCTGCTCGCCGCACCTGGGCGAGACGCGGGTGGCGATCGCCGACGCGCTCAAGCACCATCCGGGCGAGCTCGACGAGCTGCCGACGCAGGAGATCGTGCAGTCGACGGCCGCGGCGCCGCTCGAGCTGGCCGGCGACCCGGCGCAGGCGCAGCTGTGGCCGCACCGGCACGGCACCGACGCGATGTTCATCGCGCTGCTGCAGAAGCGGTAGTCGGAAGCGCTCGTCGGAAGCGGTGGTCATTCGGCCGGCGCGTATGACGACCCCGAGCGGGTGCGCACGAGCAGCCCGTGGTCGACCAGGTAGCGGCGCAGCACGGCGACGTCGTCGTGGAAGGCCGCGAGCCGTTCGCCGACCTCGGCCTCGGTGAGCACCTCGCCGGGGCGGAACGCGCGGCGGGCGACGAGGGCGAGCAGCTCGGCGCGCTCCGCCGCGTTCGCGGGGTACCGGTCGATGCGCCCGCCGCGCAGGAACCTCTCCACGCCCTTCGGCTGCGGCGCGACGGGAGCGGCCGCGAGCAGCTCGCGGAACACCGAGCCGCGGGCGGCGCCCGCGTCGTCGACGAGGCCCGCCCCGCGCAGGGTCTCGAGCGCCCTGCGCGCCCGGGCCGCCGACAGCCCCGCGACCGCCGCCGTGGCATCCGTGCCCGAAGCGAGCCTCGCCCAGACGAGCCGGGCGTCGTCGTTCGCGAGCGCCGCGACCGCCGGCCGCCACTCCTCCGCCATGCCCCAACGCTAGCGGCGGCCCGCTGCAGACGGTGCGCTATTCCGGTCAACCGGTGCAGCCGCCCTGCGGGGCGCGCCGGCCGGAGCCGCGCGTCCGCCGCGCCGCCCTGTCCCCGGGCCGAGGCCGCTGGCCGTTCGTCGCTTTCGGCTCAGATCCTCGCCGCGCCGAGCACTTTTCGACGAGTCGAAGGAAGGCCTCAGCTCGAGTCGTCGCAAAGTGCCCGCGCGCCCGGTGAAGCGAGCAAGAACTGACGAACGGATGCCCCGCCGGGCGCCGCCCTCCCTCCGCAGCGCATCCGCCCGGATCGATTCGTCGCGTTGTGCTCGCCGCAGGAGCGAAGCGAGCGAAAAGTGACGAACGGATGCCCCGCCGAGGCGTGCCGCGCGCGGCACCTCCGGCGACAGCGCTCACTAGGCTGAAGCCATGCCCGCCCGCATCAACCCGAGCATCCTCTCCGCCGACTTCGTCAACATGCAGCGCGACCTGGAGCGCATCGCGGGCGCCGACCTGGTGCACGTCGACGTGATGGACAACCACTTCGTGCCCAACCTCACCTTCGGCCCGCAGATGGTCGAGCGGGTGCAGGCCACGAGCCCGGTGCCGCTCGACGTGCACCTCATGATCGACGACCCCGACCGCTGGGCGCCCCGGTACGCCGAGATCGGATGCTTCAGCGTCACCTTCCACGCCGAGGCGGCCGGCGCCCCCCTCACGCTCGCCCGCACCCTGCGCAAGCTGGGCGCCCGCGCGGGAGTCGCCCTCAGCCCGAAGACCGACGTCGGCGCCTACCTCGAGCTGCTGCCCGAGTTCGACCAGGTGCTCGTGATGACCGTCGAGCCGGGCTTCGGCGGGCAGAAGTTCCTGCCGCACGTGCTCTCCAAGCTCACCCGGCTGCGTGAGGCGGCCGAGCGGCAGGGCGTCGAGGTGTGGCTCGAGGTCGACGGCGGCGTCAACGAGCAGACCATCGTGCAGGCGGCCGAGGCCGGCGCGGACACCTTCGTCGCCGGCTCCAGCGTGTTCGGCGCCGACGACGCGGGCGCCGCGATCGAGGCGCTGCGCGCCGCCGCCGCCCCGCACGTGCACTGAGCGCGCCGCCGGTAGGCTGGAGCGCGTGAAGACCTTCGACGACCTCTTCGCCGAACTGCGCGAGAAGGCCGAGACCCGCCCGGCCGGCTCCGGCACCGTCGCGGAGCTCGACGCGGGCGTGCATCAGATCGGCAAGAAGATCGTCGAGGAGGCCGCCGAGGTGTGGATGGCCGCCGAGTACCAGTCGGACGACGAGCTCGCCGCCGAGATCTCCCAGCTCATCTACCACGTGCAGGTCGCGATGGTCGCCAAGGGCCTGACCCCGGAGGACGTCTGGCGACATCTGTGATCGGATGCCCCGTCCCGATCACCCCCGACCGAAAGCGAACCTCCACCCCATGCTCCGAATCGCCGTGCCCAACAAGGGCTCGCTCTCCGAGACGGCCGCCGAGTACCTGAGGGAAGCCGGCTACCACGGCCGGCGCGACCCGAAGGAGCTCATCGTCTCCGACCCCCGCAACGACGTCGAGTTCTTCTACCTGCGCCCGCGCGACATCGCCACCTACGTCGGCTCCGGCGCCCTCGACGTCGGCATCACCGGCCGCGACCTGCTCATCGACTCCGGCTCCGAGGCCCGCGAGCTGGCGCCGCTCGGCTTCGCCGCCTCCACGTTCCGCTTCGCCGGCCCGGCCGAGGCGTTCCACGACCTGTCCGACCTCGTCGGCCGCCGCGTCGCCACCAGCTACCCGGGCCTCGTCGGCGGATTCCTCGCCGACCACGGCGTCCAGGTCAAGCTCGTGAAGCTCGACGGCGCGGTCGAGTCGGCCGTTCGGCTCGGCGTCGCCGACGCGGTCGCCGACGTGGTCGAGACCGGGTCGACGCTGCGCAAGCAGGGGCTGGAGATCTTCGGCCCCGTCATCCTGCAGTCCGAGGCGGTGCTCATCACCGGGCCCGACACGCCGGCCGGCCTCGACGTGCTGCACCGCCGCCTGCAGGGCGTGATGGTCGCCCGGCAGTACGTGATGATGGACTACGACCTGCCCGCCCACCTCGTCGACGAGGCGGCGCAGATCGCCGGGGGCATCGAGTCGCCCACCGTCTCGCCGATGCGCGACCCCGCCTGGGTCGCGGTGCGGGTGATGGTGCCGCGCGAGCAGACCAACGACGTGATGGACCGGCTCTACGAGCTGGGCGCCCGCGCCATCCTCGTCACGCCGATCCACGCAGCGCGGCTCTAGGAGGCATCCGTGAGCGTCGCCGTGCGTGTCATCCCGTGTCTCGACGTGGCCGACGGCCGTGTCGTCAAGGGCGTCAATTTCCTGAACCTGGCGGATGCCGGGGACCCGGTCGAGCTCGCCCGCCGCTACTTCGAGCAGGGCGCCGACGAGATCACCTTCCTCGACGTGACCGCGACCGTCGAGGGGCGGGCCACCACCTACGACATGGTGCGCCGCACCGCCGAGCAGGTGTTCGTGCCGCTGACCGTCGGCGGGGGAGTGCGCTCCACGGAGGACGTCGACCGGTTGCTCGCCTCCGGTGCGGACAAGATCGGCGTGAACTCGGCCGCGATCGCCCGGCCGGCGCTGATCGGCGAGATCGCCGACCGCTTCGGCGCGCAGGTGTGCGTGCTGTCGCTCGACGTCAAGCGCAGCCCGAAGACGCCCTCGGGCTTCGTCGTCACCACCCACGGCGGCCGCACCGAGACCGAGCTCGACGCGCTCGCCTGGGCGAAGCAGGCCATCGAGCTCGGCGCGGGAGAGCTGCTCGTCAACTCGATCGACGCCGACGGCACGAAGGCCGGCTTCGACCTGGAGCTCACCCGCGCCATGCGCGAGCTGTCCACCGTGCCCGTGATCGCCTCGGGCGGCGCCGGAAAGCTCGGCGACTTCGCCCCCGCCATCGCCGCCGGCGCCGACGCCGTGCTCGCGGCGAGCGTGTTCCACTACGGCGAGCTCACCGTCGGCGAGGTCAAGGACGAACTGCGCGAGGCAGGACTGGAGGTGCGGCCGTGACGGCTCCCGATGTGGACGCGATCCTCGCCCGGGTGCGCTTCGGCGCCGACGGGCTGCTGCCGGCGGTGATCCAGCAGCACGACACCCGCGAGGTGCTCATGCTCGGCTACATGGACGCCGAGGCGCTCACCCGCACGCTCACCGAGGGCCGGGTCACCTTCTGGTCGCGCAGCCGCCGCGAGTACTGGCGCAAGGGCGACACCAGCGGGAACGTGCAGTACGTCAAGCAGGCCGCCCTCGACTGCGACGGCGACACCCTGCTCGTGCAGGTCGAGCAGGTCGGCGCCGCCTGCCACACCGGCACCCGCAGCTGCTTCGACGCCGACACGCTCGACCCGGTCGTGGGCGACGAGACGGATGGTTTCGACAAGCTCAACCCGGCGGGTTTCGACAAGCTCAACCCGGCGGCCCCGACCGGAGGTGACGCGCACTAGATGCCCTCCACCACCCGCGCGCAGTTCGACGCCCTGCTGTCCGGCCACCGCGTCGTGCCGGTCGTGCGCGAGCTCTTCGCCGACGGCGAGACCCCGGTCGGCGTCTACCGCAAGCTCGCCGCCGGCCGCCCCGGCACCTTCCTGCTCGAGTCGGCTGAGCAGGGCGGCATCTGGTCGCGGTACTCCTTCGTCGGGGTGCGATCGTTCGGGGTGCTCACCCAGCAGGGGGACCGGGCCCTGTGGCTCGACCACGGCCTGTCGGAGGAGCGGGCGTTCGGCGCATCCGTCTCGCAGCTCGGCGCGCCGCTCGAGGCGCTCGACGCGCTCTACCAGCGCTGGCAGACGCCGCGCATCGGCGGACTGCCGCCGCTGACCGGCGGCCTCGTCGGCTTCGTCGGCTGGGAGGCCGTGCGCCAGCTGGAGCGGCTGCCGGACCGCCCGCCCGCCGACTACGAGGTGCCCGGGCAGGCGCTCTGCTTCGTCGCCGAGCTCGTCGTCCTCGACCACCGCACCGGTTCGGTGCAGCTCATCGCCACCGCGCTGGCCGACGGCGCCGAGACCCCCGACGAGCTGTGGGCCGACGCGCAGGCGCGCCTCGACCGCATGCAGTCGCAGCTCGCGCAGCCGCTTCCGGCGTACCTCGCCGAGGCCGACCTGGGCACTGCGCCTGTGCCCGAGCAGCGCACCCCGCCCGGCGAGTTCCCGCGCGCCGTGGAGCGCGCCAAGGAGTTCGTCGTCGCGGGCGACGTCTTCCAGGTGGTCCTCTCGCAGCGCTTCCAGCAGCCGGTCACCGCCGACCCGGTCGACGTGTACCGGGTGCTGCGGGCGCTGAACCCCAGCCCGTACATGTACCTGCTGCAGCTTCAGGCGCCGGGCGGCGAGCCGTACACGGTGGTCGGGTCGAGCCCGGAGGCGCTGGTGAAGGTCACGGGCGGCCGCGCGTTCTCGCACCCGATCGCCGGAAGCCGGCCTCGCGGCGCGACGCCGGAGGCCGACGCGGAGCTCGAGGCGAGCCTGCTGGCCGACCCGAAGGAGCGCGCCGAGCACCTCATGCTCGTCGACCTCGCCCGCAACGACCTGGCGAAGGTGTGCCGGGCCGGCAGCGTCGAGGTCACCGAGTTCATGCGGGTCGAGCGGTTCAGCCACATCATGCACCTGGTCTCGAGCGTGGAGGGCGACGTGCGCCCGGGCGCCTCCGCGGTCGACGTGTTCCGCGCGACCTTCCCCGCCGGCACGCTCTCCGGCGCCCCGAAGCCGCGGGCGCTGCAGATCATCGACGAGCTCGAGCCGGCCCAGCGCGGCGTGTACGGGGGAGTGGTCGGCTACTTCGGCTTCGCCGGCGACGCCGACCTCGCGATCGCCATCCGCACCGCGACCCTGATCGGCGGCATGGCGTACGTGCAAGCAGGCGCGGGGCTCGTGGCCGACTCCGACCCGGCCTCGGAGGACGAGGAGTGCCGCAACAAGGCCGCCGCCCCGCTGCGCGCCGTCGCGGTCGCGAACGCGATGCGGAGGGTCACGGCATGAGGAACGGCCGCTCCCTGAAGCTCGCGACCATCGTCGCGGTGATCGTCGGCGCCGGCATCGGCCTGTCGGCGGCGACGCAGACCTGGTACACGGTGCACCTGACGCGCGCGGCGAACCACACGGCGCCGGTCGTCGTCGACGGCTCCACCGCCTCGCCGGCGCTCACAGCACTCTCGCTCGCCGGGCTCGCCCTCGCCCTGGCCCTCGCGATCGCCGGCCGGATCGCCCGCATCGTGGTCGGCGTGCTCGGCATCGCCGTCGGCGCGTGCATCGTGCTCGCCGCCGCCGGCTCGCCCGCCGACAGCTCGGGCGTGCGCGACACGATCTCGCAGGCGACCGGCATCGCGGGCACCGACGCGCTGCGCGCGCTCATCGCGAGCACGGATGCCTCGGCCTGGCCCGCCCTCGCGATCGCCGGCGGCGTCCTCATCGGCCTCGGCGCGCTGGCGGCCGTCCTCACCGGGCGGCTCTGGCCCGGCGGCTCGAAGCGGTACGACGCCGTGCGGTTCGAGCATCCGGAGGCGCCCGCCGGCTCGGCCGGGCCCGCGGCCGACGAGCCCGCCCGCCGCCCGGCCGAGCGCCCCGGCGACGCCGCCGTCGACGACTGGGACGACCTCACCCGCGGCGAGGACCCGACCCGCTAGCCCGATAGACTTGACCGGTCCCCTTCGAGAAGCAGGAGAGCCATGAGCACCACTGAGACGCACGACGACCTCGGGCACGGCCACTCGCCGGCCGCGTGGACGGCGGTGATCATCATGCTGGTGGCCTTCGCACTGGGCACGGTCTTCTTCTGGCTCGACCAGCCGTGGCTCGTCGTCGCGTGCGGCGTGCTGCTCGTGATCGGCCTCATCGTCGGGTGGATCATGAAGCGCGCCGGCTACGGCGTCGGCGGCGACAAGTACCAGCCCAAGGGCCACTAGTGTCCCTGCTGACCGAGCTGATCTCCGGCGCGGTCGAGGACGCCGCCGCCCGCCGCGCCACCCGGCCGCTCGCGGCCGTCGAGGCCGCCGCCCGCGAGGCCGCGCCTCCGCTCGACGCCCTCGAGGCGCTCGCCCCGGCGGACCGGGTCAAGATCATCGCCGAGGTCAAGCGCGCGAGCCCTTCCCGCGGCGATCTCGCCCAGATCGCCGACCCCGCCGCCCTCGCGGTCTCGTACCAGACGGGCGGCGCGAGCGCCATCAGCGTGCTCACCGAGCAGCGTCGCTTCAAGGGCTCGCTCGACGACCTCGAGGCCGTGCGCGCCGCGGTCGAGCTGCCGGTGCTGCGCAAAGACTTCATCGCCGACCCGTACCAGGTGTTCGAGGCCCGCGCCGCGGGCGCCGACCTGGTGCTCCTCATCGTCGCCGCGCTCGACCAGCCGACCCTGCTCGAGCTGCACGGCCTCGTGCGCGAGCTCGGCATGACCGCGCTCGTCGAGGCCCACTCGGCGGAGGAGATCGACCGGGCGCTCGACGCCGGCGCCGGTCTCGTGGGCGTCAACGCCCGCGACCTGACCAACTTCGAACTCGACCGCGACCTGTTCGGCCGGCTCGCCGACCGCATCCCCGCCGGGGTCACCCGCGTCGCCGAGTCGGCGGTGCTGCGGCCCGCCGACGTGGCGCACTACCGCGACGCCGGCGCCGACGTGGTGCTCGTCGGCGAGGCGCTCGTCACGAGCGACCCGGTGCGCACGCTCGAAGAGTTCCTTCACGTCTGACGGCCCCGCCGTCGTGGAAAGGGGAGTCCCTTTGACCCTGAGAGAGCAGGTGGGCCCCGACTTCGGCGCCTACGGCGGGCGCTACATGCCCGAGTCGCTGATCGCCGCGCTCGACGAGTTGACGGATGCCTGGCAGGCCGCCAAGCAGGATCCGGGGTTCGCCGCCGAGCTGGCCGCGCTGCACAAGAGCTACACCGGCCGGCCGTCGATCGTGACCGAGGTGCCGCGCTTCGCCGAGCACGCCGGCGGCGCACGGGTGCTCCTCAAGCGCGAGGACCTGAACCACACCGGCAGCCACAAGATCAACAACGTGCTCGGCCAGGCGCTGCTCGTGAAGCGGCTCGGCAAGACCCGGCTCATCGCCGAGACCGGCGCCGGCCAGCACGGCGTCGCGACCGCGACCGCGGCCGCGCTGTTCGGCATGGAGTGCACCATCTACATGGGCGAGGTCGACACCGAGCGGCAGGCGCTGAACGTCGCCCGCATGCGGCTGCTCGGCGCCGAGGTCGTGCCCGTGAAGACCGGCTCCCGCACGCTCAAGGACGCGATCAACGAGGCGTTCCGCGACTGGGTGGCCAATGTCGAGACCACCCACTACCTGCTCGGCACGGTCAACGGCCCGCACCCGTTCCCGACCATGGTCCGCGACTTCCACAAGGTCATCGGCGAGGAGGCCCGCGCCCAGGTGCTCGAGCTGACCGGCCGGCTGCCCGACGCGGTGGCCGCCTGCGTCGGCGGCGGCTCGAACGCGATCGGCATCTTCCACGCTTTCCTCGACGACCGCGAGGTGAAGCTGTTCGGCTTCGAGCCGGGCGGCCGCGGCCTCGCCAGCGGCGAGCACGGCGCGACCCTCGAGGAGGGCCGGCCCGGGGTGCTGCACGGCACGAAGACCTATGTGCTGCAGGACGAGGACGGCCAGACCCTCGAGTCGCATTCCATCTCGGCGGGCCTGGACTACCCGGGTGTCGGGCCCGAGCACGCGTGGCTGAAGGACCTCGGCCGGGCCGAGTACCGCGCGATCACCGACGACGAGGCGATGCAGGCGCTGCGGCTGTTGAGCCGCACCGAGGGCATCATCCCGGCCATCGAGTCGGCGCACGCCCTCGCCGGCGCCCTCAAACTCGGCGTCGAGCTGGGGCCCGAGGCGCTCATCCTGGTCAATCTCTCCGGGCGCGGCGACAAGGACATGACCACCGCGGGCCGGTACTTCGGGCTGCTCGACGAGGGGGCGCAGGGATGACCGAGACCATCGTCTCGCCGGTGCAGGCGGCCATCCGGGCCGCGGGCTCCGAGCGCAAGGGCGCCCTGATCGGGTACCTGCCCATCGGCTTCCCCGACCTCGCGACCTCGGTCGACGCGGCCGTCGCCCTCGTCGAGGCCGGCGTCGACGTGCTCGAGCTCGGCCTGCCCTACTCCGACCCGGTGATGGACGGCCCGGTGATCCAGTCCGCCACCCAGCAGGCGCTGGCCGCCGGCTTCCGGGTGCGCGACGTGTTCACGGCGGTGCGCGCCGTGCGCGAGCGGGTCGACGCGCCCGCGCTGGTGATGACCTACTGGAACCCCGTGCTGCAGTACGGGGTCGACCGCTTCGCCGACGAGCTGAAGGCCGCCGGGGGAGCGGGGCTGATCACCCCCGACATCACCCCCGACCAGGCCGCCGAGTGGATCGCCGCCAGCGACAGAACCGGCCTCGAGCGCGTCTTCCTCGCCGCGCCCACGTCGAGCGACGAGCGGCTGCGGCTGGCGGCGCGGTCCTCGCGCGGCTTCGTCTACGCCGTCTCCACCATGGGCGTCACGAGCGCCCGCGCGAGCGTCGACGCCGCCGCGCACGTGCTCGCCGGCAGGCTGACGGATGCCGGGGCCGACACCGTCTGCGTCGGCATCGGCATCTCCACCGCCGCCCAGGTCTCCGACGTGCTGGGCTACGCCGACGGGGCGATCGTCGGCTCCCTGCTGGTCAAGGCGCTGGGCGACGGCGGCGTCGAGGGGGTGCGGCGGGCGGCATCCGATCTCGCCCGCGGCACGCGCGCGTGATCCGGCCGAGGCCGTCACTCGCACCTAAGTCGGCACCGTAGACTGTGCCCCGGCCCGGATCGGGCCGGCGCGAACCCCACCACGGAAGGCACCACCACTTTGCTGGCAGCATTCGTCTCGAGCATCCCCAGCCCGTCCCCGGCCTGGCAGCAGCTCACCATCGGCCCGCTGACGATCCGCTACTACGCGCTGCTCATCCTGCTCGGCATCGTGCTGGCCGCCTGGTGGACCCACCGGCGCCTCACCGCCCGCGGCGGCGAGCCCGGCATCGTGCTCGACGTCGTGCTGTGGACCGTGCCGCTCGGCATCATCGGGGCGCGGGCGTACCACGTGCTCACGCATCCGAACGACTACTTCTACTCCGGCGCGAACCTGTGGAACGTGTTCGCCATCTGGGAGGGCGGCAACGCCATCTTCGGCGCCCTGATCGGCGGCGCGGTCGGCCTGTGGCTCGCGTGCGTCACCCCGAAGCACAAGCTGCGGTTCATGTCGTTCGCCGACGCGCTGGTGCCCGGCCTGCTGCTGGCCCAGTCGATCGGCCGGCTCGGCAACTACGTCAACAACGAGCTGTTCGGCCTGCCGACCAAGCTGCCGTGGGGCCTCGAGATCTCCAGCGACAACAAGGCCTTCCCGGCCGGGCTGCCGGAGGGCACCCTGTTCCACCCGCTGTTCCTCTACGAGATCATCTGGAACGTGCTCGGCATCGTGGTGCTCCTGGCGATCGAGCGCAAGTGGAAGCCGCGCTGGGGCGTCTTCTTCGGCATGTACCTGGTCTGGTACGGCGCCGGCCGCAGCTACCTCGAGTCGATCCGCATCGACCCGAGCGAGTACTCGTTCCTCGGCATCCCGGCCAACGTGTGGGCCGCGTTCGGCGCGGTCGTGCTCGGCCTCGTCATCATCGTGGTGCAGACCCGGCGCCACCCGGGCCTCGAGACCAGCGTGTACCGGCCCGGCTACGAATGGACCGGCGACGACGCTGCTGTAGACTCGCAGGACTCCGACTCGGACGAGCAGATCGACGGCGACGCAGCCGCTGCCGAGACCGACTCGGGCGCAGCCCCGGCCACAAGCTCCACCGGCTCGTAAAAACCCGCACAGTCGCAACACCGACTCGCCTCATGGGCCGACGACGTCCCTAAAGTCTTGATCTCCCCATCACGTGAGGACGGTTGCACCATGACCCCCACGCCCGCTTTCACCCGGTTCAGCTCCGTACCCGCCGCCCAGGGCCTGTACGACCCTGCCGCCGAGAAGGACGCGTGCGGCCTCGCCATGGTCGCGACGCTGCGCGGCACGCCCGGGCACGACATCATCGACGGCGCTCTGAACGCGCTGCGCCACCTCGAGCACCGCGGCGCCGTCGGCTCCGACGCGGGAACCGGCGACGGCGCCGGCATCATCACGCAGATCCCCGACGCGTTCCTGCGCGAGGTGGTCGGCTTCGAGCTGCCGCCCGCGGGCCGCTACGCGGTCGGCAACGCCTTCCTGCCCCTCGACCCCGAGCAGCGCGAGGACGTGAAGCTCGCGATCGAGCAGATCGCGCTCGACGAGCAGCTGACGGTGATCGGATGGCGCGAGGTGCCGGTCCGCCCGGAGGAGATCGGCACCCTCGCCCGTGCCGCGATGCCCGCCATCGAGCAGCTCTTCGTCACCAGCGAGCACCCCGGCGAGGACCGCCGGCCGCGCACCGGCATCGCCCTCGACCGCCTCGCGTTCCGCCTGCGCAAGCGCGTGGAGCGCGAGCTCGAGGTGTACTTCCCCTCGCTGTCGGCGCGCACCCTCGTCTACAAGGGCATGGTGACGACGCTCCAGCTCGAGCCGTTCTACCCCGACCTGTCCGACGAGCGCTTCGCGTCGAAGCTCGCGATCGTCCACTCGCGCTACTCGACCAACACCTTCCCGTCCTGGCCGCTCGCCCAGCCGTTCCGCATGCTCGCGCACAACGGCGAGATCAACACGGTGCAGGGCAACCGCAACTGGATGCGCGCGCGGCAGTCGCAGCTGAAGAGCGAGGTGCTCGGCGACCTGCGCCCGCTGTTCCCGATCGTCACCGACGGCGCCAGCGACTCGGCGAGCTTCGACGAGACGCTCGAACTGCTCACCCTCGCGGGCCGCTCACTGCCGCACGCCGTGATGATGATGGTGCCGGAGGCGTGGGAGAACGCGACCGAGGTCGACCCGGCGCGCAAGGCGTTCTACGAGTTCCACTCCGCGCTGATGGAGCCGTGGGACGGCCCGGCCGCTCTGCTGTTCACCGACGGCACCCTCGTCGGCGGCACCCTCGACCGCAACGGGCTGCGCCCGGCGCGCTACCTGGTGACCGACGACGGGCTCATCGTGCTCGGCTCCGAGACGGGGGTGCTCGACATCGACCCGAGCAAGGTCGTGCGCAAGGGCCGGCTGCGCCCGGGGCGCATGTTCCTCGTCGACACCGCCGAGGGCCGCATCATCGAGGACGACGAGATCAAGACCCAGCTCGCCGCCGCGCAGCCGTACGCCGAGTGGCTGAAGAACTCGATCAACCTCGCCGACCTGCCCGAGCGGGAGCACATCGTGCACACTCCGGCCTCCGTGCGGCGGCGTCAGCGCACCTTCGGCTACACCGAGGAGGAGGTGCGCATCCTGCTCACCCCGATGGCGAAGAACGGCGCCGAGCCGCTCGGCGCCATGGGCTCCGACACGCCCATCGCGGTGCTGTCCAAGCGGCCGCGGCTGCTGTTCGACTACTTCACCCAGCAGTTCGCGCAGGTCACCAACCCGCCGCTCGACTCGATCCGCGAGGAGGTCGTCACCTCGCTGCGGCTCGGGCTCGGACCTGAGCGCAACCTGCTCTCGGCCGGCCCGCAGCACGCGCGCCAGGTGGTGCTCGACTTCCCGGTGATCGACAACGACGAGCTGGCGAAGATCCAGCACATCGACCCGCGGCCCGGCAGCCGGCTGACCACGACGATCCGCGGGCTGTACCGGCCCGACGCCGGCGAGCAGGCGCTCGAGGAGCGGCTGAAGGCGATGTGCGACGAGGTCGACGACGCCATCGAGGACGGCGCCGAGTTCATCGTGCTCTCCGACCGCGACTCCAACAAGGACCTCGCCCCGATCCCGTCGCTGCTGATGGTCTCGGCCGTGCACCACCACCTGATCCGCACCGAGAACCGCATGAAGGTCGGCCTCGTCGTCGAGGCGGGCGATGTGCGCGAGGTGCACCACGTGGCGCTGCTCATCGGCTACGGCGCATCCGCCGTCAACCCGTACCTCGCCATGGAGAGCGTCGAAGAGCTCGTGCGCGCCGGCATGATCCAGGGCATCACCGTCGAGAAGGCGGTGAAGAACCTGATCAAGGCGCTCGGCAAGGGCGTGCTGAAGATCATGTCGAAGATGGGCATCTCGACGGTCAGCTCCTACGCGGGCGCGCAGGCGTTCGAGGCGGTCGGGCTGTCGCAGGAGTTCGTCGACGCGTACTTCACCGGCACCGTCAGCAAGCTCGGCGGCGTCGGCATCGACGTGATCGCCGCCGAGAACCTGGCCAGGCACCGGCAGGCCTACCCCGCGGAGGACGCGGTCACGGTGCACCAGCGCCTGAACACGGGCGGCGAGTACCAGTGGCGCCGCGACGGCAGCCCGCACCTGTTCAACCCGGAGACGGTGTTCCGGCTGCAGCACTCGACGCGCACCCGCCGCTTCGACGTGTTCCGGCAGTACACGAAGCTCGTCGACGACCAGTCCGAGCAGCTGATGACGCTGCGCGGCATGTTCCGGCTGAAGACCGGGCAGCGCCCGCCTGTGCCGATCGACGAGGTCGAGCCGATCGAGTCGATCGTGAAGCGGTTCTCGACCGGGGCGATGAGCTACGGCTCCATTTCCCGCGAGGCGCACGAGACGCTCGCGATCGCCATGAACCGCCTCGGCGGCAAGTCGAACACCGGTGAGGGCGGCGAGGACCCGGAGCGCCTGCTCGACCCCGAGCGCCGCAGCGCGATCAAGCAGGTCGCCTCCGGCCGCTTCGGCGTCACCAGCCTGTACCTGACGCACGCCGACGACATCCAGATCAAGCTCGCCCAGGGCGCCAAGCCCGGCGAGGGCGGCCAGCTGATGGCGCAGAAGGTGTACCCGTGGATCGCGCGCACCCGGCACGCGACCGCCGGCGTGGGGCTCATCTCGCCGCCGCCGCACCACGACATCTACTCGATCGAAGACCTGAAGCAGCTGATCTTCGACCTGAAGCGCGCCAACCCGAACGCCCGCATCCACACCAAGCTGGTGAGCGAGAACGGCATCGGCGCGGTCGCGGCGGGCGTCGCCAAGGCGCTCTCCGACGTCATCCTCGTGTCGGGTCACGACGGCGGCACCGGCGCGAGCCCGCTGAACTCGCTGAAGCACGCGGGCACCCCGTGGGAGCTGGGCCTGGCCGAGACGCAGCAGACGCTGATGCTCAACGGCATGCGCGACCGGGTCGTGGTGCAGGTCGACGGCCAGCTGAAGACCGGCCGTGACGTGATCGTCGGCGCCCTGCTCGGCGCCGAGGAGTTCGGCTTCGCAACCGCCCCGCTGGTGGTCTCGGGCTGCGTCATGATGCGCGTGTGCCACCTCGACACCTGCCCCGTGGGCGTGGCCACGCAGAACCCGGTGCTGCGCGAGCGGTTCTCGGGCAAGCCCGAGTTCGTCGTGAACTTCTTCGAGTTCATCGCGCAGGAGGTGCGCGAGTACCTCGCCGAGCTGGGCTTCCGCTCCCTCGACGAGGCGATCGGCCACCACGAGCTGCTCGACGTCGAGCGCGCCATCGAGCACTGGAAGGCGTCCGGCCTCGACCTGACCCCGATCCTCGAGGGGCCCCGGTTCCGCGACGACGAGCCGCGCAAGAACCTGCGCGGGCAGAACCACGAGATCGACAAGCACTTCGACAACGTGCTGATCGCGGCGGCGACGGATGCGCTGAACGGCGGCGCCCCCGTCGAGCTGCGGTACGAGATCCGCAACACGGAACGCGCGGTCGGCACGCTGCTCGGGCACGAGGTGACCGTGCGGCACGGCGAGAACGGCCTGCCCGCCGGCACCATCGACGTCACGCTCACCGGTTCCGCCGGGCAGTCGTTCGGCGCGTTCCTGCCCGCCGGCATCACGCTGCGCCTGGAGGGCGACGCCAACGACTACGTCGGCAAGGGCCTGTCCGGCGGCCAGCTCGTCGTGCGCCCCGACCGCTCCGCGCTGTTCCGCGCCGAGCAGAACGTGATCGCCGGCAACGTCATCGGCTACGGCGCCACCCAGGGCACCATGTTCATCCGCGGCATCGTGGGCGAGCGGTTCCTGGTGCGCAACTCCGGCGCCACGGCGGTCGTCGAGGGCGTGGGCGACCACGCGCTCGAGTACATGACAGGCGGCCTCGCGGTGATCCTGGGCTCCACCGGCCGCAACCTCGGCGCCGGCATGTCCGGCGGCACCGCCTACGTCTACGACCTGAAGCCCGAGCGGGTCAACGCCCAGTCGCTGGCCGCCGGCGAGCTCGGGCTCACCCCGCTCGACGGCGTCGACCGGGAGATCTTGCACGACCTGCTCGAGAAGCACGTCGCCGAGACCGACTCGAGCCTCGCCACGCATTTCCTGTCCGACTTCGACGCCCACGCCGAGCGCTTCGTCAAGGTCCTCCCGCGCGACTACGCGGCGGTGCTGGAGACCCGGCAGCAGGCCGTCAGCGAGGGGCTCGACCCCGACGGCGATGTCGTCTGGACCCGGATTCTGGAGGCCACCAATGGCTGACCCGAAGGGTTTTCTGAAAGTCACCGAGCGCGAGCTGCCCAAGCGCAGGCCGGTGTCGGTGCGCCTGATGGACTGGAAAGAGGTCTACGAGCAGGGCGACCCCACCCAGCTGCGCCGTCAGGCCGGCCGCTGCATGGACTGCGGCATCCCGTTCTGCCACCAGGGCTGCCCGCTGGGCAACCTCATCCCGGAGTGGAACGACCTGGTCTGGCGCGGGGAGGGGCGGCAGGCGATCGAGCGGCTGCACGCGACCAACAACTTCCCCGAGTTCACCGGCACGCTGTGCCCGGCGCCGTGCGAGTCGTCGTGCGTGCTCGGCATCAACCAGCCGGCCGTGACGATCAAGCAGGTCGAGGTCTCGATCATCGACGAGGCGTGGAGCAAGGGCTGGGTGGAACCGCACCCGCCGCAGCGGCTCACCGGCAAGACGGTCGCCGTCGTCGGCTCGGGCCCCGCCGGCCTCGCCGCCGCGCAGCAGCTCACCCGCGCCGGCCACACGGTGGCCGTGTACGAGCGCGACGACCGTATCGGCGGCCTGCTGCGCTACGGCATCCCGGACTTCAAGATGGAGAAGCGGCGTCTCGACCAGCGCCTCGCGCAGATGACGGCCGAGGGCACCCGGTTCCGCGCCGGCATCGAGATCGGCAAGGACATCGGCTGGGCGGAGCTGCGGCAGCGCTACGACGCGGTCGTCATCGCCACCGGCGCCGTGGTGCCGCGCGACCTGCCGATCCCGGGCCGCGAGCTGCCCGGCGTGCACCTCGCGATGGAGTACCTGACCCAGCAGAACAAGGTCGGCGCGGGCGACAGCGTGCCGAACCAGATCACCGCAGAGGGCAAGCACGTGGTGGTCATCGGCGGCGGCGACACGGGGGCGGACTGCATCGGCACCGCGCACCGACAGGGCGCCGCATCCGTCACCAACCTCGCCATCGGCTCCCGCCCGCCGCTCGCCCGCACCGAGCACGAGCCGTGGCCGATGGACCCGAAGCTGTTCGAGGTATCGAGCGCCCACGAGGAGGGCGGCAAGCGCGAGTTCCTCGCCACGACCGTCGAGTTCCTGCGCAACGAGGCCGGCGAGGTGCGCGCGCTGCGGGTCGCCGAGACCGAGTTCGTCGACGGGCGCCGCGTGCCGAAGTCGGGCACGGAGCGCGAGATCCCCGCCGACCTGGTGCTGCTCGCGCTGGGCTTCACCGGGCCCGAGCAGCAGTTCCTCGCCGACCAGCTCGGCCTGCGGTTCGACGCGCGCGGGAACGTGGCCCGCGACGAGGACTTCGAGACCGGCGAGCCCGGCGTCTTCGTGGCCGGCGACGCCGGCCGCGGCCAGTCGCTGATCGTCTGGGCGATCGCCGAGGGCCGCGCCGCGGCCGCCGCCGTCGACCGCTTCCTGGAGGGCGAGACGGAGCTGCCGGCGCCTATCAAGCCCACCGACCGAGGCATTAGCCTGTAGGGGTGGGCGTGCGCGATCCGCGCCGCCCGCCCCTCTGCAGGCGAGTTACGAAAGCTGAATACGTAAAGACATGAGACGAGCCAAGATCGTCGCAACACTCGGTCCCGCCACTTCGAGCTACGAGAACATCCGAGCCATCATCGAGGCCGGTGTCGACGTGGCCCGCATGAATCTCAGCCACGGCAGCTACGACGTCCACGAGGCCGTCTACGCCAACGTGCGCAAGGCGGCGGACGACGTCGGCAAGCCCGTGGCCGTCATGGTCGACCTGCAGGGGCCGAAGATCCGCCTCGGCAAGTTCGCGGCCGGCCCCCACGACCTCGCCGAGGGCGACATCTTCACCATCACCACCGAAGACGTGCTCGGCACCAAGGAGCTCTGCTCGACCACCTTCAAGGGCCTTCCCGACGACGTCAAGCCGGGCGACCCGCTGCTCATCGACGACGGCAAGGTCGCGCTGCGCGTGCTCGAGGTCGACGGCCCGCGGGTGAAGACCGAGGTGGTCGTGCCCGGCCCCGTCTCCAACAACAAGGGCATCAACCTGCCCGGCGTCGCCGTCAACGTGCCCGCGCTCAGCGACAAGGACGAAGCCGACCTGCGCTGGGGTCTGCGCCTCGGCGCCGACTACATCGCGCTGTCCTTCGTGCGCTCCGCCGCCGACATCGACCGGGTGCACGAGATCATGGCCGAAGAGGGCCGCAAGGTGCCGGTGATCGCCAAGATCGAGAAGCCGCAGGCCGTCGACGCCCTCGAGGAGATCATCGACGCCTTCGACGCGATCATGGTCGCCCGCGGCGACCTGGGTGTGGAGCTGCCGCTCGAGGCGGTGCCGATCGTGCAGAAGCACGCGGTCGAGCTGGCCCGCCGCATGGCCAAGCCCGTCATCGTCGCCACGCAGGTGCTCGAGTCGATGATCTCGAGCCCCCGCCCGACCCGCGCCGAGGCCTCCGACTGCGCCAACGCCATCCTCGACGGCGCCGACGCGGTCATGCTCTCGGGCGAGACCAGCGTGGGCGAGTTCCCGATCATCACCGTGCAGACCATGGCGAAGATCATCGAGTCGACCGAGGAGCACGGCCTCGAGCGCGTCCCGCCGCTCGGCACCAAGCCGCGCACCCAGGGCGGCGCGCTGACCCTGGCGGCCGCCGAGGTGGCCGAGTTCGTGGGCGCAAAGTACGTGTGCATCTTCACCGAGTCGGGCGACACCGCCCGCCGGATGTCCCGCCTGCGGGTGAAGATCCCGATGCGCGCCTTCGCCACCGACCCGGCGATCCAGCGCCGCATGGCGCTGACCTGGGGCGTGCAGTCGCACCTCGTCGACCCGGTGACCTACACCGACGAGTACTTCCGCCAGGTCGACGACGCGCTCGTCGGCGAGGGGCTGGCCACCTACGGCGACAAGGTCGTCGTGATCTCCGGATCCCCTCCTGGGGTGCCGGGCACGACCAACGACATGCGCGTGTACATCATCGGCCACGCTCACAACGAGGTCGCGCCGGCGTACGCCCAGTCCTGACCGCGCAGCGCCGCCCGGGCCTGCCGCTCGCTGACCGGCGGGAACTCGTCGTACCACCGCTCCGCGGGGCCGGCCGGCACGGGCCGCGCCACGCAGTACAGGTCGGCGGCGAGCCGCCCGGGCGTCCAGCGCGGGGGAGCGGTGGGCGCGGCCAGCACGATCCGCTTCGGGTTCAGCGCCGCGACCGTGCGGCACGCGGCGAGCAGCGGCTCGCCGGTCTCGATCGCGTCGTCGACGAGCACGATCAGGCGATCGGATGCCTCGGCCGAGGCATCCGTCGTCACCCGATCGCCCCGCACCCGGCCGAGCGGCGCGCCGAGCCGCGCCGCGACGTGCGCGGCGACCACGGCCCCGCCCGGCGAGACGGCCAGCACGAGCGGCTTGTCGCCGGCGAGGTTCAGCAGCAGGTCGGCGAGCCGTTCGCCCGCCTCGTCGCGGTCGTGGAAGAGCACGGCGGCAGGCTACGCCGCGCCGGCCCGATGCGGCAGTGCGACCGGCTGTGAATCGGCTAAGGCCGCTCTCCGGCCGCCCGCCGTCGGTTAGTTTCGAGAGCGTGCGACTGCTTCTCATCCGACACGGCCAGACCCCCGCGAACGTCCGCGGCGAGCTCGACACCGCGGCCCCCGGGCCGGGTCTGACGGAACTGGGGGAGCGGCAGGCCGAGGCGGTGCCCGAGGCGCTGCGCGACGAGAACATCCAGGGCATCTACGCCTCGCGGCTGATCCGCACCCAGCTCACCGCCGCGCCGCTCAGCCGCGAGCGGGGGCTGGAGGTCGTCGTTCACGACGGCCTGCACGAGATCGAGGCGGGCGAGCTCGAGGGCAAGAGCGACGAGCAGTCGGTGAAGGCGTACATCGGCACGGTGCTGGCCTGGGGGACGGGCGATCTCAGCGCGCGCATGCCGGGCGCCTTCGACGGCCACGCCTTCTTCGACCGGTTCGACCGGGCGATCGCCGAGATCGCCGCCGCACACGACGACACGGCGGTCCTGTTCAGCCACGGTGCGGCGATCCGCGCCTGGGTCGGCTCGCGGGCCCTCAACGTGAGCGGCGAGTTCACGCTGCACAATCCGATCGACAACACCGGCGTCGCGATCCTCGAAGGCTCGCCAGCGGCCGGCTGGAAGCTGATCAGCTGGGCGGGCGCGCCGGTCGGCGGCCCGCAGCTGGAGGACGCGGCGGCGCCCGACCCCACGGGCGAGGCCGTCGCCGGGTGACGCGGTGATCGACTTCGCGGAGGAGGGCCGCCGGGCAGGACGCGAGCTGTGGCCGGCGGGCGCCTCCTGGGTGCCCGAGGAGGTGAACGCCCGCTTCGAGGAGCTGCTGGAGCGGCATCCGTCGCCCGACCCCGAGGCGGCCCGAGCCGAGTTCCTCAACACGGCCCGGAACGCCCGGAAGTCGGCGCCGACGCAGGCTGAGGCCGCCGGCCGCGCCGAGCTGCTGGCGCGGCTGCGGGAGCGGAACGCGGCCCGCACGGCGGCCGAGCGCGCCCGGCACGAGGCGGAGGGCGTTCCGATCCACCCGGAGGCGGCGGCGATCGCCCGCCGCCGCCGCGCTTCGCTCGAGCGGCGCCGGCGCGCGTAGCGGGCCCGATCCGGGTACCCATCTCCTCGAGAGACGAGGAGGACCCCCATGGTCGGAACGGTGCAACAGGATGCGATGCGGCTGAACGACGGGACGACGATCCCGCGGATCGGCCTCGGGGTGTTCCGCATGAGCCCGGCCGAAGCCGAGACGGCGGTGCGCGAGGCGTACGGGCTGGGCTACCGGCTGTTCGACACGGCGGCGCGGTACGGGAACGAGGAGGCCGTGGGCCGGGCCCTCGCCGCCGTCGACACCGCGCGCGAGTCGCTCGTGACCACCAAGCTGCCCAGCGAGATGCAGGGCTACGACAGCACCCTGCGCGCCTTCGACGAGTCGGCCCGCCTGCTCGGCCGCGACGTGGTCGACCTGTACCTGATCCACTGGCCGTCGCCCGGGCGCGGCCTGTACGTCGACACCTGGCGCGCCCTGGTCAAGCTCAAGGACGAGGGCCGGGTGCGCTCCATCGGCGTCAGCAACTTCCTGCCCGAGCATCTGGACCGCATCGCCGACGCCACCGGGGTGCTGCCCGCCGTGAACCAGATCGAGCTGCACCCGTTCCTGCAGCAGCGCGAGTTGCGCGCGTACCACCACAAGTACGGCATCGCGACCGAGGCGTGGGCGCCGCTCGGGGCGGGCAACGGGGTGCTGGAGCATCCGGTGATCGTCGAGGTCGCGCGCGAGCTGTCGCTCACCCCGGCGCAGGCCGTGCTCGCCTGGCACCTGACCATCGACGACGTCGTCATCCCCAAGTCGACGCATCCCGAGCGGATGCGGGAGAACCTGCGCACCCTCGAACTCGTCGGCCTCGCCGAGGCGGCCATGGACGTCTTCGACAGCCTCGACGTGGGCACCCGCTTCGGCCCGGACCCGCGCGAGCTGTACTGAGCGCGCCTGGCGACGGCGGGCGCCGGGCTCGGCTACGCTCGGCGCCATGGCGGGGATCGTCCTGTTCGACTTCGACGGCACGCTGGCGCGCCGCCCCTGGATCAGCTTCGGCCGCATCATGCTCGACGTGATCCGGCAGGAGGACCCGGACACCGGGGTCACCACGTCCGACCTTTGGGCGGGGCTGGAGGACGGCTTCCCCTGGCACCATCCCGAGGTCTCGCATCCCGAGCTGAACGGGCACCCCGACGCGTGGTGGGCCCGGCTCGAGCCGGTGCTGCTGATGGCGTGCATCTACGCGGGCGTCGACCTGCCGCTCGCCGAACGCGCCGTCGCGGCGGTCCGGCCCCGGTTCTCCGACCCGACCGAGTGGGAGCTCTTCCCCGAGACGGTCGACGCGCTCGAGGCGCTACAGGAGGAGGGCTGGCGGCTCGCGATCGTGAGCAACGCGGTGCCCGAGCTGACCCGCATCGTCGAGGGTCTCGGCATCGCCCCGTACTTCGACGCGATCATCGCCAGCGCGGAGGTCGGCTACGAGAAGGGGCACCCGGAGATCTTCCGCATCGCGCTGCGCGCCCTCGGCGAGGCGACACCGTCTGACCCGGTGTGGATGGTCGGCGACAACGTCGAGGCCGACATCGAGGCGGCGACCCGGCTCGGATTCGGCGCGGTGCTGGTGCATGCCGAGGGCGAGGGCGGGGTGGCGCACGACCTGCGCGACGCCGCCTACATCATCCTGATGGCGGCCGAGCGCGCGTGAGCACCTGCCCGGGCTGCGGCCTCGTGCGGCCCGACGATCCGGCGGCGGTCCCGGCCGACGGCCTCGACGCGAGCGCGGAGTGCTGGGCCGTCTACGGCGAGGTGACGGCGCGCGCGATCAGCGAGCCGCGACTCGCCCCGTGGCACCAGCTCGCCGTCGACGCGTATGCGGCGCAGCATCCGCTCGCCTCGGCGAAGCCGATCCGCACCGCCTTCGCCCTGATCGGCCTGCTCCTTGCCGTCGAGCGGGGCGCGTCCGGCTTCGAGGTGCGGGCCGCGCACAAGCGGCTCGCCGACGCACGCCGCGACTGGCCGGCCTTCGCCCGCCCCGCCGCCCTCGACGAGGTGCGCCTCACCGTGGCCGAGGTGCGCGCCGCGACCGACCCGGCCGCCCACATCGCCGCGCTGCAGACCTGGGCCGCCGCCGTCTGGGCGGCGTGGCGGCCTGCGGCGGGAGATGCGGTCGCCGGCCTCCTCGAGCCGCTACGGTAGCGGCATGCCGACTCCCGACAGCGTCGTCGAGAACGGGACCCGCCTCTGGGGCCGCCTCGACGACCGCCCCCGCACCGTCAACCCGCTCGACGCCTACTCCGGCCCCGCCCGCGCCTGGCACGCCTTCCGCCTCAAGGAGTGGGTCGGCTTCACGCTCGCGCACGGCGAGCTGTTCAGCGCGATGATCATGCAGGACGCGAAGTACCTCGCCTCCAGCGAGTTCTACGTCTACGACCGCGAGTGGCGCACCCTGCACGAGTACGCGGGCTCCGCGCGGGGCGGCTCGCTCGCGCTGCCCGCCGACCTGCTGCACGGCGGCGCGTGCCGCTTCGCGTCCGACGGCTACCGCATCGACTACGACTTCGACACGGATGCCGGCTGCCACCGCATCCGCATCGACATCGCCGCCTCGGCGAAGGCGCCCGCGGTGCGCGGCGAGCTGCTGCTCGACGCAGCCGGCGCCTCCGCTCCGCTGTCGGTCAGCGCCCGGCTCGGCGGGGGAGGGACGATGTACACGCACAAGGCGGTCTTCCCCGCCTCGGGCACCCTGACCGTCGGCGGCCACGAGTACCGCTTCGACCCGCAGCGGGATTTCGCGATCCTCGACGAGCACCGCTCCGAGCTGCCCTACCGCAGTACGTGGACCTGGGGCACCTTCGCGCAGCGTTGCGCCGACGGGTCGATCGCCGCGGCGAACTTCTGCGCCCGCCCGCAGCCCGACGGCGAAGAGGAGGAGTCGGGGCTGTGGCTCGACGGGAGGGCGGAGCCGCTGTCCGACGTGACCTTCGAACCGGCGTCCGACGACCCGCTCGCGCCCATCGCGGTGCGCTCGGCCGACGGCCGGCTCGACGTCGAGTTCGTGCCGGAGGGACGCAAAGGCGTGCGGCAGAACTTCGGCGTCGTCGCCGTGCGGTATCACCAGCTGTTCGGCGCCTACCGCGGCCGGATCGGCGCCGGCGAGGCGGCCCGCAGCATCGACGGCGCGCACGGCGTCGTCGAGCGCATGCTCATGCGCGCGTGACTACTCCGCCGCCGCGAGCTGCCCGCAGGCGCCGTCGATCTCCTTGCCGCGCGTGTCGCGCAGCGTCGTCGGGATCCCCGCCGCCTCGAGCCGCCGGATGAACTCGTCCGTCACCTCGCGCTCGGAGGCGGTCCAGATCGAGCCCGGGGTCGGGTTCAGCGGGATCGGGTTCACGTGCACCCAGCCGCGGCCGCGCGCGTTCAGCTTCTCGGCGAGCAGGTCGGCGCGCCAGGCGTGGTCGTTCATGTCCTTGATCAGGGCGTACTCGATCGACACCCGCCGCCCGGTCTTCTCGAAGTAGTACCGGGCCGCGTCCAGCGCCTCGTCGACCTTCCACCGGTCGTTGACCGGGATCAGCTCGTCGCGCAGCGTGTCGTCGGGCGCGTGCAGACTGAGCGCGAAGGTGAGCGGCAGATCCTCGTCGGCCAGCTTGCGGATGGCCGGCACGAGGCCGACGGTCGACACGGTGATGTGCCGCGCGCTCATGCCGAGCCCCTCGGGCGCCGGCGCGACCATGCGTCGGATCGCGGTCATCAGCCGCTTGTAGTTGGCGAGCGGCTCGCCCATGCCCATGAACACGATGTTGGTCACCCGCTCGGCGTCGTGCCCGCCGTCGCGGCGCAGCCCGCCCAGCTCGCCGTTCGCGATGGCGAGGTTGGCGGCGCGCACCTGGTCGACGATCTCGGCGGCCGACAGGTTGCGGGTGAGCCCCGCCTGGCCGGTGGCGCAGAACGGGCAGTTCATGCCGCAGCCGGCCTGGCTCGACACGCACAGGGTGACCCGGCCGGGGTAGCGCATCAGCACCGACTCCACCAGGGCGCCGTCGAACAGCTTCCAGAGGAACTTGATCGTGTCGCCGCCGTCGGTGCGCAGCCGCCGCACCTCGGTGAGCAGCGGCGGCAGCATCGCCTCGACGAGCTGCCGGCGCTGACCGGCCGGCAGGTCGGTCATCTGCTCGGGGTCGAGGGTGTAGTGCTCGAAGTAGTGGGTGCTCAGCTGCGCGGCGCGGAAGGCGGGGAAGCCGAGCCCGGCGACCTTGGCCTTGCGCTCGGCGAGGGTCAGGTCGGCCAGGTGCGTCTCGGGCTGGGTGCGGCGGGGGCTCGCGAACTGCAGGAGCGGCCGGCCGCCGGCATCCGTCTGCTGGGTCCAGCCCTCGGTGGCGGGCCGCACCTGCGGGCGCGACGCGTTCGTCGGCCCGGCGTGCGGGCGCGCGCGGTGCGCGGCGGTCGTGTGCTCGGTCATGCCTCAATCATCGCAGCCACCGCCTGGGCGAGCGGCAGGTGGGGGATCACCGGTGCTCCGGTCGCTGCAACTCGATCACGGGCACCCCCGGCGGGGCGAAGCCGAGCACCTGCCCGTAGAACGACAGCTCCGACTCCCGCGCGTCGATCTGCGTCTCCGCCTTGCGGAACCCGTGCGACTCGCCCCCATAGAACCGGAACGCGTACGGGATCCCCTTCGTCTCGAGCGCCGCGATGAACCTCTCGGCCTGCGCAGGGGGCACGATCGGGTCGTCGAGGCCCTGCAGCAGCAGCACGGGCGTGGCCAGCCGATCCACGTTGGTGAGGGGAGCACGCGATTCATAGAGATCGGATGCCTCCGGCAGCGGTCCGATCAGGCCGTCGAGGTACCTGGACTCGAAGTCATGGGTCTCCTTCGCGAACTCAGTCAGTTCGGCGACGCCGAAGTACGAGGCGCCGGCGGCGAACGCATCCGATTGCGTCAGCGCGGAAAGGACCGTCCACCCACCCGCCGACCCGCCCTTGATGAGCAGGCGGCCGCCGTCGGCGATGCCCGCCTCGGCGAGCCCGCGCACGGCGGCGATCGTGTCCTCGACGTCGACGACGCCCCACTGGCCACGCAGCCGGTCGCGGTATTCGCGCCCGTACCCGGTCGAGCCGCCGTAGTTCACGTCGATCACGCCGATGCCGCGGCTCGTCCAGTAGGCGGTACCGAGGTTCAGCTCGGGGTAGCTGTGTCCGGTCGGGCCGCCGTGCACAAGGGCGATGAACGGCGGCAGCTCGCCCTCCGGCGCAAGGTAGCGGGGATTCTTCGGCCGGTACACGACGGCGTGCACCTCGCGTTCGGGGCCGTGGAAGGTGATCACTTCGGCGTCGGGAAGGTGAGCCGCGTCGGGCAGCTCGCCGCCTTCCAGGCGCACGTCGTTGACCCGTCCATCGGGGTGCAGCAGCCGGATGCCGCTGGGGGCGACTGCGCTTCCCGACACGACCAGCAACGTCCCGTCATGCTCGCCGCGCACGCGGATCTGGTCGAACGGGGTGTCGATCTGCGTCGCGGTGCCGAGTTCGGGGTCGATGCGGACGAGCCGGTCCACGCCGCGGGTCGCCGTCGCGGCGATCGCGCCGTCAGGCAGCACCTCATACCAACGTCCGTCGAGTCTCCACAGCGCGCCGCCGAGGTCTTCCTCGAGCGGTGCTACGGGGAACGGAGCGCCGTCTTCGGCGTCGAGACGGTAGAGGTTCCACCAGCCGGTGCGGTCGCTCAGCGCGTACAGTGTCGCGTCGTCGCGCCACTCGGGCTGCAGCACCGACTCGTCCCGGCCGCCGAGCAGCGTGCGCCACTGCGCGACCCGCCCGTCGGGGCCGACGTCTCCGACCCGCAACTGCGTGCCGTCCCACGGCATGTTCGGGTGGTCCCAGGCGATCCACGCGAGCTTCGACCCGTCGGGAGAGTAGGCGGGCTGGGCGAGAAAGTGCGACCCGGCGACCACGGAGGTGATGGCCGAGGCATCCGTCGCCGCCGACCCGTCGAGCGGAACGAGGACGACGTCGCGGGTCAGGTCGCTCGGCCCGTCGCCGGTGTGGGTCTCTCGAATGGCGAGCACGGCGTCGCCGTGTACCGAGATGCCGCCGAACCGGAAACCGCGGTCCGCCGGGGTGAGCGGCGTCGGCTCGCCGCCCGGGGTCAGGCGATACAGCCGCTGGTCGGTGAATTCCACGAACACGAGGTCGCCGTCGGCGGCCGCCCACGCGCCGCCGCCGTACTCGTGCACCCGGCTGCGGGCGTTCCACGGGGCGGGCAGAAGATCTTCCGGTTCGCCGCCGGGTGCCCGGCGGCGCACGCTCGCCCGGCCGCCTTCTTCGGGAACGAGTTCGAGCCACCACACCTCATCGCCGACGAAGGCCGGTTCGCCGACCGATCCGCTGACGCGCGCGACGTCCGCCGCGCCGATGGGCGATTCCCACTCGCCGTATGGCGCGATGATCCGTTCTGTCATGGGCTCAGGCTAGTCAGGGCCCGGCCGGCTCACGGCGACGTCCCGGATAGCTGGACGCCGCGCCGCCCCGGTGCCACCATTCGCGCATGGGCGAATTCGAGGTGGCGGTCGCCGCCGGCGCGCTGCGCAGCACGGATGCCGGAGCCGTGAACTTCCCGCACCGCTGGACGCCCGACGGCGTGACGGTCGAGGCCGCCTTCACCGGAGCCCACCTGCTGCACCTGGCCGCGGCCGGGTGCGTGCTCAACGACGTCTACCGCGAAGCCCAGGGCCTCGGCATCGAGGTGCGCGGCGCGCGGGTGACCGCGACGGGCGACTTCGACCCGGGCTGGCGCTCGGCCGGCATCGGCTACACGGTGGAGGTCGACTCGCCCGCGGCCCCCGCCGACCTCGAGGCGCTTCTCACGAGGGTCGACGAGATGGCCGAAATCCCGAAGGCGCTGCGCGCCGGCGCGCAGGTCGAGCGCATCCGCTGAACGGATGCCGCGCCGCATCCGTCACGCCCGCTCGGCGGTACTCGTTGCGATCGGGCACAAGTTCTGCCCGGAATCTATGCCCGATCGCACCATCTATGCCCGCCGGCACGGCCGAGCCTCAAGAACGCTTCATCCCTCAGTGGCGGTGGCTCAGTGCCGGTGGTGGGACTCGAACCCACACGCCCTCTCGGACAAAGCATTTTGAGTGCTCCGCGTCTGCCATTCCGCCACACCGGCCTGCGTCGTGCGCATCCGACCATATCGTAGGCTGGAACGGTGAGTGACCAGCAGGAAGCAGCCGCAGCCCCGCGCCGCGTCGTCGTGGCCGAAGACGAATCCCTCATCCGCCTCGACATCGTCGAGACCCTGCGTGACAACGGGTTCGAGGTCGTCGGAGAGGCCGGCGACGGCGAGACCGCGGTGGCGCTCGCGACCGAGCTGCGCCCCGACCTCGTCGTCATGGACGTGCGCATGCCGAAGATGGACGGCATCGAGGCCGCCGACCGCCTCGCGAAGAACCACATCGCGCCCGTCGTGCTGCTGACCGCCTTCAGCCAGAAGGAGCTCGTCGAGCGCGCCTCCGAGGCCGGAGCCCTGGCCTACGTCGTCAAGCCGTTCACTCCCAACGACCTGCTGCCGGCCATCGAGATCGCCCTGGCCCGCTACCAGCAGATCATCGCCCTCGAGGCCGAGGTCAGCGACCTCGCCGAGCGCTTCGAGACCCGCAAGCTGGTCGACCGCGCCAAGGGCCTGCTCAACGAGAAGATGGGTCTGACCGAGCCCGAGGCGTTCCGCTGGATCCAGAAGGCCTCCATGGACCGCCGCCTCACCATGCACGACGTCGCGAAGGCGATCATCGAGCAGCTCGCGCCAAGCAAGAAGTAGACGGCTCGCCGACATTCGAGAGCGGATGCCTCGGCGTCACCTCTTCGTCCGCCTATGGCTCGCATACTCGTGACCGCACGGTTCACCGTCGGCAATTCACACGACGGTGTAACTGACATCTGCGAACTCGCGCACCTCTTCGCGTAGCTCGTTCGCGAGGTGAAGGCCTTCGGCCACCCAGGCCGGACGCGCGGCCTCGTCTCGCCATGGGCCGAACTCCGTCGCCTGCGCGGCCCAGGTTGCGACCCACGCTTCGAGCCTTCGGGTAAGGCCGACGGACAAGCCGTAACGGCCCGGCCACATCGCGCCCTCGGCTTCCCAGAGCGGCCACGGCCACCCCCAGTCCACGTTGAACTCGATCTCCGTTCTGCCGTTCTCGCGAGCATCGGCGCATCCCTCGTCGAGTCTGGGCGCCTCACCACCGTCCCAGCCGACGAACAGTTCGTCGATCGAAACGCGCAGCAGGTACAACCAGTCCTCCACGGTGGCAACGCGACTCCACACGAAGGGATTGGGTCGCCGAGAGCTCGGCAGCGGAACCTCGACGGCGACCGGCCGAATAAGCCGGTCGTATTCGCTTCCTCCAATGACATAGCGGCGAGAGCCGTCGACCTCACGAGTCACATCCCCGGGGGCGCGGCTGTGGAGACGCACGGTGAGCACCATCTGATCTCCGTCGCGTCTGACGCGGTCGACTCGGAATGTATCCGAAGTGAGCCCGACGGCCGCGGACAAAACCGCCTCGTCGGATACGGAGGGGGAAGTCATCGCCTCAGTGTGCCAGCAACAGGCGCTCCCATGAGTGGCTCAGCGATGGGCCCACGTCCGCGTACCGGAGATGGGCCGAGCGGAGCATCGGCTGCCACGCCTGCACTCGACATCGGAGGATCTCTCACCGGAACAAGCTGAGCGCCTGTCGATAGCGTTTCTCGTCAGCGCGGGTGTCGGCGGTGACGAGCAGCGCGTGCGCACCGATCCGGCGCGTGAAGGTCCCGCGGCAGGGGATCTCGACAATCTTCGTCAGGGCGGCTTGCCATGCGGGGATCACGGCATCGAGGAGCGACCGTTCCACATCGCGCGACGCGCGACGCTGCTGATCGACTTCGCTGTTCTCCCACTCGCGTCGGCTATCGGCATACGCCTCGGATCCGAACCTGTCACGCCAGCTCGGCCCGCGCAGTTGGAGGAAGAGAGCATGGCGCTCCTCCGTGCTCAGGGCGGTGCGATGGAGGCGGCTGACGAGGTCATCGTCCTGCTGAGTCCCGGCGTGGTTGAGGCACGCGGCCCACACCTCGGGCCAGCCGGCCGACCACCTGGCAAGAGGCGCCGCGGCGCGCGCGGCCGCTCCGACAGGCTCCGGCGTCACCGTGAGCGCGGGCGGCAGGTCACCGCCTCGCGGCTGCAGGCCCCAGGCCTGTCGAATCCAGAGCAGGTCGAGCAGAGTGTGCGGGGTGTCGATGGTGAGCACCATGTCGTGCGGCCACGGACTCCCGGGAATCGGACTCGACGCGCGATTGCTTCACTCGGGCAGCACGGCGGTGACGGCGGCGTGGGGCATACCTTGATCCTGTCAGCGGCCGCTGGACCTTGCGCGCTAGGCCTCAGGGGCTCCGGGCAATGCGTCGCGTGAACGCGCTGGGCGATCCCTTTTGGGCGTCTCGGATACTTCCTCGTGAGTGGTCCTCGACGCTCTCAGAGGTTGCGTTTCGCCATCCAGCGAGCCACGAAGAAGGCCGCGATTCCCAGGACGGTTAGCCCGACACCGATGAAGAAGAGGCCCGTTGAACTGCGGTCGCTGGGCCAGCTGAGACTGCCGACGATGAACGAGACGCCGACGAGAATACCGAGAACCGCTAGCACTAGGCGGATTCCTGCTGGACCGTATGGGTATCTCTTGAATCGTTTCGGCTCGCGGTCCCGCATAAACACGCCCACGCGGACAGCCTGCTCCTCGGTCTGCGCCCCGTGCAATCGCGGATCGGCTACCGCGCACCCTGGCTCGCGGCGACCGTGTAACTGACATCGACGAACTGGCCATGCTGCGTCACCGATGCCAGCCTCACGTCGCTGCTTTCGAGCCTGCGTGGGAAGACCGCCGAACCCGCCGCGAGCGCCACGGGCGCCAGCGTGAGTTCAATGCGATTGAGTGCGCCGATATCGGCGAACTGTCCGGCGAGGTCGCCTCCGCCGGTCACCCAGACGTTTTTGCCGTCGGCCGCCGCGATGATCTCGGCCAGGACATCGCGGACGGGCCCGGCGACGAAGCGCACGTCTGCGCCGGCCGGCACTGTCAATCGGCGCGTAGTGAACACATACGTGGGTCGGTCTCCGTAGAACTCACGCCACTGGCCGGGTCGCTGCAATACCTCCGTGTGTGCCAGGACCCATTCGTAGGTGGTCGACCCTTCGACGATCACGCCGACGCGCTGAAGAAATGATGATGCGTCGGGAACATCGGAGTGATCGACCGCGAACAACCAATCCAGCGAATTCGACTCGTCCGCGATGAATCCGTTGAAACTCACCGCGGTCCGATAGATCACTTCAGTCACAAGACATCACGCTAAGGACGAGCACCGACACTCTCTGGGCCAAGCGACAACAGTGAGCCCGATCACCGATCGGCGTACACGCATCCGCCATGTCGCACTACGAGACTCAGCGGGTGACGATCTGGCACCTGGCGCACCGTGACGACTGGCGGGCTGCTCTCGACTCGGGCGAGTACCGGATATCGACGAGAGGGGCGACGCTCGACGACGTCGGTTTCATCCACGCGTCGTATTCGGAGCAGTTGTCCCGCGTCGCTGAGTTCGTCTATGCCGACGACGACCGCGAACTGTGCGTGCTCGTTCTGGACGAGAACCGAATTCGCGCGGACGGTGTTCTCGTTGCCGACGAGGACGGCGGCGACGGAGAACTGTTCCCGCACATCTACGGGCCGATCAAGCCGAGCTGGGTCCTCGAGGTGCGCGAGGCCGGCTTCGACGCAGACAAGAAGTTCCGGTGCTGAGGGCCGAGCCGCCCGAGACGACGCCGCGTCAAACCGAATAAGTCAGTTCTTCGCCTGCCGGATCATGTTCGTGATCCGGATCGTGGAGCACCGCCGCCCGCCCTCATCGGTCACCGCGATCTCGTGCACGGTCAGCGACTTGCCGACGTGGATCGGGCGGCACACTCCGGTCACCCAGCCGCTGGTCGCCGACCCGGTGTGCGTGGCGTTGATGTCCACGCCCACGGCGAAGCGTCCCTCGCCGGCCAGGTAGTTGGCGTGCATCGACCCGAGCGACTCTCCGAGCACGCAGTAGGCCCCGCCGTGCAGCAGCCCGAGCGGCTGCGTGTTGCCCTCCACCGGCATGCGCGCGACGGCGTGTTCGCGGTCGAACTCGAGGATCTCGATGCCCATCCGATCGGCCAGGGTGCCCTGCCCTCTGGAGGTGTACCAATCCACGTCGTCAACGCTCACGAAGGGCCCTTCCTTCAGCCGGTCCGGGTGTCGGCGGCCGCCGCTAGGCTGGCAGCCGTGTCAGACGCCCAGAAGCCTACCTTGATGATCATCGACGGCCATTCGCTGGCCTTCCGGGCGTTCTTCGCACTGCTGCCGGCCGGCCGTTTCGTCACCGATGACGGCCAGCACACCGAGGCGATCCACGGCTTCATCTCGATGCTGCTGAAGCTCATGAAAGACCATGAGCCCACCCACGTCGGCGTCGCTTTCGACCTGTCCCGCTTCTCCTTCCGCACCCGCGAGTACCCCGAGTACAAGGGCGGCCGGGCCGAGACGCCGCCCGAGTTCATCGGCCAGGTGCCTCTGCTCGAAGAGGCGCTGCACGCGATGAACATCACGACCATCACGAAAGAGGACTACGAGGCCGACGACATCCTCGCCACGCTCGCCAAGCAGGGCGGCGAGCAGGGCTTCGACGTGCTGGTCGTCTCGGGCGACCGCGACAGCTTCCAGCTCGTCGACGACCACACCACCGTGCTCTACCCGAGCGTGCTCGGGGTGAGCGAGCTGAAGCGCTACGACGCGCAGGCCGTCTACGACAAGTACGAGGTGTGGCCGCACCAGTACCCCGAGCTCGCCGCGCTCACGGGCGAGAAGGCCGACAACCTGCCCGGCATCGACAAGGTCGGGCCGAAGACCGCGGCGAAGTGGATCGCCAAGTGGGGCACCGTCGAGGAGATCATCGCCCACGCCGACGAGATCAAGGGCGTCGTCGGCGAGCGCCTGCGCGAGCAGAAGGAGAACGCGCTGCGCAACCGCCGCCTGAACGCCCTCGTGCGCGATCTGGAACTGCCCGTCGGCCCCGCCGACCTGGTCCGCCGCCCCGTCGACGAGGCGAAGGTGCGCGAGGTGTTCGGCCGGCTCCAGTTCCGCACCCTGCTCGACCGCGTGCTGAAGCTCGGCACCGACGGCGCGGCCGCCGGCCTGGAGGTCGGCGAGTCGGCCGAAGAGACCGCCGAGGCGGCGCCCGCCGTGAAGACCCTCGCCGACGAAGAGCTCGCGCACTGGCTCGAGAAGGCCTCCTCGGGCGGCGCGCCGGTCGCCGTGCAGCTCGACCACGGCCCCGCCGGCATCGCCGGCTTCGGGCTCGCCACTCCCGACGACAGCGCGTACGTGCCGTTCAAGCCCGGCACGGGCGATTACGCCGCGTTCGAGGCATGGCTGACGGATGCGTCGAAGCCGAAGTACTTCTTCAACGCGAAGCCGCAGCTCGAGGCATCCGATCGGGCCGGCCTGCCCATCCACGGCGTCGCCGCCGACACGCGCGTCGCGGGGGCGATCCTCAATCCGACCAAGGCACCCGCGAGCCTCGCCGACCAGGTCTACGAGGTGCTCGGCGAGTCGCTGCCGCAGCCCGACCCCAACCAGCTCGTGCCCGACAGCGAGCCCGTGAGCGCCGCGACGCAGGCGTGGTACGTGCTGCGCATCGCCCGCGACCTCGACCTCGCCTTCGCCGAGGGCACGAAGCGGGTCTACGAGACCATCGAGGTGCCGCTCGTCGAGGTGCTCGCCCGCATGGAACTCACGGGCATCGCCGTCGACTCGGCCGTGCTCGCGCAGCTGCGCGAGGAGCTCACCGGCTGGGCCGAAACCTACCAGCAGGCGGCCTATGCCGCGATCGGGCGCGAGGTCAACATGGGCAGCCCGAAGCAGCTGCAGACCGTGCTCTTCGACGAGCTGCACCTGCCCTTCACTCGCAAGACGAAGACGGGATACTCGACCGACGCCGAGTCGCTCGCCGACCTCAAGGAGCAGGTCGACGAAGACACCGCGGGCTACGTGTTCCTCGACGCGCTGCTGAAGCACCGCGACGCCACGAAGCTCAAGCAGATGATCGAGACCCTCGAGAAGGCGGTCGACTCCACCGGCCGCATCCACACCACCTACGACCAGGTGGGCGCCGCCACCGGGCGCATCTCCTCGAACGACCCGAACCTGCAGAACATCCCGGTGCGCTCCGACACCGGCAAGCGCATCCGCTCGGCCTTCGTCGCGGGTGAGGGCTACGAGTGCCTGCTCACCGCCGACTATTCGCAGATCGAGATGCGCATCATGGCGCACCTCTCCGGCGACGAGGGCCTGATCGCCGCGTTCAACGAGGGGGAGGACCTGCACCGCTTCGTCGGCAGCCACGTCTTCAACGTCGCCCCGGAGGACGTCACGCCCCAGATGCGCTCCAAGGTGAAGGCCATGTCGTACGGCCTCGCCTACGGCCTCGGGCCCTTCGGCCTCGCCAAGCAGCTGCGCATCTCTCAGGGCGAGGCGAAGCAGCTGATGGCCGAATACTTCGAGCGCTTCGGCGGCGTGCGCGACTACCTGCGCGACGTCGTCGCCAAGGCGAAGGTCGACGGATACACCGAGACGATCTTCGGCCGCCGCCGCCCGTTCCCCGACCTGAACAGCCTGAACCGCGTGCTGCGCGACAACGCCGAGCGGGCCGCCCTCAACTCGCCCATCCAGGGCTCCGCCGCCGACATCATGAAGATCGCGATGCTGAACGTCGCAAGAGACATGACGGATGCCTCGTTGCGCTCGCGCATGCTGCTGCAGGTGCACGACGAGCTGATCTTCGAGGTGGCGCCGGGGGAGTGGGACGCACTCGAGCAGATCGTCACCCACCGCATGTCGACGGCCGCCGAGCTGCGGGTGCCGCTGACCGTGCAGGTCGGCCGCGGCGCCAACTGGGACCAGGCGGCGCACTAGATTCGTAACCACACCGTCGGTCGACTCACCGCGCAGCGGCGAATGGAGACCGGGCCCCGCTCCACGATGCGCTCCACGAGAGGACACCCATGACCGATCAACGCCAACCCACCCCCATCGACGCCATCGCTGAGCGCTGGTTCGACACCCAGCTCGACCTCTACCCCGAGTTCCGCGTGTACGTCGGCCGCCCCGGCCGAGAGGGCGAGTACGGGGACTGGTCGCCCGCCGGCCACGAAGCCGAGGCCGAGGCCGCCCGCGCCGCGCTCACCGAGATCGAGTCGGCCGAGCCCGTCGACGACGTCGACGTCGTCACCAAGCTCGACCTGACCCGTGAGCTGCAGCTCGAGCTCGACAAGCACGAGGCCGGGTTCTGGCAGCGCGATCTGAACAACATCGCCTCCCCGCTGCAGAACTTCCGCGACATCTTCGACCTCTCGCCGACCTCGTCGGCCGACGACTGGAGCGTCATCGCCAAGCGGATGTCGAACCTTCCCGCGGCCATCCGCGGCTACATCGAGTCGCTGCGCGTCGGCATGTCGAACGGAAACGTGCCGGCCGTGCGCCAGGTGAAGCTCGGCATCGAGCAGGCCGACGCGCTGAACGCCAAGGACGGCTTCTTCTTCAAGCTCGCCGAGCAGGCCGGCGCCGACGGCGCACTGCCCGAGAGCCTCAAGGCGGAGCTGCAGAAGAACGCCGGGGCCGCGGCAGCCGCCTACGGCGAGCTGTCCTACTTCCTCGACGACGAGCTCGCGCACCTCGCCCCGAGCGACGACGCCGTCGGCCGCGAGCTGTACTCCATCGCGAGCCGCAGCTTCCTCGGCGCGACGGTCGACCTCGACGAGACCTACGAGTGGGGCATCGAGGAGCTGCGCCGCATGGCCGAGGAGCAGGAGGCGATCGCGCGCGAGATCAAGCCCGGCGCATCCGTCGAAGAGGCCATCGCGTTCCTCGACGAGGATCCCGGTCGCAAGCTGCACGGCACCGACGCGCTGAAGGCGTGGATGCAGGAGACCAGCGACCGCGCCGTCGCCGAGCTCGGCCGCACGCACTTCGACATCCCGGATGAGATCCGCACCCTGGAGTGCATGATCGCCCCCACCCAGAACGGCGGCATCTACTACACCCCGCCCGCCGACGACTTCTCCCGGCCGGGCCGGATGTGGTGGAGCGTGCCGCCGGGGGTCACCGAGTTCGCCACCTGGCGCCAGCGCACCACCGTGTACCACGAGGGCGTCCCGGGCCACCACCTGCAGCTCGCGACCGCCGTGTACAACAAGGCGCAGCTGAACACCTGGCGCCGTTTCGCCGGCACCTCGGGCCACGCGGAGGGGTGGGCCCTCTACGCGGAGCGGCTCATGGAGCAGCTCGGGTACCTCGACGACCCGGCCGACCGGCTCGGCATGCTCGACGGGCAGCGGATGCGCGCGACCCGCGTCGTGCTCGACATCGGCGTGCACCTGAAGAAGCCCATGCCCGACGGCTCGGGCACCTGGACCGGTGACGCCGCGTTCGACTTCTTCAACCAGAACGTGCACGACGACGAGGCGTTCAACCGCTTCGAGGTGAACCGGTACCTCGGCTGGCCGGGGCAGGCGCCGTCGTACAAGATCGGCCAGCGCGTGTGGGAGCAGATCCGCGACGAGCTGAAGCGCCGCGAGGGCGACGCGTTCGACATCAAGTCGTTCCACAAGCGCGCCCTCGACATGGGCGGAGTCGGTCTCGACACCCTCAAGACGGCACTGCTCGGCTGAGCCCCGAACGGCCTGGAACGCCCGTCCCGACGTGGGAATCCCCGCGTTGAGGCGGGCGTTTCAAATCGGGTAAGCTAGAACGTCACTTCTGTGACTTCCCTATCCGCTCGCCTGAAGCGGGAACACACCGATCCCCGGCCTTCAGGCCTGATTCATGTCCATATCTGGAGTATCCACTCAATGACTACCGCTACGACCGACAAGGCAACCAAGCAGGTCGCGATCAACGACATCGGTTCTGCTGAGGACTTTCTTGCCGCGGTCGAGAAGACTCTGAAGTTCTTCAACGACGGCGACCTCATCGAAGGCACCGTTGTGAAGGTCGACCGCGACGAGGTCCTCCTCGACGTCGGTTACAAGACCGAGGGTGTCATCCCCTCGCGCGAACTTTCCATCAAGCACGACGTCGACCCGTCCGAGGTCGTCGGCGTCGGCGACACCGTCGAGGCGCTCGTTCTCCAGAAGGAGGACAAGGAAGGCCGTCTGATCCTGTCGAAGAAGCGGGCTCAGTACGAGCGCGCCTGGGGCGACGTGGAGAAGATCAAGGAGGCCGACGGCGTCGTGACCGGCCAGGTCATCGAGGTCGTCAAGGGCGGCCTGATCGTCGACATCGGCCTGCGCGGCTTCCTGCCCGCCTCGCTGATCGAGCTGCGCCGGGTGCGCGACCTGACCCCGTACCTCGGCCAGGAGATCGAGGCCAAGATCCTCGAGCTCGACAAGAACCGCAACAACGTGGTCCTCTCGCGTCGCGCCCTGCTCGAGCAGACGCAGTCCGAGAGCCGCACCACCTTCCTCAACAACCTGCACAAGGGCCAGGTCCGCAAGGGCGTCGTGTCCTCGATCGTCAACTTCGGCGCATTCGTCGATCTGGGCGGCGTCGACGGCCTGGTGCACGTCTCCGAGCTCAGCTGGAAGCACATCGAGCACGCCAGCGAGGTCGTCGAGGTGGGCCAGGAGGTCACCGTCGAGATCCTCGAGGTCGACCTCGACCGCGAGCGCGTCTCGCTGTCGCTGAAGGCGACGCAGGAGGACCCGTGGCAGGTCTTCGCCCGCACCCACGCGATCGGCCAGGTCGCCCCGGGCAAGGTCACCAAGCTCGTCCCGTTCGGCGCGTTCGTCCGCGTCGCCGACGGCATCGAGGGCCTCGTGCACATCTCCGAGCTCTCCGGCAAGCACGTCGAGCTGGCCGAGCAGGTCGTCTCGGTGGGCGAGGAGGTCTTCGTCAAGGTCATCGACATCGACCTCGAGCGTCGCCGCATCAGCCTCTCGCTGAAGCAGGCCAACGAGGGCGTCGACCCCGACGGCACCGAGTTCGACCCGGCTCTCTACGGCATGGTCACCGAGTACGACGAGCAGGGGAACTACAAGTACCCCGAGGGCTTCGACCCGGAGACCAACGAGTGGAAGGAAGGCTTCGAGGCCGAGCGCGAGAAGTGGGAGCAGGAGTACGCCGCTGCCCAGGCTCGCTGGGAGGCCCACAAGAAGCAGGTCGCCCGTCAGCTGGAGGAGGAGGCGAACCAGACCGGCGCTCCGTCCGGCCAGGCCACGTTCTCGACCGAGTCGGCCGCCGGCGGCACCCTCGCCGACGACGAGTCGCTCGCCGCGCTGCGTGAGCGCCTCAGCTCGAACAGCTAGTCGACGCATCCGTCGCACCCGGAAGGCCGGCCCCCTGGGCCGGCCTTCCGCCGTTAACGTGGAGACGTGCAGATCATCGCGCTCACCGGCGGCATCGCCTCGGGCAAGTCCACCGTCTCCGCCCGCCTCGCCGAGCACGGCGCCGTCGTCGTCGACGCCGACCGGCTCGCGCGCGAGGTCGTGGAACCGGGGCAGCCGGCCCTGGCGCGCATCGCCGACGAGTTCGGGGCGGGCGTGCTGCGCCCCGACGGCTCGCTCGACCGCGCCGCGCTCGGCGCCGTCGTCTTCGCCGACGATCAGGCCAGGCTGAAGCTCAACGCCATCACCCACCCGGCCGTCTGGCGGCGCGCGACGGAGCTCTTCGCCGCCGCGGAAGCCGCCGACCCGGACGCGATCGTCGTGTACGACGTGCCGCTGCTCGTCGAGGCCTCGGGTGAGCGGCCCCTGCGCTTCGACCGGGTCGTCGTGGTCAACACGCGGCGGGAGGAGAGGCTGCGCCGCCTCATGGAGGAGCGCGGCATGAGCCGGGCGGACGCCGAGGCGCGGCTCGGCGCGCAGGCGACGGATGCGGAACGACTGGCCGTCGCCGACGTGGTGCTCGACAACGACGGGTCGAAGGAGGAGCTGCTCGCCGCGGTCGACGAGCTGTGGACCTCTTTGATCGGGCGCACACGCGCAACGGAGGAGGCGCTCGGGACCAGCGACTAACCTGGACAGGTGGCGGACAGCAATACTTCCGAGAGCATTCAGGTCACCGTCGCGGCGCTGATCGCCGCCCAGGCGGAGGCCCGGCCCGAGGCCGTCTTCCTCGAAGACGCGCGCAGCGAGCGCACGGTCACGTTCGGCGACCTGAGGCGTCAGGTCGATCGGGCCGGCGCGGCACTGGCCGCCGCGGGCGTCAGCAGCGACGGCGCCGTGATGGTCGCGCTCGAAGACCCGCTGGACTTCGCCGTCGCCTGGCTCGCCACCCTCGCCGCCGGTCTGCGAGCGGTGCCGCTCGATCCCTCGTCATCGGACGAGGCGGTGCTCACGCTGCGGGGGCAGTTCCGGGGCACCGTGGCCCTGGTCGCCGAGGGACGCGAGATCGACGGCATCCCCACGCTCACGCCCGCCGATCTCGATCGCGAGCGGCCGCGGGCCGCGCGCTCGGGCGACTCCGCGAGCAGTCTGCTCTTCACCTCCGGCTCCACCGGCACGCCGAAGGGCGTCGAGCTCGGCGAGGCGCAGCTGCTGCACGTCGCACGGGCCGTGGCGCGGCACAACGCGCTCACCCCCGACGATCGCGGCTTCAACCCGCTGCCGCTGTTCCACATCAACGCCGAGGTCGTCGCCGTGCTCGCGAGCCTCATCGCCGGCAGCGCCCTCGTGCTCGACCGCCGGTTCCGCCGCACCGGGTTCTGGCAGCTGATGGCCGAGCGCCGCATCACGTGGATCAACGCGGTGCCCGCGATCCTCGCGATCCTCGCGAGCGAGGGAGACGTCACCCCGACACCCGAGCTGCGCTTCATCCGCAGCGCCTCGGCGCCCCTGCCCGAGCCGACCCGCCTCGCGTTCTCCGACGTCGACCTCGTGATCAGCTACGGGATGACCGAGGCGGCGAGCCAGATCACGGCGACGCCGCTCGGGGGAGAGGCTCCGTCGGGCTCGGTGGGCCGGCCCGTGGAGACCGAGGTGGAGGTGCGGGACGACGACGGGCGGCCGCTGCCGGAGGCATCCGTCGGCCAGGTGTGGATCCGGGGGCCCGGCGTGGTGCGCCGCTACTTCGGGGGCGCCGCGGCCGACCGCTTCGACGCCGACGGCTGGCTGCGCACCGGCGACCTCGGCTCGTTCGACTCCGACGGGTACCTGACCCTCGTGGGGCGCAGCGACGACGTCATCAACCGGGGCGGTGAACTGGTCTACCCCGGAGACGTCGAAGAGGCCCTGCTCACGGACCCGCGGGTGCGCGAGGCCGTCGTCGTCGGCAAGCCGGACCACGTGCTCGGTCAGGTGCCGGTCGCATTCATCGTTCCCGCAGGCGACCTCGACGAGACGGATGCCGCGGCTCTCGCCTCCGCGTTGCGCGAGCTGGCCGCCGCGCGGCTGTCCCGCGCCCAGCGGCCCGTCGAGATCACCGTCGGCACCGATCTGCCGCGGGCCGCCACGGGCAAGGTGCAGCGTGCACGGCTGCGGGCCTCCCTCGAGGAGAGGGCCGAGTGAGCCGGGAGCAGACGGCGCAGGCGGCGGGCCACGCGCACCCGCCCGCGGTGCGCCGGCACATCCACGAGATCGACGTCGTGCGCATCTTCACCTTCGCCTCGGTGATCGCGGTGCACACGACGAGCCACACGGCGCCCGCCGACGCGGTCGGCGAGCACATCCTCCTCGCCCTCGTGCACTTCACGCGTGAACCGTTCTTCTGGATCACCGGATTCGTGCTGATGTGGAGCTACTTCCACAAGCCGGTGCCGATGCGGCGGTTCTGGCCGCGCAGGTTCCTGCTGGTCGGCGTGCCGTACCTGGTCTGGTCGCTCGTCTACCAGGTGGTCTACGACTATCCGCGCACCCACGCCGACCCGTCGTTCGGCGGCTTCGTGCTCGACTACCTGCGCTCCGTGGCGACCGGCGAGGCGTGGTACCACCTGTACTTCCTGCTCGTGACCATGCAGGTGTACCTGCTCGTGCCGGTGATCGCGTGGGTCGTGCGGAAGACCCGCGGCCACCAGATCACGCTGCTGGTCGTGGCCGCCGTCGTGCAGATGGGGCTGATGAGCTGGTACCACTACTGGCCCGACGTGCTGCCCGGTTTCGTCGCCTTCGACAAGCAGTACTTCTTCAGCTACAGCTTCTTCATCCTCGCCGGAGCGGTGTGCGCGGACCACGGCACGGAGTTCTTCGCCTGGATCGCCCGGCACCGCGGACGGGTGGCCCTGATCTCGCTGGCCTGCGCAGTCGTCTTCCTCGGCGTCTTCGCGATCCAGTACGCCGCGGGGGAGAGCCTGTACGCGGCCGGCTCGCCGGTGCAGCCGGCCATCGTCGTCTGGGGCATCGGCGTGGGGCTCGGCTTCACGGCCATCGGCAGCGTGTGGGCCGAGCGCCGCACGCCGGGCACCCTCCTCTCCCGCGCCGTGGACACGGCGACCGACCGCTCCTTCGGCATCTTCCTGTCGCATCCGCTCGTGCTGTGGACGCTGCTGTGGGCCGGCGACGGATGGCTCGAACGGGTGCTGCCGAGCCCCTGGCTGACGGTGTGCGCCTACCTGATCGTGGTGCTCGGGGCGATCGGCATCACCGAGCTGGCGCGGCGCAGCCCGGTCAGCCTCGCGCTCACCGGACGTCCTCGACGCCGCGCGGCAGCACGCGCCGGGGGTTCATGAACCCGGCCACCAGCGCCGCAGCGGCGAGCAGCGCCACCGAGAGGCCGAACGGCCACTGCCAGCCGACGGTGTCGACCATGGCGCCGAACACGATCGGCGAGAAGATGCCCGCCAGGCCGAAGCCGGTGTTCATCATGCCGCTCGCGGTGCCGGACCACTCGGGCGCGACATCCATCGGGATCGCCCAGAGCGTGGCGTTGCACAGCTCGAGGAAGAAGAACGACAGCGCCAGCGCGATCGTCGCGACCGTCATCGACTGAGCGAACAGCAGCGGGATCAGGCACACCAGCGAGCCGATCAAGCCCGTGAGCAGCACCGTGCGGCGCGAGAAGCGCAGGTTGCCGGTGCGGCGCAGCAGCCGGTCGGCGAACACGCCGCCCGCCGTGTCGCCGACGACCCCGGCGCAGAGCACGAGCGAGGTGAACAGCGCGTACTTCTGCAGCGGCATGTCGTAGACGTCGGCGAGGAACCCGGGGATCCAGGTGAGGAACACCCACAGCACCCACCCGTAGCCGAAGTCGACGATCGTCACCGGCAGGATGCTGCGGATCAGGCGGCCCCACGGGACGGCCGGGCGGGCCGCCTTCTCGAGCTCGCGGGGGATCTCGGAGAGCTCCTGCGTGCCGACGCGGGGGTGGTCGGCGGGGCGGTCGCGGTAGGAGATCATCCACAGCAGCGCCCAGACGGCACTGAGCAGGCCCACCAGCAGGAAGGACACCTGCCACCCGGCGAGCGCCGTGTTCAGGCTGTCGCCCCAGATGATCAGGGCCCCGACGAGGATCGGCGCGACGGCGTTGCCGAGACGGGACGCCGAGTGCACGATGCCCTGCGCGAAGCCGTTGCGGTCCGGCGGCACCCAGCGCGCCATGGCGCTGGTCGCGGTCGGGAACGCCGCCGACTCCGTGAGGCCGAGCAGCAGACGGGCGCCGACGAGCGAGGCGAGGCCCACCGAGAAGCCGGTGGCGATGGTGGCGACGCCCCAGAGCACGCCGATCCAGAACAGCGACTTGCGCGCGCCGAAGCGCTCGCCGATGTTGCCGCCGAAGATCTGCAGCAGGGCGTAGGGGATGGAGAACGCGGAGACGGCGATGCCGAACTGCGTCGAGTCGAGGTGCAGGGCCTTCATCATGGTCGGGCCCGCGGTCGAGATGTTGGTGCGGTCGAGGTACGAAATCGCGTACATCACGCACAGCATCAGCAGCACGCGGCCGCGCACCCGATGCATGATCGGCGACGCGTGCTCGCGCGGAGCTGCCTGGGTTTCGTGGACAGTGATGACGGCCTCCGATCGGTCGTGCGTCGGGCCCGTGCGACCCCCGCGTCATCTACTTTGTACCCGACAGCGCCGCTCGGGGGTCATCATTCGTTCAGAATTCGTTCAAGATCCTGCGCGTGAGAGTCTCGCCAGGCGGGGTGCGACGCTCGACGCATCCGTGCCCGCGACCCGCTCGACGGCCGAGGCGAGCACCTCGTCGGGCACGACCTGGCGCGCGTCGTCGTCGGCGAGCAGTTCGACGAGCAGGGCGACCGCCTCTTCGGCGCGGCTCGCGATCGGGAACCACGGCAGCGCCGTGTGCCACGCCTTGAACGCCATCAGCACGACGTGGTGGTGCTGGGTCACGTGCGCCCGCTCGTGCGCGACGACGGCCGCCAGCTCGTCGTCGGAGAGCAGGCGCACGAGCCCGTCGGAGAGCACGGTCACCGACCGGGGCGCGCCCGGCAGGCAGTACGCGACGGGCGCCTCGTTCTCGATCAGGCGAGTGTTCGGCCGGTCGGGCATGGGGGAGGAGAGCAGCTCGACGAGCTGACGGTGCCGGCGCCGCTGCCGCGACGTGCCGACCGCAGTGAGCCCGAGGTTGAGCAGCAGGTGCAGCGCGAGCAGCACGGCCGCGCCGCGGGAGAGGGACCAGAGAGCGCCGATCATCGAGAAGCCGCCCGCGACGGCGATGCCCTGCCAGCACACCATGGCGATCACGGGACGGCGCAGCGTCCAGCGCGCGCGGGCGAGGGCGATCGGCACGGGCCAGGCGAGCAGGACGGCGACGGCGCCGAGCCCCAGCGAGATCGGATGGATCAGCACGCGGCTCCCGGGACCTTGGTCACTACCCGGGCCTCAGCCCTGTCCGAGAAGCTTGCGCAAGTGGTCGGTCTCGCTCTTGCTCACCCGCCCCAGGAAGCGTGCCAGCACGGCCTCGCGATCGGGGGCGGAGCCCAGCACCTCGTGCATCAGCTCGGCCATGTAGTCGTCCCGGGTCATCGCGGCCCGGAACAGATGCGGTCGCTTGGCGCGGTCGCGGGTGACGAAGCCCTTGGCCTCGAGGCGGCTGAGCACGGTGAGCACGGTCGTGATCGCCGGGTCTCCGGCGAGCTCGTCGCGCAGCTCGGTCGCCGCGCACGGCCCGTCGGAGCGCCAGAGCACGTCCATGACCTGACGTTCCAGTTCCCCAAGAGATGCCACGCGGTTATTCTACGCGTGGTAGAAAGATTGTTGTTCTACGTCACGTAGAAGTCGGCGCAGCCGGCACCCTTTCTCATCCGCCGTCCGAGAGGACACGCAGTGCACACCGCAGCACTCGACCCCCTGCTCATCGCCCGCTGGCAATTCGGCATCACGACCGTGTACCACTTCTGGATGGTGCCGCTCACCCTGGGCCTCGGGCCCGTGGTGGCCTACTTCCAGGTGCGCTGGTACCGCTCCGGTGACGAGCGCTTCTACCGGGCCACCAAGTTCTGGGGAAAGCTCTACCTGATCAACTTCATCATGGGCGTCGCCACGGGCATCGTGCAGGAGTTCCAGTTCGGTCTCGCCTGGAGCCAGTACTCCCGCTTCGTGGGCGACATCTTCGGCGCCCCGCTCGCGATGGAGGCGCTGCTGGCGTTCTTCCTCGAGTCGACCTTCCTCGGCCTGTGGATCTTCGGCTGGGGCCGGCTCGGGCCGAAGGCGCACACGGTCGTGCTGTGCATGGCCATCGGCGGCTCGGTGCTGTCGGCGTACTTCATCATCGTCGCGAACTCGTGGATGCAGCATCCGGTCGGCGTGAAACTCGTCGACGGGCATCCGGTCATGTACGACGTGTGGGCGGTGCTCGGCAACAACACCGCCGTCTGGGCGTTCACGCACACCGTGTTCGGGTCGCTGATGGTCGGCGGCATGTTCCTGCTCGGCATCAGCTGGTACCAGCTGTGGCAGCGCCGCAAGGACGGCATCGACACGGTCGGCGCCGACGGCCGCGCCGTGCCGGGTGAGAACGCGGAGATCCCCGGCCGGGACGTGCGCGACCACGCGCTGTGGCTGCATTCGCTGCGCGTCGGCGCCTGGGTGGCGATCGTCGCGTTCGCGCTCGTCTTCGTCACCGGCGACCAGCAGGGCAAGCTGATGTTCCAGCAGCAGCCCATGAAGATGGCCGCCGCTGAGGCCGCCTGCGACACGACCACCGACTTCTCGGTGCTCTCCTACGGCGCCTGGAACGCGGAGAGCTGCCACACCGTGCGCGACGTCATCGAGGTGCCCGGCGTGCTCTCCTTCCTCGCCAACTCGAACTTCACCACGCCCGTGAAGGGCATCAACGAGTTGATCCCGGAGTACGAGAAGAAGTACGGCACCACCGCCTCCGACGGCAGCAAGATCAACTACGTGCCCCTGATGCCGGTGACCTACTGGGGCTTCCGGGTGATGATCACGCTCGGCGGCATCGCGGCCTTCGCCGCGCTGGTGGCGCTCTGGCTCACCCGCAAGGGCACCGTGCCGCGCTCGAGGCCCCTGATGCTGCTCGCCGTGGTCGGCATCCTCGCCCCGTTCGCCGCGAACACGGCCGGCTGGGTCTTCACGGAGATGGGCCGCCAGCCGTTCGTGGTGGCGCCGAACCCGACCGGGGTCGACGGCGTGTACCTCTTCACCCAGGCCGCCGTCTCGCCGAACGTCACCGCCGGCGAGCTGCTCTTCTCGCTCATCTCGCTGGGCTGCGTGTACCTCGGCTTGATGGTCGTCGAGGTGGCGCTGCTGATCAAGTACACCCGCGGCGGCGTGGCGAGCGCGATCCCCGAGCTCGGCAAGAAACCCGACGACACGGATGCCTCGGGCGGCAGGTCGCCCGACGACGTGCTGGCCTTCGCCTACTAGGACCAGGAGACGATCATGAGCGACTTCCTGCCCACCCTCTGGTTCATCCTCATCGCCGTGCTGTGGATCGGCTACCTCTTCCTCGAGGGCTTCGACCTCGGCGTCGGCATGCACATGGTGGTCTCCGCCCGCGACGAGCGCGAGCGCCGCCTCATGCTCAACACCATCGGCCCCGTGTGGGACGGCAACGAGGTGTGGCTGATCACGGCCGGCGGAGCGCTGTTCGCGGCGTATCCGTTCTGGTACGCCTCGCTGTTCTCGGCCCTCTACATCCCGCTCGTGGCGGTGCTGCTCGGGCTCATCTTCCGCGCCGTCGCCATCGAGTACCGCGGCAAGGGCCACACCGAGCGCTGGACGATGTTCTGGACCTGGGCGATCGGGCTCGGCTCGTTCGTCTCGGCGTTCGGCGTCGGCGCGGCCCTGGCGCTCACCTCGACCGGCCTGCCGCTCGACAAGAACGGCGACATGACCGGCGGCCCGTTCGCGTGGCTGAACGGCTGGGCGGTGCTCGGCGGGCTCGCGGTCGTCGGCTTCGCCCTGCTGCACGCCGCGAACTTCCTGGCCCTGAAGACGGAGGGGCCGGTGCGCGAGCGGGCGGGGCGGTTCGCGTGGCCGTGGGGCGTGGTGTGCCTGCTTCCGGTCGCGGTGTGGGCGATCGCGGTCGTCGTGCGCGGCGGCTCGGCGCTCGCCTGGGTGCTGCTCGTGCTCGCCGTGGTCGCGGTCGTGTGGTGGGCGATCGCCGCGCGGGCGGGTCGAGAGGGCCTCGCGTTCGCGACCCTCGGCGCGTTCCTCGTGCTGGGCGCGGCGGCGATCTTCGCGTCGATGTACCCCGTGGTGCTGCCCTCGACGACGAACCACGCGTGGGACCTCACCGTGCAGAACGCCTCCAGCGCCCCGTACACCCTCGGCGTCATGTCGGTCGTCGCGGCGTTCGGAGTGCCGATCGTGCTGGCCTACCAGGCGTGGACGTACTGGGTGTTCCGCAAGCGGCTCTCCAGCGACCACATCCCGGCGAACGCCCCCTTCTCGCCGGCCGTGGCGCCCGCCGCGCCGCAGCCGTTCGCCAAGTGAAGCCGATCCTCGCCGACCTGGGGCGGCGGCAGCTCTACCTGCTCGGGCTGCTCGGCGCCCTCAAGGCGGCGGGCCTCGTGCTCGTCGCCGAGGGCGTGGCCACCGGGCTCGCGGCGCTGCTCGCGCACGGCGACGGATGGCGCGGCGCCGTGTGGCTCGGCCTCGCCGGCGCGCTCGTGCGCGGAGCCTCGACGTGGGCGCTGCAGGTCGCCGCGGCGCGCGTCGGCGCGAGTGTGAAGGAGCGGCTGCGCGCCCGACTGCTGCGGCGGGCGGTGTCTGCCGGCTCGGGCGGCGTCGGGGCCACGACGACGCTCGCGACGACCGGGCTCGACGAGCTCGACCGGTACTACACGGTGTTCCTGCCGACGCTGGTCGGCGCGGCCACGGTGCCGGTGCTGGTCGGGGCGCGCATCCTCGCCGCCGACTGGGTCTCGGCGCTGATCATCGTGCTCACCGTGCCGCTCATCCCGGTCTTCATGGCGCTCATCGGCCTGCACACCCGCGAGCGCGTGGCGGAGGCCACCGACGCCCTCGCCCGGCTCTCCGACCACCTCGTCGAGCTGGCCCGCGGCCTGCCCGTGCTGGTCGGGCTCGGCCGGGTGCGCGAGCAGACCGCGGCGCTGCGCGACATCTCCGAAGACTGGCGGCGCACCTCGGTGGCGACGCTGCGCACCGCGTTCCTCTCCGCGCTCGCCCTCGAGCTGATCTCGACCATGTCGGTGGCCGTGGTCGCCGTGTTCGTCGGGGTGCGGCTCGTGGCCGGCACCATGCCGCTGGAGGCGGGACTCGTCGCCCTGCTGCTCGCGCCGGAGTGCTACGCGCCGTTCCGCGACATCGGCGCCGCGTTCCACGCTTCGCAGACCGGCGTCGACGCGCGGCGGCGGGTCGAGGAGGCGCTGGGCGAGGCGGCCGGGGCGGGGGAGCCGGAGTCGGGGGAGCCGGAGTCGGGGGCGGGGGCCGAGCGGCGGGAGACCGATGCCGGGCTCCGCGTGGAGGGGCTGACGGTGACCCACGCGAGGCGGGACGGGGCATCCGTCGCCGGCCTGTCGTTCGAGGTCGCCGCCGGCGAGCTCGCGAGCCTCGACGGGCCGAGCGGCGCGGGCAAGAGCACGGTGCTGCAGCTGCTCGCCGGACGCGGTGCGGCGCTCGAGGCGGGGGCGCGGGTGGCGGGGCGCGTCGCGGTGCCCGCGCGGGTGGCGCTGCTGCCGCAGCATCCGCAGTTCGCGTCGGCGAGCGCGGCGGGCGAGCTCAGGGCCTATGGCGCGACGGATGCCTCGGCCGGCCGCCTGCTCGCCGCGGTCGGCCTCGCGGGTGCGGCCGGGGCCGATCCTGCGCGGCTGTCGCCGGGGGAGCAGCGGCGCCTCGCCTTCGCGCGGGTGCTCGCCCGGGTCGAGGCGGGCGCGCGGCTCGTGCTGCTCGACGAGCCGACCGCGCACCTCGACCCCGCCTCGGCCGAGTTGGTGCGCGGCTTGATCGCCGGACTGCCGGGGCGCGGGGCCGCCGTGCTCGTGGCCACCCACGACCCCGAGGTGCGGGCGCTCGCCGCCCGGCACATCCCGGTCGCCCCCGGTCGATTCGTCACGTTCGGCTCTCCGACCACGGCCCGACGAGCAGAAATCGACGAATCGGAGGCAACTGCCGCCGGGGCAGCCGCCGATTCGTCGGAAAGTGCTCCCGAGACCACCCCGAGAGGACCGAAATCGACGAATGGGCACCGCGCCGCACTCGCCGAGCTCGGGCGGCTGCTCGCACCGGTGCGAGGGCGGATGGCCGGGGCGGCGGCGGTCGGGTCGCTGGCGGCTCTGTTCGCCGCCGCCCTCACCGCGCTCTCGGGCTGGCTGATCGTGCGCGCGGCCGAGCACCCGCACATCCTCTTCCTCGAGGTGGCGATCGTGGGAGTGCGCTTCTTCGGCATCGGCCGCGCCGCGCTGCGCTACAGCGAGCGGCTGCTCACCCACGACGCGGTGTTCGCCGCGCTCACCGAGCTGCGGATGCGGCTCTGGCGCGGGCTCGCCGCCCAGGGTCCCGCCGGCCGCGACCGGCTGAGCGCGGCGAACACGCTCGACCGGCTGATCGGCGATGCCGACAAGGTGCGCGACCTGGCGCCGCGCGTCGTCGTGCCGCTGGTCTCGGGCCTCGCCGCGGTGATCGCGGCGGTCGTGGCGCTGTGCATCCTGTGGACGCCGGCCGGGCTGCTGCTGCTCGCCGCGTGCGCCGTCGCGCTGGTCGGCGGGGCGGCCGTCGCCGTCTCCGCCGACGCCCGGGCCACCCGGGTGCGCGACCGGCACCGCTCCGCGCTGCTGCGCCGGGTTGCCGGGGTGCTGCAGGCCCGCGACGACCTCGCCGGCAACGGTGTCGCCCAGCCGGCCCTGGCCGCCGTGGCGCGGCTCGACGCCCGGGCGGCACGGTCGGCGCGGCGCTCGGCGTGGGCGCTGGGGGCGGGGAACGGGGTGGTCGCGGCGGTGGCGGCCGCGGCATCCGTGCTCATGATCGTGCTCGCCCAGCCGCTCACCGTGCACGGCCCGCTGCCGGTGCCGCTCGCCGCGGTGTTCGCGTTCACCCCGCTCGCGCTGATCGACCCGCTGCTCGAGGCGGTCGCCGCCGCGCAGCGCTGGCCCGAGCTGGCGCAGGTGCTGCAGCGCATCGCTCCGGTCACCCGCGCCGCCGACGACGCGGACCACGCGCAGCCCGGCGCCCCGATCGAGCGGGTGCGCGAGCTGCGGCTCGAGCGGGTCGGCTACCGCTACCCGGGCGCCGCCGTCGACGCCCTGCGCGACGTCGACGCCGGCGTCGGCGCGGGGGAGTGGCTCGTGGTCACCGGCCCCTCCGGCAGCGGCAAGACGACGCTGCTCGGGGTGCTGCTGCGGTACCTCGCGCCCACGCGCGGCCGCTATCTGATCGACGAGACGGATGCCTCGTCCCTCGACCCCGACGCCGTGCGGCGGCGCATCGCCTGGTGCCCGCAGGAGGGGCACCTCTTCGACTCGACCCTGCGCGGCAATCTCGCGATCGCCCGCGGCCGGGACGACGCGCCGGACGACGCGGAGCTCGAGGCGGTGCTCGACCGGGTGGGCCTCGGCGGGCTGCTGGCCGAACTGCCGCTGGGGCTCGACACGCCGATCGGGGCCGGGGGCGCGTTCCTCTCCGGCGGCCAGCGGCAGCGGGTGGCGGTCGCCCGCACCCTGCTCGCCGGCGGCGACGCGGTGCTGCTCGACGAGCCGACCGCGCACCTCGACGAGCAGGCGGCGGAGGCGCTGTTGGGCGACCTGCGTCGCGCGCTCGAGGGGCGCACCACGGTGCTCGTGACGCACCACGCCACCGGGGTGCGCGCGGACGACGTGCGGCTGGAGCTGGGCGCGGGGCGCCTCGCCCCCGCCGATGTCGTACGTCCTTCCTAGACTGGCGGGTATGCAACCCACACGTGCCGTGCGCCCCTTCGAGGTGGTCAGCGAGTACTCCCCGAGCGGCGACCAGCCGCAGGCGATCGAGGAGCTCGCGGCGCGCATCAACGCGGGCGAGACCGACGTGGTGCTGCTCGGCGCGACCGGCACGGGCAAGTCGGCCACGACGGCGTGGCTGATCGAGCGGGTGCAGCGGCCAACGCTGGTGCTCGCGCACAACAAGACGCTCGCCGCGCAGCTGGCCAACGAGTTCCGCGAACTCCTGCCGAACAACGCGGTCGAGTACTTCGTCTCCTACTACGACTACTACCAGCCCGAGGCGTACGTGCCGCAGACCGACACCTTCATCGAGAAGGACTCGTCGATCAACGCCGAGGTCGAGCGGCTGCGGCACTCGACCACCAACGCGCTGCTGTCGCGGCGCGACGTCGTCGTGGTCTCGACCGTGTCGTGCATCTACGGCCTGGGCGCCGTCGACGAGTACCTCGGGGCGATGACGGTGCTGCAGGTCGGCGACGTGGTCGGCCGCGACCGGCTGATCCGCACCTTCGTCGACGCGCAGTACGAGCGCAACGACATCGACTTCTCCCGCGGCAAGTTCAGGGTGCGCGGCGACACGATCGAGATCATCCCGATCTACGACGAGAACGCGATCCGCATCGAGCTGTTCGGCGACGAGGTCGAGGCGATGTACCTGCTGCATCCGCTCACCGGGCAGATCCTGCAGAAGCTCGACTCGGTCTCCATCGCCCCGGCCACGCAGTACGCGGCGAGCCAGGCGGCGGTGCACCGGGCGATCGGCACGATCCGGGAGGAGCTCGCGGAGCGGCTCGAGGAGCTCGAGCGGCAGGGCAAGCTGCTCGAGGCGCAGCGGCTGCGCATGCGCACCACCTTCGACCTCGAGATGCTCGAGCAGATCGGCTTCTGCTCCGGCATCGAGAACTACTCGCGGCACCTCGACGGGCGCAAGCCGGGCGAGCCGCCGACCTGCCTGCTCGACTACTTCCCCGACGACTTCCTCGTCGTCATCGATGAGTCGCACCAGACCGTGCCGCAGATCGGGGCGATGTACGAGGGCGACGCGAGCCGCAAGCGCACCCTCGTCGAGCACGGATTCCGGCTGCCGAGCGCCCTCGACAACCGCCCGCTCACCTGGGACGAGTTCAAGGCCCGCGTCGGCCAGACCGTCTACCTCTCGGCGACGCCCGGCCGCTACGAGCTCAGTGTGGCCGACGGCATCGTCGAGCAGATCATCCGCCCCACGGGCCTCGTCGACCCGAAGGTCGTCGTGAAGCCCACCAAGGGCCAGATCGACGACCTGCTCGAGGAGATCCGGGTGCGGGTCGACCGCGACGAGCGGGTGCTGGTCACGACGCTCACGAAGAAGATGGCGGAGGAGCTCACCGACTTCCTCACCGAGGCGGGCGTGCGGGTGCGCTACCTGCACTCCGACGTCGACACTCTGCGCCGGGTCGAGCTGCTCACCGAGCTGCGGCAGGGCGTGTTCGACGTGCTGGTCGGCATCAACCTGCTGCGCGAGGGCCTCGACCTGCCCGAGGTGTCGCTCGTGGCGATCCTCGACGCCGACAAGGAGGGCTTCCTGCGCTCCGACACCTCGCTCATCCAGACCATCGGCCGCGCCGCCCGCAACGTCTCCGGAGAGGTGCACATGTACGCCGACACGCTCACCGAGTCGATGAAGCGGGCCATCGACGAGACCGACCGGCGCCGCGAGAAGCAGATCGCCTACAACAAAGAGCACGGCATCGACCCGCAGCCGCTGCGCAAGCGCATCGCCGACATCACCGACGTTCTCGCCCGCGAAGAGGCCGACACCGCCAAGATGCTCGAGGGCCGCGACCGCGGCAAGGGCGGCAAGGGCAAGAAGACCGAGCGGGTCGGCATCGCCGCGCAGGGCGCGAACGAGCTCGAGCAGCTCATCGCCGACCTCAACACCCAGATGCTCGAGGCGGCGGCCGAGCTCAAGTTCGAGCTGGCGGCCCGGCTGCGCGACGAGCTGGCCGACCTGAAGAAGGAGCTGCGGCAGATGGAGAAGGCGGGGCACGCCTGAACCGCGCCGGCCGGTACGCGACGACGATCGGATGCGCCGGGCTCGGCGTCGTCCTGATCGCCGCCGCCCTGCTCGCCGGCGCGCCGGCCCTGTCGGGTCCGCGCTGGGTGCCGGACTTCGCCCAGTCGTCCGTGCCGAACCCGCTCTCCGGCCAGAGCGAGACGGCCGAGCCGAACCCGCTTCCGGCCGCCTCCGGCCACCAGGGGTCGCTGGTCGAGCAGCTGCTGATCGCCGCGGCCGCCGTCGCGGCGGCGTTCCTCATCTGGTGGGTGCTGCGCGGCCTCGCGCGGCGGCGCGGCCGGCGCATCGGCCTGCCGCAGCTGGGCGAGGTCTCCGCGGCGGAGGGGCTCGGCTGGCAGGTGAGCGGAACGGAACCCGAGGCGGAGCCCGACGCCCCGACCGTCGCCCGCGGGCTGCGCCGCGCGCTCGACCTGCTCGAGGAACAGCGCGAGCCGGCCGACGCGGTCGTCGCAGCCTGGCTCGGGCTGCAGCAGGCGGCCGAGGAGTCGGGGGTCGAGCGGCGCCCGGCCGAGACGCCGACCGAGTTCACCGAGCGGGTGATCGCGCGCGTGCGCGCCGACCGCGACGCCGCGGGCCGGCTCGTCGACGTGTACCAGGCGGTGCGCTTCGGCGGCCGCGCCGTGACGCCGGCCGACGTCGAGGCGGCGCGGGGCGCCATCCGCGCCCTGCTCGACTCGTGGCACGAGCCGGCCGTCGGGCGCAGGCGGTAGCCGTGCGCGGAGTGCTGACGCGCGGCCGCATCGCCGGCGCCGCCGTGGTCGGGGTGCTGGTGGGCGTGGGCGCCTGGTACTTCGGCGCCGAGTGGGGGTACGGGGTGCTGGTCGGGGCGGCGGCCGCCGCGGGGGTGGCCGCGTGGGCGGCGGCGCCGCAGCCGGAGCATCCGATCTGGCCGCGCCCTGAGGCGACGATGCCGCCCGGCGGCCGCGACGACGTGCTGATGCTGAGCTGGGTGCTCACCGCGCGGCGCGGGCGGGTGCAGCTGCGGGCGGTGCAGCGGGTGCGGGGGATCGCGGCCGAGCGGCTGGCGCGGCGCGGGCTCGAACTGGACGCGGCATCCGATCGACCCGCCGTCGTCGCCCTGCTGGGGGAGCGCGCGTACGCGACGCTGCACAGTACGGTGAATGACACGATCACCCAGACGGCGCTGCTGGGCTGCATCGACGCGGTCGACGCGCTGGGGCGGAAGGAGCACGCATGACCGACACGCGGGCGGGGCTGCCCGTCGCCGAGATCTCCGAGCTGGCGGGCCGGGTGCTCGACCGGGTGGGCGAGGCGGTCGTCGGCATGCGCGAACCGCTGGAGCTCGCCCTCGCCACGATCCTCGCCGGCGGCCACGTGCTGTTCGAAGACGTGCCGGGGCTCGGCAAGACGCTCGCGGCGCGCAGCATCGCCACGGCGCTCGGGCTGGACTTCCGGCGGCTGCAGTGTACGCCCGACCTGCTGCCCTCCGACATCACGGGCTCCTTCGTGTACCGGCCGGGCAGCGGCGAGTTCGTGTTCCGGGAGGGCCCGATCTTCACCGGCCTGTTCCTCGCCGACGAGATCAACCGCACCTCGCCGAAGACCCAGTCGGCCCTGCTCGAGGCGATGGCCGAGGGGCAGGTGACCGTCGAGGGGCGCCGGTTCCCGCTGCCGGCGCCGTTCCACGTGGTCGCCACAAGCAACCCGATCGAGTACGAGGGCACCTACGCGCTGCCCGAGGCGCAGCTCGACCGCTTCATGGTGCGCCTCGCCGTCGGCTACCCCGAGCGCGACGGAGAGCGGCAGGTGCTGCTCGCCCGCGTCGCACGCAGGCACGAGGTGGCAGCCGTCGAGCCCGTGATCGACGCCGCCACGCTCACGGCCATGCAGGCCGGCGTCGAGACGGTGCACGTCGACCCCGACATCGCCGGATACTGCGTCGACCTGGCGGCGGCCACCCGGCGGCATCCCTCGGTGCAGGTGGGCGCCTCGCCGCGCGGCTCGCAGGGCCTCATGCTCGTCGCCCGCTCGCGCGCCGTGATCGCCGGCCGCGAGTTCGTCACGCCCGACGACGTGAAGGCGGTCGCGGTCCCCGTGCTCGCACACCGGCTGTCGCTGACGGCGCAGGCCTGGGCGACCGGGGTCAACCCGCGCGACGTGGTCGCCGAGCTCGTGGCGCAGGTCGCCGGCCCGCCGGCCGTCGGCGTCCGGCCGTGAGCGCGCCGCCGCCCCCGGCCGCGCCCCGGTGGCGGCTGACGGCGGTGCAGCTCGGCGCCGTCGTCGCCGGGCTGCTGCTCGCCGCCGCGGGCGCCGTGACCGGCCGCGCCGACGTCGTGGTGCTCGGCCTGCCCCTGCTCGCCCTGGCCGCGTGGGCCTGGGATCGCCGGCCGCCCGGCACCGACGGGGGCAGGGCGACGGATGACGCGGTCGCCGCCGCCCCGGAGGTGTCGCTGACCGCGGGCCACGGCCCCGTCGAGGGTGCGCTCGGCTACTGGCTGCGCCTCGTCCCGCCCGAGGGGGTCGAGGCGGTGCAGCTGCGCACCCGTCCGCTCGGCGACCGGGCGCGGCTCGACGTGCTGGCGGTGCGTCCGGGCCGACCCGTCGAGGTGCACGGCACCGTGCCGGTGCCGCACTCGGGGCCGCAGACCGTGCTGATCGCCGAGTGGCGGCTCGTCGCGACCGGGGGAGCGCTGCTGACCGACGTCTCGCCCGAGCTGACGGTCGAGCGGGTCATCTCCCCGCCGTTCGCGCCGCTGTCGGCGCTGCCGCTGCCGCGCCGGCTGACCGGCCTCACCGGCACGCGCGACTCCTCCCGCCCCGGCGACGGGGGCGACTTCCACGACATCGACCGGTTCCGGCCCGGCGACCGGCTGCGGCGCATCGACTGGAAGGCGACGGCACGGCTCGCCCGGCAGGAGGGCGAGCTGTACGTGCGGCGCACCCTCGCGCAGTCCGACACGACCGTGGTCGTGGTCGTCGACAGCGCCGTCGACGTGGGCGAGAACGTCGCCGACTGGGTCCGGCACGCTCCGCTCACGAGCGGCGTCACCTCACTCGACATCGCGCGCTCCGCCGCGTCGTCGATCGCCGCCGGCTACCTGCGGGCCGGCGACCGGGTCGGATTCGCCGACCTGTCGGCTCCGCGCCGTGCAGTGCCGCCCGGGGCCGGGTCCCGGCACCTGAGCCGGCTGCTGACGCACATCGCGGCCACCGGGCCGGTCGCCGAGCGGGCCGCGAGCCGCCGGCCGCCGCTCGTCACGGGCGGCGCCCAGGTGTTCCTCCTCTCCGCCTTCCTCGACGCGCACCCGGCGAACACCGCGCTGGTGCTTGCGGCCGCCGGCCACCGCGTGGTCGCCGTCGACGTGCTGCCCGCGCCGGCCACGGACGAACTCACTCCCGAGCGGCGGCTCGCGCATCGCGTGCTAATGATGGAGCGCGACGACCAGCTCGCCGAGCTGGCGGGTGGCGGGGTCGACCTGCTGCGCTGGGGCCACGACGTGCACGATACCGGGCGCGACGCCGCCCTGCTGGCGCTGGCCCGTCCGCAGCGGCTCGGCGGAGTCATCCGATGACGGCCGTCGCCACCCTCGCCGGCGGGGGCCGTGCCGTGCCCGCCTGGTCGCTGCGCGTCGCGTTCCTGCTGGTCGGCGCAGCGCTGGTGGCGACCCGGCCGCTCGATCCGGCGACGGTCGCCGCGGGCGGCCTCGTGGTGCTCGCCGCGGCGGTCCCGTGGGCGGGCGTCGCGTGGGCGGCGATCGCGGTGTTCGGCCTCGATCAGCTCGGCGATGCGGCGAGCGTCGGCGGCTGGCATCCGTACGTTCTGCTGCCTGGCCTGGTCGCCCTGCACCTGCTCGCCTCGCAGTTCGCGATCACGCCGGTGTCTGCCCGCTTCGCCCTCGCCGCACTGCGCCGGCCGGCTGTGCGCGCGGGCGTAGTCACCGCCGCCGGGGAGGCCGCTCTCGCCGTCGCGCTCTGGGCGCAGGCGGGCGTGCACCTCGGCTGGAGCCCGGCCGCCGTCATCGCAGCCGCGGCCCTGCTCGCCCTCGCCGGGCTGCTCTTCCTCCGGCTCCTCAGCCGCCGCCGGTAGGTGCACGGTGGTCACGAGGGTCGGGTCACCCGGCGACCCGCGCTCAAAGCCCCACCTGCCGCAGCACCCCGCCCGGCTCCAGCCGCAGCTCGGCGTCGAGTCCCAGCCGGTCGAGGAAGCGCCGGTCGTGGCTGACCACCAGCAGGCCGCCCCGGTAGGCCGCGAGTGCCTCCACGAGCCGATCGACCGAGTCGAGGTCGAGGTTGTTGGTCGGCTCGTCGAGCACGAGCAGCTGCGCCGGCGGCTCGGCGAGCAGCAGCCGCGCGAGCGCGACCCGGAACCGTTCGCCGCCGGACAGGCTCGCGACCGGCCGGTCGACCGCCGCGCCGCGGATCAGGAACCGCGCGAGCCGGTTGCGCAGCTCGCCCGGCGGCACGGTCGGCGCGCCGGCCCGCACGTTCTCGAGCACGCTGCGGTCCTCCTCGAGCGTGTCGATGCGCTGGGTGAGATACGCGACCCGGTCGGTGGCGAGGCCACGCCCGGCCACGAGCGCCTCGAGCAGCGTCGTCTTGCCCACGCCGTTCGGCCCGGTGAGGGCAACCCGCTCCGGCCCCTGCAGCACGAACTCGCGGCCGTCGGCGCCGGTCAGCACCGCCAGCCGCCGCCCGCGCGCCACCCGCGGGTCGGGCAGGTCGACCGTGATCCGGTCGTCGTCGCGCACGAGCCGCTCCGCCTCCTCCACGGCGGCCCGGGCCTCGGCCTCCCGGTCGGCGTGCATGCCGCGGATCTTCGCTCCCGACTTCTCGCCCGAGTTCTTCATCGCGTCGAACGCCGCCTTGCCGAAGTCGCCCGAGGCGCGCTTCTTCCGCCCGTCGCGGGCGCTGCGCGCCACCTTCGCCTCGGCCGCGATCCGGTCGCGCCTCTCGACCCGCAGCCGCTGCTCCGCGGTCCGCAGCACCTGCCGGGCCGCGTCCTGCTGCTCCTCGAGCCAGGCGCGGTACGCGCTGTACGGCCCGCCGAAGACGGTCAGCCCGCCGCCGCGCAGCTCGGCCGTGTCGTCCATCAGCTCGAGCAGCTCGAGGTCGTGGCTGACGACGATCAGCGTGCCGCGCCAGCCGCGCACGAGCTCGTACAGCCGGGCGCGCGCGTCGCCGTCGAGGTTGTTGGTGGGCTCGTCGAGCAGGGCGACGGATGCGCGGCGCAACAGCACCCCGACGACGCCGGCCAGCATCGCCTCGCCGCCGGAGAGCTCAGCGACCCGACGGTCGACGTCGGCGGGCAGCCCGGCCTGCGCGAGCGCCGCCTCCGCCCGCTCCTCGACGTCCCAGCCGTCGCCGATGACGTCGAACAGCTCCGGGGATGCGTCGCCGGAGGCGACGGCGCGCACGGCGTCGAGCTGCGGGCGGATGCCGAGAAGCTCGCCGACCGAGGCATCCGTCGCCAGGGTCAGGTGCTGCGGCAGGTGGTCGACCGTGCCGTGCACGCTCACGCTGCCCGAGGTGGGCGAGAGCTGCCCGGCGATGAGCTTCAGCAGGGTCGATTTGCCGGCGCCGTTCGCGCCGATGAGGCCGGTGCGGCCGCGGCCGAAGGCGCCCGAGACGCCGTCGAGGGCGGGGGTTCCGTCCGGCCAGGAAAAGCTGAGGTCGTGCAGCACGACCGAGGGGGAGGAGGGCATGGAAAAGCTCCGGTTCGTGTCGATGCGCCGACACGGCGGAGCCCTGCTCACGGAATGCGGGGACGGACGCCGGTGTCAGCGCGAGGGGATCGCGTGACCGGTGCTGTCCGTCATCGAAGCGCCTTCCGATTCGCCCCCTGGCATCTGCGGTTCGTCCGCGAGGGCGGTCTCATTGTGGCACGCGCGCGGTCAGGGGGCGAGCGCCGCGTCGAGCGCGAGGAAGCCGGCCGTGAAGTCGGCCCGCAGCCGGGCCTTCTCGTCCTCGTCGCAGAAGGCGCCGTCGATGCCGGCGAGCGCGATCGCCTTCGCCCCCTCGGCGTCGATGCCGAAGTCGTGCAGCGCCTCCGCGTACTCGCGGCCGAGATCGGTGCGGAAGAACACGCCGTCGTCGGTGGACACCGAGACGTTGAGCCCCGCCCGGATCATCCGCGCGATGCGGTGGTCGGGGTCGAGCGGCCAGCCCGACAGCACATTGGTCGAGACGGGCGTCGTCGCGAACGGCACCCGCTCCTCGCGCACCCGCGCGACCAGCCCGGGGTCGTCGAGCACCCGGTAGCCGTGGTCGATGCGGTCCACGCCCAGCACGTCGAGGGCGACCCGGACGTCCTCGGCCGACGCCGTCTCGGTCTCGCCGGCGTGCGCGGTCGTCTTCAGCCCGTGCCGTTTCGCGAGGGCGTAGGCCTCCGCGAAGCGGCCCGGGTCCTCGGTGCCCTTCGGCGTGAGATCGTCCTGGCCGAGGGCGACGACGTCGGGGTACGGATGCTCCAGCATCCGCTCGACGAGCTCGACGGCCGCCCGCGCGCTCTCTCGCCGGTTGATGGCGATCACGATGCGGTAGCCCACGCCGAGGTCCCGCTCGGCGGCGCGCAGCCCGTCGCGGATCGGGTCGAGCAGCTCGGTGTACCCGATGCCGCGCTGCGCGAAGTACTGCGGGTTCACGCCGTACTCGCGGTAGAGCAGGTTGCCCGCGGCGACCGCGGCCCGCACGCCGTCGTAGGCGGTCTGGGCGAGGTCGGCGGGGGAGCGCAGCACGTCGGTCGCGGCGCGGAAGGCGACCAGGAAGTCGGCCAGGTCGTCGTAGTCGAACAGCTCGTCGGGGTCGGTCGTCGGCAGGGCGACGCCGTACTGGTCGGCCAGCGCGATCAGCCGCGCCGGCTCGAGGGTGGAGACGAAGTGGCAGTGCAGCTCGGCCTTGGGCAGCAGCCGCAGGTAGTCGCGCAGGGTGATCACCCGCTCATCCTGCCGCACGGCCGGGCGGCGCCCGCCGGGCCCCGCCGCCGGGCGCCCGCCGGGCCGTGCCGCCCGGCGCCTGCCGCCCGGCGCCCGTGAGCGCGATGTCGGAGGTCGAACCTAGACTCGAGGCGTGACGTCTGAGAGCCCCCGATCCGCCTTCGGGCACGTGCATCCCGTCGACACCCACGCCAAGCTGAGCGTGCGCGGCGCGCGGGTGCACAACCTGCGCGACGTCGACCTCGAGATCCCGCGCGATGCGCTCGTGGTGTTCACCGGGCTGTCCGGCTCCGGCAAGTCCTCGCTCGCCTTCGACACGATCTTCGCCGAGGGCCAGCGCCGCTACGTCGAGTCGCTCTCCGCATATGCGCGCCAGTTCCTCGGCCAGGTCGACCGGCCCGACGTCGACTTCATCGAGGGCCTCAGCCCCGCCGTGTCGATCGACCAGAAGTCGACGAACCGCAACCCGCGCTCCACCGTCGGCACCATCACCGAGATCTACGACTACATGCGCCTGCTCTGGGCGCGCATCGGCGTCGCCCACTGCCCCGAGTGCGGCGAGCCGATCCAGCGCCAGACGGTGCAGCAGATCGCCGACCGCCTGATGGAGCTGCCGGAGCGCACCCGCTACCAGGTCGTCGCGCCGGTCGTGAAGCAGAAGAAGGGCGAGTTCGTCGACCTCTTCGCCGAGCTGAGCGCAAAGGGCTTCGCCCGCGTGCTCGTCGACGGCGAGCAGTACCAGCTCTCCGAGCCGCCGACCCTGAAGAAGTCGTACAAGCACGACATTTCGGTCATCGTCGACCGGCTGGTCGCCGGCCCCGAGATCCTCGGCCGGCTCACCGACTCGATCGAGACGGCGCTGGGCCTCACCGACGGCCTGATCGACGTGAACTTCGTCGACGAGCCCGCCGATTCCCCCGACTCGTGGGTGCGGTTCAGCGAGAAGCTGGCCTGCCCGAACGGGCACCCGATCCAGCTCACCGAGATCGAGCCGCGCACCTTCTCCTTCAACGCGCCGTTCGGCGCGTGCCCCGAGTGCTCGGGCCTCGGCGTGCGCATGGCCGTGGACGAAGACCTGCTGCTCGGCGACCCCGACGCGAGCATCGCCGACGGCGTCATCATCCCGTGGACCAGCCAGGGCAAGAGCCTGTACCAGTACTACGAGAAGCTGCTGGCCGGCCTCGCCCGCGACCTCGACTTCGACCTCGACACCCCGTGGAAGCGGCTGCCCGAGCGGGTGCGCCGCGCCGTCATGCACGGCGAGAACTTCGAGGTGAAGGTCAAGTGGCGCAACCGCTTCGGCCGCGAGATGAGCTACACCTCCGGCTTCGAGGGCGTCGTGCCGTACATCGAGCGGCAGTACGCCCAGGCCGAGACCGACACCCAGCGCCAGCGCTGGGCCGAGTACCTGCGCGAGGTGCCCTGCCCGGTCTGCGATGGCAAGCGGCTCAAGCCCGAGGTGCTCGCCGTGCTGATCCACGGGCACTCCATCGCCGACGTCGCCGAGCTCAGCCTCACCGACGCCCGCGAGTTCATGAACAAGCTCACGCTCACCGACCGCGAGGCCATGATCGCCGCCCAGGTGCTGCGCGAGATCAAGGTGCGCCTCGACTTCCTCATCCAGGTCGGCCTCGGCTACCTCAACATGGCGCGCGCGGCCGGCACGCTCTCCGGCGGCGAAGCCCAGCGCATCCGTCTCGCCACCCAGATCGGGTCGGGCCTGACCGGCGTGCTGTACGTGCTCGACGAGCCGTCGATCGGCCTGCACCAGCGCGACAACCGGCGGCTGATCGAGACGCTCGTCGCGCTGCGCGACCTCGGCAACACGCTGATCGTGGTCGAGCACGACGAAGACACCATCCGCACCGCCGACTGGATCGTCGACATCGGCCCGGGCGCCGGCGTGAACGGCGGCCGGGTGGTGCACTCGGGCACCTACGACTCGCTGGTCGAGAACCGCGACTCGCTCACCGGCGACTACCTGGCCGGGCGGCGCGCCATCGAGACGCCGAAGAAGCGGCGCAAGATCGACAAGAAGCGGATGCTGACGGTCGTCGGCGCCAACGCCAACAACCTCAAGGACATCTCGGTCGAGTTCCCGCTCGGCGTATTCACCGCCGTCACCGGGGTGTCGGGCTCGGGCAAGTCGACCCTCGTCAACGACATCCTCTACCGGGTGCTCGCCCAGCGCCTCAACGGCGCCCGCAAGGTGGCGGCCAAGCACACCCGCGTCACCGGCGTCGAGAACCTCGACAAGGTGGTGCACGTCGACCAGGCCCCGATCGGCCGCACGCCCCGCTCCAACCCGGCCACCTACACGGGCGTGTTCGACAAGATCCGCACCCTGTTCAGCGAGACAGCCGAGGCGAAGGCGCGAGGCTACCAGCCCGGCCGGTTCAGCTTCAACGTCAAGGGCGGCCGCTGCGAGAACTGCCAGGGCGACGGCACGATCAAGATCGAGATGAACTTCCTGCCCGACGTGTACGTCGCCTGCGAGGTATGCCACGGCGCCCGGTACAACCGCGACACCCTGCAGGTGCACTACAAGGGCAAGAACATCGCCGAGGTGCTCGACATGCCGATCGCCGAGGCGGCCGAGTTCTTCGAGCCGATCAGCGCCATCCACCGCTACCTGAAGACCCTGGTCGACGTGGGCCTCGGCTACGTGCGGCTCGGCCAGTCGGCCACGACGCTGTCCGGCGGCGAGGCGCAGCGCGTCAAGCTCGCCACCGAGCTGCAGCGGCGCACCAACGGCCGCAGCGTGTACGTGCTCGACGAGCCGACCACGGGCCTGCACTTCGAGGACGTGCGCAAGCTGCTGCTGGTGCTCGGCGGCCTCGTCGACAAGGGCAACACCGTGATCGTGATCGAGCACAATCTCGACGTGATCAAGAGCGCCGACTGGATCATCGACCTCGGCCCCGAGGGCGGTGCAGGCGGCGGCACCGTCATCGCCACCGGAACGCCCGAGCAGGTGGCCCGCGTCGAGCAGAGCCACACCGGCCGGTTCCTGCGCGAGATGCTCGGCATCGACGTTCCGGCCGGGGCGCGGGCGACCGCCTAGCCCATGGCGAGGCAGACCACGCAGACCGTCCCGTACCGGCCGAAGACGGGCGAGATCCCCACCCGGCCGGGCGTGTACCGGTTCCGCGACGCCTCCGGCCGGGTGCTGTACGTCGGCAAGGCGAAGAACCTGCGCGCCCGGCTGCAGAACTACTTCCAGCCGCTGTGGAACCTGCACGAGCGCACCCGGCGCATGGTCACCACCGCGGCCGGCGTGGACTGGACGGTGGTCGGCAACGAGTTCGAGGCGCTCGCGCTCGAGTACACCTGGATCAAGGAGTTCAACCCGCCGTTCAACGTCGTCTTCAAAGACGACAAGACCTACCCGTACCTCGCCGTGACCCTCGGCGAGGAGGTGCCGCGGGCGATGATCACCCGCAACCGGCGCGACAAGACGGCGCGCTATTTCGGCCCGTACACGAAGGTGTGGGCGATCCGCGAGACCCTCGACCTGATGCTCAAGGCGTTCCCGATGCGCTCCTGCTCGCCCGGCGTGTACCGCCGCGCCGAGCTCACCGGCCGCCCCTGCCTGCTCGCCGACATCGGCAAGTGCGTCGCCCCCTGCGTCGGCCGGGTGACGAAGGAGGAGCATCGGGAGGTCGCGAACCAGTTCGTCGACTTCATGTCCGGCAGCGACCAGCGCTACCTGCGCGAGCTGACCCGCGAGATGCAGCAGGCCTCCGCCGAGCTGAACTTCGAGTCGGCCGCCCGCTACCGCGACCGCATCCAGGCGCTGACCGCCGTGATGGAGAAGACCGCCGTCGTGCTGCCCGACAACGTCGACGCCGACGTGTTCGGCATCGCCGACGACGAGCTGGCCGCGTCGGTGCAGCAGTTCATCGTGCGCGGCGGCCGCATCCGCGGCGTGCGCAGTTGGGTGCTCGACAAAGAGCTCGACCTCGAGCGCGGCGAGCTGGTCGACACGGTGCTGCAGAACGCCTACGACGCCGACTTCACCCCGCCCCGCGAGGTGCTCGTGCCCGAGCTGCCCGACGACGCCGAGGCGCTCGAGCAGTGGCTCACCGCCCGCCGGGCCGAGAGCGTCGAGGCGAACCGCGGCGGCCGGGTGCAGCTGCGGGTCGCGCAGCGCGGCGAGAAGGCCCAGCTGGCCGCCACCGCCGAGCTGAACGCGAAGGGCGCGCTCGCCCTGTACAAGACCCGGCGCTCGGCCGACTTCACCACGAGATCGCAGGCGCTGAACGACATTCGCGACGCGCTCGGCATGACGGATGCCCCGCTGCGCATCGAGTGCTACGACGTCTCGCACCTGCAGGGCACCAACGTCGTCGCCTCGATGGTCGTGATGGAGGACGGACTGCCGCGCAAAGACCAGTACCGGCGCTTCTCCATCCCCGAGACCACCGACGACACCGACTCGATCTACCAGGTGCTCACCCGACGCCTCGCCTACCTGAAGGACGAGGCCGCCGCCCCGGTCGCCGAGCGCGACGACGAGACGGGGGAGACCCGCCGCAAGAAGTTCGCCTACGCCCCTCAGCTGCTGCTCGTCGACGGCGGCCAGCCGCAGGTGAACGCCGCCAAGCGCGCCCTCGACGAGTCCGGGGTGACCGGCATCCAGCTCGCCGGGATCGCGAAGCGCCTCGAGGAGATCTGGCTGCCCGACAGCGACTTCCCGGTGATCCTGCCGCGCAACTCCGACGCGCTGTTCCTCATCCAGCGCATCCGCGACGAGGCGCACCGCTTCGCCATCACCTACCAGCGCAGCCGCCGCAAGCGCGACATCTCCACCGTGCTGGGCGAGATCCCGGGCCTGGGGCCGTCTCGGGTGAAGCAGCTGCTCGGCCACTTCGGCTCCGTGAAGCGGCTGCGCGAGGCATCCGTCGACGACATCGCCGCCGTGCGCGGGCTCGGCCCGTCGCTGGCCGCGGCGGTCCACGACGCCCTGCACGCGGGCGACTAACGCCTAGGCTGGTGCCGTGACGGCCCCTGAACCGCTGCAGGATGTCCTCATCGTGACCGGCATGTCCGGCGCGGGCAGGTCGACCGTGGCACACGCCCTGGAAGACCTGGACTGGTTCGTCGTCGACAACCTGCCGCCGCAGATGATGCGGCCGCTGCTCGACCTCGCCTCCGCCTCCAGCGGCACCACCTCGCGGGTCGCTATCGTGGTCGACGTGCGCGGCCGGGACTTCTTCCGCGAACTGCAGGATCTGCTGCCGCAACTGCACGACGACGTGCGGCTGTCGGTGCTGTTCCTCGACGCCTCCGACGCGACCCTCGTGCGCCGCTTCGAGTCGGTGCGCCGGCCGCACCCGCTGCAGGGCAATGGCACGATCCTCGACGGGATCATGGAGGAGCGCACCCGGGTCGGCCAGCTGCGCGAGTACGCCGACCTCGTGCTCGACACGACCGACCTCAACGTGCACCAGCTCACGAACGCCGTGCACGAGCGGTTCGCCTCCGAGCAGACCCCCGGGGTGTCGGTGACGCTGTCCAGCTTCGGCTTCAAGTACGGCCTGCCATCCGACGCCGACATGGTCGCCGACGTGCGCTTCCTGCCCAACCCGTACTGGCAGCCCGAGCTGCGCCCGTTGACCGGTCAGGACGGCGCGGTGCGCGACTACGTCTTCGCGCAAGACGGCGCCCTGGCCTTCATCGACGCGTACCGGCAGGCGCTGAGCGTGGTGCTCGCCGGGTACCAGCACGAGAACAAGAGGCACGCGATGATCGCGGTAGGCTGCACTGGCGGCAAGCACCGCTCGGTGGCGATCGTCGAAGAGCTCGCACAGCGTCTCGCCGAGCTTCCGGGCGTGGCCGTCAACGTGAAGCATCGCGATCTCGGCCGAGAGTGACGTCCGGCCTGAAGGGACACCATGGCACTCACCGCGGACGTGAAGGACGAACTGCTCTCCGTCGAGGTCGGCAAGACCACCGTACGATCGGCTGAGCTGGCCACCATCCTTCGCCTCGCGGGCGGCCTGCACGTCATCTCCGGGCGCATCGCCGTCGAGAGCGAGCTCGACAGCCCCCAGCTCGCCCGCCACGTGCGCAAGGCCATCGCCGAGATCTACGGCGTGCGAGCGGATGTCACGGTGATCGCCGCGGGAGGCTCGCGCCGCTCCGACCAATACCTGGTGCGGGTGCTCGACGGCGGCGAAACCCTCGCCCGCCAGGCCGGGCTGCTGGACGCCCGACGCCGCCCCATCCGCGGCCTGCCGAACCGGCTCACCACGGGGTCGAAGGAGGACCTGGCCGCCGTGTGGCGCGGCGCCTTCCTCGCCGCCGGCTCCCTCACCGACCCGGGCCGCTCGGCCGCGCTCGAGATCACGACCCCGGGCAACGAGACCGCGATGGCCCTCGTCGGCGCCGCGGGGCGCCTCGGCGTCGCCGCCAAGGCCCGCGAGGTGCGCGGCGTGCACCGCGTCGTCATCCGCGAGGGCGAGGCGATCAGCGCCATGCTCGCCGCGATGGGCGCCCACGAGACCGTGAAGAGCTGGGAGGAGCTGCGCCAGCGCCGCGAGGTGCGCGCCACCGCCAACCGGCTCGTCAACTTCGACGATGCCAACCTGCGCCGCAGCGCGCAGGCCGCGGTGGCCGCCTGCGCGCGCGTCGAGCGGGCCCTGGAGATCCTCGGCCCGGACCTGCCCGAGCACCTGCGCTACGCCGGTGAGCTGCGGCTCAAGTACCGCGACGCGAGCCTCGACGAGCTGGGGCACCACGCCGATCCGCCGATGACCAAGGACGCGGTGGCGGGACGCATCCGTCGCCTGCTCGCGATGGCCGACAAGCGCGCCTCCGACCTCGGCATCCCGGGCACGGAATCGAACCTGCCGGCCGACCTCGACGCGTGAGCGCGGGGCCCGGAATAGTCCTTAGCCGAGGGCGGTAATGCTCACTAGAGTGAAAACGTCGCTCAACCCGTAAGGAGTATGTGAATGGCTGAATACACGCTCGTCGATCTGCCCTACGACTACTCGGCTCTCGAGCCGAACATCTCGGGCCGGATCATGGAGCTCCATCACGACAAGCACCACAAGACCTACGTCGACGGTGCGAACACCGCGCTGGCCAAGCTGGCCGAGGCGCGCGACGGCGGCGACCTGACCTACGTCAACAAGCTGCAGAAGGACCTCGCCTTCAACCTCGCCGGCCACGTCAACCACACGGTGTTCTGGAACAACCTCTCCCCGGACGGCGGCGCGAAGCCCGAGGGCGAGCTCGCGGCGGCGATCGACGAGTTCTTCGGCTCCTTCGAGAAGTTCCAGGCGCACTTCACCGCCTCGGCCCTCGGCATCCAGGGCTCCGGCTGGTCGATCCTCGCGTGGGACTCGCTCGGCCAGAAGCTGATCATCGAGCAGCTCTACGACCACCAGGGCAACCTCGCCGCGGCGACCGTGCCGCTGCTGATGCTCGACATGTGGGAGCACGCCTTCTACCTCGACTACGTCAACGTCAAGGCCGACTACGTCAAGGCGTTCTGGAACATCGTGAACTGGCCCGACGTCGCGGCCCGGTTCGAGAAGGCCCGGTCGACCACTTCTGGCCTGCTGCTACTGTCGTAGCGGGATCGGCGGCCCGGCCGGTTTCCGCCGGCACGGGCCGCCGCTCAGCACTCCTTTCCCACCACCTGCGCCGGCTGCGTAAGGCCGGCGCCGAACCACTGGAGACCTTCCGTGCCTGTAAAGATCGGCATCAACGGGTTCGGCCGCATCGGCCGCAACTTCTTCCGCGCAGCCCTGGAGAAGGGCACCGACCTCGACATCGTCGCGGTCAATGACCTGACGGATGCGAAGACCCTGGCGCACCTGCTCAAGTACGACTCGATCCTGGGTGCGCTGGCCGAGGAGGTCTCCGTCGAGGGCGACTCGATCGTCGTCAACGGCAAGAGCATCAAGGTGCTCGCCGACCGCGACCCCGCCAACCTGCCGTGGGGCGAGCTGGGCGTCGAGATCGTCGTCGAGTCCACCGGGTTCTTCACCGACGGCGCGAAGGCGAAGGCCCACCTCGACGCCGGCGCCAAGAAGGTCATCATCTCCGCCCCGGCCAAGAACGAGGACGGCACCTTCGTCATCGGCGTGAACGAGCACACCTACGACCCGGCCAACCACCACATCATCTCCAACGCCTCCTGCACCACCAACTGCCTCGCGCCGCTCGCGAAGGTGTTCAACGACACCTTCGGCATCGAGCGCGGCCTGATGACGACGGTGCACGCGTACACCGCCGACCAGAACCTGCAGGACGGCCCCCACAAGGACCTGCGCCGCGCCCGCGCCGCCGCCCTGTCGATCATCCCGACCACGACCGGCGCCGCGAAGGCCATCGGCCTGGTGCTCCCCGAGCTGCAGGGCAAGCTCGACGGCTTCGCGCTGCGCGTGCCGACCCCGACCGGCTCGATCACCGACCTGACCGTCACCACCAAGTCCGCGGTGACCGTCGACGAGATCAAGGCCGCGTACAAGGCGGCGGCCGACGGGCCGCTGAAGGGCATCCTCGAGTACACCGAGGACGAGATCGTCTCGCGCGACATCGTGGGCAACCCGCACTCCTCGATCTTCGACGCGGGCCTCGTGCGCGTCATCGGCGACCAGGTCAAGCTGTCGGCGTGGTACGACAACGAGTGGGGCTACTCGCGCCGCCTCGTCGACCTCACCGACTACGTGGCCGAGCGCCTCTAGCCCGGCGCAGGGGAGAGCAGTGTCGCTTCGCACTCTGGAATCACTGGGCTCGCTCGCCGGCAAGAGGGTCGTGGTGCGCTGCGACCTGAACGTGCCGCTGAAGGACGGCGTCATCACCGATGACGGCCGCGTGCAGGCGTCCCTGCCCACCCTCAACGCGCTCATCAACCAGGGCGCCCGGGTCGTGGTGATCAGCCACCTCGGGCGCCCGAAGGGCGAGCCCGACCCGCAGTACTCGCTGGAGCCCGTCGCGCAGCGCCTGTCCGAGCTGCTCGGCAAGCCGGTGGTGTTCGCCGGCGACACCGTCGGCGACGCGGCGAAGGAGGCGGTGGACGGCCTGCAGGACGGCGACGTCGCCCTGCTCGAGAACCTCCGCTTCAACCCGGGGGAGACGAGCAAGGACGACGCGGAGCGCGCCGAGTTCGCCGGCCGGCTCGCGGCGTTCGGCGACGCGTTCGTGTCCGACGGCTTCGGCGTGGTGCATCGCAAGCAGGCATCCGTCTACGAACTCGCCCAGGCGCTGCCCAGCGCGGCCGGCCTGCTCATCGCCGCCGAGCTCGACGTGCTCGACCGGCTCACCGAGAACCCCGAGCGCCCGTACACGGTGGTGCTCGGCGGGTCGAAGGTGAGCGACAAGCTGGGCGTCATCGGCCACCTGCTGCCGCGCGTGGACGCGCTGTGCATCGGCGGCGGCATGCTGTTCACCTTCCTCGCCGCGCAGGGCCACAAGGTCGGCGCGAGCCTGCTCGAGGCCGACCAGATCGACACGGTGCGCTCGTACCTCGCGAAGGCCGACGAGCTGGGCGTCGAGATCGTGCTGCCGAGCGACGTGGTCGTCGCCGAGGCGTTTTCAGCGGATGCTGCGCACGAGGTGCGGCCCGCAGACGACATCGAGGGCTCCCCGTGGGGGGAGAAGGGCATCGGGCTCGACATCGGCCCCGAAACGGCGGCGGTGTTCGCCGCCAAGATCGCCGGGGCTCGAACGGTGTTCTGGAACGGGCCGATGGGCGTCTTCGAGCTCGCGCCCTTCGCGGCCGGCACGAAGGCGGTCGCCCAGGCGCTGACCGAGGTCGACGGTCTCGCGGTCGTCGGCGGCGGCGACTCGGCCGCCGCGGTGCGGGCGCTCGGCTTCTCCGACGAGCAGTTCGGGCACATCTCGACCGGCGGCGGCGCGAGCCTCGAGTTCCTCGAGGGCAAGGCGCTGCCCGGCCTCGAGGCCCTCGGCTGGGAGCCCGCCTCGTGACCGAGGCGCAGCGCACGCCGCTGATCGCCGGCAACTGGAAGATGAACTTCGACCACCTGCAGGCGATCGCGTTCGTGCAGAAGCTCGCGTGGATGCTCGGCGACGCGAAGCACGACTTCGACGACGTCGAGGTCGCGGTGTTCCCGCCGTTCACCGACCTGCGCAGCGTGCAGACCCTCGTGCAGGCCGACAAGCTGCCGATCGCGTACGGCGGCCAGGACCTGTCGACGCACGCGCTCGGCGCGTACACGGGTGAGATCTCCGGCCGGTTCCTCAAGAAGCTGGACTGCACCTACTGCATCGTCGGCCACTCCGAGCGACGCTACCGGCACGTGGAGAGCGACGAGACCGTCGCCGCGAAGACCAAGGCCGCGCTGGAGGCGGAGCTGGTGCCGCTGATCTGCGTCGGCGAGACCGCGAAGGACCTCGAGCGCCACGAGCCGAGCGCGGTGCCGGCCAACCAGCTGCGCGGCGCCCTGCTCGACGTGAAGCCCGGCACCGACTTCGTGGTCGCCTACGAGCCGGTCTGGGCGATCGGCTCGGGGGCGCCGGCGACGCCCGAGCAGGCGCAGAACGTCGCATCCGTGCTGCGCAGGGTCATCGCCCAGAGCCTCGACGAGGAGACGGCGGCGAAGACGCGCATCCTGTACGGCGGGTCGGTGAAACCCGACAACATCGTCGGCTTCATGAAGTGCCCGGACATCGACGGGGCGCTGGTCGGCACGGCGAGCCTCGACGTCGACGCGTTCGCTTCGATCGTGCGCTACAAGAAGCACGCCACCTACTGAAGCCCCCGTATACTGGCAGACGGTGCCACGGCCCGTGTCGCGGCCCACCCGAAGCTTCGAAAGGCCCGTCATCGTGCAAATCCTCCAGGTCGTGCTGCAGGTGCTCCTCGGCATCACCAGCCTCCTGCTGACCCTGTTGATCCTGCTGCACAAGGGCCGCGGCGGCGGCCTGTCCGACATGTTCGGCGGCGGCGTGACCTCCAGCCTCGGCGCCTCGGGAGTGGCCGAACGGAACCTGAACCGCATCACGGTGATCCTCGGCCTGATCTGGGTGATCTGCATCGTCGTCCTCGGCCTGATCACCAAGTTCACGGCCTGACCCGGGTCTCGCACACCCGTCGACATCGACCGAACAGCTAGGAGGAGCAATGGTTTCCGGAGGCAGCGCCATCCGAGGGTCCCGCGTCGGTGCGGGCCCCATGGGGGAGCAGGACCACGGCCACCACGCCGACCGCATCGCGGTCTCGTACTGGGACGCGCTCGGCAACGAGACCGTCCGCTACTTCGCCGCGAACCTGCCGGAGGAGGAGATCCCCGAGATCATCGACTGCCCGTCGTCGGGTCTGCCCGCCGGACGCGACAAGGCGAACCCGCCGGCCGTGGCGAAGAACGAGCCGTACAAGACGCACCTGGCCTACGTGAAGGAGCGCCGCACCGAGGAAGAGGCGGCGCAACTGCTCGAGGAGGCGCTGCAGAAGCTGCGCGAGCGCCGCGGCACGGTCGCGAGCTCCTGACCAGTGAACACGAAGAAGGCCCCGCTCCGGCGGGGCCTTCTCGTATCTCGGCGGCTCCCATTGTGGGATGTCGCGCGGCGGAGGGAACCTGCCGCATAGTTGGTGCATGGCCCCAGGCCCACGTCGACGCAGTCTCGCCAGATGGTGGCGCGAGATGACCCTGGTTCCGCGGGTCTTGTGGCTGGGACTCGCCGGCGGAGCGGTTGCCGGAGCCCTCTTCGGCTTCGGGGTGGAAATCTTCTGGTATCACCAGCCCGCGCTCGTGGATTCGCCGCCGCGATTGCGGCAGACGCCGTCACGGGCGCACTTTTTTCGCGCAGACGTGCGCCCTGGCCAGAATCAGCCGCTTTCATGGCGGCCATGCAGCGGCTGACTTGCCGCGAGCACAGCTCAGTACGTGTCGGCGATGAGGTTCTCGGGAACCTCCGCCGCGGCGTCCTGATCCACGAAGTACACGGTGCGGCGCCGCCCCTTGGCGCCCGCCGCCGGAACCTCGGTGTAGGACGCGCCGGCGAGGGCGAGCCCGAGCGCGGAGGCTTTGTCGGTGCCGGACAGCACCAGCCACACGCGCTCGGAGGAGTTGATCACGGGACGCGTCAGCGAGAGCCGCTCGGGGGGCGGCTTCGGCGAATTGCGCACGGCGATGACCGGCGCATCCGTCACCCTGATGCCCGCCATCTCGGGGAACAGCGACGCGATGTGTCCGTCAGGGCCGACGCCGAGGAAGGTGATGTCGAAGCGCGGCCACTGGCCGCCGTCGGGGGAGAAGCGGGCCAGCTCCTCCGTGTACCGGGCGACGCCCTCCTCGAGGGTGTCGACCTCGTCGCTGGCCGCGAAGGCGTGGATGTTGCCCGCGGGCACCGCGATGTGGTCGAGCAGGGCCTCGCGCGCCTGCAGCTCGTTGCGTTCCGGGTCGCCCTTCGGCACGAACCGCTCGTCGCCCCACCAGAAGTGCACCTTCGACCAGTCGACGGTGTCGCGGGCGGGGGAGGCGTTGACGGCCGCGAGCGAGGCGATGCCGATCGTGCCGCCCGTGAGCACCACGTGCGCGTCGCCGTAGTCCGCGATGATGTCGGAGGTCTTGGTCAGGAACCGCGCCGCGACCGAGGCGGCGAGTGCTTGCTTGTCCGGGTGTACAAGCACCCGCCGTTCGGTGGTCGTCATCGTCTGGTGGAACTCCTCGGGTCTCGCTTCGAGCGTCACGCCCACTCTACTGTTCGAGCAGAGCAAGGCCCTTCGTGATCACCTGGCCGTAGAGCTCGTCGGGGTCGAGGCGGCGCAGCTCCTCGGCGAGGCAGTCGCGCAGCCCGCGGCGCGGCAGCGCCAGGTCGTGCGTCGGCTGGCCGGGCTGCTTGAGCGTGGCCACATCGGGCACGTCGCGCTCGAGCTCGATGTCGCCCGAGGGGCGGCGCAGGCGCACGCCGTGGATGCCGCTCGAGCCGTTCGCCCGCGTGGTGATGCCGTGGTTCACCGGCGCGTCCAGCGCCATGCGCAGCCAGGCCGCGAGCAGCACCGTCGAGGGCGAGTCCTCGGCGCCGGTGACCTCGATCTCGCTGACCGGCTCGTACGGCGGCTGGTCGAGGGCCGCGGCGAGCTGGGCCCGCCAGAGCGTCAGACGCGTCCAGGCGAAGTCGGTGTCGCCGGGGGCGTAGGTCTTCGCGTTGTGGCGGATCGCGGCCGCCGGGTCGGGCTGGGTCGAGGCATCCGTGATGCGGCGCGTGGCGATGCGGCCGAGCGGCGACTCCGAGACGACCTCGGGCGTCTCGCCGGGCCACCAGGCCACGACGGGGGCGTCGGGCAGCAGCAGCGCCGTGACCAGGCCCTCCTCGTCGTCGCCGACGGCGCCGTACGCGCGCAGGATGATGACCTCGCTGGCGCCGGCGTCCGCGCCGACGCGGATCTGCGCGTCGAGCCGGTCACCGACCGTCGAGGACGGCGCGTCGGCGCCCGCCTTCGAGATCACGATGACGCGCATCGGATGCTCGCGCGAGGCGTCGTTCGCGGCCTCGATGGCCTCTTCCTCTTCGCCCAGCGTGGTCGAGATGACCAGGGTCAGCACGCGGCCGAGGGTGACCACGCCGCCCTCGTCGCGGATCTTGACCAGCGCCTTGGCGACGCCGTTGGTGGTGGTGTCGGACAGGTCGACGATCATGGACGCCTCCAGCTGCGGCCGTCGCGGGCCAGCATCTCATCTGCGGACTTCGGACCCCAGGAGCCGGGCTTGTACTGCTCCGGCTGCCCTTGGGTCGCCCAGAACTCCTCGATCGGGTCGAGGATCTTCCAGGAGAGCTCGACCTCCTCGTGCCGCGGGAACAGGGGCGGGTCGCCGAGCAGCACGTCGAGGATGAGCCGCTCGTATGCCTCGGGGCTCGCCTCGGTGAACGAGTGGCCGTAGCCGAAGTCCATGGTGACGTCGCGCACGACCATGCCCGCGCCCGGCACCTTGGAGCCGAAGCGGATGGTCACGCCCTCGTCGGGCTGCACGCGGATCACCAGCGCGTTCTGACCGAGCGCCTGGGTCTGCGCGCCGCCGAAGAGCTGCTGCGGGGCGCGCTTGAACACGACCGCGATCTCGGTGACGCGGCGGCCGAGCCGCTTGCCGGTGCGCAGGTAGAACGGTACGCCGGCCCAACGGCGGGTGCCGATCTGGAGCTTGATGGCCGCGAAGGTCTCGGTGGTGGAGTGCGGGTCCATGCCCTCCTCCTCCAGGAATCCGAGCACCTTCTCGCCGCCCTGCCAGCCGCCCGCGTACTGGCCGCGCGCGGTGGAGGCGGCGAGATCCTCAGGCAGGCGGACCGCCGCGAGCACCTTCTCCTTCTCCGCCCGCAGGTCCTTCGCGTCGAAGGAGATGGGCTCCTCCATCGCCGTCAGGGCCAGCAGTTGCAGCAGGTGGTTCTGGATGACGTCGCGCGCCGCGCCGATGCCGTCGTAGTAGCCGGCGCGGCCGGCCACGCCGATGTCCTCGGCCATGGTGATCTGCACGTGGTCGACGTAGTTCGCGTTCCAGATCGGCTCGTACAGCTCGTTGGCGAAGCGCAGGGCCAGGATGTTCTGGACCGTCTCCTTGCCGAGGTAGTGGTCGATGCGGAACACCGAATCGGGCGGGAAGACCGACTCGACGACGTCGTTCAGCTCGCGCGCCGTCTTCAGGTCGCTTCCGAACGGCTTCTCGATCACGACGCGGCGCCACTGGCCGTCGCGCTGCTCGGCGAGGCCGGACTTCTTCAGCTGCTCGGTGACGAGCGGGAACGCCTTCGGCGGGATGGACAGGTAGAAGGCGTGGTTGCCGCCCGTGCCGCGCGTCTCGTCGAGTTCGTGGATGGTGTCGGCGAGGCGCTTGAACGCCTCGTCGTCGCCGAACTCGCCCGGCACGAAACGGATGCCCTGCGCCAGCTGCTTCCACACCTCGTCGTGGAACGGGGTGCGCGCGTGCTGCTTGACCGACTCGTACACGACCTTCTCGAAGTCCTGCCCCTCCCAGTCGCGGCGGGCGAAGCCCACGAGCGCGAATCCGGGCGGCAGCAGGCCGCGGTTGGCCAGGTCGTACACCGCCGGCATCAGCTTCTTGCGGGACAGGTCGCCCGTCACGCCGAAGATGATGAGGCCGGAGGGACCTGCGATGCGATTGAGCCGCTGATCGGAGGGCAACCGCAACGGGTTGAACTCCTTGGTGATCTCCACCGGGGACATTGAACTCGCTTTACTCGTTGATCGCGCCGAACAGGGTGGCGACGTTCGCCTCCGGGTCGGTCAGGGTGAGGGTCAGCACCGGGCGGCCGTGTTCGGCGAGCACGGCGGCGTCGCCGCCGGCCTGCGCCTGGATGAGCTGGCCGAAGGTGAACGGCCGGTCGGGGATCTGCAGGTCCTGCGCGGGGGTGGCGGTGATCTGCAGGAAGACGCCGACCGCCGGGCCGCCCTTGTGGAACTGGCCTGTGGAGTGCAGGAAACGCGGACCCCAGCCGAAGGTGACCGGGCGGTGGGCGCGTGCCGCGAGCAGGTCGCGGACGCCGGCGAGCTGCGGCAGGGCGAGCCGGTCGACGTACGCCTGCACGGCCACGTACCCGTCCGCGCCGAGCTGGCCGAGGAGCGCCTCGATCGCGCCGCTCAGCGTCGTCGCATCCGCCAGCAGGCCGTCGGTGGCGCGCACCTCGATGCCGTCGGCGACGAAAGCCGGCGCCACGGGCTCGGGCGTCTGGTCGAGCAGGGCGCGGGCCGCGGCCTTGGCCGCCTCGACGTCGGGCTGGTCGAACGGGTTGATGCCGAGCAGGCGCCCCGCGACGGCGGTCGCGAACTCCCAGACCACGAACTGCGAGCCGAGCGAGCCGGACACGAGGATCTCGCCCTCGTGGCGCGCCGACGGGAACAGGTGCAGCTGCGTGGCGTCCTCGACGATGCGCACGACCTGCAGGTCGGCGGGCTTCTCGTCGAGCTCGGGCGCCTCGGTGCCGAGCACGACCGGCAGCAGGCCGGTGCCGAGCTTGCCGGTGGATTCGGCGATCAGCTGCTCCGCCCAGTCGCCGAAGCCGACGAGCGGAGTGCCGTCGGAGACGATGCCGAGCTTGTTCTTCAGCGGCTTCGATCCGGCGATCGCGGCGCCGAGCACGAGGCCCGGGTTGCGCTCGTCGTCGATGGCGAGTTCGCGCAAAGCGGCCTCGGCCTCGACGAGCAGCTCCTCGAGGTCGACCCCGGCCAGGCCCGAAGGGACCAGGCCGAACGCGGTCAGGGCGGAGTAGCGGCCGCCGACGTTCGGGTCGGCGTTGAACACCGTGTACCCCTCGGCGCGCGCGCTGGAGTCCAGCGGCGATCCGGGGTCGGTCACGATGACGATGCGCTCGAGCGGGTCGATGCCGGCGTCGCGGAACGACTTCTCGTAGATGCGGCGGTGGCTGTCGGTCTCGAGCGTGGAACCCGACTTCGACGACACCACGACGGCGGTGGTCTCGAGGCGGTCGTTGATCGCCGCGAGCACCTGGCCCGGGTCGGTGGTGTCGAGGATCGTCAGCTCCACGCCGCGCGTGTTCGTGATGACCTCGGGCGCGAGCGACGAGCCGCCCATGCCGCCGAGCACGAAGTGGTTCACCCCGGCCGCGCGCAGCTTGTCGCGCAGCGCGTAGATCTCGGGGATCAGCGGGCGCGAGATGTTCACGGCGTCGATCCAGCCGAGGCGCTTGCTCGCCTCCGACTCGGCGTCGGGGCCCCACAGGGTCGGGTCCTGGGCGAAGATGCCCGACGCCACGAGGTCCTTCACGAGGGCAGGGAGAGCCGCGTCAACGGCCTCCTTCGCGGCGCCGCTGACGTGGATCTGGAAGCTCACTTCGCGGCCTCCAGCGAGGCCTCGAGCGCGCCCTGCACCGACTCGACGAGCTCGTTCCAGGAGGCGATGAACTTCTCCACGCCCTCCTTCTCGAGCACGGCGGTGACGTCGTCGTAGTCGACGCCCACCTTGGCCAGGCCGTCGAGCACGGCGTTCGCCTCGTCGTAGTGGCCGGTGATGGTGTCGCCCTCGACCACGCCGTGGTCGAAGGTCGCCTCGAGGGTCTTCTCGGGCATGGTGTTCACGACGCCCTTGGCGACCAGCCCGGTCACGTAGAGCGTGTCGGGCAGCGACGGGTCCTTGACGCCGGTCGAGGCCCACAGCGGGCGCTGCAGGTTGGCGCCGGCGGCGAGCAGGGCCTTGGCGCGCTCGGTGGCGAACTCCTGCTCGAACACCTGGTAGGCGAGCTGGGCGTTGGCGATGCCGGCCTTGCTCTTCAGGGCGAGGGCCTCGTCGGTGCCGATCGCCGCGAGGCGCTTGTCGATCTCGGTGTCGACGCGCGAGACGAAGAACGAGGCGACCGACTGGATGCCGGAGAGGTCGATGCCGTTGGCCTTGGCGGTCTCGAGACCGGTCAGGTAGGCGTTGATGACCTCGCGGTAGCGCTGCAGCGAGAAGATCAGCGTGACGTTGACGCTGATGCCCTTGCCGATCACGGCCGCGATCGCCTCGAGGCCCTCGACGGTGGCGGGGATCTTGATCAGCGCGTTGGGGCGGCCGACCTTCTTGGCGAGCTCCTCGGCCTGGGCGATGGTGCCCGCGGCGTCGTGCGCGAGGCCGGGCTCGACCTCGATCGACACGCGGCCGTCGACGCCGCCGGTGGACTCGAAGATGGGGGCGAAGATGTCCGACGCATCCGCCACGTCAGCGGTGGTCAGCTCGAAGATCGCCTCGGTGGCGCTCTTGCCGGCGCGGGCCAGCTCGGCCAGCTTCTCCTGGTAGCCCTCGCCCTTGCCGATGGCGGCGGCGAAGATGGTCGGGTTCGTCGTCACGCCGACCACGTTCTTCTCGTCGATCAGCTTCTTGAGGCCGCCGGAGGTGATCCGGGTGCGCGACAGGTCGTCGAGCCAGATGCTGACGCCGGCTGCGCTGAGTTCCGCGGTAGGAGTAGTCATGTCGGTTTCTTCTTTCCTTGAGATCTCTCGGGTCACAGCGAGGGGGTCAGCGCCGCGAGCGATTCCTTCGCGGCGGCGACGACGGCCTCGGTGGTGATGCCGAACTTCTCGAACAGGGTCTTGTAGTCGGCCGAGGCGCCGAAGTGCTCGATCGAGACGATTCGTCCCTTGTCGCCCACCCAGCTGTGCCACGGCATGGCGATACCCGCCTCGACCGCGACACGTGCGGTGACGGATGCCGGGAGCACCGCTTCCTTGTACTCGTCGCTCTGCTCGGCGAACCACTCCTGGCTCGGCACCGACACGACGCGCGCGTTGACGCCCTCCTTGGCCAGCTCGGCGCGGGCGTTCACGGCGAGCTGCAGCTCGCTGCCGGTGGCGAGGATGATCACGTCCGGGGTGCCGTTCGGCGCCTCGGCGAGCACGTACGCGCCCTTGCCGACGAACTTCGCGGAGGCGAAGGTCTCACCGGAGGCCTCGCCCTCGCCGCGCTCGAAGGTCGGGATGTTCTGGCGGGTCAGCGCGATACCGACCGGGCCGTCCTGGCGCTTCAGGATCTCGAGCCAGGCGTACGCGGTCTCGTTCGCGTCGCCGGGGCGCACGACCGCCAGCTGGGGGATGGCCCGCAGCGCGGCGAGGTGCTCGACCGGCTGGTGCGTCGGGCCGTCCTCGCCGAGGGCGACGGAGTCGTGGGTCCAGACGAAGATCGAGGGGATCTTCATCAGCGCGGCGAGGCGCACGGCCGGGCGCATGTAGTCGGCGAACTGAAGGAAGGTGCCGCCGAAGGCGCGGGTCTTGCCGTGCAGCACGATGCCGTTCAGGATCGCGCCCATCGCGTGCTCGCGGATGCCGAAGTGCAGGATGCGGCCGTAGGGGTTGCCCTGGCCCCACTCGGGAGTGGTGATCGAGGCGGGCAGGAAGGAGCCACCGCCCTCGATGGTCGTGTTGTTCGACTCGGCCAGGTCGGCCGACCCGCCCCACAGCTCGGGCAGCCGGCCCGCGAGCGCGTTGATGACCTTGCCGCTGGCGGCGCGGGTCGAGACGTCCTTGCCGGCCTCGAAGGCGGGCAGCGCGGCCTCGAGGTCCTCGGGCAGCTCGCCCGCCTCGAGACGGTCGAACAGCGCCTTGCGCTCGGGGTTCGCCGCGGCCCAGGCGTCGAACGCCTGCTGCCACTCGGCGCGCTGCTGCTTGCCGCGCTCGACGGCCTTGCGGGTGTGCGCCAGCACCTCGGGGTCGACCTCGAAGCTCTTCTCGGGGTCGAAGCCGAGCACCTTCTTGATCGCGGCGACCTCCTCGGCGCCCAGCTTCGAGCCGTGCACCTTGCCGGTGCCCTGCTTGGTGGGGGCGGGCCAGCCGATGATGGTCTTGAGGATGATGATCGACGGCTTGTCGGTGACGGCCTTCGCCGCCTCGATCGCGTCGAAGAGCTCCTGCACGTCCTCCACGTACTCGCCGGTCTTCTTCCAGTCGACCGTCTGCACGTGCCATCCGTACGCCTCGTAGCGCTTGGCGGTGTCCTCCGACAGGGCGATGTCGGTGTTGTCCTCGATGGAGATGTGGTTCTTGTCGTAGATGACGACGAGGTTGCCGAGCTGCTGGGTGCCGGCGAGCTGGCCGGCCTCGCTGGTGACGCCCTCCTCGATGTCGCCGTCGCCGGCCATCACGTAGACGTAGTGGTCGAAGGGCGAGGTGCCGGGCGCGGCGTCCGGGTCGAACAGGCCGCGCTCGTAACGCTGCGCGTAGGCGAAGCCGACGGCCGAGGCGAGGCCCTGGCCCAGCGGGCCGGTGGTGATCTCGACGCCCTTGGTGTGCCCGTACTCGGGGTGGCCGGGGGTGAGCGAGCCCCAGGTGCGCAGCGCCTTGATGTCGTCGAGCTCGAGGCCGTATCCGCCCAGGTAGAGCTGGATGTACTGCGTCAGGGAGCTGTGGCCGATCGACAGGATGAAGCGGTCGCGGCCGATCCACTGGTCATCGCTCGGGTCGCGCCGCATGACCTTCTGCCAGAGCAGGTAGGCGGCGGGGGCCAGGCTCATGGCGGTCCCGGGATGCCCGTTTCCGACCTTCTCCACGGCGTCGGCCGCGAGGACGCGGACCGTGTCGACCGCCTTGTTGTCAATGGGATCCCATTGCAGAGCTGCCACTGAATTTGACCTTTCCCACTATTCGTGCGGGCGGGCCGTTCAGATCACCCGCCGCTATATCGGTTGTGCGCGCCGCAGACGTCTTCGGCACCCGCGGCGGTTCGCAGACTTCTCCCAGCCGTGAGGTCGGAGTGTTTTAGATGTCTGTGCGAAGCCCCGGAAGGCGAGCACTCTCAAGCATAGTCGCGCACGCGCCCCCGTTGGGGGTCGGCCCCCGTCATCTAGACTGAGGCGCGCAAGCCGACGTTACGAAGGAGCCATGGGGATCACCGTAGAGAGCCCGGTCGAGCGCCCCGAGCGCACCGGGCTGCGACGCAAGGCGCTCGCCTATGTCGCACTCACCAAGCCGCGTGTCATGGAGCTGCTGCTGGTGACCACGATCCCCGTGATGATCCTCGCCGCCGACGGCCTTCCGAACCTCTGGCTCGTGATCGCGACGGTCGTGGGGGGCGCCCTGTCCGCCGGCAGCGCCGCCGCGTTCAACATGTACATCGACCGCGACATCGACGCGGTCATGAAGCGCACCAAGAACCGGCCGCTGGTGACCGGTGAGGTCACGCCGCGCGAGGGCCTCGTGTTCGCGTGGATCCTCGGCGTCGTCTCCACGGTGTGGCTGGCGCTCACCACCAACCTGCTCGCCGCCGGCCTGTCCGTCGCGGCGATCCTGTTCTACGTCTTCGTCTACACGCTCTGGCTCAAGCGCCGCACCGCGCAGAACATCATCTGGGGAGGCATCGCCGGATGCTTCCCGGTGCTGATCGGGTGGAGCGCGGTGACCGACGGCCTGAGCTGGGCACCGTTCATCCTGTTCGCGGTCGTGTTCCTGTGGACGCCGCCGCACTACTGGCCGCTGTCGATGAAGTACCGCGACGACTACAAGCAGGTCGGCGTGCCCATGCTCGGCGTGGTGCGCGGCCGCGCCGCCGTCGGCCTGCAGGTCATCCTGTACGCGTGGGCCACGGTGGTCTGCTCGCTGCTGCTCGTGCCGGTCGCCCACATGGGCGTCGTCTACACCATCGGCGCCCTCGCGGCGGGCGGCTGGTTCGTCTACGAGACGCACCGGCTGTACCACCTGGCGATCCGGCACGAGGACGTGTCGCCGATGCGCGTGTTCCACGGCTCGATCACGTACCTGTCGATCCTGTTCCTCGCGGTCGCCATCGACCCGCTGATGCCGTTCTGATGGCGCTGCGCACCCCGCTCGGCTGGGCCGCCGACCGCTGGACCCTCTCGCCCCGCAGCCTGCGCTGGGCGACCACGGCCGCCCTCGTGGTGAGCATCCTGATCATCCTGACCGGGGGAGTGGTGCGCGTGACCGGCTCCGGCCTCGGCTGCCCCACCTGGCCCACCTGCGACGGCCAGTACGTCATCGATCCGATCTCGCCCGACCTGCACCGCATGATCGAGCAGACCAACCGCATGATCACCGGCTGCATCGTCGTCGTGGTCGGGTGGGTGATCGTCGCCGCGCGGCTGCAGAAGCCGCGGGTGCGCAGCATCACGAGGCTCGCCTGGAGCCAGTTCTGGCTCGTCGTCGCCAACGCCGTCATCGGCGGCATGAGCGTGCTGGCCGACCTCAACCCGTACGTCGTGGCCCTGCACTTCGTCACCGCGATCGCGCTGCTGACCACGACCGCGCTCACCTGGCACCGCGTGCACGAGCAGCCGACGGACTATCGGCCCACCGCCCGCGTCCGCGCCCTGAGCTGGTGGCTGATCGCGCTCACGACCGTGCTGGTCGTCGTCGGCACGCTCGTCTCCGGCTCCGGCCCGCACTCGGGCGACTCGAGCGACGTGCCGCGCATGGGCTTCGACTGGGTCGGCATCACGGTCGCGCACGCGGTGCTCGGCACGGCCACGCTCGCGCTGGGCGTCGTGCTGTGGCTGGCTCTCAGGGGCACGGATGCCGCGGTGCCGCGGCTGCGCGCCGCCGTGTTCGTCGTGGTGGTCGTCGCGCAGGCGCTCCTCGGCGTGGTGCAGTCCGTGACGCACCTGCCCGAGGCGCTGGTGGCGCTGCATCTGCTCGGCGCGGCGCTGGTGTGGGTGGGGGCGCTGCGGGTGCTGCTCGACGTGAATCCGACGCTGTTCCCGAGCGTGCACACGGCCCAGGCATCCGTCACGGCGGTTTCACCGGCGCCGCGCGCATCAGTTCTGTAGACTTTCCTGGTTCAGGGGTGCGCGGCGCGCGCCCGCCAGCCATCCGCACAATCGTCTACCGCGGGGGTCGACTCGTGACCTTCCGCAGCAGGGGACGAGCCGGTCTGATAACCGGTCACGGGCGGCAGTAAGCGAGGTTAGATATGTCAGACGTTCTCATCGACCGTCCTGAGCTCGAGGGCCTCGGCCAGTACGAGTTCGGCTGGTCGGACCCGGACGCCGCAGGTGCGTCCGCCCGCCGCGGTCTCTCCACGGAGGTCGTCAGCGACATCTCGGCTCTGAAGAACGAGCCGGAATGGATGCTGCAGCGGCGACTGAAGGCGCTCGACGTCTTCCGCCGCAAGCCGATGCCCACCTGGGGCGCCGACCTGTCGGAGATCGACTTCGACAACATCAAGTACTTCGTCCGCTCCACCGAGAAGCAGGCGACCAGCTGGGAAGAGCTGCCGGAGGACATCCGGAACACCTACGAGAAGCTCGGCATCCCCGAGGCCGAGCGCCAGCGCCTCGTCGCCGGCGTGGCCGCCCAGTACGAGTCCGAGGTGGTCTACCACCAGATCCGCGAGGACCTCGAGAAGCAGGGCGTGATCTTCCTCGACACCGACACGGCGCTGCGCGAGCACCCGGAGTTCTTCGAGGAGTACTTCGGCACCGTCATCCCCGCCGGCGACAACAAGTTCGCAGCGCTGAACACCGCGGTGTGGTCGGGCGGCTCCTTCGTGTACGTGCCGAAGGGGGTGCACGTCGAGATCCCGCTGCAGGCCTACTTCCGCATCAACACGGAGAACATGGGCCAGTTCGAGCGCACGCTGATCATCGCCGACGAGGGCAGCTACGTGCACTACATCGAGGGCTGCACGGCACCGATCTACAAGAGCGACTCCCTGCACTCGGCCGTGGTCGAGATCATCGTGAAGAAGAACGCCCGCGTGCGCTACACGACGATCCAGAACTGGTCGAACAACGTCTACAACCTGGTCACCAAGCGCGCCGTCGCCCACGAGGGCGCGACCATGGAGTGGATCGACGGCAACATCGGCTCGAAGGTGACGATGAAGTACCCGTCGATCTACCTGATGGGCGAGCACGCCAAGGGCGAGACCCTGTCCGTCGCCTTCGCCGGCCCCGGCCAGCACCAGGACGCGGGCGCGAAGATGATCCACATGGCGCCGTACACGCAGTCGTCGATCGTCTCCAAGTCGATCGCCCGCGGCGGCGGCCGCGCCGGCTACCGCGGCGAGGTGCGGGTCGACGCCAAGGCGCACCACTCGGCCAACACGGTGCGCTGCGACGCGCTGCTGGTGGACACGATCTCCCGCTCGGACACCTACCCCGCCATCGACATCCGCGTCGACGACGTGCAGCTCGGCCACGAGGCGACCGTCTCGAAGGTCAGCGAGGAGCAGCTGTTCTACCTGATGAGCCGCGGCCTGCCCGAGGACGAGGCGATGGCCATGATCGTGCGCGGATTCATCGAGCCGATCGCGCGCGAGCTGCCGATGGAGTACGCACTCGAGTTGAACAAGCTCATCGAGATGGGCATGGAAGGATCGGTCGGCTAAGAGTGAGCACCTACATCGAGACGGAGCCCAGCTTCGTTCCCGTCCAGACCCGCTCCGAGCGCCCGACCTCGTACGACCCAGCCGACTTCGATGCCCCCACGGGCCGCGAGGTGGACTGGAAGTTCAGCGACGTCGCGCGCCTCTCGCCGCTGTTCGAGGACGCCGACGGGGACCCGCAGGCGATCGACTACGAGATCGAGCCGGAAGCCTTCGTGCAGGCGCCCCTCGCGCCCGGCCAGGCTCCCCGCGGCGAGGCCTTCCACCCCGAGGACCTGCCCAGCGCGATCGCGTGGAAGCGCACCGCCGAGGCGCTGCACCTCGTCATCCCGGCGGGCCTCGAGACGCAGGAGCCCGTCCGCGTCTCGATCCGAGGGCTCGGCGCGCAGCTGCGCGGCCACGCGCACCTCGTCATCGAGGCGCAGGAGCGTTCCCGCGCGATCGTCGTGCTCGAGCACACCGGCAGCGCCCGCTTCGCCGAGAACGTCGAGGTGCTCGTGCGCGACCACGCCGCCCTCACCCTGATCACGGTGCAGGAGTGGGAGGACGACGCGATCCACGCGTCCGCCCACCAGGCCGTCATCGGCACCGGCGCGAGCCTCAAGCACGTCGTCGTCTCGCTCGGCGGCGCCGTGGTGCGGGTGAACCCGAGCGTGCGGCTGGCGGGCGAGCACTCGGAGGCGCAGCTGCTCGGCGCGTACTTCGCCGACGCCGGGCAGCACCTCGAGTCGCAGGTGTACGTCTACCACGAGGGCCGCAACACGAAGGGCCGCGTGCTCTACAAGGGCGCCCTGCAGGGCGCTAGCGCGCACACGGTGTGGATCGGCGACGTGCTGATCGGCCGCGACGCGGTCGGCACCGACAGCTACGAGCAGAACCGCAACCTGGTGCTCACCGACGGCGCCCGCGCCGACTCAGTGCCGAACCTGGAGATCGAGACCGGCGACATCGAGGGCGCCGGCCACGCGAGCGCCACCGGGCGCTTCGACGACGAGCAGCTGTTCTACCTGCAGTCGCGCGGCATCACCGAGGAGGAGGCCCGCCGCCTCGTCGTGCGCGGATTCCTCCTGGAGATCGTGCAGCAGATCGGCGTCGAGTCGCTCGCAGAGCGGCTCGCCCAGGCGATCGAGGCGGAGCTGTCCGGGGGTGCCAGCTAAGTGGCATCCGTCAAGGTCTGCGCGCTCGACGAGCTCGCGGTGAATCAGGCCAAGCGCGTCGTCGTCGACGGCGTGCCGATCGCGGTGGTGCGCGACGCCGACGACAACGTCTACGCCATCGGCGACACGTGCACGCACGGCGACATCTCTCTCTCCGAGGGCTTCGTCGAGGGCCAGACCATCGAGTGCTGGGCGCACGGCTCGCAGTTCTCGCTGACCAGCGGAAAGCCCCTCAATCTTCCGGCCTACGAGCCGGTCCCCGTTTTCGAGGTCGAGATCGCCGACGGCGAAGTGCTCATCGACCCGTCCAAGAAGAAGGAAAGCGTCTAGTCATGTCCGTTCTCGAGATCCGAGACCTCCAGACCACGGTGGAGACCGAGCAGGGCACCAAGCAGATCCTGCGCGGCGTCGACCTCACCGTGAAGACCGGTGAGATCCACGCCATCATGGGGCCCAACGGCTCCGGCAAGTCGACCCTCGCCTACACGATCGCCGGCCACCCGAAGTACACCGTCACCGGCGGCACGATCACGCTCGACGGCGAGGACGTCCTCGCGATGACCGTCGACGAGCGCGCCCGCGCCGGCCTGTTCCTGGCCATGCAGTACCCGGTCGAGATCCCCGGCGTCACCAACACCAACTTCCTGCGCACCGCGAAGACCGCGATCGACGGCGAGGCGCCGTCCATCCGCACCTGGTCGAAGGACGTGAAGGAGGCCATGACGCGGCTGCGCATGGACTCCTCGTTCGCGGCCCGCAACGTCAACGAGGGCTTCTCCGGCGGTGAGAAGAAGCGCAACGAGATCCTGCAGCTCGAGCTGCTGAAGCCCCGGTTCGCCGTGCTCGACGAGACCGACTCCGGCCTCGACGTCGACGCGCTGAAGATCGTCTCGGAGGGCGTGAACCGCGCCCACGAGGCGACCGACCTCGGCATCCTGCTGATCACGCACTACACGCGGATCCTGCGCTACATCAAGCCCGACTTCGTGCACGTCTTCGTCGCCGGGAAGGTGGCGGAGGAGGGCGGCCCCGACCTGGCCGAGCGCCTGGAGGAAGAGGGCTACGACCGCTACCAGGTCGCCGAGTCCGCGGCGGACGGCGCGGACGCCCTGAACGTAGGCTAGGGACATGCCAGTTTCACTCGAACCGGCGCTCTTCGACCGGGTGGTCGAGGCGCTGAAGGACGTGATGGACCCGGAGCTCGGCATCAATGTCGTCGACCTGGGTCTCATCTACGACCTCGCCTGGGACGAGGAGAACGACGCGCTGATCATCTCCATGACCCTGACCAGCGCGGGATGCCCGCTCACCGACGTGCTCGAGGAGCAGACCGGTGAGGCCCTCGACGGCATCGTCGAGCGGTTCCGCATCAACTGGGTGTGGATGCCGCCGTGGGGGCCGGAGCGGATCACGGACGACGGGCGCGACATGATGCGCGCGCTCGGCTTCGCGATCTGATGCTGGCGGTCTCAGGCCTGGAGATCCGAGTCGGCGCCCGCACCCTCATGTCGGGTGTCGACTTCCGCGTGCAGCGCGGCGACAAGATCGGCCTCGTCGGGCGCAACGGCGCCGGCAAGACGACGCTGACGAAGGTGCTCGCCGGCGACCTGCCGCCCACCGACGGCAAGGTGGAGCGCAGCGGGCAGCTCGGCTACCTGCCTCAGGACCCGCGCTCCGGCGACCCGGAGATGCTGGCGCGCACCCGCATCCTCGACGCGCGCGGGCTCGGCACCCTGAACCTGCAGATCACCGAGGCGACCGAGAAGATGGCGGATGCCGACCCGGCGGTCGCCGAGAAGGCGATGCGCCGCTACGCGAACCTCCAGGAGCGCTTCGAACAGCTCGGCGGCTACGCGGCGGAGGCGGAGGCGGCGTCGATCGCCTCGAACCTGAACCTGCCCGACCGCATCCTCGACCAGCCGCTGAAGACGCTCTCCGGCGGTCAGCGGCGCCGCATCGAGCTCGCCCGCATCCTATTCTCGGACGCCGAGACGATGATCCTCGACGAGCCGACCAACCACCTCGACGCCGACTCGGTGGTCTGGCTGCGCGAGTTCCTGAAGGGCTACCAGGGCGGATTCATCGTCATCTCGCACGACGTGCAGCTGGTCGAGGAGGCCGTCAACAGGGTCTTCTACCTGGACGCGAACCGCGCGGTGATCGACATCTACAACATGGGCTGGAAGAAGTACCTGGCCCAGCGCGCCGCCGACGAGGAGCGCCGCAAGAAGGAGCGCGCCAACGCCGAGAAGAAGGCGTCAGCGCTGCAGCTGCAGGCCGCGAAGTTCGGTGCCAAGGCGACCAAGGCCGCCGCCGCGCATCAGATGATGGCGCGCGCGGAGAGACTGCTGTCCGGGCTGGACGAGGTGCGGCAGGCCGACCGCGTGGCCAAGCTGCGGTTCCCGGAGCCGGCGCCGGTGGGGAAGACGCCGCTGAAGGCATCCGATCTCTCGAAGTCGTACGGCTCGCTCGAGATCTTCACCGCCGTCGACCTCGCGATCGACCGCGGATCGAAGGTCGTCATCCTCGGGCTGAACGGCGCCGGGAAGACGACCCTGCTGCGCATCCTGGCCGGAGTGGACACGCCCGACACCGGCGTCATCGAGGCCGGGCACGGCCTCAAGATCGGCTACTACGCGCAGGAGCACGAGACGCTCGACGTCTCGCGCTCGGTACTGCAGAACATGGTGTCGGCCTCCCCGCAGCTGACCGAGACCGAGGCGCGCCGCGTGCTCGGCTCGTTCCTGTTCACGGGCGACGACGTGCACAAGCCCGCCGGCGTGCTGTCGGGCGGCGAGAAGACCAGGCTGGCGCTGGCGATGCTCGTGGTGTCGGCGGCCAACCTGCTGCTGCTCGACGAGCCGACCAACAACCTCGACCCGGCCTCGCGCGAGGAGATCCTCGACGCGCTCGCGCACTACTCCGGCGCCGTCGTGCTCGTCTCCCACGACCCCGGGGCGATCGAGGCGCTGAACCCCGAGCGGGTGCTGATCATGCCGGAAGGCACCGAGGACCTGTGGACCCCTGACTACGCCGAGCTCGTGGAGCTGGCGTAACGCGGCGGCTACCGCCCCTGGGCGTCGAGGAGCTGGTCCTCGATCGCGGCATCCGTCTTGGCCCGGCGCGCGGCGCGCCTCGCGGCCCGCGCCGCGTCGCGCTCGCTGTCGCGGCGCACGAACGACGGATCGCCCTCGACCTGCTTGCGGTACTCGAGCCGCACGGCGTAGCCGAGGCCGAAGAACCCGATCGCGGCGAAGATCAGCCACTGGATCATGTACGACCAGTGCATGCCCGTGTCGGCGACCGGCGGATCGGACACGACCGGGGTGAGCTCGTTCGCCGCGCGCGGCGTCTCCGAGTCGAGCTGGCCGTAGGCGTGGTCGTACACGTCGCCGCCGATGAGCTTCGCGAGGGTCGGCAGGTTGATCGTGCCGACCGAGTGGCCGTCGACGGATTGCCCCCGCAGCACCGGCTCGGAGGGCTGCAGCCGCACCACCGCGGTCACGGTGCCCGACGGGGGAGCGGGCACCGACTTCGGCAGCACCCCGCTGTCGGGCGAGGGCACCCAGCCGCGATCGACGAGGAACACCGAGCCGTCCGCCAGCCGCATCGGCGTGATCACCTCGAGGCCGGGCCCGGAGTCGTTGGCGCGGTTGCGCACCAGGTACTGGTCGGCGGTGTCGTAGACGCCCGTGACGGTCACGCGCTTCCACTGCTGGTTCGGAGAGTACGCGTGCGTCGAGGAGAGCACCGAGGTCAGCGGCACCGGGTCGGAGTCGAAGTTGCGCGCCACGAGCTCGTTCGCGTGCTGCGCCTCCAGCCCCCGGTCGTGCTGCCAGTTGGAGAGGAACCCGCAGGCGACGGCGAAGATCACCGCCGCGGCGAAGTACGCGAGCCAGCGGCGGTGGAAGACGAAGGTCCAGTGCCTCATGAGGCGGGGTCCTCCGCGTGCAGCGGGCTCACCTCGAGCGGGAAGCCGCGCGTGACGAGGAATCCCTCGAGGTAGTCGCGGTGCTCGTCGCAGGCCAGCCACGTCTTGCGCCGCCCCGCGGCGTGGATGCGGGGGTTGCTCCAGTCGATGCGCCAGGAGGCCTGAGCCGTGCAGGCCGCGCGGGAGCAGGCGAATCGCTCCGGCCCGCCGAAGAGGCTCACTCGTCACCCCGGTAGCGCTCGATCGACCCGGGCCGCTCGACGCTGCCGCTCGGCTGCGAGCGGGCCGCGTTGGCGACCACGACGGCGAAGTAGGGCAGGAACACCGCCCCGAGGGCGGGGATGATCAGCCACCAGCCGCGCACCCAGATGCAGGCCACCACGCACAGCAGTCGCACGCCCATCATGATCGAGTACTCGATCATGCGTCGGTGCCGCTCCTGGTCCGGAGACGGGGGCAGCGAGGTGATGGTGTGGGGGGAGCTCTTCATGGCCGTCGTCCCAGCCTACGACCGGCCCGACCATAGGATTCCTGTATGGCAGATTTCACCCCTCGCACCGTGCTCGTCACCGGCGGAAACCGTGGCATCGGCTTCGCCATCGCGCAGGAGTTCGTGAGCAGGGGGCACCGGGTCGCCGTCACCGCGCGCAGCGGGGAAGGGCCGGAGGGCACGCTCACCGTGCGCGCCGATGTGACGGATGCCGCAGCCGTCGACGCCGCGTTCACCGAGGTCGAGTCGGCCCTCGGCCCCGTCGAGGTGCTCATCGCCAACGCCGGCATCACCCGCGACCAGCTGCTGCTGCGCATGACGGAGGAGGACTTCGACGCCGTCGTCGACACCAACCTCGGCGGCTCCTTCCGCGTCATCAAGCGCGCCTCGAAAGGCATGCTGCGCGCCAAGTACGGCCGCATCGTCCTCATCTCCTCGGTGAGCGGCCTGTTCGGCAACGCGGGCCAGGTCAACTACGCCGCCTCGAAGGCGGGGCTGATCGGCATGGCCCGCTCGCTCACCCGCGAGCTCGGCGGCCGCGGCATCACCGCCAACGTGGTCGCCCCCGGCTTCATCGAGACCGACATGACCGCCGAGCTGCCCGAGGAGCAGCAGGCCGAGTACCGCAAGGCCATCCCGGTCGGCCGCTACGGCACCGCGCAAGAGGTGGCGCAGGCCGTCGCCTGGATCGCGAGCGACGAGGCGGCCTACATCTCCGGCGCCGTCATCCCCGTCGACGGCGGCCTGGGCATGGGGCACTGACGGCGGCGCGGGTCTCCATTCACGCTTCGCGTGAGTCGACCAGCGTCGGGTCACGCTTCGCGTGAGTCGACCAGCGTCGGGTCACGCTTCGCGTGAGTCGACCAGCGTCGGGTCACGCTTCGCGTGAGTCGACCAGCGTCGGGTCACGCTTCGCGTGAGTCGACCGGCGTAGGGGCTCAGCCCCTCAGGCCCAGCAGGGGCAGCACCTGCGAGAGGTCGGGCACGTCGATCGCCACATCGGCCGCCTCGCGCACCTTCGGCTTCGCGTTGAAGGCGACCGACAGCCCGGCTTCGCGCATCATCTCGAGGTCGTTGGCGCCGTCGCCCACGGCGACCGTGCGCTTCAGACGGATGCCCGCGGCATCCGCCCACTCGAGCAGCGCCGCCGCCTTCGCATGGGCGTCGACGACCGTGCCCTCGACGCGTCCCGTCAGCCGCCCGTCCGCGGTCTCGAAGCGGTTGGCCCGCCAGAAGTCGAGTCCGAGCTCGCCGGCGATCGGGTCGAGCACCTCGTGGAACCCTCCCGAGACGACGCCGACGCGCCCGCCGGTCTCGTGCACGCGCGCGATCAGCTCCCGCGCCCCGGGGGTGACCGTCACGCGGGCGCGCACCTCGGCGAGCGCATCCGTCGACAGGCCGGCGAGCGTGCCCACGCGCTCGCGCAACGACGCCGCGAAGTCGAGCTCGCCGCGCATCGCCCGCTCGGTGATGTCGGCGACCTGCGCGGTCGTGCCGGCGTGGTCGGCGATGAGCTCGATGACCTCGTCGGCGAAGAGCGTGGAGTCCGCGTCGAGCACGACCAGGAAGGGGACGGTGGCCGACGCGAGTGCGCTCATGGGACGACGTGGACTCCCTTTCCGACGACGGTGATGCCGGACTCGGTGACGTTCAGGCCGCGCGCCCGATCCCGCGCGAGGTCGATGCCGATCTGGGCGCCCGCCTCGACCACGACATCCTTGTCGAGGATAGCGCGGCGCACCAGCGCCCCCGGGCCGACCTTCACCCGGTCGAAGACGACCGCGTCGGTGAGGTTGGCGCCGGAGTCGACCAGGGTCCACGGCCCGAGCACGCTGCGCTCGACGTGCGAGCCGGAGATCACGGTGCCCAGGGAGATGATCGAGTCGATCGTCGTGCCGATCGAGCCGCGGGCGTCGCGCACGATCTTCGCCGGCGGCGAGTTGAGCTCCTGCGAGTAGATCGGCCACTCGGAGTTGTACAGGTTGAACACCGGCAGCACCGAGATCAGGTCCTGGTGCGCTTCGAAGAATGAGTCGATGGTGCCCACGTCGCGCCAGTACGCGCGGTCGCGCTCCGTGGATCCGGGCACCTCGTTGTCTTTGAAGTCGTACACGGCCGCGTCGCCGCGCTCCACGAAGTCGGGGATGACGTCGCCGCCCATGTCGTGGTTGGACTCGGGCTTCTCGCCGTCGCGGGTGACCGCCTCGATGAGCGCATCCACGTCGAACACGTAGTTGCCCATCGACGCGAGCACCTCGTGCGGGGCGTCGGGCAGCCCCTGCGGCTCCGACGGCTTCTCGAGGAACGCCTTGATGCGCCGGGGGTCCTCCGGGTCGACCTCGATCACGCCGAACTGGTTGGCGAGCCCGATCGGCTGGCGGATGGCGGCGACCGTGGCGCCTGCGCCGGATTCGATATGCGCCTCGATCATCTGGGCGAAGTCCATGCGGTAGACGTGGTCGGCGCCGACCACGACGACGATGTCGGGCCGCGAGTCGCGCAGCAGGTTGAGGTTCTGCAGGATCGCGTCGGCGGAGCCGGAGAACCAGCGCTTGCCGAGCCGCTGCTGCGCGGGCACCGACGACACGTAGGAGTTGAGCAGCTGCGGCAGGCGCCAGGTCTGCGAGATGTGACGGTCGAGGGAGTGCGACTTGTACTGGGTCAGCACCACGATCTGCCGCAGGTCGGAGTTGACCAGGTTGGACAGCGCGAAGTCGATGAGCCGGTACTGCCCCCCGAACGGCACCGCGGGCTTCGCCCGGTCTGCGGTCAGCGGCATCAGGCGCTTTCCCTCTCCACCAGCGAGCACGACGCCGAAGATCTTCCTGCCTGACCTCATGTCTCGACACTAGTTGCCATTACCTGCGCTGACCAGGCTGTACTACGGTCGACGACATGAGAGTCGACCTCATGACGCGCGAGTACCCGCCCGAGGTCTACGGGGGCGCCGGCGTGCACGTCGCGGAACTGGTCGCCGCGCTCCGCTCGCACCTCGAGGTGCGGGTGCGGTCGTTCGGCAAGCCGCGCGACGAGGAGGGGGTCTGGTCGTACGGGGTGCCGCAGGAACTCGCATCCGCCAACGCCGCCCTCACCACGCTCGGGGTCGACCTGCAGATGGCGCAGGACGCGGCCGGCGCCGACCTGGTGCACTCGCACACCTGGTACGCCAACGGCGCCGGGCACCTCGCCAAGCTGCTGCACGGGGTGCCGCACGTGGTGACCGCGCACAGCCTCGAGCCGTTGCGGCCGTGGAAGGCCGAGCAGCTGGGCGGCGGCTACCGGGTCTCGTCATGGATCGAGAAGACAGCGTACGAGGCGGCGGATGCGGTGATCGCCGTGTCCGAGGGCATGCGTCAGGACATCCTGCGCTCGTACCCGGCCATCGACCCGGCGAAGACGCACGTCGTCTACAACGGCATCGACCTCGAGACCTGGCACCCGAACCACGACCCCGGCACGGTCCGCGCCCTCGGCGTCGACCCCGACCGGCCCGCCGTGATCTTCGTCGGCCGCATCACCCGGCAGAAGGGGCTGCCGTACCTGCTGCGCGCCGCGCGCTCCCTGCCGGCCGAGGCGCAGCTCGTGCTGTGCGCGGGCGCCCCGGACACCCCGGAGATCCTCGCGGAGGTGCAGGGTCTCGTCGCCGAGCTGCAGGCGACCCGCGCCGGCGTGGTCTGGATCGAGGAGATCCTGCCGCGCGACAAGCTCACCGCGCTGCTGACCGCCGCGACCGTGTTCGTGTGCCCGTCGGTGTACGAGCCGCTCGGCATCGTGAACCTCGAGGCGATGGCCTGCGGCCTTCCGGTGGTCGGCACCGCCACCGGCGGCATCCCCGAGGTCGTCGTCGACGGCGAGACCGGCCGGCTCGTGCCGATCGACCAGGCGCAGGACGGCACCGGCACGCCGCTCGACCCCGACCGCTACGTCGCCGACCTCGCGGCGGGGCTCGCCGACGTGCTGGCCGACCCCGAGCGGGCCGCGCGCATGGGGCAGGCGGGCCACGAGCGCGCCCGCGAGGTGTTCTCGTGGCAGTCGATCGCCGTGCAGACACGCGAGATCTACGCGTCGCTGGTCCGGTGAGCGCCGATCCGCTGACTCGCCGATCCGAGTGCCGATAGGGTTGGAGTCATGTCGAGCGTCGTCGTCAGCATGGAGTCCGCTTCTGTAGAACGCGAGGGCCAGACGGTCCTCACCGGCATCGACTGGCAGGTGACCAGCGACCAGCGCTGGGTCGTGCTCGGCCCCAACGGTGCCGGCAAGACGACCCTGCTGCAGCTGGCCGCCGCGCAGCTCAAGCCGAGCTCCGGAACCGTCAAGCTGCTCGACGAGGACGTCTCCGACACCGACCCCGGCGAGCTGCGCCCCCACATCGGCTTCGCCTCCAGCGCCCTGTCGCGCCGGCTGCCGTACGGCGAGACCGTGCTCAACGTCGTGCTCACCGCCGCCTACGGCCTCACCGGGCGGTGGAAGGAGGAGTACGAGGACATCGACGAGCGCCGCGCCCACCGCGTGCTGACCGAGTGGAAGGTCGACCACCTCGCCGACCGCCGCTTCGGCGAGCTCTCCGACGGCGAGCAGAAGCGGGTGCAGATCGCCCGCTCCGTGATGGCCGACCCCGAGATGCTGCTGCTCGACGAACCCGCCGCCTCGCTCGACCTCGGCGCCCGCGAAGAGCTCGTGCGCCTGCTCGGCGGCTACGCCGGCTCGCCCTCGAGCCCGGCGATCATCATGGTCACCCACCACGTCGAGGAGATCCCGACCGGATTCACCCACGCGCTCGTGCTGGCGAAGGGCTCGGTCGCGGCGGCCGGCCCGATCGCGGAGACCATCACGGCCGAGAAGCTCAGCGCCGCGTTCGGCGTCGACGTCGAGGTCACCGAGACCGACGGCCGGTTCGCGGCCCGCGCCCGCTAGCTGTTAGACTCTCTCTTTGGCCCCCTTTGTTGATGGCGTGATCGCCGTCCGGGCCGACGTTTTCACCAATCCACTCGTTTTCAAAGGCACCCATCATGAAGGCTGACATCCACCCGAACTACGCACCGGTGGTCTTCCGCGACCTGGCTTCGGGCGCGACGTTCCTCACCCGGTCGACCGTGACCAGCGACAAGACCATCGAGTGGGAGGACGGCAACACCTACCCGGTCATCGAGGTCGAGATCTCCTCCGAGTCGCACCCGTTCTACACGGGCAAGCAGCGCATCATGGACTCGGCCGGCCGCGTCGAGAAGTTCAACCAGCGCTTCAAGGGCTTCGGCGGCGCCAAGTAAGGCACCCCGGCTTTTCGGGCCCCGGCTTCGGCCGGGGCCCTTTTGCGTGCACGGATGCCTCCCGCGGCGGCCCCGCGCACGCATCCGTACAGCCGGCTAAAGCTCGGGAAGCACCCGCACCGGCCAGGCGCCCCGCGGGGTGAAGTTCACGTCGCCGAGCTTGGTGCGGCGGAACTCCGCGTAGCTCTCCTCCTGCTCGCGGAACCAGGCGACCTGGCGCTCGTGCAGCTCGGCGGCGGTCATGCCGAGGTCGGCGGCGAACTTGGCGGCCAGCGCCTGCGCCACCCGGCCGGCGGCGATCGCGTCGGAGCCGGCGTCGTGGGCGTCGTCGCCGAGCTCGACGCCGTAGAAGCGCGCCGTCACCTCGAGGGTGCGCTTGCCCTTGCGGTACCGGTCCACGGCCTTGTCGATGACCAGCGGGTCGACGACCGGCGCCGGGTCCTCCAGCGGCACGATGCCGTGCCGGTGCGCCTCGCGGTTCAGAACGGTGAAGTCGTACGGCGCGTTATACGCCACGACCGGCACGCCCCGCTCGAAGAGCACGCGCAGAGCGGCGACGATCTCGGCGACCCCCGTCGCCGCGTCCATGCCCTCGAGCCGCACCCGCTCCGTGGTGTAGCCGTGCACGGCCGCCGCGGCGTCCGGGATCTCGATCATGGGGTCGAGCACCCAGTCCTGCCGGGAGGTCACGATGCCGCTCTCGTTGATCACGCCGACGTGGGCGGTGACGATGCGCGCGGTCTCGGTGTTCACCCCGGTGGTCTCGAGATCGAAGACGCCCAGTTCCTCATGCCATCCGCTCATGCTCCCAGGGTAGGCGGGGCCGCCGACACGGCCGGTCAATGGCGCACCGCCGGTCAGCGGGGCACCGCCGGTCAGCGGCGCACCGCCGGTCAGCGGCGCACGGCCTTCAGCCAGAAGAAGCCCTGGGTGCCGAGCGTGAGGTGCAGCCGCCCGTCGTCGTCGATGCTGGGGAAGCGGTGGCCGCCGAACAGGTCGAACAGCTCCGCTCCCGCGAATCCGGGGGCGTCGATCGTCACCGCGACGGGGTTGTGCGCGAAGGAGAACACGCACAGCACGTCTTCGGGCTGGTCGCCGACGGGCGTTCCCGCGCCGGCGTAGGAGCGCACGAAGGCGAGCACCGCCGGGTTGTCGGTGTCGAGCACCTCGATCGAGCCGAGGCCGAAGACGGGGTGGGCCTTGCGCACGTGGATGACGTTGCGGATCCAGTGCAGCAGCGACCGGGACTGCGCCAGCTGCGACTCGACGTTCACCTGCGAGTAGTGGTACACGAGCGACTGCACGACCGGCAGGTATAGCTTGCCCGGGTCGGCGGAGGAGAACCCGGCGTTGCGGTCGGGGGTCCACTGCATGGGCGTGCGCGAGGAGTCGCGGTCGGGCAGCCAGATGTTGTCGCCCATGCCGATCTCGTCGCCGTAGTACAGGAACGGGGACCCGGGCAGCGCGAACAGCAGGGCGTGCGCGAGCTCCAGCTCGGCGCGGGAGTTGTCGAGGAGCGTCGCCAGCCTGCGCCGGATGCCGACGTTCACGCGCATCCGCGGGTCGTAGGCGTACCAGCCGTACATCGCCTGCCGGTACTCCTCGCTGACCATCTCGAGCGTGAGCTCGTCGTGGTTGCGCAGGAACACGCCCCACGCCGCCCAGCTCGGCACGTCGGTCGTCTCCGACAGCACGGCGACCAGCTCGTCGGCCGACTGCGAGCGCAGCGAGTAGAAGATGCGCGGCATGACGGGGAAGTCGAAGGCCATGTGGCACTCGGGTTCCTCGTCCGTGCCGAAGAACGCGGCGACCTCCCGGGGCCACTGGTTCGCCTCGGCGATCATGATGCGGCCCGGATAGTCGCGGTCGACGATCGCTCGCAGCTTCTTGATGAACTCGTGCGTCTCGGGCTCGCCCTCGCCGTTGCCCTCGTCGGACTCGTACAGGTACGGGATCGCATCGAGCCGGAACCCGTCGACGCCGAGGTCGAGCCAGAACCGCACCACGTCGATCACCGCCTCGTGCACGCGCGGGTTGGTGAAGTTCAGGTCGGGCTGGTGCGAGAAGAAGCGGTGGAAGTAGAACTGCCGCCGCACGCTGTCGAACGCCCAGTTCGAGTCCTCGTAGTCGGGGAAGATGATCCGGATGTCGGGCCACTTCTCATCCGTGTCGCTCCACACGTAGAAGTCGCCGTACGGCCCGTCGGGGTCGCTGCGCGAGGCCTGGAACCAGGGGTGCTGGTCGCTCGTGTGGTTCAGCGGCAGGTCGATGACGATGCGCATGTTGCGCTCGTGCGCCTTCGTGACCAGCTCGCGGAACTCGTCGAGGGTGCCGAACTCGGGCAGGATCTGCGTGTAGTCGGCGACGTCGTAGCCGCCATCGCGCAGCGGCGAGGCGAAGAACGGCGGCAGCCACAGCGCGTCCACGCCGAGCCACTGCAGGTAGTCGAGCCGGGAGATCAGGCCGGCGAGGTCGCCGGAGCCGTCGCCGTTGCTGTCATAGAACGAGCGGACCATCACCTCGTAGAACACGCTGCGGCGGTACCACTGCAGGTCGAGGGTGAGTCCGGGCAGGGTGATCGGTGCGGTGAACGTCACCCGTCCCACTTTATTGGCCCGCCTACACTGAGGGGCGATGGGCGAGTTCGAGCTGCCGGGCGGCACGACGAGGTGGTGGGCGTACGGCACGGATGCCCCGGGCGAGTCGGGCACGATCGTGGCGGTGCACGGCTTCCGCGGCGACCACCACGGGCTCGAGAGGGTGGCCGGGCACCTCGCCGGCCGGCGCATCGTCATGCCCGACCTGCCCGGCTTCGGGGCATCGGATGCGTTCGCCGACCGCCCCCACGACATCGACGGGTACGCGCGCTGGGTGGGGGAGTTCCTCGAGGCGCTGCGGCCGGCCGGGCCCGTGACGCTGCTCGGGCACTCCTTCGGCTCCGTCGTGGTGGCGGCCGCGCTCGCGCAGGGGTTCGCCGAGGCATCCGATCTCGTGCTCGTGAACCCGATCGGCGCGCCGGCGCTGAAGGGCCCCAAGGCGATCGGCACGGCAGCCGCGGTCTTCTACTACTGGCTGGCGAAGGCGCTGCCGGCCGGGGCGGGCAACGGCCTGCTGCGCAACCGGGCGATCGTGCGGGCGATGAGCATCGCGATGGCGACCACGCGAGACCCCGAGCTGCGGCGGTGGATCCACGCCCAGCACGACGCGTACTTCTCGCTGTTCGCCGACCGGTCGAGCCTGCTCGAGGCGTTCCGCGCCTCGGTGTCGCACGACGTGAGCGAGTACGCGGCGCGCATCCGCACCCGCACGCTGCTGGTCGCCGCCGCCCAGGACCAGATCACGCCGGTGGCCGCCGAGCGGCGGCTCGCGGGGCTGTTCCCGGACGCCAGGCTCGAGGTGATCGACGGGGTGGGGCACCTCATCCACTACGAGAAGGCCGCGGAGGCCGCCGCGCTGATCGAGTCGTTCCTCGCGGCGGAGCGCGCGGCGTGAGGGTCTTCTTCGACTGCCGCTACGTGCGCACCGGGCGCCCCGACGGCATCACCCGGTACACGGTGTCGCTGCTCGCCGAGTTCGCGAAGCTGCACCCCGTGACGATGCTGGTCAGCTCGCGCGAGCAGCTCGCGGTGCTGCCGGGTCTGCCGTGGGAGCTCATCCCGAGCCAGACCTCGCCGCTGGAGCCGTGGGTCGCCTACCGGGTGAACCGGCTGCAGCCCGACATCGTGTTCAGCCCGATGCAGACGATGGGGTCGCGGGGGCGCCGATACGCGCTCGTGCTCACCGTGCACGACCTGATCTACTACACGCACCGCACGCCGCCGCGGGACCTGCCCTGGTTCGTGCGCGGCGCGTGGCGGCTCTACCACCTGGCCTGGTGGCCGCAGCGGATGCTGCTGAACGGGGCCGACCAGATCGTCGCGGTCTCCCAGACCACGAAGGAGCTGATCCTGCGCAAGCGGCTCGCCCGCCGGCCGGTGTCGGTCGTGCACAACTCGGCGGGGGAGCCGGCGCCCGAGGTGCACGAGTTCGCGCTGCACCGCGCCCCGCCGCGCGGCACGCCGCGGCAGCTCGTGCACATGGGCCAGTTCCTGCCCTACAAGAACGTCGACGCGCTGGTGCGGGCGATGGCGTTCCTGCCCGGCTACGAGCTGCACCTGATGAGCCCCGTGACGGATGCCGAGCGGGAGCGGCTGCGGGCGCTGGCGCCGGGCGCCGCGCTCGTGTTCCGGAACGGGGCGAGCGACGCCGAGTACGAGGACGCCCTGCTCGGGGCGCACGCCCTCGTCACGACCTCGTGGGACGAGGGCTTCGGCATCCCCGTGCTTGAGGCGATGCGGGTGGGCACGCCGGTGGTCGCGAGCGACATCCCGATCTTCCGCGAGGTCGGGGGAGAGGCGGCGGTGTTCGCGGACCCCTCCTCGCCCGAGGACGTGGCACGCGGCATCCGCTCGCTCGAAGACCCGGATGCCTGGGTCGCGGCCTCGCGCGCCGGGATCGCCCAGGCCGCGCGGTTCAGCTGGGCCGCTTCGGCGCAGCACCTGCTCACGGTGCTGACGGCGGCGCACGCGCGGTGGCTGGCGCGCTCCGCCCGGAGACGCTAGGGCCGGGGCATCCGCTCTGCGTCGATCGCCATCTCGATGTGCGGGATGCCGTCTTCGAGGTACTCCTCGCCGTGCGGGCGGAAGCCGTGCCGGCCGTAGAAGCGCTGCAGGTGCGCCTGCGCCGAGATCCGGTTCCCGAGCCCGGGGTACAGCTCGGCCGCCTTGCGCAGGCCTTCGGCGACGAGCAGATGGCCGGCGCCGGTGCCCCGGGCGTGCGGCGCCACGACGACGCGGCCGAGCGACGGCTCGGCGTGCTTCGCCCCGGGCGGCACGAGCCGCAGCGCCGCGACGACCCGGCCTTCCGCGTCGTGGCCGGTGAGGTGCCAGGAGACGGGGTCGAAGTCGTCCGGGTCGGGGTAGACGCAGTCCTGCTCGACGACGAACACGTCGCTGCGCAGTCGCAGGTAGGCGAACAGGGTGAGCGGCGCGAACCCGTCGAGCCGCTGCCACCGCCAGCCGATGCCGCCGCTCACGCCGCGCCCGCGGCTTCGTCGTCGTCGGGCGCGTCGTCGACGAGCGCGAGCTCGGAGGCCGGCACGTTGAAGCGCCGCAGGGCGAGCCCGGCATCCGTGTACTCGAACTCGTGCACGGAGCCGTTGTGGATCACCTCGCCGCGGGCGGGCCGCGCGCCGTCGGTCGCCTGCCGCACGAGGGCGCCGATCACGCCGCCGTGGGCGACCACGAGGATGCTCTCGCCGGGGTGCGCCGCAGCCAGCGACGACAGGGCGGCATGCACCCGCAAGAGCAGCGACTCGTCGTCCTCCCACTCGGGCACCCGGCTGCGATCCGCGCCCCACGACGCCTCGATCTCGGGTCCGGTGAGGCCCTCGGCCAGGCCGTAGCTGCGCTCCTCCAGACCGCGCACGGGCACCGGCTCCGGCATCCCCAGCTCGCCGGCGATGATCTGCGCCGTCTCGAACGCGCGCCGCAGCGGCGAGGCGTAGACGCCGTCGAAGCGGCGCCCCTTGAGCGCCCGCCCGGTCTCGCGCGCCTGGGCGCGGCCCGTGTCGTTGAGGGGGATGTCGCTGCGGCCCTGGATGCGCTTGTCCCGGTTCCAGTCGGTCTGCCCGTGTCGGACGAGTGAGATCGAGGTCACCGAGTCAGTCTGGCAGCCAGCGCTGTGAGGTTCTCCGTGGTGCCGCCGTCGATCTTCACCGTGGCCCGCTGGTCGCCCTTCGTGACGCCGCGGTTGATCACCACGATGGGCAGGCGGCGCCTGCGCGCCTGCTCGATGAGACGGATGCCCGTGTTGACGACCAGGGACGAGCCGGCCACGAGCAGCGCGTCGGCCGACGCGATCAGCGCCTTCGCCTCGTCGAAGCGGTCGACCGGCACGAACTCGCCGAAGAACACGACGTCGGGCTTCAGCGGGCCGCCGCACACGGTGCAGTCGGGCACGACGAAGTCGTCGACGTCGCTCACCTCGGCGTCGCCGTCGGGGTTGATCGTGACCGCGTCGGGCTTGGCGAGCCACGGGTTCGCGGCCTCGATGCGCGCGGAGATGTCGGGGCGGGCGAACACCTGCCCGCAGCTCAGGCACAGGACCCGGTCCATGCTGCCGTGCAGCGGCACCACCCGCCGCGACCCGGCGCGCACGTGCAGCCCGTCGACGTTCTGGGTGATCACGCCGTTCACGATGCCCGCGGCCTCGAGTTCGGCGAGCGCGCGGTGCCCGGCGTTCGGCCGGGCGGCGTCGAAGAGCGGATACCCGAGGTGGGAGCCGGCCCAGTACCGTTTGCGCGCCCGGGGGGAGGAGAGGAACTGCTCGATCGTCATCGGCGTGCGCTTCGGCGCGCCCTCGCCGCGGTAGTCGGGGATGCCCGAGTCGGTGCTGATGCCCGCCCCGGTGAGCACGGCGACGGTGCGGCCCGCGAGGGCGTCGACGGCGGCGTCGAGGGACGTTCCGACCGTCTGCGCCCAGGCCTCCACCGCTCACCTCCGCACCGTTTCCCTCCAGCGTAACCGGCAGGATGGGGGCATGGACGTGCGCCCGATCGACTCGCTGGACGACCCGGCGCTGGCCGACTACTCGCGCCTGACCGACGTCGCCCTGCGCCGCGTGACGGAGCCTGCGGGCGGCCTCTACATCGCCGAGTCGACGAAGGTGATCGGCCGGGCGCTGGCGGCCGGTCACCGGCCGCGCTCGGTGCTGCTGCAGGAGCAGTGGCTTTCCGACGTGGAGCCGCTGCTCGCCCCGTTCCCCGACGTGCCGGTGTTCGTGGGCGACGCGCCGCTGCTCGAGCAGCTGACCGGCTACCACCTGCACCGCGGGGCGCTGGCGGCCATGCACCGCCCCGCCCTCCCCGCGGTGCCCGAGCTCGTGGCGGATGCCTCGCGCGTGGTCGTGCTCGACGGCCTCGTCGACCACACCAACGTCGGCGCCATCTTCCGCTCGGTCGCCGGCCTCGGCGCCGACGCGGTGCTCGTCACCCCCACCTGCGCCGACCCGCTCTACCGGCGCAGCGTGCGCGTCTCCATGGGCACCGTGCTGCAGGTGCCGTGGACGAGGCTGCCGGACTGGAAGGCGGGCGCCGCCGAGCTGCTGCACGCCTCCGGCTTCCACATCGCCGCCCTCGCCCTCTCGGACGATGCCGTTACCCTCGACGCCTTCGCCGCCGACCCGCCCGAGCGGGTGGCGATCGTGATGGGCGCCGAGGGCGACGGCCTCTCCCGCCGCGCCCTGGCCGCCGCCGATACCGTCGTCACGATCCCCATGCGGCACGGCGTCGACTCGCTGAACGTCGCCTCAGCGAGCGCGGTCGCCCTGTGGGCATTGCGCAACGTTCGCCCATAGTCCTCACGTAACATCCCTGTCGTGACCTTCGCCGCCGACCTCGAGCCCGGGCCGCCGGCCCCCGCGACGGCCCGTCCGCGCCCGCGGTACTGGCTGCGCAGGCTGATCGCCTCGGGCTTCGCCGTGATCGTGCTGGCACTGGTCGCCTACGTGGGCGTCGTGGCGGTGCATCCGCTGCCCGCGGTCGCCGCGGTCGTGCCCGACAGCGTCACCAAGCAGATCGTCGCCGAGGCGGTCGACCCCGCCTGGCCCGAGCACGGCAGCGCCGCCGTCGGGCTCGTCGGCACCGACGGGCTGCTCGGCGAGCACGGTAGCCAGAAGAGCGTGCCGATCGCGAGCATGGCGAAGACGCTCACCGCGCTGGTGCTGCTCGACCAGCATCCCGTGAAGGACGGCGGTGAGGGTCCGACCATCACCTTCACCGACGCCGACGTCGCGATCCTGCACAAGGTGTGGTCCGAGGGCGGGTCGTGGGCGAACGTCGAGGCCGGTGAGAAGCTCACCCTCAAGCAGGCGCTGACCGCGATGCTGCTGCCGAGCGCCAACAACTACGCGCTGTCGCTGGCCCGCTGGTCGAGCGGCTCGACGAGCGCCTTCGTGAAGCAGGCCAACGCGTGGTTCACCGAGCACGGCTTCACCCACACGCACATGTCCGACCCGTCCGGCTTCGACCCGGGCACGGTCAGCACCCCGGCCGACCTGGTGGGGATCGCGAAGCTGATCGTCGCCAACCCGGTGCTCAGCGCCGTGGTGCGGACGCAGCACGCGAAGCTGCCGGGCGCCGGCGAGGTCACCAACACCAACAAGCTGCTCGGGCACGACGGCGTGATCGGCATCAAGACCGGGTTCACCACGCAGGCCGGCCACTGCCTGCTGTTCGCGCAGAAGGTGCAGATCGCCGGCGCGACGCGCACCATGGTCGGGGTCGTGCTGGGGCAGCCCGACTACGACGACCTGTGGCAGGGCGTGCCGAAGCTGCTGAAGAGCTTCGCCGCCGGCTTCCACAGCCTCGACCTCACCGACTCGGGCAAGACGGTCTACGGCAGCTACACCACCGCGTGGGGCGCGACGACCGAGCTGGTCGCGGCGCAGCAGCCGATCGCCTCCGTCTACTCCGACGCGCCGGTGACCGTCACGGTGCACACCGACCCGATCGCCACCATCACCGGGCAGGCGCGGGCGGGCACGGTCACCTTCCGGTACGACGGCAAGACGGTCACGGTGCCGCTCAAGACGACCGACCCGGTCGACGGGCCGGGGCTGTGGTGGAAGCTCACCCACCCCGAAGAGGTCTTCTCCCGCTCTTAGTCGCGATCCTCGAGCGGGGACAGCGGCGAGAGCGGCGCCAGCGAGGGACGCTTGGGCGGCAGCCCGTCGCCGCTGGAGACCCGCTTGATGCGCCGCACCACCCACGGCAGCGCGTACTCGCGCGCCCAGTGCAGGTCCTCCACGCGGGCCTCGCGCCACGAGCGCTCCGGAACGGGCTCCGGCTCGAGCACCGGCAGGTCGTTCGGCACGCGCAGGGTGCGCAGCACCATGCGGGCCACGGCCTGGTGGCCCAGCGGCGACATGTGCAGGCGGTCCACCGACCACATCCGCTGGTCGTGGATCTCCTTCAGACCCCACTGGTCGGCGACGAGGCATCCGTACCTGTCGGCGATGGCGCGCACGTTCTCGTTGTAGATCGCGACCTTGCCGCGGATCGCCTTGAAGGTGCCCGACCAGCCCACGTCGACGGCGGTGAACGCGACGATCGTCGCGCCGGTGCGGGCGAGGCGCGAGATCGCCTGCTCGAACACCGCCGCGATCTCATCGGGATCGGTGCCGGGGCGGATGACGTCGTTGCCGCCGGCGGAGATCGTGATCAGGTCGGGGCCGAGTTCGACGGCCGGCTCGACCTGGTCGGCGAGCACCTGGCGCACGAGCTTTCCGCGCACGGCCAGGTTCGCGTACGCGAAATCGGATGTCTGGGCCGCCAGCACCTCGGCGACCCGGTCCGCCCAGCCGCGGAACCCGCGCGCCGGGTCCGGGTAGGGGTCGCCGAGCCCCTCGGTGAAGCTGTCTCCCAGCGCGACGTATCGGGTGTACGGAACTAGTTCGGGCATGGTAACTATTCTGCTCCTCCCCGCGCGGTCTCCGACACGCCCGGCCGCGTCGGTGCGGGCGGTTAGAGTCGTATCCGCATGTCTCTCCAGTCCGCCGCCGACCCGCACGACCAGAGCCCAGCGAACATGCCAGATCACACGCCCGGAACCTTCGCCGCCGAGCACCTGTCGCCGGCGTTCCCGGCCCGCGCGCCGTGGGGGACCGCGACGAGGCTTCGTGCCTGGCAACAGGAGGCGCTGGACGAGTATTTCCGCACCGAGCCGCGCGACTTCCTCGCCGCGGCGACCCCCGGCGCCGGCAAGACGACCTTCGCGCTGCGGCTGGCGACCGAGTTGCTCGGCCGCCGCACCGTCGAGCGGGTGATCGTCGTCGCTCCGACCGAGCACCTGAAGCGGCAGTGGGCCGAGGCCGCCGAGCGGGTCGGCCTGCGCCTGGACCCGGAGTTCAAGAACTCGCAGCGCCGCTACGGGCGGCACTACCGCGGCATCGCCGTCACCTACGCCCAGGTGGCCGCCAAGGCGTCGCTGCACAAGGAGCTCACCGAGGAGTACAAGACCCTCGTCATCCTCGACGAGGTGCACCACGGCGGCGACGCGCTCTCGTGGGGCGACGCGGTGCGGGAGGCGTACGAGCGGGCCACCCGCCGGCTCGCCCTGACCGGCACGCCGTTCCGCAGCGACACCGCGCCCATCCCGTTCGTGACCTACCTGCCCGACGAGAAGGGCATCCGCGTCTCGCGCACCGACTACAGCTACGGCTACGGCCGGGCGCTGGCCGACGGGGTGGTGCGGCCCGTGCTGTTCATGGTCTACGCCGGGCACATGCGCTGGCGCACCCGGGCCGGCGACGAGATGGAGGCCCGGCTCGGGGAGGGCAACACCAAAGACGTCACCGCGCAGGCGTGGCGCACCGCTCTCGACCCGGAGGGGGACTGGATCCCCGCGGTGTTCCGCGCCGCCACCCGGCGGCTCGACGAGGTGCGGCAGCAGATCCCCGACGCGGGCGGCCTCGTCATCGCGACCGACAAGGAGCAGGCGCGCGCCTACGCCGCGCTGCTCGAGGCGCTGACGGGGGAGCGCGCCACGGTGGTGCTCTCCGACGAGAAGGAGGCCTCGGACCGGATCGCCCGGTTCGCGGCATCCGATGACAAATGGATGGTCGCCGTGCGCATGGTCTCGGAGGGCGTCGACGTGCCGCGCCTCGCCGTCGGCGTCTACGCGACCAACTCGTCGACCCCGCTGTTCTTCGCGCAGGCGATCGGCCGCTTCGTGCGGGCTAGGCGCCGCGGCGAGACCGCCTCGATCTTCCTGCCCGACGTCGAGCCGCTGATCGCGCTCGCGCAGGCGCTGGAGCTGGAGCGCGACCACGCCCTCGACCGCGACGTCTCGGCCGAGGCCGGCGACCTCTACAACCCCGAGGACGCGATGATGCAGGCGGCCGAGCGGGAGGAGAAGGCCTCCGACGGGCTCGAGGGCGAGTTCTCCTACCAGGCGCTCGGATCGCAGGCGGCGTTCGACCGGGTGCTCTTCGACGGCACCGACTACGGCGGGTACGCCGAGCCGCAGACCGAGGAGGAGCTCGACTTCATCGGCATCCCCGGGCTGCTCGAGCCCGAGCAGGTGCACGAGCTGCTGATGACCCGGCAGGCGAGGCAGGCCAAGCGCGCCGCCTCGCGCCCGGCGCCCCCGCCCGACGAGCCTCCCTCGCAGGCCGCCCCGCTGCCGCTGTACCGCACGCTGAAGGAGCAGCGCTCGCTGCTCAACTCGCTGGTCGGGCTGTACGCCCGGGTGCACGACCAGCCGCACGGGCTCGTGCACGCCGAGCTGCGGCGCGTATGCGGCGGGCCGCCGGTCGCCAAGGCGTCGATGACGCAGCTGGAGGCGCGCATCCAGTGGCTGCGCAAGAAGCTCGGGCACGCGTAGCGCACGGCCGCACGCCCTCGCCGGTCGACTCGCCCGCAGGGTCTCCGCCGGTCGACTCGCCCGCAGGGTCTCCGCCGGTCGACTCGCCCGCAGGGCCTCCGCCGGTCGACTCGCCCGCAGGGTCTCCGCGGGTCGACTCGCCCGCAGGGCGAATGGAGACCCCGGGTACCCTCCCGCTATGAGCGAGAACCTGCCCGACGAACAGGTGCGCCCCGGCGAGTCCTCGGCCCAGCGCTACGACCGCAACTGGGAGGAGATCCTGCAGGAGCTGCGGGTGACGCAGACCGGCACGCAGATCCTCACCGGCTTCCTGCTGGCGCTGGCGTTCCAGCAGCGGTTCCGCGAGGTCGACCGCTACGAGCTCGTCGTCTACCTGGTGCTGGTGGGGCTGGCGTGCGTGGCGACGGCGCTGGCGCTCGCGCCGGTCTCGCTGCACAGGTGGCTGTTCCAGCGGAAGGCGAAGCGTCAGGTGGTGCTGATCGGCAACCGCATCCTGCGCGCCAACCTGATCGCCGTCGCCCTGCTCGTCGTCGGCGTGGTGCTGTTCGTGTTCGACTTCGTCGTCGGATTCTGGGCCGGATTCGTCGCCGGCGTGGTCGCCGCGCTGGTGGTGGCGGCCCTGTGGGTGCTGCTGCCGTTCGACGTGCGCCGCCACGGTCCCGCCGAGGTGGACTGAGCAGGCGTTGCGCGGCTTTCGCCCGTGCCCTGGCTGCTCCCATTCGTCACTTCTGGCTCGTGCGGCCCGCCCAGGCAGCACTTTTCGACGAATCGTTGTGAGCAGGGAGATCGATTCGTCGATATCGGTCAGGGCGCCGTGCAGGAGCAGCACTTTTCGACGAATCGCGTCGCACTCGAGTCGGCTCGACCACCTGCACTGACGGATGGACTGACGGATGCTTCGACGAAGCTCAGCACAGGTGCCTCAGCCGAAGTCGCGCGACTTCGTCTTGGCCGCGAGCGGCAGCCGGTCGAGGCGGTCCGCGACGACGCTGACCACGCCCTCGGGGCTGCGCTCGAGGATGCCCCGGATGATCATCGCCGGCGCCTCGCGCGCCACCCGCCGGTACTTCTGCCACACCCCGACCGAGACGATCACGTTGACGAGCCCGGTCTCGTCCTCGAGGTTCAGGAAGGTGACGCCCGCCGCGGTGGCGGGGCGCTGCCGGTGCGTGACCACCCCGCCGATGAGCACCCGCCGCCCGGTCTCGTGCGTGTCCAGGTCGACGGCGCTGAGCACCCCGGCCGCCTGCAGCCGCTCGCGCACGTGCCGGATCGGGTGATCGCCGGGCGCGACGCCCGTCGCCCACAGGTCGTACACCACCTGCTCGGCCGGGGTGAGCATCGGCAGCAGCGGCGGCTGCACCACGACGGCGGTGCCGGGCAGGTAGTCGCGCCGCTCCCGCGCGGCGGAGCCCGCCTGCCAGAGCGCCTCGCGGCGGGTGAGCCCCAGTGATTCGAAGGCCCCGGCGGCCGCGAGCGCCTCGAGCTGCCCGGCCGACAGACCCACCCGGCGGGCGAGGTCGTGCAGGTCGGTGAAGGGGGCGGCCGACCGCTCGGCGACGATCCGCTCGGCCACCGCCTCGCCGATGCCGTTCACCTCGGCGAGCCCGAGGCGCACCGCGAAGCGCCCGTCGCGCCGGTGCGCGGCCGACTCGTCGGGCGCCTCCGGGTCGAACGGCGGCGCCTCGTCGAGCACGTCGGGGTCGCCCGAGCCGGTGGCCTGCCAGTGCAGGCACGACTCCCTTCCCGTCTGGCCGACGCCCGCGGCATCCGTCGCCTCGAGGTCGGCGTGCACGCCCGAGCGCACCAGGTCGACGTTCAGCACCTCGACCCCGTGCCGCACGGCGTCGCCGGTGAGCGTCTGCGCCGAGTAGAACCCCATCGGCTGCGCCCGCAGCAGCCCGGCCAGGAACGCGGCGGGGTAGTGCAGCTTGAGCCAGGAGCTGGCGTAGACGAGCAGCGCGAAGCTCAGCGAGTGGCTCTCGGCGAAGCCGAAGCCCGCGAACGCCTCGATCTTCTCGTAGATGCCCACGGCGTCGTCGCCGGTGATGCCGTTGGCGGCCATGCCGGCGAACAGCTTCTCGCGCAGCGAGTCGATCTTCTCGACCCCGCGCTTGGAGCCCATGGCGCGGCGCAGCTGGTCGGCGTCCGCGGCGGTGCATCCGCCGACGGCCATCGCCATCTGCATGATCTGCTCCTGGAACAGCGGGATGCCGAGGGTGCGGCGCAGCACCGGCTCGAGCTTCGGGTGCAGGTAGGAGACCGGCTCGGCGCCGGTGCGGCGGCGCAGGTACGGGTGCACCGCCCCGCCCTGGATCGGCCCGGGCCGGATCAGCGCCACCTCGATCACCAGGTCGTAGAAGCGGCGGGGCTTCAGCCTCGGCAGCGTGCCGAGCTGCGCGCGCGACTCGACCTGGAACACGCCGATCGCGTCGGCCCGGCAGAGCATGTCGTAGACGGCGGGCTCCTCCTTGGGCAGCGAGGCGAGCGTCCACTCCTCGCCGACCCGCTCGCGCACCAGGTCGAGCATGTACTGGATCGCCTCGAGCATGCCGAGGCCGAGCAGGTCGAACTTGACCAGGCCCATCCACTCGATGTCGTTCTTGTCCCACTGCAGCACGGTGCGGCCGTCCATGCGCGCATGCTCGATCGGGCATACTTCGCCGATCGGGCGCTCGGTGAGCACCATGCCGCCGGAATGGATGCCGAGGTGGCGGGGCGCGTTCATCAGCTTCTGCGCCAGCTCGACGACGGATGCCGGGATGTCGTGCCCCTCGTCGCTCGAGACGTGCGCGCCCCAGCCCTCGACCTGCTTCGTCCAGGCGTCCTGCTGGCCGGGGGAGTGCCCGAGCGCCTTGGCCATGTCGCGCACCGCGGCCTTCGGCCGGTAGCTGATCACGTTGGCGACCTGCGCGGCGTTGCGCCGGCCGTACTTCTCGAAGACGTACTGGATGATCTCCTCGCGCCGCTTCGAGTCGAAGTCGACGTCGATGTCGGGCTCCTCCTCGCGCAGGGAAGAGAGGAAGCGCTCGAAGGGCAGGTTGAAGAAGATCGCGTCGACCGCCGTGATGCCGAGCACGTAGCACACCGCCGAGTTCGCCGCCGAACCGCGCCCCTGGCACAGGATGCCCCGCCGCCGGGCTTCCTGCACGATGTCGTGCACGATGAGGAAGTAGCCGGGGAAGTCCTTCTCCTCGATCACCGCGAGCTCCTTGCGCATGCGCGCGTGCACCTCGTCGAGGAAGCCCGGGTAGCGCTCCTCGGGGTAGCGCTCGGCGACGCCGCGCTCGACGAGCACGCGCAGCCAGCTCATCGGCGTGTGCCCGGCGGGCACCTCGAGCCTGGGCAGGCGCGGTTTCGCGTTGCGCAGTTCGAAGGCGAGATCGGATGCGACCTCCACGGTCGTCTCGACGGCGCCGGGGTAGCGGGCGAAGAGCCTCGCCATCTCCGCCCCGCTGCGCAGGTGCGCGGCGCCTGCGGCCGGCAGCCAGCCGTCGAGCTCGTCGAGGCTGCGCCTGGCCCGTACCGCGGCGACGGCGGTGGCGAGCGGCCGGTCGGCGGGGGTCGCGTAGTGCACGTTGCCGGTGGCCACCACCGGCAGCCGGCGCCGCTGGGCGAGCTCGTAGAGGGCGTCGTTGTAGGCGCTCGCGAGCGGCTCGCCGTGGTCGAACAGCTCGACCAGCACGTTCTGCCGGCCGAAGAGCTCGATCAGGCGGTCGAGCTCGCGGCCCGCGGCATCCGTGCCCCCGCCCTCCGCGGCGAGCGCCTGCCGCACCGCGCCCTTGCGGCAGCCGGTGAGCACGAGCCAGTCGCCGCCCGCCGCGTCGGAGAGCGCGCCGAGGTCGTAGACCGGGCGGCCCTTCTCGGCGCCGGGGGCCAGTTGCGCGTCGGTGATCGCGGCGGCGAGCCGGTGATAGCCGGCCTGACCGCGGGCGAGCACGAGCAGGTGGGACCCCTCGGGGTCGGCCACGCCGTTCTGCGGGGCGGTGAGCCCGAGCGAAAGCTCGGCGCCGAACACGGTCGCGACACTGCCGTACGCCTCGGCGGCCTCGGCCATGCGCACCACGCCGTACAGCCCGTCGTGGTCGGTGATCGCGAGCGCCGACAGGCGCAGCCGGGCCGCCTCCTCGAGCAGCGCCTCGGGTTCGCTCGCCCCGTCGAGGAAGCTGAAGTCGGAGTGCGCGTGCAGTTCGGCGTAGGGCACGTAGGGGCCGGTGTCGAGCGCGAGGTCGCGCGGCCGCACCGGCTGCCGGTGCCGGCTCCAGGCGGGCGAGTCGCCGCCGTCGGCGTCCCGGTCGGGGCCGCCCGGGCGGCGCCGGCCCGAGAGCCGCCGCTCGAACTCCGACCAGGGGATCGGCGGGTTGTTGAAGCCCATCTACGCCCGCCCTTCAGTCATACCGGGCCTCCGCGGCCCAGCCCTCGCCGTCGTGGATCAGCAGCCAGGCCGTGCCGTCGGCGTCGACGACGCTGAAGCGGTGCACCCGGCTGGCGCCGGCGGCGTCCCACCAGCGCTCGTCGACGGTCCACGGGCCGGCCCAGGCCGTGATCGGCCGGGCGAGCCGCCTGGCCTCGGCGGCCGAGCCGATCGGGCGGGCGCCGGGGGCCGCGGCGAACAGGGCCGGCTCGCCCTCGACGAAGCCGCGCTCGGAGACCGCGACCGGCTCGCCGTCGTCGGCGAGCAGCGCGACGGCCACGTGCGGCAGGAACACGGTCGCCGGAAGCGGATCGGGCAGCGCGCCCGGCCAGGGCTGGGCGGCGCGGGCGGCGGTGCCCTCCGGCTCGCGGTCGCCCCACGGCACGAGCACCTGGCGGTCCTCGAGCATCCGCCCGCCGCCGAGCGCCGCGGTCACCACGGCGTCGTGCCCGAGCATGCTCTGCACGCGGGAGAGCGCGTGGTGCACCCGCTCGTCGGGGGCGCCGCCCCACAGGCCCTGCTCGTGGTGGTGCGCCGCGTCGACGCTCTCGGGCGCGATCGTCACGCGCGTCACCGGCGCCGTGAGCGCGCCCGTGCCCGGCCCCACGCCCTGCAGCTGCCAGCGCACCCGGTCGACGAGGTCGACGGCGGTGAACCAGCGCGGGTGCAGCCAGGTTCGGGGGCGTTCACCTCCGTCACCTGTGCTGAGCCCCGTCGAAGCATCCGTCTCGATCGTCACCGTGACCGCGGTCGCGACCAGCTTCGCCGCCGCGAGCGCCGCGATGACGTCGTCGGCCGTCTGGCGCACGGCGAAGGCGATCTGGTCGACCCGGTCGAGCCCGTCGTCGAACGCGACGGAGCGCTCGAGCGCCCGCTGCGGCGCCCGGGGCACGACGGTCGCGGCGTCGCGCCCGGTCACGAGCGCGAAGACGCGCAGCCCGGTCTCGCCGAAGCGCTCGACGAGTTCGGCCTCGCCGAAGCCGGCGAGCGCCCCGAGGGTGGCGAGCCCGAGCCTGCGGCACAGTGCCGTGAAGGCGGCGTCGCCCATCACGTCGACGGGCAGCTCCGCGAGGAACGCGGGCGACTCGCCCTCGGCGACGATCACGACGGGTTCGGGCGACGGATGCCTGGCCGCCTGCTCGGCGGCGAACGGCCCGTCGGCGACCCCGGCCCGCGCGTCGTCGACCCCGTGCTCGGCGAGCACCCCGAGCAGCGTCCGGGCCGCCTCGCGCTCGCCGCCGTAGTACCGGGCGGGGCCGCGGGCGCGCAGCGCGCACATGCCGGGGCGGATCGGCTGCACCCCCGGCACCGTCTGCTCGATCGCCGCCAGCAGCGGCTCGAAGAAGCGGGCGTCGGCGGCCGGATCGTGCGGCAGCACGACGAGCTCGGGGCAGCGCGCCTGCGCCTCGCGCACCCGCAGGCCCCGGCGCACGCCCGCCGCCCGGGCCGCCGCCGAGCAGGCGAAGACGAGCCCCTTCTCGATGAGTGCGATCGGGTCGGCGGCCGCGATCGACGGGTACTTCCGCAGCGCCGCCCGCACCGGCCAGTCGGGGCACCACAGCACGATGGAGCGGGTGAGCGCGCTCACGAGACCCGCTCCAGCCGCAGCAGGGGCGCCGCCTGCGGGGCGGTGCCGCCCAGGTAGTCGCCGGGCAGCCGCAGCTGCACGATCCGGGGCCGGCCGCTTGCGACGTCGGCGCGCACGGTGACCAGCCGCTCGCGCGGGTAGCCGTGGCCGCGGCCGATGCCGCTCCAGCGGCTCTCGGTGACGGTGAGCCGCGCCTGGGCGCCGGGCCAGGCGGTGGGCGGGGCCGCGAGCAACAGCTCGGGCTCGAAGGAGATCAGGACGGCCCCGCGCTGCCGCAGCCGCGCCGCGAGCTTCGCCGCGTCGGCGTCGCCGACCCGCTCGAAGGGCCGGGTGACGACGACGGTCAGCGCGTCGGCGAGCGCCGCGGTCACGGCGAGCCAGGAGCGGCCGGGCCGCGGCACCAGCACGAGCCGGGAGAGGTCGATGCCGAAGCGGGTCGCGGCCTCGGCGCCGAATTCGGGCACGCCGACGACGCCGCACCAGGCGCCGGCCTGGCTGGCGCCTGAGAGCAGCCCCATCAGCAGGGTCATCGACCCGCCGACCGAGTAGGCGCAGCCCGCCTGCAGCGCGCCGCCCGGCAGCAGGGAGGAGAAGGCGGGCAGGGTCGCGATCGACCGGGTCTCGAGCCGGGTGCGCTCCATGCCCGCGATGCGCGACTTCAGCTCGCGGATGCGCTCGAGATCGGCGGCGGCCTTCTCGAGGGCGCCGCCGGAGCCGGAAGCGAGGGATGCGGACATGGTTCTATGTTCGAACTTCCATTCGATGAAATCAAGGCGGGGAATCCGCCTTCATCGAACATCAACCGAACGTCCAGGAGGCGCACACCAGCCTGGCACGAGCCGCTGACACGGGCGCGGCCACGGGCGCCGCCACGACCGCCTGGCGCGCGGCCAGAATGAGGCCATGGCACTGCTGGCGGGAACGACGCGGCGCAGCTGGCGCGGCGACGCACTGCGGGGCATCCCGCTCGCCGCGACCGCCGCGCCGGTCGCCATGGCCTTCGCGCAGTTCGCCGGGCTCCCGGCCGCCGCGGGTCTGTACGCCCTCATCGTCCCGGGCATCCTCTTCGCCCTGTTCGCAGGCGCCGGCCGGCTCACCGCCGCACCCGACGCCCTGCTCGTCGTGCTCGTCGCCGCGACCCTCACCCCGCTCGCCCGCCCCGGCACGGGGGAGTACCTGCGCCTGGCCGCCGCCCAGGCGATCGTCGCCGCCGGCGTGCTCGCCCTGCTCGCCCTGCTGCGCGCGAACGCCGTCGCGAACCTGCTTCCGCGCCCCGCCCTGCTCGGCGTGGGCGCAGCCGTCGCGCTCGACCTCGTGGTGCGCGAGATCGCGGCGATGTTCGGCATCCGCCTCGCCGACACGGTGACGGATACCTCGACCCAGTCCTTCCTGCAGCACGTCGCCGCGCTCCTCACCGGCCTGCCGCGCGCCGACGCCTGGGGGCTGCTCCTCGCCGCGATCGCCCTCGTGGTGCTGCTCGTGGGGCGGCGCATCCTGCGCCTCTTCCCGTGGGAGCTCGCCGTCATGGCCGCGACGATCGCCGCCTACGAGGTGTTCGGCCTCGCAGGCCACGGTGTCTCCGTCGTCGGGGGAGCGCCCCACGGGGTCGGCCTCGCGTGGCCCGCCCAGGCCGCCGGCCAGTGGGCCGAGGTGGTGCCCGGCGCGGTCGTGCTCGCCCTGACGGCGCTCGCCCTGCAGCTCGACGCCGATCCCGCCCGCGCCGTGCCGTCGGGCCGGCACGGCCTCGTGCTCGGCGTCGCGAACGCGGCCTCCGGGCTCGGCGGAGGGTTCGCGATCGGGCCGTCGCAGGTGCACCGGCGGCGCCTCGACGAGCTGGGGGCGAGCGGACAGCTGCCGACCCTGGTCGCCGCCCTGCTCGTGCTGCTGACCGCACTGCTCGCCCCCGACGCGCTCGCCGCCCTGCCGACGCCGGCGCTCGGCGCGATCGCCGTCGTGGCGACCTGGCCGCTGCTGCGCGCAGGGGAGGCGCGGGCGCTGTGGCGCGGCGCTCCCGGCGAATTCCTGTTCGCCGCGGCATGCTTCGCCGCGGTGCTGGCGCTCGGCCCGCTGCCCGGCCTGGGGGTCGCCGCCGCGCTGTCGCTGCTGCGCCTGCTGGGGCGGGCCTCCGAGCCGCCGATCGACGTCGTCGACGCCGACGGGCGCCCCATCGCGTCGCTGCGGAAGGGGGCGCCGCCGCCGCGCACGAGCGCCCCCGGGGTCGTCATCGTGCGCTACGCCGCGCGGATCGACTCCGCGGGGGCGGGGGCGCTGGCGCGGGGCATCCGTGCCGCAGTCGCCGCCGAGGGGCAGGGCGTGACCCGGCTCGTGCTCGACTGCGAGGCGGTCACCGGCATCGACGCGACGGGGGCGGCGGTGCTGCGCGACGCGCGGGCGTGGGCCGCCGAACGCGGCGTCGCCGTCGACTACAGCCGGGCGCGCGCCGTGCTGCGCGTCGAGCTCGAGCGGCACGGGCTGCTCGGCACGAGCCGCGTCTTCCGCACCAACCGCGACGCCCTTGGAGAAGTCTGAGGACGCGCTCCGATAGCCTCGGCAGGTGAACTTCCTGCAGGCCGTCCTCCTCGGCATCGTCGAGGGCATCACCGAGTTCCTGCCCGTCTCCAGCACCGGGCACCTCACCATCGTCGAGAAGCTCCTCGGGCTGTCCGTGGACGACAACGGGGTGACCGCGTTCACCGCGATCATCCAGGTGGGCGCGATCATCGCGGTGATCGTCTACTTCTGGCGCGACATCGTGCGCCTCATCACGGCCTGGTTCCGCGGCCTGGCGAACCGCGCGGCCCGCGATCAGGACTACCGCCTGGCCTGGTTCGTCATCATCGGCTCGATCCCGATCGGCATCATCGGCCTGCTCGCCCGGCACCTCATCTCGGGTCCGCTGCGCAACCTCTGGGTGGTCGCCGTCGCCCTCGTGGTGTGGAGCGCCGTGATGTGGTTCGCCGAGCGCGTCGCCCTGAAACAGCGCAACGAGGAGCGGATGAACCTGACCGACGCGATCTTCATCGGCGTCGTGCAGTGCTTCAGCCTCGTCCCCGGCGTCTCCCGCTCCGGCGCGACGATCAGCGCGGGCCTGTTCCGCGGGCTCGACCGCGTGGCGGCCACCCGCATCTCCTTCTTCCTCTCCATCCCGGCGCTCGTCGCCGCCGGCGGCTTCGAGGCGGCCAGTTCCGCCTCCGACATCAGCGCCTCGGTCGGCTGGGGGGCGACCGCGATCGGCACGCTGGTCAGCCTCATCGTCGCCTACGTGTCGATCGCGTGGCTGCTGCGGCTGGTCGCGCGGCACCCCATCAGCGTGTTCATCTGGTACCGCATCCTGGTCGCGGTCGTGGTGGCGATCCTGCTCGCGACCGGCGTCATCACAGCGCAGTAGACGTCGGGGCAGTAGACGCCGGGCGAGAGACGTGCGGGTGACGGATGCTTCGCGCATCCGCCACCCGCCCCGTGTCCGTCACCCGGCCCTAGTCCGGCTCCTCCAGCGTCGCCCCGGGCTCGAGGTCGCCCTCGGGCTCGGCCCGCCGCGCCTCGACGACCAGCTGGTCGAACGTGACGTCGTCGACCTCGAGGCCGGTCTCGTCGAGCCGCTGGCGCAGCAGCACCTCCACGTCCACGCCGTCGTTCGATGCGGCCTCCGACTGCACCTGGCTGAGGATGCCGCGCAGCTGCTCCTCGAGCGTCGCATCCAGGGCGCCGTCCATCACGGGGCCGGTCTGGAAGGGTTCGCGGTTCGTCGCGTCGGTCATGCCGATCACCTCCTGGCAGCGAGGTGCCCGCGGCCGCGGCATCCGTAACGCGCAAAGAAAAGAACCCCTGGTCTCCCAGGGGTTCTCCGGTGTGCGCGAGGGGGGACTTGAACCCCCACGCCCTAATACGGGCACTAGCACCTCAAGCTAGCGCGTCTGCCTATTCCGCCACCCGCGCGCTGCGGTGAGAGCAGCTTGCGCTGCAACCGCCGAAGAGAGACTTTAGCACGGATCCCGGCGCCTCCCGCGCAGGCCGGCGGCCCCGGGGCGGGCACCCGCCGGGTGCCGCCACGGGTGCCGCGGGCGCCCGGTAGCGTAGGCGTATGACCGACGCCGCCGCACGCCCGGAACCCGACGAGACCGCGACCATCGCGAGCGAGCTGATCCGCTTCGACACCTCCAACTTCGGCGACGGGAAGTCGAACGGCGAGACCGAGGCGGCGCAGTACGTCGCGGCGAAGCTCGAGGCGCTGGGGCTCGCGCCGCAGTCCTTCGACGCCGAGCCGGGCCGCACGAGCGTCGTCGCGCGCGTGCCCGGCCGCGACTCCTCCAAGCCCGCGCTCGTCGTGCACGGCCACCTCGACGTGGTGCCCGCGGACCCGGCGCAGTGGAGCGTCGACCCGTTCGGCGGCGAGATCCGCGACGGCCTGCTCTGGGGCCGCGGCGCCGTCGACATGAAGAACATGGACGCGATGATCCTGACCGCCCTCGGCGACGTGCTGGCCGGCGGCGGCCAGCCCGAGCGCGACCTCGTCATCGCGTTCTTCGCCGACGAGGAGAACGGCGGCATCTACGGCTCCCACTTCCTGGTGCGCGAGCACCCCGAGCTGTTCGCCGGCGCGACCGAGGCGATCAGCGAGGTCGGCGGCTACTCGATCGACGTCGAGGGGCGCCGCGCCTACCTGCTGCAGACGGGGGAGAAGGCGCTCATCTGGGCGCGGCTCGTGGCCACCGCGCCCGCCGCGCACGGCTCGCGGCTCGTGCGCGACAACGCCGTGACCAAGCTGGCCAAGGCGGTGGCCGCGATCGGCCAGTTGGAGTGGCCCGTGCAGCTCACCGACACCACGCAGGAGCTGATCGGCGAGCTCGGCCGCATGCTCGGCACCGACCCCGAGCAGGTCGGCCCCGACGAGATCGTGCTGCGCACCGGCTCGGCCGCGGGCTTCATCCTCGCCACCCTGCGCACCACCACCAATCCGACGGTGCTGTCGGCCGGGTACAAGGCCAACGTCATTCCCGAGCGCGCCGAGGCGCGCATCGACATCCGGCCGCTGCCCGGGCAGGAGGACGACATCCTCGCCGCGCTGCACGAGGTCGTCGGCGACGAGGTCGAGCTGCAGATCACGCACCGGGACATCGGGCTGGAGCATCCGTTCACGGGTCCGCTCGTCGACGCGATGACCGCCTCGCTCGGCGCGCACGACCCGGGCGTGCCGGTGCTGCCCTACCTCATGCCCGGCGGAACCGACAACAAGGCGCTCTCGCTGCTCGGCATCACCGGGTACGGCTTCGCGCCGCTCAGGCTTCCGGCCGAGCTCGACTTCCCCGGCATGTTCCACGGCATCGACGAGCGCGTGCCGGTCGACGCGCTCGCGTTCGGCCGGGCGGTGCTCGCCGATCTGCTGAAGACCTACTGATGCGCGCGTGGGATCGCCCGGCACTGCCCGAGGTGCCGGGCCGTTCCGAGCCCCCGCTGCTGTGGGACAGCGCGACCGGCGGCCTCGTGCCCGCGGCGCCCGGCGGCGATGTCGCGACGCTGTACGTGTGCGGCATCACGCCGTACGACGCCACGCACCTCGGCCACGCCGCCACCTACATCGCCTTCGACACGCTGCAGCGGGTGTGGCGCGATGCGGGCTTCGAGGTGCGCTACGCGCAGAACGTCACCGACGTCGACGACCCGCTGCTCGAGCGGGCCGCACGCGACGGCGTCGACTGGCGCGAGCTCGCCCGCACCGAGGTCGACGGCTACCGGGCCGACATGGCCGCGCTCTCGGTGATCCCGCCCGACGCGTTCGTGGCGGTCACCGACATCGTGGGGCCGATCGGCGGGGCGGTGGCCGAACTGGTCGCGCGGGGACTCGCGTACGCGGTGCCGGCGCCCGAGGCATCCGATGACGGCGTCGACGTGTACTTCGACGCGACCGCGGCGGCCGACGTGTCGCCGTGGGCTCTGGGTGCCGAGAGCGGGCTCGATCGCGAGCGGATGCTTCCCCTGTTCGCCGAACGCGGCGGAGACCCCGACCGCGAGGGCAAGCGCGACCGGCTCGACCCGCTGCTGTGGCGCGCCGCGAGGCCCGGGGAGCCGTCGTGGCCGTCGCCCGTGGGGGAGGGCCGGCCCGGGTGGCACATCGAGTGCGCGGTCATCGCGCTCGACGAGCTGGGCGAGGAGATCACGGTGCAGGCCGGCGGCTCCGACCTGCTGTTCCCGCACCACGAGTTCAGCTCGGGGCACGCCGCCGCGCTCACCGGCCGTCCGTTCGCGCGGGTGAACGCGCACGCCGGCATGGTCGCCTACCGGGGCGAGAAGATGTCCAAGTCGCTGGGCAACCTGGTGAAGGTCTCCGAGCTGGTCGGCCGCGGCGTCGACCCGCGGGCGATCCGGCTCGCGGTGCTCGCGCACCGCTACCGGGACGACTGGGAGTGGACCGACGCCGGCCTCGCCGAAGCCGAGGCCCGGCTCGCCGCGTGGCGGACGGCCCCCGTCACGGGCGGCGAGGAGGGCGAACTGTTCGAGTTGCGCGAGGCCCTGCACCACGACCTCGACACGCCTCGGGCCCTTGCCGCGGTGGACGCCGCGGTCGCCCGGGGCGGTCTCTCGCCCGAGCTGCGCGCCGCCGTGCACCTGCTGCTCGGCGTGCAGCTGTAGGCGCCACCCCTCAGTTGTTCGGGCGCCAGGGCTCGTTCGGGCCGGGGCCGCCGCCGGCGGTCCCGCCGTCGCCGCGGTCCGTGCGGCGGCGCAGGTATCGCTCGAACTCCTGCGCGATCGCCTCCCCGCTCGCCTCGGGCGAGTCCACCGTGTCGCGCGCCTGCTCGAGCTGCTCGATGTAGGCGGCCATGTCCTCGTCCTCGCCGGCCAGCGCGTCGATGCCGCGCTCCCACTCGGCGGCCTCCTCGACGAGGTCGCCGCGCGGGATCGTCACGTCGATCAGCTCCTCGAGCTTGTCGATGATCGCCAGCACGGCCTTGGGCGAAGGGGCGTTGTGCACGTAGTGCGGCACCGACGCCCAGATCGACAGGGTCGGGATGCCGACCTCCTCGGCGGCCTGGCCGAGCACGCCGAGGATGCCGGTGGGGCCCTCGTAGCTCGACCGCTCGACGTCGAGCTCGCGGCGCAGCGCCGGGTTGTCGCTCGAGACGTACACCGAGATGGGCCGGGTGTGCGGCACGTCGGCGAGCATCGCGCCGAGGAACACGATGGTCTCGATGTCCGCGGCGAGCGCGGCGTCGAGCAGTTCGGCGGAGAACGCCTTCCACGCCCGCGAGGGCTCGGTGCCGAGCAGCAGGTAGATGTTGCCGGAGTTCGCGCCCGACACCCGCAGCTGGGCGTCCTCGGCGAGGGGGCGCGGCTGCTCGTCCGGCCGTGCCGGGCCGTAGAGCACGGCGCCCGGCCACTCCAGCACCCGCCGGCCGTCCTCGTCGAACTTGGTGACCGGCCGGGTGAATTGGAAGTCGTAGTACAGCTCGGGATCGATCTCGGCCAGGGGAACCATGTCGAGCACGTCTTTCAGAGCCCGCACCGCACCGGTCGCCGCCTCGCCCGCGTCGTTCCAGCCCTCGAAGGCCACGACCAGGATCCGGCCGCCCAGAACACCCCTGTCAGAAGTCAAACGCCACCTCGTCACCGCATCGGGTCCATCGCGTCCCACCAGGATAGGCCCGACGGCACTCCCGCGCCGGGGCGCCGGGCCGGTCGCGCACGCCGGGCCGGCGGGGCTGCCGCCGATAGACTCGTACCCCGTGACCAGCCTGCCCCAGGCCGTCCTCTTCGACATGGACGGCACCCTCGTCGACACCGAGCCGTACTGGATGCGGGCCGAGAGCGAGCTCGTGCACGCCTACGGCGGCACCTGGACGCACGACGACGGGCTGAGCCTGGTCGGCAACGGCCTCGAGGTGTCGGCGGCCGTGCTGCAGGCGCGCGGCGTCGACCTCGACATCCCGACCGTCATCGACCGGCTCACCGACAAGGTCACCGAGCAGCTCGCCGAGGCCGGCGTGCCGTGGCGCCCCGGCGCGCAGGAGCTGCTGCGCAGCGTGCGCGAGGCGGGCATCAAGACCGCGCTGGTCACCATGTCGTACCGGCGCATGGCCGAGCAGATCGCCAGCTACATCCCCTTCGACCCGTTCGACGCGATCGTGGCCGGCGACATGGTGGAGCACCCCAAGCCGCACCCCGAGGCGTACCTCGAGGCCGCCCGCCGGCTGGGCGTCGACCCGACCCGCTCGGTCGCGTTCGAGGACTCGCTCGGCGGCCTCGCCGCCGCCGTCGCGGCCGGCACCATCGCGGTCGGCGTGCCGCACCTCGTGCCGCTCCCCGAGACGGGGGAGCACACGCTGTGGCCGACGCTCGAGGGCCGCAGCGTCGCCGACGTGCGCGAGCTCGCCGAGGCGAAGGCGGGTGCCGCGTGAGCGAGGCGAGCGAGGCCGTCAACACCCCGGCGTTCTCCGGCCCGTTCCGCGCCGGCGACCGGGTGCAGCTCACCGGCCCCAAGGGCCGGCTGAACACGATCACCCTCGTGCCCGGCGAGCGGTTCCACACCGCGCGCGGCTTCATCTCCCACGACGACCTGATCGGGCAGCCCGACGGGGTCGTCGTCGCCAACTCCAGCGGAGAGCAGCACCTCGCCCTGCGCCCCCTGCTCAAGGACTTCGTCATGTCGATGCCGCGCGGCGCGGCCATCGTCTACCCGAAGGACGCGGCGCAGATCCTCGCCCGCGCCGACATCTTCCCGGGCGCCACCGTGATCGAGGCGGGCGTCGGCTCCGGGGCGCTCAGCCTGTGGCTGCTGCGCGCCATCGGCCCGGCCGGGCGACTGGCGAGCTTCGAGCGCCGCGAGGAGTTCGCCGACATCGCCGCGGGCAACGTCTCCGCGTTCTTCGGCTACCGGCCCGACAACTGGTCCGTGACCGTCGGCGACCTGACCGACGCGCTGCCCGAGCGGTTCGGCGAGGCATCCGTCGACCGGGTCGTGCTCGACATGCTCGCCCCGTGGGAGACGCTGCCCGCCGTCGCCGCCGCGCTCAAGCCGGGCGGGGTGCTCATCGCCTACGTCGCGACCGTCACGCAGCTCAGCCGCACCGCCGAGGCGATCCGGGCGATCGGATGCTTCACGCATCCGGACGCCGACGAGACCATCGTGCGCGGCTGGCATGTCGAGGGCCTCGCGGTGCGCCCCGACCACCGCATGGTCGGTCACACCGGGTTCCTCGTCACCGCGCGGCGCCTCGCGCCGGGCGCCGTGCTGCCCGAGCCGAAGCGCCGCGCGAGCAAGACGAGCTACACCGACGAGGACGTCGAGGCGTGGACGCCGGGCGCGCTCGGCGAGCGCGGGAAGAGCGCCAAGGTGCTGCGCAAGAAGGCCCGCGAGGCGCAGCGCATCGCCGACGCCCGGCAGCTCGGCGAGGTGGGGGAGCCCGACGAGGCCGACCCGCAGGGCACATAATCCGATCCGTTAGAGTGTCACCCGCCCAACGCAAGTCCCGAATCGAAAGAGCATCCGTGCGCCGCAGCGTCCCCGCCCTGATCGTCATCGCCGCTCTCGCCGGCGCCGCCCTGACCGGCTGCGCCTCGTCGGGTTCCGACCAGTCCTGCTCGGTGAAGAGCGGTGCCGCCTCGGAGGCGATCACGGCCACCGGGAAGTTCGGCAAGGACCCGAAGGCGACGGTCCCGTCGCCGCTGAACGCGAAGAAGACCCAGGCCACCACGCTGATCAAGGGAGACGGCGCCAAGGTCGAAGAGGGCAGCGCCGCCGAGCTTTCCGTCACGCTGTACAACCCGGCGAACGGCGAGCCGGGGCAGACCGAATCGGGGTACTTCGCCGTGGCCACCGACCAGATCGGCAAGGGCCTGACCCACGCGCTGGAGTGCGCCACAGCCGGTTCCCGACTCGCGGTCGTGATCTCTCCGAACGACGGCGCCTCCGATCTCGGCGCGGCCAAGGGCCAGTCCATCGCCGCCGTGGTCGACGTGGAGGCGGCGGTGCCGGGCCGGGCGACCGGCGACGCGCGCCCCGCCACGCCGGGCTTCCCGACGGTCGTGCTCGACACCGACGGGCGCCCCGGCATCGTGATCCCGGCCGACCAGGCCGAGCCGAAGAAGCTGCAGACCGCCGTGCTCAAGAAGGGCGACGGGGCGAAGACCAAGAAGTCCGACACGCTGCTCGTCCAGACGCAGACCGTGACCTGGAGCGACAAGACCAGCGCGACCGGAACCTGGGAGAGCGGATCGCCGGCCGCGCAGCAGCTGAATGACGGCACGGCCTTGTCGAAGGCGCTCATCGGGCAGACGATCGGCTCCCAGGTGGAGGTGCTGATCCCGGCATCGAAGTCGGACGACGGCGAGGCCGAGGTGACCGTCGTCGACCTGCTCGGCGTGCTGCCCGCCAGCTGACCGACCGGGGCGCACGGGCGCTCCTAGAATCGAGACCGTGCCCCGAATCATCCCGCCGGAGGAGCGCCAGTTCTCCCTGGTGCTGGCGCTGCTGGCGACCGAGCACGGCCTGACCAAGGAGCAGATCCTCTCCACCGTCGACGGATACGCGCAGAAGTACGACCCGGACGGCCCCAACGCAAACCTCGAGCGCCAGTTCGAGCGCGACAAGGACGCGCTGCGCGAGCTGGGGCTGCCGCTCGAGACCGTCGACCCGCCGGGGGAGCCGGGCAACAACCAGCTGCAGCGCTACCGCATCCCGAAGGGCGACTACGAGCTGCCCGGCGACGTCACCTTCACCCCGACCGAGCTCGGCCTGCTGCAGCTGGCCGGCGCCGTCTGGCGCGAGGGCACCCTCTCGGGCGACTCGCGGCGGGCGCTGATCAAGCTGCGCGCGCTCGGCGTCGAGCCCGACGGGGTGATGCTCGGCTACGCGCCGCGGCTGCGCGCCCTCGAGCCGGCTTTCGCGCCGCTCACCGAGGCGATCGAGCGGCACGAGATCGTCACCTTCCCCTACCTGCGCCCCGGGCGCACCTCGGCCCGCCCGCACACCATCAAGCCGCTCGCGGTGTTCCAGTTCCGCGGCCGCTGGCTGTTCCAGGGCCTCGACCACGCCGACCGGCCGCTCACCTTCCTGCTCTCGCGCATCGTCGGCGAGGTGAAGGGCACCAAGACCTACTTCGAGCCGCCGGCCGGCGACCAGGCGGCGCGGGCCGTCGCCGACCTGCAGCGCGTCTGGGACCGCCAGACCGCGACCGTCGAGGTGGTTCCGGGCAGTGACGCGGCCGCCCGGCTCGGCAGGCGCTTCGGGGGAGACGACCCCGAGGCCACCGTGCTCACGGTGCACTACTCCGACCTGGCGCTGCTCGCTGACGAGCTCGCCGGCTACGGCCCCGAGGCTCTCGTGATCGAGCCCGAGCACCTGAAGCAGGCGGTGGTCTCGCGCCTCGAGGCGATCCTCTGGCAGCACGCCGAGGCGGAGGGCGCCGCATGAGCGCCGCCGGACCCACCAGACCCGCCTTCGCCCAGGATCGCCTCGCGTTCCTGCTCTCCTTCGTGCCCTACCTCATCGACCACCCCGGCGTGAAGGTCGCCGACGCCGCCGCGCACTTCGGCGTGGGGGAGGAGGAGCTGCGCGCCCAGGTCGAGCGCATCACCGGCCTCGGCGTGCCCGGGGCGACCGCGACCTACGGGCCCGAGGACCTCTTCGACATCGACTGGGACGCCCTCGACGACGCCGACGAGATCTACCTGACCAACCGGGTGGCGATCGACGACGCGCCCAAGTTCTCGGCCCGCGAGGCCGCCGCCCTGATCGCCGGGCTGCAGTACCTGCAGGCGCTGCCGGGCCGCGCCGACGGGGCCGCCATCGCCACCCTGATGGCCAAGCTGTCCCGGGGCGCCTCGGCGACGCCGCCGGCCGTGGCGATCGACCGGGGGGTCGCCGACGCGGCGCTCGGGGTAATCCGCGCCGCCCTCGACACGGGCACCCGGGTCGAGTTCGACTACCTCAACTCGCGCGGCGAGCACGAGCGGCGCCCGGTCGACCCGCTGCGGCTGGAGAGCCGCGACGACACCTGGTACCTGCGCGGGTGGTGCCACCTGCGCGGCGATGTCCGCATCTTCCGGGTCGATCGGATGCAGCATCCGATCGCCACCGGAGAGAAGGTGCAGCACACCCCCGAGGACGTGGCCCTGTCGGAGACGCTGTTCGACCCGAGCGCCGACGACCTGTGGGTGGGCCTGCGCATCGCCGAGAGCGCGATTCCGACGGTGGCGGAGTACCTGACCGCCGAGTCGAAGCTCGTCCCCGACGGCGAGGGACGGGTGCGCACCCGCATCCGTGTCGCCCACTATCACGGCCTCAAACGCCTGGTCGCCTCGCTGCCGGGCCTGCTCGAGGTGACCGATCCGCCCGAGGCGCGGAAGGCGGTCGCGGACTGGGCGCAAGCCGCGCTCGACCGGTATCGGTCGAGGGGGCGCGCGTGAGGTTAGACTTTGCGGGATGCGCGGACCCTGCCCGCGCACTCGGAACAACATAAGGACGTGTGAACCATGGGTTTCCTCCGTGACCTGGGCGGCTGGCATCTGCTGATCATCCTCGTGATCATCGTGCTGCTGTTCGGTGCGAGCCGCCTTCCGGCGGTCTCCAAGAGCCTGGGCCAGTCGATGCGCATCTTCCGCAAGGAGGTCAAAGGCCTCAAGGACGACGCGAAGGCCGACGAGGCCAAGGACGGCGAGCCGTCGCGCGAGGGCAGCGCCGCCCCCGCCGACAAGCAGACCACCCCCGACGACAAGCTGTAGGTCGTGAGCCCGTCTGCCAAGGCCGGGCGAGCCCCCAAGAACGACGAAGGGCGCATGTCGCTCGGCGAGCACCTCGTCGAGTTGCGCAATCGCGGGCTCATCGCCGCCGCCGGCGTCGTGGTCGCCGCGATCGCCGGCTGGTTCATCGAGCCGTTCATCTGGGATGCGCTCCGCGCTCCGATCCAGGAGATCGCCCGCGAACGGCACGCGCAACTGAACTACCCGACTCTCACCTCCGCGTTCGACCTGCGCATGCAGCTGTCCTTCTACGTCGGCCTGGTGGGCTCGAGTCCGCTGTGGCTGTACGAGATCTTCGCGTTCCTCACCCCCGGGCTCACCGGCCGCGAGAAGCGGTACGTGTTCGGGTTCTTCTTCTCGGCGGTGCCGCTCTTCCTCGGCGGCTGCGTGTTCGGCTGGTACGTGACCCCGCACATCGTGACCCTGTTCGCGAGCTTCGCCCCCGACCAGGACGCCACCATCCTGAACGCGAGCGACTACTTCGCCTTCGTGCTGAAGCTGATCATCGCGGTCGGCATCGGATTCGTCTCGCCGGTGTTCATCGTCCTGCTGAACATGGTCGGCGTGATGTCGGCGGCGTCGATCCTCAAGGCGTGGCGGTGGGCGGTGCTCGCCGCGGTGCTGTTCGCGGCGCTCACCACGCCGTCGACCGACATCGTGTCGATGTTCATCCTCGCCGTGCCGCTGATCGTGCTGTACTTCGCCGCCGCCGGTGTCGCCTGGCTGCACGACAGGCGCGCCTCGCGCATGGCCGACAAGCTCGAGGCCGACCTGGCGACCTGACCCCCCGCTTGGGGGTATCACTCTGCGGCGCGACCCGCCACTCTTCTGAGAACTGCATTCGCTTCTCCTAGACGGGGCACGGCGTGGAACGGAGAGCACCGATGCCAGCGCGGCGTTCGCACCCAGCCGCGCTGATGCTCGCTGCCGCCGCGCTCGCGGCTTCGGCCGTGTTGACCGGGTGCGCCGCACGTGCGGGCGGGGCGGCCGGCGCAGAAGCCGCGTCGGATGCCGCCTCGACCGTGCTGCACACGGACGGCTGCCGGACGAGCTATTCCGGTTCCTCGGCGTCCGACGCGAAGGCGGACGCCGCCACCGAAGACGCCGCCCAGAAGCTGATCGATCTGGTGGATCCGACCCAGGGCGGCGAGCTGGTCACGGCGGATGGCGAGGACTACGGCTTCGCGGGCACCGTCATGTCGGGTTCCGATCTCCATGTGTTCTGGGTCGGGAAGGTGCCCTCGAACGTCCAGCAGCTCCTCGCCCCCGCGGGCTCACACGTCCACCTGCACGAGGCGCAGTGGACGCTGTTCGAGCAAGAGCGCGCCGGCAACCGCGTCGGAGCAGAACTCGCAGAAATCGACTCACGGATCCAGCTCGTCGGCCCGATAGCCGGTCAGGGCATCTGCCTTTCCATCGCCGTCGATGACGGAACCGCCGTTCCGACCGCCGTGCTGGAGAAGGCGGAGCGCATCGCCGGCATGCCCGTGGCGGCGCAGGCCATCGGGGCGGGCGGCATCGCGTTCCAGCCGGGCACGGCCACTCGGACCCCGACGCCCAGCCGCTGAGGCGCCCGGCGCATAGCATGGACGGGTGACCGACCAGCTCTCGCCGGCGCAGCGGTATGCGGCATCCCGCCGCCGCTCCCACACCCCCCGGCTCGACGAGTTCCGGTCGGTGGTGCGCTTCGACCTCGACCCGTTCCAGTACGACGCGTGCGCCAGCCTCGAAGAGGGCCGCAGCGTGCTGGTCGCCGCCCCGACCGGCGCGGGCAAGACGGCGGTCGCCGAGTTCGCGGTGCACCTGGCCATGGCCACCCCGCACGAGAAGGTGTTCTACACGGCGCCGATGAAGGCGCTGTCGAACCAGAAGTTCAACGAGTTCGTCGAGCGCTACGGCGCCGACGACGTCGGCCTGCTCACGGGCGACACCAACGTCAACTCGCGCGCCCGCATCGTGGTCATGACGACCGAGGTGCTGCGCAACATGCTCTACGCCGACAGCGACCTGCTCGCCGACCTCGCCTACGTCGTGATGGACGAGGTGCACTACCTCGCCGACCGGTTCCGCGGCGCGGTGTGGGAGGAGGTCATCATCCACCTGCCGCAGCAGGTGCGGCTGGTCTCGCTCTCGGCGACGGTGTCGAACGCCGAGGAGTTCGGCGACTGGCTGCAGGCGGTGCGCGGCGACACCGACGTGATCGTCTCCGAGGAGCGGCCGGTGCCGCTCGAGCAGCACGTGCTGGTGCGCGGCAAGCTCGTCGACCTGTTCGAGGGAGCCGGTCGGGATTCGGCGATCAAGGTGAACCCCGAGCTGGTGCAGCTGGCCCGCGCCGGCGGGCGGCCCTCCGGCTCCCGTGACCGCAGCGACCGGGGAAGGCGCCGCGGCGGCCGCGGCAACGGCTTCGGATTCCGCCTCGACCGGCCCGACGTCGTGCAGCTGCTCGAGCACCGCAGGCTGCTGCCGGCGATCTTCTTCGTGTTCAGCCGCGCCGGGTGCGATCAGGCCGTGCAGCAGGTGATGCGCTCGGGCATCCGTCTCACCGAGTCGGGCGAGCGCGAGGAGATCCGCCAGATCGTCGAAGAGCGCACCCGCACGCTGCTCGACGAAGACCTCGCCGTGCTCGGCTACTGGGAGTGGCTCGAAGGCCTGCAGCGCGGCGTCGCCGCGCACCACGCGGGGCTGCTGCCGGCCTTCAAGGAGGTCGTGGAGGAGCTGTTCCAGAAGAAGCTCGTCAAGGTCGTCTTCGCGACCGAGACGCTCGCGCTCGGCATCAACATGCCCGCCCGCACGGTCGTGCTCGAGCGGCTGGAGAAGTTCAACGGCGAGGCGCGCGTGCCGATCACGCCGGGGGAGTACACGCAGCTCACCGGCCGGGCCGGTCGGCGCGGCATCGACGTCGAGGGTCACTCGGTCATCCAGTGGGTCGACGGGCTCGACCCGCAGGCCGTCGCCGCCCTCGCCTCCCGCCGCACGTACCCGCTCAACTCGAGCTTCCGGCCCACCTACAACATGGCCGTGAACCTGATCGAGCAGTTCGGCCGCCACCGCACACGCGAGATCCTCGAGTCGTCGTTCGCGCAGTTCCAGGCCGACCGGGCCGTCGTCGACCTCGCCCGCACGGTGCGGAAGCGGGAGGAGAGCCTGGCCGGCTACGCCGAGGCGATGCGCTGCCACCTGGGCGACTTCTCCGAGTACGCCGCGCTGCGCCGCCAGGTCAGCGACCTGGAGAAGGCGAACAGCCGCATGCACGGCCAGTCGAACGCGGCGAAGGCGAAGGTGCAGCGCGAGCTCGCCGACCTGCGCACGCGGATGCGCAGGCACCCCTGCCACGGCTGCGCCGAGCGCGAGCAGCACGCCCGTTGGGCCGAGCGGTGGTGGCGGCTGAAGCGCGAGACCGACCAGCTCAACTCGCAGATCCGCAACCGCACCGGCGCCGTCGCCCGCGTCTTCGACCGGGTCACCGACGTGCTGCTGCGCATCGACTACCTGCGCGCCGACGAGAGCGGCGAGGTGGCGTTGACGGATGCCGGGCGCAGCCTGCGGCGCATCTACGGCGAGCGCGACCTGCTGGTGGCCGAGAGCCTGCGCCGCGGGCTGTGGAACGAGCTCGACGTGCCGTCGCTCGCGGCCATGGCCTGCGCGATCGTCTTCGAGCCGCGGCGCGACGAGGTGAACCCGCCCGACTACTACCTGCCCAAGGGCCCGTTCCGCCGCGCGCTCGACGAGACGCAGAAGCTGTGGGCCGAGCTCGACGACATCGAGCGCGAGGCGAAGCTGCCCGGCAGCGATCCGCTGTCGATCGGCCTCGTGCCGGCGATGCACGCATGGGCGCGCGGCAACCACCTCGAGGGCGTGCTCGACCAGGCCGAGCTCGCCGCGGGCGACTTCGTGCGCTGGGCGAAGCAGACCATCGACCTGCTCGACCAGCTCTCGGTGGTCGCCGAGGGCGAGGTCGGCGTGCGGGCGCGACTGGCGATCGACGCGGTGCGACGGGGGATCGTCGCCTACTCGAGCGTCGCGTGAGCGGCAGGCCCGTTCCGCTCTGGGCGGCCGTGCTGCTCTCGGCCGCCGGAGGGGTCGTGTACGACGGGGCGTTCCCCGACCACTACTGGTGGATCCTCGTCTTCCCGGGCCTCGCCCTGCTGCTCTACGCGCAGCAGGGCCGCTCGGCGTGGGGCGCGCTGCTGACCGGCTTCGCCGGCGGCATCGCCTTCTACTTCGCCCACATCAACTGGACGGCGCTCTATCTCGGCCCGATCCCGTGGCTCGCCCTGTCGATCACCGAGGCGGCGTTCTGGGCGGTGGCCGGCTTGCTCTTCACGCTCGCCTACCGCTGGGGGCCGCGCGCCTGGCCGGGGCGGTGGGGCCGCATCGGCGCGCTGCCGGTCGTGATCGCCGGGCTGTGGACCCTGCGCGAGCTCGTCACCGACCATTGGCCGTTCACCGGGTTCGCCTGGGGCCGCGCCGCCTACTCGCAGTCCGAGAGCCCCTTCACGCACCTCGTGGCCTGGGTGGGCGTGGCGGGCCTCAGCTTCCTGCTCGTCTGGCTCTCCGCGCTGGCTCTCGCGTGCGTGCAGGCCGGCGACGTGGCACGGATGACCCGGCTGATCGTGCCCCTGCTCGCCGCATCCGTCGTGCTGGCGGTGCCCGCCTGGCCCACCCCGACCCAGGGCACCACGCGCGTCGCGGCCGTGCAGGGCGACGGTCCGGCCGGGTACTTCCAGCCGCACGACCTCGGCGACGTGGAGAACGCGCAGATCAAAGCGACCGAGAAGCTGATCGGCACCGGCAAATACGACATGGTGGTCTGGCCCGAGGGCAGCGCCGACCTCGACCCGCTGGAGTACCCCGACAGCGCCAAGGTGCTCAGCGAGCTCTCGCAGGCGCTCGGCGCGCCGCTCGTCGTCGGGGCGATCACCGAGCACGGCGACAAGACGTACAACGCGTCGCTGCTCTGGGACGCTGATCAAGGACTCGAGGCCGAGTACGACAAGCAGCTGCCGGTGCCGTTCGGCGAGTACATCCCCGACCGCGCGTTCTTCCACGCCATCGCCCCGAGTCTCGTCGACCTCGTGCAGCGCGACTACACGCCCGGCACCAAGCCCAACGTGTTCTCAATCGGCGACATCACCGCGGGCATCTCCATCTGCTTCGACATCATCGACGATCGGCAGCTGCCGCAGATGATCGACGGGGGAGCGCAGCTGATCCTCGCCCAGACCAACAACGCCGACTTCGGCGAGACCAAGGAGAACGTGCAGCAGCTCGCGATCGCGCGGATGCGCGCGGTGGAGGCGGGCCGGTCGGTGGTGAACATCTCCACGGTCGGCACGAGCCAGATCATCGGCCCCGACGGCCGCACCATCACGTCGATCCCCGCCTACAAGCCGGGGCAGCTGGTGGGGGACGTGCCGCTCGCGACGGGCATCACCCCGGCCATCCGTGATGCGCAGCCGATCGAAGTGGCGTGCGCGACGGCGGGCGCGCTCGGGCTGCTGCTCGCCGCGGCGGCCGCGCTGATACGGAAAAGGCCGGACCCGATGGGTCCGGCCGTGATCCGCTGACGCCTACGCGTCGATGGTGTTCTTGGTGCCCTTGCCCTGGCCGCGGCGCGAGCGCAGGTACTCGAGGCGCTCCTGCAGCAGCTCCTCCAGCTCTGCCTCGGTACGGCGCTCCAGCAGCATGTCCCAGTGGCTGCGCGGCGCCTTCGCGTCGGCCTTGTCGACCTCGACGGGCTTGTCGTCGACGATGAGCGTCGCCTCGCGACCGCAGTACTTGCACTCCCAGACGTCGGGGGCTTCGGCCTCGGCGGCGAAGACCATGGACGTCTCGCGGCCGCAGTGCGCACACGCGTAGGTGTAGGTGACACGCGGCGAGAAGCTGACGCCCTCTTCACTCTGCAGGCTCTGGGCCCCCAGCCTCATGCCGCGCAAGCTTCGATCTGCCATGGTGGTCTCCTTGCTTGACACGTATCCGTGCATGTCTAACGCCCTCAGGTACCCGCCCGTTCCCGGCGGCATCGCCGTCACAGGGACTTGCCAGTCTCACCCGGCGGCGAGCTCGCGCACCACCGCGACGGCCACGTCGGCGCGGTCGGTGACGATGCCGTCCACGCCGTGCGACAGGAGCCGGCGCATCGTGGCCTCGTCGTTGACCGTCCACACGTGCACCTCGACGCCGGCGCGATGCACGGCGTCGAGGAACCGGGGGCCGACGACGCGGATGCGCCCCATCCGCTCCGGCACCTGCACCGCGTCGACGTCGTCCAAGGCCCGCCGCACGAGGAACGGCAGGCCGAGCCACGCTCCGAGCAGCGCCCCGATCACCCCGCGGCGCGATGCCGAGGTGGCGACCCGGTGTTCGCCGCCGAGTGCCCGCAGCGTCGCGCGCCGGGTCGCGTCGTCGAAGCTCGTCACGAGCACGCGCCCCAGCGCGCCCGCGGCACGGATGGCCCGGGCCGCCGGCTCCGCGGCATCCCGGCTCTTCACGTCGATGTTGAAGCGCGCGTCGGGGAACGCCGTCAGCGCGTCCTCGAGCGTCGTGTACGTCTGCCCGGCGCCGAGGTCGACGCCGGCGAGCTCCACGGCGGTGAGCAGGCGGATCGCCGCCTTCCGGCCAGCCACCCGGCCGAGATCGGGGTCGTGGCTGATGATCGCCACGCCGTCTGAGCTCGCGTGCACGTCGGTCTCCAGGTACGCCGCACCGGCCTCCAGCGCGTTCGCGAAGGCGAGCAGCGTGTTCTCCGGCGAGCTCGTGGCGAGGCCCCGGTGCGCCAGCACCCGCGGCGGGGCGGGGGAGAAGAAGCCGCCGTCGCGGCCGGCCCGGCCCAGGAGCTACTCCGCGGTCGTGCCGCCGGCGGCCTTGTCGGCGGCGGCCTTCGCCCCGAACGCGTCGCCGATGCCGTTCAGCGCCTTCGTCAGCTCGGAGGGGATCATCCACACCTTGTTGGCCTGGCCGTTGGCGATCAGCGGCAGCGTCTGCAGGTACTGGTAGGCCAGCAGCAGATCGTCGGGCTTGCCCTCGTGGATGGCGCTGAACACCGTGGCGATGGCCTGCGCCTCGCCTTCGGCCCGCAGGATCGCGGCCTGCTTGTCGCCCTCCGCCTTGAGGATCGCGGACTGCTTGAACCCTTCCGCGTTCAGGATCTCGGACTGCTTCGTGCCCTCGGCGGTGAGGATCGCGGCGCGGCGGGAGCGCTCGGCGCGCATCTGCTGTTCCATCGAGTCCTGGATGGAGGCGGGCGGGTCGATCGACTTGAGCTCGACCCGGCCGACACGGATGCCCCACTTGCCGGTCGCCTCGTCGAGCACGACCCGCAGCTGCGAGTTGATGTTGTCGCGGCTGGTGAGCACTTCTTCGAGGTTCATGCCGCCGACCACGTTGCGCAGCGTGGTGGTGGTGAGCTGTTCCACGGCCGCGAGGTAGTTCGCGATCTCGTAGGTGGCGGCACGGGCATCCGTCACCTGGAAGTAGATGACGGTGTCGATCGAGACGACCAGGTTGTCCTCCGTGATCACCGGCTGGGGCGGGAAGGACACCACCTGCTCGCGCAGGTCGATCAGCGGGCGCAGCCGGTCGATGTACGGCACCAGCAGGTTGAGGCCCGGCAGCAGCGTCTTGTGGTAGCGGCCCAGCCGCTCCACGACACCGGCGCGGGCCTGCGGCACGATCCGGATCGCCCGGAAGATCGTCACCAGCACGAAGATGATGACGATGATCACGACGATCGTCACGAACACGCCACTTGCGGTCATTGCTTCCCCCTCACGGCGTCATGCGACGCCTCGATGACGACGGATGCCCCGTCGACGGCCACCACCCGCACCTCGGTGCCGGGCGCGAGATCCCCCGGATGGTCCGGCGCGAGCCTGGCGCTCCAGGTCTCGCCGTTGACGAGCTTCACCTGGCCGCCCGTGCCGGTCACGGCGAGCGTGACTCGCCCGGTCGAGCCGATGATCGCGTCGATGTTGCTCTTGGCCGGGTCGGCGCCCCGCCGCAGGCGCCGCAGCAGCGGCGGGCGCAGCAGGAAGATGCCGAGCACGGCGACGGCGGCGGCGATCAGGAAGGCGAGCCACCACGGCGCGCCGGCCAGCTCGGCGACGAGCCCGGCGAGGCTGCCGAGGGCGAGCATCATGAAGGTGAACTCGCCGGCGACCATCTCGATGACGGCGAAGAGGATCACGAGCCCCGCCCAGATGATCCACTCGTACCCGCCCATGGGGGCAACCTTAGTGGCTTGCTAGGCTCGGCGGTGGCCCTTTTTTCTCGGCCCATCAGCACCAAGGAGCACACGTGACGAACCCCCTCGCCCCCGGATCACTCGCTGGAAAACGGGCTCTCGTGACGGGGTCGAGCCGGGGCATCGGCGCCGACACAGTGGGCTACTTCGCCGAGGCGGGCGCGAAGGTCGTCATCAACTACCGCAACAAGGAGGCGCGGGCGCTGAAGCTGCAGGCCGCCCTGGCCGAGAAGGGCGCACAGGCGCTCGTGATCGGGGCGGACCTCACCGACGAGGCATCCGTCGCCGCCATGTTCGACCGCGTACGGCAGGAGTGGGGCGGCCTCGACATCCTCGTGCTGAACGCCTCCGGCGGCATGGAGTCGGGCATGGGCGAGGACTACGCGCTCAAGCTCAACCGCGACGCGCAGGTGAGCGTGCTGAGCGCGGCGCTGCCGCTGCTCGGCGAGGGCGCGCGCGTCGTGTTCGTCACGAGCCACCAGGCGCACTTCATCCGCACCACCCCGACCATGCCCGAGTACGAGCCGGTCGCCCGCTCCAAGCGCGCGGGGGAGGACGCGCTGCGCGAGCTGATCCCTGCGCTCGAGGCCAAGGGCGTCGGCTTCGTCGTCGTCTCGGGTGACATGATCGAGGGAACGATCACCGCGACCCTGCTGAACCGGCTCAACCCGGGCGCCATCGACGAGCGGCGCAAGTCGGCGGGCAAGCTGTACAACGTGGCCGAGTTCGCCGCCGAGGTGGCGCAGGCGGCCGTCGACCCGATCCCCGCCGACCACACCCGATTGGTCGGCGACACCTCCGAATTCACCGAGGAGTGAGCGTGAAGCCCGCCGATCTGCCCCTGCTGAACTCCGTCTCGCAGCCGTCCGTGCATCCGCGCGGCTCGGTCGCCGTCGTCTCGGTCACCCGCCCCGACCTCGACGCCGACTCCTACGTCGGGCAGTTGTGGATCGTGCCGCTCGGCGCGCACGCGGGCGGCGCGTTCCGCCTCACCCGCGGCTTCCGCGACACCGCCCCGCAGTACTCGCCCGACGGCACGCTGATCGCATTCCTGCGCGCACAGCCGCAGGGCCCGGCGCAGCTGTACGTCGTCGACGCCGGCGGCGGGGAACCGGTGCAGGTCACCGACCGCAAGCTCGGCGTGGGCGCCTTCGCCTGGGCGCCGGACGGCACGACCCTCGCGTTCTCGAGCCGCGAGCCCGAGCAGGGCCGGTACGGCACGGTCGAGGGCGTGGGGGCGGATGCCGAGCCGCCGCGCCGCTTCGACACCTTCCGCCGCACCGCCAACGGCCTCGGCTACTACCGCGACCGGCCGAACCACGTCTTCGTGGTTCCGGTGCCCGACGTGCAGGCCGAGCCGATCGTGCAGCCCGTCGCATCCGTGGACGGCCCGGCCGAGCCGCGCCCCGCGGTGGCCGAGCCGCGTCAGGTGACCAGCGCGCCCGTCGACCACGGCGACTTCTCCTTCTCGCCCGACGGCGGCACGCTCGCCGTCGTCGCCGCCGTGCACGAGACCCGCGACACCGACCTGCGCTCGAGCGTGCTGCTCGTGCCCGTCGCGGGCGGCGAGGCGGTCGACGCGACGCTGCAGCACGGTGACTTCTCCATCGACGCGGTCGAGTACGCACCCGACGGCCGGCTGTTCTTCCTCGCCGGCGAGGTGGGGGAGAGCGGCACCGACTTCGTGGGCCGCAACTCGTCCCTCTACGTCATCGACGAGCCGGGTGTCGCACCGCGCCGCCTGACCGACCCCGACGCCTACGACATCGGCGGCGGCGGCATGTATGGCACGATCGTGCCGCGCGGCGACGGGTCCGCTCTCGTCATCGAGTCCCGGCGCGGCACCCACCAGCTGCTGCACATCGACGCGGCCGGCGCCGTCACCGCCCTGACCGAGGGGGATCTCGAGGTGACCGGTGTCGACGCGGCCGGCGCGAGCATCGTCGTCTCCTACCAGGACCCGCAGACCTTCGGCGACGTCGCCGTCGTGGAGCCCGGCTCGCTGCGCACCCTCACCGACTTCTCCGCCGCCGTGCGCGAGGCCGGCATGGTGCTGCCGACCGAGCTCACCGTGCCGAGCAAGGACCGCTACCCGGTGCACGGCTGGGTGGCGGTTCCCGAGGGCGAGGGCCCGCACCCGGTGCTGCTGATGATCCACGGCGGCCCGTTCGCCGAGTACGGCGTGCACGCCTTCGACGAGACGCAGGTGTTCGCCGGCGCCGGCTACGCGGTGGTGTACTGCAACCCGCGCGGCTCCCGCAGCTACGGGCAGGAGCACGGCCGGGCCATCCGTCACGCCATGGGCACCGTCGACCTCGACGACGTGCTCGCGTTCCTCGACGGCGCGGTCGCCGCAGACAGCCGGCTCGACGGGTCACGGGTGGGAATCATGGGCGGCTCCTACGGCGGCTACCTGACCGCGTGGACCATCGCGCACGACCACCGCTGGAAGGGCGCGATCGTCGAGCGCGGCTTCCTCGACCCCGCGTACTTCGAGGGCACGAGCGACATCGGGTCGTTCTTCGGCGCCGAGTACGTGGGGGAGGACCCGGAGCGCATCGCCGAGCAGAGCCCGCAGGCGAAGGTCGGCCAGGTGACCACGCCGACGCTCGTGCTGCACTCGGAGCAGGATCTGCGCTGCCCGCTGGGTCAGGCCGAGCGCTACTACCACTCGCTGAAGAAGAACGGCGTGGAGACCGAGCTGGTCGTCTTCCCCGGTGAGAACCACGAGCTGAGCCGCGGCGGGCGCCCCCGGCACCGGGTGCAGCGCTTCGACGTGATGCTGGACTGGTGGCGCGCGCGTCTTCCGGTCTGACCGGGCACGGTGTACATCTGAGGGCGTGAGGCTGCGCGAACCGAGGCAGACGACCGCTGCCGACGAGCGGCGCTTCGAGATCATCGACAGCGCGACGCTCGTGTTCAGCGAGGTCGGCTTCCGGTCGGCGTCGATGCGCAAGATCGCGGAGCTCTCCGGACTGTCGACCGGTGCCGTCTCGCGCATCTTCCGCGACAAGGAGGAGCTGCTGACCGCGGTGCTCGAGCACCGCGACGAGATCGATGACGAGCGCATACAGCTCGACCGGCACAGCGGCATCCAGGCGCTGCGGCAACTGCTCGGCCTCGTCGTGCTGAACGCCACCCGCCGGCGCATCGTCGAACTGTTCGTCATCCTCTCCGCCGAGGCCACGGCGGCCGACCACCCCGCGCACGACTTCTTCGTCGAGCGCTACGAGAGGCTGCGCGGCGGCATCGAACGCGCCTACCGGCGCGCGGCGACCGAGGGCACTCTCAAGCCCGGGATCGACCCCGTGCGTGCGTCCATCCAGCTGACGGCGCTGATGGACGGCCTGCAGGTGCAGTGGCTGCTCTCGGACGGCGCGCTCGACATGGTGGCCGCGTTCCGCGCGCACCTGCAGAATCAAGTGACGGAGGTGCTGTGAACGCGACCGACACGCAGGCGATGACCGCGATGCGCCGCCGGATCCTGGACGCCGCGACGGAGGCGTTCCGTCTCGCCGGCTACAACGGCGCGACCATGGTGCGCGTCGCCGCGCTCGCGGGCGTCACCTACGCCCAGCTGCACGCCGAGTTCCCCAACAAGGAGGCCCTGCTGCACGAGGTCCTCGACCGCGGCGGCGCCGGAGACGACGACCTGCCGGACCCGGACTCGGTCCAGGACCCCTGCCGAGCGCTGGAGGCGATGGTCGGCCTCGTCGACTACAACACCGCCCATCGCAGCGCCGTCGAACTGTTCACGGTGCTCGTCGGCGAGGCCGCCACGAATCCCGAGCACCCGGCGCACGGGTATTTCGCCGAGCGGTACCGGCAGAGGCTCGACGTCGTCACCCGCACCTACCGGCGCGCCCACGACGCCGGCGTGCTGCGGCCCGGGTGCGACCCGGCGACCGCCGCCGGCGAGCTCCTCGCCCTCATCGACGGGCTGCGCACGCAGTGGCTGCTGCTCGGCAGCGCGGTCGACATGGGTGCCGTCGTGCGCGCCCACCTCTCGCGCCAGCTCGTCGAGCCCCACGCCTGAGCGGCCTTCCGGTAGCGTCGGCGGTCGCTCAGCCGGTCCAGGAGTCCATCCACGGCGCCACGTCGACCTCGTTGCCCTCGGGGTCGGCGAGGGTCCACCAGTACGGCGCGTGCGCGTCGGTCACGAGGCTGCCGCCGGCCGCCAGCGCGGCATCCACCCGCGCCTGCGCCAGCTGCGCGGGAACGGAGACGTCGACGTGGATGCGGTTCCGCTGGGGCCGCGGCCCGTCCATCTGCTGGAACGAGATGCCCGGCGCGAATGCCCCCGGGTCCACCACGTCGCCGTCGCCGCGCTCCGTGTAGCCGAGCACGGCCGCCCAGAACGGTCGGACCTTCTCGATGTCGAGCGCGTCGATGGTGAGCTGGAACGTCTGCACCTTGGTCGGGTCGGTGGCGACGCCGAGCTCCCGTGCCGCCTCCGAGATCTGCGCGGCGAGCGCCGCGTCGCGGTCGCTCAGCAGCGCCTCGGGCATCACCTCGTGCGTGGTCAGGCGCACGAGCACCCCGGGGTAGCGCAGATCGACGTCGGGGTGATGGTTCGCCGCATCCGCCAGCTCGGCGATCTTGGCGACCAGCTGGGCGCCGACGGCGAACGATCCGGTGGCGAAGTAGGCGGACGCGCCGCCGAAGACGACCCGCCAGTCCTCGACGCCGGGGGAGGAGTGGAACCGCTGCGGTGAGATGGCTTCGACCATGCGGCCGAGGCTACTGCCGCGGCTGCCCGCCCGCCATGCCCCGCCCGCCGCTAGCCTGGCGGCATGAGTGCCGCCGACAGCCATGACGTCATCCGCGTGCAGGGCGCGCGCGAGAACAACCTCAAGAACGTCAGCCTCGAGATCCCGAAGCGCAGGCTCACGGTGTTCACCGGGGTGTCGGGCTCGGGCAAGAGCTCGCTGGTCTTCGACACGATCGCCGCGGAGTCGCAGCGGATGATCAACGAGACCTACAGCGCGTTCGTGCAGGGCTTCATGCCGACGCTCGCCCGGCCCGACGTCGACCGGCTCGAAGGCCTCACCACCGCGATCCTCGTCGACCAGGAGCGCCTCGGCGCCAACCCCAGGTCCACCGTCGGCACCGTGACCGACGCCAACGCCATCCTGCGCGTGCTGTTCAGCCGGCTCGGCGAGCCGCGCATCGGCCCGCCCACCGCGTTCTCCTTCAACGTGCCGCAGCGCACCGCCAGCGGTGTCATGACCTCGTCCACCGGCGAGAAGCAGGTGGTCCGCAATGCCGTGTACTACGGCGGCATGTGCCCGGAGTGCGAGGGCCGCGGCACGGTCTCCGACCTCGACCTGACCCAGGTGATCGACGAGTCCAAGTCGATCCTCGACGGCGGCATCCTCGTGCCCGGCTACAGCGGGGGAGGGTGGAACTCGCGGCTCTACGCCGAGTCCGGCTTCTTCGACCCGGCCAAGCCGATCGGGCGGTTCACCGATGCCGAGCGGCAGGACTTCCTCTACCACGAGCCCGTGCGCATGAAGATCGCAGGCATCAACCAGACCTACGAGGGCCTCATCCCGCGCATCCAGAAGTCCATGCTCTCCAAGGACGTCGCCTCGCTGCAGCCGCACATCCGCGCCTTCGTCGAGCGGGTGGCGACGTTCACGGCGTGCCCCGTGTGCGGCGGAACGCGCCTCAGCGAGTCGGCGCGCTCGTCGAAGATCGACGGCAAGAACATCGCCGACGTGTGCGCCATGCAGATCACCGACCTCGCCGAGTGGGTGCGGGGCCTGAAGGCGCCCGGGGTGGCGCCGCTCGTGCGCGCGCTGGGGGAGAACCTCGATGCCTTCGTCGAGCTCGGTCTCGGCTACCTGAGCCTCGACCGTCCCTCCGGCACGCTGTCGGGCGGCGAGTCGCAGCGCATCAAGATGCTGCGCCACCTCGGCTCGGCCCTCACCGACATCACCTACGTCTTCGACGAGCCGACCGTCGGGCTGCACCCGCACGACATCCAGCGGATGAACGGGCTGCTGCTGCGCCTGCGCGACAAGGGCAACACGGTGCTCGTGGTCGAGCACAAGCCCGAGACCATCGAGATCGCCGACCACGTCGTCGACCTGGGGCCGGGCGCGGGAGCGGCTGGGGGAGAGGTGACCTTCCAGGGCACGGTCGAGGGGCTGCGGGCGAGCGACACGCTCACCGGGCGGCACCTGAGCGATCGGGCGGCATTGAAGCGAAGCATCCGTTCGCCGCGCGGCGCGATCGAGGTGAGAGGGGCGGATGCGCACAACCTGCAGCACGTCGACGTCGACATCCCGCTCGGCGTGCTCGTCGTGATCACCGGGGTCGCCGGGTCGGGCAAGAGCTCGCTCATCCGCGGCTCGGTATCGCCGCGCGAGGGGGTCGTGACCGTCGACCAGAGCGCCATCAAGGGGTCGCGCCGCAGCAACCCGGCGACCTACACGGGTCTGCTCGAGCCGATCCGCAAGGCGTTCGCGAAGGCCAACGGGGTCAAGCCCGCGCTGTTCTCCGCCAACTCGGAGGGCGCGTGCCCGACCTGCAACGGCAACGGGGTGATCTACACGGAGCTCGGCTTCATGGAGACCGTGGCGACGCCGTGCGAGGACTGCGGCGGCAAGCGCTTCCAGCCCGCGGTGCTCGACTACAAGCTCGGCGGCCTCGACATCGCCCAGGTGCTCGATCTGTCGGTCGCCGAGGCGCACGCGCTGTTCTCCGCCGGTGAGGCCAAGACGCCCGCCGCGGCGACGATCCTGCGTCGGCTGGAGGACGTGGGTCTGGGTTATGTCAAGATCGGTCAGCCGCTGACGACCCTGTCGGGCGGGGAGCGGCAGCGCCTGAAGCTCGCCGTGCACATGGCCGAGGAGGGCGGCGTGTACGTGCTCGACGAGCCGACCGCGGGCCTGCACCTCGCCGACGTCGAGCAGCTGCTCGGCCTGCTCGACCGTCTCGTCGACGGTGGGAAGTCGGTGATCGTCATCGAGCACCATCAGGCCGTCATGGCGCACGCCGACTGGATCATCGATCTGGGGCCGGGTGCAGGCCACGACGGCGGCCGCGTGGTCTTCGAGGGGACGCCCGCCGATCTCGTGGCGGCGCGCTCGACGCTCACCGGCCAGCACCTGGCGGAGTACGTGGGGGCGTGACCGTGTTCGATCCTGCCGAACGCCAAGCAATCCGGACCGCTCTGATCGACCGGGCCAGGGAGGATCCGGCCATCGCCGCGGCCGCGCTGGTGGGCTCGGCCGCGCGCGACGCAGAAGACGAGTGGTCCGACATCGACCTCGTGCTGCAGCTGGCTCCCGACACGGACGAAGCCACGACCGTACGCGAGTGGACCGGCTACCTCAGCACCCTCAGCCCGGTCGCCGACACATTCGACGTATTCGCCGTCGGGGTGCGCTACCGCGTCTTCCTCCTCGAGTCGTCTCTGCAGATCGATCTGTCGTTCTGGCCGTTCGAGCAGTTCCGGGCGACCGAGGCTCCGTTCCGGCTGCTCTTCGGCACGCCCGCGACGGCGACGGAGCCGGCGCCTCCTGATCCGGACCGCATCATCGGCATGGGCTGGCTGTATGTGCTGCACGCACGATCCGCGGTGGCGCGGGGGACGCTCTGGCAGGCGACGATCATGCTCGACGAGCTGCGCGACACGGTCGTAGCCCTGATGTGCATCCGTAACGGGTTGTCGTATTGGCATGGTCGCGGAGTCGATCGATTGCCGGACGGCGATCTATCGCAACTGGAGTCCAGCAGAGCGGCACACGTGAACCGCGCCGAGCTCGACTCCAGTCGGCGCCAACTCACGCGGCTGTTCCTCGAAGAGATCCGACGCGTCGACGATGCGCGTGCTGCCCGGCTTCAGGCCGCGTTCGACGAGCTTCTGACACCGCTGCCCGTTCCCGGCACCTGAGCTCCGATAATGTCAGTTATGTCAATAGAGCTGGTCCCGGCCGACGCTCCTATCCCGATGACCAACCGACATACAGGGCGTGCAAGCCAGAGGATCCGACGAGTGGCCTCCCCCGGTCGCGCCACCGCCCGTGCGTCAGATCGGCGAGGCAGGACAGCTCACGCCGATTTCGCGTCTGTCTCTCCCGCCCTTCGGCGCAAGCACTCGCATGACGTACAGTTTTCCGTACAGGAGGTCGTGATGAAGACGATGAGCTACACCGAGTCCAGGGCGAACTACGCAGAGGTGCTCGATTCAGTGGTCAATGACCGCGAAGAAGTCATCATCACGCGGGCCGGGCACGAACCGGTCGTCCTCGTCTCGCTCGAAGACTATGAGTCGCTGCGGGAGACCGCCTACCTGTTGCGTTCTCCCGCCAACGCGCGGCGGCTGCTGGATGCGATGGAGCGCTTGGAAGCCGGCCAGGGCCAGGCGCACGAGTTGATCGAGACCGACTGACGTGCGACTCGTCTGGGACGAGAACGGCTGGGAAGACTACCTGTGGTGGCAAGCTCAGGATCGCAAGGTGCTGAAGCGGATCAACGCCCTACTCGCCGACATCCAGCGCAACGGCAACGAAGGCATCGGCAAACCGGAGGCGCTCAAGCATGACTTCGCCGGCTATTGGTCCCGACGCATCACAGACGAACACCGCCTGGTCTACAAAGTCGTCGGTGACGACGTCCGTATCGCCGCCTGCAGATATCACTACTGACGAGTCATCCTGAGCGCCGTCACTCGCCGTACTCCCCCTCGTGCACGGGCGCTCCCGGGATCTCCCGCTCCAGCGAGGCGCGGTAGGCGACGCATCCGCGCATGAACTGCGGCCACGGCGGCACGGCGATCTCCGCCTCGGACGTCTCCGGCAGCGTCGCCCACAGCGCCGGGTGGTACCAGCACAGCTCGTGCCCGGAACTGTCACGGTGCTCACGGATCGCCGCGCGCAGTTTGCGCACCTCCGCGATCAACTCGTCGCGATCCATCGCGAGCAGGTCGTCGTCCAGCATGCCGACATCATCCTCCGCCGGCCGGCCCCGCGCGATCAGGCTGCCTGGTGTTCTTCACCTGCGCAGACCTTGACGGATGCCTCGCCGAGGGCCACTCTCGACGCGTGGCACGCGCAACGTCGGCGGACGGCACCGGGATCGCCTTCGACTCCGTCGGAGACGGCGCCGCCGTGGTCATCGTCAACGGCGCGTTCTCCACGGCCGCCGACGCGGCGGAGTTCGCCGCGGAGCTCGCGCTGGCAGGATTCCGCGCGGTCACCTTCGACCGCAGGGCGCGGGCCGGCAGCGGTGACACCTCCCCCTATGCCCCCGAGCGGGAAGCCGAAGACCTCGCGGCGGTCATCGCCGCGGCGGGCGGCACGGCGGGCGTCGTCGGGCACTCCTCCGGCGCGGTGCTGGCGCTCTTCGCCGCCTCCCTCGGCGTTCCCACCGGCCACCTGTTTCTGTCCGAACCGCCGTTCCGCTTCGGCGAGGGCGAACCTCCGGCCGATCTTCCCGAGCGCATGCAGGCCCTGATCGACGAGGGCCGCCCCGACGAGGCGGTCGTCGCCTTCCAGCTCGAGGCCGTCGGAATGCCCCAGCCCGTGATCGATCAGGTGCGCGCGAGCCCGATGTTCGCCTCCCTCGTCGCGCTCGCGCAGTCGGCGGTGTACGACGCGACCCTCGCCCGCGCCGTGTCGACCCCGACCGACGCGATGCTCGCGGTCGCCGCACCGGTCACGGTCGTCTCGGGCGCCGAGACCATCCCGTTCCTGCGGGTCTCCGCCGAGCGGCTGGCCGGGCTCATCGCCGGCGCCGAGTTCGTCGAGGTCCCCGAGTCGGTCGGCCACCGCCTCGACCCGGCCGCCACGACCCGCGTCATCGCGGAGCGGCTGCCCAGTTAGGCGAAGAGGAGCGGCGCGGTCACCACGTCAAGGCCGGCGTTGCGCCTCGCCGTTCCCGAGCATCCCCAGGTCGCGCAGGCTCTCGGCCGTCTCGACGATCGTCGTCTCGGCCGGCCGCGGCGCGAAACCCAGCTCTCGCTTCGCACGCTCGTTGTGGATCACCAACGGGGCCGGCTCCTCTCCCGGCACCTCCGCGGTCGGCACCTTTTCGGCGAGCGCGCCGAGGTGCGCCCGCAGCGTGTTCGCGACGTCGAGGAACGTCATCGTCGGCCCGTCGGCCAGGGCCAGGTACCGTTTGCCTGCCGCTTCAGGCGTCGCCATCGCCCTCACGTGGAGCTCAGCGACGTCGCGCACGTCGGCGATGCCGAACCGCTGCCGCGGCACGGCCGGGATGACCCCGGTGAGCATGCCGAGGAACAGCTGCAGCGACGAGCGCGCCTCGGTCGTCAGAGTGGGCCCCGCGATCCAGGTCGGGTTGATCACAACCAGCTCCGTGTCGCCGCCTTCGCGCTCCACGAAGTCCCAGGCCGCGCGCTCGGCAACCGTCTTGGAGAGCGGATAGGCGGCCAGGCCCGGCGTCGCCGGATTCGTCCAATCCTCCTCCGTGTAGTCGCGCACGGGCTTCGGCGAGTAGCCGATGGCCGCGAATGACGAGGTCAGCACCACGCGCCGGGTTCCCGCGTCGCGGGCTGCGCGCAGCACGCGCAGGGCACCGTCGCGCGCGGGCACCACGACCTCATCGGGGTCGGTCGCCTGGATCATCGGCGAGGCCAGGTGAAAGACCTCCTCGACGCCCGACGCCGCGCCGCGCCATCCGTCGTCGTCGGTCAGGCTCGCCACGACCAGGTCGAGGCCGGCGTCGTCTGCTCCCCCACGGCGCACCGCCTCGCGGATCTGCGCTTCGCGATCCAGGGACCTGACGGTCGCGCGCACCTCGGCGCCGCCGCGCAGCAGGTCGGCGATGACGCGCGTGGCGAGGTAACCGGAGCCGCCGGTCACGAGGACCGGGCTCATCGCAGCACCGCCTCGAGGGCCGGGATGACCTCGTTCACCCGATCGCTCGCGGCACGCTCCTCGGCCGCGTCCTGCCGTTCGCGCGCGTCCCACAGCGCGGCCTTCGCCTGCAAGTAGTCGAGATGCACGTACAGCGTCGCGATCTCGGTGCGGATGCGCTCGGCGTGGCGCAGCAGAAGGTCGCGCTGCTCGCCCGCCGCAGCGCGCCCGCGCGCCCGGTTCGCCTGATAGGTGCGCATGTCGTCGATGCCGACGCCCATGCCGCGCAGACAGGCGAGAGCCTGCAACGTGTCGAGGTCGCTTTCGCGATAGCGGCGATGTCCGCTGCTCTCATCTCGCGCGATCGGGCCGATGAGGCCGACCCCTTCGTAGTAGCGCAGCGTCGGCTCGCTGAGCCCCGTGCGCCGCGAGACGTCCTGGATAGTCAACATGGTCATGAGGCTAGGAGAGCAGACTTCAAGCGCTTGAAGTCAAGACGAGATCGGATGCCGCGGTCCCCGCCTCAGAGCGGCTACGGTTCCAGCATCCGCTCGAGAAGGGCGCGCAGCCTGCCCTGCTCCCCTGCGCTCAACGCCGCGGTCAGCGCCGCGAGCTCGCGGGCGACCGCGCCGGAGACGGTTTCGGCGAGTTCCAGGCCGGCCGCGCTCAGGTAGACGTCGACGGCGCGGCGGTCGTCGGGGTTGGCCGCGCGCTCGACCAGTCCCCTCTTCTCCGCGCGCGCCATCAGCCCGGTCAGCGTCGACTTCTCCAGGCCCAGGTACTCGGCGAGCCGGCTCATGGTGACGCGGCGGTCGCGCAGGATTCCGAACACCCTCAGCTGGGTCAGCGACAGATCGTGCTCCGCGGCCACGCGCGAGAGCACCGCCATCACCGCGTACGAGGTGCGCGCGAGCGCGTCGACGAGCGAGCCGTCGCCGTTGTCCTGTGCTGAGTCGGCCATGTCGCAAGCATAGTTGATCAAGTACGCGCTGCGAACTATATTAGTTTGTATCGCGAACTATTTTGGGAGATCATCATGAAGGCCGCCGTCGTCACCTCGTTCGACACCCCGCCCCGTTACGCCGACTTCGCCGACCCGGTTCCCGCCGAGGGCGAGCTCGTGCTCGACGTCGTCGCCGCGGGCCTGCACCCGCGGGTGCGCTCGCAGGCGGACGGCTCGCACTACACCAGCCCGGGCGAGCTGCCCTTCGTGCCCGGTGTCGACGGCGTCGGCCGCGACGACGAAGGCACGCTGCGCTACTTCGTGCTCGACGACACCGCCTTCGGCTCGATGGCCGAGCGCGTGGCCGTCGACGCGCGCCGCAGCATCGTGCTGCCGGGCGGCACCGACCCGGTCGCCGTCGCCGCCGCGATGAACCCCGCGATGTCGTCCTGGGTGTCCCTGCGCAGCCGCATCGACTTCGAGCCCGGCCAGAGCGTGCTCATCCTCGGCGCGACCGGCAACGCGGGGCGCATGGCGATCCGTTCCGCCAAGCTGCTCGGCGCGAGCCGCGTGGTGGCCGCCGGCCGCGACGCGCAGAAGCTCGCCGAGCTGACCGCCTTCGGTGCCGACGACACCGTGCGATTCGACGGTACCGGCGAGGCGTCGAAGGAGCTGGCGGCGAAGGCATCCGAGGTCGACGTCGTCATCGACTACGTATGGGGCGAGCAGACGCCCGCGGCGATGGTCGCGATCGTCACCGCCCGCCCCGACCGGCGCAAGCCGCTCACCTGGATCGAGGTCGGGTCGGTCGCCGGCCTCACGGCCGAGCTGCCCTCCGCCGCCTTCCGCGCCGCGCGCCTGCAGCTCGTCGGCAGCGGCCAGGGCTCGCTCACCCCGCGCGAGTACCTCGAGCACCTGCCCGAGCTCGCCGGCCACATCTCGCGCGGCGCCTTCGACGTCGACGTGCGCGCGGTCCCGCTCGCCGAGGCCGAGCAGGCGTGGGCGGATGCCGCGACCGAGCGGCGCCGCATCGTGCTGGTCCCGTAGCAGCGCGCTCCCCCGCCTAGCCTGGGAGCCATGCGCTCCTACGTCGTCGTGCTGCCGCTCGCCCCGCTCCAGGCCGGTGCCGAGTTCCGCCGTGATGCGTGGCCGCCACACGTCACGCTGATCCCGCCGTTCGAGACGGATGCTCCGCCCGAGGCCGTGCTCGAGGGCATCCGCGCCGCCGCCCAGGGCCACGAGCCGGTGCCCGCAGTGGCCGGGCCACGGGCGGGGTTCGGCCGCCGCGGCGACGTGCCGGTGACGACCATCGAGCCGAGCGAGGAACTCGAGGCGCTGCACGTCGACGTGCTCGGCGCCGTCGACCGGTTCCTGCGGCCCGGGGTGCGGCTGAGCCACGTCGGGCCCGGGAACTACCGCCCGCACGTCACGGATCAGCACGCGGGCGGGCTCGAGCCCGGCGCATCCGTCACCCTCGCCCAGCTCGCGGTGGTCGACATGCGCCCGGAGGGCGACGCGCGCCGCCGCCGGGTCGTCGCGGCGATCCCGCTCGGCGGGGCTTTCGACTGAAGCCGGCCAGGGCCGCGCGGCCGGTCAGCGTGCAGCATCCGCTGCCCGCGCGTACCGCTCGGACAGCCGCCGCAGCTGGGCGATGAGCTCCGGCGGGCCGGTCACCTCGAAGTCGGCGCCGAGCATGCCGAGATACAGCGCGAGCACCTCGACGTTCTCGGCCCCCGTCGACAGGCGCGCGCTCGACGGGCCGAGCGCCTCGATAGGGCCGACGGCCGGCGGCACGCGGGCAGCCACCGCGGATGCGGGTGCGCGCACGACGACCCGAGCCGTGACACCGAACCCCGCCGTCGCGATGTCGCGGGCGACCGCGGTGGCGATGTCGTCGGGCACCTCGCGCGGCGTGAACCGCGGGCCGAGCGGGCTGCGGATGTGCCCGATCCGGTCGACGCGGAATCGGCGCCAATCGTGACGGTCTAGGTCCCAGGCGAGCAGGTACCAGCGCCGGTCCCAGACCACGAGCCGCTGGGGCTCGGTGCGGCGCACGGTCGCCTGGCCGCCGTGGGCCGTGTAGTCGAAGCGGGCGAGCTGGTGGGAGCGCGCCGCGGTCGCCAGGGTCGAGAGGGTCTCCGTGTCGATTTCGGCGACCGCGAAGTCGGGCGGGATCGCCACGGTGGTCTCGGCGAGCGCCGCGACCTGCGCACGCAGCAGCGGCGGCATCACCTGCTGCAGCTTGGCCAGCGCGCGAAGAGCGGACTCGGCCATGCCGGTCACGGCGGCCCGGGTGGTCGTGCTGAGGGCAACGGCGATCGCCACCGCCTCGTCGTCGTCGAGCAGCAGCGGGGGCATCGCGCTGCCGGCCGCCAGCCGATACCCGCCGACCGGGCCGCGCCTCGCGTCGATCGGATAGCCGAGCTCGCGCAGCCGGTCCACGTCGCGTCGCACGGTGCGCTCGCTGACCTCGAGCCGCCCGGCCAGTTCGGGGCCCGTCCAGTCCCGCTGCACCTGCAGCAGCCCGAGCAGCCTGAGCAGGCGCCGCGCCGTCTCCGCCATGCCCTCCATGATCCTCCCGATCAGGACGGAACCTGGCCTGATGACGCACGAGCATCGCCATCGAACGATCACCCGATCGGCGAAAAGGGGTTCTTCGATGAGCGACAAGCAGCAACTCGTGACGACCGGCGACACCATGACGGATGCCGGTGCGGCCGTCACGCCCTTCACGGTCCGGTTCGATCCCGCGGAGATCGACGAACTGCGGGCCAGACTCTCCCGCACCCGCTGGCCGGTCGAGCCGACGGGAACGGGCGCCGACTGGGGCATGCCCGCCGCGACGGTGCGCGCCTGGGCCGATCGCTGGCGCGACGGCTTCGACTTCGACGCCGCGCAGCGCCGGCTGAACGCGTTCCCCCAGTTCACGACGCAGCTCGAGGGGCAGACGATGCACTTCTGGCACGTGCGCTCGAGCGAGCCGGGTGCTCTGCCGCTCGTGCTCATGCACGGCTGGCCGGCCACCGTGCTCGAGTTCGAGCACGTGGTGGGCCTCCTCACCGAACCGGCTGCACACGGGGCGCCGGGAGCGCCGGCGTTCCATGTCGTCGTGCCCTCGGCGCCGGGCTTCGGTTTCGGCGGCCCGACGACCGGCCTCGGCTGGGATGCGGCACGGCACGCGCGCGTGACCGCCGAGCTGATGCGGCGGCTCGGCTATGCGCGCTGGGGCGCGGCGGGCAAGGACATCGGCGCGCTGACTGGCCGTGAGCTCGGCGCGCTCGCACCCGACGGCCTGGTGGGCGTGCACCTGATGCAGGTGTTCGCGTTCCCCACCGGCGACCCCGGCGAGCGCGCGAGACTCACCGACGCCGACCTGGCCAGCCTCTCCACGGGATCCACCGCCGAGTTCCGGTCGAAGGCCGGCTATCAGAGCATCCACCAGACCCGCCCGCAGACCCTGGCCTACGCGCTGGAGGACTCCCCTGCCGGCCTGCTGGCCTGGAACGCCGAGCTGTGGAGCGGCTTCGGCGAGTACGCCGCATACGTCGACGTCGACAGCTATCTCACCCACCTCAGCGTGTACTGGTTCACGCGCACGGCGGGATCGGCGGCGCGCAGCTACCGGGAGAACTCCCTCACCGGCGCCGGCTACCGTGACGTTCCGGTCAGCGTGCCGACGGCGGTGGCGGTGTTCCCGCAGGACTTCCGCACCATCCGCGCCTGCGTCGAGCGCTCGATGAACCTCGTGCGCTACACCGAGATGCCCTCGGGCGGGCACTTCGCCTACCAGACCGACCCCGAGCTGATCGTCGCGGACCTGCGTGAGTTCTTCGCCGGGCTATGAGGGGGGTGCCGCGCCCTCCGCCGCGCGCTTCAGCGCACCGAGCTGCCCCTGCCACGACTCCGCGAGCGATTCCAGCCAGCGCGCCGTGCCGACCAGGGCCTCCGGCCGCGCGGCGAACACGTGCTCGCGCCCGCGGCGGGAGCGGCCGACCAGCCCGGCCGACTCGAGCGCGGTCAGATGCTTGACGAGCGCCTGCCGGGTCAGCGGCATCCGTTCGGCCAGTCGCGACGCGCTCGCCGGACCGCTCGTCGCCAGCTCGTTCAGCACGGCTCGCTTCGACGGCTCGGCCAGCGCGGTCAAGACGGCGACGGCGTTCATATCGCGCCGGCGCGCTCGGCGGCCGTGCGCAGCGCGGCGAGCTCCTGACCCCATCCCTCGGTGTTCTCCCGGTGGTTCGCGGCGATGCTCTCGGCCGGGATGGGCAGCGCGGCGAAGCCCGTCTCGTTGACCTCGACGGTCACGGTGCCGCCCAATTCGGCGAGGGTGAACTCGACCAGCGTCGACCCGTGCGGCCCGGTGGCGTCGCGCTCGGCGGCCGGGTGCGGCGCCCAGCGGAACGCGGCGAACTCGTTCTGCCGCAGCTCGACGACCGCGACGCGCCAGGCGCCGTGCGCCCTGCTGTGCACCGTCGCCACCACACCCCCGTCGCCGGTCGTCTCGGTCTCGATGCGATGCTGCTCGAGCTCGCCGTCATTGATCCACCAGCCCGGCTCGCTGACGAGCGCCCAGACGGTCTCGAGGGGCGCGTCGATCTCGACGCGCGCCGTGATGCGGTCCTTCACTTCCGTGGTCGACATGGCGACCTCCCTTCACGTGCAACCACAGAGTTGCACTTATCGGATGCTGCCGCAAGGGCTCCCCGCATCCTTCGCCCTCTTCAGCGATCGAGGATCTCCCGCAGCACGCGCAGCGCCTCCACCCGCTCCTCATGCGTGCGGTCGAGCGGCTGCACCGACAGCGTGGTCGCCCCGGCCGCGAGCAGCGCCTCGACCCGCTCCTCCACCTCGTCCCTCGAGCCGATGAGCGAAACGGCGCGGGCCAGCTCCTCCGGCACCGCGAACGCCGCGTCGTCCTTCTCGCCGGCGAGGAAGAGGGACTGGATCTGCGCCGCCTCCTGCTCGTAGCCGTAGCGCACCGCCAGGTCGTAGTAGAAGTTGCGGCCGCGGGCCCCCATGCCGCCGACGTAGAGCGCGATCTGCTGCCGCACGCCCATCAGCGCGTAGTCGGTGAACTCGCCGAGGTAGAGCGGCACCGGCACGATCACGTCGAGCTTCCCGAGCTCGGGCGAGCGCTTGGCGGCGCCCTTCGCCAACGCGTCTCCCCAGACGGAGGCCGCCCGCTCGGGGTGGTAGAAGATCGGCGTCCAGCCGTCGGCGATCTCGGCGGCCTGCGCGACCGACTTCGGCGACAGCGCGGCGATGTGCACCGGCACGGCGGGGCGGTCGGGGTGGTTGATCAGCCGCAGCGCCTTGCCGGCGCCGACGGCGCCGGGCGCAGAGGGAGGCAGCGGCAGCTCGTAGTACCTGCCGTGGTGCTCGAGCGTCTCGCGGCGCCACACCTTCCGGCAGATCTCGATGATCTCCCGCGTGCGCCCGAGCGGCGCGTCGAACGGCACGCCGTGGAATCCCTCGACGACCTGGGCGCCGCTCGAGCCGAGACCGAGCTCGAAACGACCGCCGGTGAGATGGTCGAGCCCCGCCGCCGTCATGGCGAGCAGCGCGGGCGTGCGCGAGTAGATCGGCAGGATGTCGCTCGCCAGCGCCGCGGACTTCGTCAGCGCGGCGAGGTAGCCGAGCTGGCTCACGGCGTCGAAGGAGTAGGTCTCGCTCACCCCGAAGAGCTCGACCCCGGCCGCTTCGAAGTCGGGCACCTCCTGCGCCACCTGCAGGAAGTCCTGCGCGTACCCGAGCATCACACCCAGCCTGGCTCGCCCCATCGCGATCTCCTCTCCCGCCGACGGCCCACGTCGGTCAGTCGAGACCCCATCGAAGCACGGATGAGACTCCCAGCCGAGCCGGGGGCGGAATATCCGCTCGGGCCCTACCGTTATCCGGAGCCAGTTCCTCCACTAAATCCCCTCGAATCCCCGTCATCCAGTCTCCGGGAGCCCTCATGTCTTCGACCACCCAGGCCGCGCCCGTCGCGCCGCCCGACCCGCACGCGGAGCACCACCACGCGCGCCGCTGGATTATCCTCGTCGTGCTGGCGCTGAGCCAGCTCATGGTCATCCTCGACTCCACCGTCGTCAACATCGCCCTGCCCACCGCCCAGAAGGCGCTCGACTTCTCCGACAGCGACCGCCAGTGGATCATCACCGGCTACACCCTCGCCTTCGGCAGCCTGCTGCTCTTCGCCGGGCGCCTCGCCGACCTGTTCGGCCGCAAGTGGGCACTCATCATCGGCCTCGCCGGCTTCGCCGCGGCATCCGCTCTCGGCGGTGCCGCAGACAGCTTCACCACGCTCGTCGTCGCCCGCGTCGTGCAAGGCGCATTCGGCGCGATCCTCGCCCCCGCCGTGCTCGCCATCCTCACCACGACGTTCCGCGACGGCCGCGAACGCGGCCGCGCCTTCGGCATCTTCGGCGCGATCGGCGGCGGCGGCGCGGCGCTCGGCCTGCTGCTCGGCGGCGTGCTCACCGAGTACTTCTCCTGGCGGGCCACCATGTTCGTCAACATCTTCTTCGCCGTGCCCGCCCTGATCGGCGCCTTCGTGCTGCTGCGGCACAGCGCCAGCGGCTCACGCGCCAAGCTCGACCTGCCGGGCGCCCTGACGATCACCGCGGGGCTGTTCGCTCTGGTCTACGGGTTCTCGCACGCCGACACCGACGGCTGGGGCGACCCGGTCACGGTCGGCATGCTCATCGCCGCCGGCGTGCTGCTGATCGCATTCGTCGTCATCGAGCGATTCTCGCAACACGCCCTGCTGCCGCTGCGCATCCTGCTCGACCGCACCCGCGGCGGCGGCCTCATCGCGATGTTCCTCGCCACCACCGGCATGTTCGGCGTGTTCCTGTTCATGACCTACTACCTGCAGGCCAACCTGGGCTACAGCGCCGTCAAGACGGGAGTCGCGTTCCTCCCGATGCCCGCCGCGATCGTGTTCATGGCGGCGATCATCATCCCGCGCATCCAGCGCCGCGTCAGCCCGAAGATCCTCGTGCCGGCCGGCATGCTGCTCGGTGCGATCGCCCTCGCGCTGCTCACCCGCATCGGCGTCACCGGCCACTACACGGCCGACGTGCTGCCGAGCCTCATCCTGCTCGGCCTCGGCATGGGCACCCTGTTCTCGATCGCGATGAGCGTCTCGACCCTCGGCGTCGCCCCCTCCGACGCCGGCGTCGCCTCGGCCACGGTGAACACGATGCAGCAGGTCGGCGGATCCATCGGCACCGCCCTGCTCAACACCATCGCGACCACCGCCGTCACCGGGTACATCACCGATCACCTCGCGCAGGCCACCGACAAGGCCGGGCAGCTCGCGGTGCAGGCGGAAGGCGCGGTGCACGGCTACTCGGTCGCGTTCTGGGTCGCCGCGGCGATCTTCTTGGGCGGCGCCGTCGTGACCGGCATCGTGCTGCGCCGCGGCGTGCCGGAGCAGTTCCTGCACTCCAGCGCCGAACCCGAGATAATCCACGCATAGGGTCGCGACGTCGCGGCCGGGAAGGAGGACGGGGTGTCCCAGACCTCGGATCGATCCACCCGGCCGCTACGTCGGGACGCGGCCCGAAACCGCCGCCTGCTGCTCGACGCGGGACGCGAGGTGTTCGCCACCCGCGGCCTCGACGCGACCCTCGACGACGTCGCCCGACACGCGGGGGTCGGCGTCGGAACCGCCTACCGCCACTTCGCGAACAAGCAGGAGCTCGCCGCGGCGATCTTCAGCGACGACTTCGACAAGCTGATCCAGAGCGCGCGCGACGCGCTCGCGGCCGACGACCCGTGGGAGGGGCTGGTCGGATTCCTCGAGACGACCGCCGCCCGGCAGGCGAACGACCGCGGCCTCTACGAACTGCTCACGGCGCGCGGCGCGACGGAGGCACCGCCAGAAGCCCCCGCGGCCAAGGCCGCCGAGCTGCGCGAGGCCCTCGTCGTGCCGCTGACCGAACTGGTCGAACGGGCGAAGGCGCGCGGCTGCGTCCGCGCCGACTGCGCGCCCACCGACCTGGGCGCCATCCTGGTGATGCTCGGCAACGCCTACGCCATGAGCGAGGCCACCGGCCGGCCGATCTGGCACCGGTACCTGTGGCTGCTGCTGGACGGGCTGCGCGCCACCGACCGGCCGCCGCTTCCGGGCGCGCCCCTCGAGCCCGGCGAGTTCGACAACGCCATGGCCGCCGCCAAGCACCCGCACTGAGGCGCGGAGCGGAGGGCGGACTCAGGCGCTCGCGTACTCCTCGGCCTCGGCGACCTGCTCCGGCGTCGGGGTGACGCCCGTGTAGAGGCGGAACTGCTCCGCCGCCTGCAGCGCGATCACCTCGCCGCCGGTCACGACGTGCTTGCCCGCCGCGCGCGCGGCACGGATGAGCGGCGTCTCCGCCGGCAGGGCCACCACGTCGAAGACGACGGATGCGGCGGCCACCGCTTCGTCCGGGAACGACTGCACCGCGGCATCCGCCCTCTGCATGCCGAGCGGGGTGACGTTCACGATCAGCGGCGCCGTCAGCCCGTCGGGCCGCGCCGCCCACGCCCAGCCGAGCTCGTCGGCGAGCCGCGGGCCGGCCACCGGGTTGCGCGCGACGATCGTGCCGGAGAAGCCCGCGTCGCGGAACGCGGCGGCGACCGCCCGGCCCATGCCGCCGCTGCCGCGCAGCAGCACGGGCAGGCCGGGGTCGAGCTCGTGCCGGTGGATCAGCTGCCGGATCGCCAGGTAGTCCGTGTTCGACGCGGTGAGCACCCCGTCGTCGTTCACGATCGTGTTGACGGACTGGATCGCCTCCGCCGACGCGTCGAGCCTGTCCACCAGCGGAATGACGGCCTCCTTCCACGGCATCGACACGGAGCATCCGCGGATGCCGAGCGCCCGCACCCCGCCGATCGCCGCCTCGATGTCGCTCGTCGTCATCGCCTTGTAGACGAAGTCGAGCCCGAGCAGCTCGTACAGCCGGTTGTGGAACCGGGTGCCGTGGTTGCTCGGCCGCGCCGCGAGCGAGATGCACAACCGGGTGTCCTTGTTGAGTTCGGGCCTGGTCATATCGCTCCCCGGGTGAGTCCGCTCTCGACCAGTTCGCGCGGCGGAGGCGCTGCGGAGCCGCTCACTTCGCGGCGGCGATCCACTGCTCGAGCTTGGCGGCCGCCTGGCCCGAGTCGATCGCATGGGCGGCGAGCTCCAGCTTGTCGCGGAAGCGCTGCAGGATGGGCGTCTGACCGCTCTGCGGCTCGGTCGCGAGCTGGTAGGCGATCATCCCGGCGGCGGCGTTCAGCAGCACGATGTCGCGCACGGGCCCAGGCTCGCCGGCGAGGGTGCGACGCACCACCTCGGCGTTGTGCTGCGGGTCGCCGCCGGTGAGGTCAGCGATGCCGGCGCGCGGGATGCCGAGGTCGCGGGGGTCGAGGTCGTGCTCGGTCACGAGGCCGCCGGAGACCTCCCAGATGCGGCTGTGCCCGGTGGTGGACAGCTCGTCGAGGCCGTCGTCGCCGCGGAACACCAGGGCCGTCGCCCCGCGGATCTGGAACACGCCGACGATGAGCGGCACGCGGTCTAGGCTCGCCACCCCGACCGCCGACGCCTCCGGCCGGGCCGGGTTGCACAGCGGCCCCAGGAAGTTGAAGACGGTGGGCACCCCGAGGTCGCCGCGGGTCTTGGCGGCATTGCCGAAGCCGGGGTGGAACGCGGAGGCGAAGGCGAAGGTGATGCCGGCCGCGCGGAAGGTCTCGGCGACCTTCTCGGGGCTGCCGGAGACGTCGATGCCGAGCGCCGACAGCACGTCGGAGGACCCGGACGACGAACTCACCGCGCGGTTGCCGTGCTTGATCACCGGCACCCCGGCGGCGGCGCACACGATGGCCGCCATGGTCGAGACGTTCACGGTGTGGAACCGGTCGCCGCCGGTGCCGACGATGTCGAGCGCCCGCGGGTCGAGCGGCAGCGGCCTGGCGTGCTCGAGGATCGCGTCGCGGAAGCCCACGATCTCGTCGACCGTCTCGCCCTTGAGCCGCAGGGCGACGAGGAAGCCGGCGATCTGCGCATCCGTGGCCGTGCCCTCCATGATCTGCGTCATGGCCCAGGTCGCCTCGGTGATGCTCAGATCCTCCCCCTCCAGCAGCGCCGTGATGATCGCCGGCCAGGTGAGGGAATCCGCCATGCCGAGAATCCTACCGAGCGCAGGGCCCCTCCGGATTCCGACATAATGGGGTGTGTGACGAGCACCTCCATCTCCCCCAACTCAGCGGCTCCGGTCGTCTCCCGCCCGAATGTGGTGGCTGTCGGCACGATCGTCTGGCTCGGCAGCGAGGTGATGTTCTTCGCGGGACTGTTCGCGATCTACTTCACGCTCCGCTCGACCTCGCCGGGTCTGTGGGGGGCCGAGACGGAGAAACTCAACGTCTCGTGGGCGCTCGGCAACACGATCATCCTGGTGCTCTCCTCGGTGACCTGCCAGTTCGGCGTGTTCGCCGCGGAGCGCCTGCAGGGCCGCAAGACGGGCGGTGCCTTCAACCTCGCGAAGTGGGGCATGGCGGAGTGGTTCCTGCTCAGCTACGCGCTCGGCGCGATCTTCGTCTGCGGTCAGATCGTCGAGTACGCGAACCTGGTGCACGACGGCGTGGCCATCTCCTCGAACGCGTACGGCTCGGCGTTCTACCTCACCACCGGCTTCCACGCCATGCACGTCACGGGCGGTCTGATCGCGTTCCTGCTCACCATCGGGCGCGCCTTCGCCGTCAAGAAGTTCGGGCACAAGGAGGCGACGACCGCGATCGTCGTCTCCTACTACTGGCACTTCGTCGACGTGGTGTGGATCGGCCTGTTCCTGGTCATCTACATCCTCAAGTAACGGCTCGGACAGGCAAGAGACGGAAAGAAGACCCCCACAGACATGGCAAAGCTGAATCAGCCGAAGGCCGCCTCCGAGCGCTCGTCGCGCAAGCGTGGCCGCCGTCACCCCTTCGCCACCTTCGCCCTGATCGCCATCGGGCTGGGCCTCACCGGCGGCGTGTACGCCGCGGCGACGGCCGTGCCCGCCGCGGCGTCCGCCGAGACCACGGCCTCCTCCCAGGCCGACGTCGACGCCGGGCAGAAGCTGTTCCAGGCGAACTGCGCCACCTGCCACGGCCTCTCCGCCGAGGGCACCGACAGCGCGCCGAGCCTCATCGGCGTCGGCGCCGCGGCCGTCGACTTCCAGGTCGGCACGGGCCGCATGCCGATGGCGATGGACGGCCCGCAGGCGCAGGAGAAGACGCCGCAGTTCACCGACAAGGAGACCAAGCAGCTGGCGGCCTATGTCGCCTCGCTCGCCCCCGGGCCCTCGATCCCGGCCTCCGAGTACACCGACGGCAAGGGCGACGCCGCCGAGGGCGCCGAGCTGTTCCGCATCAACTGCGCCATGTGCCACAACGTCGCCGGCGCGGGCGGCGCGCTCACCGAGGGCAAGTACGCCCCGGCCCTCAAGGGCGTGACGGGCACGCACATCTACGAGGCCATGGTCACGGGCCCGCAGAACATGCCGGTGTTCAACGACCAGAACATCACGCCCCAGCAGAAGGCCGACATCATCACCTACCTGGACTACATCCAGAAGAACCCGTCGCCCGGCGGCTTCGCCCTCGGCGACCTCGGCCCCGTCGCCGAGGGTCTGTTCCTCTGGATCTTCGGTCTCGGCTCGATCGTCGCGCTCGCCGTGTGGATCACGGCGAAGGCCAACTGATCGCATGAGCCCAACCGCATCGCAGCGTACGAAGGAGAGCAATGGCACAGGACGATAACGGCGGCATCGAGCTCGCCGAGACGTCGTCGACAGCCCTCGAAGAGCACGGCCTCGGCGACGGCCGCATCGGTGATCCCGGAACGGCGGTGGTGCTCGACGACGCCCCGGTCAACCCGGGCTTCCCCGAGCACCGGCTGCGCATCACCGATCGCGACCCGAAGCACAACCGCCGCGCCGAGCGCACGGTGTACACGCTCTTCTACCTCTCCATCGCCGGCAGCGTCTGGGCGATCGCGGCCTACCTCGCGTTCCCCATCGAGTCGGGCAAGATCAGCGACCTGCGCCTGTCGACGATGCTGATCGGCCTCGGCATGGTGCTCGCCCTCCTCGGCATCGGCATCGGCGCGATCCACTGGTCGAAGCAGATCATGGCCGACAAGGAGGGCATCGACATCCGGCACCCGGTCAGGGGCACGGATGACACCCGCGAGCGTTCCATCGAGATCTTCGAGCAGGCCAACGAGGAGTCCGGCTTCGGCCGCCGCACGCTGATCCGCAACTCCCTGATTGGCGCCCTGGTCGCCTTCCCGCTGCCCGCCGTCGTGCTCTTCCGCGGTCTCGCGCCGCAGAACGAGGACCCGGTGAAGGACCTCAAGCACACCATGTGGAAGGCCGGGATGCGGCTGACCAAGGATCCGACGGGACTGCCGATCAAGGCATCCGATGTCACGCTCGGCTCGGTGTTCCACGTGATCCCCGAGGGGCTCGACGACACCGACGACGTGCTCGACGAGAAGGCCAAGGCGGCGGTGCTGCTGATGCGCCTGAAGCCGGAGGACCTGCACGTCAGCAAGGGCCGTGAGAACTGGAACTACGACGGCATCGTCGCGTACTCCAAGATCTGCACGCACGTCGGCTGCCCGGTCGCGCTGTACGAGCAGCAGACCCACCACCTGCTGTGCCCGTGCCACCAGTCGCAGTTCGACATCACGCACGAGGCGCGCGTGATCTTCGGGCCGGCCAGCCGCCCGCTGCCGCAGTTGCCGATCACCGTCGACGACGAGGGCTACCTCGTGGCCCGCAGCGACTTCCACGAACCCGTCGGCCCGAGCTTCTGGGAGCGGAACTCATGAGCACCAGCACCGATACGCCCCGCCTGAAGCGCACGGGCTTCACCGCTGCGGCGGCGAACTACCTCGACGAGCGCACGAGCATCTCGGCGGTCGTCAAGGAGTTCGGCCGCAAGATCTTCCCCGACCACTGGTCGTTCCTGCTCGGCGAGGTCGCGCTCTACAGCTTCGTCGTCATCCTGATCACCGGCACCTTCCTGACGTTCTTCTTCCAGGCGTCGATGGCCGAGGTCGTCTACAACGGCTCGTGGGTGCCGCTCAAGGGCATCGAGATGTCGAGCGCCCTGCAGTCGACCCTGCACATCACCTTCGATGTGCGCGGCGGCCTGCTGGTGCGCCAGATCCACCACTGGGCGGCCCTGCTGTTCGTGGCCTCGATCGGCCTGCACATGATGCGCATCTTCTTCACGGGCGCCTTCCGCAAGCCGCGCGAGCTGAACTGGGTGATCGGCTTCCTGCTCTTCGTGCTCGCCATCGCCGAGGGCTTCACCGGCTACTCGCTGCCCGACGACCTGCTCTCCGGCAACGGCCTGCGCATCATCGACGGCCTGATCAAGGGCCTGCCGCTCGTGGGCACGTGGATCTCGTTCCTGCTGTTCGGCGGAGAGTTCCCCGGCACCGCGATCGTCGGCCGCCTGTACACGCTGCACATCCTGCTGCTGCCGGCCATGGTGCTCGCCTTCATCGCGCTGCACCTCGTGTTCGTGGTCGTGCACAAGCACACCCAGTACGCGGGCCCGGGCCGCACCCAGCAGAACGTGGTCGGCTACCCGATCCTGCCGGTGTACGCGGCGAAGGCTGGCGGATTCTTCTTCGTCGTCTTCGGCGTGATCGTGCTGATCGCCTCGCTCTTCACGATCAACCCGATCTGGGAGTACGGACCGTACGACCCCTCCCCCGTCTCCGCGGGCACCCAGCCCGACTGGTACGTCGGATTCGCGGACGGCATGCTGCGCCTGATCCCGCCGCACTGGGAGTTCGAGTGGCTCGGCCGCACCTGGTCGTTCAACATCATCGTGCCGGTGCTGATCCTCGTGATCTTCCTCGCCCTGGCGGCCCTGTACCCGTTCATCGAGGCCTGGGTCACCGGCGACAAGCGCGAGCACCACATCGCCGACCGCCCGCGCAACAACGCGACCCGCACCGCCATCGGCGCGGCCGGCGTGGTGTTCTACGCCGACATGTGGGCGGCCGCCTCGGGTGACCTCATCGCCACGCACTTCAAGCTCTCCATCGAGAGCGTGACGCACACGATGCAGCTGGCCCTGATCTTCGGCCCGATCATCGCGTACTTCGTCACCAAGCGCATCTGCATCGCCCTGCAGAAGAAGGACCGCTCGCTCGCCCTGCACGGCTACGAGTCCGGCCGCATCGTGCGCCTGCCCGGCGGCGAGTACATCGAGGTGCACCAGCCGATCAGCGAGTACGACCGGTGGCGGCTGGTCAGCCAGGAGAGCTACGCGCCGCTCATGCTGCGCCCCGACTCCCGCGGCCGCATCACGATGTCGCAGCGCCTGCGCGCCGCGCTGTCGCGCTGGTTCTACGAAGACCGGCTCACCCCGCTGACGCAGACCGAGATCGAGGCGGCCGCCCACCACGGCCACGGCGACGCGCAGCCGGAGCTCGAGGAAGCCGGCCCCCAGCACTAGCGCACCGCGCGCCGTTCGGGCATCGCATGTCTGTGCAGACTCTCGCTGCATGGCTGCGGTGCCCGAACTGCTTTCTCGACCTGTTCGAGGTCACGGATGCCCCGTCGGCGGTCCTCGGCTGCGCATCCGGTCATCGTTTCGACGTCAATCGACGGGGCTACGTCACGCTGCTGCCCCCGCGCTCGAAGGTCGTGGGCGATTCGCCCGAGATGCTCGACGCACGCGAGGCGCTGCTCGCTTCCGGCGCCTACGCGCCAATCCGGGACGCGCTGATCGCCGCCGTTCGGCCCGCTGCGCCGACGCGGGTGCTCGATTCCGGAACAGGCACCGGCTGGTACCTGCACGGACTGCTCGACGCGCTCGGGTCCGGGGCGCGGGGCCTCGCCTCCGACCTCTCCCCCGTAGCCGTCGCCCGCGCCGCCCGCGGCCGCCCGGAGATCGACGGGCTCGTCGCCGATGTGCACGCGCCGCTGCCCGTACGCGCCGGCGTCGCCGACGCGGTGACCGTGGTGTTCGCACCGCGCAACGCGGCGGAGTTCGCGCGCGTACTGCGCCCGGGCGGACTGCTCGCGATCGTGACGCCGCGGGCCGACCATCTGGCCGAGCTGCGCGAGCGCAGCGGAATGCTCGACGTGCCCGCCGGCAAGGCCGAGGCGCTCACTGTCGACCTCGACCTGTGGTTCTCCCCCGCCTCATCCGAGCACGTCCGCTACGCGCTGCCGGTCGACGAGGCGCGCGCCCGTCAGCTGGTGGGCATGGGCCCGTCGGCGCGGCATGCGGCCGCAGCATCCGCACTCACCTCGACCGCTGGCGCGCTGCCGCCCGCCGTGACGGTGTCGGTCGACGTGCTGGCGTTCACGCGGCGCTGAGCCAGGCACAGCACAGCGCCCCCGAGCCGAAGCTCAAGGGGCGCCGATGCGTGCGACGGACCTACCGCGCGAAGTATCCGCGGTAGTACTCGTACACCCAGCCCACCAGGGCGACGAGCAGGATCGGGACGCCGATGAAGGCGATCCAGACGCCGACCGCGAGGCCGAGCGCCATGATGCCGACCGCGCCGCCGAGGAAGAACGGCCACCAGCTCCACGGGCTGAAGTGCCCGATCTCGGGGTCGCCGTCGTCGATGTTGGCGTCGAGCCGGTCCTCGGGAAGCACCCCGCCGAATCCCTTGGCGGTGCGGCCCAGGAAGAAGGCGAGGAACACGCCGAGGATCGCCGACAGGATGAGCGCGACCGTGCCCACCCACTCGATCTTGCCGTCGTAGTAAATCCAGGCCCAGAAGGTGTACCCGGCGGCCGACAGCGCGAAGAAGACCGCGAGGATCCAGAACAGAATCGAATTTGCGCGCATGTGACCTACTTCAGCTTCTCGTCTGCCGTGTCGTACACGGGGGCGTCAGGGGCGTCGGACACCGGGCCCACCCCGACCGGGACGCCGGCCTCGGGGTGGTTCAGGTCGAACGCCGGAGACTCCGAACGGATGCGCGGGATCGACGTGAAGTTGTGCCGCGGCGGCGGGCAGCTGGTCGCCCACTCAAGCGAGCGGCCGTAGCCCCACGGGTCGTTGACGGTCACCTTGGGCGCCGTGCGGGCGGTGATGTAGACGTTCAGGAAGAACGGCAGCATCGACACGGCGATCAGCATGGCGCCGACGGTCGAGACCTGGTTCATCCACGTGAAGCCATCGGATGCCGCATACGTGTAGTAGCGGCGCGGCATGCCGACCACGCCCAGCCAGTGCTGGATGAGGAAGGTGGTGTGGAAGCCGATGAACAGCAGCCAGAAGTGCCACACGCCGAGCTTCTCGTTGAGCATCTTGCCGGTCCACTTCGGCCACCAGAAGTAGAAGCCCGAGAACATCGCGAACACCACGGTGCCGAACACCACGTAGTGGAAGTGGGCCACCACGAAGTACGAGTCGGAGACGTGGAAGTCGAGCGGCGGGGAGGCGAGGATGACGCCGGTGAGACCACCGAAGGTGAAGGTGATCAGGAAGCCGATCGCGAACAGCATCGGCGTCTCGAAGGTCAGAGAGCCGCGCCACATGGTGCCGACCCAGTTGAAGATCTTCACCCCGGTCGGAACCGCGATCAGCATCGTCATCAGGGAGAAGAACGGCAGCAGCACCGCGCCGGTGACGTACATGTGGTGCGCCCACACCGTCACCGACAGCGCCGCGATGGCGATGGTGGCGTAGATCAGCGTCTTGTAGCCGAAGATCGGCTTGCGGCTGAAGACCGGGAACACCTCGGAGACGATGCCGAAGAACGGCAGCGCGATGATGTACACCTCGGGGTGGCCGAAGAACCAGAACAGGTGCTGCCACAGCAGCGCCCCGCCGTTGGCCGCGTCGAAGATGTGCGCTCCGAACACGCGGTCGGCGCCGGCGGCGAAGATCGCGGCGGCCAGCACCGGGAAGGCCATCAGCACGAGGATCGAGGTCACCAGGGTGTTCCAGGTGAAGATCGGCATGCGGAACATGGTCATGCCCGGCGCGCGCAGCGTGATGATCGTCGTGATGAAGTTCACGGCGCCGAGGATGGTGCCGAAGCCGGAGATGCCGAGGCCGAAGAACCAGAGGTTCCCCCCGATGCCTGGAGAGAACGTCTCGCTGGCGAGCGGCTGGTAGGCGAACCATCCGAAGCTCGCGGCGCCCTGCGGGGTGAGGAAGCCGGCGACGGCGATCATCGAGCCGAACAGGTAGAGCCAGAAGGCGAGGCCGTTCAGACGCGGGAACGCGACGTCCGGGGCGCCGATCTGCAGCGGCATGATCGCGTTGGCGAAGCCGGCGAACAGAGGCGTCGCGAACATCAGCAGCATGATCGTGCCGTGCATGGTGAACAGCTGGTTGTACTGCTCGCGAGTCGGCACGACCGTCAGGCCGGGCTCGAACAGCTGGGCGCGGATGACCAGGGCCATCACGCCGCCGATGCAGAAGAACACGAACGAGGCGATCAGGTACATGTTCCCGATCGTCTTGTGGTCGGTCGAGGTGATCCAGTTGACGAGGACGTTGCCCTTGCGCTCGAACTGATTCTTCGAGTACGGCACCGCCGTCGGGGTGGCTGTTGCTGTAGTCATGTCTTCGTCGCGCCCTTAGTCGTTCCCGCCGGAGGTGGGGGCACCCGTGCCGGGCAGGTTGTTGTTGCGGTTGTAGTCGTCACCGAGGGAACCGGTGTACCCCTTGGCCTTCAGCTCGGCGATGTGGGCCTCGTAGTCGGCCTCGGAGACCACCTTGACCTGGAAGAGCATCGCCGAGTGGTACTCGCCGCACAGCTCTGCGCAATCGCCCTTGTAGGTGCCGATGCGGGTCGGGGTGACGTACATATGGTTCGTGTGCCCCGGGATCACGTCCTTCTTGTAGAGGAAGGCGGGGACCCAGAACGAGTGGATGACGTCGCGCGACTTGAGCGTGATGTCGATCTTCTTGTCGACCGGCAGGTACAGGGTCGGCAGCTCGGACTCGACGACGTCGCCCTGCGTGGAGCTGTCGCCGGTGTCCGCGACCGCCTGGGCCTGGATGCCCGGGTCGTAGGCGTCGTCGTCGGTGTAGTCCCAGTCCCACGCCCACTGCTTGGCGTAGACGGTGACGTGCAGGTCGGGGTTGGCGTACGGCTTCTCGATCGCGTCCTGGTCGCGGGCCGTGAAGGCGAAGAATCCGATGATCAGGATGAACGGCACGATCGTGTAGAAGACCTCGATCGGCATGTTGTAGCGCAGCTGGACGGGAAGGCCCGTCTGGCCCTTGCGGCGGCGGTACACGACGACCGCCCAGATCACCAGGGCCCACACGATGATGCCCACGACCAGCAGCACGATCCAGCTCGTCACCCACAGGCCAGAGACCATCTCGGTCTTCGTGGTGACCGGCTTCTCGCCGGATTTGAAGCCGGGCAGGAAGCCGTGCAGCTGTGCGTCAGAACATCCGGCCAGGACGAACGTGACGGCCGCTGCGATCGGGATCGCGGCCCATCGGAGACGACGAGTGTGACGCACCGGTGACCTTTCGTGTGGAACGTTGGTTGACCTTCACTTAGCCTAGCGCGCTCGCCGAGGCCGTCGGACGCGGCACGGGCGGGCCAGCGCGTCGCCGCTCAGGCCTTAAATGCGTTCAGACCGCCCCGAAAGGCGGTCTGAACGGCGGATTCATGTTGCTGCGAGCAACGCCTTGGATCAGTGGAACGAGTCGCCACAGGCGCAGCTGCCCGTCGCGTTCGGGTTGTCGATCGTGAAGCCCTGCTTCTGGATCGAGTCCTCGAAGTCGATCGTGGCGCCGTCGAGGTACGGCTCGCTCATCTTGTCGACGACGACCTCGACGCCGTCGAAGTCGACCGTGAGGTCGCCGTCGAGCAGGCGCTCGTCGAAGTACAGCTGATAGATCAGGCCGGAGCAGCCGCCGGGCTGCACGGCCAGGCGCAGGCGCAGGTCGTCGCGGCCCTCCTGCTCGAGCAGGCTCTTCACCTTGGCGGCGGCCGCGTCGGTCAGCTGCACGCCGTGCGCCTTGGTCTCGGGCGCCAGAGCGGTGTCGGTCATGACCCCTCCTTCTGTGTCGTACGGGAAGTCTTGCGACAGTTTAGGCAGACGATGCTGTTTTCCGGTTCAGCCGGGCCAGCAGCAGCGCCTCGGTCAGGATCGCCCGCTTGAACACCCCGAGGTGCAGCGACTCGTTGGGGCTGTGCGCCCGCGTGTCTGGGTCTTCGACGCCGGTGACGAGGATCTGCGCGTCGGGGAACACGCGCACGAGGTCGGCGACGAACGGGATCGAGCCGCCGATGCCGGCCTCGACCGGGGCCTTGCCCCAGGCATCCGTCATCGCCCGCTTCGTCTCGGCGACCGCCCACCCGCTCGTGTCGACGAGGAACGGGTCGCCGACCTCGAAGTCGTGGAAGTCGAGGTGCGCGCCGAACGGCGCGTTGGCCTTCAGGTGCGCGATGAGCGCGTCGCGCGCCTCGGCGGATGCCTGGCCCGGCGCCACCCGCATGCTGATGCGCACCGTGACCTGCGGGCTGAGCGTGTTCGAGGCGTTGGCGATCGAGGGCGCGTCGATGCCCGTCACGGTGATGGACGGCTGGAACCACAAGCGGCTGAGCACGCTGCCGTCGCCGATCGCTGCGACGCCGGGTTTGAAGGCGGCGGATGCCGCGAGCTCGGCCTCCTCGAATGCGGGCGTCTCGGCGTCGTATCGGGCGAGGCCCGGCACCGCGACCGAGCCGTTGTCGTCCCACAGGGTCGACAGCAGCTTGATGGCGGCGAGCATCGCGTCGGGCGCGGCCCCGCCCCACATGCCGGAGTGGGAGGCGTGCTCGAGGGTGGAGACGGTCATGTTGAAGGCGCACGCGCCGCGCAGGGCCACGGTGAGGTTCGGCGTCTCGACGTCCCAGTTGTCGCTGTCAGCGACGATGATGAGGTCGGCGTCCAGGGCCTCCTTGTTGTCCTCGAGGAAGTTCACGAAGGAGTGCGAGCCGTGCTCCTCCTCGCCCTCGATGAAGACGGCGAGCCCGACCTCGAGGTCGTCGATCACCTCGGCGACGGCGCGCACGGCGGCGACGTGGGCGAGCACCCCCGCCTTGTCGTCGGCGGCGCCGCGGCCGTACAGCCGGTCGCCCTTCACGACGGGCTCGTAGGGGCTGGTCTCCCAGTCCTCGTCCTTGCCGGGCGGCTGCACGTCGTGGTGCGCGTACAGCAGCACGGTGGGCCGGCCGTTCTTCGCCCTGCGGGTGGCGAGCACGGCGGGGTGCCCGAGCTCGCCGTCGGGGAAGCCGGCCTTCTGCGCCTGCTTCACCTCGACCGTCTCGAACACGCCGGTGCCCTCGAGCAGGGCCGCGACGGCGGCGGCGCTCTCGTGCACGAAGGCCGGATCGAACGCCGGCCAGGACACCGACGGGATCTTCACGAGCGAGGTCAGGTCGGCGATCGCGGCGGGCAGACCGCCGGCGACGGCTTCCGCCACCGCGGCGTCGCGGGGGTCTTCCTGGGGGTCTGGGGAAAGGGGGGCATCGGCCATGCGGCTAAGCTTATTCAGATAGGAATGACGAGGATTTCCGTGCCCAATCGATCGAACAACCAGGCCTCCCCCACCGCGAACGACGAAGCTCGCGCACAGGCCGAGGCCGTCGCCGCAGGCAAGGGCCGCGCCACGCCCAGCCGGCGCGAGCGCGAGGCCGCCCGCAAGCGGCCCCTGGTGCCCGCCGACCGCAAGGCCGCCCGCGCCGCCGAACGCGAGCGCCTGCGCCTCGAGCGCGAGCGGCAGCAGGCCGGCATGGCCGCCGGCGACGAGCGCTACCTGCCCGCCCGCGACCGGGGCCCGCAGCGCCGCTACGCGCGCGACTACGTCGACGCCCGGTGGAGCGTCGGGGAGTTCCTGATCCCGGTCGTCGTGCTGCTGCTCCTCTCCACCTTCCTGCCCCTTTCTCAGAGCATCGCCACGACGGTGCAGAGCTACGCGCTGATCGCCGTGTGGTGCTTCTTCGCCCTCACCGTGCTCGACTGCATCGTCATGGGGTTCATGCTGAAGCGTCGCCTCGACGAGAAGTTCGGCTCCATGGAGCGCGGCATCCGCTGGTACTCGTCGATGCGCACGATCCAGTTCCGGCCGATCCGCATGCCCAAGCCGCAGGTCAAGCGCGGGCACTACCCCGAGTGACGGCCGCCGCGTGACCATCGTCGCCGCCGCCGACGGCTCGGCCCTCGGCAACCCCGGCCCGGCCGGCTGGGCCTGGTACGTCGACGACGGATGCTGGGCCTCCGGCGGCTGGCCGCACGGCACCAACAACCAGGGCGAGCTGATGGCCGTCATCGACCTGCTCGAGCAGACCGCCGCGGCGGGCCTGGCCGACGAGCCGCTCAAGGTGCTCTGCGACAGCCAGTACGTGATCAACACGATCACCAAGTGGATGCCGGGCTGGAAGCGCAAGGGCTGGCGCAAGGCCGACGGCTCCCCCGTCATGAACCTCGAGCTCGTGCAGCGCCTCGACCGGCTGGTCGCGGGCCGCGACGTCGCCTTCGAGTGGGTGAAGGGCCACGCCGGCCACTCGCTGAACGAGGCGGCCGACCTGCGCGCCCGGGCGGTCGCGACCGCGTACCAGCGCGGGGCGGAGATCCCGACCGGCCCGGGGTGGACGAAGGGTGTGACGGATGCCTCGGGCGAGGCATCCCCGGCCCCCGTCACCCTGCCCGCCAGCCGCGACGAGTTCGGCGACGCGCTGCCGCCCGCGCTCTTCGACCACCTCGGCGAGGAGGCCGCGGAGAGCGACGAGGACGCCGTGGTGCGACTCGAGCGGGCGCTGCTGCGCACGCAGGTGCGCGCCGACCCGTCGCGGGTGGCCGAGCTGCTGCACCCCGAGTTCGAGGAGATCGGCTCCTCCGGCCGGCACTGGGATCGTGAGACCACGCTGCAGACCCTGGCCGAAGCGCCGGAGTCGGAGGCCGAGCTCACCGCGGTGCTCGGGGTCTCCCGGGTCGCCGACGGTGCGCTGCTGCTGCTCTACGAGGCGACGGACGCCCGCGGCGCCTCGCGCCGCAGCTCGCTCTGGGTCCAGACCGCGACGGGCTGGCGGTTGCGCTTCCACCAGGGCACGCCGCTCGCCGACGGCTGAGTCATTTCTTCAGCAGCTTGTCGAGGCCGCGGTTGATGCGCCGCACCCACAGCGGTCCGGAGTAGATGAACTCGGTGTAGCCCTGCACGAGGGTGGCCCCGGCGGCGAGCCGCTCGGCGACGTCGGCGGCGGTGCGCACTCCCCCGACCGAGATGACGCACAGCGACGGGGGCACGTTCTGCCGGATGAGCTTCAGCACCTCGAGCGAGCGCCGGGCCAGCGGCGCGCCCGAGAGGCCGCCGGGGCCGAGGGAGGCGACGTAGGAGGCATCCGTCTTGAGCCCGAGCCCCTCGCGCTCGATGGTCGTGTTGGTCGCGATGATCCCGTCGAGCCCGAGCTCGACCACGAGCTGGGCGATACGCACGATCTCGTCGTCGCTCAAGTCGGGGGCGATCTTCACCAGCAGCGGGGTGCCCGCGGCGTGCTCCTTGACGGTGGAAAGCAACGGCGCGAGCCGGTCGAGCTCCTGCAGGCCGCGCAGCCCCGGCGTGTTCGGAGACGACACGTTGACGACGAGGTAGTCGGCGACCGGAGACAGCAGCGAGGCCGAGGCGCGGTAGTCGGGCAGCGCGTCGTCGACCTCGACCACGCGGCTCTTGCCGATGTTGACGCCCAGCACCGGCCGCGGGCGCAGGCGCTCCACGTGCCGCAGGCGCTGCGCCGCGGCATCCGCCCCCTCGTTGTTGAAGCCCATGCGGTTGATCAGCGCACGGTCGGCGATGAGCCGGAACAGGCGCGGTCTCGGGTTCCCCGGCTGCGCGATCGCGGTGAGCGTGCCGACCTCGACGTGGCCGAAGCCGAGGCCGCCGAGCCCCATCACGATCTTGCCGTCCTTGTCGAAGCCGGCGGCGAGGCCGAACGGCGTCTCGAAGGTCCGGCCGAGGGTGCGCACCGTGAGGTCGGTGCGGGGACGGGTGAAGTCGTGCAGCAGCTTGCTGAGGCCGAGGGCCTGGATCACCTGGATGAACAGGTAGGCGAGATGGTGGGCCCGTTCAGGGTCCATGCGCTTGAAGACGAGGTCGAAGACGAGCCGGTACATGCCGCGCTCAGCATATCGGGCGGGTGTCAGCGATCACCGTGCGCCCCTCAGCCGGCCGTGCTCGCCTGGTGGTCGCGGCGCAGCTGCGCGATCGCGGCCTCGAAGTCGTCGAGCGAGTCGAACGCCTGGTAGACGCTCGCGAAACGCAGGTACGCGACCTCGTCGAGCTCGCGCAGCTCGGGCAGCACCGCGATGCCGATGTCGTTGGCGTCGATCTGCGAGGCGCCGGTCGCGCGGATCGTCTCCTCCACCTTCTGCGCGAGCACCGCGAGGTCGCTGTCGGTCACCGGCCGGCCCTGGCACGCCTTGCGCACCCCGGCGATCACCTTCTCCCGGCTGAACGGCTCGACCACTCCCGACCGCTTGATCACGTTCAGGCTCGCGGTCTCGATCGTCGAGAAGCGGCGCCCGCACTCCGGGCACTGCCGGCGGCGCCGGATGGAGAGCCCGTCGTCACTGGTCCGGGAGTCGACGACGCGGGAGTCCGGGTGGCGGCAGAACGGGCAGAACATGCAGAAACACTACCTACTCGCGCCAGGCGGATGCGCCGTGCCGCGTGTCACTCGAAGCGGATCGATACCGCCTCGCCGTGCGCCGGCAGGTGCTCGGCCTCCGCGAGGGCGACGATCGGCTCGCGCACCGCCTGCAGCGCGCCCCGGTCGTAGGAGATGATCTGCTGCGCGCGCAGGAACGCGTAGGCGCCGAGCGCGGCGGAGTGGCGGGCCGCTCCCCCGGTCGGCAGCACGTGGTTGCTGCCCGCCAGGTAGTCGCCGAGGCTCACCGGCGACGACGCGCCGAGGAAGATCGCGCCGGCGTTCTCGATGCCGGCGAGCGTCTCCTGCGGGTCGGCGGTCTGCAGCTCGAGGTGCTCGGGCGCGTACGCATTGCTGAACGCGACCGCCGCGGCCTCGTCGTCGACGAGCACGATCGCCGACTGCGGGCCCGTGAGGGCGACGGCGGCGCGTTCGCGGTTCTCGGTCGTGAGCACCTGCCGCTCCACCTCGGCGTCGACCGCCGCGGCGAGGTCGGCCGAGTCGGTGACGAGCACGGATGCCGCGGCCTCGTCGTGCTCCGCCTGGCTGAGCAGGTCGGCGGCCACGAGGCGCGCGTCGGCGGAGGCATCCGCGATCACGAGGATCTCGGTGGTGCCCGCCTCGGCGTCGATGCCCACCTGGCCGCGCACCAGGCGCTTCGCGGCGGCGACGTAGATGTTGCCCGGGCCGGTGATGACCTGCACCGGCGCGATCCCCGCGTCGGGCACGCCGTAGGCGAGCGCGCCGATCGCTCCGGCGCCGCCCATGGCGTACACCTCGTCGACGCCGAGCAGCCCGGCCGCGGCCAGGATCGTGGGGTGCACCGAGCCGCCGAACTCCTTCTGCGCCGGGCTCGCGAGCGCGACCTGGGCGACGCCGGCGACCTGCGCGGGCACGACGTTCATCACGACACTCGACGGGTAGACCGCCTTGCCGCCCGGCACGTACAGCCCGGCTCGCGCCACCGGCTGCCAGCGCTGGGTGACGGATGCCCCGGGCCCGAGCTGCGTCGTCGCGGGCGGCGGCACCTGCGCCGCCGTCGCCTGACGCACCCGGTCGATCGCCTGCTCGAGCGCGTAGCGCAGGGCGGGCTCGAGCCCCGCGACGGCCTCGTCGATCTCGGCGTGCGGCACGCGCAGCGCGACGGGGCGCACGCCGTCGAACCGCTCGGACTGCGCGAGCAGCGCGGCGGAGCCATCCGATCTCACCTCGTCGATCAGCGCCGCCGCCGCCTCGGACGCGACCGAGACGTCGACGACCGGGCGCGGAACGGCGGTGGCGAATTCGGCGGAGTCGGAAGGGACGCCGCGCAGGTCGATGGTGCGCATCTGTGCCAGTTTAGGTGTGCTGGCCCCTGCCCGGCGCACCGCAGTCGGCGTGAGCAGGCCACACGTACGCGGGCGACCAAGTCGCCCGCTCCCAGAGCGTCGCACGTCGGATTCGTGCGCGGGTCCGCGCACAGCGGCGGCTCGCGCCTGCGGCGCACGTTCTGCGCCAGAACGTGCGCCCTATGAGGCTTTCGCGCATGAGCAGAGCACGAGGAAGTGGGGCGGCCGCACTCGCCGCGGTAGATGGAACCGCTCCACTCCGCGAATCCGCTCACACGAGGCAGGACGGCCCGAGGAGCGCCTTCAACTCGCCGAACAGGTCGGGGCTGACAGCCACCTTGTACGGCAGCTCGAAGACCCGCGCCGTGCTGCCCTTCACGAGCCGCAGGCGCACTTCGTTGTCGCCGGCGTGACGGATCAGCATGTCGCCGAGCTCGGTCACCACGTCGGTCGTCGCCCGCTGGTCGGGCATCGAGATGACGAGCGGCCCGCTCGGGCCGGTCGCCTGGCCGAAGTCGTGCGTGATCAGGTTGTAGGCGTGCAGGTTCATGCCGTCGTCGCGCAGCGACACGCGCCCGCGCACCGACACGATGGTGTCGGCGACGAGCGCCGGGGCGAACTCCTGGTACGCCTTGCCCATGAACATGACGGTGATCTCGCCGCCGAAGTCTTCGACGGTGATCATGCCGTACTGGTTGCCGGACTGCTTGGCGACCCGGTGCTGCACGCTCGTGACGAGGCCGGCGATGGTGACCTGGTCGCCGTCCTGGGTCGCCTCCGAGCCGGTCAGGTCGGCGATGGAGGTCGACGCGGCCTTGGCCAGCTCGAGTTCGAGGCCGGCCAGCGGGTGGTCAGAGACGTAGAGGCCGAGCATCTCGCGCTCGAAGGCGAGCTTGTCGCGCTTGTTCCACTCCGGCCGCTCGGGCACCACGGAGATCGGGCCGGTGTCGGCGGCATCCGTCAGCAGCGAGTCGAAGTCGAAGCCCATCTGGCCCGTCGCCTCGACCCGCTTGTGGCTCACCACCGACTCGACGGCGCCCTCATGGATCTCGAGCAGAGCCCGGCGCGAGTGCCCGAAGGAGTCGAACGCACCGGCCTTGATCAGCGACTCGATGGTGCGCTTGTTGGCCACGTGCAGGGGCACCTTCTTGAGGAAGTCGTGGAACGACTCGAAGCGCCCCTTCTCCTGCCGGGCCGCGACGATGCCGTCGACGACGTTCATGCCGACGTTGCGCACGGCGCCGAGACCGAAGCGGATGTCCGAGCCGACGGCCGCGAAGAATCCGATCGACTCGTTCACGTCGGGCGGCAGCACCCTGATGCCCATGTGGCGGCACTCGTTGAGGTAGACCGCCATCTTGTCCTTCGAGTCGCCGACGCTGGTCAGCAGCGCGGCCATGTACTCGGCCGGATAGTGCGCCTTCAGGTACGCCGTCCAGTACGAGACGACGCCGTACGCCGCCGAGTGCGCCTTGTTGAACGCGTAGTCGGAGAACGGCAGCAGGATGTCCCAGAGCGTCTTGATCGCGGCATCCGAGAAGCCGTTGTCCTTCATGCCCTGCTCGAAGCCGGCGTACTGCTTGTCGAGCTCGGCCTTCTTCTTCTTGCCCATCGCGCGGCGCAGGATGTCCGCTTGACCGAGCGAGAAGCCCGCGACGCGCTGGGCGATCGCCATCACCTGCTCCTGGTAGATGATCAGGCCGTAGGTGGTGTCGAGGATGTCTTTCAGAGGCTCGGCGAGCTCGGGGTGGATCGGCGTGATCTCCTGCAGCCCGTTCTTGCGCAGCGCGTAGTTGATGTGCGAGTTCGCGCCCATCGGGCCCGGCCGGTACAGGGCGATGAGCGCGGAGATGTCCTCGAAGTTGTCGGGCTTCATCTGCCGCAGCAGCGAGCGCATCGGCCCGCCGTCGAGCTGGAACACGCCGAGGGTGTCGCCCTTGGCCAGCAGATCGTAGGCGGCGCGGTCGTCGAGGGCGAGCGACTCGAGGTCGAGCTCGGTGCCGGTGTTCGCCTTGATGTTGTCGAGGGCGTCGCTGATGATCGTGAGGTTCCTGAGGCCCAGGAAGTCCATCTTGATCAGGCCGAGCGACTCGGCGGCCGGGTAGTCGAACTGGGTGACGATCTGGCCGTCCTGTTCCCGCTTCATGATCGGGATGACGTCCATGATCGGATGGCTCGACATGATCACGCCCGCGGCGTGCACGCCCCACTGCCGCTTCAGCCCCTCCAGGCCCAGCGCCGTGTCGAACACGGTCTTCGCCTCGGGGTCGTTCTCGACCACCGCTCTGATCTCGACGGCCTCCTTGTAGCGGGGGCTGTCCTTGTCGAAGATCTGGGACAGCGGGATGTCCTTGCCCATCACCGCGGGCGGCATCGCCTTGGTGAGCTTCTCCCCCATGGAGAACGGGAAGCCGAGCACGCGGCCCGCGTCCTTCAGCGCCTGCTTCGCCTTGATGGTGCCGTAGGTGACGATCTGCGCCACGCGCTCGGAGCCGTACTTCTCGGTGACGTACTTCACCGCCTCGAGGCGGCGGCGGTCGTCGAAGTCGACGTCGAAGTCGGGCATCGAGACGCGGTCGGGGTTGAGGAAGCGCTCGAAGATGAGGCCGTGCTCGAGGGGGTCGAGGTCGGTGATGCGCATCGCGTACGCCGCCATCGACCCGGCGCCGGAGCCGCGGCCGGGGCCGACTCGGATGCCGTTGCGCTTGGACCAGTTGATGAAGTCGGCGACCACGAGGAAGTAGCCCGGGAAGCCCATCTGGGTGATGATGCCGATCTCGTAGTCGGCCTGCTTGCGCACCTTCTCGGGGATGCCGTCCGGGTAGCGCCGCTCGAGGCCCGCGTTGACCTCCTTGACGAACCAGCTGGCCTCGGTCTCGCCCTCCGGCACCGGGAAGCGGGGCATGTAGTTCGCGCCGGTGTCGAACTGCACCTCGCAGCGCTCGGCGATGGCGAGCGTGTTGTCGCACGCCTCGGGGTGGTCGTGGAACAGCTGCCGCATCTGCTCGGGCGTCTTCAGGTAGAACTCGTCGGCGTCGAACTTGAAGCGGCCCGGGTCGTTCAGCGTCGAGCCCGACTGCACGCACAGCAGCGCCGCGTGGGCGCCGGCGTCGGAGGCGTGCGTGTAGTGCAGGTCGTTGGTGGCCACGAGCGGCAGGCCGAGGTCTTTGGCGAGCCTGATCAGGTCGCCCATGACGCGGCGCTCGATGCCGAGCCCGTGGTCCATGATCTCGGCGAAGAAGTTCTCCTTGCCGAAGATGTCGCGGAACTCGGCCGCCGCGGCGACCGCCTCCTTGTACTGCCCGAGCCGCAGTCGGGTCTGCACCTCCCCCGACGGGCAGCCGGTCGTCGCGATGATCCCCTTCGCGTAGCGGTGCAGCAGCTCGCGGTCCATGCGCGGCTTGAAGTAGTAGCCCTCGATGCTCGCCAGCGACGACAGCCGGAACAGGTTGTGCATGCCCTCGGTCGTCTCGGCGAACATGGTCATGTGCGTGTAGGCGCCCGAGCCCGACACGTCGTCGCCGCCCCCGTCGCCCCAGCGCACGCGGGTCTTGTAGGTGCGGTGCGTGCCCGGCGTCAGGTACGCCTCGGTGCCGATGATGGGCTTGATGCCCGCCCCGGTCGCGGTCTTCCAGAAGTCGAACGCGCCGAACATGTTGCCGTGGTCGGTGACCGCCACGGCCGGCATGCCCTGTTCGATCGCGGCGTCGACGAGCGGTTTGATGCGGGCCGCGCCGTCCAGCATCGAGTACTCGCTGTGCACGTGCAGGTGGACGAAGGAGTCTGACGCCATGCATCCGATTCTCTCCCGAACCGGCGACGTGCACGGCAGCACGCGCGGATGCCCGGCGCCTCAGTCGCGAAGGACGTCGAGGGCGTGCTGCAGGTCGCCGGGGTAGTCGGTGCGGAACCGCACCCACTCCCCCGTCGCCGGGTGATCGAAGCCGAGCGAGACCGCGTGCAGCCACTGCCGGGTGAGCGACAGCCGCGCCGACAGCGTCGGGTCGGCGCCGTACAGCGTGTCGCCGACGCAGGGGTGCCGCTGCGCCGCCATGTGCACCCGGATCTGGTGCGTGCGCCCGGTCTCGAGATGGATCTCGAGCAGGCTCGCCGCCGGGAACGCCTCGATCGTCTCGTAGTGGGTGACGGATGCCTTGCCGTCGGCGACGACCGCGAACTTCCAGTCCGAGCGCGGATGCCGCCCGATCGGCGCGTCGATCGTGCCGGCCAGCGGATCCGGGTGCCCCTGCACGACCGCGTGGTAGATCTTCTCGACCGTGCGGTCGTGGAAGGCGCGCTTGAGCACCGTGTAGGCGTGCTCGCTCTTGGCCACGACCATCAGGCCGGAGGTGCCGGCGTCGAGCCGGTGCACGATGCCCTGCCGCTCGGCCGCACCGGAGGTGGAGATGCGGTAGCCGGCTGCGGCGAGGGCGCCGACGACCGTCGGGCCCTCCCAGCCGACCGAGGGGTGCGCGGCGACCCCGAACGGCTTGTCGACGACGACGATGTGGTCGTCGTCGTGCACGATCCTGAGCTCCGGCACGGGGATCGCCTCGACCACGGGACCGCGACGCTCCTCCCAGGTCACCTCGAGCCAGGAGCCGGCGGTGAGCTTGTCGCTCTTGCCGACGATGCGGCCGTCGAGCGCGACGCCGCCGCCTTCGGCCACCTCGGCGGCGAAGGAGCGCGAGAAGCCGAGCAGCTTCGCGACGCCCGCGTCGACGCGGGTGCCGTCGAGGCCGTCCGGCACGGGGTAGCTACGAGCGGGGATCGCCGTCCTCCGGAACATCCGCCGCGACATCCGTCGGCTGCGGGGCGTCGGCGGGCACGGGCCGGTGGCCGTCCAGGCTCACGCCGCGCAGGGTGAGGATCAGGAACAGCGCCATCGCGGCCACGATCGCCGAGTCGGCGAGGTTGAAGATCGCCGGCAGCAGCGGGATCTTGATGAAGTCGACCACCTCGCCCTGGCCGAGGGCCGGCGGGCGGAACAGGCGGTCGCAGAGGTTGCCGAGCAGACCGCCGAGCAGCAGGCCGAACACGACCGACCACGCGATCGAGCGGATGCGCCGGGCGTACCACAGCACGAAGACCAGCACCGCGATGGCGATGATGGTGAAGATCCAGGTCGAACCTGTGCCGATCGAGAAGGCCGCGCCCGGGTTCAGCACATAACGCAGGACGAGCAGGTCACCGATGACGTTGACCTGCTCGCCCTGTGCGAGGTGGGCGACCACGAGCGCCTTCGCCACCTGGTCCGCGATGAAGACGCAGACGGCGACGACGGCCAAGACGAGGATCGCCCGAACGCTGACCTTGGCCGGGGCGCTAGGCTCCAAAGCCCTGGAAGCTTGAGGCCGGCTGCTGGGCGCCCTCGCCGGAGGGGACGGAGCCGGTGGCCGGGGCCGCGGCGCCCTGCGCCTCGAGGTCGCGCAGCTGGCCCTCGATGTAGGACTTCAGCTTGGCGCGGTAGTCGCGCTCGAAGGTGCGCAGCTCGTCGATCTTCGACTGCAGCGCGGCGCGCTCCTTCTCGAGGATCGCGATCTGCTCCTTCTGCTTCGTCTCCGCCTCGGCGACGAGGCGGGCGGCGGTGGCGTGGCCCTCGGCGATCAGCTCGTCGCGCTTGGCCTTGCCCTCGGCGACGTGCTCCTCGTGCAGGCGGCGGGCCAGCTGCAGCAGGTTGTTGGTGCTCTGGGTCTCGTCGACGGGGGTGGGCTCGACGACCGGCACCGCGGTGGTGGCGGCCGGGGCGGCCGGCGCCGCGGCGGGCTCGGGCGCCTGAGCCGGGGCGGCCTCAGCGGGGGCGGCCGAACCGCTGCGCTGCAGCTCGGCGACGCGCGACTCGGCGGCGGCCAGGCGCTGCTTGAGCTCCTCGTTCTCCTGGTTCAGGCGACGCAGTTCGACGACCACCTCGTCGAGGAAGTCGTCGACCTCGTCCTGGTCGTAGCCCTCGCGGAACTTCGTCGGCTGGAAGCGCTTGTTGACTACGTCTTCCGGAGTAAGCGCCATGGCTGTCGCCCCTTAGATGTCTATCGGTGGTGGAACGTGGTGCGTCTAACGTAGCAAATCACAAAGCCATGAGTTGCCCGGCGACGTACATCAGGACGATGCAGCACAGCATGGTGATGGGCCAGCCGAAGTCGAGGGCGACGGGCCCCATGCCGACCGGCGGCATGAGCCGGCGGAAGAGCCGGATCGGCGGGTCCGTCACCGTGTAGACGGCCTCCGCCGCGACCAGGCTGACCCCTCGGGGCCGCCAGCCGCGGCGGAGTTGCCGCACCAGGTCGAGCACGAAACGCGCCCACATGGTGAGGAAGTAGATGAGCAGCAGGTAGTAGACGACGGTCGCGAAGATCGAGACGACGAGCACGGGTTCAGTATCGCGGAGGCCGGCGCCGTGAGCCTGGGGACTGCCTGGCCGCGGCGCCGCGGCTCACGCCTGCGCGAAGAAGCTCTCGGCGTCGCCTGCGGCGCTCTTCTGCTCGCCGAGCACCGACACGTGCTGCGGCGAGAGCAGGAACACCTTGTTGGTGACGCGCTCGATCTTGCCGAGCAGGCCCTGCGACAGGCCGCTGGCGAAGTCGATGAGGCGGCGCGCGTCGCCGTCGTTCATCTGCGAGAGGTTGATGATCACGGGGATGCCGTCGCGGAACGCCTCGGCGATCGCCTGCGCGTCGCGGTACTGGCGCGGATGCACCGTCAGGATCTCGTTCATTTCCGGCACCACCTGGGCCTTGACGTTGTTGGACTTGCTGCGGATCGGTACGACGGGGGCGCGATCGGCGCGGGGCTGGGGCGCCGGGGCGACCGGCGCGGGGGCCGGCTGGGGCGCAGGAGCACTCTCGCGCGCGTGCTCCTCCTCGTACTCGAACTCCTCGTCGGCGAGGCCGAGGTAGACCATCGTCTTCTTGAGCGGGTTCGCCATCTCTTCCTCCGTACTGGTTGCCCGTGCGCCAGATCTCCCTGACCGGGCCAGATTAACGCGGGGTCGGCCGCGATCCCGTGATTGCCGTGCCGATGCGAAGGTGTGTCGCGCCTTCGAGGATCGCCTCGCGGAAGTCGCCGGACATGCCCGCCGAGATCGCGCGCGCGTCGGGCGCGAGCGAGCGCAGACGATCGGATGCCTCGCGCACCCGCGCGAACGCCGCGCGGGGCTCCTCGCCCAGAGGCGCGACCGCCATCACCCCGCGCACCCGCAGGCCCGGCGCGCGCAGGGCGTGCTCGGCGAGGGCCTCGAGCCGCTCGGGCGCGACGCCGCCGCGTGCGGGGTCGTCGGTGAGGTTGAGCTGGAGGAACACCTCCACCACCTCGTCCTCGGGGTCGCCGTCGCGGCGCGCGAGCGCGTCGACGAGCGCCGGGCGGTCGACCGAGTGCACGATGTGCGAGTAGCGCTTCACCTGCCGGGCCTTGTTGCTCTGCAGCTGCCCGATGAAGTGCCAGGTCAGGTCGTCGAGCGCGGCGAGTTCCGCGGCCTTGGCCTGCGCCTCCTGGTGCCGGTTCTCCCCCACGTCGCGCACGCCGAGGGCGTGCAGCTCGCGCACGAGCGACGCGGGGTGGAACTTGGTGACGACGATGGTGGTGAGCTCGGACGCGTCGCGGCCGGCCGCCCGTGCGGCATCCGTGATCTCGGAGCGCACGGCGGCCAGCCGCTCGGCGAGTTCGCGCACCTACTTCAGGCCCTGGCCGGGCAGGCCAGCCTTGCTCATTTCAGAAAATCAGGGATGTCGATGCCGTCGGCGTCGTCGAAGTCGCTGTCGGCCGGAAGCCGCGGCGTCTCGGCGGGGACGGTGGGCTCCCACGCGGCGACCGGCAGCTCCTCGGGGGCGAGGGCCGCCGTGTCCTCGAGCACCGGGGCGGGCTCGTCGGCTGCGCCGATGGCATCGGCGCGGTGGCTCGGCTCGACCTTGGCGTTCGGTTCGCCGCCGTCGAAGCCGGCGGCGATGACGGTGACGCGCACCTCGTCGCCGAGCGTGTCGTCGATCACGGTTCCGAAGATGATGTTCGCCTCGGGGTGCACGACCTCCTGCACCAGGCGGGCCGCGTCGTTGATCTCGAAGATGCCGAGGTTGCTGCCGCCCTGGATGGAGAGCAGCACGCCGCGGGCGCCTTCGATGCTCGCCTCGAGCAGGGGGCTCGCGACCGCGAGCTCGGCGGCCTTGATCGCCCGGTCGGCGCCCCGCGAGGAGCCGATGCCCATCAGGGCGCTTCCGGCGCCCTGCATGACGGACTTGACGTCGGCGAAGTCGAGGTTGATCAAACCGGGCGTGGTGATCAGGTCGGTGATGCCCTGCACTCCGGCCAGCAGCACCTGGTCGGCCGTGGTGAAGGCCTCCATCATGCTGATGCCGCGGTCGCTGATCTCGAGCAGCCGGTCGTTCGGCACGACGATGAGGGTGTCGACCTCTTCCTTGAGGCGCGCGACGCCGGCGGCGGCGGAGTCGGCGCGGCGCTTGCCCTCGAAGCTGAACGGCTTGGTGACGACGCCGATCGTCAGCGCGCCGATGGACTTCGCGATGCGGGCCACGACCGGCGCGCCGCCGGTGCCCGTGCCGCCGCCTTCGCCGGCGGTGACGAACACCATGTCGGCGCCGGCCAGCGCCTCCTCGATCTCCTCGGCGTGGTCCTCCGCCGCGCGGCGGCCGACCTCGGGGTCGGCGCCCGCGCCGAGGCCGCGGGTGATCTCGCGGCCCACGTCGAGCTTGACGTCGGCGTCGCTCATGAGCAGCGCCTGGGCGTCGGTGTTGATGGCGATGAACTCGACCCCGCGCAGGCCGAGCTCGATCATGCGGTTGACGGCGTTGACGCCGCCGCCGCCGATGCCGACCACCTTGATGACGGCGAGATAGTTCTGGTTTGTGCTCACGCTCTGGCCTCCGCTGGGAACCTTCAACCTCAACTAGAAGGTAAAAGTTTTGCTCGGTATGCAATTCCTTGACCCGAGAGTAGGGCCCGGCCCGTGGCAGCCGGACGCGTGCGTGCGCGTGTCGCCGATTTGCCGTGAAGATCGGGGGCTGCCGGGCCGGCGGCGCACCGGCGTCACTTGGTGACGGGGCTCGTCGGGCTCGAGACGTCGTAGCGCGAGGCGTTCGGCGCGCCCTTCAACAGCGCGCTGAGCACCTCCGCCTTGAGCTCCGCGTCGTCCGCGCCGCCCCAGACGACGGTCTTCCCGCCGTGCAGCGTGAGGGTCACCGCGTTGGCCGACGAGGCGCTCGCCGTCGTGACCTTGTCGCTCACGGAGTCCGGCAGCGCCGTCAGCACGTCGCCGATGGCCGCGAAGATCGGCGACGTCTGCGGCGACTGGCCCTTCGCCAGGCTGATCAGCGGGTACCCGGACGGCTGCTTCGCGCTCTGCGAGATGACGACACCCGCCTGGTCGACGAGCTGGTAGCCGGTGCCCGCCTTGACCGACCCGATCGGCGTGCGCTCGGTGATGCGCACCACGATCGTCGACGGGGGCTGCAGCTGGGTGGAATACGACTCGATGAGCCGGAAGTCGTCGAGGTCGTGCTGCACGTCGGAGTCGCGCACGAGTGGCAGCGGGGTGCCGAGCTCGTGCTTGAGAGCCGCGACCACGTCGGCGGACTTGATGCGATGGGTGCCCACCACCTCGATGTGGCGCAGCGCCATCAGCGGCGAGAAGGCCGTCGCCACCGCTCCCCCGATGACGACCACGACGACGGCGGTGCCGATCAGCCAGGCCAGGCGCAGTCGGCGAACCCTGGCCGTGAACCGGCGCGCCTCCCTGCGCTCCACACGCCGGCGGGCGCGCGCGGCGGCCTGCACCGTGCGCCACGCCTCGAAGCGGCCGATCAGCGGCTCGTGCGGAAGGCGATCGGGCGCGGCATCCGTCGTCTTCTGCTGCCCGCGGTCGGTCTCGAGCGGCTCGACGACCTCGGTGATCTGCTCGTCGTCGACGAGCACGGATGCCTCCCGCCGGTCCTCCTCGACGGGACGCGGCCGCGGCCCCGGGGCGGGCGCCGGGCGCGCTGCGGGAGCGGTGGGGCGCCTCACCTCAGGCCCCCTTCGCCGTGTGCAGCGCGTCGAGGAGCTGCGGGACGATCAGGTTCACGTTCCCGCAGCCGAGGGTGAGCACGATGTCGCCTGCCTGCGCGTGCTCGGCCGTGTAGTCGGCGGCCTGCTGCCAGTCGGCGATGAACGCGACCTTCTGCGGGTCGCGGAAGCGCGCCGAGACCAGCTCGCCGGTGACGCCGGGGACCGGGTCCTCCCGGGCGCCGAACACGTCGAGCACGACGGTCTCGTCGGCGTAGTCCTCGAGCACCTCGGCGAACTCCTGCGCCAGGCGCTGGGTGCGGCTGTAGGTGTGCGGCTGGTGCACGGCGATGATGCGCCCCGTGCCGACGACGCTGCGGGCGGCCTGCAGCACGGCCTGCACCTCGGCCGGGTGGTGCGCGTAGTCGTCGTAGACGCTCACTCCCCCGACGGTGCCGTGCAGCTCGAAGCGCCGGTGGGTGCCGCCGAACCGGGCGAGGGCGTCCACGACGGCCGAGGGGTCGAAGCCGAGGCCGGTCAGCACGGCGAAGGCGGCGGCCGCGTTGAACGCGTTGTGCCGGCCCGGCACCTTCAGCTGCACCCGGTGTGCGGCCCCGCCGAGGGTGAGCGTGAACGCGACCGGCCCCTCGGTGGACACGTCGCCGACTCGCACGTCCGCCTCGGCGGCTTCGCCGAAGGTGACCACGTTCGGGTGCGCGAGGCGCGCCGCGACGGCCTGCGCGCCCGGGTCGTCGGCGTTGATCACGACGAACTCGCGGGCGGCGTCGGCGAAGGTGACGAAGGCGTCCTCCACGGCGCCGTAGCTGCCGTAGTGGTCGAGGTGGTCGTCGTCGACGTTGGTGATGAGGGCGACGGCGGTGTCGTACAGCAGGAACGAGCCGTCCGATTCGTCGGCCTCGATGACGAACAGATCCGACTCGCCGTGCCCGGCGCTGGTCTCGACCCCCTCGATCACGGCGCCGTTCACGAAGCTGGGGTCGGCGCCGAGCTGCAGCAGCGCGGTGGCGAGCATGCCCGTGGTGGTCGACTTGCCGTGTGCGCCGGCGACGGCGACCAGGCGGCTGCCGCGGGTGAGCCAGGCGAGCGCCTGGGAGCGGTGCAGCACCGGGATGCCGTGCGCGAGCGCGTACTGGTACTCGGGGTTGTCCTGCCACAGCGCGCCGGTGACCACGAGCGTGTCGGCGTCGCCGACGTTCGCCGCGTCGTGGCCGATCGCGATCTTCGCGCCGAGCCGCCGCAGCGCCTGCGTGTACTCGCTCTCCACCCGGTCGCTCCCGGTCACGCGGATGCCGGCGGCGAGGAAGAGCCGGGCGATGCCGTTCATGCCCGAACCGCCGATTCCCACGAAGTGCGCCGTGCCGATCGTCTCGGGCAGGGGCTGGGAGAGGTCGGGCTTGATCACGGGGTCCAGTATCGCCGCCGGTGCTGGATGATCCGGTCAGGCACGCCCTTCCCGCGCCTCGTCGATCAGGGCGACGAGGCGGGCGGCGCCGTCGCGCACGCCGACGGAGGCCGCGGCATCCGCCATGATCATGCAGCGCCCCTCGTCGACCAGCAGCGGCACCAGCTGCGTGCGCACCCAGTCGTCGGTGAACCGGGCGTCGTCCACCAGCAGGCCGCCGCCGGCCTTCACCACGTCGGCGGCGTTGAAGCGCTGCTCGCCGTTGCCGACCGGGTAGGGCACATAGACGGCGGGCAGCCCCAGCGCGGTCAGCTCGCTGACGGTCGCGGCGCCGGCGCGGCTCACGACGAAGTCGGCCGCGGCGAGGGCCTGATGCATGTCGTCGCAGTAGTCGATGAGGTGGTAACCGGGCAGTCCCGGGTCGTCGAACTCGTGCGCGTTGCCCTGGATGTGCAGCACCTGGTACCCGGCGTCGAGCACGGCCCGGGCCGCGGCGAGCATGGTGCGGTTGATGCGCCGGGCGCCGAGCGATCCGCCGGTGACGAGCAGCACGGGGCGCTCGTCGAGGTCGAAGGCGTTGCGGGCGTGCACGCGCACCTCGTGGCGGTTGAGCGTCTCGATCTCGGCGCGCAGCGGCATGCCGACGAAGCGGGCGTGCGGCAGGCGGGTGTTGTGGAACGCGACGCCGACGTACCGGGTGAAGCGGGCCCCGAGCCGGTTGGCCAGGCCCGGCATCGCGTTCGCCTCGTGCAGCACGAGCGGCGTGCCGGTGCGGCGGGCCGCCTGATAGGCGGGGGCGGATGCGTAGCCGCCGAAGCCGACGACGACATCGACGCCCCGCTCGCGGATCATCTCCTCCACCCGCTTCACCGAGGCGCTCCAGGCGGCGGGGAAGCGCAGCGCCGCAAGGTTCGGCCGGCGCGGGAAGGGCAGCTTCGGGACCGTCAGCAGTTCGTAGCCGCGCTGCGGCACGAGCCGCGCCTCGAGGCCCTCGGCGGTGCCGAGCACCAGCGCCTGCGCGTCGGAGTGGGTTTCGCGGAGCTTGTCCGCGGTGGCCAGCAGCGGGTTGACGTGGCCGGCGGTGCCTCCGCCGGCGAGCAGGTAGGTGGTCACCGCTTGAGGCTAGCGCGGGCCGCTGAGCGCTCCTGACGGGCGAAGGAGAGCACGATGCCGAGCGCGGCGAGCGTCGAGATGAGCGCCGTGCCGCCCGAGGAGATGAGCGGCAACGGCACCCCGAGCACGGGGAACAGGCCGAGCACGACCGCCACGTTGACCATCGCCTGGCCGATGAGCCAGACGAGCACGCCGCCGGTGACGACGCGGGCGAAGGTCGTGGGCGCCGCCCGCACGATGCGCATCAGCACGAAGGCCAGCGCGACGAACAGCAGCAGCACGAGTACCGCGCCGATCAGCCCGAGCTCCTCGGCCGTGATGGCGAAGATGAAGTCGGTGGAGGAGGCGGGCAGCCAGTTCCACTTCGACTGCGAGTTGCCGAGGCCGACGCCGAAGATGCCGCCGTTGGCCATTCCCCACTTGCCCTGCAGCACCTGGTAGCCGGTTCCGTTCGGGTCGGCCGCGTCGGGGTGCAGGAACGCCATGATGCGGTGCACGCGGTTCTGCGAGGAGAAGGCGAGCGCGAACGCGCCCGCGCCCGCCACGGCCCCGACGACCAGCAGCTGCCAGACCGGGATTCCCGCGAAGAACAGCGCGCCCATGATCAGCAGGCCCATGATCATGACCGTGCCGAGGTCCTCTCCCTTCATCACCAGCGCGAGCGGGACCAGCGCGACGATGAGCGCCGGCAGCAGCGCGAAGCGGAACTCCTTCAGCCGCGCCTCTTTCTTGGCGAGGAACATGCCGAGCCAGATCACGAGCGCGATCTTGATCAGCTCGGACGGCTGGAACATGACCGGGCCGAGCCGGAGCCAGTTGACGTTGTTGTTGATGCCGTAGCCCAGGGGGGTGAAGACGACGAGCAGTTGCAGCGCGCTCGTGGCGACGAGCCCGATCCACGCCCAGCGCTCCCAGAACCGCTGCGGGATCCGCGAGACGAAGAGCATCAGCGGCACGCCGATCAGCGCGTACGAGCCCTGGGAGAGGAAGTTGGAGAGGAAGCTCGAGCCGTCCGCGTGCGCATGCACGTAGGACGACGAGAGCACCATGAGCAGGCCGAAGCAGACCATGAACAGGGTGAGCCCGAGCAGCAGGAAGTAGTTCGACGACTCGGCCTCGAACGCCCGGCCCAGCGAGATGCGCGCCGAGTGCATCGCGGCGCGCGCACGTTCGGCGCCGTCCGCGTACGGATGCGCTGACTGCTCGCGGTTCGCCTCGGTCGTCACCCGGCCATCCTCACAAACGGATGCCGCGGCCCGGCGCCCGGCACGCCGTCGGCGCCCCTCACGAGTCGATCGACAGGTGCGCGCGCACGGCGTCGGCGAAGCGCCGGCCCCGCTCGGCGTAGTCGGCGAACTGGTCCATCGACGCGGCGGCGGGTGCGAGCAGCACGGTGTCGCCGTCCTGCGCGACCGACGCGGCGTAGCGCACGACGGCCGGCATCACCTCGGCGTCGGGAGCGTCGACCTCGAACACCGTCACGCCCGGCGCGTGGGCGGCGAAGGCCTGCCGCAGCCGCTCGCGGTCGCGTCCGATCAGGATGGCCGCCCGGAGCCGGCCCGCGTGGGCGGCGACGAGCTCGTCGACCTCGACGCCCTTGAGCAGTCCGCCGGCGACCCAGACCACCGACGGGTAGGCCCTCAGCGACGCATCCGCTGCGTGCGGGTTGGTCGCCTTGGAGTCGTCGACCCAGGCGACGCCGTCGCTCGTGGCGACGAGTTCGATGCGGTGGGAGTCGAGCCGGAAGGTCTTCAGCGCGTCGTGGATCACGCCGGTCTCCACGCCGTAGGAGCGCGCGAGCGCGGCGGCCGCGAGGACGTTCGCGACGAGGTGCGGGGCGGCGAGCCCGGCGTCGGCGAGCTCGGCGACGGTGGTCAGCTCGAGCGCGCTCGTGCGCCGCTCGTCGAGGAAGGCCCGGTCGACGAGGATGCCGTCGATGATCCCGAAGTCGCTCGGGCCGGGCACGCCGAGGCCGAAGCCGATCGCGCGGGCGCCCTCCTCGACGTCGGCCTCCTCGACCATGTGCAGCGTCTCGTCGTCGGCCTTGTTGTAGACGCACGCCACCCGGGTGTTGTCGTACACGCGAGCCTTGGCGGCGCGGTAGGCGTCGAACGAGCCGTGCCACTCGAGGTGGTCCTCGGCGATGTTGAGGCAGACGCTCGCCCACGGGCGCAGCTCGCCGCCCGGGTGCCGGTTCACGTGGTGCAGCTGGTGGCTCGACAGCTCCACGACGAGCACGTCGAAGCCCTGCGGGTCGCGGATCGCGTCGAGCACTGGGACGCCGATGTTGCCGGCGGGCGCGGCCCGTAGGCCGGCCGCGGCGAGGAAGGTGGCGGTGAGCCGGGTCGTGGTGGTCTTCCCGTTGGTGCCGGTGATGAGGATCCAGTCGGCCGGGCCACCGCTCTTCGCGTTCGCCACCTTGTCGCGCAGACGCCACGCGAGTTCGATGTCGCCCCACACCGGCAGTCCCGCCTGCTGCGCCCAGCGCAGGATCGGGTGGCTGGGCGGGAAGCCGGGGTTCGCGACCACGAGGTCGGGCTCGAACTCGAGCAGGCGCGCGGGGGCCTCGGCGAGCGTCTCGTCGACGACCAGCTCGGCGCCGATCACCTCGAGCAGCCTGCTGCGCTCCTCGTCGGCCTGCTGGGTGACGACCAGCACCTCGCTGCCGAGCTCGACGAGCGTGTCGGCCACCGAGAAGCCGGTCTTGCCGAGGCCGAACACGGCGACCTTGAGCCCCTTCCAGCCCGCGGCGTACCAGCTGGTCAGGGCGGCGAGGTCGGGTTCGCGCACGTGCCGCCCCATCAGGCGCTCTTGCTCAGCCACTCGAGGTAGAAGGTGCCGATGCCGGCGGCGACCAGCAGCCCGGCGATGATCCAGAACCGCACCACGATGGTGACCTCCGGCCAGTTCATCAGCTCGAAGGTGTGGTGGATCGGCGTCATCAGGAAGATCCGCTTGCCGTGGGTCGCCTTGAAGTAGGCGCGCTGGATGATCACGGATCCCGCTTCCATGACGAACAGGCCGCCGATCAGCACGAGCAGCAGCTCGGTGTGCGTGAGCACGGCCAGGGCGCAGAGGGCCCCGCCGAGGCCGAGCGACCCGGTGTCGCCCATCATGATCTTCGCCGGGTTGGTGTTCCACCACAGGAAGCCGACGAGCGCGCCGCAGATGGCCGCGGCCACGATCGCGAGTGACAGCGGGTCCTGCGTCGGGTAGCACGCGGCGAGGTTGTCGCTGTCGAGCGTCTCGCTGAAGCAGGACTGGTTGAACTGCCAGAAGCCGATCAGGACGTAGGAGCCGATCGCGAGGATCGAGGCGCCGCCGGCGAGGCCGTCGAGGCCGTCGGTGAGGTTGACCCCGTTCGTGGTCGCCGCGGCGAGGAAGTTGATCCAGATCAGGTAGAGCACGATGCCGACGGCCGGCACGATGAGCGCCAGCTTGCCGATGTCGAGCGCCGGCACGTCGCGGATGGCCGAGATGGCGAGCGACGCCGGGGTGTACCCCTCGCGGTTCGGGAACTGGATCGCGAGGATGCCGAACACGGTGGCGACGATCACCTGGCCGGCGATCTTCGCCCAGCCGCCCAGGCCGAGCGAGCGCTGGTTGCGCACCTTGAGGAAGTCGTCGACGAACCCGACGATGCCCATTCCGACCATCATGAACAGCACGAGCAGCGACGGCGCGGAGATGCCGTCCCCGCCGTTCAGCAGCGCGGAGACGAAGAAGCCGAACAGGGTGGCGAGGAAGATGACGATCCCGCCCATGGTGGGCGTGCCGCGCTTGGCGTGGTGCGACTGCGGACCGTCATCCCGGATGAACTGGCCGAGCTCGAGGCGGCGGAACAACCGCACGAAGAGCGGCGTGAGGAAGAGGGAGAAGGCCAGGGCCAGCCCGCCGGCGGTCAGCAGTGTTCTCACGAGAAGGATTCTCCCAGTCGGTCGCCCAAGAACCGCAATCCGGCGACCTTGGAGCTCTTCACGAGGATCGTGTCCCCCGGCTCGGCCATGGCCATCACGAGGTCGTACGCCTCGTCGGCCGTCTCCACATACTGCGACTCATCGGAGAAGAAGGTGCCCTCGCGCATGGCCGAGACATGCATGCGCCGCGCGCCCGGGCCGACCACGACGAGCCGGTCGATGCCGAGCACCACGACGTCGAGGCCGACCTTGTCGTGCTCGGGGCCCGACAGCTCCCCCAGCTCGGCCATCTCGCCCAGCACGGCGATCGCCCGGTGGCCCGGCTTCTTGATCTTCGCGAGGGTGCGCAGGGCCGCCGCCATGGAGTCGGGGCTCGCGTTGTACGCGTCATTGATCACGGTGATGCCGTCACGGCCGCCGAGCACCTCCATGCGCCAGCGCTCGGCGCGGCTGACGGCCTGCAGGCCCGCCAGGATGTCGTCCAGGTCCACGCCGAGGGCGTGGGCGACGGATGCCGCGGCCAGCGCGTTCATCACGTGGTGTTCGCCGATCACCTTGAAGGCGACGCGAGCGGATGCGTTCCCCGGCAGCACGAGCGTGAACGAGGTCCCCTCGGCGCCGACCTCGATGTCGCGGGCCGTGACCTGCGCCCCCTCGCCGAGTCCGAACCAGAGCACCTGGCCGGCCGTGGTCTTCTCGGCCATGGCCGCCACGCGCGGGTCGTCGATGTTGAGCACGGCGAGCCCGTCGGCCGGCAGATCGGTGACCATCTCGCTCTTGGCGCGGGCGGTGTACTCGATCCCGCCGTACTCCCCCGCGTGGGCGAGCCCGACCTTCAGCACGACGCCGATGTCGGGCCGGGCCATCTTCACGAGGCGCGCGATGTCTCCCATGTGCGCGGCACCCATCTCCGAGACGAGGAAGCGCGTGGTATCCGTCACCTCGAGCATCGTGATCGGGGCGCCGACCTCGTTGTTGAAGGACTCGCGGGGCGCGACGGTCTCGCCGACCCGCTCGAGGATGCTGCGCAGCAGGTTCTTGGTGGTGGTCTTCCCGTTCGACCCCGTGATGCCGACCACCTTCAGGGCGCCGCGCGCGTGCACGCGGGCGACCACCTCGGTGGCGAGCGCCCCGAGCGCGGCGACGGTGTCGGCCACGACGAGCTGCGGGGTGGCCGCGAGCTCCGGAAGCGGGCGCTCGACCACGAGCAGCGCGGCGCCGTTCTGCACGGCCTGCGGAGCGTAGAGGTGACCGTCGGTCGCCTCGCCGCGCTTGGCGAAGAAGATGCCGCCGGGCCGCACCTCTCGCGAGTCGGTGTAGGACAGGCCGGAGACAACCGTGTCGGCCGTGGCCGCCGAGCCGTCCAGGAGTAGGGTTCCCGACACCGCCTGGGCGATCTCGGTCAGGGTCAATTCGATCATTCGGGTATCAGAATCAGAAGTAGGGCGACAGCATGGACGGGGCGCTCTTCGACGGGGCCACCCGATAGGTCTTAAGCACCTGGCTCATCACGGTGTGGAACAGCGGTGCTGCCGCGGACGACATCTTGATCTTAGTCGGGTAGCCGATGTTGACCGACACGAGGTACTGAGGGTCGTCGACCGGCGCGACGCCCATCACGGAGACGTAGTACACGCCCTCCTTGTACCCCACACCGTTCTCATTGGGCTCCTGGGCGGTTCCCGTCTTCGCCGCGATGCGGTACCCGGGCGTCTTCAGCACGGAGGAGTTCTCGCCCTGCTGCACGACCGACTCCAACATGTCGAGCACGGTCTTGGAGGTCGACGCCTTGACCACCCGCGTCGAGGTCTTCTTCGGCACGTCGATCATGGTGCCGTCGCTCAGCTTGCAGCCCTTGACGATCGACAGCGGAACCTTCACCCCGCCGTTCGCGAGCGCCTGGTACGCCTGCAGCATCTGCGCCTGGGTCGCGGAGACGCCCTGGCCGAACAGGGTCGTGTACTTCGTCAGATCGTCCCAGCTGCTCGGCTTCGCGAGGATTCCCGACTGCTCGGCGGGGAAGTCCACGGCCGTGGGCGTGCCGATGCCGAACTTCTTGTAGTACTCGTAGCGCACCTCGTCGGACATGTTCTGGCCGAGCAGAGACATGCCCACGTTGGACGAGTTCATCAGTACGCCGGTGAGCGTCATGTTCTCCGTCGCGTGGTACTCGGCGTCGTAGATCTTCGCGCCGTTCGGGGTGGTGAACTCGTAGGGGACGACCACGTGCGAGTTCGGCGTGGCGTAGCCGGTGTCGATCATCGCCGCCGCCGACAGCGCCTTGAAGGTCGAGCCGGGCTCGTACATGTTGGAGAACAGCATGGCCGTGCTGCGGTACTCCGCCGGCACCCCGTCGACGTTGTTCGGGTCCACCGACGGGTACTGGGCCGCGGCCTTGATCTCGCCCGTCTTCACGTCGACGACCGAGATCTGGCCGAACTGCGCGCCGAGGTCCTTGACCGTCTCGGCCAGGTTCTGGTCGAGGAACCAGGTGAGATCGGCGTCGAGCGTGGTCACGAGCGTGCCGCCCTGCTTGGCCGCCTTGGTCACCTTGGTGCTTCCGGGGATGGGCACGCCGTCCTCGCTGCGCTGGTAGGTCTCCTCGCCGTCCTCGCCCGCGAGGCACTGCTGGTACTTCTGCTCCAGCCCCTCCGCGCCCTCGCCGTCCGAGTTCACGTACCCGACCACGTTGCCGGCCACGGCGCCGTCGGGGTAGGTGCGTGCGGGGTGGCTGACCGGGGCCAGCCAGGGGATGTCGAGGGCCTGGATCTTCTCGTAGGTGGGCACGTCGACGCTCTTCACGAGCGGCGCGTACTGCGAGTCGGGGTTCTCCTTGAGCGCCGCCTTGATCTGCTTCTCGTAGCCGGCCGCGCTGTCGCCGGTGATCGCGGCGAGCTCCTTGAGGGCCTCGGCCCGCGTCACCTTCTCGGACTTCCCGCTCTTCGAGGTGCGCTCGAAGGTCGAGGCGTCCTTCGGCGAGGCGATGAAGTCGTAGCGCAGCACGCTGCCGGCGAGCACCGTGCCGTCGGCGGCGACGATCTCCCCGCGAGCGCCGTACGTCGTGATCACCGTGCCGCGGTGGGCGGCCGCCTCGGCGTCGAGCGCCTTGGCGTCGACGACCTGGATGTCGACGAGCTTGTAGACCAGGCTCGCCACGATGGCGAGCACGACGACGAAGGCGAACGAGGTGCGCCGTCTCATCGACCGTCTGATCTTCACTGCTACGCCTTCCCTCTCTCCGACCGGCCGGGCCGCGAGACGCTCAGTGGGTGTCGGGCGACGGCAGCGGCCCGTCCCACGCTACGGGGCCGGTCGACTCGGTCTTCGATTTCGCGGCCGGTGTCGTGGACTTCTTGCCGGGAGTCTGCTGGGAGGCCTCGGTCTTCGAGGCGCTCGGCGTCGCGGCATCCGTCACCGCCTGCGACGGCTTCTCGCCCTTCTGGGTCACGAGCGGCACGCCCGTGAGCAGCTGGTTCGGCACGAGCTGCTTCTTGTCGGGCGCGGTGGTCGAGGTCGGGGCGGGCTCGCCGATCACCTTGCCGTCGGAGAGGCGCAGGTACACCGGCGACCCGCCGGAGACCATGCCGAGCGCGGCCGCGTTGGCCGCGAGGTTCTGCGGGCTGGACAGCTTCTGCGCCGCCTCGCTCGCGGCCTGGTAGTCGCGGCTGAGCTGCTTCTGCTCCGCCTGCAGCGAGCTGACGCGGTATGCGCCGTTCGAGACGAGGATGCTCAGCACGAGCTGCGCCGCGACGATCAGCAGCACCGTGCCGACGGCGACCGCGCCGTAGAACAGCTTGGGCCGCTGCCTGCGGCCGACGGGCGTCTCGACGGGAGCGAGCAGGCCCCTGCGGCGTTCCTCGGGGCGCGGCTGCGGCAGGTCCGAGACCCACGGGTTGCCCTCGGCGATGACCGCGGTCGTGTTCATGCTCATGCCGCCTCCCTCACTCGTTCCACGGCGCGCAGGCGCACGGGTGCGCTGCGCGGGTTCCTGGCCTTCTCCTCCTCGCCCGCGAGCTCGGCGCCGCGCGTCAGCAGCGTGAGCTCCGGGCGGTGCTCGGGCAGCTCGACGGGCAGCCCGGCCGGCGCGGTCGACCTCGACCGGGCCTGGAAGATCCTCTTGACGATGCGGTCCTCGAGGGACTGGTACGACATCACCACGAGCCGCCCGCCGAGCTTCAGCGCGTCGATCGCGCGCGGGATGGCCCGCTCGAGCACGGCCAGCTCCTGATTGACCTCGATGCGCAGCGCCTGGAAGACGCGCTTGGCCGGGTGGCCCTGTCGGCTCAGCGCGGCGGGGGTGGCGGCCTGCAGCAGGTCGACCAGCTCGCCGGTGCGGGTGATCGGATGCGTCGCGCGGTCGCGCACGATGCGCTGCGCGTAGCGCTGCGCCAGCTTCTCCTCGCCGTACTCGCGGAAGATGCGGGCGAGCTCGCGTTCGGAGTACTCCGCGACGATGCGCGCCGCCGTCAGCTCCTGGGTCGGGTCCATGCGCATGTCGAGCGGCGCGTCCTTGGCGTAGGAGAAGCCCCGCTCGGGCAGATCGAGCTGCATCGAGCTGACGCCGAGGTCGTAGAGCGCTCCGTCGACGGCGGCGATGCCGAGCTCGGCGATGGCCCGGTCGATGCCGTCGTAGGTGGTGTGCACGAGGTGCACCCGGTCCGCGAAGCGGGCGAGGCGCTCCCCCGCGAGGCGCAGGGCCTCCGCATCGCGGTCGAGGCCGACGAGCGTCAGCTCGGGGAACCGCTCGAGCATGGCCTCGGCGTGGCCGCCGAGGCCGAGCGTGCCGTCCACGACCACGGCGCCCGGGCGGCCGATGGCCGGGGCGAGCAGCTCGAGGCAGCGCTCGAGCATGACGGGGATGTGCAGTTCGGATGCGTTCATGGCGGAAAAGGGCCTGCCGCCGGTCCTGATCCCCATCCATCCTGACGTGGCCGCGGGGAAGTCGGTCACGGCAGCGGATGGCTGGGAGTCGGGGCCTGCGGGCTAGAACAGCCCGGGGATCACCTCCTCGGCGGTGTCGGCGAACGCGGACTCCTGCTCGGCGAGGTACGCCTCCCAGGCCTTCGCGTCCCAGATCTCGGCGCGGCTTCCCGCGCCGATCACGGCGAGCTCCTTCTCGAGCCCCGCGTAGGCGCGCAGCGCCGGCGGGATCGTGATGCGGTTCTGCGTGTCGGGTTCCTCGTCGCTCGCGCCGGAGAGGAACACGCGCAGGTAGTCGCGGGCCTGCTTGCTGGTCACCGGGGCCTGGCGGATCTTCTCGTGCATCGCCTGGAACTCCTCCCGGCTGAACACGTAGATGCACCGCTCCTGGCCACGGGTGAGCACGACGCCGCCGGCGAGTTCGGCGCGGAACTTCGCCGGCAGGATGACGCGCCCTTTGTCGTCGAGCTTGGGGGCGTAGGTGCCGAGGAACATGCGGCGCCTCCCTTCCCCGAGCTCGCCTGACCAATTGCCCCCACGATACTCCACTCTCCTCCACAATCAAGCACTCAGAACCCGTTTTGGGTACATCGAGCCGCCCGACTTCCGCGAGATGACGCGGAAGTCGGGCAGTGGAGGACGGTGGAGGAACAGGGCCGACGGAGGGCGGTGCTCGGGCAAACAAAAAAGGCCGACCCCGAAGGGTCGGCCTGATGGTCCGGAAAGGCTAGTGCTCGCCGTCCTGGCGCTTGTCCCACCTCTCGCCGAGGCGGTCCATGAAGTCGGGCTTGGCGCCGCGGTCCTTCGGCGCATCCTCGGCGGGCTGGAACATCTTCGCGGCGCCGCGGCCGCGACCGGGGGTGATGGCCAGCAGCACGCCGGCGAACATGACGACGAAGCCGAGGATGCCGACGATCGGGATCTGCACGAACACCCCGGTGATCAGCGCGGCGACGCCGACCACGGCGACGAGCACGCCCAGCACGATGGACCGGTACGCCGGCTTCTGTCGCGGCGCCGAACTGATATTGGCCACGAAGTCCGCATCGTTCTGGTAGAGGTTGCGCTCCATCTCGTCGAGGAGACGCTGCTCGTGTTCCGAAAGCGGCATCCCGATCCCCTCTTCTCACAGCTGCGATGCGTGCTGGTGTCGCCCAAGTGTAATCGCGGCCTGGCCTCCCGGCTAGGCCGGTACGCTGGGTTTGTGGCGGACAGCGTGAAACTGGTGGATCTCGTCCAAGCCAGGATCGACCGGTTCCTCGATGACCGTGCCTCCATTGTCTCCAGCGTCGGCGTCGACGTAACGTCCCTGGTCGACTTCTCGCGGCAGTTTCTCAGCGGTGGCAAGCGGTTCCGGGCCCAGTTCTGCCACTGGGGGTGGCGGGCGGTCGCAGCGGTCCGTGACGAGCCCATCACGCAGCGCGAGCTCGACGTCGTCGTCGGCGTCGCGAGCGCGCTGGAGATCTTCCACGCCGCCGCCCTCGTGCACGACGACGTCATCGACCGTTCCGACACCCGCCGCGGGGCGGCCAGCGCCCACCGCCGCTTCGCGCAACTGCACACCGCCGGCCGCTGGGCGGGCGACCCCGACGCCTTCGGGCAGAGCGCGGCGATCCTGCTCGGCGACCTTCTGCTCGGGTGGAGCGACGAGCTGCTCGACGAGTCCCTGGCCGAGTCGGGCGCGCCGGCGCGCGCCCGCGCTGCCCGCCGGCAGTTCAACACCATGCGCACCGACGTCACCGCCGGCCAGTATCTCGACGTGCTCGAGGAGAACGCGTGGGTGGACCGCGACGAGCAGGAGCTGCTGGCCGCCGCCGAGCGCGTCATCGTCTTCAAGTCGGCGAAGTACTCCATCGAGGCGCCGCTGCTGATCGGCGCGGCGATCGCGGGCGCCCGGGAGGGCCAGCTGGAGACGCTGAGCGGCTTCGGCCTGCCGCTCGGCATCGCCTTCCAGCTGCGCGACGACCTGCTCGGCGTCTTCGGAGACGCGTCGGTCACGGGCAAGCCGAGCGGCGACGACCTGCGCGAGGGCAAGCGCACCGTGCTCATCGCGCTCGCCCGCGCCCGGGTTCCCGCCTCGGTGCGGCGAGCCGTCGACGAGCTGCTGGGCGATCCCGAGCTCACCGCCGAGCAGGTGCTCATGCTGCAGGGGGCGATCCGCGACTCCGGCGCGGTCGACGAGGTGGAGCGCATGATCGCCCGCAACGTCGACCGCGCCAACGCGGCCCTCGACGAGTCCGATCTGGACGAGACGTCCGTGGCGGCCCTGCGCCGCCTGACGCACCGGGTCACCGACCGCGAGGCGTGAGCCGATCGGATGCGGCATCCGATCGCCCCCGACCCGCTAGCCGAGCGCCTGCGCGACGCGCCTGACCTCGGTCTTCCTGCCGGAGCGCAGGGCGTCGATCGGGGCGACGCCGAGGCTCTCCTCGGGTTCCAGCAGCCACTCCATCGCCTCGTCGTCGGTGAACCCCGCGTCGCCCAGCACGATCAGCGTGCCGCGCAACTCGGGCAGCGGCTGATCGCCGGAGAGGAAGTCCTCCGGGACGCGCAGCACGCCGTCGACCTTGACGGCGAGCAGCTGGCGGTCTTCGATGAGCCGACGGATGCGCGAGGGGGTCAGCCCGAGGCGCTCGACGAGCTCGGGCATGGTCAGCCAGGTGCGGTCTGAAGACGGTTCTGCCACGGGGCAATCGTGCCATGAGTGGGCTATGCGGTGTTCACGGTATTCCCACGTGTCGGGCGGCCTGCGGGAGACATCGCTACCTAGACTCGTCGCGTGCCCAACGCGAGCCAGACCGACCCCCTGCTCGGCCGTCTCATCGACGGCCGATACCAGGTGCGCTCGCGGATCGCCCGCGGCGGAATGGCGACCGTCTACCTGGCCACCGACCTGCGTCTCGAGCGCCGCGTGGCGCTCAAGGTGATGCACAGTCACCTCGCCGACGACACGAACTTCAAGACGCGCTTCGTGCAGGAGGCCCGCTCCGCCGCCCGGCTCGCCCACCCGAACGTGGTGAACGTGTTCGACCAGGGCCAGGACGACGACATGGCCTATCTGGTCATGGAGTACCTGCCCGGGATCACCCTGCGCGACCTGCTGCGCGACTACGGCAAGCTCACCCCCGAGCAGGCGATCGACATCATGGAGTCGGTGCTGTCCGGCCTCGCCGCCGCCCACAAGGCCGGCATCGTGCACCGCGACCTGAAGCCCGAGAACGTCATGCTGGCCGACGACGGCCGCATCAAGCTCGGGGACTTCGGTCTCGCCCGCGCCGCCACCGCCGCCACCGGCACCGGCCAGGCGCTGCTCGGCACGATCGCGTACCTCTCCCCCGAGCTCGTCACGCGCGGCATCGCCGACACCCGCAGCGACATCTACGCCGTCGGCATCATGCTCTACGAGATGCTCACCGGCGAGCAGCCGTTCCAGGGCGAGCAGCCGATGCAGATCGCCTACCAGCACGCCAACGACACCGTTCCGCGGCCGAGCATCAAGAACCCGCTCGTGCCGCCGCAACTCGACGAGCTGGTGCTGTGGGCGACGAACCGCGACCCCGAGAAGCGGCCCGCCGACGCCCGCGAGCTGCTCGAGCGGCTGTACGAGGTCGAGCGCGCCGTGCACGCCGGGATCGGCGCCGATGCGGGGCTGGACGCGACGATGGTGATCGCGCCCGCCGCATCCGATGCCCGCGACACCACGGTGATCTCGCCCGACGCGCTGCTCACGACGCAGCTGAGCGGGCCGGCCACGCAGGTGCGCAGCGAAGCGACCGCGACCGACGCCGTCTCGAAGCTCGCGACCGTCAGCCGCAACCGGCGCGGCCGGGGCTGGTGGCTGTTCGCCCTGGTGCTGCTGCTCGCCGGTGCGGCGGCGGGAACCGGGTGGTACTTCGGCTCGGGGCCCGGGGCGCTCGTCGCGGTGCCCGCGGTCGTGGACCAGAACGCGACGCAGGCGGTGCACAAGCTGAAGGACGCCGAGTTCGTCGTGGCGAAGAACCCCGTCTACAGCTGCGCCGCATCCGAGGGCACCGTCACCGCCTCGCATCCGAGTGCGGGCACGGCGCTGCACAAGGGCGCCAAGGTGACGATCGACGTCTCGCGCGGCCACAAGCCGAACCGGATCCCGAAGCTCGGCGGGCTCAGCGTGAGCGATGCCCGCGCCGCGATCAAGAAGGCGAAGTCGCTGGTCGGCACGACCATCGACACGCAGTTCAACGCGCAGGTCCCGAAGGACGCGGTGATCTCGGCGACGCGGGCCGGCGACAACAACTCCGACATCACGAACGGCGGCACCTACGCCGAGTGCGAGACGGTGAACCTCGTGGTCTCCAGCGGGCCGGTCCCCGACGTGACGGGCCTGCCGCTCGCGGAGGCGCAGAAGAAGCTCGCGGCCGTCGGCCTGCACGACGGCCAGGGCCAGGCCCGCTACGACGACACCGTGCCCAAGGGGTCCGTGATCGCCCAGACGCCCGCCGACCCCAGCGGCCCGGTGCGGCCAGGCGACACGATCCTGCTCGACGTCTCGGAGGGTCCGCAGCTGTTCGCGGTGCCCGACGTGGTCGGCGAGACCTGGGACAAGGCGAAGAAGGAACTGCAGAGCGCCGACGGGCAGTTCACACTCGACTACCCCAAGTCGGGCGGGCCGTTCGGCCTCGTTCCGACCGACTCGTATGCGAGCAGCTTCACGGTGACGAAGATCACTCCCGGCGCCAACACGAAGCAGCGCAAGGGCACGAAGATCAAGGTGGAACTCGAGTTCCACGACCCGGATGCGGGCTAGCGAGCGGATGCCTCAGCGGCGCCGCGACGCCGCGGTCAGCTCCTCGGCGACGAGGAACGCGAGCTCGAGCGACTGCATGTGGTTCAGCCGCGGGTCGCACAGCGACTCGTAGCGCGTCGCGAGCGTCGCCTCGTCGATCATCTCGCTGCCGCCGAGGCACTCGGTGACGTCGTCGCCGGTGAGCTCGACGTGGATGCCGCCGGGGTGCGTGCCCGCCGCGCGATGCGCCTCGAAGAACCCCTTCACCTCGTCGACGACGTCGTCGAAGCGGCGGGTCTTGTATCCGGTCGGCGTCGTGATGCCGTTGCCGTGCATGGGGTCGGTCACCCACAGCGGGTTCGCGTCGGACTGCTTGACGGCCTCGAGCAGCGGCGGCAGCGCGTCGCGGATGCGGCCTGCGCCCATGCGGGTGATGAAGGTGAGCCGGCCCGGTTCCCGGTGCGGGTCGAGCTTCTCGATGAGCGCGAAGACCTCGTCGGGCGTCGTCGACGGCCCGAGCTTCACGCCGATCGGGTTGCGCACCCGGGAGAGGAAGTCGACGTGGGCGCCGTCGATGTCGCGGGTGCGCTCGCCGATCCAGAGGAAGTGGCCGGAGACGTCGTAGGGCGTGCCGGTGCGCGAGTCGATGCGCGTCATCGGCCGCTCGTAGTCCATCAGCAGCGCCTCGTGGCTCGCGTAGAACTCGACGCCCCGGATCTCGTCGAAGTTCGCGCCGCAGGCCTCCATGAACTTGATGGCGCGGTCGATCTCGCGCGCCATCCCCTCGTAGCGCGCGTTGGCGGGGTTCTCGGCGAAGCCCTTGTTCCAGCTGTGCACCTGGCGCAGGTCGGCGAAGCCGCCCTGCGTGAAGGCGCGGATCAGGTTCAGCGTCGAGGCGGCAGTGTGGTACCCCTTCACGAGCCGGGCCGGGTCGGCGCGGCGGGACTCGGGGGTGAAGTCGTACCCGTTGACGATGTCGCCCCGGTAGGCCGGCAGCGTCACGCCGCCGCGGGTCTCGGTGTCGCTGGAGCGCGGCTTGGCGAACTGCCCGGCCATGCGGCCCATCTTGATGACGGGCATCGAGGCCCCGTAGGTGAGCACGACGGCCATCTGCAGCACGGTCTTCACCCGGTTGCGGATCTGGTCGGCGGTGGCCCCGGCGAACGTCTCGGCGCAGTCGCCGCCCTGCAGCAGGAACGCCTGCCCGGCGGCGGCCGCCGCGAGCCGCTCGCGCAGCTGGTCGACCTCGCCGGCGAACACCAGCGGCGGCAGCGTCGCCAGCTCATTGCTCGCGGCCTGCGCGGCCTCCGGATCGGGCCACTGGGGCTGCTGCTTGATCGGCAGGGTGCGCCAGTGGTCGAGGCCCGCGAGCACGAAGGGGTCTGGCGCGGCGACGGAGCTCTCGGCGACGGAGGTCATGACCTCCCAGCCTAGCGGTTGAGGCTCGGGCGGGTGGCCTTGACCGTGCTCGCGTACACGTCGTCGTAGCGCTGCCCCGACAGCCGCATCAGCTCGTAGACGATCTCGTCGGTGACCGAGCGCAGGATGAAGCGGTCGCCCTCGAGCCCGGAGAAGCGGGAGAAGTCCAGCGGCTTCCCGACGACGATGCCGACGCGGCGGATGCGCGGCAGCTTCGCCCCCATCGGCATGAGCTGGGTCGTGCCGATCATCGCGACCGGGATCACCGGCACGTTGGCCTCGAGCACCATGCGGGCGATGCCGGTGCGCCCCCGGTAGAGGGTGCCGTCGGGGCTGCGCGTGCCCTCCGGGTAGATGCCGAGCAGATCCCCGTCGGCGAGCACCCGTAGGCCGGCGTTGAGGGACGCCTCCGACGCCTTCCCGCCGGAGCGGTCGATGGGCAGCTGGCCCGTGCCGAGCATGAACAGGCGGGTCGCCCAGCCCTTGAGCCCGCGCCCCGTGAAGTACTCGCTCTTGGCGAGGAACGACACCCGCCGCTCGGTCATCAGCGGCAGGAAGATCGAGTCGAAGAAGGACAGGTGGTTGCTGGCCAGGATCGCCGGTCCCTCCTTCGGGATGTTCTCGGCGCCGATGATCCACGGCCGCCAGATCGCTTTGAGGAGCGGGCCGAGGAACACGTATTTCAGAAGCCAGAAGAAGAGGTTCATCGGATGCCTCGCGCTGATGCCCGCAGCTCAGATCGCGGCCGCGTGCACGCGGGCCAGATCGGCGGCGCCGACGACGCCGGCGTCGTTGACGAGTTCGGCGATGACGAACTCGGGCTCGGGGTGGTAGCCCCGGGCGGGCAGGGTGGAGAGGAACGCCTGGCGGATGGGCGCGAGCAGGCGGTCGCCGACCTGGGCGACGCCGCCGCCGAAGACGAACACCTGCGGGTCGAGGATCGCGTCCAGGCTGGCGCAGGCCTGGCCGAGCCAGTCGCCGAGCTGCCGGAAGGCCTGCAGGGCGCCGGGGTCGTCCTCGAGCGCGAGCGCCGAGATGTCCTTGCCGTGCAGGTGGCCGCCGCTCTTGGAGCGCACGTCCGCCAGGCGCTGGCCGATGCCCCCGGCATCCGCCAGGGTGTTCGCGTACCGCTGCAGCGCGCGACCCGAGCCGTACTGCTCGATGCACCCGTTGGCGCCGCACCCGCAGGGCAGGCCGTTCGGGACGATGCGCATGTGGCCGAGCTCGGCGCCCGCGCCGAACCCGCCGCGGAACAGGGTCGCATCGGAGACCACGGCGCCGCCGACGCCAGTGCCGATGGTGAGCATCACCATGTCGGTGCTGAGCCGGCCGGCGCCGAAGCGGAACTCGGCCCAGCCGGCCGCGTTGGCGTCGTTCTCGATGATGACCGGCACGCCGACGCGCGACTCGAGCGCGGTGCGCAGCGGCTCGTGGCGCCAGGGCACGTTCGGCGTGTAGTAGACGATCGACTGGGTGGCGTCGATGAATCCGGGGGCCGCCACGCCCGCCGCCACGGCGTCGGTGCCGTCGGCGAGCTCGTTGATCATGTCGACGACGATCGACTTGAGGGCGTCGGAGTCGCCGTCGGGCGTCGGCGTGCGCAGCTGCGAGACGATCGTGCCCGACTCGTCGACGAGAGCGCCTGCGATCTTGGTCCCGCCGATGTCGATCCCGATCGCGTGCACGCGCTCACGCCTTTCTGTTGGGTGATGAAACTCGGTGTCAGCGCTTCGGCGGACAACGCCGCCCGGACACACCGTCTAAAGTGTATGCAGCCAGACACTCGCCTGCCATTTGGCGGGCGTTCGGTACCGAAGGAGCTACCGTGCGCGAATCCGCGATTCCTGCCCTCGTCCCCGCCGACCCCGAGGCGAACACCACCGACCTGCTCATCGAGCGGGTCCGGCAGACGCCGGACAAGGTGCTGTTCGGCATTCCGGAGGGCGACGGCTGGCGCGACGTGACCGCCGCCGAGTTCCTCGAGCAGGTCACGGCGCTCGCGAAGGGCTTCGTCGCCGCGGGCGTCCAGCCGGGCGACAAGGTGGGCATCATGAGCCGCACCCGGTACGAGTGGGTGCTCGTCGACTTCGCGATGTGGTTCGCCGGCGGCGTGCTCGTGCCGGTGTACGAGACCAGCTCGCCGAGCCAGGTGCTGTGGAACCTCACCGACTCGGGGGCGATGTCGGTGATCCTCGAGTCGCGCACCCACTACGCGGCGTTCGACGAGGTCGCCGGCGAGCTGCCGAACATCCGCAACGTGTGGAAGATCGACCTCGGCGACCTCGACGAGCTCGCCGAGTCGGGCGCCGACGTGCCGGACGAGGAGATCGAGCGGCGCCGCCGCATCGCCAAGGGATCCGACGTCGCGACCCTCATCTACTCCTCGGGCACGATGGGCAAGCCGAAGGGCGTCGTGCTCACCCACTCGAACTTCGTCGAGCTGAGCCGCAACGCCGCCCGCGCGCTCGACTACGTGCTCGAGGACGACGCCTCGACCGTGCTTTTCATCACCATCGCGCACGTGTTCGCGCGCTTCATCTCGGTCGTCTCGGTGCACGCCGGCGTCCGGGTCGGCCACCAGGCCGACACGAAGCTGCTGATGGAGTCGCTGCAGTCCTTCCGGCCCACCTTCCTGCTGATGGTGCCGCGGGTGTTCGAGAAGGTCTACAACACCGCCGAGCAGATCGCGGAGTCGGGCGGCAAGGGGCGCATCTTCCGGGCGGCGGCCGACACCGCCGTGCAGTACTCCGAGGCGAAGGCGAAGGGCAAGGTCGGTCTCGGTCTGAACCTCAAGTTCAAGCTGTTCGACGCACTGGTGTTCCGCACCCTCAAAGCGAAGATGGGCGGCCGGGTGAAGTACGCGGTCTCCGGCTCCGCTCCCCTCTCCACGCGCCTCGGCCACTTCTTCAACGCCCTGGGCGTCGAGATCCTCGAGGGCTACGGCCTCACCGAGACGACGGCACCGGTGTCGGTCAACCTGCCCGGCCGGTACAAGATCGGAACCGTCGGCCCCGCGCTGCCCGGCAATGCGATCCGCATCGCCGACGACGGCGAGATCGAGATCAAGGGCGTGTGCGTGTTCCGCGAGTACTGGCGCAACCCCGAGCTCACCCAGGAGGCGTTCGACGACGGCTGGTTCAGGACCGGCGACCTCGGCTCGCTCGATGACGACGGATACCTCTCCATCACGGGCCGGAAGAAGGAGATCATCGTCACCGCGGGCGGCAAGAACGTGGCGCCGGCCGTGCTCGAGGACCGGGCCCGCTCCAACCCGCTGATCGACCAGATCGTAGTCGTCGGCGACCAGCGGCCGTTCATCGGGGCGCTGGTCACCCTCGACACCGAGATGCTGCCGGTGTGGCTGAAGAACAACGGACAGGACGAGAACCTGAGCCTGGCCGAGGCCGCGCAGAACGAGGCCGTGCTGGCCGAAGTGCAGAAGGCCATCGATCACGCCAACGAGGCCGTGTCGCGGGCAGAGTCGATCCGCAAGTTCACCATCCTGCCCACCCAGTTCACCGAGGCGAGCGGGCACTTGACGCCCAAGCTGTCGATCAAGCGCAATGTGATCGTGAAGGACTTCGCCGCGGAGATCGACGCGCTCTACGAGGGTGTCCCCACCCGGCAGATGTCACTGCAGGGCTAGAACCAGTCGGATTCCCGGATCTGCTTCATCGCCTCGCGCCGCGCCGGCTTCTCGAGGCGGTCGAGGTAGAGCAGTCCGTCGAGGTGGTCGGTCTCGTGCTGCAGGGCCTGCGCCAGGGTGCCCTCGCCCTGCACCTCGAGCTCGTTCCCGTCGACGTCGAAGCCGACGGCCCGGGCCCACGGATGCCGGGGCGTGTCGAACCAGAGGCCGGGCACGCTCAGGCATCCCTCGCCCGTCGGCTGCTTCTCGCCGCGCACCTCGACGACGCGCGGGTTGATCAGGTAGCCGATCTTCCCGTCCACGTTGTAGCTGAACACCCGCAGCGTCGACCCGATCTGGTTGGCCGCGACGCCCGCGCGGCCGGGTAGCTGCACCGAGTCGAGCAGGTCCTTCACGAGGGCACGGACGCCTTCGTCGAAGTCGACGACGGGATCGCACACGGTCTTCAGCACGGGGTCGCCGAACAGGCGGATGGGGCGCACGGTCACCGAAAAAGCCTATCGGCCGCGGGCTGCGGCGCCTTCGCAGCGGCGCCTTCTCAGAGCGGCGCGATGACGACGAGCAGGTCGCCCGCGTCCACCTGCTGCGTCGCCGGCACGGCCAGCCGCTCGACCACGCCCGCGACCGGCGCCGTGATGGCGGCCTCCATCTTCATCGCCTCGATGGAGGCGACGGTCTGGCCGGCGCGCACGGCCTCGCCCGGGGAGACCCGCTGCGACACCACCCCGGAGAACGGGGCGGCGACGTGCCCCGGCTTGGAGGGATCCGCTTTCTCGGCCGCGGCGGTGGCCACGTCGATGTGCCGGTCGCGCACGAAGACCGGGCGCAGCGACCCGTTCAGCTTCGCCATCACCGTGCGCATGCCCTTGGCGTCGGCGTCGCCGATCGCCTCGAGACCGACGTAGAGCTGCACGCCGGGCGCCACGTCGACGCGGTGCTCCTGGCCGGGGACGAGGCCGTACAGGTAGTCGGAGGTGTCGACGACGGACAGGTCGCCGAACAGCTCCCGGATCTCCTCGAACTGGCGGGTCGGGCCGGGGAACAGCAGCCGGTTCAGGGTCTGCTGCCGGGCGCGTCCGGGCTCGGCGAGCAGGGCGCGGTCGGCGTCGCCGACCGGCTTCACGCCGACGTGCACCTCGCGCCCGGCGAGCACCTTGCTGCGGAACGGCTCCGGCCAGCCGTGCGGCAGCTCGCCGAGCTCGCCGGCCATGAACGAGATCACGGAGTCGGGGATGTCGTAGTTCTGCGGGTTGGCCTCGAAGTCGGCCGGGTCGGCGTGCGCGGCGGCGAGCTGCAGGGCGAGGTCGCCGACCACCTTCGACGACGGCGTGACCTTCGGGATGCGCCCCAGGATGCGGTCGGCCGCCGCGTACATGTCCTCGATCAGCTCGAAGTCGTCGGCGAGCCCGAGCGCGATGGCCTGCTGACGCAGATTGGAGAGCTGGCCGCCGGGGATCTCGTGCCGGTACACGCGGCCGGTCGGCGCGGGGAGCCCCGACTCGAATGGCGCGTACAGCCCGCGCACGGCCGCCCAGTACGGCTCGAGCGCGGCGACGTTCTCGAAGTCGAGCTCCGTCTCGCGCTCGGTGTGGGCGAGGGCGGCGACGAGCGCGCTCGCCGACGGCTGGCTCGTGGTTCCCGACATGGGGGCGGATGCGACGTCCACGGCGTCCGCTCCCGCGCGGGCGGCCGCGAGCAGCGTCGCCAGCTGGCCGCCCGCCGTGTCGTGGGTGTGCACGTGCACGGGCAGTTCGAACTCGGAGCGCAGGGCGGCGACGAGCTTCTCGGCCGCGGCGGGCCGCAGCAGCCCGGCCATGTCCTTGACGGCGAGGATGTGCGCGCCGGCGCCGACCACTCGCTCCGCCAGGCGCAGGTAGTAGTCGAGGGTGTAGAAGTCCTCGGCCGGGTCGGCCAGGTCTCCGGTGTAGCAGAGGACGCCCTCGGCGACCGCGGTGCCGGTCGCCAGCACGGCCTCGATGGCGGGTCGCATCTGCTCCACGTCGTTCAGCGCGTCGAACACCCGGAACACGTCGACCCCGGTGTCCACGGCCTCCTGCACGAAGGCATCCGTCACCTCGGTCGGGTACGGCGTGTAGCCGACCGTGTTGCGCCCGCGCAGCAGCATCTGGATCGCGATGTTCGGCAGGGCCTCGCGCAGCGCGGCCAGCCGCTCCCACGGGTCTTCGCCGAGGAACCGCAGAGCCACGTCGTAGGTCGCGCCGCCCCACGCCTCGACCGAGAACAGGCCGGGGGTCAGCCGGGCGACGTGCGGGGCGACCGCGAGCAGGTCCTTCGTGCGCACCCGGGTCGCCAGCAGGCTCTGGTGGGCGTCGCGGAACGTGGTGTCGGTGACCGCGAGGGCGGTCTGCGCCCGCAGCGCCGCCGCGAACGCGGCCGGCCCGAGCTCGAGCAGCCGCTGCCGGGAGCCATCCGGCGCGGGCGCCTCCAGATCGACCGCGGGCAGCTTCAGGGCCGGCTCGATGAGGCCGGCCGGGCGCTCGCCGTGCGGCCGGTTGACCGTCACATCGGCCAGCCAGTTCAGGATCTTCGTGCCGCGGTCCTGCGAGGACCGGGCGCGCAGCAGCCCCGGGCGGCGCTCGATGAAGTCGGTGGCGATGTCGCCCGCGATGAACTCCGGCTCGTCGACCAGGGCCTGCAGGAACGGGATGTTCGTGGCGACGCCGCGGATGCGGAACTCGGCCAGGGCCCGCCGGGCCCGGCTGACGGCCATGGGGAAGGTGCGGCCGCGGCAGGTGAGCTTCACGAGCATCGAGTCGAAGTGCGGGCTCACCTCGCTGCCGGTTCCCATCGACCCGCCGTCGAGACGGATGCCTCCTCCGCCGGGCGACCGGTAGGTGGTGATCGTGCCCGTGTCGGGCCGGAAGCCCGCCGTGGGATCCTCGGTCGTGATGCGGCACTGCAGCGCGAAGCCGTTCACGTGCAGGGTGTCCTGCGCGAGTCCGAGCTGGGCGAGCGTCTCCCCGGCCGCGATGCGCAGCTGCGCCTGCACCAGGTCGACGTCGGTGACCTCCTCGGTGACGGTGTGCTCCACCTGGATGCGCGGGTTCATCTCGATGAAGACGTGCTGGCCGGCGCGCTCGCCCGCGGCCTCGACCAGGAATTCGACGGTGCCCGCGTTGACGTATCCGATCGACTTCGCGAACGCGACGGCGTCGCGGTAGAGGGCCTGCCGCACGTTGTCGTCCAGCTTCGGCGCCGGGGCGATCTCGACCACCTTCTGGTGCCGGCGCTGCACCGAGCAGTCGCGCTCGAAGAGGTGCAGCGTCTCCCCCGTCTGGTCGGCGAGGATCTGCACCTCGATGTGCCGGGGCTTCAGCACCGCCTGTTCCAGGAACATCGTCGGGTCGCCGAAGGCGCTGTCGGCCTCGCGCATCGCCTCTTCGAGCGCCGGCCGCAGCTCGGCCGCGCTGTTCACCCGGCGCATGCCGCGGCCCCCGCCGCCGGCGACGGCCTTGGCGAAGATCGGGAAGCCCACCTGGTCGGCCGCGGCGACCAGCTCGTCGAGGTCGCGCGACGGCGGGGTGGAGCGCAGCACCGGCACGCCGGCGGCGATCGCGTGCTCTTTGGCGGTCACCTTGTTGCCCGCCATCTCGAGCACTTCCTTGGGCGGCCCGATGAAGGCGATGCCGGCCTGGCGCGCCGCCTCCGCGAGCTCGGGGTTCTCGGAGAGGAAGCCGTAGCCCGGGTAGATGGCGTCGGCGCCCGACAGCCGGGCCACGCGGATGATCTCCGACACGTCGAGGTAGGCACGCACCGCACGGCCCGGCGTGCCGATCTGGTAGGCCTCATCCGCCTTCATGCGGTGCAGCGAATTGCGGTCTTCGTAGGCGAAGACGGCCACGGTCCTGGCCCCGAGTTCGTAAGCGGCGCGGAAGGCACGGATGGCGATCTCACCGCGGTTGGCGACCAGGATCTTGCGGAACAAACGGGCCTCCCGACGAGCCTTGCCGACTCAGCGAATGGTTAGGTTCCACAAGACTACTGACGGTAAGTTTCTGCACGTGCATGTTCTCAGCGTCAGTTCCCTCAAGGGTGGTGTCGGCAAGACCACGGTGACGTTGGGTCTCGCCTCTGCCGCTTTCGCCAAGGGCCTGCGCACGCTGGTGATCGACCTCGACCCGCAATCCGACGTGTCGACCGGCATGGACATCTCGGTAGCCGGCCATCTCAATGTCGCCGACGTGCTGGCCAGCCCCAAGGAGAAGATCGTGCGTGCCGCTCTCGCGCCGAGCGGCTGGATCCGGGGCCGCCCGGGCAAGGTCGACGTGATGATCGGCTCCCCGTCGGCGATCAACTTCGACGGCCCGCATCCGTCGGTCAAGGACCTGTGGAAGCTCGAGGACGCGCTGGTGCACCTCGAGGACGAGTACGACCTCACGCTCGTCGACTGCGCACCCAGCCTGAACGCCCTCACCCGCACCGCCTGGGCCGCCTCCGACCGCGTGGCCGTCGTGACGGAGCCCGGCCTGTTCTCGGTCGCGGCGGCCGACCGCGCGTTGCGCGCAGTGGAGGAGATCCGGCGCGGTCTCGCCCCCCGCCTGCAGCCCCTCGGCATCATCGTCAACCGCGCCCGCATGCAGTCGCTCGAGCACCAGTTCCGCATCAAGGAGCTGCGCGACATGTTCGGCCCGCTCGTGCTCTCACCCCAGCTGCCCGAGCGCACCTCGCTGCAGCAGGCGCAGGGGGCGGCGAAGCCGCTGCACGTCTGGCCGGGCGAGAGCGCCCAGGAGATGGCGCACAACTTCGACCTGCTGCTGGAGCGCGTGCTGCGCACCGCGAAGATCGGCGAGTACGCGACGCAAGGCGCCGGCACGCCGTCGGTCGCCGAAGCGGCGCCGCACCAGAGCATCGAAGGATAGCCCTTCGAGACGCGCCTTCGGCGCTCCTCAGGGACCACCCTTCGAGACGCGCCTTCGGCGCTCCTCAGGGACCACCCTTCGAGACGCGCCTGACGGCGCTCCTCAGGGACCACCCTTCGAGACGCGCCTTCGGCGCTCCTCAGGAACGAGCCCCTCAGGTCAGGAGACCTGCTTGCGGCGGGCGCGCCGTGCGGCGAGTTCGTCCTGCGGATCGCCGGCGCCGTCGCTCGGATCGATCTCGACGAGGCTCGCCTCGACCTCGCGCAGCACGCGGCCGACGGCGATGCCGAAGACGCCCTGCCCCTGGCTGACCAGGTCGATCACCTCGTCGTTGGAGGTGCACAGGTAGACCGAGGCGCCGTCGCTCATCAGGGTCGTCTCGGCGAGGTCGGTGACGCCCGACTCTCGCAGCTGGTTCACCGCGACGCGGATCTGCTGCAGCGAGATGCCCGTGTCGAGCAGCCGCTTGACGAGCTTGAGCACGAGGATGTCGCGGAACCCGTAGAGACGCTGCGAGCCCGAGCCGGAGGCGCCGCGCACCGTCGGCTCGACGAGCCCCGTGCGCGCCCAGTAGTCCAGCTGGCGATAGCTGATGCCGGCAGCCCGCGCCGCGACCGCACCCTTGTAACCCACCTCGTCGGCCATGTCGGGCAGGCCGTCGGTGAAGAGGTACTGCAGGTCGAGGCGCCCCTCGGGGCCAACGGCTTCGCTCATGCGCGTACCTTCCATCTGTTTCGGTGCCGGTGCGATCGGCGCAGGTTCCACGGTACCCACGGCCGGCGAGACCGGCAATCACATCCGTGTAGTCCGGGGCGGCGTGTCGTGACTTTCACCCTCAGGTTGAAGGTGAGGGCCGGGCCGCTACGGCAGCAGCCGGTCGAGGCCGGCCCGCAGCATGTTCGCGCGCACGATGTCGAGCTGACGCGAGATGTCCTGCGCCGTGTCGGCCGCCTTGGCGCGGCTCGAGGCGTCGCGGCGCCGGGCGATCGGGGCGATCGCCGACTCGATCAGCCCGAGCTCGCGCTCGACCGCGGCGCGTACCGTGCGCAGGTGCCGCGGCTCGATGCCGCGCTGCTGCAGGTCGACCAGGGCGCGCAGCACCTGCAGCGCGTCCTCGCCGTAGACATCGGATGCCTGGATGAGCGATGCGCTCACCGCATCCGTCAGCAGCTGAGTGCTCGCGCCCGCCTCGCGCAGCAGGTCGTCCCTCGTGTACTTGCGGCTCGTGGCGAGCATCGACGGGCGCGCGGGCGCGACCTTGCCGCCCGGCAGCATGGGGCTGAGGCCGGCGTCGAGGTCGGCGAGGTGGTCGCGGATGACCTTGAGCGGCAGGTAGTGGTCGCGCTGCATGGTGAGCACGAGCTGCACCCGCTCGAGGTCTTTCGGGGAGAACTTGCGGTACCCCGACGGGGTGCGACTCGGCGAGACGAGGCCCTGCTCTTCGAGGAAGCGCAGCTTGGACGGCGTGAGATCGGGGAAATCCGGGGTGAGCTTCGCCAGCACCTGCCCGATCGACAGCAGAACGGGCCCGGCGTCCTTCGCCTGGGCGGTGGACCGCGCCACTACTTCTTGCCCAGGTCGGCCCGCGACGCGTAGAACGTGAAGCGGTACTTTCCGATCTGGACCTCGGCCCCGTCGACCAGCAGCGCCGACTCGATGCGCACGCCGTCGTAGTAGGTGCCGTTCAACGACCCGAGGTCGCGCACTTCGAAGAGCGTGCCGTGCCGCGTGAACTCCGCGTGCCGGCGGCTGACGGTGACGTCGTCGAGGAAGACGTCGGCGTCGGGGTGCCGGCCGGCGACGGTCACGTCGGCGTCGAGCAGGAATCGTGCGCCGGTGTTCGGCCCGCGGCGGACGATCAGCAGCGCGGAGCCGGACGGCAGAGCATTGATGGCCTCGAGCTCGTCGGCGGTCACGCCGGAGCCGTCGACGTTCATGGCCTGGGCGAATTCCTCGCCGAAGCGCGCCGTCGTCGCCTCATTGGCTCTCGCCGGCTGGCGCAGCGGGTTCTCGTCGGCCACCATCGTCCTCCTTCAGCTGTCAAGCGTATCGGATCGGCCACGCCGAGGAACGGGGTGCACGGCTGTTTACAATGCCCACTGTGCCCCCTCTTCACGTGGATCTTCTGATCCTCGTCGGCGTGTGCGCCCTGACCTGGGGGTTGTCCCTCGTGACACGGGAGTACTCCTGGGTGGATCGCATCTGGTCGATCGTTCCGGTCGTCTACGTCTGGGTGTTCGCCGCGGCGCTGGGATTGCGCGACGCCCGCCTCGACGCGATGGCCGTGCTCGTGACTCTATGGGGCGCGCGGCTGACCTTCAACTTCGCCCGCAAGGGCGGCTACGCGCGCGGGGGCGAGGACTACCGCTGGGCGGTGCTCCGGCAGCGGATGCCGGGGTGGGCGTTCGCCGTCTTCAACCTGTTCTTCATCACGATCTACCAGAACGTGCTGCTGCTGCTCATCGCGCTTCCGGCGTACACCGCGTGGCGGCATCCGTCGCCCCTGAACGCGCTCGACGTGCTGCTGATCGTCGTGTTCCTCGCGTGCCTCGTCGGCGAGACCGTCGCCGACGAGCAGCAGTGGCGCTTCCAGCAGCGGAAGAAGGCCGAGCTCGAGGCCGGGCGCGAGCCGGAGGCGCGGTTCGTGCAGACGGGCCTGTTCCGCTACAGCAGGCACCCCAACTACTTCTTCGAGCAGGCGCAGTGGTGGGTGCTGTTCCTGATCGGATGCGTCGCCGCGGGCTCGCTCTGGCAGTGGACGGTGCTCGGGCCGCTGCTGCTGACCCTGCTGTTCGTCGGATCGACCCGCTTCACCGAGCAGATCTCCCTCGCCCGCTACCCGGAGTACGCCGAGTACCGTCGGCGCGTGCGCTCGCCGCTCGTGCCGTGGCGGGGTTAGCGTGACACGCATGTCGTGCATCCGGTTCAACACCCCTGCCCAGCGCGAGCAGATGCGCCGGCTCGCCCCCAGCATGCTGACACCGGAGGAGGTGGCGGCGATGCACCCCGCTCCCCCGGTGACGGAGAGCAAGATCCGCCGGCTGCGGCTGCTGGCGAAGGACGCGAACCCGAAGATCCGCGAGGCGGTGGCCTCGAGCTACAACACGCCGCCCGACCTGTTCGAGCAGCTCGCGAAGGATCCGGACGCCGGCGTGCGCGGATGCGTGGCCCGCAACGAGGCGACGCCGTGCGACGTGCTGCGCGCCCTCGTGGACGACGAGGACGAGCAGGTGCGCAGCTTCCTCGCCGTGAACTACTACGTGCCCGAGGATGCCATGGAGCGCCTGCGCGACGACCCGAGCGACCAGGTGCGCGCGCTCGTCAAGTGGAAGACCGGGCTCGCCCTGCAGGACGCCTGAGGTTCACCCGAGCAGAGCCTCGATGCGCGGCCTGAGCTCGGTCCAGGACGCCGCGAAGCCCGGGTGCAGCGGCAGCGTCTCGACCTCGGCGAAGGGCACCCAGCGCACCTCGATGCTCTCGGCGTCGCCGAGCACCGGAGTGAACGGCTTGCCCACGTGGCCGACGACGGTCGTGTAGCTCCACCAGCCGAGATCCCACACCGATTCGAAGTCGAGCTGCACCTCGGCAGCCGGCACGCCCGCCTCCTCGTGCGCCTCGCGCACGGCGGCGTCGCTCGCGCTCTCGCCCTCGTGCCGGGCGCCGCCCGGGATGCCCCAGGTGCCGCCGAAGTGGCTGTAGGCGGCGCGGTGCTGCAACAGCACGCCGACCGCACGCTGGAACAGCAGCAGCCCCGCGGCGCCGTGCGTGCCCCAGAACCGGCGGCCGTCGGGCCCCTCGACCCACCCGTCGCCGCTGCCGAGCGTGCGGCGCGGCAGCGGTGCGCTGTCGTCGGCGTGCGCCGAGAGGGGGAACTCCTCGCCCATGATCCCCACCCTATGGCCGCGGGTGCGAGGCGGGAATGAGAGCGCACGCCACGCGTTAGGATATCCGTACGGTTTTACGGATATTCTCGGAGGCGACGCGATGCACTTCCTCTCCATGCTCGGCGAGAGCCTCTGGAGCGGCTTCTCGATGTTCTGGGAGACGCTGTGGGCGCTCGTGCTCGGCTTCGCGCTCTCGGGCGCCGTGCAGGCGTTCGTCTCGCGCGAGCGCATGCAGCGCTCCCTCGGCGACCACCGGCCGAAGACCATCGCCAAGGCGTCCCTGTGGGGCGTCGTGAGCTCCTCGTGCTCGTACGCCGCGTCGGCGCTCGCGAAGACGCTCTTCTCGCGCGGCGCCGACTTCTCCACGAGCCTCGTCTTCATGATCGCGAGCACCAATCTCGTGGTCGAGCTGGGGCTCGTGCTCTGGCTGCTGATGGGCTGGCAGTTCGCGCTGGCCGAGTTCGTGGGCGGGGCGATCATGATCGCCCTGATCGGATGGCTCGGCCCGCGGTTCCTGCCCGACCCGGTCGCCCACGAGGCGCGCGAGCGGGCGTCGTCGGGCGCCGGGGGCGGGCACGAGCACATGCACGGCGGGCACGACCACGAGCACATGCACGGCGAGACGGACGGGCACGACGAGGAGCCGCTGGCACGACGCATCCGATCGCGCCGCGGCTGGTCGGACGCCGCGGCATACATGATCAGCGACCTGACCATGCTGCGCAAAGAGCTCGTGATCGGATTCCTCGTCGCGGGGATCCTCGCGGTGTTCGTGCCGACGGCGGTGTGGCAGTCGGTGTTCGTCACCGGGCACGGGTTCTGGTCGAGCCTCGAGAACGTCCTCGTGGGTCCGTTCCTGGCGATGATCGCGTTCGTCTGCTCGGTCGGCAACGTGCCGCTGGCGGCGACGCTGTGGCACGGCGGAGCGAGCTTCGGCGGCGTCGTCGCCTTCGTCTTCGCCGACCTGATCACCGTGCCGCTGCTGCTCATCTACCGCCGCTATTACGGCGGCCGGGTGACCCTGCGCATCCTGGGGCTGTTCTGGCTGAGCATGAGCGCGGCGGGGCTCGCCGTCGAGTACCTGTTCCGCCTCGTGCGGCTGCCCGAGCCGAGTCACGACGTGACGATGGAGATGCGGCACATCTCGTGGAACTACACCACCTGGCTCGACATCGCCGCCCTGGCCGTCTTCGCCCTGCTCTACTGGCTGTACCGCACCCGCGGAGCCAGCGAGCGGTACGCGAAAGACCCCGTATGCGGCATGCAGGTGGAGGTCGCCCACGCCCCGGCCAGCCGCACGCGCGACGGCCGCACGTACTACTTCTGCTCGGATCGGTGCGCTGCGCGCTTCGACCGGGAACACCGAGGGGCCGCACACGACGGCCAGGAACACGACCAGGAAGGACACCAGCACATGCACGAGCACGGCAACGAGGCATCCGTCGACGGCGCCACCGCGATCGACCCGGTCTGCAAGATGACCGTCGACATCGCGACGGCCCCCGCCAGCGCCGAGCACGAGGGCCGCACCTACTACTTCTGCAACCCCGGCTGCCGCACCGCGTTCCTCGCAAACCCGGAGGCGTTCCTCACGGAGTCCCGCTGATGGCCGACCACGCGCACCCGGTCGACCCGGAGCGCGTCGCGCACGCGCGCGCCCGCGTGCCGAGTGCGGAGGAGACCGGCCGCCTGGCGGGCCTGCTGTCGGTGATGGCCGACCCGGTGCGGCTGCGCATCGTGTTCGCGCTCGACGAGAGCGAGGAGCTGTGCGTCGGCGACCTCGCGCTCGCCCTGGACATCTCGGAGGACTCGGCCAGCTACGCCCTCCGGCTGCTGCGGGCGGCGGGGCTCGTCGTCGTGCGCAAGGAGGGGCGCATCGTCTACAACCGGCTCGCCGACGACTTCCCCGAGCCGCTGCGCGACTACTGCTTCCGGCAGCTCATCGAACTGAGCGGGCGCGACAATGACGCCGCGCCCGCTCCCGCCCGCTCACACACGGGCCATCACTAGTCGTCCCTAGTCGTCCGGATCAGTGGCCGACGGGCTCGCCCAGCTCGGCCGTCTCCTGCTCGGCGTGCGCCGCCGTCTCCTCCGCCATCTGCAGGATGGCGTCGGTGGAGACGGAGGTGTTCACCGCCCAGTAGTAGATCACCAGGCTGAAGATCGCGGTCACGATCATGTCCCAGCCGAAGGGCAGCACGTCGGGGCCCGCGACCTTGCCGTCCGCGTCGGTGTTCCAGTCGCTCAGGAACACGATCAGGCCGAGGCCGATCAGGTACGGGAACAGCCACTGCGCCGACTTCCAGTTGAAGTGCACCGGCGTCGAGTTGAGGCGGAACACGCGGTTCAGCACGATGATCGCCATGCCGATGGCGATGCAGACGCCGAGCTTCCAGTCGGTCGACCAGCCGGTCCACAGGATGATCCAGTTCGACACGATGAACGCGATGGGCGCGAACACCTGGCCGCCGGGCAGCTTGAACGGCCGGTCGGCGTTCGGGATGCGCTTGCGGAACGCGCCGAAGGCGAGCGGCGCGCCGGCGTACATGAGCACGGATGCACTCGTGATCAGGCTCACCAGCGACTGCCAGCTCGGGAACGGCAGGAAGCAGACGCAGCCGAAGATCCACGCGATGATCAGGCCGAACCACGGCACGCCGCGGCCCGTCGTCTTCTCGAACAGGCGCGGGAAGTATCCGTTCTTGGACAGGCCGTACGACACGCGCGAGGTGGCGGTGAAGTAGATGAGGCCGGTGCCGCCGGGCGAGATGACCGCGTCGACGTAGAGCACGATCGCGAGCCAGGTGACGCCCGCGGCGGTCGCGACGAGGGCGAACGGCCCGCTGGCGTACTGCGTGGCGGTCGCGGCCCAGGTGGACAGCAGGTGGTCGCCGGGGATCGCGCCGATGAAGACGAGCTGCAGCGCCAGGTAGATGACCAGGCCGATGAGCACCGAGCCGATCACGGCGCGCGGGATGTCGCGCTTCGGGTTGCTCGACTCCCCCGCCAGCTGGTCGGCCTGCTCGAAGCCGAGCAGTGCGAAGACGATGCCCGCGGTGGGCAGCGCCGACAGCACGCCCTTGAAACCGGCCGGGGCGAAGCTCTCGCCGGCGCCGAAGTTGCTGCCGTGGAAGCTGAAGATCGCCAGCACGAAGATCGCGAGCACCGGGACGCCGATCTTCCACCAGGTGGCGGCGCTGTTGGTGTTGGCCAGCACGCGCACCGAGAAGAAGTTGATGGCGGTGAACACGGCCATGATGATGATCGCGACGACGATGCCGGAGCCGGTCAGGATCTCCGTCTTCGGATCCTGCCAGTGCGCGCCGAAGCTCCAGCCCTCCGTGCGGGCCAGCGACTGCCAGTAGCCCATCATCGCCATGACCTCGATGGGCGAGACGGTGACGGCCTGCAGCCAGGAGAACCAGCCGAACGAGCCGCCGACGACGCCGCCGAAGGCGAGGTGGGGGAAGCGGGCCGTGCCGCCCGCGATCGGGTACATGCCGCCGAGCTCGGCGTGCACGAGTGCGAGAACGAGGATCGCGGCGGCGCCGATGATCCACGAGATGATGGCAGCGGGGCCGGCGGCGGCGAGGCCCTTCTCGGCCCCGTACAGCCAGCCCGATCCGATGATCGAGCCGGCAGAGGCCCACATCAGTCCGATGAATCCGATCTGCCGCTTCAGCCCCGTGTCCGGCAGCGTGAGCGATTTCTCAGTCGTTGTCATACGTGGTGTCTTTCCTCCGAAATGGCACCCCCTTGACGGGGCTACCGGGACACGTTGCCAGAGTCGATACGTTCGGTCAATTCACGGCAACCGTGTCGTGGTGGATCCATAACCTCGTGTTATACGCACGAAACACACGGCGGTCCCGCTCACGCGGCAGTCTCACTTCACGGCGCTGGAGCGCTCCCACTTGTTGAGGCTCGAGTCGACCGCGTAGCGATCGATCTCGGCGAGCTCGTCCTCGTCGAACCCGGGGCTCTGCACGGCCGCGAGGTTGTCTTCGAGCTGCCGCACGCTCGATGCGCCGACGAGGGCGGAGGTGATGCGCTCGTCGCGCAGCACCCAGGAGAGGGCGAGCTGCGCGAGGGTCTGGCCCCGGCGCGCCGCGATCTCGTTCAGCGCCCGCACTCGGCCGAGCACCTCGTCGGTGATCATCTCCGGGCTCATCGACACCTTCCGCGCCGCGCGGGAATCCTCCGGAACGCCGTTCAGGTACTTGTCGGTGAGCAGGCCCTGCGCGAGGGGCGAGAAGGCGATGACGCCGAGGCCGAGCTCGGCGGTGACGTCGAGCAGACCGCCCTCGATCCAGCGGTTGAACATCGAGTAGGACGGCTGGTGGATGAGGGTGGGCGTGCCCAGCTCCTTCAGGATCGCCACGGCCTCCCTGGTGCGCTCGGGCGAGTAGCTGGAGATGCCGGCGTAGAGCGCCTTGCCGCTGCGCACCGCTTGGTCGAGCGCGCCCATCGTCTCCTCGAGCGGCGTGTCGGGGTCGGCGCGGTGGGAGTAAAAGATGTCGACGTAGTCGAGGCGCATCCGTGACAGCGACCGGTCGAGGCTCGAGAGCAGGTACTTGCGGCTGCCCCACTCGCCGTATGGCCCCTCCCACATGCGGTAGCCGGCCTTGGTCGAGATGACCAGCTCGTCTCGGTAGGGCAGGAAGTCCTCGTGCAGGATGCGGCCGAAGTTCGTCTCGGCGCTGCCCGCGGGCGGGCCGTAGTTGTTGGCCAGGTCGAAGTGGGTGACGCCGAGATCGAAGGCGCGGCGCAGGATCGCCCGCTGCCGTTTGATGGGCGCCGCGTCGCCGAAGTTCTGCCACAGGCCCAGCGAGATCGCGGGAAGCTGCAGGCCGCTGCGGCCGGTGCGCCGGTAGGGCATGGATGAGTAGCGGTTCTCGGCGGCGAGGTAGGTCACGTTCTCACTCTACGGATGACTCAGCCCGAGGTCGGCGGCCAGCTCGGCGAACGCCGCAGCCCGGTCGTCGCCGTCGGCGACGATGAGCTGCACCGCGACGTGGTCGGCGCCGTGGTGCAGGTGCTGGTCGACGCGCGCCTTGATCGCCGCGGCGTCGCCGGAGACGACGAGGTCGTCGATGAGGCGGTCGCTGCCCGGGCTCTCGAGGTCGTCGTCGCCGTACCCCAGCCGACGCAGGTTATTGAGGTAGTTGCGCAGGCCGAGGTAGGGACGGTCGACGGTGGGGCGGCCGAGGTCGCGGGCCTCGGCGGGGTCGGTGCGCAGCACGACGCGCTGCTCGGTGGCCAGCAGCTTGGCCGGCCCGAGGATGTCGCGGGCGCCCTCGTTGAAGGACGGGGTCACGAGATACGGATGCGCGCCGGCGGCGCGGTCGCGCGCCAGCTCGAGCATCCGTGGCCCGAGCGCGGCGAGCACGCGGCGGCTCGCCGGCACGCCCTCGGCGTCGAGCACGTCGAGGTACTCGACGGTCGCGGCGTAGGGCTTGCGCGCCTGCTGCCCCTGGGTCTCGGGGTGGCCCGCGCCGATGCCGAGCAGCAGGCGCCCGGGGTGCGCCGCCTCGACACGGTGGTAGGCGGCGGCGAGCTCGCGGGGGTCGGCCGTCCAGATGTTGGCGATGGCGGTCGCCACGGTGATCGTGCTCGTGTTGGCGATGAGGGACTCGACGTGCCGCAGGTCGGCGGCGGGCGAGTGGCCGACCCAGATGGCGCCGAAGCCCAGGTTCTCGAGGTGGTACGCGGGCTCGGGGGTCAGCGGCGGGCGGCCCTGCCACACGCCGTAGCGCCCGATTTCGGGAGTGGTCTCTTCGCGGTCGTCGCTCATACTCTCCTTGTCCCCCGGGCTGGCGCGGGTATTCGCTCTCTTCCTTCGTCTCGCCGCGTCCCCTTCTGCGCAGCGCCCCGCACCCTCGCACGGTCGCCGCTACTCCGTCTTGTCGAACGGGGCCGGTTGCAACGGGGCGAACGGGGCCGGGTCGGGCGGGCCGGGCTCCGCGAGCACTTCGAGCTCGTCGTCGGGGTGGGTGCGGTAGATGCGGCCCGTGGGCGAGCGCCAGCTCAGCACGCCATCGGCGTACTGCCGCAGACCCCAGCCTGCCTCGTGTTTCAGGTGGTGGTGGTTGGCGCACAGGTGTGCCAGGTTCCACCGCGCGGTCGTGCCGCCGCCGGCGTAGGCCACGGTGTGGTCGATCTCGGTGCGCGAGAGCGGCGCCGAGCAGGATGGCCCGCGGCAGTGCCCGTCGCGCAGCCGGATGACCCGCTTCAGCTCGGCCGGGATGCGGTAGCTGCGCCGGTCGAAGTCGACGACGGCGCTCGAGATCGGATCGGTGAGGACCCTGATGAGGCTCGGGGCCGCCGCGACCAGTCGGCGGGCCGCCGCCGGGTCGATCACCCCGTGACCCTGCACCACGGCGGGCTTCTCGTCGGCGCCGGCGAGCGTCTCGGCGGGGATCAGCACCGTGACGGCGACCGGCGCGCGGTCGCGCAGAGATGCCGCAGCGTTCTCGGAGGGTGCGCCGATCGTCACTTCGCCGTCGGCGAGCACGTCGACCAGCAGGTCGGCCTCGAGCTGGGCGCCGGTGCGGGTGTCGCCGTGCGAACGGGCCTCGGCGGCGGCGTTCTCGAGGCCGGTCTTGATCACGACGGCGTCGGCGGCGTCGATGAGCGCCTCGAGGCGGGCCATGCCGTCGCGCGCGGGGGTGAGTGCGACGTGCCGCCGCGCGAAGGCCCGCTCGTGCCGCGTCGCCAGCGACTCGGGCTCGAGCCTCTCGAGCACGCGCGCCGCCTTGCGGCGGAAGGCGGCGACGCTCAGTTCCTTCGCCCAGGGCAGCAGCGCCGCCTCCGCCTCGCCGCGGTGAGGCAGGTGGTCGGTCTCGGAGACCATCGCTTGGGCGTGCGCTCGCGACAGCTCCCCGCGCGACAGGGCGGCGAAGGTCGCCGGAAGGCGGTTCACGAGCACCCACGCGTCGTTCATGCGGGCCTCGATGGTCGGCAGCGACGAGTGCGTCGACGCCGCCAGCTCGGTCGCGAGCGAGCGGATGTGCAGCCGCGCCCTGCGGTCGCTCTCGGTGTCGGGGTCGTCGAACTCCGCCTCGAGCTCGGCCGCCTCGCCCTGCGCCTGCAGGATCAGGTCGGCCATGATGCGCGCCTCCTCGGCCTCGAGCGCCGCGATCTGCGCCCGGATCTCGACCACGCGCGAGATCTGACGCGCCTCCCACTCCCGCGAGAGCGCGAACGCCGAGTTCTCGACGTCGAGCTCGAAGGGGTCTGCCGTGGTCATGGCTTCATCAGAACATTGACCACTGACATTGACGGAGCGCATGTGCATAAGTGCGCGGCGCGCGGCGCTGGCCATCCGGCAGGCGACGGGCGGCATAATCCGCTTATGACAGATCCGCGCCATCCCGGTGCGCCGGATGATTGACGACATCATCGACGCTGTCGTCACCGCCTTCGCAGGAGAAGCCGTCGACAGCGCAATCCGCAAGCGCCGGGAACGCAAGGCGAGGGAGGCCGGACGGGTGCGTGGCGCCGTACGCGCATTGAATGGCGAGGCCCACGGGATCTCGTCGCGGTGGGAGGTCATCGAATTCGAGCCCGGTCCACAAGTGCTGATCTGGGGACGGGTCCGCCTCGACGTCGCATCCGTTCACCGTCGAACCGAGCGGACGAAGTTATCGGAGCAGCCGCCGCTCGGCTCAGACGCCGTCATCCTGGTGCTGAGCACCCCGACCGGCGTCGTGGAGTGCGCGGTTCCGCGCGAGGATGCCCAACCGGTCGCCGCTCGCCTCGGATTCCCTGTCGACAGCTGACCCGGAAGTCCGGCCCCGCGTCACACCCGGAAGTAGGCGCGGATCCCTTCCGCCGCGTCGAGGAACGCGTCGACGTCGTCGGCCGTGTTGTAGAGGTAGACGCTCGCCCGCACGCTCGCGGTGAGGCTGAGCCGGCGGTGCAGCGGCTGGGCGCAGTGATGGCCCACCCGCACCGCGATGCCGCGGTCGTCGAGGTACTGGCCGGCGTCGTGCGCGTGCACGCCCTCCACGTCGAACGAGACCAGACCGGCGCGCTCGACTCCGGCGCCGGGGCCGATCAGACGCAGTCCGGGAATGCCCGAGAGACCCTCGTAGAGCCGCTGCGCGAGCTCCTCCTCGTGGGCGTGCACCGCCGCCATGCCGGCATCCGTCAGATAGCCGACCGCGGCGCCGAACGCGACCGCCTGCGACACCGGCTGCGTGCCCGCCTCGAAGCGCTGCGGGGCAGGCAGGAACTCGGCGCCCTCCATCGTGACGGTCGTGATCATCGAGCCGCCGGTGCGGGCCGGCGGCAGGGCGTTCAGCAGCTCGCGGCGGCCGTAGAGCACGCCGAGGCCGTTGGGCCCGAGCATCTTGTGGGCGCTGAACGCGGCGAAGTCGACGCCGAGCGCGTGCAGGTCGAGCGGGCGGTGCGGGGCCGACTGGCACGCGTCCAGCACGGTGAGCGCGCCGACGGATGCCGCGAGCGCCACCACCTCGGAGACGGGGGCGACGAACCCCGTGACGTTCGACACGTGCGCGAACGCGATCAGCCGGGTGCGCTCGGTCACGACGGCGCGGAGGGCGTCGAGGGTCCACAGGCCGTCGTCGTCGACGGGCACGTAGCGCAGCGCCGCGCCGGTGCGGGCGGCGAGCTCCTGCCAGGGGATGAGGTTCGCGTGGTGCTCCGCCTCGGTGACGACGAGCTCGTCGCCGGGGCCGAGGGCGAAGCGGCGGGCCGCCTCTCCCCCACGACCGAGCGAGGCGGCGCCGAGGGCGAAGGCGATCGTGTTGAGCGCATCCGTCGCGCCCGACTGCCAGGCGATCTCGTCGACGTCCGCGCCCACGAAGCGCGCCACCGCCTCGCGCGCCTGCTCGAACTCCTCGGTCGCCTCGGCGGCGAGGGTGTGGGCGCCGCGGTGCACGGCGGCGTTGCGGCGTTCCAAGAAGTCCTGTTCCGCCTCGAGCACGACGTTGGGCCGCTGCGCGGTCGCCGCCGAGTCGAGGTAGACGAGCGGATGCCCGTTCACCGAGCGGTCGAGGAGGGGGAAGTCCGCTCGCAGATCGGCGAGCGGCGTCGTCACGGGAGCCACGAGGATCAACGCTAAGCCCGCCTGGTGCGAGGCGTCTGGATGTTACGGCTCAGGGGACGAGATACCCCGCCGCCGTGAACAGGCGGTACCACTCCTCGCGGGTGAGCGGGAGGTCGCTGCCGGCCGCCGCCTCGCGCACGCGCTCGGGCTTCGTCGTGCCGAGCACGACCTGGAAGTCCGCGGGGTGTCGGGTGATCCAGGCGACGGCGATCGCGGTCGGGGTGACCTCGTACTTCGCGGCGAGCTCGTCGATCGCGTCGTTGAGCTCCGGGTACTCCTCGCGGTCGCCGAGGAAGACGCCGTTGAAGAACTGCTTCTGGAACGGCGACCACGCCTGCAGCGTCATGTCGTTCAGGCGCGAGTAGTCGAGCAGGCCGTTGTCGCGCGAGATCGACTGGTCGAGGCCCTGCATGTTGGAGGCGACGCCCGCGGCGATGAGCGGCGCGTGGGTGATCGACAGCTGCACCTGGTTGAACGGCAGCGGCTGCCTCACGTACTTCTTGAGCAGCTCGATCTGGCCGGGCGTGTGGTTCGAGACCCCGAAGCGGCGCACCTTGCCCGCGGACTCGAGCTCGTCGAACGCCGCCGCGACCTCCTCCGGCTCGACGAGGGCATCGGGGCGGTGCAGCAGCAGCACGTCGAGGTAGTCGGTGCGCAGCGCGGCAAGGGAGGCGTCGACCGACTCGAGGATGTGCTCCTTCGAGAAGTCGAAGTACCCCGGGCGGATGCCGGTCTTGGTCTGGATGACCACCTCCTCGCGCTCCGACGGGGACAGCCGGATGGCGTCGCCGAAGCGCTGCTCGCAGTAGTGCGGCTTCCCGCCGTACACGTCGGCGTGGTCGAAGAAGTCGATGCCCACCTCGCGCGCGGCGGCGAACAGGGCACGGATCTCCTCGTCGGAGAGCTCCGTGATGCGCATCAGCCCCAGGATGAGGTTGGAGACGGTCAGGTCGGTCTGGGGCAGGGAGAGCTTCTTCACCCCTCCATCCTGGCCCCCCGCCTGGCCCGCATGACCGACGCCGAGCCGCCGGGCTACTTCACGACCCGGTGGGCCAGGGTGATCGGGGCCGACACGGTCTCGAGGGATCGGCGCTCGGCATCCGTGCCGAAGATGATCGCGACGATGCCGCCGACGATCATGATGCCGGCGCCGAGGAAGTACCCGACGGTGAGCGGCCCGCGCGCCGAGCCGTCGCCGACCATCGCCGCGTAGACGGTGGGGGCGATGGAGCCGAAGATCTGCGCGACCGAGAAGAAGTACGAGATCGCCTGGCTGCGGATCTCGAGCGGGAAGGTCTCGCTGACCGTGAGGTAGGCGCTCGAGGCGCCCGCCGACGCGAAGAAGAACGCGACGCACCAGAAGATCGTCTGCGTGACGGCGCTGAGGGCCCCGGCCTGGAAAAGGATGGCCGAGACCGCGAGCACGAGACCCGAGAGCACGTACGTCGCGAAGATCATCTTCCGGCGCCCGATCGTGTCGAACAGGGGCCCGAGCACGAGCGGGCCGATCAGGTTGCCGATCGCGAAGGGGAAGAAGAAGTACGGCACCGTGTCGCGGGGGATGTCGTAGAAGTTCTGCAGCACGAGCGCGTAGGTGAAGAAGATCGCGTTGTACAGGAACGACTGCGTGATCATCATCGCCGCGCCGGTGATCGTGCGCTTCGGATACTCCTTGAACAGCACCCGGCCGATCACGCGCAGCGGCACGAACTCGATGGGCTTCAGATCGATCGCCTCCGAGTCCGACACCGGGGTGAGCTCGCCGCTCTCGGAGCGCACCCGCTGCTCGATGTCGTCGATCGTCGCGTCGGCCTCGTGGCCGCGGCCGTGGGTGACCAGCCACCTGGGGCTCTCGGGGATGTGGCGCCTGAGGTAGATGATGATCAGGCCGATCACCGGGCCGATCCAGAAGCCGATGCGCCAGCTCCAGTCCTGATCCATCAGGTTCGCGTCGTACAGGGGCAGGCTCGCCGCGGCGCCGAGCGCCGCACCGCCCCAGTAGGTGCCGTTGATGGCGATGTCGACGCGGCCCCGGTACTTCGACGGGATGAGCTCGTCGATGGCGGAGTTGATCGCCGCGTACTCGCCGCCGATGCCGGCCCCGGCGACGAAGCGGAAGATCAGCAGGAACCAGTAGGAGAACGAGAAACCGGCGATGCCGCTGCCGACCAGGTAGATCGCGAGCGTCAGGATGAACAGCCGCTTGCGGCCGAGCCGGTCGGAGAGCCAGCCGAAGTAGAGCGAGCCGACGACCTGGCCGACGAGGTAGACGGTGCCGACGACGCCGACTTCCGCGCTGGACAGGTGCAGGGTGTCGGCGTATCCGTTCGACGCGACGATCTGGATCTCGAGCCCGTCGAGGATCCAGGAGATGCCGAGCCCGAAGATGACCGACCAGTGGAAGCGGGTCCACGGCAGCCGGTCCACCCGGGCCGGCACCAGGCTGCGAACGGTCCCGTCATCCCCCACCTGCTGCGACGCCGTCGTCATCGAAGACCTCCCTCGCTCTCCACTGCGTCCTTCCCCTTCATTCAGTGTTGCACCAGCTCGCGCTCCCACACCCGGTGCGCCGGCAGCAGCGCGAGCACTCCGGCCACGGCGGCGTCGGCGTCGCCGACGACCACGCCGGGCGCCTGCTCCGGGATCCCGGCCGCGCCGAGCAGCGGCTGCGCCTCCTCGGCGAGGGCGATCGCCTTGCCGTGCCGGAACGCCTCCCGCAGCAGCTCGAGCACCTGCTGCGTCACCGCGGGCGCGAGCACCACGAGCGCGTCGAGTTCGACGCTGGTGGCGGTGTGGAAGCTGCGCTGCACGGGGACGCCGGCGACCGTGCCGCCGTGCGGCGCGACGACCACGGGGGTGACGCCCTGCGCGTGCAGCGCCTGACGGGCGGAGCCGAGTTGCGAGGCATCCGTCTCGTCGTCGACGACGATGCCGACCATGCGCCCGTCGATCGGCCAGGTCGCGTCGTTCACCATGCGCAGCGCGGGGCTGGGGTCGACGTCGGGGACCTGCTCGGTGGGCTCGGGCGCGGGCAGGCCCAGCGCGTCGGCGACGGCCGCGCACAGCTCGCGGTCGATGTTCGCCAGCGCCTGCAGCTGGCGCTCCTTGATGGTCTGCTCGTAGCACTTGCCGAGCTCGAACGCGTAGGCCTGCTGCACGTGCATCCGCTCCACCTCGCTCAGCGAGCGGTAGAACATGCGCGGCTGCGAGAAGTGGTCGTCGAAGCTCGCGGGCTGCTCTCGGGTGACCACGTCCTCCGGGATGTGCTGCGGCACGTCGACGAAGGCGCCCTGCTCGAGCATCGCCGGGAACGGGCAGCCGCCGTCGAGCGAGTTCGGGTGGTAGGGGGCGACGCCCGAGTGCACCGCGGTCTGGTGCATGCCGTCGCGCAGCATGTCGTTCACCTCGGCGTGCGGGCGGTTGATCGGCAGCTGCGCGAAGTTGGGGCCGCCGAGCCGGGTGATCTGCGTGTCGAGGTAGGAGAACAGCCGGCCCTGCAGCAGCGGGTCGCTCGTCACGTCGATGCCGGGCACGAGGTGGCCGGGGTGGAAGGCGACCTGCTCCGTCTCCTCGAAGTAGTTGCTCGGGTTGCGGTCGAGGGTCATGGTGCCGATGAGCTGCACCGGCGCGAGCTCCTCCGGCACGATCTTGGTCGGGTCGAGCAGGTCGATGCCGGCGAACATCTGGTCCTCCGTGTCGGGGAACACCTGGATGCCGAAGTCCCACTGCGGGTACGCGCCCGCCTCGATCGCGTCGGCCAGGTCGCGACGGTGGAAGTCGGGGTCCTTCCCGGCCAGCAGCTGCGCCTCCTCCCAGGTGGTGCCGTGCACGCCGAGCCGCGGCTTCCAGTGGAACTTCACCAGGCTCGTCACGCCCTCCTCGTTGATCAGCCGGAAGGTGTGGATGCCGAAGCCCTGCATCATCCGGTACGAGCGCGGCAGGGCGCGGTCGGACATGTTCCAGATCGTGTGGTGCTGCGCCTCGGTGTGCAGCGAGACGAAGTCCCAGAAGGTGTCGTGCGCCGACTGCGCCTGCGGGATCTCGCGGTCGGGGTGCGGCTTGGCGGCGTGGATGATGTCGGGGAATTTGATCGCGTCCTGGATGAAGAACACCGGGATGTTGTTGCCGACCAGGTCGTAGACGCCCTCGCTCGTGTAGAACTTCGTCGCGAAGCCGCGGGTGTCGCGCGCCGTGTCGGCCGAGCCGCGCGAGCCGAGCACGGTCGAGAACCGCACGAAGGTGTCGGTGACGGCGCCGGCCTTGAGGAACGCGGCCTTCGTGTACGGCTCGGCGGCCCCGTTGGCCTCGAAGTGCCCGTGCGCGGCCGCGCCGCGGGCGTGCACGACCCGCTCGGGGATGCGCTCGTGGTCGAAGTGGGTGATCTTCTCGCGTAGGTGGTGGTCCTGCAGCAGCACGGGGCCGCGCCGCCCCGCCTTGAGCGAGTGGTCGGTGTCGCGCAGGCGCGCGCCCTGCGCCGTGGTCAGGTGGGCGCCCTGCTGGGCGACGGATGCCGGGGGCAGCCCGCTCGCCGCACCCGTCGGCGTGCGCGTCTGCGGCCCGGACTGGTCCGGCTTCGGCGGCAGCGGCTCGCGAGGCTCCGTCGGCTCGGCGAACGCCGGTTCCTCCGACGAGGGGGCGCCGGGGATGTCGATCGGCTCGTCGTTCGATGCCATGGTTCCTCCTCCTGGTGGGGTGGGTATCTCCTCGTTGCGTGGGTTCCCCCGCCCGCGGCGGCGCTAACGGGACACGCCGGTGCGGGGTGCAGATCGAGCAGAGGAGGATGCGGCAATGCGATACGGCTACAAGCTCATGGCCGAGGGGTTCGGCCCCGCCGAGCTGGTGCGCCAGGCGGTGCGCGCCGAGGAGGCCGGCTTCGACTTCGTCGAGATCAGCGACCACTACCACCCGTGGCTCGAGTCGCAGGGGCACTCGCCGTTCGCCTGGACGGTGCTCGGCGCGATCGCCGCGAAGACCGAACGGCTGGGCCTCGCCACCGGCGTGACCTGCCCGTCGATGCGCTACCACCCGGCGATCATCGCCCAGGCCGCCGCGACCCTGCAGCTGGTGTCGGACGGCCGGTTCACGCTCGGGCTCGGCGCGGGCGAGAGCCTGAACGAGCACATCGTCGGCCCGGTGCCCTCGGCCCGGGTGCGGCATGAGCGGCTGCGCGAGGCGATCGAGATCATCCGGCTGCTCTGGCGGGGCGGCTACCACAGCTATGACGGCCGGCACCTGCAGCTCCACGACGCCCGCGTCTTCGACCTGCCCGAGAGGCTGCCGGAGATCGCGGTCGCGGTCAGCGGCGAGGCATCCGTGCGCCTGGCCGCCGAACTCGCCGACGGGCTGTTCGCGGTCGAGCCGCGCCGCGAGCTCGTGGCCGGCTTCCGCGAGCGCGGCGGGAACGGACCGCTGTTCGCCGAGGTGCCGCTCGCGTGGGGTCCGAGCGAGGAGGAGGCGGTCGAGGCCGCCTTCACGAACGCGAAGTGGGCGCTGTCGGGGTGGAAGGTGATGAGCGAGCTGCCGAACCCGGTGAACTTCGAGGCCGCGTCGGGCACCGTGCGACCGGAGGACGTCGCGCAGCAGTTCGCCTGCGGACCGGACCCGCAGAAGCACCTGCAGGCGATCGCCACCTACGCCGAGGCGGGCTTCGACCACCTCGTGCTGCAGAACGCGGGAGACGACCCCGACGGGTTCATCGACTTCTTCGCCCGGGAGCTGAAGCCGCAGCTCGCCGCCGTGCCGGCGGGCGCCTGAACACCGGACGGCGCGGGCGCGGGGCGCGCGAGCATCTTCGAAGCACCCCCCGCTTCGAAGACGTGCGCTCGCGCCGTGCGACCGATGGCCGAGGGGCCGGCGACCACTCCGTTGTGATCACGCCGTCGTTCCGCGTCGGGTCTCGCGCAATCCCCCGGATCCTCGTTGATCCGCCGATCACTCTGCTCCGCGGCCGGCACAGCGTCAAGTAACGGTTCGGCCAAGATCTCCGCCCGAGCCGGCCGGCTGCGGGTCGAGCCGCAGATACCCCGTCCCCTGCGGCGGGCGCCGGTCGGTTTCGCCGCGCGCGGGCCACAGCGAGAACGCCCGCTCGGCCTGGGCGGTGATGGTGAGCGCCGGGTTCACGCCGAGGTTCGCCGAGACGGTCGATCCGTCGACGATGTGCAGGCCGGGGTACCCCCAGACGCGGTGATAGGGGTCGACGACGCCGCGGCTCGGGTGGTCGGAGATCACCGCGCCGCCGAGGAAGTGCGCGGTCAGCGGCACCCCGAAGAGCTCGAGCCAGGTGCCGCGGGGCAGCGCGGGCACGCCGGTCTCGGCGGTCAGCTGCTCGGCCATCGCCTGCGTCGCCCGGTGCGCCTGCGGCAGGTACGTGGGGTTCGCCTCGCCGTCGCCCTGCCTGCTGGTCAGCCGCACCCGCCCGAACAGCCCGCGCCTGGCCGAGACGGTGAGCGAGTTGTCGAGGCTCTGCATGACGAGCGCGATGATGCCGCGCCGGGTCGCCCCGAACGGCACGCTCGCGCGCAGTTCGGTGATCGGATGCCGCAACCAGCGCCGCGCCAGGTACCCGAGCCTCTTCCCCACGGGACCGCCGCCCGGGGCGAGCGCCGTGACGAGCAGCATCAGCGCGTCGGAGCCCTTGCCGTAGCGCACGTTCTGCACGTGGGTGACCTCGTCGACGTACTGGCTCGTGGTGATCGCGACGCCCTCGGTGAGGTCCGCGTCGGGCACGCGCACGGCGATCGCGCCGTCGAGGGCCTCGGAGTTGGTGCGCGTCAGCTTCCCCAGCGCGTCGGAGAGGCCGGGCAGCTCGCCGCGCTCCTTGAGCGTGTGCAGCAGCCGCTGGGTGCCCCAGGCGCCTGCGGCGAACACCACCTGCTCGGCGGTGACGGTGCGGCGGTCTGCGGCACCGGGCCAGGCGCCCGACCGCCGCGTGGTGACCGCGTAGCCGCCGCCGGGCAGCGGGCGCACCGAGGTCACGGTGCGCAGCGGCTCGATCACGGCACCGCGGCGCTCGGCGAGCCACAGGTAGTTCTTCACCAGGGTGTTCTTGGCGCCGACGCGGCAGCCGACCATGCAGTTGCCGCAGAGCGTGCAGCTGGTGCGCGCGGGGCCCTCGCCGCCGAAGAACGGGTCGGGCGAGGTGACCCCTCGCGTCTCGGCGCCCTCGGGGCCGAAGTACACGCCGACGGGCGTCGGCCGGAAGGTGTGCGGCACCCCGAGCTGCACCGAGACGCGGCGCATCACCCGCTCGGCCGCGCCCTCGTAGGGGTAGCGCTCGACCGTGCCGAGCATCCGCTTGGCGGTCTCGTAGTGCGGCGCGAGCTCGGCCCGCCAATCGGTGATGCCGCCCCACTGCGGGTCGCGGAAGAACGCCTCGCCCGGCACGTACTGCACGTTGGCGTAGTTGAGCGAGCCGCCGCCGACGCCCGCGCCGGCGAGCAGCAGCACGTCGGGCAGCTTGTGGATGCGCTGCGGCCCGAAGCATCCGATCGCCGGCGCCCACAGGTAGCGGCGCAGATCCCAGCTGGTCGTGGCGAACTCGTCGTCGGCGAAGCGGCGGCCCGCCTCGTAGACGAGCACGTCGTAGCCCTTCTCGACCAGCCGCAGCGCGGCGACCGATCCCCCGAATCCCGACCCGACGACCACGACGTCGTGGTCGAACGCGGACGAGTGACGGCCCATCGCATCCCCCTTCGATCCTCGTCGATCCCGGCGCCATACTACTGACCCGCAGTCAATAGCGCGATGCATCACCCGCCGCGGGCTCGGGCACCGTCCCCGATATGAGCGAGAGGAAAGCGATCGTCACCGGCTCCGACTCCGGCATCGGGCGGGCCACCGCCGTGGCCCTCGCCCGCGCCGGGCACGACGTGGGCATCACCTGGCACAGCGACGAGGACGGCGCCGAGGAGACCGCGCGGCTCGTGCGCGAGCAGGGCGCGCAGGCGGTCACCGCCCGGCTCGATACGACGGATGCGCCCGGCTGCGGCGACGTCGTCGACGAGTTGGCCGGCCGGCTCGGCGGCCTCGACGTGTTCGTGAACAACGCCGGCATCAACGGCGGACCGGCGTTCTTCGACACCGATTGGGACACCTGGCGCTCGACGATCCTCGCCGACCTCGACGGCGCGTTCGTGTGCCTGCAGCGGGCGGCCCGGCTGATGGTCGACCAGGGCCGCGGCGGCCGGCTCATCGCGGTCACGAGCGTGCACGAGCACCAGCCGCGCGTCGGCTTCGCGGCTTACGCCGCGGCCAAGCACGGCCTGGGCGGCCTGATGAAGGTGCTCGCCCTCGAGCTCGGCGAGCACGGCATCACCGCCAACTCGGTCGCGCCGGGTGAGATCAGCACGCCCATGAACGACGCCTCGGCCGAGGATGCGCGGCGCACCCGGCGCCCCGGCATCCCCGTGGGCCGGCCCGGTGAACCCGACGAGGTCGCCGCGGTGATCGCGTTCCTGGCCTCCCCCGAGGCCTCCTATGTGACCGGCGCGTCGTGGACCGTCGACGGCGGAATGCTGCAGATGGGGCCCCAGGCCGGGTCGCACCTGACCGGCGACGAATGGCGCACGGCGTGAGGAAGTTCGGCGTCGAGGAGGAATTGCTGCTGGTCGACGCGGGGTCGGGGCATCCGATCGCCGTGGCGAGCGCCCTGCTCGACCGCGCCGACGGGGCCGTGCCGCCGCTCATCTCCCCCGCCGTCGAGCTCACGGCCGAACTGCAGCAGGAGATGCTCGAGGCGGTGTCGTCCCCGCAGGAGACGCTCGACGGCCTGCGCGCCGCCATCGCCAAGGGACGGGCGAGCTCCGACCGGGTGGCGGCGCTGATGGGTGCGCGGGCGGCGGCCCTGGCCACTGCTCCCCTGCCGGTGCAGCCGCACCTGATGCCGCACGAGCGGTACCTCGAGATGACGCGCCGCTACGGCACCGTCACCCGCGACGCGCTCACGATGGGCTGCCACGTGCACGTGTCGATCGACTCGCCCGAGGAGGGCGTCGGCGTCCTGGACCGCATCCGGGTGTGGCTGCCGCTGCTCGTCGCCGTGAGCGCCAACTCGCCGTTCAAGGCCGGCGAGGACACCGGGCACGCGAGCTACCGCACGGTGGCGTGGCGGCAGTGGCCGACCTCGGGCCCGCTCGAGGTGCTCGGCTCGGCCGCCGCCTACGACGAGCTGCTCGACGAGATGCGCCGCACCGGCGTGCTCATCGATGACGGCATGGTCTACTTCGACGCGCGGCTGTCGCGAAACCACCCGACGGTCGAGATCAGGGTGGCCGACATCTGCCTCAAGCAGACGGATGCCGCGCTCATCGCCGCCCTGTCGCGCGGACTCGTCGAGACGGCCGCCCGCGAGTGGGCCGCGGGCGAACCCGCCCCCGGCACGCGCTCGTCGACGCTGCGGCTGGCCACCTGGAAGGCGGCGATCGACGGGGTGCGCGGCGAGCTCGTCGACCCCGTCGAGGGCGTGCCGCGGCCGGCCGCCGGGGTGCTCGAGCGGCTGCTGGAGCACGTGCGGCCGGCGCTCACCGACTACGGGGACGAGGCGTTCGCGGAGGCCGAGCTGCGCCGCGTGATCGACGAGGGCACGGGCGCCGACTGGCAGCGGCGCACGGCCGAGAACACCTCTCTGGGCGAGATGGTCACGGCGGCGGCCGAGGTGACGCAGCAGGTCGGCAGCGCGTCCCCCGGGCCGGGGTGACGTCGCGCGGCGTCATCTGCGCCGGGCGCCGCCCCGCGATCAGTACGCTGACCCCATGCACCGCCGCGCCCTGCCGACCCTGCTCGCCGCCGCCGCCCTCGCCGCGGCCCTCACCGGGTGTTCCTCCAGCGGGAACGCGGGGTCCGGCGGCTCCGACGCCCCCTCCGCGAGCTCGACCCCGGCGGTCACCACGGCGGCCGACTGCACCGGAGTGTTCGTCACGGTGCAGTTCGGCGTGCTCGACCATCCCGATCTGAACGCGTGCGACCCCGTCACGGGAACGGTCACCGCGGCATCCGTGCTGAAGGATCTCGACGTCACGACCGCCGGCACGACCAAGTACCCCACCCAGGTGATCTGCCGGGTCGACGGGGAGCCGGACGCGTCGACGCCGATCGCGGTCGCGGGGCACGGCTCGTACACCGAGAAGTGCCAGGACATGCCCGCCGCATTCGCGTACTGGGCCCTCTGGGTGCGCGACTCGGCCACCGGCACGTGGGCGTATGCCCAGAACGGCATCGACAGCGAGAAGCTGAAGCCCGGGCAGTCGCTGGGGCTCAAGTTCACCACCGGGTCGGACACGACGCCGCCTGAGGGCTAGCGGTGCGCTTCCGGCCCGCCCCGCTGCGCCAGGCCGCGGTGCTCGCGGCGGTGTTCCTCGTCTCCCGGGTGCTGTACCGCGCGCTGTTCGCGGGCGCGGGCGGCGACGGCGCGCTGCTGCTCGACCTCCCGCTCGTCACCCTGCCGGCGCCGTTCAGCGGCGTGGCGCTGCTCGGGCCCGTGACCGGCGGCGGGCTGGCCGCAGCGGCGCTCTCGGCGCTGCCGTTCGCCGCGGCGATCCTCGGCTTCGGCGTGCTGAACGCCCTCGTCGACGTTCGCCCGTTCTTCGCGGCGGCAGCCCGGCGGGGACCCGTCCGGTCGCTGGCGCGCGCGCTCGTGATCGCCTGGCAGACGGTGCCGGCGCTGGGCCTCGCGGTACGGCGGGCGGCGCGCGCGGCGCGGCTGCGCGGCGAGCGGCCCGGGCCGAGCACCCTCGTTCCCGTGCTCGAGGGCGCCATCGAGCGGGCGGTCGGGCTCGCCGCCGCGCTGGAGCTGCGCGGTTTCGCCGCCGAGCGCCGCCTCGAGGGCCGCTGCGAGACGCCTGTGCGGGCGACGGATGCCGCGCTGCACCGCCCCGGCTGGACGCTGGCCCTGCCCGAGCTGGAGTTGACGCCCGGCACCCTGACCGTGCTCACCGGGCCGACGGGCTCGGGCAAGTCGAGCGTGCTCGACGCCCTGTCGGGCCTGTTCCAGCACGTCGACGGCGGTTCCCAGACCGGGCTGCTGCAGGTCGGCGACCTCGACCGCGCGGCGGTGCCGCCGCGGGAGACGGCCGGGTTCGTCGGCGCGGTCGGGCAGCGGGTGCGGGACAGGTTCGTGGGCGAGACGGTCGCCGAGGAGCTGGGCTTCGCGCTCGCCCTGCGCGGCGTCGCGCCGGTGATCGTCGCGGCGCGGGTGCGCGAGGTCGCCGGGCGGCTCGGCGTCGCGGGGCTGCTGGAGCGGCCGATCGGCGCGCTGTCGGCCGGCGAGGCGGTGCTCGTGGCGCTGGCGGCGGCGGTGATCGAGAACCCGACGCTGCTGCTCGTCGACGAGCCGCTCGCCGAGCTCGACGAGACGGCGCGCCCGCGCGTCGTCGCCGCCCTCGCCGCGCTCGCCCACGACGCCGGGGTGTGCGTGCTGGTCGCCGAGCACCGGGCGGCGTGGTTCCGGGATGTCGCGGACGGGTGGTTGGCCATCCGGGACGGTGGTGTGGTGCGGGAGGAGCCGGGTCTCCATTCGCGCTCCGCGCGAGTCGACCAGCAAGGCGGCGCGGGTCTCCATTCGCGCTCCGCGCGAGTCGACCAGCAAGGCGGCCCGGGTCTCCATTCGCGCTCCGCGCGAGTCGACCAGCACGGCGGCCGTCGGTCGACTCACGGCGCAGCCGTGAATGGAGACCGGTCCCCCGCCCTGCGCCTGCACGACCTCACCGTGCGCCACGGCGAGCTCACCGCCGTCGACGGCATCGGCCTCGAGCTCCACCCCGGAGAGCTGGTCGCCCTCACCGGGCCGAACGGGGCGGGCAAGTCGTCCCTGCTGACGGCGGTCGCCTCCGGCGCCGAGGGCGTGAGCGTGCGCGGGCGGGAGGTGCGCGCGCTCACCCCGCGCGCACGGCGCGCCGCCGTGTCCCTCGTGCCCGAGGTCGTCGAAGACCTCTTCGTGACCGACTCGGTCGCGGCCGAATGCCGCCGCAGCGACCGGCGCCGGCATCCGTCGCGCCCGACCCTCGACCTGCTCTCCACGCTGCTCGGCCGCGGGGCGGCGCCGCTCGCCGAGACGCACCCGCGCGACCTCTCCGGCGGTGAGCGCGTGTGCCTGGCGATCGCGCTGCAGCTCGCCGCCGACCCGGCCGTGCTGCTCGTGGACGAGCCGGTGCGCGGGCTCGACGCCGCCGCGCGAGCCGAGGTCGCGGGCGCCCTGCGCCGGGCGGCCGAGGGCGGTGCCGCGGTGCTCTTCGCCACGCACGAGCGCGACTTCGCCGAGGCGCTCGCGCAGCGCGAGCTGCGCCTCGTGGCCGGGCGCCTGGTCGAGCCGCAGGGGGTGGGGGCATGACGGCGGTGGGGACGACGCCGCGCGGCATCCGTGCCCGACTCGACTGGCGCGCGCTCGCGCTCGCCGCCGGCAGCGTGCTCGCCGCCGGTGCCTTCGCCTGGCCGCTGTTCGCCCCCGCCCTGCCCGCGCAGGCGCAGGCCGCGGTGCCGTACCTGGCGTTCGCGCTCGCCCCGGCCGTGGTGGCGGCGCTGGCCATCGCCCTCGACGGCCAGGTGTCGAGCGCGAAGACGGTCGCGCTGCTCGGCGTGCTGGGCGCGATCGGCGCCGCGACTCGCGTCGCGGGCGACGTCGTCGGCGGCATCGAGCCGGTGTTCGTCGTGCTGATCCTCGCCGGCCGCGCCCTCGGCGCCCGGTTCGGGTTCCTGCTCGGGCTCGTCGTGATGACCGTGTCGGCCGTGATCACGGGCGGCGTCGGGCCGTGGCTGCCGTTCCAGCTGTTCGCGTGCGCGTGGGTCGCCGCGGGGGCGGGGCTGCTGCCGCGCATCCGCTCGAAGGTGGGCGAGCTCGTGCTGCTCGCCGGCTACGGCGCGGTCGCCTCGTGGCTGGTCGGCGCGCTGCTCAACCTGTGGTTCTGGCCGTTCCAGGTCGGCGAGGGGGCGAGCATCTCGTATGACCCGCACGCGTCGCTCGGACACAACCTCACGGCGTTCGCGCTGTACTCGCTGGTCACCTCGACCCTCACCTGGGACACGGTGCGGGCGATCACCACGGTGGTCGGCATCGCGCTGGTCGGCTGCCCCGTGCTGGCCGCCTTGCGCCGCGCGAAGTTGTAGGCGACGCCCGCCGGCTTTGCGCGCCTCGGATCCGCCGTCCGCTACCCGGACCCGAGTGGCGCGATGCGGATCCGAGTAGCGCAAGACGCTCTGCAAGGCGGCGACTTGTTCGCCGCCGGACGCGGGAACCGCGAAAGCCGACCGCGGCGCGCCGGGTGGGGACCGGCGCGCGAGACCTACACGGAAAAGTATTTCGCTTCCGGGTGGTGGAAGACGAAGGCGTCGGTGGACTGCTCGGGGTGCAGCTGCAGCTCCTCCGAGAGCACGACGCCGATGCGCTCGGGCCGCAGCAGCTGGACGACCTTGGTGCGGTCCTCCATGTCGGGGCAGGCCGGGTAGCCGAGCGAGAAGCGCGCGCCGCGGTACTCGAGCTTGAACAGCCCCTCGGTGTCGGCCGGGTCCTCGGCGGCGAACCCGAGTTCGGCACGGATGCGCGCATGCCAGTACTCCGCCAGCGCCTCGGTCAGCTGCATGGCCAGGCCGTTCAGCTCCAGGTACTCGCGGTACCGGTTCTCGGCGAACAGCGCCCCGGTGAACTCGCTCACCCGCGCCCCGGCCGTGACGAGCTGCACCGGCATGACGTCGACCTGCCCCGACTCGCGCGAGCGCACGAAGTCGGCGAGGCACAGGTGCCGGTCGCGGCGCTGGCGCGGGAAGCGGAAGCGCAGCCGCTCGCCGCCGAGCGCCCCGCCCGAGCCGCCGTCGGGGGCGAGCAGCCCCGGCGTGCCGAGGGCGCCTGCGGGGTCGTCGCCGTGGTGCAGCACGACGACGTCGTCGCCGTCTGAGACCACGGGGAAGTACCCGTAGGCGACGGATGCCTCGAGCATCCCCTCCGCGACGATGCGGTCGAGCCAGTACCGCAGCCTCGGCCGCCCCTCGGTCTCCACGAGCTGCTCGTAGCTCGGGCCGTCCGCCCCGCGCGACGGTTTCAGCCCCCACTGCCCCATGAAGGTGGCGCGCTCGTCGAGGAACGCGGCGAACTCGCCCAGCGGGATGCCCTTGACGAGCCGGGTGCCCCAGAACGGCGGCGCCGGCACCGGGTTGTCGGAGGCGACGTCGCTGCGCGCCGGCATCGCCTCGGGCTCGGTCAGGGTCAGCGTCGTGCCCTGCCGGTGGATGCGCTTCTTCAGCGGCGGCAGGCCGACCGAGGCCGGGTCGGCGCCGCGGGCGATCTTCACCAGGGGCTCCATCAGCGCGAGGCCCTCGAACGCGTCGCGGGCGTAGCGCACCTCGCCCTCGAACAGCTCGGCGAGGTCCTGCTCCACGTAGGCGCGGGTGAGCGCCGCGCCGCCCAGGATGATCGGCCACCGTTTCGCGAGGCCCCTGGAGTTCAGCTCCTGCAGGTTCTCCTTCATCACCACGGTCGACTTGACCAGCAGCCCGCTCATGCCGATCACGTCGGCGTGGTGCTCCTCGGCGGCGGCGATGATGTCGTTGATCGGCTGCTTGATGCCGAGGTTGATCACCTCGTAGCCGTTGTTGGTGAGGATGATGTCGACGAGGTTCTTGCCGATGTCGTGCACGTCGCCGCGCACGGTGGCCAGCACGATGCGGCCCTTGCCGGCGTCCTCGGTCTTCTCCATGTGCGGTTCGAGCAGCGCGACGGCGCTCTTCATCACCTCGGCCGACTGCAGCACGAACGGCAGCTGCATCTCGCCGGCGCCGAAGCGCTCGCCGACCACCTTCATGCCCTCCAGCAGGTGCACGTTGATGATCTCGAGCGCCGTGAGGCCGCCGGCCATGGCCTCCTGCAGGTCGGCCTCGAGGCCCTTGCCCTCGCCGTCGATGATGCGCCGCTGCAGCCGCTCGCCCACCGGCAGCGCGGCGAGCTCGGCGGCGCGCTGGTCGCGCAGCGCCTTGGAGTCGACGCCGGCGAACAGCTCGAGCATCCGTGCCAGCGGGTCGTACGTGACGTTGCCGTCGGCGTCGTACTCGCGCTTGTCCCAGACCAGGTCGAGGGCGACCTGGCGCTGCTCGTCGGGAAGGGAGGCGAGCGGCACGATCTTCGCCGCGTCGATGATGGCCGAGTCGAGGCCGGCCTGCACGGCCTCGTGCAGGAACACCGAGTTGAGCACGGTGCGGGCGGCCGGGTTCAGCCCGAACGACACGTTCGAGACGCCGAGCGTGGTGTGGATGCCCGGGTACTTGGCGGTGAGCTGCCGGATCGCCTCGATGGTCTCGATCGCGTCGCGGCGGGTCTCCTCCTGCCCGGTCGCGATGGGGAACGTCAGGCAGTCGACGATGATGTCGGAGACCTCGAGCCCCCACTCGCCGGTCAGCGCCTCGACGAGCCGGGTGGCGATCGCCAGCTTGCCCTCGGTGGTGCGCGCCTGGCCCTGCTCGTCGATGGTGAGGGCGATCACGGCGGCGCCGTGCTCCTTCACGAGCGGCATGATGCGGCCATAGCGGGAGGTCGGGCCGTCGCCGTCCTCGAAGTTCACCGAGTTGATCACCGGGCGCCCCCCGATCAGCTCGAGGCCCGCCTGCAGCACGGCCGGCTCGGTCGAGTCGACGACGAGCGGCAGGGTGGAGGCGCTCGCGAGCCGCGAGACGACCTCGCGCACGTCGGCGACGCCGTCGCGGCCGACGTAGTCGACGCACACGTCGAGCAGGTGCGCCCCGGCGCGGATCTGCCGGCGCGCGATCTCGACGCAGTCGTCCCAGCGCTCCTCGAGCATCGCCTCGCGGAACGCCTTCGAGCCGTTGGCGTTGGTGCGCTCGCCGATGGCGAGGTACGAGGCGTCCTGGTGGAACGGCACGTGCTGGTACAGGCTTGCGACCCCAGGGTCGTCCTCCACCTGCCGCGCGGCGACCCGCACCCGGCCGACGCGCTCGACGACCGCTTTCAGGTGCGCGGGCGTCGTGCCGCAGCATCCGCCCACCAGGCCCACGCCGAACTCGCGCACGAACTGCTCGTGCGCCCGCGCGAGCTCGGCCGGCTGCAGCGGGTACCGCGCGCCGTCCGAGGTCAGCTGCGGCAGGCCCGCGTTGGGCATGCACACGACCGGCACCCGGGAGTGCCGGGACAGGTAGCGCAGGTGCTCGCTCATCAGGTCGGGCCCGGTGGCGCAGTTCAGCCCGATCGCGTCGACGCCGAGCGGCTCGATCGCCGTCAGCGCGGCGCCGACCTCCGAGCCCATCAGCATGGTGCCGGTGGTCTCGACGGTGATCTCGACGAAGATGGGCAGACGGATGCCTGTCTCTTCGGTCGCCGCCTTGCATCCGTTGATCGCCGCCTTGGTCTGCAGCAGGTCCTGCGACGTCTCGATGAGGAACGCGTCGGCGCCGCCCTCGATCAGCCCGGCCGCCTGCTGGGCGAAGGTCTGCTTCAGGTTGGCGTACGTGGTGTGGCCGAGGCTCGGCAGCTTCGTGCCGGGGCCGATCGAGCCGAGCACCCAGCGCGGCCGGCCGTCGCGCTCGCGCCACGCGTCGGCGCGCTCGCGGGCGATGCGCGCCCCGGCCGCCGCAAGCTCGGTGATGCGGTCGGCGATGCCGTAGTCGGAGAGGTTCGACCAGTTGGCGCCGAAGGTGTTGCTCTCGACCGCGTCGACGCCCACCTCGAGGTAGGCGTCGTGGATCGAGGCGATGATGTCGGGCCGCGAGACGTTGAGGATCTCGTTGCAGCCCTCGTGCTGCTGGTAGTCGTCGAGCGTCGGCTCGTGCGACTGGATCATGGTGCCCATGGCGCCGTCGGCGATCACGACGCGCCGGCGCATCGTGTCGAGCAGCTCGGCGGAGCGCGGGGGCAGCACGGCGGAAGTCTGGCTCACGCGACCCAGGCTATCCGCGTACCGCCCCCGCGCACCCGGGTCAGTCGCGCGCGGCTGCGCCCACCGGCTCCAGCGGCAGCTCGTCGAGGTCGAGCAGCTCGTTCTCGTCCTGCGTCTCGACCAGCTCGACGGCCTCCGCGGCGGTCTCGACGGCGGGCATCGAGCCCGGCAGCGGGCGCCGGGCCGACTCGCGCAGGCCGAAGGCCGCGGCGGCGCCGACGACGGCGAATCCGATCAGGTAGTAGGCCGGGGTCATCGAGTCGCCGGTGGCCTGCATGATCGCCTCGATGAACACGGGCGCCGTGCCGCCGAACACGGCGACGGCGATGTTGTACGAGATGCCCATCGAGCCGTAGCGCATCGCGGTCGGGTACTGCGCCGGCAGCGCCGAGGCGAGGGTGCCGACGAGCAGCGCCGTCGGGATCGCCATCAGGAACAGCCCGACGAGCGTCGACCACACCGCGCCGACCGCGAGCAGCCCGAAGGCGGGCACGGCGAGCACGCCCATCGCGGCCGCCCCGAGCCACACGGTGGGGCGGCGGCCGATGCGGTCGGAGAGCAGGCCTGCGGCCGGGATGCCGGCCGACATGATCACGAGCACCGGGATGGTGAGCAGGGTGCCGTGCACCGCGTCGTAGCCGAGCGTGTCGGTCAGGTAGGTCGGCATGTAGCTGGTCAGGGCGTAGCCGACGGTGTTGGCCGCGGCGACCAGCACGATGGCGATCAGCAGCGGGCGCCACTGGGTGCGCAGGATGGCCAGCAGGCCGGTCTCGGCGGCGAGCTGCTCCTCCTTCTCGCCCTGCTCGGCCTCGAGCACGGCCTGGAAGGCGGGCGACTCCTCGATCTTCAGCCGGAAGTACACGGCGGTCGCGCCGATCGGCCCCGCGATGAGGAACGGGATGCGCCATCCGTAATCGAGCATCGCCTGGTCGCCGAGCGTGAGCTGCATGATCGAGACGATCAGCGCGCCGAACGCGAAGCCCAGGTACGAGCCGAGGTCGAGGAAGCCGCCGAAGAAGCCGCGCCGGCGGTCGGGCGCGTACTCGCTGACGAAGGTGGTGACGCCGGCGTACTCGCCGCCGGTCGAGAAGCCCTGCAGCAGCTTCATCACGACGAGGATCACCGGTGCGGCGGCGCCGATCGTCGCGTAGGAGGGGATGAGGCCGACGATGAAGGTCGCCGAGGCCATCATGATGAGCGTCGTGGCCAGCACCCGCTGGCGGCCGACCTTGTCGCCCAGCCGGCCGAAGACGATGCCGCCCAGCGGGCGCACGATGTAGGTCGCGGCGAACACGCCGAGCGAGAACAGGATCTGGACGCTCGAGGCGGCCGTGGGCAGGAAGACCTTGCCCATCGTGACGGCGAGGTAGCCGTACACGCCGACGTCGTACCACTCCATGGTGTTGCCGACCACGGTGCCGCGCAGGGCGCGCTTCAGGCGCGAGGTGTCGACGATGTTGATGTCGTCGAGGCGCAGGCGCCGCGGTGCGGAGGTTGTGCGAATTGCGTGAGAACTCATGGTTCCTTCCTGTGTCGAGCGACTGTCACGACCCGAATCGTCGTCCGCCACCCAGGGGCTCAGCGCCGCCCCCCATTCGGGGGCCGGCTCTCACATGAGCCAACTAGTTTACGTGTGAAAAGCAAATGTCGCGAATCGAGGGCGGGTCCGGGCGCGGCTCATGCCGCCGATGGTTCGTCGCCGCGGGCGTGCATCATGCGGCGGTATTCGTAGTCCTGCAGGCGTTCGATGTCCTGCCCGCGGCGCAGCAGCTTCTGCGTGTAGACGGTGCCGTACGAGATGGAGCGGGAGACCAGCGTCGAGATGGCCCCGGTGAGCATGACCGGCAGGGCGAGGGTGAAGTCGCCGGTCATCTCGACCACGGAAGCCAACGCCGTCAGCGGCGCCCGCGTGCCGGAGGCGAAGACGCCGGCCATGCCGATCGCCGCGTAGAGGGCGGGGCTGCCCGCGGCATCGCCGAACAGCTGGTCGACCACGACGCCGTAGGCGGTGCCGGTCATCAGGCCGACGAACAGGGAGGGCGCGAACACCCCGCCCGATCCGCCGACGCCGAGGGTGAGCGAGGTCGCGAAGATCTTCGCCGCGGCCAGCAGCACGAGGAACCACAGCGTGTAGTGGCCGTCGAGCGCGCGGAACATGACCGGATACCCCACGCCGTAGAGCTGCGGCAGGGCGAGCAGCAGCAGGCCGACGAGCAGGCCGCCGACCGCCGGCCGCGCCCATTCGGGCCTGCCCGCCCAGAGCCGGTCGCAGAGATCCTCGACGGCGTAGAGCACCCATTTGAACAGCTGGCCGACGAACGCGGCGATCACGGCCAGCGCTGCCACGAGCAGGTAGTCGGCCGAGTGCTCGAGCGAGGCGCTGTGCGGGAACTGCGCCAGGAACGGCGCGTCGCCGATCAGCGGCCGCACGATCGCGTCGGCCACCATCGAGGACAGCATGATGGCGAACAGCGAGCCGGCCGAGATCTCGCGCAGGATGATCTCGGCGCCGAAGAAGACGCCGGTGATCGGGGCGTTGAACGTCGCCGAGATGCCGCCGGCGGCGCCGCAGGCCACGAGGATGCGCAGTCTGCTGGTCGGCATGCGGATGGCCTGGCCGAGGCTCGAGGCGAGGGCGGAGCCGATCTGCACGATGGGGCCCTCGCGGCCGACCGAGCCGCCGCTGCCGATCGTGAGCGCGGAGGCGAACGCCTTCACGACCGCGACCTGGGGGCGGATGCGCCCGCCGCGCTCGGCGACGGCGAGCATCACCTCGGGCACCCCGTGGCCGCGCGCCTCACGCGCCCACCGGTAGACGACGGGGCCGTAGATCAGGCCGCCGACGGCGGGCGCGAGCACGTAGAACAGCGGACCGAGCCAGGGTGCGTGCGCGCTGTCGATGCGGCCGTCCTGGCCGAACTCCTGATAGCCGGTGGCGAGCCAGGTGAAGCCGAGCACGAGGAAGCGGAAGACCAGCGCCCCGACCGCCGAGCCGGCGCCGACCACCAGGGCGACGACGAAAAGTCCGTAACGATTCTCCCGGAGCCACCCGGCCGGCCGACTCATATTTGCACTCACGCAACTATTGTAAGAGTGCAACATATGGCGAACGGGCGGAGGAGAAATGGCCGGACGCGCTGAGGAGCGGCAGCAGTCGGAGGGAGACCCCGGCACGGCCGACGTCGTGCTGACCGCGTCCCGCGCTCTGCTCGCGATCGTCGCCCGCTCGGTCGCCCCGGCGCTGGAGGTCGTCTCCCTCCCACAGTTCCGCGTGCTCGTGCTGCTCTCCACCGACGGCCCGACCCGCGTCGGATCGCTCGCCGAGCACGTCGGCGCCAACCCCTCCACCTTCAGCCGCTCGGTCGACCGGATGGTCGCCGCCGGGTGGGTGGTGCGCACGGGCAACCCGGAGAGCCGGCGCGAGGTGCTGCTCGAGCTGACCGACGACGGGCGCTGGCTGGTCGAGTCGGTGACCGCCAGGCGGCGACGCGAGATCGAGACGGTGCTCGAGCGGATGCCTCCCTCGCAGCGCGCCGCCCTGGTGAGGGCGCTGCGCTCCTTCAGCGAGGCCGCCGGCGAGGCGAGCGTCGGGGATCTGCTGACCCTTGGTCTCTGACCTCATCGCGCTCGTCGCCGCGTCCGGCATGGATGGCGGCTCCTCCGGCGACATGTCCGGCCTGATGTGGATGCCGACGGCGCCGCTGACGACGGCGCGGCTGTTCGCCGTGCATCCGCAGCCCGTGCCCGTGCTGCCGCTGCTCGGGCTCGCCCTGCTCGCCGCGTATCTCGTCGGGGTGGCGGTGCTGCGCGCCCGCGGCGACCGGTGGCCGCTCGGCCGCGTGCTCTGGTGGGTCCTCGGGGTCGGCACCCTCGAGCTGATGACGGCCACCGGGTTCGACGGCTACGGCATGGAGCTGTTCTGGGTGCACATGCTGCAGCACATGTGCATCGGCATGCTGACGCCGATCCTGCTCACCCTGGGGGCGCCGATGACCCTGCTGCTGCGGGCCCTGCCCGCACGGCGCCGCGGCGGGGGCCGCAGCGCCCGGGCCGTGGTGCTCGCGGTCGTGCACTCGCGGGTCATCCGTGTCGTCGCCAACCCGGCCGTGACCGTCGTGCTGTTCCTGCTCGGCCTCTACGTGCTCTACTTCACGCCCGTGTTCGACGCGCTGATGAGCACCATGTGGGGGCACAACCTGATGCTCGTCCACTTCCTGGCGATCGGCATGCTGTACTTCTGGGGCGTGCTCGGCGTCGACCCGAGCCCGCGCCGCGGCGGCGGCCTGATGGGCGCCTTCGCCCGGCCGGTGGTGCGCATCGGGGAGCTCGCGGCCACCGTGCCGTTCCACGCGTTCTTCGGGGTCGTGATCATGATGTCCGCCCGGCCCATCGTCGGCTTCTACGCGCACCCGCCCGCCTGGTCGCACACGAGCGCGCTGGCGGACCAGCAGGCGGCCGGCGGCGTCGCCTGGGGGTTCACCGAGCTGCCCACCCTGTTCGTGCTCGGCGTGCTGTTCCTCGAGTGGCAGCGCACCGACGCCCGGCGCACGCGCACCGCCGACCGGAAAGCCAGGCTGCGCGGCGACGTCGAGCTGGACGCGTACAACGCCCGGCTCGCCGAGCTCGCCCGGCGCGACGAGGCGGCGGGCGGCGGAGCGGGGGGGGTCGCGATGAGCGCCCGCGGCATGCGCGCGGCCGCCGTCGCCGCGACCCTGGCGGCGGCGGTCTCACTCTCGGCCTGCTCGTCGTCGGCCTCCGACGACTCCGGCTGGACCGCCCTGCCCCGCTGCCCCGCGGCGGATGCGGTGTCCGCGCCCGCAGGGCTCTCGGGACTGCGCTTCACCTCTGCGAGCACGACCAGGGAGACGCTCGGCACGACCGGCTGCTCGTACCGGGACAGCGCCGGCGACCAGCTCTCGGTCGAGTCGCAGCCCGGCCCGCCGTCGGACGTGCAGTTCGGGACGGCGGCGGGGCTGCGGCTGCGCGACCTCCCCGCGCTCGGCGACGGTGCCCATTCGGCGCAGTCGGCGACGTTCTGCGCGCTCGCGGTGCCGCAGCGCGGCGGCCGCACCCTCCAGTTGCAGCTGCTCGGCGCGAGCGGCTCGTCCATCTCGACCGCGTGCGATCGGATGCCGCGGCTCCTGCGCCTCTTCGCCGACGCCCCCTCCTCCTGAGCCGCCGCGCCGGCTCGCGTCGGCCCGCCCGCTCTCCTAGGCTGGAGCCGGTGTGCCGGGAAGTCTGGTCGGCGTCGAAATCCGTTCTGCTACGAAAGGCCGACCCATGCATGCCGCCGACGTCGCCGTCGAACTCCCGCTGCTGCCGCGCACGAGCAGCATCTTCGCCGCACTGAGGCTGATCGGCGAACACGATCAGCTCGCCGTCGTGATCACGGACGACGGTGGCCGGGTGAAGGCGATCGCCTCCGCGCTGGAGATCACCCGCCTGGTGCTCCCCGACTACGCGGTCGAGGATCTTAATCTCGCCGGGCTGCTCGACGACGCATCCCTCGCCGACCTGTTCGCCGCCGCCGAGGCCCGCACGCTCGGCGACGCGATCGACGCCGGCGACCTGGGCGTGCGCGGCGTGGGCGAGATCGATCCCGACGCGACCATGCTCGAGACCGCCTGCCACATGGCCGCCGAGAAGGCGCAGATCCTGCGTGTGCGCGGAGCCGACCCGGAGCGCTTCGTCGCCCTTCCCGCCGTGATCGACGCGCTCATCGCACTGCGCGGCGGCAACGCATGACCTGGCAGATCGTCACCGCCGTCGCGGTCTTCCTCGCCGCCTACGTCTTCATCGCCACCGAGAAGCTTCCGCGCACCGCGGTCGCGCTCACGGGCGCGGCGATCATGGTGCTCATCGGGGCCACCACGGGCGACGACGTGTTCTTCTCCGAGGAGTCGGGCATCGACTGGAACGTCGTCTTCCTGCTGCTCGGCATGATGATCATCGTCGGCATCACCCGGCACAGCGGCGTCTTCGAGTTCCTCGCCATCTGGTCGGCGAAGCTCGCGCGCGGCCGCCCGTTCCGCATCCTGGTGCTCTTCGCCGTGATCACCGCGGTGCTCTCCGCCTTCCTCGACAACGTCACGACGATCCTGCTGATCGCGCCGGTGACGCTGCTGGTCTGCCAGCGGCTCGCCGCCCCGGTCGCGCCGTTCCTGATCACCGAGGTGCTCGCCAGCAACATCGGCGGCACCGCGACGCTGATCGGCGACCCGCCCAACCTGATCGTCGGCAGCCGCGGCGGCCTCGGGTTCACCGACTTCCTCATCCACCTCGGCCCGATCGTCGCGATCCTGCTCGCCGCGCTGATCGGGCTGGTGTGGCTGATGTTCGGCCGCCGGATGGTGTTCGACGCCGAGCGCGCGCAGCAGGTGATGGCCCTGCACGAGCGCGAGACGATCCGCGACCGCCGGCTGCTCGTCGTCTCGGTCGCGGTGATCGTGCTCGTGCTCGTCGGGTTCCTGACCTCGCGGGCGACGGGGCTCGAGCCGGCGCTCGTCGCGCTGCTCGGGGCGGGCCTGCTGGTGCTGCTGGCCCGGCTCGAGCCGGCGAAGGTGTTCGGCGACGTGGAGTGGGAGACGCTGCTGTTCTTCGCCGGGCTCTTCGTCATGGTCGGCTCGCTCGTGAACCTCGGCGTGATCAAGGCCCTGGGCACCGCGGCGGCGAACGCGATCGGCGGGCACTGGACGGCGGGCGGCATCGGTCTCATGATCGGCTCGGCCGTGTTCTCCGGCATCGTCGACAACATCCCCTTCGTGGCGACCCTCGCGCCGCTGACGCAGGACCTGGTCGCCACGGGCGGCTCCGCCGCACATCCGCTGTGGTGGGCGCTCACCCTCGGCGCCGACCTCGGCGGGAACGCGACCGCCGTGGGGGCCAGCGCGAACGTGGTGATGCTGGGGATCGCCAAGCGGAACGGGCATCCGATCTCGTTCTGGGAGTTCACGAAGTACGGGCTGATCGTGACCGGCGTGACCGTCGCGCTCAGCGTGCTGTGGCTGTTCGTGCTGTTCGCCGGGTAACCCTCGCCGCGCTCGTCACACGCGCCTCGGCGGGAACCGGTCGAGGGCGCGGCGCACCGCCGAGCGCGGCACGCGGCCGCGGCGTCCCGCGGCCGGCGGCTGCGCCTCCCGGCCCTCGATCGCCTCGGCGAGCAGCTCGGCGAGGTGGCGCGCCTGCCGCCCCTCCCCCAGATGCTCGAGCTGGGTGCGGCAGCTGAAGCCGTCGGCCAGGATCGGCGCGCCGGGGCCGGCGCCCCGCACGGCCGGCAGCAGGTCGTGTTCGGCGACGGAGATCGACACGTCGAGGTGCCCGGCCTCGAAGCCGAAGTTGCCCGCGAGCCCGCAGCATCCGCCCACGACCTCGGCGTCGATGCCGGCCTGCCCCATCAGCTCCTTGTCGGCGGCGAAGCCGAGCACGGCGTGCTGGTGGCAGTGCGGCTGCACGACGGCGCCGCCTCCGATGTGCGGCGGCGTCCAGCCCTCCGTGTCGAGCAGCAGCTCGGCCAGGGTGTGCGCGCGCTCGCCCAGCAGCGCCACGTCCGGGTCGCCGGGCAGCAGCTCGGGCCCGTCGGAGCGGAACACCGCGAGACAGCTCGGCTCGAGCGCGACGAGCGGCGTGCCGCCCGCGAGGTACGGGGCGAGCACGCGGGCCGTGCGGGTGAGGATGCGCTCGGCGGCGCCCAGCTGACCGGTGGAGATCCAGGTCAGCCCGCAGCACACCGCCTCGTGCGGCACGACGACCCGGTAGCCCGCATCCTCGAGCACGGTCACCGCGGCGCGCGCGATGTGCGGGTGGAAGTTGTCGGTGAAGGTCTCGGGCCACAGCACCACGTCGCCGTGCGGCGCCGAGGCGGGCGACGGATGCTTCGCGAACCAGTCCGTGAACCGCTGCGGCGCGAACCGCGGGACGGGGCGCAGCGGCTCGATGCCGCCGAGCCGCTTCAGCATCCGCGCCGCCCGGCTCGCGCCGATCGCGTTGACGAGGCGCGGTGCCAGATGCGCGAGCCTCGCCCACAGCGGCAGCCAGCCCATCGTGTAGTGGGCGGGCGGGCGCAGCCGGCCCGCGTAGTGGTGCGACAGGAACTCGGCCTTGTAGGTGGCCATGTCGACGTCGACCGGGCAGTCGCTCTTGCAGCCCTTGCACGACAGGCACAGGTCGAGCGCGTCGCGCACCTCCCTCGAGCGCCAGCCGTCTTCGATCGGGCCGCCCTTGGCGGGGCCGTTCAGCATCTCGAAGAGCAGGCGGGAGCGACCGCGCGTCGAGTGCTCCTCCTCACCGGTCGCCCGATACGACGGGCACATCACCCCGCCGCTGTGGCTGCGGCAGTTGCCGATGCCCACGCAGCGCAGCGCCGCACGGTCGAACCGGCCGCCCTCGTCGGGGTACGAGAAGTGCAGCTGCACGTCGACCTTCGGCCGGTAGTCGGCGCCGAGTCGCAGCTTCTGGGTGGGTCCGAGCGGCGCGTCGAGCTCGCCGCCCGCGGCGACGACGACCTTGCCGGGGTTCATCCTGTTTCCGGGGTCGAACGCGGCCTTCAGCTGCGCGAACGCGGCGACGATGCGCTCGCCGAACATGATCGGCAGCAGGGCGCCCCGGGCCTGACCGTCGCCGTGCTCGCCCGACAGGGAGCCGCCGTAGCCGGCCACGAGCCGCGCAGCCCGCTCGACGAAGCGGCGGTAGTGCTCGACGCCCTGCCGCGAGCCCAGCTCGAACGGGATGCGGCAGTGCACGCAGCCGTGCCCGAAGTGCCCGTAGCGGGAGGCGGGCTCGTAGTCGAACTCCTCGAGCAGGGTGCGGAAGTCGCGCAGGTAGTCGCCGAGCCGCTCGGGCGGCACGGCGGCGTCCTCCCACCCCGGCCAGGTGTCGCGCTGCCCCGGCACCCAGGCGGTCGCGCCGAGCGCGCCCTCGCGCACGTCGAGCACCTCCTGCTGCTGCACCGGGTCGTCGAACACCTTCGCGCTGGGCGCCGGGTCGCGGTCGGCGAGCTCCTCGAGCATCCGCTCAGCCCGCCGGCCGGCGTCGTCGCGGTCTTCGCCCGGCATCTCGACGACCAGCCAGGCGTTCCCGTCCGGAAGCAGCTGCAGGGCGGCCGTGTTGTCGCGCTTGGCGCGCTCGTTGCCGATCAAGATGTCGTCGAGGCCCTCGATCGATAGCGGGTCGTGCCGGGCGATGACGGGCGCCGCGTCGGCCGCGTCCTCGATGCTCGGAAAGCCGAGCACGACGAACGCCTTCGCCTTCGGCACGGGGACGAGCCGCAGCTCGGCGCGCAGCACCGTGGCCAGCGTGCCCTCGGAGCCGACGAGGGCGCGGGCGACGTCGAAGCCGTTCTCCGGCAGCAGGGCGTCGAGGTGGAAGCCGGAGACGAGGCGCGGGATGCGGGGGAACCGGGCGCGGATCTCCTCCGCCTCGCGGTCGACCAGTTCGCGCATCCGCTGGTACAGGCGCCCGCGTGCGCCGCCGGCGGCGATGATCTCGCGCAGCTCCTCGTCACTCGTGCGGCCCACCCAGCAGCGCAGCCCGTCGTAGCTGAGGATCTCGAGCCGGCTGACGTTGTCGCTGGTCTTGCCGTACGCCTGGGCGCTCGACCCGCACGAGTCGTTGCCGATCATGCCGCCGATGGTGCAGTGCGAATGCGTCGCGGGCTTCGGCCCGAACATCAGGCCGTGCTCGGCCAGCAGCGCGTTCAGCGTGTCGAGCGCGATGCCCGGCTCGACGACCGCGAGCCGGCGATCGACGTCGACCGAGATCAGCCGGTCGCAGTGCTTCGACCAGTCGATGACGACCGCCTCGTTGCAGCACTCGCCGGCGAGGCTCGTGCCCCCGCCGCGGCTGAGCACCGGCACGTCGTGCTGCCGGCACACCTCGAGGGCGCGCACGGCGTCGTCGACCGAGTCGGGCACGACGACGGCGATGGGCACCTGGCGGTAGTTCGAGGCGTCGGTGGCGTAGGCGGCGCGGCTGCCGTCGTCGAAGCGCACCTCTCCCGTGACCGCGGCCGCGAGCCCGTCCGCCAGCCCGCGCACGTCGAAGCCGCCCGACGTGATCGTCGCGGTGCTCGTCATCGGATGCCCCGCCGCGGCGTCACTCGCGCTGCCCGGGGTCGCCCGCGCCGAGGTGCAGCGCGTCCTTGACGCGCTGCACGGCCTGCGCGCCCATCGCCTCCGCGGCGTCGATCACGGTGTTGCGGGCGAGCGGGTCGCCCTTCGCCAGCGACTTCAGCATGTTGTCCCGGTACTCGGCGGTGATCTTCGCCGGCAGCGGCGGCGCATTGCGCGTCACGTACGCGTCGATCAGGGTGACGCCGTCGTGGCGCAGCGCCTCGTCCCACGCGGCCCCGGCGTCCTCGTCGCGGCGCACCCGGATGCCCTTGAAGCCGAGCAGCTCGGCGTAGCCGGCGTAGTCGATCGACTCGACGTCCTGCGAGCCGCGCCACACCGGATTGCCGTCCTCGGTGCGCATCTCCCACGACACCTGGGCGAGGTCGTCGTTGTGCATGACCACGATCACGAACTGCTTGTTCGGCCAGCGCTCCTGGTACTTCTTCACCGTGATCAGCTCGTTCATGCCGAGCATCTGGAACGCGCCGTCGCCGATCGTGCAGATCACGGGCCGCTCGGGGTAGGCGAACTTCGCGGCGACGGCGTAGGGCATCGCCGCGAGCATGCTCGCGAGCCGGCCGGAGAGGTCGCCGCGCATCCCCCGCCGCAGCCGGATGTGGTGCCCGTACCAGTCGGCGGTCGTGCCCGCGTCGGCGGTGACGATCGCGTTCTCGGGCAGCCGCTCGTTGAGCTCGAAGAACACCCGGCGCGGGTTGGCGCCGTCGGGGAAGCCGACCATCGCCTCGGTGCGCATCTCCTTCTCCCAGTCCTGGAACGCGTCGGCGATGGACTGCTGCCAGGAGAGGTCGGGCTTCTGGGCGAGGCGCGGCAGCAGCGCCTGAAGCGTCGTCTTCACGTCGCCCCACAGGTTCACCTCGGTCGGGTAGCGCACCCCGAGCTGCTCGGGCTTGAGGTCGACCTGCACGGCGCGCGCCTGGCCGCTCGCCGGCAGGAACTCGCCGTACGGGTAGTTGGTGCCGAGCATGACGAGCGTGTCGCACTCGCGCATCTGGGTGAGGCTCGGCAGCGAGCCGAGCAGCCCCACCTGCTGGGTGTGGAAGGGGATGTCGGAGGGCACGACGTCTTTGCCGCGCAGGGCGGTGACGATGCCGGCGCCGGCCTTGCGGGCCGCCTCCAGAACCTCGTCGGTGGCGCCCTGGGCGCCGGCGCCGACGAGGAACGTCACCTTGCTGCCCGCGTTGATCACCTCGGCGGCGCGGTCCAGTTCGTCGTCGGCGGGACGGATGCGCGCGCTCGCCGGCGCCCCGCTGGAGCGGGCCACCCAGTGGGCGACGGCGGGCTCCTTTGCCGGCATCGCCTGCACGTCGTGCGGCAGCACGATCACCGCGGGGCCGAGCCGGGTCATCGCGGCGCGGAACGCGGTGTCGATCACCGCCTGCGCCTGCTCGGGCGAGACGATCGTCTTCACGTACACGGCCACGTCGGCGAAGGTCAGCTCGAGATTGCTCTCCTGCTGGGTGAAGGTGCCGAGCGAGTCCAGGCCCTGCTGGCCGACGATCGCGACGACCGGCACGTTGTCCATCTGCGCGTCGTAGAGGCCGTTGATGAGGTGGAAGCCCCCGGGGCTGGAGGTGGCGACGCACACGCCCACCTCTCCCGTGAACTTGGCGTGCGCGGTCGCCATGAACGCGGCGATCTCCTCGTGCGTGGGGCGGATGTACTCCGGCGCATCCCCGGTCTTGTCGAGGTTGCCGAGCGCCCCGTCGAAGGCGCCGATGCCGTCGCCCGGGTAGCCGAAGACGCGGCTCACCCCCCACTGCTTGATGCGGTCGATCACGAACTCGCTGACCGTCTGCTTCGCCATCTTCGTCAGGCCGTCCCTTCCGTCTGGTACTACTTCGGCGGGTGCCCGTCGCGGCGCCGGGTCATGCGAGCGCGACTTCGACCCATCCCTCCCGCACGCGGGCCTGGAACACGGGCTGCGGGCTCGTCGCCGGTCCGTGCACGACGGCGCCGTCGCGCAGCGCGAAGGTGCTGCCGTGCCACGGGCACACCACGCACGGCTCGAGCTCGCCGTCGATCTCGCCCTCGTGCAGCGGCCCGCCGAGGTGCGAGCAGGTGTCGGCGAGGGCGTACACGCGCTCGCCGTCGCGGTAGACGAGCACCGGCACCTCGCCCACGGTGCGCCGGCTGAGGGTGCGGTCGGGCAGCTGCGCCACCGGGCCCACCCGCTCCCAGCCGTCGGGCACGAGATAGGGCACGTCCTCCGCGTGGTTCGCACCGGAGGCCTGCCGGTAGGCGAGGTGCCCGCCGATGAATCCGCCGGCCATCGCCGCGGTCAGCCCCGCGAGCGCGAGCAGGCGCCCGCGGCCGCCGCGGGAGCGCTGCAGGAACGACGCGGCGAACAGCACCGTCGCCGTCGCGTTCGCTGCCGCGTGCACGATGCCCGCGCGCTGCTCGGGCGCGTGCTGCTCGGACCAGTCGGTGAGGCCCGCCGCGGCCGCCGGGACCGCCGCCGCCGTGCCGACCCCGACCAGGGCGCGGGCCGCGCGCTCGCCGCCGGGCACGAAGTCGGCCATGACCGCCGACATCCACGCGCCGAGCGGCACCTGCACGAGCAGCGGATGCGCGGGGTGGCCGAGCGGCACGCCGTGCAGCAGGTCGCGCAGGGAGCCCGGCGGGAGCATCCGCTGCACCGCGCCCCTCACCTTGGCCGCCACGCCGTCGAGCGCGGTCAGGCCGTCGATCGTGTCGAGAACCCGGGTGGTCAGGCGCCCGGCCTGTGCCACCGGGCGGGAGTCCGGTTCGCTCATGCACGGCAGGTACCCGGATCGGGCGGCTTCTTCCGCTGCTTTCCGCTGCCTTCCGCTACGGCGCGAGCGACGGCGCCGGCAGGTGCAGCTCGGCCAGCGCGTGCCGGGCGGCGTGCCACCCGGACTGGCCGTGCACCCCGGGGCCGGGCGCCGTGGATGCGCCGGTGAGCCAGACGCCGGGGAGCGGCGTCTTCCACGGCACGAGGGCGGGGCGGGGGCGGGCCAGCAACTGCAGGAAGCTCGGCGCCCCCGCCGAGATGTCTCCCCCGATGTAGTTCGGGTTGTGCCGCTCGAGGTCGGCCGCGGAGCGCGACGACACGGCGAGCACCCGGTCGCGGAACCCCGGCGCGTGCCGCTCGATCTCGGCGGTGACCGCTTCGGCGCGGTCGGCGGTCGACCCGGCCGGCACGTGCGTGTACGCCCACACCACGTGCTTGCCCTCGGGGGCGCGGGTCGGGTCGATCACCGACGGCTGCGCGAGCAGCACGAACGGATGCTCCGGCAGCTCTCCGCTCGCCACCCGGCCCTCGCTGCGCACCATGTCGGCGCGGCTGCCGCCCACGTGCACGGTGACCGCCTCGCGCAACTCGGGGGCGAGCCACGGCACCGGCCCGTCGAGGGCGTAGTCGACCTTGGCGACGCCGTCGCCGTACCGGAACCGCTCCAGGGCGCGGCGGTACCCGGCGGGCAGCCGGTCGCCGGCGATCGCGGCGAACGCGCGCGGGGTCAGGTCGAGCACCACCGTGTCGGCCTCCGCCAGCTCGTCGAGCGAGGTGACCCGCGTGCTCGTCTCGATCACCCCGCCGTGGGCCGCGAGGTCGTCGGCGAGGGCCTGCGCGATCGCGCCGCTGCCGCCGCGCGGCACGGGCCAGCCGGCGCTGTGGGCGATGGCGGCGAGGGCCAGTCCGGGGGCGGCGGCGCCGAGGCCGGGCAGACGCTGGTTGGTGTGGGCGATGACGCCGGTCAGCAGCGCCGCCGCGGCATCCGTTGTGAACCTCGTGTCCCAGGCGCGCGTGCCCTGCTCGAGCGCGCGCCAGCCGAAGCGCAGCGCAGTCGTGAGGTGCGGCAGGGGCGAGAAGACGCCGCCGATCAGCTCGCTGAGGCGGCGGATGTCGTCGACGAGCGGGGCGAGCAGCGCCCACCACGCGCCGGCGTCGCGGCCGAGCCCGTGCGCGGTGCGGTCGAGGTCGCGCCAGGCGAGCGCCGCGCGGCCGGGGGCGAGGGCGTGCGCGTAGGACAGCTCGGGGGTGAGCAGCTCGACGCGCTCGGCCAGCCCGAAGGCGCGGAAGAACGGCGACTCGGCGGCCATGGGGTGCACGGCGGAGCAGACGTCGTGGTGGAAGCCGGGCAGGGTGAGCTCCTGCGTGGCCGTGCCGCCGCCGAGGTGGTCGGCGCGCTCGAGCACGGTCACCTCGAGGCCCGCGCGGGCGAGGGTGACCGCCGCCGCCAGTCCGTTGTGGCCGGCGCCGACGACGATGGCGCGTCCGTTGCTCACGCCCCCACGCTAGCCGGGTGCCGCGGGCGCCGTCAGCCGGGTGCCGTAGCCGCCGTCAGGCGGGTACCGTCACAGGTGTCATGGACTGGCTCGGATCCTCCGACTACGTCTTCGCGCGCGAGGTGCTGCAGCGCGGCGTGGCCGCTGTCTACCTGATCGCCTTCATCTCGGCGATCGACCAGTTCCCCGCGCTCCTCGGCGAGCGCGGGCTGCTCCCGGTGACCCGGTTCCTGCGCTTCTCCTACGCCCGCAGGCAGCCGACGATCTTCCGCTGGCGCTACTCCGACCGGCTGCTGATCGGCATCTGCACCGGCGGCGGCGTCGTCGCCGCGGCGCTCGTGGCCGGGCTGCCCCAGCTCACCGCGCCGTGGCTGACCACCGTGCTGTTCCTGCTGATCTGGGGCGCCTACCTGTCGATCGTGAACGTCGGCCAGACCTTCTACGGCTTCGGCTGGGAGTCGCTGCTGTGCGAGGCCGGCTTCACCGTCGCCTGGCTCGGCTCGGCGACGACCAGCGTGCCGTGGACGGCGATCTTCCTCACCCGCTGGCTCGTGTTCCGGCTCGAGTTCGGCGCCGGCATGATCAAGATGCGCGGCGGGCGCGAGTGGCGCGACCTGACCGCCCTGTACTACCACCACGAGACGCAGCCGATGCCGGGGCCGTTCAGCCGGCAGGCGCACCTGCTGCCGAAGTGGTTCCACCGCTTCGAGGTGCTCGGCAACCACTTCGCCCAGCTCGTGGTGCCGTTCTTCCTCTTCGCCCCGCAGCCGGTCGCGTCGATCGCGGCGGCGATCGTGATCCTCACCCAGCTGTGGCTGATCGTCACCGGGAACTTCGCCTGGTTGAACTGGATCACGGTGATCCTCGCCGCCTCGGCGATCAGCGACCCGGTCGTGCACGCGGTGATCCCCGCCTGGCCGGCGCACGGCACGGATGCGGGGATGCCGATCTGGTACGCGGTGCCGGTGCTCGCGGCATCCGTGCTGCTCGTGTATCTGAGCTGGTGGCCGGCCAGGAACCTGCTCGCCCGCAACCAACTGATGAACGCGAGCTTCAACCGCTGGCACCTCGTGAACGCGTACGGCGCGTTCGGCACGGTGACGAAGACCCGGTTCGAGATCGTGATCGAGGGCACGGATGACCCGGCCGGCGGCTCCTGGAAGGAGTACGAGTTCCACGGCAAGCCGGGAGACCCGGCGCGGGTGCCGCGCTGGTTCGCGCCGTACCACCTCCGGCTGGACTGGCTGATGTGGTTCCTCGCGCTGGGTGCGCCCGGCGACTGGTTCGATGTGCTGCTCGCCCGGCTGCTGGCGGCCGACCGGCGGGTGCTGCGGCTGCTGCGCATCGACCCGTTCGCCGGGCGCGCGCCCGCGGCGGTGCGGGCCCGGGTGTACCGCTACCGCTTCGCCACCCGCGCGGAGAAGCGCGCGACCGGGCTGGTGTGGATCCGGGAGGACCGCGGGCTGTACGCGCCCGCCCGCCGGGCGCGGGTGAGGTGAGGGCCGGAGCGAGCCCCTGGGCCGGCTGCGCGGTCCGGGGGCGGCTGCGAGGTCCGGGGGCGCCGTGCCCGGCGGTTCGATCCGCCCGTGTCCGCCCGGGCACAAACGGTGCGATCGGGCAGAACTTCTGCGCAGAACCTCTGCCCGATCGTCACGCCTGTGCCCACGTGACGCCGTGCCCCACGTGCGCGAGGATCTCGGCGAGCGTCGCCGGCCAGTTGTGCACCACATCCGCATAGCCGAAGCGCAGCACCGTGTACCCCATCCGCCGCAGGCGCCGGTCCTGCCACCGGTCGCGCGCGAGCTGCGCCGGGTCGTCGAGGTGGTGCCGCCCGTCCAGCTGGATGATCAGCGTCTCCCCCACCAGCAGATCGACCGGATGACCGTCGATGATCACCTGCTCGCGGCAGGTCAGGCCGACCTCCCTCAGCCCGACCCTGGTGATCGACTCGAGACCGGAGTCCGACTGGTCGCTCACGTGCGCGACGACGCGCGCGAAGCGGTCGCGGCGAGCGGATGCGAGCCGCCGCAGCTCCTCGACACTGATGAACCTCTGCCGGATCGCCGAGTCGAACGTCGCCACCGCGAGCGAGAGCGGCTGGCACCGGGCGATGTGCATGAGCGCATTGCGCCCCGATTCGACCGCCACCCGGTGCCGGTCGGGCTCGAGCGGCGCGGGCGACCAGTGCGCGACGACCTCGGGCGAGCGCCCGTCTGGTGCGAAGTGCGAGTTGAGGCTGCGCGGCACGACGTGCAACCGCCCGTCGTCGATGGCCCACAAGCCCATCAGCCGCGCTGCCGACACGCATGCCAGCCGGGCGTGCATCTCGACGGCGCGGCGGCGGCTGCGCCCGGCGCCGGGACGGGCGACGATGTCACGCCCCAGCGCGATGAGCCGCCCCTGGGCGATCTCGGCTCGGATGCGACGCGCCGAGAACCCGGCGGAGCGCAGGGCCGCCCGTGTGGCGAACCCGTCGTTCAGGTCGAGGATCTGATCCAGCTGCATGAGCGGCAGTGTGCAGGCCTCGGTGCAAGCGCCCTGGGCGGCACCGGCCGAATGGTGCACAACTGGGGCGCGCATCCGATTGTGGATAGACCTCGCGGGCACAGACGTCACGATCGGGCACAACGGATGCGCACAAGCTATGCCCAATCGCAACGTTCATGCCCGCGCGTGCAGGGGTGCAGGGGTGCAGGCACCGGCGCGAGCGGGCTGCACCGCCGGGGCCGGCGGCCGGCCCCCGCCTACTCCACCGCGAGGCGGTCGGGCACCTCGAAGTGCAGCCGCCCGAGCCACTCGGCCGGCTCGCCCCAGGGGCGGGCGGTCGGCAGCCGGCGCAGCTGGCGGCGCACCTGCTCGCCGCTCGCGGGCAGGGGCAGCACGCGGGTGGGCGCCTTGCTCGACAGCGCCCCGAACCACCAGTGCCGCCAGGTGCCCTCGATCTGCTCCGGGTCGAGCACGAGGTAGTAGTCGGGCATCTGCGCCCGGCCCGCGCGCAGGGCGGCCGCGGCGGTCTCCGCCTCGAGCTGCAGGGTGCCGAGGGTGGCCCGGTCGTCGAAGAACTCGACCCACGCCGAGGCGACGTGCGCCAGCGGGTCGGCGTCGGTGACCACGTAGCGCGCCTGCGAGGCGCTGATGCGGCGCGCGGCCCTGGCCTCGTCGTCTCGGTCGACGGCGACGGCCTCGACGTTGTGCAGCGCGGACAGTTCGGTGATCAGTTCGCTCGTCTCGTCGCCGATCACGGCGACCACAGTCGCTACAGCCATATTCCAGCGTATGCAGATTCCTCCGGATGTCGCGTCACGACGCGACTTCGATGTGGAGGGACGCCCCATAGGCTCGCAGTGCACCCCCGATGCGAGAAAGGCCGGCCGATGCATCCGCTGCTGCAAGGCGAATACCCCGAACCCGACCAGGTGATCGTGCACCTGAGCGACACGCACTTCACCGCGGGCGCCGCTCCCCTGCTCGGCGGGGTGGACAGCGACGCGAACCTCGCCCAGGCGCTGCGCGCGCTGCCCGCCTCGGGCCTGAAGCCGGCGGCGATCGTGGTCACCGGCGACGTCGCCGACACGGGCGCCGACGACGCGTACCGGCGGGTGCGGGGGATGCTCGAGCCGGTGGCCGCCGAACTCGGGGCGCGGCTCGTGTGGGTGATGGGCAACCACGACCTGCGCGGGCCGTTCCGCGCCGGACTGCTCGACGCCGCCCCGGGCGAAGACCCCGACGCGCCCGTCGACGCCGTGCACGACCTCGACGGGCTGCGGCTCGTGGTGCTCGACTCGTCGGTGCCGGGCTTCCACTACGGCCGCCTCGAGCCCGAGCAGCTGCAGTGGCTGCGCGACGTGCTCGCCACCCCGGCGCCGCGCGGCACGGTGCTCGCCCTGCACCACCCGCCGATCCCGTCGCCGAGCGCGCTCAACGCGCTGATCGAGCTGAAGGGGCAGGACGGACTCGAGCAGGTGGTGCGCGGCAGCGACGTGCGGGCGATCCTCGCCGGGCACCTGCACTACGCCACGCACAGCACCTTCGCCGGGGTGCCGGTGTCGGTGGCGAGCGCCACCTGCTACACGAACGACGTGGTGGTGGTCGAGCCCGGCCTGCGCGCCGTGGCCGGCGGCCAGTCGTTCGACCTCGTGCACGTCTACGGCGATCGGATGGTGCACACCACCGTTCCGATCACGGCGGCACCCACCCTCTACAAGGTCACGGCGCAGCAGCTCGAGCAGCTGCTGGCCGCTCCCGAGGAGGTGGCGCGGGAGGCGATCCGTCGCTATGTCACCGTCGGCGCGCTCGACGCGACGCCGTTCCAGACCCAGGCGTGACCGCGGCGCAGGCGTGAGCGCGCGCGGGCTCAGTCGGTGCGGCCGAGCCCCTTGCGCAGCCGCTCGATCTGCTCGGATGCCTCGGCCTTGGTGAGGTCCGCGGGGATCTGCTCCCCCGCCTCCTTGGCGAGCGTGTCGAGGTAGCTCTTCTGCGCCTCGGTCGCCGGGTCGTCGCCGCTCTTCCAGTCCTCGGGGTCTTTGCGCAGCGTGCCCTCGGTGGGGTCGGGGGTGCCCAGCATCTCCTGGTCGTCGTCTCGCTGATCGCTCATGCGGGTCACGTACCCAGCTGGCGTCTCATCCGTTCGCCCAGAATCCCCTGCCGCCGTAGCCGCCGCCCCAGTCCTCCCACGACGACGTCGTGGCCGAGCCGCCGCCGCGGCCGCCGAGGTACGAGCCGACGACGGCGATGCCGAGGTCTTCGAGCTCGGGGGCGACGACGCGGCCGTCGACGCGGCGGGCGAGCTGGTCCATGAACCGGGCGAGGTCGGGGCTCGAGCCGAGCCGGAAGAAGGTGATCTGCGCTCCCAGCCGCCGCGTGTTGTCCAGTTCCCGCACGGTGTGGGCGATGGTGATCGGATGCGGCGGGTAGTAGAAGCTCACCTCGCCGTCGGGCTCGAGGTGCGCGGTCGGCTCGCCGTCGGTGACGACGAGCAGCACCGGCTGCGCGTCGGGGTGCTTGCGGAAGTGCCGGTTGGCCAAGAGCAGCGCGTGGTGCAGGTTGGTGCCCTTCGCCCAGCTGGTGTCCATCGCCGTGAGCTCTTCGATGTCCATCACCTCGGCGTGCCGGCCGAAGCCGATCAGCTGCAGGTGGTCGTCGCGGAACTTCGACTGGATCAGGGTGTGCAGCGCCAGCGCGGTGCGCTTCATGGGAACCCAACGGCCGTCCATCGCCATCGAGAACGACGTGTCCACCAGCAGCGCGACGGCCGCCTGGGTGCGCGTCTCGGTCTCGGACACCTCGATGTCGTCGATGTTGATGAGCCGGCCCGCCTCACCGCCGGCGCGCCGCAGCACGCCGTTGAGCATGGTGCGGGGGATGTCCCACGGCTCGGTGTCGCCGAACTGCCACGCCCGCGTCGCCCCGGAGAGGTCGCCGGCGGCGCCCGCCTGGCGCAGCTCCCGCTCGCCCTGCCGGGCCGACATGCGCTCGGCGATGTCGCGCAGCAGGGTCTTGCCGAGCTGCCGCATCGCCTTGGGGGTGAGCTTGAGCTGGCCGGCCGCGTCGCGGCGCAGGGTGCCGGAGCGGCTGAGCGCCTTCTCCAGCTCCTTCAGGGCGCGGGCGTCGACGGCGGCCTGGTCGCCGAGCTGCCGGGCGAGCTTGTCGAGGTCGAGGTCGTCCATGCGGGCGCCCTCGTAGGACTGGGACAGCTGCTCGGCCAGCTCGTCGAGGTCGGCGAGGTCCTGCAGCATGCCGGTGGCCTCGCCGAGGCCGAGCGACTCGTCGCCGCCGAAGTCCTCCGAGCCCCACCAGTCCTCGCCGGGGCGCAGCGCCTGCAGGTTGGCGTCGAGCTCGGCGAGGGTCTGCGCCAGTTCCGGAGAGCCGAAGGCCTGCGCGGAGAGCTGCATGAGCTCCTCCCGCTGCTCGGGGGTCATCGAGTTGAGCATCCGTTGCGCCGCGGCCGAGCGCTGCGCGAGCGCGTCGATGAGCTCGTCGACGTTCTGCGGGTTCTCGGGGAAGAACTGGCCGTGCTCGGCCATGAAGTCGGCGAAGTCCTGCGGGGTGTCGACGCCGCGGCGGTGTTTGTCGAGCAGCCGGTTGAGGTCGCGCAGCATGTCCTGCACGGCCTCGCGCTCCTCGTCGCCGACGTTCTCCAGCGCCTGCTTCATTCCGGCGAAGCGCTGGTCGAGCAGCTCGCGGCCGAGCAGGTCCTTGATCTTCTCGTAGTCCTGGCGCGCCTGCGACGACTGCCACGTGTAGTCGGAGAGCTCGTTCACGGCGGCCGACGGCGACGGCGGCAGGTTCTCGAGGCGCATCTCGGCGAAGGCGCGCTCGTCGTCGTCCAGCTGCACGTCGCGGGCGAGCTGCTTGCGCTCTTCGAGCACGGCGCGGTCGAGCAGCTCCTTGATCTGCTGCAGGGTGCCGTCGAGGTTGTGCCGCTGCAGCAGCTCGCGGCGCCGCTCTGCGACGCGGCGGCCCAGCTCGTCGAGACCGACCTGGTCTCGGCCGCCGCGTCGCAGGAACTCGCGCATCGCCCGCTCGGGCGAGTAGCCGGCCATCACGTCCTCGCCGATGGCGTCGAGCGCCTCGGCGACGTCGACGGGCGGCGCCAGCGGGTCGCCGCCGTCGTAGCGGCGGAACCGGGTGGCGCGGCCGGGGGCGTGCTCAGCCATAGATCGTCTCGTTGCCGTCGGTGTCCTTGCCGACCTTGCGGGCCAGGTACAGCCCCTCCAGGCCGAGCTCGATCGCGGCGGCCCGCTCGCCGTCGCTCACGGCGCCGAGAGCCCCGGCGACCTCCTCGTACAGCTCGGATTCGCCGAGCACGGGCAGCCCGGCGAGGAAGTCGCGGGCGGTCACCTTCTCGCCGGTGGCGACCATGGCGCCGTTCTCGATCGCCTCGACGAGCGGCCCGAAGTCGATGCCGCGGAAGTGCTCGCGCACGGTGTCGGCGGTGGCGGTGCGCAGCAGGTGGGTGAGGATGTCGGACTCGCGCCCCTCCTCCCCCGTCTCGAATTCGATCTTGCCGCCGAGCACGTCGACGGCGGTCTCGAGGTCGACGACGCGGGCCACCGGCTCGCTCTCGCCCTGGGCGGCCGCGCGGTGCAGGGCCGCCGCCGCGACCGTCTCGGCGCCGGCGATCGCGAAGCGAGCGCTGACGCCGCTGCGCTGGTCGACGGACGACGACTCGCGCAGGTTGCGGGTGAACCGGGCGAGGATCTCGAGCAGGTGGTCGGGCACCTCCGCGACCAGCTCGGCCTCCTGCTTGATGACGGCGACCTCGGCCTCGAGCCGGGTCGGGTAGTGGGTGCGGATCTCGGCGCCGAAGCGGTCCTTCAGCGGCGTGATGATGCGGCCGCGGTTCGTGTAGTCCTCGGGGTTCGCGCTCGCGACGACGAGCACGTCGAGCGGCAGCCGCAGCACGTAGCCGCGGATCTGGATGTCGCGCTCCTCCATCACGTTGAGCATCGCGACCTGGATCCGCTCGGCGAGGTCGGGCAGCTCGTTGATGGCGACGATGCCGCGGTGCGAGCGCGGGATCAGCCCGAAGTGGATGGTCTCCGGGTCGCCCAGCGAGCGCCCCTCGGCGACCTTCATCGGGTCGACGTCGCCGATCAGGTCGGCCACGCTCGTGTCGGGGGTGGCGAGCTTCTCCACGTAGCGCTCGCTGCGGTGCCGCCACACGACGGGCAGGCGGTCGCCGAGCTCGAGCGCGCGGCGCCTGGAGGCGTGGGTGATCGGGTCGAACGGATGCTCGCCGAGCTCGGACCCGTCGATGACGGGCGTCCACTCGTCCAGCAGTCCGCCGATGGTGCGCAGCAGGCGGGTCTTGCCCTGCCCGCGCTCGCCGAGCAGCACGACGTCGTGCCCCGCGATCAGGGCGCGCTCCAGCTGCGGGATGACGGTGCTCTCGAAGCCGTGCAGACCGGGCCAGGGGTCCTCGCCCGCACGGAGTCTTGCCAGCAGGTTGTCGCGGATCTCGGCCCGCAAGGGCTTGTGCACGTGGCCGGACTCGCGCAGCTCGCCGACGGTACGGATGGTGGGTGCCGGGGTGGTCGGGGCTGTCATTGCGTCAGGCTAACCCCGGCCGTGCGCATCCGGACCGGGCATCCGTGTTACAAGTTCATGGCCTGCAGGCGTGAGTCCGCCGAAACGCGCGCCGCCCGCGACGCGGATGCACCGCCGCGCGGGCGTGCCGCGCGTCTCACTCCTTGTTCAGCGCGTCCTGCGCTCCCGCGGCCGCCTCCTCGACGGCGTTCGGCAGCTCGGTGGTGCCGTAGAAGCGCGTGTCGGGGTGCGTGGGCGGCGGCATGGGCACCCCCTGCTCCGGCTCGTCCCGGTAGGAGAACTCGCCCTTGCCGTCCGGCGTCGGCCCGCCGGCCCACGGCCCGTCGCCGGCCTGGGTGCCGTTCGAGAAGTTGATGTACTCGTAGGCCACGGCGCCGTCCTCCTTCGACTGCGGGAACTTGCTGGGCACCGGCAGGTCCTCGACCCCGGTCTCGCGCAGTTCGGCCGCGGCCGCGATCCACTGGTTCTGGTGCATGGTGTCGCGGGCGATGAGGAAGCCGAGCAGGTCGCGCACGCCGGGGTCGTCGGTCATGTGGTACAGCCGCGCCGCCTGCAGCCGGCCCTGCATCTCGGCGTTCGCGTTCGCCGTGAAGTCGGCGAGCAGGTTGCCGCTGGCCGTGATGTACGAGCCCATCCACGGGTTGCCCATGCCGTCGACGGGCCGGGCCCCGGCGCCGGCGACGATGGCCTGCTGGATGTCGGTTCCGCCCACGACCGCGGCGACGGTGGGGTCGTCCTGCACGGCGTCCTCCGTGATCCCGAGCGGCGCCTTCTCGAGCAGTTGCGCGATCATCGTGGCGAGCATCTCGACGTGTCCGAGCTCCTCGGCGCCGATTCCGAAGACGAGGTCCCGGTACTTGCCGGGCATGTGCATGTTCCAGGCTTGGAACTGGTACTGCAGGGCGACGCTGATCTCGCCGTACTGGCCGCCGAGCACCTCCTGCAGCTTGCGCGCATACACGGCGTCGGGCTTCTCCGGTTTGGCCGCGTGCTGCAGCTCTTGCTTGTGGAAATACATGGTCGTTCCTCTCCCGCGCCGGCGGGGCGGCGCTGCCGGCTACGTGCCCGCCCCGCGGAGGCGTGATCGGCGTGTCGCATTCGGCTGCGCATTTCGGACATCGCGCGGCGGGCGCGATCGCGCCGGGGCGGGCCGGTCAGGCTGCTCGGCGCACCGGCCGCAGCGTCACCTCGCGCACCGCCGGGCCGTCGATCACGGCCGTCATCAGGGTGCACTCGGGCTGCCTGCGGCGGTCGGTGGGCGAGCCGGGGTTGAGCAGACGGATGCCACCGGGGGTGGTGCTGTCCCACGGGATGTGGCTGTGCCCGAACACGAGCAGGTCGGGCCGGTCGCCGGCGAAAAGCGCGTCCATCCGTCGTTCGCGGCCGGCCGCGGCGCCGGTCTCGTGGGTGACCGCGAGCGCGACCTCCTCGACCCGGGCGCGGGCGATCCGGGGCAGCCGGGCGCGCAGCTCGGATCCGTCGTTGTTACCCCAGACGCCGATCAGCCGGGCGGCGCGCTGCTGCAGGGCGTCGAGCGTCGCGAGGTCGACCCAGTCGCCCGCATGCACCACGAGGTCGGCGTCGTCCACGGCACGCCACACCTCGTCGGGCAGCCGTTTCGCCCGCGCGGGCACGTGCGTATCGGACAGGAGCAGGAGCCGGGTCGCCATCGCCCTCCATTGTGGACCGGCACCGGAGCCGCCTCGCCGCGGGCGACGGGACGGTTCGCGCGTGCCCTGTACAGAAAACGCAGCGAGAAACGCCGGAGCGCGCCGACGGCCGCGCGCGTTTTCCTCCCAGGCCGCGCGGCGTGTGACGATCGGCCCGAACCGCCGAAGAAAGCAGACATGGGAACTCTCGTTTACGCCGCATCCGTCGCCTATGAGATCGATGACCGCGTGCTCGCGCACGTGAAGATCGCGATCAGCGCCAAGTTACGTCGACAGGAGTGCTTCCTCCTCAACTGGACGATCCCGAACGACCGGGGCTCCGGCCGCGTGAGCATCTGGCTTGCTCCCGGGGTGCCCCTCGAGTTCCGCTTCTCGGGCTCGAAAGCGCCGGAGCTGAACCGGCGCTGGCTGGACGCCCTCGAGCGGTCGTCGCACGGGGTGCGCGGAATGGTGCTCATGAACGAGCAGGAGGCCGAGGAGTACCTGCGCGCCGCCGGTGCCCCCGTCGCCCCCTGAGCCCCGCCTGAGCCGGTCGCGGAGCCACGAACTTTCCCGTCGCCGGTGACTGCTCCCCCGGGCTTGGGTACCGAGCTTGCGGGGCCGGCGACCGCCGGGCCGAGGAGGAGGCCATGCACGCGCTGACACTGACCCTTGGCAGGCACAGTTTCCCGCTTCGCGGCGACGCCGACCTCGGCGAGCTCGAGGCGCAGCTGACGGACGCCGTCAAATCGGGCGGCGGCATCGTCTCGCTGCCGCTGGCGCAGTGTGGTGGACGTGGCGGTTCTTCCGCGAGCACGGCCGCCAGGTTAAGAACGACCCCTACCGCATCCCCGGGATCGCCACCCGCTCCGAGGTAACACGGGCTGCATCCGAACCCGCGCTGCTGCGCCGGGCTGGGCATCTGCGGCCATCGCTCGACAAGCCAAGCCCTGAGGACGTCGGTTATCGGATCGGCACCTCGCGCGGCAAGAACGTGTGGGCGTCCGTCGAAGACTCCATCCTGCTGATCGGCCCGCCGCGCTCCGGGAAGGGTGCGCACATCGTCATCAACGCCATCCTCGACGCTCCCGGCGCGGTCGTGACGACGAGCACGCGGCCTGACAACCTCACCGCGACGCTCCGCGCCCGCGAGCACATCGGCCCGGTCGCCGTGTTCGACCCGCAGCACCTCGCCGAAGGCGTCCCCGCAGGCATGCGGTGGTCGCCCATCCGCGGGTGCGAGGACCCGTTGACTGCGATGATCCGCGCCACCGGGCTCGCCGCCGGCACCGGCCTGTCCGCAGGCGGCGTCGAAGGCGGCGGGTTCTGGGAGGGCAAGACCCGCACCGCGCTCCAAGCCCTGCTTCACGCCGCCGCTCTCGACCGTCGCCCGCCGGGTGAGCTGTTCCGGTGGACACTTGACCCGTCTGCCGCCGCAGATGCGGTGGCGATCCTGACGGCGAATCCGCTGGCTGCGACGGGGTGGGCCGAGTCGTTGCAGGCGATGATCGACTCCGACCCGAGAACCCGCGACTCGATCTGGCAAGGCGTCTCCCTCGCCCTGGCCGCCCTCGCAGACCCGCGCGTACTCGACGCCGTGTCGCCGCGAGAAGGTGAGGACTTCGACCCCGAAGCGTTCCTGCGCGCCAAGGGCACGCTCTACCTGCTGGCGACCGGCGCCGGCGCCAATAACAGCGCGGCGCTGGTGGCGGCGTTCGTGGAGGACGTCGTGGAAGCCGCCCGCCGCATCGCCGCCCGCAGCGCCGGAGCGCGCCTCGACCCGCCCTTGCTGCTCGCACTCGATGAGGTCGGCAACCTCGCGCCCTTGCCGTCTCTGCCGACGCTCATGGCCGAAGGTGGTGGCACGGGGATCACGACGATGCCGGTGTTGCAGTCGCTCGCTCAGGCGCGGGAGAAGTGGTCGGAGAACGCCGCCGGCGCGATCTGGGACGCCTCAATCGTCAAGATCATCCTCGGCGGCGCATCGAACTCGAAGGACTTGCACGATCTGACCACGCTCATCGGGGAACGTGACGAGGTGACCGACTCCACCACGGTCGGAGACCACGGCTCCCGCTCCGCGCAACGCTCCATCCGGCGCGTGCCGATCATGCCGCCCGACACGATCAGGACGTTGCCGTTCGGGACCGCGCTCGTGCTGCTGCGCTCCGCGCCGCCCATTGTCACGAGGCTGCGGACCTGGACCGACCGGCCCGACGCGAAGGCACTGCGCGCCGATCGGGCCGGCATCGAGGCGCTGCTGCAACGTCGTCTGCTGGAGGAGCCGGGCGCACCTGCCTGACACAAGGGTGGCTCCGGCCGTGGGGCTGCCCGTCGATGTCAGAAATGAGGACAGTCCGATGGCTCTCCACACGCAGGAATCCCTCTCGGGGTTCATCGCCTCCGACCCGCAGCTCACATACACCGAGCGCGGCGACGCGCGCCTGTACGTCAAGATCGGACAGGAACACTACCGCAAGGAGCAGGACGGGTCGTTCACGCAGACCGAGACGACCTTCCACGACCTCGTGGCGTTCAAGAAGACCGCCGAGCGCGCCCACGACAGGCTCGCCAAGGGCGACAGCTTCGTCGCCGAGGGCTACACGCACCCGTACGAGTACGAGCGGGACGGCGAGACCGTGCAGGGCGAGGAGTTCGTCGCCAAGAAGGTCGGCCACGACCTCGCCCGCACCAGTTATGAGGTCACCCGCGCACGCTCGCGGCGCTCCGTCGAGCAGGAGGCTCCGTCGCAGTCGGCTCGGCTCGATGCGCCGCAACAGCCGCAGCCGCGTCGCTCGGCCGCCGCCCCGGCGGCGCCAGCGCTGGGCATGTGACGGAGCAAGATGACCGAGATGCATGCGATTCCCGAGCTGGAAGAGCCGGAGCCGACGCCCCTTGATGACGACGAGAGCGAGGAGCAGATGCGCCTCGACGTCGGCTTCGTGGCGGAGCCACCGCGTCCGGTGAACTGGAACCTGCTCACCGCCGACGAGGCACGCGACGAGTGGGCCGAGCTCGACAAGTGGGTGACGTGGCTGCGCCACACCTACGGGCTGCCCGCCAGCGTCATCCCACCCTTCTGGCACCGTCATGCGGAGCTGGTCTGGGAGCTCTCCGCGCTGCACCTCCACTGGCTGTGCGCGTACGACCCGGAGCAGAACGGATCGGCGCCGTCCGGCTGGCACCGCGACTTCGCAGAGACCCGCCAGCGTCTGCGCGACTGGGTCGCCGCCAGCGGAACCCGCCTGGACCGAGATCGGCCCACCCGGCAGACAGCTTGGCCGGGCGAAGAACCCGCCGACCCCGTCGAGGACATCGTGATCCCGGATCGCGCCGAGGACTTCCGTGCCTTCGTCGAAGCCGATGTTGCGCGCCGTCAGGCCGCCGAGGACGCCTTCTACGCGAGCCTCGGCGTCGATCCCGAGACCGGCGAGGTGTTCGATGACGACGACCAGCCTGCCGAATGAACGCGGCATCGGGCCTGTCGAGCCCCTGTGGTGCCCGCGTGATGTCGCCGAGTTCCTGAACGTGTCCCAAGCCACCCTCTCGCGATGGCGTCGCGAGAAGGTCGGGCCGCCATTCGTTCAGGTCGGCGGCGTCTACCGCTATAACCCGGCCACCGTGCGTGAGTGGGTCTGCAAGCAGGAGACGGCTCGTGGCTGATCCGCGCAATCACCGGATGCCGCCAGTCGGCGTGAAGCTGACCACCGATGTCGAACGTCGCGTCGACGGGTTCCGCGCCCGCGTGCGCTGGACCGACCCGTCGACCAAGAAGCGCGTCGGGAGAGTGAGCCATGTGCGCACTGCCGAGGAGGTCGAGGAGTTCTTCGACCAGATGCGCAAGGCGACCGAGACCGGCAACGACACCACCGCGACCCTCGCGGTGTATGCCGAATCCATCGGCGACAGGTGGAAGCGCGCTCTCGATCCGACCTCCACCGCCGAGAACTACGACATCGGGCTGCGGCTACGCGTCCTTCCCGCGCTCGGACACATCCAGGTCGCCAAGCTCACGGCTGGCATGATCGACCGCACGATCGACCAGTGGGAGACACAGCACTCGCCGTCCACAATCAAGAACTCCATCGCCCCGCTCGTGCGAGTCCTCGACGAGGCGGTGCGCGACGACCTCATCTCCATCAATCCCGCCAAGCATCGAGCGCGCCGCAAGCTCGGCCACCAGGTCACGCAGACCACCGGCTCGCTTCGTCAGTACGCGATCCCTGACCTCGCGACGCTCACCAAGCTGGCAGACGCCTGCGCCAAGGTGCACCAGTCCTACTCGGACCACGTCATGCTCGCCGCGCTCCTCGCAGCGCGTGGCTCCGAGGTCGCCGGGCTGAACGTCGGGGACGTGGACTGGCGGAACCGCATCGTCTGGATCGAGCGGCAGCACTACCCCGGCAAGGGCGGGCTCGTCGTCAAGCAGACCAAGGGGCGCCGGGGCCGGCCTGTGCCGATCCTCGACGCGCTTGAGCCCATCCTGGAACGCCTCACCGAGGGCAAAGAGCCCGACCAGCCGTTGCTGCGCGGGCCGCGCGGCGGCGTCCTCACCACCGCGACGATCCGGGACGCGACGCACTGGGACGATCTCGTGAAAGGACTCGGGCTCGAGAACCTGACCCGGCATGGCCTGCGTCACACCGGGGCGACCTGGATGGCAGACGCGGGCGTCCCGCTCCACGTCCTCCAAGAGATCCTCGGGCACAAGTCCGTCGAGACGACCAAGGGCTACCTGCACCCCGACCACCGGCACCTCGCCGAGGCCGCTCGGCAGGCCAATCAGTTCCTCGCCGCACCGCCGACACGAAGGGGGACGACTCGACGCGACAGCCCCCGCCTGTGAGCCCGGCCAAGCCCGCTCCGGCCCTCCACCGGGTCGCGTCCCGTTGAGTGGTGGAGTTTCTCGACACCGTGCGGGTCAGCTGTGTTTGATTATGCGGCTTTGAGTTCGGGGATCGCCACCTCCTCGGGCGTTTCGGTGAGGAGTTTCATGGACTGCTCGCTGAAGTAGCGGCGGTCGCCGGCGTCCCATTCGTCGTGCTGCTCCACCAAGACGGCCCCGGCGAGGCGCAGCAGCGCGGCGGGGTTGGGGAAGACGCCGACGACGTCGGTGCGGCGTTTGATCTCCTTGTTCACCCGCTCCAAGGGGTTCGT